>CBDBBK010000003.1:0-843738 GCA_965202655.1 Vicinamibacterales bacterium | reverse complement strand
ACGGACTCGTCACGCGTCATCAGCCTGATGATCCACGACCATGGCGTCGTGCCGCAGGTCCAGGGGGTCTCGGGCGATCAGCACAGCCTGTCCCACCACGGGCAGGACGAGGCGAAGATCGCCCAGTTGAAGCGGATCGAAACCCAGATCGTCGAGGCCTTCGGCGACCTCCTGACGGACCTGAGCGGGCGGAGCGACGCGGACGGCTCGCTGCTCGACCAGACGATGGTGCTGTTCGGCAGCAACCTGGGCAACGCCAACGCGCACACGCCGGTCGACCTGCCGATTCTCCTCGCCGGGGGCGGGTTCTCGCACGGGACGCATGTCCGACACGAGGGCGAGCACAACGCGCCGCTCTGCAACCTGTTCGTGACGATGCTCCAGAACATGGGCGTCGGCACGGATACGTTCTCGCAGAGCACCGGCACGCTGACCTGGTCGTAACGTCTCGGCACCCGGTGTTGCTCCGGAGGAAGAGTGGGATGATGGCAAGAACCTGCGCCGCCCTCGCGGCCTGCCTGTGGCTCGCGTCCGGCGTCGCTTCCGCCCAGTCGTTCGAAGCGGACGTGGCGCCGCTCGTCCAGGGATCCTGCCTCGCGTGCCATGGCGAACGCACCGTGACCCCGCTCAACCTCGCGAGCCTCGGGTCCGACCTGACCGACCGCGAGACGTATCGCGCGTGGGAGCGCGTGTACGAGCGGCTGGAGAACGGCGAGATGCCGCCGGCGGCTGCCCCGCGACCCGACGCGGCGCTGGTCGAGACGGCGCTCGGGTCGCTGAAGCGCGCCCTGGTCGACACCAACCTCGCGGCCCGTGGGGAACTGCGCACGCCGCTCCGCCGCCTGACCCGGCTGGAGTACGCCTACACGATCGCGGACCTGCTCCAGCTCGATGAAGCGGTCGGCACGGAACTGAGCCTCGTGCTGCCGGCCGAGGCCGACTCCGGGGGGTTCGACACGGTCGCGGCCAGGCAGAGCATGTCGCCGCTGCACGTGCAGGCCTATCTCGACGCGGCCGACCGGGCCCTTGACGCCGCCCTGCGGATCGGCCCGCGGCCGGAGACCCAGACGTACCACATCGACTATTCGCAATCGCGGTATCTCTACGGCATAAGCAGGGCGACCGGCCTCGGCCTGGGCATCGTCAAGCAACTGGACGACGGCTTCGCGATGTTCTTCGACTTCGGCTCGACCTACACCTTCCACAGCGAGTCGGAAGGCTTCCACGTGCCGCAGCCGGGTCGCTACCGCGTCACCGTGGATGCCTACCCGTACCAGGCGGACTCCCTCGTGAACCTGGTCATTTACCGGGGGCTCAAGGCGGGCGTCGCCGCCTCGCTGGACGAGCTCATCGGCTCGTTCGACCTCGAGAGTTCGCGGACCGTGGAGGTCACGCCGTTCCTGCGCCCGGGCGAACTCATCGGCCTGGCGGCGACGGAACTCGACGCGCCGCAGGGGACATCGTGGACGCCGCCCGCCGATCCCTCCCAGGGCTACGGCGGGATGGTGGACTACCCCGGGGAAGGGATCGCGTTCCGGTCCATGACGATCGAGGGGCCGCTTGTCGACGCGTGGCCGGCGGCGGGCACGCGGCAGCTTCTGGCGGGCGTGGAGTTCGACGATGCCGGCGAGGTCCGCTTGACCAGGGACCCCTACGACCACGTTCTCGACATCGTCGCGGCGTTCGCGCCGCGCGCGTTCCGCCGGCCGCTGGAGGATGGCGAGCTGGAGGCCTACGCCAGCCTCGCGGAGCCGCTGCTGGCCGCGGGCCGGCCGTTCCTCGACGCGGTTCGGGTGCCGTTGCGGGCGATTCTCAGCGCGCCGCCGTTCCTCTACCACCACGGCGGAGAGCCGGGGGAGATGGACGACTTCGGCCTCGCGACGCGGCTGTCGTACTTCCTGTGGCGGAGCATGCCGGACGCCGAGCTCTTCGAACTGGCGGGCGATGGCCGGCTGGCCGATCCCGACGTGCTCGCGCGCCAGGTCGACCGGATGCTCGACGACGACCGGAACCAGCGGTTCGTCCGGGACTTCGCGGGCCAGGCGTTCCGGCTCTACGAGCTCAAGGCCACCAGCCCGGATGCAGCGCTCTATCCCGAGTACGACGACCGGCTGGGGCAGGCCATGCAGCGGGAGACCGAGCTGTTCCTCGCCGAGTTGATCGCCGGGAACCACGGCGTGGGGAGCCTGATCGACGCGGACTTCACGTTCGTGAACCGGCGTCTGGCGGAGCACTATCGGTTGCCCACCGTCGGGGCCAGCACATGCGCCGGGTGGAGCTCCCGGCGGACAGTCCGCGCGGCGGGCTGCTGACGCAGGCGAGCGTGCTGAAGGTGACGGCGAACGGAACGACGACCTCGCCGGTGCCGCGCGGCAACTTCGTGCTGGCGAACCTGCTGGGGCAGCCGGCGGCGCCGCCCCCGGCCGGGGTGGAGGGCCTGGAGCCGGACACGCGCGGAACGACAACGATCCGGGAGCAACTCGACGCCCACCGGTCGAACCCGGTCTGCGCGAGCTGCCACCGGGTGATAGACCCGCCCGGCTTCGCGCTGGAGTCGTTCGACCCGATCGGCGGCTTCCGGACGAACTACCGCGCGACCGGCGGCGAGATGACCTTCGGCGGCTTCACCGTGCCCGCGCCGTTTGTAGATGGCCCGCCGGTGGACTCGAGCGGCGTCACGCCGGGCGGGGACGCCTTCGCGGACATCCGGGGCTACAAGCAGTTGATGCTCCGGAACGACCTCGAGCAGGTGGCGCGCAACCTGAGCTCGCAGTTCCTGGTCTTCTCGACCGGCGCCGAGGTCGAGTTCGCGGACCGCGACGCGGTGGAGGGCATCATCGCGCGTCTGCGGGATGACGACTATCCCATCCGCACCATGATTCACGAGGTCGTGCGAAGCGATCTCTTCCGCAGCCGGTAGTCACTTCAGGAGCCTCCGAGAGAGAGAGAGGGGAGAGCGCGCATGCATACGGTAGTTTTCGCGACCCACAAGGAAGGCATGGGGCAGGAGCGGCTGCAACTGTTCGATGCGTTCACGGCCTATCTTCACGATTCGAGCGGTCATCCCGACGTGATCGTCCATCAGGGAGGGCCCACCCTCGGCGACGATGGAGAGACCGTCAACGGGTTGCTCCTGGTGATCGAGGCGCCCTCGCTCGATGCGGCCCGCGCCTTTGTTTCCGCCAGCCCCTATGGTCAGGCAGGCCTCTTCGCGGAGTTGCACATCCGGCCATGGAACTGGCTGACGGGGCGCTCCGGCTAGACTCTTCGCCGTTCACCCCCCGGCGGGCCGGGGCCCGCGCGTCTCCCGTGCATGAGGGGATCCGGTGAGCATCGGCGACGCGCAAGACGATTCCGGCCTTCGCTACGAGGCCGACGAGAATCCTCCGGCCGCCCTCGTCCTCGGTTGCGGCCTGCAACTGGTGGTTCTCGGCCTGGCCAGCATTGTCCTGATCCCCACCATCGTGATCCGGACGGCCGGCGGGGCCGACGCGTACCTGGCGTGGGCCGTGTTCAGCGCCATCGCCGTCAGCGGCATCTCGACGGCCCTGCAGGCGGTTCGGCTGGGCCGGGTCGGCGCGGGTTACGTGCTGGCGATGGGCCCCGCAGGCGCCTACATCGGCGTGTGCGTCAGCGCCCTCGTCGAGGGAGGGCCAGCGCTGCTCGCCACCCTGGTCATGGCGTCGTCGCTCGTGCCGATCGTGATTTCGATGCGGCTCGCCCTGTTCCGGCGGCTCCTCACGCCGACCATCGTCGGCACCATCAACATGCTCGTACCGGCTACCGTGCTGCCGGTCGTATTCAGTCGCCTGACCGTGGCGCCGGACGATGCGGGAGCGCTGGCCGCGCCGCTCACCGCGCTGGCGACGATTCTCGTCATCAGCGGTATCTCCCTGAAGGGAGGAGCGACGCTCCGGTTGTGGGCTCCCCTGATCGGGGTCGTCGCCGGCTCGGTGGTTGCCGGATCGGTGGGCCTCTACGATCCGGATCGCGTTGGCCGGGCGCAGTGGATCGGCCTGCCGGAGGGCGGCTGGCCGGGTGTCGGGCTCGACTTCGGCCCGGCGTTCGTGGAACTCCTTCCCGCCTTCGTATTCGTGGCCCTCATCGGCGCCATCCAGACGATCACGGGTGCGGTCGCCATCCAGCGCGTGTCGTGGCGCCGCGCGCGGGCCGTGGACTACCGGGCGGTGGAGGGCGCCGTGGCGGCGGATGGCATCGGCAAGCTGCTGTCCGGCCTGGCGGCGATAATGCCGACTCAGACCATCGGGGTCAGCGTCCCGACGGTAGAGCTGACGGGGGTCGCGGCACGACGCGTGGGACTTGCCGGCGGCGCCGTGCTGATCGCGCTGGCGTTCCTGCCCAAGCTGATTGCGATAATCCTGGCCATTCCCAGCCCGGTTGTCGTCGCGTACCTGACCGTCGTGCTGGCGATGACCTTCGTCCGGGGAATGACGGAGGTCGTGCAGGGCGGGATCGACCACCGCAAGGCCCTGATCGCCGGCGTCGCCTTCTGGGTTGGCGTGGGCTGCCAGAACGGCCTGCTATTCCCCGAGCTTCTCGAGACGCTCGCGGGCGGCCTGTTGCGGAACGGCATCACGGCCGGCGGCCTGACGGCCATCTTCATGACCCTGTTTCTTGAAGTGACAGCGCCCCGTCGCAGCCGGATCGACGTGGAGCTCGATCTGCGCGCGCTGCCGAAGATCAGGGAGTTCCTCGGTACGTTCGCGTCCCGCTGCGGCTGGGGCGCGAAGATGGTCGACCGTCTCGACGCCGTCGGCGAGGAGACATTGCTGACGTTGATCGAGCACGATGGGAGTCCGGAAGAACGCGAGCGGCGGCGTCTGTTTCTGCAGGCGCGCAAGGAGGCCGGCGGGGCCGTCCTCGAGTTCATCGCCGCGCCTGGGGAGGAGAATCTCCAGGACCGGATCGGGTTGCTCTCGGACAGGCCCGACGACGTGCTGATGGAGCGGGAGGTCTCGCTTCGCCTGTTACGCCATCTCGCGTCCTCGGTGCGCCACCAGCAGTTCCACGACACGGAAATCGTGACCGTTCGCGTGGAAGCCCCGGAGAAGAGCCGTGGCGGCCGATGAACGAGCGACGGGCCGACCCGTGTTCGCACTGCGCCTGCTCGCGGGGCCGGCGGCGTTCGCCGTGGTCCACGCCACGCCGCTGACCGGTCTGGCGCCCGAGGCGCACTTCGCGCTCGGCGTGTTCGCCTGGACCCTGGCGTGGTGGATAACGATGCCGGTGCCCTGGGCGGTCACCAGCTTTCTGGCGTTCATCCTCCTGCCGGTCGCCGGGGTGATGCCCTTTGCTGACGTGGCGGCTCGGTACGGCCACGTGATCCTGCCCTACCTGATAGGCGTCATGTTCTTCGGGCACGCGTTCCAGAAGCACGGCCTGGCTCGGCGAATCGCGCTGGCCGCGCTGTGCATGCCGGGCGTGGCCCGTTCCGGAAGCGGCCTGATACTCGCGATCCTGGTCGTATCCGCGGTGCTGTCCGCGATGGTGAGCGACCTCGCGGTCATCGTGATGATGACGCCGATTGCGTTGTCGATCGCACGCACGATGGCGGCCGATGCGCCGCGCATGGCGGCGGCGGCGAGCCTCGCCGTGCTGTACGGCGCCGCCGCGGGCGGCCTGGCAACGCCGGCCGGCATCCTCTTCAACGCACTGACCCTCTCGCTGCTCGAACAGTTGACCGGCTACAGCGTCAGCTTCGCGCAGTGGACGTCGACCGGCGTCATCCTGGCGGCGGCCCACTTACCGGTCTGCTACCTGATCCTGAAGTTCATGCTGCGGCCGGAGGTGCAGGCCACGTCCAGCGCCCGCGGCCGCTTTCGCCGGGAACGCGAGGAACTGGGTCCGATGAGCCTGGGCGAGAAGAACGTCCTGTTCGTGCTGATCGTGATGCTGGTCCTGTGGACGATGCCCACGGTCGCCACGATCGAGTTTCTCGACATCTGGTACGTGCCCCCGGTGGCCATGGTGCTCCTTTTCGCGCTGCCGGCGGACGCCAACTGCAGCAGGATGACCCTGGAAACCCGGGACTTCCAGGATGGAGTCGGATGGAACGTACTTTTCCTGGTCGTCGGGGGGACGGCGCTTGCGGACGTGTTGGCCGGCCTGGGCATGCTCGACTGGCTTGTCGGCGCCCTCACGGGTCACGTTACGGCGGGGGCGTTGCCCTGGGTGGCGGGCCTTGCCACGCCGCTGATGACGCAACTGGCCAGCGGAGCCGCAACGACCATGGTGGTTTCCACGATGCTCTTTCCGATTGCGGACGGTCTCGGCTACAACCCTGCGGTTCTTGCCCGGATCATCGCGGGTACGGCCCAGGCGGTGGCGCTTCCGTGGTCCAGCCCGGCGGCGGCGGCAACGTTCGCGTTCGGCGCCGTTGGATTCGGGACGATGTTCAGAGTCGGCATCGTCGCCACCGTCGTGACCGCGTTCGTCGTGATCGCGCTCAGCATGATCCTGGTGCCCGCGCTGGGAGCGTTTACCGCGGGTTGAGGCGCTATGCGGGAGCGCGAGCCGCCGAGCCGCCGCGCCCCGTCAGGCGGACGGGAGCTTGCGCCGGATCCAGTCGAGCGTCACGCGGTCGAACTCCTCCGGCTGTTCCTGCTGCGTCCAGTGCCCGCAGTCGGCGATGACGTGGCGCTCCAGGTCCGGAATGAACGACGCCATGGCGTCGGACGAGGAGGGCCTCAGGATCGTGTCGTTCTCCGCGCCCACATAGAGGCAGGGCACGTCGATGTCGCCCGTCGGCGCCCCACCGCCGCGGCCGATGTTCGCGCGGTAGTAGTTGAAGCCTCCGGTGAACCCGGTCAGCTCGAACGTCTCCACCCAGTAGTCGAGGACGTCGTCGGGCATGATGAGCTCGCCCTGGTAGTTGTTCTCCTCGATCATCCGCAACATGTCCATCGTCTTCTCGGCCGAATCGGGCGGGTACCGGCGCATGTTCTCGACGTCCCAGTACCAGCCCCGGCGGAAGATCATCTCCAGGGCCCGCCGCACGTCGCGGGAGAAGACCGCCTCGGCCCGGCCCGGCTCCAGGAACGTCGCGGCGTAGTAGTTCTCGGTGAAGACGATGAGCGGCTCCTCGGCCGGCTCGCTCGGCGGCTCCCCGCCGGACGCCGGCGTGTTCACGCCGATGACGCCGAGCACGCGGTCCGGATGGAGTCGCGGCATCGCCCACACGGCCGCGCCTCCCCAGTCGTGACCGCAGAACAGCGCCCGCTCGATATCGAGCGCGTCGAGGAGGCCGACGAGATCCGCGCAGAGGTTCGGGATGGCGTACCCGTCGACATCCTCCGGCCGGTCGGTGAGCCCGTAGCCGCGCATGTCCGGAGCGATGGCCCGCAGACCGGCCGCCGGGTAGGAGCGGAACTGGTTGCGCCAGGAGTACGCCAGCTCCGGGAAACCGTGCACGAAGACGACCGGCAGGCCCGAGCCCTGCTCGTACACGGCCATCCGAATGCCGTTGGTGTCGACGAACTGCGGCGCCGGCATGCCGGGCGCGGGACGCACGCCGGTCTGGCCGAGGGCGGTCAGCGGGTGCACGAACGGCGCCGTGGCGAGCGTGGCGGCTGCTCCGCGCAGAAAACGCCGGCGCGACGGCAGTGGGGCCCCGACGGGGCAGGCGGCGTGGGTCAGGTGCTGATCAGTCAACGTTCCGGCGCTCCTTCCTGGCGAAACATCCGCTTCCAGGCGCAGGTAGCGTACCGCATGGCCCGCCGGGAACTCCACGCGCAGTACGTGATGCGAGTGGCTGCCCGCAGCAGAATGGTATTTATATACTAATGAACCAAAAATTGACATGAATACCATTTAGGAATAGTTACGGTATTTTAGAAGAATAATGGTCTATTTAATGTATACTGGTAAGTCTTCTGGAGGTGGTAATGTCAGATATATCTACCATAGACTGGGAACGCGCGCCGATCGACGAGGCCGGGCGGCTGGTGCTGCCGGTCGCGTTTCGGCGGGCCCTGGGGATCGCCGGGGCGCAGTCCCTGATGATCGGCCTGGACGGCGACCGGGTTGTCGTCCGCACCCTGGACGCCGCGGTGGGGCAGGCGCAGGCGGTTGCCCGACGCCGCGGGAAGGGGCGGAAGCGGTCCGATAGCGTCGTCGATCAGTTCATCGCCGACCGGCGCGCGGAGGCGAAGTCGTGACTCCCGAGAGCGCGGCCGTTGAAGAACGGGTCCTGCTGGACGCCTCGGCGCTGCTGGCGGTGATCTACGAAGAAGCGGGCGCCGGCGAGGTGCACGAGGCGTTGCGCGGCCGGACCGCGATGTCGGCCGTCAACGTCGGCGAGGTGGTGGCGCGTCTCGACGAGGACGGCTGGACGAGACGGGAGGTCGCGGGCGTGATCGACGGCTTCGACCTGGAGATCATTCCCTTCGACGCCGCGACGGCGGTGCAGAGCGGCGAGTACCGAAGCCGCACGCGGCGCTACGGCATCGGCGTTGGCGGCCGCGCGTGCGTGGCGACGGCGCAGCGGCTCGGCCTCCCGGTGCTGACCGCGGATCCCAACTGGAAGAAGCTCCGCCTCCCCGGGGTCAGCGTCCGATGGGTCGGGGAGGAATAGAATGCCCTGGAATCGGCGAGGGCGATCGATGTGGGATAGCGCTGCCGAAGCGGATCGCTGGTACCGAACCGCCGAAGGCCGTATCCGCCATCGCGGCCGCGGAGCGGATCCTCCGGTTTGCTTCGGGGCATCGGTCGTCGACGGCCTGAGGCGGGTGAGCGGGATCCGTAGAGAAACACGTGTGTTAGCCTCGGACCTCGGCCAGGAGGAATCGACGTGCGAGTGAAGGTGTTCGGCGTAGTCGCGGCCCTTGGCGTGCTGGCCGTGGCCGGCATGGCCGAGGCGCAGACCAATACCGTGGCGGCCGGAGGGCGGTTGTATCAGGGCAAGGGGAACTGCCAGGCCTGCCATGGATGGGCGGGCGACGGCCGGAAGATGAACAACCAGATGCCGGACGGGGCGAACCTGCGGATGAGCACGCTCGACCGGGATCAGGTGGTCTTCGTCATCAAGTGCGGGTTGCCGGGGCGCGACATGCCGGCCTACGACCGGCGCGCGTACCAGGACGACCGGTGCCTGGGCCGGACCATGGCGGACCTCGAGCGCATGGAACTGCGTCTGTTCGCGCCGCCGGCGACGCTCCAGGACCGCGAGGTGCAGCGGCTGGCCGATTTCCTCATGGCTAAGGTCATCGGCCAGGGGGAGATGAACCGCGACGAGTGCATCGAGTTCTGGGACGAGGACACGAACGCGTGTCAGGAGGAGTTCCCGCGGTAGGCCGGCCGATCCAGGTCCGGTCGCCTCGGCGGGGGCGGTTCAGAACTCGCCTTCGCGCACGCGGACCCTGTGCAGGGTCTTGATGACGGTCGGTTGCACGGGGTCGTTGTCCGCAAGGACTCCCTCGCCCTGCTTGACTTTCTTCGCGGCCACGCTGTCCAGGCCCGCCAGCTTCCCCGCACCGTCGAGTGCCGTCAGGTCGCCCGCGTAGTAGTCGAACCAGGGTAGCCCGGCGTCGGTGTAGTCCCTGGCGGTGGGCGGCATGCTCGGTGGCGCGGCGCCTGCCACCCGGAGGTATTGCTCGCTGTTGAGGATGTGCACGAAGCAGCGGGATCGCGCCGAGCGGTCCCAGGCCTCGAAGCCGTACTCGTCCTCGTAGATCTCCTGGCGCATGAGACCGCCCGGCGCCAGGCCCATCTCGGCTGGCGGGCCTTCCTGCTCCAGGCAATACATGACGCTCGACTCGCGTGCGGCCCGTTCTTTCGCCCACGCCTCGTACCGCGCAGCCTGCATCGGGTACGCGATGATCTGCAATCCGCCGTGGCGCGCCTCGCCGGTCAATTGCTCCTCGGCCGTGTAGCCCTTGCCCAGGGGCATGGCGACGAACTGCCGGATGACCCCCTTGCCGACACAAAAGCCGTCCAGCCAGGGCTGGTTCGGCACCGTCAGGTAGTTCTGCGGCTGACTGGAGAGCTCGTTGCTCCAGTCTTCCCCCGTCACGGCGTCGATCTTCCCGGCCGCTACCTTGATGGCCATCGGATAGTCCGTATCGAAGTTGAGCCACATCGCTTCCGCTTGGTACATGGGCAGGAAGACGCCGCCGCGCCGCGTCCACGACTCAGGCGTCTTTTCCAGATGGTCATCCACGTGGCGGACGGGGAATCGCCCGAGGCCGGGCGGCAGGTGATACTCGCGGTTGTCGTCCGGAATGCGCAACGTGCGCTGGAACCCGATGCGGCACACGGCATTCGCGTGCACCTCGGGGAATCGGAACACCAACTCGTTGTGCGTCAGCTCAATCATTCTGGGGCAACGCCGGGAATTGCTCTGCGTTCAGGGAAGCGCTCAGCCTGTCAGATGTCTTCGCGCCCCGCGGCGCCAGCACGCCGCCGGAAGTCCCGCAGCAGCTCCGAACCGACCGCTGCCTCCGAGCACACCTCGTGTCCCAGTGCGTTCCAATGCTCGTCGAGCGGCAGCCAGTCGAATTGTGTTCGGTGCAGCCGGTAGTGCGTGGCGAACGCCGGCTCCAGGTCGATGGTCTCGTATCCCCTGCGGACAACGTTCTCGATGAAGTAGCGCCGCATGGCATCCACGTAGCCCACGTCTTCGCGGTAGACCCCCTTCTCCCACTCCGGGACATCGCTTCCGTAAACGCGAGGACGGATGCCGTCCACGATGAACATGATCCGTTCCGGCTCCAGGCCGGCCGCCGCGGGCAGCATGTCGAGAAACGCGTCGACGGCTCGCTTCGAGTCGACGACCCACGTCGCACGATCCGCCTCCGGGACGCGTGCATCCGTGTCTTCGCCGGTAAACAACCGATAGGTCCGTTCCCTTGCCATGCCCAAGTTGATGGCCACGTATCTCGCCAACGCCGATCCTCTGACCAGCCTGTAGCGCGGGCGGAACTCGAGATCGTTTCGCTCTAGTGCGAGCCGGCCGCCGCCGCGTTCCACGAACTGGTGCTTGCCCCTCTGGATCCCGTACTTGGCAAGGCTCTGATCGTAGTCGTTGTCGATGATGACAATCGCAAGGCCAGCCGGTCTGAACGTGTCCCGAACGTACCCGGCATACGCCAGGTACTGGCTCAAGGGTGTTCCGGACACACCGAAGGAATAGACACGAGCCGTGCCGTTCAGGCGCGCGGCGAGCCGGCCGTGGCAGGTGTGCTCAAACGGCACCCGGAACGCCTCGACGAAACTGTCCCCAATGACTGCGAGAAGGGCACCGGTCCCGTCGGGGTCGTAATCCTGATCATTGACGAAACCGAAGTTGTTGACCTTGACCTCGTTGACGGCGGAGAAGTTCCACCCCGCCGACCACACGAACTCCCGGTTCGGCCGATAACGGAAGATCGGATTCGCGTCGTCGACCGACAACGCTCGGGGGCCCTCGTTAACCGGCAGTACCCGCGCCACGGTCTCCAAGCAGACGAGTGCGAGGAGCGCTCCGAACAGGAGAGCCAGTACGCGAAACGTCCGCGGGCGGCGAACGGCGGCGCCCGCGTCCTTCAGTGTTCCGTTAGTACGGTCAGGCACCGCCTCAGTTCTGTAGCGCGAAGACGAACAGATAGCTCGAGGTCTGCAGGTTGTCGAAGTTGACGGGGTGCAGGTGCCGGCCGCTCGTCTGCACCGCTACATACTGCCGCGGCCCGATGGAGTAGGTGACCGGCGCGCCTTTCAGCGGCGTCCCGAGGTTGAAGCGCCACAGCTCCTGCAGCGTCTCGTCGTGGTAGGCGACCACCCAGCCGTCCTGCAGGGCCGTGAAGACCAGGCCTCCGGCGGTGGCGATGGCGCCGGAGCGCACCTCGATCTCCGTCACCGCCTTCGCGATCACCTCGTGGGTGTCGGTGTCGACGGCCGTAATCGACCCGTAGTACAGGTCGCTCGTGTATTCGCGGCGCTCGCTCGCCTCGTTGTCGATGTTCCCCTCGGGGCCGGCCGAGGCGACCGCCGCGCCGGTCTGCGAGAAGCACCCTTCCGTGCCGACACCATAGGCGATTCCCTTTTCCGGGTTGTAGGCGGTCGGCTGGTGCGCGACCCCGCCGTGCCAGGTGGGGCAGGCGCGCTTCATTTCGTCGCGGTCGGCCCGTAGCGCGCGCGCTTCCTCGTTGTAGATCTGGATGTCGAGGTCCGGGTCGTACTCGAGCGGCATGCCGGTCTCCGGGTTGAGTCCGGCGGTCCAGTTGAGCTCGTTGACGTACTGGTGGCCCTTGATGAACTCGCCCGTGTCGCGGTCGACCGAATAGAAGAACCCGTTGCGCGCGAAGTGCGCCACCACGTCGCGCTGCTCGCCGTCGACGACGGTTTCGTACAGCATGTGCACGCCCACCTCGTCGTAGTCCCACGAGTCGTTCGGCGTGTACTGGAAGTGCCACCGCCGCTCGCCGGTCGCCACGTCGAGGGCTACCGCCGCGTTGGTGTAGAGGTTGTCGCCCGGCCGGAACTCCGGGTCGTAGATCGGGTACGGATTGCCGGTGCCGAAGATATAGAGATTACGCTCCGGGTCGTAGGAGCCGGTCTGCCAGACGCCTCCGCCGCCCGTCTTCCAGGCGTTGTGATCGTCCTTCCACGTCTCGCTGCCCGGCTCGCCCGGGGCCGGCACGGTGTACCAGCGCCACAGCTCCTCGCCGGTCTCCACGTCGAGCGCCGCCACCCAGCCGCGCGTCCCGCCGTCGCCCGCGCCGTTCTGCACCAGCACCTTGCCGTCGGCCACGAGCGGCGCGGTGAGGAACCGCTCGCGGCGGCCGAACTCGGTGAAGCCCGCCACCTCGACGTCCCAGAGGATCTCGCCGTCGTCCCGGTCCATCGCCAGCACCCGGCCGTCCTGCAGGTTCTGGAGCACCTTGTCTTCCCAGAGCGCGATGCCACGCGTGCGGGGGCGGTTCTCCTCCTGATCGACCCCCGGGTCGGTGGTCCAGATGAACTTCGCGAAGTCGGGGTTGCGCGCGTCGATCTTGTAGACGGTGCCCCAGCCGTCGGTCGTGTACATGAACCCGTTGTCGATCAGCGGGTTGACTTCGTTCTCCGGGCCGTTGGCGCCGGTGCCGAGCATGCCGCCCAGCGCGAGAGCCCAGACCATCCGGAGGTTGCCGACGTTGTCCCGGTTGATCTGCCGCAGCTTCGAGTAGCGCTGCGAGCCGTAGTCGCCGTTCATCAGCAGCCAGTTCTGCGGCTCGTTCTGCGCGTTGATCAGCCGGTCGGGCGTCACCGTAAGCTCGAACCCGCCGCCGAACTGCCCGGCCAGCGGGACCGCCGCAAGGGCGGCGAAGGCGAGGGCGAGGGGAAGCGCGATACGCGTCTGGCGATGCTGGCGCATGGGTCAACTCCTCCCCGAGAAGGGGTCCAAGAGACTGTCCGTAGCATACAATACGCCTCTTGTCTTGCGGTTCCGGCAGGAGGGAAGACACGCCATGCGACCGATGCGATTGACCCGATTCGCCTGCGTCCTGATGGCCCTGGCTCTGGTCCAGTGCGGCGGAGCGACCTCCGACCCACCGGCCGGCGACCCCGCGCCGCCGGCGATGCTGTCCGCGTCGACGCCGGCCCTCGATGCCGGCGACTGGCCGATGTATCGCGGCGCTCCCTCGGGAACCGGCTACTCGCCGCTTGACGAGATCACGTCCACCAACGTCGGCAGCCTCGCACGCGCCTGGACCTATGACCTGAACCGTGAGAACCGCGGACCCGACGACCGCGGGCCCAACTCGCAGGTGACGCCCATCGTGGTGGACGGCGTGATGTACCTCCCGGGGCCGGACCGCGTGGTCGCGCTGGACCCGGCGACCGGAGAAGAGCAGTGGCGGCACATGACGACCGCCGGCGCGCCCTCCCGCCGCGGCGTCGCCTGGTGGCCGGGTGACGGAACGCTCGCGTCGCGGATCATCTTCACCGCGGGCGGCACGACGCTGGTCGCGCTCGATGCGGCCACCGGCCTGCCGGCCGAGGGCTTCGGCGACGGCGGGGCGATCGACATCGGCGTGCCCTACAACTCCGTGCCGCTGGTGCATGACGACGTGGTCATCGTCGGCGCCAACACGCCCGCCGGAACGATCGGGGGCATCGGCAACGCGCGCGCCTTCGATGCGCGGACGGGCGCCAGCGTGTGGGAGTTCGACTCGGTGGCGCAGCCCGGGCAGCCGGGGCACGACACGTGGGCGGGCGACAGTTGGCAGGATCGCCTCGGCGCTAACGCCTGGCCGTTCTTCTTCACGGTGGACGACGAACGGAGCCTGCTCTATCTGCCGCTCGCGTCGCCCATTCCCGGCTACTACGGCGGCGACCGGGCGGGCGACAACCTCTACGGCAACTCGGTGGTCGCCGTCGACCTGCAGACGGGAGCCTACCGCTGGCACTTCCAGACGATTCATCACGATCTGTGGGATGCCGATCCGCCGGCGCCCCCCACGCTGTTCGACATCGCCGCGGCGGACGGCACGGTGACGCCGGCGCTCGCCGTGTCGACCAAGTCGGGCTACCTCTATCTGCTGAACCGCGAGACGGGAGAGCCCGTCTACGGCGTCGAAGAACAGGCGGTGGCGCAGAGCGACGTGCCGGGCGAGGCGACCGCCGCGACGCAGCCGATCCCGGTGAAGCCGTCGCCG
This sequence comes from Vicinamibacterales bacterium, assembly GCA_965202655.1. GTDB lineage: Bacteria > Acidobacteriota > Vicinamibacteria > Vicinamibacterales > UBA8438 > VXRJ01. The sequence continues at coordinate 829,105 of CBDBBK010000003.1, read as the reverse complement.
ATGGGGCGCGTCCGCTACACGGCGGCGGACCAGGTGACGGCGGAGATGACATCCGCCGAGCACGCCGAGGCGTGCGCGGCGCTGGTCGACAGCCTGGGCGAGATCGTCAGCGAAGGACCGTTCACGCCGTGGGCCTACCGGACGGCGGGCGGCCCGGCGCGCACGACGCTCAACTTCCCGGGTGGGGTCGGCGGTCCGAACTGGGGTGGCGTCGCGTTCGACCCGGCGACGCGCTACGTGTTCGTCTTCTCGATGGATGTCGGCGCCCTGGGCTGGATGGTGGACGAGGGCGATCCCGACGCGCCGTCGCCGTACCGGAAGGAGACGCCGCGGCCGGCCGGCTTCGAGGTGAGCGTCGACGGCGTCCGGATGCCGTGCCAGGCGCCGCCCTGGGGACAGTTGATCGCCGTCGACACCACGACGGGCGACATCGTCTGGCAGGAGCGGGTCGGCGTGACGGACACCCTGCCGGCGGACCGGCAGCGGACCGGCCGCCCGGGCCGCGCGGCGGCAATCGTCACCGGCAGCGGCCTGCTGTTCATCGCGGCGACCGACGACAACCGCTTCCGCGCGCTCGACGCCGAGACTGGTCACGAGGTCTGGGTGGACGAGCTGCCGGGCCGCGGCAACGCCAATCCGATGACCTACCAGGCAGGCGGCCGGCAGTACGTGGCCATCGCCGCGACGGATCAGATCGTCACCTACGCGTTGCCCTAGGAGCTCGTGGTGGAACCCCGCGTAGCACCGTGAGCGGCGAGGCGTCCGCCGGACTCGGCCTGCCGCAGGCTTCGCTCGACATGCTCGTGCTGCAGGCGGTAGCGGCCGGACCGTCGCATGGTTTCGGCATCATGCAGCGCCTCGAACAGCTTTCGCCCGAGGTGATTCGCTTTCCGCGGGCATCGCTCTATCCATCGCTCCATCGGCTGGAGAATCAGCGGCTGATCGCGGGGGACTGGAAGCTGGCCCAGGGTGGGCGCAATGCGAAGTTCTATCAGGTCACCGCCGCGGGACGGGCGCGGCTTCAGGGCGAAGCGGGCTGGGAACTGCTGTCGAAGGCGGTCGGCCATCTGGCAACACTCGAGCAGGAGATGCGAACCGCGTCCGTCATCCAGCGGGCGCTCCTGCCGAACACGCATCGCGCCGGGTCGTTCTTCGATGCGGCGGCGGCGGCGGAGCCGTGTCGATCCATCGGCGGCGACTTCTTCGACTACATCGACTTGGCTGACGGCACGCTCGGGTTCCTCCTGGGCGATGTCGCCGGCAAGGGACCGCCCGCGGCTCTCCTCGGCGCGATGATGCAGGGGTCGCTGGTCGCGCAGGCGCACGCCAGCAACGGGCCCGCGACCACGGTGGCCGCGGTCAACACGGCCATCGCCCGCCGGGGGATTCAGGGCCGCTTCGTCACGCTCTTCTACGGCGTGCTCCGCCCGGACGGCGCGCTCACATACTGCAACGCCGGTCACAATCCACCCATCCTCGTGCGGGCCGACGGCGACATCCGCCGTCTCGATGTCGGAGGCATGGTGCTGGGAGTGTTCGAGGACACCCCGTTCCTGCAAGGGGCCATGACCCTGGGGCCGGACGATTACCTCGTCGTGTTCAGCGACGGTATTTCGGAGGCGATGAACGAGGCGGAAGAGGAGTTCGGGGACGATCGCCTCATCGGCTGTCTCGCCGAAGTCGAGGGCGACGCCGAACGACGCCTGCAGCATATCCTCGCCGCCGTACGACAGTTCACGGGCAACGCCCCGCAGCACGACGACGTGACCGCGATGGTGGTCTCTTACCGGTCGCCGACTGGCGAGGGCAAGGTGTCGTAGAGTGAAGGGGCGAGGTGTCCGACCATGATTGAGCGCGACCTGTTGGTGTTCCTTTGCTGGCTTGCCGGACTCGTGCTGATGATGTGGCGCCTGCGTGACGGCGCGGAGCATCCGTGGGCGCTGCGTGTCATCGGCGCGGGCATCTGGTGCGCGCTTCCGCTCTGGGAGCCGTCGATGCGCACCGTCTGGTACTTCGGCCTGGCTGCCGCAGTGGTGGTTCCGCAGGTTCTTCGGTGGCCGCAGTCCGCCCTCCGCAACTGACTGAGGGTCACGACGTAGACTCCGGACCATGGCGCTGACGGTGCGTTCACTCCGCAACGACGAGGTGCGCCTGTACCTCGAGATTCACGAACGGGCGATTCGCGGGCTCGCCGGGAGTCACTACTCTCGGGAAGACATCGAGGGTTGGGTAGTCCCGGCGACCGACGAGAACGTGCGGCGTCTGACGCTGAACGCGGACCACGAAATCCGGCTTCTCGCCGAGCTGGACGGAAGCCCCGTCGGAATCGGAGCCCTCGTGCTGGCGGCAGCGGAACTGCGGGCGGTCTACGTCTCGCCGGAGGGCGCTCGCCAGGGCTGTGGTTCAGCGCTGGTGCGCGAGATCGAGCGGATTGCCAGGATCAACGGGGTAGGGCGTCTCACGCTCCACGCCTCGCTCAACGCGGAACCGTTCTACGCGAACCTCGGCTACAGCGCTTTCGAGAGAACGGAAGTAGCGCTCCCCAATGACCACCCGATGGCGGTCGTGAGGATGGGGAAGGACCTCTAACGACTGAAGTTCGCGCCGCGCGGTGGCGCTACTCCGACCCACCCTCGGCGATCATCACGAGCGTCGGCAGGAGGAAGAGGATGAACGCGCCGGACAGCACCAGGCCGCCCACCATGCTGACAACGAACGGCACGACGAAGATCAGGTCGTCGCTGCGCTCGTAGAGCAGGGGAGACAGCCCCAGGATGGTGGTCACGCTCGTCAGGAACACTGCCCGGAAGCGGTGCCGCGCCGCCGCCGCCGCCGCCGCGATGGCCGGCAGCATCGCATTCTCACGGCGAAGAATGTTGTAGCGGTCCAGCAGCACCAGCGCATCGTTCACGATCACGCCGAAGACCGCGATCAGGCCGAGCAGCGACATGGCGGTGAGGTCCCATCCGAGCACCCAGTGCGCCAGCACCGCGCCGGCGAACGAAATCGGGAAACCGGCCACGGCGACCAGCGGCTTCCAGTAGCTCCGCAGAAAGGCCGCCATGAGGGCGTACATGGCGATCAGCACGACGGGAACCAGGAAGCCGAGGGTTTCCAGCATGGCCCGCTCGTCCCGCACACCGCCTGCAGGCTCTATCGTCAGGCCGGGGTGCTCCGCGAGCAGTTCCGGGATGATCTCCCGCTCGACCTGCCTCCGCGCCTGCCGGGGAGTGACGATCGCCGCGTCGGCTCGGGCTTCCACCGTCGCGGCCTGGTTGCCGTCGATACGCATCAACGTGGCCTGCTCGCGGCTCTCGCTCAGATTCGCCACCACGGACAACGGCACTTCGCCGCCGCCGACCCGGCGGACGCGCTCATTGGCCAGCTCGCGCAGATTGCTCCGCCGCTCGCGCGGGTAGCGCACCACGACCTGGAGCTCTTCATGACCGCGTTGAATCCGTTGCACCTCCACGCCGTGGAACTTCGCGCGCAGCGCCGCCCCGATGGCGGTCGGCGTCAGGCCCGCCGCTTCTCCGGCCGGGGTCAGCTCGATTTCCAGGTGCCGCTTTCCGAGCGACAGGCTGTCGGCGATCTCGTAGATGCCCGGCATCGTCCCGAGATAAGACCGCAAGTCGCCGCCCGCCGCGCGCAGCACGTCCGGGTTGTCGTGTTTCAGCGCGTACGAGACGCTCGGCCGCGTTCGCACGCTCGTTCTCTGGAACTCCATCGTTTCCAGATGCGACATCTCCCCGATGTTCTCCCGCCAGACGCGTTCGATCTCCGCGGGCGAGACCTGCCGGGCCGGCCGCTCGTTGAGGTGGATCCGCACCCCGGCGAGATGGCTGCCGTTGGGCTCTTCCATGCCCGTTCGTGGCGACACGACGTTGCCGGCGACGATGCTGACCCCGTAGATCGACTCTCCCGGGAGTTGCTCGTTCATCGCGTGCGCGGCGGCCGCGGCCTGCTCCGCGGCGGCGAGGGTGGTCCCGAACGGCGTGCCGGCCGGCAGACGCAGGTCCACCTGGACGTTTTCCGGAATGTTCATCTCTTCGTCGAAGAGGATGATCCGAACCGCCTCGGTGCCCAGCAGCAACAGGGAGAGCAGCACCAGCGCGGCGCCGCCCGCGAGCATCGGCCAGACGTGCTGCACGGACCACGACACCGCCGGCGCCACGGTACGCTCCCGGAGTTGGTCTATCCACACGCACACGCGATCCTGCAGGGCGCGCAGCGGTCCCAGGCTCCAGCTTCCGTCGTGCGAGAGATGGGCAGGCAGAATGAAGAATGCCTCGATCAGCGACACGACGAGCACGAAGAACGCGACGTACGGAAAGACGTTCACGAACTGGGTCGTGGCCGCGCTGACGAAGAGGAACGGCACGAACGCGAGGATCGTCGTGCACGCGCCGATGGTTATGGGTCCGACCACGGCCTTCGCACCCGCGGCGGCGGCCTCCGCTCCGCGTTTGCCGCGGTCGCGTTCGGTGGCGACGCTCTCGCCGACCACCAGCGCGTCGTCCACGACCAGGCCGATCATCAGGAAGAAGCCGAGCAGCGTTCCGATGTTCAGCGTCAGGTTCGCCGGAGCGAAGAAGGTCAGGGCGCCGACGAACGAGAACGGAATGCCGATCGCTATCCAGGTCGCGGCGCGCAGGTCGAACACGAGCACGAGCAGGAAGAAGACCAGTATCGCGCCCGCCAGCCCGTTCCTCGCGACTGCCGACATCCGGTCGATGGCCGGCCGCGCACGGTCGTTCCAGACGCTGATCGTGACGTCCTGTGGAGGATCGTAGTCCGCGAGCCAGCTTCGGATGTCGTCGCCCATGTCGACGATCGACTGCCGCTCCGTGGCGTCGATGCGAACGAACACGGCCGGCGCCCCGTTGACCTCCGAGACGACGTCGTCCTCGACGAACCCGTCACGAATCTCCGCCACGTCGCCGAGCTTCACGATGGTCCCGTTCAACCGCGTGATGAGTGGAATGTCCTCGAACTCCTCGCCGATGCTGCGCTTGGCCACGGTGTGCAGCACCACCCCGCCGGACTCGGTGCGCAGCTCTCCGAACGTGAGGTTGAGGGAGGCGCGCTGCACCGCGGCGGATACGTCGGCGATGGACAGGTCGTTGCGGCGGAGCTCCTCCTCGCTGAGCTCGATCGCTATCTCCCGGTCCCGCGTGCCCCGGAGCGTCACGAGTGAGACCGACGGCAACCCCAGCAGCTCGTCGCGCACGTTCTCGGCCGCCAGCCGCAGTTCGTTCTCGCCGACAACCGACGAGGAGACTGCCAGCGTCATCGCTTCGATGGAGAGCTGCGCCAGCCTGACCTCCGGCCGTTCCGCGTTCAGCGGCGGGAAGTTCTCGATGGCGTCCACCGCGTTCCGCACGTCGTTCAGGACCGAAGCGGCATCCGCGAAGGTCGCCAGCTCGATGTGGATCCGGCCCACGCTCTCGGTGGCGGTGGCCACCACCCGCTCGACGCCCGCGAGACCGATCACGCTCTCCTCGATGCGGCGATTGATGTCCTGCTCCACCTCCTGCGGCGATGACCCGGGCGACAGCACGGTCACGTCCACCACTCGCAGATCGATTTCCGGGAAGTTCTGCACCGCGAGCTGACAGCCGGACGCGACCCCGCCGGCGATGAGAACCAGCATGAGGAGATTGGCGGCGACCGGATTCCCCGCGAAGTAGGCGATCAGCCCCTTCCGCGCTTCGGCCGGCTGCGCGGTTCTGTCGGTGTCGGTGGAGCTCATGTTCTTGACTCCTCAGTTCACCGTCGACGCAGCGTCCCGCGCCTCGACCTCCAGCCCTTCGCGGGCTCCGGGCAGCGCGCCGACGACCACGCCTTCGCCGGCATCGAACGCCTGCACGACCCAGCCGGCAGCCGTCCGTCCGAGGGTTGTCGGGGTGAACGCGCTCAGCAGGCCGTTCCGGACCACCCAGACGCTGTCACGCTCCTGCAGCACGGATTCCGGAAGCACGTAGACGTCGTCGTAGGCCGGTCCGTCCAGGTCGATCTCCACGAACGTACCCGGCGCCGGCAGCGAGTCCCTGGGCTCATCGTCCGCGAACTTCAGGAATACCGAGGCGAGGCGGGTCTTCGGAGCAATCACCGAGGAGACGCGCACCACCCGAGCTTGCCACGTCCCCATCGCCCCGACTACGCGCGCCGAACGGCCGATTACCGGATCCAGGTATTCCAGATCCCGCGGCTCGATCGGCGCATCCACCTGCAGCGCATCGAGCCGATAGACGGCGCCCAGACGGGACGCAGCGCCGCCGACCAGCTCCGCCGGCCCCACCAGCTCGCCGACCGCGACATCCGCGTTGATCACCCGGCTGGCGTACGGATAGGAAATGTTCGTGCGCTCGAGCCGCAGCTCCGCCAGCTTGCGATCGGCCTCCGCCCTCATGAGCCGCGCCTCGGCCTCCGCCAGCGCGAAGTCCCGGGCGCCCCCCCCGCCCCGGGCCTTTTCGGCCGCCAGTCGTGCGTCGGCCTCGCGGACGGCCATTTCCGCCGCCTCCACCTGCAGCTCGAACTCGGCCGGATCGACGCGGATGAACGTCTCGTCGGCGGAGAGCGACCCGCCGTTGGCGAAGTTCGGTGAGACCCAGGCAACGCGGCCGGCGACCTCGGACGCCACGTTCACCGTGTCTTCGAGACCCACGGTAGCGGTCAACTCGACGGTCAGCGCCTGATCCGTCGGCGCCGGTTGAATTACCGGGACGGTGGGTCGGACGGCGTCGGCCGTGAGGTCGGTGACCGGGCCCCGATCCACGCGATCGGGCGCCCGCGCAAAGAACAGGGCCATCAGGATCGCGCCGAGGACCAACGCCAACTGCAGATAGCCGCGCCAGGCCGGCGGGGCGGGCTGATTCGCGTCGTCAAGTTCTTCTGGCATAGCTTCTATCCCGACTGGACGGGGCAAGGCCCGCCGGCTCCCGGGTTCGGTGCCCAACCCTTGTATCGTCTACCCTGACACCTGGCACCAATTATCTGCGCCTAGTATGGCCTAACCTAACACCTGACACCACCTATTGGTGCCCGGTATCGCCTACCATAGCCCTCTTGGAGCGCGTCAACAGACAGGCTCGAATCGTCCGACGAGGGAGATCAACGTGAACCGCGCCGTCACGTGGCTCGCGGGCAACCCGGTCGCCGCCAATCTCCTGATGGTCCTGATCATCGTGAGCGGCCTGATGGCCGCCAGGACGATCACGGTAGAGGTCTTTCCCGAGGTGGAGCTCGACCGGATCAGCATCAGCGTGCCCTATCTGGGGGCGGCGCCCGAGGAAGTGGAGTCCGGCGTCGTCGTCCGCATCGAAGAGTCCATTCAGAACGTCGACGGCATCAAGGAGATCGTGTCGACGGCGTCCGAGGGCAGCGCCTCGATAATCGTGGAGCTCGAGCTGGGCGCCGACCAGCAGCAGGTGTTCCATGAAGTAACCAACAACGTCCAGGAGATCTCGACGTTCCCCGTCGAAACCGAAAGGCCGATCATCCGCGAGTTGGTCACCCGGAGCAAGGTCATGGACATCGCCGTCGCCGGCGACACGGACCTTGCCGCGCTGAAGGCGGTCGCCGAGCGGGTACGCGATGGCCTGGTTGCCATGCCGGACGTCAGCCAGGCCGAGATCGGCAGCGTGCCCAACTACGAGATCTCGATCGAGGTGTCGGAGGCCGCCCTGCGCCGGCACCAGATCACGTTCGACCAGGTCGCGAACGCCGTCCGGCGCTCGTCCCTGGATGTGCCGGGCGGCTCGCTGCACCCCGACCGCGGCGAGATCCTGCTGCGCACGGTCGGGCAGGCGTACCGCGGTACGGAGTTCGAGAACCTCGTGTTCTGGACCCGGCCCGACGGGAGCCGGCTGTTTCTGAAAGACGTGGCAACGGTGGTCGACGGCTTCGCGGAAACGGATCAGCAGGCCCGTTTCGACGAAGTCACGGCCGTCACCGTCTCGGTCTACCGGGCCGGGGAGGAAAGCGCTCTCGACGTCGCGGCGGCGGTGCGCGACTACGCCGAGCGGGCGAAGCTCTGGTTGCCGGAAGGGGTCACCCTGACCGTCTGGCAGGACGAATCGCAGGCCCTGTCGGACCGATTGGCGATCATGCTGAACAACGGCGCCATGGGGTTCGTGCTCGTCTTCGTGGTGCTGAGCCTGTTTCTCCGAATGCGTCTCGCCTTCTGGGTCAGTTTCGGGATACCGATCTCGTTCCTCGGCGCGATCGCCGTCATGCCGAATCTGGACATGACCATCAACATGGTGACGTGTTTCGCGTTCATCCTGGTGCTCGGCGTGCTGGTCGACGACGCCATCATGGTGGGCGAGAACATCCACCGTCACCAGGAAGGACACGGAGACGGCATGGGAGGCGCCGTGAGGGGCGCGCAGGAGATCGGGAAGCCCGTGATCTACGCGGTCCTGACGACGGCGGCGGCCTTCCTGCCCCTGATGTTCGTACCGGGCGCGTTCGGGAAGATCTTCCGCATCATTCCGCTCGTCGTGATTCCCTGCCTGCTCTTCTCGCTGATCGAATCGCTCGGTATCCTGCCGGCTCATCTGGCGCACATCCGTCGGAGCAGCCGACCGGGTCCGTGGAGCCGTTTCCAGCAGCGTCTTGCCGGGGGGCTCGCGTGGTTCGTTCGGAGGGGCTACGAACCGCTTCTGGAGCAGGCCCTCCGGTGGCGTTACGTCACCGCCGCCGTCGGCCTGGCCGGCCTGCTGCTGACGGCCGGCGTCGCCCTGGGCGGCTGGACCAGTTTCCGTTTCTTTCCGTCGATCGAGAACGAGTTCATGAGCACTTCCGTCACGATGCCACTGGGCACGCCGGCGGCAGTGACGTCGGAGGCCGTTGCAAAGTTCGAGTCGGGCGCCGCGCGGCTTCGCGCCAGGTTGCAGGAAGAGACCGGCACGGACTACTTCAGGCACGTGGCGGCGGTCATCGGTGAACAGCCCTCACAGTCGACGGGCGGTCGGCTCGGAGGCTTCGGCCTCTCGGATGGCGCGGACGCCCACCTCGGCGAGGTCACCATCGAGCTGGCGCCGGCGGAGTTGCGAACGTACTCCAGCGAGCAGCTCGGCGCGATGTGGCGGGAGGAGACCGGTCCGGTTCCCGAGGCGGTCGCGATCGAGCTCGACACGTCGCTTCTGGATCCGGGCGAGGACCTGGACGTGCAACTGTCCGGACCCGATCTGGAGCAACTGCGCGCGGCGGCCGACCGCATCAAGGAGCGGTTGCGCACGTATGGCGGCGTCTATGCGATCGCCGATTCACTACGTACCGGCAAGGAGGAGATGCGGTTGGACATCCGCCCGCCGGCGGAGATCCTCGGGCTCACGCTGCAGGACCTGGGCAACCAGGTCCGCCAGGCGTTCTACGGCGAGGAGGTGCAGCGGATCCAGCGCGGGCGGGAGGACATACGCGTCATGGTGCGCTATCCCCGCGAGGAGCGGCGATCCGTCGGCGATCTGGAAAACCTGCGCATCCGGACCCCGGACGGCGGCGAAGTGCCGTTCGGCCTGGTGGCGCGGGCGGAGTCGGGACGAGGCTTCGCGTCGATCCGGCGGGTCGATCGAAACCGCTCCGTGAACGTGACCGCGTCGGTCGACCCGCAGGTCTCGTCGGCGTCAGCCGTGATCGCCGACCTGGAGGAACGAATCCTCCCGGAAGTACTGGCGGGCTTTCCGGACGTCTTCTACAGCTTCCGGGGAGCCCAGGCGGCACAGGAGGAGTCGGTCGGGGCCCTGCGAACGGGTTTCGTCCGGAGCGTGATCCTGATCTTCGCCCTGCTGGCGATCCCGCTGCGTTCCTACGTGCAGCCGTTCATCATCATGGGAGCGATTCCGTTCGGTGTCGTCGGCGCGTTCTGGGGGCACGTGGTGATGGGGATCGACGTCACGGCCATGTCGTTCTTCGGTTTCGTCGCCCTGACCGGCGTTGTCGTCAATGACAGTCTGGTCATGGTCGACTTCATCAACCGGGAGCGGAAACCCCGTGACGTGGCCGATCCGGCCGAGCATTCCACTCCGGGAGGCCAACGCGCCGCCGACGGACTGGAGCAGGCTATCCGGCGCGCCGGCAGCCACCGTTTCCGCCCCATCCTGCTCACGTCGCTGACCACCTTCGTCGGCCTGATCCCCATGATGGCGGATCGCAGCCTGCAGGCCGCCTTCTTCATTCCCATGGCGGTCTCACTCGCGTTCGGCGTGATGTTCGCCACGTTCGTCACGCTGCTGCTGGTGCCGATCGCCTACCTGATTTTCGATGATCTGCAGCGCCTGCCGCGGCGCATGCTTGCACTCCTGGCCGGTCGTTGAGGCTCGGCTGGACTCTGGACCATGGCGCTGACGGTGCGTTCGAAGGTGCGATACTGACGGGCCATGCGCATCGCGACCTGGAACGTCAACGGCCTGCGGGCGCGCATGGACTTCATCGCGCACTGGCTGCAGAGCCGCGCCCCCGACGTGGTGGGCCTGCAGGAAGTGAAGGTGACCGACGAGGAGTTCCCGCACGACGACTTCCGGGCGCTCGGTTATCACGCCGTCGTCCACGGCGAGAAAGGGTGGAACGGGGTAGCGGTCCTCAGCCGGACGCCGGCGGAGGTGGAAACCCGGGGGCTGCCCGGCCGCGAGGACCAGGGGTCGCGCCTGCTTCGCGCCCGGGTCGCCGGCCTCCATTTCGCCACGGTGTATTGCCCCAACGGCAAGACGCTCGACCATCCGGACTTTCCCCTGAAGCTCGCGTGGTTCGAAGCGCTGCGCGACTATCTGGCCGGCGTCGACCGGGATGTCCCTTTCATCATCGGCGGGGACTTCAACATCGTGCCGGAGGCGCTGGACTGCTGGCAGGGGGCCGCCGCCGATGGTTCGATCTTCTGCACCACCGAGGAACGAACGCGATACCGGTCCCTCCTCGAGCTGGGACTGACCGACCTGTTTCGCCACCTGTACCCGAACGAGCAGAAGTTCTCCTGGTGGGACTACCGGGGCGGTTCCTTCCACCGGGGCCTGGGGCTGCGCATCGATCTGCTCCTGGGCACCCCCGCAGTGGTCTCGCGCGTGCGCCACGTGGAGATCGATCGCGAATACCGAAAGAAGAAGGAAGGCAACACGGCATCCGATCACGCGCCGGTGTTCGCGGATCTGGATTGAGCGCGCCCGGGCGGTGAGTGAGCGGGAGAGCGATTATCGATGAGCATACGGGTGACGGAGGAACGGGACGGCGGCGCGCTCGTGCTGTCGCCTGTCGGACGGGTGGATGGCTCGAACGATCACCGGTTCGAGTCGCTCGTGATGGAGCGTATCGGCGATGGCGAAGGGAACGTGATCGTGGACTTCAGTCACGTCGATTTCATCAGCAGCTCGGGCCTCAGAGTGCTCCTCCTCGCCGCGAAGACGCTGGAAGCCGACGGGAGGACGATGGTGCTCTGCGCCATGAAGAGCCACATCCGGGAGATCTTCCGGATCAACGGTTTCGACCGGATCATTCCGATGGAGGAGTCGCGCGCGTCCGCGGTCGCCGCCTCGGACTGAACGGGTCCGGGCGGCGGGCGGACCAGAACGGGAGGTTCCGATGCAGGGCAGTTTCCGGCTCCGGATCGTATTGGCCGTTGTCGTCGCCGCGGGCGCGCTCGCCGCACTGAACGCGCAGGCCCCCGCCGTGACCCCGGTCACGGACGCCATGCTCCAGAACCCTCCGGGGGAGTCGTGGCTGATGTGGCGGCGCACGCTGAACGGCTGGGGCTTCAGCCCCCTCGACGGGATCGACCGGACCAACGTCGGCGAGCTTCGGATGGTCTGGTCGCGCGGCCTCGGCCCCGGCCTGCAGCAGGGGACGCCGCTCGTGCACGACGGCGTGATGTTCATGCCGAACCCGCGCGACATCATCGAGGCGTTCGACGCGGCGACCGGCGACCTGTACTGGCGCTACCAGCGGGTCCGGCCCGACGACCTCGAGGACTACATGCTCGGCGTGCTGACCGACCTGAACCGCAACCTGGCGATCTACGGAACCCACATCATCGACACGAGCGGCGACGACTACGTGTTCGCCCTCGACGCGGCGACGGGCGAGCTGGCCTGGGAGACCGAGATCCTCGACTACCGCGTGAATCCGGCGAACCAGAGCAGCGGCCCGATCATCGCCAACGGCAAGATCGTTTCGGGCCGGGGCTGCACGCCGCGGGGCGGGCCGAACGCCTGCGTCATCGTCGCCCACGACGCGCGCACCGGCGAGGAGCTGTGGCGGCGGCGCACCATCCCAGCTCCCGGGGAACCGGGCGACGAGAGCTGGGGCGGCGTTCCGTTCGAGGAGCGGAAGCACGTCGGCTCGTGGATGGTGCCCAGCTTCGATCCCGAACTGAACCTGGTGTACGCGGGGACGTCGGTCACCTCACCGGCTCCGAAGTTCATGATCGGCGGGACCGGCAACCAGCACCTGTACCACAACTCCACGCTCGCGCTCGACGCCGACACCGGCGAGATCGTCTGGTACTACCAGCACCTGAACGACAGTTGGGATCTCGATCATCCGTTCGAGCGCCTGCTTGTCGATACGGCGGTAGCGCCCGACCCGCAGACCGTCGACTGGATCAACCCGCGGCTCACGCCGGGCGAGGAACGGCGTGTGATGACCGGCATCCCGGGCAAGACCGGCATCGTCTACACGCTGGACCGCGAAACGGGCGAGTTCCTCTGGGCGGAGCCGACCATCGCCCAGAACGTCGTCAGCAGCATCGACGGGGCGACCGGCGCGGTCTCCGAGAACTCCGAGGTGGTCTTCGAGCGCGTGGGGCAGGAGATGATGGTCTGCCCGACCCTGACGGGGGGCAAGGACTGGGAGGCGGGCGCCTACTCGCCGATCACCAACGCGATGTACATGCCGCTCCGGAACGCCTGTGCGCGCATCATGGCGAACGACACCGGCTCGCTATACAACCTCACGGTGCGCTCCCAGATTGCGCCCGGGACCGATCAGGTGGGAACCGTGCAGGCGATTTCCGCGGAGACCGGCCGGGTGGTCTGGAAGCACGAGCAACGCGCGGCCACCAGTTCGCTGATGGTGACCGGTGGCGGTCTCGTCTTCGGCGGCGATCACAACGGTCGCTTCCGCGCCCTCGATCACGAGACGGGGGAGGTTCTCTGGGAGATCAACCTCGGGTCGCCACTCACCGGGTTCCCGGTCACCTACGCCGTCGACGGCAAGCAGTACGTCGCCGTCAGCACCGGGACGTCGCTCACGTCGGGCGCGTTCAACCGGCTCACGCCGGAGTTGCGGCCGTCGGCGGGGAACACGCTGTTCGTCTTCGCGTTGCCCTGACCCGAAGCTGGGTCCAGCGGCTCGTCATCCGCGAAGTGGATCAGGCGACCGTCGGGTATCGGTAGCGCCACGGTACCGCCTGCTCCAGCACCGCCGCGCAGCGCAGCACGGTGGCCTCGTCGCCCGGTGACGCTACGATCTGCACCGACGTTGGCAACCCATCGTCGTCAAGTCCCGTCGGCACGGCGATTGCAGGCGCGTGGATCAGATTCGCCAAAGGCGTATGCAGCGTGGAGATCAACCAGGGATTCACGGACTCCCCTGCGGAAGGCGCCACGCGCATGCCGCTTTGCGGTGCGGTGGTTGCGGTCGTCGGCAACACCAAGCCATCGTAGTGCTCGAAGAACGACTCCATCAATACTCTCAACCGGTCGACCTCCGCATACGCTGCCGTCACTGCGGTCTCGGTCAGTGCGGCCCCACGCTTCAGGCTGCGTCGCGCGTAGTCCGTTAGGTCGTCGTGGCGTCCGGTGACCAGCGCTCCGTAGTCCGATGCGGCGCCGGCTGCCGCGACCGTGGACAGCACTGTCGACGGTTCCGGCGTCAGCGGCGGGGCCTCGTCGGTCACCGCGGCTCCCGCGTCGCGAAGAGCGTCCACCGCAGTCCGCACCCCGGCGGCCACGGTGTGGGCAGCGAGTGCCGGCGGAGCACTCAGAGTGAGACCGCGCAGACTCCCCGCTACCACCCAGGAAGCGAAGTCGGGTCTGTCACGGTCCGAGGGAACGGACATAGCCGACAACAGAACCGCCGCGTCCTTCACGGTTCGCGCCAGCGCGCCGTCCACCTCGAACTCCGCCAATCCTGCGCCGCGCTTCCGCCGCGCCACGCGCCCGCCGGACGGTTTCAGTCCCACGACTCCGCAATAGGCCGCCGGGATCCTTACCGACCCGCCCCCGTCCGTGCCGTGGTGCAGCGGTCCCAGCCCGGCCGCGCAGGCTGCCGCGGCCCCACCGCTCGACCCGCCGGCCGTGCGCGTCGCATCCCAGGGATTCACGCAAGCATCGCCCAACCGATTCGTCGTCTGGGCAGCGAGGCCGAACTCCGCAGTGTTCGTCTTGCCGAACAAGACCGCGCCGGACTTCCGTAGGCGCTCTACGAACAACTCGTCCGTCGTGGCCGGCACCGTAGGCGCCAGCAGCGAGCCCATCGTGGTCGGCATCCCCGCCACGTCCACCGTGTCCTTCACCGACAGGGGCACTCCCAGTAACGGCGCCGCTTCGAGGGCTCCCCGCCGCCGCCGCTCGCCCCACTCGCGTTCCGCCGCCGCCGCTCGCTCCATTGCCGAATCCCCCGTGATCGTCAGGAGCGCACGCAGTGTCGGATTCGCCCGCTCCGCACGCTCCAGGACGGCGATGCAGACCTCTCTCGGCGACAGAGTGCCGGCCGCGTACGCCGCCCGCATCTCCGCCGCAGTCAGCCAGCTCGGCTCCACGGTCATCGGAGTGGTTGATGGCGAGTCGGAAGCTCCAGGCTTCAACGTGCCGCAAGCGCAGCGTCGCAGCGGCACCGCGGGTCAGAAGTCCCGCTCATAACGCCATCCGGGTGAGACCATCCACAGTCGGTGCCGGGGTCCCGGCCGGTCCAGTGGTCCGCCGCCGTAGGCCGTGTCGTGGCAATAGACGGCCACCTGTCCTCCCTCGACATCACGCACTTCTCCAACCAGCCGCTCCATCGGCCACGCGGCCACCGCGGCCAGCGCCGTCTCAACCTCGGCAAAGCCGGCCATCCGTACGGTCAGCCCGAAGGTCGGTTCCGCCAGCTTCATCTCCCCGGCCCGGAAGCGGGCGAGAGCCTCGCTAGGGCGCAGCCAGCGGTGCTCGTGGATCTCCCCTCCGTCGACGCAGATCGGGCAACTCGGCGCCGCGGCGACGAAATACCAGGTTGCGAACCGAATCGCACTGTCGACCGGCGTCGTCCAGTGCGCGGCCAACGTCAACGACGCGGCGGGCAATCGGACCGCGGCTTCTTCAAGTGCCTCGCGCACGGCCGCGCCCCGCGCGGCGGCTTCGCTGTCGTCAGCCGCCCCCGGGTGGCAGTCCCCCGCATCGATCGAGCCACCGGGAAAGACCCAGTATCCCCCGCGGTAGGTCAAGGCCGGATTCCGCCTGAGGTACAGCATCTCGACGCCGGCCGCAGCCGGCCGGAGCAACATCACCGAGGCGGCCGGTACGGGTGGGCTGGGAACATCGTTCATGAGGAGCAACGTCCAGTCTTAAGGTGCTGGCTCGGCAACCCGCAGATTAATGTACGCCGCCGCCGAGCGGGGGATCAACCGTCCGGTCGAGCAGGCGCGATCACGGACGCCCCCGCAACGTCGGCAGGGAACACGCTGTTCGTCTTCGCGTTGCCTTGACCCGAAGCCGGGTCCAGCGGCTCGTCATCCGCGGCCGGCCCCCGCCGTGGCCGCACCGCTCCGCTCGTCGTTCCGGGACTGGGCTGCCGAGGAAACGGATTATCCGCGCGGCGTCACGGCCCACCACGCGGCGGCGACACGGGCCGGCCGGAGGACGGTGACGGGCTCGATGGGCGAACTGGGATCCCGAGTCAAAGGACGGATGGCGGCCGGCGCCCGACGAAGAGACCGTCCGGGTTCGGGTACTGCTTGCGGTGGCTGATGATCTGGTATCGCCACGGGTTCGTGCCGCGGCCGTAGACCGAGCAGAAGAAGTTGACGCGGACCGTTCGGGTCAGCGAGTTCCGTGCGTCCCTGACGGTCACGGCCAAGTTGCCGGCGACTTGGTGGACGCGGGACCTGCCGACGACCGGTGTGACGGTCACGTTGGTAGGCGCCGAAACCTCAACCACGTCGAGTTGCACCCAGTTTCCCAGCGGCGGCAAGGTCGCTTGGTGCTCCAGGCACATCGAGGATGCAAGGTCCTCGTCGACGGTGATCGCTCTGGTGTACGCATCCGGGCCGCCGAGGAATGCCAAGGCTTCCACCAGAGCAGAGGCGAGTACGATGGTAGTCATCAAGTAACCCCGGAAGAACAAGAGGAAGCCGGTACCTCTAGAGCGACGATAGCAGCGAGCATACGCTGGCCGCGGGTAGTAGACAAGCGAGGGATCGGATGTGTCGTCAGGCGTGCGGCCGGCGGCTCCGACAGCGTGGCGCTCGTCGGTCAGGGCGCACCGGCCAAGGGGCGACGGGTTGAGCCGCCACCCGTCCACCGGCACGATAGGGCGAGGCGCCGCAACAGGTGCCGTCGCTCCACGTCGGTGAGCACGCGGTCGGTCACGGGTTCCTGCGTTCGGGTCATGGGGCCTCTCAGGTGCTCGCGTCATCCGGCGCCGACGCCACCGGCAGCCTGACGTGCCTGGGTCAGCCGCCGAAGTTGAAGCGTCCCCCGGCCACGAACGCGCGCGGCAGGCCCGGGTACCCGAGCGCGCTCTCGTACACCGCGTCGGTCAGGTTGTCGATGCGCAGGAACAGCGTCAGCTCGGGGCGCACGCGGAACTGCCCGCCGGCGGTGACCAGCGTGTAGGCGGGGTTGACGGTGATGTCCACCCCGCGGCCGTCCGAGAGGCGCTGAAGCCCGAGGAATGCGCTGTCGTGACGGTCGCCGGTCACCCGCATCGCCAGGTGCAGGCTGCCGCGCCCCCGCGTGTAGCCAAGGCGCAGGTTGGCCGAGTGCCGGGGCCGGCGCAGGAGCGGCTGGCCCGGCTGGAACTGCTCGCTCGTGCTCGCGTTGGTCACCACCTCGGTGTCCACCAGCGCGTAGGAGGCGCTGGCCGTCACGCCGCCGAGCGGCCGCTGCATGCCGAACTCGAGCTCGACCCCGTCCGCCCGCGATCCGTCGATGTTCACGTAGTCGGCGACACCGTCGCCCCCGAAGCCGAGCGAGGGCGAGTAGGCGATCTGGTCCTCGTAGTCGTTGCTGAACCACGTGAAGCGCGCCAGCCAGCGCTGGTCGTCGAAGGTCAGCTCGGCCCCCGCGTCGACGGTCACCGCCTGCTCGGGCAGCAGCGACAGGTCGCCGTCGACCCACTGCGAGCCGTAGAGCTGGGAGAAGGTCGGGTTCTTGATGCCTCGCCCGACGTTGGCCGACACCTTGACCGATGACAGCGCGCCCCCGCGATACGGCAGGGGGTAGCCGCCGGCGGACAGCTTGGGGTTGACGGCGGTGCCGTAGAGGGAGTTGTCGTCGACGCGCGCCCCGCCGGTCACGAACCACGCGTCGGCCACGTTGAACTGCTGCTGCAGGAAGTACGAGTGGTTCTCCACCGTCTGCAGGGGGTCGAGGGCGTTCGTCTCGCTGTAGTAGTCGTAGCCGACGCTCAGGACCTGGTCGTCGAGCCAGGTCGCGTTGGCCTGGTAGCGCACGGCGGGCCGGCGCAACTGCGTCTCGAACTCGAAGGGATAGTCGAAGCCGCTGTAGGGGCCGGTGCGGGCGAGGAACTGGCCGGGGCCGAGCCCCGAGGGGGCCGTCGCCAGGGCGTCGAAGGCGGGCTCGTCGAGGAGCCGCACCAGGCGCGGGCCGGCCGGATAGAGGGCGCCGGGCTCGCCCTCGAGGAGCGCGAAGACGCTGAACGGGGGGTCGCCGACGGTGTCCACTGACTGGGTTCCGGACCGGAAGTGGCTCACGGTCGCGGAATGGCTGAAGCGCGGGGAGAGGGTCTGGTCGAAGTCGAGGTGCCAGGTCAGGGCGTCGGTATCGTAGCCGCCGCCGGTGTCGCCCGGGGCGTAGACGATGGGGCCGACGGAGCTGCCGCGCCGGTTGCTGTAGCGGAAGCCGCCGCGCAGGAGGGTGTTGTCGCCGACGATGGCGCCGAGGTTGCCGTCGATCGACTGCTGGTCGAAGCGGTCGAGCTCGACGAGTCGGTCCTGGAACGCGCCGTCGGTCGCGCGGTGGGCGACGCCGAGCTGGTAGTCGACGCGGTCTGCGGCGCCGCCGAGGACGCGCACGTCGCCGCGGGTGGTGCCGAACGAGCCGCCCTCGAACGAACCGGACAGGCGGGGGCCGCTGTCAGGAGTTCCGCGCTTGGTGAAGATCTGGATGACGGAGCCGATGGCGTCGGAGCCGTAGAGGGCCGACTGGGCGCCGCGGACGACCTCCACGCGCTCGATCTCGGCGGCCGAGACGCGGTCGAAGTCGTAGCCGCCGCCGTTGTCGTTGACCCGCACGCCGTCGATGAGGACGTGGTTGTAATCGGACTCGCCGCCGCGGGCGAAGACGGAGGTGAGAGAGCCCTCGCGGCCCGTCGACTCGACGTTGAGGCCGGGCACGTAGCGCAGGACGTCGGCGACTGAGTGGCTGCCGAGGCTCTCGATGTCCTCGGCGGTGAAAACCGAGTGCGACTCGGTGACCGACGCGGCGACTTCTGCGGTGCGGGAAGCGGTGACGACGACGGTGTCCCTGACGGGGGCGATGTCGAGGCGGAAGTCGGCGGTCGCAGGGCCGGTCGCCGTCACCTCGGCCGCGGCGGTCACGAAGCCGTCGAGACGGGCGGTCAGGTGATAGGGCGCGGTCTCGGGCAGATCCAGGCGGTATCGCCCGTCGCCGCCGGTGGCCGTGGTCGACACCAGGCGGAGCCCGCGCCGCGCCTCGACCGTGGCGCCCTGCAGCACGCCGCCGGACGAGTCGGTGACGAGGCCCGTCACCGCCACGGGTTCCTGGGCTGCGGCCGGCGCGATGGACAGCGAGAAGAGCAGGACGGCGAGCGGGGCGCGATACTGCGTCATGGTGACCTGTTCCTTCTTCTATCTGCGGCGCCGGCCTCATCGGCGGCACGGGAGCGGACATGTGGGCGTCGACAAGAGCCAGCATAGAGAGCGCGGTCCGTCGGGGTCTGAAGATTTCCTGAAGTTTCGGCACGCGCCGCAGCCGTACGGGGCAGGGTGGCCACCAGGCGTCGGCGGCCTACCGGTGGAAACCCAAGCTGAAGCGGCGTACACTGTGTCGACGAGAGGCTGCCTCCCTGATGATCTGAAACGCCTTTGACAACAGCACTTTACGCTCGATGCGGCAGGATCGCGCGGCGTGCGGCCGCGTCGCTCGCCGCCCTCATGTGCGCCGCCGCCACGGCCGGTGCGCAACCGGCGGCAGTCCAGGTCAGCCGGAGCGGGCAGGGTGCCTATGAAGCGAGCGTCGCGGCGCATCACCTGGGCGGCGGCCGTTCTGAGGTCGTGTTCGCCCTCGCTCCCTGATCTGAAGCGACCGGATGAGCAACAGCTCGAGCAAGGCTCCGAGCGTTCGCTATCAGCCCGACGAGAATCCTCCGGCGGCGCTGGCCTTAGCCTGCGGCGTGCAGTTGGTGATGCTGGGAGGCGCCAGCATCGTCCTGATCCCCACGATCGTGATTCGGGCCGCCGGCAGCAGTGAAGCGTACCTGTCCTGGGCGGTGTTCAGCGCTGTCGCCATCAGCGGCGTGTGCACGGCGTTGCAGGCGGTTCGCGTCGGCCGGATCGGAGCCGGCTACGTCCTTGCCATGGGCCCGGCGGGAGCCTTCATCGGACTCAGCGCCGCAGCGCTGGCCCAGGGAGGGCCGGCACTGCTCGGCACGCTGGTCATCCTATCGTCGTTGCTGCCGATCGCGCTCTCCATGCGGCTCTCCCTGTTCCGGCGGCTCCTGACTCCGACCATCGTCGGCACGGTGAACATGCTGATACCGGTCACCGTGCTGCCGGTCGTCCTCAGTCGCATGCACGATACGCCAGACGAGGTGCCGGCGCTGGGCGCGCCGTTGACCGCGCTGGCGACGATCCTGGTCATCCTCGGTATCTCCATGACGGGGACAGCGACACTCCGCCTCTGGGCGCCGGTCATCGGGATTGCGACCGGCTCGCTGGTTGCCGGTGCGTTCGGTCTCTACGACCTGGCCCGGGTCGTAGAGGCGTCGTGGATCGGCGTGCCGCAGGGGGGGTGGCCGGGAATCGAACTCGACATGGACCCGGCATTCGTCGGGCTTCTACCCGCCTTCATGTTCGTCGCGCTGGTCGGCACCATTCATACGATCGTCGGTACCGTCGCCATTCAGCGTGTCTCGTGGCGCCGGCCACGGGCCGTGGACTACCGCGCGGTGGAGGGCGGCGTGGCGGCAGACGGCGTCTGCAAGCTGCTCTCCGGCCTCGCCGGCATAATGCCGACCCAGACCATCGCCGCCATCAGCGCGCCGGCGGTCGAGCTTACCGGTGTCGGGGCCCGCCGGGTCGGAATCGCCGCGGGCGGAGTCCTGATCGCTTTCGCTTTCCTGCCCAAGGCGCTGGCCGTGGTCCTGGCGATTCCGGGCGCGGTCGCCGGCGCCTATGTCACCGTCCTGATGGCATTGACCTTCGTGCGCGGTATGACCGAGATCGTGCAGGGCGGCATCGACCATCGCAAGGGGCTGGTGGCCGGAGTGGCGTTCTGGGTTGGTACGGGATGCCAGCACGGCCTGATATTTCCCGGATTCCTTTCGGACGTCGCAGGTGGCTTGTTGCAGAACGGCATAACCGCCGGCGGTCTGGTGGCCATCGTCATGACGCTGTTCCTGGAGATGACATCGCCCCGCCGTTCCCGAATCGAAGTTGACTTCGATCTGGCCGTGCTCCCGAAGATCAGGGAGTTCCTCGGTGCGTTCGCGCGACGTAGCGGCTGGGATGCGAAGATGGTGCACCGGCTCGAAGCGGTCAGTGAGGAAACCCTGCTCACGCTGGCGGGCGAGGACGAGCGGGATGAAGAGCGCCAGCGGCGGCGCTTGTTCCTGTCGGCGAAAAAGGAAGCCGGCGGCGCCGTCCTGGAGTTCGTGGCCGCGGTCGGCGAGGATAACGTCCAGGACCAGATCGCGTTTCTGGCGCAGCGGCCCGACGATGTGCTGATGGAACGGGAAGTCTCACTTCGATTGCTGCGCCACCTCGCGTCCTCGGTGCGCCACCAACAGTTCCACGACACCGACATCGTCACGGTTCGCGTGGAAGCGCCGGAGACGAGTCGTGCGCGCCAGTGAAACACTGACCGTTCAACGGACATTTGCGTTGCGCGTGCTGGCCGGGCCGGCGGCGTTCGCCGCCGTTCGCGCCGTGCCCTTGGCCGGTCTCGGACCGGAGGCGCACTTCGCGCTCGCCGCCTACGCGTGGATCCTCGCCTGGTGGGCGACCGTGCCGGTTCCGTGGGCGGTCACGAGCTTTCTCCCGTTCGTGCTCCTGCCGGTCGGCGGCGTGATGCCCTTCGCCGAGGTGGCCGGCCTGTACGGCCAGACGATCCTTCCCTTTCTGATGGGCTCAATGCTCTTCGGGCACGCCATGCGCAAGCACGGTCTCGCGACCCGGGTCGCCCTGGCGCTGCTGCGCATGCCGGGTGCCGTGCGGTCGAGCGGCAGCCTGATACTCGTGTTCCTGATCGCTGCCGCGGTGACATCCGCGGTGGTGAGCGACGTGGTGGTCATCGTGATGATGACCCCCATTGCGCTGTCGGTCACCCGGTCGGCGGTGGCCACGCTCGACGCCGGAGAATCGGCTGCCCAGGCGCCGCGAATGGCCGAGGCGGCGAGTCTCGCGGTGCTGTACGGCGTGGCCGCCGGTGAGCTGGCAACCCCCATGGGCATCGCGTTCAACCCGCTCGTGCTCTCCGTGCTGGAAGAGACGACGTCCTACAGCATCAGCTTCGCGCAGTGGACGTCGACCGGGGTCATTCTCGCCGCGGTCCACGTCCCGATCTACTACCTGCTTTTGAAATTGATGGTCGTGCCTGACGTGCGGGCCATCTCTGCAAGCCGATCGCGCATCCGCGAGCAATCCGCACAACTGGGCCCGCTCAGCCGCGGAGAGAAGAACGTCCTGTTCGTGTTGATTGTGATGTTGGCCCTGTGGATGCTGCCGACCCTCACGGCGGTGGAGTTCCTCGATATCTGGTACGTGCCCCCGGTGGGCATGGTGCTCCTCTTCCTGCTGCCGGTGGACGGCAAGCGCGGCGACATGACCCTTGACCGCAAGGACCTTCAGGAAGGCGTTTCGTGGAACGTGCTGTTTCTCGTTGTCGGGGGCATGGCAATGGTGAGTGGACTGACCCGGCTGGGGGTGACCGATTGGATCGGGGCTGCGTTCGCGGGGAATGTCGCGGCGCCGGCGCTGCCCTGGCTGGCCGGTCTGCTCACGACCGTGTTGACGCAAGTGGCCAGCGGTATCTCAGCGACGGTGATGGTGTCCTCGATGCTGTTTCCGATCGCCGAGGCGCTCGAGTACAACGCAGCGATTCTGGCGCGAATCATCGCCGGCACGGCCCATGCCGTGGCGCTGCCGTGGTCGAGCCCCACGGCGGCAACGACGTTCGCCGCAGGCGCCGTCCACCTCGGGACGATGTTCAGAACGGGCATGGTGGCCACTGTTTTGACGGCAACTGCCGTCATTGTGCTGAGCACGATCCTGGTGCCGGCGTTTGAGGCTTTTACCGTGCAGTGAACCAGGGCGGCAAAATCCGCTGTATGACCGGATTGCGGCTCGGATGCCTGGCCGCCATCGCATCGCCGGCTCGGCGCCAGTGACAGCTAGAACAGTAGCTTCGCGGCGACTTGCATCTGCCGCGGCGGGCTCACGGTGCGGGTGATCCGGCCGAATGTCGGCAGGCCAAAGGCGCCGCTGGGGTTGTCGAAGTTCACGCGGTTGAACAGGTTGTAGACCTCGTAGCGGAGCTGGACGTCGATGTTGCCCGCCGGAATCGTCCGGAAGATCGAGAGATCCACCTGGCTCCGGGTGGGACCGCGGAACCCGTTGCGTTCAGGCATGTTGGTTGCGACCGTGTTGATCGGCTGCGGCTCGAAGGCGTTGCGGTTCAGCCACTGCTCGTAGGTCGCGTTGGAGAGTTCCGCCGCGCCCAGGAGATTGGGGCGGTCACCGCGCGCGCCGGTGTTGGTGCGAGGCGAAGCGTTCTGCACGTTGAATGGCCGGCCCGACTGCCAGTAGGCGATGCCGTTGACCTGCCAGTCGCTCAGGAGCGCCCCGGCGGCGCCAGTCCCACGATACGGCATCTCGTAGGTGACCGAGAGCACCATGCGATGCCGGACATCGTTGTCCGCGGCGAACTTCTCGATCACACTCTCGTCCCAGGGCGCACCGTCGGTTCGCTGATTGAGCGCCAGCGTGTAGTTGAAGCTGAAGCCCAGCCCGCCGACCGGGCGGCGTTGGAACACGAGTTGCATCGAGTCGTACTGCGACTCGAAGGCCGACGAAAAGACCCTGATGTTGCTCACCCTGGGCAGTTGCGCGGCGTACGGGCGCCGGGTCGAGAGACTCCCGGCGCCCACCGGAGGCAGGTTCAGGTTGATCCGGCCGGCCACGAAGTCGCCGCGCGAGCCGACATAGCCGATGCCCGCCACGTTGTGGCCGATCTGCCGCTCGATGATTGCGTTGAACTGCTGCACCCGTGTCGACCGGAAGTCGAGCGCAACGGCGCTGATGTTGCCGGTCGGGTTGAGGTGGTCTGTGGGTTCCGGCGTCGGCAGGCCGTCGCTGAGCCGCAACGCCGGCACGCCCGACGTGCTGTTCTGGAACTGCTGGTTGCTGATGAACGGCGCGTTCTTCATGGTCGCGTCGCTCGTGATGTTTCCCGGAAAGTACGACAGACCGTACCCGCCGCGGAGGACCAGAGAGTCGCTCAGCGACGCCGCGAATCCCAGCCGGGGGGCGACATTGGAATAGTCGGTCGCGATGCCGGCGGTCTCCGAGACACCGTTCTGCCCGGGAATGATGATCTGCGCGGTGACCGGGTCGAAGTTCGAGATCCGGTTGGTCTCCTCCCGTAACGGCGTGAAGACGTCATACCGCAGACCCAGGTTGAGCGTCAGCCAGTCGCTCGCGCGCCAGTCGTCCTGGACAAACAGGCTGTATTCGTTGGTGTGGTACTGCGGGACCACCTGCGCGTAGGCGCGGCTGATGACGTTGGGGAATCCGAGCAGGAACGAGGCCATCGCGTCACCGCCGTCGCCGTCGCCGTTGCTGGTCTCAAGCGCCGAGAACTCGAACTGGCCGATCGCCTGCTCGCTCTGGAACACGGAGTACTCGCGCAGGATGACTCCGCCGCCGAACCGCACGTTGTGTTCGCCCGCGGTCCGGGTCAGCGTGAGGTTGAACTGGCTGGTGTCGTCGATCTGCCCCAGCGGGATCCAGTTCGAAGCCCCCAGCCCCGAGTACCCGTCGAATTGCAGCGGTACGAGTCCCGAGGTTATGTCGTCGCCCTCGATGTTGCCGTTGGGGATACCGAACTGACTGGTCAGCGCCCGGCCGTAGTTGACTGGCAGCGACAGCAGGTCGACCTTGAGGTAGCCTCCGCGGACCTCCGCGATGAACGACGGGCTGAACACGCGGGTGTAGTTCACCTGCACGCCGTGCGCCCTGGTGACGTTCGGACCGGGCCAGGCAGTGCCGCCGCCGGAGCAACCCGGGTCGATGCCGTTGGCGATCGGGCACGCCGACGGTGTGTAGACGTCTACGTCGTTCCAGGAGTACCGCACGAACAACTGGTTGTTGCCATCGAAGCGATGGTCGACTCGGAAGTCTGCCGTCATGGTGTCCTGCGTGCGGTCGGTCACGCTGGCGTAGTTGGCCGACAGGCCCGCACTGGTGGGCTCAGGGTACAGACCGATCAGCGCTCGGGCGATCGGCGACATCAGGGCCGCCGGGATCCGATTGCCAGGGAACGGCCGCCGCGTCAGCGGATCGTGGACCTGGACGGGAAGCTCGGAGAAGTCGCCGTTGCGCATCGCCATCGTCGGCACCGTGATCACATTCGTCACACCCGACGTGTGGGAGTAATTCTCGAAATCCGCAAAGAAGAACGTCCGATTCGGGACAATCGGGCCGCCGATACTGCCACCCGCCTGGTACTGCCTGAGCGTGGGCCTGGTCGTGGCGAAGAAGTCCCGGGAGTCGAACCGGTCGTCGCGGAGGTAACCGAACAACGAGCCGCTGAAGACGTTCGTGCCCGACTTCGTGATGACGTTGATGACGCCGCCTGCCGTCCGGCCGACCTCGGCCGTGTAGTTGTTGGTCTGGACGCTCACCTCGGCGATGGCCTCGATTGACGGTTTCACGCCGATCGTGCCGATCTGCCGCTCGTTGTTGTCCATGCCGTCGATCATGTGATTGTTCTGGTTGTCCTGGGCGCCGTTGATCGAGATGGCAGACGTGTTGCGGCGGTCATCGGGCCTCGTGCCGCTGGCGAGCGAGTTCGGCAGACCGGCGTTCGCACCGGGCACCGTCTGCACGAGTTCGACGAAGTTCCGGCCATTGACGGGCAGGTTCTGCACGAGTTGATCATCGACGAGCGCCGAGACGGTCGAGGTCTCGGTCTGAAGCAGTGGCGCTTCGGCTGCGACGGTAACGGTTTCGGTCAGGCCGCCGAGCGCGAGCTGCCCGTCGAGTCTGGCCCGATCGCCCGACGACAACGTGACGCGGCGGGTCTCGGAGTCGAAGCCGTCGAGTTCCATCGTCACGGTGTAGGTGCCGGGCAGAAGGAGATTGAACGCGTAGTCCCCGGTGGCGTTGGTGGGCGCCGTGCGCACGTCTCCGGTGCCTTCGTGCTCGATGTGCACCGTCACGCCCGGAAGGACGCGGCGCGAGGCGTCAGTGACACGACCGACGATGTCCGCCGTCGTCTGCGCGAAAGCGGGCAACGCCGACAGCATCAGGGTTAGTAGCGCCATGGCGCAGCATCGGACGAGGCTCACTTGCCGCCCAAGGTACCGACGCTCCACAGCAATGGCGCGACACGTGATGACACGCTGGGCCCAGTATTCAGGTCAGCGTTGACAGCGGAAATGCCGTACGTCCGAGAGGACCGTTTGGCCGGCGCAGGCGTTCAGGATCTCGGCCCACAGCTGCACCCCTCCGGTGTAGTTGGGCGCGCAGTGGAAGGTGAACGCATCCACGCGGCCGGCGGTCAACGGGTCGTGCCAGAGCTGGGGGGTCGCACCGGCCAGGTCGACGTCGGGCGGACTGAGCGTCAAGGTTGCCGACGTGCTGCCTCCCTCCGACGCGCTGAGCGTGATTCCCGCGCCCATGAAGGGGCAGTCGTCAGACGGAGCGGCCGGGGACGCGCACGCGGACGCCAAAGCGACCATTCCAAGAGCTACTGCGCTGCCGAGATATCTCATTTGCTGGTAACGCCGACTTCGGGCGATGAACATCGCGGACGGGGGAAGCATCCGGTCCACAGGTGAGAAGCACGAAACGCTCCCCCGCAGGAATCAGCCCAACGGTCAGGGGCCGCCGCGTGGCGGGCAACACACCCGCCGTATCCGCTACGCCGCCACGAGCAGCGCGCCGTCTTCGATGTTCAGCAAGGCTCCGTTTTTTTGTTGCTGGCCGCTGCTACCAACCGCGGCCGGTGCTGTGTACGGCCGATCCTACATCACGGACGCTTCGCTCTCTGTATCGCTTTCCGCACTGGCAGGCTCTCGTCGAACCCTGTGGGTGCAGCCACTCCGGGTCAACGGGCTGAACGCCAGCGGCTTCCAGCGTGCGGTCCCAGGGAGTCACGCAGTGCGATCAGCGGGTCCGTGCGCGACGCACGCCATGCTGGCAGCGCACAGGCGATCAGGGTGACTACACAGATGACGATGGGGACACTCGAGAATGTCACAAGGTCGAAGCGGGATACCCGAAACAGCAGCGCGTCGAGATAGCTGCCCATCGCAAGCGCGACGAGCAGGCCGCATACCGTGCCGACGGCCGCGATGCCTGCCCCATGGCGGAGGACCGTGCCGACGATATCGGAGCGGTTCGCGCCCAATGCGGTCCGTACGCCGAACTCCCGGGTGCGTTGGGCGACGAGATAGCTCATGACCGCGAATAGCCCTACGCTCGTGAGGATGACGGCTACCGTCCCGAATACGAGAAACAGGAACGTCTGCAGGCGCCGCTGCCAAAGCGCCTCGTAGGCGATGCGCTCGAAGGGCACGACGCGTTCGACGACGAAGTTCGGGTTGACTGATTCCAGCGTGCGTCGTACGGAGGTCGCCAGCAACGCAGGATCATTCCTCGTCGAGATCAGGAAACGCATCGTCTCCGCTGGAAACTGCCCGTGGTGGAAGTAGTACTCCACGCCGCCGTCATCGGCCTGATGCCAGGTTGTGTTCGGGACGATACCGATGACGGTCGCCCAGAAGTACGGATCGACGCCCCACCGCACTTGCTGCCCCAAGGGGTACTCGCCTTGAAAGAGGAGCTCGCCGGCCCGCTGGCTGAGAATCGCCACCGGAGTTGTCTCGAGCGTGTCGGTATCCGCGAAGTCGCGCCCGTCGAGAATGGGCACGCCGAGCGTTGCGAAATACTCCGGCATGGCATTCGACGTTCGCAGGGCGCCGCGATACGCTGTCTCCGGCGTGTCCCGCCAGCGCGAATAGAGTTCGTGCACCGGACGCTCTTCGGGCGCGTTCAGAAACGGAATCCTGGTGGCGGCGGTTACGGCGTGAACGCCGGGTAACCTCCCCAGCGCGTCGCGCATTTGCCGAAACCCGCGCGCGTGCCGAGCGATGGACTCCTCGCGCGTGGAGTTCGCCACGATGTCACCCGCGACCGACGCGACGAGCACGCCGTCGGTGCGAATACCCGTGTCGACCTGACCGAGGTGCAGCAGCGACCGCACCGTCAGTCCCGTGCCAACCAGCAGCGCAACCGAGAGCGCGACTTGCACCACTATCAATTGCCGGCGCAAACGGGATGACAGACTGGTTTCGAGACCTCCCTTGACGCCCTGCCGCAGCACGTTGGCGAGATCGGGGCGCCTGTGCCAGGCGAGCGATGTCGTGCTGATGAGAAGTCCGGTTCCGACGCTGGCGCTCGCCGCGAACGCGATGGTTCGGTGATCGAGGCGGAACTGCATCCATGCGGGGAGATCCACCGGGATGAGGGCGTACAGAGCCGGAATGGCTGCAGCGGCAACGGCGACGCCCGCCACGCCTCCAAGAAGCCCGTACAGCAGCCCCTCGACGACGTGTTGGCGCATCAGGCGCCTGGGTTCGGCGCCGAGCGCGGTACGTACTGCGACCTCCTGCGCGCGGCCGGCGGCGCGCGCCACGAACAGGCCGCTCACGTTCACGCACCCGAGCAGGAAGAGCAGCACCGCTGCCGCCGTGACGCCGGGGATCTGGGAGCCGAGTTGCCCGACCTCCGCCTCGCGCAGATGCCGCACGCGGATACGCGTGTCGCGATTCGTGACGGGATGCTCCTCCGCCAGCCGGCGGGCAATGGCATCCATATCGGCCTGAGCCTGCGCGATGGTCACATCGGGCCGCCGGCGGGCGATCACGCCGTGCATGTACAGGTCTCGCCGTTTCCACCAGACTTCCGTGATGAAGTAGCGGCTCATGAGCGGCATCCACACCTCGGTGCGATCGGGATAATCGAACCGCGGCGGCAGTACGCCAATCACCTCGTGCGGGCGGTCGCGGATCTGGATCTGCCGGCCAATGACCTCCGGCGATCCGCCGAATGCGTCCTGCCACAGTCCGTACCCGAGCACGACCTTGCGGAGGTCGCCTCCATGCACGTTCTCGTCGTCGCGAAACGTGCGGCCCAGGATCGGCCGAACGCCGAGCGTCTCGAACAATTGGGGCGTGGCAAAGGTGGTCCGCACCATCCGCGCCGGGCCGCGTCCCGTGACGTGTGACTGGAGTGAAACCCACGCCGCGATCGGAGAGAGAGCCTGCGCCTGCTGTTGCCAGTCTTCGAAGTCCGGGAGGGAGGCGCCATGCAACGACTGCGGCGCGTCTTGCGAAAACGTGAAGACGCGAGTCAGGCGATCGCTGTCGGCGTAGGGCAACGGCCGCAGCAGAATCGCGTCGAACAGGCTGAATGCCACCGTGGCGAGGCCAAGGCTCAGCCCGAGCGTCGCGGTAACGAGGAGCGCGAACAGCGGGCGCCCCGTCCACTGGCGAAGGGCGGCGCGCAGGTCCTGCAGCAAGGTGTCGAGCCAATACAGGCTGTCGGCCTGGCGCCGCGCCTCCTTGACGGTCGTAACGCCGCCGAGGTCGACATGCGCCAGCCGCCTCGCTTCCCGTTCGTTCATGCCCCGCGCAAGGTTCTCCTCGACCGCCATCTCCAGGTGGGCGTCCAGCTCGTCGTCGAACTCCCGCCGCGCAACGGCGCCGCGCAGGCGCGTCCTCGCGCTCGCCAGCCATCGCCGGAGAATCATCGTGTCGCCTCCAGGAACAACGCGACGATCGCCGCCGTCCGCTCCCAGCTCTTCACCTGCTTCTCGAGCTGGCGCCGTCCGGTGTCCGTCAGCGAGTAGTACTTCGCGCGCCGGTTCTTCTCCGACGTCCCCCACTCGTACCGGATCCAGCCGTTCTGCTCGAGCCGTAGCAGGGCCGGATAGATGGAACCCTGGTTGATCTGAAGCCGCTGGCCGGAGGTCTGCTCGATTCGTCGGGCCAGCCCGAACCCGTGGAGCGGCCCCATCGCGTCGAGGGTCTTCAGCACGAAGAGGTCGAGGACGCCGTAAGGCACGTCCGCCCGCGATTCGGCCATATTGCCTCTCTACAGGAGCATGTTGGTCTCTTTCATGTTGCCTGTCAACAGGTGGTATCGCCGTGCCGACCCGGCCAACTTGCTTGTCGACCCTCGACACCCGCGTTCCGTGGTGGTCCCTAGACCGCCACTGCGTCCAGCGGTTGATCGTCGATTGCGTTGGCGAGCGCGCGCCAGGCCTGGGGAAGCGCCTGCGGCGGCAGTCCCTTGGAAGGGCGTTTCCATTGGCGCAGGACGGCGCGACGATACTCCAGGCCGCAGCGCTCGAGCGCCCACTCCTCGTAGTCCGCGACGCGCCGAATGGCGGCGACGGTCAAGTCAACCGGTACGCGGGGCGACGGAGGCGTCTGTGCAGTCGGGATGATGTCGGGCGACCAAAACGGCTCCTGGACCGTCTCCGACGGCAGCCAGACGGGTCGAAACTGGTAGCGGTTAAGGAAGACGCTGCCCTTTCCCGGCGTTCGGTACAGGAGGCCGAAACCCCACAACATAAGGCTGTCGCCATCGGGTAGCGCGAGCGTGTAGCAGCTCGATCCTGTTTCTCCTTCGGGTGGCCGTTGCCTGAGGAAGCCCGCTTCGAGCAGGAGGTTGCCTTCCGGACGCTCGATGTCCCGGCCCCAGTTCCAGCACTGCCGGTCCAGCAGTTCTCCCCCCTCGCGTCGGCGGGTGCTGGAGATCGGGCTCACAGCCATGCTCCGCCCCAGGCCAGCAAAACGCTGAACCCGGCGGCCGCCACAGCCTGCCGACCCACCAACCGCAGCGCGAACGCGCGGCCCTGCTCACGCGCAATCGTCAAGCAGGTCGCCAGGCAGGGCAGCAGCACGCCGGCCAGGTAGACGGCCGTCAACAGTTGGACGGCGCTGACGCTTGCGGCGACGCCCGGCTCCGCGAGCAGCAGGATGCCGTCCTTGCGCACGCTCGCCAGGACTACCGCCAGGGCCGCCTCCGAGGGCAATCGAAAGATGGCCATCGCCGGCTCGACGACGGCCGACGCAGCTTGCAGCGCACCCAGCCAATGCAACAGGGATGCCGCGGCCGTGATCAGAAAGAAGACCGGCAAGGCCCGGCGAAAAAACTCCCGAACGACGCCCTGAGCCTCCAGCCAGATGGTCCTCGGGTGCGGCCAGGTCAAGGGGACCCGACCCTCGCTCACCAGCACATTGAAGGGAGAACGAGCCGCTTGCGGCGCGATGAGCCGCGCGTAGGTGAGAGTCGTGGCGCCAAGATAAAGCAGGTAGGGTGTGACCAAACCGGGTCGTCCCGCCGCGGCGAAGACCGCCAGCGTCGCCCCCAACTGATACGAACAGGCGGAACCGAAAGCAATGGCTGAGACGCATACGCCACGCGAGCATGCCGACGACGACGAGCGCGCGTTGATGACGGCGGGCACGTTGCAGCCGAAACCCATCACGACCCGCGCCAACTCCCGGCCCGTCATGCCGAACGGCTGCAGCCACGGATTCATGGCGTTCGTCAGGCGATCGAGCAGGCCGCTCGCCTTGTACGCACCCATCAACAGCCCATAGAGCACGACCACCGGAGTTGTCCACACCAACAGCAGCGGCCCCATCGTGACAAAGCCGTAGTCGCTGGCCAGGATCTCCGCCAGCGGCTGCGGCCAGCTCGCCAGCACCCCGGCCAGCGGCCCAGTCAGGGCGTCGACCCAGGGTTCGATTCGATCCGCGATACGGTTGGCGGCGACCACCGCGATCCAGGCGGGCGTCAACAACAGCAGTAGCGCCCAGAAAGGCCCAAGGGCGGAGCGCTCCAGGAAAAGAGGGCGAGGACGGACGATCCCCTCTTCAACAAGCGCAGTCATCGCTGCAGCACGACAGATCGTCGAGGTACATTCCGTTGCGGCGGTACTCCTCCAGCGGCTCCGTGCTCACCCGCAGGCGGCGGGCGATCTGGTTGGCCACCACGGCGAAGCGTTGGCGGAACTTGTAGATGAAACAGAAGATGAGATCGCCCTGGCGCACCTGCGGCCCGACCAGGAAGAGCCCTTTCGTCACGGTGGACTCGTCGTTTTCCGTCAGCAGCGGAAAACTGTCATCCTGCCAATCGAACAACGACCGAACGAGGCTTGCCGAGCCGACGAATCCGGAGGCCAGGATCGGCTTCTCGGCGCAGTCGATGACGTCGCCGTCATCGAGTGCCAATTGATAGCCGTTGTTCTTGCGGCGGACGCCGATGACCGTACAGCCGCCGCGCAGCGTCACCCGGCCCGAGTCCATAGCCGAATCCAGACGCGCCTTCGTAAAGGGCGACAAGAGTTTGCTGGGGTCCGAGCCTTCGCGCTCCCACGGCTCCTCGCGGTCGAAGACGACGGCTCGTCGACCGGCGGCGGCCAGCGCGACGGCGGCGTCGACGCCGCTTTCGGAGCCGCCGATGATGTATCTCTCGTCGCCGCTGAGATCATCCCATGAGGTCACCGTGGAGCTGTGCAGGCACAACTCGGCGCCGTGGAAGCCATTGGTCAACGGGTACTGCATTTCGCCGCCCGCCCAGACCACGAACCGCGCGCGGATGTCGCCGCGACTCGTCTCCACCCGAAACTGCTTGCGCGGAGGTTTCGTGACCGAGAGAACGTCCACCCCGGTCTCTACCGGCAACTCGAAGTACTCCGCGACCCCTCGCAGATAGCCGGCATACTCCGCCCCCGTGGGGTGCTCGACGCCGATCGAGTAGGCCGGCGAAGTCTGCAGACAGACGGCGTTCAGGTCGAGCATGCCGAACTGGGTGGTGTTGAACGACGGCGTGATGAAGCGCATTTGCCGGGGCCAACGCAGGAATGAGGCGCCGATGGCGGCGCGGTCGAGGATCACGAAGTTCTCGATTCCGAGGTCGCGAAGCGTCACACCAAGGCCGAGACCGGCGGCGCCGGCGCCGACGATGACAATGTCGAATGAGCGGGCTCTCTTCGTCATCGGCTCCCATGTGTCTTTCATGCCAGTTGCAGTCAAACGGTCCATCACCTTTTCCCTCTGGAGGCCCACTCTTCGTGACCCTGTTCCCGTTTCCATCGTGCGGGGTAGCCGAGCACGCGCCAGTTGGACGGGCGTAAGGCGCGACACCGCGAACCGGTGTCTGGAAACGCCATCCTTGAACCGCAGTCAGCCGTGGACAGGCACCATTGCCGGATTCCGCACGCTCGTGTGCTCGCGGCAATGCGCCGTCGACAAACGATGGACGAAACGCAGCGCGTGACGGGAACTAGACGGGCGGGCCGCGGGCGGGGAGGCGGCGGGAATGATCGGACGCGATCCATTCGCCGTTGGGAGCCTGCTCGAGCGGCTCCGCAACATCGGCGAATCCAATCGGCGACGAGGCAGAGAGTTCGGCAGACTGGTGTCGGAGCTGGCAGACCGCGCAATTCTGATCGGCTGCGTCCTCCTTGTGACAGAAGACCTCGGCGGCGCCGGCGCCGGCCACCGCCATCACCAGGACGACGATCCGTGCGCGCCAGCCAGGGCTACACCGTGCGAGCTCGGGGTGTGCGCGTCCTCTCCGGACCATCGGTCTTCACGTCAGCCTGCGCACTGTGCACACATGCCTTCGACCTCGACCGTGCGACGTGTCGCGACAAAACCGAGGACGGCGGCATCCTCGGCAAGCAGTCCTCCGATTCGCGGATCCTCGAGTTCGACCGACGTCCGGCAGCGGCTGCAGATGAAAAACAGGCAATCGTGGTCGCGCTCGGGATGGACGCACGGGACGTAGGCGTTCAGGCTGTTGATCCTGGAAACCAGGCCCTGCGCCATCAGGAACTCAAGCGCCCGGTACACGGTCGGTGGTCCGACCGGACGGGAATCTCTGAGCGTGACCGCCTCGATCAACTCGTAGGCGCCCGTCGGCCGACCGCTCGCCCAAAGCAGTTCCAGGATACGCCTCCGCAGTTCTGTCATCCGTACGCCGCGCCCCTCGCAAATCGATACCGCAAGCGCGATCCGTTCACGTGGCGAGTGCTGCCCGGCGCAATCCGAATCGGTGCGGGGCCGGGGTCGGGTCACCGGTTTGGTCATGGCCCGTCTCAACTTGCGGCAGGGTGAAGCAACACTATAACATTGCGTTCTGCTTCGCAAGAAAGCGCCATCCGGGGCGGGCTCGACATTGACGAAAGGCCGGGAAATGGACAGTGCAGTTGTCGAGCCTCGAACCTCGACCCCATCGCGCACCGCGTCGGAAGCGCGGCGTCGGCCGAGCCGCGCCGAGGCGGAGGCCGCCGTTCGCACACTGATCGAGTGGACCGGGGACGATCCCGACCGGGAGGGACTGAAGGGAACTCCCGGACGTGTCGTGCGGGCCTACGAGGAATTCTTCGCCGGATACGCCCAGGACCCGGTCGCGTTGCTGGCCACGACCTTCGAGAAGCCCGGCTCCTATGACGAGATGATCGTCTTGCGCGACATCCGCCTCGAGTCCCATTGCGAGCACCACATCGTGCCCATCCTGGGCAAGGCGCATGTCGGTTATGTGCCGACAGACCGCGTCGTCGGAAGTTCCAAGCTGGCGCGCCTCGTCGAGATGTTCGCCAAGCGGTTGCAGATCCAGGAGGCGCTGACGTCGCAGATCGCGAACACCATCCAGGAGGTGCTGGAGCCGCGTGGGGTCGGCGTCGTCATTGAGGCCGCGCACCAATGCATGACCACACGCGGCATCCGCAAGCCGGGTGTCAGCATGGTCACCAGCCGCATGTTGGGATCGTTTCGCGACGACCGGACCACGCGGCAAGAGTTCCTGTCGGCGATCGGCAGCCACAGGAGCACTCCGCCCGAGAGCTGAACCTACGGCTTGACGCGCACGTACTTCTGCAGGTTCCGCGGCCGCGGCTCGCCCCCGTAGATGTTGCCCTCGGCGTCCACCGCCACGAACTCGGCGCCGTTGCCGGCTACCTCGCGCGGGTCGCCCCAGACGAACGGAATGAACTCGTCGACCCAGCCACTCTTCGCGTCGCCGATGCGGATGCCGAGTTCAAAGCCTGGGTTCTGCACGTCGTCCGACTCCGAGTCGGCGACGTAGATGCGGCCGTGGGCGTCGAAGGTGATGCCGCTCGGGCGGCCGAACTGCAGCCACTGCGCCTGGAAGTTGCCCTCCTGGTCGAAGATCTGCACGCGGTTGTTCGAGCGGTCCGCCACGAAGAGCCGCCCGTCGTTGTCGATGGCGATGCCGTGTAGCGTGCGGAACTCGCCCGGGGCGTAGCCGGTCTGGCCCCACTCCATCAGGTAGTTGCCCTCGGCGTCGAACTTCACGACGCGGTTGTTGGTCTCGTTGGCGTGGCCGTCGGCGACGAAGATGCTGCCGTCGTCCGCCACGACGACGTCGGCCGGCGCGTTGAAGTGGTTCGGACCGTCGCCCGGCTCGCCCGGCGTTCCGAGCACCAACAGGACCTCGCCGGTCGGGCTGAACTTGACCACGTGGTGCCCGCGGTCACCGTTTTCCGGCGTGCGCGCCTCGCTGACCGCGTCGGTCACCCAGACGTTGCCGTCCGGGTCGACATCGATGCCGTGCGGCCAGATGAACATGCCGCCGCCGAAGCTCTCGACCGCGGTGCCGTCGGGCGCGAACTTGATGACCGAGTCGAGATCCGAGTCCAGGCACTCCCATCCGAAGCGCTCCGGCCCCGCGTCGCAGCGCAGAATGGCCCAGATGTGCTCGCCGTCGTTGTCGACGGTCGCGTCACCAACCGCACCGACGATCCGGCCGTCGGAGAACTTCGCCCAGCCGTCGACCAGGCGGTAGGGGTTGGGATAGGGCTGGGTTGCCGTAGCGGCCAGCGTGACTCCGAGGGCGATGGCGATCGAGACTCCGAAGTGAATCTTTCTCCACATGTTTGCACTCCCGCGAAAACGGCACGAACGCACCGCGCATAGATGATATCAAACGGAAGGGCGGCGCCATCCGGCCGACCCGTTAGCTGCGGCTCCGAGCCGCGGACGATCGGCCGTCGGCCGCCATTTCGGGAAAGAACTGCCCATACCAGCGCCGCAAACGGGTCATGGGTCCGTCTTCTCGGCAAAGCGTCGGTGGTGCGGCAAAGCCTTTGCCTTCCCAGATACGTACATCGCGGCGCCACTGGGAGACCCAGCCTCCGACCACCGGCCAGACCAGAAGTCGCGGGACGCTGCGTTCGGCGAACCAATGAAACGCGACCTGCTGGTCAAGCGGCGCGATGGGAAGATAGGTCTGGACGATCTCCACGATGCCCACCCCGGGCAACGTGATCCTCAGGTTCATGATGCTGCCGACTCCCGTAAACGTGACTCGAGTACTGGTCCGGACATGCTCCAACCGACGGCCGAAGACGTTGAACCGGGTCTCGACGAGGAGCGGCATGCTGTAGGACTCCCTGGCGGCGTCAAAGTCCAGGCGCGTTGTGTACTCGAGCGCCGCGCCGGGAACCGGAATTCTCGTCCAGGGCACCGTCAGTCGGTTATGCAGGTATCCGAAGTGTGCGGAGTCGGCCGCATTCTCAAGAGGCTCGATGATGTGCATCCGAGCGCGACCGGCGTCGTAGTGCCCGCGGAAGACGAAGGTCCCGTCATCGACCTCCGGGATGCGGGGGACCGGGTAGGGCACTGCTTCGCTGGCCTGCTGCCGGGCTCCGCCACCCCGGTGGTACAGGAAGATCTGCCCGTGCACCTCCTGAACCGGAAAGCTCTCGGTCGCGACGCCGGTGGGCACGGAGTCGCTATAGGGCGCGCTGGCCGCCCGTCCGTCGCCGGTGAATTGCCAGGCGTGAAAGGGACACTCGATGCGGTCCTTGCAGACGCGGCCGCCCGCGAGGTTTGCGCCGAGGTGAGGGCAGAACGCTGACATCGCGAATACGTCGTCCGCGTCCTCGCTGCGCCAGACGACCAGCGCACGGCCCAGACATTCGAGGTATCGCACGCCCCCGCGCCGAAGCGACTTCGAGTTGAGCAACCGGTACCAGCCGTCGGGATAGGGAGGGGGATAGTTGGCGAGACGCAGGTCGTCGGAGCATTGTGGCTCCCGGCGGTCCGAACGACGGGTCAGGAACCCCATGCTGGCACCGGTCCGAGGGTATCAGGGGCCGACCGCGCTAGCCAGCCCCGCTCATGACGGCCGCGGCCGCGCCTGGCGAGGTTGTCCTGGTCGCTCACGGCGGCTCCTGTCGCCGCCGAGCGTGTTATGTTCCGGGTTGCCATGTCTCGCCTCACGAATCTCGGTCTGACACTGATCGCGCTGCTCACTGTCACTCTGCCGGCTGCCGCGCAGACCGCGCAGCTCACGGGCACGGTAACGGATCAATCCGGACAGGTCGTGCAGAACCCCGGTCTGACGCTCATCAACCGGGCAACCGGCGAGCGGTCCAGCCTGACCGGCGACGACGCCGGCCGCTTCGAGTTTGGCGAGGTGGAACCGGGAGAGTACGGCTTCATCGCGACCAAGCCGGGCTTCGAACGGCAGTTTCGCCGGTTGTCGCTGGCAGCCGGGGAGCAACGCGAGGAAGAACTTGTGCTCCGGCTCGGCTCCGTCGAGGAGACGATCAACGTGACCGATACCAACGAAACGCCGCCGCCAGTGACCATGAGCGCCGACGAGCTGGCCCGGCACCGCGAGAATAGGACGCGCGGCGGGACGATCGTGCCGGTCGACACGCGCATCACCATCAACGTCAACTTCCGGCCCTAGCCCTGGCGGAGAGTACGGCGGACACTCGGGATAGCGAACCAGCAGGCTATCCCGGACGCGGGGTAGTCGTAGCAACCACCGACGGCCTTCTGCGTGCTACCAGATTCTCTTTGCGCCTACCAGTTGATTCGCCTGTTGATACTCAAGCATGGTTACGCTGATGGGATGTTGACCATACGGAGGAGAGGGGATTCGATGAGATCGCCGAGGCAGTATCGGACGACATCGCGTAGTCCCGCAGAGAGGAAGGACGCGGCGTGCGGCGAATCGGCGCGGGACTCGTTTTCATGGTGTTGGCGGCGACCTCGGTTTCGGCGCAAACGTCCCTCTCCGTAGCGATGAGGCGTGCCGGTCGCGTCGTGGGCACGCACGAGACCATTCCTGCGACCGCCAACGGCCTGGTGGTTGGGACATCGACGAGCGTGAAAGGGCGCCTCGGGGCCTGGGCGTCCTTCACGGTGTGGCCGGAGGCCATCGGCCAGACGTATGCATTCGGCGGGCGTGGAGTGGCAGCGTCGGCCTCGGGGTGATAACGATTCGCTCGTCCGGCTTGGCTTACGCCGTGCCGCAGGCGGGCGTGGCGTACACTCTGCGTTAGGAGCCCGTGGCTCAGGCGAAAAGGAACGATCACGATGTTGCAGATGACACCGGAAGCGATGCGCGAACTCGCGCAGCATGTAACGGACCTCCTGGTGGAGCGGGTTGAAGGTTTGCCGGGCGAACGGGCCTGGGAGGGCGACTTCAAGGACGCTCTGTCTCACCAACTGGACGAGGAGCCGCCGGAAGCCGGCCGGCCGGCGCGGGAGGTCATCGACCGGGCCGTGCAAGACGTACTGACCAATACGCTCCGACTCGATCATCCGCGGTCGTTCGGCTTCGTGCCGACGAGCCCGACGTGGCCCGGCGTGCTGGCCGATTTCATGGCGTCCGGATTCAATGTCAATGCGGCGACCTGGCTTGTGGCCAGCGGTCCCAGCCAACTCGAAGCAGTCGTGATCGGCTGGTTCCGGAAATGGTTCGGCTTGCCGGAAGGGGCGGGCGGACTGATGACCAGTGGCGGGTCGGCAGCGGCGCTGCATGCGTTCGTGGCGGCACGCGAGGCGGCCGGCAATCCGGATCGCGCGGTCGCTTACATGAGCGACCAGAGTCACAGCGCGCAGGTTCGGGCCGCCCGCATCGTAGGCATAGCGCCGGATCGGATTCGGGTGCTCCCGACCGACACTTCGGGCCGGATCGATCCGGAGGCGGTTGCGGAAGCCATCGCCGCGGACCGCTCCGCGGGAAGTACGCCGCTGGTCGTGTGTGCGAACGCCGGCACGCCGACGCGCGGGGCTGTCGACCCGATGCCCGCACTGGCGGACCTCTGCGCCGCCGAACGGGTGTGGTTTCACGTTGATGCGGCCTATGGCGGTTTCGCGGCCCTGACGCCGCGTGGCGCGAAGGCGCTTGAGGGTATCGACCGGGCGGACTCGATCAACGTGGATCCGCACAAATGGCTGTTCCAGCCGTACGAGGCCGGCTGTATCCTGGTGCGCGACGCCGGAACCCTCGAACGCGCCTTCTCGATTCAGCACGACGTGCTGCAGGATTCGGTGTGGGGCGCCAAGCACGCCAATCTGGCGGACCAGGGCATCCAACTGAGCCGCAGTTTCCGCGCGTTGAAGGTCTGGATGTCGATTCAGACGTTCGGGATGGCGGCATTCCGCGCGGCGATCGACAACGGGCTCGACTCGGCCGCCCGGGCCGCGGAGTACGTCCGGGAGAGCCGCACGTTGGAGTTGCTGTCGGTGTCGCTGAGCATGGTGTGCTTCCGCGTCAACCCCGGCGGCCTCAGCGAGAAGGCTCTCACCCAACTGAACCGCAAGGTGCTGGCGCGTATGTTCTGGGGCGAGCGCGCGTTCCTGTCGTCCACGATGGTCAACAGGCGATTCGTCCTCCGGCTGTGCATCGTGAACCACAACTCGACGTGGGATGACGTGCGGGAGACGCTCGAGGTGGTCGAGCGGTACGCTACGGAGGCGGGCGACTGAAGGCGGACACCGCCGCAAGGATCGCCGCCAGCACCACGCAGGTCGAAAGCGCGTAACCCTTCGACAGGGTGAACAGTGAAGCGCTCGCCACCTGCTGGGCGGACACGTCAGGGTAACTAACCAGCAGGACGATGATCTGGACGTTCTCGCACAGGTCGAGCACGCCCGCGCCGACGGGCAGGTACGCGAGCCGCCACAGACGTTCCTTCGGCCGGAAGCGATAGACGAGTCCGGCCAGCAGGCTGGCGTAGAGGGCTGGGAGCAACGTGTCCAGGGTGGCGCTGGACCACGCGTACACGCGTCGCCCGTCCTCGCCGTAGCTCTCCAGGGCGGCGACGGCCTCCTCGTAGGTGTAACCCGACTTGACGTCGAGCAGCTCGCCGCCGATGGGCAGAGCCGGAAACGCGACCAGAACCAGGAACAGGGTGGACAGCAACGTGCCGGCGAGCACCGGAGTGGTACTGACCGACTCGAAGTACGTTTTCATGCGTTGGCCGCCGCCAGGAGGGAGCTTTCCGTTGTCAGGCCTCCGTAGCGACGGTCGCGGCGGCGGAACGCCTCTACCGCCCGCCGCAGATCCTCGCCGTCGAAGTCGGGCCACAGCGTCTCGATGAACACAAGCTCAGCATAGGCCGACTCGAACAGCAGGAAGTCGCTCAGGCGCTGCTCGCCGCTGGTGCGGATCACGAGGTCGACCGGCGGCGTCTCCGGATCGGAGTGGCAGGCGCGGTTGACGCGCTGGAGGAAGCCGTCCTCGTCGCACGGTTCGTCCGTCCGCAACGCCCCGGCCGCGGCGAGGATCGCCGAGCGGGCGGAGTAATCCACTGCCAGCCGGAGGTAGAGCCGGGCGCCGCCGTGCGTCGCGTGCTCCGTCTTCTCGATGGCGCGAATCAGGGCGGGCGAGAGGCGGTCCCGGCGGCCGATCAGGGCAAGCCGCACCCCGTTCCGGCGGCAGTTCATGCGTTCGCGGAGGAGGAAGGACTCCAGCAGCCGCATCAGCGCCGACACCTCGGTGGCTGGCCGCCGCCAGTTGTCGGCGGAGAAGGCGTAGAGCGTCAGCGTCGTTATGCCGAGGCCGGGCGCCGCTTCTACCGCGCGTCGCACG
Organism: Vicinamibacterales bacterium; assembly: GCA_965202655.1. Lineage (GTDB taxonomy): Bacteria > Acidobacteriota > Vicinamibacteria > Vicinamibacterales > UBA8438 > VXRJ01. The sequence continues at coordinate 788,559 of CBDBBK010000003.1, read as the reverse complement.
GCGTCCGCCCCGCGACGGTGGCCTTCCGTGCGCGGGTGGCCGCGCGCACGGGCCCAGCGACCGTTGCCGTCCATGATCAGGCCCACGTGCAGGCCGTCGTTTACGGGTCGATTCATCTCGCTCCTTGTCTGCGGCGCCGCCGATGTTCGAATCGCTCGCAGGCAGTATGGGGAGAAGGCCGCCCCGAGACATGAGCGAACCGTGAGGGTTCGGTGATATTCGGCTCAGGACGGGTCAGTGGGGCCGTCTGGTCAGCCCCGCGGTCAGGCCCGAACCGAACATCAGGCCTTCGAAGGCGCTGATCGCGACCCGGGTCACGACTCCCGGCTCCTGTTCACCGAGCAGGCGCGCCAGCGGCGCGAGGCCGACCTGCGAGCCGGGGAAGCTCTGCGCCATCAGGTCGAGACTCATCGCTCCCAGGAACCGGCCGCTCCAGCCGAGCAGGCCGGCGGCCAGCGCGCAGGCGAGCCCCGCGAGGAGGGCGACCCGGAGCCGGGCGCGCCCATGCGGGGTCGCCATGCCTCCCTCCGCGGTCGGCGTGGCCAGGCCGTAGCCCAGCCCGACCGCTCCACCGAGGACCAGGCCTTCCACAGCGCCGGCCAGCGGCGAGAGTTCCCGGCCGAACAGGCCCTCGAGGACGAGGCGCCCCAGGAGGTGGGCGGCCGCGCCGACTGCGAGGCCGCTCAGCGCCCCCGCCACGGCGAGGGCCAGCCGCCGCTGGGCGCGAAAGGCGGCTTCCGCGGCGGCCAGACCGGCCCCGACGCCCGCCGCCGCGACACCGCCGGCTGCCGTTCCGAGCACCGGCAGCACCGCCAGCACGCTGTCGCCCGCCGTCGATCCCGGTCCGAAGCGGAGCACGATACCGCCGAGCAGACCGGCGATCGCCCCGGCCACCGCGCCACCGGCGGCTGCGGCCATCCAGCGGCGTTCTGCCAGCCGGGCCATGCGCCGGAGGCGAAGCAGGAACAGGATCCTCGCGGCGGTGAGCCAATCGGGATGCCCCAGCAGGGGAACCGGCCCCGCCCCCGGGACGTCCCAGCGGGTCTCGCGCAGGTAAGCGCGGGCCAGTGCGTGCCCCTGCCTGTGCGCCAGCCGGTCGAGAGCTTCCGCCGTGCCCATCTCATGCAGGGCCTCGGCCGCCTGGCGCCGCCGGACGTCCGTTCCTTCAACGTCGTCGCTGTTGTCGTCGAGCAGTGCTTCGAGGGCCTGGTCGAAGGCGTTGTTCGCGGCGGCTGCCTCTGCCGTTGCCGCCGGCACCGGCGCCGGCGCCAGCGGCCCCTCGTCCGGCTCCTCGACGACGTCGTCGCAGACGAAACGGTAGCCGTGCCGCGACACCGTGCGGATGAAAGTCGGCTCGCGCGGATCGTCGCCCAGCGTGCGCCGGAGGATCCGGACCGCCTGGCTCAGAGCGCCGTCGGTGACGATCACGTCGCTCCAGACCGCGTCAAGGATGGCATCCCTCGACACCGCTTCGTTCCGCCGCTCGATGAGCAGGACGAGGAGATCGAAGTAGCGCGGGATCAGCGGCAGTTCCCGTCCGTCGCGGACGAGGGTCCGGCGGGCGGGGGACAGGATGTGACCGGCGAACCGGTAGCGGGGCGCGCCGGGGGACGGTCGCATCGACGGCGGGCAGTATACGCGCTCTCCCGGCCCCTTCCCGCCGGCAGGACGATTATTGATATACTCTTTAAAGATATATCACCATTCATCTCGGCGGCCTTGGGCGGAGGAGATGCGATGACAGGACCAACCGGCCACGGGCGATTAGGACTCCAGAAGAAGCGCGATGAGCGAAAGATCGCGAGAGTGTTCATGACCGGAAGGTCCCAGGCCGTGCGGCTACCGAAGGAATTTCGTTTCGACACGGACCGTGTCCTGATTCGGCGCGAAGGACGTCATGTCGTGCTGAGTCCGATGTTCAAGGACTGGGACGACTACTTCAAGAACAGCACGAAGTTCACGGACGATTTCTTCGAGGCGATGGAGGAGTTGCGCAACACCCACCTGCCGCTTGAAGAGAGGGAGCCCTTCGATTGAAAGTGATGCTCGACACGGACACCTGCATCTTTGCCAGGAAGCAAACTCCCGGCTTCGCACCGAGGCTGCCGCTCCGCGACTGCGGGATCTCGATTGTCGTCCTGGGAGAACTGGAGTGGGGCGTGTCGAGGTCGCGTCGCGTTGAGGAGAATCAGGCCGGTCTGCGGGACCTGCTTGCGGCTGTACAGGTCGTCGACCTCAATGCCGACGTCGCGCGACAGTACGGCCGGCTCCGGGCGCATCTTCGTTCTGTCGGCCAGCCCATCGGCCCGAACGACCTGTGGATTGCCGCCCACGCACTGGCGCGGGACGTCCCGTTGATTACGCACAACCTCGCCGAGTTCCGGCGCGTGCCCGGTTTGTCTGTCGATACCTGGATGACGGACTAGTCGGCGGGCGTTGATCCTGCCGTCTGTCCGGTGGGCACGGTCGGGATCTCGAACCCGACGGAACGCATCAGCTCGATGGCGTTTCCCTTCCCGACCACGCCCGGCCGCAGCCGGTAATCGAAGCGGAGCTTCCCGTTCGTCAACTGGTCGGTGAAGTGGACGTTCCCGGCGCGCGGGCCCAGCGTATCGGCGATCGCCGTCAGGGCCAGATCGTGCGTGGTCACGATGCCGATCGCGCCCCGCTCGGCCAGGCTTCCGACGACGGCATCGGCCCCGATCCGCCGGTCGTGCGAGTTGGTACCGTGCAGGCACTCGTCGATCAGGAAGAGGACCGGCGGCGCGTCTTCGGGCGCGCCGTCACCGGTTCGTTCGTCCCGGCAGGCCTCCGCCAGGATGGATCGCAGCCGCAGGATCTCGGCGTGAAACCGGGAGCTGCCGTCCTGCAGCGAGTCGACGATCCGAATCGATGCGCCTACCGTCAGCGGCGACATCCGCAGCCGCCGCGCCCGCACCGGGGCGCCGGCCTGGGCGAGGATCGCGTTGACGCCGATGGTGCGGAGCAGCGTGCTCTTGCCCGACATGTTAGACCCGCTCAGGATGAGCACCCGAAGCCGACTGCCCAGACGGATGTCGTTCGCGACGGCCTCGGCGTTCAGGATTGGATGAGCCAGGGCCTCCGCCTCGAATTGCGGCGCGCCGTCCACGAACTCGGGCCAGATGTCGTCCGGCCGCTCGAATCGATAGCCCGCGAGCGACGAGAGCGCTTCCAGCTCGCCGACCGCGTCGAGCCACTTCCCGAGCCTGGGGCCCGAAGCCAGTCGCCAGCGTTCGACCGCGTGCGCGAGGTGGACGTCCCAGACCAGGAAGAAACCAAACAGTCGCGCCATGAGGTTGTGGCGTGAGTCGACCTGCTCCCTCAGGCGCGTCAGTCGCGCCACCCGCCGTGATGCCGGGTCTCCGTCGACGTCGAGCCGGGCGCGGAGCTCGGCAAGGCGTGGTGCGTGGAAACGCTCGGCTTCGAGACGCGCCAGCAGGGCGCCGAGCAGCGCGATGTCGCGCGCCGCGCTGTCGACCCCCTCGAAAATGCGCTCCGCGGTCGGCCGGAGGCGCACTTGCACGATCGCCACGCCGAGGACGGCAGCCACGAAGTACCAGCCAAGCAGCGAACGGACGCTGTCGCTCAGTTCGAGTGAGCGCACCCCCGACAGCGCGTAGGCGACACCAGCGGCCAAAGCCAGGGCTCCGGCGACCGACGCGATGCGACCCGCCGCGAGCAGGGCCGGCGAGTCGAAGGCGGGCGGCGCCGCACCCCAGGTGGCCAGCCCCTGTGCGTCGACGGCGGCCCGCGTGTCGTCGCCCAGAACGGCCAGGTCCTCGCGGAGATCGAGGTTGGAGGTCAGTTCATCCACGCCGGTCTGCCGCTCGCGAACTACACGGGGAGGGGCGGGCGACAGCAGCCAAGCGGCAAGCATGCCCATGCCGCGTCGGGTTCGCGCCGCGCAGAGGCGCTGGAACACCGACCCGTCACCGAAGAGGTCGAGGTCGGCGGCATAGAGATGCTTCGGGTCCGCGAACTCGTCCCCGCGGTCGCCGGTTCCGGCCCAGGCGTCGTTCAGGCGAGACAGGCCACGGTCGTAAAAGGCAATGGCCCGTTCCAGGCGCGCGCGCTCCGCCTCGATCCGGTCGAGCCACACCCCCAGCCCGAAGACGCCGGCCAGCGGCGCCAGCAGCCACCAGCCGGAGTAGCCGGCGCCGCCGACGATACCGATTCCCAGCGCACCGGCGATGCCCAGGACGATCAGCCGGAATGTTCCGGCGGCATGGTGCCGCCGCTCGGTTGCCGCGTGCGCCGCCTGCCGGGCTGCGCGTCGCTCTTCGTAGACGTGACGGGGAGACGGTCCGGTCGCTTCGTGCACAGACATCAATGAGCAAGTGATGTTCGCCGGGACCTGGCCAGCCTTCTGCTTGAGAGTCTGGTTTGCTGAGAGGTTTTTGGGTCCTATCCCAGAACGTTGCTGACCAGCGCGAGCAGGACACCGCCGGCGATCACCGACCCGAGCTGGCCGGCGGTGTTGGCGCCCATCGCGTGCATCAGTACGTGGTTGGTGAAGTCCTCCTCCTGGGCGACGCGCTGGACGAGCCGCCCGCTCATCGGGAAGGCGCTGATCCCGGCCGCGCCTACCAGCGGGTTTATCCGGCCGCCGGTCACCATCGCCAGGAGCTTTCCGAAGCAGACGCCCGCGACGGTATCGAGCGCAAAGGCGCCGAGGCCGAGCAGCAGGATGTAGAGCGTCTGCGTCTGCAGGAAGGTCTCGGCCTGCATCAGGCTGCCGATGGTGAGACTGAGGAAGAGAGTGGAGAGGTTCGCGAGCTCGTTCGACGCGGACCTCGTCAACTGCGCAACGACGCCCGATTCCCTGAGCAGATTGCCGAGCATCAGCGTGGCGACGAGGGGCGCGGACTCGGGCACGAGCAGGCCGACGACGACCGTCACCGTGATGGGGAAGAGGATCACGGCGAGGCGCGGCACCGGGCGGGGCGCATAAGCCATCCGGATGCGGCGTTCCTTGCGGGTGGTCAGCGCACGCATGATCGGCGGCTGAATGATCGGCACGAGGCTCATGTAGGAATAGGCGGTCACCGCGATTGGCGCGAGCAGCTCCGGCGCGAGGAGCGACGACACGTAGATGCTGGTCGGCCCGTCGATGGCGCCGATGACGGCGATCGACGCCGCCTGGTTGAGCGGGAAACCGAGCAGCGTGGCGAGGATGAGCGTCGCGAAGATGCCGAGTTGGCCCGCCGCGCCCAGGATCGCGAAGTACGGCTGCGAGAGGAGCGGGCGGAAGTCCATCATCGCGCCGATCCCGATGAAAATGAACAGCGGGAACAGCTCCGTCTGGATGCCGAACTCGTTCAGGATGTGCAGCATCCCGCCCGGCTCGTTCATCGGCGAATTGGGGAGGTTGCCCAGGATGACCCCGAAGCCGATGGGCAGCAGGAGCGTAGGCTCGTACTGCTTCGCGATGGCGAGGTAGATGAGGATCCCGCCGACAGCGAACATCAGCAGGATGCCGGGGTCGAGGGCGAGGATTTCGGGCACGGCGGGCGCGATCGGTTCAGCGGGGCGTCACGGTGACGAGCGGCTGCCCCTGCACGACCTGATCCCCCTCCTTGACATGGACCGCCGTCACCTTGCCCGCCCAGGGGGAGCGCATCACGTTGAACATCTTCATCGCTTCGATGGTCAGGAACTCGTCGCCGCGTCCCACCGTTTGGCCGCGGCGTGTCGCCACCTTCGAGACGACGCCGGGGATGGGGGCGTTCATCGTGCGCGGAGAACCGCTCTTGCCGCCCCCGGATGACGCCTCGCCGGTGGTCTCTGCGGCGCCGGCGGTGGCGGCCGGGGATTCCCCGGAGGCGGGCTCCCTTTCCACCGGCGGCGCGGTGTCGGCGCGGGCGCCGTCTCCGGACGGCGAATCGGCCGGGGCCGTATCGACGTCGACGGTGTACGTGGCGCCCGCGATGCTCGCGGTGACGGGACGCGCACGCGGATCGTCGACATCGACCTCGTACGTCTGGCCGTCGACGGTGACACGATAGCGCGTCACGCGTTTGTCCTCGCCCGGTGCCGCAGCTTCGAGAGGCGTCGCGTCCGTCCGACCCGGCGCCACTCCGATGCCGTGTCGCTATTGGCGACCGTTGGCCTTCGCGCCGGCCGCCCCAGGCGTGCGCGCGCCACCGCGACGGTAACGGCCAGTACAACCGCGCGCCGCCGCCGTTCCGCTTCCGCCGCCTTGCCGGTTACCTCCGCCTCGCTGACCGCCTCCACCTCGCTGGTCGCCTCCACCTCGTCGCCTGACTCCGCCGGTTCCGAAGCGGCCTCCGGAGGCGCGGAAACCTCGCCGGCGATTTCCTCGGCCTCGCCCGCCGCCTCGGATTCCCCGTGGAACCAGGAGGAAGTCAGTAGGTACATGAGGCCAATCAAGCCGGCAAGGGCCAGGAAGAGCAGGCCGGATCCGACGGCGGCAATCGGCAGGACGGTATCGAGCGCGGGTGTCATCGGGTCGAGGTCCGCCGCCGGGCGGGCGCGCGGCCTGCCTCAGAGCGGGATGTTGCCATGCTTCTTGGGGGGAGGCTGGGTCTGCTTGTCGCGGAGGTAGGCCAGTGCGGCGGCGATCCGCGCCCGGGTTTCGCGCGGGTGGATCACGTCGTCGATGTGCCCGGTGGCGGCGGCCACGAAGGGCGAGTTGAACTGTTTCTGGAACTCGTCCTCGAGCGCCGCGCGCTTTACCTCCCGCTCGGCATCCGTCGCAGCCTGCTTCAGTTGGCGCGCGTACAGGATGCTGACGGCGCCCTTGGCTCCCATCACCGCGACTTCCGCGCTGGGCCAGGCGAGGCAGAGGTCGGTCCGTATCATCTTGCTGCTCATCACGATGTAGGCACCGCCGTAGGCCTTCCGCAGCACCACCGACACCTTCGGTACGGTCGCCTCGGCATAGGCGAAGACGATCTTCGCGCCGTGCCGGATGATGCCCTGCTGTTCCTGGCTGGCGCCGGGAAGGAAGCCGGGGCAGTCGACCAGCGTGACGAGCGGGATGTTGAACGCATCGGCGAAGCGGATGAAGCGTGCGATCTTGTCGGAGGCGTTGATGTCGAGCACGCCGGCAAGGTGCGACGGCTGATTGGCGATGCACGCGACGACGCGCCCGTCGATCCGCGCGAAGCCGACGACCGCGTTCGGTGCGAAGTCCGCGTGGACCTCCAGGAACGAGCCGCGGTCGGCGATCAGGTCGATCACGTCTCGCACGTCGTAGGCGACTTCGGCCGATGCCGGGATCAGATCGTCGAGTTCATCGCCATCGGGCTCCAATGCCTCGTCCGGCTCCGCCGCCGGCGGATCTTCCGCGTTGTTCGACGGGAGGTAACCGAGCAGTTTTCGTGTCAGTTCGAACGCGGACTCCTCGTCGTCCGCCACGAGATGGGCGACCCCCGATGTAGCGGCATGCGTGTCGGCGCCGCCGAGGGTCTCGACGTCGACCTCTTCGCCGGTCACCGTCCGAATGACGTCGGGGCCGGTGATGAACATGTAGCTGCTGCCGCGCGCCATGATCACGAAGTCGGTGAGGCCGGGCGAGTAGACCGCGCCGCCCGCGCACGGGCCCAGCATTACGCTGATCTGGGGCACGACGCCGCTGGCCTGGGTATTGCGCCAGAAGAGGTCGCCGAAGCCGGCAAGACTCCAGATCCCTTCCTGGATTCGCGCGCCGACCGAATCGAACAGGGCGACGACCGGCAGTCCGCTGGCGGTTGCCGCCTCGAGCAGCCTCCCCACCTTGAGCGCCTGCGTTTCGGAAAACGACCCGCCGAGGACCGTGAAGTCCTGCGCGAAGAGGGCTACGCGCCGGCCGTCGATCCTCCCGAAGCCGGTGACCACGCCGTCACCGGCATGGCGCTGGCGGTCGAGTCCGAACGCGTCGTGGCGGTGTTCCGCGTAGGGGCCCAGTTCCTCGAAAGAACCGTCATCGACGAGCGCGTCGATGCGTTCCCGGGCCGTCAGCTTGCCGCGGTGATGCTGCGCGTCGATGCGTTCCCGGCCACCCCCGAGCCGGGCTTCGGCGCGCCGGTCGTCGACCGACTCGGTCTTTGTTTCCGGTGGCGCGCTCGGCGGCATCGCGACCGGATCGAGAGCGGCCTCGTCCGCTTCGACGTCGGCTTCCGCGGGATCCGGCCGCTGGCGGCGGAAGACGCGCAGCAGGGCGAGCAGCGCTGCGCCCGCCATCGTCGTGGTGACGGCGCCGGCTTCGGACGACCAGTTGAAACCGAAGGGGAACGTGGAACGCGCCCCACCCGTTGCGTCCGCGCCACCCGCCGGCGCCGGTTCGGGCGCGGCGGGCGCGTCGGGCGTCTCCGGAGGGTCCGCTTCAGGCAGAGTGGCGGAAGACACGTCGGATAATGGTAGCACCTGCCTGCCGCGGGAAGATGCGCGAGAGGGGCCGTTCCGTTGGCGTACAATCGACCCGGTGACAGGTTTCGGCGTGGCCGTGGACGCGCCGGCGGGTGATCGCGCGGCGATTGTCGGCCTCCGTTTCGGCACCCGTCGCCGTGAGGCCGCCGAGCGCTCCCTCGACGAGCTCGAGGGCCTGGCGGACGCCGCCGGCGCCGCGATCGTCTTCCGGACCCTGCAGGAGCGCTCCAGGCCGGACCCGGCCTGTTTCATCGGCCGCGGCAAGGTGCGTCAGGTCGCCGCGGCGTGCGAGGAGCTCGAGGTCGACCTGGTCGTGGTCGACGGGGAGCTGAGCCCGGTCCAGTCCCGTAATCTGGAGCAGGAACTCGGCCGCCGCGTGGTCGACCGCACGCAGATCATTCTTGACATTTTCGCCTCCCGCGCACGCACCCGGGAGGGCCGGCTGCAGGTGGAGCTGGCGCAGCTTCGCTACCTGTTGCCGCGCCTGGCCGGAGTGGGCGCGGCGCTCTCGCGTCTCGGAGCGGGCATCGGGACCCGCGGTCCGGGTGAGACGAAGCTCGAGACCGATCGCCGGCGCATCCGGCAGCGTATCGACCGCCTGGCGCGCGACCTCGACCGCGTGCGCAGCCGGCGCATGCGCCTGCGCGAGCGGCGGCGCAAGGGATCCACCCCGACCGTCGCCCTGGTCGGTTATACGAACGCCGGCAAGAGCTCGCTGTTCAACCGGCTGACGGCAGGCGAGGCGCCGTCGTCGGACGCGCTGTTCGTCACCCTGGACCCGCTGGTGCGGCCGCTCCGCCTGCCGGATCGACGCACCGTGCTCGTTACCGACACGGTCGGATTCATCGATCGGCTGCCGCATACCCTGGTGGCGGCGTTCCGCGCCACGCTGGAGGAGGTGGCCGAGGCCGATCTCCTCCTGCACGTGATCGATGCGAGCCATCCGGACCGGGCGGCGCGCGCCGCCGCGGTCACTCGCGTGCTCGCCGAGGTCGGCGCCGCGGATCGCGCGATGCTGCTCGTGTTCAACAAGGGCGACCTGATCGGCGCGGAGACGGCGCGCCGGCTCGAAGCGTCCCACCCGGAGGCGCTGCTGATATCGGCCCGCACGGGCGAAGGGCGGGACCGCCTGATCCGCGCCGTGACCGCCGCGCTCGGTGTCGATACCCGGCGGGTCCGTCTCCGCTTCGACGATAGTCTCGACCGCGACCGCCGGCGTATCTCCGACGTCTACCGCCTGGGCCGCGTTCTCCGTCACGAGCAGGACGGAGGAACCGTGTCCATGGAAGTCGAGGGGCCGGTGGCCGTGGTGGAGCGCTGGCGGCGCGACGGCTGGGGAAGGACTCGTTTCCCTTAGCTGGCCTTCAGCCACTCGGCCAGCTTCGACCAGCGCCGGCGCCCGGAGACGGTGCGAACGGCACGCTTGATCGCCTTCGGCTGGCCCACGAGGACGACGAGCTGCCGGCCGCGCGTGATGCCCGTGTAGAGCAGGTTCCGTTGCAGCATGACGTAGTGCTGCCAGACGATCGGAATGACGACGGCGGGGTACTCCGAGCCCTGACTCTTGTGGATCGTCGTCGCGTACGCCGGCACGAGGGCATCCAGCTCGCCGAAGCCGTACGTCACGGGCCGTCCGTCGAAGCGGACGCGCAGCTCGCCCATCTCCGGATCGACCGCCTCCACGCGTCCGATGTCGCCGTTGTAGACGTCGCGGTCGTAGTCGTTTTCCGTCTGCATCACCTTGTCGCCGGCCGCGAAGGTCCACCCGAATCGCTCGACGGTCGGGCGGCCCCCGGCCGGGTTGAGGGCCGCTTGCAGGTCGGCGTTCAGCGCGTGCGCCCCGGCCCCGCCGCGGTTCATGGGGCAGAGCACCTGTATGCCGTCGATCGGATCGAAGCCGAAGCGGCGCGGTATCCGTTCGGTCACCAGCTCCCGCACGCGCGCGGCGGCCGCGTCGGCGTCGTCGGCGGGAACGAAATAGAAGTCGGTCGTGCCTTCCGGCTTTCCCAGCCAGGGCATCTCGCCGGCATTCACGCGGTGGGCGTTCGTGACGATCTGGCTGGTGGCGGCCGGTTGCCGGAACACCTTCGTGAGGCGGACGACGGGCAGGGCCCCGGACTCAATCAGGTCGCTCAGCACCTGGCCCGGTCCGACGGACGGAAGCTGATCGATGTCCCCCACGATCAGCATCGCCGCTTCGCCGGGCACGGCGCGGACCAGCGCGTGCATCAGCGGGACGTCGACCATCGACGCCTCGTCGACGACAATCAGGTCGGCGTCGACGGGACGTTCCTCGTTGCGCTGGAACCGCCCGGTGGCCGGGTCGATTTCGAGCAGCCGGTGGATGGTCTTGGCCGGCAGGCCGGTCGTCTCGCTGAGGCGGCGCGCGGCGCGGCCCGTCGGCGCGCAGAGGGTGACGGCGAGCCCTCCCGGGGCGAGGACGGCAAGAAGGGCATTGACCAGCGTCGTCTTGCCGACGCCCGGCCCCCCGGTCATCACCAGCACCTTGGAGACGAGGGCGCGGCGGATCGCGTCAGCCTGGCGGGACGCGAGCTTCAGGCGGGTTCGCGCCTCGATCCGGCGGAGCGCCAGGACGGGATCGATCTCGCCCCAGGGCACCGGCCCGGCCGCGAGCGAACGCATCCGGCGGGCGATTGCCTGCTCCGCCTGGTAGAGCGCCGCCAGGAAGAAGCAGTCGGTGCCGCGCACCGTGTCGGCCACGATCGTCCCTTCCGCCCGCTCGTGATCTATTGCCGCTCTTACAAGGTCCGCAGGGGCCTCGAGCAGTTCGGCCGCCTTCGCCAGCAGCTCTTCCGCCGGGAGGCCGCAGTGACCGTCCGACAGCGCTTCGAGGAGTGCAAAGCCGACGCCGGCCTCGATGCGAATCGGCGCCGTCTTCTCGATACCGAGGCGCATCGCCAGGGTGTCGGCGGTCCGGAAGCCGATGCCGCGGATGTCGCGCGCGAGCTGGTAAGGGTTCTCCGACATCACGCGGACCGCGTCGCTGCCGTAGGTCTTGTAGATGCGCACCGCGCGCGCCGTCCCGACCCCGTGCTCGTGCAGAAAGACCATGATCTCGCGGACCGATCGTTGCTCGGCCCACGCTTTGCAAATCCGCGCGGCGCGGATCGCGCCGATCCCTTCGACGTCGCGCAGGCGGTCCGGCTCGGTGTCGATCACGTCGAAGATCGCGGAGCCGAACGCGTCCACCAGCTTCGCGGCGTAGACCGGACCGATGCCGTGGACCAGGCCGGAGGCGAGATACCGCTGGATTCCCTCCTTCGAGGTGGGCTCGGACGCCTGCAGGAAGCGGGCCCGGAACTGCGGGCCGTAGTTCCGATCGTGAATCCAGTTGCCGGACGCGTTGATCCACTCGCCGGGCGCAATAGCGGCGGCGTGTCCGACGACCGTGATCTCACCGCCCCGGCCGCGCGCCCGTACCCGCAGGACCGAGAAGCCGTTGTCGGGGTTGTGGAAGGTCACGCGCTCCACGGAACCGGCGATGACCTCGTCGTCGGCGGGAGGCGGAGCGGCGGGTTGTGGCACGCGTCAACGTAGCATGGCCGCGGCGCAGTCGGAGTAGACTGGCGCGCGGGAGGGACGAGACATGCCCCAGTTCTGGATGTCCGGACGCCGCCCGCCGATGGGTCGCGCCGGGTTTCACCACGGGCTGCTGGCGGTTGCCGCGGCGCTGGCCAGCCTTGCCGGTTCCGCGCCGGCCGCCGCGCAGACCGTGGAGTGGCCGACCTACGCGGCCGACGCCGCCGGAACGAAGTACACGCGGCTGGATCGGATCAACGCCGCCACCGTGGATCGACTGGAGATCGTCTGGCGGCAGTCGGTCATCCCGGACGCGATTCGGAACGGCGATACGCTGCGGGCTCCGGTGGCGGCGCAGAACACACCGCTGATGGCCGAGGGACGCCTGTACGTGAGTACCGGCCTCGGCACCGTCGCGGCCCTCGATCCGACGACCGGCGCCGTCCTCTGGAACGACAGCGAGCCGGTCTTCGAGGCGGAGGGCGTGTCCCAGCGGACGCGTCAGACGCGGGGCGTCGCGTACTGGACGGACGGAACGGAGTCGCGCGTGATCGCGTCGCGCGGGCCAAAGCTGCTGTCGATCGACGCGCGGACGGGCGTGCGTGATCCCGCGTTCGGCGACGACGGCGCGGTCGACCTGCGAAAGGGCCTGATCCGCGATTTTCCGGACTACTACTGGAACTCCGCGCCGCTGGTGGTGAACGACATCATCATCGTCGGCTCGTTCGTCCGCGACATCCTCGACAACCAGATGCCGGCGACGAAGGAGGCGCCGCGGGGCGACGTCCGCGGCTTCGACGTCCGGACCGGAGCGCTGGTCTGGACGTTCCACACCATCCCGCTCGAAGGCCAGCCGGGGATCGAGACCTGGGGCATCGATCCCGACAGCGATCAGCCCTCCTGGGTCTACAGCGGCAACACCAACATGTGGGCGCATCCGACCGCCGATCCGGAGCGGGGCCTCGCGTATCTGCCGCTGTCGACGCCCAGCAGCGACTACTACGGCGGCCACCGGCCGGGCGACAACCTGTACGCCGAGAGCCTGGTCTGCGTCGATGTCGCGACCGGCGAGCTGCAGTGGTACTTCCAGGCGGTGCGTCACGGCGTGTGGGACTACGATTTCGCCTCGTCCGCCAACCTGGTCGACATCACGGTCGACGGGCGCGAGATCGCCGCCGTCGCCATTCCGAGCAAGCAGGGTTTCACGTACGTTTTCGATCGCGTGACGGGGGAACCGGTCTGGCCGATCGAGGACCGCCCCGTGCCGGCCTCGCCGGTTCCCGGTGAACGGCTGGCCGAGACGCAGCCCTTCCCGACGAAGCCGCCGCCGTTCGAACTGCAGGGCGTGCGCGAGGACGACCTGATCGACTACACGCCCGAGATGCGGGCCGAGGCGCTGGCGGCGCTCGAGGATTACCGCTGGGGTCCACTGTTTGAACCGCCCGTCCTGATCGACCGGTCGCCGGGCGGCCTGCTCGGCACGATCCTGAATCCCGGCACGGCGGGCGGTGCGAACTGGCAGGGCGCCGGCGTCGATCCGACCACCGGCATCATGTACGTGCCGTCGACCTACAGCCAGAACGTCATCGGCCTTACGCCGTCGGAGCACCCGCGGTCCGACGTCCGCTACACGCGCGAGCGCTACACGCCGACGCCGCGGATCGACGGCCTGCCGCTCTTCAAGCCGCCGTACGGACGGCTGACGGCCATCGATCTGAACGCGGGAGACATCCTGTGGCAGGTGGCGAACGGTCCGGGGCCGCGCGACCATCCGCGGCTGCGCGATCTGGACCTGCCGTGGCTCGGCTCGCACGGGCGGGCGTCGGTCCTGGTCACGCCCGAGCTGATCTTCCTGGGCGAGGGGACGAACACGGGGGTCGCCCAGTTGCCGCAGTACTACGGTGGTCCGGGCGGAAAGATGTTCCGCGCGTTCGACAAGGCGACTGGCGAGGCCGTCTGGGAGATGGAGTTGCCGGGCGGCACGAGCGGCGCGCCGATGAGCTACCTGGTGGACGGCCGCCAGTACATCGTGGTCGCCATCGGGTGGGACGATATGCCCAGCGAGTGGTTCGCGTTAGCCCTGCCGTAACCTCCCACGTCGGTTGGCCACGGAGACAGCGATGCACAGGCGACTTGGACTGGTCACGGCGATGATGGTGTTGGCCGCAGGCGCCGACGACGCCCGGGGCCAGACCGGGCCGTACATCGAGATGGACCTGGGGGCGGGCGTCGCGCCGCCCCTCACGGTGCAGGGGGCGGACAACGACTGGGGCACGAAGTGCGACCTGATCATCAACCCGCTCGGCGTCGAGGTGGCCGGCGAGTGCGACGCCGCTCCGCCGCTCACGTCCTGGACCAACGCGTTCGACGGGGGCGCCGGCATCCGCGCGGGCATCGCGCTCGGCTACGACTGGGGAGCCGTCCGGCTTGAAGGCGAGTACTTCCAGCGGGTCACCGTCTATGGCGACCAGTCCGACATCGACATCTTCGACGACGTGACGCTGGACAAGCGGGAGCAGGAGATCGAGCTGGCGGTCGGCGGCGTCGACGACTGGCGGTCGCACGCCGGCTTTGTGAACGCGTACTACGACTTCGGGACGTCGGCATCCTGGACGCCGTATGTCGGCGCCGGGTTCGGCATGGAGCGGACGTCGCTCGACTACATGTCGGTGTGGAAGCGCAACGACGACCCCGAGCGGATCTCGACGTTCGCCGACCCGCTGCTACGGGCCAGGATCGCCGGCACGACGACGATCGGCGACGCACGGCTCACCGATGTCATGGCCGGTTACCAACTGCTCGCGGGGGTGGACTACCGGCTCGGGGAACCGGTCGCGCTGGGCGTGAAGTTCCGGTGGGTGGACTTCGGTGAGTTCAGGAGCGAGCCGCTGCCCTGGAACCAGCTTCGCAGCCACGAGTCGAGCGTCGGGCGCGGCGAGAACGTTCTGTACCAGATGACGACGGACGCCAGCCGGTTCTGGGGCGTGAGTCTCAACCTGAAGTACCGGTTTTAGGTGTTGCTCCGTCATACCTGCCGGGCCACCGTCGCTTCCGATTCCGGCCAAGGGTTGCGAATCCGGGCCGCGACGGAGGAGGAGGTGCGATGGGGGCGACGCGTGTAGCAGCACTGTATGACATACACGCGAACCTGCCGGCTCTCGAGGCCGTGCTCCGGGAGGTCCGGGACGAGGGGGTCGACCAGGTTCTGATCGGGGGCGATGTCGTTCCCGGCCCGATGCCGCGCGAGACCCTTGAGTTGCTTGCCGGGCTTGACACGCCGACGCACTTCATCTGCGGCAATGGAGACTTGGCGGTGCTGGCGCAGGTCGAAGCTCGTGATGCAATTCGACCGTTGGATTGGCCGCGTCCGCGTCGTCAACGCCGGGAGCGTGGGAATGCCGTTTAGGCGTTCACTCACGCTTCGTTTCCGTAGCAGACATAATCTGTACTGGCGTCCGGTGCGGCCGCCGCGTGGTGCGTCGACCGTTACTGACTGGAGGTTCCGATGTCGAAACGACTCATGACGGTTGGCGGCACTCTGGCGCTGACGGCGGCCGGCATCGTGGGCGTTGCCGCGGGTGTCGGCGGCCAGCCGGAGGCGCAGGCGCAGACGGCGGACTCGGTTGGCGCGTGGACGGCGCCGCGCACCCCCTGGGGCGATCTGGATCTGCAGGGCATCTGGACGAACTTCGACCTTGGTGAGGGATTCTCGCTGGAAGCGCCTCCGCCTCCGGGGACCCGGCCGGCCCGCCTGCTCGGCGGAACCGGCACCTGCATCCCCTCCGACGAGCCGTTGCCGGAACCGGACGGTGCGGGGATCGGACCGCCCGAACACTGGTTCGAAACGGCCGAGGGCGGGCCGTCGGTCCGGCCAAGCCTGATTGCCGAGCCGGCGAACGGCCGGCTGCCGCCCCTGACGGAAGCGGGCAGTCAGCGCATCGACGAGGTTTGCCGCAGGACGTTCGATTCCTACGTCTACCTGGATCCGTGGGTGCGTTGCATCACGCGCGGGGTTCCGGCCTCGACGTTCCCATCGCTCTACAACAACGCCTACCAGATCCTGCAGGTTCCCGGATACGTGATCATCCGCTACGAGATGATCCACGACGTGCGCGTCATCCCGCTGGACGCGGAGCCGCCGGACGATCCGGGCATCCGGCTCTGGATGGGCAGATCCTACGGCCGCTGGGAAGGCAACGCGCTGGTTGTGGAGACGTCGAACTTCACCGACAAGAGCGCCATCCGGGGCCACGCTCACAGCGACGCGTTACGAGTGACCGAGCGGTTCACGCTCCACGACGCCGACACTCTCGAGTACGAGGCGTTCGTCAACGACCCCGAAACCTGGGTAACACCCTGGACGGCGGGCATCACCCTGTCGCGGGACGACAACTACACGATGTACGAGTACGCGTGCCACGAGGGGAACGGGACGGCGATGGGCAACATGCTGGGAGGCGCCCGGGCCGAGGAACGTTAGCGGCCCGCACGCCCGCGCAGGCCGTGGCGCGCTATTGCCCCCCGGCCGCCTCCCGCTCGTCGGCCCGATGGCCGGCCAGGATGCCCTCCATCGAGTAGTTGCCTTCGTGGCAGGCGTACTCGAACAGGGGCATGTCGGTGCGCTTCATCGGCATCGATGCCGTCCAGTCGGTCGCCCACGTCTCCGGATCGGTCACCGTGAACGTGTACTCCAGCGTGTCCTCGTCGATGCGCGTGAACCGTTCCACCAGTGTCATGTTGCCTGACGAGGCCATGCCCGACCCTCCCGAAGTCAAGGGAATCCAGGCCCGCTCGGCCTTGAAGTTGGCCGTCTCGATGACCAGCGTGTCGCCTTCCCAGCGCCCCCGCGAGTCGCCGGACCAGAGCCGGATGTCCGGATCGAGCGCCGCCCGGCCGTCGAGCGGCACAATGCGCGGCGTGTGGACCATCTCCGTGTAGATCACGGCGTGATCCGGGGTCTGGAAGAGCTGCATGTTCTGGTTGTAGGCGAGCGGCGTGATGGGCGGGCCGGCGTTGAAGCCGACGATGCACCGGTCCGACGTGTTGCGGTCAGTGTAGGAATCGGCCGGGTGCGCCTCCAGGTGTGCGCGCCGCGCGGCGGCCCGCTCCGCGCCAAGCTCGGAGAGTTCCGGGAAGCGGCCGTTGGGCGGGTAGATGATCAGCGACGTGCGTCGCGTTTCGATGGGCGTCGTTCCGCGGTCCATCCAGAAGTTGTTGTAGGCGCCGACGTTGCCCCCCGCCTCGGTGCGGCGCGCCTCCGCCTCCCAGAGCTCGATGTCCCGCTCGACCGCCTCCTGTTCGGCGGCGGCGGCCTCCTCGGCGGTCAGGAACGCCTTTTCCCCGAGATCTTCGGGCCGCTCGAGCGGGGTGATGGTGCGAAAGTCCCAGATGCCCTGCAGGTCCGGGTCGCCCCACGCGGTCCGGAGCGTCTGGGCTCCCGCGAGGGCGGGCGCCAATGCGGCGATCGCCAGCAACGCGCACCCCGTAACGAGATGTCGACAACTCATTTCAGCCTCCTCGTTGCTCCCGGTCGGACTCCGCAATCATGGACCCGGACGAAGGCGTCTTGCAAGTGGGCGGCGGGCGCTTCGCCGCTAGTCCGTGGCGCCTTGACATCGGGAGCAGGAAGAATCATTATGCGGTTTCAATGACACGCTATCAATGAAGGCAATACGATGGGGCAATTGACGGTTCGTAATGTGGAGGAACAGGTCGTTCGGGCGCTCAAGCGCAGGGCGGCAGCGCATGGTCGCTCCGCGGAAGCCGAGCACCGGGAGTTGCTTCGGGACGCACTATTCCCTGGCCGCGAGGCGTTCGTTGATCGAGCCAGGACTCTCAGAAAACGTCTGCGGTCGTCGGTCGACAGTACCGAACTTATACGGGCCGACCGGGATCGGGACGGCTTATCGTGACGGGCTACGTAGTTGACGCGAGCATCGTCGTGAAGTGGCTCGTCGCGGAAGAATGGTCGGAAGAGTCGTCGGCGCTACTGGATGCAGGTGTGACCCTCATCGCGCCGGAACTCCTGTTCGCTGAAGTCTCCAACGCCTTGTGGGCGATGTGCCGCCGCGGCGACGTGACCCGGGACGACCTGGCGGACGCGATCGATGCGCTGAGGGAGGCTCCCGTGGCGGTTCCCGCTTCGATGCGGCAGCTTGCCGCCGCCGCGACTCGGTTGGCGGTCGATCTGGACCATCCGGCTTATGACTGCTTCTATCTTGCGTTGGCGATTCAGGAGCAGTACCCCGTCATTACCGCGGATACCCGGTTCTACGACAAGGTCCGGGCGCATCCCTATTTCTTCAACCGGATCGTGCACGTGGCGCGCGCCTGACGCGCGGTCAGCGCGCGGTTGGACGGAACTCCGACTTCCAGATCCGGGCGAGCCGGTGCGCTTCGTCGATCTCGTGCCGGAACATGTCGGGGTCGAGCACGAGCTGCAGGCGCGCCGCCTCGTAGCGTTCCTCCGTCGTGAGGAATTCCTCGGCGAGCGCGTACCACATGTAGGCCGTGATGTTGTCGCGCTGCACGCCGTCAGCAGCGTGAAACCGGTTAGCGAGATCGAACAGCGCGTCGTTGTCGCCCTGTTCGGCGCGCACCGTCAGTTCGTCGACGGTGGGGCGTGTTTCGTCTGACAACCACGTGGCGTCGCAGCTGGCGGCGAAGACGATGGCCGCAACTACCGCGAGGCGATGCGCGGCCGTCCGGAGCCAGTGGACGTCGACGCCGAACGACCAGACGAGCAGGGCCAGCGCCACCGCGGCGATGGAGGTGGCCACGGGTGACGGAATGATCGGCCCGAGACAGGTGAGCAGGACCACGCCCTGGACGACGCAGATTGCCTTTCGCCGGAAGCTGTCGGGGAGTTCCGCGGTCAGGTCGCGCCAGATCCAGCCGGCCGCGACGAAGAAGTAACGGAGGAGGCCGATCAGCAGCACCCAGGCGCCCGTCTGGCCGGACCACCAGACCAGCACGGAGAGCGTCAGCAGCAGGAACGCGTCCAGCTCCATGTCGAAGCGGGCGCCGAACCGTGTGACCCCGCCGCGTCGTCGAGCGACCCGGCCGTCGACCGCGTCCAGCACCATGACTACGGTGCCCACGACAATGACCCACCAGCGGACGCCGGGGTCCGGCATGGGCGAGTGGAGCGCCAGAGCGCAGATCGGAAAGAGCAGGGTTGCGCGGAAGAGGGTGACGCGGTTGGCGGGACCGATGCCCGGGGCCGGCAGGCGGGCCGGCACCGTATAGACCAGCAGCGCCGCCAGCAGGGCGTAGAGTCCCAGGACGTCGGCGAAGTAGATCAGCGGGAGCTCGAACAGGTACCACGCGGCGAGCGCGCCCGCCAGCAGCGGCGCCAGCCCGGTGAGCAGGTCTCTGCCGGTTCCCCGTGGCGCCGTCTGGACTCCACGCGGCGCCGGCTCCATACTGCGCGGATGGCCGTAGCCACCGCCGCCCGGCAGTTCGTGGTCCGCCGCCCTGGCCATGGGGAAATTGTGCGCGTCGATCTCCCCCCGAGGCAAGGGGACGAAGTGCTGGTCCGCGCGCTCTACAGCGGGATCAGCCGCGGCACGGAGACGCTGGTCTATCGCGGCGCCGTGCCTCCGTCGCAGTACGAAGCGATGCGCGCGCCGTTTCAGCAGGGAGACTATCCGGGCCCCGTCACGTGCGGCTACAGCAGCGTCGGCGTCGTGGAGGAAGGGCCCGATGGGTTGCTCGGGCGGGTGGTTTTCTCCTTGTACCCGCACCAGGATCGCTACCTGGTACCGGCGGCCGCGGTCCATCCGGTGCCGGACGATGTGCCGGCGGCGCGCGCGGTGCTCGCCGCCAACCTGGAGACGGCGGTAAACGTCGTCTGGGATGGGGATCCGGCGCCGGGCAACCGTATTGTCGTAATCGGCGGCGGGGTGGTCGGGTTGCTCGTCGCCAGGCGCTGCGGCGATGTCGAGGGAGCATCCGTGACGGTGGTCGATCCGAACCGGTCCCGCGAGGCGGTCTCGAATGCGCTGGGCCTTCAATGGCGTGCCGACCCGCCCCCTGCGGCGACCGCCGACCTCGTAATCCATGCGAGCGGCTCGTCCGAGGGGTTACGGGCGGCGTTGGAGGTGGCGGCCGACGAGGCGACCATCGTCGAGGCAAGCTGGTATGGAACACGCGAGGTGGCGCTCCCGCTTGGCGAGGCGTTTCACGTGCGGCGTCTGACGATCCGGAGCAGCCAGGTCGGGCGCGTTCCGCCGCGCCTGGCGGCCGAGTGGACGTGCGAACGGCGCCTTCGGTTCGCCATCTCGCTCCTGGCCGACGAGCGACTCGACGCATTGATTACGGACGAGAGCCCGTTCGAGAACCTCCCGCAGGTGATGGCGGCGCTGAGCGCGGCGCCGGATGATACGCTCTGCCACCGCATCCGCTACGGCAGCGGCGCGTGAGAGCCGGAGACATTGATGTACAGCCTGAACGTCCGCGACCACTTCATGATTGCGCACAGCTTCCGGGGCGAACAGTTCGGCCCCGCGCAGCGCCTGCATGGCGCCACCTACGTCGTCGACGCGACATTCGCCCGTCCGGATCTCGACGCCGACGGGATCGTCGTCGACATCGGCCGCGCCGCGGACGTGCTGCGGGCGATTCTCGCCGAGTTCAACTACCGCAATCTGGACGAGGAACCCGCTTTCTCGGGCGGCAACACGTCGACGGAGATACTCGCGAAGGCTATCTTCGACCGCCTGGTCGCGGCGGCCCGCGCCGGTGACCTCGGCGAGTCCGGCGGGGGCGTCACGAGGATCAAGGTGACACTCCACGAGTCGCACGTTGCCTGGGGCAGTTACGAGGGCACTCTGTGAGCGCACCGGATCCCGGGACACCCTTCAGCGGAGCCGACAGGCGGCTCTGCCTGTTGGCCCCGCGCCCGCTGGATCAACGAACCGGCGGGTATCGCTACGACAACCGCATGCTGGACGGACTCGAGCGGCGCGGCTGGCGGGTCGACCGCGTCGGCCTGCGCGGAACGTTCCCGGACCCGGACACTGCGGCCCGCGACAGCCTGTCCACCGCGCTCTCGCTCCAGGCGGAAGATTCGCTTGTCGTCATCGACGGACTGGCGCTGGCGGGACTGCCGGAGAAGGTCGCCGGCCATGGGGATCGGCTGCGAATCGTGGCGCTCGTGCACCATCCGGTGGCCGAGGAGACCGGACTGGATCCGCTGGCGAGCGCACGCCTGGCGATACTGGAGACGCGCGCGCTTGCCGCCGTGCAGGGCGTCATCGTGACCAGCGCCTTTACCGCGCGGACGCTGACCCGGGACTATGGGGTCGATCCGGCTTGTCTGCGGGTCGCCTGTCCGGGAACGGATCCGTCGGCTCCGGCCAGGAGACCGGCCTCCGGCGCCACGCCCCAACTGCTGGTGGTCGCATCGGTGACACCGCGAAAGGGACATGACGTTCTGGTGCGGTCACTCGCGCGCCTGCGGAATCGGGCGTGGACGTGTGTCTGCGCCGGGAGTCTCGATCGTGAGGCCGGGTTCGTCCGGGAGGTGATGGCGGCGGCTGACGGGGCGGGTCTGGCCGACCGGATCCGGTTCGTGGGGGAGTGTGACGACGCGGAACTCGACACGCTCTACGGACACGCCTCCATCTTCGTTCTGCCCTCGCGGTACGAAGGATACGGCATGGTGTTGACGGAAGCGCTGGCGCGCGGATTGCCCATCGTCAGCACGACCGGCGGCGCGATTCCCCACACGGCGCCCGCCGGCGCGTCACTGCTGGTGCCGCCAGGTGACGAGCGGGCCCTGGCCGACGCGCTGGAGCAACTGCTCGACGACGATGGGCGGCGCGCGCGGCTTGCGGCGGCGGCGCGGCGTCATGCCGCCATGCTGCCGGACTGGGACTCGGCGGTCGCCGTTTTCGAGCGGCGACTGCTGGAACTAGCGCCGTCACCGTCGCCGGTCCTGCATGGAGGAGCGTGTTGACACGCGAGCAGTTCAACCACGACTGGCTGGCTTTGCGCGAGCCCTTTGATCACCGCTCGCGGGCCAGGGCGGTCATGCAACTGCTGGTGCCGGCCTGGGAGCAGCATCGCTGGTCGAACATCATCGACCTCGGCAGCGGGACCGGATCGAACCTGCGATACCTCGCGCCCCGTCTGCCCGGTCCGCAACAGTGGACGCTCTTCGATCATGATCGCGAGCTTCTGGGGCGCGTCACTCCGCCCGAGGGGGTCGCCGATCTCCGTCTGGCCACCTTGACCGGAAACCTGGCGGGTCCGGGACTGGAGGTGGCTCGCGCGACCGGCGCCCATCTCGTGACGGCTTCGGCGCTGCTCGACCTGGTGTCGAAGGACTGGCTTGCTTCGGTGGCCGACGCCTGCCGGGCGGCCCGCGCCGCCGCGCTGTTCGCGCTCAACTACGACGGCATACTGGAGTGGGTGGTCCACGATGAAGCGGACGATGTCGACGACGGCTGGATCCGGCGCGCGGTGAACGAACACCAGCGGCGCGACAAGGGATTCGGCCGTGCGCTGGGTCCCATGGCGGGATTGCACGCCGAGATGCTCTTCCGCGGATTCGGCTACCGCGCCTGGCTGTTCCGGAGCCCCTGGCAGCTCGGTCCGGACGATGGAGAGATAATCCGCGTTCTGCTCGACGGCTGGGTCGAGGCGGCGCTCGAACAGACCGGAGAAGAGAAGCGGGTTCGCGTCTGGGCCGAGCGTCGCTCCCGAACGATCGCCCGCGGCCAGTTCCGGTTGATCGTCGGTCACACGGACTTCCTCGCCCTTCCTCCGGGCTAGAAGCCCCGCCCGCCGGTCAGGGCGCGCCGTGGCTCAGATCCAGATCGAACAACACGTCGTCTCCAAGCCGGAACGTGCGCGAGTGGGGACGCAGAGCCTCATCCAGCCGCTGAATCGGCGCCAGCGTGAAGGCGGGACGTCCGGAACCGATCAACAGCGGGGCGACAGTGACATGGAGCCGGTCGACGATACCGGCGTCGAGGAAGCGGGACACCGTCAGTCCGCCCCCTTCTATCAACAGGCGCCTGAAGCCCCGCGCGCGAAGCGCCTGTACGATGGCGCGCGGGTCGATGCGCTTCTTCGTATCGGCGGGCAGCGCGATCGTCTCGACGCCGGGGACGGTGTTCGCGCCGACGCCTTCGCGGCGGACGCTCAGGGTCCTTGCAGCGCGGTCGGCAAAGAGATGGCAGCCGGGATCGAGTCGTCCGTCCGGATCGATGACGACCCGCGCCGGATTGTCTCCGTCGACTTCGCGGACGGTCAGGCGAGGGTTGTCGCTGGCGACCGTGCCCGCGCCGACGACGACGGCGTCGACCAGCGAACGGAGCCGGTGTAGCCGGCGGATATCCTCCGGACCCGTCACGTAGTGAGAGTGACCCGCTTCGGTGGCAATCCGCCCGTCAAGGCTCTGGCCCGCCTGCGCTACGATCAGATCCGACCGAAGCCTCAGCGGCAGGAACAGGTCGAGAATCAGTCGTGCTTCGTCGGTTGGCGGGTGCGACGTCTCCCATCCGCCGTTCGGAAGGATGCGCACCCACACCGAGGGCGCGGAGTCGTGATAGATACGTGTACCGGGTTCTACGGTCGGACCGCCGGCCTGGACGAGACGCCATGCCAACGTGTCGTCGAGCGGCGGTATAGGCTCTTGGGTGGTACTCAAGGTCGGTGCGACTGAGGGTACAGTAGCGGACGTTCGTCATGTACGAAGCTGAACGCGGGCTCTTCGATCTCCGGCAGGGGCGGCCCGTTTACGTCGCTCCGTCGAACGGAGCGGTCAGACCGGAGGAACCGGGCGCGCTGATCGCCGCCGTCGATGGTCTGGGGGGAGCCGCCCTGGACGCGCTGCGCCGCCAGGGCCCGATTCGTCTTGCCCTCACCGGAGCGCGGGCGGCGTCCATGGGGCTGGGGAACGCACTCCCGGATGGCGAGCAAGCGGGCGAGCAGGAAGGCGGGCCCGCAGGCGCGCCGATCAGCGTGGCGCTGAACGGTGAGAACCCGGATCAGATTGTTCATCTGGCGAGCGCGCGCGGCTCATTCGGTTCGAACGACATCGACTATCGCGCGGCGTCGCCGGTAGAGGCGGGCGGTCTGCGGCTGGTGCGCCTCGGCCGCCTCCTGCCCGCCGTCATAAGCGCAACGGCGGATCCTGACACGTCGGAGCCGCTCCGGCAGGCCATCGACCGTGGCGTGGCCCTGGCCGTGACGACCGATCAGATCGATGCCCTCGCGTCCGCGGGGGGTGTTCGCGTGACGCGCGTAAGCGAAGGGCCGGTTCCCCTCGCGGAGGCGGAGGATGCCCGATTCGTCTTCTTCCGCGAGTCAAGTGGTCTGCTCGACCACGTCGCGATCCTCTTCGGCGCACCCGAATCGTGGCCCGATCCGACACCCGTGCGGATTCATTCCGCCTGCCTGACGGGCGACCTGTTCGGCAGCCTCCGGTGCGACTGCGGCGAGCAGCTCCGCGGCGCGCTCCGCTACTTCGCCCAGCAGGGCGGAGGCGTCCTCCTCTACATGTCGCAGGAAGGGCGCGGCATCGGTCTGGCGAACAAGCTGCGCGCTTATCGGCTGCAGGAGGAAGGCCTCGACACGATCGACGCCGACGGCACGCTCGGCTTCGGCGCGGACGAGCGGCATTACGCCGCGGCGATCGACATGCTCCGGACGCTGGGCGTCAAACGGGTGCAACTGCTGACGAACAACCCGGGCAAGGTGAGTGCGCTGGGCCAGGCGGGCATCGACGTGGCCGGTCGGATGCCGCTCTACGGCACGCTCAATCGCCACAACGAGCCGTACGTCAAGGCGAAGGTGGAACGTGCCGGCCACTGGCTGCATGACATGCTCGCAGGCGCCGACCCCGCCATCCCGCCGCGGCGGTCGACGCCGGGCCGCAGGGCGTCAGGGACCCCGGTCAGACCAGACGGTCGAGGGGAAACGCCCTGGCGTCACGAATGACGGCGGCGAGCGTGTCGCCGTAGTGTTCCACGAGCCGCCTTCCCATTGCGGGAGTGGCGAGCGTCGCGTCACCGACAACCCCGTCCGGGTTCAGATCCCACGCCTTCCAGGCGAACGGCGCCGCGGCCTCGGGGCCTATCGTCGAGCCCGCCTGCGCGAGTTCCTCGCCGAACGACACGAAGCGCCGGACCCGGCCAGTCCGGACACGGTCGGGGTGGAGATGCAGCATCATGGCGGTCTCGACGGCGCCTCCGTGAAGGCCGTGCTGCCACTCGGACTCCGGCAGATCGACATCGCCGGGCCGGTCGAAGCGGTACCAGCTCGCCGACACCACCAGCATCTGTTCGCGGCGGCGTAGTTCGAGGGCCGCAATGGCCATGGCGTGGCGATTCCCGCCATGGGCGTTGTGCAGAACGAGGCGCCGGACGCCGGCGCGGGCCAGCGAGCCTCCTTCCCGCAGGATCAGGGTCTTCACGCCGTCGTCGCCGATCGACACGGTCCCCTGACCGGGATTGCCTTCCCTGGGATCGTCGAGATGCTCGTCACTGGCGCCGATGTCGATCGGTGCGCAGACGGCGATCGGCAGATCGGACGGGACGCGGGAGAGCGCGCGTTCCAGCAGGCCGCGGTTGATGTCGCTGTCGGTCGTGACCGGCAGGTGCGGACCATGCTGTTCCGTCGCGCCGAGCGGAAGGATCACCACGGGATCGCGCCTGGCCAGCGCCTGCCGCTCCGCCGCCGGCATCCGGGCCCACGATTTCGATGGCGCTTCAGTCATCAGAGCGTCGGAAACGGGCGAGATCGTAGGCGATCCAGCCGCGCTGGAGGCAACTGTTGAGGGCGGCGCCCCCCGTGAGGTGGCCGAGCGGGCCCTGGAGCGGCAGCCACCGGACGACGCTGCTCAGCAGAGCGATTCCACGATCTCGGGGTCGGCGCAGTTCCAGGTGTGGAGTGAGATCCGCAGTCGCCTCGTGCGCGAAGCCGCCGCCGGCTGCGAGCGTCCGCAACTCCTCGCGGTTAATCAGCGTGTTGATTCGCCAGCCGCTCCGGAATCGTTCAATCATGCGCACTGCCGCCGGGGCGTCCGCGTCGGGACCGAGCACGTCGTCGCAGATTACGAGGTGTCCGCCCGGGCGAAGCCGCCGGGCGCATTGGATGAAGAAGAAGGCCGGGTTCGTGCCGTGGACGAACGCCTCGATGGCGTAAATCAGGTCCACCGGCGCGTCGTCGGCGGGGGAAGACAGTGACAGGTCAAGTGAGAGGTCGCAGAAGTCACCCTCGATGCACCGAATCCGATCCGCAAGGCCCCGTCTTTCGATTCGCGTCCGCGCCTCCCGCACCTGCAGTGGACTGAGGGTCACGCCGATTCCGCGGAGCGCCGGCATCCGTTCCGCCAACGAACAGAGGGTCGCGCCGACGCCGCAGCCCATATCGATAACCGAAACTTCGCCGTCCTGCGAGGCCAGTGCCTGCAACTGATCGACGATCCGGTCTTCGACGTACCGGAACGCCTGCCCGCGTGTCGCGACCCCCGGACCCCAGACGGCACGGTGGATGGCGCCGACGCTGCCGCCCTGCCCCCACGCGAGAAAGCGGCCGGTGTGACGGTCGTAGTACTGGCGGACGGCTCCGTTGTCGAAGCGTGGGACGGGTGTCACGGATCTTCCAGCAGGGCGTAGACATCGCCCGAGCGGCGCTGCGCCTCGGCGCTTTCGAGCGCGATCATCAGTTCCGCACCCGTCATCCAGTCGGACGACGCCAGCTTGTATGACTCGCCGGACGACCAGTTGTAGCAATAGCGGCCGAGCGTCTCCAGGCGCCTGACGCAGAGTCGCACGTCCTCCAGCGCGGAGGGGATGTATTCGAACGAAAGACTGGGGACCGGCCGGTTCAGTCCGGCCAGCACCTCCGATTCCGATCCCTCCACGTCGATTTTCACGAAGGTGGGGAGGCCGAATTTGGCAATCAGGAGATCCAGCGTCGTCGCCTCTACCGTGGTGTGCGCGTTCCAGCGGATGCGCGCGAACAACGGATCGGTCGCCCGCGTTTCCCGCCAGGCCGCCGAGGTGGTGGTGAGGGTGGGATGCTGTTCGCTGATCGCGAGCGATACCGTCCCCTCGGCCGCGGCAACCGCCATCTCGAGAACCGCGACGTGGCCAATCGCGGGATGCGTGCGCGCCCTGCGGCCACGTTCGCGCCGGAACGAGTCGTCGAAACAGGACCGGAGCAGTCGGGCGCAGTCTGGCTGGGGCTCGACCGCGACGACGCGGCAGCCGAGAGCGCGCAGCGCGCGGGTCCGGTTGCCGACATGCGCGCCGATATCGAACGCCAGTTCGCCCGGATGGACGAAACCCCGGTAGAGCCGCCGCAACCGGCGCTGGCGTCCCGGAATGCCGTGATAGATGACCAGCGAGCGTCCCATGCCCCAGGCCCGGCGGGCGCGGCTTGCGAGAGTTGTCATTTGTCGATTCTGGGCGAAAGCCCGGACGGTTACAATGCAGGCAGTGTCACGGGGACTCTATCGCCTTGGAGGCAGGCGTGAGAGCAGCCAGGCCGGCGCCGCCGGCTTGCGCACGCTGTCGCTGGTCATCGGCGTTTTCATCGTGCTGATGGGCAGCGACAAGATCGCCTGGTTGAGTGACACGGGTCCGCTGCTGCAGGAG
This sequence comes from Vicinamibacterales bacterium, assembly GCA_965202655.1. GTDB lineage: Bacteria > Acidobacteriota > Vicinamibacteria > Vicinamibacterales > UBA8438 > VXRJ01. Next base: position 761,014 of record CBDBBK010000003.1, on the reverse strand, counting down.
TTGTCGTACTGGCGGGAGTTCACCTCCGGGAGCAGCCTGTGGTACCTGGAAACCGTCGCCATTCCTGGCGCCGCTGTTTTCTCCCGCATCGTGCCGATCGCCGAAATGCTGGCCGGCGCTGCATTGATAGCCGGATTCCGCATTCGCCTGACCGCCGCGCTGGCGCTGGCCATGATCCTCAACTTCCATTTCGCGAGCGGTCTGATCTTCACGGCCGGCTATCTGACGAATGGCTACGGTCCTCCGGTGATCGGCAGTCTCCTTGCCCTGGTCATCGGCGGCCGGGGCCTGCCGTACTCCGTGACCCGGTAGCGGAGTCGCCCGGTGGCCTGGATCGCCGTCGTCGGCTCGCTTGTCCTGCTCAATCTGTCCGTGACGTTCGAGCACGTCTGGCCAACGCTGTCGGTTCGTCCGACCGCGGCGCTGTCGGTCGAACTGGCGATCGTCTCACTCGGCCTGATCGGGTGGCAATGGCGTGGGCGGGGTGCTTCCCGCGGATTGCTGCGAACCCTGGCCGTCGTCTGGGTGCTGCTCGTCGTGGGCCGTTACGTCGGCGTGACGACCGAGGGACTGTACGGGCGCGACGTCAACCTGTACTGGGATGTCCGGCACATGCCAAGCGTCGGCGCGATGTTCACCCGCGTGGCGGCATCGTGGGCGGTCGCCGCCGGAGTCGCGGTGGTGGCCGGGGCCCCCCTGTTGCTGTATGCGGCATCCCGCGCCTGCCTGGGACGCCTGGCGCGCGCCGCCGCGGATCCGTCCATGCGGCGCTGGCTCGGTGCGGCGGCCGGTCTGACGGTGGTGCTCTGGGGAGCGGAACAGGCGACCGGCTGGCGTCTGGCGGATCGCATCCGGTTCGCGGATCCCGTGGCCCCGGCGTATGCGCGCGAGGCGTACGAGGTGGCGTACGAAGCGAGCGGCGCCGGTCTCGATGCGCTCGGTCCGCCGCCGGTGATTCGCTCCGACCTCGCGCGAGTGGCCGGCGCGGATGTCTTCCTGATCTTCATGGAATCGTACGGCGCGATCAGTTGGGATGCGCCGGCTCTGGCGGGGCCGCTCGCCGCGAACCGCAACCGGTTGGTTGCGGATATCCAGGGGACCGGTCGCGGGGTCGTTTCGGCGATGGTCGAATCGCCTACGTTCGGCGGCGAGTCGTGGCTGGCCCACCTGAGTCTGCTCTCCGGCACCGAGGTCCGCGACAACCGGACGAACGCGCGGCTGCTCGCCCAGGAGCGCGACACGCTCGTGACGCTGTTTCAGCGCGGCGGCTATCACGCGGTGGCGCTGGTGCCCGGGATGCTCGTCGCCTGGCCGGAAGGGGCGTTCTACGGTTACGACGACGTGTACGACTACGACCGCCTCGGCTATCGGGGCCCGCCGTTCGGCTGGTGGTCGGTTACCGACCAGTACGCGCTCGCCACGCTCGATCGCCACGAGATCGCGCCCCCTGCCCGCCCGCCCCGGTTCGTCTTCTTCTCTACCATCAGCACGCACGCTCCGTTCACCCCGGCCCCGCCGTACCAGGCGGACTGGACCCGCGTGCTGACGCCCCAGCCGTACGAGGCCGACGTGCTGGATCGCGCCTGGTCGGAGCAACCGGACTGGATGAACCTGGGGCCGAGTTACGTGCAGGCGCTCCGCTACGCCTACGCCACGATCGGAGGCTACCTCGCGCTGCGCGCCGATCGCGACCTGGTGCTGATCCTGGTGGGGGACCACCAGCCGCCGTCGCTGGTGAGCGGAGCCGGCGCGTCGTGGAACGTCCCGGTTCACGTGATTACCGGACGGAGCGAACTGCTTCAGCGCCTGCAGCGCCACCGGTTCCGGCGGGGTTTCGCTCCGGGCGAGGCAGCCGTCGCGACCATGCACGGCCTGCTGCCGATCCTGCTCGACGCCTTCGGCGACGACTGATCCGCTGGTACCTAGCAGTAGTCCGGGGGAACGTCCAGGAGCACGCGGTCCCGGCGGAGGCGAGCGTAGCTGTCCCCGAACCCATCGGGCTCGAGGCGGCCGGTCAGTCTGCCGCTCAGGGTCAGCTCCGGGGGCAGGTACCGCTTCGAAGTCGCGAACTCATCCTCGTATTCGGGCGTCGGGAACCGGAGGGTCAGGCGCGTCCGGCCGTCGCCGGTCGGCTCCGCCCGGTACAGCGGATTGACTCTCAGCGCGCCTTCCACAACGAGGCGGTCGGGCACGCCACGGCATCGGAAGATGCCGGCATCGCGGCTGGCGACGAGGGTGACCGAGGGTGTGGCGCCCAGTGTGTTGGGCTGTGCGTCGGCGGTCAGATCGACGACGCGGTGATCGAGCACGCCGTCCACCAGGGGCCGGTCGTCGAAGAGTCGTGGCCCGAAGGGCAGGAAGAGGTCACGGTACGCGGCGGGCGTCAGGCCGTCGCCGGCCGTGTAGTTCTCGCCCAGCGCGTTGTGGAGGTGGGGCAGGACGATGACGCCGTCGGGCGCCGCCACCCGCTGCATTTCGCGCGCCAGCATCCGTTTCTGCCAGATGTAGGGGAACGCGTCGCTCAGCAGGACCGTGTCGAACTCCGCGTCATCGAAGGGCAGCGGGTTGTTCGCGTCGCAGCAGACGGCCACGCAACCTGGCGCCGTGATCCGGGAGGCGAGCCAGAGCTTCCAGAAGAAGAGGTCCGCGAGGACGACGCCGTCGCTGTCCGGCTGCCGCATCAGGATCCGCGTCAGGTGGCCGGACCCGCCGCAGATGTCGAGGGCCCGGCCGCGCGGCCGCCGGTCCTGCGCGACCGCTTCCAGGAGAGCCTCGGCCGTCAGGAAGGTCGGGTCGGAGAAACGGTAGAGAAAACAGTCCGCCTCCGCGTCGCGCGACAGGACGGGAAGCAGTTCGCGATAGGTCGGCGTCCGTTCGGCCTCCGTCAACCGGCGGAAGGCCTCGGTCCGCGTTGCGTCGTCCGAGAGGCCGAGCAGCATCCACAGCGCCTCGGCGCGGTGACCCGCCTCCAGCGTGTGCATCGCTTCCCGGGCCGCATCGTCCGCGATCACCACGGGGATGCCGGCAACCACCGGGAATGCGCTGCATTCGCACCCGATGACACCTTCCGCGATGCGCTCCGCCTGAATGGACAGCGCACGGTTGTCGACGGGGGTGAACCGCGTTCCGCAGAACGGGCACCGAAGTTGTTGCAGCGTCTTCAGATGCATGTGCCTAGGAGCGCGCGTGCGCACGCCGGTACTGTTCGAGCCCGAGCAGGGCCGCCGCTTCGCCCGGAGCGATCGAGGCAAGTGCCGAACCGCGGAACTGTGTGGCGTGGCAGGCAAGCGCCGCCAGCTTCCTTGGGGCGTAGCGGCGGACGTCCAGCGCGATCGTCGGCGCCGGCGCTTCCGCGCCGAACGCGTCCGGATCGTCGACGCCGAGAATCGCCGTCGCTGACATTCCCGCTGCCGCCGCATGGTCCGCCACCGCCCGCATCGCTCCGCGCGGCATCGTCACGTACCAGAGAGCGGGCGCCTCACCGCCCATCTCGCCGGTCGCCGCGGTGACCCGTTCGTGGAGCACCACATGGTCCGGATGCCAGTAGAGACCATCCCGGTCGAACGTTACCAGCCGTTCGGGCCGGCGCGACGCAACCGCTTGGGCGATGTCCGCCTCCAGTTGTCCGGCGTCCGCCGACGGCAACAGGCCGTCCGGGTAGTCGAGCCACACGAGCTCCGCCGCGCCGAGCACGCGCGCCGCAGCTTCCATTTCGCGCGTTCGCACGCCGGCGAGCCGCCCGCCGGGTGCGCCACGTCCGGCCTCACCGCGGGTTGCCACGACCAGAGTCACCGTCGAGCCCCCGGCAGCGCATGACGCAATTAGTCCACCCGCCGCGAGGGACTCGTCGTCCGGGTGGGCGAAGACCGCCATCAGCGATTCTCCGCAGAGGTCGTGCGTCATCATGGCCGGGCCCAGTCGGATGCCAGCCGGGCGTAGTGGGTGACGTAGCGGTCGACCATGCGGTCCGGATGGAACCGCTCGACGGCGCGCCTGCGTACCTGCTCGCGATCGAGGGACATGACGGTGGGTAGCGCGTCGGCAAGCTGTTCCGGCGTCTCGGCCACGGCACCGGTCACGCCGCTGTCGATCAGTTCGGGCACGGCACCGCGGCGGAGGGCGGCGACCGGCGTACCGCAGGCCATGGCTTCCGCGATGACCAGGCCGAACGGTTCGTCGCTGGTGACGGGGTAGAGCAGGGCGCGGGCGCCGCCCAGCAGGGCCGCGGCGCCGGCGCGGTCCACTTCGCCCCGATAGATGACCTGCTCGCCGTCGACATGCGGCGCGACCCGATCGTGGTAGTAGTCGTTTTCCGCCGCGGCCAGAATGAGTCGCTGCCCGGCCTGCCGGGCGATCGCGATCGCGTCCAGGATGCCCTTGCCTTCCGTGAACCGCCCGAGGAACAACACGTAGTCGTCGGGGGTCGTGCGGAACGGCAACCCGTCGACGTCGACCGCGTGGTGGCTGACGCCGACGACGTTCAACCCCCGCAACTGCCGCGCCTGCGCTGCCGAGATGGCGATGAAGGGCGCGTCCGGGTAGCGCCCCCAGAGGGCCACCTCGGAGGTGGTCGGCCAATGGTGGACGGTATGGACGATCGGGACAGCCGACATCCGGGCGAACGCGAGGGCGATCGGCGCGTACTCCGCCTGGGCGTGGATAAGGTCGAACCGCGCGCCGGACTGCGCCTGCTCGACTGCCGCCGCGACGTTGAACAGTTCGCACAGCTCCCATGGCCAGAGCGCGTCGTCCTCGTGGTAGCCGCGGGGGAAGGTCGCGTGGAGCCTGGCCGGCGTATCGGAGGATCCGGCGGCGTATAACGTCACGTCGTGGCCGCGCGCCACGAGGCCGGCGGCGAGCAGGGCGGTGACCGATTCGATGGAGCCCGAACGCTCCGGTGGAATCGGCTGAGCCACCGGCCCAACCAGCGCGATGCGCAGGGGGCGCTCCGTGCCGCTCATGTTGGACGCGATCGGCGCATGGCCCGATTCTACCCGCGTGGCGGCCCTGGACTTCGATTGTCTATGATGGGGCATCGAACCCTTCGTGCGCGTGGGCACGTGCCGCTGTAGCAGGACGCCATCGCGGGTCGGGCGTCGGGGAGAAGTGACGTGCACTCCATGTTCCTGAAATCGATCGGCGCCGTTGCCATTGCTGCCCTGGTTGTTCCTGCCGTGGGCGGATCGGGCCTGAGGGCGGCCGAACCGCCGCCCGCCGCCGAGTTCCAGCCGGGGAGTGACGACCGTCTGGAACACCTCAAGCTGGAGGTCCTGGAGAAGGTCGATGGCCGCCGCGGCTTCGTCCAGCGGATGGTCGACAGTCTGTTCAGCTTCGCCGAACTCGGATTCCAGGAGTTCGAGAGCCAGCGCTACATCACGGAGCTCCTCGAGGCGGAGGGCTTCGAGATCGAGCTCGGCACCGCGGGCATGCCGACCGGGTGGCTGGCCCGATGGGGTTCCGGACGCCCGGTGATCGCGCTCGGCAGCGACGTCGACGGCATCCCCAGGTCGTCGCAGATGCCTGGAGTGGCGTACCGCGAGCCCATGATCGAGGGCGCGCCCGGCCACGGCGAAGGTCACAACTCCGGCCAGGCGGTGAACATCGCTGCTGCGTTGGCGGTGAAGGAGATCATGGAGCGAGAAGGGATTCCCGGCACCCTCGTGATCTGGCCCGGTATCGCGGAGGAGCAACTGGGCGGCAAGGCGTTCTTCGTCCGGGCCGGTGTTTTCGACGACGTCGACCTGGTGCTCTACAGCCATGTCAGCAGCGCGATGAACACGGCGTGGGGCGACAGCCGGGGCAACGGCATGGTCTCGGTGGAGTACACCTTCGAAGGGGAATCCGCGCACGGGGCGGGCGACCCGTGGAACGGGCGGAGCGCGCTCGACGCGGTCGAGCTGATGAACATCGGCTGGAACTTCCGGCGCGAGCACCTGCGCATCCAGCAGCGCTCCCACTACGTCATCAGCGACGGCGGCGATCAGCCGAACGTGGTGCCGCCGACCGCCAGCGTCTGGTACTTCTTCCGCGAGAGCGACTACGAGAACATCATGCGGATGTGGCGTATTGGAGACGCAATGGCGGAGGGCGCGGCGAAGATGACGGACACCACCGTCACGTCGCGGGTCCTCGGCGCGGCCTGGCCGCAGCACCACAACCGGGTGATCGCCGAGACGATGTTCACCAACCTCCGGCGGGTCGGGATGCCCGACTGGTCGGAGGACGATCAGCGTTTCGCCCGCGCCGTGCAGAAGATGCTCGACGTCGAGGAGCAGGGCCTGCTGACGGAGGCCCAGGAAGAGCTGGTGGGCGCCGAGCGCATTCCGGACAACCAGCGGCGCGGCGGCGGCTCCGATGACATCGGCGACGTCTCGTGGGTGGTGCCGACCGCCACGTTGCGGTTTCCGTCCAACATTCCCGGCGGAGCGGGCCACAACTGGAACAAGACGATTGCCATGGCCACGCCGATCGCTCACAAGGGTGCGACGGCCGGAGCCAAGGTGCAGGCGCTGACCCTGCTCGACTTCCTGCTCCAGCCGGAGCTCGTGCAGGCGGCGCGGGACTACTTCGACGTCCAGACGAGGGACCGCCAGTACACGACGTTCCTGCGGCCGGAGGACGAGCCGGCGATCTGGCTGAACCGGGAAATCATGGAGCGTTTCAAGGCGCAGCTCGAAGCGTTCTACTACGACGAGGAGCGCTACGACACCTACCTGGAGCAGCTCGGGATCGACTATCCGCAGTTCGAGCCGTCGCGCTAGTGGTCCGTCACGTGTCAACCTTAGGACTATCGGGAAGCTGGTTTCGAGCCGAAACAGCTTTCATGCCGGAGAAAAAGTACATCGTTCGACTCAGCGCCCAGGAACGCGAGATCTGTCGACAGACGGTCCGCAAGCTCAAGGGTAGCAGCGAGAAGGTGCGGCGCGCTCAGATTCTCTTGCAGGCGGATGTGGACGGACCGGGGTGGACCGACCAGCAGATCGCCGACGCCTTGTCGTGCCGCACGAAGACCGTCGAGAACATTCGCCAACGCTGCGTTCAAGCGGGTTTCGAGCGGGCCCTGGAACGCAAACGGCGGGTGTTGCCCCCCGGTCTGAAGCTGCTCGACGGCGAACAGGAGGCGCAGGTCATCGCCCTGCGCCTGGGGTCGCCGCCGCAGGGCTACGCGAACTGGTCGTTGCGGCTGTTGGCGCGCCGTGTCGTCGAGTTGGGGGTGGTCGAGTCGGTCAGCCATGAAACGATCCGGCGGACGCTCAAAAAAACGCGATGACCCGGCGGAAGCTCGAGTACTGGGTGATCCCGCCGCAGGCCGATGCCGAATTCGTGGCGCACATGGAACAGGTCTTGGACCTGTATCAGCAACCCTACGACCCGGCCAGCCCCGTCGTGTGCATGGATGAGCAGCCGGTGCAGCTGGTCCAGGAGACGCGCCCGCCGGTGGCCGCCACGAAGACACGCCCGCGTCGCGTCGACTACGAATACGAACGGGCCGGCACGGCCTCGGTGTTCCTGTTCAGCGAGCCGCTGGCGGGTTGGCGCCAGGCGACGGCCCGAGCCCGGCGTACGAAGGCGGACTGGGCGGTCGAGGTCGCCGCGCTGCTGGAAGGCCGCTACGCCGACTGCCCGCGGGTCACCCTCGTGTGCGACAACCTCAATACGCACACGAAGGGCGCCTTCTACGAAGTGTTCGAGCCGGTGCGGGCACGAGAACTGGTTCGTCGCCTCGCGTTCTGCTACACGCCCAAACACGGGAGCTGGCTGAACATCGCGGAGAACGAGCTCAGCGCCATGACGCGCCAATGCCTGCGCGGACGCCGCATCGGCGACCTCGAGACGTTGCACGACGAAGTGTCGGCGTGGTCCAGCGACGTCAACCACACCCAACGCGGCGTCGACTGGCAGATGAAGGTCGACGATGCTCGCTATAAACTCAAGTCCGTCTATCCGAATATTGTGATGTGACGGACCACTAGGCTTCGCTCCCGGGCGCGCCCTAACGGCGCGCCGGGCCATGGAGCACGCGTCCCGGGCGCGCGCCGGTATGCTCGCCGGCGTCGACGACCACCACGCCGTTGACCAGCACGTACTCGATGCCCTCGGCGTACTGGTGCGGCTCGGGGAACGTCGCGCGGTCGATGACCCGGTCCGTATCGAACACCGTAATGTCGGCGAAGAAGCCCTGCCGCAGCAGGCCCCGGTCCTGCAGGCCGAGGCGATGGGCGGTGGCGCCGCTCATCTTGCGGACCGCTTCCTCGATCGTCAGGACCCCGCGCTCCCGCACGTAGCGGCCGAGCACGCGGGCGAACGTGCCGTACTCGCGCGGGTGGGGCATGCTGGCGCCGAAGACGGAGACTCCGCCGTCGGAGCCGATGGCGGTCGCCGGGTGCTGCATGATGCGCTCGACATCGCCCTCGTCCATCGCGTGGTAGATGGCCCGGGCGCCGCCGCTCTCGACGATTTCCATGATCAGGTTCGCCGCGTTCGTGACCGTGACCTCGGTGCCGCGCTCGTCCAGAATGTCCGCCAGGCTCTTGCCCTCGAGCGAACGGTCCCACTCGCAGAGCCCGATGACAATGTTGGCCGGATTCCCGCCGCCGCGGTCGTGCTCGATGCGGAAGACGATCTCGCCGCGGATGCGCCGCCGCGTTTCGGGATCCTGCAGCCGTTCGATCAGCTCCGCCGTTCCGCCTGCCTGGGCCCACTGCGGTACCACCGCGGTGATTCCCGTCTGAGAGGCGGTGTAGGGATACTGATCGATCGTGACGTCGACCCCGCGCGCCCGGGCGGCGTCCACGAGGGCGAGGCTGTCCACGCTCCGGCCCCACATGTCGCGGCTGATTGCCTTGTGATGGGTTATCTGCACGGGAATGGCCGCTTCCTCGCCGATACGGATGGTCTCCTGCACCGAGTCGAGCAGCTCCAGTGCTTCGTCGCGCATGTGCGAAATGTAGATGCCGCCGTGGGAAGCCGCGATCTTCGAGAGTTCGATGACTTCTTCGGTCGAGGTGAAGCTGCCGGGGACGTAGAACAGACCGGTCGACAGGCCGAATGCACCCTCCCGCATCGCCTGCGCGACCAGCTTCCGCATGCGATCGAGCTCGTCCGGCGTCGGGTCGCGGTCTTCGGTGCCGATGACCTCGTGCCGAATGGTCCCCTGGCCGGCGAAGACGCCCCAGTTCGGACTGATGCCCAGCTCCTCGATTCGCTCAAGGTGGTCGCCGATCGGCCACGGCGAGCTGCCGTCGTTGCCCTCGGTCAGCGTCGTGACGCCCTGCAGCAGGTAGTTGTCGGCCGTCGGCACGTCGAAGATGCCCCGCACGGCGTGAGTGTGCGGATCGATGAACCCCGGCGCCACCACCAGTCCGCCGGCGTCGACGATGCGATCCGCGGTCGCGTCCGGCAGGTGACCGATGCGCGCGATCCGGTCGCCGCGGACCGCCACGTCGGCCTGCACCCACGGGTTTCCGGAGCCGTCGACGACCCGCCCGCCCCGGATGAGCAGATCGAAGCGTTCCTCCTCCTGGCCGGCAAGCGGCGCGGCCAGCAGGATCAGGGTGAGGAGAATCAGCAGCCGTCGCACTCTCATGGTCGCGCCTCGCTCTCGGTGCATCGTAATCCACGCGTCGTCCGTCGGACCCGTCCAGCGGTTCACGCGCAGGCCCGCTCGATCAGCGACGGCAGGATCCGGTCCGCGTCGAAGCATTCGACGGCAATCTCGCGGGCTCTCACCGCATGGGCCGCGTAGTCGCACTCGACGCGCTCGACGCCGTCGACCGCTTCCTCGAGCGTGGAGAAGGGAAGAAGCCCGGTGCCGGCCGGCAGGTAGTCCGACCAGCCCGTCTCCTGCACCACGGCGGGGCGCCCCGCAGCCAGGTAACAGGCCGTCCGGTCGCTGAACCAGCCGGATCGATGGGCGACGTAGGCATGCTTCGCGACGCCGAACTCCGCCTTCGATCCCTGGATGAAAGCGTGGTAGGCGGACGCCGTCCGAGATACCTGCATTGCATCGAGCGGCGACCAGCCGTGTGTGCGGAGCAGGTCGTGCGGACCGTTCACGGCAATCTCGAACCGGGCCGCCGTGCGCGCCGGGAGATCGATGAAGCGGACGAACTCGCGGTCCTTGTTGCCGTCGACGTCGGCGAAACTCTCCGTCTTCCAGGTCATCACCGTCGTGAAGCGGTCGCGCGCGGGTGACTCATCGGTCCGCCAGAGTCCGGTTGTGACCGGCTGCCACGTGTGTTCCCAGAGGAACGGGCCGGAAGGAACGTCGATCGCCGCGCCCGGCGTCGCGACGTTGGCGCCGAAGGTGAAGAGGTGATCGAATCCGCGGAAGAAGTCGACATACCACGGCACGCCCTTGGCAATGGCGAGTTGCGTGAAGATGGGGTCGGAGTCGATGAAGGCGCGATGCGGTATCGCGCGGTACTCGTCGCGCCAGAACCACGACCCGCCCGACAGGTTGAGGAAGAGGTCCGCATCCCGGCAGAAGGCGCGGAGCCGGGAGCGTGTCCAGCCGTGGTACGTCTCGTCGTAGTTGACGAAGCACCAGCGATCTCCCAGGCCGAACGGCTCGAGCGCATCATGGATGTAACGGGTGCCGAAGGCCGGATCGAGGGTGATGGCGTCGGCGTCGGCGTCGTAGATGCACTCGCCGGTGTCTTCGAGGTAGCAGACGTCGTGGCCCAGGGCACGGAGACCGAGCAGGTACATCAGGGAGCACCACGTGACCCCCCCGAACGGATACCGGCCGATGATGCCGGCGAACACGATCTTCATCGCGCCGGCGCGCCCGTCGTGAGATGGGCGGCCGCACCCCGGGAGCGCGAGAAGCGCTCCCACATTTGCCGGTAGAGCGGACTGGTTTCCATCAACTGGTCGTGCGTGCCGGCGGCCGCGATCCGGCCACCGTCGAGCACCAGGATCCGCGTCGCGTCGCGCACGGCGGCGAGCCGGTGCGCGATCACCAGCGTGGTCCGGTCCCTCCGGCCCTTCCGGATAGCGTCGAACAGCGCCGCCTCCGCGATGGCGTCGATCGAGGAAGCAGGCTCGTCCAGGATCAGGATCGGAGCCTCCTTCACGAGGGCCCGGGCGATGCCGAGGCGTTGCCGCTCGCCCCCCGAGAGCGTCACGCCCGCCTCGTCGACCGGTGTCCGATAGCCGGCCGGGAGGCTGGAGATGAAGTCGTGGATCTGGGCCGCCCGCGCGGCTGCCTCCACCTCGGCATCGGAGGCGCCCAGACGCCCGTACCGGATGTTGTCGCCGATAGTGCCGGCGAACAGCACCGGATCCTGTGGGGCGAGCGCGATCCGTTCCCGCAGCGAGCGCAACCGGTAGTCGGCCACGTTGCGTTCGTCGATCAGGACGCGGCCCGCCGTCGGATCGAAGAGGCGCGGGATCAGGTGCACCAGGGTCGTCTTGCCGGCGCCGGTCGGACCGACGATGGCGACTATCTCACCCGGGCGCGCCATGAACGCCACGCGGTCGAGTACCTGCCGGTCGCCGTCGTACGAGAAGCCGACATCGTCGAAGCGGACGTCGCCGGAGATTGCCGACGCGTCGATGGCGTCCGGAGCCTCCGGCACTTCCGGACGCACGGCGAAGAGCTCGCGGACACGCCGCGCGCTCACGACGGCCGCCTGCAGCGTGCCGATGGTGTGCGCCAACGCGCTGACCGGGTCGTACACCGCGGCCAGGTAGGCGATGACCACCAGCAGCGTGCCGACGGTCAGCGTACCGTCCAGCACATGCAGTCCGCCTACCACCAGGATCACCGCCGTTCCCGCCAGCGTGATCCCGGTCACCGCCAGCGAAAAGAGCGATTCCTGCCACGTGAGGCGGACGCGGGCCCGCATGGTTTCCCGACCGGCGTCGGCGTAGCGGCGCAGTTCGTGCCGTTCGCGCGCGAAGGTCTTGACCGCGGCGATGGAGCGGAGCGTCTCGTAGGCCCGCTCCACGAGGCCGGATTCCTGCGTCTTTACCTGTTCGGCCCGGTCGATGAGCGTTGTCGCGTGATAGCGGAGGGACAGGTAGAGAAACGGCGCCACGCCGAGCGACAGCACCGCCAGGGTTGGGTCGACGGCGATCAGGATGGCGAACATGACGGCCAGGTGCAGGCCGGCAAGCACGATGGGAAAGAGGCCGCCGGTCGCCAGGTCGTTGATGCAGTAGGTGTCGGCGTCGAGCCGGTAGACCGCATCCGCCGTCCGGTGTTTCAGATGATGGCCGAGCGGGAGCGCCTGCAGATGGTCGAGCAGCCGCGTTCGCAGATCATGCACGACGCGCTGCCCCATCTCCACTTCCAGTTGCGTATGGGTCAGGCGGACCACTTCGGCGGCCACCTGCACCAGCAGGCCGGATGCGGCGAAGATCACGAGCAGGGCAACGCTGCCCGCCGCGGCGAGCCCCGGCAGGAGGGCGACGAGGAGTGGGGGAAGCGGCGCCCCGTCGAGCACCGAGTCGACAATCAGCTTCAGGGCCCATGGCGCCAGCGCCACCAGACCGATCTCCACGACCGACAGGAGCAGGATCAGTCCGACCCGCCCGCGGTACGGCCGCAACCACGACGCGGTCCATCGAGCCAGCGCCACGAAGCACAGTGTACGCGCAGGATCGTAGAATGAACGCTTTCGTGAACGGGGGACCGCAACGATGAGCAGACAGACCGTCCGGGTGTTCTTCCTGCTGCTGACGATCACCGCAGCGCCGGCAGCCGCACAGGAAAACTGGCCGCAGTTTCGTGGCGGTGTGGCGGGTGTCGTACCGGACGACCCGGCGCTGCCGGAGCGGTGGGGGCCGGACGAGAATGTCGCGTGGCGGATCGATATCCCCGGGCGCGCCTGGAGCTCTCCGATCGTCTGGGGCGAACATGTCTTCGTCCTTACCGCGACCCGCGCGAGCGGCAACGACGAAGCGCCGATGCCGACCGAGCACTACCGGGCGCGGTCGCTCGGCGGGACGATGACCGGCGGTTTCATCAACGACGAGTCGGAGCCGCTCCGCTGGGTGCTGTACGACGTCGACTTCGAGACGGGCGAGATCCGCTGGGAGCATGCGCTGCACGAGGGGGCGCCGGCGCTCCCGACCCACCAGAAGAGCACGTTCGCGTCCGAGACTCCGGTCACCGACGGCGAGCGGGTGTACGTCTATCTCGGCGACATCGGATTGTTCGCGCTTGACTTCGACGGTAACGAAGCCTGGTCCGTTCCGTTCGAATGGGTGCCGCGCCGCAGTTGGGGTGCGGCCGGCTCACCCATCCTGCATGAGGGGCGCCTCTACGTCGTGAACGACAGCGAGGCCCAGTCGTGGGTGGCCGCGTACGATGCCGGCACCGGCGACGAGGTCTGGCGGACCGAGCGCGACGAGAACACGAACTGGTCGACGCCGTTCGTGTGGGAGAACGACGTCCGGACGGAGCTCATCACGACCGGCACCGGGGGCGTCCGGTCCTACGCCGTCGAGGACGGCGAACTGCTCTGGGAACTGCATGGCATGTCCTCGCTCGTCATTCCGACGCCGTTCGCGAGCCACGACCTGCTGTTCATCAACTCCGGGTACATCGCCGATCAGACCCGGCCGGTCTACGCTATCCGGGCCGGCGCGAGCGGCGACATCACCCTGGGAGAGGGAAGCACGAGCAACGACTATGTCGTCTGGTCGCACCAGCAGATCGGTTCCTACAACCCGTCGTCGCTCGTCTACGGCGACACGCACTACACGCTGCTCGACCGCGGCGTCATGATGGCCTACGACGCGCGCAATGGACAGCCGGTCTACCCGCGCCGCCGCGTCACCGCCGGCACGCTGTTCACCGCGTCGCCCTGGGCCTACAACGGCAAGATCTTCGCCCTGAGCGAGGATGGCGACACCTTCGTCATCCAGGCGGGTCCGGAGTTCGAGATCCTGGGCAGGAACTCGCTCGAGGAATGGACGATGGCCAGCCCCGCCATAGCCCGTGGGAGCCTGATCATCCGGACCGCCTCGAAGCTCTACCGCATCGCCTCGCAGGCGAACTGAGGTCCCGGGAAGGACGTCGCGGAGCGTGTTAGGATCACTTGTTCCGGGTGCATCCTGGGGGAGGCAAATCCGATGACGAAGCGATTCGCGGTGCTATTCGTGGCCCTGGCGCTGTTCGCGCTGGCGCCGCTGCCGGGACTGGCCCAATCGAACGGGAACGGTGACGGCGCCGCCATGCGGACGCCGGACGGGCAGCCGCACATTTCAGGCGTCTACACCTTCCGGACCCTGACGCCGCTCGAACGGCCGGCGGCGCTGGAGGGAAGGGAGACCCTTGACCCGGAGGAGGCGGCGCAGTTCGAGGCGTCCGAGCGAATCCGGCTGAACCGGGACCTGTTCGATCCGGAGACGGGAGCCCCGAGCGCCGGCTACCAGTCGCGCGCCGAAGGCGGCGTCCTGTCGTACAACGAGTTCTGGTACGAGCGCGGCGTCGAGTTGACGTCCGACAAGCGCACGGCCCTCATCGTCGATCCGCCCGACGGCCGGATCCCGTACACCGACGAGCATCGGGAGGCGCGCCGGGTCCGCCGGCTCAACCTCCGGAACGGGTTCGCCGACCATTACACGGACCGGAGCCTCTCCGACCGGTGCATCCTCGGTTTCAATGCGGGACCGCCGATGACCGCCGCCTCGTACAACAACAACGTCCACATCCTGCAGACCCCGGGTTTCGTCACCATTGTGAACGAGATGGTGCACAACGCGCGGATCATCCCGATCGACGACACCCCGCGTCACGGGCTGCGCCAGTGGTCGGGGGAGTCGCGCGGCCACTGGGACGGCGAGACGCTGGTGGTCGAGACGTACAACTTCATCACGGAGACCAGCCTGCGCGGCTCCTCGAAAGACACGCACGTCATCGAGCGGTTCCGCCGCCTGGATCCCGACACGGTCGTATACGAGTTCACGGTCGAGGATCCGAACAACCTCACCGCCCCGTGGACCGCGATGATGCCGCTCCGTCGCACCGATGGCCCGCTCTTCGAGTACGCCTGCCATGAGGGCAACATCGGCATGCACGGCATCATGGCGGGCGCCCGGCTCAAGGGTACGCAGCGCGTCGATCGCTGACGCCGATGGCGAGCGTCACCCGGCGGGCGTTCCTCGGCGCGACGGTCGGATCGGCGGCCCTGGCGCCGATCGTGGCGGCGCAGCAGCCGGACATCCCGCCCTACGAGCGGCGGGACTGGTCGGGCAATACGCCGCTGCCGTACCCCGATCCCGACATCATCGCCCTGGATGATCGGTTCCGGCGCTACATTCTGTTCAACACGCCGATCCGGCGACACCACGTCGGAACCCTCTGGGCGGAAGGGCCGGCCTGGAACGGCAGCGGCCGGTATCTCGTCTGGAGCGACATCCCCAACAACCGGCAGATGCGCTGGCTGGAGGAGGACGACCACGTAAGCGTCTTCCGGAGCCCGTCGAATCACAGCAACGGCAATACGTTCGACCACGAGGGGCGGCAGATCTCGTGCGAGCACAGCGGCCGGCGCGTGGCGCGGTACGAGCACTCGGGCGAGGTCACGGTGATCGCCGACACGTACGACGGGAGCCGTCTGAACTCGCCGAACGACGCGGTGGTCCATCCCGATCGGAGTATCTGGTTCACGGATCCGCCGTACGGGATTCGGGGGAACTACGAGGGATTGCCGGCCGAGTCGGAACTGCCTTTCGCCGTCTACCGGGTGGATGGCGCAACCGGAGCCATCACGCGGGTGACCGACGAGATCGGTGCGCCGAACGGCCTCTGCTTCTCCCCGGACTACGACCGGCTGTACGTCGCCGACACCGGGTCGGGACGCGAAGTGAAGGTGTGGGATGTCGACGGCGAGCGGCTCGTCAACGGCCGCAGCCTCGTGCAGCTCTCGGCTCCGGGTCGTCCCGAAGCGCGGGTCGTCGCGGATGGAATGCGGTGCGACGTGGACGGCAACGTCTGGGCGGGAGCCGGTGATGGGGTTCAGGTGATTGCGCCCGACGGGGACGTGATCGGGGTGATTCGCCTGCCCGAGCGTTGCGCGAACGTCTGCTTCGGGGGAACACGCCGGAATCGTCTGTTCATGACGGCGAGCCAGTCGCTGTACTCCGTCTACGTCGGCGTGCAGGGAGCCGGAATCGCGTAGCCGCGCGGCGCAGGTCTTGCGGGCCGACCGCCGGCGCAGCCGGACTGTCCACTACGCCCGCAGGTCGTAGCAACAAAGACGCGGCAAGTTACCGGTCAGCAGGTCGGGGGTGTTCTGCGTGACGTACAGCAGGCCGCGGGAGAGGACCGGCAGGTTCCAGGACTCGCGCGCCGCGAACAGCCAGGTCCGCGACACCTCGCGGTAGCCGTCGGGTGTGAGGTCCATCCACAGCAGGTGGCCCAGCTCACCCAGGCAGAGAAACTGCCCGTCCGCGGCGAGGAGCGATCCCCGCGCGGTGCCCATCAGGAGTTCGCGCTCGCGCCCGCCCTGCACCATCGTTTCCCGCCACTCCGGCACCTCCCGCCAGACTATCTCGCCGGTTGCCGCGTCGACGCAGGCGAGCGAGGCGTCGCCCATGTTCCGGCCGTCAAAGCCGTACAGATAACCGCCCTGATGAATGGGCGTGTTGTAGTGGAGGGCGAACTCCTGGGTCGTCCAGGCGATGTCGTGCGTGAAGTCCGGATTGATCGCGATCAATGCGCCGCCGGTCCGGTAGCTGGCCGTGATGAACGCCTGATTGTCGAAGATGACGGGGCAGGCGGCGTTGACGGATTCGTACGTCCGGCTCCGCCACGGGAACGCGAAGTCGATCCCGCCCGTGGCCGGGTCGATCGACAGGAGCCCGCCGGACGGTGGTTGCGATTCACCACCCGCGAAGACGAAGACACGCCGTTCGCCGTGGACCGTCGCCGGGATCGGTGAGGCGTAGCTGGCTCCCCACTCGTTGCCGGCACGCCATACCTCCTCGCCGGTAGGCAGGTCGAAAGCCGCCACGGTGGGTCCTCCGGGCGCGCCGACGTTGACGATCAGGCGGCTGGCGTCGATCAGGGGCGTCGAGGAAGTGCCGAAGAAGTCCTGCGATACGTCGTAGTCGACGCGAAGATCGCGCCGCCAGACGACGCGGCCGCTCGCGAGTTCGATGGCGTGCATCTGGCCTTCCGCGCCAACCGTGCACACGAGGCCGGCTCCCGCATCGATAACCGGGCTGGCGCGTGGCCCGTTGTTGTAGCCGTAACGGTCGCGGTAGGTCGTGGGGTAGCGAAGCCGCCAGTGAACCGCGCCGGTTTCGGGGTGAAGGCATTCCACCGCTTCCTCGTCGCCGATCCGGTGGAGGTAGACAAGCCGGTCGCCGACGATGGCGGGAGAAGCGTAGCCGGTGCCCGTCGGCAGTTCCCAGACAAGCGGCGGCGGGAGCTCGCGGCTCAGGCGCGTTTCGCTCGACACGCTGTTGTGCGTCGGTCCCAGGAAAGACGGCCAGTCGTGCGTGACCGCGCCCTCGGCGAGGGGGCGGGGCATTCGGTGGACAATCGTCCCGACCGGTTGCGCGAACGCTGCTGACGGAAGCAGCACCGGGGCGGCGAGAGACCGCAGCAGGGCGCGCCGGGAGACTGGTTGCATCGTTCAGGCCGGCTCGCGCCGGCGCCATCTGCAAGCTGCTAGTGCGGGCGGTAGGTGAGAACCAGAAAGGCGCCGGCCGCCGCCATCAGGATGCCGACGAAGAAGAGCGGAGACGGATTCTGCTGCGGCGGGTTGTAGAGCATGGCGACGAAGACGCTCACGACCGGCGCGCCGGCGAATACCAGTGGCGGCACGACGCTTGGCCGCCCGCCGTTCACCAGGGCGAGGACGATGCCAAGTGCGCCGAGCGCGCCCAGGACACCGGCTGCCAGCGTGAACGCCATGCCGTGCGGTGTGAAGGTGCTCCAGGATCCGGCGCGCAACACCATGATTCCCGGCACCGCGATGGCGACCAGAAAGTAGGCGATGCCTACCAGGAGGAAGGCGTGTATCCCGCTCCCGCCCAGGGCCGTCGTGCCGCGGTGGAGTGTCGGAATATAGGTGCCCCAGCTCAGCACCGTCATGATCACGAATGGCAGCCAGCTACGCATCGTTTCGTTTTCCCTTCGTCTGCGACGCGAGGTCTTGTGGCCGTTCCGTGCGCGCCACAGAAAAACGGCCCGCCCCAGCGCGCTGAGACGGGCCGTTCGTCGCGAAATCCCTGCCGCGCCCGCTACTGCGGGAGCGACGTCACCTTCTGCGTGTTCTTCTGACGGGCGCCGGCCATGATGCCGTGCATGCCGATGTTGCCCTCGTGGCAGGCGTATTCGAAGAGCGTGCCGTCGGTTCGCCGGAGCGGCATCAACGCCGTCCACGGCTGGGTGAAGTTGTTCGGATCCTCGACCGTGAACTCATACATGACCGTGTCGGCATCCGCGCGGCGGAAGCGCTCGACGACGATCGTGTCCTTCGACGAGCCGCCCAGGCTTGTCTCGCGGAGGAAGTTCTTCGTCTCGACGACAAACGTCTCGCCCTCCCAGCGGCCGCGCGAGTCGCCCGACCACTGCCGCAGGCCGTGCCGCTCGCTGTTCTCGTCGCCGAAGGGGATGATGCGCGCGTTGTGCACCATTTCGTTGAGGATCACGACGTGGCCCGGGATCTGCAGGATATGCACGTTGTTGTTGTACGCGCTCGACACCATCGGCGGCCCGGCGTTGAAGCCCATGATGCAACGGTCCGCCAGGCTCCGGTCGGTGTAGGAATCGGCGAAGCCGTTCCGGAGGTTGAGTCCGCGGATCCGGGCCGCCCGCTGGTATTCCGGCTTGTAGGGGAGGCGGCCGCTCGGCGGATCGACGACGAGTGAAGTTCGCTTGTCGGCGGTCAGCTCGACTCCGCGTTCGTACCAGAACTCGTTGTACGACAGCACGCCGCCCTCGGCGCGCGACTGGTAACCCGCGCTCGGCGCGCCGGTCTCCGGATCGAACAGGTCGCGGTTCAGCCGGATTCGCTCCGCTGCCTCGAACTGCGCCGCCGACTCCGCATCGAGAGTTTCCTGGCCTTCGAGCGCCGACGGCCGTTGCAGTGGCGTCAGCGTCCGGAAAGTGAAGATGCCCGAGATGTCCGGCTGGCCGTCCGGCGTACGCATCACCTCGGACTGCTGAGCGTGGGCCGTCATCGGAGCGAGCGTCAGTACGGCGAGCGCCGCGATGGCCGAAAGCGCGAGTCTGTTTCTCATCAAAGTGCCTCCTGGGTCCCGCTGGGAGCGGTCAGATCCTACCATGCCGCCCAGCCCCAGCAGCCCGTGCTAGGGGGCGGCGTCCTCCGCCCGGGCCCCCCGCATGATGTTGAGCAGGCCGTAGTTCCCTTCGTGGCAGGCGTACTCGAACATCGGTCCGGATGTGACGCCGCGCGATGCGTGGTCGGTCGTCATGGGAACCAGGGCCGTCCAGGGACGGGTGAACATCTCCGGGTCGGTCATCGTGAACTCGTAGTCGATCGTCGTCTCGTCCACGCGCGTGAAGCGTTCCACCAGATGGAGTGAGGGCCGCGCCGCGCGCCACGTGGCCCGCCAGAGCCAGTGTCGTTTGTCGGCGAAGCTCGTCGTCTCGACCACCAGGGTGTCACCTTCCCACCGGCCGCGCGCATCACCCAGAATCTGGCCGACATGGCCAGGGATGTGGGACCGTCCGTCCGTCGGTATCAGCCGGTACTCGTGGAACATCTCGTTCAGCATCGCCACCCATCCAGGCCCCTGCAGGATGTGGTAGTTCATGTTGTAGCCCTGCAGTGGGACGAAGGGGAGGCCGTCGGTCAGGCAGCGCTCGCCCGTGTCGGCGTCGACCCACGTATTGAAGGGCCCGACGCCGTACCGCGCCGAGTCGCTCTCGAACCGCTCGCGCCCCTCCGGTGTCCAGGGGATCCGCCCGTCGGGAGGATCGGTGATGAGTGATGTCCGTCGGTCGCCGGTCACCACCTTGCCGCCGTCCATCCAGAACTGGTTGTAGGCGCCGACGTTGCCCGGGATGAAGGTATCGGACGCGGCGCGCGCTTCCGCGGAACTCGTCTCGAATTCGGCCGCTTCCTCGGCGGTCAGCACCTGGCCGCTCATCGACTCCGGCCGCTCCACCGGCGTCAGCGTCGCGTTGGTCCAGATGCCCTGCAGGTCGGGAACGCCCCACGCGGTGCGGGGCGCCGTGTAGCTGCCGCTCGACTGGGCATCGAGCGTGGCTGCCACGAGGAGCAGCGCGGCCGTCGCCGCCGCGAATGTCAACAGATGAAGCAGGCGCGACTTTCCGTGCACCATGGGTCCTCCCTCCACGCCCTAGCGTGCCGCCGCCTCCTCCGCTTCCTGGACGCGCGCGCCGGCCAGGATGCCTTCCATGCCGATGTTGCCTTCGTGACAGGCATACTCGTACAGCGCGTCGGGACTGCTGCGGAGTGGGATCATGGCGGTCCAGGGGCGCGCCCACGTTGTCGGGTCGTTCGCCGTGATCTCGTACTGCAGCACGTCCTCGCTGACCCGCGTGAAGCGTTCGGTGATCTCCAGGTGCTCGGCGGCGCCCATGAAGTTCGCGAATGGCGAGTAGTTGCGGGTCTCGACCACCAGCGTGTCGCCGTCCCAGTAGCCCCGGGAGTCGCCCAGCCACTGCCGGATGTCATCGTCTACATGGGCCCGGCCGTCGAGCGGGATGATCCGCGCGTCGTGCGCCATCTCCACCAGGATGACCACGTGGTCCGGCGTCTGGAAGAGCTGGTAGTAGCTGTTGTAGCCCGCCCCGAGGCGTGGCGCCCCGAAACTCACGCAGCGCTCGCCCAGGCTTCGATCGTCCGTCCACCGGGCATGCCGCGCCCGTCGCATGCCGCGGTCGGCCGCCCGCATCCTGGCGGCCGGTGTCGTTTCCGGCAACCGGCCGTTCGGGGGGTCGACAATGAGCGACGTGCGATTGTCCCAGTCGCGTTCGACCATCCAGAACTGGTTGTAGTTTCCGGTGGCGCGGTCGCGCGACGTGAAGTTCTGCACCTCGTTCA
Source organism: Vicinamibacterales bacterium (assembly GCA_965202655.1). Taxonomy (GTDB): domain Bacteria; phylum Acidobacteriota; class Vicinamibacteria; order Vicinamibacterales; family UBA8438; genus VXRJ01. The sequence goes on along the minus strand of CBDBBK010000003.1, from coordinate 740,012 downwards.
GCGCCGCCGTGAACACGCTGTCGCCGAACGCGGCGTCCCCGCCGTCGAGGGCGAACAGCTCGTCCGCCCGCGACCGTAACGAGGCCAGTTCTTCGTCGGTCAGGAACTCGCGGTTGCCGAGCGCCTCGGGCCGCTGGAGTGGCGTCGCGTTGTTGTTCGCCCATACGCCCTGCAGGTCGGGGTGCCCGAACGGCGTCCTCGGCACCGTCCACGAGCCGTCTCCGTCCTGGGCCAGCGCCGGCCCGGTGGCGAGCACGGTGATGGCCATCAGCGCCATCGCGATGGTCAGGGTGCGTCTCATCACGTCACCTCCTTGAACCGTGTCCGGGAGCTTGTCGTGCAAGAGCCTTGTCAGTGCGCTTCTATAAACGAAACGACCTTCATCATGCCGGTGTCGAGATCATCGCCCATCATCGAGTTGACGCTGCCATGCGTCCGGTTCGCGATCTCGATTACCGCTGCGTCGTTGCCGGCGTCGCTCAACTCCGCTGCGAGCCGCTGGTTCTGCTCGCGCCGCCAGTCGTCGTCACCGTCGGCGTAGATCAGGAGCATCGGCGGTTTGCTTCCCCCGATGTAGGGGGTGACTGATGCGTCGAGCCAGACCGCCTCGTCGGTCCCCCAGACCGTCTTCGGACGGCTCGGTGCGACATCCTGATCCTCGACGAAGAGGAACGGGCTGATCGGGACGGCGCCCCTGATGTCGGAAAGCCGCAGATTGTGGGCCTCGAGGTAGCGCGGGTCGAGCGCCATCAGCGCTGCGAGGTAGGCGCCAGCCGAATGCCCGGAAACGAACACGCGGTTCGCGTCGCCGCCGTAGTTCGCGATGTTCCGCTTCGTCCAGGCGAACGCGGCCACGGCGTCCTCGATGTGCGCGGGATGCATCACGCTGGGGGAGAGGCGGTAGTTCGCGGTGACCAGGCCGATGCCGCGCGCGGCGAGCTGTTGGCCCAGGCCCTCGCCGATCGACTTCTCGCCGTTCTGCAGCCCGCCGCCGTGGAAGTACACGACGACCGGCGCGTTGGCCAGCCCCTCCGGCATGAACAGATCGAGCTTGTCCTTGTTCTCGGCGTAGTCCTCGCCGGCGATGTAGTCGATGTCGCGGTGCTCGACCACGTTGAAGATGGCGCCGTCGAGCGCCCCCACGGGCGCTACGAGGGAGCCAAGGGCAAAGACGGCGCCGAGGGCGACGATGGCGGGTGCGAAGAAACGGGTCGGTCGGTTGCGCGGCATGGGTAACTCCTCCTGCAGGCTACTGTTCCTCGGTGGACGTATCGGCCCGCGCGTCGATCACGCGCTGGCCGCTCAAGGCGTTGGGGACCGCATAGTTCCCCTCATGGCAGGCGTACTCGTAGATCTCGTAGTCCGGTTCGGCCGTCAGCGGCATCTGGATCGTCCACGGCCGCGTGTAGACGTTCTGGTCGTTAATCCTGACCGTCCAGAGGATCGTGTCCTCGGCCACGCGCTGGTAGCGCTCGACGACATGCAGCGCTTCGCTCGTCGGGATTCCCTTGAGTCGCGCGCCCGCGCTGCTCGACGCAATCCAGCCGCGGCTGTGGAAGTTCTTCGTTTCGACGACCAGCGTGTCGTCCTCCCACCAGGCGCGCGCATCACCCATCCACTGGCGGATGTTGTCGTGGATGAAGATCCGATCCGCTGGACCGTCTACGACGGGAATGATCCGGACATCGTGGATCATCTCGTGCTGAATCGTGACGTAGCCCGGGGTCTGCACGATCCGGTAGGCGTTGTTGTAGCCGGCCGGCAGCATCGATCCGGGGACGCCGCGCGAGACGCACCGGTCCCACACGCTCATGTGCAGATAGTGGTCGCCGTTGTGCGCCAGGTTGTAGGCCTTCGCGTCGAGCGCCCATTGCCGTATCGGCGCACGGCCTTCGGGGGGATCGACGACGAGCGACGTCTGCCCGGTACGAAGCACCGTGTCGCCCGCGTCGAGCCAGTAGCTGCCGTAGCCGCCCACGTTGCCCCCCGCTTCGTAGCGCCGGGCCGGCGCCGCGTCCTGCTGCTCCCGGGTCTGCGCCCGCTGGCGGTTCCGCTCCGCGATCTGCTCGTCGGTCAGGAATGCCCCGATCCCCTCCGGACGCTCCATCGGTGTAATCGTCTTGTTGCCCCAAAGGCCTTGGAGGTCGGGTGACCCGTCGGGCAGCCGGGGCACGGTCCAGTTCGGGTCGACCACGCGGTCGACCTGCGCCGTCACGGCGGGCGCCATGGTGAGGGCGCAGCCTGCGGCGATCAGCGCAACCAGAAGGCAGCGGCGCATGGAGGTGGTCTGCATCGGTTCAACTCCTTGACTTCGTGTGTCTGCGTCCATGGCGCCGGGGACCGTAATGAGAGGGCGGCCGGGCTTCCTTGCCACGCTACTTCGTCCCCTTCCGCGCATCCTCGGCGCGGGCGCTCACCATCAGGTTGAGCATGCCGTAGTTGCCTTCGTGGCAGGCGTACTCGAAGACCGGCAGGTCGTTCTTCCGCATCGGGACCGCGACTGACCAGTCCCGCTCGAACGATGCGGGATCCGTGACGGTGTACTCGTAGAGCAGCGTGTCGTCGGCGACTCGCGTGAACCGCTCGACCAGGCGGAGATTCGGGCCAGTCCCGCGGAAAGAGGTCTTGTCGGTGAAGTTCCGGGTCTCGATCACCAGCGTGTCGCCCTCCCACCGGCCGCGGGAGTCCCCACGCCACTGCCGGACGCCGCCGGGGAGATGGCTGGAACCGTCGAGCGGAATAATCCGCGCGTCGTGCACCATCTCGTTCAGGATGACGACGTAGTCGGCCGTCTGGAAGAGCTGCATGTTGTTGTTGTACGCGCTCGGGTTCATCGGCGGTCCGGCATTGAAGCCAAGGATGCAGCGCTCGAACGCGCCCCGATCCTCCGGGCCGTGGGCGTCGCGGCCGAGCGCCTCGCGCCGGGCTGCGGTGCGGGCCTGTCCGGCGTCGGTGAGCGCCGGCACCCGCCCCGTCGGCGGATCGACGACGAGGGACGTCCGCAGATCATCGGTGAGCTGGCGCCCGTAGTCCCACCAGAAGTCGTTGTAGCCACCCGAAAGGGGAATCCGCCCGTCCTCTCCCGGTGTGTCCTTGTCGAGCAGGGCGAGGCGCTCCTGCGTGAACTGGGCCGCTTCCTCCTCGCTGAAATTCTCCTGATCAGCGACCGACTCAGGCCGCTCGAACGGCGTCAGGCTCCGGAAATCCCACACTCCCTGCAGATCGGGGCGGCCGTCGGCGGTGCGCGGCGCCTGCCAGGCGTCATCGGACGACTGGCCGCTCGCCGCCGCCGGCGCTATCAGCGCGGCGGCCGCGAGGAAAATGAAGGCAGTCGAGGCGGCGGGTCGGTTTCCCATCCGAACCTCCTGATGAAACGGATGACGATCGCGCCTATTATGCCCCGAATCGTGCATTCTTGACAGACGGATCGGCAGGCGTGCAGTCTAGGAGCGACGACCGTCCGGCAACCGCTCCGCACATGGGGGAGACACCGATGCGCCGCACCTCAGCCGCCCTGATCGCACCGCTGCTGGCGGGCCTGTTGCTGATTCCGGTGACCGCTGGCGCGCAGGACGACTGGCTTCAGTTTCGAGGGCCGGCGGCCGGTGTCGTGCCCGACGACCCGGAACTGCCGGAGCACTGGAGCGAGACGGAGAACGTCGTCTGGAAGGTCGATATCCCGGGGCTGGCCTGGAGCTCGCCGGTTGTGGCGGGCGATCTGGTCTTCGTCACCAGCGCCATCAGCGCGGGGGACGAGCCGGATCCCATCAAGGGTCTCTACGACCCGGGTATGGAGAACGGATCGGAAGCGTCGGAGAACGAACACCGATGGGTGCTCTACGCCTTCGACTTCCACACCGGCGCCGTCCGATGGCAGCGCGAGCTGTACGCCGCGACGCCACCGGGCAAGCGGCATCTGAAAAACAGCTTCGCCTCCGAGACGCCGGTTACCGACGGCCGGCGGGTCTACGTTTACTTCGGCGCCATCGGCCAGGTCGCCGCCTTCAACATGAGCGGCGAAACGGTCTGGACTCGCGAGCTGGAGGTGTACAACACGACGCTGGAGATGGGGACCGGCGCGTCACCCATCCTCCACGACGAACACCTGTACATCGTCAACGACAACACGACCCATTCGTTCGTCGCCGCGTTCGACAAGGGCAGCGGCGAGGAAGTCTGGCGCGTTGACCGGAACGAGCGGGGCCAGAACTGGTCGACGCCGTTCGTCTGGGAGCACGACCTGCGGACCGAGCTGGTGACGGCGGGCACGCAGGGGGTGCGTTCCTACGCGCTCGATGGCGAGCTGCTCTGGGAACTGCACGGCATGTCGGGCCTCACCATACCGACGCCGTTCACCGCGCATGGACTGGTCTACATCAGCTCGGGCTATCCGGGCGGCGGGCTGCGTCCCGTCTACGCCGTCAGGCCCGGTGCCTCGGGTGACATTTCCATCTTCACCGAGGACCAGATGCGGCGCGGCATAACGTCGGGCTTCCCCGGACCGCTCACGTCGTCGGATGACATCGCCTGGTCGTACCCGCTGCTCGGGACGTACAACACGACGGCAATCGTTTACGGCGACATCTACTACACGCTGCTCGATCGCGGGTTCCTGGTTGCGCACGACGCCCGTACCGGCGAGGAGATCTACGGCCGGCAGCGACTCGAGATTGGCAATGGATTCACGGCTTCGCCGTGGGCCTACAACGGGAAGATCTTCCTGTTGAGCGAGGACGGCGAAACGTACGTCGTTGAGGCGGGAAGAGAGTTCAACATCCTGCACAAGAACCCGCTGAACGAGATGGCCCTCTCGACGCCGGCCATCGCGCGCGGCAGCCTCTTCATCCGGACGCAGTCGAAGCTGTACCGCATTGCGAACGGCGGCGCCGAGGCGGTCGGAGCCGAGCCATGAAGATCCCTGCAGCGCGTAGCCTGCGGTATGCGCCAGCGGTCGTCGCGGCGCTACTGCTTGCGGTTGTGTGGCCGGCGCCGGAACCCGCGGCGCAGGGCGTAGCGCTGGTGGAAGTGGGGGAGATTCCGGGGCCGGCGAACCTGGTGCGCGTGCGCGACGGCATCGGGTTCCTCGCGGGGGGGCATACCTTCACGGTTTACGACCTGTCGGACCCGGCCAGTCCCGCAGCGCGCGGATCGCATGACTTTCCGCAGGAGATATGGGGCTTCCGGTTGGCGGGCGACCGGGCCTACGTCGGCGCCAACTTCTTCGGACTCGGCATCGTCGACATCAGCGATCCGGACAACCCCGCGCTGCTCAGTCAGCACCAGACGCTCGGGCAGGCGAAGATCGGCGCCGTCGCCGGCGGCAAGGTCGGAGTCATCGACCACATGGAAGGCTTCGTGCTCGTGGATGTCTCGGACGAGACGGCTCCGTCGGGAATCGGTTCGTTCTTCCTGGACGGTTACGCGCGAGACGTGGTGACGGCCGGAACGATCGCCTACGCCACGGATTCCCCCTCCGGCCTGTACGTCTTCGATCTCTCGCGCTCCGGCATGCCGGAGCCGGTCGGCGTAGTGCATGCTCCGGCGGCGCCGGCCGATATCGAGGTGTCGGTGGGGACCGGCGGACGCCCGACGTTGATCGTGGGCGCGGGTGGAGGCGACGTGCAGGTCTACGACGTCTCCGACCCGTCGGCGCCCGTCAGGCTGGCGTCGTTCGAAACGCCGGGGCGGGCGGTCAGCGTCTCGCTCGACGGGGACCTGGCCTACGTTGCCGACACGCAGGAGGGCGTCCAGGTAGTCGATCTGTCGGATCCTGCCAACCCGGTCGACGCCGGCGCCTTCGCGACGCCGCGTCCGGCCCGCGACATCGCCGCCAACAACGGTCTGGTACTGGTGGTCGTGGGCGACAGCGAGCGCGAGGGAGAGGATCGCCACGTGATGATCCTCGAGAGTCGCTGACGATATACTGGTACTGCCCGCCCTGCCAGATCGTCCGTGACGTCAGAATCGAAACCAACCGTGCGCCATTTGGGTTCATCCGTGCCGGCCATCTCGCGGTGGCGGACCGCGCCGATGATCGTGGCCGCACTGGGTTGCGCCGCACTGGCTGGGGCTTCCGCGCAGGAACCGGAGTGGACGATGGAGCGCGGGCCGGGCCGGATCGCTATCGCGGGGTCGTCCGCCGATCTCGCGGAGTTACGGCGAGTCGATGCGCAGGTGGACGCGATGGCCCGCACCGGCGAGTTGGAGATCGTGTCGCGCCGTGGCGATCGACAGTTGCCGGGACTGACACAGGAGTACTTGCGGGAGTCCTACCGGGGGGTGCCCGTATACGGCGGAGGAGTCTCGCGGCAACTGCGGGACGGTGTCACGGAATCCATCTTCGGCGCCCTGCACGAGGCTATCGACATCAGCACGGTCCCCGCCGTCACTCCGACAGACGCCATGGCGCAGCTTGAAGCGTGGTCCGGTGCCGGCCCGGCCAGCGACGATCCGCCCGAACTCGTGGTTCTGCCGCATCCGTCCGGTCGCTACGTTCTCGCCTATCACGCGATGATGCGCGACCGCATGATGTACTTCGTCGATGCCCACTCCGGCGCAGTGGTATGGAGGGAGGAGGTGTTCGACGAGCAGAGCGGCACCGACGATGTGCGGAGCCGTGTCGGCGTAGGGGATGGGATTCAGGGCCAGCGCAAGAAGGTGAGCGCATCCCGGAGTGGCGGAGTATTCCAGGCCCACGACCGCCTGCGTCCGGCGGAGATTGTCACGCTCGACCTGCAGGGCAACCGGGAACGCGCCAGCGCCCTGCTCGATCCGCGGGGTGAAGAGTGGGTGCCGGGCGACGTGGCGAGTGATTCCGATAACGACTGGGACGATCCGGCGGTCGTGGATGTCCACACGTACACGGGATTCACCTACGACTATCTCGCCGCCCGACATGAGTGGAACGGCGTCGATGGCGACGACGGGCGCATTCTGGCGATGGTCAACATCGGCGATGTCAGGAACGCGTTCTTTGCGCCGCCGCCGTTTGGCCCCGAAGGGACGGGCACGGTGGGGTTCGGGCGGGAAACGAATGGCACGGCGATAGCGTCGCTCGACGTGGTGGCGCACGAGTTGATGCATGGCGTTACGTTTCATTCGGTGCGGCAGCGGACCGGCCGCCCCTTTCTTGACAGCTACTTCTCCATCGAGGGTCCGGCTGGTTTCATGTTGGAGGACGGCCACCGGGCCGATTGCAACGTGCGCTGGCGGGTGAGACGTGGAGGCCTGGAGAACCGCGCTTTTCGTCTGTTTTGCAGGGACGGGAAGATCCGTCTGTTCCTGAACGCGGGCGGCGCCATCAACGAGGCGTACTCGGACATTGTCGGGACCGGGGCCGAGTTCATGTTCCACGAGCCCGCGATCGGTCCACTGCGGGCCGACTACGAGATTTCCGAGGATTCGGCGGAACCTCTTCGGTCCCTTGAAGATCCGCGGTCGGTGAAGATAGGTGGGCGCGCAGGTGTCGACGTGGCCGTCGAGTATCCGGAGGCCCTGCGCGACGTCATTCTCTTCACGATCCTCACCGACGGCGAATTCGCGTTCTTCCACTCGTACGCCTCCTCCGATCTGGGCCGGACGATCGTGCGGCTCCCTACCTTTGACTACGACGGCGTCCACTGGAACTCCACCATTCTGAGTCACGCCTTCTATCTCGCGGTCGAGGGGGGAGAGAACCGGACGACCGGTCTGTCGGTGACCGGCGTGGGAGGCGCCAACCGGGAACAGGTGGAACGGGCTTTCGTGCGCGCCATGACCGACCTGATGCCGCCGCGTGTCAGCTACTTCATGGCGGCCGACGTGATTCGCCAGTCAGCCGACGATCTGTTCGGCCGTGACAGCGATGTCTATCGGGCGATCGACGAGGCGTTGACGGCGGTTGATCTGGACTAGCCGTCCAGGGGGAGGAAGCGATTCGACATGCGCAAGAGGCTGTCAACGGCACTGGGAACGCTGCTGCTGATTGGGTTGTGCAGCGTTCCGGCGGAGGCCCAGGCGCCGCGCGTTTCGATCGCCGTCAACGGAGGCCAACAACTGCAGACGGTCGGCATCACGGATAACGTCGTCTTCACGGAGTTTGCCGAACCGGGCGACTTCGACGCGAACTATCCGAATGCGGACGGCCCGCTGTTCGACCTGCAAGGTCGGGTTCGCCTGGTGGGTAACCTCGCTGTAGGCGCGGGCGTCTCCACGGTTTCGCTTCGGGGGAACGCCGATCTCACGGCCCGCCTGCCATACCCATTCCGGTTCGGACGCCACCGTCTCGTCGAGGGAACGTCGGGCGCGCTGGAGCGGCGGGAACTGACGGTGAACGTGCACGCGGCCTGGATCGCGCCGCTCGCTTCATCGGTCGACCTTACGCTGTTCGGCGGTCCGACGTTCGTCACCCTGAAGCAGGATCTCGTCGACAGTATCGAGTATGCCCATACGTATCCCTACGAGGTGGCGTCGTTCACTCGTGGGGTCCACTCGCTGCGAACAGAATCGGCCGTCGGTTTCGTGGCTGGCGCCGACGTGACGTACTACGTCTCGCGGATCGTCGGAGTCGGCGGGACCGTGCAGTTCAACCGGGCATCTGTTGCGCTCAGCTCCGCCGACGAAGGCACGGTAGCGATGGACACGGGCGGCCTGCAGGCAACCGCGGGCCTCCGCCTGCGTTTCTGAGCTTGCCGGCCGTCTCTGGGCGCCTTCAACTCAACGATCGCGGAGTTCGACGTCCTGACCTTCGATCACTGGCTGCCGCCGGAACCGGTAGACGGCGACCGCCGCTTCGACAGTCAGCCAGAGGGCAAGCAGGAAGATGGTGGCGCCGGTAGCGAAGAGAAGCCATTGGCGTGCTGACCAGAAGCCGGTCAGGTTCACGCTCATGACGGTGAGGGTTGACGCCAGCATGAAGAGCATCGGGACGCCGGTCCATCCGACCGGCTTGCCGCGGCGGAGCAGGTAGAGGGTCACCGCGAGCAGGGCGAGGCCGGCAAGCAACTGGTTCGTCGTCCCGAACAGTTGCCAGAGGATCAGGCCGGCGAACTCGCCGTCCACCTGGATGAACGCGAACGCCCAGATGGCGGCGACGGCGATGCCGGAGGCGACATAGCGGTTGCCCAGCGTCGCGACGCCAATCGTCTGGCCCATTTCCGAGACGTTGTATCGGAGCAGGCGCGTCGCCGAGTCGAGCGAGGTGAGGGCGAACGAGACGACCAGCACCGAGACGAACGTGCCGGCGAACGCGGCGGGGAAGCCGAGCGAACCGAGAAAGTGGGTTGCGCCCTGTACGAAGGCGGCGATGTTGTTTCCCAGGCTGTCTGCCGCCTGCCAGCTTACGTAGCGCTCGAGCCATGCCTCGCGCGAGACGAAGCCGGCGGTGCAGGCGAGGATGGCCATCAACCCGAGGAGCGACTCGCCGATCATTGCGCCGTAACCGACGAAGCGCGCGTCCCCCTCGTTCGCCAGCTGCTTGGCGCTCGTGCCCGACGAGACCAGGGCGTGGAAACCGCTGGCCGCGCCGCAGGCGATGACGACGAAGACAAACGGCACCATGGACGGCGCGCCGGGCGGGCTGAGGTCGACGGCCGGAGCGACGAACGACGGATTCGTCAGAACGAAGCCGACGTACATCGCACCGACTCCGACATACAGCAGCAGGCTGTTGATGTAGTCGCGTGGTTGCAGCAGCAGCCAGACCGGCAGGACGCTGGCGGCGAACGCATACGCGAGAAGCATCCACTTCCACTGCACGAGCGTCGGGCCGATGACCGGGTAGCGGAGTCCGAGCAGTATCAGGGCCGGCGCGAGCAGCAGGCCGAAGGCGGTCAGCGTGCGCACGCTGGCGCCGCTCCGATGGACCCGCACGCCCATGGCGATGGCGATGCCCATCAGCAGGCCGCTCGGAAGGACCGACTCCGGATAGAAGTCGGCCGAGAACAGCACCGCGATCACGTGCACGAAAACACCCATGGCCAGTGCGATCAGGAAGAAGATCACGATGTGGAAGAGTGTCTTGCCGCGCCGGCCGACCAGGTTGCCGGTCACCTGGCCGAGCGACATGCCGCGCGCCCGGATCGACACGACCAGCGCGCCGAAGTCCTGCACTGCGCCGACGAAGATCGCGCCGGCGACCACCCAGATCATCGCCGGCAGCCAACCCCAGATGACGGCGATGGCCGGACCGAGCATCGGTGACAGGCCGGTGATCGACGCGTATTGGTGGCCGAACAGGACGAACCGGTTCGCCGGGACGTAGTCGACATCGTCGGTCTGGGTTACGGCGGGTGTCGGCCGGGCCGGATCGATCGCGAAGACGCGACTGGCAAGGAACCGGGCGTACACGCGGTACGCGACGACATAGGCAGCAAGGCAGACGGCGGCAGCGGCGATGGGGGAGACCGTCATGAGACGATCGTCAGGTAGTGCGCAGATGCGCACCCACATCGTGGAGCGCATCGGTACCGTGGATGTCGCGTGGGCCGAGCGGGATCACGATTCGCGGGAGCGACGCGAACGCACCGGCGATCTCGCGCAGATAGGCCTGTTCCTGGTCTCTCCGTTCCTCGAAGAACGACCCCGACGCGTCGACGGCCTCGGAGAGGACACGGTTGACGACGAGGGCCGCGACCACCAGATCGAACCGTCCCAGCGTTTCCACGATCCGCCGACTCTCCAGGATCGAGAGGCGATCCGGATTGACCACCAGGAGGAACGCGGTCCGTTCGGTATCGAGCAGCCGCTCGCGAGCCCGAACGAAGGTCCGCCGGCGCGCCTGCAGCAGTGCCGTGACGCGCGCCTCCGGACTGTCGGGCGGATGATCCGCGGCTTCATCGATCAGCGACAGGTCGTCTCCCCGTACCTGGCCGCCACCGAGATTTCCCAGCATCGTGCCCAGCCGCGACGCGCGTTCGCGATGGCGAAGCAGGCCGTCCATCCAGGCCGCCATTACCTCCGGCAGCGACAGCAACCGCACCGTATGGCCGCTCGGCGCCGTATCGAACACCACCATGTCGAAACGTGCGCCCGCTTCGGCCATCAGCCCCGCCACCCGTTCCAGCAGGGCTGCCTCCACCGCGCCCGGCGCCTCCCGGGCGAGCGCCATCTGGCGGTCTATCTCGTCGTACAGACGTGGATGAACCAGCCGCTTCATCTGGGTCGAAACCGTTTCGATGTGCGTCGTGGCGGCGGCGTCCGGATCGATCTCGAGGCCGGTCAGGTTGGGCGCGATCGCCGTCTCGCGATCGCCGATCGCGCGTTCGAAGATGTCGCCGAGCGAATGGGCGGGATCGGTCGACACCACGAGGCAGCGCCGGCCCCGCTTTGCCGCGGCCAGCGCGATCGCCGCCGCTATCGTCGTCTTGCCGACGCCGCCCTTGCCGCCGACAAAGAGCAACTGGTGCTTCAGCGGGTCGTACGGCATCGGTGCGGTTCCGTCATGCGAGCGGACTGGTTCAGCGCGAGCCGGGAAGGGAGCCTTCCATCAGCAGCAGCGGAAGTGGTCGAGCGGGGAGTGGTCCAGGCCCATGCGAAGGTGCCATTCGTGGAACCGATCGAGCAGGACCGGCTGCAGTTCCAGCGTGTAGTACGTCGCCGGGTTAGGCACGCCCATCAGTTCGGCGAAGACGTACAACATGAAGAGATCGTCCTCGTCGCGGCGCGCCCGCGCCACGGCGCCACGGTAGGGCGCCATGTAGAACTCGTGCAGCAGCGCCTGTAACGTATCGTGGCGCGAGGCGCTCATTCTCCCACCGGCCATCGGTCTCCACTTCGCACCGGCGGCTACGAGGCTGCCATGCCCGCGGCCGCGCGCCGCTCGCGCATCAGGGCGGATACGGCTTCGAGCATGACGAAGATCGCCGTGATGATGATCACGACGTCGATTGCCATCAGCAGGTAGTTGCCCTCGGTGTACAGGCTGCTGAGCTGGTAGAGCGCGCTCAGCAGGGCCATCGTCGTGACGAAGACCATCGGGATCAACGTGTAGCGCGCCGGCCGGCGGCGCTGGACCAGCATCACGCTGATCACCAGCAGCGTCAGCCCCGCAAGCAACTGGTTCGTCGTGCCGAAGAGCGGCCAGATGATCATGCCACCGGTGCCGTCGGCGCCGCCTGCGCCGAAGGCCAGCACGAGACAGGCGCTCACCGCGATGGCGGTCGCCACATAGCCGTTCTGGAGGGGCGGAATGTCGTAGATCGCGCCCCACTCCTGCACGATGTAGCGTTGCAGGCGGACCCCCGCGTCCATCGTCGTACCCGCGAACAACACCGCCATGACCGCCAGCAGCGTCTGCGCGAACCCGAGCGGCATGCCGAGCCCGGCGGCCGCGATGCGCGCCCCGCCTTCCACGAACGCGCTGATACCGCCAACGGCACCGAAGCTCTCCGCATTGACGTACGCGGACTGCCACTCCGTCATCGAGAAGCCGGCGGTGACCGCGATGATGGCGACGATGGCGAGAGCGCCTTCACCCAGCGATCCGAGGTAGCCGACGAAGCGCGCGTCGGTCTCCTTGTCGAGCTGTTTCGACGTCGTGCCGGAGCTGACCAGGCCGTGGAAGCCGGAGATCGCGCCGCAGGCGATCGTCACGAACAGCAACGGCATGAGCGGCGGGGTCGCCGGCGGGACGTTCGGGTTGATCGCGGGCGCGACGATGTTCGGGGCGGCAATGAAGACGGCGCCGTACAGGATGCCGAGCCCGACGAAAAGCTGAATGCCGTTGATGTAGTCCCGCGGCTGCAGCAACAGCCAGACCGGCAGCATGGAGGCGACCGCGGCGTAGGCGAAGAGGATCAGGATCCACTGGGCCGCTGGCGCGACGCCGCCCACCGGGGCGAGCGTGATGGGGAACAGCTCGCCGAGGTAGATCACGGCGTACAGGACGATCGTCCCGATGATGGTAGGCCACGTGATGCCCACCCCGACCCGGTAGAGCAGGATGCCGATCGCGACGGCCACCACGACGGCGGTCCACGCGGGAATGACGCTCGCCGGGGTGTTGATGAATTCGCCCGCGATGGCGACCGCGAAGACCGCGTTGACCATCAGCAGGAGGAAGAAGACGACGATCATGAAGAGGTTGCGAGCCCGATGGCTCACGACTTCGCCGGTCAGGGAGCCGACCGAGAGCGCCTTGTTCCGCACGCTCGCCCAGATCGCGCCGAAATCATGGACGCCGGCGAAGAACATGGTGCCGATCACCACCCAGAGGAAGGCGGGCAGCCAGCCCCAGACAACGGCAATGCTGGGACCGATGATCGGCGCCGCACCAGCCACCGCCGTGAAGTGATGGCCCCAGAGCACGACCCGGTTGGTCGGCACGTAGTCGATGTCGTCGCGCATCGCGTGCGACGGCGTCTCGAAGTCCGGGTCGAGCTGGTAGATCTTCTCGGCCATGAACCTCGAGTAGAAGCGGTAGCCCGAGAAGACCGCCACGAGGCCGATCGCGGCCAGCACGATAGCGTTCATCGTCCGTCCTCCTTCGCGTCGTCAGTCAGGTCGCGCGCAGCCGGATAGCCCGGCACTCCCGTCGCCGCGCGCACCGCACGGACGATTGCCTCGGCCGTCGCATCGGCGGCCAGTGCGCCGATGCGGAGCCGCCCAATGTCGCTTGCCCAGTCGCCGGCATCCAGGGTGCCGGTGGAGAGCGCGAAGATCGTGTCGCCATCGACCGGCGTGTGGGCCGGCCGCACGGCCCGAGCCAGGCCGTCGTGGGCCATTCTGGCGACGATTCCCAGTTGCGCCTGCGTGAGCGGCACGTTGGTGGCCACGACGCCGATCGTCGTGTTCTCGCCTCTCGGTGCGGCGGCCGGCGACTGGCGGAGAAGGGAGCCAGCGCCCTCCAGAGCGCGACCGTCCTCCGTTCGCACGCCGGCAATCAGTGCGCCGCTCTCCGGGTCGTGGATGTCTCCGACGGCGTTGACGGCCATCAGCGCCGCGACGCGCACGCCGTCCGGCAGCTCGATCAGAGTGGTGCCGATTCCCCCCTTCATCGCCCGTCCGGGACCGCCCAGCTTGCCGACGGTCGCGCCCGCTCCGGCTCCGACGCTGCCTTCGGCGATGCGGTCGCTCGTGGCTGTCCGGGCTGCACGGTAGCCGCATTCCGCGTCCGGCCGGATGGCGCCGTCGCCCACCGTCAGATCGAACAGGATGGCGGCGGGGACGATGGGCACGGGGCCGCCGCGCGTCGGGAATCCCACGCCGCGTTCGTCGAGGTAGCGCATCACGCCGTCGGCGGCGGCGAGTCCGAATGCGCTGCCGCCGGAGAGAACGATGGCATGCACCTGCTGCACGCGGTTGGCGGGATCCAGCAGCGCGGTCTCCCGGGTGCCCGGGGAGGCGCCCCTGACGTCGACGGCGGCGGTCGCGCCCGCCTCGGCCAGCACGACGGTGCAGCCGGTGGGTCGGGTCGCCAGGGTGTGGTGGCCTACGGCGAGGCCATCAATGGCGGTCAGGCCGCGTGTCGTCATCGATCCGGCGGCCACGGCGGCGTTCTCGGGTGCAGCGCCAGCCGCCGCGGCACAGACAATGGCGCACCCGAAGCGTACTGTCGCTCCACTCATCGGGCGGTCAATGCTACCCGAAAACCGCGTGCGGATGCGCCTCCCGCCGGAGCCTGCGCAGGCGACCGTGGCCCGCTGCACGGAAAGGTACAATTGGCAGATGCGGTTCATCCCGACGGCGCTGCTCGTGGCCGGGATGACGGCGTGCGCTCCGGCCGCTCCGGACAGCGTTGACCCCTCGGTGCTTCGAACGGTGCCGGACGTCGCGGAGTCTGGGACCTCCAGTCGACCCGACACCCATCCTGGCGCCAACGGGCGCGTTCGTGTGGTAATCCTCGGGGATTCGCTTACCGCGGGGCTCGGTCTGCCGGAGCACGAGGCGTTCCCGGCGCGCCTGCAGGAGCGCGTCGACGCCGCCGGCTGGCCGATCGAAGTCGCGCCGCGCGGCGTGTCAGGTGATACCACGGCGGGTGGCCTGCGACGACTCGACTGGGCAATAGACGGCGAGGTCCGCATGCTGGTGGTAGCACTGGGCGGCAATGACGGACTGCGCGGGCTGCCGGTCGAACAGATGCATGACAACCTTGCCGCCATCGTCGATGGTGCCAGGGCACGGGGAATCGAGGTAGTGCTGGCAGGGATGGAGGCGCCGCCGAACTTTGGTGGAATCTACACGTCTCAGTTCCGGGAGGTGTTTCAGGTGCTGGCCGAGACGCGCGACGTCGTGCTGGTACCGTTCCTGCTTGAAGGGGTTGCAGGAGAGCCTGAACTGAACCAGCGCGACGGCATCCATCCGAACGCCGCGGGTGCGGATCGGGTTGCCGCGCATCTCTGGTCGACGCTGGAGCCGCTGCTGGCGAAGATCGCGGCGGAGGCGGCAGTGTCGAGCGAGGGCGTGCAGTGAGCCCTCCGATGATCGAACTGCGGGGCGTCTCCAAGACGGTCCGGAGCGGCGACCAGCCACTGACGATCCTGCATCCGCTCGACCTGACGGTGCCGGCGGGGCAGTTGCTTTCGGTCGTCGGCCCCTCGGGAAGCGGCAAGTCGACGCTGCTCGGACTCATTGCTGGCCTCGACATGCCCTCGACGGGCGAGATCGTGATCGACGGCACGACGATCACGTCGCTCGATGAAGACCGTCTGGCCCGGTTCCGCGGCGAACGGATCGGTTTTGTCTTTCAGTTCTTTCATCTGCTGCCGTCGCTCAGCGCGCTCGAGAACGTCGTGGTGCCGCTCGAAATCGCGGGTGCTGCCGATGCGTGGGCCAAGGGGCGTGCGTTGCTGGAGGAAGTAGGTCTGACCGACCGCGGGCACCACTATCCGTCGCAGCTTTCCGGAGGGGAACAGCAGCGGGTGGCCATCGCCCGGGCGCTCGCGAACGACCCGCCCATTCTTCTGGCGGACGAGCCGACCGGGAATCTCGACAGCACGAATGGCCGCCACGTGATCGACCTGTTGATCGAGGTCAACCGCTCCCGTGGGACAACGATCGTACTGGTGACGCACGATCGGGATCTCGCCGCCCGGAGCGACGTTACGCTCGCGATGCTGGACGGACGAACCACCGTGCGGGACTTCGAACCCGATGCGACCCGCGCGCCCGCCGCCGCGGGCGCGGCGGGCGGCTAGTCAGCGGCGTCCGAACCGATGGAGTTCATCCTGCGCATGGCGCTTCGCGAGTTGCGCGCGTCCTGGCGCCGGCTCATCTTCTTTTTCCTCTGCGTCGCGATCGGCGTCGGTGGTATCGTCGCGCTTCGCTCGCTCGTGCAGAACGTCCGGACCGCGCTTGCCGGCGAGGCGCGTAGCCTGACGGGGGGCGACGTCTACATTCGGGCGGAGCAGCCGTGGACGGACGACGTACTTGCCAGGATTGAAGCGCGTGCCGGCTCCATTGCCGGATTGGCCAGGACCGAGACGATCGACACGATCACGGTGGCGCGCCTGCCGGAAGGACGGGGGGCGCAGACCAAGGTGGTCGAAGTACGGGGGGTGGAAGCGGCGTTCCCCTTCTACGGGCGGTTCGTGCTCGAGAGCGGCGCCGAGTACTCGCCCTCGGTGCTGCGTGATCACGGGGTCCTGGTGGGGCGCGAACTGCTGCCGCAACTGGACGTCGCGGTAGGCGACGAAATCGTGATTGGCGATCGGTCCTTCACCATCAGGGACGCGATCATCACGGAGCCGGGCCGCCAACTGGGCGGCTTCAGTTTCGGTCCGCGCGTCCTGATAGACCTTGCGGAACTCGAGGCAACCGGCCTGGTGGGTTTCGCCAGCCGGGCGGAGCGGCAGATCCTGATGCGCGTCCCGGAACCGGCGATTGAACCGCTGGTCGAAGCCCTGCGCGAAGATCTTCAGGATGCCTACGTCCGACTTGGGTCGTACCGGCGAACCGAGGACCGCATCGAGCGGAACTTCAGCCGCGCCGAGAATTACCTCAGCCTGATTGGCTTCGTCGTCGTCATCCTCGGCGGTATCGGGGTCTGGAGCGTCACGCGGGTCTTTGTACAGCAGCGGCTGCGGAGCGCCGCCATCCTCAAGTGTCTCGGCGCCACACACGGCCGCGTGCTGGCCGTCTATGTCGTGCAGGTCGCCTTGCTCGGCCTGGGCGGGGCGCTGTTGGGTGTCGCGGTCGCGCAGGGTGCGATCTGGTCGCTGCCAGCTTCCCTGACGGAGCAGGCGGCGGTGATCACCGGGTCCGACAGCGTCGCCCCGGGTCTGACCTGGTCGGCTGTCGTACAGGGCGTTGCGGTCGGCGTAATCGTGGCCATGCTCTTCGCGCTGGTGCCGCTGCTCGAGACACGGCACGCGAAGCCGCTGCTGCTGCTTCGTCCGGGCGAGATGCCGACGGTGGCGGGACACGACCCGCTGCGACTTGTCGCAATCGGCGTCGCGGTCGTGGGGCTCGTTCTGGCGGCGGCGTGGCAGGCCGCCTCGCTCGAGGTGGGGGCGTGGGTTGCCGGCGGATTCATCGTGGTCGCGGCCGCCCTCCATCTGACGGGCCGTGGCCTGATTCGCGCGGTCCGTCCACTCGAGACATCCCGCTGGTTTCCCCTGCGGCATGCCGCGCGCAGCCTGCGGCGGCCGGGCAACCAGACGCGTGTCGTGCTCCTCGCGGTGGGTCTCGGGAGCTTCTTCATCATCGGCGTCCATGCCGTGCAGGAGAATCTGTTGACCGCCTTCTCGCTCGAGTTGCGGGACGACATGCCCGACATGTTCCTCATTGACATTCAGCAGGATCAGGTGGGCGGAGTCACCCGACTGCTCGATGAGGCTGACCTCGGCCCGGACGGCACGGATTCGGCCCCCGCGCTGCTTCCCGTGCTCCGGGCGCGGGTCACCGGCGTCCGTGGTCCGCAGACCAGCATCGAAGGACGCCGGGCGATCCGCCGTGCGGGGCTGGGGCGCGAGTACACGGTCACCTACCGGGCGCGGCCGGCAGAGAACGAACGGATCGTGGCCGGGAGCTTCTGGGACGAGAGACCGGTTCGCGATCCGGAGGGGCCGCTGGAGGTGTCGGTCGAGGACAGCGTGATCGAGCGCGGCGTCCGGCTGGGCGATACGATCCACTTCGATCTGCTGGGCCGCCCCGTCGAAGCGCGGGTCACCAGCGTCAGGGAAGTCGACTGGGACGATTCGAGAAGCGGCGGCTTCATCTTTGTCTTCCGTCCCGGTACCTTCGGGGACGCGCCACATTCGTACATCGCGTTTCTGCGGGGCCCGGCGGGCACGGACGCGCGCGGCGCGATGCAGCGGGAACTGGTCAGTCAGTTCCCAAACGTGTCGGTGATCGATGGTCTGGAGATTCTGCGAACGTTTCGCCGGGTGCTTGATTACGTAACCCTGGCGGTGACGGCGGTAGGGGCCATCGCGTTGTTTGCCGGCGTGCTGATTCTGATCGGGTCGGTGGCGATGACCCGATTCCAGCGCCTGTACGACGCGGCGGTCTTCCGCACCCTCGGGGCTAACACGCGCGCCCTGGCGTCGATGTACATTCTGGAGTACGGCGTGCTCGGCCTGTTGGCCGGCTTCATCGGGTCAGCCGGCGCGCTCGGGCTGACGTGGGTGCTCACCCGGCAGGTCCTCGAAGTGGCCTGGACACCCGCGCCGGCGATCAACCTGATCGGCCTCCTGCTGACGGCGGGGGCGGTTCTGGTGGTGGGAGTTACCGCCAGCGCCAGCGTCCTGAGGCAGAAACCGCTGCTGACGCTGCGCGCCGAATAGCGCACCCCGCACCCGTGATAGATTGTTGAGGTTATAGCGGGCGCCGGAACGACCCGCAGGGAGGGCTGGCCATGGAGCAGGCCGCCTACGAGACATACCGGGACGCGTTACTGAGGAAGCGGGGGGAAATCCTGAACGAGCGCGGGGGGCATACGCTCACCACGCCCATGGAGAACAACACCCGCCAGGGCGACATGGCCGATCAGGCCAACGGCAACAACGAGGTGCACATTCAGCTCAAGCTGAAGCAGACCGACGCCAAGATTCTGAACGCGATCGAAGAAGCGTTGTGGCGCATGGATGAGGGGAGCTACGGCATCTGCCGGGATTGCGGCGAACCCATCGCCCCCGCCCGCCTGGACGCCATTCCATGGACGCGGGTCTGCATCACCTGCAAGGAACGGCAGCGCACCTGACCGTCGTCGCCCTGGGCAGCAACCTGGGCGACCGTCGCGCCCACCTCGCGTACGCCGTCAGCCGCCTCGAGGCGCTCCTCGAAGGTCTGCGGGTTTCGCCGTTCCTGGAATCCACCTTTGCCGGCGATCCCGCACTCTCGCCCCAGCCTGACTATCTGAACGGCGTCGCTGTAGGGTGGAGCGGCAGCAACCCGGAGATACTGCTGCGTGACCTGCATGCGATTGAACATGCCCGTGGCAGGACGCGGGTGCAGCGGCACGCACCCCGGACGCTCGATCTCGACCTGATCCTGTCGGGGAATCTGGTGATGCAGGCTCCGGACGTCGTGCTGCCGCACCCCCGGTTTCGGGAGCGGCGGTTCGTACTGGAGCCGCTTGTCGCCCTCGCACCGGATCTTGTGGATCCGGAGAGCGGCCGGACCATGCGCGAGCTGCTGGCCGCGCTCGACGACGACGATCAACCCTTGCCGAGCAGTCCGTCCACGCTCCACTCTCCGGGACCGCGCGAGGCGATGTAGAGGAAGACGAAACAGTAGAGCACGGCCCGCTCGCCGTCGTTTGCCACCGGGAACAGGAATGCTCCGGACCGCGCCACGTGACCGAGGAAGTAGGCCACGGCCATTTGTCCGCTGCAGAGGAACGCCGCCGGACGCGTGAACAACCCGATGGCGATCAACGCTCCGCCCACCAGTTCGATGATTGCAGCCACCCCGAGCAGCGACAGGATCTCCTGCTGGGTGCCACCGAGAATGCCGAAGAGCTTCTGCAAGCCGTGGAGCAGGAAGCCGTAACCCGCAACGATGCGGAGCGTGGCGAGTATGCAGTTGGCCCAGGGGTCGAGAAAACGCATGGTTGCTGGCCCTCCTGTGTTGTTGGTGATGCGCGTGGGTGAACGACGCCGTCGCTACTCGAACCGAAGCGACTCGATCGGGTCGAGTTGCGCCGCCTTCCGGGCGGGGTAGAAGCCGAAGAAGATCCCGGTTCCGGCAGCGAAGCTGACCGCTATCGCCACGGCATCGGGGGGGATCGCGGTCGGCCAGGCGAGGAACCGGGTCAGTCCCTCGGAAAGGCCGAACCCGAGCCCGACGCCCACGAGGCCGCCGACCAGACTCAGGACGATGGCTTCGACCAGGAACTGCAGCAGGACGTCGCGTCCCTTGGCGCCAACCGCCATGCGGAGCCCGATTTCGCGCGTCCGTTCCGTCACCGAGACCAGCATGATGTTCATGATGCCGATGCCGCCGACGATCAGCGAAACACCGGCGATGCTTGCCAGCAGGCCGGTCATCGTCTGCGTGGTCTGCGTTCGCATGCTGGTCATGTCTTCCTGCGTCCGGACCATGAAGTCGTCGTCTTCGCCCGGTTGCAGGTCGTGTTCCACGCGCAGGACCGCCGCGACCTCATCGGCAATCTCGTTGATCCGATCGGCATCCGCCGCCGAGATCACTATCTCGGAGATGTTGGTGCCGTCACGACCGCGCAGCTTCTTGTTGACAGTCGTGTACGGCACGAAGACCGCGTCGTCCTGATCCTCACCGAACTGGCCGGATCCCTTTGCCGCCATCACGCCGATTACCTGGAACGACTGGTTCCGGATGCGAACCCGCGAGCCAACCGGATCGACGCCCTCGCCGAACAGGTTGTCACGCACGACCGAGCCGAGGACTGCCACCTTAGCGGCGCTCTGGACATGGGTTGGGGTGAAGAAATCGCCGTACTCGATCCCCCAGAAACGGATCTGCGGGAACTCGATGTCCGTGCCCTGAATGTTTGTATTCCAGTTCTGGCCCTCGGCGACTATCTGATCACGCGTGCGGACGCCCGCCGCCAGGTAGACGGCGTCAGGCACCTGTTCGCGGATGGCGTCTACGTCCTCGGCCTTCAGCCGGGGCGACTGTCCCATCCCCAGGCTGATTCCGCCCCGGCGGAAGTTACCGGCCCGGATGTTGATCATGTTCGTGCCGGCGGCGCGGATCTGCTGCTCGATCTCGTCCTGCGCCCCCCGGCCGAGTCCCACCATCGTGATGACGGCGGCGACACCGATGATCATTCCGAGCATCGTCAGGCTCGTTCGCATCTTGTTCCGGCCGAGAGCCTTGAGGGCGACGCGCAGCACCATGAAGATCGACATGGTCAGCTCCTCCGTTACGACGCGGCAACCACGGGATTTCCCGTGGAGGCGGGTTCACCCGTCATGCGGCGAGCCGCCCGCACCTGAACATTCGACTCATCCGATGCCACCAGGCCGTCGTGGAACCGGATGATCCGCTTGCCGTACTCGGCAATGTCCGGTTCGTGCGTAATCAAGAGTACCGTAATCCCGTCTTCCTGATTGAGCCGCTGGAAGATCTCCATCACCTCTATGCTGGTACGCGAATCGAGGTTGCCGGTCGGCTCGTCGGCCAGCAGGATCGACGGTTGGTTGACCAGCGCCCGGGCGATCGCCACCCGCTGCTGTTGGCCGCCTGACAGTTGATTCGGCAAGTGGTCCATCCGATCGGCAAGGCCGACCGCCTTCAGTACCGCTTCGGCCTGCTGGCGGCGCTTGGTGCTGCGCAGTCTGGACCCGCCGTACAACAACGGCAGTTCGACGTTGTCGAGCGCGGTAGTCCGCGCCAGCAGGTTGAAGCCCTGGAAGACGAAGCCGATCTTCCGGTTGCGCACCTCGGCAAGTTGGTCGCGGGAGAGCCGCGAAACGTCACGTTCATCGAGCAAATAGTGACCGCTGGTCGGCCGGTCGAGGCAACCGAGGATGTGCATGAAGGTCGACTTGCCGGATCCCGACGGCCCGGTGACCGCGACGAACTCGCCGGCCTCGATGGAGAGCGTTACGCCACGCAGGGCGTGTACGTCGATATCGCCCATCGAGTAGGTCTTCGTCAGGTTCTCGACGGCAATGACCGGCATTAGCGTCGTCGGCGGCCGAAGGGAAACTGCGGCATCAGCGGCGAGCTGCTGCCGATCCCGGATGGAGGGCCCCCACCCGACTCGGGTGTACTGACGTTGGTAACGAGGAGTGCGCCGTCGGCGAGTGACACTCCGTCATCGAGGACTGCGACGAGTTCGCTCGCCGAGCCGTCCGTCACGCCGAGGCGGATATCGACGCTTCGGAGCTGGCCGGCTTCTTCCAGGAGCCAGACGCTCGCGTTTCGTTCCGCCACTTCAAGCGGCGAAAACAGAGCATCTATCGTCGTGGCGCCCCGTTCGAACGCCGGGACGGTGTCCGCCGCCGAGGCGGCTGCCGGCGGTCGCGCCGCGCGAGGCCCGCCGCCAGGACGGCCAGGTCCGCCCGGGCCACGGCCAGGACCCGGACCACCGGGGCCGCCGCGACCCTCACGCATCCGCGCGAAGAACTGCTCGCGCTCTTCCGGTGACATCTGCTGTATCCGCTCGCGCATCTGCTGGCGCTGCTCCTCGCTTGGCGGGCCACCCTGGCCACCGAATCCGCCAAAGCCACCAACCCCACCGCCGGGACCAGCGGGCCGGCCGGCCGCCGCGCCAGCATCCGAAGGTGCGGCGGTGAGCCCATCCGGGCCACCGGTCCGGGCAGCCATCGCGCCGGGCGGCCGCCCCCCCTCCAGATCGGGCGGGACCGGCTGGTTCAGTGCTGCGAACATCGCCGGCGTGGGACGGAAGCGGACCGCGGCGTTCGGTACCCGCAGGGCGCCGTTGCGTCGCGCCACCTCGACCGTCACCGTCGCGGTCATGCCGGGTTTCAGCTTCAGTTCGGGGTTGGGAGCATCGATGACCGTCGCGTAGGTCACGACGTTCTGCGTCAGGATCGGCTCCAGGCGAATCTGCGACACGGTGCCTTCGAACAGTTCCTCGGGATAGGCGTCGACCGTGAATGTGACCCGCTGGTTAGGCCGGATGCGTCCGACGTCCGACTCGTCGATATCGGCGATGACCCGCATCTTCGTCAGGTCGGCGGCGATGACGAACAACTCCGGGGCCTGGAAGCTGGCCGCGACGGTCTGTCCCACATCGACCAGGCGGGACGTGACAATGCCGTCGATTGGCGCCCGGATGACGGTGTGTTCCAGGTTTACCTCGCTCTGGTTCAGCGATGCCTGCGCCTGCGTTACCTGTGCCTCGGCCGACTTGAGTTGCGCTTCGGCGGAACGGAGCGAGACCTCGGCCGCTTCAAGCTCCGTCGGCGAGATCAGGTCGGCGGCGGACAGTTCCTGCGAGCGACGCAGTTGGGTTCCCGCGTCATCGACCGCGACACGCAGCCGTTCGACATCTGCCTCGGCCCGCAGCAGGTTGGCGCGTGACTGCTCGATCTGGGTCTCGAACAGGGACGGGTCGAGCCGCATGATGACGTCGCCTTCACGGACGATCGAATTGAAGTCGACGAACAGCTCCTGGATGATGCCGGAAACCTGGCTGCCTACCTGTACCGTCGTAACCGCTTCGAGGGCGCCGGTCGCGCCGACCGTGTCAACCACGTCCCCCATGTTGATGCGCGTGGTGGTGACTTCCGGCACGAACTCGATGGTTCGGAAACCGTAGTAGTAGCCGTAGGCTACCGATGCGCCCCCGAGCAGGAAAACGGTAATGAGCAGCTTCTTCATGACCTGATGCTCCGCGTGCCGTGTACGCAGTCTCGTTGTTTTCCGATCCGCTACCCACCCCCGCCGATCACGGTGACGCCGGCCGCGCCGAGCGACGACCGTTGTGCCCGCTCGAACTCGATCAAGGCCAGTTGGAAGTCGAGGATCGCACGCAATTCGTTATCCTGGGCGGTTGCCAGGTCGCGCTGAGCCTGGACGACAAAGAAGTTGGTTGACAGGCCGACCTCGAAGCGGCTTTCCTCGGCCCGCAACTGCTCTTCGGCGAGTTCGCGCGCCGCTGTCGCCGCTTCGATCCGCCCCTGAATGGCGTCGATCTGCAACGCGGCGTTCGTGACTTCGCTCGCGATCTGCAACTCGATCTGCCGGATCTGCGCGGTGGTCTGCTGCAACTGCAGGCGCGCTCGTTGGTACGCGGCCTTGTCCGCGCTTTGGCCCAGCGGGTAACTCATCTGGAGCGCGACGCTCCAGAAGGGGAACTGGTTGGTGGCGATGCTGCTGAGGGCATCCGTGTAGCCGCCGGGGATCTCCGTGGTGACGTTTCCGCCGAAAATGTTGTCCCGGATCACCCGCGGTCCACCCTGTCCCGTCAGTTGGTAGTTGCCGATCACGTCGAGGGCGGGGAGGGTGGAATTGCGCAGGTTGTCGACGTTGGCGTCATTGATGTCGAGCTGCCGCCGCACGCGTTCTATATCCGTACGCCGGTCGAGTGCGCCGGCGATCGCCCCCTCGAGGTCGATCGGCGTCGTCTCGACCTGTGGTTCGTCGATCGGGAGCAGTTCCACGGTCCACAGTTCATCCGACGTTCCTCCGACGATCAGCTGTTTCAACGCCAACTCGGCGGTTCGCAGAACCTGGATCGCCTGTGCCAGCGCCTGTCGCCGCGCGGCGGCCTCGGATTGCGCCTGCACGACGTCGATCGGCGCGAGGGTGCCGATCTCGACGCGCACCTGGTTGTCGCGGACGAGCTGCTCGGCCAAGGCCAGTGCCTGTTCCTGGACTGCGACGGAGGCGATTGCGTACACCAGATCCCAGTACCGTGACTGAACGCTGGCGAGGGTGTTGATGATCGTCTGTTCCAGATCGATGTTCGATATGTCACGGTCGATCTGCGAGACGACGAGTTGCGTGCGGTTGGGATCCGTCCGAAACCCGCGCAGCAACGGCTGCGTGTAAGACAGGCTCATGTTGGCGGCGTAGCTCGGATTGAAGCTGTTGAAGATGTTCGTCGACTCGGCTCGGCTGCTGTCCCAGGTGACGCTGTACTGCCCGCCGCCCCACTTCATCTGCTGGTTGACGCCCACGTCGTAGTTGCCTCGGTCGGTAACGATCGACCGTCCTTCCAGGCCGCCTCCGTCGAAGAGGGTGCGGTTGGGAAACGTGGACTGATTCAGGCCGAAACTGGAGGATGCGAACGGCAGGAAGGCAGAGTGAGCGGTCACTACCGCCATGTCCTGCACGAGCGGATTGATGCGCTGAACGGCGATGTCGAGGTTGCGCTCCAGGGCTCGCTCGATGGCGTCGTCGAGCGTGAGCTCGTAGCGGCCGGAGGACACGTTCTGCTGGCCGCTCCGGCGAGCCGCGGCGATCGTCTCCGGGGCTACCGTCCCGGTGGGAACGAGGATCTGGGCCTGAGCCGCGGTCGCGACGAGCGCCACGGCGGCAACGAGAAACAAGGCACTCAGACGACGGACATGCGTGGTCAAGACATTTCCTCCCGCCCCGGTAACTTGGACCCGCTCCGTGGCGGCTTTCTTTCCGGGATATCCGTATTGACGCGAAACGCGCCCAACTGGTTCGACCGCTGGGACGGGCTCCTAGTGCTGGCCGGATTTGTGTGATGACGATCCGCGTGTTCCGCGGCGCTCCCACAGTTTGTGCAGCGCCTCGATCTGCGCTGGCTCCAGCACCTTGTGCATCCGGTAGAGCATCAACGTCCGGGTCTTGCTGAGCGCGCTTCGCGCCGCCTCGACCTGATCGATCTGCAGAGCCACCTCCCACTCCTCCGCGACCATGGCGTGCATGAGCTGACTCAGTTCCTTCTCTTCCCGATCGAGGCGGTGCATCAGCTCCCGCAGGGTCGGGCGGAGTTCCTGGAAGATGGCTTCGATCCGGGTCTCCTGATCCGCAGTAAGCCCGATCTCCGTCTGGACGTCGGCGGATTGCCACCACTTGTAGCGTTGCGCCGCTTCCGACTCCACGGGCTGGCTGGCCACGGCCCAGACGATGGCAGACAGTGAAAGGACGACGATGCGCAGCCTTCGGTTCCGCATGCCAGTTCTCCTCAAGCCAGTTCCACGAGTCGTTCGATCACCTGGCCCACGACGGTGTCCGGTGTCGACGCGCCGGCGGTTACGCCGACGGCGATCGGGCGGTCGGGCGGCAGCCAATCGTGCGCGGTCGCCTCCACCGAACCGGCCGGCGGGCTTGACGCCGGAAGGTGCCGCACCAGGTTCGCCGACTCCAGGCAACCGGGTCCGGCGATGTGATAGGTGGGAACGCGTTCCGCGCAGATGCGGGCAAGGTTCCGGGTGTTGCTGCTGTTGTACCCGCCGATGACGATCGCGACGTCGAGCCGCTCGGTGTCGAGCAGCGCGAGAACGGCATCCTGCCGCTCCTGCGTGGCGCTGCAGATGGTGTCGAACGCCCGGTAGTGTTCGTTGAGGGCAGCTTCGCCGTAGCGGTCGACCATGGCATGGCGCACCATATCGCCCACCTCCAGCGACTCGCTCATCAGCATGGTCGTCTGATTGGCCAGACCCACCCTGCGGAGGTCGCGCTCCGGGTCAAAGCCGGGCGAGCAGGCAGGGCCAAGCCGGTCCATGAACGACTGCGGCGTCGCTTTCCCCCGGATACGGTCACACAGGAGCGCGGCTTCGGCCTGGTCGCGCACGACGGCATAGCGCCCCCCCGGCGTCAGCCCCGCCTGCGAGGCTGTCGCCTGCGTCTCTTCGTGTCCGATCTTGCCGTGGATGACCGACGTGTAGCCGTCGCGCGCGTAGCGGCGGACGTTCTTCCACACGTTGAGGACCGAGCCGCAGGTCGTGTCGACCAGCGTGCAGCCGCGTCGGTCCAGTTCGGCGAGGTCGGCGACCGTCACGCCGAAGGCCGGCAGGATCACCACGTCGTCCGCGCCGACTTCGTCGATGGATTCTCCAGAGTCGCTCAGGAAGCGGATGCCGGCATCGCGCAACCGCCCGTTCACCTGCGGGTTGTGGATGATCTCGCCCGTCAGATATACGCTCCGATCGGGAAACCGACGCTTGGTCTGGTAGGCGTAGTCGACTGCCCGGTCCACCCCGTAGCAGAAACCGAACTCCCGCGCCAGATGGATTGTCACGCGGCCGTCGTGGTGCGTATGGTCATTCTCGCGAATCCGATCAATCAACTGGCTGTGATAGTCACGCGCCAGTTCCTCGGCGACGAGGTGCTTGACGTCGAGGCCCTTGCGAAAGATCGTGGTCACGGGAGAATCGTCGGCACGGATCGCGGGTCAGCGTATGTCTGTCGACGCTGCACGAAGCCTCGGGGTCATTTCGTCAAGCGTCATCAGCGGTTCGACGCGTTGCGTGGCGAGAGCCGCTTCCAGATCGCGCATGAGCTGCTCGTCCGCCATTGGGGCGGGTGCCGTTTCACCTGCCGCCTCGATGGCAGAGGTAGTGGCGCGCGTCTCCGTGCCGGCCGGAGCGCCGTCCCATGCAGAACGCGGTACGTCGCCAGGTTGCACCAGCGCCACGCCGATCAACAATCCGGCAGCCGCCGCGGCGCCGAACCAGCGGGCAGGGCTCGAGACGTGGCGCACGGACGGTGGGCCGACCGCCGGGAAGCGGAGGATACGTGCCGGGCGTTGACAGAGAACCTTTTCGATCCGGCGCAGGATGCGGCGACGCTGCCTGGCAAGGTGGTGGGGCGGCATCTCCGCCTCAAATGCCGCTTCCGCCGAGTTGACGAGGCGGTCGAGGACCCTCCGGGTCTCCGACCGGCGAGCCGCGCACTCGGAGCAGGACGCCACGTGTGCGGCTGCCGCCGCGAGGGTCGGGTCGGCAGTCGGCTCACGTTCGACTGCCATCGCGGCGATTTCCCGTTCCGTCAGATGCCTCGAGGCGCGGAGGCGGCGCAGCCAGAACGACCAGTTCCCAATCTCCCGTCGCCATGTCGGAGCCATCAGACCTTCGCCTCTCCAGCGCTGGATGTTCGGGGCCGCGCCAGCCACGCGGCGCCAGCCAGGTGCCGCCGGAGTGTCCGGATCGCCCGGAACAGGTGGACCCGGACGGTCGATTCGCTCAACTCGAGCATGGCGGCCACATCCCGTGTCGCGTGGCCTTCGAACTGGTTCAGCACCACGACAGCGCGCTGCCGTTCCGGCAGCCGGTCGACAGCCGCGAGCAATTCGGTGCGGCGTTCCGCTTCGAGCAGGGCGGCTTCGGGTGACAGTCCGGTCGCCGGCTGCCGTGAGATCCAGTCCTGTTGGTCCGTCTCGGTGTCGTCGGCCGGGATCATCCACCGCAGGCGTCGCGAGCGGGCTTTGAGCCGGTCGAAACAACCGTTCATCAGGATTCGTGTGAGCCAGAGTTCGAAGAACAACTGTTCACGGAACGACGGCAGATGGGTGAACGCCTTGACAAACGCATCCTGCACGGCTTCATCGACCTCTGCCGGATCCCTCAGGTAGTAATAGGCAATCCTCGTCGCGCGCCGCTGATGGCGATCGATCAGTTCGGCGAAGCGCTCTCCCGCCGCTACTCGATTGCCTGAGGCGAGAAGCGCTTTCACTTCCGCCACCAGTTCCGAGTCGGCGGCGGCGCGGCGCTCAGCGGCTGTGACGTTGGCGGTTGTCATTGTTGACGAAGATGCAGTCGCAGCCTGTCTATCTCTAAGATGGTTTCCGCCTGCCCAGCGTTTACAAGCAAACGGGCCAGCCGGAGACTCTCCTCATGATACTCCGACCGCGCATTTCTTGACCGGGTAACGGGTGCGTAGTAGGGTTACGCCGTCCGTCGCACGGCCCGCTGCCGTCGGCGGCGGAACCTTCCCACGCCGATGGCCTGGACGCCGGCCGACACCCCGCGGAGAACGCCGCTCCACGCGCGCCATGTCGCGCTGGGAGCCCGGATGGTGCCCTTCGGGGGCTGGGAGATGCCCCTGCAGTATGCCGGAATAGCCGCGGAACACGAGGCCGTACGGACCGCAGCCGGCCTGTTCGACGTGAGCCACATGGGTGAACTGGAGCTGGCCGGCGCGGATGCGCTCGCCGCGCTGCAACGGGTCACCGCCAACGATGCAGCGCGGCTGGAAGTGGGCCAGGCGCAGTATTCGGCGTTGACGACGCCAGAGGGGACGGTCGTTGACGACGTGGTGGTCTACCGCCTGGCCGCCGATCACTTTCTGCTTGTCGTCAACGCCGCCAACGTCGAGACGGACCTGCGGTGGATTCGGGACGCCCTCGCGTCCGGCGGAGGGAGCGAACCCGCTGACGCAGTCGTGCTCGACACCAGTGCCCGATATGCATTGCTCGCGCTGCAGGGACCGCGCGCCGAGGCGATCCTGCAGCCGCTCACCGGCGTCGAACTGCGGACTGTCCCGGGCTTCGCGTTCGCCACCGGTGAGGTGGGAAACGCCCGCGCAACGATTGCGCGCACCGGTTACACGGGTGAGGACGGCTTCGAACTTCTGGTGGCCCCGGCGGCCGCCGAGGGGGTCTGGAACCATGTCCTGGCAGCGGGGGAGGAGCACGGCGTGGTGCCCGCGGGTCTGGGTGCTCGCGACACGCTGAGGCTGGAAGCCGGGATGCGGCTTCATGGACAGGACATGGACCGGACCACGACGTTGCTTGAAGCGGGCCTGGGCTGGCTGGTTAACTGGGAGAAGGGACCCTTCATCGGACGCGATACGCTCGTCTCCGAACGGGAAGCGGGACCGGCTCGCAGGCTCGCCGGGTTCGAGATGATCGATCGGGGGATCGCGCGCCACGGCTGCGACGTGTATGCCGGCGATGCCGGCGCCGCGGACGAGGTGGTCGGCCGCGTGACCAGTGGTACGTTGACGCCGCATCTGAAGAAGGCGATTGGCATGGCATACGTTCCGGCGGCGCTGGCGAAGCGCGACACCGAACTGCTGATCGACGTCCGGGGAACGCGCCTCCGCGCGCGGGTCGTCCGGATGCCGTTCTACCGGAGGCCACGATGAGTTATCCGACAGACCTGCGCTACACGAAGGACCATGAGTGGATACGGATCGACGGTGAGACCGGGCGCATCGGTATCACCGACTACGCTCAGCAGCAACTGGGCGACGTCGTCTTCATTGATCTGCCGGAACCCGGCAGTACGTTGACGAAGGGTGAGCAGTTCGGGTCGATCGAATCGGTCAAGGCGGTCTCCGACCTGTATGCCCCCATGAGTGGCCGTGTCATCGAAGTGAACGGGACGCTCCAGGATCAGCCCGAGTCGGTCAACCAGGATCCGCATGGCGCGTGGATGATTGCGATTGCCGTGGATGACCCGTCGAAGGTGGACGACCTTCTGGACGCCGACGGCTACCGCTCGCTGATCGGCGCCGCGTGATGTTCGCCGCCCGTCACATCGGCCCGCGCCCGTCCGACCTGGACGTGATGCTGCGAGCGGTTGGCGCGCCGTCGCTCGACGCGCTGATCGATGAGGTAGTGCCGCCCGCCATCCGCCTGGAGGCTCCGCTGGACCTGCCTCCCGCCGAGTCGGAGGCGGCGTTTCTTGAGAGGATGCGCGCCATAGCCGAGCGCAACGAGAACTGGCGGTCGTACATCGGACTGGGTTACTACGGCACCGTGACGCCTCCGGTGCTGCTGCGCAACTTGTTGGAGCAGCCAGGCTGGTACACGCCGTACACGCCGTACCAGGCCGAGGTGGCGCAGGGAAGGCTCGAGGCGCTTCTGACGTTTCAGACCATGGTCGAGGACCTGACCGGCATGGAAGTGGCGAACGCGTCCCTGCTGGATGAGGCGACAGCCGCGGCGGAGGCGATGTCGATGCTGCATCGTCTTCAGGCAAACCGCCGGCGGGGGGCGAACCGATTCCTGGTGTCCGCCGACTGTTTTCCTCAGACCATCGGTGTTGTCCGTGGCCGTGCGGAACCGCTGGGTATTCGCGTCGAGTTGGTCGACCTGGAGCGTCTCCATCAGGTCGACGCGGGTTCGGTCGAAGGGGCAGCCGAGCATGATGTCTTCGGCATTCTGGTGCAGTCCCCCGACGCGTCAGGCCGTCTCCGCGACTTGCGGCACGTAACCCGGTGGGCGCGCGATGCGGGCGTGCTCGTGGCGGTGGCCTCCGACCTGCTGGCATTGACGCTGCTGACCCCGCCGGGCGAGTCGGGCGCCGATGTCGTCGTCGGAAGCGCTCAGCGCTTTGGCGTGCCGATCGGCGGCGGCGGACCGCACGCGGCGTTCTTTGCCACGCAGAAGCGCCATGCGCGGCATATGCCGGGGCGACTGATCGGTGTCTCGGTCGATTCGCGCGGGCGCACCGCGTATCGCATGGCGCTGCAGACACGGGAGCAGCACATCCGGCGTGAACGTGCGACGTCGAATATCTGCACGGCGCAGGCCCTTCTGGCGAACGTCGCGGGCATGTACGCCGTTTGGCATGGACCGGACGGACTGCGCCGGATCGCTCGGCGCGTTCATGGGCTGACCTGCGGATTGGGTGATCGGCTCGCGTCGCTCGGCTTCTCCCGGCGCAACGACGCGTTCTTCGACACGCTCCGGATCGATACGGGCGGGAGCGACACCACCACGCGCGTTCGCGCCGCTGCGGAGGCGGTGCGAATCAACCTCCGGTACCACCGGGACGGCGACGTCGGGATCGCCCTTGACGAGACGGTGACCGAGGCGGATGTCGCCGCGATCGTCGGCTGCTTCGCCAGTGCCGCCGGAAACGGGTCGGACGCCGCCGCCACGACCATCGATGCCAGCGAGGCGCGGCCCGATTGGCCCGCCGCCTTCAGGCGGACCACCCCTTTCCTGACGCATCCCGTCTTCAACAGCCACCACTCCGAGCTGCAGATGATGCGGTATCTCAAGCGGCTAGAACGGAAGGACATCGGTCTCGATACGTCGATGATCCCGCTCGGCTCCTGCACGATGAAGCTGAATGCGGCCGCCGAGATGCTGCCGGTAACCTGGCCGGCGTTCGGTCGGGTTCATCCGTACGCGCCGGCGTCGCAGGCAGCCGGTTACCGGCAGATAGTCAACGAGCTCGAGGCGATGCTCTGCGCCATTACCGGCTTCGAGGCAGTGTCGCTGCAGCCCAACTCCGGCGCCCAGGGGGAATTCGCCGGGCTCCTCGCCATCCGGGCCTACCACCGGGCGCAGGGAGAGTCGGAACGGAACGTCGTGCTGATTCCCGCCTCCGCCCACGGTACCAATCCGGCCAGCGCCGCCATGGCGGGACTCACTCCCGTAATCGTCCGGTGCGATGACGATGGCAACGTCGATCTGGACCATCTGCGGGAGCAGGCCGCGGCGCACGGTCCCCGCCTGAGCGCGTTGATGATCACGTACCCGTCGACACACGGCGTTTTCGAAGAGCCGATCCGTGAGATATGCGACACCATTCACCGGGAGGGTGGTCAGGTCTACATGGATGGCGCCAACCTCAACGCGCAGGTGGGACTCACCTCGCCGGCCCGGATCGGCGCCGACGTTTGCCACCTGAACCTCCACAAGACGTTCGCGATCCCGCATGGCGGCGGCGGGCCTGGCATGGGACCCATCGCGGTCGCGCGTCACCTGGCGGCCTACCTGCCGCGCCACCCGTTGGCGCCGGAGGATGCGGGCGGCGGCATTGCGCCCATCGCGGCGGCGCCATGGGGGAGCGCCAGCATCCTGCTTATCTCCTACGCCTACATCCGGATGCTGGGCCGCGACGGTGTCACGGACGCCGCCCGCCACGCCCTGCTCAACGCGAACTACATCAAGTCGCGTCTCGAATCGGCATACGACGTTCTCTATGCGCGGGCCAACGGCCGGGTCGCACACGAGTTGATCTTCGATCTGCGTCCGCTGCGCGGGCCGAGTGGAGTGACGGCTCAGGATGTAGCCAAGCGGCTGATGGACTACGGCTTCCACGCGCCGACGGTCTCGTTTCCGGTGCCCGGCACGCTGATGGTGGAGCCCACGGAGAGTGAGCCCCTCGAAGAGCTCGATCGCTTCTGCGCGGCGATGCTGGCCATTCGCGGCGAGATCGAGGCAATAGCCGACGGCCGGGCGGACCGGGACGACAACGTGCTGTTGAATGCGCCGCATCCGGCAGCCGATGTCGCGGCCAGCGACTGGACGCATCCGTACTCGAGGGAACAGGCGGCATATCCGTTGCCGTTCGTTGCCACACGCAAGTTCTGGCCGCCGGTGAGCCGCATCGACGACGCCCGAGGCGACCGGAACCTCGTATGTTCCTGTCCGCCGGTCCAGGCGTGGGAGCAGCCGCAGCCGGCGAGCTGACTCGAGTTTCCGCGCGGCGAGGCCACGTCCCGGCTCTACCGGTCGTGGGCCAGGCGCCGGAACTCGGTGGCGAGCGTTGTCGTGATCGGGCCGGGGCGGCCACGGCTGTACTCGGTCTCGTCGACGCGGGTAACGCCGAGCACCTCGCGCGTTGTGCTGGTAACGAACAGTTCGTCAGCTTTCGCGAGGTGTTCCGGCCGTAGAATCTGTTCGCGCACGGGGACATCCGCCGCTTCGCCCACCTCGAAGAGGAAGTTGCGCGTGACACCCTCAAGCAGGCCCGCGTCGAGCGGTGGAGTCAGCGCGGCGCCGTCGATCACCAGGAAGATATTCGACTGCGCGCACTCCGTCAGTTCGCCGTGGTCGTTGAGCAGGAGCGCCTCGCTGGCCCCGTGGCGCAGCGCCTCCTGCATCGCCAGGATGTTGTTCAGCAGATTGTTCGACTTGATTCGTGGGCTCAGGGCACGCGGATGGTTCCGGATAACGGAAGCGATGCGGATGCTGATCCCGTGCTTGACGTGTGCGGCCGGCACTTCGGTGACTGGCCGGACGATGATCACGGCGGTAGGGGAGGGGCAGGCAGCGGGATTGTAAGTGAAGTCTCCCAGGCCGCGCGTCAGCAGCAGCCGGATCGTCACTTCACCTTCGTGATCAAGCGCCTCCATCGTCTCGACGAGCCGTGTCTCCCAGGTCGCGGCATCGAGCGGCATGGGCAGCGCCAACTGCCCGGCCGATGCCCGAAACCTCGCGAGGTGCCGGTCGAGCAGGAACGGCAGCCGGTTGTAGGTTCGCAGCGTCTCGTAGACACCGTCGCCGAAGAGATAGCCGTAGTCGAGCGCGGGCACGGTCGCCTCGCGTCCGTCGGTGATCCGGCCATTGACGTTTACGGCTATTTCCATGAGCGATGAGTGATCTGTGAATTATCACCGACCGGATAGGATTGAGTCATGCGTGTCTTGACGGCGGCGCAGATGCGCGAGGCCGACAGGCAAACGATCGACGAACGGGGCGTGGCTTCGATCGAACTGATGGAGCGGGCGGGCCGCGAAGTCGTAGCAGCGATTGATGCTCACCTGCGGAACCGGCTCGACGGCGGGCCGGTGACGGTGCTCTGCGGGCGAGGCAACAACGGTGGCGATGGCTGGGTCGTCGCCAGACTCCTGCGGACACGCGGCCTGCAGGATGTCGCGGGCGTGTTGATCGGTTGCGCCGAGGATGTCGCGGGTGATGCACGGGAGATGCTCGAACGGGCGCGCAGCGCCGGTGTGCCGATTTCCGAGGTAACTGATGTAACCGTTTGGGATGGCTCGGCGGCGCGGCTTGCGTCATCGGCGCTTATCGTCGATGCCCTCGTAGGCACCGGCCTGAACCGGCCACTTGGAGGCACGCTGGCCCGCGTCGTGGCGGATGTCAATGCGTCGGGACGGCCTGTGGTGTCCATCGATGTTCCGTCCGGTCTGATGGAACTGGCGCCGAGAGTGGAGGCGCCGACGGATGGAGACGGCGTGGCGGGTGCGGGCAACGCGGCGCCCACCATTCGGGCCGCGCTCACCGTCACGCTGGCCGTTCCGAAGCTTGGATTGCTGCTGCATCCGGACGAAACCGGCAGGCTCGAGGTGGCCGACATCGGGATCCCGGCCGATGTCGTCGAAGCTCTGAATGGCCCGAGGATCGACTTGCTGACAAGCTCGAAGCTCCGTTCGTGCGTGCCGCGGCGCCGAGTGGACGCCCACAAGGGAATGTTCGGCCGGGTGGTGATTGTCGCCGGCTCTCGCGGAAAGACCGGCGCAGCGCAACTGGCTGGTCTCGGTGCGCTTCGGGCGGGTGCAGGCTTGGTAACGGTGGCGACGCCGGCGTCCTGTCACGGGGTTGTCGCCTCCGTGCCGGAGTACATGACGCATCCATTGCCGGAGCGCGACGGTACCATTTCCCGCAAGGGGCTGGCGGCGTTGTTGTCCGGGCGGTGGGATGTGATCGCCGCCGGACCGGGCCTGGGTACCGGCAAGGGCGTCACGAAACTGGTGCAGGCGTTGATCGATCGGGACAGCGCGGCGCCGCTCGTGCTTGACGCCGACGCCCTCAACGTCTGCGCCGAGGCGCCGAAGCGCCTGCGGGGCCGGTCAGGCAGTCCGTTGGTGATCACGCCCCATACCGGCGAAATGGCACGGCTTGCCGGGACCACGAGTGAGGCGGTGGAGCGGGATCGGATTGGAATCGCCAGCGCGTTCGCGCAGGAACATGAACTGACCGTGGTGCTGAAGGGAGCGCGGACGGTGATTGCCGCGCCGGATGGCGGTTTGCGAATCAACGCGACCGGCAACCCCGGTATGGCCACGGGCGGGAGTGGCGACGTGCTGACCGGCGCCATCGCGGGCTGGATCGGCCAGATGAACGGCATTGCGGAGGCGGTCGCACTCGCCGTTCACGTTCATGGCCTCGCGGGAGATCTGGCCGCGCGGGACATGGGGCAGACCGGCTTGATTGCCGGTGATATCGCCGCCCGGCTGGGTTTGGCTACGACCATGCTCGAGCGGGGGGAGACGTTCGACGCGTGGTGATCCACGAGAGCGGTTCCGAGGACGACACCCATCGAATCGCACGCGACCTTGCGGCATCACTCGACGAGAGGGGCCCGGCGACCGTGCTTCTCTACGGTGAGCTTGGGGCGGGCAAGACCGCGTTTGTTCGCGGCCTCGTCGAGGGTGCGGGCGGGTCGCCCGACGAGGTGAGCAGCCCCACGTTCGTACTGGCGCAGGAATATGCGGGACGACGCACCGTCCACCATGTAGACCTGTACCGGTTGACCGGAATGGAGACGGCGGCGTTCGAGCCCCAACTCTTCGAACTGGCTGCCGGGGACGCGATTGTGGCGGTGGAGTGGGCCGACCGTCTGCTGACGGTCCCGGCCGGCGCCATCCAGGTGCGTATCGAAGATTGCGGGGGTGACGACCGCACCGTGACGATCAGCTCTTCGCCTGATAGTTCGGGGCTTCCTTTGTGATTACCACGTCGTGAACGTGGCTTTCGTGCACGCCGGCCGGTGTGATTCGGATGAACTCGGCGTCGCGTTGCAGTGCTTCCAGCGTCGGCGCCCCGCAGTAGCCCATCCCGGCGCGAAGCCCGCCCACCAGCTGATGCACCATCGTAGCCACCGTTCCCTTGTACGGCACGCGCCCCTCGATGCCCTCCGGCACCAGCTTCTCACCGCTATCTTCAGTCGGGACTTCCAGATCGAATTCCTCCTGGAAGTAGCGGTCCCGGCTGCCGCGGCGCATGGCGCCGATGGAGCCCATGCCGCGGTACTCCTTGAAGCTGCGCCCTTGGTACAGGATCAGCTCCCCCGGGCTCTCGTCGGTGCCGGCGAACAGGCTCCCCATCATGACGGTGCTCGCGCCGCAGGCGAGCGCCTTCGTGATGTCGCCCGAGTAGCGGACACCGCCATCGCCGATTACCGGGACGTTCGTGCCCGCCGCCGCGCGGGCGCAGTCGAGAATGGCGGTCACCATCGGCACCCCGATACCCGCGATCATTCGCGTGGTGCAGATCGAACCGGAACCGATTCCGACCTTCACGGCATCCACGCCTGCGTCGATCAGAGCCCGTGTCCCCTCCGCGGTCGCGACGTTGCCGGCGATCAGGTCAAGGTCCGGAAACGCCTGCCTCAGTCGCTTCGCCGCATCGATCACGTTCTGCGAGTGGCCATGGGCGCTGTCCAGCACCAGAACGTCGGCATGCGCGGCAGCCAGCGCCTCGGCCCGCTCGATGGCGTCCTGACCGATACCGATCGCCGCGCCGACCCGCAAGCGGCCGAGCAGGTCCTTGCTCGCCTGCGGATACTTGATCGCCTTCTGGATGTCCTTGACGGTTATCAGTCCGCGCAGGTTGAAGTCGCTGTCGACGACGAGGAGTTTCTCGACGCGGTGCCGATGCAGGATCTCCTCGGCCTGGGCCAGCGTCGTGCCGACTGGCACGGTAATGAGGTTCTCGCGCGTCATCACCTCCGCAATAGGTGACTCGACGTCGCGGAGGAAACGGAGATCGCGGTTCGTGAGAATCCCGACCAGACGCCCCTCGTTGCGTCCGTCCTCGGTAATCGGAACCCCGGATATCCGGTACTTCTTCATCAGTTCGAGCGCCTGGTAGATCCGGGCGCGGGGCGAGAGCGTGATCGGGTTGACGATCATCCCGCTCTCCGACCGTTTCACGCGATCCACTTCGGACGCCTGCCGGGCGATATCGAGGTTCTTGTGGATGATTCCGATGCCGCCGAGCTGCGCCATGGCAATCGCCATCGGCGCTTCGGTGACCGTGTCCATGGCGGCGCTGACCAGCGGCAGGCTGAGTGCGATATTGCGCGTGAGCCGAGTGGAGAGGTCGACTGCGCTCGGCAGGGTGGCGGAGTGGCGAGGCTTCAGCAGGACGTCGTCGAACGTCAGCGCCATCTCGAACGAGGTGGTCGTTCCTGTTGCCGCAGCGGCCGCGGTCTCGATATGGGTAGCCACCTCAGGTTTCCTCCATTACGCGCCGCAGCATTTCTTGTACTTCTTTCCACTGCCGCAGGGGCACGGATCGTTCCGTCCCACCTTCGGCGAGTCACGCCGCACCGTCACCACCGCGGCATCGTCGCCACCGACCCGCGCCGGGCGGGGTCGGCCGCCTCCGCCAGAACCACCCGCGCCGACGGCCGCGCCCGCACCGGCGAACGCCGGCTCTGCCGCGCCGGGGTCGTTGAACGAGAGAGGCGTCGACTGACGTGCCGGCATTGGGCGCGGCGCGCCACTGTCCGTTTCGTCCGGGTCTCGCACGACCGGCCGGATCCGCCAGAGGTAGCGGATAGTCTCTTCGTCGATCCGCTCCTTCATGCCCTGGAACATCGCGAAGCTCTCCCGTTTGTACTCCACGAGCGGATTTCGCTGGCCGTAGCCGCGGAGACTGATTCCCTCCTTCAGGTGGTCGAGGCCGTAGAGGTGATCCTTCCACTGTGTATCCACCACCTGTAGCATCACGTCGCGTTCGACACGGCGCATGATGGTTTCGTCGACCGTCTGCGCCTTCATTTCGTACGCTGCCTGCGCCGCGCCCCAGAGCAGATCGACCATTTCGTCCGGGCTCTTGTCACCGAGATCGAACGTGGCGCGAGTTTCTTCGTCGAGAGCGAACAGATCCGCTACCCGCTGCGTGACGGCCGGCAGATCCCATTCTTCCGGATCCAGCTCGCGGCTGCAGTGCGTGTCGATGATGTCGTCTACCATCCCCTCGGCGAGCGTCATCAGGTAAGCCCGGGCGTCGATGGGCTCTTCGTCGTCATCGAGCCGAATCTGGTTTTCGAGCAACTCCCGTCGCAGCGCGTAGACGTTCTCGCGCTGCTTGTTCATTACGTCGTCGTACTCCAGCAGGTGCTTGCGGACGGAAAAGTGCTGGCCCTCAACCTGCTTCTGCGCCCGCTCAATCGCCTTGGTCACCATGCCATGCTCGATGGGCACGCCCTCCTCCATGCCAAGGCGGTCCATCAGGCCCTGGATCTTGTCCGAGCCGAAGATGCGCATCAGATCGTCTTCGAGCGACAGGTAGAAGCGGGAGGATCCCGGGTCGCCCTGCCGGCCGGCACGGCCCCGGAGCTGGTTGTCGATCCGTCGCGCCTCGTGCCGCTCGGTGGCAATGATGTGCAGTCCGCCCGCGTCGACCACGCGCGTGTGCTCGGCGTCGGTTTCCGTCCTGGCCTGCGTGAAGATCCGTTCCCAGTCGGCTCGGGGCACGCGGTAGAAGCCGTCGTGGGAGAAGTAGGCGAAATCGTCGTCATCGACGAACTTCTGTTCACCTGCCGGCAGCCGCTCGGCCACGTCTTCCGCGAGGGCCTGACGTCGCGTCATGTGTTCCGGGTTGCCCCCGAGGAGAATGTCGGTGCCGCGACCCGCCATGTTGGTCGCAATCGTGACCGTTCCTTCGCGACCCGCCTGGGCGACGATCTCGGCCTCCTTATCGTGGTACTTTGCGTTGAGGACCGTGTGCTTGACACCCCGGCGCTTCAACAGCCCGGAGAGCCGCTCCGACTTCTCGATCGACACCGTCCCGACCAGGACGGGGCGACCCGCCCTCTGAGTGTCGATGATGTCGTCGACGATGGCGTCGTACTTCTCGCGCGACGTCCGGTAAATCAGATCCGGTTCCTCGATCCGGATCAGCGGCCGGTTGGTCGGCACCGAGAAGACATCCAGTTCGTAGATCTTCGCGAACTCGGTCGCCTCGGTCTCGGCCGTGCCGGTCATGCCGGCGAGCTTGTCGTACTTGCGGAAGTAATTCTGGAAGGTGACGGTGGCGAGCGTCTGGTTCTCCCGCTCGATCTTCACCTTTTCCTTGGCTTCTACCGCCTGATGCAGACCGTCGCTCCAGCGGCGTCCCGGCATCAGCCGTCCGGTGAATTCGTCCACGATCACGACCTGGCCGTCCTTGACCATGTAGTCGACGTCGCGCTCGTACAGGGAGTGGGCGCGGAGCGCCTGGTTGACGTGATGCAGGAGCGGCATGTTGACGGGATCGTAGAGACCTCCCGGCTGCAGGCGGTGGCCGAGCATCTTCTCGCAGATCGCCATTCCGCTCTCGGTCAGCGTTACCGTCTTGTGCTTCTCGTCAATGAGGAAGTCGCCGGTGTCTTCGAGTTCTTCCCGCCGCTCCGCCGGGACGTTGCCCTGGGTGACCGCGCCCCGCTTGAGTCGCGGGATGATCCGGTCCACTTCGTAATAGAGCTCGGTCGATTGCTGCGCCGGCCCGGAGATGATCAGGGGCGTGCGCGCCTCGTCGATCAGGATGCTGTCCACCTCGTCGACGATCGCGTAGCGGTGGCCCCGCTGCACGAACTGCGACACGTCGAACTTCATGTTGTCGCGGAGGTAGTCGAATCCGAACTCGTTGTTCGTCCCGTACGTGATGTCCGACTCGTACGCCTCGCGCCGCTGATGGTCTCGCAGGTCGTGCTGAATGACACCGACCGTCATTCCCAGGAAACGATAGATCCGACCCATCCACTCCGCGTCGCGCCGGGCGAGGTAGTCGTTCACGGTGACGACATGGACGCCGTCGCCGTCGAGCGCGTTGAGGTAGGCGGCAAGGGTGGCCACCAGCGTCTTTCCCTCGCCGGTCTTCATCTCCGCGATCTTGCCGCGGTGCAGCATGATGCCGCCAATCAACTGCACGTCGAAATGGCGCATCGCGAGCACGCGGCGCCCCGCCTCGCGCACCACGGCGAATGCATCAGTCAGCAGGTCGTCGAGGCTGGCCCCCTGATCGATCTGCTCGCGGAAGGTGTTGGTGTGCTCGCGCAATTCGGCGTCGGAGCATGCTCGCAGGTCGGGCTCTCGCTCGCCGATCCGGGCGACAAATGGCTGGACGCGCTTGAGATCCCGCTGGTTCTGCGTGCCGAAGACCTTCGCAAGGACGGTGTCCAGCATCACATCAGGCGCGCATGGCGCGAAGCGGTCAATTCGCTGAGATCGGGTCGGTGTCGGTCAGCAGGTGGAGCGGGTTGATGTTCTTGCCGTTGACGGCAACCTCGTAATGTACATGGTAGCCGGTGGCCCGACCGGTGGCGCCCGCGTAACCGATGACGTCACCCCGCTCGACGGTGTCACCGACGCCGACCGCAAACTCCGACAGGTGGCCATACCGTGTCGTGAGATCGAAGCCGTGGCGGATCTCCACCATGTTGCCGTAGTTGCCCTGCCGGTGTGCCGCCGCGATCAGGCCGCTCGCGGTCGCGTAGACCGGCTCGCCCGCCCGGGTGGATATATCCAGTGCGGAATGGAATTCCCGCTCTCCGTTGAAGGGATCGTTCCGGTAACCGTACCCGCTCGAAATCCAGCCATCCGCCGGCCAGATGGTGGGAGTTGCGCCGGCGAGTGTCTCCCGCAACGCAACGCTGTGACGAATGGCGGCCAGTTGACTGTCCAGCGAATCCAGCAGTGTCCGGATCCGGTCGAAGGTCGGGCCCGGTGCCGGCGTGGCCGGAATTTCGAAATCCACGGCTGCCGGCAGACGCTCGATCAAACGCTGCACCGGTTCGTCCATGCCGGCGCGCGACGTGAGCCTGTCGATCGCGTTCTGGAGCGAGCCGATCTGCTCCTCCATCTCGGCCGCGCCGGAACGGTAGCTCGCGCTCTCGACGTGCAACCGGGCGTTCTCGGTGCGTAGGCGGGTGATCTCTTCCTGCGCGCCCCACCGGGAAACGCCGAGCCCCATGGCAGGCAGGAGCGCCAGGATGGCAAGCGCCGTCACGGCCGGCCGGACGGCCACGGTCGCACGTCGGACCTCACCGGTCTCGCGGTCCGCGACAATGACGGTATAGCGCTTCGACAGCATGCACCTTTCCCGTGTACAGGTACGGTTCTGGGTTGGAAAACTGTAGCACAAACCGCCGGGTCAGTCGATCCCCCGGTAGTGGAGGGCTTCCGCGACGTGCGCCCTGCGAATGCCGTCGGCGCCGTCGAGATCGGCAATCGTCCGGGCGACCCGGCGCACCCGATCGAAGCTGCGTCCCGTGAGCCCCAATCGGTTCATGGCGCGCTCGATCAGGACAAGACCGGCAGGATCGAGCGCACAGTGCCGCTTCAGGGCCTTGCCCGACAAGTCGGCATTCGTCCGGCCCGCTCCGGTGCGGTCGCGTGCCGCCTGCCGCTCTCGCGCCTGGTCCACCCGGGTACGGACGTCGGCAGACGATTCCGCGGCGGCTCCCCGGACCAGAGCCTCGAAGGGCACTGGATCCACGCGGATTGTCAGGTCGATCCGATCGCGCAACGGTCCGGAGATACGGTCGCGATAGTGCCGCACTTCCGTCGGCGTGCACCGACAGCGCCCGGAGGGCTCGCCGGCATATCCGCAGGGACAGGGGTTCATGGCGCCGACGAGAAGGAACCGGGCGGGAAACCGCACGGTTCGGCGCGCGCGGGCGATGCGGACCATACCTTCCTCGAGGGGTTCTCGCAGAGCTTCAAGCACGCGCCGGCCGAACTCGACCATCTCATCGAGAAACAGCACGCCAGTGTGGGCGAGACTGATTTCACCCGGCCGCGGATCACACCCGCCGCCAATCAATGCCGTAACCGATGCGGTGTGGTGCGGTGCCCGGAACGGCCGGTCCATCAGTAGACCGGCCGCCGGCTCCAGCAGACCGGCGACGGAGTGGATCGATGTCGAGACACTTGCTTCCGGGAACGTCGGTGGAGGGAGCAGGCCCGGGATGCGCCGGGCAATCAGTGTCTTGCCGGCGCCGGGCGGTCCGACCATCAGCAGATTGTGCCTCCCGGCGGCCGCGATCTCCGCCGCGCGCCGCGCGCCGGTCTGTCCCTTGACATCCGACAGATCGAGCGGGGAACCGTTGGGCCGCAAAGGGGTGGTGGCGGGCAACGGACTGGCGGTCCGCGTGCCGTGCCTGAGATCCTGGATCGTCTGCACCAGCCCCTGGGCCGGAATGCACTCCAGGTCGTCGACGATCCGCGCCTCGGGGAGGTTGATTGCCGGAAGCACCAGACGGTGGCCCAGCCGAGCGGCAAGCAGCGCTACCGGCAGCACCCCGTGCGAGGCCTGGACCCGGCCGTCGAGCGACAGTTCTCCCATGGTCAACGTTTTGTCGAACGTCTTCGGTGGAAGGAAGCCGATCGCGGTCAAGAGGCCGAGGGCAATCGGCAGATCGAAGGACGCGCCGCTCTTCGGCGTGTCGGCCGGCGCGAGATTGACGATGATCCGGCGAAGCGGGAACTCGTAGCCGGAGTTCTCGAGCGCGCTCCTGATGCGCTCGCGGCTCTCCCGGACGGTGGAGTCCGGCAGGCCGACGATCGCAAACGTGGGCAGTCCCTTGTCCGAGACGTCCACCTGGATGTCAACTACGGTGGCGGTTATGCCGAGGACGGCAGCGGAACGGAGCTTGGCCAGCATGGCTTGAGGGATTGCAAGATCCGTTCCATATCCGGGAGTCGGCCAGTGCCGCCTCGCCTGCCGGCCGCGCCTCGTTCTGTATGATTCGCACGTTCCATGCCCTTCGCGATGCGCCTTTCAATAGTCATCCCGGTCTACAACGAGCGGGCGACGATCCTGGAGCTGCTCGACCGAGTGGCGGCGGTCGATCTCGATACGGAGGTCATCGTCGTGGACGATGGCTCGACCGACGGGACCCGCGACTTGCTGCGGGAGCGTGCGGCGCGCGAGGGGGAGGCGATGACGCTGCTGCTGCAGCCTCGCAACCAGGGGAAAGGAGCGGCGCTCAGGGCAGGTTTCGCGCGGGCTACGGGCGACTATGTGATCGTGCAGGATGCCGACCTCGAGTACGACCCGGCCGACTACGCGACGTTGTTGCGCGTCGTGGTGACGGAAGGGGCGCGGGTTGTGTACGGCTCCCGTCTTGCGGCGGGACGTCCGGCGATGTCGATTCGCCACCGTGTCGGAAACCGTCTGCTGACGTGGCTGACTAACCGTTGCTACGGCTCATCCATTACCGACATGGAGACCTGCTACAAGCTGATCGACCGAACATTGCTGCAGCAGATCGACACGGTGGCCAACAGCTTCGACTTCGAGCCGGAGATTACGGCCAAGATCCTGAAGCGTGGCATTGCCATTCACGAAGTTCCGATTCGGTACCAGGGACGCAGTTTCGCCGAGGGAAAGAAGATCTCCTGGAAGGACTTCTTCCAGGCGGTCTGGACGCTCTTCAAGCACCGTTTCTGACGGCCTGCGCGGTGTGCGCGCGCCACCCGCGGGCCGATCCGGAGTCAGCGCGGCCGGAGGCCGGTTCAGTGGTCGTTCCGTCCCCCGTCCGTTTCGACGAAGACCCCGTGGCGTTCCGCCAGATCGCGCGCGGCGGGTGTGACGATCGTGCGCGGTCCGACGACGATCCTCTGCGAGTCGCGTAGGGCGGCACGGACATCGTCCTCGCAAACGAACGGGACTGCCTCGCTGTCCGAAGGCGGGCTCGTGGTCGGCTGGTTGGCCGACGGTGCGCCGCCGCGTCCCGTCAGCAGGGCGTCGACCCGATCCGCAACCACCTGCGCGTCGAGTCCGCCGGGAGGCGCCCCGGGGGCCATCGCCGGTTCCGAAGGCGCTTCCGCCGGACCTGGCCGTGTCACGACGTTTCCGGGCGGAGGCGACGCTCCCGATTCTGCCGACCGCGGCGCAGGACGTGTTTCGTATGCCAGGCGTTTGATGTTGAGCAGATGCCGCGGAGAGATGTTGTCGGAAGTGATGTTTCCCCCCCAGCCTCCGCAGCCCAGGGTCATTGACGGATCAAGGCCGGTGGTCATCCCGATGGATCCGAGTGTCGTTGGCGTGTTGACGACAATCCGGAACGCCGGCTTCTTCAGTCCGAATTCCAGGATCACTGCCTCGTCCCGCGAGTGGATCGCCATCGTGTGGCCCATCCCGCCGTAACGCAGGATCTCCTTGCACCTTTCGCAGCCCGCGCGCCAGTCGTCGACCACG
Organism: Vicinamibacterales bacterium; assembly: GCA_965202655.1. Lineage (GTDB taxonomy): Bacteria > Acidobacteriota > Vicinamibacteria > Vicinamibacterales > UBA8438 > VXRJ01. Next base: position 695,389 of record CBDBBK010000003.1, on the reverse strand, counting down.
TAATAGGCGAGGACGGGGCAGAGCTTCTCGATGGAAAGGGGATGGTCGCGCCCGACGCCCTCGAGCGGGGCGATCAGGACCCGCGTGCCGCGCGGCACCGTCAGACCGGTCTGCCGGGCGATCGTCCTGGCGTCGCGACCGACACAGGCGGGATTTGGCAGCCGCTGCGGCGTCACCAGCAGGTCCGCCAGGGCCGCCGTTTCCCGAGGATCCAGAAAGTAGCCTCCCTCGGCTTCGAACGCGCGGCGTACTTTCGCGTCTATCGCGGCGTCTGCGACCACGGTGTTCTCCGACGAGCAGAGCAAGCCGTTATCGAACGTCTTGCCGGTCACGATGTCGGCGACCGCCTTGCCGATGTCGGCGGATCGTTCGATATAGGCAGGCGCGTTCCCCGGTCCGACCCCGTATGCCGGCTTGCCGGCGGAATAAGCGGCGCGGACCAGGCCCATCCCGCCGGTCGCCAGGATCACGGCGACGCGACGATGGGTCATCAGGGCCTGGGTCGCCTCTATGGAGACTTCCGACAGGCAGCCGATTGCGCCGTCGGGCATGCCGGCGTCGCGTGCCGCGCGTTCCATCAGGGCGACCGTACGGTTCACGCATCCCGCCGCCGCCGGATGCGGGCTCAGCACGATGGGGCAGCGGGCCTTGATGGCTATGAGCAACTTGTAGATTGCCGTGGAGGTGGGATTCGTCGATGGCACGATGGCTGCGACGACACCGAAAGGCTCGGCGATCTCCACCACGCGCTCCTGATCCAGCCGGCGGATTACGCCAACCGTGGGCATGGGCCGGATGAACCGGTGGATGTCTCGCGCGGCGAAGAGGTTCTTCCGGACCTTGTCGGCGATGACGCCGTAGCCGGTTTCCGCGACTGCGGCGGCGGCAAGCGCCTCCGCCTCGATGGCGGCCGCGTCGGCCATTCCGTCAACGATGGCGTCGACCTGATCCTGCGTCAGTTCCGCCAGACGGGGAAGCGCATCGTGCGCCCGATCAGCACGTCTTTGCGCTTCGGCGACGGCACGGGAATCGCGATCCGGGGACTGGCCGGAGTCGGACGAACCAGACACCGGCTAGTGGGTGGCGGCCGTCACCTGCGGCAGGATCTTCTCCACCTCGCTGTGCGGCCGTGGGATGACATGGACCGAAATCAGCTCACCGACGCGGCGCGCCGCAGCCGCGCCGGCGTCGGTCGCCGCCTTCACCGCGCCGACGTCACCCCGCACCATGACGGTAACGTAGCCGGCGCCAATGTACTCCTTGCCGACGAGAACGACGTTTGCCGCCTTCACCATCGCGTCGGCTGCCTCGACCGATCCGACGAGCCCCTTGGTTTCAATCATGCCGAGCGCTTCCAGCGTCATGGGGCTATGGTACACTGTAGGGTTGATGAGTCACCAAGTTCCACGGAGAGTGCGAAGGTTGGGTGCCGGCGTCGCGGTTCCCGTACTGGCGGCGTTGCTGCTGACGGCAGTCGGCTGTGGTGGAGGAGGGGCGTCCGGCCCGCCGGTTGCGGCCGTCAACCTGCGCCTTGACCGGATGACCGTTCCTATCGGCGGCCCGCTCGAGATGACGTTTCGGTTCGATGTGTCGCCTGACCTCGTGCCGTTGACGGACGACTACTTGGTCTTCGTGCATGTCCTCGACAACAACGGTGAGCCGATCTGGAATGACGATCATCAGCCGGAGATGCCAACGAGCGAATGGGAATCGGGGCAGACCATTGAGTACTCGCGCCGGATCATGGTGCCGCTCTACCCGTACATTGGGGACGGAGATATTGCCGTCGGGTTGTACCTGCCGTCGACCGGAGAGCGATTGGCGCTTGCGGGTGACCATATCGGCCAGAATGCCTACCGCACCGCCACGGTCACGTTCACGCCGCAACACGAGAGCAGTTTCCTCGTCTACGAGGAGGGTTGGCACGGGGCCGAGTTTCAACCGAACGGCCAGGCCTACTGGCGTTGGACTACGGGCCGCGGCGTGGTTTCTTTCCAGAACCCCAGGAGTGATGCCCGCCTGATGCTGGAGGTGGCAGGGCGGCCCGACCTGTTCGAGACGTCTCAGCGGCTCAGCCTCCAGATCGGCGGACGGGTGCTGCAGGAGCTGTCTTTCGATGACTCCGAGCCCGTGATGATTGACCGGACGATTGCGGCGGCCGAACTCGGATCCGATGACGTGGTCCGGCTGGAGTTGGTCGTGGATCAGACCTTCGTTCCCTCCGAGCTGGGTGCGGGGGAGGACGAGCGGGAACTGGGCGTGCGCGTCCTCAGCGTTTACGTCGAACCCATCTAAAGAAGGGCGCAGCGCGGGCCGATAGGTGCGGGTACGGGCGGACCTGCGCTCAGAAGGTTGGCCCGGTCGGCGGGCCATGGTACGGTACGAAGTTCTGATGCCTTATCTGAAGAAGACGCTGGCGTGGTGCGCTTGCTGTGGTGCCGTGCTGGCCGCCTGGCCCAGCCGCACGGCAGAGGCGCCTGCTGCCGCGGAGCGCGTGTTCTTCAGCAGCGGGCAGGTGCTGGCGACGACGAGTCGCAGTGCCGTTGGGGATGGGCTGGTCCTGCAGCTTCGCGCTGGCGGCGAGTTGGCGGTCGCACCTGACCTGATCGATCGGATCGAGGTCGATGACGCCGGGCTGCCACGGTCTGCGCAGGCAACGTCCAGTGCGGGTCCGCCCCTTCCGGCGCGCCCCTACGCAGAAATCGTCGCGGCCGCTTCGGCGCGGCACGGCGTCGACCCGCTGCTTGTGCACGCACTGATAGAGGCCGAATCAGCGTACCGCGCGGATGCGATCTCGTCTCATGGGGCCCTCGGCCTGATGCAGTTGATGCCGGCCACGATGAAGAGTCTGGGTGTGGACGACCCGTACGATCCCGCGACCAATATCGATGCCGGTACGCGGTATCTTCGGAGCCTTCTGGACAAGTTCGGCACCCGTGGTGCGCTCGCTGCCTACAACGCCGGCGAAGCTGCGGTGCGCCAGTTCAACGGCGTACCCCCATACCGAGAGACCCGCCATTTCGTCGGTCGGGTGCTTGCCCTGGTCGACGCCCACCGCGATGCCGAGTCGGGCAACACGGCCAACTAGCGAAGCCGCGGGTGCTTCGGACGCTCCGCAGGCCGGCGTCAAGTCGGTCGCGACGTGAGCTATGGAGTTCCGCTGCCGACTGGGGACCGCCGACGGCCGCATCCTCGAGAAGGTGTGCGTTGCCGACAGCGAGGCGCGACTGCGTGCTGATCTCGAGCAGGAAGGTCTGTACGTCTTCTCGCTGCGCCGTACCGGCGCACTTGCCCTGCCGGCAAAGCTCCGGGACACACACCGCTTCGGTTCCGTCGGCCGGCGTCCAGGCACCCGTGAGTTCACCGTCTTCAATCAGGAACTGGCCGTTCTCCTCGGCGCCGGGATGCCGCTCGTCCAGTCGCTCGACATCCTGCGGCAACGGGTCGATGCTCCGGCGCTAAGAGCCATTCTGAACGACGTCTACGAGCAGGTCCGGGGTGGGGCGTCGCTTTCTGACGCGTTCGCGAGCCATGGCGACATGGTGCCGGGCGTCTACACGGCCTCCGTGCTCGCTGGCGAGCAGAGTGGTAGTCTCGAAGCGACACTCCGGCGGTATGTCAGCTATGCGCGGATCATCAGCGGCGTGCGCCGGCGCACGCTATCCGCGCTTATCTACCCGGCGATCCTCCTTGCGCTCTCGGCTGGCGTCGTGGCGATCATCATGCTGCGCGTGGTTCCAGAGTTCGCCAGCTTCTACGAGGGAATGGGTGCTACGCTGCCGTTGGCGACGCGCGTGTTGACAGGCCTTTCGACCGCTGCACTCAGCTACGGCTGGCTGATTCTGATGGCCGCACCGGCCGTGGCGGCGGCAGCCTGGGCGTGGTCACGGCAACCGGGACGCGGCGTTCAACTCGATCGACTGCTTCTCGGCATTCCGTTCGCCGGCGGCGTCGCGACGAAGTTCGCTACGTCGCAAATGGCGCGGACGCTGGCGACGCTGCTGGGTGGTGGCATCCCGCTGGTGCAGGCGCTCGACGTGACGGCTCGGGCCGTGGGGAACCGTCATGTCGCGCAGGAACTCCTTGCGGCCGCTGGCGACGTCAGGGCAGGGCAGCCACTCGCCGCGTCGATGGATGCGCGCGGGACGTTCCCGACCGTCGCGATCGAAATGGTGGAGGTTGGCGAGTCGACCGGCGCGCTGGGGGAGATGCTGAACGCGGTGGCTGACTTCTTCGACGAGGAGATCGAGACGACGCTCGCCCGGTTCCTCACTCTCATCGAGCCGCTGCTGTTGGTGGTGATGGGGCTCGTGATCGCGGGCCTGCTGCTGGCACTGTACATGCCGCTGCTGCAGTTGGGGACAATTGTCTGATGGCCGAGACCGACACCGCCGCAAACGGCGGCCCCGGGAATACGACGGTCGACGTGGCGGCCGAGGAGGCGCGCGCGAGAGAGCTGGCGGAACGCTACCGGCTCGACTACGTCGACATGGAGGCTTTCGTCATCGATCAGGAACTGCTCCGGTCGATCCCTGCCGACCTGATGCTTCGCTATCGCTTCGTGCCGCGCCGCCGCAACGGCGAGGCGCTCGAGATCGTCGTTTCGGATCCCACCGACCTGCCGATGATCGACGAACTGTCCCTGGTGCTCGGCACGACGATCGCGGTGACGGTTGGGACCCCGTCGGCAATCGATGCCATTCTCTCGCGAAGCGAGAGTTCACAACGGGTGCTCGACGAAGCAACCGAGAGTTTCGGTCTGCAACTCCTCCATGAAGATGACGGTGGCGAGGAGGCGCTGACCGTTGAGCGCCTCACCAGCGATCTCTCGCCGGTGATCAAGCTGGTCGATTCGATCATCTACACGGCCATCCAGCGGCGCGCTAGCGACATCCACGTGGAGACTCAGGACGACGCCGTACACGTCAAATACCGGATCGATGGCGTTCTTCAGCCCGCCATGCGGCCCATCGACCGCCAGTTTCATGGTGCGGTCCTCTCCCGCATCAAGGTGATGGCCGAGCTGGACATCGCCGAGAAGCGGGTGCCGCAGGATGGGCGGTTCAAGTTGCGGATGCCCGGGAAGACGATCGACTTCCGGGTTTCGATCATGCCGAGCATCCACGGTGAGGACGCGGTAATCCGGATACTCGACAAGACGTCCATCAGTGAACAGTTCCGCGAACTGCGCCTCGACATCCTCGGCTTCCGGAAGGACCTGCTGAGGCGGTTTCGACGCGCCATCGCGGAGCCGTACGGCATGGTGCTCGTGACCGGCCCGACCGGCAGCGGAAAGACGACGACGCTCTACGCGGCGCTTTCGGAGATCGCGTCGCCGGAGGACAAGATCGTCACCATCGAAGACCCGGTCGAGTACCAGCTCAAGGGAATCACGCAGATCCCGATCAACGAGCGGAAGGGGTTGACGTTCGCGCGCGGCCTGCGGTCGATCCTGCGTCACGACCCGGACAAGATCATGGTCGGTGAGATCCGCGACCCGGAGACGGCGCAGATCGCGATTCAGTCTGCGCTGACGGGTCATCTGGTCTTCACGACGGTGCACGCGAACAACGTGATCGACGTACTGGGCCGTTTTCTCAACATGGGCGTCGAGCCGTACCAGTTTGTCTCCGCGCTCAACTGTGTACTGGCCCAGCGCCTGGTACGGACCCTCTGCCGCGATTGCCGCCGGCCGGTGAAGATGACCGAGTCGGTTCTTCGCGAGTCCGCAATCGACCCGGCGGCCGCCGCCGAGCACACCCTGTACGAGGGCGGCGGCTGCATCGAGTGTGCCGGCACCGGCTACAAGGGGCGGACGGCGCTCGGCGAGCTTCTCGACCTTACCGACGATCTGCGCGAGATGATCCTGGAGAGGCGCCCGGCATCCGAGATCAAGGCGGCCGCTCGCGCCGGCGGGATGCGGTTCCTGCGCGAGTCGGCGGTCGAGCAGGTGCTGGCAGGTCGGACTACTCTCCACGAGATCAACAAGGTGACATTCGTTGCCTGAGCTGGGAGTGTTCGGTCGTGTGCTGCGAGCGCTGGCCGTATCGCCGGGGCCCACGTCGGCCGTGTCGATCGCCGGCGACCATGTTTCCGCCGTTCAGCTCGCGCGAAACGGAGGTCCGCCGCAACTCACGGGGCACGCGCGTGTGGCACTTCCGGATGGAGTAGTGACGCCGTCGATCACCGGTCCGAACCTTCGGGATCGGGAAACTGTCGTCGGGGCGGTCGACGAGGCGCTGCGGCAGCTGCCGCGCCGCCCGTCGCGCGTTGCCCTGGTCATACCGGATGGTGCGGCGAAGGTGTCGATCATCCATTTCGACGAACCGCCGGTTCGTAGTGCCGATCTCGACGAGCTGATCCGTTGGCAGGTGGGAAGCTCGGCGCCGTTCCGTCTGGACGAGGCGCAGCTCACCTGGACCCCGGGGGTCCGGAGCGACGAGGGGGGACAATCGTTCGTCACGGTGCTGGCCAGGCGTGACGTCGTGGCGGAATACGAGGCGGTCTGCGATGCCGCCGTGGCGCGCGCGGGCGTAGTGGATCTCGCTTCCATCAACCTGATCAACGCCGCCCTGGCGCATGGTGCGGGTGGCGACGGTAGCGACTGGTTGTTGGTCGAGACCGTGGCGGATGCCGGATCGATAGCGATTGTCCGCAGCGACCGGCTCCTGTTTTTCCGTCACATGCCGGCCGATGGCGGGCGGATCGAGGATCTCGTGCACCAGACGGCGATGTACTACCAGGACCGACTCGGCGGCGGTGGGTTGGCGCGGGCGCTGATTGCGGGGGACGGGCAGCTCGACGCCGTCATCGCTGAGCGGTTGCCCGGTCTTCCAGTCGAACGGCTTGTCGAACGGCTGGCGCCGATGCTGGTCGACCGGGGTGCTGGCGGGACGGCCGGTCTCGAACTGCTGGCCGCGCCGATCGGGATCCTGCTGCGTGAACGTTCGCGATCGCCGGAGACGTCCGCGGCCTGACGGTTCGATCCGATGCTGACGACGAACCTCGCGACGCGGCCCTTCTACAACGAACGGGCGATCCACCTGGGACTGTCGGTCATTGGTCTCGCTGCCGTGGCCGTTCTGGCCTTCGGCGCGGTGCGTCTGGTGGAGCTTTCCCGCGCCACCGACCTGTTGCTCCGGGAGGCGGAAGTGGCGGAGCGCGACGCCTCTGCGATTACCGGCCGGAGTTCGTCCCTGGAGCAGGGTCTGGCGGGGGAGCGCGTCGAGTCAATCGCCTCCGCCGCGGCGGAAGTCGATCGGCTGATTGCGCAGCGCAGTTTTTCCTGGACGGGTTTCTTCGATCTGATTGACGAGACGCTTCCCTCCGGGGTGATGCTGACGGCGGTCCGCCCGGACGCCGCCGACGGCATGCTGGCTCTCGAGTTGGGCGTGGTGGGGCGGAACCTGGACGACATCGATCGGTTCATCGAAAGGCTGGAGGCGACCGGCGCGTTCGTGGACGTGCTTGCGCATCAGGCGGAACTGGCCGAGGCGGGAACCTACCGGGCGCAGGTGCGCGGGCGGGTTGCCCCGGACGCCGGTGGGGCGGCGGATAGTCCGGCCGGCATGGACGCGGACGGGGGAGGGCGGTCATGACCGGCTCGGCCTGGGCTTTCGCGCGGCGCGTAGTGGCGGAGAAGCGGATGGTGCTGTCGGCGGTCACGGTCGTGCTGGCGGTCGACGCCGGGTTGTGGGCGTTTGCGGTCTATCCCTGGACCTTGAAGCTGGCGAATGCCGAGCAGCGCGCCTCCGCCGCGGCGACTGCGCTGGAGACGGCCGAACAGCGACTCGCGGCCAGCAGCGCCGCCGCCGATGGGTTGACACGCGTCGATACGGACCTCCATGCGTTCCGCCGCAGCCTGTTGCCGGCCGGTCTGCCGGGCGCGCGGACGATTGCCTTCTCCAGACTGGCATCTCTCGTCGATGCGCATGGCCTGGTCATGGAGCGGCGTGCGTCGGACGTTGACACCGACGAGACAAGCAGCCTGGAGCGGCTACGCGTTTCGATGGTGGTGCAGGGTTTCTACAGCGACCTGCGACAGTTCATTGCAGCCGTCGAGGCGCTTCCCGACTTTCTTGTGATCGAAGAGATCCTGCTGAGCGGCGGCGAAGACGCGGAGGGAATGCAGGTGCTCACGCTCGGCCTGGCGACGTATTACCTGGACCCCGCGGCGCCGGGGAATGATGATGAGGCTCCCGCGCAACCGTAGCGAGCGAGGTTACTCGTTCGTCGAGTTGCTGATCGTCAGCGTAATCCTGCTGATCCTGGCGTCCGCCGCGGCGCCACTTGCACGCGTGACCGTGCAGCGGCAGCGTGAGACGGAGTTACGCCGGGCCCTGCGCGAAATGCGCGTGGCCATCGACAACTACAAGGATGCGGTCGATCTCGGTGTGATCGCCGGACCTGACCTCGATCCGCAGGACCAGGGCTATCCCCCCGATCTGCAGACGCTGGTCGACGGGGTCGAGCCGGTTGACGAGAACGCGGGCGAGGTGATTCGGTTCCTTCGACGGATCCCCATCGATCCGATCACGCGAGAGGCGGACTGGGGATTCCGGTCTTATCAGGACGATCCGGACGCGCCCCGCTGGGGCGGCGAGAACGTTTATGACGTCTACTCACGCGCTCCCGGCACGTCGCTCGACGGCACCCGCTACCGCGACTGGTGATATCGGGACCATGACGGGACGTTGCACTCGCCACCGCAACGGCTGGACGCTCATCGAGCTGACCATAGTCATCTCGCTGATTACGGTGCTGTCGACCATTGCGCTGGTCGGCTACCAGAGCGCGGTTACCCGCTCGCGGGAGGCGGTGCTGAAAGAGGATCTCTTCCGAATGCGCGACGCGATCGATCAGCATTATGCCGATCGCGGCGCGTACCCGGTGGCGCTCGAATCCCTGGTGAGCACGGGCTACCTGCGTGCGGTCCCCGTCGATCCATTCACGGGATCAGCCGAAACCTGGCAGGTGGAATACGCTCCCTCCGATCCTGCGGACCCGTTCGGGCGCGGAGTGTACGACGTCAAGAGCGGATCGGAATCGGTGGCGCTTGACGGAACGAGCTATGCCGAGTGGTAGACGGGTCCTGTCCTGTCGCGCGAGCACGGAAGAACATATTGCCCGCACGGCGGAGGCCGGCTATGCCATGGCCGCCCTCCTCGTCGGTCTGGCCGTCCTGAGCGTGGTGGCTTCGATGGTACTCCCTGCCTGGCGACATGCCGCTCAGCGCGAGCGCGAAGCGGAACTGATCTTTCGAGGCGAGCAATACGCACGCGCCGTCATGCTCTACCAGCGCCAGCTCCCGGGGGCCTTTCCTCCCGACGTGGAGACGTTGGTAGAGGGGCGATTCCTCCGGCGCGAGTACCTCGACCCGATGACCGAAGATGGCGAGTTCCGTCTGGTTCTCCAGTCGGAGCTCGGAACGGCGCCCGACCCATCGGAGGGGGCATTGGCCGCTGACGCGGAACGGACTGGCGGTGCGGGTCCCGAAGTGGCGGAAGACGCCGAGCCCGCCGACGATCCGGGCGGCGTCGAAGGAGGCATTGCCGGTGTGGCAAGCCGGAGCACGGCGCCTTCCATCGCGCAGTACAACGGCGCCGCCCGGTACGACGAATGGCTGTTCGTCGTCGGGGCCGACACAGACTCGACGCCGGTCCCGGGTTCGCCGTAGCACTCGGCGCCAGGAGCCTCTGGCGGAATTCCCGTTCGTCTGGCGCCGCACCGGCAGACCAACGCGACTACTCGTGCGTCTCAACGGTACGGGGCCGGACAGGAGGCGCATCATGCGACAGATCAGATACGGAATGCCCATCAGCGTGACCGCGACGGTCTTGATCGTAACTGCCATGGTCCTTCCGGCCGCGGCCCAGACCGAGTGGGAGTTCGTCGAGCCGCAGGTCACCGAGTTCCGCCTTCTGTCCCACGCCCGGGATGCGAGCTGGATCGGCGTTGGGATCCGCGACGGCGACGATCTGGATGCCGGTGCGGCCGTAACTTCCGTGACCGAGCGAAGTCCTGCGGAACAGGCCGGCCTCCGTGAAGGAGATGTCGTCGTCGAGTTCGACGGCGAACGGATCCGGAGCAGCCGGCACTTGGCTCGGGTGGTCCGGGAAACGCCGATTGGCAGGGAAGTGTCGCTGGACGTGCTGCGCGACGGCGACAGGCAGACGCTGACGCTTGCGACCACGGGGCATCCCGACGCCCGCCGGCAGGCCGGGAGGTTCGTTGGTCGTCTCGGGGATCTCTCCGAACGGCTGGAGCAAATGGAGCTGCGCGAACTGGTTGGCGACGCGCTGGAGCGATTCGACTCGAGGCCGGGTCGGCTCGGCGTCCGCGTCCTTGGGATCGAAGGGCAACTGGCCGACTATTTCGGCACGGGGCACGGGCTGCTGGTGACCCATGTCGAGCCGTCCACTCCGGCGGCCGAGGCGGGCCTGCGCGCGGGCGACGTCATCGCGATGATTGATGAGACCGCGATCGAGACTGGCTCCCAGCTTCGCCGGCATCTTCGCGAGGTCGACGCGGCCGGCACGGTCGCACTGGGCATTGTCCGCGACGGTGAGCCTATGTCGATCCGGGTTATGTTGCGCGACGCCGGGCAATAGCAGTTACATCGCGCGCAAGCCAGATGGTCAATGCGGCACCAGTCACGAACAGGGCGACGGCCAGTCCGCGCATACCGAACAGCCACTGGTGAGTTGCCGCCAGGGTCGCGTAGACCGCTGCGCCGCCAACCGCCCAACGCCGCAGCAGCGGTCCCAGGGGATCGGGTGGCGCCTCGCCGGCCGCCGCAGCAATCGCGCGCCATCCGGGGCCTGCGGGCCGGGCGCGGCGGTAGAAGGCAATCAGGTGGGGGAGCGGATCGGGAGGTGTCGCCAACGTGACCACGATCCACCACGCCGTGGTCCACGGGACCAGGTAGAGGAGCGAATCGGGAAAGGGGATATCGGTCAGGACCCGCAGCAGGGCGAAGCCGACGGCGGACGCGACGAGCGCCGTAATCTCCGAGAGGGCAGTCACCCGCCACCAGTACCACCGGAGGATCAGGACCAGCCCGAGTCCGGCCGCCGCCTCCAGCATGAACTCCCAAGCCTGGCGGACCGAGTCGAGCCAGAAGGTTACCGCGCCACTCGCGACCATCACGCCAATCGTGGTCAGGCGCGAGACGGTCACGAGATGCTGTTCGCTCGCAGCCGGCCGTACGAAGCGCCGGTAGCCGTCGTGAACCAGGTAAGAAGTTCCCCAATTCAACTGCGTCGAGACCGTCGACATGTACGCGGCGAAGAAGGCGCCCACCAGCAGTCCGCGCCACCCGGCGGGGAGATGGTCGCGTATCAGCATGATGTAGCCCGCTTCCGGGTCGGCAAGACCCGGATAGAGGACGAGCGACGCGAGTGCGGCCAGCACCCAGGGCCAGGGACGCAGACAGTAGTGTGCCAGCGTGAACCAGAGCGTGGCGAGGACCGCATGGCGTTCGTCTCGAGCCGACAGCATCCGTTGAGCGACATAGCCGCCGCCTCCCGGCTCCTGCCCCGGATACCAGCTCGCCCACCATTGCACGCCGAGGTACGCGAAGAAGGCGCTGAGAGGCAGTAGCAGCGCTCCGGTGGCCATGGAGCCGTCCGACGCGCCAACCGCCGGCAACAAGTGGAACGTCGAGTCCGGCAGCGCCTCGCGCAAGCCCGCGATCCCACCGATCGTGGGCGTGGCGAGTGCGTAGTAAGCCAGGGCCACGGCTCCCGCCATCGCGACGACGAACTGCACCGCGTCAGCCGCCACGACCCCCCGGAGTCCGGCCAGCGCTGCGTACGCACCTGTGGCGGCGAGCCCGATCAGCACTGCGGTCAGCCGGTCCCATCCCAGCGCTATCGACAGCACCTTCGCCAGGGCCAGGTTGACCCAGCCGATTACCAGGCAGTTGACCGGGAGGCCGAGCCAGACGGCGCGCAGTCCGCGCAACAGCGCCGCTGACCGGCCGGAGTAGCGCATCTCCACGAACTCCACGTCGGTAAGGATGCCGGCGCGCCGCCAGAGTCGCGCGAAACAGATTACGGTCAGCATGCTGCCGAGCGCGGCGTTCCACCAGAGCCAGTTGCCCGCAATGCCGTTGGCCGCCACCAGGCCGGTTACCGCGAGCGGAGTGTCGGCCGCGAATGTCGTCGCGACCATGGACGTGCCGGCGGCCCACCAGGGAAGGTTACGTCGGGAAAGAAAGTAGTCGGACAGGCTCCGTCCCGACCCCCGTCCCGCCAGAACACCGACCGTAATCGGGAGGGCCAATGCCGCCGCAAGAAGAATCCAGTCGAGCGGCGTCAGGATCATCCGGGCGTCACCGCTCTGTGGAGCATCGAATGGAAGCCGGGCCGGAATCGCAGGATCGCCTCATTGTTTCGCGAGGGGTGGACGCGGTTCGTAAGCAGTGCAATCGAGAAGCCCGTGTCGGGATCGATCCAGAGCGACGTACCGGTGAACCCAGTATGGCCTATGGAGCGCGGTGAAAGGCGATTACCGCATGACGACGTAGGGCGCATCGTGTCCCAGCCAAGCGCTCGCGAACTGCCGGGAACGTCGGTGCACCGGCAAAAGGTGTCGAAGGTTCCCGCCGAGGCAATCGCCGTGTTGCCGTTGAACGCGCGAAGGACGTCACGCGCGAAGGCGCCGACTGCCGAGACCGTCCCGAAGAGACCGGCGTGTCCGGCCGCGCCGCCCAGCGCCCAAGCGTTCTCGTCGTGGACTTCCGCGACGAGCGTCCGGCCCCGCCAGGGATCGAGTTCCGTGGGGGCGGTGCGGGACCGCCACCGCGCGGGAGGGTGGTATCCGATGTCTCCCCATCCGCGCGCTGCGGCCGCCTGATCAAACTGTTCCGCCAGACCGGCGTGCTTCGGATCCCGGTCCGACAGGATGAACCCGAGCAATATGAAGCCGAGGTCACTGTAGATCGATCGTGTTCGCGGGGCGTACTCAAGTGGTAGCCGGCAAATGGCCGCCTCAAACTCCGATCGTCCCGCATGGTCCCGATAGAAGGGAAGATGCGCCGTCAGACCGGAGCTATGGGCCAGGAGGTCACGCACCGTGACCTGGCTGCGGTCGTCGCCGCGCCAGCCCGCGAGCGCGTCGGCGATCCGAAGATCGAGTGGCGTCACGCCCGCGTCGACCTGCCGCATCGCGATGGTTGTCGTGGCGATCACCTTCGTCAGCGATGCCAGGTCGAAGACCGTCTCCGTGGTAACTGGCGGGCTCTCCGGGTCGAAGGTCAGGCGTCCGGCCGCGCAGCTCCAGACCGGACCGTCGGCGGTTCCCACGGCGGCGACGGCGCCGGGGAAGCTCCCCTCCGCGATAGCTTCGCGCAGTTGTTGCTCCGCCTGAGAAAAGTTGATCATCCGGAGCCTTCTCTGCGTGCCGCGCGTTGTGCGAGTGTCGCCGCTCCCACGGTAGCCACGACGCCCACCAGGACGTACCACTGCCATGACAATGCACTGAACAGGGTGACGGCAAGCAGTGTGGCCAGACCGGCCACCAGTCCCGCGGCGCCGGCTCGGGCCCCGGGCGGTGTCCGCATGATGCTCAGGACGAACAGGCCGAGCATCAATCCACCGGCGAAGAACTGCACGCGGAGCACGTCGTCGATCACCCGTTGCGAGAGGCGAACCGCCAGCAACGCAACCAGGACCTGCACGAGGGCCCAGCCGAGCGTGGCGATACGCGAGGCCCACAGGATACGCGCATCGTCGTTCGGACCGCCGTGGCGGTCCATATAGAAGTCGCCGATAGTTGATGCCGCCGACGAGTTGAGCGACGAAGAAAGCGTCGACATCGCGGCGGCGAGAATCGCGGCCAGCACCAGGCCACGCAGACCGGTCGGCAGGTTCGCCATCAGGAAGCGAGGAAAGACCTGATCGGCCTGTACCGTACCCGCTGCCGTGATGGAGTCCAGAGCGCCCGGGGGCGCAGCGGTCTCGTAGAACGCCCAGAGCAGCAGGCCGATGCCGAGGAAGAGTGCGAATTGGGCCAGGACGAAGACACCGCTCAGTCCGAGAGCCAGACGCGCTTCCCGAAGCGACCGGCTGCAAAGATAACGTTGCACGAACATCTGGTCCGCACCGTGCGTCGCGGCCGTAAACACTGCGCCGCCGATGACGCCCGACCAGAAGGTGTAGTCGCGGGTCAGGTCCCAGGCGAAGTCGAAGAGCGTCAACTTGCCGGCCATCGCGGCGGCCGTCCAGGCGCCGGTCAACCCATCCGGCAGGCGCGCTACGAGTATCGCTGCCGCTACCATCGCCCCGGCCAGGTACAGTCCGAGTTGAGCTACGTCCATCCAGATCACGGCGCGCATGCCGCCAAGCCACGTGTAGCCGAGCGTGACGGTAGCAACGGCCACTATGGCAAGACCGAGGGCAACGGTCTGCGAGGGCGCTACGGCGTTGGTTGACTCGGCGGCGACCCCGACCATCGCCGCCAGCACGAGCGCTGTTGCGAAGAGACGCAGGCCGTCGGCGACGTTCCGGGTAGCCAGAAAGACCACGGCCGCAGCACGGCCGAGCCCGCGACCCATCCGCTCCGACAGCAACTGGTAGGCCGAGAGCAGGTCGCGACTGAAGAAGGCGGGAAGCAGGAACGTTGCCACGAGCAACCGCCCGGCGACGTAGCCGAACGACAACTGCAGGAACGTCAGATCGCCGGCAAACGCATAACCCGGCACGCTGATGACGGTCACCGTGCTGGTCTCGGTGGCGACGATCGACGCCATGATCGCCCACCACGGCGCCTTGCGGTCGGTGAGAAAGTAGTCGCGGACGCTACCCCCGCGCCGCAGCCGGCGTCCGATCCACAGGGCGAAAGCGAGATAGAGGACGACGACCGCGAGGTCCAGCAGCGGCATGTGGCAGTCCCGGCCGGCGGGCAGACTGTGCGCGCGGCGTCGGTTTGACGCGCGGCCGGCGGCCGGAGTATAAAGCACGGTTGATTCGCTGAGGGTTGGAGCCGCAAAAGGTGCATCGCCACAAGGTCATGACTACCGGTCGCATGAGGACCACGGCCACGCCGGGCACCCCGATGACGGGGCGCTCAGACAGCGGATGACGCCAGCGGCACAATTCGACGCTTCAATGGCCATCATCCGCCAGCCGGCTGATGGCTATTTTTTTTGGTATTGACGCTGTGTTGAAGGTAGCGCTCGTCGGATTCGGGACTGTCGGCCGGTCGGTCGCCAGGATCCTCGGCAAGGGGGATGGGCGGCCGCTCCGGCTGACCCATGTCTGCAACCGCGACGTGGAGCGGAAGCGGGCGTCGGCGGCCTGGACACCGGACGGCGCCGTCTGGACTTCCGATTTCGCCGACGTGCTCGCCTCCGACGCCGACATCGTGGTCGAACTCATCGGTGGAACCGATCCGGCCTCCACCTGGATCCGGCAGGCGCTCGAGGCGGGGAAGTCCGTCGTCACGGCGAACAAGCAGGTGATTGCGGAGGCCGGCGCCGAGTTGCTCGATGTGGCGGCGAAGCATCGCCGGCACTTGCTGTTTGAGGCGGCGGTAGCTGGCGGCGTGCCGATCATCCGCGCGGTGCGTGAGGGGTTGGCCGGCGACCGTCTGTGCCGGGTCGCGGGAGTGCTGAACGGCACCTGCAACTACATCCTGACACGCATGGAGGCGGATGCGGAGCTGTCGTTCGACGCCGTCCTGGCCGAAGCGCAGGAAAAGGGCTTCGCCGAGGCGGATCCCACTGCGGATGTCGACGGAGGCGATGCCGGCGCGAAACTGGCGATTCTCGCGGCGGTCGGTCTCGGACGCCGCCTTGATGCCGATGCGATCCCGCTCCGATCGATTCGACCGGTCGAGCCGATCGACTTCGTCTACGCACGGCGCCTCGACAGCACCATCCGCCAGGTATCGCGGGCCGAAGTCGTGAACCGCGCGGGCGGCGACCGGGTGACGGCCTCCGTTCAGCCAATGCTGGTCCCCATTCGATCGCCGATGGCTCGGGCGGAGGGTAGCCAGAATGTTGTTGTGGTTGAAGGTTCCCACGGCGGCGAGACGGCGTTTCGCGGTTTCGGCGCCGGCGGGAATCCGACCGCGGTCGCGGTAGTTTCCGACCTCGAGGCGATCGCCCGGATCGGGAACGATGCGCCACTTCCGCGGACGCCCGTGCCGCCGCGAGCGGAGATTGAGGCGGAGTTCGTCGCGCCGCAGTACCTGCGTTTCGTCGTGGTGGATCGCCCGGGCATCATCGCGGCGATCGCGGATGTGTGTCTCCGCCATCAATTGAACTTCGACTCGGTGCTGCAAGTGCCGGGCTACACGAAGTCCGAACTGCCCTTCGTCGTCACGCTCGAGCCGTGTCGGACCGATGTCGTTGAGGCGGCGCTTGAAGAGATCGCTGCGTTCGGCTTTCATGCGCGCCCGCCCGTCTGGATGCCAATCCTGCGTCCCGGAGATCGTCGATGAGCTACCTTACCGGCCTGAAATGCTCGATGTGCCAGGCGTCGTTTCCGGCCGAGGCGTCCTATGTTTGCCCGGAATGCCTCGGCCCGCTCGAGACGACGTACGATCGTGACGCGATCCGGCGGGACGTTTCACGCGAAACGATCGCCGCGCGCCCTCCCAGCCTCTGGCGCTATCGGGAGTTCCTCCCGATTGACGGCGAGCCCCGGACGGGCTTGGGGTCTGGATTCACCCCGCTCGTGCGAGCCGACCGTCTGGCGGCGGAACTGGGCGTTCGTGAGCTGTATCTGAAGGACGATTCCGTCAATCACCCGACACTGTCGTACAAGGACCGTGTCGTGCCCGTGGCGGCGACGCGTGCCTGCGAACTGGGTGCGGAGGTGTTCGGTTGCGCCTCGACGGGCAACCTGGCGAACAGTGTCGCGGCGCACGCGGCGCGCCTGGGGCTCGACTGCTACGTCTTTATCCCGCGGACTCTCGAGCCCGGGAAAATCCTGGGGTCGGCGGTGAGCGGGCCTCACGTCGTCGCGATCGACGGCACTTATGACGATGTCAACCGCCTCTGCACGCAGGTGGGCGACAAGTACGGGTGGGCATTTGCCAACATCAACCTGCGCGCGTACTACGCCGAGGGTGCGAAGACGATGGGCTTCGAGATCGTCGAGCAGCTTGGCTGGCGCTTCCCGCGGCACCTGGTCTGTCCGGTCGCGGGCGGGACGTTGCTGCCACGGATCGGCCGCGGTTTCAACGATCTGTTGGACGCCGAACTGGTGGACGGGACACCACCCAGGATCCATGCGGCGCAGGCGGCGGGCTGCGCCCCCGTTATTCACGCACTCGAGACGGGGCTCGATTACCCCGAGCCGGTGAGGCCCAACACGATCGCGAAGTCGATCGCGATTGGCGCTCCGGCCGACGGGTATCACGTACTGCGGACGGTGCGGCAATCCGGCGGCAGCGGCGCTTCCGCAACCGACGACGAGATTCTCGACGCAATTGGCCTGCTGGCCCGGACGGAGGGAATCTTCACCGAACCCGCGGGCGGGACGACACTGGCCGTCGCGCGCAAGTTGTTCGATCAGGGGGTGATCCCGCGCGACGAGAGCACGGTTATCTGTATTACCGGCAACGGCTACAAGACGGCCGACGTGATGGCTTCGCTCGTCGATGTCCCCACCGCACTCGGCCGCTCGCTGGGTGAATTCGAGCAATTCATCGCCGAGCGCGACTCGGCGCGAGGAACGAAGGTCGGCGTGTCCGGAGAAGCAGGGACGTGATGGCCCGAACCGAAGCGCTGCGCACCGAGAGGAGCGAAGTCGTCGAGGCGGAAGGCCACCTCGTCGATTCGAACCTGCTGCAGGAGGTCTTCGATCGAGTGATCGAGCACGGGGCCTCGTTCGAGGTGCTCCGGTTCGACCTGGGACGGACGAACGACGAGATTTCCCACCTCCAGTTGAAGGTGACGGCGCCGAGCCCGGACGCGCTGACCGAGCTGCTGTCGAATCTGATGCCGCTCGGTTGTTACGCGGCCGCGAGGCGGGACGCGAAGCTCGAAGCGGCCGAGGCGGACGGTTGCGTGCCGGACGATTTCTATTCGACTACGAACCACCGCACGTTTGTTCATCATGGCGGTGACTGGATCGAGGTATCGGCGCAGCGCATGGATGCGGTGATCGTCGTCGCGGACGGCCGTGCCGCGTGCCGCAAGCTACGGGATGTCCGGGCCGGCGACCAGGTGGTCTGCGGCGTCGTCGGCGTGCGGGTGTCACCCGAGTTCCGCGAACGCGACCGGCTGGGCTTCGCCTTCATGACCGGCGATGTTTCGACCGAGCGGCGTGTGGAGGTGAGCGTGGCGCGCGTCGTGTCGATGTTGCGCAAGACGAAGGCGGCGGGAGGACGGATCGCGTTCGTTGCCGGTCCCGTGGTGGTCCACAGCGGCGGCTCCGAGTACTTCGCGGAGTTGATTCGCCAAGGCTACATCGACGTCATTCTGGCCGGAAACGCACTGGCCGTTCATGACGTCGAGCATTCGCTCTTCGGCACGTCGCTCGGGATTGATCTCAATGCGGGCGTTGCCGTCAAGGAGGGCCATCGGAACCACATGCGGGCCATCAACGCGATCAACCGCGCTGGCGGCCTGCGGCCGGCGGTGGAGCAGGGGACGCTCCGCTCCGGGATCATGTACGAGGCAATCCGCAACAAGGTCGACTATGTCCTGGCTGGCAGCATCCGGGACGACGGACCGTTGCCCGATACGGTGATGGATCTGATCGAGGCGCAGGATCGCTACGCCGAGTCACTGCGCGATGTCAGCCTCGTGGTGATGCTGTCGACGATGCTTCACAGCATCGGTGTCGGCAACATGCTTCCGTCGAGCGTTCGAGTCGTCTGCGTCGACATCAACCCGGCGGTGGTGACGAAGCTGTCCGATCGGGGATCATCCCAGACGGCCGGCATCGTGACGGACGTCGGGCTCTTCCTGCATCAGTTGACGTCGCAACTGGCGGCGGCGAATCTGGCCAGCGCGGCGGTAGGGGGGGGATGATGACCGGCGCCGCCGCACCCGTCGTCGTCCAGAAGTATGGCGGGACCTCCGTTGCCACGGCGGAGCACATTTGCAGGATCGCCGACCGGGTAGCACGCGCCCGGGAGCGGACGTCACGTCTGGCGGTTGTCCTCTCGGCGATGGGCAAGACGACGGACGAGTTGGTTGCTCTGGCGCACCAAGTGTCGTCGGATCCGTGCGGGCGAGAGATGGACCTGCTACTGGCAACGGGTGAGCAGGTGTCGGTATCGCTCCTTGGCCTTGCGCTGCAGAACCGTGGGATCCCCGCCGTTTCGCTCACCGCGTCGCAGTGTGGCATACGGACCGACGATGCCTACAACATCGCGCGGATCGAATCGATCGACACGGCGCGCATCAACGCCGAGTTCGAGCAGGGACGCGTAGTGATCATCACCGGCTTCCAGGGGATCACGCGTGATCAGGAGGTGACCACCCTCGGCCGGGGTGGCAGCGACATCACCGGAGCCGCCGTGGCCGCGGCGGTGGGTGCCTCGGTGTGTGAAATCTGCACCGATGTCGACGGCGTTCTCTCGGCCGACCCGCGCGTCGTGCCGCATGCGACGCAGTGGGCCGAGATGAGCTACGAGGAGGCGATCGAGATGGCGTCGAGCGGCGCCAAGGTCCTGCATCCGCGCGCCGCGGAAGTATGCATGGCCTACCGGATTCCGATCCACGTGCGGTCCAGTTTTCATGAACGCGACGGCACCTGGATCCGGGGAGCAGAAGAGATGGTGATGGAACAGGCGGCGGTCGTCGGGGTGAACAGGGAAACCAGGATCGCCAAGGTGACGCTGATTGACGTGCCGGATCGGCCGGGACTCGCGGCGGAGGTGTTTCAGGACCTCGCGGCGCGGTCGATCAATGTCCGGCTGATCATTCAGAGCGCCAGCGCGGAGGGAGTCGGGCGGATTACGTTCGTCCTCGACGCCGAGTACGTCGATGCGACCCGTCCGTTGATCGACGGCTGGAGGGCGCGCGGCCTGGCGATGTCTGCCGAGGTTGACCCGGATGTCGCCAAGATCTCGATTATCGGATCGCGGCTGGCGTCGACGCCCAGCCTTGCGGCAAGGATGTTCGCCGTGCTGGCGCGCGAGGGTATCAACATCGACTGCATCAGCTCGTCGGAGATGAAGATCGCCTGCGTGATCGACGCCGGCGAAGCAGAGCGTGCGGTGCAGGCGGTGCATGACGAGTTCTTCCCGCCGGGCGATACGGCCACGGCGCCAGCGGCAGGGCCGGCGGAACGGCAGGAGGTGAGATGAGCGAACGGATACCGGTGGGCGTGCTGGGCGCCACCGGGACGGTGGGGCAGGAGTTCATAGCGGGGCTCGCGGACCATCCCTGGTTCGAAGTGACCTGGATCGGGGCAAGTGAGCGCTCGGCCGGTAAGTCCTATCCGGACGCCACGGCGTGGCGTCTGCCGGCACAGCGTCCGGAGTTCATTGCCGGAATGACGGTTCAGCGTTGCGAGCCGGACGGCGACGTTCCGAACCTCGTCTTCTCGGGCCTCGATTCATCCGTGGCGGGTGAGGTGGAACGGGCGTTTGCCGAGGCGGGGCACACGGTGGTGAGCAACGCGCGGAACTACCGGATGGAAACCGACGTGCCGCTGCTCATTCCGGAAATCAACGCGGACCATCTGGCGCTGCTTGACGTGCAGGGACGGGAAAGGGGATGGCCGGGTCGCATCGTCACCAATCCGAACTGTTCGACCATCGTCCTGACGCTGGCGCTGGCGCCCCTCCGGCCGTTCCATCCTGCGCGGGTAACCGTGTCGACGCTGCAGGCGGTCTCCGGCGCCGGTTATCCGGGGGTTGCGTCACTCGACATTACCGGCAACGTCCTCCCGCATATTCGTGGCGAGGAAGACAAGATGGAGACCGAGACGCAGAAGATTCTGGGCGCGCTCAACGGCGGTGCGGTTCACCCGCACCCCGTCGTGGTCAGCGCAACGACGACTCGTGTGCCCGTGCTGAACGGGCACATGATGCTGGTGTCGGTCGAGTTCGACAGTTCGCCCTCGGAGCAGGAGCTGATCGACGCCTTCCGTTCCTTCACGGGCCGTCCGCAGCAGGAAGGACTGCCGACCGCGCCCGATTGCCCGGTTCACTACACCGGCGACCCGGATCGCCCGCAGCCGCGCCTGGATGTCGACCGGGAGCAGGGCATGGCGGTTACGGTTGGCCGCCTCCGCCGCTGCCAGGTCCTTGACTGGAAGTTCATCGCACTCGGGCACAACACGGTCCGTGGCGCGGCCGGTGCGGCGATCCTGAACGCCGAGATGATGCGGGTCGACGGGCTGCTGGGTTAGCGCGCGTCGTAGACGATCCTCCCGCCGACGACGGTAACGACCACCGACGCGAAGCGAATGTCCGGCGTTGGCGCGGAAAGCAGCGCCAGGTCGAGGAGCGCGAAGTCGGCCAGTTGTCCGATGGCCAGCCGTCCCTTGATCTGATCCTCGAAAGAAGCGTACGCGCCGGCGATGGTGTAGGCGTCGAGAGCCCGGGCGATCGTGATCCGCTCGGTTGGGGTCCAGCTTCGCCAGAAGTATGCGTCAAGCGGCCGCCGGGTCATCGCACCGTACAGACCGAGGATGGGGCCGGCCGGCGCAAATCCCCAGTTCGTTCCGAACGCAACGGTTGCACCGGTGTCCAACAGCGATCGGACAGGAAACGCTTCGGCCAGTGCATCGCGGCCCACGAGGGTTTCCAGTCGCGGACCGGCTTCGCCGATCCGGGCGGGTTGCATACTGGCTATCACGCCCAACTCGGCGAACCTGGCGACGTCGTCCGGCCGAAGATGCTGTGCATGTTCGATGCGGAACCGGCGGTCTCGCGGACCGTTTGCCTCCATCACGCGTTCGTAGGCGTCGAGAGCGAGATGGTTGGCGCGGCTGCCGATGGCGTGGAGAGCTACCTGGAGGCCCGCCGCGTCGGCCGAATCCACCTGCGCACTCAGCCGATCGATGTCGTACAGCATCAACCCGCGATCGTCGGCCGAGTCGGGGTAGGGAAGATCGAGGGCGGCGGTGCCGGTTTCGACGGTGCCGTCCACGACGCCCTTCAGCGCGCCGACCCGGAGCCAACTGTCGCCCCGGCCGTCGTCGCCGCCGAATCGGCCATCGGCGATAGCGTCGCGCAGCCTCCGCCAGGTAGGGAGGGGTACTGCGGCGTAGACACGGGCGGTCAGGCGTCCCGCATCGCGCGACCGTTCGAGTGCCTCGAGGTCGCTCCAGCTTCCCATGTGGTGGACTGACGTAACGCCCCGTTCCGCCAGGTAGGTGAGTGCGGCGTCCAGTGCGGCGTCGTCCTCGGCTGGCGTGTACGCAGACGGAGGCTCGGGTGTAACCGGCCAGAAATCATCGTCCAGCAGGAACTCGTCGCCTGTCGCGTCCGCCAGAAGCCGATGACCGGCGTCGAGCATGTGGACATGGGCATCGATAAAGCCGGGCACTACACTGGCGCCATCCGCGCTGATGATGACTCCGTCGGTCACCAGCGCCCGGATCGCGTCACTCGATCCCAGCGCCGCGATGCGGTCACCCGCCACGCCGATGGCCTCGACCAGCGGCCGGTCCGGATCGCCGGTCCAGATGGTGGCGTCAACGACGGCGATCGAGAGGGTAGGAGTGGGTGCGGGCGAGTCGAGTTCCACGCACGAAACCGCGCACAACGTCGCCGCGAGCGTGATTGGACGCATCATGGGGACGCTGCGGGGAGCACTGCGCGCACAGGCGGTGGGTACGCGAGCGCGGGTGCCGGGGGCGCCGGAGAGTCAGTTGGCGACGGCAGCGCCAGCCGCATAGTCCATCATCAAACGGATAGGCGCCGCTGTGTCGGCGCCGAATAGCGACCGTCCTGGCCGGTGGTCTGCGCCCGGGTGGATGACCGCCTCAACCTCGATGGTCGTCCCATCTGGCAACGAGACTGGCGAATCGAACCAGTAGCGGGTAGGCCAGGCGGTGTCCGGCTCGCGCAGGAACAGCATCGGCACCCGGGATCCATCCGGGGTCACGGCCACAATCTGTACGTCCTTCGCCGCGATCTCGATCTCCGGCAGCATGGCGAGCACCCGCACGTCGCCGTCGACTGCCTGGCTGAAGCTGATCGTCTGGCCCGTGTCATCGGCGGGTGCAGCGATCAGCATCGATTCGATGGCGGCCGCGTCACCCTCGGCGAAGTAAAGGCCAACCCGGCTCTGGTCCGTGAATTCCCGTCCTTCCGTGATCCAGGTCTTCTTGTAATGGATCCGCACGACGACATCGGCGCCTGCCGGCATCGGGTGAGCAGTGCCTTCGAGCACGACACTGGCCCGGCCCGGTGACCAGAGTGCTACCGGCGCGGTCATGGGGAAGTCGGCGCCATCGGGCTCGGCGAAACCAGGGTCGGCGTCAGCCTCGTCGAGCGCGCGGGCGGCACCCGACGTGTCCACGTAGATTGCCACGTCCCGGACGACGGCGCCGGCCCCCGGCATGATGTCGGCGCCGTTCACAAGCCGGTCCGCGTCGCTGCCGGAGGGCAGAACGAAGTAGCGAACCGTCTCGCTTGTACCAGTGTCGACAGTGAATGGATCCGGCATCTCCAGTTCCAGGTCCGGTGCTCCGAGCGGCCAGTCCGTGGGGGCGGTGACGGGTTCGAGTTGCACGCTCCGCGGTCCTTGCGGATAGCCCCCGCTGGACCACTCGAGGATCATGTCCATCTCCTTTGCGGGAAGGGCATGACCGTTCCGGAAGTCACCGAAGCCATCCTCCGCCTTCCAGGGCGGCATCCGCAGTCCGAGAACTTCCTCGCGGATCGACTGTGCCCACGGAAAGGCCTCGTTGTAAGTGACGAGCGACATTGGCGCGATGCCTCCCTCACGGTGACAGGCGCCGCAGTTGTCGCGGAATATTGGGAAGAGGTGCTCGTTGTAGTTCCAGCGGGAGGCGATCGGCGTGTGCGTTTCGGTTGGGGAGCTTCCGGTCAGGACGATCATCAGCGCGAGAAGCGCGCCGGCCGCGAGACGCACGACCGTTGAACGGCCCGTCCGACGTCCGGGGGTCATGGTTGTACGCCCTCGTAGATCCCGGTGATGAGATTGACCGCTTCGTCGAAAACATCGTGCGCGTCGCTAACCTGCTGCTTGTTGCCCAGGTCTCCGTACCAATCGAGCAGCCAGGCGGACCGGACGAGGCTGCGAACTGCGATCCGCACCATGTTGCGGTCCCGGGCCGGCAGATCCTCTGCCCGGTCGTGCAGGGCGAGCGCCAGTTCCTTTGTCTGGAGGGCCGGAATGAATATCTCCGTGAATCCGCCGGTCGCCACCAGATTGGCGATCTCATCGTTCCGATCGCTGATTCCCTTCACGATGTCGCTCGTCAGCTCCGGAATACGCGGGCGGATGCGTTCGGCAAGCGGCAAGGTTTCGGGCACCGCGGCCGCGGGCGACGTATCGACGACATCCGGCGCGGTGGAGGAGAACTCGCTGAAGATGAAATCGAACCGGTCCTCCGGGAACTCCTCGACGACCCGGATCTTAGCGATCATCTCGGCGGGAAAGGGTTGCTCTCCAACTTCCGCCTCGAGGTACGCGCCGTCGGGCGACGGCAGCAGCGCGGCCGATCGGACCTCCACGAATTCGTCGCTCTCCGCGTCGTACTCCTCTTCGAGGACGACGCGTCCCATCCAGAAGGTGACGTCGACCGGCTCCCGGTAGTTGTCGGTCGCGTAGAGCCGGAAAACCCCCGGCTCGGGGTAGACCCCTTCGATATGGTGAAAACTGTCGGGCGCCATGAAGACCCGCCCGCCGTGCCGCGGGCTATGGTCCATGTGCGCCCCGGGGGCCGCGTCGACCACGCCGCAGGTGAGCATTTCCGACCCATAGTACGGATTGCGGACCGGACCGTCCGCCTGCACCCAGTTCGATCCGCCGTCATACATGGGACAGTAGGCGCGCGCGTAGCCCTGCGGCAGCTCCATCGCCGCCAGGAACTCCGACAGCGGCTTGAAGTCGCTGCGCATCGTCACGATGTCCTCAGCGCCGACGGCAATTTCGGCCAGCGGCCGGATCGTCGGATCCGCAATGGCGATCAGGTCGGCAAGGGCGGTCTGCGCACCTTCGAAATCGTCGGCGGCGAGGGCTGTCTGGGCTCGCACGTACTCGGCAAGCTGGGTGGAAAAATCGGCCGGCTCGGCGGCAACGGGAATGACGGAGGCGTTGCGGACGGCGCAGCCGGCCAGCGATAAACCAAGCGCAAGGCCGATGGCAACAACCCCTATGAACTGTTGGGCCATCTTACGAAACCCCTGTAGAGTGATGCGAATCAGGCTGTCTGGATCTTGCCCAGTATACAACGCTGGTCCCGCGCAGACCGCGCCCTCGCCCTGGCCGAGGCCTGGCTCGACGACCTGAAAGGCGTCCGACGGCTGTCACCGCATACCCTCGCAAGCTACCGCCGTGACCTCGGCGCGCTCGCGGCGTACGCCGAGGGCCAGCGCAAGGAACTCGATCGCCTTCGCCGGCAGGACCTCGAGGCGTTCGTTCGCGAACGGATGACGGCCGGTCTTGCGCCGCGTTCGGTTGCGCGCGTCGTCGCCAGCATCCGCGGCTTCTATCGTTTTCTGGTGGCCGACGGCCGGATTGACGAGAACCCGGCCGAAGACCTCCGGCCGCCGCGGTCATGGCCGGCGTTGCCGTCGGCGCTCTCGCCCGACGCGATCGACAAGTTGATCGCCCAGCCCGACACCGCCACGTCAGCCGGTCTCCGCGATCGGGCGCTCATCGAGCTCCTGTACGCCACCGGTCTCCGGGTAACGGAACTGGTGTCGCTTCGTCCCGGCGATCTGAACCTGCGGCACGGCTATCTCACATGCCTCGGCAAGGGCAACAAGGAACGGCTCGTGCCGATGGGCGCGCCCGCGGTCGAGTGGGTAACGCGCTACCGTGACGAAGCCCGGCCGGGACTGCTCAAGGGACGAACGTCGCCCTGGCTCTTCGTCAATGCTCGGGGCGGCGGCAAGCTCAGCCGTGTCGGTTTCTGGAAGAAACTGAAACAGTACGGCCAACGGGCGGGACTGCCGCGAGACCTGAGTCCACACGTCCTGCGGCACTCGTTCGCCACGCATCTGCTGGAGCGGGGGGCGGATCTCCGTTCGATCCAGACACTGCTCGGTCACGCGGACCTGTCCACGACACAGATCTACACGCATGTTCTGGATGCGCGCCTCAGGGCGGTTTACGAGACATTTCACCCGCGCGCGTGAGCGGCGTTGACCCGGCAACACGAGGGCTGGTACGCTACGCGGTTGCCGTAGGCGCGTCCTGCCCGCCAGAGCCGGCGCGTTACTGAAGGAGAACCACAACCCATGCATCGCACCGGCCACTACCTCTTCACTTCCGAGTCGGTCACCGAAGGACATCCGGACAAGATCGCGGATCAAGTCTCGGATGGTGTTCTCGACGCCATCTTCGCCCAGGATCCCAACGGACGCGTTGCCTGCGAGTCGCTCCTGACGACCGACCTGATCGTGCTGGCGGGGGAAATCACCACCAGTGCCGATGTCGACTACGAGGCAGCAGCGCGTGATGCGGTCCGTCACGTCGGCTACACGGACGCCGCCTTCGGCTTCGACGCCAATACCTGCGAAGTGCAGGTAGGGCTGCACAGCCAGTCGCCCGACATCGCGATGGGAGTCGACCCGGGCGGAGCGGGTGACCAGGGGCTGATGTTCGGCTATGCCTGCACGGAGACGCCGGAACGGATGCCGCTCCCGATCGCCTTGTCGCACCGTCTGGTGAAGGCACTGTCAACGGCGCGACGCGACGGCGTGCTCACGTATCTGCGACCGGATGGGAAGTCTCAGGTTACCGTCGAGTACAACGGCGACGAGCCGCAACGGATCCACACCGTCGTCGTATCGAGCCAGCACAGTGACCAGATTTCCACCGAGCAATTGCGCGCGGAGATCGAGGAGGCGGTCGTTCGTTCCACATTGCCGGCGAGTCTGCTGGACGACCGGACGATCATCCACGTGAATCCGACCGGCCGGTTCGTCACCGGTGGCCCGCACGGCGACTGTGGCCTGACCGGACGGAAGATCATCGTCGACACGTACGGCGGCATGGCCCCCCACGGCGGCGGCGCCTTCTCGGGGAAGGATCCGACGAAAGTGGACCGATCCGCTGCCTACATGGCCCGCTATATTGCGAAGAACTGCGTTGCGGCGGGTATCGCAGACCGCGTACAAGTGCAGTTGGCCTACGCGATCGGAGTCGCCGATCCCGTATCGGTTCTGGTCGAGACGTTCGGCACCGGTACGACGGGAATGACCGACGAGCAGCTCGGGGACCTGGTGCAGGCTCACTTTGCGCTGAAGCCGCGGGAGATCATCGAGACGCTCGATCTGCGCAGGCCGATTTATCGATCCACGGCGGCGTTCGGCCACTTCGGACGCTCGGAGCCGGAGTTCACCTGGGAGCGGACCGACAAGGCGGATGCGTTGCGCGCCGCGGCCGGGGCGCCGGAAGGCCTGGCGGCGGTTCACTCCTGAACCGGCCGGCCGCGCCGGGTTGTACGGCGGCGCGCGACCGCCGACTAGGATCAGCGTTCCCCGACAACGCTCATGGAACGGCGATCAGGGCGGTTCCGCTCTCTCACCACGACGGTTGTCCTCGCGGTGGCGGCCGGCCTCGCGGTTGGCCTGCTGTTGCCACCCGCAGCGCGCGTCGTTGACATTCCGCCGGCGCCCCGGCCTGGGTCGGACACAACGGATGGCCCCACCGGAGGCTTCGTCCGGACGGCACGTGGCGTCTACCACGTCCACAGCCGTCGTTCGGACGGTAGTGGGACGGTGCCGGAGATTGCCGCCGCCGCCGCCACCGCCGGCCTCGATTTTGTTGTACTGACCGATCACGGCGACGCCACCGGGATCGCCTCCCCGGCTTACTACGAGGGGATCCTGATGATCGATGGCGTCGAGGTCAGCACTGACGGAGGCCACTACGCGGCGGTGGGTCTTGAACCGGCGCCGTACCCACTCGGCGGCGACGCACGCGGCGTGGTTGAGGATGTTCGCCGCCTGGGCGGCATCGGAATCGCAGCACATCCGTTGTCTCCGATACCGGCGATGGCCTGGTCCGACCCGTCGCTGCCGGTCGACGCGGTCGAATGGATCAACGGCGACACTGCATGGCGCGACGGGAACTGGGCGTCGCTGCTGCGCGCCCTCTTCGGCTACTGGGTTCGTTCTCCGGAAAGCCTCGCCTCGATGCTCTCGCGTCCCGATGCAGCGCTGGCGCTCTGGGATGGACTCGCATCACAGCGTCGCGTCGTGGGGATTGGAGCGGTGGACGCCCACGCGCGCCTCGCAATCGGCGCGGACGACGAGAGCTATGGTGGGGAAGGGGTGGACGAAGGCGGCGCCGCAGCCGCAGAACTGCGTTGGCCGGGCTACGAACCGGTCTTCCGTACGCTGTCGATACAGGTCGAACTGGATCGGGCACTGACTGGCCGGGCGTCGGCGGACGCGACGGCGATCGTGTCATCGCTCCGCGAGGGACGGGTCTATACCGTAATCGATGCCATCGCCGCCCCGGCGTGGGTTGCCTGGAGCGGGCGTGCCGCGGACGGGCAGGTGATTCGGATGGGGGAGTGGACTGCGGGAGACGACGCCGTAACCCTCACGGCGCAGGTGGCCGGTCCGGACGACGCGACCTTCACGCTGCTGCGCAATGGCGCCCCGGTGGTAGCCGAAGCCCCCGGTCCGACACTCAGGTACCGCACACCGGTGACGCCGGACGAGTGGACCGCCTACCGCATCGAGGTGCTCCTGCCCGGGGCCCCGGGCGATCCTCCGATCCCCTGGATTGTGAGCAACCCGATCTACGTCGGGGGGGCTTTGTCCGGTGCGTTCGGCCTCTCTAGCGATGCGTCGGCCGAATCAGGCAGTCTGGCAGAGTCAGCGGCCGAACCGGCTGGACCGATTCAGGGTAGACCGCTCGCGCTCGAATGGCGGGTGGAGCAGAGCGATGCCGAGTTTTCCATGACATCGGAGGCGCTCCGGCCCGGCATGGAAGTTGCCGGCTCGGAGGTCAGGATGACGTTCGAACTGGGTTCCGATGTGGAGACGTACGTCGCCGCCGTCCATGCCCTCGAGGCGGGGGGACTCGTCGGCGCAACAGCAGTTCGTTTCGACGCTGAAGCGTCGCGCCCGATGCGACTCTCGCTGCAGTTGAGGCGTGGCGATCCGGCGGGGGGCGAGGGTGATCGCTGGCGCCGCTCGTTCTACGTGTCGCCGGAGCGGCGTCGCGTGACCGTTCCGTTCGATCAGTTGGCCCCGGTGACGCCGGACCTCGACGCGCAGCCGGATCTCGCGACTATCGACAGCCTGCTGATCGTCGTCGACACCGTCAACACCCTTCCTGGCACGCGCGGCGTTCTGACGATTGCCGCCCCGCACCTCGTCGCACCCTAGCAGCCCGTGGCGAAAACCCCGCTGCATTCGAGCGGCGAGGCGCCCGGCTGAACGGCGTTGCTCCTCGGTCGCCTATGGCCAATAGGCTCCCTCGTCGCGCCTTGTCAGCCGGGCGCCTCGCCGCTCTCGGTGTCACGCGGGGCTTCACCACGGGCTGCCAGACGGGCGATCCTGTCAGGTGCGAACGGCGAAGAGAAAGTAGCCGGCCGACGCGCCGAAGAAAGCGTTGGGCGCCCAGGCGGCGATGATCGGCGTGAGCATCCCGGCGCTGCCGAAGGCCCCGAATATGCTGACGACGATCCAGTAGGTGAACGCGAGGACGATACCGACTCCCACGCCGTACAGCGTGCCGCGACGTCCCGTCGTGACCGCGAACGGAATCGCAATGAGCGTCAGGATCACCGTGACGAACGGAAACGACGCCTTGCGGTGAAGGTCCACCACCAGGCTCACGACATCGAAGCCGCGTGCGCGCAGTTCCTCGATGTACTGCTGCAGTTCCCGAAAGCTCATCAGCTCCGCTTCGGGCAGTTCTGCCGCAAACACGTCCGGTGGCGCAATGGCCGGCAACAGGCGCTCGGCGTCCCGCCGGTAGTCCGAGCCGTCCGAACTCGCGATGGAGAAGTCCCGTTCCCAGACGTCGCGGCCGTCCCACGTCTCGGGCGTGTCGGCGCTGGTGTCGAACGTCGCTTCCGCGACGAAGGTCCGCCGTCGGAGCGACCAGGGGTCCCGGTCGAACTCGAAGATCGAGAGCGCTCCCACCTCCTGCCGATCCGGATCGAAGTGAAGGTAGTGATAGATGTCGCCGTTGTCGTCTACGAGCCACCGGCGATTCAACGGGTCGAACATCTGGACCCGACCGGTGCGAATCTGCTGGTCGAGCGCTTCCGCCTGGCGGTTCGCTCTGGCAAGCACCGTCTCGGCCATCAGGAACAGGCAGCCGCTCCAGATCAGGCTGAAAGCGAGGATCGGAAGCGCCACCCGGTACAGGCTGATGCCGCAGGCCTTCATGACGGTCAACTCGCTCGTTCGGGTGAGAACACCGATAGTCACCAGCGTCGCCACGAGTCCCGCTACCGGCAGCACGTAGTAGATGAACTGCGGCGTGGCATACCAGAGATACTGCAGCAGCATCAGGCCGCTCGCCTGTTCCTTAAACAGGTTGTCGGAGAGTTCGATGAACGTCGTGATGTAGAAGATGCCGAGCAGGCCGATGAACGCCAGGCCGACCCACCGGAGGTACATGCCCGTTACGTACCAGTCGAGAATGCTGACGCCGACCGTGGCCGATCCTTTCGGGACCCCGACCAGCGCCTCGCCGCGGCGGTCAGCCGGGTTCGCAGCGTCGACCCCAGCGTCTTTCGCTTCGGTGTCCGCGCCGACGGAGCGGCGGGGAAGCAGGAGTCCGACCAGCCGGGCGCCCGGGAGTCTCCGATCGGTCCGTCCCGTACGCCACCCGACGAGCAGGATCCCGGCGACTCCCAGAAAGAGGTTGGGCAGCCATCGCGCGAGATGGGGCGAGACACGTTGGCCCATCGCCATCGCCTCGCCCGTGTACATCACGACGTAGTACGCGAAGATCACACCGATTCCCAACGCGAAGCTGGCGAGGCGGCCATCCTTCCGGTTGCTGATCCCGAAGGCGGCTCCGAGCAGCACGAAGACGAAACAGGCGACCGGTATGGAAAACTTCTGGTGGAGGTACATGATGGGCCAGTGGGGCGACAGCCCGTCGGCCTGCATCTCCGAGGCCCGCTCGCGAAGTTGCGGGATCGTCATCTCCGCATAGCCTTCCTGCAGGCCGCCGGCCGGGAAAGTCGCTGATGCGTCGACCTGAATCAGCAGGTCTTCGAACGCGTGCCGCTCGTAGTCCTCCGGCCGCGCCGGGTCGACGTGATGGCGCGTTCCGCGTGTCAACGCGACATCGACGGTCCGGCGTTCCTGGTCCACCATGACCTGCCCGCGTTCCGCCACGTAGATGTCCGGGCGGTTCGGGTCCTCGACGTCCGCCAGAAAGACATTCGACCAGCCGCCGCCTGTCTGCGAGACCTCCTGAACGTAGAGGACCAGGTTGGGGAAGTCGTCCGCGTGGAAGATCCGCGGCTTGACCTCGCCCTCGGCGCGATTCGCCACCACTCGAAAGACCAGCTCGCGGAAAGCCAGATTCGAGCGGGGAATCAGGTCGACCATGATCCAGCAGTTGATGGCCGCCACGACGGTCGCGAGCAGGAGCAGCGGCGCGAGGATCCGTCCGAAGCTGATCCCGCACGCCTGCATCGCCACGGTTTCGCGATCACTGGAAAGGCGCCCGAGGGCCATCAGGACACCGAGCAGGAATGCCATCGGTATCGTCAGGCCCAGCGACTGGGGAACCAGAAGCGCCAGCATCCGGACGATCTCGCCCGGAGCGATTCCGATTCCGATCAGCTCTTCCGCCCGGTCTCGAATGGGCGGCAACAGCAGCAGGAACGTGAACAAGAACAGCGAGAGCAGGAAGGGTGGGATGACTTCCCGAATGATGTAGCGGCTCGTAGTACGAAACATCGCGCGTTCCAGTTGATCGATCCTATCGGCCGGTCATGGCGTAGGCCAAGCGCGGCGCGCGGGACGCGGCTGTCGTCGCACCAAAACTCCGGAATCCTTGATCGGATGTTGGCGGAGCCAACGTCGAGAGCACGGCTGTCGTCGCACCAAAGCTCCGAAGTCCTTGATCGGATGTTGGCGGAGCCAACGTCGAGAGCACGGCTGTCGTCGCACCAAAACTCCGGAATCCTTGATCGGATGTTTGGCGGAGCCAACGTCGAGAGCACGGCTGTCGTCGCACCAAAACTCCGGAATCCTTGATCGGATGTTTGGCGGAGCCAACGTCCGATAAGGTATGTTATGTTAACTTTGGTAAGGGGAGAGGGTCCGGCCGCGGCGTCTTCAGCCTAATCCTGCTGCCGTAGCTGTTCGATGATCTGTTCCAGCGCGCCGATCAGTTCGTGACGCGGCACGCTCGACTTTCGGAACGCCAGACGCAGGTTGAATGTCTTGTTGGGCGAAGCGTAGCTGTAAATGAATGGCTTCACGCGACGCGTAGGCTGGCGGCGTGCGGCCCGTGCCTGTTTCCTCGTGGCGGCGCCGTCGCGAGAGAGTTGAGCGATCAACTCCGTCATTGCCTGCGGAGTACGCTGCCGTACCACTTCCAGAAGCAGCGACTTCGACAGGATATTGCCCAACTGGCACAGCTGCTTGATTTCGTCCGGCATTGAATGCAGCGTCAACGACTCCGTGATCGATGTTCGCGATTTGCCGATCCGTCGCGCCAGTTCTGCGTGCGTGTGGCCGAACTTCTGTGCCAGGGCGTGCAGTGCCTCGGCTTCTTCAAACGGGGTCAGATCCTTCCGCTGGAGGTTTTCGATCAGGGCGATTTCAAGCGTTTCTGCTTCGTCCGCCTTCCGAATGATCACCGGTATCTCGGTCAACCCCACCTGGATTGCCGCCTGGTAGCGCCGTTCGCCCGCGATGATGTGGAAGCGACCCGCGCGCTCGCGGACTATGAGGGGCTCGAGGATTCCCTTTTCCGCAATGGACGCCATCAACTCGGAAAGGTCTCCCATCTGTTGTCGCGGCTGATCCGGGTTGGGATCGATCCGATCGATTGGCAGCATTCGCCCGATCGGTTCGCCGGCCGACGCGGCAAGCGCCTCGACGTAGTGCCCTCCATGGCGCATTTGTACGCTCGAAGGCAATCCTCGTTTAGACACGGTCCATCACCTCCTCGCACAGGCTGTAGTAATCCCTGGCGCCGGTCGAATGAGGCGCGAACTTGAAGATCGACTCCTTGTAGGCCGGACTTTCCTCGAGTCGGACGTTCCTGGCGATCACGGTTCGGAAGACCTTGTCGCCGAAGACCTTCTGAATCTGGTCGCGGGTGTCCCGTCCTATCGTCGTCCGCCGGTCATGCATCGTAATCAGCGCCCCGAGGATGCTCAGGGTGGGGTTGGCGCGCTGCCGCACCTTCTCGACGGTTTCCAGCAGATCGTCGGTTCCCTCCAGGGCGAAATAGGACGATTGAACCGGGATCAACAGGTGGGTCGCGGCTACCAGCGCATTGACCGTCAGCAGCCCAAGTGTTGGCGGGCAATCGACGACTATGCAGGGATAACGGTCACGAACCGTAGCGATCTGATCCTTGAGGCGGAAATGCGCATCCAACTCCCCCACCAGTTGCGACTCGATCTTGGCGAGGGCGATGCGTGCGGGCGCCAGGGCGAGGTTCTCCTGGTTCGTCGGGATGATGACGTCGTCCAGACCGCAGCTGCCGTTGGTAATCGCGTCGTAGATGGAGCGTCGTTCTCCATCGGGATGCGCGACCGAGAGCGTGCTGTTCGCCTGCGGATCCAGGTCAATCAGCAGCGTAGGCTTGCCGCGAAAGGCCAGGGCCGAAGCAAGGTTGATGGACGTCGTGGTCTTTCCTACTCCACCCTTCTGGTTGGCTATGGCGACGATCATGGGCCGGTTCGCCGAAGCGTGGATGGACGCAGGAACCACCGCCCGCAGCAGCGCGGGGTGATGTGATTCTAGGGGGGGCGTCGAATCGTGTCAAGGAAACGCGAACGAACGCCGGTCGGAGTTCGAAAAGGCCTGCAATTGCTGCCGGATCGTACGATTGTCGGCCGGCCGACAATCGTTACATCTTGTAACGGCCGAGCTCCTCGGGATCGAGGCTTTCGAGCCAGCGGGTGAGCCGCTCCGAGTCGCCCTTCCCCGGCGCGAATTCGAGGCTCTTCGCGTTGTCCATCACCTCGTCTTCGACGAAGATGGGTGCGCTCACGCGAAGCGCCAGAGCGATCGCATCGCTCGGCCGGGCGTCCACCGCGACAACGTCATCGCGGATGCGGACATGGATCAGGGCATAGAAAGTGTTCTCCTTCAGGTCGGAGACGACTATCTTCTCCACCGTGCCATCGAGCCCGGCGATGACATTACCCAGGAGGTCGTGGGTCATTGGCCGCGGTGTCGTAATGTTCTCGATCTGAATGGCAATCGCATTCGCCTCGAAGACTCCCACCCAAATCGGCAGCACGCGATCACCCGTGTCGTCCCGCAGGATGACGATCGGCATACTGGTGATGGGATCGACCATGAGCCCCTTGATGGTCATCTCGACTTGCATCAGATCACCTCGCCCCAGACGCTGTTCGGTCCAGCTCGCCGCACCTCGACGTCCAGCACCTGTCCAAGGCACTCCGGCCCCGCGTCAAAGTTGACCGCGGTGTTGCCGCTGGTGCGCCCGGTGTACTCGTTCGGCCGTTCCCTCCGGCGACTCGGCGCGTCGGCGAGAACGGTCACTCGCCGCCCAATCATGGCGTCATGAAGCGACCGCTGAATGCGCTGCTGCGTCTCCTGCAGCACCGTCAGACGCCTTCCTTTTTCCGCTTCGGGGACCGTGTCCGGCATCCGGCGGCGCGCCAGCGTGTTCGGGCGCTCCGAGTACTTGAACGAGAACATCCCATGGAAGCGGATGCTCTCGGCAAGGCTGACGGTCTGCTCGAAGTCGTCCACAGTTTCTCCCGGGAACCCGACAATGATATCGGTCGATAGCGCAATCTCCGGTATCGCGGCACGGACTTCCTCGACCAGTTCGAGGTAACGCTCCCGGGTGTGGCGCCGTCGCATCAGTCCGAGAATGCGCGTGGAACCTGACTGCACGGGCAGATGCAGGTGCTTGCAGACCTTCGGAAGATCGCGCAGGGCCTCGATCAGGCGTCGCGTGACATGGCGCGGATGCGGGCTGGCGAACCGTATTCGATCAATCCCGTCGATCTCGTGCACGAGTTCCAGGAGGCGGGCGAAATCGCAGTCGGCGCGGTCGGGCGCCTGGTAGTGGTTGACTATCTGGCCCAGCAGGTGGACTTCGCAGCGTCCCGAGGCGGCCGCTTCCCCGACTTCCGCGACAATCTCCGCCGCCGGCCGCATCCGCTCGTGACCGCGCGTGTAAGGGACGACGCAAAAGGCACAGAAGTCGTTGCAGCCCTCGATGATGGTGACGAACGCCTTGACGGGATCGCTTCGAACCGCAATGCCGAGCGGGAACGAGACGTTGTCGTAGGGGTGGATGTCGACCTGCGGGACGCGGGTCTGCCGGGCTGCCTCGACGGCGCCCGGTAACTGGGTCAGGGCCTGCGTCCCAATGACGACGTCGATCATCGGCGCCCGGTCTCTGAGCTGGCTTCCTTCCTGCTGTGCAACACAACCGGTCACTGCGATTATCGGCCGCTCTTCCACCGGGACGTGACGGTAGCGGTCCAGTCGCGCGAACAGCTTCTCCGCCGCACGTTCGCGAACGCTGCAGGTGTTCACGACGACCAGGTCTGCCCCATCGACTGACGGTGATGGCACATAGCCGGCCCGGCACAACAGCCCCGCCAGACGTTCGCTGTCGTGAACGTTCATCTGGCAACCGAACGTCTCGAGGCTGTAGGTCCTGCCCATTGCTGATTGAGAGCCTATCCCTATTATCGGCTGCCTGGACGCGTCCGATATCATCCTGCCGCGGCGGGTTTTCGCCTTTCGCCCTCACTTTCACTTTTCGCTTTCGCCCCCGCGGCGGCGCGCGACAGCAGTTCTTCCGCGCCCGCCAGGGCCGCGCCACCGGCTTGCCCGGTCATCAGTCTTGACAGCTCTGCCGCGCGCTGCTCCTCCGGGAGCCGTTCGATCCGGGTTCTGGTCCGTCCGTCCGCCACCTCCTTCGTTACGTGGAAGTGCGTCGTGGCGTGCGCGGCAAGTTGCGGGGCGTGCGTGACGCAAAGCACCTGGAAGTGCTCCCCCAGGGCACGGAGGCGCTCCCCTACCCGATAGGCCGCGTCACCGCCGATGCCGGCATCCACTTCATCGAAGACCAACGTCTTGCCGCTGTCGTCGGTCGTCGCGAGGGTCTTCAGTGCCAGCATGACACGTGACAACTCGCCACCCGACGCGACCCTCGAGAGCGGCCGAAGCTCTTCCCCCGGGTTGGCGGAGAAAAAGAGCTCGGCTTCGTCGGTGCCTCGGGCGCTCCAGTGCGCCTCCGGAAGGCCGGACTCCAGTCGCACGTCGAACCGGCCGTTCGAGATCGCGAGATCCGTCAATTCCTCTTCGAGCGCTGGCCCCAGGGCGGCAGCCCAGCGCGTCCTCGAGGCCGACAACTCCCCCGCTGCTGCAAGGTAGGCGTCACGCGCCGCGTCCAAAGCCGCAACCAGCTTCTCTCGGTGTGCGGTTTCGTCGGCGGAACCGTCGAGCTCGGCGACAATCTTCCGCCGACGGTCCATGATCGTGTCGAGGCCGCCACCGTACTTCCTGGCCAGGCGCTCGATGTCCGCCAGACGGGACTCCACATGGGCGAGACGGTCGGGTGTCGTCTCGATGTCCGCGGCGCATGAGCGCAGGCTCCGAGCCAGCTCGTCGAGGGTTGAATCAATGGTGTCCCGGGCTTCCACGTAGGGTGCAAACGACGGGTCGAGCCGCGTCAGTTCCTCTACCTGACGCCAGATCACCGCCAGCGCCGAGATGACCGAGTCGTCCTGCTCGTAGAGCGCGGCGTAAGCACCGCCGGCAAGTTCCTGGAGTCTCTCCGCGTTGGCCAGGCGGTTCCGCTCGGTCAGGAGCTGCGCGTCTTCACCCGGCTTCGGCCCGACGCGGTCAATCTCGGCCAGGGCGAAAGTCAGCGCGTCGACCCGGTCCGCGCGGTCATGGACGCGCCGTTCCAGTTCCTCGAGCTGCGCACCCGCGTCGCGCCAGTCCCTGTAGCGCGTCTTCACCGCCCCTATCGGATCGCTGCCGGCATGGCGTGCACCGTAGGCATCCAGGAGCCTCAAATGGTTGCGGGGGTCAAGTAGCGCCTGGTGGGAATGCTGGCCGTGGATATCGACCAGGCTGGCGCCCAGCTGCTTCAGCGTTGCGGCGGAGCTGAGTGCGTCATCGATGAAGATCCGGCCGCGGCCGCTGGCCGGCACTTCGCGACGGACGATTGTCTCGTCGCCGCAGCTCTTCTCGAACGCGGCCTGAACCACCGCGCATTCGGCGCCGGTCCTGACCGCGGTGGCGCTGCTCCGCTCGCCCAGCAGAAGACCCAGAGCCCCGACGATGATCGACTTGCCGGCGCCCGTTTCTCCGGTCAGGACGTTGAATCCCGCATCGAATTCACACTCGAGCGTGTCGACAATGGCGAGGTCGCGGATGCCGAGAAAGCGGATCATCGGAGGGAAGCGAGCAATCGTATCACCGGATGAGGCGATGCTGCGGGGTCCGTCTTCCGGTCCGGTGCGGGCGGACGTAGCCAGTACTGCACGGTTTGACAATCGGCACGGCCACCCGCTACGCTAAACGCAGTCTGCGCCTTCCCAGCGGCGCGCCAGTGTCAGCATCGACGGGAGAACTCAGGTGCGTATCCTTGGATACATTGCCTTTGTGATCCTTCAGGCGCCCGCTTTGACGGAGTGGCTCGAAGGGCTGCAGAGGCTGTTCGGTGTAAGCGCGGGCTTCATTCCTCTCGTTCAGGCACTCGCCCTCCAGCCGGATGCCGGAATGGAAGCCGAGTCGTCCGGCGCGTTCGGCAGCGGGATCATCAACCTGATCGCGCAGTCGTCGCCGTTGTCCCAGATCGTGCTGGCGGTGCTGCTGATCTTCTCCGTGGCGTCGTGGGGCATCATTGCCTTCAAGCTCTGGCAGTTCCGCCGGGTCGAATCTCAGACCAGCGCGTTCGTCGAGGTCTTCCGCAAGAGCCGGAAGTTTTCGGAGGTGCAGTCAGTCTGCAAGTCACTGGCCGCCAGTCCCCTCACGGGCGTTTTCCAGGCGGGCTACGTCGAGTTGAATACCCAGCTCCGGCACGCGGAGGGCGCCGTGCCGGAAAGCAGTCAGCAGCCATCGCTCCGGAGCTTCGAGGCTCTGGATCGGGCCCTGCTCCGCGCCTCCAATGTGGAGGTGACGAAACTGGAACGCCATGTGCCGATGTTGGCGACGACGGCGAGCATTACCCCGTTCATCGGCCTGTTCGGAACCGTGTGGGGCATCATCATCGCCTTCCAGGGGATCGCGGAGACCGGATCGACCAATCTGGCGGCGGTGGCGCCCGGAATTGCCGACGCGCTGATCGCGACGCTGGCGGGGCTGTTCGCGGCGATCCCGGCCGTATATTTCTACAATCACCTGACCAACAAGGTGAAGCTGGCCGCTTCGGTGATTGACGACTTTTCGCTCGAGTTCCTGAACATTGCGGAGCGGCATTTCTCCGCCTGACGTGATTCCATTCCATGCCCAAGGTCCAGTCGGCGGACGGTGTCGGAGGCGGCGGAGGCCGGCGGCGCGGCCGGCGGATCGGCACGTCGCTCTCGGAGATCAACGTCGTTCCGCTTGTCGACGTGATGCTGGTGATGCTGGTCATCTTCATGGTGACCGCGCCCATGATGCAGCGCGGCCTCGACGTCAGTTTGCCGGAGGCCCGCAGGGCGGAGCCCCTGGTTTCGGAACGCCTGTTCGTCACGGTGCCCCTCGCCTACCGTTCGGACGGCATCGTGCAACTGGGTGACGACGACGTCCAGGTTGAGGTGCTGGCCGATCTCCTGCGCGACGAGATGGCGGCACGGACCGACAAGTCAGTTTTCCTGCGAGGCGATGAAGAGATTACCTACGGTGAACTCGTCTCGGTAATCGACTATCTGCAAGAGGGAGGCGTTCAGGAGGTTGGCCTGGTGCTCGACCTTCCCCGGCAGAGGTAGTCCGGGGCCTGATGTACGGTGAAGCCGGTGCAGGACGCAACGTCACAGGTCATTGCGGAACGTGCGCGCCCACCGGACCGGTTGCGGCGGCCGTTTGCCGTCTCCGCGGGAGCGCACGCCGTGCTGATCGTGCTGCTGCTCGTCGCGCCGTCGTCGTGGCTTGCCGCGGGGACCGAAGAGGCTGACTTGAATGTAATGACGCTTCAACTCGGCGGCCCGGAAGGACCAGGCGAAGGTGGGCTGACGCCGCTCGCGGGGCGGCCCGTGCAACAGGTGGCGCCGCTTGCCGACGCCCGCCGTCCGCAGTGGATTCAACCCCCGTCCCCTGCCCCACCCGAGATGATTCTGCCGGTGCCCGATGAGGAGTCGCGGCGGAGCCCCGAACCTGAGGTCGAAACGACGACCGAACCGGAAGAAGCGCGCGGCCGGACCCCTACCAGAGGACCCGAAGTCCGTGAAGGGACAACGATGGCGGACACCGGCGTCGAGGGGCTGGGCGACGGGCTGTCGGCCGGCGGGCTCGGGGGTAGCGGCCTCGAACTCGATGTCGGCAACTTCTGCTGTCCGGAGTACCTCGCCACGATGCTGGAGTTGATACGTCGGCAGTGGGACAACAACCAGCGAGTACCCGGTCTCGTCGTCATCAGGTTCGTCATACAACGAAGCGGGGCGATTGGCGATGTCCAGGTGGCGCGCTCCAGCGGGCATGTCGCCCTCGATCTGAGCGCGCAACGGGCGGTGGTGCTTGCCGCCACCATGCCTCCCCTGCCGTCACGGTTTCCTGAAGAAGTTCTGACCGTCCGCCTCACGTTCGAGTACCAGTCATGATGCAGATTGCCCGTCCGTTGCCTGTTGCCTTTCTGTTGACGGTGTCGGTGGCTGGCTCATGGCTGCTGGCGGCGCCGTCTCCCCTGTACGAGAACCAGCGGTCCGAGGTCGATCTCCGAATCGGCGGGCGGATCGGCGCGCAGCCGCGTTTCGCGGTTCCCGACTGCCTGACGCTGACGAGCGATCGTGAGACGGTGGACGCCGCGCAGGTCATCGCGCAGGTGCTTTGGGACGACCTGGAGTTCGAGCGCGAATTCCGGATGGTCGCGCGCGACACCTACGGATCGATCCCGGTTGCGCGCACGCTGACGGACCTGCCGTTCGACGCCTGGCGCGAGCTGGGCGCCGACGGCGTTGTCAGTTGCTCGGTCCGTCGTCTTGGCGACGATCAGGTCGAGGTGGACGCCAGGCTATTCAATACCCGAACCTTCGAGTCCGCCGTAGGCGAACGCTACACCGGCAGTCTCCGTAACGTCCGGGCCTACGCCCACGCTTTCTCGGACGAGATTCACCGGCGGCAGCGTGGCCTCGAGGGCGTGGCGCAGAGCCAGCTCACGTTTACGTCGGACCGCGACAGCGAGTCGGTTCTCGGCCTGGTTCCTGATCGGCAGACGAAAGAGATCTACGTCGCCGACTATGACGGCGCGAACGTCCGCCGCGTGACGACGGGCCGCACCCTCAACGTGAATCCCGCCTGGTCGCCGGACGGCCGCGCGGTGGCGTACACGTCCTACCGGAGCGGCCTGCCGGACATTGTCGTTTCCCACCTTTACGAGGGACGCCTCGAAACGCCCGCCGCAGGGAATAGCGAGGCCCACAATTTCCTGCCCTCCTACTCGGCGGACGGTACGCAGATGGCGTTCATGTCGAACCGCGACGGCAACCCGGAGATCTACGTGATGAACGTCGACGGCACCGGGCTTCGCCGCTTGACCACGCACCCGGCAATTGACGCCAGCCCCACGTGGTCGCCGGTGGGCCTCCAGATTGCCTTTACTTCCGACCGGACCGGTTCCCCGCAAATCTATGTCGTCGGGGTCGACGGCACGGGTCTGCGCCGCATCACGTTCGAGTCGTACTGCGACCGGCCCACCTGGTCACCGAGTCCATACAACGAGATCGCTTATGCGTCGCGTACCGGTCCCGGCTTCGACATCAAGATCGTCGACCTCGCGACGAATGACGTGCGCCAGTTGACCTTTGGCCTGGGCACCAATGAAAGCCCCAGCTACTCGCCCAACGGCCGGCACGTCGCGTTCTCGTCGACGCGGGGCTCGGGTGACAAGCAGATTTGGCAGATAGGACGAGACGGACGGGGCTTGCGTCGCGTCACGCATACGGGCAACAACGAGATGCCAAGTTGGTCGCGGTGACATCGGACATGGAGGACGAAGAACTGATGACTATGCACAGTGGTGAGTGGACGGCGTACCGTTTCCTGGCGGCGGCGGCGATTCTCGTCTTCGCCGCGTCGTGCGTCCGGAGCAATGTTCCGGTCGCGCCTTCCGTTCCTCCGGAGCCACCGCCGGCGGAAGCGGATGCGGCAGCACCTCGATCCGCCCCGCCGACGGAGCCTGCACCGGCGCCCGCGCCGTCTGAGCCTCCGGTCTTGGCAGATGACGAGTTTTCCACGCGTACGCTGGAGGAGATCAATCGCGCGTCACCGCTGGAGCCGGTCTTCTTCGGCTACGACAGCGTCGATCTGGACACGGACGCCCTGAAGGCGATCCAGTCCAACGTAACGACGCTTGAGGGGTACTCCAACTGGTCGATCACGATCGAGGGACACTGCGACTCGCGTGGGACGCCGGAGTACAACCTGGCGTTGGGAGAACGCCGGGCGCTCGCTGTTCGCAATCACCTGGTAAGCCTCGGGATCGACCCGGGCCGCATCAGGACAATCAGCTACGGCGAGGAGTTTCCGTTTTCGCCCGGGGAACACGAGGAGGCCTGGGCGGCGAATCGACGCGCGCATTTCGTCGTGACGGCCCGGTG
This sequence comes from Vicinamibacterales bacterium, assembly GCA_965202655.1. Taxonomy (GTDB): domain Bacteria; phylum Acidobacteriota; class Vicinamibacteria; order Vicinamibacterales; family UBA8438; genus VXRJ01. The sequence continues at coordinate 653,366 of CBDBBK010000003.1, read as the reverse complement.
AGCGGCGCCGCGCAGGTGGTCATTCCCCTTGCCAGCCGCGGGAGTCGTACGCGCTCTGGCGCTCGGTCTCCGGCCGGAGTACAGTAGTTGAAACACCCCCTCCGGAGGATTGTAATGAGACGTCCCTTCACCGCGCTTGTCGGCGTCGTGCTTGCAGCCATCCTGGCTTCTCCGGCGACTGCCGCCGACCGGGAGCACGAACAACTGATGGCCGACATCCGGATGCTGCAGGAGCATGTGCTCCGCCTCCATCTGATGATGAACGCCCTCGACACCCGTGCGGACGAGCTCATGGCAGGCCAGGAAGCGATTGGCGACGCCATGCGTCGCGCCTTCGCCGATCAACAACTGACGGCCGAGAACATTGCGAGCGGCATCCGTGTCGTACGAGAGAAAGTGGACGAGTCGAACGTCCGGATCGCGTCGCTGTCGCAGGAGATTGAAGCCCTGCGCGAAGCGATTCCGCCGATGCCGATGCCCACGACGATACTGTCGGTCGATCCGGAAACCGGGTTGCCGCTCACACCATCTGCCGGGGCGAACGCACCTCCGCCCGCTGCCGGTCCCAATCCCGATGCCGACCCCGGTCCGGCCGACCCTCTGCCTCCGCCGGTCGCCGCCGTCTCGCCGGGCGTCGGCATGTCGCCGCAGCGGTTGTACGACACGGCCTGGGCCGACTACACGAATGGACAATGGGCGCTGGCGGTACAGGGCTTCGAGGCATACATCGAAACCGTGCCGCAGTCCGACTTCGCCGATGACGCGGCGTTCTACATTGGCCAGACGTATTTCGCGGAAAGCCGATTCGAAGAGGCCGTCGATGCTTTCGAACAGGTGTTGCTGAACTACCCCAGCGGTGACGTTGTTCCGGAAGCTTCCTACAAGCGGGGCCTGGCGCTCGAACGGCTTGACGACCTGGAGCGCGCGCGTCAGGCGTTCGAGTTGGTTGTCGTCAACCACACTGAGAGCGACATGGCAGTACTGGCTCAGCAGGCGCTCGATCGGCTCGGTCAACCCCAGCCGTAGCCGGTCGATTTCACATAGCGGTAGAGACAGACAGGACACGCACGAAACAGCCCGCAGCGCGGGCGCGCGGGGGGAACAGCACATCATGGCAAGTCTTTGCAAGGTCAGTATTGTCGGTAATCTCGGGCGGGACGCCGAGCAGCGGTATACGCCGAGCGGCGCCGCGGTCGTCACGTTCAGCGTCGCCACGACCGAGGTGCGGAACAACCGGGGTGAGCGCGAGGAGCACACCCAGTGGTTCCGCGTGGACTTCTGGGGCAAGCGCGGCGAGTCGATCAAGGACTACCTGACGAAGGGGCAGCGGGTCTTCGTCGACGGACGGCTGCGCGTGCGGGACTACGAGGATCGCGACGGCAAGGCCCGGTATTCGCTCGACGTGCGGGCCGATGATGTCGTGCTGCTCGGCACGCGGCGCGACGGCGAGGGCCGCCAGGATCGGTACGATGATCAGGCGCCGGCGACTGCGCCGGCGGCGTCGGACCAGGGCGGCGGTGGCGGCGACCGGAGCAGCGTCGATCTGGCCGACGACGACATCCCGTTCTAGCGCCGCTACATTCGAGCGGCGATGCATCCCGGCTGAACGGCGTTGCTCTTCGGTCGCCTATGGCAAATAGGCTCCCTCGTCGCGCCTTGTCAGCCGGGCGCCTCGCCGCTCTCGGTGTCACGCGGGGTTTCACCACGGGCTGCTTGCGCGCCGCGGGCTTTCTTACGGATCGGATGTCCCGGTGCGGCCGTAGCGGTCGTCCAGACGAACGACATCGTCCAGTTCGGGAGTCGAAACCTCGAACAGGTCGCTATCTTCCACAGCGGTCATCCTGTGGACCATGCCCGGCGTGATGTGCACGCATTCGCCGGGCTTCATTTCCCACGCTCGGCGGTGGTCGCCCGTGCCAAGTTCGAAGTGCAGGCGTCCCCGCCACAGGAGGATGGTTTCCTCCTTCTCCTCGTGGTACTGGAGGCTGAGGGCGTGGCCCGCCCGCACGTGGATTACCTTGCCGACATAGCGGCCGGTCTGCGCCCAAATCAATTCGTGGCCCCAGGGCTTCTCCACGCGACGAGGCGCCTGGCCCGCCGGGACTTCCTTTCCGTTCATCGTGTTCAGTAGTGGGCGCGCCGCCGGCTGGACGTAGGGATCTTCATCTCTTCGCGGTACTTGGCGATCGTGCGTCGGGCCAGCTTCAACCCTTCCTCTTCTTCCAGCCGCTGCACGATGCGGGAATCGCTCAGCGGCTTGTGCGCATCTTCCTCCTGGATCATCCTGCGGATTCGCCGCTTGATGGTCACCGACGAGACGTTCTCGCCGAACACGGTATGCACGCCGGAACTGAAGAAGTACTTCATCTCGAACACCCCCTGCGGGGTGTGCATGTACTTGTTCGTCACCACGCGGCTGACCGTCGATTCGTGCATCCCGATGTCATCCGCCACATCGCGCAATACCATCGGCCGAAGATACTCGACCCCCTGCTCGAAGAAGTTGCGCTGGAAACGGATGATGCTGGTCGCGACACGCTGAATGGTCTTCTGCCGCTGATCGATGGATCGAATGAGCCAGATTGCCGACCGGAACTTCTCCCGGACGTACGCGCGGGTTTCTTCCGAACTCTCGCTCTGCTTGTTCATCATGCGCCGGTAGACCGGGCTGATGCGCAGTTGCGGCATGCCGTCTTCGTTCAGCATGGCAACGAAGTCATCGTCCACCTTGACGACGGAGACATCCGGGATCACGTACTGTGATCGAACCGGGTTCAGACTGGCGCCAGGCTTGGGGTCCAGGCGCTGCAGCACCTCGACGTGTTCACGCAGCCCGGCAAGCGTCAGACCCAGCCGTCTTGCCAGGTCGGGCAACTGGTGATTCTGGAGCAGTCCGAGATGTTCGCGGATGATCACCTCGCTCGGCGTGTTGTCCAGACCGAGCCTGTCGAGTTGCAACAGCAGACACTCCTGCAGATTGCGGGCAGCGATGCCGGCGGGATCCAGCGTCTGCACCAGCGCGAGCGCCGCGTTGACGTCGTCGTGCGGCCAGTCGCCCATCGCGGCCAGTTCTTCTATCGACGCGACAAGGTAGCCATCCTCATCGAGGTTGCCGATGATGGCCAGTCCGATGTCGCGCAGCCGGTCATCATCCGTCTGCATCAGGAGCTGCCAGCGAAGGTGCTGCGACAGAGAGCCGGTGGTCGCGAGCGTGTTCTCTATCGGCGGCAGCTCGGGAAGCTCCGTGGCGGCCCGCGGTCGGTAGGCGTCGTCCAGGTAGTCGCCGAAGAAGTACTCGTAGTCGGCGTCGTCCCAGGTGGCGTCGTCCTGCTGCGTCGAGTTCTCGGGCGCTTCGGGGCTGTTGTCCGGACCCGCTGGCGGATCCGACGAATCAGACGCACCGACATCCCGTTCATCAGTGGCCGCCTCGCCGGTGGCGTTGTCGGAGGTTTCCGCGTACGCAGGGTCGTCCGTTTCGGCCGTCGCGGAGGCGTCGGGAGTTTCCACCGATGCCGTTTCCTCTTCCGGCACCTCCTCGAGTAGCGGGTTCTCGACCACCTCCTGATTGAGAAGGTCTGCCAACTCGAGCGTCGACATCGGAAGCAGCTTGATCGCCTGCTGTAGCGAGGGTGTCAGGACGAGCTTCTGTGAGAGCTGCGTCTGGAGTCTCTGCCGAATGGCCATGGGGCGCGTGATCCGGTAGCCGCCGGGTGCGGCGCGCTTCTTCGATCTTAGTCCAAACGGTGTTCGCGCCGTTCCGAGCCGCCGTTGAAGGCGCGGGACGATCAGTCGAGCCGGAAGTCGGCGCCCAGGAAGATCCGTTTGACCGCTTCATCGGCAGCCAGCTCGTCCGGGGTCCCGTTCCTGAACACGTGGCCGTCGTGGATGATGTACGCCCGGTCGGTGATCTTGAGTGTCTCGCGGACGTTATGGTCGGTCATGAGGACGCCGATCCCCCGCTCCTTGAGGTGGAAGATGATCCCCTGGATGTCCGTCACGGCGATCGGATCGATGCCGGCGAACGGTTCGTCGAGCAGAATGAACGACGGAGACATCACCAGCGCCCGAGTGATCTCCACCCGCCGACGCTCTCCCCCGGAGAGCGAATGCGCCCGGGAATCGGCGATAGGCGTCAGATTCAACTCCGCCAGCAGGTCGTCGGCCCGCCGCCGGCGCTCGGCCCGGGGCAACCTCAGCGTTTCGAGGATCGCCAGAATATTCTGCCTGACGGTCAGGCCACGGAATACGGAAGGCTCCTGCGGGAGATAGCCAATCCCCTGCTTGGCCCGGATGTACATCGGGTGGCCGGTGATGTCCTCGTCGTTGAGCAGCACCCGCCCCGAATCCGGCGGAGTGAGGCCGACGACCATATAGAACGTTGTCGTCTTGCCTGCGCCGTTCGGGCCCAACAGCCCGACCACCTCGCCACGACGGACTTCCAGGCTGACGCCGCTGACGACGGTGCGCCGGCCGTACGACTTCGTGAGCTCCGACGTCTTGAGGGATGTCATGGACGGACCGGCGCCCGATCAAAATTCCTGACAGGGACCGGTGGAAGATGCCGTACGGGCCTCCGCCCTTCCGTCCACGATGACCGCGTCGCCAGTGACGTAGAAGGTGACGGCGCGTCCGGTCGTTTCACGGCATCCGTCCCCCATTTCCTCGCTTATGCGAACTGGTACACCCGTCATGTCGTAGCGGCCGCCGGCGTCCTCGTATGTCAGCGTCTCGCCGGCGGCGCGTCGGCCTTCAAGCAGCAGCCGCACGTCGTCGATTGCCTCGATTTGCTCCAATGTCCTGGCATCTTCAGCCAGACTCAGTGTGATCGCCCCTCCTGCCAGGTCCGTGCCGCCGCTGTCGAGGGCGGCCTCACCGAGGTACCTGATCTGCTTGGCGCCGTGGTCGTACTCGAAGGCGGTACCGCGAGAAGCGGCGGTCGTCGTCGCCGCCTCGCCGGCCTCATGATCCTGCCGCACCATCGTGGTGCGCGTCGTTACGCCTTCCTGCGCTTCCAGGTTGCCCGTGGCCTCGTGGAGCATGATCGTGCCGGCGCGGATCTCGGTTTCACCCTGCCAGAGTCGCGCTCCCCCGGCGTACGTCGCACTCGAAGCGGCGGCGTCGTAGTCGAACCTCTCCGCGGTCACGTAGATTGGTGGTCCTTCGTCGAACAGGCCGGGCCGGGTCAGCCCGTTCTCGCCGTCGTCGTTGTCCAATTGCAGGACCCCGCGGACGGTATCGATCGCTTCGATGTCGGGGCCGTCAAGAAGAACCGTTACGGTTGCACCCTGAATGGAACCCCAACGGTCTTCGACGCGCGGCGGGTCTCCGTCGTCGCCGGTCAGGAGCACGAACGTTGCCTCGTCCGGAGCGTAGGTTGCCGTATCCGCAACACCGCGAACTGCACCAGTCTCGAGCGTGACCTCGCCGCTGAAGCGGGCAGCGCCCAGGCGGGTCACATTGTCACGCAGCGTTGCCTGAAGCCGTTCCGCCCGCACGATCCGTTCCCGGGACGCGGCATCCGCACCCGTACCGCCGGGTTCCCGGAACTCGACAGCGCCGTCCAGCCGTACATCCGTCGTGTCATCGTCGGACTTGCCCAGCCCGAGGTCGAGGCCATCCGCGCGAATCTGGCGGGCCGGTCCATCCACGCCGGGAAGATTGAGAGTGACGCCGTCGCGGGCACGTAACTGATCGACGCCGTCAGAGTCGGCGTCGCTTCCGAACCGGAGGTCGATCGTCCGGCCGGCAATTGTCGCACCCTTCTGGCCAGTGGCGCCGTGCAGCTCCACCCGCCCCCCGCCGGCGACCCCCGCACGGTCCAACCCACCATCGACGTATGCCACAGTGATCGCCTCGGCCGAAAGCGCGCGAAGGCTGCCCGGCGCGGTCTCGCGCCCTTCTACGCGCGCACCGCCAGTCAGCTCGACGCCGTCGAGGCGGGACGCATCGGGGTCGAAAGTGACAATCGCTTCGTCCGCCGCCATTCGCCGCTCGCCCGCGTCTATGATGACGTCTTCCTCGAAACGCATGTAGCCGTCCGCTCTGGCAATAAGGGCACGGGTCGCTTCGATTCGAGTCTCTTCCCCCGTATCGTCCTCGCCGGTTCGCAACCGCGCTCGCGCCTGTCGATCGAGATGCAACAGTCCTCGCCGGCGGTCGTAGCGCGATGCCCCGCCGGTCAGCGTCATCCAGCCCTGCTCGAAACGGGCCGGCATCGGCATTCGGACAATACCGTCGCCATCGGCGTACGAGGCTTCCTCCGTGGCGCCGGTCATGCCGTCGTCGGTCTCGATCGCCACCTCGCCTGACAAGGTCCACTCTCCGTCGTCCTGATTACCGGTTGCCTCGCTTCCCTGCATCTGCAGGCCGATGCGTTCGTCGTTCTCGGGGACCGCCACGTACACCGCCTCCAGGCGCGACCGTCCGTCGGCATAGGCGAATTGCTGATCCGCCTGGATGACCGTCCCGTCGCCGAGCGTGATCCGTGCGCCGCGACTCTGCAGGATGGCGTCCGGGTCGGCGCCGTCTAGGACAACCGTTGCCTCCGGCGCGCTACGGTTGCGCACCCCCAGCCCGACGGCGACCCCGAAGCCCACTACGGACAGGGCCAGCACAACCCGCAGAGGTCGTTGCCACATGTCAGTTGTCCGTTCCCGTACTCACTCTATCGGGCAGGCATCGCATCAGCAACGGTCAGTTCCGTATGGGTGTCCCCCCGAAAACTGTTCTCACTCAACGAGAACGCGAGATTGAGACCGTCGCCCCGGTCGGTGTAGCGGTCGATCCGCTCGGCCGCCCGCCAGGCGAGGGCCCGGAAACGGGCCCCGCCCTGGCGGACCGTCATCTGCAGGTGTTCTGACTTCAACAGGCGCGGCCCGTCCACGACATCGACCCTCTCAGCTGAGAAGATCGGCCGCGGGTTCCCCCGTCCGAACGGCTCCATGGCATTCAGGCCACTGATGAATGCACCGTTGATGGCGTCGAGGGCCAGCGGTGCATCGACCGTCAGGTGCGGAATGAGCATTCCAGGGTCGATTCGTCTCGTGGCGTAGGCCGTCAGGCGGCGACGCAACGCCGGCAACCGGTCGGACGGAATCTCCAGTCCGGCAGCCTGACGGTGACCGCCAAAGCGCGTGAAGAGGTCGGCGCAGCTCTCGAGCGCCCCTAACAGATCGAAGTCGGGAACGCTGCGCCCCGAGCCATGAGCTACCGCGCCGTCGACGGACAGTACAACCGCCGGTCGTCCGAACCTCTCGACCAGCTTGGAGGCCACGATGCCGATGACGCCGCGGTGCCAGTCCTCGCCCCACACCACAAGCAGCCGGCCGGCTGACAGTTCCGGGTCGTTCTCAACCGACCGTTTCGCTTCGGCCGTGATAGCGGTCTCTTCCGAACGACGCCGCGCGTTCTCCTCATCCAGTGTCTCTGCCAGCTTCTTCGCTTCGGTGGACGCCGCGGCGCCTGTTGCGAGCAGCAGGCGGGTCGCGAGCTCGGGCGACCGCATACGGCCTGCCGCGTTGATTCGGGGCGCGATTCGGAAGGCGACCGCGTCGCTGTCGACCGTCCTGCCGGCCAGACCGCACGCGTCGAGGAGCGCCTGCAGGCCGACCGAATGCGGGCCTTGAGAGAGCTGCGCCAGTCCGACGCTGGCGATGATCCGGTTCTCACCCAGCAGCGGTACTGCATCGGCCAGCGTTCCGATTGCCGCCAGCTTGCTCAATGCCGGCAACCACGCCGCATGGTTCGTCCGGTGGCAGAGCGCCTGCGCTACCTTGAAGGCAACGCCGGCACCCGCCAGGTTCCGGTCCGGATAGACGCTGTCTGCCCGTCGCGGGTTGATGACGGCAAGGGCGGGAGGCAGCGTCGGGCCTGGTTCGTGATGATCGGTGACGATGAGATCGACGCCGAGCGCCCGCGCCCGCTCGGCGGCCGCGTCGCTGCGGATACCACAGTCGACCGTCACGATGACGCGCTGGCCGTCAGCCTTCAGCCGGTCCAGCGTCTCCGGCTGGAGACCATAACCGTCAGTCAGCCGTTCGGGGATGAAGTGGGTGACGTCGGCGCCGAGCAGTTCCAGCACCCGCCGCAGCATGACGGTCGCGCTCACGCCGTCGGCGTCGTAGTCCCCATGAATGGTGATGGGTTCCTTCCGCTCAATCGCCTGCTGCAGCCGGTCGACGGCGTGGTCGAGGTCTGTCAGCGCGGACGGGTCATGGAGCTGATCCAGGCCGGGATGGAGGAAGCGTTCGGCGGCTGTCGGATCCGCGAGGCCGCGTTGCACGAGGAGACGGGCGACGGTCGAGTGGATTCCGAGCTCCCGTTCGATCCGTCTTGCCGCCGCCCGGTCGCCCGGTGGCACGTGCCGCCAGACGGGCGCGCCGTCTTCGGAGTTCGTAGCGCCGGTTTTGGTCACCGCGCTGCTTACCAGGTGACGGCCCCTTTGCCACAGACTGCCTCGACGTCAGCGACCAAAGCGTCCGACGGATTGACGCGTGCCCGGCTCAACTCTGCGCGAACCCGGACCGGCGGCACCTGATCGCGAAGCTCTATGTCGATCGCTACCTTTCCGCTCCCGTAGTGCCGTCCCAGCACCTCGGCGAGTGCGACGAAAGTCGCCTTGTCGGCGGGAGGCGACGCCATGTGGATAGCAAGGAAGCGACCCGCTTCGCCCAGCACCGTATCGAGCGCCTTCACCTCGTTCACGGTGAGCCGCGGTTCGTCGTCGTCCACCTCGAGTTTGCCTTCCACCACCACGAGCCGGTCGACTTCGAGCATCCTGCCGTACTTCCGGTAGGCCTCGGGGAAGACCACGGCCTCCATCCGGCCGCCCCGGTCCTCAACCGTGACGACGGCCATCGGATCCCCCTTCTTGGTCTTCAGGCGGCGGACGGCGGCGACAATGCCGCCGACACGAACGGACCTGGCCGGACGGTCGAGCGTGTCGATTGCCCGGACGTCCGCCCGGGCAAGATCATCCCGAAACCGGTCGATGGGGTGGCCGCTCAGGTAGAAGCCGAGCGCTTCCTTCTCGTAAGTGAGCTGTTCCGCCTCTGTCCAGGGCCGGGCGTCCGGCAGCTGCCTCGCTGCCTGGTTCAACACGCTTCCTTCGCCGTCGCCGAACAGGTCATGCTGACCCTGAGCGCGGTCCTGCTGGCGCCGGGCGCCCTGCTCCAGCGCGGGATCGATCGCGGCGAGGAGTTGCGCGCTCCACTGTTGTCCGCCGGCACCGTTCGCGCCCGCCTCCTCTGCCTCCGGCCGACAGGAGTCGAACGCGCCCGCCTTCACCAGGCATTCCACAGCCTTCTTGTTGACGTGCTTCAGGCTGACCTCTTCGCAAAAGTGATGGAGGCTCGTGAAGCGTCCTACGCGCTGCCGGGCCTCGAGGATGGCTTCGACCGCGCCGTCACCCACGTTCTTCACGGCGCAGAGGCCGAACCGGACATCTTCCGGCGTGACGCTGAACGGCCAGTCGCTCGCATTGACATCCGGTGGCAGCACCGTAACGCCGAGGTCTCGGCACTCGGCGACGTAGAGCGCCACCTTGTCGGTGTTGTTCCGTTCGATAGTCAACAACGCCGCCATGAAATGCGCCCGGTAGTGCACCTTGAGGTAAGCCGTCTGATACGCCAGGAGCGCGTAGGCGGTCGAGTGGCTCTTGTTGAACCCGTAACCGGCGAAGTGCTTGATCCGGTCGAAGAGCACCTTCGCCGTGTCGTGTGGCAGGCCTTCCTTCAGTGCCCCTTCCATGAACGGCTCGCGCTGCCCTTCCATGACGGCTTCGTTCTTTTTTCCCATGGCCTTGCGGAGGATGTCGGCCTGACCCATGGAAAAGCCGGCCAGTTCGCCGGCGATCCGCATCACCTGTTCCTGGTAGGCGATCACGCCGTAGGTCTCTCGCAGAATCGGTTCCAGCTCCGGCGTGGGATGCGTGATCTTCTGCGTTCCTTCCTTCTGCCTGATGTAGTCGCTGATGACGCCGCCACCGAGCGGCCCGGGCCGGTACAGGGCATTGAGGGCGATCAGATCGTCGAACCGCTGGGGTTTCGCCTTGCGAAGCACCTCGCGCATCCCGGAGCTCTCGAACTGGAAGATGCCGTTGGTCTGGGCCTCGGCGAACAACCGGTACGTGGGGGCGTCATCGAGCGGGAGATCATCCAGGACGATGCGGGTTCCGGTCGTCCGTTCGATCATCTCCACCGCGTCGTGCAGCAGGGTCAGCGTGCTCAGGCCGAGGAAGTCCATCTTGAGCAGACCGACCCGCTCGATTTCCTTCCAGCCCCACTGCGTGGTGATCTCGTCCTTCTGGCTCTTGTAGAGCGGAGCGAACTCGGAGATTGCCTTCGGGGCGATCACGACCCCGGCGGCGTGAACCGACGCATGGCGTGTGACCCCTTCGAGACGGCGCGCGACCCTGAGCAGGTTCTGCACTTTCGGATCGTTCTGCTCCATCTCCCGGAGCGCGGGGTTTTCCCCGAGGGCCTTCTCGAGCGTCATGTCGAGGGTTGAAGGGATCTGCTTGGCAACCCGGTCCGCTTCCGCGTAGGACAGCCCCTGCGCACGTCCGACGTCTCGCACGACCGCACGTGCCTTCATGGTCCCGAACGTGATGATCTGTGCCACGTTCTCACGGCCGTACTTCCGGGTGACGTAGTCGATGATCTCGCTGCGCCGCCGTTCGCAGAAGTCGATATCGATGTCCGGCAGCGAGATCCGTTCCGGATTGAGGAACCGTTCGAAGATCAGGTCGTACTCCAGCGGATCGACATCGGTGATCCGGAGCGCATAGGCGACCAGGCTACCGGCCGCCGATCCCCGCCCCGGACCAACCGGCACACCCCGCTCTCGCGCGTACCGTATGAAGTCCCAGACGATCAGGAAATAGCCGGCGAACCCCATGTTCTGGATCACGCCGATCTCGTATCCGAGCCGCCGGTCGTACTCGTCGATGCCGTGCTTCAGCAGACCTCGCGCCGCGAGATCCTCGAGCCGTTCCCGCCGCGCGTTGAAACCCTCCCGCGTTACGTGCGCGAAGTAGTCGTCCGGGCCGGCGAAGGGCTCCGGGACATCGAAATGCGGCAGGTGATAGCGATCCCGCGGGATTTCCACGTCGCACCGCTCGGCGATGGCCAGGGTATTGCTGAGCGCTTCCGGGAAGTCGCCGAACACCGCCGCCATCTCCTCCGGTGTCTTGAGAAAGAACTGATCGCCGTGGTAGCGCAGGCGTTTCTCGTCCTCGACGTTCTTGCCGGTGCCGATGCAGAGCAGGACGTCGTGCGCTTCGCAGTCCGCCTGCTGGAGGTAGTGAACGTCATTCGTGCAGACGAGCGGCAGGTTGAGGTCCGCCGCGATCGGCTGCAGCCCCCGGTTGACCACCCGCTGATCGGGGATCCCCTGGTACTGCATCTCCAGATAGAAGTTCTTCGGACCCAGGATGTCTCGAAACGTGGCGGCCGCCGCACGCGCCTCGGTCGGCTGCTGGCGGACGAGGCGCTGCGCCACCTCTCCCTTGAGGCAGGCGCTCAGCCCGATGATCCCGCCGGCATGTTGGCTGAGCAGGTCCTTGTCGATCCGAGGCTTGTAATAGAAGCCATCGGTGTAACCGGATGACACCAGCTTGATCAGGTTGTGGTAGCCGGTCTCGTTCGACGCAAGCAGCACGAGGTGGTTCGCCGCATCTCCCGGTTGTCCGGTCCGGTCCCGCCGGTCGCCGGGAGCAACGTATACCTCACAGCCGATGATTGGCTTTATTCCTCGTTCGCGTGCCGCATCGTGAAAGGTGACCGCCGAGAAGAGGTTTCCATGCTCGGTCACGGCCATCGCCGACAGTCGCAGTTCCGCCGCGCGGTCGAGCATCTCGCCGATGCGGCAGGCGCCGTCGAGCAGTGAGAATTCAGTATGCAGGTGAAGGTGAACAAAGTCGGCCACGACGTGAGAACTCCTCCCTGTACCCGTGCCTATTCCCACTCGATCGTGGAGGGCGGCTTGGAACTGATGTCGTAGACCACGCGGTTTATGCCGCGCACCTCGTTCACGATGCGCGACGAGATCGTGGCCAGCAGGTCGTGGGGCAGGCGTGCCCAGTCGGCGGTCATCCCGTCGCGGCTCTCGACCGCGCGGATAGCTGCGGTGTATTCGTAGGTCCGGCCGTCCCCCATCACACCCACGCTCTGTACCGGTAGCAGCACGGCGAAGGACTGCCATATCCGGCGGTACAGTCCTGCACGCCGGACTTCGTCCGCCACGATCGCGTCGGCGCGTCGCAGCAGATCAAGCCGGCCATGGGTTACCTCCCCCAGGATGCGAACGGCGAGGCCCGGACCGGGGAACGGCTGGCGCCAGACGAAGTCGGTTTCCAGGCCCAACTCCTCCCCCAGGGCGCGCACCTCGTCCTTGAACAATTCGCGCAGCGGTTCTATCAATTGGAACCGGAGGCGTTCGGGCAGGCCGCCCACGTTGTGATGGCTCTTGATTGCTGCCGACGGCCCGACCACCGACACGCTCTCGATGACATCGGGATAGAGCGTCCCCTGTGCCAGAAAGTCGAACCTGCCGATCCGCGCCGCCACCGACTCGAAGACGTCGATGAAGGTGCGGCCGATAATCTTCCGCTTTGCCTCCGGGTCCGTGACGCCGGCGAGCGCCGTGAGGAAGGACCCGGACGCATCCTCGCAGACCAGCGGCAGGTGCATGCGCGTGGTGAAGCGCTCCTCCACCTGCTTTGCTTCATTCAACCGCAGCAGGCCGTTGTCAACGAAAATGCAGGTCAGACGGTCGCCGATGGCACGATGAATCAGGAGCGCGGCGACGGTGGAATCGACGCCGCCGCTCAAACCGCAGACGACGCGTCCGTCCGGTCCGACCTGTGCGAGGATCCGTTCGGTCGCTTCCTGGATGAACGAGGCCATCGTCCAGTCGCCGGCACAGCCGCAGACGCGGCCGGCGAAGTTGCGCAGGATTTCCGCCCCATGCTCCGTGTGGACCACTTCGGGGTGAAACAGCAGCCCGTAGAGCCGCCGTCGAGGATTCGCCATTGCCGCTACCGGAGCGTTCGGACTGGTCGCGGTAACGGTGAAGCCGGGCGGTGCTTCGCTGATCCGGTCGCCATGGCTTGCCCAGACGCGGAGCGTGCCGGGGATTCCGTCGAACAGGCCGTCCCGCTCGCAGAGCGTGACGGTGGCGTCTCCATACTCCCGCTCGTTGGCCGGGACGACGCCGCCGCCGAGGGCGTCGGTCATCGCCTGCATTCCGTAGCAGATGCCCAGTATCGGTACGCCGGCGTCGAAGATCCCCGGATCGACCAGCGGCGCCCCATCGTCGGAGAGGCTCGACGGGCCGCCGGACAGGATCACTCCTGCAGCATTTCGGTCGAGAATCGCTGCGGCATCCGTATCGAAGGGGACGATTTCGGAGTAGACCGACAGTTCGCGCAGGCGCCTGGCGATCAGTTGCGTGTATTGGGATCCGAAGTCGAGAACCAGAATGGTTTGATGGTTCACCTGTCCACGGAGGCGACACGAACGCCCGGCAAGGAAGGATTACCGACGCAGGGCAACTCGCGACTCCCGGTATTATAGCGAGATGGCAGCCGGTTGGGCCAGCTGCGCGCGCCTTCGTGCGTTCGTCGCGGGTCTGACGGTCTGCGGGCTGGGCGTAGTCCCCCTGGCCGCTGCCGGTCAGGCGGAGTCCTCACCTGATGAAGCTCCGGCGGCGCCGCCGCTCCTGCCGGCCGACGTGGCCTGGACGCTCGAACTGGACGCAGGTCCTCTCCACGCGCCCGCCTGGAGCACGCAGACTGCGTACGTTGCGTTGCGCAACGGCTGGTTGAACGCCATTGAACTCCAGTCCGGCGAGATCCTGTGGTCGGTGGAGCAACCGGCGGATCAGCCTCCGGTCGTCGGTGAGCAACTGGTGGTCACCGCCGAAGCAACTCGTTTGACGGCCCGTCGCGGGGTCGATGGTTTCCAACAATGGGCCCGATCCTTCGAGACTGCGATCGCCGCGCCGCTCACGTTTGGGAGCGGCTGGCTGATCGTCGCGACCGCCGGCGGCGATTTGTTTGCGCTGCGGGGCCAGGACGGCGGTGTGGTGTGGCGGCGCCAGATCGGTGCGACGCCGAGCGTCGGGCCCAGCATTGCCGGAAGCCGACTCTACCTGCCTCTTGATGATGGCCGCGTAGTCGCTCTGGCGCTCGTCACGGGAGAGGTCCTCTGGGAGAGCACGCTGGGTGGGCAACCGCGACAGGTATTGTCGGACGAGGCAATCTACGTCGGATCGACGGATCGGCACCTGTACCGACTTGCGTTCTCCGACGGCGACCACGACTGGTACTGGCGCGCCGGGGGCGACATCGTTGGGGTGCCGGCCATCGATGACAGGCGGGTGTACTTCACCGCGCGTGACAACGTACTCCGGGCGCTCGACCGGCAGAACGGCGCACGCCGCTGGCGCAGGTTCCTGGAGTACCGGCCAACCAGTGGACCGGTCCTCGTCGGATCGGTCTTGCTCGTGACTGGCGTATCGGAGTCGGCGCTCTTCTTCGACGCGGAGAGCGGCGCCCCGGCGGGCCGCTACGACGCACCGGGCGAACTGGCTTCGCCTCCGTATCTCATTCCGGAGCCGGAACGGGAGCAGGAAACGCAGCCGGATGGAGAACGGCCTGTTGCACCTCGCCTGGCGTTGATCACGACCGACGGCCGCCTTGTCGCGTTGACCGCGCCGGCGGGACCGCCGCGCGTTTCGATTGCCTTCCCGCCGCACCCTCTCCTTCCACTGCCGGACAGGCTTGCCCCGGCTCTGATGACCGAGTGGCACCCGCTGCGCCTGCCAACGCCGCCGATGACGCAATGAACAGCCCCTTCGGTTCCTGGCGCCGAGCCGCGACGGCCATGATTGTCGGCACGCTGTTGCTTCTCGGCGTCGGGTGGATCGCGGAGCGTCTCCGGTTCGGCGCGTCGGTCGACGATACCCGGGAGCGCGTTGAGGGCCAGGTGCGTGCCCGGTTCTCGCAACTTGTCACCGAATTGGCGGAGGGCGCCGCGGGTGTGGCGCGCCATCCCGACGTGACCCGCCGACTCACGGGCGCCGCCCCCGCGTCCGCGTCCCTGTTCGAGCTTGTGGCTTCCGCGGGTGCGATCGGGCTGGACGTCACCATCTATGACGTCAGCGGCACGCCCCGCGCCTGGAGCGGCCAGCCGACGGAAGTTCCTCGCGAGCGCCTGGAGGACGCTGCGCTGTTCATCACGTCGGGCGCTGCTGGCCTCCGCCTCGTCCACGTCGAACCGATCAGCGGGTCCGACGATGCCGTCGCGTCGGGGCGCCGCATCGGCTCGGTTGCCGCCGAGCGTGCGCTGTCGTTGGGCGGCGGCCTCCCGCCAACGCAGGAACCGTCCCTCATCGATTCGCCGCTTGCGCCCATTACCCTGCGACCGGCCGCGGCTCGGGCTACGCCGGCATCAGTCGCTGCAGGCGGTTCCAGCCGGTTCGTCCTGGCCGCGCCGGACGGCGCACCGTTGATCGATGTCGAGGTGGCTACGACCGACCTCGAAGACGCCCGCGCACAGTGGTGGCGGACGGTGCGCCGGCTGGTCTTTGGCTTCGTGGCAGCCGTGCTGCTTCTCATGGCGTTGCCGGAACTCGCCCTGGCCCCTCGTCGCGCGGCGCGGCGGGAGGTACTGCGACGGACTCTGCTCGGGGCGAGCGGACTGACGGCGGCGACGATTCTCCTGTGGTCCGTCAGCGCTCCCGCGGAACCGGTCACGGAGGGACCGTTCGGCCGCGGGCTGATCGTCCGGTCCTTTGTCGACGTACTGCTGCTTTCGTTGTTCGTCGCGACAATCGCGGCAACCAGCGTGCGGTTCGTTGACGGTGCGCGCTTCGCGTGGAGAACGCGGCCTTCTTCGTCACGTGGCGCGATGCTGTTCGGCCATCTGGTTGCCGGCGGCGTGGCCGCACTCTGGATCGCTGGTTGCGAGGCCGTCCTGAGTCGCGGCGTGACCGGGGCGCTCGTCAATCTGCTCGACACGTCGCCAAATCCCTGGAATACGACACGACTGGGCCTCTTGCTGAGCCTGCTGGTCGGTGCATCGTCGGCGATCTGGCTCGGCGCCCAGGTGTTGGTTCTCGCCGACGCTCGCTGGAACCGGCGCCGCTTCCGCCTGGGGGTGGGTGCACTCACCGCGTGGGTCCTGCCCGCCATCGTGATCCTGCTGGTGGCGCCGGTGCCGGCCGTACCGTACCTGGCGATGGTGGGCGCCACGGTCGGAATCGGGATGCTGTCGTGGCGATTGCGTCCACGGTTGCGGCACGCTTCGGAGTCGGGTCGCCTGACGATCCTGTTCGCCTGTTTCGTCCTGCCGGCGATTCTGGCCTATCCCTCGATCGCGCAGTACCGCGACGCCGCCCGGCGGGCTTTCATCGAGGCGGAGTTCGCGCCCGCGATGGCCCGCCACCCCGCAACGCTTCTCGCGTCGCTCACGCGAGCCCGCACGGATATCGACGGTTACTTCAGCGAGATCGCGATGCCGGTGCCCGAGTCACCGGACCCACCGACCCCGGACGCTGCCTTCGCGCTTTGGCGAGAGACGGCCCTGGCGGATCAACGTCTGTCGTCGGCGATTGAGCTGTACGACGCAACGGGCATGCTGGCCAGCCGCTTCGCACTGAACTTTCCGGAGTATACGGCGGCCGCGCAGTCGTTTCAGGCCACTTCATGCGATTGGACCACGTATGGTGAGGTCTCCCCTTTCGGATCGCAGGAGCGCCGGCTGCTGCATGCCGAGCGGGCCTTCTGCGGGTCGCCGAACGGAGGCGGAATAGAGGTGGGCGGCCGGCGCCTGCTGGGTTCCGTGGTCGTTCACGTCCCTCTCGACTACCGGTCGCTGCCATTCATCCCATCGGCGAGCCCCTACTACGAACTGCTGCGCGGGCCTGCCACGGAGACGCTCGCCCCACTTGGCCTGGAGAGTGACATCGCCCTGGCCATCTACGGCTGGGGTCTCTCCCCGATCTTCACGTCGGGAACCGGCGCCTGGACGATCGACGAAGAACTGTTCGATCGAATCTACGCCTCCCGCGAGCCGTTCTGGACAATGCTGCGCGCTGGCGGTCGTGTGTCGGACGTCTACATCTCGAACGACCGGAGCGGCATTTATGCGGTCGGGCACCGGCGGCTCTCGATGTTCGACCACGCCGTGCAACTGGCAGAGATTGTGGCCATCCTGGGAACAGCGTTTCTCGTCTGGCTGACTGTCCTGACGCTGGTCCAACCCTTCACGAGCGACCGGTACCGCCTGGGTCGCGAGTTGGTCCGCGAACTTCGGGTCAGTTTCTATCGCCGGCTGTTCCTCGCCTTCGTGGTCGTCGCCGTGGCCCCGGTGCTGGTACTGGCGACGATTATCCGGAACTACTACACCGCGGAGCTCCGGGCGGACATCGAAGCGGGCGCCGCGCAAACGGCGACGACCGCGCAGCGGGTAGTCGACGAACTGGAACAGGCGGGCAGCGACACGGGGCCGGTGGTGACAGATGATCTTCTGGTATTCGTCACCCAGATCCTCGATCAGGACGTCCACGTCTACGATGGCGCGCAACTGCTCGCCACCAGCCAGCGTGACCTGTTTGCGTCCGGCCTGTTGCCGGCCCGGACTCCCGCGCCGGTCTACAGCGCGATTGCCCTCGCGGGTGCGCCCAGCTTCGTGACCGAAGATCGGATTGGACCACAGCCTTATCTGGTGGCCGCAGTGCCGATCCGCTCAGTCGGCCCCGACGCCATCCTGACCATCCCGCTTGCGTCTCAACAGCGGGCCATCGAGCAGCAGATCACCAATCTCGATCGGGGCATCCTGCTTGGTGTCACCCTGCTCATTCTCCTGGGTGCCGCGAGCGGCTTCACGATGGCGGAACGGATTGCCGATCCGGTTCAGCGACTGACCCGCGCGACCCGCCGCATCGCACGAGGCGACTTCGAGGCGCGCGTGGCCACCCGATCCGCTGACGAGCTGGCACGCCTTGTCGGGTCGTTCAACACCATGGCCCGCGACCTGGCGGAACAGCGCCGCCAACTGGAGCGAACCAATCGGCTGGAGGCCTGGGCGGAGATGGCGAGACAGGTGGCGCATGACATCAAGAACCCACTGACGCCGGTTCAGCTCTCGGCCGAACACCTGCTCCGTGTCCACCGCGATCGCGGTGAGCCGTTGGGTGTGGTGATGCGTGATTGTATCGACTCGATCCTGAAACAGGTGCGGATCCTTCGTCAGATCTCGTCGGATTTCTCCACTTACGCGATCTCGCCGCCGGTGGTCCCGGAATCGACATCGCTTGGTGCGCTGGTGGCGGAGGTCATCGAGCCGTACCGTGTCGGTCTGGACGGGCGGATCCGCCTGCAGATCGAAATTGAGCCGACACTGCCCAGTCTCCTGCTCGATCGCACGCTGATTGCCCGCGCGCTCACCAACGTGATCGAGAATGCGCTTCACGCGATGCCCGGCGAGGGGACGCTCACGATCGGGGCGTCCGGAAGCAACGGTGAAGTCGTGCTCTGGCTTCAGGATGACGGCGTGGGTCTCGACGAGGCGACGCTCGGGCGCATCTTCGAGCCGTACTTCTCCACCCGCACCTCCGGCACCGGCCTCGGGATGGCGATCGCGAAGCGCAACGTGGAGCTGAACGGCGGAACAATCAGCGTCAGCAGCGAAAAGGGCGCGGGGACGACGGTTACGCTCCGCTTTCGGGCCTAGGCCGGACGGTGTTGCCGATCCGAAGAGGTTTCCGAAACCGACTTGTCGCGGTGGGGATGCCGCGCACGGTTCCAGACAGCGCCAACAAGGCCAGAGGAGAGATAGGTGTACGCCATTAGCAGCAGGACCACTTCCGGCTGCGCCGCGATCGCGGCGATAACGGCGCTGATCACGACCGGCGTCAGATAGGAACGCCGACGGCCCGGGATCAGGGCGCCGAAGCTCCGGAAGCGGAGACGACTGACCATCAGGATTGCCGGCGCCAGGACGACCGCAAGCGCCGCAACGGCGGTCGTCGGCTCTCCGAAACCGGGTGGCCAGGCGAATACGGTTGCCGCCGGCACACCCGCGGCCGCCGGACTGGGCAGCCCAATGAAGTAGCGTCTGTCGCCCTCGTGTCCCTGGATGTTGAAGCGGGCGAGGCGAACCGCGGTGGCGGTGAGCCAGAGGAAGGCCACCGCCCAGCCGACCCGGCCGAGGGATTCGAGTCCCCAGGCGAAGACCAGCGTGGCGGGCGCGATGCCGAACGATATGACGTCCGCCAGTGAGTCGAGCTCCGTGCCGAATTCGCTCGTCGACCCGGTTGCCCGCGCAATCCGGCCGTCGAGCAAGTCCAACACCATCGCGAAACCTATGAAGGGGGCGGCTGTTGCGTAGTCGCCCCTGAGCGTGAAGACGATGCAGCTCCAGCCGCAGAACATGTTGGCGACCGTGAACAGACTCGGGAGGAGGTAGGCTCCTCGGCGCCTCTGCCGTTGCCGCCGCTTGAACATCGCCAGGACCGGACTCATCGTTACGTCTTCCGAAGGCGAGCCAGCACCGTTTCCCCGCCGCGCACCGCCTGTCCGGCCGCCACCTCGAGCGTTGCGGAGCGCGGAACAAAAACGTCCATGCGCGATCCGAACTTCATGATACCGAACCGCTGCCCCTGTGCCACTTCCATGCCGGGTTCTATTCGGCAGACGACGCGTCGCGCCAGGACTCCCACGACCTGGCGGAAGACGACCGGTTGGCCGTCATGGTCGACCTGCACCTCCGTCCGCTCGTTCCGGTCGGCCGCATGCCGATGAAACGCCGGCAGAAACCGCCCGCGCCGGTGGGTGACGGCGACGACCCGGCCACTGATCGGCACGCGGTTCACATGAACGTCCAGGACGGACAGGAAGATGCTCACCTGCCACCACGCGCCTGCAGGCGCAACCTCCGGATCGGCTTCCCCTGCATGGAGCACCTTGCCGTCCGCCGGGGCGAGGACAGCTTCCGGACCGACGCCAGCCGGTAATGGGCGCTCCGGGTCGCGGAAGAACAGTGTGACGGATCCCGCGAGCAGCAGGAGCGCCATGCCTGGGGCTGGCATGCCGGCAAGCCAGAGCGTACCGCCTGCCAGGGCGGGGACGGCGATGAACGGTATTCCGGCGCGATCGATAGTCACAGATGGCGGCGGAGGATCCGCTCCATGCGATCCTTCACCTGCAGTTTCTGTTTCTTGAGGGTGGTTCGTTCCAGGTCGTCGGCGCCGGAGGGGTATCGGTTGCCGAGCAGCTCATCAAGGCGGGATTCCAGTTTCTGGTGCTGCTCGGCAAGACGACGGTACTCGTCGTCCTCCTGCAGCAACACTTCACGGGCGTGCTGCTCTCGGGTCACTGACGCCTCCTGTCCGGGATTAGGTTGCCTGGGACCGACCGCCGACTCCGCATTCCGATTGCAACGTATCACACGGCCTGAGCCGTTTCAACAGGACCGCGGGCGGTAGCCGACGGCGGGCAATCAACCTTCCCGCACCGGGCCATCGCCCCCCAGGAGCCGTTGCAGGTCGGCCAACAGGGCGTGAGCCTCGCGGGGTGTCGTCTCGTCAAGATCAACGGTCCGAATCCGTTCCGCAACCTCCCCCTCCGCGGGGGGTGGGGCCGGGCGTTCGAACAAGGCAAGCTGGGGGTGCGTGCGGTCGCTCGTGATCGAGGCTCCGCTGAACGATGGCCGTCCGCCGCGCGACAGCTCGTCCCGCTCGAGGCCCGCCAGAATGGTCCGGGCGCGGGCAACCGTCTCCGGAGGCAGTCCGGCCAGACGGGCGACATGGATGCCATAGCTCCGGTCGGAGCGTCCCGGTTCCACCTTGCGAAGGAAGACGATGCCGTCCTTCCATTCGCGCGCCGCCACGTGGTAATTGACCGCCGCGGCATGCGTGTCTGCGAGATCCGTCAGTTCGTGGTAGTGGGTTGCAAACAACGTTCGCGGACGGGCGCGCGGGTTGCTTACCAGGTGTTCGGCCACCGCCCAGGCAATGCTCAGTCCGTCGAAGGTCGCCGTGCCACGGCCGATCTCGTCGAGCAGCACCAGGCTGTCGGAGGTCGCCTGATGGAGAATCTTCGCCGTCTCCTGCATCTCGATCATGAAGGTCGACTGGCCGCGCGCAATGTTGTCGGATGCGCCGATCCGCGCGAAGATCCGGTCCGTGACCGGAACTGCGGCAACACGCGCGGGGACGAAGGCGCCCGCCTGCGCCATCAGCACGATGAGCGCTGCCTGTCGAAGGTAGGTTGACTTGCCGCCCATGTTGGGTCCCGTGAGCAGCAGTACCTGGTGATCGGTATCGTTCAGGCGGAGATCGTTGGGAACGAAGCCGTCGACGGTCCGTTCGACCACTGGATGCCGGCCGTCCGTGATGGTCAATTCGCGGTCCTCGGTAATCGTTGGCTTGACGTAGTCTCGCCGTGTCGCAACCTCGGCGAATGATGCCAGGACATCCAGGGCCGCGAGCGCGCGCGCGGTTCGCTGCACCCGTTCGGCTTCGGTCAGCACGGCGAGGCGAAGCTCCTCCACCAGTGCCTGCTCGCGTTCCAGGATACGTTCGTCGGCGTTGAGCACCTTCTGTTCGTACTCCTTCAGCGCGGTTGTGCTGAACCGCTCACCGGTCGCCACGGTCTGTTTGCGTGTGTAGTCGTCAGGAACGGCGTGCAGGTTCGACTTCGACACTTCGATGTAGTAGCCGAACACCCGGTTGTAGCGAACCTTGAGGTTCGCGATACCGGTCCGTCGCCGCTCCGAGGTCTCCATCGCGGCAATCGCATGCTTCGCGTCGCCGCTTATGTCCCGCAGCGAGTCCAGCTCGGGATCCACCCCCTTGCGGACGGCCCCACCGTCCCGCGCAAGGGCCGGCGGGTTGTCGGTCAGCGTCGAGAGGATGCGATCGCGGACGTCCGGCAGCTCGTCGAGCTGGCCGGTCAGCCTCATGGCGAGCGGCGCGCGCAACTCGGCTACGAGTGGCAGAAGGTCGGGTAGCGCGGCGAGTGAACGCCCCAGGGCCAGCAACTCGCGCGGTCCCGCCGTGCCCAGTGCAACGCGTGAGATCAGCCGCTCGAGGTCCTGGACGTCCTTCAACATGGTGCGGACGCGTGTCCGGAGCGCGGTGCCGGCGGCGAACTCGTCCACCGCGTCGAGACGATCACGAATAGGCTCACGCCTGGCGAGCGGTCGCTGCAGCCACGCGCGGAGCAGGCGGCCCCCCATCGAGGTAACCGTCAGATCCAGTTCGGCAACCAGCGATCCAGCACGGCCGTCGTTCGCGCCCTGAAGGACCTCCAGGTGCTCGAACGTCGCCGCGTCCAGCAGCAGATGGTCTGCCTCGGGACGGAACTCGAGTGTCGCAAAGTGCGCGAGATCCGCCTTCTGCGTTTCTCGCAGGTAATGCACCAGGGCGCCGGCGGCTCGGATTGCCGCGCCGTGGCGATCCGGCGCCAGGCCGAAGCCGTCGAGCGACACGGTCCCCATCTGGTCGTTCAGCGTGCGGGTCGCGTGCTCCAGATCGAACGTCCAGGGCGCCGCGCCCGTGACGTGGATTCCGGCGTCGAGTCCGGGCATCGTGGGCGTTGCCCCGTTCTCGGATGGCAGCAGCAGTTCGCGCGGACGGAGGGCGGCCAGTTCGTCCGCTACCGATGCAGCGGCGGAAGCGCCGGCGTGCTGAGAGACGCGGAACTCGCCCGTCGACAGATCGGCCGTCGCCAGTCCGTATGCCGGAAACACCTGGGGTGCGCTTCCCGAGTCCACCGCGGCGATCGCTACCAGGAACACCGACTCACGGGATTCCAGATACCCGTTGTCGGTCAGTGTGCCGGGTGAGACGACGCGCACCACCTCCCGGCGGACCAGTCCTTTCGCCTTCCGGGGGTCTTCCACCTGCTCGCAGAGCGCGACTCGGTATCCCTTCCGGACGAGGCGGACCAGATAGCCGTCGATTGCGTGGTGTGGAACACCGCACATCGGAATCTCGCCGCCCGCCGCATCCTTGGAGCGCGACGTCAACGTCAGTTCGAGCTCGCGCGCCGCGGTCACGGCGTCGTCAAAGAAGAGCTCGTAGAAGTCGCCCATGCGAAAAAGAACCAGGGCGTCCGGGTGCTGTGCCTTTGCGTCGAGGTACTGACGCATCGCGGGGGTGGCCTGGCGGCGTGCCTCCGTCGGCTTCTTCGGCGAGGAGGTCATCGTGTCGATGGTAGCATCGCCACCGTTAGGCACCCACGATGTGGATTCTGGCGCTGGATACGAGCACGCGGGGTGGTAGCGCGGCAGTCGCCCGGGACGATAACGTGATTGCGTTCCTGCAGGGCGATCCGGCGCAGACACATGGCGAACGTCTGCCCAACGACCTCATCGGGCTGGCGGGCACCGCGGGCGTTGCCCTGACCGACATCGACTGCTATGCCGTCGCGGTCGGTCCCGGATCGTTCACCGGCCTCCGGGTGGGCATCGCGACCATGCAGGCGCTCGCACTGGCGGGAGGGCGTCCCGTCGTGCCGTTGTCGACGCTCGATGTCCTCGCCCGAATTGGTGCTGGCGCCGGTTCGCAGGCAGACACGGTTGCCGGGCGGGTCGTCGCCTGGATGGATGGCCAGCGTCAGGAGATCTTCGGCGGCCTCTATGGCGCCGACGGACAGACCGCTCTCGACGAGCCGCGTGTCGGTCCGGCAGCGGTGGTGCTCGACGGCTGGGCATCGCTCCTGGCGGACGTGCCAATTACGGTGATAGGAGACGGCATCGAAGGGACTCGCGACCTGCTCGACGCGAAGTTGGGATCGCGCCTGACGCTGTGCGACCCGCCACCACTGGCTCCCGTGATGGTTCGTCTTGCTGCCGAAGCGGTCCATCGGGCGGTGGAACCGCACGCCGTACAGCCGCTGTACGTTCGCCGCCCGGATGCCGTGCGTGCACGGGAACGAGGACATCAGCCCACCGCTTCATGAACAAGTCGAAGAAGTCGCAGTTTCTCGAGATTCCGGTCGAACCGTACCGGGTGGAGGCGGGGCTCCCGGCGGACGAGGTTCTGCGCCGAATGGAGCGGATCTCGTTCCAGGGACGTAACCTGGCCGCGGCCCATCGGCTGTGGCAACGAATGCTCGGCGACGAGCTTCTGATCTTCCTGGGCGTTGCCGGGGCGTTGAGTGCAGGTGGGCTGCGGTTGGTCATTGCCGACTTGATCCATCGGCGCGCCGTTGACTGCGTCGTGTCGACCGGCGCGAACCTGTACCACGACCTGCACGAGACGCGTGGTCAACGCCACTTCCTTGGCTCGCCCCGTGCCGACGACCGGGCGCTGGCCGATGCGCACATCGACCGGGTGTACGACACGTTCGTCGATGAGGACGAGTTTGTTCGCAACGACATCTGGATTGCGCGATTCGCCGCGACGCTGGAGCCGAGACCGCACACGACGCGCGAGTTTCTGTTTCGGCTGGGGGAACGACTCTGGACGGAAACGGGAGCGGACGGCATCCTCACCGCCGCGTATCGGGCGAACGTCCCGGTTTTCTGTCCCGCCATTGCCGACTCGTCCCTCGGGATGGGGCTTTCGCAAGCGCGTCACGACGCCGGCGGCGCGGGTCAGGTCGACGTCATTGGCGACATTATCGAGTCCGCCAACCTCGTAATCCGCCGGCCGCGAACTGCTTCGGTGGTTCTGGGGGGTGGCACTCCCAAGAACTTCATCAACCAGGCGAGCGTGCAGGCTGCGTTCTATCGCGACGGCATCGAGGGACACCGCTACGCCCTACAGGTGGTAACGGATGTTCCGCACTTCGGAGGCGCGAGCGGATCGACCCTCGACGAAGCCGAGAGCTGGGGAAAGCTGGCTGGTGATGCGGACCGTGTATCGGTGTCGGCCGATGCGACCGTCGTCCTGCCGATCCTCGCCACGGCGCTGGCGGCGTCGGCGGGCGACCGGCTCAAGACGCGCCGGCCACCGGCGTTCCAACTGGCAGACCGCGTCCTGATGGTGGACGGCCGGCCCGTCCCGGTCGATCGCTTCGATGGTGAAGCGGCGGAGGCCTGAGGAGGCCCTGGTCACGGGCTGATGCGACCAGCCGGCTGTTGTTGTGTGACGCAGTGGATGGCACCCAGGCCCACGATCAGTTCGACGGCGTGGATGCCTGCTACTTCCCTTTCCGCAAAACAGTGGGCGAGAGTCGAGAGTGCGGCGCGATCCGCCGGGTCATTAAACGTAGGCACGAGCACGACGTCGTTCGCGATATAGAAGTTGAGGTAGCTTGCTGGCAGCGGCTCCCCGTCGAAGACGAGCGGCCGCGGCAGCCGGATCGGGATCACGTCAAGGGCTTCACCCCGCGCCGTGCGCATCGATCGAAGCCGTGCCAGGTTAGCGGCGAGCACCGGATAGCGCGGATCGTCGCGGTCCGGCGTTTCGGCCGCCACTACGGTGGCTTTTCCGACAAAGCGCGCCAGGTTGTCGACATGCCCGTGCGTATCGTCGCCAGGCAGCGCGCTTTCCCCGTTGCCGCCCGGCAGCCACAACACCTGCTCGACGCCCAGGGTCCGTCCGAGCACCAGTTCCAGCGTCTCCCGTGAGAGCCGAGGATTGCGCGCCTGCACACGACCGAGCAGACAGGTTTCGGTCGTCAGCAGGGAGCCTTCACCGTCAACATCGATGCTGCCCCCCTCGAGAACGACACGCGTAGTCCCTGCATGCACGCCGATCCGTTCCATTCCGAGACGCCGTGCGATGCGCCCGGGCAGCGCATCGTCGAGCGCGTGCGCGCGGTACCGCGCCCATCCCGTGAAACCCCAGTCGGTGGCGAGGACCCTCTTGCGCGGTTCCTCCCCGCGCACGACAAAAATCGGCCCGCTGTCGCGGATCCACGAACGGTTTGTCGGGATCACGTGGAGATCGACGCGACCCATGTCGGTCCCGGACCGCGCGAGGCGATCGTATGCGCGCTCGCGCACGCGAGCGTCCTGGCAGACCAGTGCTACGCGCTCGCCCCGCGCGAGAAGTCGGATCATTTCGACGTAGCACCACTCGACGGCGGTGGTCTTGACGCCCCAGTCGTCGCGATTGTGAGGCCAGACCAGCCACGTGGCCGCGTGCGGCTCCCACTCTGCCGGCATCCGGGCGCCGGCGAGGCGCGTACTCATCCGTCGCCGTCGAGGAATCGCCGGCTCAAGGGGGCGTACGTCTCGACCCGCCGGTCGCGGAGGAATGGCCAGGCGCGGCGCTGTTGTTCGACCAGGTTACGCTCGCATCGCGCCACGACGACGGTAGCTTCCTCCGACGCCTCCGCCACGACGCGTCCCGCCGGATTGCATACAAAGGAGCCCCCCCAGAACCGCAGGCCGCCCGACGTGGAGCGCTCCACTCCAACGCGATTCACGGAAGCCACCCAGACACCGTTGGCCACGGCATGCCCCCGTTGCACGGTACGCCAGGCATCGCGTTCCGTCTCGCCTTCCGGTCCAGGACCGGCGGCCGGCCAGCCAATAGCGGTCGGATAACAGATCAGCTCCGCTCCGCCCAGCGCCATCAGGCGCGCCGCCTCGGGGTACCACTGATCCCAGCAGATCAGCACGCCGAGCCGGGCGTAGCGGGTCTCGAACACGGGGTAGCCCAGATCGCCCGGTGCGAAGTAGAACTTCTCGTAGAACTGGGGATCGTCCGGAATGTGCATCTTCCGGTAAGTCCCGAGCAGTTCTCCCGACGCATCGATAACTGCCGCCGTGTTGTGGTACAGACCGGCCGTCCGTCGTTCGAAGACCGGTACGACCAGTACGACTTCCAGCGTCCGGGCGACCGCCGCAAACCGTTCCGTGGTCGGTCCCGGCAGCGCCTCCGCCAGGTCGAAACAGTCGGCGTCTTCCTGCTGGCAGAAGTAGGGGGAACCGAAGAGTTCCTGCAGGCAGACAATCTGCGCTCCCTGTCCGCCGCTTCACGGACCCCCTGCTCCGCCGCGTCAAGCGCGGCGGCTACAGATCCGGGCCACTCCATCTGCACCAGGCCGACGGTGAAACTGCCGGCGCGCATGGCGGGGCAAGGCGAAGGGGTTACCCGTCGTCCTGCAGCGGGAGGGTGTCGAGTTCGCGCTGGGCTTCGAAGCGGTACGCTGAGGCCGGGAACTCATCGATCAACTGTCGAAAGGTAGACGCCGCCTCCGCCGACTGTCCGGCGAGGGCGTACACCTGGCCGAGACGCATCAGCAGCGCATCGCGCGGTAATCCCGCATCGTCGGTTGCCGACGCGGCCGATGCCTCGGCCAGCAGGGCGATCGCGCCCTCGTGGTCACCGGTGGCCAGCAGCGCCTCGGCACGGCCGAGACGGGCCATTCGGGCGTACATGCCGTCTCTGTCCAACTCCATGACCTGCTGGTACTGCGTGTCGGCTTCTTCGGTCCGTCCCAGTACGCCCAACGCCACCGCAGCCTGGTAGCGCGCGGTAATTCCCTGCGAGAACCCCGGGTAAGCGTCTGCTGCCTCCAGTAGTCGCGGCACTGCGGTTTCCAGCTTCGCGGCGACGGACGGAAACTCGCCGGGAAGCTCAGTGCCCGCAGTCGGCTCCGATCCACTCGTGCCGCTCGTTGCAGCGACCGGTGCATCGACAATCGCCATCGCCGAGGCGAGGAGCGCACTCGCCCGTGACGAACGGTACTGCTGCCAGCCAAAGACGGCACCGGCGATGACGAGCGCGCCCACCACGACGGCGGCTCCCGTGACCGCGCGCGTGTTCACCCAGTTGGTCTCGGACAACTCAGCGAGGAACGTCGCGAGCGGATTTTCCTTCAGGTGGTGGCGTTCTGATCGCTTCATGGTGCGGGTTTCGGCGTACGTCCTTGTAAGCGCACGCTCGCCTCTACAACCATCTAGCTTACCAAATCCGCCTGTTATGGCGCGGCAGTGCCCTGGTTCCCGAAACGCGGGCGGAATCGGCCCGCCTGGGGCTTGACAGGATGCCGGGATCTTGGGCTACCGTACGGTCCCTGCGGTGTCTGCTGGCCGCCGCGAGCCGGAACAGGGATCGAGCGAATTGATGCACTGCTGATTTCCGATGGGACTGTCAGACCTGGCACGGACCGCTACGCGGCGGCGGTTCATGGCGACGGCGGGCGCAGCGATGGCGGCCGTCGCCTCTCGGGGCGGTCTGGTGAACGCGCAGACGCCCGTGCTGCTTCCCTCCTGGGTGGCGGATGTCGACGGCGACGGTGCGGTCGGTTCCGCTGACCGGGATCTTGCCGCATCGGCCCTGTTCACCCAACGGGGGTTTCGCCTGCGACCGGCGTACGGTTTCGATCCGCGGGCCGATGTCTTCGGACGAGGCGCGGTCGATGCTCCATCGGTCAATTCGATCGAACATTCGGTGCAGCGCTACAACGGAGGTCTGCGGACGCGGACGCGGCCGATCACAATCGCCTGGCACTACGGTTGGTACAAGTCAATGGTCCGGCCGGTGGCCCTTCAGACGGCACGGTTCCTCGGCGGGAACTACCTTTCCTCCGATCCGGTGGTCGAGACGACCTTCAACGACCTGAAGAACGAGTTCGGTGTGACGGTTGACGCCTTGAGCTGGATTCCGTCGCGCGATCTTCACAACCACTCGAATCAGGAGAATTACCGCCAGGGGTACCTGCAGGCGCCCAATGCCGACACGCGTTACGCTTGTCTGATCTACGAGAACACGATCGCCAACCTGACCAACTCGGCCGACCCCTTCGAGCGTCTCGACTTTCGTACGGCCGGCGTCGTCGAACGACTACAGGACGATTTCGAACACATGGCTCGCTTCCTCGTGGAGGTGCGCGACGAAACGCCGGTCCGGATCTTCGCGCTCGATGGCCGCCCCGTCATCTTCATCTTCGGCTCGCATACCTGGGGGACGATCCCCCTGAACACGAGCGCCTACACGGTTATCACAGACACGATCCGAATGCTGCGGAACCGGTTCAGCGATATCTACGGCGCCTTCCCGTATCTCGTCGGTGACGAGGTGTATCTGGCGTCGACACGGGATGTGACGGAGGATCGGAAACTGCGGTCCACGAATTTCGATGCGATCTACGTCTATCACCACGCCGCGCTCAAGCCGACGTCGGCGCCGGTGGCGCTACCGGTAAGTCGTGCTTACATCGAGAATCTGCTCACCATCCTGCGGATCAACTACGCAACGATGAACACAATCAACAATGCATTCACGGGCCAGCGCGTCATGGTGATACCGAACCTCTCGCCGGGGTTCGCGAAGCCGGGATTTCCGACGCTGCAGATCGACCGCGCTACGTACACGGATTTCCTCAAGCTGCTGCGCGACGTTCACCTGCACGAGTACATCGAGACCAGCTGGCTCGAACAGCTGGGCACGCCGCAACTGCCTGCCCCCACCTACATCGTCGGATCGTGGAACGAGGAGTTCGAAGGGCACAGCATTTTCCCGTTCGACTTCAACCTGACGGTTCCCAACTCGGTACAGCACGGCTTCGACCTGTCCATGGCGATCAAGGAGGCGTTTGGCTGGAACCACTACGCCAGGCGTGACTTGTAGCCGCCGCCGCAAGTTCCGACTCTGTAACCCCCGTTGTCCGGAATGGATCGTGATGGAATGGCGCGCGTGCCAGGATTCGAACCTGGGGCCTGCCGCTTAGGAGGCGGCTGCTCTATCCAGCTGAGCTACACGCGCACACGCTCATCAGTGTACACAGGCTGGTAGCAGCCCAAGGCTGGACGTCCGCCGCGTTCGATCAACGCCCGCCGGTCCATCAGCCGGCCGTCTCGGTCAGGGCGATCAGGCCGTTGCCGACACGGACGTACTCCTCGTAGCGGCGTTGGTACGTCTGCAGCTTATCGTCCTCGAGTGCGGCGATTTTCGCCCTCACGGCCGTGGCGGCGTCATCATCGCCCGACGCATGCAGTTCCGCCTCCAGGATCGCGGCGCGCTCCCGGTACGCCGTATCGTGCTGCCGCTCCCACGCCAGCCAGTCGGCGGTCCACTGTGCATGGGCGTCCTCGACCACCGCACGTGGGAACGGGAATCGCTCGCCGGTTCGTGCCTCTATGGTCGCCACCGCCTCCGGGAACAGTTCGCGGACTGCATCCGCCGGGTTCCGCCACGCTAGCAACTCGCGCGGCTCCGCGCGAGCGACCGCCGGCATGAAGGCGGTGAGCAACTGGGCGACGATACGTTGTTGGTGTTCCCGGCGCTGCTCGCGTCGATAGCGCTCGGCCACGCCGACCGCAGCCGTGGCGAGCACCACCGCGACGACGATCAGCGTGAGATCCACGGCTCCGGTACTCGCGTTCGATCAGTAGTGCAGTACGGAGAAGACCTGCTGACCCTTCAGTTGGTCCCGGCCATGCAACGCGTCCAGCTCGATCAGGAACGCCAGTGAGTGGACCGTGGCCCCCAGTTCACCGATCAGGTCGGCGACTGCCCGCGCGGTGCCGCCGGTGGCCAAGAGGTCGTCGACGATCAAGACCCGCTCCCCCGCCGGCACCGCGTCCGCATGCATCTCGAGCGCGTCAGTGCCGTACTCGAGCGCATACTCCTTGCGCACCGAACGTGAAGGCAGCTTCCCGGGCTTGCGGACCGGCACGAAGCCGACGCCGAGCTGGTGCGCCACCGCCGCGCCAAAGATGAAACCGCGGCTCTCGATGCCGACCACCTTGTCGATGGATGCGTCCCGGTAGGGATCCACCAGACAGTCAATCGCCTGACGCAGGCCGCCGGGGTCCAGCAGGAGCGTCGTAATGTCGTAGAAGAGGATTCCCGGCTTGGGAAAGTCTGGGACCTCACGGATCAATTGCTTCAGTGCGTCCATCGAATCTCCGTCTTCGCGTGGGACTCCGGTGGCGGCGCGTTGCGATCGCCGGGTGATCAGGCGCGGACGGTGAAGTCTCCCGTCAGGTTGAGCGGCCCGAGTTCCTCGACGATCACGTCGAGCACCCTCGAGAGGGGCGGGCCCTGGTGGAGAGCCCGGATAAAACGTTCGACGGCCTCCCGGTCCCCTTCACCGACAGCTTCAACGCGCCCGTCGGCCAGATTTCGGACGAAGCCGCATATCCCTTCGCGGCGAGCGGCGTTCGCGACGAACGCGCGAAAACCGACCCGTTGTACGCGGCCGCTTACCAGAAAACGACGTGCTATGCGCATGGTTGGAAGCTACCCGTCACGAACTGTCCGCGGGATTATAACTCTCGCCGGGAAGTGCGCCTCCTATGCTAATCTCAGGCGACGTCTCTTACGGAGAGAACATCATGAAAGCTGCCCCGCGACTGCGTGCCGCCTTGATCGCCGCACTTCTTCTGACTCTCGGCGCGGCCGTTCCCGCCTCTGCGCAGTTCGCCGAGGTGGGCTCGCTCGATTTTCCTACCTCTGCCCGCTCAGAAGCGGCGCAGAGTCATTTTCTGCGGGGTGTGGCCATTCTCCACAGCTTTGGCTGGAAGCAGGCGATCGAGCAGTTCCAGGCGGCGCAGGAGATTGAGCCCGACTTCGCTCTCGCCTACTGGGGTGAAACGCTCTGCTACAACCATCCCCTGTTCGGCGCGGGTCGCGGGCTCGACGAAGAGAACCCCCGTGCTGTCCTGAAGCGACTTGCTCCGACCCGGGCGGAGCGCGCCGCGAAGGCGCCGACGGACCGCGAGCGCGGTTTCCTGGAGGCGGTTGAGGAACTGTGGTCGGAGGATGGCACCTACGCCGAACGGCGGGTCCGCTACATGGAGGCGATGGAGCGGCTCTACGATCGCTACTCTGACGACCACGAGGTCGCCACCTTCTACGCGCTCTCGATGCTGGCCGGATCACGTGCGCTGGGAGATCAGTCGCTGCGCCTGGAGGTGCGGGCCGGAACGATTGCGCTGGGTGTTTTCAACGAGAACCCGGATCATCCAGGTGCTCCGCACTACACGATCCACGCCTTCGACGATCCGATTCACGCGCCGCTTGCGCTGCCTGCCGCTCGGCGGTACGCCGAGATCGCGCCTGCGGTTGCGCACGCGCGGCACATGCCGACGCACATCTTCATTCAGCACGGCATGTGGGATCTCGTTTCCAACCACAACCAGTCGGCATACGAGGCGGCGATCGACCTCTGGCAGCCGGGAGACAGCGTAGGCGATGCGGTTCACTCGCTCGATTGGGGGCAGTACGGCGACCTGCAGCGTGGCGACTATGAGAAGGCACGTGTCTGGATTGAGCGACTCGAGGACATTGTCGCCGAGAGCGACGGTCAACAGCGCGCGGTTTCCACGTTGCCGCTGGTGAACGCCCGGTATGTGGTGGAGACCGAGGAATGGCGCGTGTTGCCGGTGACGGACGAATCGTCGATGCACGAGTTGCTGGCGACCGGGCTGAGTGGTGTTCGGACCGGCGAGCTGGCGGCCGCGCGCGAGGCGGAAGCTGGGCTCGAAGCAATGGCCGAGGATGATGGCGCCCAGGATCGAATCGCCTATCGCGAAGTCGCGGCATCGATTCGCGCCGCCGAAGGGAAGGCGGAAGAAGCGATTGCGTTGATGGACCAGGCGATTGACATCGTGGAGACGCTCCGTCTGCCGAACGGTGCGGCGAGTCCGATAAAGCCGCCCTACGAACTGTACGGCGAGATCCTGCTGGACCTTGACCGTCCGGCGGAAGCGCTGGAGAAGTTCGAAGCCTCTCTGCTCCGGATGCCGAACCGGATGCGGTCGCTGCTGGGTGCCGGGCGCGCAGCCGCCGCCACCGGTGACCGCGATGCAGCCCGTGGGTACTATGCGGCGCTGGCCGACTTCTGGATCGGTGACGCTGGCGACCCCGGCTACACGGAGGCGCAGCAGTACGTTACGACGAGCGAGAGTCCGTAGCGAACGGTGGGTGACGGATGGTCGGGGCGAGAGGATTTGAACCTCCGACCCCTCGGTCCCGAACCGAGTGCTCTACCAGGCTGAGCCACGCCCCGACCAAGGGAGCTTCTATTCTACCTAACCCGGATTGATTCCGTACGGGCGAGCCCACTCCAGCCCCGCGATAGTCTCTCCGGCGGGACGGTACTCGCAACCCACCCACCCGTCGAAGCCGATCTCGTCGATCACGCCGAACAGGTACGGGTAGTTGATTTCCTGGGTTTCGTCCGGTTCATTCCGTCCGGGCACACCGCCGATCTGGAAGTGGCTGATGATGTCCAGGTTGGCCCGGACTGTCTCGGCCAGATAGCCCTCCATGATCTGCATATGGTAGAAGTCGTACTGTAGAAAGACGTTGTCCGCGCCTACCCGCTCAATGATGGCTCTGGCCT
This sequence comes from Vicinamibacterales bacterium, assembly GCA_965202655.1. Taxonomy (GTDB): domain Bacteria; phylum Acidobacteriota; class Vicinamibacteria; order Vicinamibacterales; family UBA8438; genus VXRJ01. The sequence continues at coordinate 620,104 of CBDBBK010000003.1, read as the reverse complement.
GCGCCGATCCGGACAGGAAGTAGCCCGGATTGTCCTGCGTGTTGAGGGGTTCGAGCAGCAGGCGGATTCCGAGCGGACGCGCCCGTTCGGAGGCCCACTCCAGGTTGTTGACGAAGGTGTCCTCCGCCCGGGCATCATCGGTCGCGCCGGCAAGGCAATGGAGCTGCCCGCAGCCGGCCGCTTCCGCGTATTCGAACGCACGCGACAGGCCGTCGCGATATTCCTGCTCGCGCCCCGGGATCGCTCCGGCCGCAACCGGAACGTTCATCAGGGTTGCCACCAGGTTGTGTTGCTGCACACGGTTCGCGATGTCTTGGGGGGATTCCCCGTACGGCGCCTGAATCTCCACTCCCTCGAACCCAACGCGCGCCGCCTGCTCGAAACGGTCGAGCAGATCCCACTCGTTGAACATCATCGCCACACTCGCGGCAAATCTGGGCATCGGTCGCCTCCCCCCCCGGCTGGCGCCAATCGTATCACGCCGTCCCCGGAGCCGGTCGACGTGCTCCCGTTATCATTCGGTGATGGCACCGGCTGGCCGCCCGTTCGACGCCGTCCTGCTCATCAGCTTCGGCGGCCCGGAGGGTCCGGACGAAATCCGGCCGTTTCTCCGCAACGTACTGCGGGGCCGGCGCATACCCGCTGAGCGGGTCGACGCGGTGGCGCATCACTACGAACGGTTCGGCGGGAGGTCGCCGATCACCGCGATAACCCGCCGGCAGGCGGAAGGTCTGCGGGCTCGCCTTGCTGCCGCTTCGCTTGATCTACCGGTATGGATAGGCATGCGCAACTGGCATCCGTTCCTCGACGAGACACTTGCCGCGATGGCTGACGCCGGCGTCCGCCGAGCCCTCGGCGTCATTCTGGCAGCGCAGCACAGCTACTCGAGTTGCGGCCAGTACCGCCAGAACGTCGACGATGCGCGCCGAACGCTCCGCGCGACCGGCCGCGCCGATGTCGAAGTCGTCTATACGGGCGGCTGGCACGCGCATCCGGGCTTCGTTACGGCGAACGCCGAATGCGTCGACGACGCGCGGCGCAGACTGCCGCCAGCGTTGCAGCGGGACGCGCGACTCGTATTCACGGCCCACAGCATCCCGAAATCGATGGCCGATGCGTGTCGTTACGAAGCAGAACTACTGGAGTCCGCGCGTCTCATCGCTGGCGCCGCCGCGGTATCCGACTGGGTCCTGACGTACCAGAGTCGAAGCGGGCGGCCTGGCGATCCGTGGCTGGAGCCGGACGTGTGCGACTATCTTCGTGCCGAACGGGACCGTGGGTTGGTCGCTGCGGTGATTGCTCCGATCGGGTTCATTGCCGATCACCTGGAGGTTCTCTACGACCTCGATATCGAAGCGGCGGAACTCTGCCGCGCCGTGGATCTTCCGATGCAGCGCGCGTCCGCCGCAAACGACCACCCCGCGTTCCTCGATCTGCTGGCGGAGTTGACACGCCACGAATGGGTGCGTGGCGGCCGGCCCCTCCCGATTATCTCGCCTCAACCTCCGGCGCGAGTAGAACCTCCGCCACCCGAGCGCCGCGCGCGCACAGCGCCGGTAGAGCAGGTCAACGTACCGCTCGGTGCGACGGAGGAACCGTGAAGCGGCAGGGAGCTGCTAGCTGACTGCCTCGCCGGCGGGCGTGCAATGCTCGTCGAAGGCGGCCGTCAGCTCGCGGGCGATCATGCCTGCTTCCTGATTCTCGATCTGATGCCGCTCCATCATGTAGACGAGCTTGCCGTCGCGCAGCAGGGCGACTGCAGGCGAAGAGGGAGGATAGCCGGCAAAATAGCCCCGCGCCCGTTCGGTCGCTTCGATATCGGCGCCGGCAAACACGGTGGCAACGACATCCGGCCGGGTCCCATGCTGCAGCGCCATCGCGATTCCGGGACGGGCCTTGCCGGCAGCACAGCCGCAGACCGAGTTGACGACCACCATCAAGGTCCCGGGAGTATCGGTAACTGCATGATCGACCGCCTCGGCCGTCCGCAGTTCCTTGACCCCGAGCCGCGTCAATTCCTCCCGCATCGGGGCGATGAAGAACTCTGGATACACGTTGTCGCTCCTTATGACCCTTCTGATTCCGGCCGGCGCCGGGGTGGCGCCGGAAGCAGAAGCAATTATACCGTGTCGCCCCGGTACGGCGCGGCAAGACTCGCCCCTGCCAGACGCCGGTTGCCGAGCCAGAGGATGGTCAGCGCTATCCCCCACTGCGCGACGCACGTGCCGATGCTGTAGACCCGGAGCGGATGCCACCATCCCTCCGGGTCGTACACCGTCACCGACTGGTACATCCACCAGGCAAACATCACCAGGAACTCGATCGGCACAAGCCAGGTGAGCACCTTGCCCCAGAGCGGTCCGACGCGGCGGCCCTCGCTATGGGTGTTGATCAGATCGGTGCGAAACCGTTCCGCTCCGTAGCGAATAACGGCAATCGCCATGAACAACCCGCTCACCATCAGGGCCAGTCCCCAGACCCAGTCCTGGTTCTCGAACACTTGCAGGCTCGCGGCTGACGGCATTCCGCAAACGGCGGCGGCAGCCACCACCAGGACGACGGCCCGCTGGCGCGGCAAGCCACCGTCGAGGAGGACCCTAACCGCCAGTTCGACCATCGCGATCAGTGAGGAGAGCGCAGCGAAAAAGAGCGTGAGGAAGAACAGCGGCAGGAAGATCTCCCCCGCCGGCATCCGTGCGAACACCTGCGGGATCCAGATGAACGACAAACCCGTGTTTCCCGCCGCCATCGCATCGAGCGCCTCGGTGGTTGGCAGGATGGCGAAGACCGCGGGCAGAATCGCCATCGCCGCCAGGATCGACGCGAGATTGTTGCCGACGCCGATCGACACGGCGTTCGACACCACGTCGTCGTCGCGCCGGACATAGACCGCGTAGCTGAGCAAGAGCCCCCACCCCGCGCCGGTCGACCAGGCCGACTGCGTCAGCGCTTCGAGCCACGTACGATAGTCGGCGAGCCGTGCGAGGTCCGGGACGAAGAGGTAACGCAACCCCTCCCCCGCCCCCGGCAGCGTTATCGCGCGCGCCACCGCGAGTAGCAGCAGGACGAAGAGCGTCGGAATCAGGATCCGGTTTGCCCGCTCGATGCCGCGCGTGACGCCGCGCGCCACGACGGCGCCCGCGCCGGCGATGGCGGCGACGTGCAACAGGATCGGCTGCCAGACCGAAGCGCTGTAGGTTTCCCAGTAGGCTCCCGGGTCGGCGCCGGAGGTCAGGTGGCCGGCGAGCGCCGCCGTGAAGTACTTGAGGGCCCACCCGGTGACGACCGAGTAGTAGAACATGATCATCACGGTGGTGACGACGACGAAGCCACCCATCCAGGCGGTCCGGCGACCCACAAGCGCGGCGAACGCTCCAATCGGCCCGCGCCGCGCGCCGCGCCCCAGGCCAAACTCGGCGATGAGCAGCGGGATCGACCAGGCGAACAGGAAAAACAGCCACGGGATCAGGAACGCGCCGCCGCCATTCTCGGCGGCGATGCGGGGAAAGCGCCAGAGATTGCCGGCCCCGACGGCCATGCCGATCCCGGCGGCGATGACTCCCCAACGGGACGTGAAGAAGTGGGAGCCGGTGGTGCTGGGTGGGGTCGGCATCGCGTGCGCGCCGTCGGGTCTCGTCGGACGATTCCCTGAAGTCTATCAACCCCGTATTTGAACCCGCGCTGTCCCTGTGGCCATGGGCCGAGTGCGCCCCTCTATACTGGAATCGAGACGGCGGGGATGGAATTCAGGGACTACTACAAGACGCTGGGCGTTGATCGTTCCGCATCCCAGGATGCCGTCAAGAAGGCGTTCCGGAAGCTGGCGCGCCAGCACCACCCCGACGTCAATCAGAACAACCCGGAGGCCGAGCGCCGCTTCAAGGCGGTGAACGAGGCATACGAGGTGCTGGGCAACGCCGAGACGCGGAAGAAGTACGACGAACTGGGCGCCAACTGGAAGGACATCGAGCGAATGCGGGCGGCGGGACAGAATCCGTTCGCCGGCGGCGGAGCGGGTGGCTTCCGCTGGCCCGGCGCCGGTGGCAGCGGCGGGTTCCGGTCCATTTCGGAAGAGGAGTTGCGTGACCTCTTCGGCGGGATGGGCGGCGGGGCCGGTACGGGCCGAGGTGGCGCCCATCCCTTCTCCGACTTCTTTCAGGCGTTCTTCGGAGGCGAGGCCGACTTGTCCGGTGGAATTCCCGGCGCCGGGGCGCGGCCGACTCGGGCCCGCAGGGGGCAGGACGCGGAGTATGCGATGGAACTGACGCTCGAGCAGGCCTACAGCGGCGTGACGCAGCGGCTGAGGCTGAGTGGTGACGCTGGCGAGCGAACGGTCAACGTCCGGATCCCGCCGGGTGTCGATACCGGTTCGCGCGTCCGCGTTGCAGGCGAGGGAGGCAAGGGCGCCAGGGGCGCGGCGGCTGGCGACTTGTACCTCCGCGTGCAGGTCGCTCCACACGCGATCTACACGCGGAAGGGCCGCGACCTCTACATGCTTGCGTCGATGCCGCTCGCCACCGCGGTACTGGGTGGCGAAGTGGAGGTGCCGACCATCGAGGGCCGCAAGGTCCGTCTGAAGGTGCCGGCGGGCACCCAGGAGGGACAGGTATTCCGGATTCGCGGTCAGGGAATGCCCTCGGTCAGGAATGGCGACGACCGCGGCGATCAGTACGCGACGGCGCACGTCATGCTCCCCCGCAACCTCACGCCGGAAGCAAGGAAGCAGTTCGAATCGCTGGCGCGTTTGCTTGACGACCCGTCATGAATGGACCGACACAGCCGCCGACTCAGGACGCGCAACCGCAGTCCGCGCTGGCGCGCTACGCACGCGACCTCACGGAACTGGCGCGTGGCGGGAAGCTCGACCCGGTAGTCGGCCGGGACGAGGAGATCCGGCGCGCGATCCAGGTACTGTCACGCCGAACCAAGAACAACCCGGTCCTGATCGGCGATCCGGGAGTCGGCAAGACGGCCATCGTCGAGGGGCTCGCACAGCGGATTGTCCGGGGCGACGTCCCGGAAGGCCTCAAGGAAAAGCGCCTGGTGGCGTTGGACATGGGGGCTCTCATCGCGGGAGCGAAGTACCGCGGCGAGTTCGAGGAACGTCTCAAGGCGGTCTTGAAGGAGATCACCGACGCCGAAGGACGCATCGTGCTCTTCATCGACGAGTTGCACACGGTGGTAGGCGCCGGCGCCGCCGAAGGCGCCATCGACGCCTCGAACATGTTGAAGCCGCTGCTTGCCCGAGGCGAACTGCACACCATCGGTGCGACGACACTGAACGAGTACCGGCAGTACATCGAGAAGGACGCCGCTCTTGAGCGCCGGTTCCAGCCGGTCATAGTGACCGAACCTACCGTCCAGGACACGGTCAGTATCCTGCGCGGGCTGCGCGAGCGCTACGAGATCCATCATGGCGTCCGGTTCAAGGATGCGGCGCTGGTTTCCGCCGCGGTTCTCTCCAACCGTTACATCAGCGACCGTTTCCTGCCGGACAAGGCGATCGACCTGGTAGACGAGGCGGCGTCGAAGCTCCGTATGGAGATCGATTCGCTGCCGGTCGAGCTCGATGAGGTGGAACGCCGTCTGATGCAACTCGAGATTGAACGGGAAGCTCTCCGAAAGGAGACTGACGACTCCTCGCGGGCCCGCCTCGAGCGGCTTGAGACCGAACTGTCCGGCCTGAAGGAGGAACGCAAGCGGCTCCGCTCGCAATGGGAACGGGAGAAGGCGCAGATTCAGGGTGACCGCAGACTGCAGGAGGAGCTCGAGGGCCTTCGTCTGGAAGTTGAGCGGGCACAGCGCGAGGGCGACTACGCGCGCGCGTCGGAGCTGCAGTATGGACGAATTCCGGAACTCGAGCGACGTCTGGCGTCAAGTCGTGACGCCGCGCCCGACGGAGAGACGCCGCGGATGTTGAAGGAGGAGGTGGACGAGGAGGACATTGCGGCGGTTGTCAGCAAATGGACGCATATCCCCGTGAGCAAGCTGGTCGAAGGCGAGGTCGAGAAACTGATCAGGATGGAAGAGCGCCTGCGCGAGCGGGTTGTCGGTCAGGAAGACGCCATTGCAGCGGTGGCGAACGCAGTCCGGCGCGCGCGGGCCGGTCTGCAGGATCCGAACCGCCCGCTCGGTAGCTTCATCTTCCTGGGGCCGACCGGCGTCGGCAAGACGGAGTTGGCACGCGCCCTTGCCGAGTTCCTCTTCGACGACGAGCGGGCGATGATCCGGATCGACATGTCGGAGTACCTGGAGAAGCACGCCGTATCGCGCCTCGTAGGCGCGCCTCCCGGGTATGTCGGCTACGACGAAGCAGGTCAGCTCACCGAGGCGGTCCGCCGCCGGCCGTACGCCGTGGTGCTGTTCGACGAAGTGGAAAAGGCGCACCCCGACGTGCTGAACGTCCTGTTGCAACTCCTGGACGACGGGCGGTTGACCGACGGACAGGGGCGGACGGTCGATTTCCGGAACGTCGTCGTCATCATGACCTCAAACCTGGGGAGCGAACTGATCGCCGTGCGTAGCGGCCTGGCGGCGGACACCGAGGGCGACCTGGACGCGAGCACACGCCGGCAGCTCGACGAGGTGATGCGCAGCCACTTCCGGCCGGAGTTTCTGAACCGCGTCGACGAGATCATCGTCTTCCACACGCTCGGCCCTCCGCATCTCAAGCAGATCGCGGCCCTGCAGCTGGCGATCCTCGGCCGCCGCCTGGCGGATCGTCGGGTCACCGTGGAATTGACCGAGGCGGCGACCGAGCATCTGGTCGCCGAGGGGTACGATGCCGCCTTCGGTGCGCGGCCACTGCGGCGCACGATTCAGCGCCGTGTGCTCGATCCGCTCGCCGAGCGCCTTCTCAAGGGTGAGTTCGGCGAAGGTGACACGATCGTGGTGGACGCCGCGGGGGGTGGGTTGACGTTCGCCACGCTGCCGCGGCCGGCCGGGGCGCCCCAGGCCTAGGCGGCTAGCGGGCGGATTACGAGCCGGCGCGCGGCTGCGACTCGAAGCCCGCTCCCCGGTGCGCGCCGTCGCAGAACGGCTTGTTCTCCGAGTGCCCGCAGCGGCATAGTGCGAAGGGCCGCCTGGCGATCTCGTACTCGTTGCCTTCGGCGTCCACGACAGTGACATCGTCACCGTCGACGAGGCATGGCCCGTTGTCGCGCAGTCTGATCGTGGTCGGCATGGCAGTTACCCCATCCTCTGCATCGATGCCAGGAAGTCGGCGTTCGATCTGGTCTTGCTCATCTTGTCCAGCAACAGCTCCATGGCCTCGACCGACAGGAGTGGGTGGAGGACCTTGCGGAGCACCCAGACGCGGTTCAGGTCCTCCCGGCTGAGCAGCAGCTCTTCCTTCCGCGTTCCGCTCTTCTGTATGTCAATGGCCGGGAACACCCGCTTGTCCACCAGCTTGCGGTCGAGGTGGATCTCCATGTTGCCGGTTCCCTTGAACTCCTCGAAGATGACATCGTCCATGCGGGAGCCGGTGTCGACCAGCGCGGTCGCCATGATGGTCAGCGAGCCGCCCTCCTCGATGTTGCGCGCCGCCCCGAAGAACCGCTTCGGCTTCTGCAGGGCGTTGGAATCGAGACCGCCCGACAGCACCTTGCCGGACGGCGGGATCACCGTGTTGTAGGCGCGCGCAAGGCGCGTGATCGAGTCGAGCACGATAAAGACGTCCTTCTTGTGCTCGACCAGGCGCTTCGCCTTCTCGATCACCATCTCGGCCACCTGCACGTGACGCTGCGCCGGTTCGTCGAACGTCGAGGAGATCACTTCGCCATCGACTGACCGTTGCATGTCGGTCACCTCTTCCGGACGCTCGTCGATGAGGAGGACGATCAGGTACACCTCCGAGTGGTTCTTCGCAATCGACTGGGCGATGTTCTGGAGCAGCATCGTCTTGCCGGTTCGCGGCGCGGCGACGATCAGGCCGCGCTGTCCCTTGCCGATCGGCGTCATCAGGTCCATGACGCGCGCTGACAGATTGTCGGGGGCGGTCTCGAGCTGAACCCGCTCCAGCGGATAGAGCGGCGTCAGGTTCTCGAAGAAGATCTTCTCGCGTGCCTGATCCGGAGATTCGAAGTTGACCGCCTCTACCTTTATCAGGGCGAAGTAGCGCTCACCTTCCTTCGGCGGGCGGATCTGTCCGGAGACCGTGTCACCCGTCTGCAGGTCGAACTTCCGGATCTGCGAAGGGGAGACATAAATATCGTCCGGTCCGGGCAGGTAGTTGTAATCCGGTGCACGAAGGAAGCCGAAGCCGTCCGGCAGCACCTCCAGCACTCCTTCCGAGAAGATGAACCCGCTCTGTTCGGTCTGCGCCTTCAGAATCTGGAAGATCAACTCCTGCTTCCGCATGCCGGTAGCCCCCGGCACGTGGAGATCCTGCGCCACCTTGGTAAGGGGCGTGATACCCAACTCCTTCAGGTCGGCGATCTTGAGGGCGGGCTTCCCTCGCCCCTTGCCGCGCGGTCGGGAGGAGGGTTCCGTCTCGGATTCGACGTCTTCCACTTCGGCGTCGACCGGCACCGGCTCTTCTGGCGCGGGGACAGCGACAGTTCCGGTGGATGCGTTCTTCTTGTCGGCCATGCTTGGATGAACCTTCGGGGTAACGATTGGTGTGTTGAAAACGGCCGCGCGGGCCAGAATGTTCAGGGAAGCGCTACCAGCGAGAATCCCGGCAGCAGGTCGCAGGTAGCATAGGAACGCGCAGAGGCATTGTCAAGTCGCCACTGCGGGGGACAGGAGGCCCCGCGGCTTCTTAACGGTAGTTGGCGGGGGAATCACCAACCGCGAGGATGCTGCACTGGAGGCGGGTATCGAGGCCCAGTTCCCGGGCTCGGTCCAGCAGCGCGTCGCTTTCGGCGCCGGGGTTCAACCATACTTCCGGGATCTCCCGCGCCGCGACATCGCCGAGGAGACGCTCCCCCACGGCCGGAGGAACATAGAACGTCGCTACGTCGATTGCGCCTGGCACGTCGCGGAGCGAGGCATGCGCCGGCACTCCCTCGATCGACTCCCCTGCCGCCGCGCGTCCGGGGTTGATTGCCGCCACGTCGTGTCCCTGGGCGAGGAGCGCCCGGACCGCCTTGTTGCCGTACTTGCGCCGATCGGTCGACGCTCCCACCACTGCGATACGCATACTCTGAGTGTGTCAACTCCACCGCCGGACGGCAAGGGGAGACATATAATCCGGTGCGGTGTTCCGTCACGCGGCCATTCTTGTCGGCCTCTGCGGGCTGACGTTCCTCGCCGGCCTCGGGCAGCCGGCGCTCACTGATTCAGACGAGGCGTTCTATGCCGAGAGCGCCCGCGAGATGATCGAACGAGACGACTGGCTGACGCCGTACTTCAACGGCCAGCCCCGTTTCGAAAAGCCGGTCCTCTATTACTGGCTTGCCGCTCTCACGTACCAGGTTGCGGGGGTAGCCCCCTGGGCGGCGCGATTGCCGTCTGCGCTTGCCGGATTCGGTCTGGTATTTGTTGCCTGGGCGTGCGCCCGCCGGTACTACGGCGACGCGACGGCGCTTGTGGCTGGAGTGGTGACGGCGACCAGCTTCGCCGCGATTGCCATGGCGCACCAGTCCCTGCCGGATCTGCCTCTCGCGTTCTTCATTGCGCTCTCCACGTGGGCGTGGCTGGTCGGGCTGCTGGAGGAGCCGGCAAACGACGACGGCGTAGCGAAGGGCGAGATTCGCCGGCGCGCATGGCTGATCGTTGCCGCCGTCGCCGCGGCCGGTGCGTTCCTCATGAAGGGCCCGGTCGGCCCGCTGCTTGTAGCCCTGGCCGTCGTTCCCGCCGCCGCGTTCGACTGGTGGCGCGGTGGCTCCGTCGGGCGTGCGCGGCCAGTTGATGTACTGGCAGCGGCCGCGGCCTTCCTGCTGCTCGCCCTGCCCTGGTACGGCGCGATGGCCATGGAACACGGCGCCGCGTATCTCGATCGCTTCTTCCTGGCCGAGAACTTCGATCGATTCGCCACCGATCGCTACAACGATCCGCGCCCGGTGTGGTACTACCTGCCGATCGTCGCGGGCGGCATGCTTCCCTGGACTCCCTTCACGATGTTCTGGATCCCGGCGTTGCGCCGCGCGTGGGAACAGCGGGACTTCGACACCCGCACGGTGCGGCTGGTCGTCTGGGCTGCTGTGCCGCTGCTCCTGTATACGCTGTCGGTCGGCAAGCAGCCTCGTTACATCCTCCCGATGCTCGTACCGATGGGTGTCCTGATTGGCCGTGCGATTACGCAGGCGATGCGGGCTGATGCGACAGAGATCGACCGTCGCCTCTTTGCCGCAGCCGGGGTTGCCGCAGGCGTTGCCGTCGCGCTGATTGGCGCATCCGTCTGGTACGCGCGATCTCTCCTGATCGAGCAGCCGGGCATGGTGATCAGTTACGCGGCCGTCGTCATCGCGACAGCGGGGGGTGTTGCCGTCGCGGTCACGCTCCGGGCGGCCTGGAAGCCGTCCTGCGTGCGCGCGGTGCCGATTGCGATCGCAGCCGCCGCGGTTGTCGCCGCGACGGCGGCCTACACCATCGTGTTGTCTGGTTCCGGCCCGGCCCCGGTCGAGCGGATGGCCTCTCTCGTGTCGGACGCGCGGCAGGCGGACGAGCCGTACGGGCGCTATCGCGTCTTCGATCGGAACCTGGTCTACTACGTCGGCACGCCCCACACCGAACTGGTCAGTCTCGAAGCGGTGCGCGATTTCCTTCGCTCCCCCGAGCGCGTGCTGGTCGTTCTCCGTTCGGACGACGCGGAGACGCTCGTGAGGTGGGGGGTCCGGTTCACGCGCATCGGCGACGTTTCCTACGTCAACACCGGTAACTTCAACCTGCGCACGTTTCGGGAGCCCGACCCGGACCGCTATGTCCTGACGGTACTCCTGGTGACCAATCGCCAGGAGCTTGCGGCGGACGGGCCCGCCGGGGCGCGCTAGCCGTCAGGAGAACGGACGTCGGCGGCGGGGATCAGCCAAGCCCGGCTGCGAACCGCTTCAGCCGGTCGGCGCCTTCCGCCAGCCGGTCCATGGAGGCCGCGTACGACAGGCGCACGAACCCGGGAGCATCAAATGCCTCGCCCGGCGTCAGCGCCACGTGCGCCTCGTCGAGCAGGCGCATTGTGAACTCCGCCGATGTCCGGATGCCGTCGGGCGACAGCAGCTCGGAGACGTCCGGAAAGAGATAGAACGCGCCCGTCGGCGGCACGATACGGTAACGCGGCTCGTCGGCCAGCCAGACAGTCAACCGATCGCGCCGCGTCCGGTACTCGTCCAGCATCGCCCGCACGTCGTCATCCGGGCCGGTCAGGGCGGCGAGGGCGGCGCGTTGCGTTATCGAAGAGACGTTCGTTGTCGCATGGCCCTGAACGACGTCCGCTGCCTTGATGAGCGCCCTCGGTCCGAGCGTCCAGCCGCAGCGCCAGCCGGTCATCGACCAGCTCTTCGAGGCGCTGCCGACCAGCACCGTCCGGTCGCGTGCATGTTCGGCGGTCACTCTCGCCAGGTTGTGCGGAACGTCGTCGTAGATGAGCTGTTCGTAGCAGAGATCGATCACCAGCCAGATTCCCGCGTCTGCGGTCTCGCGTGCGATCGTCTCGAGTTCGGCCTCGGCGATCAGGGCCCCGGTCGGGTTTCCCGGCGAGTTGATGACGATGGCGCGTGTCCGGGGGGTCACCGCTTCCAGCATGCGGCCGGCGGTCACTGCGAAGCCCTGTTCCGCCGACGTGGGGACGATGACCGGCTCCGCCTCGGCCACCTTGATCTGCTCCACTATCGACGGCCAGTACGGCGCGTGAGTCACGACTTCGTCGCCCGGGCCGTAGAGCGCCATCGCGACATTGAAGAGTCCCTGCTTTCCTCCCGCGCAGACGATGACCTCGTCCGGGTGGTACGTCACGCCGTAGTCGGCGCGGTAGCGGTCGCAGATGGCCTCGCGCAGTTCCGGTATGCCGCGGCTCGGCGTGTACTTCGTGAAACCCTCGTTGATTGCCGCAATGCCGGCTGCGCGGATGGGTTCCGGGGTGGAAAAATCGGGCTCGCCAGCGCCCAGATCGACAACGTCCACCCCGTCTCGGCGCAACTGAGCCGCCGCCTGCAACACGAGTTGCGTGGCCGACGGTGCGACACGCTCGAGGCGCCGCGCAAAGCGCTGCCTGGTGGCCGTGGTCATGGGGCGCGCTACTTCTGAACGCCGGACGTTGCCGGTTTCACCTTCTGCCGGAGCCGCTCCTCGACCACTTGCGGCACGAGCCCGGAGATGGATCCGCCGAGGGCGAACACCTCGCGTGCGAGGCGGGAGCTGAGATACGTGTAGCGTTCGTCCGGCATCATGAAGACCGTCTCGATCGACTGGTGGAGATGCCGGTTCATGAGAGCCATCTGCATCTCGTACTCGAAGTCGGAGATCGCGCGCAGCCCACGGACGATCACGTCGGCCCCGCGGCGCTCCGCATAGTCGACCAGCAGGCCGTTGAAGGTCTCCACCTCGACCGCGGGCTGATCGCGGAACACCTCGCGGACGATGTCGACTCGCTGGTCCACCGAGAAGAGGGGCGACTTGTCGAGGTTGACCAGTATCGCTATGACAATCCGATCGAAGAGGCGTGCACCCCGCTGAATGATGTCGACATGGCCGTTCGTGAGCGGATCGAACGATCCGGGATAGACGGCGAGGCGCGGCCGCCGCCTGTCGTCCACTGCCCCGGCGATGTCGTCTCGTGTCGCAGGAGACATGTTTACCTGCCGTCAGTGCCGTCAGTGCCGTCAGTGCCGTCAGTGCCGTCAGTCGCCGGCGGCCGCGTCTGCCGCGCCACGCCGGTAGAGGTCCAGTGCGCTGTCGCCCGCCCTCACGCGGCGCGTGTGGTTCAACGCGACGTTGCCCTCCGGTTCCATCGCCAGCGGCTCACGGCGCCATGGGCGCTCGATCACCACCATCCCCCCCGGCGCCGTTCGCCGGGTGAGTGCGGAGAGTATCGCACTGACGGTCCCGTCATCAAACCTGTACGGCGGGTCGAGCAGGACGAGGTCGAAGGTGGCAGGCTCTTCGATCCGGTCGATCGCGCCCGGCAGCGCGCCTCGGATGACGCGTCCGCGGCGGGCGACGCCGCACTGTTCCAGATTCGCCCTGATGAGCGCGACGGCGCGGTGGTCGCTATCGATGAAGGTGACTGAAGCCGCGCCCCGGCTGATCGCCTCCAGGCCGATGGCTCCCGTCCCCGCGCACCCGTCGAGCACGGTGGCGCCCACGACATCGTCGCCAAGGATGGCGAAGAGCGTCTCCCGCAGGCGATCCGACGTTGGGCGCAGGCCGGGCCACGTGGGCGCGCGGAGGCGGCGGCCGCGCAGTTTACCCGCGATGATCCGCATCAGCGAGCGCTCCGGTATTCCCGGTGCTGGCGGTCATGGCTTCGTCGCGAGGTTCGCCCGCGGCGACCCACGCCGTCGCGGCGCGGTGCGCGTCTGCCATCAGTCGATGATCGCGGACGATATCGCCGACCCGAAAGAGCGGCAGTCCGGACTGGCGCGTGCCGAGGATATCGCCCGGGCCGCGCAATTCCAGATCGCGCTCGGCGATTTCGAAACCGTCCGACGTTGCGGCGAGCGCCTCCAGGCGGGCCAACGCCTGATCGCCGGCCTCCGGCGCATGCAGAAGAATGCAGGTGGACGCAGCGTCGCCCCTTCCAACGCGGCCACGCAACTGATGCAGTTGTGCGAGGCCGAACCGCTCGGCCTGCTCGACCACCATGACTGTCGCGTTTGGTACATCGACGCCCACTTCGATGACGGTGGTCGCCACGAGAACGTCGATGGCGCCCGCACAGAATGCTGTCATTGTGCGCTGCCGCGTGGTGGCAGGCAGTCCGCCGTGGACCAGGCCGACACGGTGCTTCGGGAAGACGACGGAGTCGAGTTCCTTCGCGAGCACGGTTGCGCCCTGCAGGTCGAGCGTTTCCGATTCCTGGACCAGCGGCTGGACGACGAAGGCCTGGTGGCCCGCGCGCAGTTCGGCCCGCACGCGGTCGTAGGCCTCGTCGCGGCGGGACATCGTCCAGACGTGGGTAACGACCGACCGGCGCCCGGGCGGACGCTCTCGCAGTTCCGAGACATCGAGATCCCCGTACGCCGTCGCCGCGAGCGTCCGGGGGATCGGCGTCGCCGTCATGACGAGCTGGTTCGGATGGAGTCCCTTCGCGGCAAGTGCCGTGCGTTGCATGACGCCGAAGCGATGTTGCTCGTCGATGACCGCGAGACCCAGATCGCGGAACGTGACGTCCTCCTGGACCAGTGCGTGCGTCCCCACCACGAAGCGCGTACTGCCGTTCGCAACGCCGGCGAGCGCCTCGCGCCGGGCGGCCGGGGTGAGCGTGCCGGTCAGCAGGAGCGGCGAGAAGCGTGATGGCGCCAGCAGGCGCGCAACATGGGCGTACTGTTGCTCGGCAAGTACCTCCGTGGGTGACATCAGCGCTACCTGACGTCCGTTCTCCATGACGATCAGGGCGGCAAGCAACGCGACGATCGTCTTTCCCGAACCGACGTCGCCCTGCAGCAGGCGGCGCATCGGCGCGGATCTCCGCAGGTCGTCGGCAATCGAGGCAAGCGCGGTCCGCTGATCGCCGGTCAACCGGAAAGGCAGGATCGCGCGTGCCGCCTGTCGGATTCGGTCGTCGATCCGGAGGGGGCGTGGCGAGACACTGCGGGCCGCGATGCGTCGCCGGCGCAACAGATCGAGCTGCAATACGAAGAACTCCTCGAAGATCAACCGTTGATGGGCAGGCGTCCGAAACGCGTTGAGTTCCTCGATCGGCGTTCCCGCCGGCGGAAAGTGCACCGAACGCAGCGCGTCGACCCGCGACAGGAAGCCATGGCTGTGCCGCACCTCCACCGGCAGGGGATCGGGCGGCGCGTCGCCGCCGCAGGGCCCGGACGGCAGACGTTCCAACGCTTCATACGTCCAGCGCCGTCGCATCTTCGGCGTGCACCTGCCTACCGCGGGATATACCGGGACGATTCGTCCGGTGTGAAGACCCGCTAGCTCCGGGGGTTCTCGCCGGCCGGATGTTGCTTCGTCCGCATCGTCCGCTTTCTTCGACAGGGTCTCGTGGTCCGGGTTGGTGAACTCCAGGCCGCCCCGGCCGTGGTCGTATCGGCCATGCAGGGCCACGCGACGCCCCGGTCGGAGCAGCCGGGCCAGGTGCGTTTGATTCATGAATGTGGCCCGGGCCCGGCCGGTGTCGTCCTCAATCGTCACTTCGACGATCGTGAACCCTGGACGGCGGGTTCGACGAAGCCTGCAGGAAACCACGTGACCGGCAACGGTTGCGGATGCGCCGGGTTCGAGCGTGGCGATCGAACGGACGGGCGCACGGTCTTCGTATCGGCGCGGCAGCGACAGGAGGAGATCCTCGACGGTCCGGATGCCGACGGCCTCAAGGTCGGCAACACGGCGTGGCCCGGCGCCGTGGAGGCTCGACACCGGCGCCTTGAGCGTGTCGCCGGCTGCCGAGGCGGCACCGGCTGCTGGGTCGCACACCCGCTATTGCACCACCACCATCCGGCGCGGCTCGATACGGACCGCCTCGATGCTGTACGGCAAGGCAAAGGTCTCGGTCAGGTCGACGCCCTCGGGCTGGTCGTCCGAGCGCGTGTAGTAACGGACCAGTTCGTGGACCAGAGTAGCAGGCACGGACACCGTTCCCACCTCCACCGACTCGATGTCGACGCGGATGGTCCGCTCCGTAGCCTGCACGAGCCCAACCGCCCGGACTGGCAGTTGGCCGCTCAGATAACGCAGCGGATCGAACAGGTCACGCTGCGGTTCCTGTGTGCGTAGATCGTCGAGGTTGACGGTCGCGCGAGCGATCATCCGGCCTGCTCCTTCGAACGCGAGTTCCGGCTCGGTCACTCCGGGGGGGAATACCTCGGCGCCCTGAAAGCGAAACCACGCGTTGAGGGAGCGCTGGGCGATGGCTACCGTGCGCGGCGCATCGGTCGTATGTTCGGTCGCCGCGTTGAGGAGGATCCGGTCGAGCGCCTCTTCCACCGCCCGCCCGTCCGCCGCCGTGAGCCCTTCGGTCTGACCGGCGCTCACGATCGCCGCCACCATTGCGGTGGCCATCAGCCACGGCACGCCACCACTGTACCACGCTGCTGAACGGGGCCTCGCCGTGGGATACACTGCGCCCGGAGACCCTCGTGCAACCGGCCCTTACCCGTCGGCAACGGCAGATCCTCGACTTCCTGCGGGAGTGCATCGACCGGGACGGCCGCCCGCCCAGCCTGGAGGAAGTCGGCCGGCGCTTCGGCCTTTCCTCGCTCGCCACGGTGCACAAGCACCTGACGAATCTGGAGGAGAAAGGATTCATCAAGCGGTCCTGGAACCGGAGTCGGTCGATCGCGCTGTTGCCGGCGCGGACCGGCGCACGCGCCGTCGACGTTCCGCTGCTTGGCTATCTGGCGGCCGGCATGCCGATAGATGCCGTGCTTCCGCGCGAAACGGTGGCCGTGCCGGAAGACCTCGCCCGGGAGAGCGACGCCTACGCGCTTGCGGTGAGGGGCGACACGTTGCTCGAGGAGCAGATTCAACACGGTGACATCGTCATCATTGCCGAGCGAAAGACCCTGAGGAACGGCGACCTGGTATTGGCCCTGATCGACAGGAATGCGGTGACGGTTCGCGGTTTCCGCCAGCAGGGACGGCGCATCCATCTCCGCTCGGCGACTCCTGCCGTCGGGGCAACCTCGGTCGACGCCGGGCGCGTGCAGGTGCAGGGGGTCGTCGTTGGCGTCATGCGAACATATTGACCATCGCCCGTTGCGTTGACGACTTCAATACACGCAGGAGAACCATGGCTGAACGCAAGCAGATCAACTTCACCGTCGTGCCGGACGAGCCGGGTGACGCGCCGCGCTACTACTCGAATTTCTGCGCGCTCTCTCACACGCCGTACGACTTCACGCTTACTTTCTGCGAGGTGCAGCCGCCAACCGAGAACGATGTCCGGAAGGCGGAGACGAACCGGCTGCTGCGGGCGCCGGTTCGGGCCCAGATTGTCGTTCCGGCGCAGTTCATCCCCAATCTGATCGCGGCGCTGCAGAACCACTTGCGCAACTTCAGCGAGGCGCCACCGAAAGTGACGCCGCCCAGGGATGCCGTCCACTGAGAAGCGGGCGGTGGGCTCGGAGCCGCCGGCGCGGGCATCGAAGACCGTCGCGCGACGGATCCTCAAAGCGCTCGAACGACACCACCCGGGAGCCGATACGGAGTTGCAGTACTCGACGCCGTTCGAGTTGCTGGCGGCGACCATCCTGTCGGCGCAGAGCACCGACGTGCGGGTGAACGAGGTAACGCCGGAGCTCTTTCGACGCTACCCGGACGCCTCAGCGCTCGCACGCGCGCGGCCGGAGACTGTCGAGCGGCTCATCCGGACCACCGGCTTCTTCCGTTCCAAGACACGCGCGTTGCTCGGCATGGCGGACGCGCTGGTCGAACGCCACGACGGCGAGGTTCCGGCCTCCATGGACGATCTCGTCAAGCTTCCGGGCGTCGGCCGGAAGACCGCCAACGTGGTCCTCGGACACGCGTTCGGAATTCCGGGTTTCCCGGTTGACCGGCACGTGCTGCGGGTCGCCCGACGGCTCGGCCTGATCGCGACCGACGACCCGGTCAAGGCCGAGGCGCTGCTCTGCCAGCTCCTGCCGCGGGCCAGGTGGACCGTTGCGTCCGATTCGCTGATCCTGCACGGCCGGCGGATCTGCAGGCCGAGACCGCTCTGTGACCGGTGCGGCGCGCGCTCCGACTGCACGTACGCCGCAGACCCGACGGCGGTCGAACCGCCCCGGCCGCCGGCCGCCCGACCGCGATGACCGGCGCGCGGTTCGGCGAACTCGTGGCGGACGCCCAGCGGCGCATCCCTGAGGAACTGCGGGAGCTGATGGAGAACGTCGTGCTGGTGGTGGAGGACCGTCCGTCAGCGGAGACGCTTGCCGAGCTCGGGATGACGCCTCCCGACACGCTGTACGGGCTCTACGAAGGAACACCGTTGACGGAGCGGGAATGGAGCATGAGCGGCATGCTGCCGGATCGGATCACCATCTTCCGGGAGCCGATCCTGGACGATGCCGAAGACGAGGATGACGTGCGGGACATGATTGTCGAGACCGTGATCCACGAGTTCGGCCATCACTTCGGCCTGAGCGAGGAAGAGATTGACCAAGCGGAAGCGCTCTGGCGGGACCAGTGGTTCGAAGCGCGCGGACTCGATCCGGACGCAGCGGACGACACCCAGGACCAGTAGCCGCCGCCGGCGCCTCGGCCAGCACTTTCTGGAGCCCGTATGGGTCCGGAAGGTCATCGATGCGATAGCTCCGGCGGATCACGACTACCTCCTTGAGATCGGCCCGGGTCGAGGCGCCCTGACGCTGCCCCTCGCCGAGCGGGCGGCCAGGATTCTGGCGGTGGAACGCGATCCGGCGCTGGCCCGCGAGCTGCGCCATCTTGTTCCCGATACCGTCGAAATCACCGAGCAGGACATACTGGCGCACGATCTGACGGAATGGGCGCGCCGCCTGCGGGAGGGCGCGCCACGCGACGTCGTCCTGCGGGTATGCGGCAATCTCCCCTACTCGATCGCGTCGCCGATACTCGCGATGGTGCTTCGGAATGCGCGCGCCGCGCGATTCCGCGACGCCGTCCTGATGCTACAACGGGAAGTGGCGGACCGCGTGGTGGCGGAACCGGGAACGCGGGACTATGGGCCGTTGGCGATTCTGACCATGCTTCACGCCACCGCGCGCCGCTCATTGCAGTTGCCACCCCGCGCATTCCGTCCGCCGCCCAGCGTCCGCTCCACGGTGGTGACCCTCACCTTCCGCGACCCCGTCTGCGGACCGCCCGATCCGGCGCGCTTCGATGCGTTCGTCCGGCAACTGTTCACACGCCGGCGCAAGCAACTGGTGAACGCCCTGCTGCCGGTGGGAGATCACGCAAACCGGGATCCGGGCTCGATTTGCCGGGCCGCCGGTATCGATCCGTCGCGGCGACCCGGCACCCTGTCTCTCACCGAGCTGATCGCCCTGGACGCAGTGCTGGCCACCGCGCGTGGCTGACACGAGGTGTCGATTCCGGCCACGTCGCTGGCGCACCCGCCCGGGGACCGCGGGCATCTCAACCGGACGTGCTACACTCACTACATCGCGTCTCGCCCTTGCAGGCCTCCCCAGCAGCCTGCCCCTGATCTGAACGCCCGGTCGTGCCGATAGATTGAGGTAGACCCGTTCGGCGGGTGTGTTCCGCCGGCTGTCGGATGGAGATCACATCGTGTCTGGAGATGTTCTGTCGCGACGCATCAGCGAGTGTACCGGTGTCGCCCTGTTCGGCGTGGCCCTCTTCTGGCTGATCGCCATTGCGACCTATGACGCGGCGGACCCCGTCTGGTTCTTCAAGACGGGTGGACAGGCCCTTCCGGCGAACCTCGGCGGCCAGGTTGGGGCGTTCGTGGCCGAACTGTCCCACCAGGTGCTCGGTTTTGGCGCGTTGCTCGTTCCGGTG
Source organism: Vicinamibacterales bacterium (assembly GCA_965202655.1). GTDB lineage: Bacteria > Acidobacteriota > Vicinamibacteria > Vicinamibacterales > UBA8438 > VXRJ01. Next base: position 600,562 of record CBDBBK010000003.1, on the reverse strand, counting down.
ACGCTGGGGGCGCTTGGCTGGCACGCCTTCTGGTGCCGTCCCATCACCGCCGGTTACGCAAGGCTGGCCGGTCTGGGTTTGCTGTTCGTCGGAACGGCGGCGTTTCTCAGCCTCGCGCTCGGTTCACCGGAGGCGTCGGGCCGTTCATTCGACGCCGGCGGCATTCTGGGCGGGCTATTCGCTACCGGACTGTCCGACTACTTCAACCGTGCCGGTTCTCTGGTCGTGGTCCTTACGTTGCTCTGCCTTTCGGTCATCCTGTCGACGCAGACGTCGCTCGGTCACGGGTTCACGCGTGGCGGTCAGTTGGTCGCTCGCGCCGCCCGGCATGTCAACGGGCGGATTCGCGGATGGCGAACGGAACGGACCAAGGCGCGCCAGCGCCGGGAGGTAGTGAACAAGCATCTCGCCAAGACGGGCGCCTCCACCGCGCGCATGGAGATCCTGGCGAAGAGCGAAACCGGGGCGGAGGCGCGTCGCGAGCGAGCAGCGGCGGACGAGGACGATCCGCCCGTTGCCGAGGGCGCGCCCGCCAACGGTGACCCGGCCGGGGGGATCACGCTCTCGCCGCCTCCGAAGATCAAGCCGTCGAAGAAGCAGACCCCGGTCGTGGAGCCGCGGCTGCCGCTGGAACCGGAGCGTCCGATCGGACTGCGGCGGGGGGATTACACGCATCCGCCAATCACACTGCTCGACGCGCCAAAGCGGGCGCAAAAGGTGGACGAGCGTCGATTGATGGAAGGCGCCCGCTTGCTCGAGCAGAAGTGCAGTGAGTTTGCCGTCGATGGATCCGTGTCGCAGATTCAGCCCGGACCGGTCGTCACCACGTTCGAATTCAGTCCGAATCCCGGTGTGAAGTACAGCAAGGTGACGGGCCTGGCGGACGACCTCTGTCTGGCGATGCAGGCCGAGTCGGTCCTGATCGAGAGGATCCCGGGGAAGAACACCGTCGGTATCCAGATTCCGAATCCCGTGCGCGATCCGATCTCGCTCCGCGAGATGCTGGAATCCGAACCGTACCAGCGTTCAGCGTCGAAGCTCACGCTGGTCCTGGGCAAGACGATCCATGGCGAGCCGGTGGTCGCCGATCTCGCGACAATGCCGCATCTGCTGATCGCGGGAGCGACCGGCACGGGCAAGTCGGTGTCCCTCAACGCGATGTTGACCAGCATCCTGTACCGTGCGACCCCCGACGATGTCCGCCTGATCCTGATCGATCCGAAGCGGCTCGAGCTGGGGATGTACGCCGACATCCCCCACCTGTTGACGCCGGTCGTTGTCGAACCGAAACAGGCGAACAATGCGCTTCGCTGGGCGGTACGCGAGATGGAGGAACGCTACAAGCAGCTGGCCGCGGAAGGCGTGCGGAACATCGATCAGTACAACCGCAACGTCCGCCTGCTGCGCGCGGAAGAAGAGGAGAAGAAGGACCGCGCCGGGACGAAGCAGGCGGACGAGGAAGACGACGACGGACTGCCCAGGCCGCTTCCCTACCTGGTGTTGGCGATCGACGAGTTGGCCGACCTGATGATGGTGGCGAGCAAGGACGTCGAGGAATCGATTGCGCGCCTGGCGCAGATGGCACGCGCGGTTGGCATCCACCTGATCCTGGCGACCCAGCGGCCGTCCGTCGACGTCATCACCGGACTCATCAAGGCGAACTTCCCTTCGCGGATTGCCTTCCGTGTCTCGTCGAAGATTGACTCCCGGACCATCCTCGATGCGAACGGCGCCGAGCAGTTGCTCGGCAAGGGAGACATGCTTTTTCTCGCGCCCGCCACCTCACGCAGCGTGCGCCTGCACGGCCCGTACATCTCGGAGCGGGAGACCGCGCGTTTCTGCAGCTTCCTGCGAAAGCAGGGCGGGCCGGGCTATGACGAGACGATCACCGAGGACGAGACCGCACCCGATGCCGTGCCGCTGGAGCGGGACGATCTGTTCGATCAGGCCGCGCGCATCGTGGTTTCGAGCGGTCAGGCGTCGATTTCCTACCTGCAGCGCCGGCTCCGGATCGGTTTCAGTCGCGCGGCCCGGCTCGTGGACATGATGGAGGCGGACGGCCTCGTTTCGGCCGGCACGGCCGGCAAGCCGCGCGAAGTGCTCGTCAAGCCGGACTACTTCGAAGAAATCGACGCCCACCTCCGTTAGGCGGTAGTCCCAGCCTAGCGGCTGGTGATGTTCAAACCCAGGCTTGTAGTGCCGTCGCTTCCGGAGACCGGATTGCCGCGGCCCTTCCGGAGCAGGATCAGGCCGCCCGCCATCGCGAGGCCAAGCAACACGGCCAGCAGGCCAAGCACGCCGACGAAGGCGAACGACCCGAGCAGGACGTCAACCACCGTCGTCTGCTGCGTCGTCTGCTCGACCATCTCATAGACGGCCGGCGTCATTGGCTGCGCAAGCATCATGCCTCCCAGGAGCCGTCGTCGTTAGCCAGGGTCGCCAGTGTCCGGACCATCACCCCCGTCGCGCCGGCGGCCGCATCGTCGCGCGATTTCTCGTGCCAGGCGGTGCCCGCGATATCGACATGAGCCCACGGCAAACCGTCGGTGAACGCTTCGAGGAACGACGCGGCGGTGCAGGCGCCTGCCGATCGGCCGCCGACGTTCATGAGGTCGGCCATCTCGGATCGGAGCTGTTCCCGGTATTCCTCGTATAGCGGCAACCGCCAGACTGCTTCGCCCGCCTCCGCGGCGGCCCGGCAGACGGTTGCAGACCAGGTGTCCGGCCGCCCGAACAGTCCGCTCGTGGCATGGCCGAGCGCAATCACGCAGGCGCCCGTCAACGTTGCGACGTCGACCAGGTGCGTCGCTCCCTGCTGGCGCGCATACCAGATGGCGTCACCCAGGATCAGGCGTCCTTCGGCATCGGTGTTGATCACCTCGACGGTCGTGCCGCTCGCCCCCGTCAGGATGTCGCCCGGGCGGATGGCGCGTCCACCCGGCATGTTCTCTGTCATGGGCACGATGCCGAGGACGCGGCGCCGGGCGCCAAGGCGGCCAATCGCGCGCATCGCGCCAATCACGGCCGCGCCGCCCGACATATCGCTCTTCATCCACTCCATGCCGCCCGCCGGCTTTATCGAAATGCCGCCGCTGTCGAAAGTCACCCCCTTGCCGATGAGGGCAAGCAGCGGTGACGGCGGAGCATCTGGAGGGTCATGGCGCATCACCAGGAGACGCGGCGGTTCGCGGCTTCCCTGGGCGACGCCGAGGAACAGGCCCATACCGAGATTCGCGATCGCCTGCTCGTCGAGCACCTCGGTCGTGATGCCGGATCCGGCGACCGCTTCGACCGCTTCCCGGGCGAAAACGCGAGGTGTCAGGATGTTGGATGGTTCGTTCGCAAGACGCCGCGCCACGTTGGTCGCGTCGCCAAGCGCGGCGCCGCGCCGGACTGCGTCCCCGATCGCGTCCGTCGGCGTTCCGTCGGACGGAAGCACCGTGCAGGTGGGCGGGCTGTCGCCGGAATCACCGGAGGTCCCCGTCCCCGCGGCGTCAGTTTCGGTCTTGTAGCGGGTGTCGCGGTAGCTGCCCATGACCAGGCCTTCCGCCGCTGCCCTCGCCATCTCCGACGGATCGCCCGGACCGCGGCAGACGAACGCGACCCGAGCGAAGCGCCGCGCCCGTGCGAGGCGCGCGACGACGGCCGCGGCATCGCGCAACCGTTCCGTTCCGCTTGCGCTGGCATCAACGGTTCCGGCCGTTGCTGTCGGCGCGCCCACCAGGACGACGCGCGGCGTCTTCCAGGCGTCGCCCTGCAGATGCACGACAAACGTCTCGTGTCGCTTTGCATGGAACTCGCCGGAGGAGCGCGCCCGGGAAATGGCGCCGCCCGCTGCCGCGTCAAGGCCGGGAAGATCGTCCAGCGGATCGGTTTCCAGATCGCCCAGAACCGGAACGGCCAGCAGATCCGCGTCGGTTGCCGGTGGAAGCGTTGCGCCGGCGGTCACCTCCGGCGAGAGCGGGCGGGACATCCTGCACGATTATATCGGCGGCGGGTCTGCTTCGGCCTTCCGGGCCCCAGACGGGAGTAGAATGAGGCATGGCTTACCGACTGCTCACGTTCATGCTTGCGCTTGCGCTTGCCGGCGGCATCGGCGCCTTGACCCCCTCCGCTCAGGATGAGGACGACGACGCGGACCTTCGTCTCCGTGCGACGCCGCGCGTGGCGTTCGCGGGCAACGACATTCTGTTCGTTGGGGAACTTCGGGGAGGGCCCGACGACAACGAGGAGCTCTACTGCCCCACCATCGAATGGGACTGGGGGGATGACACGATCTCGGAGAACACGCCTGATTGCGACCCGTTCGAGCCGGGAGTGACCGAGATCCGGCGGCGCTTCTCCGTCCGCCACACCTTCGACTATCCCGGCCGGTACGAAGTGCGCCTGCACCTGAAACGCCAGGACGACGTACTGATCTCGGCCCGGACCCGCATCGAGGTTCGCGGCCAGCGTTTTCGCTAGCCCCTTCCTGGCGGGCCAGGTGCCCGGCGGCGCGTTCAGCTTTCGGTTCGGCCGGTGGCGCGCGGACCCGAGGCTACCACCTCGCGCCATGCCGCGGCCGACTCGAAGACGCGATCGATCGCGTCTCCGTCGGACAGGCCATCGCGGATAGTCTCGAGTTCGGCAATCAGCCGATCGATAGCGACGTGGATCTCATCGGCGTTCGTCGCGCAGATGTCGCGCCAGATGTCGGCCGGGCTGGAGGCGAGGCGGGTCGTATCGGACAGTCCTCGACCACCCAGGGCAAGCCCCTTCGCTCCGATTTCGTCTCCCACGACGTGCATCAGCGCACTGGCCGTCAACTGCGGGAGATGGCTGAGGAACGCCATCAGCCGATCGTGGGCTTCCGCGGTCACGACATGCGGCGTCGCGCCCAGCGCGGTGACGAACCGGCGGAGACGGTCGAGCGTCTCGGGGTGATGGTCGTCGGACGGGGTGAACAGCCACGGGCGGGACTGAAAGAGGTCGGGACGCGCCTGATCGATGCCGCTTCGTGGCGCCCCGCCGAGCGGATGCCCACCGATGAAGGTGAAGCGCGCCGGCAGGGTCCGGGCCGCCGCGACGATGTCACGCTTGGCGCTCCCGACATCGGTGACGATGGCGCTCCCGGCAACGTGCTGTTCGAGGTCGGCCAGGATTGTCAGGTTGTCACGGACCGGCGCGGCCAGGATGACGAGGTCCGCTCCCGCCATCACGACGGGATCGTCCGCCGCCACGTCTATCGCGTGGCGGACCATGGCGCGCTCGAGAACCGCCTTGTCGTCGACGCCGATTACCATTCCGCCAGGCCAGAGCTGGCGCGCCGCGAGCGCGATCGAGCCACCGATCAGACCGAGACCGACAATGGCTACCTTCTCGAAGACCGGCGGCTCGCCCGTCACCGGGAGCGATCCCGCCTGTGCGGGTTGAATGACCGGCAGGCGGCGCGCGTCGTCGGACATCGTCTGTCGCTCCGGATACCCGTCACACCCGCGCCGGGACGCGGCGGGCGGCCGGCTCGACGCAGATGCTCCGGCCGATGGCGGTCGCGATGATCCGCAGTTCCGCCATCAGTCGATCGAACTGCTCCGGGAACACGGACTGCGCCCCGTCGCTCTTCGCATGGTCCGGGTCGGGGTGCACTTCGATGATCAGTCCGTCCGCTCCCGCCGCCACGGCGGCGCGCGCCATGGGCGCCACCTTGTTTCGCAGCCCGGTTCCATGGCTCGGGTCCGCGACGATCGGCAGGTGGCTCAGCTTGTGGATCACCGGGATGGCGGAGATGTCGAGGGTGTTCCGCGTATACGTCTCGAAGGTGCGGATTCCCCGCTCGCACAGCACCACGTCGGTGTTGCCGCCCGAGAGAATGTACTCCGACGACAGGAGCCATTCCTCGATGGTGGCCGAGATGCCCCGCTTCAGGAGGATTGGCGTCCGCCGGCGACCCAGTTCCCGCAACAGCGAGTAGTTCTGCATATTGCGGGCGCCCACCTGCAGCATGTCGGCGTAGCGCTCCACGAGGTCGATCTGACTGACGTCCATCACCTCGGTCACCAGCTTCAGGCGATGCCGGTCGCACGCCGCGCGCATCATCTTGAGGCCATCCTCGCCCAGGCCCTGGAAGCTGTAGGGCGAGCTGCGCGGCTTGAACGCCCCGCCTCGCAGCATCTTGGCGCCGGCGCTGGCGACCGTCGCTGCGGCTGCCTCCACCTGCTCTTCCGTCTCGGCCGAACACGGACCGGCCATGACAATCACCTCGTCGCCCCCGATGCGGAAGTCACCCATCGAGATGATCGTCCGTTCCGGCTTGAAGGTCCGACTCGCCAGTTTGTACGGCTCCGTAATCCGGAGCACCTGCTGCACGCCTTCCATCACCTGCAGCAGCGCGGAGTCGAATTCGCGGTTGCCGCCCACCGCGCCCAGGACGGTCTTCAGGGCGCCGGTCGATCGGTGCACGTCGAACCCCTTCTCCACCAGCGTCGCGATGACATGCTGAATCTGATCTTCCGACGCCCGTTCTTCCATCACCACAACCATGGTCCTTCTCCTTCACTAACGTCTCTGAACCGCTACTGCCGCTGACGCGCCTCCGTCGTCAGTCGCTCCAGCCGGCGCGACTCGTCGATGATCCGCTCGAAGACCCGCGCCACGGCGTCTCCTTCGAGCGGACCGGGATTGGCTTCCCGGACGTGTTCGAGCACCGCCTGCTCGCGGACCGGTTCGTAGATCTCCATGCCGGCGCGACCCTTGAGCCAGCCGATCTCGTTTGCGCAGGTGGCTCGGGCATTCAGCAGGCGCACGATCTCTTCATCGAGCCGGTCGATCCGTCCCCGAAAGTCGTTCAGTCTGGCCGCGATGTCGCTTCCGTCGTCTGCCGCCTGTCTCGCCTGAGCCACCGTCTTGTCGTCTGCCCCCATGGCCTCTCGCTCCCGCGCGTCCCTGCGCCTTCACACTAGTCGCCGTCTGGCACTGAGGCCGCCGTCCCGTCCGTCACCGCGAAGGCTTCCTCGGTTCCCCGGAGCCAGCCAACATAACGTGCCGCCTTCGTCGCGGCCGTGTCCGGGGTGGCGCGGGCAATCACGTCCACCAGCGCGCTGCCGACCACGGCCGCGTCCGCCCAGCGGGTCACCTCGGCTACCTGCTCCGGTCGCGAGATCCCGAACCCAAGCGCGACCGGCAACTCCGACGCCGTGCGTATCCTCGCGACGAGCTCCCTGGCACCCGTGGCGATCGTATCTCTCGCGCCGGTGACGCCGAGCCTGGAGATTCCGTACAGGAACCCGCTTCCCAGCGCGGCGGCCCGCCGGATGCGCGCATCGGTCGTCGTTGGCGACAGCAGGAAGATCGGGTCGATTTCCGTGCCGTCCAGCGCTGCGCGCAACCCGTCGGCCTCTTCTATCGGCAGATCGAGCATCAGCACGCCATCGACACCCGCCGCGGACGCCCTGTCGACGAAATCGTCGAGCCCCATGCGCATGACCGGGTTGGCGTACGTGAACAGCACGATTCCCGCCCGTATCGACGGCCGCACCTCCGCCACGAGATCCAGGGTCCGGCGCAGCGTGGCGCCGGAGGCCAGCGCCCGCTCGGAAGCACGTTGAATGACCGGTCCGTCGGCCAGCGGATCGGAGAATGGCACGCCGACTTCCAGGACGTCGGCGCCCGCCTCGTCGAGCGCCCGTAGGATGCGTGCGGAGCAAGGCAGGTCGGGATCACCCGCCGTCGTGTACGTCACCAGTCCGGGGCGGCCCTTCCGGCGCAACGCGGCGAACGTCGTTTCGAGGCGCGACATCAGCTCACGCTCCCTGCGGCCGCGCTGTCGGCCTCCGCCTCGCGGTCACGGACCGCTTCGACGTCCTTGTCGCCTCTTCCGGACAGGTTCACGAGGACTATCTGCTCGCCCCCCAGGGAGACGGCCAGGCGAGCCGCGTAAGCCACGGCGTGCGCCGACTCGAGCGCCGGCAGGATGCCCTCGGTCCGTCCCAGTTGCCGGAACGCGGCGAGCGCATCCACGTCTGCGATCGAGTCGTACTCGGCGCGGCCCAGGTCGCGCAACCACGCGTGCTCCGGTCCGACGGCGGCATAATCGAGTCCGGCCGAGATGGAATGTGTCGGCTCGATGTTGCCGTCGTCGTCCTGCAGGATGAACGTGCGCGTCCCCTGCAGTACGCCCGCCATGCCAGTGGCGAAACGGGCGGCATGGCGTCCCGGCGTAAGCGACTCTCCGCCCGCTTCGACCCCGATCAGCCGGACGCTCTCGTCATCGACGAAACCATCGAAAATGCCCAGCGCGTTGCTGCCGCCGCCCACGCAGGCCACCACCGCGTCCGGGTTGCGCCCGACCAGCGACCTGATCTGCCCGCGCGCCTCACGACCGATGACGGACTGGAACTCACGCACCATTAGCGGATACGGATGCGGGCCGAGCACGGACCCGAGCAGGTAATACGTGTCCGTAACGTTCGTTACCCAGTCGCGCATCGCCTCGTTGATCGCGTCCTTCAGGGTCCGGCTTCCGGCGTCGACTCCCGTTACCTCCGCGCCGAGCAGGCGCATGCGGTAGACGTTGAGCGCCTGTCGCGCCATGTCTTCCGTTCCCATGTAGACCTGGCAGTCGAGGCCGAGCAGGGCGCAGGCGGTCGCCGTGGCGACGCCATGCTGTCCCGCTCCCGTTTCGGCGACGATGCGTCGTTTCCCCATCCGGACCGCGAGTAACGCCTGACCCAGCGCGTTGTTGATCTTGTGCGCGCCCGTATGCGCGAGGTCCTCCCGCTTGAGCAGGATTCGCGCCACCTGGTCCGTTGCGACCCCCGCGTCCCCGGCGACCGCGACGCGGAGGCGTTCCGCCGCCGTAATCGGCGTCGGTCGGCCGACATAGCGATCCAGCAGCTCGCCGAGCTGCCCGGCGAACGCCGGGTCGGCGCGGGCTCCGTCATAGGCCGCGGCCAGTGCTTCGACCGGGGCGACCAGCGTCTCCGGCACGAACCGGCCGCCGTAGGGACCGAAGTAGCCTCGCGCATCCGGATCGCGCTGGCGGAAGACTGGTGTCGTCATCACAGGTTCTCCAGGCCGCGCGGCGGCGGGGCCGGCATGCCGGCCCCGGCCGTCCCGTCGGCGGCGCGTACCGCCTCGAAAAAGGCGCGCAGTCTATCGTGATCCTTTCGTCCGGGCGACTCTTCGACGCCGGACGACACGTCGAGTCCATAGGGCCGTACCCACCGCAACGCCGCTCCGACATTGCCGGGCGCCAGACCGCCCGCGAGCACGGTCCGGCGTTCGGCGGCGACCGCGGCAGCGACCTCCCAGTCGATGGTCCGGCCCGTGCCGCCGCGGCGGGTGCGGTCGGAGGCATCGAGGAGCACGGTCACCTCCGCCGGCACCTGATCCACTCGGCTCCGTGTCGCCTGACGATTCGAATCGACCGCCACGGCCTTCCAGATGTCGTACGGGAGGCCGTTGCACAGGGTCGCCGGCTCGTCGCCATGCAGCTGGATCGTGGCGAGACCGACGGTGGCGGCGACCTCGTGCACTTCGTCGCGGGTCGGATTCACGAACACGCCCACCGGCGCGACGTTTGCGGGCAGGGTCCGCGCGATCCCGGCCGCGGCCGCTGGCTCGATGTACCGGGGACTTCGCGGCCAGAAGACGAAGCCGATGGCGGATGCGCCCAGTTCGGCGGCGAGCGCGGCGTCTCCGGCCCGCGTAATCCCGCACACTTTCACGTTCACGTTCATGCGGTCACCTGGGCGCGATTCGCCGCCGGCCTCGGACCACGCCGGATCTCCCCCGCCTCGGTCAATAACCTGGCGAGCGATGCTCCCGGATCGGCCTGCTGCATCAGCGACTCGCCGATCAGGAAACCGTCGTAACCGGCCCGGCGCAACCCCGCCAGATCGCTTGCCGTGCGCAGGCCGCTCTCCGCGACCGCGACGACGTTCTCCGGGATCGCCTCGATGAGCGTCCGTGACGCATCGAGGTTCACCTCGAGCGTCCGCAGGTTCCGGTTGTTCACGCCGATGACGTCGGCGCCGGCATCGAGGGCCCGCTCGAGTTCCCGGCGGTCGTGCACTTCGGTCAGGGTTGCCAGTCCGAGGTCACCCGCTGCAGCCGTCAGGTCCCGAAGGGGCTCGTCGTCGAGCGCCGCGACGATCAGCAGTACGGCGTCGGCGCCCGCGGAAGCGGCGTCTTTCAGTTGGCGCCGGTCAATGATGAAGTCCTTGCGAAGCAGCGGCAACGCTACCGCTCGCCGGACCGCGGCGAGATGTTCGAGAGCGCCATCGAAGAACGCCGGCTCGGTCAGGACCGAGATGGCCGCCGCGCCCGCTTCGGCGTAGCCAGACGCGATAGCCGCCGGATCGTACTGCTCGCGGATCACGCCTCGGGAGGGCGACCGGCGCTTGCATTCCGCGATGACCCGACAGTGACCCGACGCGCGAAGGCTGTCGACGAACGCCTGGCCTTGCGACTCGTAATCACGCGCGGCGTGCCTCGCGCCGGGCGCCGGCACGGCCTTCGCCCGGTCCGCGAGGTCGCGGCGGGTCGCGGCCACGATGGTCTCCAGAAGGTCAGGACGATACGTCACGTGCTGCCCTCCCGCGAAACGCGCGCCATCGTGGCGATCGTGGCGTGTGCCTTCCCGTCGTCGATGGCCTTCGCCGCCAACGTCACCCCCGCCTCGAGGGAATCGACGCGGCCAGCGACCAGCAGGCCCGATGCCGCGTTCGCCAAAACGAAGTCGCGCGCCGGTCCCGTCTCGCCGTCGAGCACGGCGCGTGCTACCGCGACGCTCTCGTCGAGTCCTTCCACGCGGAGGTTGTCCAGGTTGCCTTCGGGCAGGCCGAAGTCGCCGGGAGACAGAAAGAACGCGGTAACCTCCGCGTCGCGCACTTCGCATACCTTCGTAGGGCCTGCCGTCGACACCTCGTCGAGGCCGGCCGTGCCATGCACTACCCAGGCACGCTCGGTCCCCAATTCGAGCAGCGCCCGCGCGACCAGGTCGGTCAACTCCGGCCGCGGCACGCCAACCACCTGACGGCGGGCGCCTGCGGGGTTGGTGAGAGGCCCCAACAGGTTGAAGGCGGTCGGGATCCCCAGTTCGCGCCGCACCGGACCGGCATGCCGCATGGAGGGATGGAACGCCGGCGCGAAGAAGAAACCGATGCCCGCCTCGTCGAGACATCGGGCCACGATGTCCGGCCCGGCCTCCATTCGTACGCCGAGTGCTTCGAACAGGTCCGCGCTGCCGCACCGGCTGGAGACCGATCGGTTGCCGTGCTTCGCTACCTCGATCCCGCACGCCGCGAGGACGATAGCCGCGACGGACGAGACGTTGAACGTGTGCGACCGGTCACCGCCCGTGCCGCAGGTGTCGAAGCATGCCTCGCGCGGGGCCGGGAGGCGCACCGCGTGATGCCGCATCGTCCGCGCGAGCCCGACCAGCTCCGGCGGCCGGACGCCCTTCATGGCGAGGGCGATCAGGAAGCCGGCGATCTGGGCCGGCGTGGCCCCGCCCGACATGACCTCCTCCATCACCGCCTCGGCCTGGTCGGCGACGAGGTCCTCCCGGCGCAACAGAGTCTCGATGGCGTCCCGCGCCCGGATTCCTCGCGGAGTCGGTTCCGTCACGTTGCACACTCCAGGAAGTTGCGGAGAATGTGGCACCCCGCATCGGTCAGGACAGACTCGGGATGAAACTGCACGCCGTGCACCGGCATTGACCGGTGGCGCAGCGCCATGATCGTGCCGTCCTCGCGCGCCGTCGCGACAACCGTCAGGTCTTCCGGAAGACTGTCACGGTCAACCGCGAGCGAATGGTACCGCCCGGCCGGAAACGCGTCGGTCAGACCGGCGAAGACACCCTGCCCGTCGTGCTCGATGGTGGAGGTCTTCCCGTGCAGCAGCGCCGGCGCGGCCACGATCGTCCCGCCGAACGCCAGGCCGATCGCCTGGTGGCCGAGACAGACCCCGAGAATCGGGATGCGCCCCGCGCACGCGCGGATCAGGTCGACCGTGATGCCGGCGTGCTCCGGGCGCCCCGGGCCGGGGGAAATCACGATCCGCTCGATCGGCATCCGCTCCACGTCCGCCAGCGTGATCGCGTCGTTCCGGCGCACGTCCAGCGTGGCGCCCAGCTCACCCAGGTACTGCACCAGGTTGTAGGTGAACGAATCGTAGTTGTCGATCACCAGCACCATGTCATGCGCCTCCGTCTCCACGGGAGCCGCCCTGCGCCATCCGGATCGCCCGGAGCATCGCGGACGCCTTCGCGCGGGTCTCTTCGTACTCCGCGGAGGGGTCGGAGTCCGCGACGATACCCGCGCCTGCCTGCACGGAGGCCCGCCCGTCGCGAATAACGATCGTCCGGATCGTGATGCAGCAGTCCAGATGGCCCGCAAAGTCGACGTAGCCGACCGCGCCGGCATATACGCCGCGCTTTGTCGGCTCGAGTTCCTCGATGATCTCCATCGCACGGATCTTCGGCGCACCGGATACGGTTCCGGCCGGGAAACAGGCCGCGAGCGCGTCGAGTGCGTCGTGCTCGTCGGTCAGTCGGCCAACGACACGGGACACCAGGTGCATCACGTGCGAGTACCGTTCGAGGGTCATGTAGACCGGCACCTGTACCGAACCGTATGCCGATACGCGGCCCAGATCGTTTCGGCCCAGATCAACCAGCATGACATGCTCGGCGCATTCCTTCTCGTTTGCGATCAATTCTTCCGCGAGCGCTTCGTCCGCTTCCGGCGTGGCGCCGCGCGGTCGGGTGCCCGCGATCGGATGCGTCTCGGCGCGGCCGTCCTCTACCCGGACCAGCATCTCGGGGGACGATCCGACTATCGACGTTTCTCCCATCCGGAGGCAGTACATGTAGGGCGACGGGTTGACGTAGCGGAGCGATCGGTAGACGGCGAAGGGGTCGGCGGCGAGCGGCGTGTCGAAGCGCTGCGACAGCACGACCTGGAAGATGTCGCCCGCGGCGATGTACTCCTTGGCGGTCCGAACCGCCTGTTCGAACGTCTCGCGGGTCGTGGTCGATTCGAAGGCGACCGGGGCCTCGGGTGCTTCGGGCGGCGCCGAAATCGGTCGCTGCAGCTCGGCGCGGAGGCAGTCGATCCTGGCGACGGCCAGATCGTAGCGCGCCCGGAGATCGCAGCCATCCTCGACCGCCGCGTTGGCGACGATGAGCAACCGGTGCTTGACGTGGTCGAATGCCAGGACGGTGTCGAAGAGCATGAACGCCGCGTCGTCCGCAGCGCCGCCACCCTCCGTTTCAGCCGGCTTGGGGTGCGCGTCACGGGCGCCGGCGAGGGTGGGCTCGAACCAGGCGGCGGTGTCGTAGCCGAAATAGCCGACCGCGCCGCCCGTGAACCGGGGCAGCGACGCCACGCGCGGCGCCTGGTAGCGCGCCATCACGTCGCGTAGCACGTCCATGAAGGACCCGGGGCGTTCGAGGGTCCGGCCGCCGTTCCTGCCGGCTTCGCGGAAGAAGGTTCTGCCGCCGCTGGACCGCAGCACCAGGAACGGGTCCTTGCCGAGGAACGAGTAGCGTGCGAGCCGCTCTCCCCCGGCGACGCTCTCGAAGAGAAACGCGTGGTCCGCGTGTTCCGCAATCGTCAGAAAGGCGGAGACGGGCGTCAGCAGATCGGTCCGGACCTCGCGGCAGACCGGGATGAAAGTCCCCTGCTCCGCGTAATCGGTAAACTGCTCGAACGTCGTCTCGATCGTGCCTTCCGCCATTGGTTCAGCCGCCTGCCTGACGCACCAGGTCCGCCTCCGCCGCCGTCCGAAAGAGCCCGGCTGGCGGGCGTTCGCCCGTCCACCAGGCGAACTGCTCTTCCGCTTGGGCCACCAGCATCGCGAGGCCGCCGATCGTCTCGCATCCGGCTCTTGCCGCGTCCGCCAGCAGGCGTGTAGGCGCCGGGTTGTAGACCATGTCGTAAACGATCTGGCCGTCGAACGGCCCCTCCGGCAGCGGACTGGCCTTCACGTCGGGAAACGTCCCGACCGGTGTCGTGTTGACGAGCAGGTCCCAGGATCCCCGCCCCGGCGGGAGCGGCGCCGAAGCGACGCCGGCCGCGCGGGCGACCTCGGCGGCCCGTTCCGGCCGCCGCGCGCAGACCGTCACGATGGCGCCCGCTCGCCGGAGCGCGTACGCCGCCGCCCGGGCGGCGCCGCCGGCGCCGAGAATCGTCGCGCGTGCGCCGGCGAGGCGCAGCCGGCCCGCCAGCGGCGCCAGAAAACCGGCAACGTCCGTATTGCAGCCGACCCATCGGCCGCCGTCGATCCGAAGCGTGTTGACGGCGCCGACCGCCGACGACACGTCGTCACGGATGCTGGTGGATTCCGCCACCGCTTCCTTGAATGGCGCCGTCACGCTGGCGCCGCGCAGGTTCACCGCCCGGGCGAAGGCGGCGAAGTCGTCGGCGCTCTCCGCTTCGAGTGGCAGGTAGACGGCGTCCATGCCGAGGGCGCGGAAACCGGCGTTGTGCATCGCGGGGGAAACGGAGTGACCGATGGGGGCGCCCAGCACGCCGTAAATTGCCGTGCGTGAATTCACCTCGCCGGCCCGGAACTGATCGCGCATCCGGGTGAGGTCGATCTGTCCCGGCGCGACGCCGTCCCCGGCATAGGTCCAGCACGATCCGAAGTGCCCGGCGAGCAGGCGTGAGGGGATTCCGGCCGCGCCCATCGCGATCAGCACGCGTCGGCCCTCCCCGTCTCCGTTCGCCGGGCCGCCGATGGAGGTGACGCGCAGTGCGTCACTGAGGCTGTTGACGGCGACCGCCACCTTCACCACTTCCGCGCCGGTGGCGCGCATGGCGCGGTAACGTGCGGCGAGATCGTCCGGGACGCCGTCGAACGCATGACAGGAGACGACCACGCCCTGACCGCGGCGGGACCGGATCAGCTTCTCGGCGAACAGCGCGTCGTGTTCGATGTCGATGTACTCGGCGCCCCGCGCTGCCGCCTCGACCAGGATCGACTCTCGTTCTGACTCGCTGCCGTCGAAATGGCCGCCCTCCCGGGTCGGCCGGCACGTCACGACAACGGGTGTACGGCGTCCGGCGATTGCCGCGGCGACGTCCGGGCGAGCGACCGTGTCAAGACGCAGTTCGACGAGGTCCGCTCCTGTCTGCGCGTCGCGGCCTGCGCGCAGTTCGTCTGTGGTGTCCCCGGTAACGGTCGCGCAAATCCAGGCTTTGGGCATCGGTACTGTCTTCCGGCGGACACAAAAAAAGCCTCTTCAACCGGCTGGCCGAAGAGGCTTGGGTGTCGTCCGTCGGTAACTGATCAGGTGCGGATGACAGCCTCCCCAGGCAGCCCAAACGAGTAGCGCCACCAATACGCGTAGAGGGCACATGCCGCACCGCGCTGCCGCGAACCACTCTGCCGAACCGGATACGTCATCGTAGCGCGGGAGCGTAGCAGACCGCGTCGAAGCGTGTCAATCAGGCCGGCGGACGGGGCTGGGCCCGGATTGCGACAGCGGGGGCTTTTCGGGGATACTTGGGATGCCGGAACTGACGGGAGATGTTGATGACGATCCTTGCCCGTGTCGGCTTGCCGATCACCGCCCTGTTCCTTCCTGCTGTCGCCCTGGCCCAGCCTCAGACCGAGGTGACCTTCGCCAGGGACATCGCGCCCATCCTGCAGCGGAGCTGCCAGCAGTGCCACCGTCCGGGATCGGTCGCGCCGATGTCGCTCATCACCTATGAGGAGGCCCGGCCCTGGGCGCGCGCGATGAAGAACCGGACGGCGCTCCGCAACCGGCGAGGCGCCATGCCGCCCTGGTTCGTCGAGAAGGATCTCGGCATACAGCACTACAAGAACGATCCCTCCCTGACGGAAGAGGAAATCGAGAAGATCGCCATGTGGGCCGATTCCGGCGCGCCGCTCGGCGATCCCAGGGACCTCCCGGCGCCCCTCGATTTCGGCAGCGCCGATGAATGGTCGATCGGCGTACCCGACCTGGTCCTCGAGTCGCCGGAGATTGTCGTTCCCGCCGCGGCGCCCGACAAGTGGACGTCGCTCGGTTCGATCCCTACCGGCCTGACCGAGGATCGCTACGTCGCGGCGGTCGAGGTGCGGGAGATCAACGACGCTCCCAAGGACGCTGCCAGCGACACCGTGGGTGGCCGCTACGTCTTCCATCACCAGACCTACACCACGTTCGTTCCGGACGACGACACGCAAACGGCGCCGACGAGTTGGCCCGTGCATGAAGTGGGTCGCAACGCGGACATCTTTCCGCCGAACGCGGGACGCCGCCTCGCCGCCGGTTCCGTGCTCGATCTCGAGACGGCCCACTTGCATTCGAATGGACGTGAGACTCGCGCCCGTCTGCAGTTCGCCTTCAAGCTGCACCCTGTCGGCTATGAACCCGAACTCCAGTACGCGCGCGCCTTCACCGGCAACGGTGTCGATATCGACATCAAGCCGAACCAGGCGGGCCAGGAGTTGCATGCCTATCGGGTTCTCGATCAGCACACGAAGCTGCTGTCGTTCGAGCCCCACCAGCACGCACCCGGCACGCGGATGTGCCTGGAGGCCATCTGGGGGCACAACATCGAGACGCTCACGTGCGCCCACTACGATCACAACTGGGTGAAGCAGTACATCTACGCGGACGACTACGCTCCGCTACTGCCGAAGGGCACGATTCTGCACATCATCGGCTGGCTGGACACGACCGCGTCGAACCGCAATGTGGCCGACCCGCGCAACTGGTCGGGCGGTGGCCGCCGGTCCGTCGCGAACATGTTCATCGACCTCGGTCTGGCCGTCGAATTGACGGACGAGCAGTTCGAAGCCGAAATGGCGGCGCGCCGCGAACGGCTGCAGCTCTCGAAGAACGATCATCTGATCGGTTGCCCGCTCTGTCAGGTGGAGTTTCCGTCGCGGACGGAGGCGGCCGGCGACGCGAGCCCGTAGGCGATGCGGCGGTTGACCGTCACCCTGGCGCTGGTGCTCGTAGCCGGCCTGGCGGACGCCGGGGCGCAGACCCGGTTCACCTACAGCCGCGGCCAGAGCGTCTCTCCCGCGTTCGAGGGTTGGTGGCAGAACGAGGACGGCACCTACTCGCTGTTCTTCGGCTACATGAACTCCAACTGGGAAGAGACGTTCCACGTCCCGGTCGGACCCGACAACCGCATCGAGCCGGGCGGCCCGGACCAGGGGCAGCCGACCCACTTCTATCCGCGCCGGAACCTCTTCCTCTTTACGGTCGAGGTCCCGGCCGACTTCGGTGACGACGAAGTGGTCTGGACGCTCACGACCAACGGACGGACGGAGCGCGCTTACGGATCCCTGCGCACGGACTACCTGCTGGATCCGCAGACCATCGCGACGGAGATGGGCGCGAATTTCGGCCGCGTGATCGACGAGTGGCGCACGAACGAGTTCCCCACCGTCCGCCTGCAGGTGGATCAGCCGCGCCGCGTCCGGGTGGGTGAACCCCTTCGGTTGGTCGCGTTCGTCACCGACGACGGGATCCCCAGGGGCGACTACCGGCCGCCGGAGCCGGAACCGGGCAAGCCGCATCCTGCGTACACGCCGCCCCGCCAGATCGTGCCGGGCAACCCGGCGGCGCTTCGTTTCTCGTGGATGGTCTACCGCGGTGACGCCTCGAAAGTCCGCTTCAGCGAGGACCAACTGAAGACGTGGCAGGATACGCGGGTCTATTCCAACTCTCCCTGGTCGCCTCCCTACATCCTCCCGCCGTTACCCGAAGACGGCCGCTGGATGGCCGAGGTCAGCTTTGACGCGCCGGGAACCTACGTGCTGCGCGGCATGGCGGGCGATGGTGCGCTCACGAGCAGCGCCGAGCTGACCGTCACCGTCACGCCCTAGGGGCGCGCCCCGCGCCCCGCGCGATTGTCCCGCGCCGGGACTCGTGCTAGAGTGCGCGCACAACACGGTTGTGACCGGATGACGGGAAGTTCGGTGGTTAGACCGACGCTGCCCTCGCAACTGTGAGCAGGTACGAAATCCGCACAGTGGCCACTGCCCTCGGGGTGGGAAGGCGCGGAGAGTAGGCAACGCCTGCAAGCCAGGAGACCGGTCCGGTCACACCTCGCACTGCTTCCGATGGGGAAGCAAGGAGGATAGGGTGGGCGTTCGCGACGCCGCTCGCATACGTAATCTCTGGCCGCTCCTTGCCGCGGGCTGCGTGCTGGCCGGCTGCGCGGTCGACGGTCCGGGGTTGCCGGCCGTCAACGAGGCCACCGCGCCGCCCGACGTGCCCGTTCCGGTCACCGATCGTGCCACCGGCGCACCGGGGGATCCCCCGCGCCGCATCGTCAGCCTGGACTACTGCGCCGATCAGTACGTCCTCGGACTCGCCGACCGCGATCGGATCCTGGCGCTCTCGCCCGATGCCCGCGAAGCGTTTTCGTACCTGCGTCACGAGGCTGAAGGGCTGCCAACGGTCCGGCAGCGCATCGAGGACGTCCTGGCCCTCGAGCCGGATCTCGTGGTCCGCAGTTACGGTGGCGGACCCCGCACCACGCTCTTCCTGCAACAGGCGGGCGTGCCGGTTCTCCCGCTCGGCTTCATGCAGGACATCGATACGGTCCGAGCGACCATCCGGCGCGCCGCCTCCGTGTTCGGCGTCCCGGAGCGCGGTGAATCGCTTGTGGCGGAGATGGATGCCCGACTCGAGCGCGCCAGAGAGGCAGCGCAATCGGTGGACGCAGAGGTGCTCTACCTGTCCCCCGCGGGCGTAAGTGCGGGACCGGGCACTTTCGTCCACGAACTCATCGAGACCGCAGGCTTCGACAACTTCCAGCGGGGACCGGGCTGGCGCTCGCTCCCGCTCGAACGCCTGGCCTACGAAAAGCCTGACCGTTACGCGATCGGCCTGTTCGGACGGAACCGGAGTCATGTCGACGCCTGGACCCCGTTCCGTCATCCGGTTGCGACCAGCCGCGTGGCGGAGGGTCCAACGACGCCGATTGACGGAGCGACCATCGTATGCGGTGGTTGGTACCTGGTGGACTCGGTCGAAACGCTGGTGGAGTCGGCGCGTTGACGGGGCGTGCGCTCCTCTGGGGGCTTGTGGCGGCTTCCGCGGCCGCGGTCGTTGCCGCCTGCCTGATTGGATCGACGCCGCTCGGCCTCGGGCGTGTCGCCGCCGCGCTGGCCGGCGGCGGATCACCCGGCGATCAGATCGTGATCTGGGAAATCCGCCTGCCACGGGCCCTCGCCGCCTTCGTGGTAGGCGCCGCCCTCGGCGCCTCCGGCGCCGCGATGCAGGGCCTGCTGCGCAATCCCCTGGCCGAGCCGGGCGTGCTGGGCGTCTCCGCCACCGCGTCGCTCGGGGCGACCTTCGTCATTTATTACAGTCTCGTTGACGTGGGCGCGTTTGCGATGCCGCTGGCCGCGATCGCCGGCGCCCTCGGCGCGACGGCCGTCCTGACGGTCGCCGCGCTCCGCGTCGGTTCGATGGTGACGCTGATCCTCGTCGGTATCGGGCTGTCGAGTTTCGCCGGAGCGATGATGTCGCTCCTGATGAACTTCGCTCCCAACCCGTTCTCGCTTGCCGACATGCTGAGCTGGACGCTCGGCACGGTCGCGAACCGGAGCTTCGCCGACCTCCTGCTCGCCGCGCCCTTCGGCATCGCGGGCCTCGCGCTGCTGGCGTTGTCGCGCCGTAGCCTTTCCGCGCTCACCCTGGGCGAAGAGGCGGCGGCAGGCGTCGGCGTCGACCTCCCGCGGGCGCGGCGCCTCGTCGTCGTCGGCGCGGGCCTGGCGACCGGCGCCGCCGTCTCGGTTGCCGGCGCCATTGGTTTCGTCGGCATCGTCGCGCCGCATCTGGTCCGTCCCCTGGTCGACCATGACCCGGCCCGAACGCTGGCGCCGTCGGCGCTCCTGGCCGGGTTGATCCTGGTCCTGGCCGACATCGGCGTCCGCATCGCACCTACCAGCTCCGAGCTGCGCCTGGGCGTCGTGGCCGCCCTGATCGGCGCACCGTTCTTCGTGTGGATCGCGGCGCGCCGAAGCATGGGAAATGACTGATCTGGCGGTTGGCGGACTGAGCGTGGCGCTGGGCGGCCGGACCGTCGTCGCCGAGGCCTCGCTGGAGGTGGCTCGGGGTGAGATGGTGGTTTTGCTCGGCGCGAACGGCGCCGGCAAGACGACTCTCCTGCGCGGCCTGCTCGGCATGGCGCCACGTACCACCGGGGCCGTGACGATTGGCGGGGACGATCCAGCCCAGCTCCGCGCCGATGAGCGCGCGCGGCGGATTGCCTACCTGCCGCAGATCCGTCCGCTCGCCTGGCCGATCCGCGTCCGGGACCTCGTCGCTCTCGGCCGCTTCGCTCATGGAGTGGCGCTTGGCCGCCTGAGTGCGCTCGATGCGGCCGCCGTCGAGCGCGCCCTGCGGGTCTGCGACCTCGCGGCGTTCGCGAACCGCTCCGCGACTACCCTCTCCGGCGGTGAGCTGGCGCGCGTGCACGTGGCCCGGGCGATCGCGGCCGAGGCGCCGGTGCTACTCGCGGACGAACCGACGGCAGCGCTCGATCCGCTCCACCAGCATCAGGTGATGCGTCTGCTGCGCACGAGTGCCGATGCCGGCTGCGGCGTGCTGGTCGTCACGCACGACATCGGGCTCGCCGCCCAGTTCGCCGATCGCCTCGCCTGGATGGCGGAAGGCCGCATCGTGGCCGACGGGACGCCGGAGGCCACGCTCACGGCCGACCGCGTCGCCCAGGTGTACGGCGTCCGGGCGACCGTCCGGCGCGTCGACGGCGACTGGCTGGTCACCGTCGCCGGCGCTGCATGAACCTGACTCCCAGTGAACCGGGAGTCCTGAATTGGCACCGTGGCGTCGGCGGGAACGCAGGTTTGGCAGCGTTGTTCAAGCTAGAATAGACTAGTCGGTTAGACCAGATCTATTTTGTCGGAGGTTGTCCTGATATGGAACGAGTGGGCGCCTACGAAGCCAAGACCCATCTGCCTCGCTTGCTGGATCGAGTCGCTCGCGGCGAGAGCCTGATCATTACGCGACATGGCCGACCGGTAGCACGCATGGTACCGGTTCAGGGTGCCGACAGCGAGGCCGTCAGGCAGGCGGCTCGCCGTATCATCGAACGCCGCCGACGCTTGAACCGGGCACCACTCGCGGAACTGATGAAGACGATTCACGAAGGACATCGGTTCTGATGTCGATCGTGCTCGACAACTCGATCGTGATGTCCTGGTGTCTGGCTGATGAGAACGACCCCCTAGCTGAAAGAGCCATGCAGCAGGTGGTCGAGGACGGAGCCGTCGTACCGAGCATCTGGTGGTACGAGCTGCGAAACGCCCTGCTGATCAACGAACGACGAGGGCGGCTCGACGCCGCCGACGCCGATGCAATCCTGAACGATATTCTCCAACTGCCGTTCGCGCTCGACCGCGACCACGACGACCACGTGCTCGTTGCCCTGGCGCGGCAGCACGGCCTGACGGCGTACGACAGTGCCTACCTTGAAGTAGCGCTACGCCGGGGGCTACCGCTGGCAACCCTCGACCGGCGGCTCCGGCAAGCCGCCGAAGGCTGCGACGTCGTTCTCTTCGGTTAACCGTTTCGACGGGATGCCGTCTACGGCGTCACATTACGTCGGTGCCAGCCATCTGGCCAGCGCCCGGCGTATGCGTCCCGCGCCGACCCAGAGCCCGATGCCGCTCGACGCCAGCCCGCCGAGACTCAGGAGAATCACGCCGATATCCCATAGCGGGCGCCGGCCGTACCAGAAGGCGAAATCGAGGCTGTGCAGGCCGTTGAACAACCAGCGCTCGATCCGGCTGTACCGATGCACACTCTGGACGATCCGGCCCATCGCAGGATCGACGTACACCCAGGTCTCCATCGGATCGGCGAACCGGACGCGTACCACCGGCAATGGCCGGTCGTCCCCGGGTCGGCCGTAGTAGTACCCGTCGTACGACTCCACTAACGCCGTCTCGGCTACCGGCACGCGGGCCGCCGCCGCCAGTTGTGAGATGAGCGTCGGGGCATCGAATGGCGCCTTCCGGGCGGTGAGCGTTCCTGCTTCGATCAACAGACGGGCGGATCCCGTCCCGGTCGGGAGCGTACCGCCGGTCAGCCGGCCAGTGTCGGCCGGCGCCGCGTGGACGGCCGGCGCCAGGCGCGCCTCGTAGAAGGGGGCGCCGCTCACCTGGCGGAGCATGATCTCCTTGACCGCCCGTCCATCGACCGCGCGGTTCCATGCCGTCGCGTCCATAGCCGGGAACCGTTCCAGCTCCAGTGGTCCCCCCGCCAGCACGTCGCCCGGCAGTTGGAGCCCTCGCGCCCGTGTCCAGTCGAACGGCTCCATCGACATCAACCCGCTGAACGCCCAGGTCAGGGTGACGACACCGAAGACCACGCCGGTGACGTAGTGCCACCACATCCATCCGGTGTAGGGGATCCGCCGTCCCCTGCCCCGCCACCGGAACTGCGTCACCCCGAGGGCCAGTCCGAGCAACGCCACCCCGCAGCCGACAATCGACGTCCAGACAATGGCGCGCGTCCAGAGCGTCGGCTCGGCACGGAGGGCCCGAACGTAGAACCAGTGCGGTATGGCTCCCGCCCACGCGAGCGCGCGGCTCCGGCGCGTCGTCAGCATGATGACTTCGGCGGTCCGCTGCGAGACGTACGCCTCGGTTCCTGCCGCGTCGTCAATCAGGAACCGGTGCGCCGGCAAGCCGGCGCGGGCCTGCAGAGTCCATTGGTCGGGATCCGCGACGAGGCGGTCATAGGCAACGGCCGCGGCGGGCGCCCCGGTGTATCGCAGCAGGGCCGTTTTCGCCGCCGCTGATCCGATCGGCGCGAGTCGTTCGCCACTGTCCGCGAACACCGTGACGCTATCGAAGCGGTAGGCGGGCCGCCCCAAGACCGTCAGCAGCGTCACCCCGCGCGGCGTCACGTCCACGCCGCCCTGCGCGGCCGCCTCGGCCGGCGTCAACCGGACCCGTGCGATGTCGACGGGATCGAGCCGTTCGATGCGATCCGCCGGCGTGATGTCCGGCATGCCCCCCGTGTACATCATCACGATGCCCGAGGCGAACCAGATGACGAACACCACGCTGAGGGGAATGCCCACGTAACGGTGGGTCCAGATCAGCCAGCGACGCAGCATCATGTCGAGGGAAGCGTGATGTGAAACGTGGTCTCGTCGGTCGGGGTCCGGGAATAGGTGAGGCGCCCTTGATGCGCCTCGACGGCCCAGCGGGCAATGGCGAGGCCCAGGCCCTTCGGCGGAACGCCGTTGTCCGAATCCGCCGGGTCGTGGTGAAGCCGGTCGAACAGCACCGAGGCGCTGCTCTCGGGCACCCCGGGGCCGGTGTCGCGCACTTCCAGGATCGAATCCCCGTTCGCCGCATCGACGCGGACGTCGATGGAACCGCCCGGCGGCGTGTAGCGGATGGCGTTGTCCACCAGATTGACCAGCGCCTGGCGCAACACGATTCGGTCGCCGCGACAGACGGGTTGGGCGCCGTTGCGGGTGACGGTGAGCGACTGCTGCTTCTCCTCGGCCAGCACGGCGAGTTGATCGACCACTGCGTCAGCAAGCGTTCCGAGATCGATGGCTTCGTCGGCGCGCGGGCGGTCGCCGTGATCGGCCCGGGCGACGGTCAGGAGGCGTTCGACCAGCGTGGCGAGCCGATCGGCCTCTTCCAGCATGCTCTCGATCGTCGCCCGGTATGCCGCCGCGTCCCGGCGGCCACGCAGCGACACTTCGCCGACGCTCCGGATGGCAGTGAGCGGCGTGCGCAGCTCGTGCGAGACGTTGGACGTGAACCGGCGCATCTCGGCGAACGACGACTCGAGTCTCGCCAACATCTCGTTGAACACAATCGCCAGCCGGCCCAGCTCGTCGCTCGGCTGATCGACCGGCAGGCGATCGTGCAGGCGGCGGGCCGTGATTTCACGGGCGCGCGCGGTCATCCGGTCGAGGGGCGCCAGCGCCCGGCGCGCAAGCCAGTAGCCTCCCAGGCCCGCCGCGGCGACGCTGAGCGGCAGGCCGAGAACCAGCAACAGGGCCAGGTCGCGCACTTCCTCGCGCATCAGCGCCTCGGAACGGCCCACCTGAATCACTACGGGATCGCCGGCGACTACGGTCCGGTCGGTCAGAATCCGGAAGGGCGCCGGTTCGGCCGGCATTGCGACGATCCGTCCATCCGGGGCATCGGCGAGCGCTTCGCTTCCCGGCACCGGCAGCCGCCAGGCAACCGCCGTCCGGAACAGCTCCCGCCCGTCCGGCGTCCAGACCTGGAGCCACGGACTCTCCTCGGCCCAGGGGTCTCCCTCGAACCAGGTGAGCGAGCCGTCCGGAGCCCGTTCAGCCATGCTGGCGGCCCAGCGGTAGTCGCTGCGGAGACGGGCGTCGAGGGTGCCCGAGAGTTGGCGGGTCACCAGCGTGAGGACGGCGGCGGCGTAGATGGCGAGCACGACGACCATCGCCGCCATGTGCCACAGCGTCAGCCGGACCCGGAGAGTCACTCCCCGTTCTCCTCGGTCCGCAGCGCCAGTCCGATCCCGCGCACGGTGCGTACCAGCGCCACCGCGTGCCCCGCGTCCACCTTGCGGCGGAGCCGCGAGACATGGACGTCGATGACGTTGTCGAGGGTCAGACTCCGGGATTGGTCGGGCCACACCTCGCGAATCAGCATGTCGCGCGAAACGACGCCCGGAGCGTACCGGGCGAGACAGGCGATCAGTGCGTATTCGGTCGACGTCAGATCGAGCACACGGCCGGCGCGCGTGACGTGCCGGCGTGGAATGTCGATCGTCAGGGTGTCGATCGTGAGCGGGTCGATCTCCAGGGGACGGCCGCGGCGGCTGATGGCCCGGATGCGGGCCAGCAGCTCGGCAAACGCAAACGGCTTGACCAGATAGTCGTCGGCTCCGGCGTCGAGCCCCGCGACGCGGTCCGCCAGCGTGTCCCGGGCGGTCAGGGCCACAGCCGGCGTCGTTATTCCCAGCCGTCGAGCCGAGGCCAGCACGTCGAGGCCGTCGCGGCCCGGCAGCGTCAGGTCCAGCAACAGCAGGTCGAAGTGATCGCTCGCGAGGCGGGCGAACGCTGCGTCGCCGTTGGTTTCGACAGCGACATCGTAACCCTCGTTCTCCAGGCCGGTGCGGAGCGCGTCGGCCACCTTCGGTTCGTCCTCGACTACCAGCAGGCGCATGGCGGAAACCATCCGTATCGAGCTTACCGGCGGCGCGGCCGGCAGTAAATCCGTGTCAGGGGAATGTCAGGTGCGGTCTGCCGCCAAGCAGGAGTATCATGACCGAAAAAGTGAGTGTCGTGATGAGCCGGACGCTGTTCGTGCCGATCGTCGCCAGCCTGCTCCTGGCGGGCCTTCAGGTGCGTGCCCACCACCCCATCTCCGAGATCTACGACGACGAGCGAACGCTGATTCTCGAGGGCGAAGTGGAGGCGTTCCTGTTCGGCAACCCGCACTCGCTCCTGCATCTCCGCGTGAGCGACCCGGACGGCACGACGCGCACGTGGGCGGTCGAGTGGCGGGCGGCGGATCGTCTGGCGCGGGCCGGCCTTGACGGCACGGAACTCACGCGGGGGGACGCCGTCGCGGTCTGCGGGCACCCGGGACGCGACCCGGCCGCCTACCGTCTCTACCTCCTGAATATCGCCCGCCTCGGCACGTTGTCCGCCCTGGGGTCCGACGCCCGGGTCCGACTCTGTGCGGAAGAGTCGGCGCCGACGATCGCCGACCTGACACGACCCGACTAGCTTCAATTCGAATCGGCCGGGCGGTCGCTCCTAGCGGACGGTGCGTCCGCGCTGCTCGTCTCCCACCCAGTAGAGGTTGTGGCAGTTGTTGCAGGCGGTGTAGACGATCTCCCCGCTGTCGAAGACCGCCTGGGGATCACGCCGTTGCGCGGCATCCAGCGCGATGGCCGAGGCATCGATCATCTCCTGGGAGTACTGAATCCAGGTCTCGTCGTCACGCTTTCGGGTCCCTAGCATCAGCAGGTTGCCGGATTCCATCAGGGTCATGGCGGCTCCGGTGACGGCGAGCCAATCCTCCTCGGTCTCCGGTTCCCAGTAGGTCTCCCCTTCCTCGTCGAGGATCGTGCCGACCGCGTCCCAGAGCGCGTCCGCCGAGGCGTCGATCATCCCGGCCATCAGATCGCGGGTGTTGTGCCGCAGGTCGAGCGGCGGCCCGGGGGGAGGCTCGGGCGCGCCGCAGCCGGTGACGACCAGGGTGGCTATCACTACGTACCCAGCAATGATTCGCATCGTCCGTCCTGTCTGCTCCCGCTAAATGCGAAAGGCCGGATGCCGCGATCCTGGATCGGGCATCCGGCCTCCCATCAAGAGTCTCGCCGTTCGGCCGTGCCCTAGTTGGTGGGATGCGGCACGCCGACGTCACCCATCGGGTTGCCCATGCCGGTGTAGCGGAACTTCTGCACGCGCTTCCCTTCGTACGTCTCGGTCGTGTAGACGTTCCCCTGGGAGTCGACCGCGATGCTGTGCGTCCCGTAGAACTGGCCGGCCATCCGGCCGCCGCTGCCGAAGCTGTAGATGTACTCCAGCGGCTGGCGGCGCAGGACGTGCACCTTCTCGTTCATGCCGTCGGCGACGTACGCGAACGTCTGATCAGGATCCGTCGAGAAGGCGATATCCCAGACCGCACCGGCGCCCAGGGTCTTCGTCTGGAGGTAGATCTCCTCGACGAACTCACCCTCCGTCGTGAACACCTGCACCCGGTTACCGGGGCGGTCGCAGGCGTAGACGAGACCGTCGTTGGTCGGATCGGCGCAGTGGACCGGGTTGCGGAACTGCGGATCGTGCGCGTTCGCCTCGGAGTTGACGTCGCCGTTCGCCGGTGCCGTGTCCGGATCGAACCGCGGCGGCTCCGCGTCGTCCGGCTCGTTCCCGTAGGCGCCCCAGAACCGCTTCAGCTCGCCAGTGTCCATGTCCACCACCGCGACCCGCTTGTTGCCGTAGCCGTCCGCGAGGTATGCCTCGTTGTTCGCGGCGTCGATCGAAACCTTGGCGACCTGCGAGTAGCGGGTGGTCGACATGCTGTCGGGCCCCTCGTGGTCATGCTCGCCGATTTGCAGGAGGAACTCGCCGGCGTGGGTGAACTTCAACGCATGGGAGTCGGCGCCGCCGTTGCCGCCGATCCAGACGTTGTTCATGTGATCGACCGCGATCCCGTGGTTCGAATCGGGCCAGTCAAAGCCCTCACCCGGTCCGCCCCAGTGCTGGAGCAGGTTCCCGTCGGAATCGAACTCCAGGATCGGCGGGGCCGGGAAGCAGCACTCCGCGGCGAGCGGCGGGTCGAGTGCGGCCGGCTGCTCGTTGGCGCCCAGGTTGCCGCGGTGGACGATCCAGACATGGTCGTCCGCGTCGACCGCGACACCGATGGTCGAGCCGAGCAGCCAGTTGTTGGGCAGCGGCTTCGGCCAGAACGGGTCCACCTCGAACATCGGCGCGCCATCACCCGTCGTGGGTGGCAGCGCCTCCGCCATCGGCGCCTCGTCCATCGACTCCATGTCACCGCCGCCACCGCCGCATGCCACGGCGACGCCCAGCAGTGCCACCAGGCCCCAGATGCTCAGATTGCGAGTCATTTCGATCCTCCTGCGGAACACGTTCCGCCAAGGGTGCCACCCACGGCCCCAGAACGCAAGTCCAGATTATCTCACCGCGCGTCGTTTCCGTCTACCGGCTCGTCAACGGTTCGCCCGGAACCGCGCCGTCAGAACGGCAGGCCGAAACGCAGGTAGTAGCGGGGACCTTCCGCATCCACGAGGGGGAACGCGATGTCGGCGCGGAGCCGCACCGGCGCGTACGCCAGCAGCAGATCGCTGGTCACCTCAGCGCCGGCCGACAACAGGACGCGCGCGGTGGTTCGGGCGGGGTCGTGCCGGGTGCCCCAGGCGTCGCCCGCGTCCACGAAGACCGAGGCGAGGATGCGATCGAGATGCATGGCCCAGCCGCCGGCGCCACGGTTGACCAGCGCGATCGGCATCCGGTACTCGAGCGAAGAGGTCCAGGCGCGCCGACCCGTGCGCATCGCCGTGTCGTAGCCGCGCACGGGAAACAGGACCGACGGGCGGGCCGGGTTGAGCAGGGAAAACTGCCCCGGCACGTCCAGGGACTCTCCCCCGACGCTGAAGTACCCGGCGTCCGATCCCGGTCCGTGCGCCAGGCCCGCGGTCGCCCGGAACGCCAGCGCCGACGCGGCGAAGCCGGGCCAGGGAAGCGGCAGGAAGGCGCGCACGCGGCCGATGACGTCGGTGACGCTCCGATCGCCCGCCGCGTCACCCCGTAACGACGGGGACACGTCCAGATCCCGGCGAACGCGCGTCCGGACCAGTGCCGAGATTCCCCTCGCGGCGCCCATCTGGAACGCGTGCGACCGGGTGGTGGAGGCGGAGAACGTGACGACCCCCTCCCCCAGCGTGCTGGACGGCCGTTGCAGGCGCGCCTGGCCGGTCGGGCGGAGCGAGTCGTCGAGCAGCTCCCGGTCCTGCCGGACGACGCCGCCCGACAGGGCCAGCGACACGGGTGTCCGAAACGAGGGGCGGTCGAGTCGGACCGATGCCGCGGCGCGGCGCTCCCGGGCCAGGACGTAGAACGCATCGGGGCGATCGTGCGCGACCTGGTCGGGGCGGATTCGGAATCCGTCCTCGTCCCATTCCTGGGACACGAAGAACCCGACGGTCGGATTCCCCAGCCCGCGGTAGTCGTACGCGAACAGGCCCTCGCCCTTTCCGCCGGACGTGAATGCCCGCGCCCGGGCGCTCCAGGCGTGCCGGCCCACGAGGTCGACGCCCGCCGTCTGGCCGCCGATCGACCAGCCCAGCAACTGCCGCCGTGGCACGCGGCCATCCGCCGTTCCCGCGACCGCGACCGGCTCGCGCAGCGACGGCAGCCACCAGGTCGGCCAAAGTGTCCGCATCGGCCCATAGGGGCGGGTCGGAGGGGCCGGATCCATGGCTTCGGCTTCGGCCGGACTCGACGACGACACGGTGCTGCCATCGACGGCTGTGATCGGCGCCGATGCGCGCCACCGCGACGCCGGCGCCGATGCGCGCCACCGCGACGCCGGCGCCGGAGCGGGCGGCGCATCGTCCGGACGGAACGGAACCCGTTCCACCTCCCAACCGTCGACGTGGTAGCCGGAGAAGTAGAGCCAGGCGCCCGACGGATCGACGCTGGGAAAGAGCGCGCCGGTCCGGACGTTGGTCAGCATCACGGGCGCGCCGGGGGCGCCGGTGGCGGGATCGATCGCCGCCGCGAAGAGGTTCGGAATCCCGGTGCGGTCCGACGACCAGACAAGGTACCGCCCGTCGGGACTCCAGGCCGGCGCGAAGTCGAGTGCGCGGTCGGCCGTCACCTGGTAACGCAGACCGCCGCCGGCATCCAGAATGACCACGTCGTGCCGGCCGTCGGCCCACCGCGTGCTGGCAATCCGGCGTCCGTCGGGCGATACCGACGGATAGGCCCAGTAGACGCCGGGCTCGGGCGGCGCGAGTTCCGTCACCGTGCCGTCCGCCAGCGCTACGCGGACGAGGCCCTGACTCCCCTGCCCTTCGGACACGGCGACGACCGAGGCGCCGCCTGGCTCCGCCGCCGGCGCGGTCAGACGCGCGTCCTCCGTCACCCGGCGGACCGCCCCGTCCGGCTCGATGACGTGCAGGTCGCTGAAGACGCGGTACCGGTCCGTGAACTCCAGTTGGTCGAAGACGATCGCACCCGACGGAAGCAGGTCGAAGGTCGTCACGTGGTTCGTCCGCGCGACCGTCCGCCGGCCGCCTCCGGCCAGGCGTTCGGACACCAGCCGCGGATCGGAACGGCCGTCGGAGCGGACGTAGATCAGGGCGTCGCCCTCCGGCGAGACGGCCGGCTGCCACGCGTACCGCGCGCGGTGGGTCATCCGTTCCGGTTCCGTAATTGGACCGTACGGCGCCAGTTCGTCATCGAGCTGCGCCGCCGCCTCCCGCCATCCGTCCGCCCATGCGTCCCAGGCCTCCGAGAGCGAGACGCCGAAGACGCGGTTTGCCGCGCTGTTGGGCGTCATGTTGCGCAGACTGGCGAGGCCTCGCGCGAACGCTCCCATCCGGTCGCGCCCGTAGGTCTCCAGGAGGTAGTCGACGAACAGCGACCCGTAGGCGTACCTCCGCGTGCCGCCCGGCCAGAGCGGCGAATTGCCTTCCGCCTGACCGCGGCTTTCGAAGCGCCCTTCGAGGGCCGCCGTGCGGAGGATCATCTCGTGGTACGTCCCGTGGACCCGGCCGGCGCCCGTCAGCGCGGATTCGTACCAGGTGCCGATTCCCTCAATCACCCAGCCCGGCGCGAGCGTGCCGGGAAACGAGAGGACGGTCGGCGAGCGGCCGACCAGCCGGCGGAAGAACCGTCCGAGGCCGCCGGAATAGTCGAGATGATGGATGTGCGCCAGCTCGTGGACGATCAGCAACTCCAGGTAGTCGTCGAAATAGGCGAGGTTGACCGAGTCGGCGGGAGGACGGACGAATGCCACGACCCGGTTCGATGGCCACACCGCGGCGGTGGCGTTGGCCACGTCGGCATGGTCGGTGACGACGACGTCGATCGGTCCGCGCGGCGCGTCCAGGAACTCCGCGTCCAGGTTGGTGCGCGCCTGCTCCGCCAGCGCGGCGGCGCGCCGCCCGAGCACTTCAAGATGCGCGGGAAAGGTGACGCGGAAATGCGCCGTCTCGATCGTGCGCCAGTCTTCGTCGGGCGGTGGCTGCGCCCCGGCCAGTGCCGGCGCCGCGGCCAGCAGGCAGGCCGCCAGGGCGATGCGGCGGGCGTCAGCGGCTACTCGGACGCGAGCCACTCCAGGATGGTCGGGGTGACGACCTCGGGGACCTGGGTATGCGGTCCATGGCCGACGCCGGGAAGCACGTGGATCGTGAGCTTGCCGTCGACCCACTGCCACATACCGTCGAGCGTGCCGTTCGTGAATGGCCCGCTGTCCTTGCCGTAGATCAGCAGGGTGGGTGCCTGCACCGGCGGGAACTCGCCGGGCCGGAATCCGAAGCCCTCGGTTTCCTGCGTGAACGGCGGCCGTGGCCAGTTGGCAAGGTAGAAGTTGGCGATCGACCGGCCGTCGAGCCGTTCGTACGCTTCCCGGCGTAGCCTCGCGAGTTCCTCGGCTTCGCCCGGGGGCGACGGCGCGTTGCGCATCCGCTGGCCGAACTGCTCTCCTGCGTTGGGGTTTTCCTGCATCCCGCGCTGGAACGTGCTCGCTTCCTGTTGCACCGTGTCCACGGCAAGTTGGCGAATGAGCCCTTCCGGATGGACGGTGCCGACCGAGACCAGACGCTCCACCCGCTCCGGACGCGTCATCGCGAAGTGCCACGCATAGAAGCCGCCGCTGTCCTGCCCGATGACGATGGCCTTGTCTTCGCCGAAGTGCCGGATGATGGCGTCGATATCCGAGGAGATCTTCGCCATCGTGTAGTGGTCCACGCCCTCCGGCTTGTCGCTCTGGTCGGTCCCGCGGGTCGACATCGCGACCACGCGATAGTCCGCGGCCAGCGACACCATCTGGTGCCGCCAGTCGAACCACGGGCCGGTGATGCTGTGGACGAAGACGACGAGCGGCCCCTCCCCCGCCGTGTGGTAGGCAATCCGCACCCCGTCGTTGTCCGCCATCCCCATTTCGACCGTCACGGACGCGCCGCGCCAGTCCGAAATCGTCACCTGCGCCCCGGCCGGCGCCGCCGCCACGAGCGCGGCTGCCGCGGCGCCGCCAATCAGTTTCTTCACGACTCCTCCCGCTATCGATGTTCCGCCAGTGGCTACGCCAGGAGCTCCCGCACCACCCTCGCCGGCTCGACCCCGGTGAGCTTCGCATCCAGGCCGCGATGCTTGTGCGTGAAGCGTTCGTGGTCGATGCCGAACAGGTGAAGGATGGTTGCCTGGAAATCGCGGATGTGGACCGGATCCCGGACGATGTTGTAGGAGAACTCGTCGGTCTCGCCGTAGACCACGCCCCCCTTCACGCCGCCGCCCGCCATCCACAGGCTGAAGCAGCGCGGGTGATGGTCGCGCCCGTAGTCGGTCGGCGTCAGCCGGCCCTGCGAGTAGATGGTGCGGCCGAACTCGCCGCCCCAGATCACGAGCGTCTCGTCGAAGAGCCCGCGCTCCTTCAGGTCCTGAATCAGGGCCCAGGCCGCCCGGTCGACGTCCGCCGCCTGCGCCGGGAGCACCTCCGGCGCGAACGAGTGGACGTCCCAGCCGCGGTGGTAGATCTGGACGAAGCGGACTCCCCGCTCCACCAGGCGCCGGGCCATCAGCGCCGCGTTCTGGAACTTGCCGGGCTGTTTCGCCTCGTCGCCCCAGCGCTCGAACGTGCTGTCGGGCTCGCTGGCGAGATCGGCCATCTCGGGGACGGACATCTGCATCCGGTACGCCATCTCGTACTGCTGAATGCGGGCGAGCGTCTCCGGGTTGCCGATCTGCTCGTGCTGGATGCGGTTCAGTTCACTCAGTCCGTCCAGCATCTCGCGCCGGACATCGCGCGAGACGCCTTGCGGATCGCGCAGGTACAACACCGGGTCGGCGCCGGTCCGCAAACCGACGCCGGAATACTCCGGCGAGAGGAACCCGGCGCTCCACAGCTTCGCCGAGATCGCCTGCACGCCGGACTTCGGATGGCTCTTCTCGGCGTTCATGACCACGAACGTCGGCAGGTCCTCGTTCATGCTGCCGAGCCCGTAGGCGAACCAGGAGCCGATGCAGGGACGTCCCGGGATCTGCTGCCCGGTCTGGATGAACGTGATTCCCGGCTCGTGGTTGATGGCGTCCGTGTGCATCGAGCGGACGATGGCGATGTCGTCCGCCATGCTCGCCGTGTGCGGCAGCAGCTCGGAGATCCAGGCCCCGCTCTGGCCGTGCTGGTGGAACTCGAAGACCGACGGCGCGATCGGGAACCGCGCCTGCCCGGACGTCATGGTGGTGAGGCGCTGCCCCTGGCGGATCGACTCGGGCAGGTCCCTGTCGTACCAGTCGCGCATCTCCGGCTTGTAGTCGAGCAGGTCCATCTGCGGCGGCGCGCCCATCATGTGCAGGTAGATGCAGCGCTTCGCCTTCGGTGCGAAGTGCGGCAGCCCGGGCAGTCCGCCCACGCGCTCGCCGCTCCCCGCGACCGCCTGCGCCAGCCCCGGCAACGCGAAGGCGTCCTTTGCCATCAGCGTGGAGAGGGCCAGACCGCCGATCCCCTTGGCCGCGGTGCCGAAGAACTGCCGCCGGGTCTCCGCGAGAACCGCTTCCTTTACAGGATGCATGTGGAACCCCTTCTCACTTGTTCAGCGTCTCGTCCAGGTTCAGCACCTGGCTCACCAGCATGGTCCAGGCCGCCGACTCCGCCACGCCGAGGTCCGGGTCCGCCTCGGACTCGCCCACCGACAGCAGCCGGACGGCCTCGGCCGAATCCGCCTCGTACGTCTCGAGCAGCCGGTCGAACGTCCGCTCGCTCACCGCCCGCTCGGCGTCGCCGAACGGCCGCGACAGCAGCCGGACGGTGACGAAGTCGAGCCGCGCGTCGAAGCTGTCGTCCGCTTCCCGCAACGCGCGCTGGGCGAGATGCCGCGCCGCCTCGACGAACTGCGGGTCGTTCATCGTGACGAGCGCCTGCAGCGGCGTGTTCGTCCGTTCGCGGCGCACGGTGAAGTGCTCGCGCGTCGGCGCGTTGAATATCTCCATCGACGGCGGCGGCGCGGAGCGCTTCCAGAAGGTATAGAGGCTGCGCCGGTAAAGCGCTTCTCCGTCGTCAGCCCTGTACAGCCGCGTGTTGCTCTGGGGCATCGCGACCGTCGACCAGACGCCTTCCGGCTGGTACGGCCGCACGCTCGGCCCGCCAATCGTCGGCGCCAGCAGGCCGCTCGTCGCGAGCGCCGTGTCGCGCAGCATCTCGGCGTCCATCCGGAAGCGCGGGCCGCGCGACAGCAACCGGTTGGCCGAATCGCGCTCCAGCTTGTCGGGGGTCGCCAGCGCCGACTGCCGATAAGCCGCAGACGTGACGAGCATCCTGAAGAAGCCCTTCACGTCCCAGTCCGATTCGCGGAACTCGATGGCCAGCCAGTCGAGCAGCTCCGGGTGCGTGGGCGTATCGCCCTGCGCGCCGAAGTCCTCGCTGCTGGTCACCAGGCCGGTGCCGAAGACCTGCTGCCAGAAGCGGTTCACGGTGACCCGGCTCGTCAGCGGGTTGGCCTCGTCGACCAGCCAGTGGGCCAGGCCGAGGCGGTTGCGCGGCAGCGATTCCGACATCGGCGGCAGCACCGCCGGCACCCCGGCCGCCACCCGTTCGCGCGGCTGGTCGTACATGCCGCGGTACAGCACGTGCGCCTCGGGCTCCGTGTCGGGCAGTTCCTGCATCACGTGGGTGACGCCGCCGCGCCGGCGCATCTCGCGCCACTCGCGGTTGATCGCGTGCGACCGGGCGAGCAGGCGCCGGTAGGGCTCGTCGCGCGCGCTCAGGTAGTAGAGGCGGAGCGCCTCCAGCTCGTCCGCGTCGAGCGTGCCGGCCGCCTTCGCGCTCGCCCGCTCGAGCGTCGCCCAGCGCGAGACGACGGCCGCTTCCTGCACGGTCAGCGCGCGGTTGAAGATGCGCAGGTCCGCAATGCCCCCGTCCGCGAAGTAGCGCATCGCGTCTTCGGTGCGAACGGTGGTCCGGCCCCGCCCCAGTTCGAGCGGCGCGTCCACCCGGATGGTCCCGAGCGCCCGCGTGAAGTACTCGCTGCCGGACGCCTCCACGACGTCGCCGTCACGGAAGACGTTCATGCCGGCCCGCTCGCCGGTTCCGTCGTGGGTGACGACGATGTGCGTCCACTCCCCCGGCGGCATCCGCTTCAGGTTCGTCGGGGCGACCCGCGGCGCGGGACGGCGTGGCGGGTCCTCGGAGTCCTCGTCGCCGGTCAGCCGGAACGAGAGCTGCCGGGAACCGATGTCCATCGACCAGCCCCGTCTGCCGTCGTCCGGGTCGTACTGGCCCGCCACCACGTAGTTCCCCTCCTCTTCCGGCTGGTAGATCCAGAGGGCCATCGAGAAGGGGGTGTCGGCATCGATGGCGGAGGGCGGCAGCGCGGCCCACGACTCGTCGCCGAACCGGAGCGCCGGCAGATCGTGCGGGCCGGTTTCGATGCGCGCGTCGCCGTGGAGCTCGACCGGCTGCGCCTCGCCGTCGACCACGAACGCCGGGGCCGAGGCGTCGGTCAGGTCGAGCGCCATCCACGTCGACGCCGCGTCGAGCGGCGCGCGCAGCGTGCGGTACTCGCCGGTGGCGAGCCACTCCGCGAACGCGTCGTCCACTGCGGTGGCGCGCGAGGCGATGCGCGTCTCGAGCTCGGCCGCCTCGGCGCGCAGGTCGTGCCACAGCTCGCGGTCGGCTTCCTCCGGCACGACCAGGATCGGCGGCGGATCGGAGACGTTCCCGTCCATCACGTACTGCGTCGTGTTCCGGAAGAACGCGGTCATCGCGTAGAACTCGCGCTGCCGGATCGGATCGAACTTGTGGTCGTGGCAGGTGGCGCAGCCCACGGTGAGCCCGAGGAAGACGCCGCCGATCGTTTCGGCGCGGTCCTTGGCGTAGATCGCCTCGTACTCCTCCGGGACGACGCCGCCCTCGTTCGTCGTGATGTTGTTGCGCTGGAAGCCGGTCGCGATCAACTGATCCAGCGACGGCTCGTCCAGCAGGTCGCCCGCCACCTGTTCGATGGTGAACTCGTCGAACGGCATGTTCTCGTTGAAGGCGCGGATGACCCAGTCGCGGTAGGGATACATCTCGCGGTAGTTGTCGATGTGGATGCCGTGGGTGTCGCCGTAGCGGGCGGCGTCGAGCCAGTAGCGGGCCCGGTGCTCGCCCCACTGTTCCATCGCGAGCAGCCCGTCGACGTACCGCTCGTAGGCGTCCGGCGCCGTGTCGTCGAGGAACGCCTGCAACGCTGCCGGCGCTGGCGGCAGGCCGGTCAGGTCGTAGGCGGCGCGTCGGGCCAGCGTCCGCCGGTCCGCTTCCGGCGCGGGCGCCAACCCTTCCGCTTCCAACCGGGCCAGGATGAACCGGTCCAGCGGCGAGCGCGCCCAGCCGGCGTCCACCACCGCGGGAGGATCGGGACGTTCGATCGCCTCGAACGCCCAGTGCCGATCCCAGTTGGCGCCCTCATCGATCCAGCGCTGCAGCGTGTCGATCTGTTCGTCGGTGAGCGACTTGTTCGTCTCGGCCGGCGGCATCCGGAGCCGCTCGTCGGCGTGGGAAACCCGCTGGATGATCAGGCTGGATGCGGCGTCGCCCCGCACCACCGGCTGGCCGGCCGGCCGCTCCTGAAGCAGGCCGTCCTCGGTGTCGAGCCGCAGCCGCACCTGCCGCGTGCTCTCGTCCGGGCCGTGGCACGAGAAGCAGTTGTCGGCCAGGATCGGCCGAATCTCGCGCTGGAAGTCGACGGGCGCGGCCCCGGCGGCCGGCTCGGACTGCCCTGCCTGAAGGCTGATGGCCGCTCCCGCCCCGGCGGCCAGCAGCGCCGAAACCAGGCTTGCTCGAAACAGCGCGCGCGAAACCCGCGTGAACATGGCTCCTCCCGGTATTCGGCCCGTCGCGCGATTCTACCATCCGTGCCCGGAGGAAGGACGTCCCCCGGGAGACAGTGGTGGCTACCAGATGGGACAGGAGGGTGCAGCGATCCTCTCGAACGGCAGACGCTCCCAGACGTAGCTGGAGACGGGCCGGCGCTTGCCGACATTGCACTGCTCGATGCACGTGGCGTCGACTTCACGGACATTAACTTCGTTGATTGCGCCGACATCGCGGATCGACCGATCGATCGCCGGTGTGATCAGGTCGAATCCGGCCATGAAGAGGCGGTGTCGGCGGGCAAATGTCTCGCAGAGGTGGACGGTCTCGGGATGAATCCGATCGGAGGCGTCGATGAAGTCGGCGCCCGCAAGCCCTGTAACGAGACGGCTGAGTGTCACCGCGGTCCCGGCCGGTGGCACACTCTCGGGTGTGTAACCCTGCTGCCGGAGGTACGCCTCGGACGCACTGTCGATCACGATCGGATGAAGCAGGCCGTCGTCACAGCTTCCATCGCGGCCTGGTTCACGGTTCCGTTCGGCGACCAGCTCGGCCACCGTTCGCTCGCCGTCACCGGTCACCCTGGGTGGCCGCCGCTCGACGCAGCCGCCGAAACTGCCTCCTACGCAGAGTACCCGGTAATGCGCGCCTTCGATCTGTTGCTCAACCAGCACTCTATGTCCGGAGGCCGTGGCGCGTTCCACGGCCACGCGGAGGAGCCGTCGCGTCTGTATGTGAGTGAAAACCCAACGGCTGTACGTGCCGATGCAGGGTTTGACCACGCAGGGAAAGGAGACCGGTGCGGACTCAAGTGCCTCCCCCACGTCGTCGTCCGCGGCAAGACAGGCAAGCAGCCGGGGCGAAGGCAATCCAGTCTCAGCGAGCAGCAGCTTTTGCGCCGGTTTGTCAGTCAAACGGGCGTAATCGTCGCGTCGCTGCAACGTCAGGAATCCAGGCCAGGTCTGAAAGATGAAGCCCGCACCGTCACGGTTCACCACGCGGACGATATTCCCGGGGTAGCCACAGATCACTTCGAAGGCGTAGCCTGCGTGGCGGGCAGCATCCAGCAATGCCCGAAGGCCTTTACCCAATTTCGGTTCAAACCGCATGTTGCGTCGGCCTGCCGGGATGCAAGGCGCCTGCGGTGGAGGGTGGTGGTTCGCCAGCCTCGTTCCACTCGACGGACCCCGCCGGTGCGAATAGCGGTTCCACTTCGTGAAGCGCCGCCTCCAACCGTCGAGAGGCATCTGTTGCGGCGAGGTCTTCCACTGTGAGCCTGGTCAGGGCCACAACTGCCCGGAGACGACTTGCCGGCCGCAGAGTGGCGCAACGTCCCCGGTCGTACGCCTCCAGGTTGTGTGCCGCGCGCTTGACGAGGCCCTGCAGGACACGAAACGCGCCAGCACTGAGCGGCGGGTCGCCCCGGTAGTACTCCAGTCGCGCCCCCTGCCGGTACGCGGGAAAAGCCTCAAGGCCCAGGAACCGCAGGGCCCAGTCGGCGCAGTATCGGCCGGTCGCATGGGCAAGACCGGCATAGTCGGCGATCAGCTCGTCGAGGAGGCGATTCTGCATCGATCCAAAGACGCGGCGTGTGAAGTAATGAACCGACTCGTGTTCGGTACGAATGGCGAGTGAGACACGCTGCCAGGTGGCGGCGTCGAGCCCGAGCCGCGTTGCCGGCACCTCGCTGTAGGGGGCGGTGGAGGCAAGCATGAACCGATCCAGATACTGAGCCTTTTGCAACCGGAGCGACCGGAAGTTGACTCTCCAGTCAAGCTCGGTTGCATCGGGATGCGACGCCAGCCATTCCCTCTTCAGGCGGCGCATCCGATCTGCGTTGGGGTATCCGGACACCATGGTTGCGCCCAGCGCCGCGGGCACCGGGATCGGCTCGTTCCATCCGGTGAACACTTGCGTAAGCAGGACGAAGTCCGGCTTGTGCGGGATGGTAATGACCGGCAATCGGCCTGCCGGTGTCTGGTGGAGCGTGATCCGGATGTTCTCCGGCCGATGCAGACGCAGCGGCGGCGTCTCTTCCGGCACGGGTTCAAGTCGCAGCACCGACGCTCGGTAGATGGGTGTGCGGCTGATGCCTCGCTCGACCGGAAAATGGAGCTGAGGGAGGGCCTGGCGCAAGGTCGTCCACGCGCCGGATGTTTCCGCCTCCCGGGCGTAGCCTTCCCACGTTTCCACGAACGGTTCGTCGTCAAGTGGGAGATGGGCTGTCTTCATGAGTGCTGCCGGATCGAATCGATTGGCGTTGTAATGCAGTAGTTCTTCGGTCTCGTCCGACGAAGCGCCGGCGTCCTGCAGTACCGACGCCCGTTCGTCGCGATTCGCCGGCACTTCAGTCGTTCTCCGTGGAACTGGCGGGTGTACCACCCAGCCAATCGAAGCTGCCGTTGCGTACGACGACCATGCCGAGGGAGCGATCCACCAGCTCGCCCGCGTCGGTGAATGTCACTCGACCGGTGACCCCGCGCCAGTCTCGTGTTGTGCGGAGGGCGTCCGCCACTCGCTCCGGCTCGGCGGATCGCGCCATCTCGATGCCGTGGGTAATGAGATGAACCGCGTCGTATCCAAGGGCCGCGGACGCGTCCGGCTCCCTGCCGTACTGCTGCCGGAACCCTGAAGCGAACCGCTGCACTTCCTCGCGCTGATCGTGCGGATGGAATGCCGTGGCGATGATCGTCCCCTCTACGGCAACACCACCGCGCTCGATGAAGCCGATCGTACCGAGTGCGTCGCCCCCGAGCATGACAGCCGTGATTCCCCCGGCGCGCGCAGCCTCGATCATCGTCGCTGCCTGTCGCGGTTCTCCGGCAACGAATATCGCGTCGAGCGCCAGGTCTCGCCAGGCAGCCAGAATGTCCGTCAAGGTGCGGTTTCCGGTCGTCGTGTCCGGGTCGTACGACTGGCGATCCGCCACTACGAGTCCTCGCTCAATCGCCTGCTCCTCGAAGGCGTTCGCCAGGCTCCGCCCATAGGCGTTCCGGATGTAGTAAATGGCCAGACGCTGGTAGCCGCGGGAGGCGGCGACGTCAGCCATCTGCGCACCCGTCTCCCGATCCGTGAAGGTGATCCGAAACAACCGGCCGTAACCCTGCTGCGTCAGCCGCGGGTCGGTCGCGGTCGGTGCAACATGCACCAGGCCGGAGAGGTCATAGATGGCCGCCGCCGGAAGAGACACATACGACTGCATGTGACCGATCACTGCTATGACGTCATGGTTCTGCGCGAGACGTTGCGCCACGACACGTCCGCGATCCACTGACTCGTGATCGTCTTCCCGCAAAACGACGAGGGGCCGGCCCAGCGGGCCGCCGGCGCCGTTGACTTCGTCGAGCGCCAACTGCAGCCCTTCTCCATAGAGCAGCATCCCCCTCGATTCCCATGGCCAGATGGCGGCAATGGTGATCGGGCCGTCCGCGAGGGCCTGTGCCTCGCCTCTGGCGAACTCCTGTTCCTGACACCCGGCTACTGCGGTGCCGACCAGTCCCGCCAGTGCGATCGAGACCATCGCGAGACACACGTCTTGCAACCTCCAGCGTCTCATTCCTTACCTCCGTCGCACCTGCGCGTAGTCCCTGGCCCGGATGTCCGGCGAAGTCAGACCATCTGCCGGTTTGCCAACTCGGCAAAGGGTCCGTCCCGGTTGATTAGCGTGGCGTATCGTCCGGATTGGACGACGCGGCCCCGTTCCATGACGAGAACCCGATCCGCGTGTTCGATGGTGCTGAGGCGATGGGCGATAACGATGCGCGTTGCGTTCAATTGCGCAAGACTGTTGCTGACGATCGCCTGCGTCCGGTTATCGAGCGCGCTGGTGGCTTCATCGAAGAAGAGCATGCGCGGCCGGTTGACAATGGCCCGAGCGATCAGCAAGCGCTGGCGCTGCCCGCCGGACAGGGTGTCGGCTCCTTCGCTGACCACCGTATGCATTCCCATCGGCATGGCTCGAATGTCGTCATCAAGTCCCGCCATGCGGGCTGCGGCCCACGCGTCATCCAGGGTGTGGGTACTCGAGCCGACAATATTCGTGAAGAGCTCTCCCGCCATGATCCGTCCCGACTGCAGGACAACCCCGATTTGTGAACGGACCGCCCGCACGTCGAGCCCCGCCAGATCCTGGCCGTCGAAGTAGACCGATCCCGTGTCGGGTTGTTCGAAGCCAAGCAGTAGGCGAAGCAGCGTTGACTTCCCGCATCCAGACGGTCCGACGATCGCGACGAACTCACCTGGCCGCACTGCAAGTGACACGTCGATTAGCGTGGCCGGCACGTCCGGCCGGTAGCTGAACGTCAGGTGGTGCGCTTCGATCCGGCCGCTGAGCGCCCCGGGATCACTCTGTGCATCAGTCGCCTCGGGCGCTGCAACCAGAATCGGCCTGGCCGCCTCGTAGACGGGCACCAGGCCCAGTGCTTCGATCGCCGCCGTGCTCAGTGACACGGATGCCGCGAGGCAGGCGCCGAACGCCGCAGAGAAGGCAAGATAGTCGCCCGTCCTCATCGATGCCGCGGCAGTCCCGCCCGCCGTTGCCGCAGCCATAATCACCAGGATCCCCAGAGTAGGAAAGACGGTGTTGAAGACCGTGAGTGAGTTGCCCGCCGTGCGCGACCGGATCTGCAGGCGACGCTGTTTGCTGAACAGGTTGGCCCATTGTGCAAACGCATGCCCCTCGGCAGCAGCGACGCGGAGCTTCGAGATGCCGTTCAGCAGTTGCAGAACCAGGCCGGAGGTTCTCGTGCTGAGGGGGACGATACGGCGTTGCAGCCGGAGTTGCGCGCAGCCGACCGCCAGTGTCGCGCCAGTGGCAGTAGCGAGTAGAAGGACGGCCCACCACGCGAGGTTTCCTCCGTAGTAGAAGAGGAGCCCGATGTTCGAAAGCGAGAACATGCCGCCAAGTGCCGCCGTTACGGTCGCGCCTGACAGGGTCTGCCGCATGGTATCGATGCCCATGGCCCGCACCGCAAGGTCGCCGGCCGAGTAGGGTCGAAAGAACCCAAGCGGCAGGCTGAGCAATCGGTCCCAGACGGCAGCCTGCACGGTCGCGCCCAACCGGCCGTCCAGGCGTACCAGTGACAGGCGCCGGCCCAATTCGAACATCCCCGTGGCAATGGCGCCGGCGAGAAGAACCGAAGTCACCTGCCACAGTTGATCGCGCTCTGCGCTCGGAATAATCGTGTTGAACAATGCGCCTGTTGCGACCGGTGTCAGCAGGCCGAGCAGACCACCGGCCAGACCAAGCACGGCAACCCTCGCCAGGTCCCGGCCGCATCCGCGGACGGCGAAACGCAGAATCCCCCAGAACGAAAGTGGGACCGCCGGAAACGGTCGATAGAAGCTATGGGCGACTGGCGCCAGCGTCTTCGCCACGGCGGCCGTCACGCGCTTCGGAACGTCCGAAGCAGACGGACCGTGCAGCATGTAGCGTCCGGGTGCTTCCTGCAACAGAGCGACCCATCGGGCTGGGTCGCCCTCGCTCCGTGCAAGCAACGGGCCGCTGTCAGTTTGCCACCAGCCTTCTTCCAGCAGGACTTGCCGAACACGAACACCGGAAGCCCTCGCCGCCGCCGTCACCGGGTCGGTTGCCGATACCGTCTCGTGACTCGGCACTGTCGCAATCCGGATGCCAAGCCCGTTGCCGATCAGGTCGCATGCCCTTGCGAACGACACGTCGCCGTTGCTGTCGGCTCCCGTACCCGCACGCGCAGCGCTGTTCGCTTCGCGCATCAATCCGGTGGTCGAGGCGTCGTACGCGGCAAGCAGCTCGGCAAATGCGCCGGTCAGCAGCTCGACGCGGTTGACGTCGCGCCGTTGCTGCCGGACAGCCTCGGTTCTCGCGGTCTGTTCCATCCGCAAAAGCGCGCACTGGATGACAACGGACTGGAAGTTGGCGAGCGCCGCCCGAATGTCGTCCGTTGCCAGGACGGTCCGAGTGCTGAGCACCGCCACGTCTGCCGGGCCGTCGGTCTCGAACCAGGCGTGCTTCGTGCACGGAATCAACTCGGCATCCATGGGGAGATCGGCATGTCCGAGCAGGCGCGATCGGCCCTTACGATGAGCGATCCAGGAAACGCCCCTGGAGGACGAGACAACGGCCCCTCCTTCGAGATGGACGTTTGACGTTTGCCTGACCGGACGGCAGTCGCGCGGCCTCGGGTCGGTGGTTAGCCCGGCACAAACCGCATCGACCCAACGGTCAAGAAGGTGGGCTGCGTCGTCATGCGCCGGTGATGCGGCGAACCGCTCCTGGGCGGTTGCCGGGGTCAGGTGGCGCAGCGTTGTGCCGGGGTGCGACACCGCTTGGAGCACGCCCGGTGGTCCCGCGTTTTCCCTGGCCGCGGTCGCCCCAACGAGGCAGCTTCCCTCTTCAATCCGGGTCACGAGCGCGCGTCCGGACAACTTGCCGTCGGCGCCATGACGGAGACAGAAGACATCCACGCTTCCCCGCTGCACGAACCACACCGAGCCGTCGTCGAGCAGGAACGGGCGGTTGGCCCCCATCTCATGAGCGGGATCGCTCTCGGAGAACAGGGTCGCGCCCCGGCGTGCCGTCTCCTTCATCTCCATCGTGTACCTGTGGTTCAGGCTCGCAATCAGGCGGCTGCGATGAGCCGACTGTAGAGGCCGTCCGTTTCCATCAGTTCGTCATGTGTGCCACGC
This sequence comes from Vicinamibacterales bacterium, assembly GCA_965202655.1. GTDB lineage: Bacteria > Acidobacteriota > Vicinamibacteria > Vicinamibacterales > UBA8438 > VXRJ01. Next base: position 557,359 of record CBDBBK010000003.1, on the reverse strand, counting down.
TGGGCGATCGCTCCCCGATCGAGCACGATGATTTCGTCGCAGTCGCGGATGGTGCTGAGACGGTGAGCAACAATCAGGCAGGTGCAGCCGCGACGGCGGAGGTTGTCGTCGATTTGGGCCTCGGTGGTCGGGTCCAGTGCGCTGGTCGCTTCGTCCAACACGAGCACGGTCGGGTTGGTGACCAGTGCGCGGGCTATCTCCAGGCGCTGTTTCTGGCCCCCGCTGAAGTTGCGTCCGGCCTCCTCTACCGGGCCGTTGTAGTGATCCGGGCGGGCGGAAATCTCTTCATGCATGCAAGCGTCAGTCGCCGCGCGCACCATGTCTGCCTCCGCTATCGTGGAATCCCAGAGTGTCAAGTTGTCGCGGATGGACCCTTCAAAGAGGAATACGTCCTGATCGACGACGGAGAACGAAGTGGTCATCAACCGTCTTGGGATGGTCCGTCGCGGTCGGCCGTCGAAGAGAACATCGCCGGTCCAGGGTTCGTAGAGCCCGCAAACGAGTCTGGCGATAGTCGTCTTGCCGCATCCGGATCCGCCGACCAGCGCTACTCGCTGGCCGGGTTGCAGCACCAGATTGAACCGTTCAACCAGTGGTTGTTCGAGCGGGCTGTAGCCGAAACTCACATCCCGCAGTTCCAGGTATCCGGACAGCTTGACCTGGAGGTCGAGTGTCGTGGGGTGCAACGGTTGTTGCCCGCTGGCGCCCGGTTCCGGTGGCGCCATGGAATCGTCATCCATCGGGTGAAGTTCGGTGGTAGCGGACAGGACGTCATCGAGGCGCGCTACATCACCCTTGACTTCCTGCAAGGTGCTGCCCAGATCCACCATGCGATTGATTGGCGTAATGAAGCCCAGCATCAGGGCCTGAAAGGCGATCAACATTCCCATACTGATCCCTCCGTCCATGACCCGCAGGCCGCCGATCCCCAGAATGCACGCCGTGCTGATCGGCATCAGCAGCCGAGGTACGGTTGACAGGAGTTCTGTCTGCAACTTGAGCCGTTGCTCCGCACCGACGGCTTTCGCCTGGTAGCCGGACCACTTGGTAAAGAGGTCGGATTCGGCGCCCATCGCCTTGAGTGTCTCGATACTCTGCAGTCCACCCATGGCAGTGCCGAGCATGCGTGCCTGCTCGTGGAGCAGTTGCTGATTGAGGTGGACCCGCTTTGCTGAGAAGTACTTCAGGGCGATGACGTTCAGGACCGCTGTCGTCAGTGCTACCAGGCTGAGTACCCGGTCGTACTGCCACATCAATGCCGCATAGAAGACCGCCATGGACGCGCTGATGAAGGCGGCAGCCAGTTCCCCCGACAGCAGATAGGCGATTCGGTCGTTTATGGCTACGCGGGAACCGATGTCGCCTGGGTACCGTTGTGAGAAAAACTGCATCGGGAGATGCATCACATGCCAGAGGAACTGGCTTGATGTCGTCACGGCGAACTTCGTCTCCAACCGGAGCAGATAGCGTTGCTGCAACCAGGTCAGCGTCGCAGTTGCCGCCAGGGTGATCCCCATCGCCAGGAAGAGCGGACGCGCCAGCTCAGCCGCGCGTCGGACCAGAACGTCGTCGACGAAGAGCCTGGAGAAGGTCGGAACGATCAGGCCCGGAACGACCAATAGCAGTCCCGTTCCGAGCACGTAGCTGAGTGCCGCGTACGATCCGGCGAGGCGCTGCCGGAGAGCCGTAACCAGACGGCGCCTTGCCCCGCCGCGCTTGAAGTCCGGGCCACGCTCGAACGTCAGCACGACACCCGTGAACGCGCGATCGAACTCCTCTGCCGACACAGCGCGCGGACCTGCCGCCGGATCGTTGAGGAACACGCGGTCCCGCCGAAAGCCCTCGAGGACCACAAAGTGGTTGAAGTTCCAGTGGACGATCATCGGGAGAGGCAATCGCTGCAGGTCGTTCGGTTCGCGGCGAAGACCCCGTGCAGCAAGGCCGTATTGCCGGGCTCCCTTCAGCATGTTGGCGGCCTTGCTTCCGTCTCGCGACACGCCGCAGGCGACGCGCAGGTCTTCAAGCGGGACGTAACGGCCAAACCACCCGAGCACCATGGCCAGCGCTGCCGCACCGCATTCAACCGCTTCCATCTGGAGCACGGTCGGGGCGTGAATCCGGCGTCGCCTGGGAAACCTGGCCCGGAGCTGAGGCAGCGACAGTTTTTTCACGCCCGCACGGAACGAACTGACGATTGCGCGCAGCCAGTCGGGGGTGGGAGCCACAGTTAGAGCCCGAACTGATCGCGGATCATGGGAATCACGAGGTCGATCGGTCGCCGCCGCTCCACCGTGATGAGCACGCTGCAGAGCGTGCCGGTAAGGATGTCGATCGGCGGCCCATCCGATGACGACCACAGGTAGCCGCTTGCCGTCGTCGGATCAAGACGCAGGTCCACCCGGATTTCGTACGGCGCGTCACCCTGTGTCAGGGCGGCTACCAGTTCCGGATTTCGCAGTGTTCGCTGAACGGCGCGTGATGTCGTCGGGAAGTCCGAGACGAAGGTGACGGTGCCGAGCAGATAGCCATACTCCTCCGGCGCAACGGACGAGGGTGCAATCCGCACGGTCATGCCGGTTCGGATTCGCTTGCCATGTGCCGACGACACGTAGACGACAGCCTCAAGTCCCGTGACGGTCCGGCCGGTGCGGTCCAGTCGGAGCAGAGGTTGTCCGGGCGCGACTAGATCGCCCTGCTCTGTCATCACTTCGATGACTCGGCCGGAAAATGTGGAGAGCACCTCGGACATCTCCTTCAATTCGCGCTCAAGTTGAGTCAGTTCCGTCCGCGCGCGAGCCACTTCGTATTCGCTGGTTTGCAGGGTCCGGGCGTTCTGGGCTCGCGCCGCCAGTTCCTGGATGCGTAGCTCCGCCAACTGGTCTTGCCGCGCGCGCATTTCTTCCGCGGTTACGTCGCGCTGACGGCGAGTATCGACCAAGGCCTGTCGCGTCAATCGACCCTGTTCAACGAGTTGCTCCTGTGCCGCCATCTTGCTGTCCAACCAGATGAGGTTTGCCGCCGCCGCGGTGATTGACTGTTCGAGTCCGTCACGTCGCTGTTCCAGTTGGGCGAGCTGCAGGTCGGTTTCTTCCTGTCGGTGCGTCGCCGTCAGCCGATGGGCGACCTGGAGGTTGTCGAGCGCGAGCCGCACCTGCCGGATCCGGTTCAGGATGTCTGGCTGGGCAATCCGGGCCACGACCTGTCCCTCCCGAACGACGTCACCGACGTTCACCGCGATATCGGTGATTCTGCCGCCTGCGCCGGCCGCGATTTCCATGACGCCCCCGCTCTTGAGCAAGATGCCCTGGCCGCTCACCCTGGAAGGGATGCTGCCCTCAAACCCCCAAACAACAGCGGATCCAACCAGGCACCCCAGTGCGACCAGGGCAATCCAACTGCGTGGCCGCGTCACCTGCAGCAACTTGTCGAGTTGCTCGGGCGAGGCGAGGCGGTCCAGCGCCACCTTTCGGAACACTCGATCCTGGCTCATCGAAACTCGCCTTCCCGTTCGAGTGTCAGAACACGATGCGTTTCTGCAGAGACGCTGCCCGCATTGAGTTGCAGGAGCGTGCCGGTCTCGAACCGAAAGCGCGCGAGCGCTACGGCGTACCGGTACCGCGCATCCGTCAGGCGGAGTTGCGCCCCTGTCAACGCGTCAGTGGACAGGATGGCGTCGAACAGCGTGGCGAGGCCGAGGCGAAGCTTGGCTTCCTCGGTTTCCACGGAGCGTTCAGAGAGACGGACGGCGTCTTCGGCTATCGCCACCTCGCTCGCCGCGTTGTTGAGCGCTGCAGCCGCCGCTTGTACGTTGGCTCCGATTCGGCGCGTGAGGTCGTTTGCCGCAATCGCCGCTGATCGGTACGAGGTCTCCGTTCGCAGGGCAAGCCCGCGCGCGGCGCTGTTGGTCGCGATCGGTTCGTAACGTATTTGCACGAACGTGTTGAGGCCCGACCTGCCCCGCGCCAACGGTGTGATGAAACTCCCGGGATCCGGGCCCAGGGAGATGCTCGTATGGCTGACCGTCCCTACGATGTCCCAACGGGGGCGCAGGTCGTGCAATGCTCCTTGCCATGCGAGCTGCGCGCCGTCGCGCCGCGCCTTGGCCGCGGCGAGGTCGCGGCGTGCATTGATGGCCGTGCGCACCGACACTGCGGGCAGCAGGTCGCGCCCACGCTCCGGGATCTTCCCAGGAACCGGAAAGGCCGTTAGTGGTCGGCCAAGCCCCTGAACCTGGTCGGCTTGCAGGCCCATGGCGAGGCCCAAGGCGTACCGTGCGTCGATCACGCCCTGCTCGGAGGCCGACACGGCGGTCCGCTTGTTGGCCAGGTTGCTGGTCATCAGATCGAGATCGGAAGCAGGTCGTTCGTCCGCGCGAATCAGCGCCTGCGTGACTTCAACCAGGACTTCCGCGCGGTCGGCCGACGCCTGTTGGATTTCGAGCCTTCGCTGCGCGGCGGCGTACTGCCAGTACCTCGCAACCGCCTGGAGAACCGCGAGTGCCGACACATGACTGCGATCCAGTAGAGCTGCCCGATACGCCTGTTCCGCTGAGCGTTCGACACCTGCGGCTGCGCCGCCATTGCGCCCGCCGGCCAACGGGACACGGATGGAGACCGACGAGTCCGTCTGATTGAGCGCTACGGAGCCGAGTCCGCGGGACGTTCCGAGTGAAGCGTCCGTAGAGATGGCGATACCGGACCGGAAGAGCTTTGTTCCTGACACGAGCGTGGTCAGGCTGCCTGTCGGCGCGAGCACGCCGCTCACATCGAGGTTGTCGCGCCCGCCGGCTACCGACGTGTGCACCCGGAAATCGAAGGGGCTGGAGGCGGCGACTCTGTCGGCGGCGCCGGTTTCGATGGCGAGGGTGCTTTGTTCAATGTCGGGACTCTCCATCAGGACGGTTGTCATCACGGTGCCGATGTTGATGCCGTCCGGCGCCGTCTGCCCGAACACGACCGGCGTGCCTTCCAGGGGCGCCACGCTCAGAATCGCGACCAGACCGAAACGACCAACCGGCGGTGGCCATCTATAGTCTTTTGCCTCGGGGGTTGCGGTTCGATACACGTCTGGCCAGCACTGCAAAGTCCGTGCCGGAACTGACGGTTCGGGATCCGGGACCCTGGTGTTACATCGGCCTGCAATTGGGCCGAGATCGGTCCGGGTTGCCCCAGCGTTGGGTCGCCGGCGCTGTTAGGTCGACAACCGTGTCAACTGGCGTTACCGCCGGTTCCGGCGCCTGCCGTCTTTCGCACTGCCCGGTTCTCCAGGGGAACCAATCCTGCACGACGTGCCTGGTCAAAGCGTGGCGCCAGTGCGGGCATCTCAGGTTGCCGTTCGGGTCCCCTTGCTGCTTCTGCATGGAGAGAGGATTCCGGCTTCCCGCCGCGCAACTCGGGATCACCCGGATCGCTACCCACCGACGGACCTGTCGTCCGTCGGAAGCCCCTAGCACAACCTGCGTATCCCGGAACCGGGCACCGCGACCGATTCGTCGTGACTTGGCATGCGGCTTGCGTTCATTTCGGCCATCGGAGCGGACGCATGGTGCGGTGCTCCACTCATCATCCACAGGAGGTATGACATGGCTGAGAACGTTAATGACCGCGTGCAGGAAGTGCTGTCGAAGTCCGCTCTCGACAGCGAGTTTCGCGCGGGACTGCTGAGCGACCCGCGTTCCACGCTCGAGAAGATGGCTGGCGAGGCGATGCCGGAGAACTTGCGGGTGAAGTTCATCGAAAAGGACAGCGATTGCGACGCGATGTTCGTGCTTCCCGATCCGATCTCCGGTGACGAATTGACCGATCAGGAACTCGAGGCGGTTGCGGGTGGGGTCGGAGACCTCCACATCAACCTGTGCAACGGCTGGATCTTCAGCGGCGAGTAGGGAGCGAGAAACTCATCGAACTCCGGTGGCTCCGGCGGCATGGCCGGGGCCACCGGCCGAGGTGTTGTTGGTGCCACGCGGGGCGTTCCTGCGTAGGCAGCGAAAAGATGATTCCAGGAGGCAAACCATGACGAACAACGAATTGGTAGCTCAGATCGACAAGGTGCTGGCAAGAGCTGTGGCGGACGAAGATCTGCGCAAGGGATTGCTCACCGATCCGCGAAGGACTCTCCAGACGATGACTGACTGTGCTTGCCCGGAGGAACTTCGTTTGAAGTTCATCGAGAAGGGCCGCGATTGCGACGTGCTTTTCGTGCTGCCGGATCCGGTCCCGGCGGACGAATTGTCGGCGGAGGAACTCGAAGCCGTTGCTGGGGGCGTTGGTGTTGATGGTCCGGCCACCATCTACGACCCGACGGGCGGCTGCAGTTGGAATGGCGAGTAGCGCACTTTCGTTGCAGATCGCTCGCGAGCCACACGCCAATGCACTCGCTCACAACGACCTTGCAGGCCGTGAGCCCACAACTGCCCCACCCGCTCGTGTCGCACGACACGCTGAAACGACTGGGCGCGGCAGTTGAGCACCTGCCCGCGGCACTGTCCAAGATGATCTACTTCGAGTGCCGGCTGCGCGAGGCCGCGCCGCAGGTTGACCTCGTCTTGGCGGTCTATCCGCGGGGCGCCGCGATTCTGGCTCGGCACGACTTGGTAGATGGGGGACGCGTGCCAGACTGGTGGGCGAGTCTCCAGGCGTTCTGCCGTCGCTGGATGGCCAGTGAGTCGCTCCGAGCGATGTTGGATCATGTCTGGCTGGAGTACGACGTCGTTGTCGATCCGGGTGTCACGGGTGCCGGAACGCGTCACACGACATCTCGCGTTCCGGCACCCGGGATATTCCTGAGCCTGGTCAGGCTATCGTCGCTGCGCAAGAGCGGGCCGTCAGCTTGGTTGAATCAAGTCCTGACGGCGGTCGAGTCCGCCACGACAGTTGCCGAGGCCAGGCTGGTGCGGGACGCGCTGCACGCCTGTATCGAGCCACTTCCGCCCGCTGCAGCCGTAGCCTACGTCGGTTTGATGACGCATCGCCCGACGCCGACCATTCGCGTCTGCCTTGCGAACGTGCCGGCCAGCGCGGTGGTTGCGTATGTCGCCGACGTCACGTCAACGTCGCCCCGGCATCTCGACGTGGCGATCCACCTTGCGGCGTCCCGGTACGCGTCGGACAGCATGCCCTGCGTGCCGATGCTTCATCTCGATGTCAGTCCAGTCCGGGGCGTCCTGCCGCGGGTCGGCCTGGAAAGGCTGTTCTCGCGGCCGTCTCAACGCGACGGGCGGATCGCCGACACGGATCGGCAAGCCCTTGCCCTGCTCACTCGGCTGGGCACGTGTACAAGCGACAAGCGCGATGCGCTTCTGACCTGGCCCGGACGATCCGTCTCCATCCTGCCGCACGAACTCTGGTGGAGTCTGATTGACCGGCGTGTCAACCACCTGAAGTTCGTGCTCGATGGCGACGCCACCTTCGATGTCAAGGGCTACCTGTTGCTGTCGTACCTGTGCCACAGCACGCCAGGAAGTGCCGTAAATCGCGCGGCGCTCGGGAACTGACGTTCGTCCGCCGCCAACAACGGATGGAACCGACATCCCTCACTGCCAGCCGACCGTTCTGGCGGGTCGGACTTCGATGGTTTCTGGCGGGCCTTCCGGCTGCTCCACTGGCCGTACTGCCTCACGAGGCGGGCCACTACGCCGTGTACTGGCTGCTTGACGTCCCCGACCTGCGCTTCTACCCGATGGCGGTCGGGTGGACGAATATCCCGTTCCGGACGGCAATTGCCGCGGGCGACCTGGCCGCGGCGGCAGCCATCGCGCCCATCAGGGCAGTGGCGTTGGCGCACCTGGCGGGACCGGTTGTGACCTATCTCGTCGTGGCCTTGTGTTGTTATGGATGTGTGCGGTGGAAACCACTTCCGGTACTCGTCGCGCTTGCCTATCTCTCGCAGTTCCGTAACGTGGCGGGTATCCGGCATGTTGTCGACGAACTGCTGGGCCGACCCATCCCGGACAATAGAGTCTTCGATGAGCTGCAATTCAGCTACCTGACGGGGGTGCCGGTAGAGTGGCCGATCGGCTTCGGCGTCGTGATACTGGCCGTGAGCGGGACGTGGCTCCTGCGTTTCTTCCCGTCAGGACGGAAGGTCACCGCGATTTCGGCCATGCTGGTTGGCCTCGTTACCAGCGCTGTGTTGTACGCTGGCGTCCTGGCACCATGGTTCAGTCCATGATCGAAGAGGTCGTGACGGTCGACACGGAGGATCGCGAGACCGGTGTCGCGGAGAAGATGGCCGCGCACCGGGAAGGGCTCCTCCACCGGGCGTTCTCCATCTTCGTCTTCGATGACGCCGGCCGAATGCTGTTGCAGCAGCGGGCGTCCGGCAAGTACCACTCGGGCGGACTCTGGTCGAACACCTGCTGCAGCCATCCGCGGCCGGGCGAATCCGTGCTCGATGCGGCGCACCGCCGGCTGCGCGAGGAGATGGGTTTCGACTGCCCGCTCGAGACGGCCTTCGGCTTCATCTATCGCACGGATCTGGATCACGGCCTGACGGAACACGAGTACGACCATGTCGTCATCGGCCGCTACAGCGGCGAACCGGCGCCCAACAGCGCCGAAGTGGGCGGCTGGAAGTGGATGCCCCTGGCGGACGTGCGCGGCGCCGTCGCGGAGCGCCCCGAGACGTTCACGGTCTGGTTCCGGATCGCCCTCGACGCCCTCGTCGAGCGCGGGATTACGCCGTAACCCGCGCGACGAGCAGGGTCAGGTCGTCGCTACGCCGGTCGCCGGCGAATGCCTGCACGTCCGACTGGATGGCGGTAACCAGTTCGGGTACCGGCAAGTGCGCGTGCGTGCGCAGCAGGTCGTCGAAGCGGGCGTCGCCGAAGAGCTCGTCGGCGTCGTTCATCGCCTCTGGCACCCCGTCGGAACAGACCACCAGCGTTTCTCCCGGGTGCAGGGTCGTCGTGGCCGACTCGCCGATCCACGTGTCGAACATGCCCATCGTCAACCCGGTCGTATCGAGCTTGTCGACGCCGCCGTCCGCCCGCGTCACGCGCGGCGGGACATGGCCGCAGTTGACGTACAGCAGGCGGCCGCTCGGGCGGTCGAAGTTGGCAAGGAACATCGTGGCGTACCGATTGCCGGGGGTCGAGGCGTAGAACTGGCGGTTTACGCGTTCCAGCAGACCGATCGGGTCGTCTCGCGTCAGGTCATGGTGCCCGCGGAGAATGGCGTGCAGGTTGGCCATCAGCAGCGCGGCGGCGATCCCCTTGCCGGCCACGTCGGCCAGCACCAGCGTCAGGCCGTCCGATCCCGTCGGGATGAAGTCGTAGTAGTCGCCGCCGACCGACTTCGCCTGCGTGCAGTGTCCGGCGCAGACGAAGCCCGGCAACTCGGGCGCCCGGGCGGGAAGGAGCTGGCGCTGCACGTCCTGCGCAACCTGGATCTCCCGTTCCGCGGCCCGCTGCGCCTCCAGGCGCTCGGCCATCTGTTCGCTCAGGCCGATGTTCTCGACCGTCAGCGCCGCATGGTCCGCGATCGAGTCGAGCAGTTGGAAGTCCTCCCGCGAGTACGGCTCCTCCGACAGCCGCGGTCCCAGCGCGATCAATCCCACGAGGCGGTGGTCGCGCCGCGCCGCGAGCGGCGCCAGGCATTCGACTTCGACGGGATGCAGCAGGCCGGAGAGCTGCCCGGCCCCTCCTCCATCCGCGCCGGACGATTGCGCGGCCGGCATCGGGGCGCCCTCGGGCAGCAGCACCGGCTTCCGCTGTCCCGCCAGCGGAGCCCAAACCGCCATTCGCGGATCCAGCGACCGGGGCGCCCGCGAATCGTGGGGTTTGGACGCCATCATCGTCAGCCGGTCGTGCTGGTCCTCCAGGTAGATGGCGATGGTTGCCGGGTGGAGCGCCTCGTCGATCTCGGTCTCCAGCATCTCCGCGAGCTCGTCGCGTCCCTCGGCGGTGTCCGCGCGCTCGGCGAGCGCTTCGAGCACGCTGCGCGCGTTGTAGCTCTCGCGGAAGAACAGCCGGTCGATCCGGCCGGAAACCTGCCGTTCGACCTGCGTGCCGGTGCGCGCCAGCGTGACACCGGTCAGGACGGCAAGCACCACCGCGCCCGGCACCCCGAATTCGGACTCTTCCGGCAGCAGCCGTTGCACCACCCCCACGAGCAGGATAGCCACCAGGACGCTCGCCAGCACGCTCGCGATGGCCAGGCCGCGCTGCACCAGCAGGTAGCGTGCGCTTCGGCGCAGCAGCACGGGGATCGCCATCACGCGATGGCGGACGACGGCGTAGGCGAAGGCGGCCGGCAGGAACGGCGTGTTCAGCGCGGCCACTGCCCCCAGCCACTGGGGCGCCCTGATGCGCGCCAGTTCCGCCAGCACGACCAGCACCCAGGGGATGATGGTGAGGGCCGAGCCCGTCGCCAGCACCGCCGTCTTGCGGCGGACGCTCGCCCGGGGAGACCGCGACGCGTTCCAGATCAGGCCATAGAGACCGGCGCCGAAGGCTCCCGTGATGTACAGGAAATCGACCACGCGGCGCAGATTCCCCTGGATGAGCGGTGTCTGCAGCATGCCGTCGGTGTCGGTCGCACGGGCCGCGCCGAGCAGCAATGGCCATATGTCGGAAGTCAGCACGAGGGCCGCTCCCACGACGAGAAGCCCCCACTTGAGACGCGGCGCGTGTTGGTCGAGCGGGGTCCGGGCGGGGAACACCAGGAACAGGCAGGTGAAGAGCGCCGGCGACAACGTCATCACCAGACTGCGGTAGACCGCCATCGCCGCGGTGGCGCCGGGAGTCAGCCCCGTCGTGATCCCGCCGACGAAGACGAAGAACCCGCTGCACATCAGGGCCAGCAGCCATGCATTCCGGTCGACCGGGCGCAGCATGAGCAGTCCGAACGGCACCAGCAGGAGGGGCGCTCCCAGCACCGGCCCCAGATTGAGGATTCCGGTCCCGTTCGGTCCGAACATGGCGACGAACAGGCCAGCCATGTAGGCCAGATTGACCGCAAACAGCACGAGACCCGCGATACGCGCGCGCGCCGGTGAAGTCATCCTGCACCCCCTGTCAGGGTTGGGGACATCCGAATTCAGCCGCGGTTAGCCGCCGTCTGCCGCGAAGTCCCGAACGAGCCGCGTCAGCAGCCGCGCCGCGCGGCCGAGTGTCTCCGGCTCCAGCCGGTCGGCGGTGTCCCGGCTGGTATGGATGGTCTGCAAGATCTCGGGTACCCAGCCCTCCCGCAACCCACTCTGTTCGCCGCCGTTGAGCAGCAGCCAGATCTGGTGCGTCTGAGCTGCCGGCAACAGCGCGATCGAGACGCTGGGAATGCCGGCGCCGGTGAAGTTCCGGTCGTCGCTCGGGGGCATCCCCGGCGTGCTGACGCAGACGAGCGCCTGGACGGCGCAGACGTGCCGGACGCGGTCCGCCAGCGTCTTGCCGCCGGCGCCGGGCGGACTGGCGCGGTCCGATCCGTCGGGTCCGAACAGCACGGTGTCCCCGTAGCCGACGATGTCCACGTTGATCATGCCGGTGACCGCGGATGGCTCGAGGGTCGAGACAAACGCCGCCGATCCGACCAGCCCCCGTTCCTCCATGTCGAAGAACACGACGCGCACCTGACGCGCCGGCGGATCGTCGCGGAGCGACTCGGCCAATTCGAGGAGGGTAACGACACCCGCGGCGTTGTCCACCATGCCGTGGCTGAGCGAGCCGTCATCGAGTCGCGCCGCGTCCGCATGCGCCCCGACGACGATCTCGGGCAGGCCGGCGCCGAAGGTCAGGATCAGGTTGCGCCCGACCGATCGCGCGTCGTTCCCGTCGCGCGGGCCGGGGAACTCCTGCGGGACGTACGCCAGACCGCGCCGGTCGAGAATCGCTTCCAGCGCCGCGATTCGCTCGGTATTCGAACCCGCGATCAGTTCTCGCGCCTCGGTCACGAGCCGCGGGTCGGCCGGCTGCGCGGGGGCGGGCGCGGCCAGCGCGAGCGCCGCGAAGATCGCCAGCCCCGCGGCAACGTACGGTCGCGGCGCGCGGACCTGGCGCAGCGGGCAGGCGCCTACACGTGGGCTGACAACCATCGTTGCCCGGTTCATCCTTCGGGAGGAGCGGTTGGATGCGGCGGCGGCAGTCGGTACAGGCACGTTGGGCTCACTGTCATCCGTCAACCAGCGTTGCGGTTGGAATGGAGGCGCCGCCCGGATTTGAACCGGGGATGGAGGTTTTGCAGACCTCTGCCTTACCACTTGGCGACGGCGCCGTCGGACCGGAAGCGTGGGCTGATCGGGGAACGGAGAATGGAGCGGGAAACGGGATTCGAACCCGCGACTTCGACCTTGGCAAGGTCGCACTCTACCACTGAGTTATTCCCGCTCGCCCCGAGCCAACGAGGTTTCAAAGTACCACACCCGCTTCCCTCCGGCAAGGCACGCGCCGGCCGGGCCGGCGCGGCTACCACGCCCCCTCCGCCGTGAATGCGTTCCGAATCAGGGCCACCTCCGGCGACCGTCCATCCTTGTGTTGCTGAATCGCCACGATGTCGAAGCGGCACGGGCGCATGGACCATCCCACCCGCTTCATGTAGCGCTGGGCCATCAGCAGGATCCTCCGCTGCTTCGGCCAGGTGACGGCCGATCGCGCCCCGCCGAACCGAGTGGATGAGCGCGCCTTCACTTCGATGAACACGAGCACGTCGCCCTCCCTGGCCACGATGTCGATCTCGCCGTGCCGGGTCCGGAAGCGGCGTGCGAGGATGGCGTAGCCGCGGCGGCGCAACTCGTCGCAGGCAAGGTCTTCTCCGTGGCGTCCGAGACGATCCTGCTGTGATGCCGGCATGATGCCGGAGAAGGTGCAAGAACCGTACCGCGGCTCAAGCGGACAGTGTGGCCAGGGGATCCCCAGCTAGGCCGTTGCCGCCAGCGGCTACTTTCGCTTCCAGCGAGTGCCTGCGGGGGTGTCCTCCAGGACGATCCCGCGCGCATCGAGTTCGTCTCGGATGCGGTCCGCCTCGGCGAAGTCACGGTTCCGGCGCGCCTGGCGGCGCGTCTCGATCAGCGCGTCGATCTCCGAGGCATCGACCGGCGGGGCCGCTTCTTCCCGCTTGCGTAAGGCGATCACCCCAAGCACATTGTCGAACCGTTCGAACGTCTCGCACACGCGCGCCGCGTCGCCAGCGCCGAACTCATCCCGATCAATGGCCCCGTTGACCTCCCGAACCAGCTCGAAGACCGCGCCGAGCGCTCCCGGAACGTTGAGGTCGTCGCGCAGCCGGGCCTCGAAGGCCTCCCGCGCCGCAACCAGCAGTTCGGCCACCTCCGGATGCTCGCCCGGCGCCGTCACTGCGTCGACGCGGGCGAGACAGTCCATCAGCCGGCGGAGCGCCTCTTCGGCTTGCGCGAGGCTGCTCCAGTCGAAGCGCAACTGCTTGCGGTAGTGGGTCGACAGCAGGACGTACCGAAGCGCCGAGGCGCGATGCCCCTCATCGAGGATGTTGCGGACCGTCAGGACGTTGCCGAGCGACTTCGACATCTTCACGTCCCGGCCGAGCAGCAGATGCTCCACGTGAACCCACCAGCGGGCGAAGAGCTCCCCCGTCGCTCCCTCCGCCTGGGCGATCTCGTTCTCGTGGTGCGGGAAGATCAGATCGACACCGCCGGCGTGGATGTCGATGGGTGGCCCGCCCAGCAGGCGCAGCGCCATCGCCGAGCACTCGATGTGCCAGCCCGGGCGGCCCGGTCCGACTCCGACGTCCCAACACGGCTCGTCCGGCCCGCATGCCTTCCACAGCACGAAGTCGCGCGCGGTCTCCTTGGCGTACTCGTCGCTGTCGATCCGCGCTCCGTCCTGCATACCCGCATGGTCCAACCGGGCCAGCTTGCCGTACTCCGGCAGTGACGCGATACGGAAGTAGACCGACCCGTCGCTCCGGTAGGCGTGCCCGCGCGACTCGAGCTGCTGCACCATCTCCCCCATCGCCCGCAGATTCACCTCGTCCGTCGCCCGGGGATTTTCCTCCACCGGCTCGAGGCCGAGCGTGTCGGCGTCTTCCCGCCAGGCGTCGATGTAGCGGTCGGTGTAGGTGCGCAGGTCTTCCCCGGCCTTTCGGGCGCCGGCGATCGTCTTGTCGTCCACGTCGGTGAAGTTGATCGCCTGCTGAACCTGGTAGCCGGCGACATACCGGAGGGTGCGGCGGAGCAGGTCCAGGGAGACGAAGGTGCGGAAGTTGCCGATGTGCCCCCGCGCGTACACGGTGAGGCCGCACGCGTACATCCGGACCGTGTCGTCGCGCAGCGGCTCGAACGGTTCGATCTGGCGCGTAAGCGTGTTGTAGAGGCGGAACGGCGTCGCGGTCATAGGGAAATCTGCTGGAACAGCGTGCGCGCCCGGGCGCAGTCGTCGTCGATCTGCCGGCGGAGGGCATCCGCGTCGGCGAACGTCCGCTCTTCGCGCAGGCGTTGCACGAACGCCAGGCGAAGCGGCCGGTCGTACAGATCGATCGGGGCGCCGTCGGCGCCGGCATCCAGGAGGTGGGTCTCGATCGTCCGCGGCCCGTCGGACCCGAATGTGGGGCGGACGCCGACGTTCGTGACCGACGGATGCAGCACCTGGTCGATAACCGCGGTCGTCGCGTAGACACCGTCTGCCGGAAGGAGTTCGTTATCGGTGCGGAGGTTCGCCGTCGGAACGCCGTGGTCACGGCCCCGGCCGTCGCCCCGCTCCACCTTGCCGTCCACCGTGAAGTGGTGTCCGAGCAGCGCGCCCGCTTCGTCGACGCGGCCGTCGGTGACCAGCCGCCGCAGCCGTGTGCTGCTCACGACGAAATCCTTGTAGCGGACCGGTTCGACCTTCTCGGCGTCGAAGCCGTGCTGCGCGCCCAGTTCGCGCAGCAGGGTGAAGTTCCCGCTCCGGTCGCGCCCGAAGAGGAAGTTGGCGCCGACGCACACCTCCCCCACCTGCAGCCACTCCACCAGCACCGTCCGGACGAACCGCTCCGGATCCCACTGCGACAGCGGCTTCGTGAAGCGGACGATGGCGGTGCCGGCCATGCCGGCCGCCGCGAACGCCTCCAGCTTCTGCGCGCTGGTCATCAGGAGCGGCGCCACCCGGTCCGGCCGTACCACCCGCGAGGGATGCGGATCGAATGTCAGGACCGCCGGTATCGTGTGGCGGGCGGTCGCGCGGCGGCGCACCTCTTCCAGGATCTTCGCGTGGCCGCGGTGCACGCCGTCGAAGTTGCCGAGGGCGACAACGGGCTGCGACCAGCGAGCGGCCGGCGGCGGATCGTCCGGATAATGGATGACGTCCACGGTCGCAGGGATGATACCCGCCCGCGTGCTGCGAGGTCAGTTGGAACGGGATTCGCTGACGGTGGATCGGTGCCGCAGGGTGCCGTGCGCGCGATGTCGCCCAGAGCCTTCGCTGATGGGCTCCTGGGGAGGTGACGCATCGTAGCCACAGGCGGCGACGGGAAGAACGAACGCCGCGAGTTGCGGGTTGATCGCCCCGCAGGGCCGTGATATTCCGACTGATCAATGCGGTACAAGTTGGGCACGCTGCGAAGCGTCCGCATCCAGGCCTACATCCTGTTCGGCGTGGCGCTGGGGGCGATCCTGTTCTACGCCGTAGCGGGGCCGGGCTTGTCTTCGGCATTCCACGCGGCCATGACGGTTAGCTTTGTCTTCTGGATCTCCGGCTCCGTCGCAGCCGAGAATCGACTGCTGCGTCACTTGGAAGGTCTTGAGCAGGAGCACGAGGAGCCCGATGCGACGATGGAGATGCTGTGCGAGGCGGCAGCGTTGCAGCCGATTGCGAGCTGCGTCCCGCTCACCATCTTCATGTTCGAGTGGTTGTGGTGAGAAGCACCGTTGGCCATGCGCCGGGTCGACGCAACGTCACCTCTGCTCCTCCGCCCGCGCGCCGCTCAACACGTTGACGATGCTGTAGTTGCCCTCGTGGCAGGCGTACTCGAAGAGCGAATCGTCTGTTCGCCGCAGCGGCAACTCGCCCGACCACGGGTTGGTCCAGCGCGTGGGATCCTCGACGGTGAACTCGTAGCGGAGCGTGTCGGCGTCGACGCGCGTGAACCGCTCGACCACCCGCAGGCTCTCGGTGCGGCCCCCGTTGGCGGCGCGGATGCGGACGACGTCGCTGCCGAACGACGAACCTTCCTCGCTGCGGGCAATGTTGCGGGTTTCGACGACGAGGGTGTCGCCTTCCCATCGGCCGCGCATCTCGCCTAGCCACTGCGGGATCGGGCTGCCGAAGCGCGGGCGGCCGTCGAGCGGAATGATGCGCGTGTCGTGGATCATCTCGACGTGGATGACGACGTAGTCGGGCGTCTGCAGGACCAGGTAGTTGTTGTTGTAGCCGGTCGGCAGCATGGGTGGCCCCACCGACCAGAGCATGCAGCGGTCGTTCAGGTCCATGTCGGTCCAGGTGTCGGCCGGACCGCGCATGCCGCGGGCGGCGAGACGCGCATCCTCGTCTTGTTGCGCTTCCGGTGTCAGCGGCGGGAGGCGGCCGTCGGGCGGGTCGACGATGATCGAGGTCCGGCCGGTTGACGTGACGCCCCGGTCCAGCCAGAAGTTGTTGTAGAAGCCGGGCGCCCCGTCCGCGCCGACGTCCACGCTCTCCGTCACTTCGGTTCGACGCGCCGGACGGGTCAGCAGCTCCGCATTGCGGTCGACGACTTCCCGTTCGAGGTTTGCTATTTCCTCCGCCGTCAGGAGCTCGCGGTCGGCCAGCTCCGTAGGCCGTTCCAGCGGAGTGATGGTCTTGTTCGTGTAGGTGCCCTGCAGATCGGGATGCCCCCACGGGGTGCGCGGCACGGGCTCCTGGCCCGTCGCCGACAGGGGCGCGAGGACGATGGCGACGAGCACGACAGCGACTGTCGCGACGAGAGATCGGACCTTCATCTCTTGCCTCCTGCTGGAGCGCGTGACCCTGTGGCCATGCTACGCCCTGGAGGGCTGGGTCGCAACCACGGGCGGCCGCGGTCTATCGCCAGTTGCAGGTCGGAATGACCGGCGCGCCCCACCCGGTGACTTGCTTGGCGGGCGATGGGAGTCAATGCGTTCCAATTCACAAGCAGATCTCGCTCGCCGGATCGTCAGTAAAGAGCTCACTCCTTGACCGTCCCGGCAAGAACACGTCCCCAACCCAAGGGATCCGACGGTCGCCAAAACCGAGCCGCTCACGCATCGTGGGCATGTGAGCAGTCCACGCGTCCCGTGAAGTGGCCTTCCACGTCGGATCGTCAATGATGCACAGGTTGGCGAGCCACGCCGGGATTCCGTTCAGTTCGCGCAGAAAGTAGACGTGCGCCAGCCGATTGGCGAACTGGTACAAGGAGCCCAGCCAATCGGCAGACTCGGGCACGCCGAACCACCGCTTCGTGTCTTCAAGGGCGTGCCGAATCTGCTTCAGAGAAGCTGGCTTTGCCTGGCAGCCGCGTCCCTCCATCTCCTTGGGATAGCTCTTGGCCTCTACGAGCACCACGCCATTGGCGGCCCCATCCGTCTTGATTCTCGCGAGCCCGTCCCAGCTTGGGCCAGGTCGAGGCCAGAAGTCATTGAGCGAAGCCGCGAGATGCTCCAGCCCGACGGCGTGCAGGAAGGCCCCGTCTCGGTACTCGGCGAAACATCTTTCTTCCAAAGGAGAAGTCCAAACGAGAGAACTTGTCGCGGGGAGTCCAATAGCCCGCGCGGTCAACCGAGACAGTTCGGCCGGCCGGCGTGCTACCGCAATCTGAATCTGCAACTGGCTTCCGGCGAAGGCTCGCCCGAACTCATCTGTCCGGACCCTTGGAGACTTGCTCGATCCTGTACGACGCCTCTGCATGCTGGACTCTCCCGTGCGCGGGCCCTCTTACGCGCATATCGGTTGCCATTGACGTCCACGGGGCTGGGCGCTGCGAGAGGCACAGCACACATGTCGGAAACCACTGCTGCAAGCGGTATGATTCATCTGGAGTCGCCCCTCACGGTGCCGGGATCCCCCTCAACTCCCAAGAGGACGATCATGCCAGCAGCAATGCTCCGTCGGAGGATGTCGCAGAAGGAGCGAGAGGCCTTCGATCGGCTGAAGAAGTCAGCCCGGAAGCTGTCGGAACAGGAGATCGCGGAACAGCGCAAGTCGTGGTCTTCAGTGGGCCGATTCCCAACGTCAACTACTCTGGATGTCCGAGAGCGTCTCGGGAGCGTGCGAAAACCAGGCATGAGGAGAAGCGATGAAGCTGATACCGCTCGGAGGAACTGACGATTCCACAATCCTGGCGAACCCCGACTACATCGCCGCCGTCACGGTGAAGGACGACCAGCTCGAGGTGACCGTAGCCCACTACAAGACAATTGTCGTTCGCGATATGGACTTCGAGACACTGCTTGAACGGCTCGGAGACGCGGCGGACCTGACTGCCGACAAGGGTGAAGACTAGGCCGCCTTTCCGAAGCCGACCGGCTGCATGATGCCGGCGTGTCATCAGGTCCCCACCTGCCTCAGCCGGGGCGTCAGGTCCGTTGAGCGTCGCTGCGGGTCATCCGAATAACCCGGCGATGGCAAACAGCGCCGTGCGCTCGAGTTCCTACGCGAGAAGTGGGCGTTGGGCTGGATTTTCGCGCGGCACGATGATGTAGCCATTCAGATCGCCGATCACTTCCCAGTCGGAGGGCGTGCGCCACGCGAGCCAGGCGGCGACGGCGCACGTAAGTCCGTCGAGTGTGTCGTCGAGGCGCTTCAGGGCGGTGCCTCTTGCACTATCTACGGTTTCCGGCGAGAGGGCGTTTGCGACTAGCGGATGCTCAAGGACGCGGGGTGCTTCCTTTGCTAGCAGCGTCCCGAGGTAACACTGGTACTTCCGCATGGCCTCTCGACGCAACGCGACGCTGCGGCGTCGCTTGGGCTTGTAGGGAATCCGCTCGGTAAGATCGAACAGCCGCACGTGGATCGTGTGGGGATAAACCTCTATCGCAACGCGTTCACCACGTCTTCCGCCGAGCAGCGTCGCCGGGTCAAGGTTGAAGCCGCGCACTTCGAGCGCTGCCCCGAGATCGATGCCGGCTGTGTAGCCCTTCTTGACTGCGTAGTGTGCTTGATGGGGAGACGCCTTGTACCGCCTGAAGCGCCGCGCAACCTCGCGCTCGGCCCAACGTTCGGGCGTATAGAGAACAGGCGCGTCTATCGCGATGATCACCGGCCCTTCCACGGCAGACAGTTCATCCGCCAAGCTCTCAACGTCGCGCACAGAGGCTTCGATGCGAGTGCAGTTCAGGTCGGCAGGTGTTTCTCCGTGGAACCAGCAGATGCCGGTTTCCTTACGGGCAGTCCAGGCTAGATCCAGGCCAATGAAGGTCGGCATCGTTGCGCTTCGGAGTGTAGGCGCCTAGGTGTTTGCGTGTGCCGAGATTGCCGCGAGTGGCGGGTCAATCCAACTCGAAGATCCCGCACTTCGTGTTCGGCCGCCTACAGGTTGGCCCCGGTGTCCTTCAGAATCCGCCACACCTTCTCGGGCGTGATCGGAATGTCGATGTGCCGCACGCCGAGGTGCGCCAGGGCATCCACGACGGCGTTGGCGATCGCCGGCGGCGCGCCGACGGTGGCCGACTCGCCGACGCCCTTCGCGCCCAGCGGATGGTGCGGCGACGGCGTGATGGTCTTGTCGGTCTCCCACTTCGGCGTCTCCATCGCCGTGGGGACCAGGTAGTCCATGAAGCTCCCGCCCGAGATGTTGCCGTTCTCGTCGTAGCTGATCTCTTCGAGCAGGGCCGGCGCCATGCCCATGGTGAGGCCGCCGTGGATCTGCCCGTCGACGATCATCGGGTTGATGATGTTGCCGCAGTCGTCCACCGCCACGAACCGGCGGATCTTCACCTCGCCCGTGCCGCGGTCGATGTCGACGACGCAGATGTAGCTGCCGAACGGGAACGTGAGGTTCGGCGGATCGTAGTACGAGACCGCTTCCAGGCCGCCCTCCATCCCCGGCGGGTGGTTGGTGTAGGCCGCGAACGCGATCTCCTGGATGGTCTTCGCCTTCTGCGGCGCGCCCTTCACGGAGAAGGCGCCCGGCGTCCATTCCAGGTCGTCCTCGCTCACCTCCAGCAGGTAGGCGGCTATCTTCTTCGCCTTGTCGCGGACCTTGCGCGCGGCCATCGCCCCGGCCGCCCCGGCCGTCGGCGTCGAGCGGCTGGCGTAGGTGCCCAGCCCGTAGGGCGCGGTGTCGGTGTCGCCCTCCTCGACCTCGATGTGCGCGGCGGGAATGCCGAGCTCTTCGGCGAGTATCTGCGCGTAGGTGGTCTCGTGGCCCTGGCCCTGCGACTTGGTGCCGAAGCGGGCGGTCGCCTTGCCGGTGGGATGGACCCGGATCTCGCACGAGTCGAACATCTTGATGCCGAGGATGTCGAACGTCCGGGAGGGCCCGGCGCCGACGATCTCGGTGAAGCTGGAGATGCCGATGCCCATCAGCTCGCCCCGCCCCCGCTTCTCCGCCTGCTCCTTCCGGAGCTCGGCGTAGCCGATCCGGTCCATCGCCTTCTCGAGGGCGCCGTGGTAGTCGCCGCTGTCGTACTCCCACCCGAGCACCGACTTATAGGGGAACGCGTCGGCCGGGATGAAGTTCTTGAGGCGCAGGTCGGCCGGGTCCATGTCGAGCTCGAGGGCCATGATGTCGGTCAGCCGCTCGATGGTGTGGACCGCCTCGGTCACGCGGAACGAGCAGCGGTAGGCGATGCCGCCCGGCGGCTTGTTCGTGTAGACGCCGTCCACCTCGGCGAAGGCGTGCTTCAGGTCGTACGCCCCGGTGACGATGGAGAACAGGCCGGCCGGGAACTTCGACGGGTTCGCGGCGGCGTCGGTGTAGCCGTGGTCGGCCACCGTCTTGATCTTGAGGGCGGTCAGCGTGCCGTCCTTCTTCGCGCCGAGCTCCGCCGACAGGTGGTAGTCCCGCGCGAACGAGTCCGCCTGCAGGTTCTCCATCCGGTCCTCGACCCACTTGACCGGCTTGCCCACCACGACCGACGCGGCGATCGCGAGCACGTACCCCGGATAGACGGGCACCTTGCCGCCGAACCCGCCGCCGATGTCGGGCGAGATCACCTGGATCTTCTCTTCCGAGAGCCCGACGTGCCCGGCCACCAGGGCGAGCACGGTGCGGATGGCGTGCGGCGCCTGGGTGGTCAGGTAGACCCGGAGCTTCCCCATCACCCGATCGAAGTCGGCGACGCAGCCGCACGTTTCGATGGATGCGACGTGGATGCGCGGGATGTAGATGTCCTGTTTCACCACGACGTCGGCGTCGGCGAGGGCCCCGTCCGTGGCGGACCGGTCCCCCGTCTCCCAGTGGAAGATGTGGTTGTCGGTCTTGCCTTCCTTGTCGGTGCGCAGCACGGGCGCGTCCGGCTCGAGCGCCTTGAACGGGTCGACGACGACGGGCAGCGGGTCGTAGTCCACCTCCACCGCCTCGACGCCGTCCGCCGCCGCGTAACGGTCCGTCGCGATGACCGCCGCCACCTCCTGCGCCTGGTACATGACCTTCTCGGTCGGCAGCACCATCTGGGTGTCGGACATCAGGGTCGGCATCCAGTGCAGGTTGTACTGCTCGAGCGTCTCGCCGGTGATGACCGCGAGCACGCCGGGGATCTTCAGCGCCTCCTCCGAGTTGATGGAGTTGATCCGGGCATGCGCGAACGGGCTGCGGACGATGTCCAGATGGAGCATGCCCGGAAGCTGGATGTCGTCCACGTAGTTGCCCTGGCCGCGGATGAAGCGCGGATCCTCCTTGCGCTTCATCGAGTGGCCCATACCGCACACTTCAGGCGACGTCTGGGGTGCCATGATTTCTCCCTAGCGCAGCTTCGCAGCCGCGTGCTCGATCGACTTCACGATGTTCACGTAGCCGGTGCAGCGGCACAGGTTGCCCGATATCGCGTGGCGGATCTCCGCCTCGCTCGGGTCGGCGTTCTGCTCCAGCAGGGCGCGGCCGGTCATCAGCATGCCCGGCGTGCAGTAGCCGCACTGGAGTCCGTGCTCCTGCTGGAAGCCCTCCTGGAGCGGATGCAGCGTGCCGTCCTGCTCCAGGCCCTCCACCGTCATCACTTCCCGGCCGTCCGCCTGCACGGCGAGCACGGTGCACGACTTGACGGGCTCACCGTCGAGCAGCACCGTGCACGCGCCGCAGTGGGTCGTGTCGCAGCCGATGTGGGTGCCGGTGAGGCGCAGCTCCTCGCGCAGCCAGTGCACGAGCAGCAGACGCGATTCGACCGAGGCCTCCCGCGGCTCCCCGTTGACCGTGATCCGAACGTTGTGTGTGGCCATGCCTACTGCCCCTCCGCCCGTTGTACCGCGAGGGTGACGGCCCGGCCCGTCAGCACCCGCGCCATGTCGCGCTTGTACTCCACCGACCCTCGCCGGTCGGCGCTCGGTGACGCGGCGTCCGCGGCCAGCCGTGCGGCCTCGGCGATCGCCTCCGCGTCCGGCTGCCGCCCCAGGAGAGCCCGCTCCGCGGCGGTCGCCTTGATGGGGGTCGGGCCGGCGTTGGTGAGCCCGATCCCGGCCCGCGCGATCTCGCCCCGCTCGCCGAGCGTGATCTGGGCCGCGGTGGCGGCGGTGGCGAAGTCGCCCACCTTGCGCTCCAGCTTGACGTAGGCACCGCCGCTACGGGGCGGCGGGATGGGAATCCGGATCTCGGTGAGGATCTCCGCCGGTCCGAGCGCCGTCGCGAAGAGCCCGACGAAGAAGTCCGTGATCGGAATGATGCGTTCGCCCCCGGGGCCGCGCGCCACCACTTCCGCGTTGAGGGCGAGCATCGTCGCCGGCTGGTCGTTGGCCGGATCGCCGTGCGCCAGGTTGCCGCCTACGGTGGCTCGGTTGCGCACCAGGGGGTCGGCAATGACCGATGTCGTGTCCAGCAGGATCGGATACTTCTCGCGAATGAGCTCCGACCGTTCCAGGTCGGCCTCCCGGGTGGCGCCCCCGAGCTGCAGATAGCCGTCCGCCTCCGTGATGCCGGCGAGCCCCGGGATGCGCCCGATGTCCACCAGGTGGCCGGCGTCGCCGAGCCGGAGCTTGAGCAGCGGCAGGAGGCTCTGTCCGCCGGACAGCACCTTCGCCTCGTCGCCGAGGCGTTCGAGCAGCGCCACCGCCTCGTCCAGCGTGCCCGGTGCGTGGTAGTCGAAAGCCGACGGAATCATGGGGATACTCCTTAATTCACGAGCAGCCAGAGGATGGAGGCCACGATGACGATGGTCAAGATCCAGAAGCCGGGTCGCCGCACGGCCCGGGCGAGCGCTCGCCGCCCGACCGTCGCGCCGAGCACGACGGCGTCGATTTCGTCGCCGCCGGCCGCCTCGGCGGCGGCAGCCACGCCATCCGAGACGTCCGCCGTCCGCCGCAAGGTCCCCCCGGCGCCCGCGGCGCCCTCCGCCTGGGGCGTCGCGGCGGGACGGTTGCCGGCCGGACGGTCCGCGCCGGCCTCGACGGGAGGATCGGCGGCCGGCTCGGGCGGCGACTCGATGGCCGCCCGCATCGCGTCGGTGAACTGCCGGAACATCTGGTCGCTGAGGTCCTGGATCATCCCGCGGCCGAATTGCGCCAGGATGCCGGTGACGTTGACGGTCGATTCCACAGTCACTTCGGTCTCGGCGGGGCCGCGCTCGTCGACCCGGCTCGTCATGCGCAGGTCGGCCCCTCCCTTGCCGCGCGTGTCCTGG
This sequence comes from Vicinamibacterales bacterium, assembly GCA_965202655.1. Lineage (GTDB taxonomy): Bacteria > Acidobacteriota > Vicinamibacteria > Vicinamibacterales > UBA8438 > VXRJ01. Next base: position 533,716 of record CBDBBK010000003.1, on the reverse strand, counting down.
CCGGACGCGGCGATCTCCGCCACGCCCTCCTCCTCGTCCAGCCGCTCGAACCGCACTTTGCCCTTGTAGCGGGCGGAAACCGGCCCCACCTTGATGGAGATGGTGCCGGTGTACGTCCGCTCGTCGACCTGCTCGGTGATGGCGGCGCCGGGCAGGCAACCCGCCACGCGGGACGGATCGGTGAGAAACGCCCACACGTCCGCCCGGGCGGCGTCGACGACGAAGTGCTTCTCTATGGGAATGCCCATGGTCAGGCTCTGGCCACCAGGAGGGGCAGCAGCCGCTCGAGCGATTCCAGGTTGTGCGCGGGGACGAAATCGTCGACGAAGGGAAGGGCCGCGCGCATCCCGCGCGCCTCCGGCCGGTAGCGGTCGTCGCCGAGGAGCGGGTTCAGCCAGACGACCCTGCGCGCCCGGTCCCGGATGGCGCGCATCGCTCCGGCCAGCAACGTGGGATTGTCCCTGTCGAGCCCGTCACTGAGCACCACGACGACGGTTCTCGTGCTCACCAGCACTCCCAGATACCGGGTGACGAACTCGTCCAGGCTCGCGCCGATCCGCGTCCCGCCCGACCAGTCGGCGACGCCGGCGGCCAGGCGATCCAGGGTCGACTCCATCTTTCCCGGTTTCAGCCACGGCGTCAACCGGGTAAGCGAGGTGTTGAACGCAAAGACTTCGCAGCGTTTCACCACGCGCCTGAGGGACAATGCGAAGGTCAGCAGGAAACGCGTGTGCGGATCCATCGACCCGCTGGTGTCGCACAGCAACACGACATCCGGACGTTCCACGGCGCGATCGCGCCGGGCGAGCGCGAGGAACTCGCCACCGGCGCCGACGGCGCGGCGGAAGCTGCGCCGCAGATCCACCCGGCCGTCGCTCCTGCCGCCGACCGGAACCAGGCGCCGGCTCGGACGGCATTTCATCCGGCGCGCCGCCCGGGCGAGCAGCCGCTCCATGGCGGGCAGGTCGTCCGCGCACCAGTCGTCGAACGGCTTGCGGCGCAGGAGCACGTCCGAGGAGTAACCCGGCGTATCTCCGGCGGCTGCTTCGCGGTCTCGCTGGCCGGCCGGCGGGGCGACCGCCTGGAGCCAGCGCCAGGCGAGGGCCGGGCCGTTGCGGCGGGCGCGCGGCGGTTCCGCGCGCGGTTGGGCGGGATCCACGGTGGGACTCGCCGGCGCGCCCTCCGCGGCCCAGAAGTCCCGAAATAGCTCGTCGAACGTGTCCCAGTCGGATCGCCGGACCTTCAGCGCGGTGCGCAGCGCGTAGCGCACCTCGTCCGAGTCGTCGAGATCCACCAGCAGGAGCGCGGCCGCGCCGTCGATTTCGTCGCTCAGGCCGACGCCGACGTCCCGCTCCCGCAGCCGGCCCGCAAAGCGCGCCAGCCGTTCCACGACGTCGCGGTCAGGCATCGGCGCCGCCCGGTGGCCGTGCCGCGGCGAGCAGCGCCTCGACGTCGCTCGTAGTCAGCTCCTGCACGTCATGCTGGTCCTTCAGAATGCACCCGAGCGTTTCCTCCACCGTGTCGGTGTCGAGGCGCTCGAGCTGCAGCGCCGCCAGCGCGCGCGTCCAGTCCAGCGTCTCGGCGATGCCCGGCGTCTTGTGGAGACGGCGCGCGCGCAGGGCCTGCATGACGGCGGTCACTTCCCGGGCCAGCCCGTCGATGACCTCCGGCACCCGGGCACGGATGATACGCACCTCCTTCTCGGCCGACGGGTGCTCGACGTAGAGATAGAAGCAGCGGCGGCGGAGCGCGTCACCGATCTCGCGCGTGCGGTTCGAGGTCAACACGGCGTACGGCGCGTGCGTGGCGGTGATCGGGCCGAGCTCGGGGATCGTCACCTGGAAGTCGGAGAGAAGCTCCAGCAGGAACGCCTCGAAGCCGTCGTCGGCCCGATCGATTTCGTCGATCAGCAGGACCGGCGGGCCCTCGCGGCGCGTGATGGCGCGCAGCAGCGGGCGTTCCAGCAGGCAGTCGCGGCTGAAGATCATCTGCTCGGTCTGCGCCGCTTCCCGGCCCTCCGTCCCCGCGATTCTCAGGCGCAGCATCTGCCGCTGGTAGTTCCACTCGTACAGGGCGGTGTTGACGTCGATGCCCTCGTAGCACTGCAGCCGGATCAGCTCGGTGTCCAGAATGCGGGCCAGCACCTTGGCGATCTCGGTCTTGCCCACCCCGGCGTCCCCCTCGATGAGGAGCGGCTTGCGCATCGTGCGAGCCAGGTAGACGGCGGTGGCGATGGGCGGCTCGGCGATGTAGCCCTCGCGCTCCATCGCCGCCTGCATCGCGCGCACCTCCGGCCGCACGCTAGGTTCCCGTTTCCGCCGCCGCACCGTACTGGTGCGGCTCGGCCAGGAACTGCGTGCGGCAGTGCGCGCAGCAGAAGTAATAGGTCTCTCCTCCGACCTCGGCGGGGTGGCTGGCCGCAGCAGCGGCGACCGTCATGCCGCACACGGGATCGCGCGCGGTGGCGGCAACGACGGCGGCCGCAGCGGACTTGAGGCCCTTGTCGGCTTCGGCGGCTTCGTCTGCCGCGGCGGGAGCCGGGGCGGGCTCGAGGCTGCTGCCGACTTCGGCGGGAGCGGATGCCGGTTCGGAGCGGCGGCCGGGCTCCCGCCTGGTGGTCCCGGCCGTGGAGCGTTTGCGCCCGGTGATTTCCGCGAGGATGCTCAGGGCAATCTCCTCGGGCGTTTCCGCGCCGATGTCGAGGCCGGCGGGAACGGTGATGCGGTCGAGTTCCTCCGGGGTGGCCCCGCGCGCGGTTAGCGCTTCGCGCATCCGTCCGAACCGCTTGCGGCTGGCCACCACGCCGACGTAGGCCGGCTTCAGTCGGATGGCGGCCCAGATGGCTTCCTCGTCACGCTGGCCGAGCGTGGCGACGACGGCAAAGCAGCGGGCCGCGTCGCGTTCGGAACCGGGCGGCTCGATCGATTCGTCGTCGTTCACCAGGCGGTTCGCGTCCGGAAACAGCGCGTCGCTGGCTTCCGGGTCTACCGCCTCCACCCGGTAGCCGAGGACGGCGCCGAGCCGCGCCAGGGCGAGCGCCGCCGGCGCGACCCCGAAGATCAACAGGCGGCGGGCCGGCAGCATCGGCTCGATGTAGATCTCCACGCTTCCTCCGCTGTGGCAGGCCATGGGAAACACCGTCAGTCCGGGTCGCGTTTGCGTTGCCGACTCGGGATCGCGGACTATCCCGATGAGCCGCGGCGCATCGTCGGCGAGGGCCGCGAGCGCTTCGCGGATGACCGTCGGCCGCGTGCAGCTTCCGCCCAGCCAGCCGTGGAAGTCACCCTCCGGGGTCACGATGGCGGCATCGCCGACCCGGGCCGAGCTCGGCGGCTCGCGGCGGACGACGGTGGCCAGCGCGAACGCCTCGTCGCGGCCGGCGAGTTCGGAGGCAAGCTGCAGGATGTCGGGACGCATCGGTCTCACCCCGCGGCGCCGACGGCCGACCTGGCCAGTTCGGCCTTGATCCGTTCGTAGTCCTCGGGCACGTCGATGTCCTGGAGCGCGGCTTCCGGCCACGAGAGCGCGACTGCCTCGTGGCGATGCCGCCGCACGACCTGGCGCCCGCACCCTTCTCCCTGCATTTGCCGGAGTTCGGGGAACAGTGCGCGGTCGTACAGCATCGGGGGCGCGTTGACGTCCCCGTAGGCGGAGATGACGAGCGGGGCCGTGCTGTCGCGATAGCGCGTGACGAGCCCGGCGACCATGCGGCTCGTGACGAACGGCATGTCCGCCAGCATCACCACCGCTGCCCGCGCGGTCTCCGGAACGTGGGAGATTCCCGTCCGCAGCGACCGGTTGATCCCGAGGGCGTGGTCGGGATTGTCGACCGGCGTGCACGGCAGTCCCGCGAGTTCCGCGCGGGCGCGCTCCGCCTCGTGGCCGACGACGACGATAACGGGATCGAGGCCGGCGTCGATCGCGCGGCGCACGACCCGTCTCAGCAGCGTCTCGCCGCCGAGATCGAAGAATAGCTTGTTGCGGCCCATGCGCGTCGAGCTGCCGGCGGCGAGCACGACGCCGGCCACCGCGCCACCGCGTTCAGACGGCATGGATGACTCCGGCCCGCTCGCGCAGGTGGCGCGGCTCGCTCGCGGCCAGCACGGCCAGCAGTTCCGCCAGGATGCTCACGGCCACCTGCTCCGGCCCATCGGCTCCCAGGTCGAGACCGACCGGCGCGAACAGCCGGTCGCTGTCCGCCGCGTCGATCTGTTCGAGGATCGCATCGCGCCGCGCGCGGGGACCGAGCAGGCCGATGTAGGGCACATCGGTTTGGAGCAGGCCCCTCACCCACTCCCGGTCGTGGGCGAACGAGTGCGTCATCACCACCGACTGGGTGCGGAGCCCGAGCGGAAGTCCGTCCAGGCCGTCGCCGGGTCTGCAGTCGACGCGCTCGGCATCGGGAAAACGTTCACGGGACAGGTAGGCGGGACGGTGATCGACCACCGTCACGCGGTAGCCGACCTGTGAGCCATGGGTTGCGAGGGGAATCGCGTCGTCGCCCGCGCCGCAGATGACGAGCCGCGGCGGCGGGACGTGCACATCCGTGAACACGCCGGCGGATTCGATGTCGTAGAACTGCGACTCCCCCACCATCAGGAGCGCCTGCGCGCGCCGGGCCACCTCGCCATCCAGGGCGGGGATTCCTGTTGAGCCGACCGGCGGGCCGTCCCCCGCCACGAGCATCCGGCCCAGGGCGGTCGAGGGACCTCGGACCACGGTGGACACGGTGAACGGCGCATCTTCCGCAAGCAGCGTCCGCACGCGGCGGGCCGTGTCCAGGGTCTCGGCGGACGTGACGGGCTGCACGAAGATGTCGACCGCCCCGTTGCAGCCCAGGCCGAGTCCCCAGACGGTTCGGTCGTCGTCGCCGGTCTCGTAGTGGCGCAGCCGCGCGCCGCCTTCTCGCAGTACGGACAGGGCGACCTCGCGCACGTCCGCCTCGAGGCATCCGCCGCTGACGCCTCCCAGGGTGGCGCCGTTCTCTTCCACGAGCAGTTTGGCGCCGGCACGCCGATAGGCGGACCCGGAGATCCGGACGACGGTTGCCAGCGCCGCGCGTCGGCCGGTCGCCGCCAACTCGACGGCCCGGCTGAGGATCTGCGACGTTTCCTGCCAGTGCTTCACGGTCTACCGTCGCGGCGTCGGTTCCGCCCGTCCCGCGGCGCGCCGGCGTCCGGCGAGCCGAGGAGCTGTGCGCGACCTTGCGCCCATGCTACGCGCTTGGGGGGAGGGCGGCAACCGGCAGACCCGGAAGCGCGTCAGTAGTCCCCGGATGCGTTCGCGGCGGCAGCCACGAGCGCCGCATTCGGCGGGGCGTCCACCGCGACGTCGAGTTCCAGGCCGTCCCAGGCCAGCGACATGCCTTCGGGCAGTTCCGCGCAGGTCTGCGCGTGCGGGAGGTGGCACGTCATGTGGGTGAACCATGTCTGACGCGCGCCGATGCGCCGCGCCGTCTCGGTCGCCTCCGCCAGCGTGAAGTGCGTCGGGTGTGGCTTGTGCCGGAGGGCGTCGAGCACCAGGATGTCGAGGTTTTCGAGCAGCGGCCAGGAATTCTCCGGGATGTGGTTGCAGTCGGTCAGATAGGCGAAGTTCCCCATCCGGAACCCGAGCACGGGCAGGCGTCCGTGCAGGACCGGCACCGGCAGGACGGTGACGCCGCCGAGCGTGAACGGCCCGGTGAGCGCCCGGAGGTCGAACTGCGGGATTCCCCCGCCTTTCTGCGCCGTTGTGTCGAAGGCGTACGCGAACATGCGCCGCACCTGCGTCAGCGTCCGCTCCGCTCCGTACACCGGGATCGCCGCTCTCTGGCGGAAGTTGTAGATGCGGACATCATCGAGACCCAGGATGTGATCGGCGTGGGCATGCGTCAGGACGATCGCGTCTACCCGCGTGATCCGGAAGCGCAGCGCCTGCGCGCGCAGGTCGGGCGAAGCGTCCACGAGAACCGAGCGGCCGTCGTCGAAGCGGAGCCAGAGTGACGAGCGTTGCCGCTTGTCGCGCGGGTCGTCGGAACGGCACACTTCGCAATCGCAGCCTATGACCGGCACGCCGACTGACGTGCCGGTTCCCAGGAAGGTGATCTGCATCGTATGCCGCGGATGCCCGCAGGCGACCTGCTAGCATACGCCACGGTGTCAACCACTCCCCACGGCGGCCGTCGCGACGACGAGGTGCGGGCCGCCGCCGACGGTTTCGCGCGCCTGGTCGCCCTGATGCGCACGCTCCGTTCGGAGGAGGGTTGCGCCTGGGACCGGGAGCAGACCCTGGAGTCGTTGCGCCCGTACGTGATCGAGGAAACCTACGAGGTGGTCGACGCGATCGATCGGGGCGACGCCGCCGCGCTCCGCGACGAGTTGGGCGATTTCCTCCTCGAGGCGGTGTTTCTGGCGCAGGTGGCGCACGAACGGGGCGACTTTCATATCAGCGACTCGCTCCGCGCGATCTGCGACAAGCTGATACGCCGCCATCCCCATGTCTTCCCGCCCGCCGCGGACGGGGCCGCGGACGGCAACGGCGGCGCCTCGGCGGGAACGCCCATGACCTCCGATGACGTCAAGCGCCAGTGGGACGCGATCAAGTCGGTGGAACGGGCGCAGGCCGGTGAGGAACGGAGCCTGCTGGCCACGGTGCCGGAGAGCCTGCCCGCCCTGCTTCGCGCCTACCGGCTGGGCAAGCGGGCCGCGAGCGCCGGCTTCGACTGGCCGGATCCGTCCGGCGTCGAGGAGAAGGTCATCGAGGAACTGGCGGAACTGGCCAACGCGAGGACGGAAGGCTCGCCGGCCGCGATCGAGGAGGAGCTGGGCGACCTGCTCTTTGCCATCGCCAATCTGGCCCGCCACCTGGGCGTGGATCCCGAAACCGCCCTGCGCGGCGCGAACCGCAAGTTCAAGGAGCGGTTCACGCAACTCGAGGAGCGCTTCCGCGACCGCGGCATCGAGCTGGCCAGCGCTTCGCTCGATGAGATGGAAGCGGAGTGGCGGCGGATCAAGACGGGCGCCTGAGCCTCTCTTGCCTGCCGCGCGCGCTCAGGACGCAGGCAGCATGAACCGCCGGCCGTTCGCCGTCGAGACTCCCACCCGATCGCCATCCGTGCAGAGCGCGACCGCGCCGTCGTGCCCGGTCTGCAGCAGTTCGGCGCCCGCCCGTTCGTAACGGGCGACGACGTCCGGGTGCGGGTGCCCGAACAGGTTCCGGCGTCCCGCGCTCACGACCGCCAGAGCGGGGCGCATGGCCTGGACGAAAGCCTCCGTGCTCGACGTCCGGCTGCCGTGGTGCGGCGCCTTCAGGATCCGGATTTTCGCCGCGTCGACCGCCGCCGCCACCGCCGGCTCCACCTCGTCGCCGATGTCACCCGGCAGGACGACGGATACGCCGCCGTGACGCAGCTCGATGACGATCGAGTCGTCGTTCCGGACGCGAGGGCGTTCCCAGTCCGGGGCCGGCGGGTGGAGGATGCGGACGCCGACACCGCCGATCGTCAAGCGGTCGCCGGCCTGCACTTGACGCCAGGCAGCGTCCGTTTCTTCCGCTGCGGCTCGAAGCGCGGCCAAAATCGGGGACGCGGGCACGGGAACACCTTCCCACACTTCCCGGGGACGCAGGTCGCGCACGACGGCCACGCCGCCTCCCGCGTGGTCCGGGTCGCCATGAGTGATGGCCAGGTAGTTGAGCGAACGGACTCCGAGGGCCCAGATTGCCGGCACGACGACGCGCGCTCCGACATCGAAAGACCCCTCCAGCACGTCTCCGGCGGCATCCACGAGCAGGGTCTGCCCATCCGGGAACCGGACGAGAATGGCGTCGGCCTGGTCGACATCGAGCAGGTGGACTCGCAGGAACCGCTGGCCATCAGCCTGCTTTGCCTTGTCGGCCAACAGTGCGCACGCATCGTCCGCCATCGCGCCCGGCCATCCCGGGAATGGCGCAACCAGCATCATCGCCGCGCCGAGAGTGACCATCCCCTGACCCGCCCGGCGCGGCCAGTGGCTACCCGCCGCGAGCCAGACGAGCCAGCCGGCGTAATAGGCGCCTACCACCGGCAGCCACGGCGGCGGCAGCCGCCAGGTGAGCCAGGGCGCCCAGTCGGCGAATCGCGCCGACTCCACGATGCCCGTCGCCGCCAGGTGGGCCGTCCAGCCCGCGAGCGCGGCGGCCCCAGCGACGCCGGAGGCATACAGGCCGACCGCCGCCATCCCCGCCATCTGCGTCACCGTCATCAACGGGATTGCCGCGAAGTTGAGCAGCAGGCCGGCGAGCGTGACCCGCGAGAAATGGAGCACGGCGACCGGGAAGAGAGCCAGTTCCGCGCAGACCGTCGCCACCAGCAGGCCGACGACGGCCATCGTCAGATGACGGCTGCCGACGGCGAGGCGCGACCGGCCTCGGCCCGACTTCGGCGAGGTGTCGCCGCCGTCCGGCTCTCCCGCCGGCGGCCACTGCGCGCCCAGCCAGGTCATCATGCGCGGGACGCCGATGAGCAGGCCGGCCGTGGCGCCGAACGTCAACTGGAATCCCGGATTGAACGGCGCGCGCGGATCGACCAGCGTCAGGCCGCCCGCGGCCAGGGTCAGCGTGTTTATCGGGTCCGCGCGGTGGTCGACGGCCTGCGCGGCCAGCACGACAATGGCGACGAACAGGGCGCGTGTCACGGAGGGCTCGGACGCGACGACCTGTCCGTAGGCCAGCAGCGACCCGATGACGATCACGGCCGGAAGGCGCCCCGTCAGGCCGGCCAGGCGCAGCAGGAGCAGCAGCAACGCGGTCAGGATGGCGATGTTGCCTCCCGAGATCGCGATCACGTGGTACGTGCCGCCGCGTTGCAGGCGGTCCGTCATGGCCGGGTCGAGGCCGGCGCGGTCGCCGATCAGCACGGCCGTGACGATGGCGGCCGACTGCGGGTCGTGCGCGCCGGCCGTCGCGTCGACGGCGCGGCGCACCGCCGCCCGCATGCGCGCTCCCCATTCCTCCCGGGCGGCGCCGGGCGCCAGCACGTCAACCAGCAGCGCGCTCTTCACCGATCCGATCAGGTGGATCCCTCGCGCGTAGAGGCGGTCGAGGCCGTCGGGCGTTCCCGGGTTGGCGTACCGGGCCGGCTGCCGGAGCGTTGACGGCACGCGGACCAGCCGTCCGTTCCGCCATGCGGAGATGTGCTCCGGGACCAGCTCGCCACTCACACTCAGACGGACCACGCCCTCCAATGCGTGCCATCGGCCACCATGACGGATTCGCGCCACGGCCACCGTGAGGCTGCCTCCATAGGCCGTCGGAGCGGCATCCACGAGCAGGCGTCCTTCGACCACGGAGGTTCCTTCCGGCGCCTGATTCCGGTCCCATCCGGCCCTGCCGTCGAACCAGTCGAGCAGCGATGGATGCATCTCGCTGCGTGCGCCGATGCCCGCCGCGATGCCGGCCAGGAGCGTCCCTGCCAGCGCCAGCAGGGCCGCCGCGCGCTGGCCCCGCTCCGCCCAGAGCAGGCCGACGGCGGCAAGCAGGGCTCCGCCCGCCGCCGCGACCATCGGCTGCAACCACGCCTCCGGCAGGGTGTCCGGGATGGCCGCGATTCCAGCGCCGGCCAGAAGTGCAAGCGCTGGTGGCGCAGCAGGGCGAAGCACGCCCGTCGCTAGAGCAAGATCCGGGCCAGATCGTCAGAACACATCAGCCAGGGCAGGGCATTTCGCCGGGCGTGAGTCTGTCCGGAGGCAGTTCATGTGGCGCGTTTCTTGCATCAAATCTCGACGATGGAATTCGAAGCCGGTGTTCTGAAGGACCGCTGCGACTACGAGCTGAGGCGGCGCGATCACAACCGCGCTCACGTTGCCGGTCGGAAAGATTTGACAGAACACTTTTGCGTGTTTTAATACCAAAATGTGACGGCGACCCTGATAGGGAGGAGATCAAGTGATGCACACTCGATCTTGCTCGATCGTGGCCTCGCTCGTTGCCTCGCTCGTTGCTTCCTGCAGTGCAACGACGCCGACCGGCCCGTCGGCCGATATGGCGCAGGCGCCGCTGGCACTGGCGATTGATGGGCCGGACTCCTTGCTGGCCGGAGGGACTGCCGAGTACAGGGCGGTCGTAACCCTCTCCGACGGCTCGGAGCAGCCGGGCGAAGACATCGAATGGTCGTCGGGCAACACGGCCGTGGCTACCGTTGACGCCCAAGGGATGGTCAACGGGGTGGCGGCGGGCGGCTTCGATCTGACCGCCGAATCGATGGGTCTGTCGGCAGTCAAGACGGCCATCAAGGTTGATCCTGTCGTCGTTTCGGTCGAAGGAATAACCATTGATGGCCCCGACTCGTTCAAGGAACGCACGACTGTCACCTACTCCGCCGCTGTCTCGTTCTCTGACGGAACAACGGGAACTGAGGTCGAGTGGACTTCCGGCAACCCGGTCGTGGCCACGGTCAATGACCAGGGAGAGGTCTACGGGCGTCAGGGTGGGGTGTTTGACCTGATCGCTGCGGCGGGAGGGGTGGAGCGGCGCAAGACGGGTATCACTGTGACGGAAGATACCTCGGGCTCGCAGCCTCCGCCGACGCCCCCACAGCCGCCCACGCCACCGCCGGATGATGACGATGATCCGCCGCCTCAACCACCTACATCGCAGGACGATCCTCCTCCACCGCCGAAGGACCCGCCGCAGCCTCCGCCACCTCCGGTGAACCGGCCGCCCACTGTCTCGGTGAAGTGTGACCCGTGTAGGGTGGAGACCGGCGGGACTGTCAAGCTGGAAGCCACTGCCTCTGACCCGGACGGCGATACGCTCACCTACCAGTGGTCTGCGGGGTCCGGCCAGCTGACGGGTGGCGGCGCCAAGCCGAGTTGGCAAGCACCCACCAGCGCGGGAAGTGTGACAATCACCGTGACGGTCAGCGATGGCAGAGGCGAGTCCGCGTCAGGATCCGTCGATGTGGCGGTGGTGGCCCTGACGTTCAGGCCGAGGCCGTCGAACATCAGCAAGGCTGTCTACGCGGGTGGGGAGATAGAGCTGACGTTCAACGACGGAGGGGGGTGTCCGAGTCCGCACTACAACGACAAGAACGAGCTGTTGAGTTGGTCAGTCCTGGAGATTGTGTACAACGGCCGCCGAATCGTGTACTACGACCGCCCTCATTTCACCGCCACTGATTTCGGCGGTGGGACATGCAGGTACTCGGGCGGGCCGTCCATGAAAGAGGGCGACCGTATCGGGCTGTGCGCCTGTAACGCGAGGACGAGCTGGGGCCATGGACATTGCAAGAACGACGACCACGGCAGTAACCGCGGCATTCCGGGGTGCAACTACTCGTCCGGGAAGTACGGGACGTTCAAGGAGATCGAACTGACCTACGATGCGTCGATACAGTAATGCGACGAGCGTCGCGACCCGGGGCGGATTGTCAGACCGCGTCAGCCGCTCGCGGGGTCGGCGGCCGACGGTATTCCGGCGTGGTAGTCCTGCAACGGCCGAACGGACCGTTGCTCGGACCGAAGGGCGCGGATTCCGGCGACGGTGGCGGCGGCGCCGGTCATGGTGGTGAGGCAGGGGACGCCGGTGAACATCGCGATCCGGCGCATCGTGATGTCGTCGAAGAACGACTCGCGCCCGAGCGGCGTGTTGATGATCAACTGCACTTCGCGGTCGAGCAGCCGGTCGCCTACGTGCGGCCGCCCTTCGTTGATCTTGAAGACGACCTCGACGTCCAGGCCGTGCGCCCGGAGGTACGCTGCGGTGCCGGACGAGGCAAGCAGGTCGAATCCGAGATCGGCGAGGTCGCGCGCGACCGGCAACACCAGCGGCTTGTCGGCGTCGTTGACGCTCAGGAAGGCCCGGCCGCCGTCCGGCAGGCCCTGCCCCGTCGACAGTTGAGCCTTGGCGAAGGCGGTCCCGAACGAATCGCTTCCGCCCATCACCTCGCCGGTCGACTTCATCTCCGGGCCGAGGATCGTGTCCACCCCGGGGAAGCGGACGAACGGGAAGACCGGCCCCTTGACGAAGACGCCGGCAACGTCCAGGTCGGACTCGATGCCCATCTCGGCGAGGGTTTTCCCCACCGCCAGCCGCGCCGCCACCTTGGCCAGCGGCACGCCGGTCGCCTTGGACAGGTACGGCACCGTGCGTGACGCGCGCGGGTTCACCTCGATCAGGTAGACCGTGCCGTCCTGGATCGCGAACTGGATGTTGAGGAGGCCAACGACCTTCAGCGCCCGCGCGATCCGGCGAGTGTAGTCGCGAATCGTCTCCTGGTGGCGCTGTTCCACCAGGTAGGGCGGGACGACGCAGAAACTGTCGCCGGAATGGATCCCGGCCTCCTCGATGTGCTCCATGATGCCGCCGATGACGACGGCGCCGGTCGCGTCCACCACCGCGTCGACATCCAGCTCGAAAGCGTTCTCGAGGAACTTGTCGATCAGGATCGGATGCTCCGGCGAGGCCGCGACCGCCTCGGTGACGTAACGGTCCAGCGCCCCCGGGTCATAGACGATGGCCATCGCCCGGCCGCCCAGCACGTACGACGGCCGGACGAGGACCGGGTAGCCGATCTCGCTGGCGATCTGGCGCGCCTCTTCGCGGGAAACCGCGAGGCCGTGCGGCGCCTGCGGGATGCCGAGGTCCCAGAGCAGTTGCGCGAACCGCTTCCGGTCCTCGGCGAGGTCGATGGAGTCGGGTGAGGTTCCGATGATGTCGACGCCCGCCGCCTGGAGGCCGAGGGCCAGCTTGAGCGGCGTCTGGCCACCGAACTGGACGATGGCCGAGACCTGTCCGCCTTCCTGCTGTTCCCGGCGGATCACGGCGCTGACATCCTCGAGCGTGAGCGGCTCGAAGTAGAGCCGGTCGACCGAGTCGTAGTCGGTCGAAACCGTCTCCGGGTTGCAGTTGACCATGACCGTCTCGTAGCCCTCCTCGCGCAGGGCGAAGGCGGCATGACAGCAGCAGTAGTCGAACTCGATCCCCTGGCCGATCCGGTTGGGGCCACTTCCGAGGATCACCACCTTCTGGCGATCGGTCGGATCCGCCTCGCACTCCGGCTCGTACGTGCTGTAGAGGTAGGGCGTGAACGACTCGAACTCGGCGGCGCACGTATCGATGCGCTTGTAGACCGGGTGCAGGTTCACTTCGTCGCGCCGCGCCGAGATGGCCTGGCTCTCGACTCCCAGGATGACGCCCAACTGTTCGTCGCCGAAGCCGGCCCGCTTGAGGGCGCGCAGCAGCTCTTCCGACATCTCGCGCGCGCCGACCACCGCGGCGGCGCGGCGCAGCTCCACGATCTCCGTGAACTGGGCCAGGAACCACGGGTCGATACCCGTCGCCTCGTTCAGTTGCTCGATGGTCCAACCGGCCTCGATCGCCTCGAACACGGCCCACATACGGCGGTGGGTCGGCGAAATCAGGCGCCGGCGCAGGTCGTCCGGGCCGCCGTCAGCGTCCCCGGGATCGCGCCCGAACAGCAGTCCGCTCGATCCAATCTCCAGTGACCGCATTCCCTTGAGGAAGGCCTCCTTGAACGTGCGGCCGATCGCCATGGCTTCGCCGACCGACTTCATCTGGGTGGTCAGGGTCGGATCGGCCTTCGGGAACTTCTCGAACGTCCAGCGCGGCACCTTGACGACGACATAGTCGATCGTCGGTTCGAACGACGCCGGCGTCAGTCGCGTGATGTCATTGGGGATCTCGTCGAGCCGGTAGCCCAGGGCCAGCTTCGCCGCGATCTTTGCAATCGGGAAGCCGGTCGCCTTCGACGCGAGGGCCGACGAACGGGAGACCCGGGGGTTCATTTCGATGGCGACCATCCGGCCGTCCTCGGGGTTGATGGCGAACTGGATGTTGGAACCGCCGGTCTCGACGCCGACCCGGTTGATGATGCGCCGCGCCGCGTCGCGCATCCGCTGGAACTCCTTGTCGGTCAGGGTCAGCGCGGGGGCGACGGTGATGCTGTCGCCGGTGTGCACGCCCATCGGGTCGATGTTCTCGATCGAGCAGACGACGACGAAGTTGTTCGCCCCGTCGCGCATCACCTCCAGCTCGAACTCCTTCCATCCGATCACCGACTCCTCGATCAGCGTTTCGCCGACCGGACTCAGGGTGATGCCGCGGCGCGCAAGCTCGCGGTACTCCTCCATGTTGTAGGCGATGCCGCCGCCGACGCCGCCGAGCGTGAACGACGGGCGGAGCACGACCGGGAAGCCGAAGCGCTCCACCAGCTCCAGCGCTTCGTCGAACGACCGCGCGTAGGCGCTCTCCGGGACGGCAATCCCGATGGACTCCATCGCCCGCCGGAACTCCAGGCGGTCCTCGGCGACCCGGATCGCATCGAGTGAGGCGCCGATCAGGTTGACGTCGAACTCTTCCAGCACGCCGCGCTCGCCCAGCTCGATGGCCAGGTTCAGCGCAGTCTGCCCGCCGACGGTTGGCAGTAGCGCGTCGGGCCGTTCCCGTTCGATCACGGAACGGGCGTACTCCCAGGTCAGTGGTTCGACGTAGGTCCGCGTGGCGACGTCGGGATCGGTCATGATCGTCGCCGGGTTCGAGTTCATCAGCACGACCTCGAGCCCTTCGGACTGCAGCGCCTTGCAGGCCTGGGTGCCCGAATAGTCGAACTCGCACGCCTGCCCGATCACGATCGGGCCGGACCCTATGACGAGAACGCGGTGGAGATCCGTTCGGCGGGGCATCGGGTCAGGCAGGCGCCGTGAGGCGGTCGGTCACCGGCGACCCGCGTGCCGTTCCATCGCCTGGATGAAGCCGGCAAAGAGGTAGTCGGCGTCGTGCGGCCCGGGCGACGCTTCGGGATGATACTGCACGCACGAGACCGGGGCAGACCGGTGTCGCAACCCCTCGATCGTCCCGTCGTACAGGTTTCGGTGCGTTATCTCCACGTCGCCCGGGATCGAATCCGGGTCGATCGCGAAGCCGTGGTTCTGCGAGGTGATCTCCACCTGTCCGGTGTCGAGCTGCTTCACCGGGTGGTTCGCGCCGCGGTGGCCGAACTTCAGCTTGTAGGTCGACGCGCCCATCGCGAGGCCGAGCATCTGGTGGCCGAGACAGATGCCGAAGACGGGAAGCCCCGACTCGACGGCGCCGCGCGCGTTGCGGATCGCGTAGTCGACGGGGGCCGGATCGCCCGGGCCATTACTGAAGAAGATGCCGTCCGGTTTCTCCGCCAACAACTCCGCCGCCGGCGCATCGGCCGGAAAGACCCGCACGTCGCAGCCGTAGGTCGAGAACCGGCGCAGGATGTTCCGCTTCATCCCGAGGTCATAGGCCACTACGCGCAGCCGCCGGCCGGCGCTCCGTTCGGCGTCGAGGACGAAGCCGGGCGCGCCCGCTTCTTCGTCGGGCCGCCAGTCGTAGGCCGATCCGCAGGTGACGCCGCGGACGAGGTCGGCCCCTTCCATCGCCGGCGCGTTCTGCGCTTGGGCGACCAGCGCGGCCGGATCGATGGCGTTGCCCGTGCCGATGACGCCTCGCATGACGCCGGCGCTGCGCAGCCGCCGTGTCAACGCTCGCGTATCGATGCCCGAAATGGCGACGATGCCGTGCGCCACCAGGTAGTCCCGCAGCGATCCGCTGGCGCGCCAGTTGCTCGGGATCGGCGATTCTTCCCGCATCACGAAGCCGGCCACCTTCGGACCCGCCGATTCGATGTCGGCCGGCGCGACGCCGTAGTTGCCGATCTGCGGGCAGGTCATCGTCACGATCTGTCCCGCGTACGACGGGTCGGTCAGGATCTCCTGATAGCCCGTCATGCTCGTGTTGAAGACGACTTCGCCGACCCCGGTCGCGGCGGCGCCGGTCTTCGGGTCGGGCGTCGCAGGGGCCTCAGCGCCGCCCCTGGCGCCGTCGTGACCGGCCGGGCGGGTGGCGCCCGCCGCGTCGCCCTCGTACCAGGCGCCGTCTTCGAGCGCGAGAATCGCCTTCATCGTCCCGCCCCTGTCACCGGCTTCCGTCGGGTTGCAGGGAAGCGCCCACGCGGAGTTCTTCCTCGGCCGCTACCGTCACTTCGGTCGTCCAGGGAAGGTAGCCGGGCATCTCGAAGCGCAGTTGATAAGCGCCTGCCGCCACATCCGGCACGAGCAGCGGGGTGACGCCAACCCGCTCGCCGTCCATCAGGACGATGGCGCCCGGGGGACGGGTGTTCACGTAGACCGATCCGGGGCCCACCGGCGTCGGCGGCGCGGGGGCGGGCTCCACCGACTCGGTCAGCGAGGGCGCTGCCGCCGGGGGCGGAAGGTCCGCGGGCGCGGGATCGACCGGTTCGCCTGGCGCGGGAGCATCGCCCACCGGTTGCGGAGGCGCCGGCGGCTCCGATGGCGTACCCGGCGGCTGCAACGGCGCCTCGAATACCGCCACGGCCGGCGGCGCAGCGTCCACGACCGCAGGAGGGGCAGCGGGTGCCGCGGGCGCGGGCGTCGGGCTCGCGGTGTCCGCGGCTGGCAGGGCGTCGGGGGACGAGCCCTCCGGCGCCTCCGCCGGCATTCCGAAATCCAGGCCGAGGGCGAACGCGAGGCCGAGGCCAAGCACCAGCGCGGCCGCCAGCGGCGCCACCGACCGCACGATCAGCCGCCGTCCCGCGGGCGGCTCCCCGGACTGGCTGCGCGCGACCCGGGCCGGCGTCTCCGCCGGTTCCGGCAGCGCGCCAGCACTCGCGCCCTCGTCCTCTTCCGGGAACTCCTCCTCATCGGCGTACAGGCCGTCGCCGTCGGGCGCACCGGCTCGCCGCTCCAGGCTGCCGGTATCGCCGGGCCACTCACGCGGTGATGCGGTTACGAGATCCGGGATGGCCGTCTCGGCGACCAGTTCGAAGGCCTGTTCCTCGGCCGGCGCGGACCCGGAATCGTCCGGCGGGGCAAGGATGTCGGCGCCGGCGGGTGCGCCTTCCGTGACCTCTGCCGCCTCGATCGGCGCGATGGGCTCGATTTCTACCGTAGGCGCGAGTGCGGCGGGCGCCGCTGCGGCAGGCGAAGGCGCGGCCGGCCCGGGTGCCGCGGGCGCGATCTCTACCGCCGGCCCGGGTGCGACAGGCGCCGCTGCGGCCTCCGGTTCGCCGGCGACCGCGCCGAGGGCGGCGGCGAACGCCGTGGCGAACTGACCTGCGGACGGCGGACGAAGCGACGGATCGTCGGCCAGGCCGTTACGAAACGCCTGTTGCAGCCCGGCCCGATCCGCGACATCGATTCCGGCCAGATCGCGCAGCCGCGCCACCACGTCGTCACCCGACCCGGCCGCCCGCAGACCGGTCAACAGTTCGTAGGCGATCGCGGCCACCGCGTAGCGGTCCGCCTCGGGTCCCCAGCGCCGTCCGGCCACCAGTTCCGGGGCGGCGTAGGGCCGCCGGATGGGTATGCGCAACCCCACGTGCTCCAGCACGTTGGCGACACCGAGACCGCTGACCCGGACATGGTCACCGTCCACGATCACGTCGCGTAGATGAAGCGTGCCGTGCATCACGCCGCTCCCGTGAGCCGCATCGATCGCCGCGGCGATTCGGGCCGCGATCGCCGGCGCCCCGTCCGGCCGTCCCGAGGCGTCGCGCAGGATCACGTCGAGCGAGTTGCCGGCGACGCACTCGGAAACGAGATACGGCACGCCCGCCTCCAGACCCGCGTCGAGAAACGGGACGATGGAGGGATGGGAGAGTTTCACGCCGATCACGGCGTGCAGCGCGTCCGCGAATCGTTCTGCCTGCTCGGGCGTCAGGTCGAGCCGGAAGGCCTTGACGGCAACGACGCGGCCCGAGGCGTCCGTGGCGCGGAACAGGGGGCCGAGAACGCCGACACCGATCTGGTGCATTACCCGATAGGGGCCGAATGCATCAGGTGTCGAAAAGGAAATCTCGCTCTCGGTCGGCAGTCCCGTACTCTCCCGGCTTGACCGGGGATCGTACCACGCGGTCGCGCGCGGTTCCAAGCGGACGGGGGCCGGGTCCGGGGCTCAGCCGCGGCGCGCCAGGATCGCTTCGATCTCGTCCATCACCCGGTTCATTCGAGCGATCAGGGCGTCGTAGGGGGTGTCCGTGGCGAGGTCGATGCCGGCGTTCCGGAGCAGGTCGTAGGCGTAGTCCGAGCCGCCGGCCGACAGCACCGCCAGGTAGTCCCGCCGCGCCGCGGACCGGGAGGCTTCGTCGCCGTTCAGCAACCGGTCCGCGAACAGTGTCCCGCCCGCGATGGAGGTGGCGTACTGGAAAACATAGAAGTTCCGGTAGAAGTGCGGGATGAAGGCCCACTCGATGGCGTAGTCGGCGTCGTAGGCGAGCACGCCGTCGTCCGAGCCGTGGTACCGGCGGACCAACCACTCGTACCGTTCCGACAGCTTCGCGCCGGAGAGCGCCTCGCCCTGCTCCACCAGCTCGTGTACGGCCAGTTCGAACTCGGCGAACATCACCTGCCGGAAGAACGTGCCGCGGATTCCTTCGAGCGCGCTGCCCAGGTAGAAGAGCCGTTCCTCGTCCGGGAGATCCCCGGCGAGCAGGTGCTCCTGGAGGAGGACCTCGTTGGTCGTCGACGCCACCTCCGCCGTGAACGTCGCGTAACTCGCCGTCTCGTACGGGTTGGCGCGGGTGGAGAGCATCGTGTGGAGCGCGTGGCCCCACTCGTGGACGAACGTGGTGACGTCGTCGTACGCGCCGTTGAAGTTCAACAGGAGGTACGGATGGACGTCGTAGACCGAGCCGTACATATAGGCGCCGGGCGCCTTGCCGGATTGGGGATAGACATGCATCCAGTCGCCGCCGAGGCCTTCCTCGATGAGGGCCACGTAGTCATTTCCCAGGGGCGCGGCGGAGGTGAGGGCGAGCGCGCGGGCCTCGTCCAGCGTATAGACCCGGTCCGAGACCACCAGCGGCGGGTAGATGTCCGAGTAGCGCAACTCGTCGACGCCGAGCATGCGCCGGCGAATGCGGAAGTACCGGTGCAGCGACGGCAGGTGGCGGTGCGTCGCGTCGATCAGCGTGCGGTAGACCGCCGGCGGGATGTTGGCGCCGAAGAGCGCCTGATCGAGCGCGCTGTCAAAGTTGCGCACCTTCGCCTCGAAGACGTGCGACTTGACCTCGGTCTCAAGCGTCTGCCCGAGCGTCGCCTCGTAGTTGCGCCACGCGCCCCAGAAAGCGTCGAATACGAGCTTCCGGTCTTCGCGGACGGGCGATGCGCGGTGCCGGCCGTAGGCCGCCTGATCGAGTCGTACCACTTCCCCGGTCGAGAGCGTCACCGTCGGGAACGGCAGATCGGAACTGGAGAGCATGGCGTAGATCCGTTCCGGGCCCTGCCGCATCGAGCCGGTCGCCGCGAGCACTTCCTCGGATTCGTCGGACAGGGTGTGCCCGGCCCGCCGCAGGGTGTCGCGCAAGCCGAACGCATGCTTCACGAGGCGTGGCTCCGCCGCGATGAACCGTTCGACCGTCTCGGCGCCGATCCGCAGCACTTCCGGCGCGATGAAGCTGGTCGCCTCGTCGAGTTCCGCCATCAGGACCGCCGCCTCGCCGCGCCGCTCCTGGGTCTCGGAAACGCGCCGGTCCTCGTCCGCCTTCAGGAAGGCATGCACGTAGAGCCGGACGAGGTCCTTCTCGGCGCCGCGCGCCGCGTCGAGGGCGCCGGCGAGTTGCGCCGCGCTCTCCCCCAGCGTGCCGCGGAACCGGGCCAGATCCTTCACCCGCGCGGTGACGTCCTCCTTGGCGGCGCGCCACGCCTCTACCGACGGATAGAGGTCCGTCAGGTTCCACACGATTGGCTCAGGTGTCACGGGCGCCGGCGGCGCCGAGCGCCCGGTTTCCCCCATCACGCCGCCGCCAGGCGACGGAGGACGTAGGGCAGGATGCCTCCGTGGTGGTAGTAGTGCAGTTCCTCCGGCGTATCGATGCGGGCGGTGGCGTGGAAGTCGACCGCCGTTCCGTCGGCGCGGGTGGCGCGGACGCGGACGCTGGAACGGGGAGCGAGGGCGTCGCCCGCGATGCCGGTCAGGTCGTAGGTTTCCTCGCCGGTCAGGCCGAGGCTCCCGACGGACGCTTCCTGCGCAAAGACGAGTGGCAGCACACCCATGAAGACCAGGTTGCTCCGGTGGATCCGCTCGAAACTCTCGGCGATCACGGCGCGAACCCCGAGCAGCATGGTTCCCTTGGCCGCCCAGTCGCGGGAGGAGCCCGAGCCGTATTCCTTCCCCGCGAGGATCACGAGCGGCGTTTCCTCTTCCCGGTAGCGCATCGCGGCGTCGTAGATGGCCATCTGCTCGCCGTCCGGCAGGTGGCGGGTCCAGCCTCCTTCCGTGCCCGGGGCGAGGCGGTTGCGGAGGCGGATGTTGCCGAACGTGCCGCGCATCATGACTTCGTGGTTGCCGCGGCGGCTGCCGAACGAATTGAAGTTCTTCGGCTCCACGCCGAGTGACGTGAGATAGCGCCCCGCCGGTCCGTCAGGCGGAATCGATCCGGCCGGTGAGATGTGATCGGTGGTCACGCTGTCGCCCAGGAGGGCAAGCACGCGGGCTCCGGTGACGTCGCCCGGCGGAGCCGGTTCCGCCGCGAGTGACTCGAAGAAGGGGGGACGCCGGACATAGGTCGAGTCCGCAGCCCAGTCGAAGCGGTCGCCTTCCGGCGCGGGCAGGTCGCGCCAGCGGGCGTCGCCGTCGAAGACCGCCGCGTACTTGGCCGTGAACTGGTCGGTCCGGACGGCGGAGGCGAGCGCCGACTGGACATCGGCCGCCGATGGCCAGATGTCGTGCAGGTAGACCGTGTTGCCGCCCGGGTCGGTCCCGAGGGGCGTGCCGGCGAGATCGACGGTCATCGATCCCGCGAGGGCGTACGCGACGACCAGCGGCGGCGACGCCAGGTAATTGGCCCGGACGAGCGGTTGCACGCGCCCCTCGAAGTTCCGGTTGCCGCTCAGGACGGACGCAACCACGAGGTCGCGGCCCGTGACCGCGGCCGCCACATCGTCCGGCAGTGGACCGCTGTTGCCGATGCAGGTGGTGCAACCGTAACCGACAAGACCGAAGCCCAACTGCTCCAGCGGTTCCAGCAGACCGGCGGCACGCAGATACTCGGTCACCACCATCGAGCCGGGCGCCAGACTGGTCTTGACCCAGGGTTTCGGCCGGAGGCCGCGCGAGACGGCATTGCGCGCAAGCAGGCCGGCGGCCAGCATGACGCTCGGGTTCGACGTATTGGTGCAACTGGTAATCGCCGCGATCACGACCGCGCCGTCGTCGAGCTTGGCCGCGTCGTTGTCAGTTCCAGGCGCACCCCCGTTGCTTGCCGCCTGGCCAGCGCGGCCGGCGCCGAGATCCTCGAGCGCCGTCGTGAACGCCGAGGCGGCGCTCCGCAGCGGCACCCGGTCCTGAGGCCGCCGGGGTCCCGCCAGGCTCGGCTCCACCGTGCCGAGGTCGAATTCGATCACGTCGCTGTAGGTCGGATCGTCGTCCGGGGTGGCGTACAGGCCCTGGGCCTTCGCGTAGGCCTCCACCAGCTCGACGCGCTCCGGATCGCGGCCGGTCAGGGTGAGGTAGTCGAGCGTCATCCGGTCGATTGGGCAGATCGCCACGGTGGACCCGTACTCCGGCGACATGTTGCCGAGCGTCGCGCGGTCCGCCACGGTGAGCGAGGCGAGCCCCGGACCGAAGAACTCCACGAACTTGCCGACCACGCCGTACTGCCGGAGGCGCTCGGTGATCGTCAGTACGAGGTCGGTCGCGGTGGCCCCTTCCGGCAGCGTGCCGGCCAGCCGGAAGCCGATCACTTCCGGGATCAGCATCGAAATCGGTTGCCCCAGCATCGCCGCCTCGGCCTCGATTCCGCCGACGCCCCACCCGACGACGCCCAGGCCGTTCACCATGGTCGTGTGCGAGTCCGTGCCGACGAGCGTGTCGGGATACGCGACGCTCCGCCCGCCGCCGTCCGTGTCGCGGCAGACGACGCGGGCGAGGTACTCGACGTTCACCTGGTGGACGATGCCGGTGTCGGGCGGCACGACCCGGAAGTTGTCGAACGCCTCCTGACCCCATTTCAGGAAGGCGTAGCGTTCACGGTTGCGCGAGAACTCGAGCCGGGCATTCAGGTCGAACGCGTCGTCGGTGGCGAAGTGATCGACCTGCACCGAGTGGTCGATCACCAGCTCGGCCGGCTGCAGGGGATTGACGCGCGCCGGATCGCCGCCCAGGTGCGCGATGCCGTCCCGCATCGCCGCCAGATCGACAACCGCAGGCACGCCGGTGAAGTCCTGCAGCAGGACGCGCGCCGGCATGAACGCGATCTCCTTGCCCGCCCCGGGGGTCCAGCGCGCCAGCGTCTCGATGTCAGCCGCGGTGACGCTTGCGCCGTCCTCCCGCCGAAGCATGTTCTCGAGGAGGATCTTCAGCGCGTAGGGCAGCCGGCCCACGTTCGGGAATCCGGCGGCCTGCAGCGCGCGCAGGCTGTAGAAGCCGGTTTCCGCGCCGCCGCCCAAGGGCAATGTCTGATGAACGCCGAACGTGTCGCTACTCATAACCGCCCATGATCGATCATCGTTGCCGGAAGGGGCAAGGCGGCCCCGCCTGCCTTGTCCAAAACCCCCGGCTCGCCGTAAGATACGCGCGGTTTCCGGCCTTGCGCTGCACGGTTCGACTCCACTGACACGGAATGACGCAACACACACCTGATCGGGTCGCGCTACGCGTGGGCGCGGCGGTACTGCTGGTCGTCGCCGCCGCCTTTTTCGCCGCCGGCGTCGGCGCCATCCCGGCCGTGCTGTACGGCCAGCAGGAGGCCGCTGACACGGCGGCGGACGGGCCGGAAGCGCCGGACGCGTTGGACGCGGGCGCCCCGCCGGCGCAGCCGATCGACTTCAGTCACGCACGCCACGTCGGGCAGGCGGGGATCGACTGCCAGTTCTGCCACGCCTACGCGCGACGCGGACCGGTCGCGGGCATTCCGTCCGTGCAACGCTGCGCCGGCTGCCACCAGGCGATCCTGTCGGAAGCTCCCGAGATCCTGAAGGTGCTCGACTACTGGGAGAACCGGCAGCCCATCCCGTGGGTGCGCGTGCACAACCTGCCGGACCACGTCCGGTTCAACCACAAGGCGCATATCCGCGCCGGATTCAACTGCGCGGAGTGCCATGGCGACGTGGGCGCGATGACGATCGCCCGGCAGGTGTCGTCGCTGACGATGGGTTGGTGCGTCGATTGCCACCAGACGAACAACGCCTCCCGCGACTGCCTGATATGTCATCACTGACGGAAACGGTCGGCCGGCGCACTTTTCTGAAGATGCTCGGCAGCGCCGGCCCCGCCGCCGCGGCCGCCGCCTGCTCGCCGGTGCCACCGGAGCGGATCATTCCGTACGTCATTCCGCCCGACGATGTCGTCCCCGGCATCCCCACCTGGTACGCCAGCGTCTGCGGCGAATGCCCCACCGGTTGCGGCGTGCTCGTGAAGACGCGCGAGGGCCGGGCGATCAAGGTGGAGGGGAATCCGGAGCACCCCGTAAACCGGGGTGGGCTCTGCGTCCGCGGCCAGTCGTCGCTGCAGGGCCTGTACGACCCGGATCGGTATCGCGAGCCGCTTCGGCGCCGCGAGGGCGAAGGGCGGGACGGCCTGGCGCCGGCCGCCTGGAGCGACGCGGAAACGGAAGTGGCGGAGCGGATCGCGGCGTTGCGCGCCGACGGCCGCGCCGACCGGATCGCGGTGGTGACGCCGGCGCTGACCGGAACTCTCGATGCGCTGATCGACCGCTGGTGCGGGGCGATCGGCGGGGCGCGCCGCCTGCGGTACGAGACGTACGCCTGGGAGGCGATGCGCGCGGCGCACGGCGTGCTCTTCGGCCGGGCGGCTGCGCCGTACCACGACTTCGGCCGGGCGGAGCTGGTCGTCTCGTTCAGCGCCGACTTCCTGGAAACCTGGCTCACGACGGTGGCGCACACCCGCGACTACGCCGACGCCCGGCGGCCGGACGGCACGACGACCGGCGCGCGCGCGCGGTCGGTCCACTTCGAGCCGCGGATGTCGCTCACCGCGTCGAACGCCGACGAATGGGTGTCGATAGAGCCCGGCAGCGAAGGCGCGATCGCGGCGGCGATGGTGCAGGTGATCGTCGCCGAGGGCCGCGCGCAGGTCGAGGATGACGCCGGGCTCGAGCGGATTGCGGGGCTTGTTGCCGACTGGACTCCGGCGGCGGCGGCGCAGCGCAGCGGCGTGCCGGCGGAACGGATCGCCGAGTTGGCGCGCGCGTTTTCGGACCCCGCGGCGGGTCCGGGACGCACGTTGGCGGCGGGCGGCGCGGTCGCCGCGTCGGGCGCGGACGGGGCCGAGGCCGCGGCGGCGGTCGCGCTGCTGAACTACGTCGCGGGCAACATCGGGGCGACCGTCCGGATGGCGCCGGAGACGATGTGGGACGGCGCCGCGACCTACGCCGACATGGCGGCCCTCACCGAGGCGATGCGCGCCGGCGAGATCGACGTGCTGCTGCTCCACCAGGTGAATCCGGTCCACACGATGCCGGCGGCGGCCGACTTCGCCGGCGCGATGGCCGAGGTGCCGCTGGTCGTCGCGATCGCCTCGGGTCCGACCGACACGACGGCGCGTGCGGACATCGTCCTGCCGGCGCACACGCCCCTCGAATCGTGGGGCGATCACGTGCTGGCGACCGGAGTCGAAGGGCTGATGCAGCCATCGATGCGTCCCCTCTACGACACGCGGCACGCGGGCGACATCTTCCTCGCGGTGGGTCGCGCGGCGCTGGCCGAGGCCGGCCCGGGTGCCGATGCTGACGCGGACGCCGGGCAGGAGGTGGAGAACGCGGAAGCGGAGGGCGACGACGTCGCGGCGACCCTGCCGGATGGGGAGTTCTACGACGTGCTGCGCGAGCGCTGGCGGGGCCTGCAGGCGGCGCGGATTGAGGCGGAGGCGGCGGCCGCGCCGGCCGGAGACGACGCGCCGGAGGGGAGCGACGCGCCCGAACCGCAGGACTTCGAGGACTTCTGGGCCGACGCGATTCGCCGCGGCGGTCTCTGGTGGCTGATCGAACCCGAACCGGTGAGTCTCAGCGAGTCGATCGACGGCCTCGACTTCGGCACTCTGGCCGGCGGCGGATCGGGCGCGACCGGTGGACGCGCGCTGACGCTCCTGCCCTACCCGTCGCTGCACTTCTACGACGGTCGCGCCGCCAACCGGCCGTGGCTGCAGGAGATTCCGGATCCGATCCTGAAGGCGACCTGGGGAAGCTGGATCGAGCTCCATCCGGAGACCGCGGCGGGAATCGGCGCCGAGGAGAACCAGTTGGTCACCGTCGAGTCGGATCATGGCCGCGTCGAGGCGACCGTCCTCCTCAATCCGCAACTCCATGCCGGCGTCGCCGCCATGCCGATCGGCCAGGGGCAGACCGCTGCCGGCCGCTACGCCAGCGGGCGGGGAGCAAGTCCCCTTCCCCTGCTCGATCCGGCGCCGGCCGGCGCTTCGGGCGGCCTGCGCTTCGCCGGCACGACGGTCGATCTGACGCCTCGTGAACTGCACCGGCCGGTGCACCGGTTGCAGCGCACGTTCGATCAGCAGGGCCGCGGCCTCGCGCAGGCGGTGACGCAGCAGGCACTCGACGCGGGCGACATACCGCATGAAGAGGAGCACCTGACGCTGAACCCGCCGGTCGAGCATCCGGACCACCGCTGGGCGATGGCGATCGACATCGATGCCTGCACCGGCTGCAACGCGTGCGTCGCCGCCTGCTACGCGGAGAACAACGTCCCGACGGTCGGCGCGCACGAGATGGGCCGGCGGCGGACGATGTCCTGGTTGCGGATTGAACGCTTCATCGAGCCGGCGGCGGACGGCTCCGGCGCCGGGGCCGACGCGCGCTTCCTGCCGATGCTCTGCCAGCATTGCGATCACGCGCCGTGCGAGACGGTCTGCCCCACCTACGCGACCTACCACACCCCCGAGGGGCTGAACGCGCAGGTCTACAACCGTTGCGTCGGCACCCGCTACTGCGCCAACAACTGCCCCTACAAGGTACGCCGTTTCAACTGGTTCCAGGCGGAATTCCCCGATCCCCTGCCCCTGCAGTTGAATCCGGACGTCACGCCGCGGAGCGCGGGCGTCATGGAGAAGTGCACGTTCTGCGTGCAGCGGATCGCGGCGGGACGCGACACGGCGCGCGACGAGGACCGGCCGATGCAGGACGGCGACGTCACGCCGGCGTGCGCGCAGACCTGCCCGGCCCAGGCGATCGTGTTCGGCGACCTGAACGATCCGGACAGCCGCGTGTCGCAATTGTCGGCGGACGCGCGCGGCTACCACGCGCTGGCGGAAACGAATGCGCGGCCGGCCGTGACCTACCTGCGGAAGGTGCTCCGGTGAACGGCGCGGGCGCGGCGGCGGGCACGGCCGGGAGTATGGCGGGTGGCGCCGCGGCGGCGGGCGTCCGCTACGCCCGAATCGACGCCGACATCCTGCGGACGATGCGTCCGCCCGGCCTCGCCTACTTCGGGGCGCTCGCGTTCATCCTCGCCGGCCTCGCCTTCGGGGCCTACGCCTTCTCGCTGCAGTGGCGTCTCGGCCTCGGCCTCGCCGGCTACCAGCACCCGATCTACTGGGGCGTCTACATCACGAACTTCGTCTTCTGGGTCGGCATAGCGCACTCGGGCACGCTGATTTCGGCGGTGCTGTTCCTCTTCCGCGCCCGCTGGCGGACCGCCGTGGCGCGGGCGTCGGAAGCGATGACGGTGTTCGCGGTGATGACCGCCGGGCTCTTCCCGATCATCCATATCGGGCGTCCCTGGTTCTTCTACTGGCTGATCCCGTACCCCAACGAGCGGCAACTCTGGGTCAACTTCCGCTCGCCGCTGGTCTGGGACGTCTTTGCGATCTCGACGTACCTGACCGTCAGCGCGATGTTCCTCTACCTCGGCCTGATCCCGGACATCGCCGCGGCCCGCGACCGGACCACCGACTGGCGGAAACCGATCTACCGGGTCCTCGCCCTCGGCTGGGACGGATCGAGCCGCCGGTGGCGCCACTACTCGGCGCTCTACGCCTTCTTCGCGGCGCTGGCGACGCCGCTCGTCGTCTCCGTCCACAGCGTGGTGTCCTGGGACTTCGCGATGTCGATCCTGCCGGGGTGGCACAGCACGATCTTCGCGCCGTACTTCGTCGCCGGCGCCATCTTCTCGGGCCTCGCGATGGTCATCACGCTGCTCATCCCGCTCCGCAAGCTGCTGAAGCTGGAGGAGTACATCACCATCCGGCACTTCGAGAACCTGGCGAAGATGATCATCGTCACGTCGCTGATCGTCGGTTACGCCTACATGGTCGAGTTCTTCATCGCGTGGTACAGCGGCAGTCCGTTCGAGCAGGCGGCCTTCTACGATCGGATGTTCGGCCAGTACCGGCTGTTCACCTGGGGCATGCTGACCTGTAACGTGATCGTGCCGCTGTTCCTCTTCGCGAAGCGGATCCGGACCAGCCTGCCCGCGCTCTTCGTCATCTCGCTGCTGGTGAACGTCGGCATGTGGCTGGAACGGTTCGTCATCATCGTCACGTCGCTGTCGCACGATTTCGACCCCGCCAACTGGGCGGGCCTCTACACGCCCACCTGGATCGAAGGGGCGATCACGCTCGGCGCCTTCTCGATGTTCTTCTTCCTGTTCCTGCTCTTCGTGAAGAACTTCCCCGCGGTGTCGATCACCGAGATGAAGGAAGCGTCCGACCTTGGCTAGCGGCACACATCTGCTCGGCGTCTTCGACGACGGCGCGGCCGCCGCGCGCGCGATCACGCGCCTGCGCGACGGCGGCCTGGAGGGTTTGACGGCGTACGGGCCCGCGCCGAACCACGACGTGGAAGCGGCGCTGGGAGAGCCGGTCAGCCCCGTCCGCACCTTCACGCTGATCGGCGCCCTGCTGGGTTGCGTGTCCGGCTTTGCGCTGCCGCTCCTGACCGTGCGCGACTGGCCGCTCATCACCGGCGGCAAGGCGCTCTATTCGATCCCGCCGTTCGTCGTGATCGCGTTCGAGCTGACTATCCTCTTCGGCGCGATAGCGGGCATGCTCGGGTTCCTGACGCTCTCGCGCCTGCCCCGGCTGCCCGGTCTGACTCGCCCGGCCACTACTCTGGCTTCCGATCCGCGTTTCTCGCACGACTGCTTCGGTGTCCTGATCCCGTGCGACGATGAGTCGCAGCGCGATGCCGCGCGCGCCGCACTCGAGGCGGCGGGCGCCGTGGAGATCCGATCCGATGAGTAGAACGACGCCGTCGATCCTCGTGCTGATCGCTTTCGCCGCCGTGGTGGTGGTGGGCGCCGGCTGCGCGCCGCAGACGGAACCACGCGACCCTGGGGCGCGCACGTGGATCCGCAACATGTGGACCGGGCCGGCCGTGCAGCCCTACGAGACGGAGCCGCGCGCGGTCCCCGAACGGACCCTGGCGGTCGACGGGCACCGGTTGCTGAACCGGCGCGAGGCGCGGCTGGCGCTGACCAACCCGCTGGAGCCGACAGCCGACGTGCTGGCCGACGGCGCCGCCCTGTACGGGACCTACTGCGCGCTCTGCCATGGCGACGCCGGCGCCGGGGACGGCCAGCTCGCCGACCGGTACCGGCGGATGCCGGACCTGACGCAACGCTACGTCCTCAACTACCCAGACGGCTTCGTCTACTCCATCATTCGGGAGGGCGGGCGCAACATGCCCCGGTTCGCTGATGCCCTGAGCATCGACGAGCGCTGGGCGCTGGTCCACCACCTCCGCACGCTGGACCCTGAGGGCGCGGCCGCCCGGAGGACCTCGTCTCCGTGAATGCCGTGACGGACCACGACCATCCGCCAGCGGACTCCGGCGGCGCGGCAGCGCCTCCCTACGTTGCCCCGCCGCAACTGAAGAACGCGTTCCTGGCCGCGGCCGGGGCGGGCGCGCTGGCGTTCCTGGCCTACGTTCTGCTGGACGATGCCGGGCGCGCCTGGCAAGCCCTGCTCGTGAACGTCCTCTTTTTCGCCGGCCTGGCGCAGGCGGGCGTGGTCTTCTCCGCGCTCCTGCAGGCCACGTCGGCCGGCTGGGGGCGACCGCTGAAGCGGATCGCGGAAGCGACCGGCGCCTTCCTGCCGGCGGCGTTCGTCTTGACGCTGGTCCTGCTGGCGGGCATCGGGGTCTGGGCGCCGTGGGTGGCCGAGCCGGTCGAGGGGAAGACCGCGTGGCTGAACGTTCCCTTCTTCGTGATCCGGGAGGTCATCGCCATCGCCCTCCTGAGCGGCCTGAGCCTGGCCTACCTCTACCGTTCGGTCCGGCCCGACGTGGGCATGCTGCACGAGTCCGGCGCCCGCACGGCCACCGGGCTCGCCGCCCGCTGCATCGCGGACTGGCGCGGCATCGGCAGTGAGCGCGAGGCCGGCCAGCGTTCGCAGGATCGCCTGGCGGTGGCGGTGCTCATCGCCTAC
Source organism: Vicinamibacterales bacterium (assembly GCA_965202655.1). Lineage (GTDB taxonomy): Bacteria > Acidobacteriota > Vicinamibacteria > Vicinamibacterales > UBA8438 > VXRJ01. The sequence continues at coordinate 504,358 of CBDBBK010000003.1, read as the reverse complement.
GGCTGGGTCTATACGCTGATCGCGTTCGACTTCGTGATGTCGCTGGAGCCGCACTGGTTCTCGACCCTCTTCGGCGGCTACTACTTCATCGGAGCGCTCTTCACGGGCCTGGCGTTCATCGCGCTCGTCGCCGCCGTGGGCAGCGGACCCATCGGGATAGGAGCCGCAGTCAGCCGCCGCCAACTCCATGACATCGGGAAGCTGCTGTTCGGATTTTCGATTCTCTGGGCCTACATGTTCTGGTCGCAGTACCTGGTGATCTGGTACGGCGACCTGGCGGAGGAAACCGAATTCATCTACCACCGCATGCACGGCCAGTGGACGGTCGTTACCTGGACCGTCGCCGTCGCCGCGTTCGCGATCCCGTTCACGGCGCTGCTGAGCCGCGCGCTCAAGATGCGCCCAAAGGGGCTCGCCACCATTGCCGTCATTGCTCTCGCCGGCATGTGGCTCGAGCGCTACATTCTGGTCGCGCCGTCGCTCTGGCACGAGGCCAGCCTTCCGCTGGGTATCCCGGAACTGTTGATGACGGCTGGCGTCGGCGGACTCTTCGCCTGGTGCTATCTCTCGTTCCTCGAGCGCTTTCCGACGCTGCCCGTTTCCGATCCGAGACTCGCCGTTTCCGCCGGCTCGCACTAGCGACCGCGCGCTAGTTCGCCCAACACCCGGCCGGCGTCCCTCGTGCGCACATCGGCCGGCCGGCACCGCTAGTTCGCCCATCGACCCCGTCGGCACCGCTGGCGTACGCCTCGACGCGCCGGCGCCGCTGCGGGGCACGCAAAGGCGTTATTAAAGTAATACGTCTATACTCTTAACAAAGAGATGGTTCGACACCCCTCCTTATTCATTTATGCGCCCATTGTATTAATATGAACTTGGCGACAGAGGCGTAACGATTTAGAGAGAGCACACAACGGGAAATGAAGCCGGTACAGGTACTCCAGCACGTTCCGTTCGAAGGGCCCGGCACCATCGGCGACTGGCTGGCGGCGCGAGGGGTGGACGCTGCGACTACCCGGCTATTCGCCGGCGACCCGCTGCCACGTTCCGACGAGATCGGCGCCGTCATCGCGCTGGGCGGACCGATGAGCGTCAACGACGAGGACGCGCTGCCTTGGCTCCGTCTCGAGAAACAACTGGTGCGCGACGCCGTGGCGCGCGGCATCCCCGTGTTGGGCGTCTGCCTGGGCGCCCAGTTGATCGCGAGCGCGCTCGGCGCCCGCGTCTATCGCGGATCCGCTCCCGAGATTGGCTGGTTCCCGGTTCAGGGGGTTCCGGACGTAGCTCCCTGCTTTCAGTTCCCGCCCGAGAGCCTCGTCTTCCACTGGCACGGGGAAACCTTCGACCTTCCCGATGGCGCCGTGCGGCTGGCCCGCAGCGCGGCCTGCGAGAACCAGGCATTCCAGGTCGGCCGCAACGTGGTCGCTCTCCAGTTCCACCTGGAGACGACACCCGCCAACGCGACATCACTGGTCGAGCACTGCCGGGACGAGCTGGTTCCGGGGCCGTACGTGCAGTCGGAACGCGACCTGCGGACCGCTCCGGCGGAACGCTACGCGGTGATCAACCGCTCGATGCGGGAACTGCTGACCTACCTGCTGACCTGATCGCGCTTGCGGGACCGCCCGCTACGCGTTGGCGATCTCGGGCACGTCGCCGTCGACGAGCAGTTCGGCTCCGGTGGCGGCGCGGATGTCGTCGACGCTGACGCCGGGCGCGCGCTCCAGCAACCGCAGCCCTTCGGGCGTGACCTTCAGGACGGCGAGCGACGTCACGATCGTGTCGACCACCCCCTTGCCGGTGAGCGGCAGCGTGCACTCCTCGAGGATCTTCGCGTCGCCGCGCTTCGAGACATGGTCCATCACGATCAGGACCCTCTTGGCACCGGACACCAGGTCCATGGCGCCACCCGGGCCCTTCACCATCGCTCCCGGGATCATCCAGTTGGCCAGATCGCCGGATGCCGATACCTGCATCGCGCCCAGGATCGCGAGGTCGACGTGGCGTCCCCGGATCATCGCGAAGCTCTGGGCGCTGCTGAAGTAGCTGGCCCCGTCCACCGCGGTGACCGTTTCCTTTCCCGCGTTGATCAGGTCGGCGTCGACTTCGGATTCCGTCGGGTAGGGGCCGATGCCGAGCAGGCCGTTCTCGCTCTGGAGCAGGATCTGCACCCCCTCCGGGATCAGGTTGGCGCAGAGCGTCGGAATGCCGATGCCGAGATTGACGTAGTCGCCGTCCCGCAACTCGCGGGCGGCCCGCGCGGCGATCTGTTCACGTGTCAACGCCATGGTCGTGTGTCCCGATCCTGCGGCGCTCCTGGGTGGCCGTCCGTCAGCCAGCGCGCGTGGTCCGTTTCTCGATCACCTTCTCCGGATCCTCGCCGACCACGATGCGGTCGACGTAGATGCCCGGCGTATGGACGAAGTGCGGGTCGATGGCGCCAGTCGGGACGATCTCCTCCACCTCGGCCACCGTAACCGCGCCCGCTTCCGCCATCGACGGGTTGAAGTTGCGGGCCGTCATCCGGTAGATCAGGTTGCCCGCCTCGTCCGCCTTCCATGCCTTGACCAGCGACAGGTCCGCGTGGAGGGCGGTCTCGAGCACCTGCGGCCGGCCGTCGAGCTCGCGAACCTCCTTGCCCTCGGCAAGCGGCGTCCCGTAGCCAGTGGGCGTGAAGAAGGCGCCGATACCGGCCCCGCCTGCCCGGATCCGTTCCGCCATCGTGCCCTGGGGATTGAGTTCCACCTCCAGGCTGCCGTCGAGGAACTGCCGCTCGAAGGTCTTGTTCTCGCCCACGTAGCTGGCGATCATCTTCGTGATCTGCCGCGTGTCGAGCAGCAGGCCGAGGCCGTCATGGTCCACGCCGGCGTTGTTGCTGATGCAGGTGAGGTTGCGGACCCCCGAATCGCGCAGCGCGATACAGAGGTTGCGGGGAACGCCGCACAGGCCGAACCCGCCCACCATGACGGTCATGCCGTCATGGAGCAGGCCGTCGAGCGCGGCGGCGGAACCGGGATAGACCTTGCTGGTCACGTCAACCCTGGCCGGTGAACCACGCTACGCCTTCATCGGCCCTTCGGGCACGCCGGCGCCCTGGCGGACGAAGCGCGCCAGGTTGGACATGTCCTCGTCGCCGTAGCCCTGCGCGATCAGCGCATCCTCGATCGTCGCCACGAGACTGGCGATCGGCACCGGCACCTGGAACTCGCGCGCGGTCTCCAGCGCGATGCCGAGGTCCTTGCGGTGCAGGCGCGTGCGGAAGCCGAGCGGATAGTTGTCGTTCAGCATCTTGTCGGACCGGTTGTTCAGGATCCAGGAACCGGCGACACCGCCGCCGATGGCCTCGACGACGCGCTCCGGGTTGGCGCCGGCCCGGTAGGCGAGGGTCAACGCCTCGGCAAGGGCCATGAACGTTCCCGTGATCGCCACCTGGTTCGCCACCTTGGCGATCTGGCCGCAACCGACGGGGCCGATGCGCGTCACCTTGGCGCCGATGATCTGCAGGACCGGCTCGGCGCGGGCGAAATCCTCTTCGGCCCCGCCGCACATGATGGTGAGAGTGCCCTTGATGGCTCCTTCCGAGCCGCCCGACACCGGCGCATCGACGTAGCCGATGCCCCTGTCGCGGAACTGATCGGCAATGCGGCGGGTCGCGGCGGGCGAGATGGACGAGCAGTCGATCACCAACCCGCCCGAGGCGAGGCCGTTGATGGCGCCGGTCTCGGGATCGAGCAGCACGCGTTCGACGTCAGGCGTATCGGACACGCACGACAGGATGATCTCGGCGTTCTCGGCGGCGGCGGCGGGTGTTTCGGCGCGCGCGGCGCCCAGCTTCTCGACGGCCACTTCCCGTTCGCGCGTCCGGTTGTGAACCGTAACCTCGCACCCGGCCTTGATCAGGTTGGTGGCCATCGGGGCGCCCATCGTGCCCATTCCCAGCACGGCAATCTTCATGGTCTTTATGCTCCTTCATCTGTCACGTGCGCATGAACGATCCCGCGCCCTGACCGGGGCCGATTGGTGACGAGCGCGAGGAACTTCTTCCAGTAGCGGAAAGACGGCGTGTACACGGTCTCGACGTCGCTGAAGCCGGCAGATTGTAGCATCTGGCTCAGGGCCGTCAGCGTCGGCATGGCGCAGAGCTCGTCGCTGGTCTCGCGGGCTCCCTCGTCGCCCGGAAAGAACGGCACGAGCGGATAGCGTTCGTGGAGCGCGGGCAGCAGCACGTGCGTCTCGCAAATCAGCAGGCGCCCGGTGACCGAGCGGACCCGTTCGAGCGCGGCCAGCGGATTCCGCAGGTGATAGAAGACGCCGAGCAGCAGCACGAGGTCGAACTGCCCGATTTCCTCCGGGTCGAGCTGGTGCACGTCGGCGTGACGGTATTCGACCCGCGAGCCGAGGCGTTCGTGCGCCGCGAGGAACTCCTCCATGCCGAAACGGTCCCAGGCGAAACGGTCGACCGCGAGCACGCGATCCGCGCCGCGCCGTTCGCACTCGAACGAGAAGAAGCCGTGCCACGCGCCGATGTCGAGGACCGACCAGCCGGAGAGATCTTCGGGGATCCGGAGCAGCTCCAGGCGCCGGTCGAAGCGCCGACGGATACGTCCCTCGCGTGACCAGGCCGCGGCGCCCTCGTCGGGACGGCTGATTACCTGGTGAGGGCGCTCTTCGGTCGGGCCGTGCATGGAATCGGGAGCGGGGCGGTGCAGGATAGCACGGGCCGTCACGCCGTCAGCTCGCGCAGGCGGCGGACGCGCTGAGCCGTCGGGGGGTGGGTGGACAGGAACGCGAAACCCTCGTCGGCCGCGGCGAGCCGCTGGAGGACCCGGACCGCCCCGGCGGGGTCGAAACCGGCTGCCACCGCCAGCTTGACGCCCAGTTCGTCGGCCTCGTCCTCCTGCTGGCGCGAGTAGGCCTTCGACAGTCCGTCCATGCCCAGCCGCCGGATCAGCGGCGAGAGGCGCCGCGTGGCGGGAGTCGCCATGGAGACCGCGGCCAGCGCCTTGTCGGTGAGCCAGCGGTCGATCGCGTGGCGGCGGATGACGTGCGCCATCTCGTGGGCGACGACGAACGCCAGCTCGTCGCGGTCGCGCCCCGCCAGCTCCACGAGCGCCGTCGAGAGAAAGACATAGCCGCCGGGCAGGGCGAACGCGGCCCGCTGCGTGTCCGCGAGCGCGGTTATCTCGAAGCGGTGCGTGCGGTTCGCGACCCGTTCCGCCAGCACCCCCAGGATGTCATCCAGCAGCGCCTGCACGGCCGGGTCCGCCGGCCGGCGCGACTCCTGCCGCACCTTCGCGGCGAGGTCGAGGCCCATCTGCCGCTCCGCGACGATCGCGTCCTCCTCGCTGCCGGCCGCGGACTCCCAGATCCACTTCGCCTTCTTGAACTTCTTGCCGGCGAGGCGTCCCACCACGTACGGCATGCCGCGCGTCTGCGCCATCTGTTCAGTGTAGCGATATCGGACCGTGTCGCCGGTATGCCAAGGGCCGCCTACCCCGCGGCGATCGCCTGATCGACGAGGCGCACGCCGGCTTGCACCGTAGCTTGCCGCCAACCGGCGTCTTCCGGGCAGAAGCACTCCGCCAATTTCCGTCTGGCCGCCGCCACGCGCGGGGACACCGGGTCTTGGAGCCGGTGGGCGGCCTGCTCGGCGCGCAGCGCCGCGAGCACGCGCACCTGCGAATAGGTGCCGAACTCCACGACCGCGGTGCGGCAGCGGCGGCCCGCGCCGAAACGGCGGACGAGCCAGGCCCCCAGCGTGCCGCGCGCCGCGTAGGGCGCGCCGTCGCCCGCCAGGGCGACCCGCACCGGTCCGAACGTCGCACGGTACCAGTCGAGATGGGCGGCCTGGTCCGGCTCGACGATGAGCTGGCCCCTGCCCCACCGCCCGAGACCGCTGTGCAGGTCGAGATGAACGACCGTGGCCGCCGGCCAGATCCAGTCGCCGTAGCGTTCCTGCACGAGACGGGTGGATTCCTCCGGCTCCCGGCCCCCGAAGAAGAGCCCGTCCGGGTGGTCGTACTGTCCGGCCGCCACCGCCGTCGCCATCGTCTTGCGGCCGTGCCGGCAGATCGCCCAACCGGCGCGAAGGAAGAAGGGATCGAGGCGGCCGGGTGGTTGCGGCGGGTTGAGCAGCCGGTGCACCAGTCCGTAGCCGGGAGGAACGCCCTGGTACGACTCCCCCACCTCCAGGAAGTTGCGGTTCAGGTCGACGTTCCGTTCGTTGGCGCGGCGGCGCCAGGCGAAGCCATGGGGATTGAGCGCGTGCAGGAGGACGACGCGGGTCCATTCCGGCAGGGTCGCCGCGCCGGCGGCCAGCCGCCGGAGCCAGGCGAGCTGAATCGCCGAGCCGACGAAACCTTCGATGCCGTGCAGGCCGGACGAGACGACCACGGCGGCGTCGGGCGCCTGCGCGCCCAGCGACGCGACGTCGAGGGCGAGCGGTTCGCCGTTCGGCCCATGCCCGCCAACGGGATGGTCCGACAACTCCGCGCCAGCCGCCTGCGCCGCGGCGCGGAAGCGCTGCCGTGCGGTCCGGTAGTCGGGCGAGAACGGATCAGGCGATCGTGATCTCCTCCGACAGGTAGACGTTCTGGATGGCGTTGAGCAGGGCCACGCCTTCGGCCATCGGCCGCTGGAACGCCTTGCGGCCGGAAATAAGGCCGGTGCCTCCCGCCCGCTTGTTGATGACGGCGGTCTTGACGGCTTCCTTCAGGTCGCTCTCTCCGGAGGAGGCGCCGCCCGAATTGATCAGGCCGGCGCGGCCCAGATAACAGCTCGCGACCTGGTAGCGGGTCAGATCGATCGGATGATCCGAGGTGAGCGTGTCGTACACCTTCGGGTGGGTCTTGCCGAACTTCAGCGCGTTGTAGCCGCCGTTCGTTTCCGGCAGTTTCTGCTTGATGATGTCCGCCTCGATGGTGACGCCCAGGTGGTTGGCCTGCCCGGTCAGGTCGGCCGCGGCGTGGTAGTCCGTGCCGCCGGACTTGAACGCCGAGTTACGAAGGTAGCACCAGAGCACGGTGAACATGCCCAGCTCGTGGGCCTGGTGGAACAGCTCGGTCACCTCCTGGATCTGCCGGTCCGACTCCTGCGAGCCGAAGTAGATGGTGGCGCCGACCCCCATCGCGCCCATGTCGAACGCCTGCTCCATGTTCGCGAAGCGGATCTGGTCGTAGGAGTTGGGGTACGACAGGAATTCGTTGTGGTTGAACTTCAGGATGAAGGGAATCCGGTGCGCGTAGCGGCGCGAAACCGCTCCCAGCACGCCGAGCGTCGACGCGACGGCGTTGCAGCCTCCCTCGATCGCCAGGCGGACGATGTTTTCGGGATCGAAATAATCGGGGTTCGGCGCGAACGACGCGCCGGCGGAATGTTCGATCCCCTGATCGACCGGCAGGATCGAGACGTATCCGGTCCCCGCCAGCCGCCCGTGATCGAACAGCGACTGCAGGCTGGTGAGCACGCGCGCAGGTCGGTCCGTCGCCGCCACGCAGCGGTCGATGAAGTCCGGCCCGGGGAGGTGCAGCCTCGATGCCGGGATCGTCTCGCACCGGTGCTCCAGCAGAGCGGCGTCCTCGCCCAGAATGTCGACGATCCCGTTTGCTTCCGTGGTGGCCCGCTCCATTACCCCTGTAGTCACTCGCTCCTCCGGCTGATTGGTAGTTGTGGTTCCGATTGCGTCCCTGTAGCGGTCAATAGAAAAGCATCGCGGCGACAATCACGAGGATGGCGAAGAGCACGACCCACTGCCACACCTCCTGCTTATCCTCGGCCGGGATCAACTGGAAGGTGATCGCGCGGTGGTCGTCGATCGCGTTGCGGAGAAACGATCCGGACGACAGGTTTGCATTGTCGAGGATGAACGACCCGCCGCCGGAGCGGGCGTCGAACATCGCGACTCCCTCGGGGTTGAGCCGTGTCCGGATGCCCTCGAGGTCCGCCTCGAGCGTCTGATCGTAGTCGACGCCGCGCACGAAGTCCTGCAGCACGATGTCCAGGTCGGCGCCGGTCCGCGAACCGATCACGACCGGGTAGATCGCCAGGCCGCGCCGGCGGAACTCGACCAGCGCCTCGTCGAGCCGCGCGACCTGCTCGGCATCGGCCGCGAAGTCGCCGTCGGTGAAGAGCAGGGCGACGCGGTCGTCGCGTTCCTCCGGCTGCCAATCCTCGTCACCGCTGTCGAACCGGTCCTGGTTGTCGAGCGACTGGTAGACATGCTCGAAGGCCGTCGCAATATCGCTGTCCCAGGGGAAGGCGTCGCCCGACAACACGTCGGGCGGCTGGATCTGTCCGACCTGCTCGATGAAGCGCTCGGCGTTCGACGAAAGATGGACCTGGCGCAGGGCGGTGGTTCCGAAGACGAACAGCGCCACGCGATCCCCCGGCGTCAGGATGTCCTGGGTGTAGAGACCGAGCGCCTCCCGGACGGCCAGTTCCAGGCGCGACGGACCGAGGTCTTGCACCCACATCGATGCGGAGGCGTCGATGACCACCGCGACGTCGACGTCGCCGCGCTTGAAGCTCGACGCGCCGTACACCCAGAAGGGGCGCGCGGCCGCCACCCCGAGGATGCCGAGGGCCAGCGTCGCGATGAACCAGAACTTGATGTGGCCGATCCAGGGATAGCTGGAGCCTTCGGTTCGGGCCGGCCGGAGCCGCAGACGGAGCAGGAACACGAGGGCGCCGAACAGCATCAGCAGTCCGGCGATGGGTACGATCGTGAGGTACTCGGGGTTCTGGAACTCGACGGTCTCGCGCAGGGCGGCCTGCAGAGCGTTCATTTCAGCCGCGCCGGCGGCGCACCGGCGTTCCCTCGCCGCGCATCTGTTCGAGCTGCGGCGGCTCGGCCTCGCGCAGCGGCTCGAGCGCGCGACGGACCGCCTCCGGATCGCTCGTCAGGTCGTAGTTCCACTTGAAGTCGAATCGCCCGGAGGTGTCGCCCCGCAGCGCGCGCTCGTAGTCGGCGTTCACGTCATCGAGGACTTCCTGGATGATCGCCAGCTTCTTCGGCTCGATTTCGGGATCGTCCTCGGGAATGGCGCGGTAGCGCTGGCGGGCGAGCTGGAACTTGGCGCTCGCGAGCAGGTGCGACGCTCGCGGGTCGTCGACCTCGTCGGCCAGATCGCGGACCACCGCCTCGTAGTCGCCCGTCAGGTAGTTGTAGGAGGCCTGCTGCAGGAACGCGTCGGAGAACAGGTACGCGTCGGCGAACCAGCCGAGGCCGTAGCCGCGGCTGCTCTCATAGAAACCCGTCACCGCGTCCAGCTCGTTGTCCGCCTGCTCGTAGTCGCCCCGGTCCACGGCGTCGCTCAGGCTGTCCAGCCGGTCGTAGAAGTTGGCGAGCGAGTTGGAGGGGACGGCCACCGCCGCAAGGAATACGAGGGCCAGGAGGAAGCCGATCAGGAACCGGAAGCCCGATTCCCGGTCGAGCAGGTCCGTCAGTCGTAGTCGCACGTCGTTTTCTCCTTCGCCACGGGCCGGCTTACGGGGTCGTCCCCCAGACCAGTTCAGCCAGGAGGCCAGCGGGAATGCCGATCACCAGGAACGCCATCGCCACGAGCAGGAACCGGGCGTAGATCGGCACCTTGAGCGCGCGATGCCGCTGCTCCACCCGCACCGCCTCCCGTTCGTCGATCGCCACGTACGCCTCCTGCAGGCTGTCCTCGTCGGTTACGTCGAAATAATCACCGCCGTACTCGCGGATCATCTCGATGAGGCGCGGCGTGCTCGGGTGGCCGATCATCGCCGTCCGCGCATCGGACGTGTTGATGTAGATGATGTAGGGCACGATGTTCCGCTGGCTGAGGGCCGCGAACTCCGAGTCGGGGAATTCGTCGACCGCGGCGTCGGTCACGATCAGGACCGCGCGGTTCGGCCGGTCGTCGTTTCCGAGGGCGGCGTCGTCCTGATCGAACTGCTTCGTGATCGACTGCAACGGCCGGATGATGTTGGTGTCTCCCTCCGCCGGCACGATCCGCACCTTGTCGCGCGGCACCACCATCGCCTTGTCGAGCCGCTGGGTCATCACGTACGGCGCATCCCATACCTGGAAGTAGTACAGCTCGTCGTCCATGACGAAGTCGTCGACCATGTAGGGATAGGTGGAGAACAGCCACAGCGAAACCCGGTCGTTCTTTCCGTTCCGCATCTCGAGAAACCGGAGGTGCGCGTCCCGGGCCACCTCAGCCTTCGACTTGCCGGTGTCGGGGAACTCCCACGCCATCGATCCGGACGTGTCGACCAGGTCCACCCGGACCCGCGACTCGATGTAGCCGGTCACCTCCTCGGTCGCCGTCAGGAAGGGATCCGCGGAGGCGGCGACCATCATGGCCAGCGCGGCGGCCACGGCCAGCTTCGGCACCGAGTGGAGGATGCGGACCCAGAGCGGCTTCTTGTGCTCCCGCTCGATGAAATACCCGGAGTGGTGGCGCGCGTGCTTCCGCTGCCGCAGCGCGAGGCGCGCCATGGAGGCAACCGCCACCACGCCGACGACGACCGCCAGCCAGGTGGCCATGCCGATGTTGCCGTAGCGCACCTGGGCCAGCTCGGTCTCGAAGAGCTCCTGCACGCTGGTGGTGAAGAAGCTGACGATCTCGTTCCAGGGCAAGAACATGACGCTTCAGTCCGCTGGCGTTCCCCGTTAGCCGCGTCCGCCGAACAACCCGGTGACCGATCGCCAGAGCTGAATGTGCGGGCGCAGCGCCGTGAGCGACGTGTCGATGGCTTCCGCCTCCTCCATCGGATCCTCGATCGGTTCGCCGTCACCCCGCTCCAGCCCCGCCTGATACACGACCAGGCGCGTGGAGAGCGTCGCGAGGGCGTCCTTGCGGCCGCCGTCCTTCAGCCCGTCCACGTAACGCTGGATGTCCTTGGCCGTGTCGCCGCTCTGCAGATCCGGCAACTCGGCGCGCAGGTACTCGCGCGTCGCGATTACCAGGTTTCGGGTCAGGGCCTGGAGGGCTCCGTTGTCGCTGGTCGGCGCCTCCTGCAGCGCCTTCACCTGCTGCCGGAGCGTGCGGCGGGCCTCCCAGATGGACGGGGGCGCCGGAACCAGCGCCTCGAGCCTCTCGATTTCCTCGAGCTCGCGGGCCACTTCGGTGGGAACCGTGTCCGGCCGGCGGGCCTGGCGGAACAGCAGGAACAGCCAGATGGCCAGCGGGAACGGGGCGAGGATCCAGGCCATCGCCCGGAACAGCGTGGCCTGCCCCGCGAACGCTCCCAGCTCGATCGTGTCGCGGATATCGAGGATCGGCAGGTCGTTCATGGTCGTGACGTAGCGGACCAGCCCCTGGCCGCCGTCGACCTGCTGGATCTCGGCGTCCTCGATGTCTTCGCCGAGGTCGCGGATCAGATAGTAGAAACCGAATGACGGGATGACGTAGACGGCTTTCTCCGGAGCGATCAGGCGGAGCCCGTAGGCGAAGTCCCAGATGTGCTCTTCCCCGACCTGCCGCTTGTCCACCTCGAGCGAAACCGCTTCGAACGGATGGACCGGCAGGTTCTCCGGCGCCATGCGGTCCTCCAGAATCAGCAGCTCGCGGCCCTCGTCGATCAGGTCGGGAAAGCGGACGCGGTAGGTCTGCGTGATCAGGTCGCCCGTCTTGACGACCGTCGGTTCGATCTCGAGCGTCTCGATCGTGATTGGCGGCACGCCGGTTTCCTGCGCCGCCGCCGGCGCCGCCCATCCCGCCGCTATCCCGAACCAGACCATCGCCAGCAGCGCCGCGATGGGGGCTTCCCGCTTGGTCCGCACGCTCACGTCACCCCTCCCCCGCATCTATCTGGCCGTCCTGGCGATGAAGAACTTCGGCAACTCATCGATGTGGTTGTCGGGTGTGAGCACCACCGAATCGACACCCGCCTTGTGCTTCAGCATGTACTGCAACTCTTCGCGCCGATCTTCGATGGTCCGGCGGATATCGCTGGCCTTGCGGGCCGAGATAACGGTCTGCCGGCCCGTCTCCATGTCGGCGATCCGGACGTACCCGAGGCGGCTCCGGAAGCTGAATTCGTGCGGATCATCCAATATCAGCACCATCATATCGTGCTTGGCGGCCAGGTTGGCGAGCAGCTTGAAGTCGATGGAATCACGGTCGTTGACCAGATCGACCGAGTCCGAGATGACGATGATCGAGTGCCTGACCTTGAGTCGCGAAGCGATGAACCGGAAGGGCACGTTGAAGTCGGCCGCCCGGCGTTCCGGGAATTCCCGCTGCAGCTTCAGCTTCTCGAAAATCTGGGTCGCCATGTAGAAAATCTGGGGGCTGCCGAGCTTCGGTTTGATGTAGAGCTCGACCCGATCCGAGAAGGCCAGGAGGCCGACCGGATCACGGCCATTCGAGCGCGTGAGCCCGATGTTCCCGATCAGGTCGAGCATCAGCATCGCGATGTTCGAGGCCTGCGACAACTGGAAGAGGACGGACGTGGAGAGGTCGAGCAGGAACAGCGTCCGGAGCTCCTTCGGCTCCATCCGCTCTATCCGGAACAGTTTCTCGGGATACGTGCGAAGGCTGAGCACCCACGCGATGTCCTTCAGCGGCTGTCCGGGACGCCATTGATCGACGCCGACGATGTCGTAGCCCGAACCCTTGAAGCTGCTCTTGTGGTCGCCGTAGTTCATGGAGTGGGACTTCTTGCGCGTCCGGATTCCGTGCTTGATGTCCCGGAAGCGCGCGTAGACCTCCTCTATTTCCACGGCGGAACCTCCATGTCCGCAACGACCTGGCGGAGCAGGTCCTCCTTGTTGACCGAGAACTCCATTCCCTCCCGGAGCACGAGGCGGTGCGCCAGGACCGGTTCGGCCACGGCCTTGATGTGATCCGGCGTGATCATCGTGTCGCCGTTGAAGAACGCGAACGTCCGGGCCACCGCCTCCAGATGGAAGTGCACCCGGGGCGAGATGCCGACCCGGATGTACTCGCGGACGGTCCGCGTCGCCTTGCCCTGAACGCGGTGGGGACGCGTGTTCCGGATCAGGCGGGTCTTGTACTGCTGGCCGTAATCCGACATCTTCACGGAGTCGAAGATGTGCTGGGCGATCTCGAGCACCTCGTGCAGGTTCGTCAGCTTCTCGACCTGCTTGCCCACCACGTTGCGGGCGCTGATGTTCAGCTCGTCCTCTTCGTCCTCCGGATCCATCATGTTGATGGAGAGCGTCGTCCGGTCGAGTTGCGCAACCGGGTTGGCGAAGGTGCCCTCTTCCTCGCCGAAGATGTTCTCCGTGCAGATCACCATGAAGAAACGCGGTCCGGTGATGTCGTTGTAGTCGCAGGAGAGGGGAAAGAGCGGCAGCATCTTCCCTTCGGACAACTCGCCGTAGTCGGAGTTGAGCGTCGCCGAGCTCTCCTCCATGCCCTCCAGCACGGCGGCCTTGGTCTTTCCGGAGAGCCGGTTGTCCTCGTCGATCAGGACGATGTGGGCCATCAGCTTGCCCGGCTTGAAGTGGATGCGCCGGGTGCCGTCGACTTCCTCGACGATCGTCTCGTAGCCGAGAATGTCCTCCGGCATGTAGGTCGGGAGCCCCTGGATTCGCTCGAACTTCGCGTCGATGGCCATCGCGCAGGCGCTCACCAGGTCCGTCTTGCCGGTGCCCGTCGGCCCCCGGAACATGACGTGAGGCTGCCGGAGCTTCTTTCCCTGGCTCAGCTTGTCGGTATAGGGGAGCAGCGTGAAGAAGGCCCACGAGAGAATGCGTGCCGCGTCGTCCAGTCCGTAGAGCCACTTGGTCGACTCCCGCTGGAACCGCTGAACCACCTCCTGCGCACGATCGTGATCGACGGCCGGTTTCGCCTCGGCCAGCTTCGTCTCGACAGTCATCGGCAACGGCACTCCCCTGTCCCGGCGGCGCGTTCGGTCGGGAAACCGGCGGCACGTTCCGTCGGAAAAACAGCCAAGCATAACAGCGACGGTGCCTTGGCGCTACCGCGCGGACGACGCCCGCGGGGTCCGGGCGACTGGCGTTTCCGCGGCCGGGATGCCAACATGACCGGCCGAAGGAGGACGTGTCGATGCCATTGATGACGGCGGAACAGTACGTGGAGAGCCTGCGGGACGGACGCACCGTCTGGTACCGGGGAAAACGGGTGGACGACGTGGCGACTCACCCGGTAATCGGACTGGCGGTGGAACATGCCGCCATCGACTACCGGATGGCCGAAGATGCGGCGGAGCGCGAACTCGCGGTGGTTGACGGGCCGGAGGGGCCGTACTCCCGCTACTACGCGATCCCGCGCACGCCGGACGATCTGTTTCGGCGCAGCGCGCTGATCGAGCGGGCGACCGCGCTCGGCGGCACGCTGGTCGTGCTCATCAAGGAAATCGGCACCGACGCCCTCTTCGCGCTGCGTCTCCTTGCCGGCCACATGGACCGGACGCTGGGCACTCGGTACCTGCCCCGCGTAGAAGCGTTCCACGCGCATTGCCGCGACCGGGATCTCGCCGTCGCCGTCGCGCAGACGGACGTCAAGGGTGACCGGTCGGCCGGGCCGACGAAGCAGGCCCATCCGGACTTCTACGTTCGCGTCGTCGCCGAGGACGACGACGGCATTACGCTGCGGGGGGCGAAAGTGCATACGTCGGTTTCGACGAATGCGCACGAGATTATCGTGCTTCCGACGCGCAACCTGGCCGAAGGTGAGGAATCCTATGCGGTCGCGTGCGCGGTGCCGGCGAACGCACCCGGCCTGACCATGCTGGCGAGCGGGTACGGCCGCCGTGGCAATACATTCGAGCAACCGCTCAGCGCGCGGCACAAGATGATGGAGACGCTGACCGTCTTCGACGACGTCAAGGTGCCGTGGGACCGGGTCTTCCTGAACGGCGAGGTGGCCATGGCGGGTCCGCTCGCGAAGACCTTCGTGGAATTCCACCGCTTTACCGCGGTCAGCTACAAGCTGCCGCTGGTCGACCTGTTCGTCGGCGCCTCACACCTCATGGCCGAATACAACGGCGTGCTCCGGGCGGGGCACGTCCGCGACAAACTCGCGAAGCTCATCAGCTACGCCCAGATCTGTCGCGGGATGACGCGCGAGGCCGCCCGCGAAGCGAACGTCGTCGATGGCGTCGCCGTGCCGAACGCGGAGCTGATCAACATCGCGAAGCTCTACTTTGCCACCAACTACCACCAGGCGCTCGCCTGGGTCCAGGACATCGCGGGCGGGCTCCTGGTTACCGGTCCAAGCGCCGAGGACCTCGACGAGGCTAGCCTTCGCCCCCTGATCGACCGGTATTTCGGCGCCGCCAACCGCAACGCCGAGGAACGCCTGCGGCTGATGAATCTGATCGCGGATCTGACCGCCAGCGACTTCGCCGGCTACCAGTCCACGCTTGCCGTTCACGCCGAAGGCAGCATCGAGGCCGAAAAGATGACGATCTGGCGCCAGCACAACATCGGGCCGGATGTTGCCTATGCGAAGCGCCTGGCGGGTATCAGTTCGGAGTGATCAATAGGCGGTTGTCACGGTCCTTCCGCACAACTTCGGCGATCGCTGCATGTCAAACCGATAGCCGGCGCCGGCGACGGGCGGCTCGCCGCGGTACTTACCGGACGCCACCGCCGAAGCTGATGCCGACGTAGATCTCCCGGCCGGGGGAAGGCTCGTAGTAGCGACGGCCGAAGGCGTTGGTGATGGCGGACGAGTTGTAGCGCACGCCGAACAGGTTGTCGATTCCGAGGAACGGGCGGATCTCGACGTCGCCGGCCTGCCGATCGAGCCCGAAACGGAGGTCGACGACGGTGTAGGCCCAGTTCGACTGGCTCTCGTCGTTCGTCAGCGTGAACTCCGCGACGTGGCGAACCGTCATGGCGCCCCGGAGGCCGCCCGGAATCGCATAGTCGATTCCCGCGAAGAAGCGGTGCGGCGGCGCACCCGGCTCCAGGTTGCCGCCGAAGTCGTTGCTGCCAAGGACGAACTCGTCGAAGACGAAGTGCTGCCGCGTATAGGCCGCGCGTGCGCTGAAGCGCGACACCGGCTGCCAGTT
Organism: Vicinamibacterales bacterium; assembly: GCA_965202655.1. GTDB lineage: Bacteria > Acidobacteriota > Vicinamibacteria > Vicinamibacterales > UBA8438 > VXRJ01. Next base: position 488,377 of record CBDBBK010000003.1, on the reverse strand, counting down.
GACGGAAAACTCGAGGCCGGTGCGATCCGTCTCGCCGGCGTTGGCGAAGTAGGTCCGATCATCGGGCCGGTTGAAGGGCACGAACGCGTCGAGCACGCGGGCCCGGTAAATCGCGATGTCGTAGTGCAGGCGGGCCGGCTCGACGAGGCCGCGGAGTCCGAATTCGACGCTCCGGAGGCGTTCCGGATTGAGCGCCTGGTTGAAACCACCCGCCCCGGTCGGCGTATTCGACAGCTCGACCGTCGTCGGGGTCTCGTAGGCGGTGGAGACGTTGCCGTACAGATTGACGTTGTCCGTTGCCGCCACCGTCAGGCCGACCGACGGGCTGGCCGCGCCCATCGTCCGCTCGCCCGATTGGTCGCCGTCCGCGAGCAGACGGTCAATCGCGCGGAACCGGTAGTAGTCGTACCGGACGCCGGCCGTCGCGGTCACCCGCGCATGCGGGGCGAAGCTCACCTGGGCGAAGGGGCCGGCCGACAGCACCTGCTCCTGCTGATCGAGCCGGAGGTCGCCGCGGGCCGACGTGCTCCCGGGAACGAACGGAGGCATGAATCCGAACTCCATGCGGCTGTCGTCCTGGGTGGCCACGTCGACGCCGGCGGTCCAGGTGACCGTCGCGCCTTCCGAGGCGCCGAGGTACTCGGAGCGGAGGCCGCGCCCCCTCCGGGTCAGGTCCCACACCTGCCCGACGCCGCCGGCGTCGAGCTTGCGGTTGGACGCCCAGCCGGTCGTGCGGAGGACCTGCGTGCCGGCGAAGCGGTATTCCAGGGTGGCGCCACCCTGACCCTGCCTGGCGATCTCGCCCCAGTTCTGCTCGGCCACCGTTGCGCTGCGATGTCCCGAACAGCCGAACCGTCCCATGCAGGGGCGGGCCTGACGCGGATTGGCATTGGCCGTATCGGCCGCCGGCAGGCGCGGGTCGCCTGACTGCGCGGCCGTCAGGAAGCTGGCGCTCTCCGCGAAAGGCGAGTCGTAGTGGTTGAAGACCCCGGTGAGGTGCCAGCGCGAGCCCATCGCCTGGCGCAAGAGCACGTTCGTCTGACGGATGTCCGCCGCGCTGTGGTCGCGCCAGCCGTCGGTCTGGAAGCGGCTGAAGCTACCCATGAAGCTCGTGCCGCTGTTGTTGTGGCCGTCGGCCCGCACCTGCTGCCTCTGGTAGCCGTTGCTCCCCCACTGGAGATCCGGCCGCACGGCGAACCGGCGGCTCGGGTCGATCTCGGTGAAGAGGCTGATCACGCCGCCCGCGGAGTTGCCGTACAGGACGGAACTGGGCCCCCGGATCACTTCGATGCGCCGGACCGAGCCAAGGTCCACGTTGCCCGGTTCGGTCGTCCCGTCCGCGGTGGTAATCGGAATACCGTCCTGGATGATGGCGAGGCCGCGCAGGCCGAACCGCGGCTGCGGCGCCCGGATGCTCAGACCGATGCCGCCGGACAGTCCATAGCTGCGCCGGTTCTGCACCAGCAGTCCCGGAATGCCGCGCAGCACCTCGTCGAGCGACGCCCGGCGTTCCGTGAAGTTGATCTGTTCGTTCCCGACGACGGCCACGGCGTTCGGCACGGTCGCCAGCGGTTGGGCGGAGCGGGTCACCTCCACCGTCTCGGCAATCGGCGCGATGGCGAGCGTGAGGTCGAGTCTGGCAGCCGCCGACCCGACGGTCACCGAGGTCTCATCGCCCAGGAAGCCGGGCATCAGCACGTCGACGACATAGTCGCCCGCCGGCAGGCGCGAGATGCTGTAGATGCCCTGAGCGTCGGTCACGGCACTGCGAACCAGGCCGGTTTCCTCGTGCTCGGCCGTCACCGTCGCGCCCGGCAACACTCCGCCCAGCTCGTCCAGGACGGCGCCGATGATCGAGCCGGCGTCGTCCTGCGCCGCGGCGTCCGCAGCGCCCGGCCCCAGCAACAGCGCCGCGCTCAGCAGCGCGACGAGCACGGAAGCGCCGGCCGTCGGCCCAAACCTGTCGATGCGAGAACGCAAATTCACGAACATGTCCCCTCCGTCGCGGGTATGCCGCCCCTTGGCGTTACCCGATTCTGGTGACCGAAGCTGGCGGGAAGGCGATCTACTGTTTTGCCGCCGTCCAGACTCCCGTGCCGTACCAGACGAAACTGCCCTCGTTACCCTCCATCGTGGCCCCCTGCACCTCGCCGGAGAAATTGATCGGCATGTCGCCGTCGAGGTCCGGGACGATGAAGCCCCACTTGATCATGCTGCCTTCGAGCGAGCCGGTGAGGGGCAAGGGCCCTTCGCCGTCGTTCATGTCGATTTCGCCCTCGAGTGTTGCGCCGTCCTGTTCGAAGGTCGCGGTCCAGTTCTGTTCACCGGTCTGCGTGTCCAGCGTGATCTCCCAGATCCCGCTGATGTCCGACTGGGCAAGTCCCGCGCCCGGCAGTCCAGCCACCAGCGCGGCAACCGCAAGGATTCCCGGAACGACCTTGAACATCTACCTTCCTCCCCAGGGGACCATGGACGGGCCGCCGGTTGCGTGGCACCCCGCGCGGCCGGTCATATTGTAGCGGCATTCCCGGTGCGGCCTGCGGAGTAGAATGTGCCGGCAGCGCGTCAATCAGGCGAGGGAGGAACTCCACATGACCGAGGCACAGGTCCCTAACCGCTGGCTCCCGCTTCTCGGCGGGGTGTTGATGAATCTGGCGCTGGGTGTCATCTACGCGTGGAGCGTCTTCGTCGCGCCGTTCGATGAAGACTTCGGCTGGACCCGCACCGAGGTCTCGGTGGTCTTCACCATCGCCATCCTTTCGGTCGGCTCATGGTTCGTCGTCGCCGGGTTTCTCCAGGACCGCTTCGGGCCGCGCCGCGTGGCGGCGTTCGGCGGCATCCTCTACGCCCTCGGTTTCTTTCTTGCCAGCCAGACCGAATCGCTCATCTGGCTGTACGTGACGTTCGGGGCCATCGCGGGGGCGGGCAACGGCTTCGGATACGCCATCCCGATTCCCGTCTGCTCGAAGTGGTTCCCCGACCGCCGCGGCCTCGCCGTCGGCCTCGTCGTGGGAGGCTACGGCGCCGGCTCCGGCATCTACGGTCCGCTGGCGCGCGAATGGCTCATACCGGAATACGGCTGGCAGGGAACGATGCAGATCTCCGCCGTCGTCTTCCTGGTCATGACGCTGGTGGCGGCGTACCTCCTGAAGAACCCGCCCGAGGGTTACCGGCCCCCGGCGATGGCTCCGGCGCCGTCGGCGAGCGCTGCACAGCCGGCGGCGGCCCCGGCGGTGTCACGCGATTTCGCCACCGGAGAGATGGTCCGCACGCCGACGTTCTACTTTCTCTGGGTCGCCTATTGCCTCGGCACGGCGGCCGGACTGATGGTGATCAGTCAACTGGTGCCGGTGGGCGAGGCCGCGGGACTGGGCGCCGCGGCCGCGCTGGGCCTGACGATCGGCGCCATCGGCAACACCGGCGGCCGCGTGCTGTCGGGATGGATGTCCGATACGTTCGGCCGGCTCAACACGCTCCGGCTGATGGTCCTGCTCTCGGCGGCGGCCCTGCCCCTGTTCCCGCTCTTCGCCGGTCAGGTCACGCTCTTCTACCTGCTGCTGGTGGTCATCTACTACGGTTACGGAACGCTGCTGTCGGTCTTCGCGTCTACGTGCGCGGACTTCTACGGCACGCGCAACATGGGGGTCAACTACGGCCTCCTGTTCTCCGCGTGGGGGGTCGCCGGCATCGTCGGCCCCGTCATCGGCGGACGCGTCTTCGACGCCACCGGCAGCTACGAGTACGCCTTCTACGTCGCCGCCGTCCTGTCGGTCGTCGCGCTCGGAGCGCTGATGCTGGCGAGGCAGCCGGCCGCGCCCGGCTCGGACCGGAGCGCCGCCTGAGCCATGGGCGGCCTCATCACTTTCGTCGGCGAGCTGGGCGACCGTCTGTGCCGGTTCACCCAGCGCTGGATTCCCGACTCGTGGGTCGTCTGCATGATCCTGACCGTCCTCGCGATCGTGCTGGCCATGGTGGGCGCGGGGGCGACCCTGAACGAGTCGGTGCTGGCCTGGGGCGACGGCATGTGGGCGCTGCTCGAGCTGGCGATGCAGTTTTCCATCGCCATGATCGCGGCGCATGCCTGTGTCGCCTCCCGGCCCGTCTACCGCTTCCTCGACTGGCTGGCCGGCCTTCCGGACAGCGATAAGCCCATCCAGGCGATCGCCGTGATCGGCGCCTACTCGCTCGTCACCGGCTATATGAACTGGGCCCTCAGCGTGGTGGCCTCGGCGCTCTTCGTCCCGTTTATCGCGCGTCGCAATCCGAAAGCCGACATCCGCCTGATCATCGCGGCGGGTTATCTCGGAATCTGCACGGTCTGGCACGGAGGCCTGTCGGGATCGGCGCCCCTCATCCTCGCCACGCCCGGCAATCCGCTGTTGGCCCCGGCCTCCGGCGAGCCGATCATCGACCGCGTGCTCCCGGTCACCGAGACCCTGTTCATCCCGTTCAATCTCATCTTCATCGCCATTCTCGGGGCGGTCGCCCTGGGGACGGTGATGCTGCTCCATCCGCGCCGGAACATCCAGACGTTGAGCTCCGAGCAGATCGACCAGATGATGCCGGTGCTGCCCGACGAACAGGCGCCCGAGAGCCCGGCCCACCGCATGGAGGCGTTTCGAGGCTGGATAGTCCTCGCCGCGATCCTGATCGGCTATCCCCTGGGCTATTCGATGGTCACCCGCGGTTTCGGCGCCACGTGGACCATCAATGCCTACAACGCGGTCTTCCTGGTGACGGCGCTGCTCCTTCAGGGCCGGCCGTCCAATATCGTCCGGGCGTTCGGGAACGGTGCGCGCACCGCATCCGGCGTCATCCTGCAGTTTCCGTTCTATGCGGGCATCTTCGGCGTCATCAACAACACCGGGCTGGGCGCCTGGCTGGGTGAGCTGTTCGTTACCTTCGCCACCACGGAGACCTATCCGGCGGTGGTCTACTTCTACTCCGGTTTCGTGAACCTCTTCGTGCCGTCCGGCGGGTCCAAGTGGCTGATCGAAGCGCCTTATCTGCTGCCTGCCGCGAGGGAGCTGGGCGTGTCCCCGACGACCACGGTGCTGGCCTACGCCTACGGCGATTCGATTACCAACTTCATCCAGCCGTTCTGGGCGATTCCCATCCTGACGGTCACGCGTCTCAAGTTCGGCGACGTTCTCGGCTATACCGGCATCGCGGCCATCGTCTGCACGATCATCAGCGTGATCGCGATGTTCCTGATCCCGCCCAACCTGTAGCGGCGCCGCACGGGCCGGGACTATAATCCGCGCGATCATGCGGCGCAGATCATCGGCCGCAGCCGCCGCGCTCGTGTCGCTCGCGCTGATCGCGATCCCCGCCCTGTCAGCCAGCGACTGGCCCCGCTTCCGGGGCGCCGATGACGGCGTCGCATCGGATCACCCCGACCTCCCCGAGATCTGGAGCGAGACGGAGAACGTCCGGTGGCGCGCCGACATTCCGGGCCTCGGCTGGAGCTCGCCGATCGTCTGGGACGACCATGTCATCGTCACGACGGCCATCAGCTCCGGCGAGGAACCGCAACCGGTCAAGGGGCTCTACGACCCGGGCGACGAGCACGGCAAGCGGGATGCGGTGGCGGAGCACCGCTGGGTCGTGCTCGACATCGACCTTGCCACCGGCACCGTGCGCTGGCAGCGCGAGTTGCAGTCGGCCCTGCCTCCCATAAAGCGGCACCTCAAGTCGAGCTTCGCCTCCGAGACGCCGGTCACCGACGGCGAGCGCGTCTATGTTTACTTCGGCAGCATCGGCCTGGTCGCGGCGCTCGACCTGCAGACCGGCGAGGTGGTCTGGACCCGGGAGGTCGGTGCGTTCAACGGCGGCCAGGAGTTCGGGACCGCCGCGTCACCGGTGCTGCACGACGGCCGTCTCTACGTGGTCAACGACAATACGACGGAGTCGTTCCTGACCGCGCTGGATGCCGAGACCGGCGAGCAGGTGTGGCGCGTCGCGCGAGACGAAACCGAAAACTGGTCGACGCCGTTGGTGTGGGAGAACCGCCTGCGCACCGAACTGGTGATAACGGGACGTGGCAGGGTCCGGTCCTATGACCTCGACGGCAACGTGCTGTGGGAGCTGCAGGGGATGACCGTCAACGTCGCGCCTACCCCCTTTGCCACGAATGGTCTCGCGTATCTCAGCTCCGGCTATCCCGGCTCCGCCGTGCGCCCGGTCTACGCGGTCCGACCGGGTGGCTCCGGCGACATCTCACTCGACCCGGACAATCCGACGGACCATCCCTACATCGCCTGGTTCCAGCCGATGCTCGGCACCTACGTCACCTCGGCGCTGGTCTACCAGGGGATTTACTACACGCTGCTCGACCGGGGCATGCTGCTGGCCCACGACGCCGCCACCGGCGCGGAGATCTACGGCCGGACGCGGCTTCGCCCCGGGAGCGGGTTCACGGCCTCGCCCTGGGCCTACAACGACCGGGTCTTCGTGTTGAGCGAGGATGGCGACACCTACGTCGTCCGGGCGGGCCGCGAGTTCGAAGTCCTCGCGGTGAACCCGCTGAACGAGATGACCCTGGCGACGCCCGCTGTAGCAGGAGGCAATCTGATCATCCGGACCCAGACGACGTTGTACTGCCTGTCGAGGGAGAGCGGGGCGTGAGCGTCCGACGCGGCGCCTGCCACACGGCTTGCCGCGCCGCCGCGCGGCTCGCGACCGCCGTTCTGGTGGGAGTGGCGGTGGCGGCGCCGGCGGGCGCCCAGACCATCGACTTCTCACCGGCCGCCACCATCCCCGGGCCCATCGACCTCGTCCGGGCCCACGGACAGTTCGCTTACCTCACGCGCGGCATGACGCTCACGATCGTCGACCTCTCCGATCCGGCGTCACCGGTCCGGCGCGGCGAGCACGTCTTTCCCGAAGAAGTGTGGGGCTTCCACGTCGCCGGCGCCCTGGCCTACGTGGCGGCGGGACACTCCGGCCTCTGGATCCTCGACGTCTCGGACCCCGACGCCCCGCGTCCGCGCGGCTCCGTCACCACGCCGGGTCAGGCCAAGAACGTCGCGGTCTCCGAGGGACGCGCGGTCGTTGCGGATCACATGTCGGGAGTCGACATCATCGACGTCAGCAACGTCGACGCGCCGGTCGAGGTCGGCTCCGTCTACACCGACGGCTACGCGCGCGACGTCGCCATGTTCGGATCGTACGCCTATGCCGTAGACCATCCCGCCGGCTTCTACGTGCTCGACACGGCGGCGGCCGACCCTCTCACTCCGGTGGGGTCGCTGCAGTCCGCGTCGGCGCCGCGGCACGTCGAGATCCTGGACGCCGCGCCGCACGTCGCCGTGCTCGTGGGCGGCGTTCCGTTCGACCCCCTCCGGGCGCTTCGGGACGACGCGCCGCCCGTCGACCCGCGCGGCACGCTGCAGATCTACGACGTCTCGGACCCGTCGGCGCCGGCGCTCATCACGACGTTCCGGACCCCCGGCGACGCGCAGCGGACCGAGCTCCGAGGCCACCTCGCCTACGTGGCGGACGGTCCGGCGGGGCTCTCCGTGGTGGACCTGTCGTCGCCGGAGTCGCCGCGCGTAGTAGGCCGCTACGCAACGCGCCATTTCGCCCGCGACATCGCGGTCGGGGACGAAACGGTCCTGGTAATAGACGGCACGGTTCACCGCCGGTCTCACACGTACGAGGACGGCGACGTGGTCGTCCTCCGGCAGGTAAACGAATGATCCGGCGCGGGCGCGGGTCGTCTGCTCCCGGCCGGAAGGAGGTAGTGAGATGAAGCGATGCCTGGTTCTCACGGCTCTCGTCATCGTCGGCCTGTTCCTGACCGCCAACACCTACGAGGCGCGGCAGGAGAACTTCAACATCGTGACCCACGAGGTTGCCGACAATCTCTGGATGCTCGCCAACGACCCGGCGGAGCAGGGAATGCGGACCGGCGGCAACACTGCGGTCTACGTCCGCGACGACGGCGTGACGCTCGTCGACACGAAGATCGCCGGCTACGGCCCGGACATCATGGTGCGGGTGCGGGAGATCACCGACAAGCCGGTGACCACCATCATCAATACGCACACGCACTATGACCACACCGGCGCGAACAACGAGTTCCCGGACACCGTCGACTTCGTCGTGCACGAGAACACGCGCGCGCAGATGGCGCGGCCGAGCTGCGAACCGGTCACCAACTGCGAGGCCTTCCAGGGGGAGAACGCGAAGTACCTGCCGCAGACCACCTACCGCGAGACGCACTCGCTGTTCAGCGGCGACGATCAGATCGACCTGTACTACTTCGGCCGCGGCCATACCGACGGCGACACCTTCGTCGTCTTTCGCGCCGTGCGCACGATCCACACCGGCGACATGTTCCAGCGCAAGGGCCTTCCCTTCATCGATGTCGCCAACGGCAACGGCAGCGCGGTCGAGTTCGGCTCGACGCTCGAAAAGGCGATCGCCGGCATCAGCAACGTCGATCTCGTCATCTCCGGCCACAACGACACGCTGCTCGAGTGGGACGACTTCGTCAACTTCAGCGGTTTCTACAACGACATGGTTGCCCAGGCGGAAAGCTCGCATGCCGCCGGCCGCTCGGTCGACGAGGCGGTCGCCGACTACAGGCTTCCGGGCCGGTACAGCGACTTCGACGCGCCCGAAGGCGGCCTGCGCCGCGCCATCGAGTGGGTCTACGCCGAGCAGTAGCCGAGGGTTCCGCCCGGCCCGCCCGTTCAGGCGCCTGTGGCTACCCGTCGAGGGTGGTCATGAGCACCCACATGGGGTTGTTGCCCACTTCGTACGTCTCGAGCGGTGTCAGCGTGCCGGCTTCCTCGACCCGGTAGGCGGTGAGGCGGCCGGTCTGCTGGCCCGTCGCAAAAAGATACTGGTCGCCGGGGTCGAGACCGAACGCGCGAGGAACCGGATCCGTGCTCGCCCGGTCCACGAACGTGAGGCGGCCCGACGACGGGTCGACACGGAAGCTGGCGACGCTGTTGTGGCCACGGTTCGGCGCAAAGAGGAACCGGCCGGACGCGGCGACGCGGATTTGCGAGCAGGTGTTCGCGCCGGTGTAGTCGGCCGGCAGGGTCGAGATGGTCTGGAACGGCTCGAGCGTGCCGCCGGCGGTGATGGAATAGGCGGTGACGCTGCTCCCCTGCTCGTCCGAGAAATAGACCACGTCGAGGGACGGGTGGAACGCCAGCGCCCGCGGCCCGAGATACTCCGCCGGGTCATGCCGCGCCGGTTCGTTGGCAGTCAGGTGACCGGTCTGCTCGTCGAAGCGGAACTGGAAGATCGCGTTCGGCCCGCGGTTCGCGATGTGCGGCACGTAGGCGAAGCGATTCGATCGGTCGGTCAGGATCGCGTGCGCGCCATGCGACGTGTAATGCCACTCGACCGGCGGGAACGTGACCGCACCGTCGTCGCCGACGCGGTGGACCGCCGCCGTGCTTTGGTAGTAGTAGGCCGACAGCACGAAGCGCCCGGTGCGATCCGTCGCGACGTAGACGGGCTCGCCCTGGAGCGGCGCCGTCCCAATCAACGAGAGGCCGCCGGTCCGCTGATCGACGCGGTAACTGGAAATCGCCTGGGCGCCGCGGCGCCCGACGTGCAGCACCTGGCGGTCGGGCGAGAGGGCCAGGGGCGCGGGACCGCCCTCGACGGCGACATCCTCCTGGTGATGGAGCCCGCCGGACCCGTCCATGGTGTAGATGGCGATCCGATCGTCATCCTGTAGCGCGACGTACATATGGCGTCGGGTCTGCATGGCAATCCTCCCTCCCGCGGTGCGCCGGCGTTCCGGCTTGCCGATCTGGAGGCCGGCCAACCCGGCCGGCGCAGCAGACCGGCGTGCTCCGGACTACAGCTCGCGGATGCGAACGTTGCGGAACCTGACGATGCCCGCGCCGTACTGCAGGGCGATCGGACCGTCGGTGAACTGCGTGTCTTCCACGTCCACCATCTCCTCGCCGTTCAGGGTCACCTGCAGCCGGGAACCGCGCGCCGTAATCTCGTAGGTATTCCACTGACCACCCGCGTTGATGACGCTCGCGGGGGCGGCGATGTGGACGATGCCGCCGGTCCGGTAGGTCTGATCCGCCCGGGTGTCGTAGATGTTCACCTCGTACGAGTTCCGGTCCGTGACCGTCGACGGATCGGCGCAGCGGATGAAGATCCCGCTGTTGGCCGGCTCGTCGACCCAGAACTCGAGGGTCAGCTCGAAGTCGGTGTAGGACTCCTTCGTCACGAGAAAGCCGCTGCCGCTGTCGGCCTGCACGGCGCCGTCGGCCAGCTCCCAGTTGGCATCGCCGATGGGATTGAAGTTGTCCAGGTTGGAACCGTCGAAGAGCGTGGTGAAGCTGCCCTGAGCCGTAGCGGCAGGCGCCGACTGGAACGCCAGCGCGGCAACCGTGATCAGCACAATGGCTGCGAAGCTCGTGCGCAACAGTGACCGGTTCATTGCATCCTCCTTGCGTGGCCGCTTACGGGCCTCGGTAACGCGGAGTATACCGCCACAACCCTGAGACCACGACAGGTTCGCCAGAAGCCCGTGGTGGAACCCCGCGTAGCACCGAGAGCGGCGAGGCGCCCGGCTGACAAGGCGCGACGAGGGAGCCTATTGGCCATAGGCGACCGAGGAGCAACGCCGTTCAGCCGGGATGCATCGCCGCTCGAATGTAGCAGGGGTTTCCACCACGGGCTCCTACGCCAGCAGCTCCAGCAGGGCGTCCACCACCGCGTCGGGGCGTTGCGGCGCGAGATCGTGTCCGGCGCCTTCGACGATCCGGCGGGCGACCAGATTGGTGAAGCGCCGCTGATCGCCGGTCGGATCCGCCGACGGGCGTCCGAAACCACTCTCGGCTCCGCGCAGCACGATCGCCGGCACGGTGATCGGAGGGCGTTCGGCGAGCCGCCGCTCGACATCGAGGAAGCGTTCCTCGCCCGGGACGTAACCGTGGCGGTGCCGGTACGAGTGGATCACGACGTCGACGAAGTCAGGATTGTCGAACGCCGGCGCCGAGCGTTCCCACACTTCGTCGGTGTACTCCCACGCCGGCGCCCAGGTCTCCCACAGGTAGCGGCAGATCGCATGCCGGTTCGCCTCCAGGCCGGCGCGGCCGCGCTCGGTGTTGAAGTACCACTGGTACCAGAGTCTCGCTTCCGACAATGCAGAGGGGGATGGCGTTGACGGAGAAACCGTATCCTGCACCGAGTAGCCGCCGATCGCCACCTGGGCGCGGACGCGTTCGGGGTGGAGAATCGACGTGATGCAGGCGGCGCGGTTCCCCCAGTCGAACCCGGCCGTGGCGACCCGTTCCAGCCCGAGGGCGTCGATGAAGTCGACCACGTCCTGCGCAATCGCCGCCTGTTCCGCCATGCGGGGCGCGTCGGGATCGCGGAACCGGGTAGTGCCGTAGCCGCGGAGGTAAGGCGCGAAAACGCGGTAGCCCGCCTCTGCGAGCGGTGGCGCCACGCTGTCCCAGGCACGGATGTCGTAGGGGAACCCGTGCAGAAGCACGATGGGAAAGCCCCCCGGATCGCCGCTTTCCTCGTAACCGATCGTGAGAACGGCGGTGTCGACGCTGCGGAGCGCCGGCGTGGCGGAACTCTGCGCCACCGCCCGTGCTCGTGAACTGGGGCCAGCCAGTGCCGCGGCCGCGCCGGCCGCGCCGGCCTGCCGGAAGAACTCGCGCCGGGTGGGTTCAGGCTTCATGATCGGCGCCTCCGTCCTGCCCTGCTGTTCCATCCCCGGAGGGGCTAACGCGGCCGGGGCTCAGGGTTCGCTGACGCGGAAGACGTAGAGCGCGTTGTGCCCCTCGGGACTCACGAGCTCCGGGGTGAGAAAGGTGGGAATACGCCAGGGGCTCCCGCCGCCCCGGGCGGTAGCCACCGCCACGTACTGAACGCCGTCCGCTTCGTAACTGATCGGGAATCCCATGACCGCCGTGCCCAGGCGGCTCCGCCAGAGCACGTCGCCGGTCCGGACGTCGTAGGCGCGGATCCAGCGATCGAAGTCGCCCGCGAAGACGAGGCCTCCGCCGGTGGTAAGCGCGCCGGTGAGAAAGGCGGCGGGCTGCTCGACGCTCCACACTTCGTCCAGCGTGCGGACGTCATAGGCGGCCAGCTTGCCGAAGAGCCCTTCCTTGCCCGGCATCGGACGCCACGCGCGGATGCCCGCGGAGCCGCCCGACCCGATCTCGCGCACCGCCTCGCGTCCCGCGATCTCCATGCAGCTCTGGCTGAGCGGCAGGACCAGCAGCGCGGTTTCCGGGTGATAGCCGCCCGCCTGCCAGTTGTGTCCGCCCGCCGTCGACGGACAGACCGACATCCAGTCGCCGATCTGCGCGTTCCGGATGTCCTCCCGGTAGACCACGCGGCCGGTCTCCCGGTCGAGGGTCTCGAAGACGTTCTGGTAGACGGTCTCGGTGAGGCCGAGGAAGCGGCCCGTCCGGGCGTCGAGCTTCCAGAGAATCCCGTTCTTGCCTGCGCTCAGGACGACTCGCTCCCCGTCGACGTCGACGACGATCCGTTCGAAGGCTTCGTCCATGTCGAGCGTCTCGCCCGGCACGTGCGTGAAGTACCAGACGATCTCTCCGGTGTCGATATCCAGCGCCAGCGTCGAGTTGGCGTAGAGCGTCTCATGCTCCGTGGTCAGTCCCCGGCTCGCCGCCACCCAGGGCTTCGCCTGCGCCGTCCCCCAGAAGCTCAGGCCGAGTTCGGCGTCCCAGCTTCCCGGAATCCAGACGTCGGCGCCGCCGCGAAACTCGATCGGCAGGTCGCCCCAGGAGTCGCCCCCCGGCTCGCCGGGCCGGGCGACCGTGAAGGTCCGCCACAGTTCTTCACCGGTTCGCGCATCGTGCGCGGTGATGAAGCAACTCTCCGGGTGGAACCGGCCGCAGCCACTGATCCCGTTGATGACCTTGCCGTCGATTACGATGGGACCCGAGGTGTTCCCGTAGCCGAGTTCGGCGTCGGCCACCCGAGTCTCCCACCGCACGACTCCGGTGCGGGCATCCAGCGCTACCAGGTGAGCGTCGCTGGTCGCCACGAAGATCAGGTCCTCCCAGACGGCGAGGGTCCGGAGCTGCCCTCCGCGCCGGCCTTCCGGGAACGTGCGGCGGTACTCCCAGAGCGGCGTCCCGTCGATGCCGTCGAGGGCCTGGATGACGTTGGCGGGATTGCTGAGGTAGAGGACGCCGTTCCTGACCAGGGGCGCCTGCTGACTCCGCCCCTGCTCCATGCCCCATGACCACGCAAGCTGGAGGCGATGGACATTGTCGGTGTCGATCTGATCCAGTGGGCTGTAACCCCAGGAGCCGGGGTTGCCGCGCCAGTGGAGCCAGTCCCCGGCGGGCGGATTGCCCAAATCGGCATCCCGAACCGGCGTGAACCGGTCGGCGCGCCGGTAGGTCCGAGTGACGCCGGTCGGGGTTTCACTGACGTCGCCCACCACCTCGGGCGGCCGGTCGATCGAGTCGGGTGACGGACCGGTCCCGAGCACGCCCGGCACCGGCGGCCGGATGTCCTCGGCGCGGGCAGTCGCGGCGCGGCCGTCGGGGCGGACCATCCCGGCGGACGCCACGGTCAGCCGCGTGCCGGACGGGGCAACCCCGTTCTCCCTGAGGATGAAGGCGACGATCGCGGAGCGCTGTTCTTCGCTGAGCGAGCCGGGCGCCTGCACCGGCATTGTCTCGTCGATGACGGTGAGCAGGTCGGCGACGGACCGATTGCCCCAGATGTTCCGGAAATTGGGGCCGGCCAGTTCGGGCGCTTCGAACTGTCCCCGCAGATCGGTCAGGTGACACGAAGCGCACTGCTGCAGATAGAGGGCTTCACCAGTCTGGGCCTGGTTGGCGCTGTACAGCGCCTGACCGGTCTGCGCCTGACCGAGAACGGTCCCGCCGACCGCGACCACGAGGGCCGCCAGCAATGCCGCCGAGCCCCCCGAGACCGCCGGCGTCCGCCTGGCGCCGCCGCGCATCAGCGTGCGCGCTCCGTCACGGTGACCGGCACGAAGCCGTTGGTCCAGCAGCAGTGGTACTCGAAGTCCTCCACGGGGTCGTCGATGCCCTGCACGCGGAGCAGGTAGTCGCCGGGCTCGTCGAAGGTGGCGGTAACCGTGGCGCGACCCTCCGCCGGTTCGACCCAGATCTCGGGCCTGCTGATGTTCACGTCGCCTGGCCCCCGGTGCTTGGTCCATCCCAACCAGCTTCGCTCGCCCCCGTGTTCCGCCCAGACCGTGAGCTCGAGGGGCTGCCCCACCTCGACCGTTCGTCCGGCCGCGGTCTGTCCGGAACGCCCCCGGAAGCCCGGCCCGTTCTCCTCGAAACGCAGGGTCGGCGCCGACTCCGCCCGGCCGTCGGAGTCCGGCTCATCGAGCACGTAGTCCGGATGCAGGTGCCCAGGGGTGGAAGCGCGCGCCGTGCCGCGCTCGATCGTCCAGACCACCTCCTGCCGCCGGCCGAAGCCGCTCGGCACGGTCACCGTGAAGACGCAGTAGTGTCGCCGGTAGGGCGTCTCCGGCACCGGATCGAAATGGGTCGGTTGCTCGCCGTCGAACTCCGCCGGCTCGACGGCGTTGGCCGGTCCTACCGGGATGTCGACCGCCTCTTCGGTGTTGAGGCTGTAGTAACCGAAGCAGATATCGGACGAGCCGTCTTCGTTCCGGTACCACCCGTCAAAGATCGGGATGATGCCCTGCCCGCTTGGACGCAGCGTCTGCTCGTCGAACGTCCGGTTCTCCAGCGGGATGACCTGCGCGGCCGCGGGCGCCGCGCCCCCGGCGAGCAACGCGAGGATCCCGAGGGTGGTCAGGCGTCGCGAGCCGCGCATCCGGACCTCACCCTAATCGCGCTCCGCCAGCAGCATCCCGTATTGCTCTTCGTCCAGGTACGAGATGCCGACCCACATGTGCGACATCTCGTCGACGCCGCGCCGCCCGAAGACGACCCACTGGTTCGGGTCAGGGTTGATCTCGTTGTTCGCCGTATTGTCGAAGACCGACGTGAAGAGCAGCGTCGTGCCCCGGGGCAGGAGCGGTTGCGCCCCCTCTTCGATCAGATACGTGATCTGCCAGTTGTGCCGGTAATTGTCGATCTTGCCAAGCATCTCGCGCCGGCCGTCCGGGTAGAGCGCCTCGAGGGACATCTCCTTGCCGCGGGTGTGCATGTGCGGGCGGAAGCTCTGGATCAGCGCGGGGCGATCGAGCACGTGGACTCCCTGGATCACCTTGTAGCTGTTGGGCGGGATCAGGATGTCGCCGCCGCGGGGCATTCCGCCCATACGGTCCACCCGGAAGAGCACCTCGCCCGCGGTGGCGATCCGCGGCGTGACGTCCTCGGGATGGAACCAGAGGCCAACCTCCACGATGTCGCCGGGGACCGCCTCCGTCGTGGCGAACGGCGCATAGTGCACGTTCCAGCGTACGGACCCGGGCCCCGCGGGGAGCAGCATGCCGGTGTCCTTCGGGAAGACCTCGTACCGCTTGCCTACGCCGTAGTGGGCGATCGCGACACTGCGCTCGCTGCCGGCCGTCTGGTAGTAGGCATGGCCATGGTGGACGACCTTCATGCCGCCCGGGTACGACGGCTTGAACTCGTAAGCCTGAATCCAGCGAGGCTCGTCGATGCCCTCGACCGGCACCGTCGGCTCCCACCACTGGTCCTGGCCGTT
The DNA here is from genome assembly GCA_965202655.1 of Vicinamibacterales bacterium. Taxonomy (GTDB): domain Bacteria; phylum Acidobacteriota; class Vicinamibacteria; order Vicinamibacterales; family UBA8438; genus VXRJ01. The sequence continues at coordinate 472,738 of CBDBBK010000003.1, read as the reverse complement.
CGCCTCAACGTCGTAGGGCGTGGACCGGACGATCAGATCGGGCGGACGCTTCAGCTCCGCCTCGAGCTGCCACGATCCGCCTTTCGGGAAGTCCGGCACGGCCGGCGGCGCGCCCGCGCCGCGCGGCGCGCCGGCATCCACCCACCGCACGATCGTCTTGATCTGGTCGTCGCTGAGCGAGACGTCGTTCTTGTAGGCCTGCACGCCGACGTTCTTGTCGATATGCCACGGCGGCATGAGACGCGACTCGACGCGGAACTTGATCCGCGCGGAGTACCGCTTCGCTATGTCGTAGTCGAGCAGTGACATCGGGGCGAACGAGCCGGGCCTGTGGCACTCGACGCAATGCTCCCACAGTATGGGCGCCACGTCCTTCGTGAACGTGACCTCCTGCGCCTCGGCCGGCGCGCCGGCGAGCGTGGCGGCAGCGAACAGGAGCCCGCCGATCCAGGCCATCTTCCCCGAACGATGAACTGTCCGTCGCGCCATGGTCTTCCTCCTCCAGCCCCGTCTCACCGGACACTACCATACGAGAAAACGGCCATCAGTCGGCCAGCCCGAACGTGTAGACGACGTTACCTACCGTCATCGTGACGTACTGGCTGCCGTTGACCGCGTACGTCATGGGGTTCGCGTTCACGGGACCGCCGAGCGGGATGTTCCAGAGTTCCTCGCCGGTCTCGGCGTCGAGTGCGAAGAAGTAGCCATCGACGGTTGCGGCAAAGACGAGTCCGCCCGCCGTCGCCATCACGCCGGTCCGGGCGCGCGGCTTCATCGGGAACTCCCAGGCGATGTCGCCGGTCGCCGGATCGATCGCACGGATGGCGCTCTGGTAATTGTCGACCGGCATGGGCGACTGCACGCCGCCGCCGGTGTAGCGCTCGCCTTCCTCGTACTCCTCCTCGCGGATGAAGAACTCCCCTTCGCCGTCGAAGGTATTGACGTAGAGCAGCCCGGTCTCGGGGCTGAACGACGGCGACCACCAGTTCGTTGCGCCGCCGGCGGTGGGCGCCACGACCGTTCCCTCCACCGTCGGGGCCGTACCGGGCACGCGGATGGGCCGTCCGTTCTCGTCGAGCCCTTCGGCCCAGGTCTGCAGCGCAAACGGTTCGCCGAGAAGGAATTCGCCCGTGGCGCGGTCGAGCGTGTAGTAGAAGGCGTTGCGGTTCGCCCAGAGCATCGCCTTCCGCGTCTCGCCCTCCATGTCGATATCGGCGAGCACGGGGATCTGGATGGCGTCCCAGTCGTGTACGTCGTGCGGCGTGAACTGGAAGTACCACGCCATCTCGCCGGTGTCGCCGTCCAGGGCGAGCACGGAGTCGGAATAGAGGTTGTCGCCCAGCCGGACGTCGCCGTTCCAGTCGGGCCCCGGATTGCCGGTGCCCCAGTAGACGAGGTTCAGCTCCGGATCGTACGAACCCGTGATCCAGGTCGGGGAGCCGCCGGTCCGCCAGGACTCCCCCGCCCAGGTCTGGTTTCCGGGTTCGTCCGGCCCCGGGATGGTGTAGGTCCGCCAGTGCAGCTCGCCGGTCGCCGCGTCGTAGGAATCGAGGAAGCCGCGGATTCCGAACTCGCCGCCTGCGATCCCGGTCACGACCTTGTCCTTGACGATGAGCGGCGCGGCCGTCTTGCTGTAGCCCGCCTGGTAGTTGGCTACCTCGGCGTCCCAGACCACGTTGCCGCTTCGTGCGTCGATCGCGACCAGATGGGCGTCCAGCGTGCTCATGTAGAGCGTCTCCCCCAAGATGGCGACTCCGCGGTTGTTCCGCCCGCAGCAGATACGGATGTCTTCCGGCAACGGGTGCACATACCGCCAGTACGGTCGTCCGTTCGTCGCATCGACCGCTGTGACGTTGCTCGGCGACTCCGTGATGAACATCACGCCGTCGACCACGAGCGGCGTCGTCTCGGCCCGATCGAGAGCCCGGATGCTGTAGGCCCATTTCAGCTCGAGGTCGGCCACGTTGCCCGTGTCGATCTGGTCGAGGCGGCTGAAGCGTTTGGCGTCGAGCGTGCCGTTGTACATCAGCCAATTGTGCGGTTCGGCGGCCGCGTTCACCAGGCGCTCCCAGGTGACGGGTTCGAAGCGGGGCACGCCCGCATCCTGCGCGGCGGCGACGAGCGATACGGAAGCCAACAGCGCGACGGCCGTTGTAACGCGGGACATCGGCATTCCTCCCTCCGCCGGGACGGTATCGCCGGGATGATACTTCAGTAACGCCGGCACCTCGCGGCCGGACCGACAGACTGCGGGCGCGGGCCGGCAGCTCTCAGAGGACGCGGTGCAGCAGCGCTTCCCCCGCGGCCAGCCGGCGGCAGTTCTCCAGGGCAACCGCAAGGCTCCGTTCGATCGTCTCGCGCGTCAGCCAGGCAAGATGTGGCGCGACAACGACATTGTCCATGGCGAAGAGCGGATTCGTCGCAGGCGCGGGTTCGGCTTCGTAGACATCCAGGCCAGCGGCGGCGATCCGGCCGTCGCGCAGCGCCGCCACCAGTTCCGGCTCGTCGATCAGCCCGCCGCGCGCCGTGTTGACGATCACCACTCCCGGTTTCATGCGCGCGATCGCCGCCGCGTCGATCACGTGCTCGGTCTCCGGCGTAATCGGCAGATGCAGCGAAATGACATCGCTCTCGGCCAGCAGCCGTTCGAGCGGCACCCGCTCTCCTTCGACATCCGGCTTCGGCGTCCGGCTCACGTAGAGGACGCGGGCGCCCATCGCCGAGAGAACCGGGGCCAGGCGTTGCGCGACGGCGCCGAACCCGATCAGGCCGACGGTCCGTCCCGCCACCTCGCCGCACTCGTCCTGCAGCGCCGTCTGCAGCGCCCAGCCGTCCCCCGCGCGCGTAGTGCGATCGACCTGGGCCGCGCGGCGAAGCGCCCCCAGCATCAGCAGCAGCGTCGCCTCCGCTACCGCCTGGGTGTTGGTTCCCGGCATGTTGCAGACCGGGATGCCGCGCCGGCGCGCCGCGTCGAGGTCAATGGTGTTGACGCCGATGCCGATCTTCTGAATCAGGCGGAGGGAACGCCCCGCTTCAATCATCTCCGCACTGAGCGGGAGCAGAACGTGCCACAGGACGTCCGTGTCGACGATCAGGCGGTGGTAGCGATCCAGGTCCTCCACGGCACAGACGGCGAGTTCCACGCCCGCCGGCGCGAGGTCGGCGAACCGGCGCTCGAAATCACGGCTGGCCGCGTAGTGGCAGAGTACCTTCATCGTGAGCAGCCCGTCTGGCGGGAGACCATCCCGAAGGGGCCGGCGCGCGCCGGTATCATACGCGCTGTGTGACCCATCCGGACGCCATTCTGGACGCATTGCGCCGCATGAACCTGATCGATGCGACGGCTACTCCCCGCCTCACGCCACTGCCGGGCGGCGTCTCTTCGGATATCTGGCGGGTCGATCTCCCGGCCGGTCCCCTCTGTGTCAAGCGGGCGCTGCCCCGGTTGAAGGTGGCGGCGCGGTGGGAGGCGCCGGTGGAACGCAACGGGTTCGAGTGGGCGTGGATGCAGGAAGCGGCGCGCATCGTTCCCGGCTCCGTGCCTCCCCTTCTCGCACGGGACGCGCCCGCAGGCTGCTTCGCCATGGGCTTCCTCGATCCGGACGCATACCCGCTCTGGAAGGCGCAACTCCGGGACGGCGACGTGCGGACGCCGACCGCCCGCGCCGTCGGTGAACGCCTCGCCGCCATCCATGCCGCTACCGCCGGGCGGAACGAAGTCGCCGCGCGTTTCCGGACCGACGACATTTTTTTCGCCATTCGGCTAGAGCCGTACCTGCTGGCGACGGCGGAACGGCACCCGGACCTTGCAGCGGCGCTGCGCGCGCTCGCCATGAGGACGGCGGAAACGAAGCGGGCGCTGGTCCATGGTGACGTCAGCCCGAAGAACATCCTCGCGGGACCCGAGGGTCCGGTCTTTCTCGACGCCGAGTGCGCCTGGTACGGCGACCCGGCTTTCGATCTCGCGTTCTGCCTGAACCACCTGTTACTGAAGTGCCTGTGGACACCCACGGCGACCGGGCGTTTCCTGGACGCCTTCGAGACCCTGGCCGATTCGTATCTCGCGGGGGTGACCTGGGAGCCGCGCGCGGAACTCGAGCAACGGACGGCGCAACTGCTTCCCGGGCTGTTCCTGGCGCGCGTCGACGGCAAGTCGCCGGTGGAGTACGTCACCGAAGATGTCGATCGAAACCGGGTCCGCCGGACGGCCGGACGCTTCCTCCGGCAGCCGGTTCCGGCGCTGGCCCCGATCGCCGCGGCGTGGTCCGACACCCTGGGAGCGCCCTGGCCGTGACCTCGTCGACAGACGCGCGATCCATTACGCGGGTGACCGCGCGGCGGGTCTGGGACTCGCGGGGACGACCGACGGTGGAGGCGGAAGTAGGTCTGTCGAACGGCGCCCTCGGCCGCGCCATCGCACCGGCTGGAGCCTCGACCGGGAGCGGCGAAGCGGTCGACCTGCGGGACGGCGGCGACGCGTACGGGGGGTACGGCGTCGCGGGGGCCGTCCGGAACGTCAACGGCGCGATCCGCCAGGCCCTCCTGGGGCTGGATGCGGGCAACCAGGTCCTGATCGATCGGACGCTCGTCGATCTCGACGGCACGCGCGATCGCAGCCGCCTCGGGGGCAACGCGCTAATCGCGGCGTCGATGGCCGTCCTCCACGCGGCAGCCGCGGCCGACCGGTTGCCCCTCTGGAGGTATCTCCTGGGTGGCGCACCGGCCGTCCTGCCCCTGCCGGAGATACAGATCTTCGGTGGCGGAGCGCATGCCCGCGGCCGCGTCGACATCCAGGACGTGATGGTGATGCCGGTGGGCGCACGCTCGTTCGCCGAAGCGCTGGAGTGGACGGCCGAGGTATATCGCACGGCCGGAAGACAGATGGCGGAAGCGGGACGGTTGCAGGGAGTAGCGGACGAAGGAGGTTGGTGGCCCGCGTTCGATTCCAACGAGCGGGCCATAGAGCATCTGGTCCGGGCCATCGAGTCGGCGGGCCGGCGCCCGGGTGAAGAGATGGCGATCTCGCTCGACATCGCCGCGTCGACCTTCTACCGCGACGGACGCTACCATCTCGATCTCGATGGACGGGAGATCGACAGCGACGGTCTGGCGGAAACGCTCATCGGCTGGATCGACCGCTATCCCATCGCCTCCGTCGAGGATCCGCTGGCCGAGAGCGACGCCGCCGGCATGCGGCGCTTCACCGCGGCCGTCGGCCACCGCGTGCAGATCGTGGGAGACGACTTCCTGGTGACGAACGCGTCGCGCGTCGTCCAGGCGGCTCGAACCGGCGCGTGCAACGCGCTCCTCGTCAAGCCGAATCAGGCGGGTACCATCACCGAGACGCGCGCAGCGCTCGACGCGGCGGTTGCCGCGGGTTTCGGCGCCATCGTTTCCGCACGTTCGGGGGAAACGGAAGATGTCACAATCGCACATCTCGCGGTGGGCTGGCGCGCGAGCCAACTCAAGGTGGGATCGTTCGCCCGGTCGGAACGGATGGCGAAGTGGAACGAAATGCTCCGGATCGAGGAGGCGCTCGGCGGCGACGCCAGATTTGCCGGCGCCTTGGCGTTACGTCCGGCGCGCCCCGGAAGACAACATGCCGATGGCGTCCTGAAGGAGAAAGAAGAATGACGATGATTGCCACTCGACTCACGACACTCGGTCTGGCGGGTTTCCTGCTCACGTCCCTGGCCCTCGCGCCGCCCGCCGCGGCACAGGGCGGCGATGCGGCGGCGGCGTTCGTGCGGGTCGCCACGAGTTACCAGCTCACACCGAACGTGGTCTACCACCGTGCGGACGGGCGCGACCTGACCCTCGACGTCTACCGGCCGCGTGGCGCATCGGGTCCGACCCCGACCCTGATGTACATCCATGGCGGCGGCTGGACGAACGGCAGCAAGGAGGCATCCGCGCTCACCTTCCTCCCGTATCTCGAGATGGGCTGGGCGGTGGTGAATGTCTCCTATCGCCTCGCCGACGCCGCGCACGCGCCCGCCGCGGTCGAGGATTGCCGCTGCGCGCTGCGCTGGATCTACCGCAACGCCGAAGGGTTCAACTTCGACGTCGAGCGGATCGTTACGACCGGCAACTCCGCGGGCGGCCATCTCGCGCTCACGACCGGCGTGCTTCCCGCCTCGGCCGGTCTCGACGCGCAATGTCCCGGCGACCGGCGCCGCGTCTGGACTACCGGCAACACGTCCACCGCCGAACTGAAGGTGGCGGCGATCGTCAATTGGTACGGGATCACCGATGTCCACGACCTGGCCAACCGGACCCCCGGCACCTCCGGGAATTTCACCGAGGCCTGGCTCGGCAGCCGTTCCGACCGGAACGACGTGGCGACGCGGGTATCGCCGACGCACTACGTCCGGCGCGACATGCCGCCGATACTGACGATCCACGGGGACGCCGACTCGATCGTCCCCTACGATCATGCGACCCGTCTGCATGAAGCGCTCGACGACGCGGGTGTTCCGAACCAGCTCCTGACCATTCCCGGCGGAGGGCACGGCGGCTTCACGCCCGACCAGAACCAGATGATCTACAACACCATCCGGCGCTTCCTGGGCGAGCATGGCCTGAGGTCCGCCATGTCCAACGAGTAGCCCGCACCGCACCCTGGCGGGCTCGCCCGGGTGTCGCCCGCCGGCTCGTCGGCGTCAGGGATGCAGCGCGCGAAGGCGCGCCCGCTCGCTGTCCGTCAGGGGCAGGTAACCCGTCTCGTCCGGAGTCGACAGCAGCGGCTGGCACGGCCCGCACATCAACGTGTCGGGCTCGTCGTTGTGCAGCAGGCCGAGCGTATGCCCCAGTTCGTGGGCTACGACATGGCGGGTCACCATGGCATCGCCGCGGTCGGGACCGCGGACGGAACGGATGACGACCAGGTAGCGCGGCGGTTCGATCCGCGGAAGCGGCCAAGCGTACGACAGGATGTCCTGGGCGGACAACAGCAGGATGACGTCGGCGTCGAGTTTCGTCACCTCGGCCGGCGCATCGGGCTCCGCATTTCCTGCCGGGAGGCGGACCGCGCGCTGGGCGACCCGCCGCGCGTAGTTCTCGATGTCGCGCAGTTCCGGCGGCGCGACCACGATACGGGGTCCGTCGAGACGGGTCCTGACTCCCAGCTCCGCCAGCCTGGCGTTCCAGAAACCGACGGCGTCCCGCGCCGCCTCAATCCGCTGATCGTCGGCAGTCGGGACGATCAGCAGCACGGTAACCGCTAACGCCGCGGCCTGCATGGCCACCCCGGAAGGACCGAACATCCCGACGGGTCACAGGCTCCAGCCGTCACGGTACTCCTCGTCGAGAAAGGCGTTCGCCTCGGGCACGTTCGTGACGCGCATCCGCTCCGCATCCCAATCGATGGCGGCTCCGCTGCGGACGGCCAGGTTTCCGAGCAGGACGACTTCCGTCAGCGGGCCGGCATGCGCTTCGAAGCTGGAACCGGCGGGGCCATGGCCCTTGCAGGCATCGATCCACTCCCGATAGACACCCGGTGACCGCGGATACTTCTCGGGAGGCGGGCTGGCCGTCACGTCGTCGTGCAGTGCCGCCGGAAACGCGCGAGGCTCGCGGCCGTACATGTCGGCCCCAATCAGGCCGTCGTCCCCCACGAACAACTGACCGCTGGACCCTCCCGGCAGCGACTCCCCGTCCGCCAACTGCGGTGGACGCGGCGGGGCGAGGCTGCCGTCGCGCCAGTAGAGCCGGACCGGAGGCCGTTCGCCGCGCGCCGGGAAGTCGTAGACGATGCGCGAGACGGCCGGCGCGGTGTCCGGGAAGAGCGGGGTCGTCTCCGCCTCGATACGTGTCGGCTGCCCGAGTTCAAGCGCCCAGAACGCGGCGTCCATGGCGTGGCAGGCGATGTCCCCCAGCGCGCCGGTGCCGTAGTCCCACCAGCCGCGCCAACGGAACGGGTGATAGGCCGGGTGATAGGGGCGATGCGGCGCCGGCCCGAGAAACAGATCCCAGTCGAGCCCCGGCGGTGCGTGGTGAGCATCCGTCGGCCGTTCGATGGCTTGCGGCCAGATAGGCCGGTTGGTCCAGTAGTGCACCTCGCGGACGGCGCCGATGGTCCCCGCTTCGAGCCATTCGCGGATCTGGCGCGTCCCCTCCCCCGCGTGCCCCTGATTGCCCATCTGCGTCGCCACGCCATGCTCGCGGGCTGCGGCGGCCAGCGCGCGCGCCTCCGCCACGGTGCGCGTCAGGGGTTTCTCGCAGAAGACGTGCTTGCCGCGCCGCATCGCGTCCATCGCGATCACGGCGTGGCTGTGGTCCGGGGTCGCGATGATTACCGCGTCGAGGTCAGACTCGAGATCCAGCATGCGCCGATAGTCCTGATAGACGCGGGCGGCCGGGAACTCGCGGAAGGTGCGCGCTGCGAAGCCCAGATCCACGTCGCACAGGGCCGCGATGTTCTCGCCCGCGCAGCCCCGTACGTCGCCCCGGCCACGACCGCCGACGCCGATCCCCGCGATGTTCAGGGTGTCGCTCGGCGGTTGCGCGCCCGGCCCGCCCAGAACGTGACGCGGCACGATCATCACCGACGCCGCGGAGGCCACCGTCAGGAACCTGCGACGCGAGATCCGATTGCCCACTTCGATGCCTCCCGACCCTTGATGACGGCCCTATGATACTCACGTCGAGCGCGTCGTCGTCCTGCTCCCGGCATCGATGCCGAGACGGTCAATCAACTTGCTCAGGCCCTGGCGGGACATGCCCAGCTCCCGGGCGGCCCGGCGACGCTGGCCGTTCGTGCGAATGAGGGCGGCCCGCACGAACGCGCGTTCGAATGCCCGCCGCGCCTCCGCCAGCGTCGGACGGTGTTCTTCGACGGCGCGCCGGAGCCCGGCGGGAAGCAGATGTGGTCCGATTTCTCCTTCCGGCGGCGCCTGAACCGCCAGCGCCGCGAGGACATTCTGCAGTTCGCGGACGTTACCCGGCCATTCATGCGTGGCGAGAACCGCCAGCGTGTCGCGCGACAGCCGGGCATGTCCCCGGGTCTGCGCCAGCGTGCGTCCCCAATAGTGCTCGGCAAGCGCCTCGATGTCGTCGGGCCGGTCGCGCAGCGGCGGCACATCGAGATGAACGACATCGAGCCGGTAGAGCAGGTCGCGGCGGAAGCAGCCTCGGTCCGCTTCCTTCGCGAGGCCGCGGTTGGTGGCGGCAACTACGCGCAGATCGAGGTTTCGCGTCCGGTTCTCGCCCAGTTTCCGGATTTCTCCCTCCTGTAGCGTGCGCAGCAGCTTCGCCTGCCCGCGCGGCGACAATTCCCCCACCTCGTCGAGGAACACGGTTCCGCCCGAGGTTTCCTCCAGCAAGCCGCGCCGCGCCTGCCCGGCGCCGGTGAACGCCCCCTTCGCGTGACCGAAGAGCTCCGCGTCGATCAGTTCATCACTGAAGGTCGCGCAGTTGACGGCCGAGAAGCGCTCGTGCCGCCGCGGGCCTTCCTCGTGCAGCGCGCGCGCCACGAGTTCCTTGCCGGTGCCGCTTTCTCCTTCGATCAGGACGGGAAAGGGGGCAGAGGCCGCGCGGGCGACCGCCTCACGCAGTGCAACCATGGCCCGACTGCTGCCCATCAGCCGGGTCAGTCCACTCTCCGCCTCTCGTCCGCTCTCGACGTCGCGCCTGGTCCAGTGTCGACTCATGGGGCTTCGCCACTATCAATTTCCGTGCCAACCGGGAACCTCCCGACCTTTCCCGGGGACCGGCGCGAGCCAATGGCCCGTCTTCATGCGCGGACCGCAATACAATCGCCGCGTGATTCGGAAAGTCCTGCGATTCGGCGACGACGTGCTGGTTCACCCGGCGTCCGATATCGAAGCGATCACGGCGGATACTCAGGCCTTAATCGACGACATGATCGAGACGATGTACGCGGAGAACGGGATCGGGCTGGCCGCCCCGCAGGTGGGTGTCGCCGAGCGGATCTTCGTCGTGGACCCGTCAGCCGGCCACGACGCGAACGAGCTTCTCGTCATGGTCAACCCGGAATGGGTGGTCCGCGAGGGCACCCAGCGGGAGGACGAAGGGTGCCTCAGCATCCCTGGATTCAGCGCGGTGATTGCGCGCCCTGCCCGAGCCGTCGTCCGCGGTCTGGACCGCTATGGAACGCCGCGTGAAGTGGAAGGAACCGGTGTTCTGGCTAGGGCATTTGCCCACGAGATGGATCACCTGGATGGCTCCCTTTTCCTGAATCATCTGAGCGGTATCCGACGGGAGTTGATTACCCGGAAGATCAACCGGCTGCGGCGCGCCGGGAGGTGGTAGCGCACGCACGCAGACCCGGAGGGCCGAGCACTGAGAATCGTCTTCTACGGTACACCGCCGTTCGCGGCGGCGACACTGAAACGGCTGCTCGCCTCCGCGCATGACGTGGTCGCGGTGGTTACGCAACCGGACCGCCCGCGTGGGCGGGGACGGCGCGTATCCCCCCCGGCGGTGAAGGAGTTGGCCGAGGCCGCCGGGCTTCCCGTGTTGCAGCCGGAGCGTCTCGCCGACCCGGCCTTCCGGGCCCGGCTCACTGCCTGCGACCACGATCTGGCGGTCGTGGCGGCGTATGGCCGGCTGCTGCCCGAATGGCTGCTCGGCGCCTGCCGGCATGGAGCGATCAACGTGCACGCTTCGCTTCTGCCGAAGTGGCGCGGCGCGGCGCCGGTACATCGGGCGATCCTGGCGGGCGAGACCGAAACCGGCGTGACAATCATCCGGCTTGTGAAGGAAATGGACGCCGGCCCGATGCTGGCCAGCCGCGCGCGGCCCATCGAACCGTCGGAAACGAGCGACGCGGTGGAAGCGGATCTTGCGAAAATCGGCGCCGGCCTGCTCGTCGAGACGGCGGACCGCATCGCGGCCGGCACCGCGGTCCCTGAAGAACAGGACCACGCACGCGCGACTTTCGCGCCTCGCCTGACCAAGGAAGACGGCATTCTCGACTGGCGCCGTTCCGCGCAGGCCATTCACAACCAGGTGCGCGGCCTGCATCCCTGGCCGCATGCGTCCGCGGTGTTGGACGGGAGACGCTATCTGATCCACCGGACGGCGGTCGCCGCGCCGCCATCCGACGGTTCCTTCGCCGCCGCCCCCCCCGGCACGGTCGTGGACGCCCGTCCCGACAGCCTGCTCGTTGCCGCGGGCGGCGGCCATGCCGTCGCCATCCGGGAACTGCAGCCGGAAGGCCGCTCACGCCTTTCCGCCCGAGCCTTCCTGGCCGGCCATCGCTGGCGGCCCGGCGCGCGATTCGACGTCCCCGTGTGACCAGGCGCGATGACCAGCCAGGCGGCACCGGCACGCGTCGCGGCGCACCAGGTGCTGCACGCGGTACATCACTCGCGGCGGGATCTGGCAACGGCTCTTGCAGCGGCGCGCCGACAACTCGACGATCCGCGCGACCGCGCCCTGGCCGGCGAGATAGCGTGTGGCGCCCTCCGCTGGCGCAACGCGATCGATCACCTCATCACGCAGGTGTCCTCGCGATCGCTTGCCAGGATCTCCCCCCCGATCCTCGACCTGCTCCGCGCCGCCACGTATCAGCTCCACTGGCTGGATCGGATCCCGGCACACGCGGTCGTCGCCGACACCGTGACGTTGAGCCGGGCCATCGGCAAGCCGCGCGCCGCCGGCTTCGTCAACGCCGTGCTGCGCGCCGTGGCGGACGCGCAGCGTCGCACCGCGCTTCAACTTCCCGCCGCCCCGCCGCTCGACGCGCGGCCGGGGGAAGACGAGAGCCATTCCTTTTCCCGTGAAGCAGCTCTCGCCTACCTCAGTATCACCCTGTCCCATCCGGGCTGGCTGGTTGCCCGCTGGTTCGACCGCCATGGATTCGACGCCGCCGTGAACTGGACCCGCTTCAACAATCGCACGCCTCCCGTAACGCTCCGCCCCAATCTCGCACGGATTAGCGCGATGGACCTCGCTGCCGCCCTGGCCACCCACGACGTCAGAACGACGCCTGTGCGGTTCGCCGCGCACGGACTCCAGGTCGAGGACGGCGACCCCACCGCGACTCCTCTGGCCGCTGAAGGCCTCTTCGTCATTCAGGACGAGGCTTCGCAACTGATCCTCGAACTCGTCTCGCCACCTGCGGGTTCTCTGGTGCTGGACCTTTGCGCCTCACCGGGAAACAAGACTGCCGGACTCGCGGCGCCCTCACCGGGAGCATCGGCGCCGGCGGCCGGCCGGCAGGACGGCGGCGACACACGGGTCGTTGCTTGCGACTACCGCAAGCGCCGCGTCTCACTCCTGAAACGCACCCGGGAACGCCTTCGCCTCGCCAACGTCGCGGTTGTCCGGCTGGACGCGACCGCGCCGCTGCCCTTCACCAGCAGATTCGATCGCGTCCTCGTGGACGCGCCCTGCTCCGGTCTCGGGACGGTCCGCCGCGACCCGGACATCAAGTGGCGGCGCGCCGCCGATGACCTGCATGCCTTCGCCGACAGGCAACTCGCCATGCTGGACCGCGCCGCCGGGTTGGTGCGTCCCGGGGGCCGTCTGATCTACTCGACCTGCTCGAGCGAACCCGAAGAGAACGACGAGGTGGTCGAGCGGTTTCTGGAAGACCAGCCGGCGTTCAGGCTGATCCCGCCGGATAGTCCGGTCGCGGGACCCTTCGTCGACGGCTGCGGCTACTTCCGGACCCTCCCGTTCCGGGACGGCGTGGACGCCTTTTTCGGCGCGGTACTGCGGCGGGAGGATCGGTGACGGCCTTGTCGGGCCGAGGCGCGTCTCTTAAACTGGAGGTTTGATGACGGTCTCGGCCGGGCTGCATAGGGTCGCCAGGCTCATCCTGCTTGCTGGCGCGTTGGCCGGCACGTTCGGGTTCTTCCTGTTTGTCGGGTTGCAGGTGGCGATCCGGACGCGCGAGGTGCCGACCCCCGACCTGCGCGGCCTGGCGCCACAGGAGGCGATCCAGATCCTGGCCGAGCGGGGACTCCAGGCCCGCTTCGATTCGCAGCGCAGGATTCATCCCGCCATCGAAGCGGGACGGATAGCGGCTCAGGACCCGCGGCCGGGTATCAACACGCGCCGCCGCCGTAACGTGAAGCTCTGGATCAGTTCCGGCCCGAACGCCGGTGAGGCGCCTGCCCTGATCGGGGAGTCGGAGACCGGTGCGCGGCAGCGCCTGATCGACAACGCTTTCGTTCTCGACACCGTCTCGGAGATCCGTTCGAGCCGTTATCCCACGAACGCCGTGGTGGCGCAGGATCCGCCGCCGGCGGGCCGCGGCGAACAGATCTCGCTGCTGATCAACCGGGGGGAACGCGGGCGGACCTATGTCATGCCGAACCTGATCGGCGTGGATGGCGAGGCTGCCGCCGCTATTCTGCGGGCGCGCGGGTTCCGGGTGTCGGTTGTGGGCGATCACCCGTATCCGGGTATCGATCCGGGCGTCGTGATCGATCAGGCGCCCAGTGCGGGGTATCAGGTGACGCAGGCCGACGCCATCTCGCTGGAAGTGAGTCGGTGACAGCACCCGCCGTTCGCATTGCGCCGTCCGTCCTGGCATGCGACTTTGCCGCCCTCGGTGAGGCTGCGCGCGCAGTGGAGGCCGGGGGCGCCGACCTTCTGCATGTCGACGTCATGGACGGCCGGTTCGTCCCCAACATCTCGATAGGCGTCCCGGTAGTCGAGGCGTTGAAGCGCGTGGCGCGCGTGCCGCTTGACGTCCACCTGATGGTCGTCGAGCCGGAACGGCATATCGAAGCGTTCGCAACCGCCGGCGCGGCGATGATCTCGGTTCACCTTGAGGCATCGCCTCATCTGCATCGGACGCTCTCGGCGATCCGTGCACACGGCGTTGCCGCTGGCGCGGCGATCAATCCGGGCACCCCGGTAGAGGCGCTCAAGGCGGTGGCGAACCAGGTGGACTACGTGGTTGTGATGTCGGTCAACCCGGGCTATGCAGGACAGCCGTTCATCCCCGAAAGCACGGCGAAGGTGAGGGAGACGCGTGCCCTGCTCGATGCCGCGGGCAATCGCGCACCGGTGGAGATCGACGGTGGTGTCGGCCCGGCGAACGTCGCGGAGCTGGCCGCGTCGGGCGCCGAGATCCTGGTGGCGGCGTCGGCCATCTACGGGGCTGAAGATCCGGCTGTCGCGACCCGCGCCCTGCGCGAGACCGCGCTGTCGGGACTGGCAGTGGCAGGCGAAGGATAGATGCGGGCGCTCGTAACGGGGGCAGCAGGATTCATCGGATCACATCTGTCCGAACACCTGCTGGAACGCGGACACGAGGTGACGGGGCTTGACGCGTTCACCGACTACTACGCGCGCGACGTGAAGGAAGCGAACCTCGCGTCACTGCGGAAGCGCGCCGCCTTCCACTTCGTCGAGACGTCGATCCGCGAGGCCGATTGGCCGGCGTTGCTCGACGGCGTCACGCACGTATTCCATCTGGCGGCGCAGGCCGGCGTCCGGGCGAGTTGGGGCCGCGACTTCGCGGTCTACACGGAACTGAACATCGATTCCACGCAGATCCTCCTCGAAGCGTGCGCCAGCCGCCCCCTCGAGCGGTTCGTCTACGCGTCGAGTTCATCGGTCTATGGCGACGGCGTGGAGTTGCCGATGCGTGAAGATGCGCGACCGCAACCCGTCTCGCCGTATGGCGTGACGAAGCTCGCGGCAGAACATCTCTGTCTGCTGTACCAGGTAACGAGCGGCGTACCCGCCGTGGCGCTTCGCTACTTCACCGTCTACGGCCCGCGCCAGCGGCCCGATATGGCGTTCAACCGGTTCCTCCGCGCGGTGGCGGCGGACGAGCCGATACATCTGTACGGCGATGGCGGGCAGACGCGCGATTTCACCTTCGTCGAGGACGCGGTCGCCGCGACCGTCGCCGCCGGTCTGCACGGCAGGCCGGGCGGTGTGTACAACATCGGTGGAGGCTCACGAGTCTCGATGAACGAGGTGCTCGATGTGATCGCCAGCGTGACTGGCCGCAAACCCGAGGTCAGGCGGGAGTCGGCGCAGAAGGGTGACATGCGCGACACGTTCGCCGACACGTCGCGCGCCCGGAGAGACCTGGGCTTCGTTCCCACGGTTGCCCTGGAAGATGGGATACTGGCAGAGTACCAATGGTTGACGAATGTGCCGTCCAACGTAGCATGATGCCTGGCTCTCCGGCGCGATACGCACGGCGGCAGCGGCCCGTCGCACTCACCCTTGCGGCGATCACGCTGGCGATCACGCTTTCCGCCTGCGGCGGGAATCCGGAACCCGAACTTCCCTTCACGGCCGAGGGAGCCGACACCGTCCTGTTCGAACGCGGCCAGGAGGCGCTCACCGAGGAGCGGTGGGCGACTGCCCGCGAATACTTCGTCCAGATTCGTGACAACTATCCGCAGAGTGAACTGCGCGACGACGCCCGGATCGCCATCGTGGACACGTACGAGGGGGAGGGATCGGCCACCGCCTTCGTCGCGGCGCTGAACGAACTGCGCGAGTTTCTCCGGCTCTATCCTCCGACGCACCCGCTGGGACCCGAGGCGCAGTACAAGCTCGGGATGGTCTACTACAACCAGATGCGCCGCCCGGAGCGCGATCAGTCGGAGACCCGCTTCGCCGTCGAGGAGTTCGAGCGGTTCATGCAGAACTACTCGGAGTACTCCCCGCCCGAACTCATCGAAGAGGTGCGGTCAAAGCTGCGCGAGGCGCGGGACCGATTGAGCGACTCGAGCTTCCTCATCGGCCGGTATTACTACCGGGCCAACTATTTTCCCGGGGCCATCTCCCGCTTCCGCGAGATCCTGGACGAAGACCCAGCCTACACCCGTCGCGATCAGGTGTACTTCCACCTCGCTGACTCGCTCGCCCAGTTGAACCGGGGGGCTGAAGCGCTGCCGTATTTCGAACGGCTGGTCGACGAGTTTCCCAACACCGAGTTCGTCGAGGACGCCAACCGCCGGATCGCCGAGCTCAAGGTTGCGATGGACCTGGATCGGTGAGGACGCCGCCGTACCGCCGGTAGTAGTCGATCGCCGACCAAATCGCGGCGGTCAGCACCAGCCACAGCGCGATCGTTCCCAGCAGCCAGAAGATCCACGCCTGGTTTCCCAGGATCAGGAGAAGGATCGCCACCACCTGCGACGCCATCTTCACCTTGCCGAGCCGTGAGGCGGGGATCGTGACGCCGCGCGTGTAGGCGATGCTGCGGAGGACGGTGATCGCCAGCTCGCGCCCGAGGATGACAGCCACCATCCACGCGGGAGCCATGCCCATCTGCACGAGCGAGATCAGCGCGGCCGTAATCAACAGCTTGTCGGCCAGGGGATCCATCAACTGGCCGAGCTGGGTCACCTGCCGGCGCCGGCGCGCCACGTAGCCGTCGAGCCAGTCCGTGAACGCCGCGAGACCGAAAATCGCCGCACCAACGACCTCCTTCGGAAAGCCGAAGATCCGCTCCGCCTCGAACCGGGTGAGCAGTACGACGACAAGAAGGGGGATCAGGAAGATCCGGGCGAGGGTAAGCGTATTCGGCAGGTTCATCCGGGGCTGTCTCCAGCCTTCCGTATTCTAACCGCGCTTCACGCCCTCGTTGCTCTCGGGCGACGGCCGGATCGCATCGGCGGCAACCGCGTGGCTCAGCCTATGGGTATGATCCGGGGATTCCATGAAGGCGATTCTTCTTGCCGGTGGCTTCGGGACACGGTTGCGGCCGCTGACCCTCTCCACGCCGAAGCCCGTCGTGCCCCTGTTCGATCGCCCCTTCCTCTATCACCAGATCGACCTGGTCCACCAGGTCCCCGCTGTCGACGAAGTCATCCTGAGCCTCAACTACCAGCCGGACAAGATTGAAGCGGCGGTACGCGACGCGGGCGGCGCCGGTCTGCCGATCCGCTACCTCGTCGAGCCCGAGCCGCGCGGCACCGGCGGTGCCGTGAAATTCGCGGAATCGCATCTCGACGGCACGACCTGGGTCTTCAACGGCGACGTGCTTGCCGATCTCGACCTGAACGCCATGCTGCGGCGGCACCGCGAGCTTGACGCACGGGCAACGATCTTTCTGAAGCCGGTCGACGATCCGACACGCTATGGCGTGGTCGAAACCGATTTCGACGGTCGAGTCACGCGCTTCATCGAGAAGCCCGATCCGTCGGAAGTCACCTGCCGGACGATAAACGCCGGGGTCTACCTCCTCGAGCCCGACACCTTCGGCCTGATTCCTCCAGACGAGAAACACTCGATCGAACGCGGCTACTTCCCCGCGCTGATCGAACGGGGCGAGACCGTTGCCGCGTACGTTGAGGAGTGTTACTGGCGCGATATCGGCACGCCCGAGGCCTACCTCGCGGCGCACCGCGACATGCTGGACGGACTGTGCAGCTCTGCCTGTCTGCGGGGCGGCGCGTCCGAGGCCGGCGAGCCGTCGGTGGCGGACGGGGCGACCATCGATCCGGGCGCGAACCTCAACGGACCCTGTTATGTCGGCCCGGGCGCAACGATTCGCGCCGGGGCCGAAGTAGGCCCCCACGCCGTGGTGGGACAGGGGGCGCTGGTCAAGCCTGAAGCGGAGGTGCGCGGGTCGATCGTATGGCCCGGCACCACCGTCGGCATCGGCGCCGTACTCGACGGCGCAATCGTCGGGCGCAACTGCAGCATCGGCAACGACGCAAGGCTCGGCCCCGGAACCGTTCTCGGCGATGGCGCCACCATCACCTCCTATACTGATGCCTGACGGAAGCTCGTGGATTCCGTGCGGCCGGCCCGGCCGCACGACTGACTCATCCAGACTGACCGAATGCCAACAGCCATAGACGCGTCAATCTTCAAGGCGTACGACATCCGCGGGATTCACCCGCGACAGATCGACGCCGACCTCGCCCATCAGATCGGCCGCGCCTTCGTGGCGTACCTGGGCGCCCGGCGTATCGCCGTCGGCCGGGACATGCGGATCGCGGCGCCCGAGATCGCCGGCGCGTTCATCGAGGGCGCCCTCGCGCAGGGAGCCAGCGTCACCGACTTCGGCCTCGTCGGGACCGACATGCTCTACTACGGCGTCGCTCGCGACAACTTCGACGGCGGCGCCCAGATCACCGCTTCGCACAACCCGAAGGAGTACATCGGGATGAAGCTGGTTCGCGCCCAGGCCCTGCCGCTGAGCGGCGACGCGGGGATCGGCGAGATCCGCGACATGGTCGTGCACGGCTCCATTCCCGCATCGGCCGGGTCCCACGGGACCCGGTCCGACGCGTCACTGCTCGACGACTACGTCAATCACGTGCTTTCGTTCATCGATGCCGCGGCCATCACGTCGTTCAACCTCGTGCTGGACGCCGGAAGCGGCATGGCCGGACTGATGGCTCCACCCCTGTTCGACCGGCTCCCGTGCAGGACGACTCGCCTCTGTTTCGACGTTGACGGGACTTTTCCGCACCATGAGGCGAATCCCCTGATCGAGGAGAATCGGCGCGAAATCGTGGAACGGGTCCTCGCGGAGCGGCCCGATGCCGGCATCGCCTGGGACGGAGACGCGGATCGCTGCTTCTTCATCGACGGGGACGGCGGATTCGTACCGGGCGACTTCATCACGGCGCTTCTCGCCGAGGCCTTCCTCCGCAAGACACCGGGAGCAAAGATCGTCTACGACGTCCGCGCCAGCCTGGCCGTGCCGGACACCGTTGCCAGGTTCGGCGGCACGGCGCTGATCAACCGTGTCGGCCATGCCTTCTTCAAGAAGCGAATGCGCGAGGAAGACGCTCTGTTCGGCGGCGAAGTGACCGGCCACTACTATTTTCGCGACAACTTCTTCGCCGACAACGGGCTCATACCGGCGCTGCTGCTGCTCGAATTGATGTCGGCACGCAACGAGAGCCTGAGTGAACTGCTGGCGCCCCTCCGCGCGAAGTACTTCCTCTCGGGCGAGATAAACACCGAGATGCCTGACATGGCCGCCGTCGACGCGACGATAGATCGCCTGACCGAACGCTACCGCAATGGCCGCATATCGCGGTTGGACGGGGTCTCCGTGGACTACGACACGTGGCGCTTCAACGTGCGGCCGTCGAATACCGAACCGCTGCTGCGCCTTAACCTGGAAGCCACGACGGCGGCGGAGATGGCGAGTCGCCGCGATGAGGTCATCGCCTTCCTTCGCTCCTAGAGATCCGTGGTTGAAACCCGCCTCAGCATACGGAGCGCTGGCGCCATCCCGGGGCTGCGCCGGCGCTCGGGAGCCACTGGCGGGTGCTAGAATGACTTGGCACGGTCGCCCCGAAAGCGGGAGTAACTCAGTGGTAGAGTGTCAGCTTCCCAAGCTGAAGGTCGCGGGTTCGACCCCCGTCTCCCGCTCCAGTTCCGCATCGGCGACGAGGCATTGTCGGCGCATCACACGTGAATAACCTCGCGGGCGGCCAGCGCCTGCCTGTCTGGAAGGGCTACCAACACGGCCGCGCGTTCGTTCGGGAGGCGGTCCAACCGATCGCCCGGCGACTCGATCTGGCGCACCGGATTCAGCCCTACGAACATCACCGGTTCCGGATGCGGCAGGGCGACGACCGCTTCCTGATCTGCCTCGATGACGTGTCCGGGATTCCCTTCCTGAACGACATCGTTGGGGTCGAAGAATACCAGCACCGTGCGCGCATCCGCTGCGTACAGCCTGCCTGCTATGTCACCGCGACGCCCAGCGATCCCGACTACGACATCTACTGGACAACACGTCTCGGATTGACCGACGCCCCCCGCGTGGCGGTCGATCCACCCACCGGTCAGCATCTCGCGATTGCGCGCGGCTGCCTCGAGCAATCCACGCTCGAGCAGCTCGTCGCGGCGATCGGTACGCACGAGCGGGTGGTGATCGATCCGTACATGTCCATCGAACCGTGCTGGGAACTCGCCCGCGCTCTCCGGCGGGCCTGCGGATCCCTCACTGAAGCGCAGGTGCTGGGACCGCCGCCGCCGGTCACGTGGATCGCCAACGACAAGGGCACCTTCAATGAAGTCGTGACGGCCATTCTCGGCCCGGACTGGATCCCGGAGACCCGTACCGCCAATGACGCGGCAGGTCTCGCCACACATCTCGGGTCGCTGTCGGCCTCCTGGCCCGCCGTCGGATTGAAGCGGACACGCTGCGCTTCGGCGATGGGTAACCAGGTGTTCGACAGCGCAGCGATTCGTGGCCGGCCGCCCGAGGCGATCGAACGCGTGGTCCAGGAGTTCCTCACGCGAACCGAATGGACGCCCGGAGAAACGGTGCTGGCCGTCGCATGGGAAACGGCGGCCGTGTCGCCATCGACCCAGTTCTGGATTGACGGCGACGCGGGGGAGCCCGTTTGTGAGGGCGTCTACGAACAGCTCCTCGACGGCGACCGCAAGGTGTTCGTCGGCAGCCGTACGTCGACACTGCCGGCGGACGCGGAACGCAGGCTCAGGCAGGCGGCGTACTGGATAGCGCTCGCCCTGCAGGAACTGGGCTACGTCGGCCGCTGTTCATTCGATCATCTCGTCACCGGCGATCCGGCGGGCGACTATCAGCTCCGCTTCACCGAGTGCAACGGCCGGTGGGGTGGCACGAGCCTGCCGATGGCCCTGGTGGAACGGGTCGCCCCCCACTACCGTCCCGCACCGGGACGGTTCAAACCGTACCGGGCGCAGGATGTGACCTACCCCGGGTTGGCGGGCGCGCGCTTCAGGGATGTGCTGGAACCGCTCGCGGACGAGACGTACGACTCGGCGACCGCGAAGGGTCGCTTCATCCTCTACAACGTGGGACCGCTCGGACAGTTCGGCAAGTTCGACGTCATCGCGCTGGGCGCGACGCCGGAACGGGCGGACGCGGCCATCATGGAAGATCTGCCGCGCCTGCTGAGAGTGTGACGGGCGGAACGCCGGTGGCGCGACGCACGAGCGTTTCATAGTAGCGGGCCGCCACGTCCAGCACCCGCTCGTCGACATCGAACTTCGGCGAGTGCAGGGGTATGTAGTCGCCCCCCTCCAGACGAGCCCCGAAACGGACATAACAGCCCGGCGTATCGGCCAGGAACCAGGAGAAATCTTCCGCGCCCATGCTGGGGTGATCCGCGACGACGATTCCATCGTCCCCGAGCACTTCTCCCACCGCGTCTGTCGCAAGCGCCGTTTCCGCCGGCGTGTTCACGACCGACGGACAGCTCTCGTCGATCCGCACGTCAATTCGCGCGCGGTGCAATTCACCCAAAGCCGAGGCGGTGCGTTCGAGTCCCTCGATGATCTGCGTGCGGACGTCCGGCCGCGTAGTGCGGATGATTCCGTCCAGCGCAGCGTAACCGGCAATGATGTTGGCCGCGGTGCCCGCGCGAACCTGACCGACGGTGACCACTGACGGCCAGACCGGATTGACGTAACGGGACACGAGCGACTGGATCGACGTGATCAGCAATCCGGTCACCAGCACTGCGTCGACCGCTTCGTGGGGTCGCGCGCCGTGGCCGCTCTCGCCGCGCACTTCGATGCTGAAGCGGTCAGAATGCGCGGTGATTACCCCCTCCGACACCATGATCCGGCCGACGGGATACTCCGTCGTCACGTGGCCGGCGAAGATGGCATCGACGCCTTCGAGGGCGCCCGCATCCAACATGATGCGCGCTCCATTCCCTCGCTCCTCCGCCGGCTGGAAGACGAAGACCACGTCGCCCGGCGGTGGATCGGCGGCGAGCCGCGCGGCGCTGCCGAGCAGCATCGCCATGTGGACGTCATGTCCGCAGGCGTGCATCCGGCCCGGTATGGCGGAAGCGAACGGGCGTCCGGTTTCCTCTTCGCACGGCAGCGCGTCCATTTCTGCGCGGAGCGCGATCCGCCGCCCCGATCCCCCGCCCGCAAGGCGCGCGACAATACCTCCGCCGGCGCCTCCATACTCGTAGGGAATGCCCAGGCGGTCCAGCTCCTGCATGATGGTGCGCGCGGTTTCGATCTCGTCGAACGCCAACTCCGGACGGTGGTGAAACTGGCGCCGCAACGACACCATGCGCTCCACCACCGCATCGTCCGCGGGACGCGGTGTCGCCGCGGATTCTCCCTGCGCTTCCTGCTTGGACGGCATCGTCGTCATCATTGTACCGGACGGTCAGCGGAGTGCGCCGATTCGCGACGTGCCGGCTATTCGGCCGCGCGCCGCGCATCCAGCAGGCGCTGAACGGTCGGGCGGTCGGCCGAGCCTCGGCCGGCGTGGACGAAGCGAACGATGCCGTCCGGGTCGATCAGGACATCGCCTCCCGCCTGGTGCGGATCGGCTTCGGGCGCCCGCGGGAAGTTTCCCCTGAGGAACTCGCCGAGATACAGGCGGATCGCCGACGGTTGCGCCAACTGGCGCCATGACAACCGTTCCATGCCGTACGCCCGGTAGAGCTCGCGATCGATGTCCGACAGCACCGGCCACGGCGTTCCCGTTTCCGCTACGTACGAGCGCGCCCGCTCCTCCCCCTCGAACGTGACGATACAGACGCGGATTCCCAACTCGTGAAGCGAGCGGTCCGCCTGCTGCAACTGCAGCAGATGCCGGCGGCAGGGAAGTCAACGGAGGTGGCGATGCATGACGAGCAGCAGCCAGTCGCCATGGTAGGTCTCGAGGCTATGCTGCCGTCCGTCGGTGCCGGGCAGCCTGAAGGGCACCGCCGATCCGCCTGTGCGGCCGAGAATCATCGAACGGGATCATAGCTCCGTGAACTCCGATCGACGCTTGACAGGCGGTGGACCGTCACCGCATCCTTTGCGCGGGAGACAGACCGACCATGATTGATTCCAG
Source organism: Vicinamibacterales bacterium (assembly GCA_965202655.1). GTDB lineage: Bacteria > Acidobacteriota > Vicinamibacteria > Vicinamibacterales > UBA8438 > VXRJ01. The sequence continues at coordinate 450,021 of CBDBBK010000003.1, read as the reverse complement.
CACGGCGAACCTGCTCCAGCGGCTCCTGACGGGTCTGCTGCACGTGATGTTGTTCTTCGTCGTGGCGCTCTTTCCGGCGTACCAGATGGCGACGTTCCAGGCCGACAGCACGGTTCATTACACGTTCCTGTGCCTGTTGGCGGTCGTCCTCGGCCTCTACTGGCTGGCGTCTTCCGAGGCGCGTCTCCCCGTGGCCGGACTCACACTGCTGGGCGCCCTGCTTGGTTTCCTGATCCGGCCGTCAGCGCCGGAAGTCGGGCAACTCCCGTTCTCGACCATCATCGTGCGCGGAGCCGCCGGCCCCTTCGACGAACCGGATCCGGTCCTCGTAGCCGTAGCGCAGTCGTCCTTCAACATCGTCGTGGCGGGTGCCATCCTCGGCCTTGCCGTCGGCATCGGCCTGAGCGTTCTGGCTGCCCGCCGCCGGGCCTGAGTTCTTGCCCCGGCGCCGGTTCGGCAGTATCCTCAGGCGGTTGCGCAGGTTTCTCGCGCGCGATCAGGGAGCGATTCAGATGATCAACCGATCTTGCGGGATAGTGTGCGCGGCGCTTGTCGTGGGACTCGTGGCGCTGGCGCCGGCGCCGGCTGGCGCGCAGGACAACGCTGCCGCCGAGATGCGCACACCTGACGGACAGCCGGACATTTCCGGCATCTTCACGTTCCGGACACTGACGCCGTTCCAGCGGCCGTCGCAGTTCGAGGATCTGGAAGCACTGGACCCTGAAACCGCGGCGCAGTTCGAAGCGTCGGAGCGCATCCGCCTGAATCGCGACCTCTTCGACCCGGAACGGGGCGCTCCGTCGGCCGGCTACCAGCCTCGCGCGGAAGGCGGGGTCCTGTCTTACAACGAGTTCTGGTACGAGCGCGGCATCGAGCTTACGTCCGACAAACGCACGTCGCTGATCGTCGACCCACCGAACGGCCGGCTGCCGCCCCGGACTCCGGAAGGAGCGGAGGCAGCCAGTGAGCGCCGCGTCTGGCTTGAGGAACACCGGTACGACTCGCACGAGAGCCGCAGCCTCTTCGACCGCTGCATCATGGGCTTCAATTCCGGCCCGCCGATGCGGTCGGGAGCCTACAACAACAACGTGCAGATCCTGCAGGCGCCCGGCTATGTCGTCATCGTGAACGAGATGGTCCACAACGCCCGCATCATTCCGATCGACAGCGATGCGCCCAAGCATGATCTGAAGCAGTACGCCGGGGACTCCCGCGCCCACTGGGAGGGCAACACCCTGGTGGTCGAGACCACCAACTTCAAGGGCGGCCAGAGCAGCGGCACCGGGCCGAACATGCATCTGATCGAACGGTTCACCCGGATCGACGCGGATACGCTCGCCTACGAGTACACCATCACCGACGAGACGGTGTTCACGGCGCCTTACACCGTGCTGATGCCGCTGCGCCGGTTGGACGGCGTCCTCTACGAGTACGCCTGCCACGAAGGAAACTACGGTCTGACGGGTATCCTGGCGGGCGCCCGCCAGCTTGAGGCCGACGGCCGCCCGCTCCGCCGCTGAGCGGCGGGTTCTCAGCGAGCCTGTTCGGCGTCGGCGTCGTCAGCGGTATCTGCGCCGTCCGCGAGCGGGTCGAGGTTGAGCCAGATCTGGCCGGCGCCGAACGACTCCTTGTAGGTTTCGTAGAGTTGTTGCGCCTCGTCCGGAAAGGCCTCCGCGAGAATCTGCGGAACCGAATAGTCCCCGCCGACAACCGCCGGGTCAAGCAGCCAGATGTAGACCGCCTGGTTGTTGGGGCCCGCTTCCTGCGCCTTGTAGATGGTCCAGCCTTCCGCCTGAGCCCGGCGCTCCTCGTCCTCACCCTCGACGAGCGCCTGCTGAAGCCGCTGCATGATTGACTCGTAGTCGGCCGTGCCCGCAGGACGGATGTAGCTGACGACCAGGCCGACCGGCGCCTCGAAGGTCTGAGGCTCCTGCGCTTCGCCGCTGAAAGGAATGGCGAGACCGATGGCGACACCGATGCCGACGGCCGCCAGAAGGGCGCCGCCCAGCCTCAGGCCGCGCCAGCCGTCCGCACCGGATCCATTCTCGACACACGACATGCGTCACCTCCCGATCAGGTGCGGGCGTACGGCGACAGGCCCCACGCAGCGGGTCGGGGCAGACGAACGAACGACGCCGCGGCGATCGCGACGCCTAGTTGGCGAAGTCGTTGACCAGTTCGAGATTGACCGGAAGCTGCTTGACCTGGCCGTCCGTGAACGAACCGTTGTAGGTGTTGAAGAGCTCCTCGATGTCAGCCGGGAACACCTCGTTCATGATGGTGGCGGCGGCATAGTTTGCGCCACCCATGATCGGATCGATTGCCCAGACATAGGGGATCGCCCCCTGGCCGGTAAAGTCGGCGTTCGCCTTGAACACGCGCCAGCCGCGCGCCTGCGCCTGCCGATCCGTCTCGGTGTTCTCGCTCTGCTGGAGCGCGTCCTTCAACTTCTGCATCACGCCTTCGTAGTCTGCCTGCGCGCTCGGCTTCACAAAGTGAAACATCAAAGCGGCACTCGGACCGGTGAAGTTGACCGAAGGCTGGGCCGCTGCCTCGTTCGTCGTGAGCAGCGCACCAAGCGCCACGCCCACGGCCAGGGTCGCCGCGAACGCGCCGCCCAGCAGAATCCGCCGCATCGACTGTGTGCGATACCACCGCATGTCCTGTCCTCCTTGGAACCTTGTCCCGAAGTCCTCTTCCGGAATCCCTGTTCTCCGGGCAGAGCCGCCTACTTTATCGTACCGGGGCGCTAGACAAAAGCCCCTAGTACTTCGTTGGAGACTAGCATGCCGGGTCGGCTCAGCCGCCAGCGGCCCTCGCTCTCGCTGAGCCAGCCGGCGTCGATGTAGGGTCGCATGCGCCCGCCGTAACGAACCTCGAGATCGACGCCGTAGCGACGGCCCAGCGCGAGCAGGTCGATTCCGTCCGTCAGCCGCAGCCCCGTCAGCAGGGCGTCGCCGAGCCGTTCGTCCCGGGAAAGGCGTCTGCGTTCCTCGACGACCGGCTCGCCCCGCTCGATGGCGTCGACATAGCGGGCGGTCGCCGAGACGTTACGCCACCGGGTCCCGTCGCGGGTCGAGTGGGCTCCGCAGCCGAAGCCGAGCCACGCACCATCCTGCCAGTACTTCAGATTGTGGCGGGCGCGGCGGCCCGGACGCGCGACGTTGGATATCTCGTACTGGCGATAGCCCGCCGCATCGGTCCGGTCGAGGGCTTCCAGGTACATCGTCACCGCTTCCTCCTCCGGCGCCAGCGACCAGTTCGCCCGCGCCATCTCCTCCCGCAGCGGAGCGTTCGGGTAGAGCTCGAGGAGGTAGAGCGAGAGGTGATCCGGCGCAGCCGCGATAGCCGTGTCGATGGAAGCGGCTGCATCGGCCGGTGTCTGGGCGGGCAGCCAATGCATGAGGTCCAGGCTCAGGTTGTCGCAGCCCGCGCGGCGAATCGCCTTCACCGCCGCCAGCGCCCCGTCGCCGTCGTGCATGCGTCCGAGCCGGGCAAGCTCGCGGTCGTCGAACGACTGCACGCCCAGGCTGATCCGGTTGACGCCCGCGGCCAGCAGGTCGCCCACGTACTGCTCCGACACCGACTCGGGGTTCATTTCCAGTGTGATCTCAGTGTCGGTCGCCACATCGAACGCCTCGCGGCAGGTGGCGATGAGCATGGCCACCTCTTCCGCGTCGAGGAGCGACGGCGTGCCGCCACCGAAGAAGATCGAATCGACCGGCGTTTGCTCGCCTGCCCGGTCTATCTCGCGGCGGAGTGCATCGACGTAGCGACGCTTCAGATCGTCGTCGAACAGACCGCGGTTGAAATTGCAGTAGTTGCAGATCGACGTGCAGAAAGGAATGTGCAGGTAGAGACCCAGCACATCCGGCCCGGCATCATCCGGAAGCGTGCGCTGCGGCATGGCGCCCCGTTCAACCGTTGCCGGCGCGGCCACCGCCCCAGCCGAGGTCGAGTTGCTCGCTCTCCCCTGCCGGACGGATCCTGCGGTGACTCCCGTAGACGCCGGCACGCGCCTTGGCGACGTTCCCGGCTCGCGCCGGCAACCGGCGGCGGGGCCGGTGCTTCCAGTCGCGCGCCAGGTCGTCCGGCGTCGGACGGTGTGGGAAGTCGCGGTAGTCCGGGCCGTCAAACTCGAGAAACTCGCACATCTCGCGCAGGCGCGAGTGCATGCGAAAGCCGACTCGCACGCGGAGCGCATCGAGATCGTCGGTCTGCGGCGCGTCCTCAAAGTTGGTCGTGAACACGGTCGGGCGCTGCTCGTTGTAGCGCGTGTTCACGATCAGGTTCATGGTCTCTTCCACCCATTCGGTCGGCCGCTCGGCCCCCAGATCGTCAAGCACGAGCAGGTCCGCTTCCATCACGTCGGTAAGGATCGCGGACTGCGACGCCCGCGTAACCGGGTCGAACGCCGCCCGGATCTCCGCCAGCAGGGAGCGGGTGTCGTAGTAGACGCCGCGGCATCCCTTCTCGACCACCGCGCGCAGCGCCGAAACGGCGAGATGGGTCTTGCCGATCCCCGGCGGGCCGATGAACAGGAGGCCCTTCTCCACCACCGGGAAAGCCCGGGCGAAGGCCTCGGACCGCGCGACGGCGCTCAACAGCCTGTCGTTCGGGTAGCTGGTGAAGGTGTCAAACCCGCACTTCGCGTAACGCGTGGGAATGCGTGCGCCGGCCAGAAGGTCCCGGGTCAGCGCCTCGTGCCAGCAGTGGCATCGTTCGGCGCGCCGCACACCATTTACCTCGCGCGTCCGCCAGCGCGTGCCGTTGCATTCCGGGCAGGGAGACGACATGCGGCACAAGCATAATGGAGAACCGCTCCCTCCCCCGCCGTCAGCGTTCTGGAGGCTCTTCCGACGAGATGGCGGGCCGGACGCGGTGGTCGGGATCGACCTTGACGAGGGCGGTGTCGAGGCGTTGCTCCCAGTCGCCGACCCCGCGGGCGAGCTCCTGCTTTACGTAGTTGACGAACTCGTTCACTTCCCGCTGCATCCGGTCCATCTTCTCGCGCATGTTGAGGATGATCTCGACGCCGGCCAGATTGACGCCCAGGTCTCGGGTGAGGGAGAGGATCGTCTCGAGACGCTGAAGGTCCTCCTCGCCGTAGAGACGCGTATTGCCCTCGGTTCGGGACGGCCTCAGCAGACCTTCACGCTCGTACATCCGCAGCGTCTGGGGGTGGATGTCGTAGCGCCGCGCCACGGCGCTGATCATGTACGTGCCCTCGCGGGCCGGTTTATCTGCCATTCTCGATGCCTCGCAACAATGGGGTGCGGACTCGCTTCCCCGGTCCTACGTCGTCTTCCTGAACATGTCCTGCCGAACGTCGTTCCTGTGCAGCTCTCCGAACTCGCGCAGCAGCATTCTGGAGCGCTCGTCGGAAACGGTCGGCAAGACGACTCTGACCGTGACGATCAGGTCGCCGCGTTGACCGGCGCGCTGCGGGTCGGGCACGCCCTGTCCGGCCATCCGGAAGTCATGCCCCGACGTTGTTCCGGCCGGCACGTCGAGCGTCGCCGTCCCGTCAAGCGTCGGGACGTCGATGGCCGCGCCGAGTATGGCCTCGTGGATCGCGATCGGCAGCTCGAGCCGGAGGTCCGTTCCGTCGCGCCGGAAGTGCGCGTGCGCCTGCACGCGGGACACCAGATAAAGGTCTCCCGGCGCACCGCCGTGCAATCCGGCGTTTCCCTTCGCACGCACGCGCAGGCGGGTCCCGTCGTCGACTCCCGGCGGCACCTGCACCGTGATCTCCTCGTCGTGTTCCACCACGCCTCTGGCGTCGCACGAGCCGCAGGCGCGATACCTCAATCGTCCGCTGCCACGACAGTCTCCGCAACGGGTCGAGAAGAGCATGTGCCCGCGGTGCCACTGCAGGGTTCCGTCCCCCCGGCAGGTCGCGCAGCGCGCCTCCGCGCCCCGCCGGCGCCCCGTGCCGCCGCAGGGGCCGCAGGAGTCGAGGCGCCTGACGGTCAACCGCTGCTCGACACCCCGAATCGCCTCCTCGAACGTCAGCTCGATCTCGGCGACCAGGTCGCTCCCCCGCTCCGGCGCGCCGCCCCGGGTCTCGGGTTCCGCCGCCGGGTGCGGCAGGACTTCGGCAAAGAGGTCGGTGAACGTGGCAGACAGCTTTCCGCCTCGTCCACCCGGTGAGAAATCGAACCCCTGGAACTGCACCGTGGCGGGCGGGGCCTTGCCCCCGGGGGGCATGGCGTCCGCACCTCGGGAGTCGTACGCCTCGCGGCGACCCGGGTCGCGCAGTGTCTCGTACGCCTCCGTCAGCACCTGGTAGAACGCCGCCGCTTCCCGATCACCCGGATTGATGTCCGGGTGGTAACGCCGGGCAAGCCGCTTGTACGCCCGGCGCAACTCGGCGACCGTCGCCGACCGCTTGACGCCCAGTACAAGGTAGAAATCCACCCGTGTCATGGTCCGTACTTCCGGCTCGATCCGGCGCGTTTGCAGCAGTTACGGCTTCTGGTCGTCCACCACCTCGGCGTCGATCACATCGCCGTCGCCGCCACTCGCCCCGGGCGCGGCGCCGGCGCTGCCCGTCTCTCCGTCCGTGGCGCCGGCGTCCTTCTGCTCCTGCGCCGTCTGCGCGTAGAGTTTCTGCGAAACTCCCTGCATCGCCGCCATGAGCGCGTCGAGCGCCGGCTTGATCGCCGACGCGTCCTCCTTTTCGGTCGCCGACTTGAGTGACGCGATCGCTTCCTCCACCGGCTTCCGGTCATCGGCGGTGAGTTTGTCGCCCGCGTCCGCCAGCAGCTTCTCCGCCTGGTAGACGGCCTGGTCCGCCTGGTTCTTCATCTCCACCGCCTCGCGGCGTGTCTTGTCCTCGGTCGCGTGCGACTCCGCCTCGCGCACCTTGGCCTGGACTTCATCCTTCGAGAGGCCGCTCTCCGCGGTAATGGTGATGTGCTGCTCCTTGCCGGTGCCCAGGTCCTTGGCGTTGACGTTCACGATGCCGTTCGCGTCGATATCGAACGTCACTTCGATTTGCGGCATGCCTCGCGGCGCCGGGGGAATACCGTCCAGATGGAACTTTCCAAGCGTCCGGTTGTCGATCGCCATGGAGCGTTCGCCCTGCAGGACGTGCACTTCGACGCTCGGCTGGTTGTCAGCCGCCGTCGAAAAGACCTCGCTCTTCTTGGTCGGAATGGTGGTGTTCCGCTCGATCAGCTTCGTCATGACCCCGCCCAGCGTCTCGATGCCGAGCGACAGCGGCGTCACGTCGAGCAGCAGCAGGTCCTTGACCTCACCCGCGAGCACGCCGGCCTGGACCGACGCACCAATGGCCACGACCTCGTCGGGATTCACCCCGCGATGCGGCTCCTTGCCGAAGAGCTCCTTGACCATCTGCTGCACCTTCGGCACTCGCGTCGAACCACCCACCAGTACCACCTCGTCGATCTGCGACGGATCGAGGCTGGCGTCGGCCAGCGCGCGCTTGACGGGCTCGATCGTCCGGCGCAACAGGCTGTCGACCAGTTGCTCGAACTTCGCGCGCGTCAGGCTCTTCTGGAGGTGCTTCGGCCCGGTCTGATCGGCGGTGATGAAGGGCAGGTTGATCTCCGTCTCCATCACGGTCGAGAGTTCCATCTTCGCCTTCTCGGCGGCCTCCTTCAGCCGCTGCAACGCCATCCGGTCCTTGCTCAGGTCAATCCCTTCGTCGCTCTTGAACTCGTCGACAATCCAGTCGATGAGGCGCTGATCCAGGTTGTCGCCACCCAGGTGCGTATCGCCGTTCGTCGACTTCACCTCGACGACCCCCTCGCCCACTTCCAGAATGGAGATGTCGAAAGTGCCGCCGCCGAAATCGTAGACGGCGATGGTTTCGTCCGCCTTCTTGTCGAGGCCGTAGGCGAGCGCCGCCGCCGTCGGCTCGTTGACGATTCGGAGCACCTCGAGTCCGGCGATCTGGCCCGCGTCCTTCGTCGCCTGGCGCTGGGCATCGTTGAAGTAGGCCGGCACCGTGATCACCGCCCGGTTCACCGTCTGCCCGAGGTGTTCCTCCGCCGACTGCTTCAGCTTCTGGAGCACCATCGCGGACAGCTCGGGAGGCGACAGTTCCTTGTCTCCCGCCTTGATCCGTGCGTCACCGTTCTGGGCGCGCACCACCTCGTAGGGCACCATGCTCATTTCTTCGGTCACCTCGCCGAAGCGCCGCCCCATGAAACGCTTGATCGAAAAGACGGTGTTTTCCGGGTTGGTGACGGCCTGCCGCTTCGCCACCTGACCGACCAGCCGCTCGCCCGACTTCGCGAACGCAACGACCGACGGCGTCACACGCTGGCCCTCCGCGTTCGTGATCACCGTCGGCTCACCTCCCTCGATGACCGCAACCACCGAGTTCGTCGTTCCGAGATCGATACCGATAATCTTGCTCATGTCCCTGCTCGCTGCCTCCCCGTGTTCGCCAACAGCCGGGCGGTGGCCCGACCTGTTTCTGTGTCTGAGTCAATAATAAAAGTTGAGTGTTAAAATGTCAATTTTGTTGCGCGCGCCCAAGTGCAGGGAGGCCTCGCCCCTGCCCTCCTGAATGCGTTTCACCCGCAAAGCCTGCTACAATCAAGCGTGCCCCGCCCGAGGCGACGTGCCCGTCACGTCGTGGTTTTCGCGACCTTCACCGCCGTAGCACTCTTCGGGATAGCGACCGGCGTCCTGCTCGCCTACTCGCCCGATCTCCCGGAAATCGCCGCCCTCGACGACTACGCGCCGGGCACGATTACGCGTGTCCACGCCCGCAACGGAGAACTGATCGGTGAATTCGCAACCCAGCGCCGCGTCGTCGTCGGTTACGACGACATACCGGAGGTGCTCCGCCACGCGATCGTTGCCGCCGAGGACGGTGAGTTCTTCGAACATATCGGCCTCAACATCCCGCGGATTCTGATCACGCTGGTCAACAACATCCTGGAGGGTGACCTTCGCGCGGCGGGCGCCAGCACGCTGACCCAGCAACTCGCGAGGAACATCACGGTCGGCGGGGACCGCCTCGGACTCGAAAAGACCTGGCAGCGGAAGCTGCGCGAGGCGTACTACACGTTCCATCTCGAAAAGCGCTACACCAAGCGGGAGATCCTCGCGCTGTATGCCAACCAGATGTTCCTCGGCACCGCGACGCGCGCGGCCGACGGCGTCGAGGCGGCATCGCAGCTCTACTTCGGCAAGTCGGCGCGCGACCTCGAGTTGGGAGAAGCGGCGATGATCGCCGGCATCTTCCAGTCACCGGCACGGCAGAGCCCACTGGTGAACATGGAGGCGGCGACCCGGCGCCGCAACTACACGCTCGGCCGAATGGCCGATGAGGGCTACATCACCACCGCCGAGGCTGAAGCGGAAATGGCGCGGCCGATCGTCCTGGCGCCGCGCCGAGAACGGGCGAACACGATCGCGCCCTACTTTCTTGAGGAAGTCCGCCAGCACCTGGAAGCGAACTACGGAGCGACGGACCTTTACGAGGCGGGCCTTGTCGTCCACACCACGATGGACCTCGAGCTGCAACAGGCCGCCAATCGAGCCGTCTCCGAAGGGTTGCGCGCGCTCGACAAGCGCCACGGATATCGTGGCCCGCGCCGGAACGTCCTGGAGGGAACCGACGCCGTCGATTCCGTGGAGGCGTTCAGGCACCCGCGCTGGCTCTACCCGATGGCGGCCGGCGACATGGTCCCGGCGGTGGTAACCGGCACGACGGCCGACACGATCGAGGTTAGCGCCGGACCGCATTCGCTGGTGATTGACGCCGACGGGTTCGCCTGGACGCGTCGCGCCACCCCCGCCGACGTGGCCCGGCCCGGAGATCTGGTGGATGTCGTCCTCACGGAGTTGCCGGCCGGGACGGCTGGCGCCGGCGCCGCGACGCTGGATCAGGAACCCGTAGTGGAAGGTTCACTCCTGGCCGTCGACAACCGGACCGGACACATTCTCGCCATGGTGGGCGGGTATGACTTCCAGCGCAGCAAGTTCAACCGGGCGACCCAGGCCGCGCGCCAGGTCGGATCGCTCTTCAAGGGGATTCTCTATGCCGCCGCGATCGACCAAGGGTGGACCGCGTCGAGCATCGTGATGGACGAACCGGTCAGTTTCGAGGCCGGGCCGAACCAGCCACTGTACAGACCGACCAACTACGACAACGAGTACGAAGGGCCGATCACGATACGCCGCGCCCTGGAGGATTCCCGGAACATACCCGCTGTCTGGCTGATGAACGCGGTGGGGCCGGAAACGGTCGTCGACTTCGCCCGCCGGGTCGGCTTCAGTTCGCCCATCCCGCCGTTTCTGTCCGTCGCGCTGGGATCCGCCGAGGCGACGCTGCTCGAGGTGACGACCGCCTATTCCGTCTTCCCCAACGCGGGACGCCGGATGTTGCCGTTCCTGGTGGAGCGGGTATCGGACCGCGACGGGAATCTGCTGGAAGAAACGCGCCCGCAATCGCGCGACGCCCTGCGCGAGGACACAGCCTTCATCATCGCCAATCTGATGCAGGGAGTCATCCGGCGCGGCACCGGGCGGCGCGCCGCGTTCGCACTCGACTGGCCGCTTGGCGGGAAGACCGGGACGGTCGACGAATACACGGACGCCTGGTTCGTCGGCTTCGATCCTGACATCACGCTCGGGGTCTGGGTTGGCTACGACGAAAAGCGGACCCTGGGCGCTCGCGAACAGGCCTCCGCCGTGGCGCTACCGATCTGGATCGACTTCATGGAGGCCTACGTAGCGCGCCAGGAAGCGCGTCCCTCCTTCGTACCGCCCGAGAATATCGTCTTCCATTCGGTGATGCCCGACACCGGCACGATCGCGCCTCCCTGGGCGCGCGGCGCCATCCAGGAAGCATTCATCGCCGGAACCGAGCCGGGCGCCGCCATCCGTCGCTAGCGCGCCGGCGGGCGCGTTGGAAGTTGCGCTGGCGCAAGACTTCTAGGACGCAGGCTCCTGGGAGCGATGCGCTTTCTGCATCAGGTAAGCCTTGATGAACGAATCCAGATCCCCGTCGAGGACCTTGTCGACGTTCCCCTCCTCCAGCTTCGTCCGATGGTCTTTGACCATCCGGTAAGGCTGCAGGACGTAGCTCCGGATCTGGCTTCCGAACGCGATCTCCTTCTTCTCTCCGCCCAGTCGCTCCAGACGTTCCTGCTGCTCCTGTCTCCGGAGATCGTACAGGCGCGACCGCAACACCGACATCGCGGCATCCCGGTTCCGATGCTGGGATCGCTCGTTCTGGCACGAGACGACAATCCCGCTAGGCAGGTGGGTAATCCGGACCGCCGAGTCTGTGACGTTGACGTGCTGCCCGCCGGCGCCGCTGGATCGGTAGGTGTCGATGCGGAGGTCTCCCTCGTCGATATCCACGTCGACATCTTCCGGCAACTCCGGCCAGACCAGGACCGAAGCGAAGGACGTGTGGCGCCGAGACGCCTGATCGAACGGCGATATCCGGACGAGCCGATGGACCCCCGCCTCGGCCAGGAGCAGCCCGTAGGCATAGTCACCCTTGACGGTGACCGTCGCGCTCTTGAGCCCCGCCTCCTCTCCCGGTGACGCCTCAATGACATCGCGGGTAAAGCCGCGCCGCTCGGCCCAGCGCAGGTACATCCGGAGCAGCATCTCGGTCCAGTCCTGCGAATCGACGCCGCCGGCCCCCGGCTGGAACGAGACGATGGCGTTGCGGTGGTCGTGCTCGCCACCAAGCATCTTCCGGATCTCGCCCGCCTCCACTTCGGCGGCGAGCTCCTCGAGGGCTGCGGCGAGATCGGCTGCGACGTCTTCCCCCTGTTCCGCCCATTCCATCAGGACGGCCAGGTCGTCGACACGCGTGCTCAGCGACGCCGCGAGATCGGCATCTTCCTGCAGGCGCCGACGGCGCTGCAGCACCCCCTGGGCGGCTGCCTGGTCGCTCCAGAAGTCGGCCGCGCCCGCCGCCCGTTCCAGTCGGGCGATCTCATCCGCGACACCATCCGGGTCAAAGATAGCTCCGCAGGTCGGCAGCCCGCTTGACGAGATCCTGGTATCGACGAATCTGTTCTTCCAAGGTGATAGCCACTACGGAAACTCCTTTGTGAGATCGCAAGTGTGAGGAGACTGCGCGCGCTACTCTACTGCCGGTGCTGACGGCTGGTCCGTTCCGCCGCGTGGCGGGTCCGCACGCTGGCCACGCCGGCGCCGGACGAGAGCCACGACGGTAATGGCCGCCAGCACGTACGCCGGCAGATCGCCGATGCGTCCATAGACCGTCAGGTTGTCGAGCAGCCTGACCTCCCCGACCAGAATGGCGGGCTCGAACAACGCAGACCGGACCATGACGCGGCCGTAGGGATCGACAATGCCGCTGATTCCGGTGTTTGCAGCGCGAACCACAAAGCGCCCCTCCTCGATGGCCCGCATCGCCGCCTGCTGAAAATGCTGGTGCGGCGCGGCCGACCGCCCGTACCACGCATCGTTGGTGATGGTCGTCAGCAACTGGCTCCCGGCGAGCACCAGCTCGCGGACGAGCGCCGGATAGATCATCTCATAGCAGATGGCCGTCCCGATCGGCCGGGCGCCCACCGGCAGTGTCGTCGGGTCGTCTCCCGGCGTAAACGCACCGACCGTCTCGACAAGTGGTGAGATGAAGAAGAGAAGGTCCCGGAACGGAACGTACTCGCCGAACGGCACGAGGTGCTGCTTGCGGTAGACGGCGGCAACCCCACCGGCGTCGTCCAGCAGATAGGCCGCGTTGTAGTAGTTCGTCTCGTCCCGTTCGTCGAGGGAAACCTCCGTCGTCCCGATCAACAGGTGCGTGCCGCTGCTGCGCGCCATCGCCCGGATGTCTTCCGCGCGTGGATCGCGGTCGAAGGGATACGGGGTTGCCGCTTCCGGCCAGACAACGAGAGCGGCGCCACGATCCACCGCCTCGCGCGTCTGATCGAGGTACGTGTCGATGATCGCGTTGGCACTCCGCGGATCCCACTTGTCATCCTGGGCGATATTGCCCTGGAGCGCCGCGACGCGGAGCGGGCTGCCCTCCCCCAGGAGTGAACTGTCGGCGAGGCGCCAGGCGCCAAAACCGACCGCCGCCGCCCAGACCAGCGCAGTTGCCGCGAGGGGAACGACTTTGGCCCGCACCCCGGCGACCAGCAGGTAGGCTACCGCCGCGTTGAGCGACAGCACCAGCACGGAGACCCCGAGGACGCCCACGATGCTCGCGGTCTGAGCAACCATGCTCATGTCCATCTGGCTGTATCCGACCAGCGTCCAGGGGAAGCCGGTAAAGAGGTACATGCGCCCCAGCTCGGTCGTCACCCAAACGGCCGGCGCCAGAAAAATCGCCAGGGAGCCATGGCGGGTTACGAGATCCGCGAGTGCTGCGGCGAACAGCGCCGGAAAAGCCGCGAGCACCAGGACGAACAGGGCATGCACTCCCCAGGCGGCAGGCCGTGGCAGGCCCCCGAAGCTGACCATGACGTCGGGAATCCAGTAGATAGTGCCGGCGAAGTGAACGATGCCGGTCAGCAGGCCGAGCCGGAGCGCCTTCCCCGGCGAAACTCCTGCAACCGCCACGAGCAATGGCGCCAGCGCCACCCATGCCACGGTTCCATTGCCCAGATGCGGGAAACTGAAGACCAGCAGCAGGCCGGAAAACGCAGCCAGGAGCGTGGGTGCGGACGGTACGCCAATCGGCACGGACTAACGCGTGATCCAGGGACTGAACGCGTCCTCGCTCTCGAGTCGCTCGAGTACCTGTTCCGCCTCGGGCCGGTCGGCGAACGGTCCCACGCGCACGTTGAACGTCGCGATGGGCGCGGACTCCCGCGGAATGGCAACAAAAGCCGGGTAGCCCTTCTCCATCAGTTGTTCCGCCAACTGCTCCGCCGAGCCGCGATCGCGAAGGGCCGACACCTGTAACGCGTAGCCGCTCTCCCGTACAGGGGTAATGACTGGCCGGGTTGGAGCAGGACCGTCCACCGGCGCCGACTCCCCGGACTCCGACGCAAGGGCGCCGATCCGATCCCGGACCGGGCGGACAGGTCCGCCGAGCCGTCGGGGGTAGGTGAGGTCCCCACCGGCCAATGACGCAGTGGCCGGCTCCCCCCGCGGCGTGCTGATGACGGCCGGTGGTTCGCTGGCGTCGAAGGCGGCCGACCCGACGTCGTTCAACTCGCCCCTCATCACCTGCGCGAGCGGAACCCCCCGTCCAACCAATACTCCGCACAGGAAGACAACTACCCCGAGCACGGCGGTCACCACGAAGAGGAAGACCACCTGCTTGGGGCCGAGCCGAACCTGAGGGTGCGGTCGAGACGTCACTCGGGCTTGTCCGTCTTGCCTTTGGCTGACGTCCCGGCGCTGCCGCTGGCGCTGCCGGTAACGCCACCCAGCACGCCGGCGAGGTCGATGGGCATCGGGAAGACGATCGTCGAGTTCTTTTCGCTCGCTATCTCGGTGAGGGTCTGCAGGTAGCGCAGGACGGGCGCCAGCGACTGGTGCGACATGATTTCCGCGGCCTCGGACAGCTTCTCCGACGCGATGTACTCACCCTCGGCATGGATGATCTTCGCCCGCTTCTCGCGCTCGGCCTCCGCCTGCCGCGCCATGGCGCGCTGCATGTCGACCGGCAGGTCGACATGTTTCACTTCGACCGACGACACCTTGACTCCCCAGGGGTCGGTGTGCGTGTCGAGAATCTGCTGCAACTGCTGATTGAGCGACTCGCGTTCCGAAAGCAACCCGTCGAGCTCAACCTGGCCAAGTACGCTGCGCAACGTCGTCTGGGCGAGCTGGGAGGTTGCGTAGTGGAAGTTCTCCACCTCCACGACGGAACGCTTCGGGTCCATCACGCGGAAGTAGACCACCGCGTTCACCTTCACGGAGACGTTGTCCTTCGTGATGACGTCCTGCGGCGGCACATCCATGACGATGGTCCGCAGACTGACGCGCACCATGCGATCGATGGGGGCAAAGACGAGAATGATCCCGGGGCCCTTGGACTTGGGATAGAGCTTCCCGAACCGGAAGATGACCGCGCGCTCGTACTCGTTGAGAATCTTGACCGAGTTCGCCAGGTACAGGAGGACAACGACAAGAAAGATCAGTTCCGGTCCGATGTTCATGGTTTCTTCGCTCCCGCACGTTCGACCCGCAAGGTCATTCCCTCGACCGCGACGACTCGTACGGCGTCACCGTCATCTATCGGGTGATCGGCAACCGCCGTCCAGATCTCGCCGTGCGTTTCCACGCGACCCGTCCCGCCAGTCGGGATTGGTCCGATGGCCCGCCCCGGCGATTCGATCATACCGGAGCGGCCTGTCACCGGACGCGTCCGGTGGGCCCGAATCCCCAGGTGGGTAAGCATGGCGGTTATGAACCCCAGCGCCAGCATCGAGCCCAACAGGAAGGGCCAGCCAAGCTGCAACTCCGGCAGTTCGGTGTCAAACAGCAGCAATCCTCCCATCAGCATGCTGACGAGGCCGCCGGTCGCGAGCAGGCCGAACGTCGGCGTGAACATCTCGACTACCAGCAACAGCAATCCGAATGCAATCAATAAGAGCCCGACGTAATTGGTGGGCAGAATCTGAAACGCGAAGAACGCCAGCAGGAGGCAGAGACCGCCAACGACGCCCGGAACGATGCTGCCGGGATTCCACAACTCGATCGTCAGGCCCAGGCTGCCGAGACTGAAGAGCAGCACGGCAATCTGGGGATGCGCCACCGCGCTGAGGATTCGTTGCCGCCAGGTCATCTCGACCGGCTCGATGTCGGCGCGATCCAGCCGCACCACCGAAATGGAGCCGTCCCAGCGGCGGATGTCACGACCGTCAAGCTGGGCAATCAGGTCGTCGAGGTCCTCCGCGATCAGGTCAATGAGCGGCGGATCGGCCTCGAGCGCCTCCTCCTCGGTGAACGACCGGCTCTCCGTCACGGCTTCTTCCGCGAGCGGAACGTTCCGTGCCCGACGGCTGGCGAGAGAGCGTGCGTACGCGGCAACGTCCGACGCCGCCTTCTCGGCTGCCGTCTCGTCCATCTCCGCGCCGGTGCCGGACACCGGGTGCGCGGCGCCGATGTGCGTGCCGGGCGCCATCGCCGCTATGTCGGCCGCAATCGTGATGAGGAACCCGGCGGACGCCGCCCGGGCGCCGCTGGGTCCGACCCAGACGGCAACCGGGGTCTCTGCCTCGATGATCGACTGGTTGATCTCGCGCGTGGAGTCGACGAGACCGCCCGGCGTACGCAGCGTCAGGACCACCAGGTCGGCGCCATCGGCATCCGCCTTTTCGATCGTCTGCGCAATGAACTCGGCGGAAACCGGATGAATCAGCGCGTCAACGTCCGCCGCATAGACCAGGGCACGGTCGGTACGGCGAGTATCGTCACCGTTCTCGGCACTCGTACCCGCATCGGGTTCCTGTGCCTGCAGGAAGGGGTGCGCAACGCCGCCCGCGAGCAGGAACCCCCAACTGATGAGGGCGAGCCAGAGACCCGGACGAATGCGTCGGCGGGCATGCCTGAGTGACATGATCCATTATCGCGCGAGCGGCGCGCTGTCCATCGCCCGAACTGAATTGGATTATCGCATACACTTGCCGCGTTCATGTCGACGGCCGCCATTCTCGCCGGCGGGAAGGCGCGCCGGTTCGGCGGCCAACCGAAGGCGCTGCTCCCCCTCGGACGGCAACGGATCATCGACCGGCTGGTGCGCGTGGTCGATTCGGTGGCCGACAGGGTCGTCGTTGTTCTGAACGCGCCGCAGCAAGCGCCGTTCCAGGTCGCGAACGCCCGCGTGGTCAGCGACCGCATACCGCACGCCGGTCCCCTCGGCGGCCTGCACGCGGCGTTATCCGTTTCGACCTCCCCCTGGACCCTGGTCGTGGCCAGCGACATGCCGTTCCTGTCGGGGCCTTTTCTCGCCCATCTGCTCGCGCTGGGGTTGGCCGACGTAACGGTCGACGCGGTCGTGCCGCGCACCCGCGATGGCTGGCATCCACTGTGCGGCTGCTACCGCGAATCGTGCCTCAAGCCCATCGAAGACCGCATCAGTCGCGGCGCACTCAAGACGAGCGATCTGCTGGACGATCTGCGGACGCGCGTCCTGACGGAAGGCGAATTGGCGACCTACGATGCGGACGGTGCGCTGCTGTTCAACGTGAATACGCCGACCGACTATTCGCGGGCGCTGGCCATCGGCGCGTATCGCACCGATAGTGAGGACGTTCGGGCCCAGTTCTCATGATCCTCCCCATCCATCAGGAGCTTCGGTCGCGGGTCCTCAACGCGCTTGTCGAACTCTACGGACTCACGCCGGAGCAACTGCCGGACATCGTGGTCCAGTCGCCGCCCCGCCGGACGATGGGCGACCTCGGAATCACCGTTGCCTTCGAACTGGCGCGGACGCTGCGCAAGGCGCCCAGGGTGATCGCCGGCGAGTTGATCGATGCCCTCGGGAGCATCGACGGCGTTGCGGATGTCGTTGCCGCGCCCAACGGCTACGTCAACATCTTTCTGCGCCGGGCGGCATTCACCCGGCGCCTGTTCACACCCGAACCCGGCGCCGGCCAGGCGCCGCCGGTCTCGCCGACCACCTCGCGCAAGGCGATCGTGGAGCACACCGCCATCAATCCGAACAAGGCGGCGCACATCGGCCACCTGCGCAACGCCGCCCTCGGCGACACGCTCGCTCGCGTTCTCCGCTTCCTTGGCCAACCCGTGGAAGTGCAGAACTACATCGACGACACCGGCGTCCAGGTGGCAGACGTCGTGGTCGGTTTCGCTCAACTCGAGCAGATGGCCACCGACGAGGTCGCCGCGCTCGCCGAGCAGCCGCGGTTCGACCATTACTGCTGGGACCTCTACGCGGCCGTGACGCGTTGGTACGAAGAGGACGAAGCGCGTCTCGAGCACCGTGCGCGCACGCTGCACGACCTCGAACACGGCAGCGATCCAGTCGCCACCCTCGGCGCGCTCATCGCCGACCGGATCGTGCGCTGCCACCTCGCGACACTCGCCCGGATGAATATCGAGTACGACCTGCTGACGCGCGAGAGCGACATCCTTCACCTCCATTTCTGGGCGCGGGCATTCGAGGTACTGAAGGAAGCGGAGGCCATCCACCTCGCCGAATCCGGCCCGCAGACCGGTTGCTGGGTAATGCCTGTCGACGGCGGCGCCGCGGCAGACGACGCGGCCCCCCGAAGTGGACCGAAGTCTTCCACGAAGGTGATCGTCCGCTCGAACGGCACCGTCACCTACGTCGGGAAGGACATCGCCTACCAGTTCTGGAAGTTCGGCCTCCTGGGCCGCGATTTCCACTACGCGCCGCACAGCATCCAGCACTCCGGCCACCGGCTCTGGACCACGACCTCCAGCCCGTCGGATGGCGCCACCGGAAGCAGCCTGCAGCCGGCTACGCCGTTCGGCGGCGCGTCACACGTCTACAACGTGATCGATACGCGCCAGTCGTACCTGCAGCAGCTCCTCGCCCAGGCGCTCGCGGCAGCCGGCCGGCCGCAGGAGGCGGCGCGCTCGACCCACGTCTCGTACGAGATGGTCGCCCTTTCGCGGCAGACCGCCGAAGCGCTTGGCTTTCCGATCGACGCCGACGCGAGTCAGCGCGTCGTCGAAGTGTCCGGCCGCAAGGGCCTCGGTGTGAAGGCGGACGATCTGCTCGACCGTGTAACCGACGCCGCGCGGGCCGAGGTAGTTGCCCGTCACGACGATCTGGCGCGGAATCCAGCCGAGGCGAACCGCATCGCGGGTTCCATTGCCGGTGCCGCGATCCGCTACTTCATGGTCAAGTACTCGCGCGGCAAGCTGATCGCGTTCGACATCGACGAAGCGTTGAGTTTCGAGGGAGAGAGCGGGCCCTACCTGCAGTACGCCGCGGTGCGCGCGACCAACATCCTGCGGAAGCTGGCCGAAGCGCACGGGACGGACGAGAAAGCCCTGATCGCCGCCCTCGACGACCTGTCCGACGCTCCCCTGACCGCGGAACCGGATTCCGAAGTCTGGGCGCTCATCCTCGAGGCGTCACGACTTGACGAGGTTGCCGATCAGGCGATCCGTTCGCTGGAACTCTCGGTGCTGGCGAAGTACGCCTTCAACCTCGCCCAGCAGTTCAACACCTTCTATCATCGCGCTCCGGTGGTCGCCGAGCCCGACCGCCCCACCAGACTGTGGCGAGCCGCGGCGGTACTGCAGGTTCGCAACCAGCTCGCGAAGGCCCTGGCCCTGATGGGGTGCGATGTCCCCGCGCGCATGTAGGGGCACGCCCGCTTCCGGCCTGTAGTACCCTGCCCGCGCAATGGCTGCCGACGAAGCGCCGCACACCCTCCTCTTCTCCGCGGTGCGGATCCGCCGCCGCGTCAGAGAAATCGCCGCCGCCATCGAGGACGACGTGCCCCCGGGGGAAACCGTCCACCTCATCGGCGTGCTGACTGGCGGATTCGTGTTTCTCGCCGATCTGGTGCGCGCGCTGTCACGGCCGGTGACGATCGATTTCGCCCGTTGCTCCAGCTACGGAAACGGCACCGTCACGTCCGGCGAGGTTACCTGGAGCCTCGCGCCGCGCGATGTCCGGGGACGCTACGTCGTCATCGTCGACGACATCATCGACAGCGGCCTGACGCTGCGCGCGATCCGCGCCCACCTCGAACGCCAGCAGCCGGCTCGCCTGCGCGCCGCCTGTCTGCTCGACAAGCCATCGCGGCGGCGCTGTCAGGTGCCGGTGGAGTTCATCGGCTTTTCCATCGAAGACGTATGGGTCGTCGGCTACGGACTGGACCACGCGGAGCAGTACCGCCATCTTCCCTACATCGCCAGACTCGTCGAGCCCCGGCCGGCGGCCCGGAACCTGCCGGCGGGCGCCGCTACCAGCCGCTGACGGCAACCCGGCGGACGCGACGACGGTCACAGGCCGCCACGCGAGTCACCATGGACCTTAGAACTGGATGCGCACTCCCACCTTCACGGCTACCGGGTCTAGGGCGGCGATGACCCGCTCGCCGTCTCCCGCACGCAGCGAGAAGTTGGTCACCGCGTTGGCGTTCATCAGGTTGTACATGTCCAGCATCAGGGTCAGGCGACCGCGCTCCCCGACGGCGAGCGCCTTGTCCAGACGGACATCCGCGATCGTCACGTTCTCGGACCGGTTCATGGACAGGTCGCTGAGGAAGACCGGAACGCTCGTGCCGGTGCCCGGGATGTCCACCCGTTGTATCAGGCCATAGGGCCAGCCGCTCTGGTGCCGGACATTGGCGGAGAGGCCCACCTCGCCCGGCAGCGTGTAGCGCGCCAGCAGACGCGCGCCCCAGTTGGTGGTCGCCTGTCGCGCCCCGACGTCGAGGCTGTGATTCTGCCAAATCCGGCCATGCCCTCCGGAACCCACCACAAGGGGGTCGGTATAGAGCGGGCTTCGCACCTCGCCGGCCGCCGAGCGAAACTCGTCCCGCCACTGATAGTCGAAGCTCGCCTGCAGCAGGAACCCACCGGTGAACCGCCGGTCGAGCGCCACCTGCACGGTGTCGTAGGAAGCGCCGATGCCGGGAAACGCGGCGATCCGGTTGTCCACGGCTCCCGCCACCTCGTCCGGGACACGCTGGACGTTGAGGGGCATGCCGGTCAGCGCGTTCAGCGGGCAGTCCCACTCGGGATCCGCCGCGCAGGCGATACCCTGGCCGGCCTGCAGCGCGGCCTGCTGCGGTTCGTTCCAGATGCCGCTGTCGCCGCTGAGGTTCTTGTGGACATAGGAAAACCGCAGCGACGTGTCCGCGGCCACCTCGTGCTCCACCGAAAAGTTGAACTCGTCGACGTACTCCGGCGGCAGCCCGGGATCGATCGGCGTGCCCTCGGCGCCGGAAACCGCGCCCGTCGCACCCTGCTCGGCGAGCTTGGCCCCCAGCTCGTTCGGGCCGTCGTAGAGCCCGTTGGCGTTCGGATCGAGAAACGCGTACCGGATCCAGGCCGTGCTGGCGGGATTGGCGTCCGCGTGCGCGTCGGCCAGATTGATGTAATAGCGGCCGTAGTGCGCCTTGAACACCGTGCGCGCCGCCGGCGCCAACGTCAGTCCGAGACGCGGCGCCCACGTGTTCCAGATGACATTCGTCTTTCCCGCCGTGGTTCCCGAAGGAAAGAACTCGGCAAAGAACGGATCGGAAACCGAATCCAGGAAGTAGGTACGCTGCCGCTCGTACCGGACGCCGAGATTCAGCGTCAGCCAGTCCGCCGGCCGCCAGGTATCCTGCACGAACACGGCATGATGCCGGTTCCGGTTGTCTGCGGTGATCTCTCCCTCGGCCGGCATGTTGAAAAGCATGATGCGATCCACATGGAAGGGCCGGACGTTCGTGCTGTCGTCGAGGTACCGGACGTGCCCGGAGTTGGCGTTCGATCCAAACCGGCTGCTGTCGATCTGGAACTCGTAGCCCACCTTGATGTCATGGCTGCCGCCCAGATCGGGTGCGTAGTGGTTCAGCTTGACGGTGGCCTGCGGTTTCCATCGGACAAAGGTGAACGGGGGTGACCCGTTGGCCCCGGGAAACCACCCCGCGCCGCTCAGGCGGCCGGTAGCCGTATCCAGACGTGGCGGCTGCTGGCCCGGATCGACCTGCGGCACCATCGGCCAGCCGAACCCGAAGTGCTTCCCGGCGGCGGTCATGAACGTGCGGTCGTTCCACACCCGTTGCCACTCCACCTTGTGCGCCCAACTCCAGCTCGCCTGGGCCAGCACCGAGTCGGGACCGACGTCGGTGGAAAGACCCCGTTTCGGTTTCTCCTTCAGTCCCCAGTTGGTGTAGCCGATCAATCGATCGGCGTCGGTCAGTCGCACCGTCGCCTTGCCGCCGAACGAATCGAAGTCGCCCAGGTCGGTGGCCACGACGCGGTCCACTCCCGAGACCGCCTTGTCGATGCGAAAGTGGTTGTAGAAACCGTAAAACCAGGCCCGATCCCGCACGATGGGCCCGCCCAGGTCGGCATGCGTCTCGAAGAACAGCAGGTTCGGGTTGCCGGTATAGCCGCGGGCCGCGAGGTCGGCGTCGCTGTTGTCGCCGACGAAGCGCTCGGGCTCGTAGTCGCCGTGGAACAACCCGCTGAAATCATTGCCGCCGCTCTTCATCGTCATCATGACGAGCGAGCCGGGCGCGGTCATTTCCACGTCGTTGCCGGCCGCTGTCGTCGTGAACTCCTCGATCGAGTAGTAGTCGAAATAGAATCCCGTTCCGCCCTCGCCCTCCGTGGTGTCGACGCCATCAGCCAGCACGCGGTTCTGGTTGCGGACTCCGAAGCTCTCGTACTCCGTCTGCTGGCTCTTGTGCGAACCGCCCACGTCGAACCCGCGCATCCGTACGCCGGCCGTCTGTCCCAGCACCGCCCAGACGTCCGTCGCTGACGGGACCTCCTGCAATTCGGCAACGCCGAAGTCGTTGGCGAGCGCGGTCGTCTTCATGTCCACGACCGGAGAAGCGCCGGTCACCGTGATCGTCTCGGCGACCTCGACCAGCTCCAGCGCGGCGTCGATGCGGACAACCCGGTTTCCTTCCACGATCACGCCTTCGCGCACCACCGTCCGGAATCCGGGCAAGGCAAACGTGAGTTCGTAGGCGCCTCGCCCGAGCGAACGGAAGCGGTACGACCCATCGATCAGGGTCACCGCCAGTTGCCCCGCGATCAGGGCATCGCCCGACAGCGTCACGGTCACACCCGGCACCGCGAGTCCCTGGCCGTCCACCACCGTTCCTTCAATCTCGCCCGAGACCTGGGCGTACGCGGGCGCGGCGAGCCACGCCGTCAACAGCACGGCGCCGCACCCCTGGCGAATACAGATCAATCCCCGAAACATCACGTTCTCCTGAGTTGCTAGTCGTACGTCAGACGCGGGAGACGCCAGTGGTCGGCCAGCAGATGGTCCGTGGCGGTGTCGATGGCCGTGGCGAAGGCGCCCGGAAGCATCCGTTCCCGAAACGGGGCGAGTGAGTCAGTCGCTTCGGACCGCAGTCTCGCGCGCGTCGCCGCGTCCGTGCCCTGCCGCGCCGCGCCGACGAGCGCCTGGTCCAATGCAGCGAGGCGTTCAATCAGGCTCTGGCGCGCCGCGCCGCGCCGCGTGCCGGCGTCGGCGCGAGCCTGGTCGACCTCGTTCCGGGCGCCGGTGATCGCCTGGTCCAGCTCGAGGTTGACGTTGGAGGCGGGCGGCGTCCAGTTGGCGAGCGCGGTCGCCACGCGATCGAGGTGAGCGCCAAGCGAGTGTTGCCGGCGTCGCGTAGCGCCCGCTCCCTGGGCACCTGCATCCGGCGCTTGCGGTTCGGCCGACACCGCGTCAGCGGCCAGGGCTGCGCCGGAGATATGCACGGCGCGCTTCCAGTCGTCGAAGAGCGTGAGGATGTCGGCTTCGCAGAAGTCAATCCGGAGGGGATGCCGCCGCGGACCGCTGGCGTAGTAGCGGGAGAAGCGCTGATCGATGCCGCGGCGGACGATGCTCAGGGGTATGCCGGCTTCAGCCCAGGCGCAGACCATTTCGAAGGCGGGCCCAACGATCCGGATCAGGTGGCCGTCGTTCCTCCGGCAGAGATAGGACTCGACAGCGCGGCAATACTCCCCGGCGTCCATCACGCCCCGGCGTCCCCCCGCTGTTCCCAGACGTAGCGAAGACCAATCAGCGTCAGGTCCGGCTCGACGGCGTCGATCACCGCAGTCTCGGCGGCAACGGCGCCCGCCAGGCCGCCGGTCCCGACACAGATTGGAGCCGGACGGCTCCCCAGTTCGTGATGCAGGCGCCTGACGATGCCCTCCACCATCGCGACGTAGCCGTAGAACAGCCCCGATTGCATCGAAGCGACCGTGCTCCGACCGATCACCTCCGCCGGCTTCCGCACGTCAACCCGGGGCAGCCGGGCGGCGCGCAGAAACAACGCGTCCGCCGAGATCTCGACACCGGGGCAGATGACGCCACCCAGGTACTCACCGCGGGCGGAGATGACGTCGAACGTGGTAGCCGTACCGAAGTCGACGACGATGATCGGCCGGGCCGCGCCCGTGGCGCCGCCCGTGTGCCGGCGGAGGGCGGCAACGGCATTGACGAGGCGATCCGCACCGACGTCCCCGGGCTGTTCGTAGGCAATCGGCAGTCCGGCATTGTCGGCGCCCGCGACGAGAATCGGCCGGCCGATGTGGCGGGCGACCATCTCGGTGACCGTCTGCGTCAGCGCCGGAACCACCGAGGCGAGGGCGACGCCGTCGAACCGTTTCGGATCGATCTCGTGTTCCGCAAAGAGCCGGTTGACGAGGACCCAGAGTTCGTCGGCGGTGCGAGCGGGAAGCGTCGTCAGGCGCCAGCTCACGTCCAGGTTCTCACCGTCGAAGATCCCGAGGACGACGTTTGTATTCCCGACGTCGATAGCAAGGAGCATTGGGTTGCTACCCCCCCCACCGAAGATCGCCGCCGACGATTCGCTCCGTACCGCCATCCACTTCCACCCGGAGGGCGCCATCGGCATCGATGCCGGCCGTGACCCCGCGACGGACAGTACCGGCGCCGTCGCGCCACGCGATCGGGGCGCCGTTGCAACTCGGCGACAGCTCGCGCCAGCGATCAATCACCTCCGCGTCCCCGTTCGCAGCAACCCGCTGCCTCCATTGGGTCATTCGTGCGAGGAGCGCGACGCAGAGCCGCTCACGATCGACCGGTGCGCCAACGCACTCGTTGAGCGCTGCGGCCGTTCCGGCGAGATGGGGCGGGAACCGGGTATCGCCGACGTTGACGCCGATGCCCACAACAGCACCCTCGCCGGCATCGGGCGGGAACGTTTCGGTCAGGATCCCCGCCAGCTTTCGCCAGTTGTTGGCGCTACGCGGCGCAGCCACGAGGTCGTTCGGCCATTTCACGTCCACGGCGACTCCCGTCGTCTCGCGGATCGCCTCGGCGACCGCAACCCCGGCCAGCAGGGTGACGACCGGTGACTGCCGACCCCGCAGGATGATGGAAAGATACAGGCCGACACCCTTCGGCGAATACCATTCGCGACCGCGCCGTCCCCGGCCTGCCGTCTGATGTCCAGCGATGACGACCGACCCGTCGGGAGCGCCGGAGACGGCCAGCCGGGCGGCGGTGTCGTTGGTCGAGACAAGGTCGGGATAATAACGAACCGACGAAGGGTCCACCTGCGGATGCGCGGCGAACGCGGCCGCGAGCATGGGTGGCAGCGACGGCGCCGGATCGGTCATCGAAGGGGTACTACGTCGAAGCTGAGGTCGGCTGCACCGGCGGAATGCGTGATTGCCCCGACGGATAGGTACGTGGGTCCGAGCGCGGCCAGCGCGGGGATGCGATCCAGCGTGACGCCACCGGAAATCTCCGTGTCAGCCCTGCCCCGGCAGCGCGAGATCGCCGCCGCTGTTTCATCCGGCGAGAGATTGTCGAGAAGAACGATGTCCGCACCGGCCGCGAGGGCTTCGTCAACCTCCGCCAGCGACTGGGCTTCAACCTCGATGCGGTTTGCCAGCGGACCGGCGGTACCGGAGGCCGGGTCGACGATCGGCGCGGACCGCTCCAGCCAGGCGCGGGCCCGACGGACCGCTTCGATCAGGGAGCCGGCCATCTGGATGTGGTTGTCCTTGATCAGGATCCCATGGCCCAGGCCGAACCGGTGGTTGGCGGCGCCCCCGACGCGGACCGCGTACTTCTCCAGCACGCGGAGCGTAGGCGTCGTCTTGCGCGTGTCCAGGATGACGGTCCGGCCGGCGGCAGCTTCGACATAGCGCCGCGCCAGGGTGGCGATGCCGGAAAGACGCTGCAGGAAATTGAGCGCTGTCCGTTCGCCGCCGAGCAAGGCAGCCGCGCGGCCGTCGATGGTCGCCACGACCTCCTGCGGTGCGCAGGTTTCGCCATCGCGGCGGCGCGTTTCCCCGACCGTCACTCCAGGGTCGAGCTGACGGAAGACTTCCAGGGCAACCTCGATCCCCGCCAGCACGCACGCCTGCTCGGCGCGGATCCGGCCTCGGACGCACTGATCTTCCGGTACGGTCGCGTCGGTGGTCGGATCGCCGCCCTCGAGATCTTCGGCAAGGGCGCGGCGGACCAGGTCACGATAGTCGGACGCGCGGAGCGGCCTCCGTGCCGCGGCCCGTTCCGGAACTCCGGCGGTCACGGGGAAAGCTCCGCCAGGATGCGCTCCAGCTTCTCCTGGCGTTCGCCGGCCGCGGCTTCCTGATTGCGTGTCTCCTGAACGACGTCCGGATCGGCGCGCTCGAGGAACGACCGGTTGTCCAATCGAGCCCGCAGCCCGTTCCGCTGTTTCGCCAGTTTCTCCAGCTCACGCCCGACCCGTTCCGCCTCTTGCGCACGATCCACGATGCCGGCAAGCGGAATGTGCAGTTCGAAGTCGCGGACCACGCGGCGGACCGTCTCCGGATCGGGCTCCGGCGCGCTGTCGGCAAAGGTGAAAGCTTCAAGGCCGGCCAGGCGCCTGACGTGTTCCAGGTGCGGACCGAGACGGCTGGCGGTGGCTCGATCGGCGCCATGCGCATTGACGGTCAACGGAAGCCTGGGGGGAACGTTCCATTCGGAACGGACAGTGCGGACCGTGGTGACGACATCCTGCAGGAGGGCCATGGTGTCGACGGCGTCGTCATCACGCCAGGCCTCGACGGGTTCGGGGAACGGCGCAAGCGTGATCGTCCGGCGCGCGTCCCGCGCCGGCGCATGCAGCGCCTGCCACACTTCTTCGGTGACAAAAGGAATGAACGGGTGCAGCAGCCGCAGCAGGCGATCGTGGACCTCCAGGAGAACGGCGGCGGCCCGGGCCCGCGTATCGCCATCCGCCTGGAGTTCCGGCTTGACCAACTCGATGTACCAATCGGCGTACTCGTGCCAGAAGACGTGATAGAGCCTGTCGGCGGCTACATCGAAGCGGAAGCTCTCGAGTGCCGCTTGCACCTCGGCCGAGAGGGCGCTGACGCGATGGAGCATCCAGCGGTGGATCAGGCCGAGCGAACCCGGCGCCGGCAGTTCCCGTGACGGACTCGGCGGGGTGGCGTCTCCATCTGTTGACTCCAACTCGCTGGCGGCGAGCGTCTCCTCCGGCAACTGCATGCGGACGAAACGCGACGCGTTCCAGATCTTGTTGATGAACTGGCGATAGGCGCGCAAACGCCCCTCCGAGAGAGAAATGTCCATTCCGGGCGATGCGAGCGCGGCGAGCGTGAAGCGGAATGCGTCGGCGCCGATCGCTCCCATGACCTCGAGCGGATCGACGACGTTCCCCTTGGACTTGCTCATCTTCCGCCCATGTTCGTCCCGGACGAGCGACGTGACGTAGACCGAACGGAAGGGCACGTCGCCCCGGAAGCGCAGTCCGAGCATCATCATCCGCGCAACCCAGAAGAAGATGATGTCGTGACCCGTGACCAGCAGGGAGGTCGGGTAGTAACGGCGCAGGTCATCGGTCTCGTCCGGCCAGCCCAGGGTGCTGAATGGCCACAGACCCGAACTGAACCAGGTATCCAGCACGTCCTGCTCCTGGGTCAGGGCGCCGCCGCATTCGCACGTTGCGGGCGCCGCCTCCGCGACATGTGTCTTGCCGCACGACTCGCAGTACCACGCCGGAATGCGGTGGCCCCACCAGAGCTGGCGGGAGATGCACCAATCGTGGATGTTCGTCATCCAGTCGTTGTAGGTGTGCGTCCAGTTCTCGGGCACGAACCGGGTGTCGCCCTCGACTGCGGCCGCGAGCGCCGGTTCGGCAAGCGGAGCAATGCGGACGAACCACTGTGTCGACAGGAGCGGCTCCACGACCGTGCCGCACCGCTGGCACTGCCCCACCGCATGTTCGTGATCCTCGGTCGCCACGAGCAATCCGTCCGACCCGAGGCGTTCGACCAGCGCCGCTCGCGCTTCGAAGCGGTCCATTCCGGCATAGGGTCCGGCGGCCTCGGTCATCCGTCCGTCCTCGTCAATCACCGAAACCCGCTCGAGGTCATGCCGCTCCCCGATGGCGAAGTCGTTCGGGTCGTGCGCCGGCGTCACCTTGACGGCGCCGGTTCCGAAGGTGGGATCGACGAACGTGTCCGCGATCACCGGTAGCGCGCGTCCGATCACGGGCAACCTGAGAGTCTGACCGACCAGCTTCGAGTAGCGGGAATCGTCCGGGTGGACGGCGACCGCCGTATCCCCCAGCATGGTCTCCGGCCGAGTGGTCGCCACCGTCACCGAATCGCTGCCGTCGCTGTGCGGATACCGGATGTGCCAAAGTTTCCCGCGGGTCGGCTGATGCACCACTTCGAGATCCGAGAGGGCGGTGCGACAGCGCGGACACCAGCTCACGAGAGCAGGCGCGCGGTAGATGAGGTCGTCGTTGTACAGGGTGACGAAGACGCGCCGGACGGCGCGCGAGAGGTTGTCGTCCAGGGTGAAGCGCTCGCGTGACCAGTCGACCGATGCGCCGAGCTTGCGCATCTGGCTGGTGATCGTGCCGCGGCTCTTGCCGACCCACTCCCAGACGCGCTTCTCGAACGCCTCGCGTCCGAGGTCGTGGCGCGACCTACCCTCCTCGGCCAACTGCTTCTCCACAACGTTCTGGGTAGCGATGCCGGCATGGTCGGTACCGGGAAGCCAGAGGACGTCGAAACCCTGCATCCGCTTCCAGCGCGCGATGACGTCATGCAGCGTCTGGTTGAGCGCATGGCCGATGTGCAGCCAGCCCGTCACGTTGGGAGGGGGCAGCACCATGCTGAACGCCGGTCGGTCCGACGACGGATCGGCACGGAACGCGCCGATGGACTCCCAGTAGGCGTACCACTTGGGGTCGACCTCGGAGTGCTCGAACGCCTTCGCCAACTGACGCATTATTCGGCGGCGGGCGGACGGACGTTCATGCGGGCCAGTTCCTCGCGCAGAATCCGATCGACAGCCTTCGCAACCACCTGCTCCGCCATGTTGCGAACGAAACCCTTCGTCAGCCGTCGCCGGACTCGGCGATGCAGCTCACGCTTCACGCCGTCGCCGAGATCGGACGGCGGGGCGCCCGGGCTGGGAATGGACGTCACGACGCCGTCGGCCTGCGGCGCAAGCTCGCGTTCGGCGGAGAGGAAAGTGGCAAACGCCTGCGCAAGGATCGGGCGATGCGCGATCGAGGTCGGCTCCGGGGGCGACGCCACCTCCACGGGTTCCGGTGCGGGCGTCACGACAATCGGCTCCGGCGCCGGCGCGGCGGCGACCGGCGCAGGCTCCTGCAGCGGCGCAACGTCGATCGGTTTCGGCTCGGTTCGCTCCGGTTCGACGGACGCCGACTCGGGTTCGACGATAACCGGTTCCGGCTGAGGTGCGACCCGCATCGGCTCCGGCATGGCGGCTTCCGGAACGTCCGGTTCGGGAGGAGGCTCCCGATACGCGGGATCGAGGAGCGTCATGATGCGAGTCACAAGATCGCGCGGGACGAAGGGCTTCACCAGGATGCCGTGGCAGCCGGCGGCGCTGGCGCGATCACGGTCCACCGGCTCGAACGCACCCGCGAGCAGGACGACCGGCAGCTTCGATCCGGCGGCCTCATGCCCGCCGATGCGGGCGGCCAGGTCGTAGCCGTTGGTACCGGGCAGACTGGCATCGGCCAATACGATGTCGGGTGACTCGCGTTCGATCGCAGTAATCGCGGCGTGGCCGTCATCGACGACCACGACATCGACGTCCTCGTCGTTGAACGCCAACTGAACCACCTGCTGGATCGCAGCGCTGTCCTCGGCCAGGAGGAGCTTGTAGCCCATGAATGGACGAGAGTACCGGGAGGCTCGGAGCGGCGTCAACAAACGGGGCGAACGTGCCCGTGGATGAAATCGATGATGGCCTGCATGGGTGTGCCGGGCTGGAACACGCCGGCCACACCGGCCTCTTTCAGGCGCGGTATGTCGGTGTCCGGAATGATGCCGCCGACCACGACGAGCACGTCATCCAGATCGTGTTCCGCCAGTAGTGCAGTGATACGGGGACACACGTGGTTGTGCGCGCCCGAGAGGATGGACACGCCAATGACGTCGGCGTCCTCCTGCAGGGCCGTCTCGACGATCTGTTCCGGGGTCTGGCGCAGCCCCGTGTAGATCACTTCCATTCCCGCGTCGCGCAGCGCGCGCGCGATTACCTTGGCGCCGCGATCGTGGCCATCGAGACCCGGCTTCGCCACGACGACGCGAATACGCCGGGCCGTGCTCGCATGAGCCGTGGACTCGGCCGGTGATGGTGCGGTCGGTTCCGTCATCTCCCCGTCAAACCCGTGGCGTCTCTTCCCATTCGCCCCATACGTCGCGCAGCGCGTCGCACAACTCGCCCAGCGTCGCCTCGGCACGAACCGCGCGGATCAACGGCGGCATCAGGTTGCCGGTTCCTTCCGCCGTCCGCCGCAGGTCATCCAGTGCCCGATCGCACGCGGCCCGATCACGGCGCCCCCGCATCGCTTCCAGGCGCTCCACCTGTGCCGCCGCCGCCGACTCGTCGATATAGAGCGTGTCCACCGCCGTCCGCTCACTTCCCTCGGCATGGGAATTGACGCCTACCACTTCGGTCGCCCCCGCCTCCACGGCCCGCTGGGCGGCGTAGGCGCTGTTGGCGACCTCCTGCTGCGGGTATCCCTGCTCGATTGCCGCCACCATCCCGCCGCGGTCATCAATCTTGTCGAAGTAATCCCATGCGCCCCGTTCCAGGTCGCGG
Organism: Vicinamibacterales bacterium; assembly: GCA_965202655.1. Lineage (GTDB taxonomy): Bacteria > Acidobacteriota > Vicinamibacteria > Vicinamibacterales > UBA8438 > VXRJ01. The sequence continues at coordinate 419,366 of CBDBBK010000003.1, read as the reverse complement.
GTCAGGGACTCCACCCAATACGATCCGCCGAACGGATCGACCGCCGCGGTGACGCCGCTCTCATGCGCGATGATCTGCTGCGTCCGGAGCGCGAGCAGCGCCGCTTCCCTCGTCGGCAGCGCCAGCGCCTCGTCGAGCGCATTGGTGTGCAGCGAATTGGCGCCGCCCAGCACCGCCGCCATTGCCTGCAGCGCCGTCCGGACCACGTTGTTGTACGGCTGTTGGGCCGTAAGCGACACCCCCGCTGTCTGCGCGTGGAACCGGAGCTTCCAGGAACGTTCGTCGCGCGCCCCGTAACGATCGCGCATCACCGTGGCCCACACCTTGCGCGCTGCGCGGTACTTCGCGATCTCCTCGAAGAAGTCGTTTTGCGCGTTGAAGAAGAACGAGATCCGCGGAGCGAACGAATCGACGTCCAGTCCCGTGTCCATGCCGTACTGCACGTACTCCATCCCGTCGCGGAGCGTAAACGCCAGTTCCTGCAGTGCGGTCGCGCCGGCCTCACGGATGTGGTAGCCGCTGACCGAGATCGTGTTCCAGCGAGGCACCTCCCGGGCGCAGAAAGAGAACGTATCGGTCACGAGGCGCATCGACGGGCGTGGCGGATAGATGTACTCCTTCTGGGCGATGTACTCCTTCAGGATGTCGTTCTGGAGCGTCCCCGACAGCTTCGCCCACGCAACCCCCTGGCGCTCCGCCGCCACGAGGTACATGGCGAAGATCATCGCGGCCGGGCTGTTGATGGTCATCGAGGTGGTCACCCGGTCCAGCGGAATTTCCTCGAAGAGGCGCATCATGTCGGCCAGCGACGCGACACTGACGCCGCACTTCCCCACCTCTCCTTCCGAGAGCGGGTGATCCGGGTCTCTCCCCATCAGGGTCGGCAGGTCGAATGCCACGCTCAACCCGTGACCACCGGCGTCGAGCAGGTCGCGGTAGCGCCGGTTGGTCGCCTCCGGCGTACCGAAGCCGGCGAACTGCCGCATCGTCCAGAGCTTGCCGAGGTAGCCGCTCTCGTGGATGCCGCGCGTGTACGGAAACTGCCCCGGATCGTTGAGTTCGCGAGCGTAGTCGAGGCCGGCGAGATCGTCTGCGGTTACTGCCGGGACCGGCCTTTCCGCCGTGGGCATCGGCGCGTCAGGCCTCAAGCCGGAACGCGGCGAGATGGGTCGTCTCTCCGTCGCCGAAGGTCGCCGTCAATTCAATCAGGTACTCGCCAGGCGGCAGGAACGGGATCGCCACGGGCACCTGGAACGCGTTCGGCCCCGGCTGAGACGCCGCATCGCCCGGGCCGCCGGCCGCTGGCGATTCGGAACCGGCCGCGGGCGCGCCAGGCTGCAGCACGTCGAGCGGCACGATCGCTTCGCCGGCGCGGTTCACCAGCCGGGCTTCCACCTCGGGTACCGCGCCACCCGGCGCGTAGGCCTGGAAGCGCAGCAACATCCGTTCCGTTCGGCGAAAACTGCGTGACACCGCCGGTGGCACCGTCCAGTCGTCGACGAGCGAGCGGTACTCCAGTTCGTTGCGGGCTCGAACAAAAACAGGCGTGCTGAGAACCACTTCGGGGGTGGTGTAGTCCGGCACGTCCATCTCGACGCGGTCCCGGTCCAGCACCTCACCTGCCGATCCCTCGATCGCCAGGCCGATCTGCAACTCGCCGGGGTCCGCTTCGAAGGTGGCCCAGTTGCGTTGGCCGGCCCCGTCCTCCGGTATGCGGCCGCGGAAATACGCGCCGCCTTCGCCCATGGCGGTCAGCAAGACGGTCGAAGCTTCGTCGCGACGCCCGCGTCCGTCGACCGGCTCCCAGACGAAGGTCACCAGCGTCTTGCCGTCACCGCCGCTTCTCGACGTACCGAACCAGGTCCGCACCAGGCGGCCGCGACGCGGTTCCGCCAATTGATCCAGGGCGACGTCTACCGCGCGCGGCGGCTCGTTGACGACGGCCCGCTCCGCCCGCTGCACGTCGCGCTCGGTAATCGCCCAATAGCCGGGCCGCGCGCGCACCCTCAGGGATGGATTGCTGACCCGCACTTCTATCTCGTGGAACTCGCCGTCGGTCGGGGCGGCGCTCGAGTTGTAGCCCAGCAGGTAATAGCCATTCGCGTCGGCCAGCATCTGTTCCAGACCGGGGCGCAGATCGTTCCGATTCACGATGGCGCGCCCGCCGGTCTCTTCCGCCAGGGTGCGGAGCGTATCCTGCGTCACCCGGAGCTGCCGGCGATCGGTGTTGATGCTGACCGTCGGCTCCGAGACGTCGAACTCGAACACCGCGAGGCCGCGCGGGTCGACCGTGTAGATGGAGGTATTGAAGCGGTTCGCGGTCTGGAAGATGTACCGCAGGTCGCTCAGGATCTCGGCGCTGCGGAAGAATGCGAAGCTCTCCTCGAAGGAATTGTCTCCGGCAAACGGGTCGAGGCGCGCGGGGTTGATGCCCGGATCGACCGGCATCTCCGCGCTGTGGCTCCTCAACTGCGGCGGAACGTAGTTGGAAAAGCCCTCGCTCACGAGCAGCACCGACTTCCGCCCTTCGCGGAGTCCACCCAGCCGAATCATCAACCCTCGCAGCGCCGACAGCGAGACATCGTTGCGGACGCGTTCGACGACCTCCGTCGGGTAGTAGATGTACCGTGCCTCGTACATATTGCGCGCTTCGTACTCGTACTTCACCCCCTCGAACTGGCTGACCGCACGGATGATCGCGTCGTGATCCCGTGTCAGGGTCACTGCATCCAGCGGAGTCAGCGGGTACATCACACCAACCAGATCGGTCGGGATCAGATCGTTCTCGAGGAAATCGATCAGCATGCGGCGGGCGCGGATGCTGTTGCCGAGCCGAACGTGGTAGTCGTCCAGGAAGATGACGAAGACCCGGACGTCAGGCTGCGAGGCCGCCAGTTCCTGGTCCGACCGCGTCACCCCGATGCCGGTCGCCGGCCCGCTGGCGCGCGCCGCCAGCGTATCGACCCGTATCACCTGGAAGGAGTCGACATCCTGTTTGACGCCATCCTCGTAAACCTCGAAGTCATCCTGCGTCAGGTCGAAGATCGGCGTGCCGTCTTCGTCGGTAACGTAGGCATCGACCCGGATGTAGTTGACGCCGCTCCGGAAGATGAGCGGCTGGCCGTCGGCCGCGGCCTCGACCGTGACCCCGGGGACGTCGGCGTCAGGCGTTTGATCGGGCGCCTGGGTTTCGGCGGTGGCGGGCTCGGCTGCCGGCTCCTGACGCTGCTGCCAGGCCGCCCCGCCCGGGGTGAGCGCCAGCGCCAGTCCGAACGCCGCGCAGACGGCGATCCAGCGTCTGGTCATTTGCCTCAATGTTACCATCGCGCCATGCTCGATGTTGCCGGCGCCGTGCCGCCTCTTACCCGTCTTTCCGAAGAGGAACGGCTCCTCAGACAGACCGTCCGCGCGTTCGCCGAAGCAGAAATGGCGCCGCGTGCGCGTGCGATGGATGAAGCCGGGACGATGCCCCGCGAGCTGCTCGACCAGCTCTTCGACCTGGGCGTGATGGGTATCGAAATCCCCGAAATCCACGGCGGCGGCGGCGGCTCGTTCATGCTGTCGGTTCTCGCGGTCGAAGAGCTGTCGCGCGTGGACCCTGCGGTAGCCGTTGTCGTCGACGTCCAGAACACGCTGGTGATCAACGCGCTGCGGCGCTGGGCGACCGACGCGCAGCAATCGCGCTGGCTCCCGTCCCTCGCCACGCGCGCGGTCGGCGCCTACGCGCTGTCCGAAGCCGGCTCCGGCAGTGACGCCTTCGCGCTGACCACGCGCGCTGTTCGCGAGGGCGGCGACTGGATACTGAACGGACGGAAGCTCTGGATCACCAACGCATCGGAGGCCGAGCTCTTCATCGTCTTCGCCACCGTCGATCCGTCAGCCGGCCACCGCGGCATCACCGCGTTTCTGGTTGACCGTGATACTCCCGGGTTCTCGGTGGGAAAGAAGGAAGACAAGCTCGGCATCCGCGCCAGCAGCACCTGCGAGCTGCTGCTCGATGGATGCCGCGTGCCGGACGCCGAGGTGCTGGGTACGGTGGGACAGGGCTACCGGGTGGCGATCGAGACCCTCAACGAGGGGCGCATCGGGATTGCCGCCCAGATGGTCGGCCTCGCGCAGGGGGCGCTCGACCACGCGATCTCCTACACGCAGGAGCGGGCGCAGTTCGGACGGCCCCTGGCGGAGTTCCAGGCGGTGCAGTTCCAGTTGGCGCAGGCCGCGACCGAGATCGAAGCGGCGCGGCTGGCGGCATACAACGCCGCCCGCCTGCGCGATGCGGAGGAACCCATCCTGACCGAAGGCGCGATGGCGAAGCTCTTTGCCTCGCAGGTCGCCGAACGCGTCAGCTCGCTCGCCGTGCAGTTGTTCGGCGGTGTGGGGTACACGAAGGACTACCCGGTGGAGAAACTGTACCGCGACGCGAAGATCGGGCAGATCTACGAAGGCACGTCCAACATGCAGTTGCAGACCATCGCGAAGCAACTGTTGCGTCGCCGCTAGCGCGTCCTGGCGAGCGCTTCGGAAGTTCGGCGGGTGCGGAACTTCTGCGTCGCAAGCTCCCAGGGAGGATCGCTACGGTTCCTCGGAACCGATCACCTGCTCGGCGATGATCATCCGCTGGACCTCGGACGTGCCCTGGTAGATCTCGGCCGCCCGTGCATCACGATAGAGGCGATCGACGGTCGACCCGCGTGTGTAGCCGGCGGAAGCCAACACCTGCATCGCGCGGTCCGCGGCTCGATGCGCCGCCTCGCTGGCCGAGAGCTTGCCCATCGCCGCCTCCAGCGTTACCCGTTCCTGCTGATGGGCCGCAGCCGCCGCCCGCAGGACCAGCATACGGGCCGCCGCCAGCTCGGTCGCGGAATCGGCCAGCATCCATTGAATGGCCTGATGACGGCCGATCGGCTGCCCGAACGTCCTGCGTCTCCTCGCATGCGCCAGCGCCTCGTCGAACGCGGCCCGTCCCACCCCGAGCGCCTGCGCGCCGATGCCAATCCGACCCCGGTCCAGTGCAGCGAGCGCGATGCGAAAGCCCGCTCCGGGCGCACCCAGCATCGCGTCACGACCCACGCGCATCGCCTCCAGCTTCAGATCGACACAGCCGAGGCCGCGCACGCCGAGCGAGTCACGTTGTCCCGTCCGCTTCAGGCCGGGCGTTGCGGTCGGCACCAGGAATGCGCTGATTCCCTTCGCGCCGGCATCCGGCGCCGTCGCGGCGAACAGCAGGACGACATCCGCAACGGCGCCATTCGCCACCCATACCTTGCGGCCCGTCAGACAGTAGCCGTCACCGTCTGCCGCAGCCACCGTTTCCTGGTTGGCGGCGTCGGCGCCGGCGTTCGCCTCCGAGAGCGCGAATGCGCCAATCGCCTCGCCCGAGACAAGCCGTCTCAACCATGCCGCCTTCTGCGCGGGCGTTCCATACCGGAGGATCACGTCGGCGACGAGAGAGTTCTGCACGGTGAGAATCACCGCCAGCGTCGCGCTCGCCGCTGACACCGCTTCGATGGCCAGCGCATAGCTGACCATGTCGCGCGCCGCACCTCCCAGGTCGGCGGGAAGCGTGACACCCAGCAAACCCTGGCGCGCCGCCTCGGCAACCAGTTCGGCGGGAAAGACGTCGTCGGCGTCGATTGCCGCCGCCTTCGGGGCGACGACGTCCTCCGCGAACCGGCGAATTTTCGCCTGGAACGCCGCCTGCTCCGGTGTGTACTCGATCCGCATCGGGTATCCGGCTGCTCCCGAACGAGGTGTCGCCCGTATCCGCGTCTAGGAGCCCGTGGTGAAACCCCGCGTAGCACCGAGAGCGGCGAGCCGTTCGAACAGTGGCTTCAATCGAGCGACGCTGGCCGACGGCGCCTCGGGAACCACGCGCGTTTCTCCCACGACGGACATGAAGTTGGTGTCCCCTTCCCAGCGCGGCACCACGTGGACGTGCAGGTGGCCGACGACGCCAGCCCCCGCGGGTCGACCCAGATTCATCCCCACGTTGATGCCATGCGGTCGGTAGGCCTCGGTCACCGCCATTTCGGCGAGGCGCGTCACCGCAATCAGTTCGTTCAGCTCCTCCGGTGACGCGTCGGCCATTCGCGCAATGTGCCGGACCGGCGCCACCATAAGGTGGCCATTGTTGTAAGGGTACTTGTTCAGAAGGACGAAGATCCGCGCCCCGCGATAGAGCAGGTACTCCGAGGGGTTCGCCGGATCGAGCGCGGCGCAGAAGATGCAGGGTGTGTCATCACCCCCGGCGGCGCCGGTCACGTACTCCAGTCTCCAGGGAGCCCAGAGGCGCTTCACGAGGTGAAGGCGGAGACGGACGGCGCGGCGTCCGCCAGCTTGGCCGATCGGGGCTCCGGCAGTGTCTCGGACCCTTCGTTGATCATCGCGCGCAGTTCCTTGCCCGGCTTGAAGTAGGGAATGGTCTTGGGAGGTACCTCCACGGCATCGCCAGTCCGCGGATTCCTCCCCCGGCGCGGCCTGCGCTGGCGGAGGCGAAAGCTGCCGAAACCGCGGAGTTCCACCTTTTCCCCGTTCCGCAGCGACTCGACGATACTCGCAAAGACGGTGTCGACGACTTTCTCTGCCTCTCTGCGCGGAAGCGCGGCGGTACGAGACACCTCCTCGACCAGCAACGCTTTCGTCATGCTGCTTCCGGCCACCGCCCCGCGGGCTCCTAGTCGACCTTGCGCGATGCCGCGACCGCCGACTGCTGCTGCTTGAAGTGGTCGCCCAGCGTCACTTCGGGCGACGATTCGTCGGCATAGGTCCGCCAGTCTGTTTCGAAGTTCTCGTCGTGGAGAGCGCGTACGCTCAAACCGATCTTGCGCTCCTCGGGACTCAGCTTGATCACCCGCATCTGGATCGTCGAGTCCACTTCGATGGCACCCTGGTCGCCCTTCTTCTGGTCCTCGAACTCGGAGACGTGGATCAGACCCTCGATTCCGTCGGCGAGTTCGACGAACGCGCCGAAGTTGGTGATCCGGACCACCTTGCCGGTGACGACGTCACCTACCTTGGTGCCGGCGAAGAAGTCGTCCCAGATGTCCGTCGAGAGTTGCTTCAGCCCAAGCGAGAGGCGCTGATTCTCGGCGTCGATGTTCAGGACCACCGCTTCCACTTCGTCGCCCTTGTTGACCACCTCGGAGGGGTGCTTGAGGCGCTTGCTCCATGACATGTCCGAGATGTGGATCAGCCCGTCGATACCTTCCTCCACCTCGACGAAGGCTCCGAACTCGGTCAGATTGCGAACCGTGCCGTTGATGCGGGAACCGACCGGGTACCTGTCGCCCAGTTCCTGCCAGGGGTTGCTTTCGATCTGCTTCAGGCCAAGGGCGATCCGCCGCGCGTGCGGATCGACACCGAGCACCATCGACTCGACCGTGTCACCGACGGTCAGGAGCTTCGATGGATGCTTGACGCGCTTGCTCCACGACATCTCGGAAACGTGAATCAGCCCTTCAACGCCCGGCTCCAGTTCCACGAACGCGCCGTAGTCGGTCAGGCTGATCACCTTCCCGCTCAAGCGCTGGCCCACCGGATAGCGCTCGGCCACCGTCGTCCAGGGATCGTCGTGGAGTTGTTTGTAACCGAGCGAGATGCGCTCGGTGGCGGCGTCGAACTTCAGGACGACCACCTCTACGTCGTCGTTCACCTTGAACAGTTCGGAAGGATGCTGCGCGCGGCCCCAGGACATGTCGGTCACGTGCAACAGGCCATCGATGCCGCCCAGATCAATGAAGGCGCCGTAATCGGTGATGTTCTTGACAACGCCGGCCATCACCTTCCCTTCCGCGATGTTGGCGAGCGTCTCCTGCTTCTTCTCGGCGTTCTCCTCTTCCTGGAGCACCTTGCGCGACAGGACGATGTTGCCCCGCTTCTTGTTCACCTTGATGACGCGCATTCGCAGCTCTTCTCCGCGAAGCGCATCCAGGTTCCGGATGGGACGGATGTCGACCTGCGAGCCGGGCAGAAAAGCGCGGACCCCGATGTCGACCGCGAGCCCGCCCTTGATCCGGTCGATGACGCGGCCGAGCACGACCTTCCGCTCGGCGTAGGCCTTTTCGACCTCGTCCCAGATCTTCATCTTCTCGGCCTTCTCGCGCGAAAGCACGACGTGGCCGTCCCGGTCCTCGGTCCGCTCGAGCAGGACATCCACCGTGTCTCCGGGGTTGACCGCCGTTCCCCCGTTCTCGTCGCAGAACTCCGTCAGGGGGATGATTCCCTCCGACTTGTAGCCGACGTCCACCAGCACTTCGGTGTCGGTGACCTTCAACACGGTCCCCTCGATCACCTCACCCTCGACGATGTTCTTCAGGCTTGCCTCGTACATCGCCGCCAGCCGGGCGTGTTCCTCGGGGTCGCGAATCTCTTCGTCCGGATCGCGGTACGGATCGTCTGACGCGTCTGTCATGCTCTCGGGCTCCTCCTTGCGTTCGAGCGGGGTTTTGCCGCCAACTCAGGCCAGCGGCAAACTACGGATATTACGTCACTTATGCGGGGCCGTCAAACGGATTCGGCGCCGGGCAACCGCTCCCGGATTACCTCCAGAACACGCCGCACCACCTCTTCCACCGGCACCCCGGTCGTGTCGATTCGCACGGCGTCGGGGGCGCTGGTCAGGGGCGAGGCAGTCCGCGTCCGGTCACTCTGATCGCGCTCGTCGAGCTCTCGCCTTATCTCCTCGACACCCGAAGTCGCCGATCGCTGGTGGTGCTCGTCACTGGCGCGGCGGGCCGCCCGCTCGGCCGGGTCGGCGTCGAGGTAGATCTTGACCGGGGCGTCCGGAAAGACCACCGTCCCGATGTCGCGTCCTTCCATGACGACGCTGCCCGCCCGCGCCAGCTCCTGCTGGCGGCGGACGAGGGCGGCACGAACTTGTCCAAGACGCGCGACCGCGGCGGCGGCGCGATCCATGTCGGCGTTGCGGAGCTCGTCGGTAACGTCAGCGCCGTCGATCACGACGCGCGGCCCGTTCAGCTCGAGTCCCGAATGGGCCGCAAGACGAGCGACGGCGGATTCGTCGTCGAGTGCAACCCGCTCACGGATGGCCTTCCAGGCGACGGCGCGGTACATCGCACCCGTGTCGACGTGGCGCCACTGCAACTGCGTCGCGATGGCGCGCGCGACGGTTCCCTTGCCGGCGCCCGACGGGCCATCGATGGCGATCACCGAAGGCTGGATCATGGCGCCGTCTTGCGCCGCCCGGCCGGCCGTGCCGTCCTCGACCGTGGCGCGATGGATCCGGCCTCGCGCGCCGCGCGACGCAGCGCCTTCACTTCCGCCACCGTCAGCTCGCGGGCGTCGCCCGGCTTCAGGCCCCGCAGGGCGAGTGGACCCAACCGGGTCCGGCGAAGACGGCAGACGGGATGGCCGATGGCATCGAACATCCGGCGCACCTGCCGATTGCGCCCCTCCCGCAGGGTGACGCGGACGCGTGCGTCCCGGGTCCGGTCGTGGCCCGGCCCACGGCGTGGCACCAGGCGCACCTCGGCCGGCGCCGTGCGCTGTCCGTCAAGGGTCACGCCGTTCGCCAGCCGGCGGAGCTGCGCTGGCGTCGGCACACCTCGGACCACCGCCTCGTAGACGCGAGGAACGGCATGGCGCGGATGCGTAAGGACGGAGGCGAGCCGGCCGTCGTTCGTCAGCAGCAGCAGGCCCTCCGAGTCGTAGTCGAGCCGGCCGACAGGATAGACGTACTCCCGCACGCCAGGGATCAGATCGAGCACGGTCGGCCGGCGCTGCGGGTCCATCCGCGTCGTCACGTAACCGGCCGGCTTGTGAATCAGGAGATACCGCAGCTGCTCGGGACGAGCCAGGCGCCGGCCGTCCACCCGAACGTCATCGCGTCCCGGGTGAGCGCGAACACCCAGTTCGCGCACCGTCTCGCCGTTCACCGTGACGCGCCCGTCCGCGATCAGTTGTTCGGCGGCGCGGCGGGACGCAATTCCGGCCGCGGCAATCATCTTCTGCAGGCGAACGCCCGAGGCGTCCGCAGTCCAGGCCTCGGTCATTCCTCTACTTCCCGTGCTCCGTGGTCCGCCGTGCCGATCAGTGCACCTTGTCGACCGGGCCGTCTTCGCCCATCGGGACGGTAGCCCCTTTCACGTCGAACGGCAGCAGCTCTTCCCGCGGTGCCTCGGAAGCAAGCGCGGCGGGTGCGTCCATGCCGAGCGCTTCCGCCATGTCCTTCACTTTGGGCAGGTCGGACAGGTCCTTCAGACCGAAACGGTCCAGAAACTCCCGGGTGGTGGCGTACAGGAACGGTCTGCCGACAACCGCCTTCCGTCCGACCACCTTGATGAGCCGGCGTTCCACCAGCGTGCCGAGGACGCCACTGGTGTTGACTCCACGAATCTCGGCGATCTCCGGACCAGTCACCGGCTGCCGGTACGCGACCACCGCCAGCGTCTCGAGCGCCGGGACCGACAACCGCTGCCTGGAGTGCTCGTGGAACAGCCTGCGCACCCAGTCGTGCAGTTGGGACCGCGTGACGATCTGGTAGCCTCCCGCGACCTCGATCAGTTCGAGTCCCCCGGGCCGATCGCGCCACCGTTCCACAAGCGCCGCAAGGGCCGCGACAACATCTTCCTTCGGCTCGGTATCCAGCGTCCGCTGCAACGTCCGCAGAGTAACCGGATCGGGCGATGCGAAGATCAGCGCTTCGACGATCGCCTCCAGGTCGTCCCGCGCGGGGTCGTCACTCATCGGCGGTCTCCGGGTCGCGCCGGAAGAGCTGCATCGGCCCGAAGGGGCCCGCCTGCAGCACGCGGATCCGCTTCAGCCGGATCAACTCGAGCAATGCCAGAAACGTCGTGATCAGATCCCGTCGGGACGATGCGTCGCTGAACAGATCCTCGAAACGCGCCGGCTCCTTCGCCGACAACCGCTCCAGCACCTGACGCATCCGGACCTCGATGGGGATGGTCTCTTGCGGCAGCGGCACCCGCTGCAAGCCGCTCCGGCGGGACAACACCGCCTGGAATGCCTGCAGCAGGCTGAAAAGATCCACCTCCAGCTCCCGCTCGAACGGCGCGCCGGCTATGTCCTCGACACGAGCATCCGGACGGGTCCACTGCGCGCTGCGGATCGTCTCGCGGTCATGGAGCATCTCGGCCGCCGCCCGGAACTTCTGGTGTTCCAGGAGGCGCCGCACCAGCATCTCGCGCGGGTCCGCTTCCTCCGTTTCCTCATCCGCCGTCTCAATCCGCGGCACCAGCATCCGGGACTTGATCTGGATCAGCGTTGCCGCCATGACGAGAAACTCGCCGGCGACGTCCAGGTTGATCTCGCGCATGAGGTCCAGATACTCGAGATACTGCCTCGTAATCAGGACGATCGGGATGTCGTAGATGTCCACCTCATTGGTCTTGATGAGGTGGATCAGCAAGTCGAGGGGCCCCTCGAAATCGCTCACCCGCACGGGGTAGTCGGGAAGGATGGACTCGAAGTCGGCGGGAATCTGGGCCGACCCGGGCGGCGCCGGAACCTCGGCCGTTTCCGTCGCCTTCGTCACGTCGCTTTCGCGCTTTTCGTCGGACACCTGCCTACCTGTAGGTCAACCGAATCGCCTCGCGCACGTCCTGCATCGTCTCCCGCGCGGCGGTCCGCGCCGTGGCGGACCCGTCGCAGAGGATTTCACGGATCCGTCCCGGCCGCGCCAGGATCTCCTTCCTCCGCTCCCGCATCGGCTCCAGATGCGCGTTGATCGCCTCGGCCAGCGCCTTCTTGACTTCGACGTCGCCCACCCGACCTTCCCGGTAGCGCTGCTTGAAGTCCTCTACCTGCGCCGTGTCGGGATTGAACGCGTCGTGGTACATGAAGACCGGGTTTCCCTCGACGGTCCCCGGGATATCGGCCCGGATCCGTTTCGGATCGGTGTACATCCGCATCACCTTCTTCCGGACCGTCGCGGCGTCATCCGACAGGTCTATGGCATTGCCGTAGCTCTTCGACATCTTCCGGTTGTCCACGCCCGGCAGTCGGGGGAAGTGGGTCAACAGCGGCTGCGGCTCCGGGAAGACCTCGCCGAAGAACTGATGGAAACGGCGGACGACCTCCCGCGCCAGCTCCAGATGCGGCACCTGGTCGTCGCCCACTGGCACGTAGTTCGCCCGGTAGATGATGACGTCCGCCCCCTGCAGGAGCGGATACCCGAGAAAACCGATGGACGAGAGGTCCTTTTCCGAGAGCTGTTCGATCTGCTCCTTGTAGGTGGGCACGCGCTCGAGCCAGGGAATCGGCACGACCATCTGCAGCAGCAGGTACAGCTCCGCATGTTCCGGCACGAGCGACTGCACGAAGAGCGTGCTCCGATCCGGATCGATGCCAGCGGCGATCCAGTCGGCGACGTTGTCGTACGCGTAGTCGACCAGACCGGACGTGTCGGCGAACTCGCTCGTGAGCGCATGCCAGTCCGCAACGAAGTACATGCAGTCGTAGTCCGCCTGCAGGTCGGCCCATTTGGCGAGAGCGCCGGTCAGGTGCCCGAGATGCAGCGGCCCCGTGGGGCGCATGCCTGAAACGACACGGGGACGCGTGGGCTCAGCCGCCATGGGAGGCGTCCGTGACGAGGACCGGGAACGCGAGAGGCAGGTAACGCGAAACCAACAGCCCTGAGGATACCCTAATTCGCGGCGGTCGTGATGCGCATGAAGAAGGCGATCATCACGTCGGCGAGCTTCGGCCCCACCACCGGCAGGAGTTCCTCCCGCGTCGCGCGGCGAACGTTCGCCAGACTGCCGAACCGCTCGAGGAGCGCCCGGCGGCGGCGCGGGCCGATCCCGGGGATGAGGTCCAGTTCCGACTGAAAGTCGCGCATCGCCCGCGCCCGGCGGTGGAACGTGACGGCGAACCGGTGAGCCTCGTCGCGCGCACGCTGCACCAGGTGGAGCGCCGGACTGGACTTCGGCAGCCGCAGGGGCGTGCCGCAACCGCGCGTGTAGATCTCCTCTTCCCGTTTGGCGAGGCCAATCGCGACCAGGTTGCCCAGGCCAAGCGTGTCGAGCGCCCGGTACGCGGCGCTCAATTGCCCCTGCCCGCCATCGACGACGACGAGGTCCGGGAACGGCCCCCCGTCTTCCATCAGTCGCCGGTAGCGGCGCAGCACGACTTCGTGCATCGCCGCGAAGTCATCGGGCCTGGCGCGCCCCGAGCCCTGCACGCGGAACTTCCGGTACTCGCTCCGCTGCATGCGGCCACCGTCGCACACCACCATCGACCCGACGGTCTCCCGCCCCTGGATCGTGGAAATGTCGAAGCACTCGACCCGGACCGGAGGCTGCGGCAATCCGAGCACCCGCTGCAGTTCCGTCAGGGCGCCATCATGGATGCGCGCATCCTCGCTGTAGCGGGCGTCGTAGGCCAGCGCGGCGTTGCGCGAAGCAAGGTCCAGCAGCGCTCGCCGGTCGCCTCGCTTCGGCGTCCGCACTCTTACCCCCCGGCCCGCCCGCCCCGACAACCACGCCTCGATCGCGTCGCGGTCCTCCACCTCGACCGGCACGTGCACTTCCGGCGGCACGTCCCGCGCCGCGTAGAACTGCTGCACGGCGGCCGCCACCAGCTTCGGCTCGTTGCCCGCGGCCGAGGCGTCGCCTCCCTCCGCCACCAGCTCGACCCGCTCGACGACGCGCCCACGACGCACCTGGAACACCTGGATCACGGCGCCGTCCGGACCGGTCTTCATCCCGAACGCGTCGCGATCGCCCAGTTGGGCGGTCGCCATCTTCTGCTGCCGGTCACGCAGGGTCTCGACGGTCCGCACCGCGTCCCGGCAGTGCGCCGCCCGCTCGTACTCTTCCGCGGCGGACGCCTCCTGCATCTGCCGCCGCAGCCGAACGACCACCTCATCGGTCTTCCCTTCCAGAAAGAGCCGGGTCTGCGCTACCGATTCCGCGTACCGCTCCGGGCTGCACACCTCGGCGACGCACGGAGCGACACACCGCTTGATGTCGTACTCCAGGCAGGGCCGATCCCGCTTGCCGGTAATCACTTCGTTGCACGATCGAATCCCGAACAACCGATGGGTGAGCGACATCGTCTTCCGCGCGAAGGTCGCCGGCAGGAACGGCCCGGCGTAATAGTGCCCGTCGCGCGCGACCGAACGGGCCACCAGGACGCGGGGGAATGCCTCGCCGGTCGTGAGCTGCAGGTACGGGTAGTTCTTGTCGTCCCGCAGCAGGATGTTGTAGCGGGGCGACCGCTGCTTGATCAGGTTGTTCTCGAGCGCGAGCGCCTCGACGACCGAGTCGGTGACGATGACCTCGAGACGCACCGCCTCGTCGAGCAGCGCATCGGTCTTCGGGTCGTTGCCGTAGGCGCCCAGGTAGCTCCGAACCCGATCGCGCAACGCGCGGGCCCGACCGACGTAGATCGTCTCGCCGGCGCGATTGAAGTACAGATACACGCCGGGCTGCGCCGGCAGTCGCGCGATCTCGCGCCGAAGGTCGTTGATGGCCATGGATCGGACAGGTCGCCAACCTCCCGCCCGCCTATAGAATAGACGGGCTCGCGTGCCGGCAGTACCGCCGGGCGGGCGGGTCGAACACGGATTCCATGACCTTCACCGGGGCCATCGGGCACGCCTGCCTCTTTCCCTTGCGCGGCATCATCCGGTTGTGCGTGGTCCTCCGGATACACCCGAACGTCCTGACGCTGACCGGCGTCGTCATCAACGCGGGGGCCGGCGTGGCGCTCGCCGGCGGGTGGTTCCTGGTGGCGGGCTGGATCATGCTGCTCGCGAACATCTTCGACTTCATCGACGGGAAAGTGGCCGACGAACTGAAACTCAGCTCGCGGTTCGGCGGCTTCTGGGATTCCGTGATGGATCGCTTCTCGGACCTGTTCATCCTCACCGGCCTCATCTATCTGTACGCCACGCTCGGCCGGCCCGACTACGTATTGATCGCCGCGCTCACGCTCACCTTCTCGGTGATGACGAGCTATACGCGCGCGCGCGCCGAGTCGATCATCCCGCTCTGCAAGGTGGGCTTCATGGAACGGCCGGAACGGATCGTCCTCTTCATGATTGGCGCTTTCACCAACCGGATGGCGGCGGTTCTCTGGGTAATCCTCGTGCTCTCGATCCTCACCGTCCTCGATCGGATCTACTTCACCTGGCGTGAATTGCGCGACAAGCCGGAGGCGGCCGCATGAGGCTCCTGACGCTGCCGCTCCGGATGATCTGGCACGCCCTCTTCTGGACGTTCGAGCGCGCCACGTGGCAGTACGACCTGATGGTCGTCGCCATCCTCGCCTTCGTCTGGCTCACGCCGCCGGGCTGGCTGGGCGACCCGATGGCGAGCGGCCCGGGCCTGATCGGCCTCGTCAGGCACCTGCTGTCGCTGTTGTAGGCGGCCGCGGCCCGTCAGACGCGGTCGCGGTCGTCGCCGCCCAGGTCGAGCGTCTTGGCGGCGAAATCGATGTCATGCGCGGCAATCTTGTCCCTGAGGAGCCGGCGCACCTCCGCGTAGTGGGCGCGCGGCACGGTCAGGGAGCGGGCGAGGCTGCGGAGCCGATGGATGATCACCAGCCTGATCGTCTTCCCTTCCCGCCAGGAAAGCCCCCCGATCTTCGTATAGGGAATGTAGTCGGCGTCGGCCCAGATGCCGTCGGCGTACAGGCCACGGCCAATCTTCAGGCGAAGCGGCACGGCGTAGGCGTAATAGAGGAGCATCATGCCTTCGCCGAAGGCACGCTGCGGCGGCTGCTGCTGCACGACCAGCTTGACGAAGACCAGGATGCCGGCGACGACGCCGAGGGCCAGCATCCAGGGATACGTCGCCGGTGTCTCGACCGGCCAGGTCACGAGCGCCGAGCGGCGGAAACGCCGGTAGCGAAGAAACTGAAAGACGATGCGAAGGGTCGCGGCGAGGAACCCGACGCCGAGTACGAACAGCGCGACGCGGATCGCCGACACGTCGATGCCTCTCGCCGGGTATGGGTCAGACGCGTGACTGGTACTCGCCGGTTTCGGTATTGACGCGGACCCGGTCGCCGTTCGAAATGAACGGCGGCACCTGGACCGTCAGGCCGGTCTCGAGCCGCGCCGGCTTGAGCTGCGCGCTCGCCGTCGCCCCCTTGATCGCCGGCGCCGTCTCCTCCACCGTCAGATCGACCGTCAACGGGATCGCGATGCCGACCGGATCGCCCTCGAACAGCTCCACCGTGATGGTAGCGTCAGGCAGCAGGTAGTTGATCGTGTCGCCGAGGGTCTCCTCCTCGAGACACACCTGCTCGTAGGTCTCAGTATCCATGAAGTGGCGGCCGGCGGAGTCGGCGTACAGGTACTGCATCGAGCGGCTGTCGAGCATTGCGCGCTCGACCGTGTCGTTCGATGCGAACCGGTGATCCTGCAGCGTCCCGGCGCGGATGTTGCGAAGACGCGTCTGAACGAATGCCCGTCCCTTGCCGGGCGTCACGTGGTTGAACTCGAGAACGCGATACAGCGTCCCGTTCATCTTGATGAGCATCCCCTTCCGGATGCGTGTCGCCTGCAACGATTCCATAGGCCGCGGATGGTACTACACCGCCGTTCACCGGGGAACGTGGGACGACACCGCCGGATGTCCGCCGAGCGACACGCGCCAAAGCCGGTCCCCGCCGGCGGCGACGCCTATGCGTCCACTCCAGCGGATATCGTCAATCCGGACGCCGCAGTCCCTGTCGATTCCCCAATCCTCGATGGCGAGCGGTGTGCCGCCACACAGGTCGGCCAGATTCTCGCGACGCGTGACGCCGAGCGCGCGCGTCAGGTTGGCGGGCCCCCGGCAGAGCGCCACGTCGTCCGGCGCCGACGCGCCGGCACGCAGGGCCCGCAACCGGCGCCGGCGCATCAACCGCACGCCGTCGAGCGGACTGAGCGCCCGGATCAGCACCGCCGACGGATACCCCGCCGACTCCGTCACCGCGTTCAGCAGTTCGTGGAGACCGTAGGTGAGGTAGACGTACGCATGACCCGCCCGCCCATAGAGCGGCGCGTTGCGCGGCGTCAGGCCGGATGCGGCGTGACAGGCGGGATCGTCCTCTCCGCTGTAGGCCTCGGTCTCGACGATTGCGCCTGCCGTCGTCCCGGACGGGGTCCGGTGAACGACCACCTTGCCGAGCAGCTCGCGCGCCACCTCCAGCGTCGGCCGCTGGTAGAACGTGCGCGGCAGGCTGCGTGCCCGGCTCACGACTCCGCCGCCGCGGCAGACAGCCCGGCGCCGACATCGTCGCGCCCCCGGTCGCCCGCCCCGTTCAGCACGGCACGCAGATGTCTTCCGGTATGCGACGTCGCGTGCGCGGCAACGTCCTCGGGGGTGCCGACCACGACGACCTGTCCGCCCGCCGCGCCTCCCTCCGGGCCGAGATCGATCACCCAGTCGGCGGTCTTGATCACGTCGAGGTTGTGCTCGATCACCAGCAGCGTGTGGCCCGCCTCGACCAGTTTCGTGAAAGCGGCCAACAGCTTCGTGATGTCATCGAAATGGAGGCCCGTGGTCGGCTCGTCGAAGATATAGAGCGACTGCTCCCGCCTTCGCGCCCCCAGGTGCGCGGCGATCTTGATCCGTTGCGCCTCGCCTCCCGAAAGGGTGGTCGCCGGCTGCCCCAACTGCAGGTACCCGAGGCCGATCTCGTCGAGCACCTTGAGGCGCCGGAGCACCTTCGGCGATCCGCTGAAGAACTGCAGCGCCTCCCGGACGGTGAGGGCCAGCACTTCGTCCACGCGCCGGCCGCGGTAAGTCACCTCGAGCACCTGCGGCTTGAACCGACGGCCGTCGCATTCCTCGCACGTGACGAAAACGTCGGCGAGAAACTGCATCTCCACCTTCAGCTCGCCCTCTCCCTCGCACGCGTCGCACCGTCCACCGGGAACGTTGAACGAAAAGTGGCTGGCGGTCAGACCGCGCGCCTTCGCCTCGCGGGTCGATGCGAACAGTTCGCGGATCGGATCGAACGCCTTGAGGTACGTCACCGGGTTCGAGCGGGGCGTGCGGCCGATCGGCTGCTGATCGATGAGCACGACGTCGGAGACCAGTTCGGCTCCCCGGATGCCGCGATGCCGGCCGACGCGCTTGTCCCACTCCCCCTTCGCCCGCTTGACCGCGGCGTACAGGACATCGTGCACCAGCGTCGATTTCCCGGAGCCGCTCACGCCGGTAACGCACGTGAACAACTGCAACGGGATCTCGACGTCGATGGACTGCAGATTGTGTTCCGCCGCGCCGACGACCGCCAGGCACTGGCTGCCCGGCAGGCGCCGGCGCCGGAGGAAAGGCAGCGGAATACTGAGCGCGCCCCGCATGTACTTTGCGGTCAACGACGTGGTTTCGGTCGCCAGCCCTTCCACGTCGCCCGCGTAGACGACACGGCCTCCGCGCGTTCCGGCGCCCAGGCCGAGGTCCACCACGTAGTCGCTCGCCCGGATCATGTCGGCGTCGTGTTCGACTACGAGCACCGTGTTGCCCTGGTCGCGCAACTGCTCGAGGATTCGGATCAACCGCTCGTTGTCACGAGGGTGGAGACCGATGGAGGGTTCGTCGAGCACGTACAGCGTGCCGACCAGCGACGCGCCCAGCGATGTCGCCAGGTTGATGCGCTGCGATTCGCCGCCCGAAAGGGTGGACGACAGCCGGTCGAGGGTCAGGTAGTCGAGCCCGACGCCATTCAGGAAGCCGAGCCGACGCCGGATCTCGCGAGTCAGCCGCTCGGCGATCGCCGCTTCCTGCTCGCTCAGTTCCAGTTCGTCGAAGAAACGGGCCGCCTCTCCCACCGTCAGTTGACAGATGTCGCTGATGCGCCGGCCGCCTATCCAGACGTCGCGCGCCTCGCGCCGAAGGCGGGTGCCGCCGCAATCGCTGCACGTCCGGTAGCCGCGGTACCGGCTCAGGAAGACGCGGACGTGCACTTTGTACTTCTTGCGCTCCAGCCGGCCGAAGAACCCGCGTACGCCGCGGAACCGCTCTCCGTCGCCCTCCACGACGAAGGCGCGCTCCTTGTCGGTCAACTCGGCCCAGGGAACGGTCGTCCGGACGTCATGCAGGGGCGCGGAGCGTTTCAGCTCCACCAGGTTCGACCGGTAGTGGGGCCGATTCCACGGTTCGATCGCCCCCTGCTGTATCGACTTCGACGGATCCGGCACCACCAGCCCCATGTCCAGCTCGATCACGTTGCCGAACCCGTGGCAGGTCGGGCAGGCGCCGACCGGGCTGTTGAAGGAGAAGAGCGTCGGCTGCGGCGTTTCGAACGCGATGCCGCAGGGCTTGCACTCGAACCGCTCGCTGAAACGGTGCGGCTCCGGGCTCGGCGCACCGTCCGGGTCCACTTCGATCGCCAGGCCAGTGCCATTGCCTTCCTGGTACGCCGTTTCAATCGCCTCGGTAAGCCGCGGCAGGACGTCCGGGCCGGTGCGGAGGCGATCGACGATGACGGTCAGCGTCTTCGCTCCGGACAACGACGTGATGTCCACATCATCGAACGCCACGGCAAGCCCGCCGACGGCCAGCCGCCCGAATCCCTTCCGGCGCAGCGTGTCGATCGCGTCCGCCGCCGGCTGGCTCCCGGGCGCGGCGGCGATCTCCGGCACCGGCGACTCGAAAGCGATGAGCAGGCGCGTGCCGGCGGGCAGATCGTTCAGGTCGTTAGCTACCGCCTCGGCTGTCTCCCGGCGCACGTCCGCGCCGCACTCCCGGCAGATGGTGCGGCCGACCCGTGCGAAGAGGAGGCGGAGGTAGTCGTAGATCTCGGTCGTCGTGCCAACCGTCGAACGGGGATTGCGAACGCTGTTCTTCTGGCGGATGGCGATGGCGGGACAGATTCCCTCTATCCGATCCACGTCCGGCTTTTCCATCCTCTCGAGGAACTGCCGGGCGTAGGCGGAGAGCGACTCGACGTAGCGGCGCTGCCCCTCCGCGTAAAGCGTGTCGAAGGCCAGAGACGATTTCCCGGAACCGCTGACGCCGGTGACGACGATGAGCTGTTCCTGAGGCAGCGCCAGGTCGATGTTCCGGAGGTTGTGCGTCCGCGCCCCACGGATTTCTATGCATCCGTTCTGGCCGGCCGGGGTGGCGGCAGACGCGCCGTTCCCGGAACGGCCACCGTCTGCGGGCGATGTCTGACTGGAGGACAACAGGCCATTGTAGCGCGCCGCCACGAAGCAACCACCTCATCGGAGGGTTTCGACATCTTCGGGCGGCGGGTCGTCCGGCTCGACAAGATCACCCTTCTTCTGCCGCAGCACCAGAACGTCGTGGAGCGGCTTGCGACGCAGGTCGGGCACCTTCGCGCCGGCCGCTGGATAGCCGACGGGAATCAGCAGGCAGGCCGTTTCGTTGGCGGGTCGTTCCAGAATCTCCCCGAGGAATCCCATCGGGCTCGGCGTGTGCGTCAGGGCCACCAGCCCCGCCTGGTGCACGGCGGTCAGGAACAGTCCCGCCGCGATACCGACCGACTCGGCAACGTAGTAGTGACGGACGTGCTCGCCGTCTGGCCCCACGCCGTGGTTCTGGCGGAAGAGCACGACCAGCCAGGGAGCGATCTCGAGAAACGGCTTGTGCGCGTCCGTGCCGAGCGGTTCCAGCGCGCGAAGCCACTCGTCCGGCATGCGCCCCCCATAGTTCCCGCGCTCCTCGCGTTCGGCGGCAATGCGGATTCGGCGCTTGATGTCCGGATCCGAGACCGCGACGAACGTCCACGGTTGCCGGTGCGCACCCGACGGGGCCGTCGATGCCGCACGCACCAGATCCTCGATGACGCTGGCCGGCACCGGCTCAGGGCTGAAGTCACGCACGGTGCGACGCCGGTTCATCACCTCGAAGAAACCGCGCGCCCGCGCCGCGACGTCGGGGAGCGCGGGCTTCTCGTAAGGCAGCGGGATCAGCCGGGGTTTCATCTACCCTCTTACCAGCGGCGCCAGATCGGTGAGCGCCGCCACTACGTGATCCGCCGCGAATCCCAGTTCCTCGGGGGGCTCGGCGGCGGCGCGCTGAATCCAGAACGTCGTCAGGCCGGCCGAGGCGGCGCCGTTGATGTCCCACGAGTTGGACGAAACGAATCCGAGGGCCGACCGGTCGACACCCAGCCGCTCCGGCCCGAGCATGTAGACGCGCGGACTCACCTTGAAGATCCGGACCTCCTCGACGCTGATGATCGTGTCGAGCAGAATGTCGATGCCCGCGCTGCGCGCCGCGGCCTCCAGCATCCGGGGTTCACCGTTGGAGAGAATCGCCAGCCGCACGCCGAGCCTCCGCAGGGCTTCGAGACCGGGCCGCACGTCCGGAAATGCCGCCAGCGAGAGATACGCCTCCATCAGGCGCTCGCGCCGCTGCTCCGTCAGCTCCAGATCCAGGCTGCGGGCGGCATGGACCAGCGCGTCCTCGGTGACCAGCCAGAAGTCGCGGTGCCGTCCCATCAGGCTGCGCAGCAGGCTGTACTGCAACTGCTTGGCGCGCCAGCGCTGGGCCAGCGGGTCACCGTACCTCGGGAACAGCTCCTCGCACAGCGCGGTCACCGAGAAGACGTCGAACAGCGTCCCGTAGGCGTCGAAGGCGAAGGCCTCGATGCCTTCGGCGGAAGTGGACTGGAAGGCTGCCCCCGGCATGGTGCCCACGCCGGCCGTGCCCGCAGCCAGGGTTCCCAGGAAAGCTCTGCGGCTAGTCTTCATGCTGCGACTCCTTCCGCATGCCGCCGGCCCGCGCGGTCGGCGCCGGCGGCGGGTATCGCCCATTCTCCCATCAATCCCCGCCCCCGCCCCCGGAAAGAAGATTCCGCTGCGGCGGGCGTTTTCGGGCATGATTGTCGAAGAAGGAGCAGGCCATGACTACACCATACGGAACCGGAACGCGCGCCGCCGCCCTGCTGGCATTGATCCTCGGCGCGGCCCTGGCCGCGGCGACCGGCCTCGGCGCCGCCGATGACGACTTCGTTACCGTCGACCGCTTCGTGCCGCATACATCGACCGTGCCGGCGAACCACGGGGAGCGGGTCGGCCTGTTCCTCCACGAGAAGCTGAGCAGTGACCTTGCGGCCCGCATCGCGGAGGGCGCGACGCCGGACGGAAAGGTGGTCCTGTTCGTGCACGGCGGCTCGATCCCGTCGGTGCCGGACTACGACCTGCCGTTCAAGGACTACTCGTGGATGGAGCACCTCGCGGCCGCCGGCTACGACACGTTCGCCATGGACCAGACGGGCTACGGGCTGTCGCCCCGGCCGATGATGGACGACCCGTGCAACATGGACGCGGACAACCGCGCACTCGTCACGCCGAACCCGCTGGCGGACGACTGCGAGCCGCGTTACCAGCACGGGTTGACGACGAGCCAGTCGGACTGGGACGAAATCGGTCGCGTCGTCGACTACATCCGCGACCTGCGCGGGGTCGATAGGGTCAGCCTCGTCGGCTGGTCCGCGGGCGGGCCGCGCACCGCCGGGTTCGCGGCGCGGAACCCGGACGTCGTCGACAAACTGGTGTTGTTCGCCCCTGGCTACCGGCCGGACCAGCCGTCGACGCCCCCGGAGATGCTGCCAGGCGGCGCTGCCCCGATGCGCCTGCAGACCCGGGACACGCTGGAGAACGGCCGCTGGCGCTCGACCGTCGCCTGCGAGAACCAGATCGATCCGGACATCCAGGGCGTCATCTGGCAAACCGTGATGGCCTACGACCAGCTCGGTTCGGTCTGGGGGCCGTCCCACGGCGTGATGCGGGTTCGCACCTCGGCCGGCTCGTGGGGATGGAACCGGGAGTACGCCGCCAAGGTGCAGGCCCCGACGCTGATCCTGGTCGGCGAAGAGGACTTCCTGCTGGAGGCCGACCGGCAGCTCTACGAGGACCTCACCGGCACGGAGAACAAGGTGCTGGTCGAGATGGAATGCGCCACGCACTTCGCGGTCTGGGAAACGACGCAGTACCGATTCATGCATCAGGCCTCGCTGGAGTGGCTCGAAGACGGGACGTTCCGGGGCAGCGCGTCCGGGCGGTTCACGGTGGGCGCCGACCCCACCGAGCCGTAGATGCCCGTTCCGCGGGCTCGCAACGCGCACCGGGCTGGTAGACTCTCGCCGAATTGACCGCGTTCCGGGCCTGGATCCACACATGACGACAACCACCGAAACACCGGCCGTCACGCCCCGACAGTGGGGCCGCTTCAACTGGGAAGACCCGCTCCTCCTCGAGAGCCAGCTCTCCGGGGACGAGCGCCTGGTGCGGGATACCGCGCGGCAGTACGCCCAGGAGAAGCTGCTGCCCCGGATCGTCGACGCCTACAACGACGAAGTCTCCGACCGCGCCATCATCAGCGAAATGGGTGAGCTCGGCCTGCTCGGCCCGACCATCCACGGCTACGGGGCCGCGGGCGTCAACTACGTCTGTTACGGCCTGATCGCACGCGAGATCGAGGCGGTCGATTCCTCGTACCGCTCGACCCTGTCGGTCCAGTCGAGCCTCGTGATGTGGCCGATCTACAACTACGGCAACGAGGCGCAGCGCGAGCGTTTTCTCCCCGGGCTCGCCTCGGGCGAGTCGGTCGGGTGCTTCGCCCTCACCGAAGCGGACCACGGCTCCGACGTGGGCGGCATGAAGACCCGTGCGCGGTCGGTCGACGGCGGCTACGTCCTGCAGGGTTCGAAGATGTGGATTTCGAACGCGCCCATTGCCGACGTGTTCATCGTCTGGGCCAAGGACGACGAAGACGTCATCCGCGGGTTCATTCTCGAGAAGGGCATGCAGGGCCTGTCCGCGCCGAAGATGACGGGCAAGCTCAGCCTGCGCGCTTCCATCACCGGTGAAGTGGTGCTGGACGAGGTGTTCGTGCCGGAAGCGAACCGCTTGCCGCACGCGCGCGGGCTTGGCGGACCGTTCGGCTGCCTCAACAACGCCCGCTACGGGATCGCCTGGGGCGCCCTCGGCTCGGCCGAGGCGTGCTGGCGGGCCGCCCGCAAGTACACGCTGGAGCGCACCCAGTTCAAGCGCCCGCTCGCCGCGAATCAGCTAGTCCAGAAGAAGCTCGCGGACATGCAGACCGAGATCGCCATCGGGCTGCAGGCCTGCCTCCAGCTCGGCCGCCTGATGGACGACGGCCGCTGCGCGCCCGAGATGATCTCCATGCTCAAGCGCAACTCGACGCTCAAGGCGCGCGACATCATCCGTGACGCCCGCGACATGCACGGCGGCAACGGCATCATGGACGAGTATCACGTCATGCGGCACCTGATGAACATGGAGACCGTCGTCACCTACGAGGGCACCCACGACATCCACGCGCTGATCCTGGGTCGCGCGCAGACCGGTCTCCAGGCCTTCTTCTGAGAAGCGGTCCGTTCGCTAGAGCCGGCCTTCTCAGGCAGCCTGGCAATGAGCGAGCGCTTGAGCCGACGGACCTCGTGTCAGACCCGTGGGAGCCGGTAGACTCGCATCGCGGTGTCGTGGAACATCGCCGCCCGCTCGTCGGCCGAGAACCCCCGCGTCAGCTTCTTGAACTGGTTCCAGAGCACGGTGTACGAGCATGACAGCTTGTCGACCGGGAAGTTGCTCTCGAACATGCAGCGCGTCGGTCCGAACGCCTCGATGATGTGGCGATACCAGTCGCCGTTGGCCTCGAGCAAATCGTCCGAGGTCGGCGGCCGGTCGCGCTCGTGCCAGCCGTAGCCGTTCACGACCATCTGGATCCCGCCCACCTTCGCCACCACGTTCGGACGCCGGGCCAGCTCGGTCACGGCCGGCCGCCAGACCTCGAAGACCTCATCGCGGCGTCCGGCGTAGGGCCCGATCCCGATGGGCCCGCCGAGGTGGTTGAAGATGATGGTCGTGTGCGGGAACGCGTCCGCGAGGTCGGCCAGGTCGGCGATGTGGGTGTGATAGAGCCAGCCCTCGAAGGTGAGCCCGTAGGGGCGCAGGTGCGCGTAGCCACGACGGAACTCGGGATCGAGGAGCAGATGCTCGGGCGCGGTCGGACGCCGCGCCACGACGGGCGGCTCCGCCCAGGCGGCCCGATGGCGGACGCCCCGGAAGCGCTGCGGGCTGGCCGCTAGTTGCGCCTCGAGCACCGGCGCCACGCGGTCGCCCAGGAGCAGGTTCGCCGACCCCACGATCCCCGTCGCCACCCGGGTTTCCCCGTACTGGCCGCTCGCGCTCATGGCGGCGATGCCGTCCACGAACTCCGTCTCGCCCACGATACGGAGCTCTTCCGGACCGTCCGCCCGATACATCGACGTGCACTCGACGAATACGGTCTGACGGACGTTGTGCGTGTTCGTATCCTCGAGCAGCTCGTCCAGCAGGTAGCGGTTGCCGGGGCGATCCCACAGGTGGTGGTGCGGGTCGATGATGGGCAGTTCCGGCTCCACTACCGCCTCGTCGGTCAACGCCAGCCAGTCGGCGCGAGGACCGCTCGGCGCCGCCGTGCGCTGTGTCCGGGCACGAGCGCGCATCGGGCCGGGCAGACCCGCCGTTACCGCCGCGGCCCCAAGGGCCCCCGCCGCCGCTCGACCGAAGAACGTCCGTCTCGTGATGTCATCCATGTCCGCCACTCCTTGCTCCTTGCGAGTACTAGCGATGACGCTGCCAGGTGGCGCGGCTCTCAACTCCGTCGTCACCCATCAGCGACAGCACCAGCGTGTCGCCGTCGTCCGCGAGGTCGTACGAGTAGCTCAGCGTCCTGCCCCGCACATCCGGTCGAGACCCGCCCTCGGCCTCATGCTCGACGACCCTCCGAGTGACGTTCACGTCATATCGGCCGTAGTAGGCCAGATAGCTCTCACGGCCTGCAAGCTGGACCGACACCCGGCCGCTGGCATCATACGACAGCATCCCGTCGGTGAACGCCGGACCGTCCGCGGCCGCCCCACCGACCCGCTCGAACGACGAGAGACCGAACGCGCCGACGAACCGGGCTATCTGCTCGGTGGCCCGCGCGCCGTTCAACATCAGCGTCATGCTCCGATTGCCTTCGTGACAGGCAAACTCGTAGATCGACTCCCCGGTGTTGGTCAGAGGGTACTCCGCCGACCACGGCTCCGTGAACGAGTCCGGGTCGTAGACGGTGTACTCCTGATGCATCGTGGCCTGGTCGATCCGCGTCAGACGCTGCACCAGACGCATACCCGCCCCGGACCCCGCAAAGGTCCAGCGCGGGTCGAAGTTCGTCGATTCGATCACCAGCGTGTCGCCGTCCCAGGAGCCGCGCGAGGTCCCGGTCCACTGCTGGATGGCGTTGGACACCTGCGGCCGGTCGTCCAGCGGGACCGTGATCGTGGCGTTGATGAACTCGTAGTGGATGACCACATGATCCGGGGTCTGGAAGATCCGGGCCGGGAACGCACTCCCTCGGAGCGGCAGCATCCCTCCCACCAGGCAGCGTTCGTCCAGTGCCCGGTCCTCGGGGCCCTCCGGGATGCCGCTCATACGCCGACCGGGCATGCCCACCCGGTAGCGGCCTTCCTCGGTGCGTGGAATCCGCCCGTTCTCGGGTGAGACGACGAGCGACGTGCGCCCGTCCAGCAGCGGATGGTCGTAGATGGACTGGTCGACCCCGCCATCGCCCAGCTCGAAGTCGGCGCTCAGGGCCCGAGCGAGCCGCTCGCGGATGAGGCTCCGCCGCGTGGCAAGAAACTCCGCCTCTTCTTCTTCTGTGAGACGAAGTCTGTCCTCGAATTCGGCCGGTCGCTCGAGGGGCGTCATCGTGGGAAGCGACCAGGTCCCCTGGAGATCCGGCACGCCCCAGGGCGTACGGGGCGGGCCCGCTTCGTCGGCCGGCTGCGCCAGCGCCGAGCACGGAAGCGCCGCGAGGGCGCCGGCCAGCCCGAGGCATCGCAGGACGTACTGAGCCATGCTCATGGTCTCGTCTCCGCTTTCAGTCGCGCATCGCGCCGGGCACACCCGCCGTTACCGCCGCAGCCCCGAGAGCCCCCGCCGCCGCTCGACCGAAGAACGTCCGTCACGTGATGTCATCCATGACAGTCACTCCTTGCTCCTGGCGAGCGCCTCGCCGTCATTCCCAGCGCCAACATGACTATATCGGTAACCGCACCGCCAAGCGGCGCACCGGTCGACGAGCTTCAGAGCCGCGACAGCGGAGTTGCCGCTCCGGTCGGGGCGATGCACTATCATGGAGCGGATGCGGGCTGAATCGCACTCCGTTATCCACAGCGACCCAGAAATCTCGGGAGGCACGCCCGTCTTTCGCGGCACCCGAGTGCCGGTTCAGTCGCTCTTCGACTACCTGGAAGGCGGAGAGACTCTGGACCAGTTCCTCGATCAGTTCCCGTCGGTGTCCAAGGATCAGGCGCTCGCTGCGCTGGACCTGGCGCGCGATTTCATTCTGGCCCGTGCGCGTTCTGCTTGACGAGAATCTGCCACGGGCTCTCGCGGCGGAATTGACCGGACATCACGTCAGCAGCGTGCAGGCCGAGGGTTGGTCGGGAACGAAGAACGGCGAGTTGCTCCGACAGGCTGGCGAGCATTTCGATGCCCTGTTGAGCATGGATCGAGGTCTCCCGCACCAGCAGAATCTGAAAGGTCTCGGCCTGCGCATACTGATCATCCGGGCGCCGTCGAACCGCATGGCCCACCTGCGGCCACTCGTCGATAGCATCATGAAGACGCTGGCCGCGATGTCGCCCGGCCAGCTACGCCAAGTCGGGAGCTGAGCAACCGGGCAGTCGGAATCCCGAGTGCCGTTCAAGAAAATGTGGGCATGACGAGCACCGAGACCAGCGTGAGTACGCGTGGCAGGAGCGACAGGTCCGTGAGTTGATCGACGATCTTTAGGTAGGCGACTTCGACGACAGAGATTGAAGCAACGTAGATGGGTGCATTCGCAACAAGAGCACCGTCCAACGCTGCGGTCGCCGCTGTCGACAGCCTTTCGGGGCTGGCAAGGTACCAGAGCACGGCATGCGTGCCTGCCAGTACCGCGCTCATTCTCCGGCGCCACGGGGGAACCCGCCCCACATCTCCCGACGCGCAGTCACGATGTCCTCCTCGGACACCTCCACGCCGAAGCCGGACCAGATCCCCTTCAATGTACGCTGCGTATGGGAGGGTGCCTCCGCCGCATGCAAGTGCTCGACGAAGGCAAGCACACGCTGCTGCTTCTCCACCGGAAGCGCCCTCAGCTTTCTGACGATCGCTTCTTCCGTAGTCACGCCAGCCTCCGATCGAGTGCCGAGCTTAACGAATCAACCGTCCTGTCGTGCTTGTTGGTGGCCAAGCGACCTACCTCCCCACGGGCGACGCCGACTTCGCCGTCGCGGAGCACGCGACCAGAAAGCCGTCGCGAATGGCATCAGTGTCGTCGCTTGGCGCGGACTTCCGCTGACGGCGCTGTGCGCGAGCGTCAGTAGTACTGCCGGATGTAGCCGTAAGCCCGGTCGAACAGCTCCTTGTCCTGGTGCAGGCGGTACTTGAACAACGTCTTCCGGAGCGCCTGCTTTACCTCCCGCTCGCCCGCGTGGGTCGTCTGCCACCCCTCGAAGCGGACGTGCCGGACGATCTCGTCGATGTCGTTGACGATCCGCTCGACCATGATGGGCGTCCGGGCGTTGCGGGCCTCCTCGAACAGCTCGGTCAGTGCGGCCCTGCCGCGTTCCTCCGGCGTCACAGGCTCGACAGTCCGCTCTGCCTCGACCACGTCGCGAGCCAACTCGAGCAGGGACTTCAGGAACTCGATGCTGACCAGCAAGCCCTGTTCATGCTTCCGCCGCAACTCTTCCAGGCGCTCGCCGAGGGCGCGGAATTGCGGATCGCGCAGGTATCTGCGGAGGCGCTCGGCGACCCTGATTTCGATCTCCTTCGACTTTTTCTCCGGGTCCTTTGTGCCGATCACGGCGTCCAGCACGTCGGCGTCGAGCACCAGTGTTTCCAAGTCGTCGCGCACGGCCTCAACGTGAACGTGCCGGTGGATTAGGTCGATGGTCTTGGCGCCGAGCGTGTGCCAAAGGAGTTTGCCCGTTCCCGTCGAGGGCTTCAGCGACTCGTACACTTGGCCGAGCCAGGCGTAGTCGCTTTCATACGGTTCCAGACTCGCGTCGGGCGAGATCGCGTCCCAGAGGCGCGCGAGATAGCTGTAGTCGGCGGCGAATTCGTCGCGTTTCTCGTTGTTCGGCAGGCACTCCTGCGCGGCGATCAGGCCCTCGTAGCCGGCGACGGTGCGGTCTACCCCGGAGAACCACGTCAGGCATTTCTGCACCGCAGCAGGAAGTGCAGCGACCAGTTCATTGAGGTTCTTGACGACGCGAGTGATGCCCTCCTCGTCGAACTGGATCGCCTGGGCCACGTCGTCGAATACCCCGAGGTAGTCGACGATCAGCCCGTGCATCTTGGCCTCTCCGTACGGGCGGTTCGTGCGGCAGATGGCCTGCAGCAACGCGTGGTCCCGAAGCGGCTTGTCCAGGTACATCGTCTGCAGGATGGGAGCGTCGAAGCCAGTCAACAGCTTCGACGTGACGATCAGCACCTTCAGCGGGTCGTTCGGATCACGGAAGCGATCCAGAAGCCGTTCCTCGGCGTCCTTGTCGCGGCGATACACGGCGTACTCGTCCTCGCCGCTATTCACCGTCATCACCACGTCGGACATCTCGGCCGGCAGCACCCGGTCGAGCGCACGCTTGTAGAGGACGCAGCCCTCGCGGTCGTAGGTGACCACCTGCGCGCCAAAGCCGTTGGGAGCCACCTTCTCCTGGAAGTGCTTCGCGATGTCGCCGCAGATCCGCTCGACTCGTTCCGGCGTCTTCAACAACACAGCCGTGCGGGCTGCGGTCTTCGAGAGTTGCTCCCGATCCAGATCGCTCAGGCCGCCGGTCAGCTCTTTGTACTCGGCGTCGATGGCGGCCCGGTCGATGTGCAGCTCAGGCAACCGCGGCTCGAAGTGCAACGGCATGGTCGCACCGTCCCGGATCGACTCCTCGAAGCCGTAGCGGCTCAGGTAGCCGTACTCGTCCTCCTCGGCGCCGAAGGCGAAGAACGTGTTCCGGTCGGCGCGGTTGATCGGGGTCCCGGTCAATCCGAACAGGAACGCGTTCGGGAGCGCCCTGCGCATCTTCCGCCCGAGGTCCCCTTCCTGAGAACGGTGGGCCTCGTCGACCAGCACGATGATGTTGTGACGGTCGTTCAGGACACCGTCCACCTCGCCGAACTTGAAGATCGTCGTGATGATGATCTTCCGCGCGTCCTGCGCGAGCATCCGTTCGAGCTCCTCCCGGGTGTCGGCCTTCTCCAGGTTCGGCGCGTCCGCCGCGTGGAACGTGCTCGAGATCTGCGTGTCGAGGTCAATCCGGTCGACCACGATGATCACCGTCGGGTTTCCCAACGCCGGATGCAGCCGCAGCTTGCGCGCTGCGAACAGCATTAGCAGCGACTTGCCGGAACCCTGGAAGTGCCAGATCAGGCCCTTCTTGGGGTGGCCCGCGACGACCCGCTCGACAATGCGGTTCGCCGCCTCGACCTGCTGGTAACGCGCGACGATCTTGGCCCGCCGCCTCCCCTTGCCCGTGGCGTAGGCCGTGTAGCTACCCAGCAGATCGAGAACTGTCTTCGGCCGGAGCATCGACGAGACGGTCTGCTTGACCCGTTCGAGCTTCGGCGTGTCCTTGTCGTCGTCCGCTCGCCACGGTCCCCAGAGCTCGACCGGCAGGCCAATCGAGCCGTATCGCAGGTCCTTGCCTTCAGTGGCGACCGAGCAGAGGTTCGGCACGAACAGCTCAGGCACGTTCCGCTCGTAGTCGTCGCGGATCTGCGTCGCGCCATCGAACCAGCTCTCGCTCGACCGTACCGGCGTCTTTGCCTCGATGACGACCAGCGGAAGGCCGTTCACCAGCAGCACCAGATCGGCTCGGCGCTCGTTCGCACCCGATCGGACGGTGTACTGGGTGCTGACGACATACTGGTTACGTTCGATGTCCTCAAGGTCGATGAGCCGCACGGTGACGTGCTCGCCATCCGCGCCGAACGGCATCGACCGCTCTCCGGCGAGCCAGGCTGCGAACTCCTCGTTCGCCTTGACCAGCCCGTCCGTCCGCACGCCCATCAGGATGGCCCGTAGCCGGTACAGCACATCGTCAGCCCGGTCCGGCTGGGTTGCGATTTCCGGATTGAGGCGGAGCAGCGCCTCCCGCACGTGCTCCTCGACGAGGATCTCGTGCGCTTGCCGAGGGACGTGCTGCCGCCCCAGGTAGTGCCATCCGAGGCCGGAGAGCTTGCCGTGCCGCCGCGCAAGGCCGGGTCCGACCGCCGTATGGTGGGTGACGCCGCCGCAAAGGACGTCCCGGACGAGCGCCTCGACCGTGTTCGACTCGGTGAAGGTCATGGGCGTAGGCCGCTACAGAATACATCCCGACCGGCAATCGACTGGAACGCTTGAAGGGTGCGCGGTCAGGGCAGCACAGCGTGCGGATCAACGATCAGTATCGCGTGACATTTCGGTGGGAGAATGGCCATGCCTACGAGGTTGGCGTCGAAGACTATCACTAGAGACCCGGCTTGGCCGGGGCCGGCCATTTCCCCCGGTGAGATGCTGCGCGAAGAATTCTTCAAGCCGCTTGGACTCCGGCAGGTAGACGCCGCGCGACGCCTCGGGATCTCGGCGAACCGTCTGAACGAGGTGCTTCTCGACAAAAGGCGGATCACCGCCGACACTGCAATGCGACTTTCGCGCCTACTCGACACCTCCCCCCAGTTCTGGATGCGCCTCCAGGCGGATTGGGACTTGCACCGAGCGGTCCAGCGGGCCACCTCGTAGACCCGTCGGGCGCCGTAAGACCGAGCCCTCAAACGCGAACAACATCGGACCGGACCTCGCGCAGGCGGTCGCAGATCTGCAGCATCCGAACACGTCAGCCGTCTCCCGTCTATTGCCGATCGAGAATCCCAAATGCCACCTTCGATACGCGGTCGAGCATTTTCTGACGGACGAGGAGCCGATCGGCAGAGCCATCGAACGCCTGCAATCGGTCGAGGACTGACCGCTGAATCGCTCGTGGTGGTAGCGGAAGAGAATAGTCCTTAACTACCGTCGAGTTGATGGTATTCAACCCACTGGTACTCTTGGCTTGAGACCGGAAGTACTTGCGGCCGTACGGAGAGTTGATGAGGACACATACGTAGTGAGGAAACGCCGATTTCTCACATCTCACCCTAATCACATGGTTCTGATGAAGTGCATCAGGCAATTGCTCTTCCCACACGCACGCCCTACCTATTTCCAAGGGGTTGGCATGTCCTTCGACAATCAACACATCCCCGCTTTGCAAGCGATACTTCTCGTCCCCATTAAGTTCATTCGTCGTCTTGACTTCTGACAGATCTACCGAGCCACGCAGGACGTTAGCCACTCGAAGATATGGTGACCTCTTCTTCGTACTGGCAAGTCGCCGACCCGGTCCTATTGTCAATCCATAGCAAACGTCCGAGAAGTCCGCCAACCGGGTGACGGGATAGGTTCTCAGTTCCTCGGAATAGATCGAATCCACAAGCGCTGCCCTGGCCGATTGTAGGGCTTTACGAGAGCTCCGATACCGCTCTCCCGTTGTCTGTATTGCCAGCATTAATTTGGCAATGCGTCGCTGTTCATCCAGCGGCGGCAGGGCGAACTCCTCGTCTGCCAGCGTTCGCCAGTTGATCGTTGGCGATAACGAGCCAACCGAAATAGCCTTGGCTCGCTCCATGAACAAGTCGCTCTGCATGAAGAATGGCAAGAAGGCGGGCAGGACGACTTTCGGGTTCGCGCGAAGGACGAGGCCGTGGGCCGAAAAGAGTCCGTTGTGGGGAGCCAGCGAAATACGACGAAGGTATGCATTTCGCCGGGCAAACAGGACGTCTCCCTTCTTCATTCGGAGCTTCGTGCCGATCAAGGGAACATCCACTCCCCAACGACGCACAATGAGGGATCCCGAGTCCAAATGCCCTAAGCCCACATAGGTCGCTTCGTCGCCTGGAGCCGGTTCAACTCGCTCCGCAACGTTCTTTGCCATTTCACTGAAAGTAAGGTGAGCCCAGCCGGAGCGCAGTTCGTTTCTATCCATCGGTCTTCTGGACTCCAAGGACACGGTGCAGCATCTCTACGGCGTCGTCCATTTGCTGCCAGAATTGTGAGCTGGTGCTGTCGAAGTCAGCCCACGCTTGATGGATGTCGCCGACCGCTGCGACGCCGGCACTCGCAGTGGTGACGGAGTTCACGTAACGCGGAATCGAAAGGTTGCCGTCATTGGCAAGCACGTCGTCGTTGGGCACGACGGCGGCGAATCCGAGCTCGGCGCCGAACGCATCGTACGCCGTCAGGATCCGCTTCTGATGCTCGGGCGTCAGGAAGCTCTGCGCCCGCTCCCGCGCTATCTGGCGGACCGCATCGATGAACAGCACCTTGCCGCAGCGCTCGGGCGGCTTCCGCGTCCGGCAGACCACCACACACGCCTCCATCGGCGAGTTGTAGAACAGGTTGGGTCCTAGGCCGAGCACGCACTCGACGAGGTCGCGCTCGATCAGGCCGCGCCGCATCTCCGCCTCTTCCTGGCGGAACAGGACGCCATGCGGGAAGAGAATGGCGCACCGGCCGGTCTTCCGGTCGAGGCTCTGGAGAATGTGTTGGAAGAAGGCGTAGTCGGCCCGTCCCTGCGGCGGCGTGCCAAGGATGTTGCGGCCCCACGGATCGTCGCGCCAAGCGTCCCGGTTCCAGGTCTTGATGGAATACGGCGGATTGGCGAGAACCACATCGAACGTCATCAGGCGGTCTCGCTCGATGAAGGCCGGATCGCTCAGCGCGTTGCCGACCGCGATCCGGAAGTCCTCGACGCCGTGCAGCACGAGGTTCATGCGTGCAATGGACGCCGTCGTGCCGATGATCTCCTGTCCGTAGAGGCCGAGCGTCCGGGCATCGCCGCCGTTCCGCTGGACCTCCGCCAGCGCGGAAATGAGCATGCCGCCCGTGCCAGCGGTTGGATCGTAGATGCGCTCGCCCGACTGGGGCCGGAGCATCTGGGTCATCAGGTGCACCAGCGTCCGGTTGGTGTAGAACTCCTGTGCAGTGTGGCCGCTGTCGTCGGCGAACTGCTTGACGAGGTACTCGTAGGCGTTGCCCAACTCGTCCTCCGGGACCACAGCAAGGCTCAAGGTGTGCTTCGAGAAGTGCTCGATCAGGTTCTTGAGTGTGGTGTCCGGCATCTGCGCCTTGTCGGTCCAGGGAGCGTTCCCGAAAACGCCGGCGAGACGCTCCGGGTTGGCCGTCTCAATGGCGTGGAACGCGGTCCGGAGCGCGCGACCCACGTCGCGCGCCGCACGGCGGACATCGGACCAATGCGCCCCGTCCGGGATGATGAACCGGTCGTTGGCGGTCGCTTCCGCATACTCGCGGTCGCTGGTCTCCTCGAAGGCGTCCCGGCAGTCCTCGTCCCATACGTCCGAGAGGCGCTTGAAGAAGAGCAGCGGGAAGACGTACTGCTTGTAGTCGCCGGCGTCGATCAGTCCTCGCAGGAGGTTTGCTGCGCCCCAGAGGTACGACTCCAGCGACTGCCGGCCCAAGCGTCCGGGGGACGGATGCACGTCCGCCACGTTCTCCTGCTCTCGTTCAACCGCTGCCCGGCTTGATTGAGTCACTCCAGCCAGCCATCCTCGACCAGCACGCGCCGCAGGCGCTCCTCGGCGGTACGGGCTTCCGTCAACGCCGTCTTGAAGGCCGCCAGCGCCTCGGGCAGCGGTGGTACATCTTCGCCAGCCGACGGCAACACGTAGCGGGAGATGTTGAGGGTCCAGTCCTCGCGCGCGATGTCCTCTGTTGCGACGACCTTGGCCCTGTCCTCCACGTCCCGAAAACGTCGCACCCACGCGACGATCTGCTCAGCGTGCGCCGGGTCGAGAAAGTTCTGCGCCCGACCCTTGCGGAACAGGCTCGATGCGTCGATCATGATCACCTTCCCCCGTCGCCCGGGGCGCTTCGCCCGGCGCAGCGTCACCACCGCAGGGGCGAGACCGGTGCCGTAGAAGATGTTGGGCGCGAGCCCGATCACTGCCTCGATCAGGTCCTGCTCCAGTAGTGCGCGGCGGATACGGCCCTCCGCGCCCTTTCGGAACAGCGTCCCCTGCGGCAGTACCACCGCCATCCGTCCCGAGTCTTCCGCCATCGACGCCACCATCTGCTGGACCCAGGCGTAGTCGCCGTAGCTCGCCGGCGGCAGGCCGAATGCGGCACGGCCCCACGGGTCCGCCTCCCACACCTCGCGGCCCCACTCCTTGAGCGAGAACGGCGGGTTGGCAATAACGCAGTCGAACGTCGCCAGGGCGCCGGACTCGTCGCTGAACGCCGGATGCCGGAGCGTGTCGTTCTGCTCGATCCGGAAGTCCTCGACGCCATGCAGCACGAGGTTCATGCGCGCGATGGAAGACGTAGTCAGGTTCTTCTCCTCGCCGAAGATGCGGCCGAAGAAGGTCCGCGGATCGCCGCCTGCTCGCTCGACGTGCTCGATCGCCCCGAGCAGCATGCCGCCGGTGCCGCAGGCCGGATCGTAGATGCTTTCGCGCTCGCGCGGGTCGAGTAGTTCGACCATCATCCGCACCACGCTCCGCGGAGTGTAGAACTCGCCCGCCTTCTTGCGCCGCGTGATGTCGGCGAACCTGCCGATTAGGTACTCGTAGGCGTCGCCCAGAATGTCAGACCCAACCGCCCTGTTGCCCAATGGCACGCCGGAGAGGCCCTCGATGAGGTCCCTGAGCAGCTCGTCGCCGAGCAGTTCGCGGTTACCCCAGTCGGCCGCGCCGAACACGCGCGTCAGGGTCTCTGGATTGGCACGCTCGATCGCGCGCATCGCCCGCGCCAGCACGGTGCCGACGTTGCTCGGCGTCTCGCGGACGTCGCACCAGTGGCAGCCGTCCGGCAGTGTGAAGCGGTGCAGTTCAGAGAAGTCGGCAAGGTCGATTTCGCCGTACGTCTCACGAGCCTCGGCGGTTTCCTCGTCCCAGACATCGCTGATCCGCTTGAAGAACAGCAATGGAAGGATGTAGCCCTTCCAGTCCGTCCGGTCGACCGCGCTGCCGCGGAGAATCTGGGCGCATCTCCACAACTCGGACTTCAGGTCCTTTAGGGTTAACTGATTCGCCGGCATGGGCCGGCGATATGCTAGTCGTTCTCTCGCTCAGCTTCCACGTACCAGCTCGCCACGGGTCGACAGATCGTCGTGCCCAGGGTCGAGGAGACGAGACGCACGAACGGCTGAGCGCTGCGGCCTCCTTTGGGGTATCGTGCCGCATGTTTCATATATATTGTCGTTTCGCGCATGCAGAAACACTACACTCCATGAAACATCCCGAGCGAGAACCCCATGCCTGTTACGGACACACAGCCGCTGACCGAGATACAGGTCGAGCGCCAAGTCGAGCAACTTCTGGCTGACCGCATGCCATCCGGCTGGTCACTCCAAGCCCGGCGGACCGAAGGCCCGGTCGGTCGCTACCACGTGGATCTGCTGGCGGAGATCGTGTCACCCGCTGGCGAAAGCGCGGCCCTTGCCGTTGAGATCAAGCGTACCCTGGAACCGCGTGACGTCTTCCAGGCAGTCGAGCAGATCTCGGTGATCACAGCCGACGCGTCGCCTCGTACCGTGCCTGTCGTAGCCGCCGCCTACCTCTCCCCTCGCGCCCGTGCCCTACTGCGTGATCGCGGCGTCGGCTACGCCGACACCACGGGCAACGTCCGAATCGAGGTCTCCACGCCGGGACTGTTCATTGCCACAGACGGGGCCAATCACGATCCTTGGCCAAGGGATCACAAGCTCCGGTCCCTGCGGGGGCGTGGCGCCGCCCGAGCCATGCGGGCCATCATCGACACATCTCCTCCATGCGGTGTTCGTGAACTGGCCCAGGCAACTGGCGCCTCGGCGCCGACCCTGTCCCGCGTTCTCGACCTGCTCGAACGCGAGGCCATAGTGAGCCGCGCACGAGGGGCCATCTCGTCGGTCGACTGGCAGGGCGCCATTCGCCGCTGGGCCGAGGACTACGACCAGACCGATTCCAACACAGCAAAGACGGTTCTCGAGCCACGAGGTCTGGCGGCTCTCGAAAAGAAGCTCAGCGCAACAACGATCCCGCACGCCGCGACCGGCGCTCTTGCAGTTCAGCGATTCGACCCCATCGCGCCGGCAAGGCTGGCAGCCATCTACGTCACGGATGCCATTCGGGCGGTCGACAGCCTGGATCTCCGCGAAACCGAAGCCGGCGCCAACGTAGTCCTTCTCGAGCCATTCGATCCCGTGGTCTTCGATCGGACAGTTGAGCGCGACGGACTTCGCTGCGTTGCTCCCAGCCAACTCGCCGTGGACCTTCTGACCGGACCGGGTCGAGAGCCGCCACAGGGCGAACAGTTACTGAAGTGGATGGAGAAGAACGAGGATGTCTGGCGCTCCTGACCCCGTGTACGTTCGCGCCCGAACTACCCTGCTCAATGTCACCGATGCGCTGGTGTTCCAGGGGAGGTCGTCTCAGAATCCACGGCAAGAGAGAATGGAGATAACGTCACTCGATCTAGGCGTCGAGCGATCAGTTGCAATGCTGGTCGACAGAACCGCAGCGCACCGTTTTGCCTCTTCATCGTCACCGCGCCCTACTTGTGATTTCAGCGCACTCTTGCCAACCTGTTAGAATTATCCTTGGATCCACAGAGGTTTCACCCAGCCATGAGCGCTCTCTCCGAACTCTTATCACAGGTGCCTGGCCTGGCATGGCTGCTTCTCGCTGCTATCCTGTTCGCTGCCCTCTGGAAGGTCTTTGATGTCCTCTACGTTAAGCCAAGGGACTTCCGCATCTCGTCCCTTGAGCGTGAGAACGAGGCCCTGAAGTCCGCGCGCGATGTGACAGAACCACCACGTCTGCACGCTGAACTCCCAGTCGCTCCTGCTGAGCCAGCCACACCTGAAACCACAACCACAAACCCAAAACCGGGACTCGCCGAACAGTCGACAAACAGCGCAAATGCACTTGCGGAGGGGCTTCGCACCCTTGAGTTCGCCCTCGAACGAATCCATGACGGCAGCTTCACGGACCTGCAACTGGAGTCGGTACGCGAGTACTTTGTCGGGAAAACAGTCGTATGGAAAGCGATCATACGTTCAGTGAGCGCGTCCAATGGGAATATCGTCTTACACCTTGTACCGAACGCCGACTCTTACCACTCTGCCGCTGCTGAGTTCGACGAAGCGGATAAGACGGAGCTGTTGAAGTTCCGAAAGGGTGACCACGTCGTCGTCTCTGGCCAAGTGGATAAGATTTTCATCGGAACTCCCTGGCTTAAACATTGTTCGATCACTTCTGTTTCTTGAACCCCGAATCCGTCTTTTATTGGGGTTTGCCTGGTCCGTGCTACAGGTTTTTCACAGAGACATAGGCAGTAGCGACTCGCGTCTGCCTCGCTGAGCTGCATAGAAGCCTTGTCTACCAGGGTCGCCTTTGCACCGCCCGTGGCCACACATCGCTCATTAAAATGACCAATCCGCGAAGACGACTTCACGAACTGCATTCCCGTCGACCTCGGTGGTCGCGGACTCGCTGCACCATACGACTCGAACAACTCTACGGATCTCTCATCTTCCTTCCTGATGTCGATGCTTGACTACAACACTCAGAAATCCATACATACAGAGATCGTTGCGCTCTACCCTCGGGTAGCGGATGCCAAATGTTACTTTCGCAGGCCCGCGCCCGACACCACCCAGAAGCGCGTACCTGGCTCGCCGCGGCCACTTGTTTACAGAGGTCAGACCATCTGCGCGCTCGTCAATAAATTGGTTACTACCCAACATGCCATTTTCACGCTCTGCGAGTTAAGTCTCGGGGATGATGCCTATGCGCTGTCGCGGGTCGCCCTAGAGAATTCAGTAGTTGTCGCTTGGCTTCTAAACCCTGACCATTGGTGCGAACGCGTTGACATATACGCAAACTCCTATTCTCAAGTACAGGTTCGCTTGGATAGGGTAGTCCGGAATCACCAACCGAATACTGCCGCAGCGCGGACAGTCGGCACGGCGACAACTGATGATGATAGGGCGGTATTTGATGATCTCTTCAATGGAAAATGGCTTCGTTGGGCCGTACACGGCGGCAAGACCTGGACGTTCAAGGATATGGCGAAAGAGGTATTTGACAGTGACTTCTTCTACGACCGCATTTTCTTCGAGACAAGTTGGTATGTCCACAGCGGCTTCCGTAGTTGCCTTGATATCGCCACGGAACTCCTTGACGACGACCACTATAGTCTCAAAGCGCGCTATAACAAGAGAACCGCGACATACGCACTTTTTCTTGGCAACACGGCTTCCTTGGTCGCACTGAGTGCGTTGCAGAGGCGGACCCCCCTGGGATTAGCAGTCGACATCGATAGAATATTTGCCCGCTACCAGAATGCCCGTAAAGAGTCACATGAACAACCAACGACGCATCAGTGAATTCCCCGATCTTTAGGCGTTTCATCCACGCACGAACCTCCAACTCCTGGCAGTCGCCATCCAGCACGCATATCGCCGGCCCGTCGTGGCCAGCGCTTAGGTACGTGCCGAGCCACGAGCCAGACCGAAGCCGTCAGGCGCCTGCGTGTCGATACCTCTAGCGAAGATGACCTCTTGGGGCTCGCACCCCGCGCCGCGAAGCAGCTACAATAGGGCATCGCGACGATGAAGATCAGGACACGGTCACGCTTGCACCCGCTGTTGCAGTCTCTGCGGGCCGTACGACTGGCAGGAATAGTGACTTCCTTGTGCGTCACTGATCTCTTCGGGTTGCCGGCGTAGCTCAGTTGGTAGAGCAGCTGATTCGTAATCAGCAGGTCAGCGGTTCGAGTCCGCTCGCCGGCTCCATAATCTTCCCTTAACCATCGCTGCACGAGCGGGTGCAGGTCCTCGCGGAATCCCGACCGCGGGAACGAAGACCCGCGAAGCGGCGCCGGCGGCCAGGTCTCGGATGTAGCGGCGCTGGTCGCCATGCTGGAGCAGCACCTCGACATGCCGGTCGCGGACGAGACGCTCGGGACGGCTGAGGAGCCGTTCCTCGTACGGCTGCACGACGAGAGCCGATTGACCCCGAGGCTGGACCTGCTGATCGGGAACCTGGAGGCCCAGACCGACCTCGAGATCGCGGTGGAGGAACGTGTCCACCGGGTCGTGGTTGTGAGTCCCTCCTAGGCCCGTCGCGGTGCGGGCCACGACCGCGCAACGTCCGCCGAGGCTCCGGCAACCCCTGGGCCGAGGGACCATGAGCTCTCGATTCCCTTCTTGCCAATCTCTTGCGGGATAATGAGCCCGTGGTGCGTCGCGCAGACTCAGATGAGCTGGCTATGAACCGGTCAGGCAACGGACGGCCTCGGCGACCGTCGGCAGGCCCGGCAGTGTCCAACCGTCTTGGCACTATCGCGGTTCTGGCAATGGGGATCCTGGTCATGGGGTCGCCCGGACTCGCCCAGCCCCGGGATGCGGAGGCGCGGGACGCGGCCGCGGAGACGGCTGCACGCCAGGCGCTGGAAGCGTTCATCACCCAGTGGAATACCGCCGACGACGCAAACCTGCGCCGGGCGATGCACTTTCCCTTCGCCACGGTGCCGGGCGGCGGGGCGTTGATCGTCGACGCCCGGCCGGAGGACTTCTCGGCCGGCTTCGACGAGATGCGGGCGCGCGAGGGGTGGAGTCGCAGCTCGTTCGACTTCGACTCGTTCGCGGCGGTCAAGTCCTCGACCGACAAGGTGCATGCGTCGATCCGCTTCAGCCGTTATGGCGCAGACGGTACCGCCTATCGCACCTCGCGGGTGTTCTACATCGTGACTCGGCAGGACGACCGCTGGGCCATTCAGCTTCGGACTCCGGCCGCCGAACCCGAGGATCTGGACGGCGACGAGCGGGCGGAAATCGTCGCGGCGGCCCGCCGGGCGGTGCTGGACTTCTTCACCGCCTTCAATTCCGGCGACGTCAACGGCACCGTCGCGACGCTCAACCACCCGCACCTGTTCATGACCGCCGGCGGCGGCTTCGCGGTGGCCGAGTCGTCCGATGACGGCCCGCGGCCGAACTTCGACCGGATGCGCTCCGACGAAGATTGGCACATGAGCACCATCGACGCCCTGGAGGCGAGCATCGTCACGCGCAACAAGGTGCACTTCGAGCTGACCTTCACCCGCTGGCACCCTGACGGCACCCGCTACTGGACCGTCCCTGCGCTGTGGATCGTGACCCGCGCGGGGGACCACTGGGGCATCCAGGTCCGCTCGCTCATGCCGGCCACCTTCGACGCGCGCGCCCGGTAGCCAACTCGGGGCGGCTTGTCAGTCGATGGCGGTCGTGTTGGCGCGAAGCCACGCGTCGCCGCACTCCTGCGGGATAATGACCCGGTCGTGCGTCGCGGGCACTTGAGTGAGGTGACTATGCACTGGTCGCGCAACAGGCAGGCTCGGCGGTTGTCGGGGGCGGCGGCGGTATTCGTGGCAGCCGTGCTCCTGGCGCCTGCCCTGGACGGGCTGGGCACGACCCAGTCGGGCGTCTACGTGACGGCCCAGGCGGAGTCGGGCGAGGCAATCTACGAGCGGGTGTGCGCCGCCTGTCATCAATCCAACCTGCAGGGGAGCTTCGAGGCGCCGCAGCTCGCCGGCGAGAGCTTCCTGCGGTTCTGGGCCGACCTGAGTCCGGGTGACCTCTTCGTCCGGATCAAGGCGTCGATGCCGCCCGAGAGTCCGGGCGGGCTCAGCGACGCGGCGTACCTCGACATCGTGGCCTACCTGCTGCAGGCGAATGGCGCCCCGGCGGGCAGCGCGCCGTTGACGGCGGACGGGACCCTGTCCATCGGCGCGGTCGCCGGCGGGGCGTCCGCGGCCGACGGCGGCGCTGCGACCGCGCCTGCAGTGGCGGCGCCCACGGCGGCAGCCCCCTCCCCCGCTCCGGAGGCCGGCGGCGTCACGGTGGCCGGTACGGTCGACGGCTACCGGCCCGTCACGGACGAGATGCTGCGCAATCCCGACGACGGCGACTGGCTGATGATCCGGCGCAACTACCAGGCCTGGAGCCACAGTCCACTGGCGGACATCAGCCTCAACAACGTCGCCGATCTGGAGCTGGCCTGGGTCTGGGCGATGAACGAGGGCGGCTGGAACGCCCCGTCGCCGATCGTCCACGACGGCGTCATGTATCTGGCGGGGATCGGTCCGGTGGTGCAGGCGCTCGACGCCGCCGGGGGCGACCTCATCTGGGAGCACGAAGTGGAGGTGGGGACGACCGGCTACTCCGGCATGAGCCGCAACCTCGCCATCTACGAAGACAGGCTTTTCCTGGCCACGCCGGACGCCCGCCTGATCGCGCTCGACGCCCGAACCGGGGAACGCGTCTGGGACACCGTCATCGCCGACCATGCCGAAGGCTTCCGTAACACCAGCGGCCCGATCGTGATCAACGGAACCCTCGTGCAGGGACTGAGCGGGTGCGACACGTACACGCTGGAGAGCTGCTTCATCAGCGGCTACGACGTGAACACGGGCGAGCAGCTCTGGCGCTTCAACACCGTCGCCCGTTCCGACGAACCGGGCGGCAACACCTGGGCGGACGTGCCGGATTACCTGCGCGGCGGCGGCGACACCTGGATCACGGGCAGTTACGACCCGGAACTCGACCTGGTCTACTTCGGCGTGGCGCAGGCCAAGCCGTGGGTGGCGCTCAGCCGGGGCATGACCGTCGACGATCCGGCCCTGTATACCAACTCGACCGTCGCGCTCCGGCCGGGCGACGGCACGCTCGAGTGGTACTTCCAGCACGTGCCGGGCGAGACGCTGGATCTGGACGAGGTGTACGAGCGGGTGCTGGTCGATGTCGGCGGCCGCAAGACCGCGTTCAGCGCCGGCAAGCACGGCATCCTCTGGAAGCTGGACCGGGAGACCGGCGAGTTCCTCGCGCACAAGGAAACGGTCTACCAGAACGTCTTCGACCACATCGATCCCGAGACCGGTGCGGTCACCTACCGCCAGGACATTGCCGATGCGCAGTTCGAGCAGCTCGTGCCGGCGTGTCCGAGCACGGCCGGCGGCAAGAACTGGCACCCGATGAGCTACCACCCGGGGTCCGGCCTGCTGGTTCTGCCCCTCGCGCAATCCTGCATGGAGCTTGCCGCCCGCGAGGTGGCGTTCGAACTGGGCTCCGGCGGCGTCGGAATGAGTTCGCGGCCCTTCCACGAGATGCCGGGCACGGACGGCCGCCTGGGGAAACTGGCCGCCTACGACGCCGAGACGCTGGAGGAGGTCTGGAGCATCGAGCAGCGCCCGACGTTCCTGACGGGCGTCCTGACCACGGCGGGCGGACTCGCCTTCGCCGGCGACCTCGACCGGCGGTTCCGCGCATTCGACGTGGAGACCGGCGACGAACTCTGGCGGACACGCCTCGGCACTTCAGTGCAGGGATTCCCGATCAGCTTTCGCGCCGGCGGCCGGCAGTACGTCGCGGTGTCGACCGGCCTGGGTGGCGGCAGTCCCCGGCTCATGCCGCGGACGCTGGCGCCGGAGGTCCGCCACCCGGGCAGCGGCAACGCGCTTTACGTGTTTGCCCTTCCCCACAAGGATTGACCGTCGCCGATCTGATCAGGACCCGCATGGCCGTTGCGGGACGCTTCGAGGGTCAACCGTTACGGGTCAAGGCGCTCAACCGGGAGGAGATCGATGCGCCGCGACTTTCTGCTAGCATAAAATGCCA
Organism: Vicinamibacterales bacterium; assembly: GCA_965202655.1. Taxonomy (GTDB): domain Bacteria; phylum Acidobacteriota; class Vicinamibacteria; order Vicinamibacterales; family UBA8438; genus VXRJ01. Next base: position 375,716 of record CBDBBK010000003.1, on the reverse strand, counting down.
GCATCGCCGGGCAGGCCAGCTGGCCGTCCGCCGCAGAGGGGAGGTTTGACATGAGTACCAGCATCACCGTCCGCGACATCGATCCCGGAGACAAGTCCTGGCTGAAACGTACGGCCCGGCAGGTTGGCCTATCCATGGAGGAGTTTGTGCGCCGCCTGATACACGAGGAGCGCACGAAAACGGAGGGCTGCCCGAAACCCTCCGAAGTGTTCGCACGGCACTTCGGTGAGGATCACGGAGTCGAACTGCCGCCCCCGGCGCGCTGGGGGTATCGACCGCTGTCTTTCTCCGGTGAGGAGGAGGAGTGACCACGCCGCTCGCGTGGTTGATAGACACGAACGTCATCTCCGAAATGATGCGGCCGCGGCCGGAGCCGCGCGTCGCTGCCTTTCTCGACTCGTTCGCCGATGAGGGTCTGGGCCTCGCTTCCATCACCGTTTGGGAAGTTCTCGACGGCCTTGGCCGCCTCGATCCAGGGCGTCGCCGGGATGACCTTGCGGACCGGTTCCACTCTCTTCTTGACGAGCTCTTCGAAGACCGGATCGTCGCCTGGTCCCGGGCTGACGCCCGGGCGTGCGCACGGATCATGGAAGCAAAGCGCCGAGGTGGTGAGCCGCTCGACGCCCACGTTCCAGACGCCTTTCTTGCCGCGGCGGCGGCCTCCCGCGGGCTCGGCGTGATAACCCGGAACACCGGCGAGTTCCGCAACACCGGCATCAAGACCGTCAATCCCTGGATCGCCGGGCCGCGCTGAGTGACCTCTGTGACCCGCCGACTATAGACTGGGGAAGATTCCCGGCATCATTCCCCCTTCTTGCGCACCGGAAAGAAGAGGTCGGTGCGCCACTTCGACTGATCCGGCTCGGCGCCCGGATCCGTGACGTAGACCTCCCATGGCGTTCCGGCCGGTTCGAAGCCTGCCGACCCTATCCACGCCGTCAGCGCTTCCCACGTCTTCCCCAGTTCCTGGTACGGGCCCATGTGGGTGACGGTTGCCGCCGTGCAGGCGGGAAGCTGACCCGACGCGATGCGGCCCGCGCCCGCCACCGGGGACCGGACCGGGATCGCGCACTCGAGGTCGACGGCCCCGTCGTCCATCGAGTGGTAAATCGCCAGGGGCATTCCGGCCGGAGCCTGTCCGTGTTGCTGGATGTGCCCGAACACTTCCCCGAAGAGTGGTCCCATCACATTCCCGAGCTCTTCCATCCTTGCCGTCGTCCGGATGCCCACGACGGGCTGTGCTTCAAGTTCCGTGGTTCCGAATTCCTGCGCCATCTGCTATTCCCTTTCGTCTTGCCGCCTGCGGGCACACGGGGCGGCATAAGGAGGACATGCGGCCGCCCACACCGGACGGCGAGACAAGAATACGCCGTCGGCGGCTATGATGACGACGTTCACCGTTGCGGATCTTCATCGCGGTAACGCTCGACGCCGCCACGCGCGCCCAGGTGGCGGCACTGACTGACGCACTGCGGAGTCAGCCGGCGGTCGCGGCGGCACGGGTGCGTTGGGTGCCGGCGGCGAACCTGCATCTGACACTCCGCTTTCTCGGCGAGCTGAACGAACACCGCGCCGCAACCGTCGCTGAAGCGCTCACCTCCCGCTGGGCGCTGTCTCCGTTCCAGGTGTCACTCGGCGCCGCGTCTCTCTTTCCGCCACGGGGCGCGCCACGCGTCGTCTGGCTCGACGTGCGCGAAGGCGCCGACGGGCTGCACGCGTTGCACCGCGAAGTGGAACGGCGACTCGCCGGCATCGGGTTCCCCCCGGAACGGAGGCCTTTCCGACCACATCTCACCATCGGGCGAGTGAAGCGGATCGCCCGGAGTGCGGAACGAGCGTTCGCCGGCACGGTCGGCGCGACCACCGTCCCGCCAATGCAGTGGACCGTCGATCGCGTGGCCCTGATGGAGAGCCGACTGTCGTCCGAGGGCGCGGCGTACCACGAAGTCGCCGCCGTCACGCTCGGCCCGACGGCATGCTCACCGAGCATCCCGCCGGGCCGGAGTCGCCACGCGAGATCCGGGAGTCCGTGATGAAACCCAGCGGGGACTTCACCACTGGCTCCTAGTGGAACCGCACCGAGTAGTTCATCCGGACCCCACGGCCCATCTCGGGGGCGCGGTCCTTGATGAACGACGTGTGGTTGCGATAGAGCGCGTTCGTCAGGTTGTAGCCCGAGAACGACAGGATGTGCGCCGTGTGCTGCCGCGGCCAGACGTACGACGCCCGCAGGTTGACCACGGAATAGCCTCCGGTCTCGGTCTCGCCCCGGAACACGTCGGCCTGCCGCCCTGCGAACTCCACTTGCGGGCTCAGCGTGAACCCGCCGTAGGGGATGTCGAGCTCCAGCGTACCCCGCAGAGGCGGAATGCGCGGCAATGCCTCGTCGGTCGTCGTCAGACGCGCGTCGACGTACCCGAGGCCGAGCGTCAACCAGGTCAGTCCAGCGAGCCGGACGCTGCTCCGTGCGTCGAAACCGCTGAAGCGGCTGTCGCCCTGCAGGATGTCGAACACCGGCAGGTTGTCGGCCACCTCCCCGGTATGGTCACCGAAGATGAAGTTGTCGATGTTGTACACGAAGAAGTTCAGGTCGCCGCGGACGCGGTCGCCCCGGTGCCGCAGGCTCACGTCCAGACCGATGGTGGACTCGGCGTCGAGGTCCGGGTTGCCGATGTCGAACGAGAGCGTGCCGACGTGAGGACCGAAGTTGTACAGCTCCTCGATTGCCGGGGCGCGGTGTGAGCGGGTCAGGTTAGCTACCAGGGCGTTGCCGGCGCCGAGGTCCGCATGGAGTCCGATTGACGCGGATGCGCCCTCGAACTCGCGGTCGCGCACGTCGGGCGCCACGAGCTCTTCATGACCGTGGTCATCGTGCTCATCGTGGTCGTCGTCATCGTCGTGCATGTCGTGATCGTCGTCATGCATGTCGTGGTCGTCGTCGTCGTGCATGTCGTGGTCGTCGTCGTGGTCGTCGTCGTGCATGTCGTGATCATCGTCATGCTCGTCGTCTTCGTCATGCTCGTCGTGCGCATGTCCACCGGTACGCTCCGCCACCTGGTAGTTGTCACGGTCGATCCGACCGCCGAACTGCACGCGAATGCGCCCGAAGGTCAGCTCTTCGTAGGCGAAGGCCGCGAAGGTCGTCAGGTCGGTCCGTGGCGCCAGCGCCTCGACGCCCGCTGCCTGAAAGTCCCGTACCTGCGTCCACATGCCGAACCTTCCCGATAGACGCGACGTCTGCTGCTGGTCCACGTCGGCGCGCAGGATGTAGACCCGGTTTTCGTAGCGCGTGCCGACGCGCTCCATCCCGCCCTCTCTCTCCAGCTCGTCATGGTTCCAATCCACGACGTTGAGGCTGAGGCGTGCTCCCTCGATAACGGGGTTGCCAAGGCCGTTCACACCGAAGTCGACGCGCCCGGCGCGACGCTGCCAGTCGAGTGAGATCGCCGTCTCACCATGTTCCTCGTCCTCGTGCCCATCGGCCTCGTCTTCGTGGTGCCCCTCGGACTCGACTTCGTGGTGTCCATGGAACTCGCCGGCGAACGGCACCCCGTAGCGACCGTCATTCACCGTCAAGCCGGCGCTTGCGAAAAGCCGGTTGTTCGACCAGCCCAGCCCGGCCCGCGCGTTGTTCGACTCGGTAGCGGAGTTCTCGACCGTTCCCAGGGGCGTGGAGTAGTCCTCCGTCCGCCGCGTGCTGCCGCCGGCCCAGTAATGCAGGCCGTTCCGCGCGGCGTGCTGCAGGCTGGCGTTGGCGCCTGCCTGCCCGTTCGTGCTTCCCAGGTCGACACCCAACTGCGCTCGCGTGCCCTCGAACAGCGACTCGCGGTAGCTCTCCTGGGGCGTGATCACGTTGACGAGCCCGCCGACCGCGTTCGAGCCATACAGCAGCGTCGCGGGCCCGCGCACGATCTCGATGCGTTCCGCGCTGTTGGGGTCGATCGCGACGCCGTGGTCGCCGGACTCGCTCGACAGGTCTCCGGTGCGGATGCCGTTCTCCAGAATCAGCACCCGGTCACCGTCGAAGCCGCGGATGATCGGCCGGTTCGCTCCGGGCCCGAAGCTGCGGACCGCAATACCCGGCTCGTGCCGAAGGGCGTCTCCGATATCGGCGGCCGACTCTCTCGCGACGTCGAACGAGTCCATGGTGGTGACTGCGTTGAACGTCTCGAACGCTGTCTCGGTTCCGCCCACCGAGGCGGTCACCGTCACGTTCTCTTGAACGGGCGAGAGTTCGAGTACGAAGTCCACCGTCGCGGCCTGATCTGGACGGACATCCACCGTCTGCCGTCCCGCGGTCAGGTGCTCGCGTTGCGCGAGGACTTCGTAGGAGCCGGCCGGCACGCCGTCGATCACGAACCCTCCCTGTTCGTCGGTCAACGCGAACTTGCCCGAGCCCACAACGAGGACGACCGCGCCGCCAACGGCACTTCCGTTTTCCTGCAGCGTCACGGTGCCGGCCACCGTCCCGGTCTCCTGGGCCAAGACGGGCGCCGCCGCAAGGACGGCCATCGACACCGCCGCGAGAACACCTGCTTTCAATCGATACATTGCTGTCAATCGGTACATCGGATTCCCTTCCCGAGTTCCACTCTTCGCAACCCTCTTCCCGTGTCCATCGTGCCGGGGGCAGTCGAGAACGCGTCAGGCCCCGCGTCGGAAACATCACCCTGGACGGGCGCAAGACACGACACCGTTGACCTGTGTCGGGAAGCGCCAACCTGAACCGCGGTCACCCGGGAACAGGCACATTGTCGTAGAGCGCGTGCTCATGCGCTCGTGGCAGAGTGCGCAGTCGACAAACGATGGACGAAACGCAGCGCGTGACGGGAACTAGGCGGGCGGGCCGCGGGCGGGGAGGCGGCGGGAATGACCGGACGCGATCCACTCGCCGTCGGGAGCCTGCTCGAGCAGCTCCGCAACATCGGCGAATCCAGTCTGCAACGAGCCGGAGAGTTCGGCGGCAGACTCGTGCCGGAGCTGGCAGACCGCGCACTGCTGATCGGCTGCGTGCTCCTCGTGACAGAAGACCTCGGCGGCGCCGGCGCCGGCCACCGCCAACACCAGGACGACGATCCCTGCGCGCCACGTGCGGCTACACCTTGCGAGCATGGTGCGCGCGCGCACTCTCTGGATCATCCGATTCAGCCTAGCACAGATCGCCCCTGGGGCAACCAAACTGCCTATTCCGCCAGGGTGAAGACGAACAGGCCGTTGCCGCCGCCCGGACGCTTCTCTTCCGGCATCAGGTCGGCCGGGATCATTCCGCCCCAACTGGCGCCGCCCGTCCCGACCGGCACTGCGAGGTACTGCTGGCCGTCAACCGCGTAGGTGATCGGGAAGCCCTGGATGGATGTCGGCAGGCGCGTCTGCCAGAGCGTGTCGCCGGTCTCCACGTCAAAGGCGTACATGTAGCGGTCCCAACTGCCCGCGAACGCCAGCCCGCCCGCCGTCGTGAGCGCGGCGCTGTTGATCGGCGTCTTGAACCGCCGGCGCCAGCGGACCTCACCGGTCCGCATGTCCATCGCCAGGAACTCGCCGAGTTGCCCCGGACTGTCGGGATGGAAATGGTTCGTCCGGCGGACCGGGCCGGTGCCGCCGCCCCCCTCCACCCGGTCGACCGGCCCGAAGATGCCGGTCTCGCAGTTCAGGTTGATCGGAATGTAGAACGCCTCCTGCTCCGGGTGGTAGGACATCGCGCGCCAGCTCTTGAAGCCGGCCGTGCTCGGGCACCAGAAGACTTCCTTGTACAGCTCGGGGATCATGCCCTCGCGATACGTCACCTCGCCCGTCTCCGGATCGACGTCGGCGAACGTCTGGTAGCCGAGGTCATGCGCGTTGCGGAAGGCGCCGGTCTCGATGTCCATTTCCCAGAGAACCGCCATCTTGCCCATCGTGAAGACCGACCGCTGCCCGTCGTACTCGACGACGATGCGCTCGAACACCTCGTCCATGTCGAGCGTCTCGCCCGGCAGGTGCTGGTAGTACCACTTCATTTCGCCCGTATCCGGGTCCAGGGCCAGCGTCGAGTTGGTATAGAGCGCGTCTCCGTCGGTCCCGCGCGCCGCGCGCGCCCACGGCTTCGCCTGCGACGTCCCATGGAAGAGCGTCCGTGTGACGGGGTCGTAGCTACCCGGGATCCACGAATCGCTTCCCGCCCGGAACATCACCGGCAGGTCGCCCCACGAGTCGCCGCCGCGCTCGCCCGGCAGCGCGATTGTCGACGTCCGCCAGATTTCCCGGCCGGTTCGGGCGTCGAGACCGACGATGTAGCAGGCCTCTTCGCGGTAGCGGCCGCAGCCGGTCAGCCCGGAGATCACCTTGCCGTCGGCGATGATCGATCCGCTGGAGTACTGGAAGCCGACGTCGCCGCCGACGTTGGTGTCCCAGACCACTTCACCCGTCCGCGCGTCGATCGCGATGATGTGGGCGTCGGCGGTGTTCAAGTAGATCTTGTCGTCGTAGATGGCGATATTGCGGTGGGCGCGGCCCGGCGGCGGCCCACCGAAGCTGTTGCCCGGAGCTTCGACACCCCGGCGGTATTCCCAGAGGAAGTCACCGGTCGCTCCATCGAAGGCCTGCACAACTTCGCCGGGGTTGGCGATGTAAAGGACACCGTCGTGCACGAGCGGTGTCGTCTGCTGCGATCCCTCCGCGAGGCTCCAGCTCCAGGCGAGACGGAGATCGCCGACGTTGTCGGTGGTGATCTGATCCAGCGGGCTGTAGCCGTGGCCATCCAGCGTGCGACGCCAACTGAGCCAGTCCGCATCCGGCGGATTCTCCAGCATGGCATCGGTCACCGGCGTGTAGTTCTCCACCTGCGCCAGGCCGGACGTCCCGGCCAGGCCGAGGCCCACCAGGACGGCAAGGACGGCTAGAACAACTGGAATCTGCCTGGACATCGGAACTCCCCTTCCTGTGCCGAGCTGCCTGCCGCTAGTCGCCTAGTCGCCACCGGCGGGCGAAATGGTGCCGTACATCATGCCGCCATACTCGCCGTGGTCCCAGGTGCCGGCATAGCGTTCGTCGTAGAAGACGACGCGAGCCCCGAATTCGTCCCCCAGACCCGGAATCTCGAAGTCGGTGATGCTCACCATCGGCGTATCGCCGGCCCAGACGATGGGAACCACCACCGGCAGCGTGGCGTCGACGCTGCCATAGGTCATATGCACGTCGAACCGCCAGCGGTCGCCGTCGAGCTTCGTCGCGCTGGTGATCGCGTAGCGTTCGGGCAGGCCGTCGCGGCGCTCCCGCCCCTCGATCGTGAAGTGTCCGGTCAGGACGACGTTCCGCATCCGCTCGGCGAACGCCCGTTCCCGCGCGTCGAGAGACTCGAGAGGCGCGGCCTGCCCCACGCCGGTTGCGCCAAGCAGCCAGCCGATCCCGACACCGGCGATCAGTCCAAGCCCGACGGCAACTGCTGCGAGCAGGATTCCCTTCTTCTGCATCCCGCGATTATAGCCGTGCCGCCGCTCCTGCCACGCCGACGCCGAACGGATACCGCCGGCTCAGTCGGCACGGCCGGTTGCCCGCCAGCGCAGCCAGTGGTCCGCCAGGACCAGCGCGACCATCGCCTCCGCCATCGGGACGAAACGCGGCAACAGACAGGGGTCGTGTCGGCCGGTGGTGCTGATCGTGGTGGGTTCGCCGGACGAGGTCACCGTCTCCTGCGGTTGCGGCAGGCTGCTGGTCGGCTTCACCGCGGCCCGCAGCACGATCGGCATCCCGCTCGAGATACCGCCCAGCATGCCTCCGTGCCGGTTCGTCCTCGTCGCTATCCGCCGGTCAGCGGCCGCGTAGAAAGTGTCGTTGTTCTCCATGCCGGTCAGCGTCGCGCAACCGAAACCGACGCCGTACTCCACCCCGAGCACCGCCGGCAGGCTGAAGAGCGCCTTGCCGAGATCCGCCTTCAGCTTGTCAAACACCGGTTCACCGAGGCCCGCCGGCGCACCGGTCGCCACCACCTCGGCGACACCCCCGACGGAGTTCTGCTCCGACCGCATGCGCTCGATCAGGCCGACCATTCGCGCCGCCGCCTCGGGGTCGGGACAGCGCACGATGTTGGGGGCGCCGTCCGGCAACTGCTCGACGTCGTTCAGCGTCACCGCGGCCGGGTCCGTAATCGCCGCGACGACATCGCCGACCTGCCGGACGTAGCCGACGATCCGTGTGCCGCATCGTTCCGCCAGGAGCTTCTTCGCGATCGCGGCCGCCGCGACCCGGACGGTGGTTTCCCGCGCGCTGGATCGGCCTCCGCCGCGGTAGTCGCGGAAACCGTACTTGGCGTCGTAGCCATGGTCCGCGTGGCCGGGACGGTATTTAGTCCTGATGGCCGAATAGTCGCGGCTGCGCTGATCGCGGTTCCTGATGAGAATGCCGATGCTGGTGCCGGTGGTCCGCCCCTCGAAGACGCCGGAGAGAATCTCCGGAACGTCCGCCTCGTCACGCTGGGAGACGATCGTGCTCTGACCCGGCCGGCGCCGCGCCAGGTCCGGAACCAGATCGTCCTCGCTCAACGCCAGGCCCGGTGGACAGCCGTCGACGATGACGACATACGCCGGGCCGTGCGACTCCCCCGCCGTTGTGATGCGGAACGCCTGTCCGAAGCTGTTTCCCGGCACGCAGGGATTGTACCGGCTCCCCGAGACCGGTAGTCAGACCGACACGAGGTTTCAGCGCACGTTGCTAGGCGGGCGGCGGCGCGGACTGCCCCTCGAACGGTTCCTGTTTCCTGGCCCGCCACCGGGCCAGCAGGATCAGGATGACGGTCAACAGGATCTCGTCCAGGAACGGGATCGGATCCGGAATCACCCAACTCAGGAGCGTGATCGCCGCCACCAGCGCGACGAGCTGCCACGATCGCAGCCGCATCAACAACGGCTGCAGCCGGTAAAGAAACGGAAGCAGGATTCTCGCGAACCAGCGCATCTTTCACCTCCGCCTCCATCTCGTCCCCGCGACGTTCGGGCCGCCCGGAGGCCGCACCGCCTACAGGTTCGCGCGGTAGAAGGCGAGCATCCGCGACCAGCACTCCGCGGCGTACTCCGGGTGGTACACCTCCGCCCGCGTGTCGTTGAAGAAGGCATGGTCGGCACCATTGAAGATGGTGACTTCCACGTTCTTCCCCGCCGCCCGCAGGTCCGCCTCCAGCTTGCGCGCGACCTCCGGGGTGACGAATCCGTCCTTCTCGGCGAAGAAACCCAGCACCGGCGCCTGCAGGTTGGCCAGGTCGGGCGCGACATTCGGGTGGATGCCATAGAAGTCGACGCAGGCCCCCACCCCGGGATTGGCGCAGGCGGCGAATAGCGAGAGCTGTCCTCCCATGCAGAAGCCCACCGTGCCGACGCGGTCGCCGGCAGTCTCCGGACGTCCCAGCACGTAGTCGACGGCGCCGCGAAGATCGCGCTCCGTCTGGTCGATGTTGAGCGCCATCATCAGCTTGCCGGCGTCGTCCGGGCCGGAAGCGGTCTCGCCATGGTAGAGGTCGGGTGCGAGCGCGACGAACCCCTCCGCGGCGAACCGATCCACGACGTCCTTGACGTGATCGACCAGACCCCACCATTCCTGAATCACGATGACCCCCGGCCCCCTGCCGGAAGCCGGCGCCGCCAGATAACCCGACGCCGGCTTCCCGTTCGCCGGAAACTCCACCATTTCACCCATAGTCATGGTCTCGTTCCGTTCCTCCTGCCCGGCGCCCCGGACGCTATTCCTCGGTCGTTGCCTCGACCGCGCCCGCCGCAACGGTGACCTGCGAGAGGCTCTGCGCGTCGTTCACGAATGGCTCGGCCGTCAGTGGCGCGTAGAGTTCCAGGCTGGACTGCAGCAGCGTACCCTCATGCAGCGCGCTCACCTCGTCGCCGTTGAGCCCGGCGCGGTGAATCATCCAGTCGCGGTAATCGGCCGGAGCCGACGTCGCGGTCGACCATTCGGGGCCGGGGCCGCCGAGGACGAAGCGATCCGGCTCGAGCCGCTCCTCGACGGCGCCCACCATCCGGCCGTCCACCCAGAAATGGGAGACGCCGCGAGCCACGTGATGGGTCAGGGTAACCGTGTGCCACTGCCCGTCCGCGCTTGGCGCCAGGGTCGACACCGCATTCCCGTTCGCCGAGGCGTACACCCAGCGCCCGTTCTGAATGGCGATCGACGCGTTGAACCGGCGGCCGGTCGGCGTCAACGTCATCGCCTCGAAATCCAGCGAGGCCTGGCGGAACGGCACCGTCACCCAGTCGACCTCGTCACCGAGCGTCTCGCCGCCGATACTGGCCACCGTGCCCTCTCCTTCGGCCCGCACGGAGAAGGTGAAGCCGAAGGAGCGCATCGTGTCGTCGGCCTCCAGGGTAAGCGGCGACCGCGAGTTGCCCCGGATGCGGGCGAAGCCCGGCGCGTCCGACTTCTTCGGGATCGGCTTGCCGGCGGCAAGCGCATCGAACAGCGTCGGAACGAAGGCGTGGAACATCTCGGTGTGACCCGCCGCGTTCGGATGGATCGGTTCGGGGAAGAAGCCGCGCGCCCACCGGCCGTAGCCGTCGTCGATGGCGCCGAGGAGGTTGACGCTAGGCACGTCCCAGGTGTTGATGAGGAGGTTCATCCGGCGCGTCTGGGCGTACTCCGCCTCCGTGAAGTCGCCGCGCGCGTAGGTATTGCCCACGATGGGGATGATGCCGTTGTCCCGGGCGCGCTGGATGAGACGCAGCATGCCGTCCGCCCACTGCTGGGCGACCGCGTCCTGCTCCGCCTGCGATGCCGCGCAGCGCGATGATTCCTGGCCCGGCGGACAACGCATGATCCCTTCGTTGCCCAGCGAGAGCGCGATGACGACATAGCCCGGATCCACCGGCGTCAGGTAGCGGGTATCGGGATCCGCGGCGCCCTCCGGCTCGAATCGCGGGGTGATGGTGATCGTGTTGTCGCCGCCGCGGGAAACGTTGAGCACCTCCCAGCCCCTCGGCTCGAGCAGCTCGCGGAGACGTCCGGTGTAGCCTCCCTGGTTCGTCTCGTCACCGGTGCCGTTCGGCACCGACGAACCCCACAGTGCGATCCGCTTCGGGTGATCGCCGCTGCCCTGCGCGCCGGCGGGCGGCGCGCCCAGGGTCAGGAGCATCGCGGCGGCGACGGCAATCGCAGCCAAACGGTCGGGCCGAAGCAGGCAACAGCATCCAGGCATCGTCATGATCAATCCTCTCCGCCGCAGAGCGGCAACTCGATTCTACTGTGGAGACTGCGGCAGTTGCGTGGTCACCTCGCCGGCCGCGTCGAGAAACGACACACTCGGGTTCCCGTCCGACGCCACGCCCGCCACCATCCGGGTTCCGTCGGCGTCGGACAGATTGAGGACCGTCGCGCCCTGCGCCACGGTCAACAGGGCGCGCGGGCGGCCCCCGGCCGCCAGGCGCAGTTCCGGACGGTCGTCGTCACCCGTAACACTGAGCGAGGCACCTTCATTCCCCATGGCGTCCGACAGGGCGAGGCGCGGCCAGCCGTCGATGCTGAGCTGCAACTGGAGCCGGCTCTGCCCCCGGTCGCTGAGGCTCAGAATCGGCCGGCCCTGCACGTCGGCCAGCACTCCCTGCCCGGCGCCGTCCCGGCCGACAATCAGCACCGTGTCTTCGCCCTGCACCGACGCCAGCAGGCGTGTCTCTCCACCCGGGCCCTGCAGTTGCAATACCGGCGTACCGTCCGCCTGCACGCCGACGAGACTCCGCGTCTGACCTCCCTGATCGAAGAGGGTGAGCGACGCCCGGCCGCTTTCGTCACTCCCGGCCAGAATGCCGCGCAGATTGCCGGCGCCGTCGACCAGGTTCACCTGCGTCGTCGTAACGACGGCGGGCGCCTGGGCCTCCACGCGGCCGTCCGTCAACCGGCTGCCCATCATGCCACCCAGGAATGACGCACCGATCATGGCCACGGCCAGCCACCGGCGCAGCCCCGGGGGGCGGCGCCCCGACGGGTCAGGACGGTCTTCGTTCCAGAACTGTTCGACGGATTGCTGCATGTCGTCTGCTCCCGATGGATGCGCCGCTCACTCGTCGGTCGGCGTGAAGCGGCGTCCGCGTGTTTCCGGTCCCATCCAGATAATGGCGGCAACCAGCAGGCCGGAGACGGCAATGCAGATCCGCATCGCACCACCGGTAGTCATCCCGCTGTCCTGCAGCCGACCGAGGACAAAAGGCGTCAATGCTCCGAGCGCCGCACCGACGTGATATGTCAGACCGGGGCCGACGCCACGTACCGCGGTCGGAAAACGCTCGGTCAGGTACGACGGCGCGACCCCCCAGATCCCGGCCCCCGACACACCCATGACGACCGCGCCGATGGCCAGCAGCGTCGCGCCGGAACCGAGGAACGCCGGAATCGACGCGACGCCGATCAGCGCCGCCACCGTCACCGCGCCGCGCCGGCCCAGCACCGTCTCCGAAACACGCCCCCACAACGCCATGCCGGCAATGCCGGCCAGGTTGAACAGAAGCAGGTAACCGAGCGTCGGATGCCCCCCTTCGATCAGAAAGGTGGGATACCAGAAGCTGAGCGAGTAGTAGGAGAACATGAACGTCCCCATGAGCACCGATGACTGCACGGTCGCCCAGAGCAACTCGGGGCGAAACAGGCGGGCCACCGACGCGCTCTCCGCCGCGACGCGTGCTTCCGCACCGCCCGCCGCGGCCTTCTTGCGCAGGTGACGCTGGCGCTCCAGCCAGACCGGACTCTCGCTGACGCTGCGCCGTATCCAGACGACCAGCAGCGCCGGCAGGACGCCCACCCAGAACATCACGCGCCAGCCGATGGTCGAGTCGGCGCCGCCGCCGAAGGGATCCTCGACACCGGCGAAGGCCGGGTAGAGGGTGTGGTAGGTCAGGGCGGCCAGGATGTAGCCCCAGTACCAGCCTCCCTGCAGCACGCCGGAAGCGAGCCCGCGCAGTCGCGTCGGCCAGTGCTCCAGCGCGAGCGGCATTCCCGCCGCCCATACGCCTCCCATCCCGATGCCGAAGAGCGCGCGGAAGGCGAAGAGCATGGCGTACGACGTCGAAAAGCCGCTCAGGAAGGCGAAAAGGGAGAACCAGAGAATCGACAGCATCAGCGGCAGCTTGCGCCCCCATCGATCCGCCATCAACCCGGCGCCGAAGCCGCCCACCAGGCGGAACATCAGCGTCACGGTGCCGAGCGCGCCGGCGAGCGCTCGATCGACGGTAAAGCTGTCCTGAATGTCGATCAGGATGAACGTCATGACGAGGAAATCGAAGCCGTCGAGCAGCCAGCCGAGGAAGGTGGCGAAGAACGCCTTCCACTGCACCCCGCTCACCTGCCGGTACCACGGTGCGGAGGGTGCGGGGGCCTCGCCGGAGCGAGGGACGGACGTGGCCGCCGAAGCGGAACGGGTGGACAGGTCGCCGGAGTCCAGGGGGGGTGCCATCGTCAGGCGGGCCGTCCCGCCGCTCCACAATCCTATAATCAAACGTCGTGGCGGGCCGTCCCGGACCCCGCGCGAGAACAGGAGACCGCAATGGAATGGAATCGACTCGCAACGGTCATCCTCGCGGCTGCCGGTGCGGCGGCGCTGTCGGCATGCGGCGCTCCGGCGGCGGACGATGCGTCGCCCGACCCGCTGGTCTCACTGTCGGCGGATACGCCCGTCAGCGTGACTGGCGGTGACGTTCAGGGCGCTGCGACCGCGGCCAATCCGGACGTCGTCGCCTTCAAGGGAATCCCGTTCGCCGCGCCGCCGGTCGGCGATCTGCGCTGGCAGCCTCCCGCGCCTGTCGTTTCCTGGCCGGGCGTACGCGACGCGACCGAGACCGGCCCGATCTGCGTGCAGAACGGAGGTCAGGACATCGCGCAGGACGAGGACTGCCTGTTTCTGAACGTCTGGGCGCCCCGGGAGGCGACGGAACTGCGCCCCGTCCTCTTCTGGATTCACGGCGGCGGTTACACCGGCGGTTCCGGGTCGAGCGCCCTCTACGACGGCACGGCGCTGGCCGGCGACGGCGCCGTGGTGGTGACGATCAACTACCGGCTGAACGTCTTCGGTTTTCTCGCCCATCCGGCGCTGTCGGACGAGTCGCCGCACGGCGCCAGCGGCAACTACGGGCTGCTCGACATGGTGGCGGCGCTGGAATGGGTGCGCGACAACATCGCGACGTTCGGCGGCGATCCGGATCGCGTGATGATCTTCGGGGAATCGGCGGGCGGCGGCGCGGTGATGTCGGTCATGCTGATGCCGCAGGCCGAAGGCCTCTACCACCGCGCGATCGCGCAGAGCAACTACATCCGCGGCTGGGACCGCCCGCTCGACACGCCGGATCGCGGTTGGGAACCGGCCGAGGCGCAGGGCGTTCGCGTCGGCGAGGCCCTGGGCGCGAGCGGCGATGAAGAGACCGGGCAACTCGACGCGATGCGCGCCGCCAGCGCGGCCGACGTGCTCGAGGCGTCCAACCGCGACGTGGGTAACACGTTCCGCAACACCGGCAATGTCTGGGCGCCGAACGTGGACGGCTGGGCGATTCCCGACGACCCGCTGGCCCTGTACGCGGAAGGCCGCCAGCACGATGTCCCGCTGATTACCGGCCTGATGGGGAACGAAGGCTCGCTCTTCACCCGGAACCTGGACATTGCCGATGTCGATTCGTTCGAGGCCTACGTCCGCGAGGTGTACCCCGACCACGCCGAGCAGATGCTGGCCCACTACGCCGTCGATTCTCCGGAATCGGCCAGCGCCGGCATCGACAAGCTGATTCACGACCTCCTCTTCGCGGGCCCGGTTCGCGCCCACGCGGAGGCGCACGCGAAGAAGATGTCGCCCGTCTGGCTGTACCACTTTACGCATGCCCCGCCGACCGCCTGGGGCGAGACGCTCGGCGCCCACCACGCGGCGGAACTCGTCTACGTCTTCGGCACGCTCACCCGAACCGACGACGGCGGCGAGCGGCCCCTGGGGCTCGGGACCATGGGCGATTTCGCCGAGGCTGACTTCCGGCTGTCGGAGACGGTTCGAAGCTACTGGATCCAGTTTGCCGCCACCGGCAATCCCAATCGCCCCGATCTGCCGGACTGGCCGGCGTTCAACCTGGAATCGAACGAACACCTGGCCCTGAGCACCGCCGTCGCCCCGGCCGACGAGCTGGACGTGGCCGGCGCAGGATTGTGGAACACGCAGCAGGCCGACCGCCGCGAGTCCAACTGAGGTTGCGCCCGGGTCGTAGCGTGACACAGGGTGCCCCGTGGCGACCCAGGCGATACCCGTGACACCGGCCGCCCCCGCGGTCGTGCTCACCATCTGGACCGCGCTCGTTCTCTACGTCGCGGGAGAGTACGGCCGGTCGCAGCCGGTCCCGGCAGCATGGGTCCGGCCGGTCTGGCTGCTCGGCGCACTGGTCTATCTCGCGCACGTCGCGGCAGCCTTCGGCATCCATCACGCCTGGAGCCACGCCGCGGCGTACGACTACACGGCGGCACGTACTGAAGCGTTCCTGGGTATCGCGTGGGGCGGCGGGCTGTGGGCGAACTACGCCTTCACCGCAGTCTGGGTGGCCGAAGGCGTCTGGTGGCGGTTCCGGCCCGCCTCCCATGCGCGGCGTTCGCCTGCCTGGACCACGGCCATCCGCTCCGTCTTCTTCTTCATGATCGCCAATGGCGCGGTGGTGTTCGTCGACAGCTCCCGGCGCCTGCTCGGCGTCGCCATCCTCGCCGCCCTGGTCTGGATCTGGCGACGGGACGCCCCCGCCGGGTCGATCCTGACGGCCACTGCCCCTATAGTTGGAAAGCGTCGGACCCGCGGGTCCAATCGAATCGCGCCGCCGCGGAGCTGGTGAGGGCCACATGTCAATCTGCGAAGGAAGTTCCGTCCGTCTGGCTGCAATCGTGCTGGCCGCGGCCGTCGCCGGCTGCGCCGCGCCCGGCCCGCCGGAATCGCTCGACGAGCTCGCGCAACGGGCACTGGCCCGGATCGACGGCGAGATCGAGGTCCCGGGGCTGAAGGAACCCGTCGAGGTCATCCGCGACGAATGGGGCGTCCCTCACATCTATGCCGGCAACGACGACGATCTCTTCTTCGCGCAGGGCTACGTCATGGCGCAGGACCGGCTCTGGCAGATGGAAATGTGGCGCCGGTGGCGCGAGGGACGGCTCGCGGAGGTCTTCGGACCGGACGCGCTCGATTATGACCGCCGCACACGCCTGATGATGTTCCGCGGGCCGTGGGACGAGACCGAGTGGACCAGCTATCACCCCGACGCGGAACGTCTCTTCACCGCCCACGCGAACGGCGTGAACGCCTACATCGAGGAGAACCGGGACAACCTCCCCGTCGAGTTCCAGCTCGCCGGGATCGTGCCGGATCCCTGGACGGCCAGAACGGCGGTCCTGCGCTGGGCCGCTCTCGCGGTGCCGAGCGTGCGGGGGCATGCCATCAACGAAATGCAGCTCGCCCTGAACGTCGCCCGATACGGCGCCGAGGAAGCCAACCGGCGGGCGGCGCCGGATCCCTGGGACGATCTGGAAGTACCCGACGGCCTCGACGTGGATCTCATCACCGAGGAGATCCTCGACGCCATGCGCGCCGGCGACGGCGATCCGTTCGTCGCCGGGAGGCTTCCGGCGCTGGAGGTCGTCGAACCCTACCGGGCGCTCCTGACCGGCGTGCGCACGACTCAGGTTTCCCCGGGCGCCATCGCAACCGAGGGGAGCAACAACTGGGTGATGAGCGGCGTGCGTACGCCGACCGGCGTGCCGATCCTCGCCAACGATCCGCACCGGCGCATCGAGATGCCGGCGCTTCGTTACTTCGTGCACCTGGTCGCCCCGGGCTGGAACGTGATCGGGGGCGGCGAGCCGCCGTTCGCCGGGGTCGACGCCGGCAGCAACGAGCACATGGCATGGGGCTTCACGTTCGCCGGCACGGACATGGTCGACGTCTACGTCGAGGAGCTGCACCCGGAGGAACCCGACCTCGTGCGATGGCAGGACGGCTGGGAGCCGCTGCGCATCGTCGAGGAGGAGATTCCCGTCAAGGGCCGGGAACCGGAGCCCGTCGTCCTGAAGTTCAGCCGGCACGGGCCAGTCTTCTACGAGGATCTCGAGAACCGCCGCGCCTATGCCGTGCGCTCGGTGGTCCAGGAGCCGGGGACCGCCGCCTACAAGGGCAGTTTCCAGCTCGCGCAGGCCGAGAGCTGCGCGGACTTCTTCGACCGGGCAATGCACTGGCTGGTGCCGACCCACAGCCTCATCTGCGGTGACGTGGACGGCAACATCGCCCTGCAGGTGACGGGGCTTACTCCCGACCGCGACGGCTGGAACGGCCGCCTGCCGGTTCCCGGCACCGGCGAGTACGAATGGCGGGGCTTCCGCACCGATCTGCCGCGCGAGTTCAATCCCGAGCGGGGCTACATCACCACCGCCAACAACAACGTCCATCCGCCCGGCTACGAGGGGCGGCCCGTCTTCTACCACTCGTCGAGGGGTGTGGAGACATCGCGGATTGCCCGCCTGCACGAGATCCTCGGGTCCGGCGAGCAGTTCTCCGTCGAGGACCACATGCGGATTCAGCACGACGCCTACCTGCTCGCGGCGGAGCGGGACATCCCCGCCTTTCAGGGGTGGACGTCCGGCGATCCCGACGTCGAGTGGGCCCGCGGCCTGATCGCGGCGTGGGACGGCGAACTGGCGAAGGAGAGCACGGCCGCCGCGCTCTACGTGCGCTGGAACGGCGAGGTGGACGACCGCGCTCAGGATCCGGAAACGCCGGCCGACGATCGCCGCGCGTTGATCGAAGCCGGTCTGCAGGCGGCCATCGAGCGGCTGACCGCCGAGCTGGGCCCGGACCGGACCGAGTGGCGGCATGGGCTTGTCCACGCCAGCGAGTTGCCCCACATGCTGGACCCGGCGTTCGACCTGCCGGCGGTCGAGCGCCCCGGAGGCTTCGGGGCCGTCAACGCGACGGGAGCCAACTTCCGGCGCATCATCGACCTGGCAAACCCCGACCGCTCCGTAGCCAGCAACTCACCCGGACAGTCCGCGCAGCCGGGCAGCCCGTTCTACGGCAACCTTGTCGAGAACCTGGGCAACGGCGAGTACTTCCCGCTGCTCTACACGCGCGGGGCGGTCGAGGAACACGCGGCGCACCGGCTGATGCTGGTGCCGGCGAGACCGCTGAGGGCGGCGGCGTCAGAGGCCGGCCTGCTCCTTTACGTAGCGGGCGGCCTGTTCGTGCGTCGCCCACCAGACATTGCCGGTCTGCTGGATGTGGGCGATCAGCTCCTCGAGAATGACGATCCGCGAGCGATGGCCGATGATGTGGGGATGGGTGGTGAGGAGGAACATCGTCCCTTCCTCGTAAGCCTTGTCGAACTCGTCGATGTAGACCTGGAGGAGCTCCCGCGGCGCGGTATAGCTGTTGCCTCTCGGGTTCAGGAGCGGAGCGTCGTCGAGGATCCACTCGACCGGGAGCTCGATCATGCCCGTCGGCTCTCCGTTCTGCAGCAGTTCGTAGGGACGGTCGTCGGCCATCAGCGAGCTGTCGTAGAGGAAGCCCAGGCCGCGGATGATGTCGAGCGTGTTCGGGCTGAAGTTCCAGCTCGGGGCGCGGTAGCCGACGGGGCGCCGGCCCGTGACCTCTTCCAGATAGTCCGTCGCCCGGATCACCAGGTCGCGCTCCGTCTCGGCGTCGAGGGCGCTGTTCAGTTCGTGGATCCAGCCGTGAACGCCGAACTCGTGGCGTCCCGACGCCTGAATGATGTCGACCATCTCGGGAGCGACGACCAGACTGACGGCCGGGATGAAGAACGACGCCGGGATCTCGTGACGGTCCATCAACTCGACGACGCGGCGGAGCCCCACTCGCGCGCCGTACTCGCCCTGCGACATGGCGCCGGGCGACGGCTCCGCGTTGCGGGCGATCGTGATGGTGTCGTTATCGACGTCGAACGACAGCAGGACGGCGACGCGCGCGCCATTGGGCCAGCCCGCCGGCTGCAGGTCGCGGCCGGCCCGGATCCGACCCGCTATTTCGCGGATTTCGTCAAGACTGAGGTGGATGCCGGGCTGATCCGCCTGAGTCCGGGCCGCCACCCCGATGTCGAGTCCCTGGCCAACGGGCAGGAGCCACGACAAGGCCCCGGCGATCAGAATGGCGCGCGTCAAGGTGGCGAGCACGGCGCGATCTCACATCGGGTGCAGGATCTGCAACACCTCGTAGATGCGGACCACGGCTCTCGGGTCGACGCTGCGCGCACGGTCGCCGTAGTGGGCGGCGTGGGCGGTCAGATCGATACGGCCCGCCGCATCCTCCGCCGAAACGCCGTCGGCCCGCAGTTTGCTGGCCTGATCCCAGAGATCGCGCAGATAGGCCTGAAGGTGGTCGATCTGCTCCCGCTCCTGGAATGGCATGCCGTGGCCGGGAACGATCGTGTCGAAGTCGAGAGCCTTCAGGCGATCGAGGCTGGCCGGCCAGTCATGCACGAAGCCGTCACCCATGTACGGCAGGCCGTTCGCACCGGGACTGCCCACGAAGAAGTCGCCCGTAAAAACGATCCGTTCCTCCGGAAGGAAGATGAGGGCGTCGCCGGCGGTATGGCCCCGGCCCGGGTGGTGAAGCTGAACCTCGCGGCCTCCCTTCACGATCGTCATCGTGTCGTTGAAGGTGACGCTCGGCGCCTTCACGCGCGTCTCGGCCAGCGCGTTCAGGTGCGCCTCGGTGATGCGGAGATTGAGCTCGAGCTCCGCCCGCTCGCTGGCGTCGGTCGCCGCCGTGACCCGTTGCTTCAACTCCTCCACCTGCCGCCGCGTCCCCTCGGTAAAGCTGCGGTTGGTCCGCTGCGCGGGCGAATCGGCCAGGAACTGCGTCCGGACGTAGTCGTGACCGACGATCTCGACGTCATCGCCGAAGATCTGGTTGCCATGCGCGTGATCGAAGTGGAAGTGCGTATTGAACACGTAACGGATCGGCAGGTCGGTGATCTCCTCGGCGATCTCCGCCACCAGCTTGCGGGCGGCGGCAGGCGTCACGCTCGTGTCGACCAGCATCGCGTGGTCGTCGTTCACGATCACCAGCGAGTTGCTCATCGTCGTCATGGCGCCCGTGCCGACGGCGAACCAGACACCGTCGGTCAGCTCTTCGAAGCGGTAGGCGCGCTTGCCGTCGGTGGGATCGGTCTCCTGCGCCGCCACCGCCACGACCGCCGCCAATGCCAGCACGAGCGCCGCCGCCCGCGCCAGGTCCCGCCGTCCGTTCAACCAGTTCCGCATGTCCCTGCTCCTGTTCCTTGGCTATTCGACGACGCCGTCCCCTCGGTCACTCCGCGACGGCGCGCCCTGCGATCTCCGGATGATGGTGTTCGATGTAAAGGTAACCGCGGTAGATGCCAGTCCGATCCGCGCGTTCCACGTCGTGGTCGCGCACGTGGATGGTGAGCTTGCGTGGCATTCTCGCCTCGTAGCAGTTGTCGCGTCGCGCCGTGCCGAGATGGCGGACGATCATCTGCTGCTCGGGCGTGTTGCGGTAGCGGGCGCGAACGGCGAGCCCTTCCGCGTCGGTCCCGGCGCCGTCCGTACCGACGTCGCTGTAGGCGCCGCCGTAAAAACTGTCCAATGGCGACGGGTCGTGGCTGACGCGCCGCCGTGCGCGCCGGTTCAGAGTGAGTATTTCCCGGTCCATCGCCGCGGCCAGACGTTCCACGTCGACACACGCGGGGCTATGGCACTCGGGATACGGCTCCAGGGATAGCCTTGGCTCTACGTTCACGACATGGGCCCACGCTCCGCCAACCTGACGCTGCAGTTCGCGCAGCGCCGCATTGGGAGCGCCGAAGTACGCGACGCCGGTCGCCTGACGGACGACGTAGCAGTCGTTCGGGTGCAGCGTGGCCACCTCTACGCCGGGTGAATCGGCGGGCAGCACCCAGTGGTACAGGTCCGGCGGCTGCTGCGGGGGAATCTGCTGCGCCGCCGGTCCAACCGCTCCCGCCATCACCGCGGCCGCTATCGTGGTCGCCAGAAACCGGCCCATGCCGGCATTCTAGCAGTCCGCGGTGGAAACCCCGCGCTATGATGACGGGCAGACAAATCCCGTCACGAGAGCGAGGTCGTCAATGCCTGGTCGCAAGTCCGTCCGCCCACTGTTCGCCCTGCTCGCTGCGATTGCCGTCATGGCCGGCGGCGCCGCTGCTCCTCCCGCGGCGGCGCAGCAGGGCGCCCCCGCCAATGGCGAATGGCCCACGTACGGGGGTGACCTGGGCGGCACGAAGTACTCACCGCTGACGCAGATCAACCGAAACAACTTCGACGACCTCGAGATCGCCTGGCGCTGGCTCTCCGCCGACGCATTCCTCAGTATCGACACACCGGACGGCGGCGAGTGGTGGGCCGATTCGGCCACCATCTTCGAAGAGCTGCTCCGTCGCGATCCCGATCGCTGGCGCGACGCGCAATCGCCCTACATCACGAACCTGAAAGCGACGCCGTTGATGGTGGGGGGCCGGCTCTTCATCAACATGCCGACGTCGCAAATCGCGTCGATCGACGCCGCTACAGGTGAGACGCTCTGGGTCTACAACCCGAAGACCTACGAGGAAGGGACGACGACGATGACCGCCCGCTGGAATCAGCGCGGCGTCGCCTACTGGTCGAACGGACCGGAGCGCGAGGACGAACGTATCTTCGCCGGCACTGGCAACGGTCACCTGATCTGCGTCGACGCCAAGACCGGCGAGCCGTGCGCCGATTTCGGCGACGGCGGCTGGGTCGATCTGACCGAAGGAATCCCGCGCGCCGCGCGAGGCGACCGCGACTGGCTCAACGCGCTTCTCTACTCCGTGCAGTCGCCGCCGTTGGTCGTCGGCGACACGATCGTCACGCCGTCGTCGATCTCGTCGTACAACATCACGCGCGAAGCCCCACCGGGGTGGATGCGCGGCTTCGACACGCGCAGCGGACAGATGAAGTGGATGTTC
The DNA here is from genome assembly GCA_965202655.1 of Vicinamibacterales bacterium. Classification (GTDB taxonomy): domain Bacteria; phylum Acidobacteriota; class Vicinamibacteria; order Vicinamibacterales; family UBA8438; genus VXRJ01. Next base: position 353,778 of record CBDBBK010000003.1, on the reverse strand, counting down.
CACACGATTCCGCAGGGAGACGAGTTCGGCAACGACACGTGGGAGGGCGATTCCTGGCGGGTCACCGGCAAGGTGGGCGTCTGGTCGCTGATGAGCGCCGATCCGGAGCTGGGCCTCATCTACCTGCCTACCAACACGCCCGCGCCCGACTACTACGGCGGCCACCGCCTGGGCGACAACCTGTTCGCCGAGAGCATCGTCGCGCTCGACATCGAGACGGGCCAGCGCGAGTGGCATTTCCAGGCCGTGCACCACGGCCTCTGGGACTGGGATTTCCCCGCTGCGCCCAACCTGGTCGACATCATCGTGAACGGCCGGACGATAAAGGCACTGGCGCAGATCAGCAAGCAGGGCTTCACGTACGTGTTCAATCGGGAGACGGGGGAACCGATCTGGCCTATCGAGGAACGGCGGGTGCCGACCGACACGGACATTCCGGGTGAGCGGCCCTCGCCGACCCAGCCGTTTCCGACGCGCCCCGCGCCATTCGAGTACCAGGGCGCCGAGATCGACGACCTGGTGGACTTCACCCCCGAGATCCGGCAGATGGCGATCGACGCGGTCGACGGTTACCGGCTCGGTCCGATCTTCACACCTCAGATGTGGGAGGGCACGATACAGCGGCCAAGCAGCGGCGGCGGCGCCAACTGGTCCGGGGCGGCGTTCGATCCGGCCACCGGGTTCCTTTACGTGCCTTCCCGGAATGCCTACTCGGTCCGGCAGTACCGGGAACCGCGACCAGGCGAGCCGGCGACGCTCGCCGTCATCGAGCGGCGCGGCGAAGGCGTGACGCGGCCGCAGATGCCGCAGGGGCTGCCGCTCTTCAAACCTCCCTATTCGCGGATGACGGCGATCGATCTGAACTCGGGCGACCATGTCTGGATGAAGCCGACCGGCAACGGCGACCGGATCCGCAATCATCCGCTGCTGCGCGACCTCGATCTGCCGCCGCTCGGGGGTGACGCAAGCCGCGCCGGCCCCCTCCTGACGCCGGACATCCTGATCTACGCCCTGACCACCGGAGGGACCAGCGACGGACCGCGGCTCGTGGCGCTGGACAAGGCAACCGGTGACGAACTGGCGTCGGTGGATCTGCCGGGCGGCGCGATCGGCACACCAATGACCTACATGCTCGACGACAGGCAGTACATCGCGCTGACGGTGGGCGGCGGCCGCGTTCCGGAGCTCATCGCCTTCGCCTTGCCGGACTAGAGTCGCTGATGAGTCACGACCACGACCATCAGGTCGTGCCTGACGATATCGCGCTGCGGGTGCGGGCGCTCGAGTCGATCCTCATCGACAAGAAGATGATCGACCCCGCCGACCTCGACGAAGTCGTCGACGCCTACGAAAACCGGATCGGCCCCCGCAACGGTGCGCAGGTGGTGGCCCGCGCCTGGACGGATCCGGACTTCAGGGCGCGGCTGCTCGCGGACGGCACCGCAGCTATCGGCGAGATGGGCTATCTGGGGGCGCAGGGCGAGCACATGGTGGTGGTGGAGAACACGCCCGACGTGCACAACCTGGTGGTCTGCACGCTCTGTTCCTGCTACCCCTGGCCGACCCTGGGACTGCCGCCGGTCTGGTACAAGTCCGCCGCGTACCGCGCCCGCGCCGTCATCGAACCCCGCGCCGTGCTCCGGGAGTTCGGAGTTGACGTGCCCGGTGACGTCGAGGTGCGTGTCTGGGACAGCACGGCCGAGATGCGGTACCTCGTGCTGCCGGAACGCCCGGCCGGGACGGAGGGCATGACCGATGAACAGCTCGCCGAACTCGTCACGCGCGATTCCATGATCGGCGTCGCCAGGCTAACGGCGCCGTAGCGCCCGGAGGCTGGGTATGAACGGCATCCACGACATGGGCGGCATGGACGGCATGGGCCCGGTCGTCCGCGAAGAGAACGAGCCGGTATTCCACGAACCGTGGGAAGGCCGCGTCTACGGTCTGGGCCGGGCCATCGGCCGCTGGGGGCGCGGGCGCAACTGGGGCAGCTTCCGCTGCGCTCTCGAGAGTCTGCCGCCGGCCGACTACCTGCGCCTGTCGTACTACGAGCGCTGGTTCACCGTCCACGTCAACCGGCTGCTGGCCAGCGGTCTCGTCACACGGGAGGAGCTCGACCGCGGCTACGCGAATTCCGATGCGGCGCCTCCGGAACTGCTGCCGGCAACCGAGGCCGAAGCGGCGTCGCTCGGCTCGGGCCTGCTCGATACATCGGTCAACGCGCGCTTCCGCACGAACGACGAGGGGCCGGTCTTCCAGGCGCCGTGGCAGGCCCAGGCCTTCGCTCTCGCCGTCAAGTTGTCCGAAGCCGGTCACTTCACCTGGAAGGAATGGGCGGAGACCCTGGCCGCCGAGCTTCGGGGGGCCGCCGAGCGCGGCGAGCCGGACGACGGTTCGCGCTACTACCACCACTGGGTCGCCGCGCTGGAACGGATCGCCACCCGGAAGGGGCTGACCGACATTGCCACCCTGCTCGACCGCAAGGAGGCGTGGGCGGACGCCTACCGCCACACGCCGCACGGCAAGCCGGTCGAGTTACGAGTCGAGTTACGAAACGCCCGGAATTCCGGTTGACGAAGCGGCCGCTTCCAGCCGCCTGCCCGCTAGCGCACCCTGGCGGGCGCGCCGTCGCAAGCCCCTAGAACGTTCGGGTGAAGCCGCCGCTCGAGCCAGCGAACCGCGAATTCACCACGTTGTTGAAGATCGATCCGAACGAGTAGGTGAACCCGATCCGGAACTCCCACTCATAGTCGGTGGCGAGCTGCCGCCGCCGCACCAGGATCTCCTGGTCGGTCGCCGCCTCGCGCGGCAGGTAAATCTGATCGCGGATAAGCGAGCTGTCAGCCTCCAGGGTCAGGAAGAAACCCCGGAACAGACGGATATCCACCTCGCCGAACGCCACGAGGCGGCGCTGATCCGGCGCATCGAGGAACTGCGAGAATTCCAGCGTCAGCTCGCTCTCACCCCACGGTTCGTTCACCTCGTACGACGTCTGCACGGCGTGGTTCAGCCGGCGTTCGTCCGTCCGATCGAAGATGGTCGGCTCCGTAAAGCGGAACGTGTTGTAGCCCGCGGTGTACATCACCGTGAACTGCCGGCGGGTCGATTCGTTGTACGGAAAGAAGTTGTACTGGACCGCGGGAGCGGCTCGAAGGGTCAGATCCTGGTTGCGGAAACTGCTGCTGATCGCCGAGCCGCCAACGCCCACACCCATATGCTCGCCGATACTCCTGATGAACCGGACGTCCACCGACGTGTTGCGCTGGACGCTCGTGAACTCGGAATCGGTCAGGGTGAACCCGTCGCGGCGGTGATTCGAAAAAACACCGAAGCGCATCCGCCAGTCCTCGGTGTCACGATTCGCCGAGAAGGAACTGCTGATCGATCGTGTCGATGCCCGTTCCTCCGCCTCGAAACGCCCGTTCACGCGGGCGCGGAAGACCCAGAAATCCCACGGGTCGTCTTCCGGCTGGGCCGTCGCGACGCGGCGCGCGCCCAACGGCCCCCCGCTGGTGGCGGCTGAGACCTGCAATTGCTGGCCGAGCGGCGTTTGGGCCGCATAGCGCACCAGGCCCAGGCTCAGCATCTGCGCCACCGTCCGCCGCTCCCGGTCGTCCGTGTCGTCCTGCGAGGTGAAGAAGACGATCTGGTCGTTCAGCCCCTCGAATTCGTCCAGCCCGTAGAAGTCCATCGTCCAGGCGCGACCACCGCCCCCGGTGAACTCGCGCGTGACGAGGACGTGCACCTGCGCATCGGGCAGGTCGCGCACGTAGTTGACGAAGGCAATCTCACGGCGCAGATGGTCATCGTCGCACGGACCGCAGTCGAGAAAGACGCGCAGGATGTCGGCGCCGTTCGCCGGCGACTGCTCCGCTGCCTCGGTGGCTGCCGCGGATTGGGCTGCCGACGCTGGACTGGACGCCGTGAAGAGCGACGCCGCGAGCAACCCGGCCAGGGCGGCGACAGCCGGCGCGGGCGCCGAAGAGTGCATAAGCACGTCATTGTACTATCTGCCGCATGTCGAACCTCCCGGCGGCCGGCGCCGTCGCCCCACCCTTCACGTTGCGTGACGCTGCGGGCGCGCCGCACGCGTTCGGATCGCCCGATGGCGCTCGCAGCGCCGTCACGCTGCTCTTCTTCTTCAAGCATGATTGCGCGACCTGCGACCTGACGGCGCCGGTGATCGAACGTATCCATCGCGGACTGTCGGGCTCGGGGCTCCGCCTGCTCGGAATCTCGCAGGACGACGTGCGACTGACCGGCACGTTCGCCGAGCGCCATGGCCTGACTTTCCCATGCGCGCTCGACGCGGATCTGTCGGTGTCGGACACGTACGGTTTCGATGCCGTGCCCGCGTTGGTGCTGACGAGTCGGGACGGGTCGGTGCTGGCCAGCGGCGAGGGCTGGGCCAAGGCGGAAGTCACCGCCATCATCGAGCAGGCGGCCGCACACTGTGGGGCCGATCCGCCTGCGCTCGAATCGCCGGATCATCCGCCACTGCCGGCAATGCGTCCCGGCTGCGGCTCGCGGGTCCACGACCCGGACGTCGCCCGGCGGTTGGCGGCGCGGCGCGATGGGGCGGGGCTGGCCGCGCGGCGCGTGCGCGTGCCGTCGGGACTCGACGAATTCGAGTTCTTCGACGAGCAGGGGCTGACCGACGGACTGCCGGTGGTTCCGCCGACCGAGGAGCGTGTCGCCCGGATGCTCGAAGGAACCACCCGAGCGCCGGGCGACGTCGTGGCCGACGTGCCCCCGAACCTCGTGCCCGCGACGGTCGAGAAAATCGCGATCAATGCCGTCATGGCAGGCTGCCGTCCCGACTACCTGCCGGTCGTGATCGCCTCGGTCGAGGCAGCCTGCACCGACGCGTTCAACCTGCACGGCGTCCTGGCGACGACCTACTTCGTCGGTCCACTGATCATCGTCAACGGTCCGATCCGGCAGCGCATCGGCCTGAACTGCGGCCGCAACGTCTTCGGTCAGGGTACGCGCGCGAACGCCACCATCGGCCGCGCGCTGCAGTTGATCGTCCGGAACGTCGGGGGCGGGCGCCCGGGCGAAGTGGACATGTCGACGCTCGGCCAGCCCGGCAAGTACACCGCCTGCATCGCGGAAAACGAAGAACTCAGTTGCTGGGAACCGCTGCACGTCGAGCGCGGCTTCGACCGCGACCAGAGCACGGTGACGGCATTCGCGGCCGAGGCGCCGCGCGCCGTTCGCGATCAGCTTTCACGTAATGCGCGATCCCTCGCCACCAGCATGGGAATGTCGATGGAAACGATCGCGCACCTGAAACTGCACCGCATGGATCAGGCCCTGCTGGTCGTCTCGCCGGAACACGTGAGGACGTTCGAGCGCGACGGGTACTCCAAGCAGCAGCTTCGAGAGCGGATCCAGGAGGTCACCTCGCGACCGCTGCGCGAGTTGCTCCCGAACGATGATTGTCAGAAAGGCATGATCCCGAGGAACATCCCGCGGGACTGGCTCGACGAGGCCGGCCAGCCGCTCCCGGAAGCCCTCGACAACCCGCTCCCCAAGTTCCTGTCCCCCGACCACATTCTGATCGCCGTGGCGGGCGGCACCGCCGGCAAGTTCTCGGCCGCCGTCGGCGGCTGGGCGAGCGGCGGTCTCGGGTCGAAGGCGGTAACGACAGCGATCGACGAGTAGCCGCTACTCGTAGTACGCGGGCGCCTTGTCGAGCTCCTCGAAGAGCGCCAGGTCGTGCTCGATCCAGAACGTCGCCCCCGCCTCCTCGACGAAGGCCTCGATCCGTTCCATCGACGCCAGCGTCATCTCCCGGTCGATATTGAAGGTTGGCACGCGGCGGTCCGCCCGACTCAGGCGGAAGTGGTAGAGATCCCCCGACAGCACCAGGGGTCCGGTTTCGGCGAGATCGAGAAACAGGACCTGGTGGCCGGGCGTATGGCCCGGGGCCGAGAGGATGCGCACGAGGCCATCACCAAAGACGTCGTGGTCGCCGTCCAGGATGACGCGCTCGGCGTCGCGCAGGTTCTCGTAGAGCTCCGGCTGCGCCGCCGGCACGTCGACCGACTCGCCGAACATCGCCTCGTACTCCGGGCCCTGAACCAGCCACGTGGCGCCCTCGACCTCATTGGCGACGCCGACATGGTCGTAGTGCATGTGAGAGAAGGCGACGTAGTCCAGGGAGCGGAGATCGAAGCCGAGATCGAGTGCGGCCAACTGGCTGGCCAGCGTCTGATCCAGCCGCGTCGTGCCCTCCCAGCCGTCCGCCTCGGCAATCGATGAAGGAAGGCCCCCGTCCCACAGCATCCGACCATCCGGATGCTCCACGACATAGCAGGGGACGATCAGTTCGCGCACGTCGGTCTCGTGGTCCTCGATGCTGAAGCGCTCCAGGGCGTCGACCCGGATGCGGCCGCAGTCGAAGACGTAGAGCTTGAGGGACGGCGCCGTCGCCGATGCCTCCGGCGGCTCGGGTGTCGGTTCTTCCGGCGGCGGTGGCGCCGAGCAGGCGTAGGCGGCGCCCCCTCCGCTCAGAATCGCGCTGATGACGACAAGTCGTTTGAGTCCGGTCATGCGCGCTCCCTGGTTGCCGGCCAAAGTGTAAGTCCCCCTGATTCTATGCGGAGTCCCTGCCGTATACGATGACGGCGTGGGGCGGTTCGAGAAGCGCCGGATCCTGATGATTCAGGGAACCGGGTCTGACGCCGGAAAGTCGACCATCGTTGCCGGACTCTGCCGCCTGGCACGCCGGCGCGGGCTCTCGGTAGCTCCCTTCAAGCCGCAGAACATGTCGAACAACGCCGCCGTCTGTCCGGACGGCGGTGAGATCGGCCGCGCGCAGGCGCTCCAGGCCCGGGCCGCCGGCCGCTCGCCGACGATCGACATGAACCCGGTGCTTCTCAAGCCGCAGTCTGATTGCGGCGCGCAGCTTGTCGTGCACGGGCGGGCAATCGGAATGCAGGATGCGGCCGCCTACCGGACGGATCGGGGCCGGTTGCTCGCCCCGGTGCTCGAGAGTTTCGAACGGCTCGCGGCGGATGCCGACCTTGTGCTCGTGGAGGGCGCGGGCAGCGCGGCGGAGACGAACCTCCGCGAAGGAGACATCGCGAACATGGGATTCGCGCGCGCGGTGGACGCACCGGTCTGCCTGCTTGCCGACATCCATCGGGGAGGCGCCATTGCCGCCGTCGCCGGAACGCGGACCGTTCTGGACCCGGACGATGCGGGGCTCGTGACCGGTTTTCTGATCAACCGCTTTCGCGGCGACCCCGCGCTCTTCGATGACGGGGTGCGGGCAATCGAGGCTCGAACGGGATGGCCCTGCCGCGGCGTCATCCCCTGGATGGAGGCGGCGCAGCGACTGCCGCGCGAGGATACCGCCTCGCTCGACGGCTCGGCGACACCGGCGGCAGCCGGGCGTGCGGGCCGTCTTCGCATCGTGGCGCCGGCGCTCTCGCGCATCGCCAACTTCGACGACATCGATCCTCTCCGCGCAGAACCTGCCGTCGATTTCGCGTTCATCCCTCCCGGTTCGCCGATTCCGCGGGACGCCGATGTCGTGCTGCTGGCGGGAACGAAGTCGACCCTGGCGGAACTCGCCTTCATCCGGGCGCAGGGGTGGGACCACGACATCCTCGCGCATGCACGCACCGGCGGGAGGGTGATGGGACTCTGCGGCGGCTATCAGATGCTGGGCCGGGCGGTGCGCGATCCGGCGGGCAGCGACGACTCTCCCGGCGAGGCGGCAGGCCTCGACCTGCTGAATGTCGAGACGGTGATGGCGCCGAAGAAGACGCTGCGATCCGTGTCCGGCACATGCGCCAGGAGCGGGGCGCCGATTGCGGGTTACGAGATCCACATGGGCACGACCACCGGCCCCGACGCCGAGGCGCGCCCGTTCGCGCGTCTGCCGCACGGTCCCGACGGCGCGACCGATGTAACGGGTCGAGTTGAGGGAACCTATCTGCATGGACTGTTCGGCAACGACCGGTTCCGCAGCGCGTGGCTGCAGCGCGCGCGCGCCGGAGCCGCGTCCCCGCTCGCCTGGGACGCCGCCATCGAGCAGGCGCTCGATGAACTGGCGGACGGCATCGCCGCCGCGGTCGATATCGAGGCGCTGTTCCGGGATGCGGGCCTGAGATGACGGAGGTCGCGAGCGGTGTGCTACAGTGCGTTCCGCTGGCGTGAGGACTGGTAGATGGACGAGTCAATTGTCATTCTCGATCCGACGGACGAACGGGAACCGATGTCGCGGCGGTTGGCGGGACGGCCGCCCGCTCTGGCGGGACCGGTAGGGATTGTCGACATATCCAAGCCTCGGGGAGACATCTTCTGCGACGAGTTGGAAGCGTTGCTGAAGGCACGGTCACCCGGGATCGACGTCATTCGCCTCCGCAAGCCTACGTTCACCCGACCGGCGCCGGCAGACCTCCGGGAGGAGGTCGCCGAGAAGTGCCGGACGGTCATTCAGGCGCTGGCTGATTGAGGGTCGTGCACGTCGTGCAGTGTGCACGACCTGGTCGACTACGAGGCACGGGGCATCCCGACCGTGATGGTTGCGTCGTCCGAGTTCGTCTCGGCCGCCGAACTGCAGTCGAACGCGCTCGGCATGCCGGACATCGCGGACCAGGCGGTCTACGTGCCGCACCCTATTCAGGACGCGACGGACGACGAGATGCGCGCGAAGGCCCGTACGGCATTCGACGCCATCCTCGGCGCCATCACCACGTGACACCGGACCCGGGCCCGGTACGTCCGCACGGCGCGACCGGCCGCACCGTCGGGTAGCGCCGCGCAAAGAAGGACGGAACGAGTCATGCCCGGAACCATCAACGTCGAACACGACGGCGACGTCGCCATTCTCCGGCTCGACAACCCGCCCGTCAACGGTCTGAGCTGGGCGATGCGGGGACTGCTCGGGGAGCGCATCGCCGCCATGCTGGCGGACGACACGGTCCGCGCCATCGTCATCGCAGGGGCCGGGCGGATGTTCTGCGGCGGCGCGGACATACGGGAGTTCAACGACCCGCCTCCACCGAACGCCCCGAACCTCCCCGCCGTCCTCGATCAGATCGAGGCCTCGCCGAAACCGGTCGTCGCCGCCATCCATTCCGTGGCGGCCGGAGGCGGCCTGGAACTGGCGCTCGCCTGCCATGTCCGCCTCGCCGCGCCCGGCACGCGGCTCGGCCTGACCGAAGTCACGCTGGGCATAGTTCCGGGGGCGGGCGGCACGCAGCGGCTGCCACGGCTGATCGGCGTGCAGGCGGCGCTCGACGTAATTGTCGGCGGGAAGCTCCACCCCGTCGAGCGCGCCGTCGAGTACGGCTTCGTCGACGAGTGTATCGACGGCGATCTGGGAGCCGCCGCCGTCGCCCGCGCACGACGACTGGCCGACAGCGGCGCGCCGCTGCACCGCGCCTCCGCCTTGGAGGAACACCTCGACGCGGTGCGGGATCAACCCGATTTCTTCAAGCACTACCGCGAGCGGATGGACCACCGGACGCGCGGCTTCGAAGCACCCTATGCCGCGGTCGACTGCGTGGAGACGGCGCTCCACTTCCCCTACCCCGACGCCCTGAAACATGAGCGCGCGGTCTTCTCCCGCCTGCGCGACTCCGATCAGTCGAAGGCGCAGCGTCACGCCTTCTTCGCCGAGCGCGAGGTGTCGCGCATCCCCGACGTCCCGAAGCAGACGCCGCAGCGTGCCGTCGACACCGCCGCGGTCATCGGCTGCGGGACGATGGGAGGCGGTATCGCGATGAGCCTGGCCAACGCCGGCATCCCGGTGACGGTGATCGAGTCGTCGCCGGAGGCCCTCGACCGCGGGATGGAGACGGTCCGGAGGAACTACGCGCGGACCGTCCGGCGGGGGCGGATGACCGAGGCGCAGAGGCAGGAGCGCCTCGCGCGGATTGCACCGACCCTCGACACCGGCGCGATGGCCGGCGCTGACATGGTGATTGAAGCGGTCTTCGAGGAAATGCCCCTCAAGCAGGAGATCTTCCGGACCATTGACGCCACCGCGAAGCCGGACGCCATCCTCGCCACCAACACGTCGTCGCTCGACGTCGATGCGATCGCCAACGTCACGTCGCGCCCGGAGCAGGTGATCGGGACGCACTTCTTCAGCCCCGCGCACGTGATGCGTCTGGTCGAGACGGTCCGCGGCGCCGCGACCTCGGCCGAGACCATCGCCACCGCCATGGCGCTCGCCAAACGCCTCCGCAAGGTGGCCGTGCTCGTCGGCAACTGCGACAGCTTCGTCGGCAACCGGATGCTGTACGCCTACCGCCGCCAGGCCGACTTTCTTCTCGAGGAAGGCGCGTCTCCGCAGCAGATCGACCGCGCCATCCGTGAATTCGGCCTGCCGATGGGGCCGTACGAGATGGCCGACCTTGCCGGTCTCGACGTGAGCTGGCTGATCCGGCAGCGGCAGGCCGCAGACCGTCCGGCGCATCTGCGCTACTCCCCGATCGCCGACCGGATCTGCGAGCTGGGCCGATTCGGCCAGAAGACCCATGCCGGTTGGTACCGCTACGACCCCGGACACCGGACGCCGATTCCAGATCCGGCGATCGACGAGGTGATCGCGCAGGTCTCGGCGGATCTCGGGATCGATCGCCGCAGGGTGCGCGACGACGAGATCGTGCCGCGCTGCCTCTATCCGCTGGTCAACGAAGGGGCGAAGATCCTCGAAGAGGGTCTGGCCCTGCGCGCCAGCGACATCGACGTCATCTGGATGCTCGGTTACGGCTTTCCGCGGTACCGCGGCGGCCCGATGTTCTGGGCCGATCTCGTGGGCGTCGGAACGATCCACGAGACGATGCAACGCCTGCACGACGAACACGGTGAGTGGCTGACGCCGGCGCCGCTCCTGGAGCGGCTCGCCCGCGAAGGCAGGACATTCGCCGATCTGGACCGGCAGCGGCCATGACCGCACCCGTCAGGCCGCGTGACCCTGCGGAGGATGCGCCAGCCGGCGGCGCCGATCTCGTTGAGTGGTACTTCGAGCAGGGCTGGACCGACGGCCTGCCCGTCGTTCCGCCGACTCCCGCCACCGTCGACGCGATGGTCGACGCGCTGGGCGGTGACCCGGACCGGCTCGAAGCGCGTGTACCGCCCCGCTGGGGGAACCTGACCCGCGAAGTACTCGCGATCAACCTCGTGCTCGCCGGCTGCCGTCCCGACTACGCGCCGGTCGTGCGCGCCGCCCTTCTGGCACTCACCAGCGGCCCATTCAATCTGCACGGCGTGCAGGCGACGACCCACATGGCCGCACCGCTGGTGGTGGTAAACGGCCCGGTTCGCGATGCCATCGGACTCAACGCCGGCGCCAACGTGTTCGGATCCGGATGCCGGGCCAACGCCACCGTCGGCCGCGCCGTCCGCCTGGTGCTGCTCAACGTGGGCGGCGCGTGGCCGGGCGACCTGGACAAGAGCACGCTCGGCCATCCCGGCAAGTACACGTTCTGCATTGCCGAGAACGAGGAGGCGAGCCCGTGGGCGCCGTACCACGTCGAGCACGACTACCGCGCGGAGGACAGCACCGTCTTCTGCATCGCCGCCGAAGGGCCTCACAGCGTTACCAACCATGTCGCGAACGATCCCGAGGGAATCCTCGACAGCGTTGCCTCGGCGATGAGCACGATCGCGCACAACAACGCGGTCAGCAGCGGCTCCTGCGCCGTTGTCATCAGCCCCGAGCACGCCGTGACGATAGCGGCGAGCGGCTGGACCAAGAGCGACGTCCGCGAGTACCTCTGGAACGCTGCGCGGAACCTCTGGGAAGAACTGACGTTCCACGACCGCTACGGGAAGATCTACAACCGCAACCTGCCGGCCGAGTACCCGCGTGAACCGGGAGCGCGGATCCCGGTCGTCCCTTCGCCGGACAACATCCATCTCTTCGTCGCCGGCGGCGACTCGGGCCGCTTCTCGGCGTTCCTCCCGGGCTGGGGACACATGACGTCACCTGTGCTACGTTCGATCGACGGGAGACCGCCGGCGAGCGGCGAGTGCGACGACGGCACGTGCGCCCTGTGACCATCCGGGGTTCGCGACCATTCCCTTGGTATCCATAGATGACCAGTCGTCCCAAGAACACGTATCGCTCAACCCGGCTCACGTTCGTTCGCGACGAGATCGAGCCGTTACGACTTCACGAACGCTTCGGCATCGAGACGCCAGTTGGCACGTTTGAGATGTCGAAGGGAGACTTTCGATCCACATTCCCCAACGTTGCAGCATCCAAGTCATATCAGGACAGCGGACGTTACAGCTATAGCCAGACCCCACGAAAAGCGCAGAAATTTCTCGTGAGTGGCCGCTCGAGAATCGAGATTTCGACCCGGTCGAGAGGCACAGCATCATCGCCTGCCCTCCATCTGCCAACTGAGAATGATGTGATCGCCGCTGTTGTCAAGTTCTTGGGAACTGAGGGGTGGGACGTTCTGCAGAGCCTGGACACAAGACAGACCGGTGTGGACGTGGTTGCGATTCACCGAGCGACCAGTGGCCGTCTCCACGTCGAAGCGAAGGGTGCGACGAGCTCCAAATCGAATACAAGGCGTTACGGAAGGCCATTCACTCCTTCTCAAGTGCTTGATCACGTCGCCAAGGCCTTCTACGCGGCGGCGTGTGTTCCGGAAGATTCCTCCTCAGCTGTCGCAGTGCCTCTAAACGACTTGCAGAAGAAATACATGCAACCGATTCGCAGGAGTCTCAAAATCCTCGGCATCGCCGTTTTCTGGGTCACCGGAGAGAATGTTGTCGATACTTGGAACTGGCAACACCAGCAGCCCGTGGCGAAAACCTCTGCCGAGCGGCGATGACTGACCGTGACCCGTTGGTGTTCGTTGGTTTGTCGGCCTCGTGCTGACGGCTTGGTGCCCCAGTCGCCGCACGCGCGGGCGCCCGTGTGCGGCTACGGTCGCGCGGTTTCCTCCGCGCCCGGACTGTTTCCCGGTCGCCAAGCCACTCCGATGACGTACGGGAGGTCAAGGTGCTTCCCGTCCCAGTTGGAGATCGAGGTGCTGGAGTCGATCCGGATGCCGTCCTCGGCGAGCTTCGCGTCGGTCGGCGCGAGCGGGTCACCACTCCAGGCAGGCATGGCGGGCACCGTCGGCAGCGGCCGACCGGTCGCGTGCGTGAATTGCGGCTGGCCTTCGGCGTCCAACGTGATCCTGTAGCCCTCCTCGTGCACCAGGCGATGGTGGCGGCGGCAGAGCAAGACCAGGTTCTCCAGCTTCGTCGCACCCCCGTCCGCCCAGTGCTTGACATGATGAGCGTCGCAACGGCGCGCCTCGCAGCCAGGAAATCGGCAGTGCCGGTCGCGTGAGGCCAGAGCCCGGCGCAACGCGGGCGGGATGGTCCGCGTCTTGCGGCCGACGTCCACGATGTTGCCCTCGGCGTCGTGCCGCATTACCACCTTGCCGGCATCGCAGGCCAGCCGCCGCGACGTTTCCGCGGAAACGCGGATACCGCCCGCTTCCTCCAGCGCCGCCTGTCCGTTGCCCCCCGACGTTTCGGCCGAGACACGCTCGCTCGGACGGTCGGCAGCGTGTGACGTTTCCGCGGAAACGTCTTCCTTCAGGCTGTCCGGGTCGACATGCACGACCACCTGGTACCGGTCGCCCGCCGTGCCCGTGTCGAGCTTCGCCGCCAACGCGCTCTCCGCAATCAGCCCCAGCGCGTCCGCATGCCGGCAGCCGGGCGAGTCGATGTTCTGCGGCTCGGCCTCCTTCGCTTCCTGGTAGAGCTGGTCCGACGCCGCCTCGATCGCCCGGCGCACCACCGCGCCCACCTCCGGCGTCAGCCGCCCCCGGACGACGAACATGCCGTCGGCGTCGGGATAGATGCTGAGACGGTGATTCCGCCGCCGCTCGCGGTCCTCCCGCCCCTCGTGCTGGCGGTCGCACAGCCGCCACGCCCGGACGATCTGTTCAAGGTGGGCCGCCGTCCCCTGGTGGGCGAGATGCAGCAGGCGATCCTCGGTCGCCGGCGTCGCCACCCGGGTGATGGCGCGCACCTTCGAGTAGGAGACCTGCCCCCGCCGCAGGGCGTCGGAGGTCTTCGGCAGCTTCGCCAGGGCATGGGCGACCCGCACGTACTCGCGGGCGGTGCCGGGCGCCAGGTTGGCCCGCCAGCTCAGCCACTGCGCATACGACGTCGCGCCCGACCAGCCCTCGAGTTCGTCGAAGCGTCGGATGCGGACCAGCAGTTCGTAGACGGCGGCGTCGATGCGGGCGGAGAGTTCGGCGATCTCGTTCTCCAGGCGGTTGCGCTCTTCGCGGTTCCGGCGCAGGTCGTCGGGAGACAGGGACTGATTCGTTTCGGAAGGCGTGGAAGTGTTCATACTCCCAGTCTAAGTCCCTGTATTTGCAGCCTTTACATTGAGGTGTGACGGTCGCGGCGGGGTTCGGATGAACCTGTCGCCGCGATTCGTGACCGCGTGGCCCTGCGGCGCTGTCAGCCCGCTGGAACGACCGGTTTGCCGGTCGGTCGGGAAGTTCCGGAGGGGCCTCAGGAAAAACGTGTCAAGCAGATTGTTTGCCGCGTCAGGACTTGTGCGGGCAGGCAGCACGCCGGGGCACAGACCGTCATCTGCGCTGGCCCTTACGTACCGCCATCGGGATGACCTCCAACTGGGACGCCGCGGACCGCGAGACTTGCAGCCTGAACCGGGTGTGGCTGGACCGGTACGACGACGAGCACACGTGTGAAGGCAACTGAAGCTGGCGACTCGCAGACCTCAGCAGCCTGCGGTGAAACTCCGCAGCAGAGGGATGACAAGACCGATCCTGCGTACTACACTTCTGGAAGCAGCAACATGATGGGCAGCGAACGACGTCTCCCGGACGGACGAATCGTCTATGACCCGCGCGGGACGGTGACGGCGGAGCCCCAGGCGCTTGCCCCCCGGGTCAAGTCACTCGCCGCTATCCGCCTCGGCATCCTGGACAACACGAAGTGGAACGCCTCGAAGCTGCTCAGGGCGACGGTCGCGCGCCTCGGCGACAACGTGAAGTTCGCCGAGGTGCGGCACTACGCGAAGGAGAGCTTCTCGCGAACTGCGAACCCGGAGCTGCTGGACCGGATTGCACGGGAGACGGACGCGGTAATCACCGCGATCGGTGATTGAGGGTCCTGCACGTCGTGCAGTCTGCACGACGCGGTCGGGTTGGAAGGACGAGGGATTCCCACCGCCGTCATCGTCACGGACGCCTTCCTGCACGAAGCTGACGTTCAGCGCACGGCGCTCGGCGCCGAACGGCTCGAACCGGTTGTCATCACCCACCCGCTCAGCACCCTGACGGATGAGCAGATCACGTCGCGCGCCGACGAAGCGGTAGCCAGTATCCGCCGCATCCTTGCGCCTTGAGTCGTCACGGAAGGGCGGCTATTGCAGCCGGGCGACCCGACTGCGGGCAGCACGGTATGATGCGGCCGTGAAAGTCGAACTCGCCTACGGCCGGGGGCGGATGCCGGTCGACTTGCCTGAAGACCGGACGACGGTAATCGAGCCGTCCTATATTGACGGCCTTCCGGACGAGGCGGGCGCCATCCGCGACGCCCTCCGGATGCCGACCGGCGCAGCACCCCTCGCCTCTCTCGTCAAGCCCGATCAGACGGTCGCCATCTCCGTCTGCGACATCACGCGCCCGATGCCGAGCGAGCGGCTCCTGCCGGTGCTGCTCGACGAACTGTCACACGTTCCCGACGATCGGATCGTCATTCTGATCGCGGCCGGCACGCACCGGGCCAACACGCGCGAAGAGCTGATCGAGATGCTGGGGGAGCCGATCGTCGACCGCTACCCCATCATCAACCACAGCGCCTTCGACGAGGACATGCTGGTTCATCTGGGCGAGGTGGAGCCGCGGGTTCCGGTCTGGCTCAACCGCCACTGGGTCGAGGCGGACATCCGCATCACCACCGGCTTCGTCGAGCCGCATTTCTTCGCCGGCTTCAGCGGCGGGCCGAAGCTCGTCGCGCCGGGGCTGGCCGGATTCCGAACCACGATGCGTCTCCACGATGCCGAGATGATCGCCAGCCCGAACGCACGCTGGGGAATCACCGTCGGAAACCCGATTCATGACGCCATCCGGCGGATCGCCGCCAAAGTCGGCGTGCACTTCAGCGTCGATGTCGCGATCAACCGCGATCGGCAGATTACGGGTGTCGCCGCGGGTGAGATCTTCGCCGTCCACAAGGCGATGGCGACGCGCGTGCGCCGGAGCGCCATGCAGGCGTTCGACGCGCCGTTCGACGTCGTGGTCACCACCAACAGCGGCTACCCGCTCGATCAGAACCTCTATCAGAGCGTCAAGGGGATGTCGGCCGCGGCCCAGGTCGTGAAGTCGGGCGGCGCCATCGTCTGCGCCGCGGAGTGCGCCGACGGGCTGCCGTCGCACGGCGATTACAAGTCGATTCTCGAGGCGCGCGACTCTCCCGAGGCGCTGCTGGAGATGATCTGCGCACCGGGCCACAACCGGCACGATCAGTGGGAAGTCCAGATCCAGGCGCAGATCCAGCAACGCGCCGAGGTGTTCCTGAAGTCCGAAGGCCTGTCGCACGAAGCTGTCCGCGCGGCGCACCTCACGCCGATCGACGACGTGGAGGCCACGGCGCGAGAGCAACTCGAACGCGCCGGTCCGGACGCGCGGCTGTGCGTGCTGCCGGAAGGACCGCAGACGATTCCGTATCTGGCCGGCTGACCGGCGGGCGCCGCTGGTTCCGGACGCTCGCCGGCGTCAGAACGGCCGGATGATCGCCATGACCACGGCCACGACGACCGTGGCGGCCGTGATCCACCGGAGCGCTACGACATTTCCGGGGCGACGGAACACGAGCGGCACGATCATCGCCAGCACGACCCAGCAGGCGATCTTCACGATCACCCAGCCTTCCCACGGCATGCGTTGCATGCCATGGATGCCGAAGCCGGTCACGAAGACGATCAGCGCCATGATGCCGGAGCGCATGAGGAGCGGGCGCCGGTGTTCCGGTAGCGGTGCGGCAAGCGCGGCGTACGACGCGCCTACCAGAAACATCGCCGCGGCGATGTGAAAGACGACGAACCAGAGATACATGCCGGACCCGACTCCCTCTACTGCGAACCGCCCGTTGCCGCGGAGAAGCTCAGTTCCGGGTCATACCGGAGGACTGTCCGCTCCACCGAGAGCAGCACGCCCGATAGCCGCGACGCAACTTCATTCACGCGCGCACCGAACGTACGGGCCAGGATGCCCGGCTCGTCCAGTTCGGCGAAACTGGCGTGGTTCTCGACGATCTGCCAGGTGGACGGGCCGGGGCCAAAGTAGCGTTCATAGATGCCGAAGACGACGTTCGCATCCTCGAATTGCGGCAAATTGTCGCTCAGGAATGCCCTCCAGTCGGCCACCCGTCCCGGCGCCACCTGCACCGTCGTGACGCGCGCAAGCGACAGTCCACTCACGTCGTCCGACTCGACGCTCAGTTCCGGATGGTACTGGATGGCGAAACTCTCCCGGCTGGCCGTCTTCTGCCGTACGCGATCACGAATTCGCGCCAGCCGATCCGGGTCAAGGGCCCGCGCCAAAGGCCCTCCCGTGTCGTACTCACCCATGCTGGAGATCGGGGTGACGAATTGCCGCTCGTAGGTGTTGCCGAATTCGGCCGTGCTCCACGCCGACCGCCACGGTACGCCCGCGCGCCTTAACGCCGGATTCACCTCTTCAAGCTGTATCTCGATGTAATCTTCGAGCTCCCGCGGCAGTACCTGCACGATGTCGACACGCATCCACGGCCAGACTTCAGCCTCCTGCGCAGTAAGCCCGGTCGGGAGGCCCGCCAGAAGCAACACCGCGACCGCCATCGCAACGCCTGCGACCACAATCCGCCGAATCGCTCTTCTTCTCATGGCAACCCCCATCGGCACGTTGTCCGATCCGATGTAGCGGTACTCTACCACCACTTATCGGCCGGCCGGAACGAGCCTCCAGTACGACTGGTGGAGGCACGCGCTACGCCGAACGCGCATCTGCGATCGCCTGCCGCTCGTCGACGCGCCAGAGCAGCAGGCCGCCTACCACGAAGAACACGAGCAGGCTCGCCACGCCCACGCGTTGGCTGTAGATGTCACTCAGCGCGCCGAGCATGGCCGGCCCCAGGAACGACGTTACCTTTCCGGAAAAGGCGAAGAAGCCGAAGAACTCCGACTCGTGTTTCGGGGGAACGAACCGCGCCATGAGCGACCGGCTGGCCGACTGGTTCGGCCCGGCGAAGACGCCGACCAGCACCGCCGCCACCCAGAACCACGTCTGGTTGGGCGCGACGGCCGCGACAATGGTCGCCGCCGCGAGCGCCGCCACGCTGAGGGCAATCGTCGCGCGCCCGCCGATCCAGTCGTCGAGGAAACCGAACGCGAGCGCGCCCAGGCCGGCGCCGACGTTGATGACGATACCGAACGTCACCAGCTCCGTGAACGAAAAGCCAAACGTCCCGACCGCGTAGATTCCACCGAACGCGAAGATCGTCACCAGGCCGTCGTTGTAGAAGAGACGCGCCAGCAGGAACAGGAGGACCTGCCGGTAGCGCCGCAGGTGACGCGCAGTGACGGCCAGATCGCTGAAGGCACGGCCGATGCTGACACCACCCGGGGTCCCGTCGTCCTTCAGGAAAATGAACGCCGGGATGCTGAACAACAGGAACCACCCGGCCACGAGCAGGTTGGTCGCGCGCAGGTTGAAGCCCTCGTCGGTCGGAATGCCGAAGAGCGGCGTCTCCGGGACGAAGACGATGAGCGCCGCCACCAGGGCCAGCAAGCCGCCGCCGTAGCCGAGACCCCACCCGTAACCGGAGACCCGCCCGATCCGATCGGCCGGCGCGATCGACGGCAGGAACGCGTTGTAGAACACCAGCCCGAGTTCGAAGGCGACATTCGCGACGACAAAGATGCCGAGGGCGACCACGACGCTGTTCGCTGCGCTCGGCGTCACGAACGTGAGGACCGCCGTGGCTACCACGCAAAGCAGCGAGCAGAGGATCAGGTACTTCCTCCGGCCACCCCGGTCCGCCAGTGCGCCGGCTATGGGCGCCAGCAAGGCAATCGCAATGGCGCTCACCATGATCGCGCGCGACCACAGCGCGGTCCCCCGGCCCGGGTCGTCCGCGAACGTAGCGGTGAAGTAGGCGGAATAGATGAACGTGACGACCAGGGTCGTGAACGCGGAGTTGGCCCAGTCGTAGAGACACCAGGACCAGACCGTGGCGCGGCCAGCGGGGCCCGGAGTCGCGGATGGCATGGCGGCCGGCGCGCTCGGCGGCGACGGCGGAGACGGCGGCGGGGTCGAGGAAGTCACGTTCCAATAAGATAAGGCCAACGGAGAAATCACACCATGCCACTCTTTGCCCTGATTGCCCGTGACCGCCCTGACCTGGCGCGTCGCCAGGAGACGCGCCCCGCCCACCTCCAGCATATGGACGGCCTGGAAGCGTCCGGCCGCGTCCGGTACGGCGGACCGCTTCTGAACGAGAACACGGAGGTGGTCGGCAGCCTGATCATCCTCGAAGCGGAGGATCTCGAAGCGGCGAAGGCGACCTTCGGACGGGATCCGTACGTGACCCAGGGAGTATTCGATCACTACGACGTGATCGAAACGCGGCAGATTTATCCGAAGTAGTCGCGGCGCCAGCTCCTAGCGGGGCACGTCCGGAAAGCGCGGCCGGTCCGGCTCGAGCTGGGTGCCCAGCGAGTTGAGCGCGATCGAGACCATCCGGTAGCCGGCCACCGTGATCACGACGTCGATCAGCTCGGGGATGCCGTAGGTTCCCGACAGCTCCCGCCACGTGCCGTCGCTGATGGTGGCGTCGCGGTGCAGCTCGTCCGTCGCGCGGATCAGCGCCGCGTCGAACGGATCCCAGCCCGGGGCGTCGGCCCCTTCCGCAATGCGCCGGATCTCGTCGTCGCTCATGCCGATGCGCCGGGCGACACGAACGTGCTGCGCCCACTCGTACTCGGAACCGCACAGCCAGCCGATCCGGAGAATCAGGATCTCGCGGGCGCGCGGCGACAGCGTCGCTCCCAGCCGGATGTAGGCGGACTGCACGGCGCGCGGGCGAAAGAAGACCGGATGCCGGGCCAGCGTCGCGTACAGGTTCAGAACCGGACCACCCTCCCCTTGCGGGTCGAGCAGTTCGCTCACCTCGTCGCTCCACTCGTCGGGCGCGAGTGGAGCGAACCGGGGCGCGGCGAGCGGCATCGGGGGCCGGCCCGCCGGCCCCATGGTGCGGCGAACGCCGCCGGGAAGCCGGTCGGCGAACCGCGCGTCGGGCTCGACCCCCAGGCTGTTGACAAGCATCGACAGCAGGATGTACTCCGCGGCGGTGAAGATCACGTCGATCATCTGCTGGGTGTTGTACCGATCCGCCAGCACCGCCCAGACATCGTCCTGCAGCATGGCGTATTGGTACGTCTGATCCGCTACGCGAAGCATCGCGCCGTCCCAGCTCCCCCATCCCGCCTCCGAGCCTTCCGCCACGCGCCGCAGGTCGGCGTCTCCCAGGCCGTAGGTCCTCGCCTCGGCCGCCAGTTCCGCCCACAGCGCCTCCGATTGGCACAGCCACGCCACCCGGAGTCCGACCAGGAGCCCGTCCACCACCGGCACGGTCGCGCGCTGGCGCAGATAGCGCGCGAGCGGCCCCAACCCATGCAGCGACGGCGGATGCCGCGCAAGCCTCCGGAGCAGCGTGGTCACTTCGTCCGGATCGACGCCCCACGTCTCGACGCCGGCGCGGACCTCCTCGGTCCAGGCGTCGTCTCCGGGGCCGATCGGCGGGACCCGATCCTGCCCGGTAGCCGCGTCCGCCAGGCACAGAGCCGCCAGGAAAGCGCCTGCCGCAACGATCGCGCGTCTCGGCACGGGGTCATGATACGCCGCCCCGGCGCTGCTAGAATCAGCCTTCCCGATGGCGGAGCCTGATCTCGCTTCACTCTTCTCTCTCGACGGCAAAGTGGCGCTCGTGACCGGCGGATCCCGGGGGATCGGGCGCATGATGGCGGAAGGCCTGCTTCGCGCCGGTGCGTCGGTCTATCTGACGGCGCGAAAGTCCGGTGCGTGCGAGCGCGCGGCGGAAGAACTGTCTCCGCTCGGCCGGTGCGAAGCGCTGCCGGCAAACGTCGCTACCGCCGACGGGCGCGCGGCGCTGCTGGAAGCGCTCCAGGCACGAGAGGATCGTCTGCACATCCTGATCAACAACGCCGGCGCCGCCTGGGGCGCGCCGTACGCCGAATATCCCGAGTCGGCGTTCGACAAGTTGCTGGACCTAAACGTGAAGGCGCCATTTCTTCTGACCCGTGACCTGACGCCCCAGCTCGAGCGGGCGGCGACGGAGGACGATCCCGCCCGGGTCATCATCGTGGGGTCCATCGACGGCATCCACGTGCCGCAACTGCTCGAAGCGGGCACGTTCGCCTATTCCGCGAGCAAGGCGGCGGTGCATCATCTGACGAAGACGCTCGCCGTCGAACTGGGCCCCCGCCGCATCACCGTGAACGCGGTCGCACCGGGCTTCTTCGAGAGCAGGATGACCGCGGGCATCCTGGAAACCCACGGCCGGAACATCGTCGACGCGTGCCCGCTCGGCCGGACCGGCCGCCTCGAAGACATGGCGGGGATTGCGATCTACCTCGCCTCGGCCGCCGGGGCCTATACGAACGGCGCGGTCATCCCGGTCGACGGCGGCACGCATCTCACCCGCCGAGGCGCACCCGCGCCGCCGCCGGCGACCGTCAGCTAGTTGTGTAAACCCACCACGTTGTTCAGCGGCGGATTGAGGGCGTGGATGGGAGGTTGGTAGTCGAGGCTGGCGTGCGGGCGGTGCCAGTTGTAGTGATGGAGCCATCGGGGCAGGTGATCGGCGCGCTGTGCCGAGTCGAGGTAGGTGCGCGCGTAGGCCCATTCACGGAGCAGGCTTTGAATGAAGCGCTCGGCCTTGCCGTTGGTTCGCGGCGAGTAGGGTCGGGTGCGGATGTGCTTGAGGTTGAGCCGCCGACAGAGCCGGGCGAAGGACCGGGAGGTGTAGCAGGACCCGTTGTCGGTCATGACGCGTCGGAAGGAGATGCCGAGCGCGGCGAAGTAGCGCAGCGCGTCGAGGAGGGCGCGACAGGCGCTGGTTCCGTTCTCGCTCGGGAGGATGGCGGCGATGCCGACCCGCGAGGCGTCGTCGATGGCGACGTGGACAAACTCCCATCCGGCTCCGGGAGAGGTCTGGCGCCGGTTGCCGGTCACCCGGTGTCCGGGGCGCACGAAGCGCCCGAGCTTCTTGGTATCGAGGTGCAGCAGGTCTCCCGGGTGCGGGTAGACGTAGCGGTTCGCCGCGGCCGGCGGCTCCAGCTGCGACAGCCGGTTGACGCCGGCGCGTTGCGCGATCCGTCCCACGGTGCTCGGGGCCACCCCCAGGGTGCAGCTGATGTCCCGGTAGGTGCGCCGGGCGCGACGCAGTGCTACCACCTGGGCGCGACGCGCCGCGCTCGTCCGATGCGGACACCGGTGCGGACGCGAGGAGCGGTCGGTGAGTCCTCGAGAACCTTCCGCGCGGTAGCGGGCGAGCCACTTGTAGGCGGTGCGCACACTCACTCCGGAGGCGTGGGCCGCCTCCGCCACGCGAAGTCCTTCCTCCAGGATGCGGCGTACCAGGACCTCGCGGCCGTGCGGGGTGAGTCGGGCATACTTGTGGATGTTCATGCGGGTTCCTCCCTGGCTAACGGATTGGTCATACCCATTAGCTTCGGGCATCGGGCCCGCGTGAACAACCTACCGAGAGATCACAGCTAGTCCGCACGGGAGTCGATTCAATGATCCATACGAGCCCCTTTCCCCGCATCGAGATCCCGATCCGGCCTCTGCACGACATCCTGCTGGAACGTGTCGATGAGTGGCCCGACAAGCCGGCGCTGATCGACGGCCCGTCGGGGCGCACGCTTACCTACGCCCGGTTGCGCGCCGCGGTGCGCGCCGTCGCGAGTGGCCTGGCCGCGCGCGGATTCTCGAAGGGCGACGTCTTCGCCATCTTCAGTCCGAACGTGCCGGAGTACGCGGCCGCCTTTCACGGGGTATCCATGGCCGGAGGCGCGGTGACGACGATGAACCCGCTCTACACGGCTGAGGAAGTGCACCGGCAACTCTCCGACTCGGGCGCCAAGTTCCTGCTGACGATTCCGCAATTCCTCGAATCGGCCCGGGAAGGCGCCAGGGGAACGAACGTCGAAGAGGTGTTCGTATTCGGAGAGGCGGAGGGCGCAACGCCGTTCGGGGCGCTACTGGCCGCGGGCGAACCGCCGGCAATCGACTTCGACCCGCACGAAGACCTCGTCGCATTGCCGTACTCGAGCGGCACCACCGGCATGCCGAAGGGCGTCATGTTGACGCACCACAACCTGGTCGCCAACCTGTCGCAGATCGATGCGGTGGAAGGGATCGACTCGAACGCCGTCCTGATCGGAATCCTGCCCTTCTACCACATCTACGGGATGACGGTGATCATGAATGCCGCGCTGCGCGCCGGCGCCACGATCGTGACCATGCCCCGTTTCGACCTCGAACAGTTTCTCGGCCTCATCCAGCAGTACAAGGTGACGACGGGTTACCTGGTGCCGCCCGTCGTCCTGGCGCTGGCCAAACATCCGGCCGTCGATCAGTTCGACATTTCGTCGCTGCGCAACGTGATGTCGGGCGCCGCGCCCCTGCCGGAATCGGTCGCGACCGGCGCCGCGGCCCGCAACAACATGCTGGTCCGGCAGGGCTATGGCCTGACGGAGTCGAGTCCGGTGACCCACACCAATCCGATGAGCCGCGAGTTGCGTATCACGTCGGTCGGCACCGCGCTTCCGAACACCGAGTGGCGGATCGTCGACATCGAGACCGGGGAGGACGCGGCCGACGGCGAGTTGGGCGAGGTCTGGGTCCGCGGGCCGCAGGTGATGAAAGGCTACCTCCACAACGAGGAGGCGACCCGCAACATGATCGACACCGAGGGCTGGCTGCATACCGGCGACATCGGCAGGGCGGATGCCGACGGCTACCTCTACGTGGTCGACCGCCTCAAGGAACTGATCAAGTACAAGGGTTTCCCGATCGCTCCGGCGGAGCTGGAGGCAGCGGTTCAGTCCCATCCCGCCGTCGCCGACGCGGCGGTCATCCCCAGTCCGGACGAGGAAGCGGGGGAGGTTCCCAAGGCGTTCGTCGTCCTGCGCCCGGGCGCGCAGGCGACGGCGGACGACATCATGGCCCACGTTGCCCGGCATGTCGCGCCCCACAAGAAGGTTCGCAGGGTGGAATTCGTCGAGGCCATTCCCAAGGTCCCCTCCGGCAAGATCCTCCGGAGGCAACTGGTGGAACGCGAACGCGCCCGGGCGTGACCGATGCCCTCCCCGCCTCTCACGCGGAGGCAGCTTCTGCGGAGCGCCGCGGCCGGAATCGCCGGCGCGGCGGGGGCGGCCCGCGCGCCCGCCGCGACGGTCGTCGCCACCCAGCCCGACGCGACCGGACCTTATGCTGACGACGTGCTTCCGCCTGGCGTCCGGTCGCGTTTCGTCGCCAACGTCAACGGTCTCCGCATGCACCTGCTGGAGGCGGGATCACGCGCTGGCGCGCGATCGGGCGTCCTGCTGCTGCATGGCTTTCCCGAACTCGCCTACAGTTGGCGGCGGCTGATGCCGGCCCTCGCCGGCGCCGGCTATCACGTCCTGGCGCCGGACCTGCGAGGCTACGGCCGCACCGACGGCACCGATGTCCGCTACGACGACGACCTGCGGCCGTTCCGGATGTTGAACGAGGTGCGCGACATGCTCGCGCTTGTCTCGGCGTTCGGCTACCGCGAGATTCACCTTGCCGGCCACGACTTCGGAGCCCTGGTGGCATCGTGGTGCGCCATCGCTCGCCCTGACGTGTTCCGTTCCGTCGTGCTGATGAGCGCGCCGTTCGGCGGGACGGCCACGCTGCCGTTCGACACCGCCAACCCGCCCGACGGCGGCGAGGCGGCCGGCGCCCCCGCACCCGACATCGACGCCGGCCTGACGGCGCTGGATCCGCCGCGCTGGCACTATCGCCGCTTCTACGCCACACGCGAGGCGAACGACGACCTGTGGCGGGCGCCGCAGGGCGTGCACGACTTCCTGCGCGCCTACTACCACATGAAGAGCGCCGACTGGGCCGACAACCGGCCGGAGCCGCTACGTGAATGGTCCGCCGCGGAGCTGGCCCGCCTCCCCCGCTACTACGTCCTGGACCTCGGCAGGGGGATGGCGGAGACGGTCGCCGAGCACATGCCGTCACCGGCGGAAATCGCCGCCTGCGAATGGCTGCCGGACCACGAACTGCGGGTCTACAGCGCCGAGTACGAAAGAACGGGCTTCCAGGGCGGCCTGCAGTGGTACCGCAGCGTCAGTTCCGTGTCCTCGATCTTCGGTGGCGGCATCAACGCCGACCTGCAGGTGTTCGCCGGGCGGACGATCGACCAGCCATCCCTCTTCATCGCGGGAGCGCAGGACTGGGGCATCCACCAGCGGCCGGGCGCCCTCGAACGGATGGAAACTCGGGCCTGCACTGATCTCCGCGGACTGCACCTGCTCGACGGGGCCGGGCACTGGGTGCAGCAGGAAAAGTCGGCGGAGGTCAACCGCCTCGTGATCGACTTCCTGCGCTCCGTGTGACCTGCACGGCCCGCACCGCTACTCCGGGTAGGGACGGTAGGCGAGCCGGTCCCCGCGGTACGAACCCAGCCACAGTTCATCGCCGATCCGTATCGCGGTCGTGGACGCAATGAACCCGGCCGTCGCGGGCTGCACGACTATCCGCTCAAACTCCAGGGTCTCCGGATCGATCGCGGCGACGTTGCTCGTCTCAAGCGTCGGCTCGCGCGGGTCGGTGATGGAGTTGCCGTCCCGGTCAGTGTGGCCGGCGGCAAAGATCACGGAGCCGTCGAGCGCCATCCGCAGGTTGTCAGGTCGGAAGCCGAGCTGGATGACCTCTTTCTCGATCGGCGTCCGGCCGCGCGACAGGCGCGTGAGCTTCTCCTCCGCCCATCCCGCGATGTAGAGCACTTCCCCGTCCGCCGACACTTCAATCCCGTTCGCGGCGGTGTCTTCGCTGCCCGGAATCACTTCCCAACCGCTGTCGGCGTGCCACTCCCAAACCCCGATCCCGGCGTTCGTCGTGGCGAATCCGCCATCCGGCAGGGCGACGACGGAGTTGAGATTGGCGCCCTCGGGGGCCACCGCGCACCCGGTCCACGCGAGGGTCGGCTGCTCACCCCCGGCATCGACCTCGAAGAACTCGATGGATTCCCGCGGGCCGTGATGCACGACCAGCAGGGTGTGGACGCTGCCGGATCCCGGCTCGAGATAGAGCCCGTGCGGCCGCGACGTTTCAGCTTCGGCAAGATCGAGCGGGCCCGGACAGCCGGGATAGGTTTCGGCGTCGAGCCGATGCTCGGCGTCCGGCGTCGGGTAGAGCAGCGTGGATGTCTTGTCGCTCACGTTCAGCAGGTGGATGCGGCCACCCTCCCGGGCGCCGGACGTAATCGCCCACTCCGCGCCGGGAATGACTGCAATGTCCTCGGGGCTGACCATGTCGCAGATGAACTGAACCTCACCGACCGGGTCGCAGGGATGCTCCCCGGTGACGGCGAACTGCGGAGGTGCCGGAGCCGCGTCGGCCGCGGGTTCCGGCTCGGGGGCCGGATCCGGCGCCGGCGCACCGCAGCCCACCGCCAGAAGCGCGACCAACCCGATCATCTGCATCTTCCTGCTCATGACTACTCCCCTCTCCGGTTCGCGATGGCGACAGGATACCATCGCCGGCGGACGAGACATGGGCTACACTGGCCCTCTCCATCGGTGGTTCCGACAGTGCAACCGGGAACTCCGCGCGTCGACGCCACCCGTCTCGCACTGGTGGTCCTGGTCGGGATCCTGCTCTGGCTCATCCCGGTGCCGGACGGCGTGCAGCCGCGCGCCTGGCAGCTACTCGCCATCTTCGTCGCCACGATGGTCGGGATCGTCGTCCGCCCGATGCCGATGGGCGCCCTGGCCTTCGTGTCGGTCGCCTTCGCGGTGCTCTCGGGCACGCTGACGATCGCCGAGGCCACCGCGGGATTCGGCAACACCGTGGTGTGGCTGGTCGTCGCCGCGTTCTTCATCGCAACCGCCTTCGTCAAGACCGGACTCGGCACGCGCATCGCGTACCACTTCATGCGCCTGCTCGGGAAACGGAGTCTCGGACTCGCCTACGGCTTCGTTGCGACCGACCTGGTCCTGGCCCCCGCCATTCCCAGCAATACGGCTCGCGCCGGCGGCGTCATCTTCCCGATTCTCAAGTCGCTCTGCGTTTCCCTCGGAAGCGACGCGGCCCTTGGCACCCAGCGCAGAATCGCCGGCTTCCTGACGTTCACCGCCTACCAGGGCGTCGTCATCACCAGCGCGATGTTCCTCACCGCGATGGCCGCCAACCCGCTGGCGGCGGAGCTCGCGGCGCAGCAGGGGGTCGAGATCTCCTGGGCGCTCTGGGCCATGGCGGGACTCGTACCCGGCGTAATCAGCCTGCTGGTCGTGCCCCTGCTCATCTACCGCCTCTATCCGCCGGAGATTACGCACACGCCGGAAGCGCCCGAACTGGCGCGGGAGCGGCTCCGGGAGCTGGGCGCGATGTCGCGCGACGAGTGGGTCCTGCTGGCCGTCTTCTTCTTCCTCCTGACCCTCTGGATCTTCGGCGGCCAGCTCGGCATCAACGCCACCGCCACGGCGCTCGCCGGAGTAGCCGCGATGCTCGCCACCGGCGCCCTCGCCTGGGACGACATCCTCAACGAACGCAACGGATGGAACACCCTCATCTGGTTCGCCGTGCTCGTCATGATGGCAAGCCAGCTCGGCGAGCTGGGGCTGCTCGGCTGGTTCACCGAGCGCGTCTCGGGCGTGCTGGGCGAGCGGCACTGGCTTCCCGCGTTCCTCAGCCTGAGCCTCATCTACTTCTACGTGCACTACTTCTTCGCCTCGAACACGGCTCATGTCAGCGCCATGTACGCCCCGTTCCTGGCCCTGGCCATCGTGGTCGGCACGCCCCCGGTTCTTGCCGCCCTCGTCCTCGCCTTCTTCAGTAACCTGTTCGCGTCGATGACGCACTACGGCACGGCACCGGCGCCCATCCTCTTCGGGTCCGGCAACGTGGAAATCGGCGACTGGTGGAAGCTGGGAGCGCTGATCAGCGTCGTGAATATCGTGATCTGGCTGGGTGCCGGCAGCCTCTGGTGGCGGCTGCTCGGCCTCTGGTAACAGCCCCCTTGGCTAGCGTTCGGCGTCCGACGCGTCGAACGGCACCCGTTCATTGACCAGTGCGGTCGCGACGGCGGAGAGCCCGAGCCGATGCTGCGCCGGGTCGAGCCAGCGAACGGCGGCCTCCCGCACCAGGGATGGCCGAGCTTTCAGGCGTACGTAGATCGGCTCTATGTCGAGGTCGTAGTGCGTGAATCCGTGGCGGATCACGCCGGCCGGCTGGACTCTCTCGATGAGATCCGGAGCGATGCCGACCTGATCGAGAAACGCGCCTACGGAGTGGGCGGCGTCCCTTTCCGGCGGCGACCAGAGACCGCCCCAGATGCCGCGCGGCGGCCGTTGCTCCACGAGACAGGCGCCGTGGGGATCGACCACGACGAAGAACCGGCTCCGTTCCAGGCGACGCTCCCGGCGCGGCGCCCTCTCCGGATAGCGCTCGACCTCGCCCGCCGCGTGCGCCTGACAGTCGGCGCGGACGGGACAGTCGCCACACCGCGGCCGGCTGCGGCGGCAGACCGTCGCGCCCAGATCCATGATGGCCTGGGTGTAGTCCGCCACGCGATCAGCCGGGGTGTGAGATTCCGCCAGACGCCAGAGCGTGTTGAGCGTCGCCGAGGATGACACGGCCCCCGTGACGCGGTGGCGGCGGGCCAGCACCCGCTTGACGTTGGCGTCCAGAATGGCTGCCCGCTTGCCGTAGCCCTGGGCAACGATCGCGGCCGCCGTGGACCGGCCGATGCCGGGCAGCCGCTCGAGCACCGCCGGCGTATCCGGTATGGCCCCGCCGTGGTCGTCGACGATCGAACGCGCCGCACGGTGCAGGTTGCGGGCCCGCGCGTAGTAGCCCAGGCCGCTCCACAGGTGCAGCACTTCGTCGAGGTCCGCCCGCGCCAGGGCCTCCACGTTCGGGAAGCGCGCGACGAACCGCTCGAAGTAAGGCAGGACGGTGCGGACCTGGGTCTGCTGCAGCATGATCTCCGATACCCAGGTGCGGTAGGGCGAGCGCTCCCGTTGCCAGGGCATGTCCTTGCGGCCGTGCAGGTCCCACCACGCAAGCAGGCGAGCCGCGAAGGAAACCATGCCGCATGCTGTCATACTTCAGCCCCACGGTCGGCATGCACACCCCAGCGGAAGTCCGGGACACCGTCATCGAGCGGCTGCGCGCGGCCGCGGACCCGGTCCGGGCGCCTCAGCAACAGGCGTACATGAAGTCGGAGATGCCCTACCTTGGCGTGACCGTCCCCCAATGCCGCCGGGTTGCCGGGTCGGTCTTCCGGGCGCTTCCGCTGCCGGACGCCGATGCCTGGGAGTCGGCCATTCTCGCGCTGTGGCGCGAGGCCGCCTATCGCGAGGAACGCTACGCGGCGATCTAACTCCTCAACTTCCCGCGCTATTCGGGCTGGATCGCACCCGAGCGGGTTCCCGCCATGGAGGAGATGATCGTCACGGGCGCCTGGTGGGACTACGTCGACGCCATCGCCGGGCGCGCGCTGGGAGTGCTCCTCGGCGCTCACGCACGGCCTGCGGGGACGCTGCTACGCGCATGGGCGGTGTCCGACAACGTCTGGAAGCGGCGCTCGGCAATTCTCGCGCAACTCCGGAGCAAGCGGGCGACCGACACGCAACTCCTGACCGACGTGATCGAGCCGTCCATCGGCGAGCAGGAGTTCTTCCTGCGAAAGGGCATCGGCTGGGCGCTGCGTGAGTATTCGAAGACCGATCCGGAGTGGGTGATCGCTTTCGTCGGCGCGCACCCTGACCTATCCAGGCTCAGCCGCCGAGAAGCCCTGAAGCACGTGGAGCGTCAGCCCTCGCCCCGGACCTCCTGACCCATCCGCTCCTCGTAGACCTTGATCATCGCGCTCTTCGGCTCGTCGCCCAATCCGCTCTCGATGGCCGACTCGTAGGCCGAGACCATGGCGTCGACCAGGGGGAGCGAGGCGCCCAGCCGTTCGGCGGCTTCCTGGATGTTCACGATGTCCTTGTAGGCGGCGCGCAGCGAGAAGTCCCCATGGAACCGGCGTTCCATGATGCGCGGCACGAAGTACTGACTCGCGAAGCTGCGCGAATTGCCGGTGGTGAGCACCTCGGCAAGCTGTCCCGGCCGCAGCCCGGCCTTCACGGCGAAGGGCAGCACCTCGCAGAACGCCGCGATGTTGATGTCGTAGATGATGTTGTTGACGGCCTTCATGAGCTGCCCCATGCCGACATCGCCGCAATGCACGATGTACTCCCCCATGCAGTCGAGATACGGCTTTGCGCGTTCGAACAGCTTCGTGCTGCCTCCGAACATCATGGTGAGGGTTCCGTTCTCCGCCCGAAGCGGCATCCCGGAGACGGGGCAATCGGCATAGACCATCCCCGCCTCGCGGGCCTGCTGTGCGAAACGCCTGGCCGCGCCGTGATTCATGGTGGTGCAGTCGACGATGGCCGAGGGCTTGCCGGCCTGGGCCAGACCGGCCTTCCCGAAGAGCACCTCGT
This sequence comes from Vicinamibacterales bacterium, assembly GCA_965202655.1. Lineage (GTDB taxonomy): Bacteria > Acidobacteriota > Vicinamibacteria > Vicinamibacterales > UBA8438 > VXRJ01. The sequence continues at coordinate 323,006 of CBDBBK010000003.1, read as the reverse complement.
GGGTCTCCCGCTCCGTCGGGACGCAGAGGAAAACCAGGTCGGCCTCGTCGGCCACTGCGGCAGCGGCTGCGGCAGCCGCGGCGCCATCTCCCGCCAGCGCCTCGACCGATTGCGGGAACACGTCCCAGACCATGAGCGGAACGTCCGCCTTCAACAGGTTCCGGGCCATTCCGGCCCCCATGTTGCCGAGTCCGATGAAGCCGACCTTGCGCGTTTCCATGGGCGCGCAGAATAGCACCTCTCAGGCGAGCCGCCTTGCGCGAGACGGCAACCGCAGCCATCATGAGTAGACTTCGGGCTCTGCGCCCGGCGCCATTACCGAGGAGAAACCAGGTATGAAGGACCGTGTTCGAAGGATGACGATTCCGACGCGCCCGGCGACGGCCAGCCACCGCCTCTGCGTCCTCCTGCTGCTCGCGTTGCCGTTCGCCGGCGTGGCGGCGCCCCCTGCCGTGGCGCAGTCGACCGGCGCACCGGCCACCGCGCCCGCCCCCCTTCATTACGCCGAGGTCGTCAAGGAGGCGCGCACCCTGGTTCGGGCCGACATCGCCGAGCATGGCTACCCGGGCATTGCACTCGCCGTGTCGGTGGACGGCGAGACCGTCTGGTCGGAGGGCTTCGGCTACGCCGACCTGGAGCATCGGGTTCCGATGCTGCCGTCGGTGAAGTTCCGCGTCGGCAGCATCTCCAAGTCGATGACCGCGGCGGCGGTGGCGAAGCTGGTCGAAGCGGGACGACTGGACGTCGATGTCCCCATACAGCGGTACGTTCCGTCTTTCCCCGAGAAGGCCCATCCGATTACGACGCGGCAACTCGGCGGCCACCTGGGTGGCATTCGTCACTACAAGGGGGACGAGAACTTCATCCGGGATCCGTACGCGACAGTACTCGAGGGCCTTTCCATCTTCGCCGACGACCCACTGCTGCACGCGCCGGGAACGAAGTTCTTCTACACGAGCCACGGTTTCAACCTGATTAGCGCGGTGGTGGCGGGGGCCGCAGGCCAGCCGTTCCTCGATTACATGCGGGACGCCGTCTTTCGTCCGATTGGCATGCGCGACACCGTCGCCGATTTCGTGACTCCGATCATCCCCGGACGGACCAGCTACTACGTGCGTGACGAAGGCGACCGAGTAGTGAACGCGCCGTTCGTGAACAACAGCTACAAGTGGGCCGGCGGGGGCTTTCTCTCGACTACCGAAGACGTGCTCCGTTTCGCCAACGCGCATCTCGACGACGGCTTCCTCTCCGAAGCGTCGCGCAAGTTCCTGTTCACCGAGCAGCGGACCCGCGACGGCGAGGGAGTCGGCTACGGGTTCGGCTGGTTCATCCGGGAGCGTGACGACGGGCGGCGCCTGCTGTCCCATTCCGGCGGTTCGGTCGGCGGGACGTCACTGATGGTGATGGAACCCGATTCGCGCGTGGTCGTCGTCGGGTTGATCAACCTGACGCGCGCCGACAACGGCGTCGTCACCGACGTGCTCGACCTCTTCGTCGACGCCGCCACGGCGGCACGGTAGCGCGTGCGACCGGACGGCGCGTTCATCGTCCTCGCGAGGCGGACCGTGCGGCTTGCCGTCGTGTGCGTCTTGCTGACCTGGCTGCCGGCAGGTGCGGCACGCTCGGCGGCGGCGCAGGAACCCCAGAGCGCGGCGGAGGCTGTCGCGCCGGCCCTCGAAATCGACGGTCCGCCGGCGCCGGTGCCACCCGCCACCATCACACGCGACGCCAGCGGCCGGGCAACCGTCCGCGCCGTCCGCCTCGACGGCCCCCTGCAACTGGACGGCGTGCTCGACGAACCGATCTACGCCGCTGTTCAGCCGTTCGGCGACTTCATCCAGCAGGCGCCCGACGAGGGAGCCCCAGCGACCGATCCGACGGACACGTGGATCTTCTTCGACGATCAGTCGATTTACGTGGCGGCGCGCGTCTACGAGTCGGTCCCCGAATCGGAGTGGATCGCCAACGAGATGCAGAGGGACTCGTTCCAGCTCATCAACAACGACGGGTTCATCGTCGTGTTCGACACGTTCTACGACCGCAGGAACGGTTTCGCCTTCCGGGTGAATCCGATCGGCGGGTTCAGCGATCGTCAGATCACCGACGAGGGGAATCCCAACCCCGACTGGAATCCCGTCTGGGACGTGCGAACCGGCCGTTTCAACGACGGCTGGACCGTCGAAATGGAGATTCCGTTCAAGTCGCTCCGGTTCCCCCGCGGGAGATCGCAGTTGTGGGGCATCCAGGTAGGCCGGGATATCCGCGCGCACTTCGAAGAGGCGTACCTCACGCCGGTGCCGATTTCGGCCGGGCCGGGACAGTTCCGCGTGTCGGCGGCAGGCACCCTCGTGGGTCTGCAGGTACCGGACGGCAATCGCACGTTCGAGATCAAGCCTTACGCCATCGGCTCGCTCAACACGGACCGGACGGTCGTACCCCAGGTCGCGAACGACGGGGATGGCGACGGCGGGATCGACGTGAAGTACGGACTCACCGAGAACCTCACCGCGGACTTCACGTACAACACCGATTTCGCGCAGGTCGAGGTGGACGAGCAGCAGATCAACCTCACGCGGTTCAGCCTGTTCTTCCCCGAGAAGCGCGAGTTCTTTCTGGAAAGCCAGGGGATCTTCGACTTCGGACGAGGAACCGGCTTCGGCGGTTTCGGCTTATCACAGAGGGGCTTCACCGCCGGCCCGGGTTTCTTCGGCGCCGGCGACGCCCCGACCGTTTTCTTCAGCCGGCGGATCGGCCTGGATCAGGGGCTGACCGTGCCGATTCTGGGCGGCGGACGTCTCACCGGCAAGGTGGGCGACTTCAGCGTCGGGGCCATCAACATTCAGACCGACGACTCTCAGGTTACCGACGCCCTGGCGACCAACTTCAGCGTGTTGCGCGTCAAGCGGGACATTCTTCGCCGCAGTCGTGTCGGCGCCATCTTCACCAACCGTTCGGTGTCGCTGGAGGGCGACGGAGCGAACCAGGCGTATGGCGTCGACGGGGCGTTCTCGTTCCACGACAACGTGAACCTCTACGGCTATTACGCCCGCACCAACACGCCCGGCCTGTCAGGCGACACCGAGAGTTACCAGGCGGCGTTTTCCTACGAGGGCGACCTCTACGGCCTGCTCGTCGATCATCTGCTCGTCGGCCGTAACTTCAATCCCGAGGTGGGCTTCATGCGCCGGAGAGACTTCCGGCGCAGCAATGTCTACGGGCAGTTCAGCCCGAGGCCGCGAAGCATCGAAGCGGTTCGCCAGTTCACCTGGGGCGCGGGCCTCGACTACATCGAGAACGGCGCGGGGCAGGTCGAGACACGGATTCTGCAGGGGCAGTTCCGGACCGACTTCGAGAACAGCGACACCCTGAGCGCAGACATTCAGCAGGACTACGAGTTCCTGGTCGAGCCGTTCGACATTACCGACGACGTGACGATCCCGGTCGGGGGCTACGAGTTTCGGGACTTCCAGGTGTCCTACCGGATGGGCCCCCAGCGTCGCCTGGCGGGCAGCCTCTCGTTGCAGCATGGGGAGTTCTTCGACGGCGACATCACGGCCGTCGGCTACTCGCGCGGCCGCATCGAGGTAAGCCGGCAGTTCGCCGTCGAGCCGAGCGTTTCCCTGAATCGGATCACGCTGCCGCAGGGCCGGTTCACGGCGAAGGTGGCCACCACGCGGCTCACCTACACGTTCACGCCCCGGATGTTCACCAGCGCACTGCTGCAGTACAACTCGACCAACAACGTGCTCAGCACCAACGTGCGCCTGCGGTGGGAGTACCAGCCCGGAAGCGAGCTCTTCATCGTGTACAACGATCAGCGGGACACCTTCCTCAACCGCGGCTTTCCGCTGCTCGAAAACCGCGCCTTCGTCGTGAAGCTGACCCGGCTCTTCCGGTTCTGAGGCGTAACCGTCAGCCGGCCGTGTCCCGCAGGAATGTCTTCCAGGCGTCACGATAGCGCTCGCCGCCGACCAGGTACGTGTCGTTGTGCCCGGCCCCCTCGATGAGATGGAAGTGCGTGGGGCGCCCCGCCAGCTCGAACAGCCTACGGCCGTGGGTCGCCGGCACGATTCGGTCCCGGTCGCCGTGCAGTACGAGTGTCGGGACGTCTACGCTCCCGATCTTCGACTCGTTGTCCATCTGCGTGCGGACCAGGAGGCTCGGGACGAACCAGTAGTGCTCGCGCGCCAGCGACGGCATCGAGCGGAACGGCGATTCGAGCACGACCGCCCCGGCCGAGCGCTGGAGCGCGACTTCGATCGCCACGGCGCCACCCAGTGACCGGCCGAACAGGACGATGTTCTCCGCCTGAACGGACCGGGCCGCTACGGCGTCGTAGATGGCCAGACCGTCCAGATAGACGCCCTCCTCGCCGGGAGTCCCCTGACTGCGGCCGTAACCGCGGTAGTCGACCAGCACCACATCCACGCCGAGCTGGTCCACGAACCACCGGGCGTTGTGCAGCCGGTTGGCAATGTTCCCCGCGTTGCCGTGGTACCAGATCAGCACCCGGTTTCCGGGCCCCTGAATCCACCAGCCATGAAGCGACACTCCGTCGGCGGCAGTGATCGACAGCTCTTCCGCGCGGAGTCCGAAGTCGGCCGGCAAGGCGGCCAGCACCCGCGACGGAAAGAAGATGAGACGCCGCTCCTGCAGCATGAGCAGCCCGACGAGCAGGACCCACGCGACCGCGACGAGCGCCGCCAGCGACAGTGCGGTCCCGACCACCTCTCTGAGCCCCACCTCGAAGGGATTCTAGCGGCCGGCCGAATCGACGCTTTCCGATAGGGGGCGGTCCGTGCGCGGTATCATCCTGCCTTGGCCCACGTAGGGAACTACGCTACCCCGTGGGCCGTGGAGGAACACCGTGGCGCACAGACTCCCGCTCTCCGTGCTCATCGGCCTGATCCTGTCGGCCATACCGCTCACCGCCATGGCGCAGGTCGAGTACATCGATCCGGCCGGCGGCTTCACGCAGGTGGTCGCCACGACCAACTCGGGAGTGAAGACGATCTTCGTCTCCGGGCAGGTGGGCCAGGGCGCAACGCTGCGGGAACACGTGGAATCGGCCTTCGCGGGTGTCGTCCGGCGCCTGGAACAGGCGGGCGCCACGCCCGCCGACGTCGTCAAGATCCGAATCTTCGTGAAGGACTTCGAACCGGCGATGTACCCGACGATTGCCGAGGTGCGGCTGGCCACCTTCCCCGACGAAGACACTTGGCCGGCGAGCACGATGGTCGGCGTCCGTGCCCTGGCCGCCGACCCGCTACGTGTCGAGATCGAGGCGATCGCGGTGGTGGCCGAACCGGGCGTCGACCTGGAGATCGAGCGCTTCGCGCCATCCAACGGCTTCAGCGGCGCGGTGGCGGTGACCGCCCACGGCGTGAAGACGGTCTACGTGGCCGGGCAGGTCGGCGCCGGCGACGGCATCGCCGAGCAGACGGCGGCCGTGTGGGGGCGCGTGGCCCAGCGGCTCGAGGCGGCGGGCACGTCGCTCGCGGATCTGGTCAAGGCCACGACCTACATCGTCGACTTCGACCCCGAGGCGGACTTGCCGGCGTATCGTGCGGGCCGCGAGCGTGCGCTGGCCCTCGACGACATGCCGGCGAGCACGCTGCTCGGCATCCCGGCCCTCGCGGCCGAGCAGTACCGGGTCGAGATCGACGGCATCGCCGTGGTTGGCGTGGACGGCAACGCCGTCGACCGGGAGTTCATCGACCCGGCCACCGGCTTCACGCAGGTGGTGACGGCGCGCGGCGCCGGCCCGAAGGTCGTCCAGGTCTCCGGCCAGGTGGGGCGACCGGGCGATTCGCTGGAGAATCAGGCCGATCAGGTGTACGGCAACCTGCGGCGGCGCCTGGAAGCGGCCGGGGCGGGGCTGGACGATCTGCTGAAGATCGTCATCTACATGCCGGAATACACCCGGGGCGACTTCGCCGTGCTCGACGTGGCGCGCCGGGCGCACGGGTTCCGAGACGAGAATGCTCCGGCGGCGACGCTGCTCGGCATCCAGTCACTGTTTGCCGACGGCGCGCTGCTCGAGATCGAAGGCATCGCGATCGTCGAACGGTGACGGCAGTCTGATTCGGGTACGCCACGGAGGTCGAACGGCATGGCAGAAGCACGTAGTGACGAGAATCAGCGTCCCGAGAACGGGCGCCGCAGTCTGCTCGACCGCTTCCTGGGCAGCATCGAAGCGGTAGGCAACCGGCTGCCGGATCCCGCCATTCTGTTCCTGCTGTTGTTGGTCCTGACCTGGGTCGCGTCGGCGGTCCTGGCACCGATCGATTTCGCCGAAACCCACCCGCGCACGGGCGACCCGCTGCGTATCCAGAACCAGTTGACCGGCGCCGCGCTGACCCAGTTCATGGTCCAGATGGTGCCGACGTTCACGGGTTTTCCGCCCCTGGGCGTCGTGCTGGTCGCGCTCCTCGGCGTCGGCGTGGCGGAGAAGACGGGCTTCATCAACGCGGGCCTGAAGATGCTCCTGGGCGTGACGTCGCGCAGCCTGCTCACCCCGATGCTCCTGTTGGCGGCGATCGTCAGCCATACCGCGGCCGACGCCGGTTACGTCCTGGTGATCCCGCTCGGCGGAGTGATCTTCTACGCGGCCGGCCGGCACCCTCTGGCCGGCATTTCGGCGGCCTTCGCCGGCGTCTCCGGCGGCTTCTCGGCCAATTTCATCCCGTCCGGGATCGACCCGCTCCTGCAGGGTTTCACGCAATCGGCGGCGCAGATCCTCGACCCCGAACGGCTCGTCAATCCGCTGAGCAACCTGGCGTTCACCGCCGCGTCGTCGATCCTCGTTATCGCGGTCGGCTGGTATCTGACCGACCGCGTGATTGAACCGCGCCTGCAGGCAACGGCCATAGACGGGGACCCCGACTCCATGCCGAAGATGGAAGCGCTGACCGCCGAGGACCGGCGCGGCTTCCGGGCCGGCATGGCGGCGCTGGTGGCCGGGCTCGGGCTGCTGGCCCTGGCCATGCTGCCCGGCGGATCGCCTCTGCGCGCGGAGGACGGATCGCTGACGAGCGTCGGCGCGCCGCTGATGGGCATGATGGTGCCGCTGATCTTCGTCCTGTTCGTGATTCCCGGCGTGGTGCACGGCTACGCGTCGGGAACCGTCAAGACCCATCGCGATGTCGTCGCCGGCATGACGGCGGCCATGGGAACGATGGCCTACTACCTGGTCATGGTGTTCTTCGCGGCACAGTTCATCGCCGCCTTCAACAGTTCGAACATCGGCCTGCTGATCGCGCTCAAGGGGGCGAACTTCCTGCGCGACCTGAACCTCTTTCCGCAGATCACGATCGTCGGCATCATCTTCCTGACGGCGGTGGTCAACGTGTTCGTCGGCTCGGCGTCGGCCAAGTGGGCACTGCTGTCGAGCATCTTCGTCCCGATGCTGATGGAACTGGGGATTGCCCCCGAGCTGACGCAGGCCGCCTACCGCGTCGGCGACAGCGTGACGAACATCGTGACCCCGCTGATGCCGTACTTTCCCCTGGTGGTCGTGTTCGGCCAGCGGTATGTCAAGTCGACCGGCATCGGCACCGTGGTGTCACTGATGCTGCCCTACTCCGCCGTGCTGCTTGTCACCTGGACGCTGTTCCTGGTCTTCTACTGGCTGGTCGGCCTGCCGCTCGGCATTCAGGGCGCCTACGTCTATCCGTGAGGTCGCTCAGCGGGCCGGAGTCAGTCTTCCTCGATGGCGGCGACTGCATTCTCCAGGCGGGTGAGCAGGTCCGACTGCCCGAGAGCTTCCTCCAACTGACCCAGAAGGTCTCTTGCCTCCTCCAGGTCCACGTCGCCACTCGCCAGCAGGGATTGCAGATCGTCCAGATCCTTGCCGCGACCAGCCAGCACCTTCATCACGGCAAGGTCCGTCGCCTGTGCCACCGGCACCTCGATACCATCGATTGAGACACGACTCGCACGGGCGAGCGCGATTGCCTCCAGCCCCGATCCTGCCAGCACAAGGTCGATCTCCATTCCCGACGCGTGGATGAACGGGACGACAGCTCCCCGAGCCATGAGTTCTTCCGCGAGTTCCGGGTAGCGATGGCGCAACCCTTCCGACTCGAGTGCCTCCACCAGGGGCCGGACGCCCGTTCGCTCGATCTGCACGGTGATATCGATGTCCTGTGTCGCGCGAGGGGCGCCCCGCACCCCGACAGCCTGGGCACCGAAGACGAACCACTTCAGCCCGCGCCCGTCGAGGACGCGGCAGAGCACGTCGAGGACTTCAGCGACGGCCGACATGGGCAGCACGATCCAGCAACGCCCGAACGCGTTCGTGACACGCGAGATCAGCACGCCGAATCGCTTCGGTCGGCCAGTCGCGCCGCGTGCGCCGCGTCGCCTCGTAGAGGTCTATAGCGAGCTGCACTTTCCGTTCCACGGGGAGTCTCGCCCGGCGCCTCCGCTCCAGTCGCTCCGGCAGTCCCCAATCGCGACGTGCATAGTTGCGCAGGTCTTCGACATCAAGCCTCGACACCAACGACCTCCATTTCGCGCCGGGCCTTCACCGCGGGGAGCACGCAGTCGACCACGACGTCGTCCCAGTGGACAACGTCGCCAGCGCCCACAGGCCGTTTCAGCATCACTCCGTGCGCGAGCCCGATGGGAAGCGCGCCGCGTTCGAGTGATGCCGAAGCCGGGAGCAGCTTCCCGTAAACGGTGAATCCGCCCTCGCCGTCCAGAGTCTCACCCGCCGCGAGATCGCGCTTTGCGGTCGCCGCCACGTCGCCGACGAAGCCGCGGGTGGCGCCGGTCGGCTTCCCCAGCAGACCGGCCGCCAGAATCGACACGTTCAGCTCCAGCCCGATGAGGTGAAACGGCTTGTACATCGCCGAATACCGACCCGTCGCGTCGGTGTTCATCCCGTACTGCCGGAAGCAGGCCGCCGTGTAGTCGTTGGGCGCCTCGATGACGACGTACACGCCCCAGCGCAGGTCGTTCGGCACGGGCCGGCCGTCGCGTTCGATCGACGACACGACCTCGACCTGCCCCTTGTGGTGAAGCTGCCCGCCAGCCTCCACGGGCCGCAGCACGTGCGCGAGATCGTCCTGCCCGCAGGGCGGGAACCGCAGCCCGTCCGGCGGCGACGCCAGGCCGGTGGCGTTCGCGATCGCGGCCATCTCGATGGCGGACTTCGTGCCGTCCAGAAACGAGTTGAACATGCGGCTGTTCATGCCTGCCGCCGCCGCTTCGTCGGCGGTGAGTCCATAGTGGTCCCATACCGTGTCCGGTGTCGAAGCATGGTACGACGGCAGGTACTTGGTGCCCTTCCCGGCGGCCACGACATCGAAACCGCACGAGCGCGCCCACTCCACGAGCTCGCAGGTGAGCGCGGGCTGATCGCCGTAGGCCATCGAATAGACGACGCCCGCTTCGCGCGCCTCCGCCGCCAGGAGCGGCCCCGCCAGCACGTCGGCCTCCACGTTCACCATCACGATGTGCCGTCCCGCCTCGAACGCGGCGCGGGCATGCGCGATGCCGGCCGCCGGATCCCCGGTCGCTTCGACCACGACGTCGACCCCATCTCCGGCGATGGCGTCCGCCGCGCTGTCCGTAAACCGGATCGCCGCCAGGCGAGCGTCACTCCAGCCGACGGAGCGGCACGCGGCCCGGGCACGGTCCGGATCGAGATCCGCGATCGCGACTACCTCTACCCCGATTGCGGACGGAACCTGGCTGAGGAACATCGAGCCGAACTTGCCGGCGCCGATCAGGGCGACCCGTACCGGCCGACCGGAAGCGGCCCGCTCGCGAAGTTCGTCGTAGAGAAACATCGAGGCCCCTCACGCCGTCGCGCCGGCCTGCACGAGCTCGGCGAGGCAGTCGTCCTCCAGTGGCTCGATCGGCGCGAAGTCGCGGTGAGCGATCCACTCCGCCCGCTTGAAGCGGCGGATGTGGTTGTCGACGTGACAGAGCGACAGGTAGACGATGCTGCGGCCGAACGGGCTGATGTTCGCCGGACTCGCGTGCACCAGGGTCGACGCGAAGACGATCACGCTTCCCGGCGGTCCGACGGGAGCGACGCAACCACCGCGCTCCGCGAGCCGCGTCACGGTGGCGCGATCCAGCGTCCAGAGGGGGTAGCTGGTCGTCTCCAGATCGTGGCCGGCATCGTAGACGCCCTGCCGGTGACTCCCCGGCAGAAACAGCAGCGGGCCGTTGGCGGCCGTTACCTCGTCGAGGAACACGGCGATGTTCATCGCGCGCGGCTCCGGCATCTGGTCGTCCCGGTGCCAAGTGCCGAAGTCCTGGTGCCACTGCCAGACCTCACCGTCGAACGCGGCCTTGGCGTTCACCTTGTACTGGTGCATGTAAACCGGGCCGCCGACAAGCTGCATCACCGGTTCCACCAGGCGAGGATGGCGCCCGAGGCGCCGGAACGCTTCGTTGTAGGTGTGAGCGGCAAAGGCAGTGCGGGCGACGCCGCTCGACTCGCGCCATACTTCCTCGCGGTCGAGCGCATAGACCTCGTCCGCGGCGGCCCGGAGCATCGCCGCCTCTTCCCGCGAAAAGCGCGACGGAAAGAATAGGTAGCCCTGCTCGTCGAACCGTGCGATTTCCTCGGCGGTCAGCTTCATGACGGCGCTCCCTGCCGTTCGCTTACACTGGGCGCCATGCCCAACGCAGCGACCGTCACGAAGTTTACGTGGAACGAGATGCCCCGGGAGCGCGTCACCAACCGCATCGACCGCCGGATCGTCTGCGGCGAGAGCACGATGGTTGCCCACGTCTACCTCCAGAAGGGCGCGCTGGTCCCCGAACACTCGCATCACAACGAGCAGCTCACCTACATCCTCAAGGGCAGGCTCCGGTTCTGGGTCGGTGATGACTTCTCGGAAGTCTTCGATGTCGGGGAGGGCGAAGTGCTGCACCTGCCGTCGAACGTGCCGCACAAGGCCGAGGCGCTCGAGGAAACCCTCGACGTCGACATCTTCAGCCCGCCGCGGCAGGACTGGCTGGATCGGACAGACGACTACTTCAGGGACCAGTAGCTACGACCCGGGTCGCCCGGCGACCCCGATCACGACGGCAGCGGCGGCAACGTGCTGCACCATCAGGGTGACGACGGCCCGAATTGTGGCTCCCGGAAACGCCTCGCTCCCGCTTTCGGTGAGCATCCACAAGTCCGGAAACAGTGAGAGCACCAAGGCAACAATGGCTATCCGGCGGAAGAGCGGGACGGGCCGCGCGGACAACCTGTCGACGGCAACCGCGACCACCAGGCCGGCAACGACGCCGACGACCGTCAGGAACACGGTCGGTCCCGCCGTCGCCAGCGGCTCAAACCCCACCGGAATGTCGAAGGCCAGAAGCGCCGCCGCCCGCACGGCAAGGGTGGCCGCCACCGACCCGAGAACCGTTCGCAGCCAGATCCTCCAGGCGCTAGCTCCCGCCGCGGCCAGTCGGTCCGCACTCATGGATCGTCCCTCCTTCACTCGAACACGTTGATCAACGCATAGGTGATCGAGCCGTCCTCGCGAACAACCACCTCATGCCACCTCCCGTGGCGAGAAGGATGTCAGTCGCTATCGACCTCGATCAGAAGCCGGCAGTGATCACTGGCGCCCCACTCCTCGACGCCGTTCAAGGCCTCCACCGTGACACTCTCGTGAAAGCCCCGCGATGCGAACGCGTAGTCCAACTGCTGGTTGGCCGTGGCCGGAGACTGCTGCGGCGTGTGGCGGGTAATGACATTACGGTTGCCGGGCTTCATAAAGTCGGGAAGTGGTTCCGCTTGCCTGCCGTTCGGATGCCATGGGCCCAGACACTCCAGCCCCAACGCATCCATCCGGTCCCAGATGGTGTGATATCGAGCTGTGCTCCACTGCCCGTTGTAGTCATCCTTCGTGTCGTAGCACGTGTTCAGGTCCCCAGCCGCCAAGATGCGATGCGTAGCCGGATCGTAGTTACCGATGAAAGCCGACAGGTCCGAGATAATCCGGTGCGCGGAACCGTCGGGGTAACCTACGCTCCACTTGCTCCCTGTGGACGGGTGCGGCGCGATCCAGCGTGCGTACATTGAGACAACAACGAACGGCCGCCCTTCCTGCGGCGCGACTCGCGCCGCCGCCACTGTGCCAATCCCACTGACCGCGAATTCGTCGTCCCTGACGCCGCTCTTCGGGCTAACTTGCTTGAACCAATCAACCTTGACTCGGTCGGACAGCTTCACAACCATCGCCCATCGGTCGTACAGCCTCGGGGACCGATCCTCGTACCAGCGAGAGTTCCAGTAGTGCGAGTCCCAGTGCTCCTGCGGACCGATCTCGACCGCATTGGCAACATCAGGCGGGGGCTTCCTCGCCTCCTGCAAGATCGCAATATCAGCGTGCCTCCACATGCTGGCGCCACGATCCACGAGTTGGCGCCACGGCTTCCGGCGCCCGGCGATGTTCCAACACACAATTCTTGTCGTCAACGCGACCTCCCAGAACCAAACTCGCTATGGTCAAACCGTCCGACGCTTCCGCCATCACCGCCTGGCTGACGGCGATCTTCGAGCCGCTGACTATTCCCCGCCGCCGGGGAACATCTTCGAGTTCCAGAACGCCTGGACGACCTCCGGCACCCTCTCGTCGAAGTCCGGAGCAATCCAGATCTGACCCGCCAGCGCCCCGAGCTTCCGCCCGGTCTTTCGTTCGTGGTACGGCACCAGCCGCAGATACGGCTCGCCGGCCCGGGCGATTACGATGTCCTGACCTTCCCAGCCCATCTCGCCGAGCCGCGAGAGCTGCGACTGTGCTTCGTGCATGCTGACCTTCATGATTGACCTCAATCCGACTGCGTTGGCCCAAGCCTCTCCCACTCACCGTGTTTCGTCAATGCCGCGCCAAGGCCTTCGGCTAGACTGACCGTTCTTCCATGTCAAACCTGCCGTTTCCGCTAGATCGATGCCAATGACACGCGCCGCCACCGCGCTGCCAGTGGTCGCGCTGGTCTGGGCCGAAGTGACGGTCGGTGGCTCGCTGATGGCCGCCCCATCCAAGTTCCAGACGGTTTCGCTAACTCTGGCGCAGACAGGGATGCCCGCACCGACCGGCACGATGTAGAGTCCTGGCGTCATGACAGGACTGCAACATGGATGAAGGCTACAACTGGCTGAAGAGCGTCGCGGACCGCATGAAGGCGTCGCCAAGGGAGCAGTGAGAGACGCTGCGCAGCGTCGCCCGCTTCTTCGACAAGCTCGCGCGGACGATGGCCGCCTAACGCGGGAGACGCAGGTCCCGCAACGTCTATCGGCTGGAGGCGGCCGTCAAGGAGCCTGAAAGGGATTGAAGCCTGATGAAGGTGATTACCTGGAACGTCAACCGAGCCAGCCTGTCTCGTGTCGGTACGTGGAAGCTGCTGGAACAGGAAGACGCGGACATCGTGCTGCTTCAGGAAGTGACTCGAATTCCTGATGAGTTTCTGCGCCGCTACAACTGCCACGCGCGGTTCCCGAAGTACTTCGAGGACGGCAACGCGCCATACCAGACGGTAGTTCTCTCCAAGTGGAGGATGAACACGACACCCTTCCTGGCGTCGGAGGTCGAGACCGTCAAGCGAATACAGAGCACGCAGTACGGATGGATCCACGAGTGCGAAGTCGTCGACGGCAACGGAGCGCGATACCGCGTCGTTGCGGTTCTCTCTCACGCCAACGCTGTCCCCCTCGCCGAGACCAACTACAAGGACTTTTCGGCCTTGAAGCTCAAGAACAATCGGAAGCTCTGGTTCACCGAGATCCTCTGGTCGCTGCTGCAAAACGCCAACCTCGGCAACGATACGAACTGGATCGTCGGCGGCGACTTCAACAGCTCGGTCAGATTCGACAAGCAGGGAATTGGGGGCAACCAGGAGATCATCGACAGGTTGAAAGCCCTGGGCCTGACGGACTGTCTCTCAAGCCACCACGACGGGCGACCTGTGCCCACGTTCCAGCACTCGAGCAAGGCCGTCGAAGACCAGCTCGACTACCTCTACGTGAACGCGCCGCTACTCGACCGGCTGACAAGCGCGCGCGTGCCCGGTCATGATGAGGTCTTTGGTACGGATCCGCGATTGAGCGATCACCTTCCGATCGTGTGCGAGTTCGACTAACCCCGGTGGGTGACGACTAAACTGATCGTTCTCCATGTCTCGCCTGCGGTACCCGATGGATCGATGCCAATGACGCGCAGCGCTATCGCCCTGCCGACGGTCGCCCTGGTCTGGGCCGGCGTCACGATCGGCGGCTCGGTGATCGCCGCCCCGTCCAAGTTCCAGGCGGCTTCGCTGACGCTGGCGCAGACGCTCGAGGTGGGCCGCGCCCAGTTCTTCTGGCAGGGCGTCGCCGAGAGCCTGCTGTGCGCCGCCCTGATCGGCGTCCTGGCGTTGCGTCCCGCCAATGCCCGGTTACGGATGGGGGCGCCGATTCTCGTGTTCGGCATCCAGTGGCTCATCGTCATGCCCTTCCTCGACGACCGGACCGTGCGGAGGATTGCCGGCGAGACTGTCGGCGAGAGCCACCTGCACGTCATATTCGTCGTGCTGGAGTTCCTGAAAGTCGCAATGCTGATCGCGGTCGGCGTGGCCGCGCTGCGGCCCACGCAAGACGAAGCGGAACATGGCGCTGACGATCACGCAGGTTGACGCCTTCGCCAGCAAAGCGTTCGAAGGCAACCCCGCCGCGGTCTGCGTGTTGCCCGAACCGGCGGACGCCGCCTGGATGCAGCGGGTGGCGCGCGAGATGAACCTGTCGGAAACCGCGTTCCTGGTGCGCCGGAAGGACGGCGGGTTCGACCTGCGCTGGTTTACGCCGGGCGTGGAGGTCGACCTCTGCGGTCACGCCACGCTGGCGAGCGCCCACGTGCTGTGGGAGTCGGGCTACCTGGCGCCGGACGCTCCCGCCATCTTCCATACACGCTCCGGCCGATTGACCGCATCCTCACGCGACGGCTGGATCGAGATGGACTTCCCCGCGGAACCGGACGAACCGGCTCGTGGTCCCGACTGGCTGGGCGATGCCCTCGGGACCGAGCCGGTCTACGTCGGCCGAAACCGCTTCGACTACCTCATCGAAGTGGACGACGAAGCGACGGTGCGGCGCCTGGACCCGGACCTGCGGATGCTCGCGGAACTCGGCCCGCGCGGGGTTATGGTCACGGCCCGCGCCGGGACCGACGGCATCGATTTCGTATCGCGATTCTTCGCGCCATGCACCGGCATCGACGAAGACCCCGTCACCGGTTCCGCGCACTGCTGCCTGGGGCCCTATTGGCAGCGCCGGCTCGGCCGGGACGCGTTCACGGCGTGGCAGGCGTCGGCGCGTGGCGGACTGGTCAAGGTCACCGTCCGCGGGGATCGCGTCCTGCTGTCCGGCCAGGCGATCACGGTGCTTCGCGGCGAGCTGCTCGCCTGAGGCGGGGAAGGCCTCAGGGACAGAGCGTGTTCGCCAGCGCCGTGAAGTCCTCGACAAGCAGGTCCGGCTGGTGCGGCGAATCGCCGAAGGGCCGGCGGCGGCGATCGATGAACGCCGTGCGCATCCCGGACGCCTTTGCGCCGATGCAGTCGAAGGTGTGGTTGGCGACGAAGAGTACGCTGGGCGGGTCGACGCCGAGCCGCTCGCAGGCCGTTGCGTAGGTCGCCCGGTGCGGCTTGAAGTAGCCGGCCTCCTCGACCGAGATCACCGCATCGAACGCGAAACCGATGTGCGGCTTCGCCGCCTCCAGCATGTCGCGGTCGCCATTGGAGAGAATCGCCAGGCGATAGTCCCGGTGCAACCGGCCGAGCGCCTCGATCACGTCGGGAAAGGGCTTCAAACGCTCGATGCAGGCAACGAGCCAGCGAGCGTCGCCGGCCGTGAAATCGATACCCGCACGGCGCATCACCTGCGAGACGGCGCGCTCCCCAATCCGGCGGTACGAGGTGTGGCCCCGGTCGCACAGGGCGTCGATCATCGAATCCTCGAAGTGCGTCCGGCGCCACCAGGTGACGAAGCGATGCGGATCGCCGCGCCAGCCCTTGCCGGCCAGAAAAGGCGTCACCATCTCGGTCAGGCCGGCCTGCATGTCGACGATGGTGCCGTACTGATCGAACATCAGGACGGTGACCTCCCGGCGCAGCGAGTCGATCGGGCTGCGGGACATGGCGTGGCTATTCTGCCTGCACGGGGGGCATCGGGTCGAACCGGCACCTGCTCTGGCCCTGGGGTTGCCCTCCATTGACAACTATGTGACTAGTGCTATAGTTGCCGCTATAGAGACGCTCCCATGAGCCTCGATCACATCCTGCTGGGCATGCTCCGCACGCCGGCGAGCGGTTACGACATCAAGCGCGACTTCAGCGAAGGAGCCCGTCACTTCTGGTCGGCCGAGTTGAGTCAGATCTACCGCGCCCTGAACAGGCTGGAGGAACGCGGCTGGCTGAAGAGCCGGCTGGAACCGCCCGCCAAGGGGCCGCCGCGCCGCGTCTATCAACGGACGGCCGAGGGGCGCGCCGAGCTGATGCGTTGGCTCGAAGGCGGCCCAAAGATGGGCACGGAGCGATTCGCCTACATCGCGCAGCTCTGCTTCATGCACGAGGTCGACGATCTGGAAGCGAGCAGTGACTTCATCCTGGAACTGCGCGCCCGGCTGACCGCGTTCCTGGCCCTCCTGCAGAAGGCGGAATCTGATGCCGCGGGGACGGATGGCACTCGCCTGGAGACCCTCGACACCGAGGACTTTCACGTCTATCTGGCCGTACGCATGGGCGTGCGCTCGCTGCAGGCCAAGGTCGACTGGTGCGACGAAGCGCTGGAGCAAATCGAACGCCGGCGGCGACCCCGCCCCGTCGCCGACGACGAGGCAACAAGGCAGACAGAGGCGTTGCGCAGTGGCTGAGACGATTCACGACCTGCTTCGCGTGCTGCACATCGCGACCGGGTTCGTCGGCCTTGCGGCCTTCTGGATCCCGATCTGTGCGCGAAAGGGCGGCCGCCTGCACGTCGGCGCCGGCCGCGTGTTCGCCTGGTGCGCCTATGTCGTGGCGCTGACCGCGATCGGTTCGACCTCCTGGGCGCTGCTGCATCCGTCGAGTTGGGCCGGACGGCCCGGTACCGTGTCGCTGGCTGAAGTCCCACCCAGCGAAATCATGTTCGTCGCCATCCTCGGTTTTCTGGGCCTTGTGCTGCTGGCCAGCGTCGAGTGGGGTCTCCGTGCGACGCGGACGCGCCACCGGCCGGACCAGTTCGCCGCGTGGCGCCTCCGGTTCCTCAACCTGGCGCAGGTCGCGGCCGGCGTGGCGCTATTGGTCTTCGGCCTGTTCCACGTCGTCCGCAGTGGCGGCCTGTTCCTGATACCGATGGCGCTCGGGGCCTTCGGCATCGCCGGCTATTTCGAAGAGCGCCGATTCCTCGCCAATCCCCGTCCCACGCCAATGGCATGGTGGTACAAGCACATGGAAACGATGGGAGGGGCCGGAATCGCCTTCCATACCGCCTTCCTTATCTTCGGCGGTCAGCGCCTGTTCGACGGCGTCCTCATGCAGGGCGCATGGTCCTTCCTGCCGTGGATTCTGCCGGCCGCAATCGGCATCCCGGCGCTGCATCTATGGACGCGCTACTACAAACGGAGGTTTGGAGAGCTGCCGGAGCAGGTCGCGATGCCAGGCGCGCGAACCCGATGAGCCGATCCGCCCGAGTCGAGCGCGTCAGGCGGTCCTGATGCCGGCCGCCGCCGTCAACTTCAGCTCGGCTGTCGACACTTCCCGCATCCGGTACTTCTGCACCTTGCCGGTGACGGTCAACGGAAAGGCGTCGACGAACTTCCAGTAACGCGGGATCTTGTAGGTCGCAATCTCGCCGTGGCAGAAGGCGCGAAGCTGATCGCCCGTCACGGCCGTGCCCGACCTGGGCTTCACCCACGCCATCACCTCTTCGCCGTACTTCACCGACGGCACCCCGATGACCTGCGCGTCCTCCACGTCGGGATGCGTGTAGAGGAATTCCTCCACCTCCCGGGGAGAGATGTTCTCGCCGCCGCGGATGATCATGTCCTTGATGCGCCCGACGATCTTGACGTAGCCGTCAGCGTCCATGGTCGCGAGGTCGCCGGTGTGCATCCAGTGCGCCTCGTCAATCGCCGCGGCCGTCGCCGCCGGGTCGTTCCAGTAGCCGAGCATGACGCAGTAGCCGCGGGTGCAGAGCTCCCCGGACGTGCCCTGCGGCACCACTTGCCCGGTCTCCGGATCGATCACCTTGATCTCGACGTGTGGGTGGATTCGGCCGACGCTCGAGACACGCTTCTCGACCGAATCGTCGACGCGCGTCTGGGTCGAGACCGGCGACGTCTCGGTCATGCCGTAGCAGATCGTGATCTCCCGCACGTTCATCTGCTCGCGCACCTGCTTCATCACTTCCACCGGGCAGGGCGAACCGGCCATGACGCCGGTGCGCAACGAGGAGAAGTCCGTCCCGGCGAAGTCGGCGTGGTTCAACTGGGCGATGAACATCGTTGGGACGCCGTAGATCGACGTGCACCGTTCTTTCTCGACCGCGGCGAGCGTGGCGGCCGGGTCGAAGGCCTCTGACGGCACGACGATGCAGGCGCCGTGCGTGGTGCAGGCGAGGTTGCCGATGACCATGCCGAAGCAGTGGTAGAACGGGACCGGAACCAGAACGCGGTCGGCTTCCGTGTAGCGCAGGATCTCGCCGCAGAAGTAACCGTTGTTCAGGATGTTGTGGTGCGAGAGGGTCGCGCCCTTGGGCGCTCCCGTCGTTCCCGACGTGTACTGGATGTTGATCGGATCGTCGAAGCGGAGGCTCGCCTCGCGTTCCGCCAGCGCGGCGTCTTCGACCGCGACCGACTCCGCGAGCAGCGCGTCCCACGCATCGTCAAGGACCACCGTCTCGGTCAGTGCCGGACAGGCGGCGCGCACGCTGCCGACAATCGCCGTGTAGTCGGCCGAGCGGAACCGCCGGGCATGCAGGAGGAGGCGGATTCCCGACTGCCTGAGGGCATACTCGAGCTCGTGCGCCCGGTACGCCGGGTTGACGTTGACGAGAATCGCCCCGATGCGGGCGGTCGCATATTGCGTGACGACCCACTCGTAGCGGTTGGGCGCCCAGATGCCGACACGGTCGCCCCGGGCGACGCCGCGGGCGAGCAGGGCGCGGGCCAGGCGGGTCGTCAGGTCCCAGAGCTGCCGGTAGGTGGCGCGAAAGGGCTGGTCGCAGACCACCAGGGCATCGCGCTCGGGAAACCGCTCGACGGTTGCGCGGAGGTTGTCACCGATCGTCTGGCCCAGCAGGGGCGCGTCGCCTGCGCCGTGCACATAGGACGGTGAACCCACGTCGAAGGCGATTATAGTGAGCAACCGGAAGCTGACCGCGTTTTCCGCGAATGCCCGAATCTCACCCGCCGCCCATCTGGCGCCGTCGCCCCGTATTGGCCATCGGCGCCCTGTCCGTTGCAGCCGCCCTCCTGCTCGCCTACCTCGGCATCGCCCTGGCCGCTGCCGAGACGCTGACGAAGCCCCGCCGCCGGGCCCTGGTGTCGTCACCGGCGGCATTCGACCTGGCCTTCGAGAACGTCACGTTCGACAGCCTCGGCGACGGAATCCCCTTGCGCGGCTGGTTCCTCCCCGCCGGCGGAAGCGACCGCGTGGTCGTGATTGCTCACGGGCGGAATTCGACCCGCACCGGCGACGACGGCGAACTGGTGCCCCACGCCGCCGCGCTCGTCGACGCCGGCTTCAACGCGCTGCTGTTCGACTTCCGGGCGCATGGCGAGTCCGGCGGCGTCCGCTACACGCTGGGGTGGGCCGAGCAGCAGGACCTGCTGGCCGGTGTCGATTACCTGAAGGGACGGGGCTTCAGGGCGGACCGGATGGGATTCTGGGCCCACTCCATGGGCGCCGCCGCCGTGCTGCTGGCCTCCGCGGCCTCTCCGGATGTCCGCAACATCGTGGCCGACAGCAGTTTCGCCCGCCTCGACGATCTGCTTGCCCGCCAACTGCCTATCGCGAGCGGACTGCCCGGTTTCTTCAATCCGCCGATCCTCTTCTTCACGCGTACCGTGTTCGACGCGGATGCGTCCGCCGTCAACCCGGTGGACGTGGTGGCGGAGCTTCCACCCAACTCCCTGTTCATCATTCACGCGGAAGCCGACCGGCTCATCCCGGTCGACCACGCCCGCCGCATCGCCGCCGCGGCGGGGCCCGCCGTCCACGATCTTTGGATCCTCCCCGGCTCATCGCACGACAAGGTGTCCGTCGACGCCCCGGACGAGTACCGGGAGCGGGCCCTGGCGTTCTTCGACGACAGGCTGCGACCGATGCCCGCGCGGCACGCGGAGTGATTCCGAAGGCCGTCACCCCGGCAAGGCGTCGAGGCCCAGGCCGATGGCGCGCGTGAGCTGCGACAGCTCGCCGGCGCCGATCACGTACGGCGGCATCACGTAGATCAGGTCATTGAACGGCCGGATCCAGACGCCGGCCTCCACGAAGATGCGCTGGAGCGCCGCCACCGGCACGGCGGCGCGCGTCTGTACGACGCCGATCGCGCCGAGCACGCGCACGTCGGCGACCGCAGGATGCGCCGCGTAGGGCGCCAGCTCCGCCGCCAGCCGGGACTCGATGGCCGCCACCCGCTCGCGCCACGGCCCGTCAAGCAGCAATTGAATGCTCCGCCTGGAGACCGCGCAGGCAAGCGGATTGGCCATGAAGGTCGGGCCGTGCATCAGCACGCCGCCGTCGGCGGAGACACCGTGGGCGACGCGCGTGGTGGTGAGCGTCGCGGCCTGGCTCAGGTAGCCGCCGGTCATCGCCTTGCCGAGACAGAGGATGTCCGGCTCGATGCCGGCGTGCTCGCAGGCGAACATCCGGCCGGTGCGCCCGAAGCCGGTGGCGATCTCGTCCAGAACCAGCAGCACGTCGAACTGGTCGCACAGCGTCCTGACGTGACGAAGGTACGCGGCGTCGTAGAACCACATGCCGCCGGCCCCCTGCACGATGGGTTCCAGCACGACGGCGGCAATTTCGCCGTGGTGCTGCTCGAGGATGCGCCGCATCCCCGCCTCGTCCTCCGGATGGAGCGACTCTCCCGGGCGGGTCCGCGGCCGCTCCGCAAAGCAGTGGTCCGGCAGGATGCCGCGGAAGCGTTCGTGCATGCCGGTGACGGGATCGCAGATGCCCATGGCGCCGAAGGTGTCGCCGTGGTAGCCGCCCCGAATGGTCGCGAACCGTTGCTTTTCCGGGCGCCCCCGCGCGTTCCAGTACTGGATGGCCATCTTGAGACACACTTCCACCGCGACCGAGCCGGAATCGCAAAAGAACACGTGCTGCAGGCCGGGCGGCGTCAGCCGGATTAACAACTCCGCCAGTTCGATAGCTGGTTCGTGGGTCAGGCCGCCGAACATGACGTGGGCGGTGTCGTCGAGCTGCGCCCGCACCACGGCGTTGAGCGCGGGATGGTTGTAGCCGTGAATGGCGCACCACCACGACGCCATGCCGTCGATCAGTTCGCGGCCGTCGGCCAACCGAATGCGCACGCCCTCCGCCGCAACCGCCTGGTATACCGGCAGCGGATCGACCATCGACGTGTAGGGGTGCCAGATGTGGCGCCGGTCGAACGCGAGGGAATCGGTCACGGCCGGGACCCTACCGGAGGTCCCGGAAGAAGGCGCGGACGTCGTCGGTGAGAAGTTCCGGCTGCTCGAGCGCGGCGAAGTGCCCGCCTTCGGGCATCTCGGTCCAGCGGGTGACGTTGTGCGACGCCTCCACCCAGGCCCGCGGCGGGAGAAAGATCTCGCCCGGGAAGATCGCGCAGCCGACCGGCACCTCGATGTAGCCGGTACCCCGGGGCGCCCGCCGGGACTCGTAGTAGATGCGGGTGGACGAGGTCATCGTCTGGGTCGCCCAATAGATGGTGATGTTCGTGAGCAGCTCGTCCTTCGTGAAGCGGCTCTCGACGTCGCCGTCGCAGTCGCACCAGGTGCGGAACTTCTCGACGATCCACGCCGCGAGGCCGGCCGGCGAATCGTTCAGCCCGTAGCCCAGCGTCTGCGGCTTCGTCCCCTGCAGGTTCAGGTAGGCCTGCTCGCCCTGCCAGAACTCGTTCTTCTCCTGGAAGCGGGCTATCTCCTCGGGCGGAACGCCTGCTGTCGGATCCCCGCCGGGCGGCGGCCCCGCCGTCACCATGTTGATATGGACGCCGACGACACGGTCCGGGTGCTGCGCCGCCTGCCAGCGGCTGATGATGCTCCCCCAATCGCCACCCTGCACGCCGTAGCGGTCGTAACCGAGGCGCTCCACCAGTTGCCCGATGATCTCCGCCATCTTCTCCGGGTGGTAGCCGCGCCCGGTAGGTTTGTCGGAGAAACCGTAGCCCGGGATCGACGGCGCGATGACGTGGAACGCGTCGGCCGAGTCGCCGCCATGCGCGGTCGGGTCGGTAAGCGGTCCGATGATCTTGTGGAACTCCAGGATCGACCCGGGCCAGCCGTGCGTGATCACCAGCGGCAGTGCATCTTCGTGCGGCGAACGCTGATGGATGAAATGGACGTCGAGACCGTCGATCGTCGTGCGGTACTGATCGAACCGGTTCAGCATCGCCTCCTGCGCGCGCCAGTCGAACTCGTCGCGCCAGTAGGCGAGCAGCTCCTCCAGGTACGCCCGCTCCGTGCCGTAATCCCAGCCGGTGCCGGGCAACTGATCGGGAAGGCGCGTCTGCTGCAGGCGCATGTGGAGATCGTCGAACACGGCGTCCGGAACGTCGATCGTGAAGGGGCGGATCGCGTCGGGGTCGCCGGTCGTGTTTGCAGGCAGTTCCATAGCCGGTGGCGGTCCGGACGCGGTTTCCGGCGCCGGCGGCGGCTCCGGGGCGCACGCCGCGGCGATGAAGGCGATGATCAGAAGGCTGGCCCGGCGGCCGGCGCACCATGAAGTCATGTTGTTCCTCAACGCAGCGTCCGGTAGAACGCGCGGATGTCCTCCGTAAGCAGGTCCGGCTGCTCCAGGGCGGCGAAGTGGCCCCCCTCGGGCATCTCGGTCCAGTGCACCAGGTTGTACGCCGCCTCGGCCCACGCGCGGGGCGGGATGGTAATTTCGTGCGGGAAGATGGCGCCGCCGACCGGCATCTCGATGTAGCCGGTGCCGCGGCGTGGCGCCCCGCGCGACTCGTAGTAGATGCGCGTCGACGACGTGATCGTCTGCGTCACCCAGTAGATGGTGATGTTCGTGAGCAGCTCGTCCTTCGTGAAGCGGCTCTCGACGTCGCCGTTGCAGTCGCACCAGGTGTGGAACTTCTCGACTATCCAGGCCGCGAGGCCGGCCGGCGAGTCGTTCAGCCCGTAGCCGAGGGACTGCGGCTTGGTCCCCTGCACGTTGCTGTAGCCCCGCTCGTCGGCGAAGAACTCCTGGCGCTCGCGCGTCCGGGCAAGCTCTTCCGGCGGCACGCCCGCCTCCGGGTCGTCCACGTCGGGCCGCGGCGCCGACACCATGTTCAGATGGACGCCCACGACCTGATCGGGATGGTGGACCGCCTGCCAGCGGCTGATGCTGCTTCCCCAGTCGCCGCCCTGCGCGCCCCACCGCTCGTAGCCGAGACGCGCCATCAGCCTGCCGAACAGCTCGGCCATCTTCTCCGGGTGATAGCCGCGCTCGGTCGGTTTGCCGGAAAAGCCGTAACCCGGGATGGACGGCGCGACGACGTGGAAGGCGTCGGACGCGTCGCCGCCGTACGCGGTCGGATCGGTAAGCGGCCCGATGATCTTGTGGAACTCCATGACCGAGCCGGGCCAGCCGTGCGTGATGAGGAGCGGGAGCGCGTCCTCGTGCGGGGACCGCTGATGGATGAAGTGGATGTCGAGACCGTCGATCGTGGTGAGGTACTGATCGAACTGGTTCAGCATCGCTTCCTGGGCGCGCCAGTCGAATCCATCGCGCCAGTAGACGAGCAGCTCGTCCAGATAGGAACGTTCGGTGCCGTAGTCCCATCCCGTGTCGGGCAACTGATCCGGCAGTCGGGTGCGGCGGAGGCGTGCGCGGAGGTCCTCGAGCACGGCGTCCGGCACGTCGATGGTGAAGGGGCGGATGGCTTCCGGATCGCCGGTGGTGTTCTCGGGAAGCTCCATCGCGGGCGGTGGGCCGGAGCCGGCCGCGGGCCTCTCCGGCGGTGGAGCCGCACATGCCGCAGCAAAGGCCGCGATGACGAGAAGGCCGGCCGGGAGGCTGGCGGACCGGGTGTCGGTGTTCTTCATGGTCCCGGAAGCACGCCCTGCGTGGACAGGGCGATGCGATAGAGGCCGGTCCGGGCGGTCATGTAGAGCGTGCGGCCGTCGTCGCCCCAGCCGACGTTGGCGGGAACCTCGTCCGGCATGATCGTGCCCAGATGGCTGCCGTCGGGCGCGAAGACCCAGACCCCACCCGGGCCGGTGGCGAAGATATGACCCGCGCGGTCCACCTTCAGTCCGTCGGCCCCGCCCTCGGCCGTCTGATCGTTCACGTCATAGAAGATGCGGCCGTTGCTCGCACCGTTCTCGTCCAGGTCGTACGCGAACCAGACCTTCTGGTTCTCGTCGGAGTTGGCGACGTACAGGACCGACTCATCCGGCGAGAGAGCAATGCCGTTCGGACGGCTTTGATCCTGCACCAGCAGCTCCAGCTCTCCGTCCGGATGCAGCCGGTAGATGCCGTTGAAGTCCAGTTCGCGCAGCGGTGACTGCTCCAGGCCTTCCAGGCCGTAGGGCGGATCGGTGAAGTACAGCGATCCGTCGGAGCCGTACGCCGCGTCGTTCGGACTGTTGAGACGGCTGCCCTCGTAGTTGTCCACCAACGTGGTCCGGCTGCCGTCCGGTTCAAGCCGTGAGATAAGCCGGTTGCCATGCTCGCAGATGACGAGCCGGCCCTCGGCGTCGAGCGTCAGGCCGTTCGACGACAGTGACCGGAGGCCCTCGGGATCGCCTTCGAAGACCGGCTCGATGAACGGGCTCGCACCCACCTCCTCCGACCACTGGTGGATGGCGTTGGTCCGGACATCGGAAAAGAGGAGCCGCGATTCGCCGCGGATCCAGACCGGTCCCTCGGTGAAGACGTACCCGTCGGCCAGCTTCTCGATCTCCGCGCCGGTCGGCACGAGTGCGTCGAGGCGCGAGTCCACGCGCAGAATGCTGCCGGCCCCCGCCGGTTCGGACATCGGCGCAGCATCGGCCGATTCCTCCATCACGGGTTCCGGTTCGCCGCCGCCGCCGCAGGCCGCCCCAGCCGCCACGATCAACGCCAGCAGCGGCGCAAGCAGTGTCGTTTTCGTCGTCGTGCTGTCGTCACGCATGTCTTTTCTCCCTCTGGCTCCTAGTTATTCACCGCCGCCGCCCGTCGCAGCGCCGGCACCAACTGCCGCTCAATCAGCGCGTCGAGACCCCGCCGGTGGGACCGCCGGCCATCACCTGGATTCGGCGATGACGTGGCGACGATCACGCTGTCGAGGTCCGGAATGACGAAGATGAACTGACCGCCGTAGCCCCACGCGTAGTACGTGGGATGCCCGCCCAGCATCCGCATCCACCAGCCATAACCGTACTGGCGCCGGCTGTAGCGTGACGCGGTCCGCGGCGTGAAAGACTCCCGGACCCAGTCGGGCGACACCACTTCGAATCCGTCAATCGAGCCGCCACGCCGGTAGAGGTCGCCCACGGCGACCATCCCGCGCGGCGTCATGGTCATCTCGTTGCCGCCGAAGTAGACGCCCTGCGGATCGCGCAACCACGCGGGCAGGGTGATGCCGAGGGGGCGGGCGAGGTGGCGGCGGCCGTACTCGAGCGTGCTCACGCCGCTGGCCCGCGTGATTACCGCCGAAAGCAGATGCGTGCTGCCGGTGCTGTAGATCATCCGCCCGCCGGGGCGATCCACCATCGGCCGCGTCAGGACGTGCCGGACCCAGTCGCGGCTCTGGACCCACAGGCCATAGTTCCGGTTCGAGGTGGTCTCGAGGCCGGAGCGCATCGTCAGCAGATCCTCCACCGTGATCGACCGCCGCGAATCGTCCGCGCCGGACAGCTCCTCGGGAAAGAAATCGACGATCGGTTGATGGACGCTCTCGATATCGCCCCGGTTGACGGCGATCCCCACCAGGACCGAGATGATCGACTTCGACGCCGACTTCAGGTTGGCGACGCTCCGCTCGCTGGCGCCGTTGAAGTAGTGCTCCTCGATCAGCTCACCGCCGACGGATACGAGGAGGCTGCGAAGGCGGGGCAACTGCCCGGCGCGATCCACGATCGCGTCTCGAGCCTCCGCCGCGAGAGCCGGCGCCGCGGGGGCGGGCCGGCTTCCGGCGGCCGAAACGGCGAGGCCGCCAACAGCCAGAGCGGCCACCAGTGCCGCCGCAGGAAACACGGAGTCTCGCGTCATGAACATAGACCGAGAAGGGCCGATTATATCCCTGCCCCGGTGGATCGCGGCTACGGCGCGCCCGACACGACCGACTGCTACGCCGTCGCGGGCTCGCGACGATCGGCCAGTTGCCGATACACGTCGAGGGCGCGGTCCGCCATCATCTCGGCGGTGTAATGCTCGCGGGTGGCGGCGGCCGCGCGCGCTCCAAGCTCCCGACGGGCAACGCCATCGTCGTGCAGCCGCTGCAGTGTCGTCGTCAGGGCGTCCAGGTTGTCGGGAGGGATCAGGACGCCGCCGCCCGTGCGCTCGATCAGCTCGACGTAGGTGCCGCGGCGAGCCGCCACAACCGGCGTGCCGCAAGCCATCGCCTCGATCAGCGACAGGCCCTTCGGGTCGTCGTACGTGGCCGGCACGGCAAACAGATCGAGTCGGCCCAGGAACGCCACCTTGTCCTCGAGCTCCAGGACGCCGCGGTAGCGCACGGCGTCGCCCAGCCCGCGATCGCGCGCCGTTGCAAGAATCCCGTCCAGATACTCGCGGTGCTCGGGACCGACCCAGCCGGCCAGTTCAAGGCGGCTGCCCTCCAGTTGCCCTTCCGCCCGCAGGCGGTGATAGGCGTCGGAGAGCAGGTGCACGCCCTTCTCCGGCGCAATGCGCCCCAGGTAGCCGATGGTGAACGGCGCATCGCCGGTCCGGCTGCGATCCTGCGCCGGATAGTTGTCGGCGGTGATGCCCAGCGGCACCACGTCGATCTTCGCTCCCGGAATCTGCAGATAGCGCGCCATGTGGCCGGCGTAGTAGTCGCTTACCGCGATGAAGCGATCGACCGACCGCGCATGCTGCCGGATCAACGCCAGCGCCCGGCTGTGGTACGGCTCGACCAGGTGGTCGAGGAAGATGTCCTCCCCCTGCAACGTGCAGCAGATCGGACAACCGAGGGCGGCGCGCAGCTCCGGCGCCAGCGCGATCAGCAGCGAATACGAGATGTCGACGACATCGGGGCGCGGTTCGTTGCGAAGCCAGTGAAGGAGCTTGTCGAACTCCTTGCGTTGCCGGCCGTGGCGGCCTTCGAGCATGGAAACGGTGAGCGCGCCGAGCGCCTCCGGCTGGGTCGGCATCCCCAGCTTCGACACGAGCTTCAGGAGCCAGCGTGAATCCCAGAGACGATCGATCAGCCACGGCGTCCCGCGAAAGAACCCGGCCTGCTGTTCCAGGAAGACGCTGACGCCGCCGAAGAAGATGCGGCGCCCGCTGGTGGCGCTCGGCTCGTCGGTCCGGGGGGGCGTGTAGAGCGGGACGAGAATCGGCTCGTGCCCCGCTCGGGTCAGGGCGCGAGCCAGGGTGTTGTCGCGGATGCAACTGCCGCAATACATGCCGCCGGCGCCTGCGGTCAGCGTCAGGATCCGCATATTAAATGTGCGCGGTCAAACTATTAACATGATACGCCTGCCGCCGGGCATCATATTAATACATGAAAGACATTGCTTAATATGCTTTCTAGCTGGCGGCGATACAGTAAAGGAACTCCGCGCCCCGCAGGTAGATCTCGTCGCCGACGACCGCCGCGGAGGCGTCGATCGCATCGTCCAGCGTGTTGGTCGCCAGCACCTCCATCTCCGGACCGGTCGCGAGCACCAGCGTCGTTCCGTCGCGGCTGGTGATGTAGAGCCGGCCGTTCGCCACCACCGGCGAAGCGTAGATCTCGCGGATGCCGGGCAGTCGCTCCGGACCGTAGAGCGGACGGCCGGTTGCCGCATCGTGCGCCGAGAGGATCCCGGAGTTGCTCTTCGTGAAATAGAGAATGCCGTCGTGGAGAACGGGCGACGGCACATACGGGGTGTCGCGCTCCAGCGACCAGACGATCGCGTCACTGCCGCCGATTTCGCCCTGCGCGCGGGACAGGTCGACGGCGTAGAGCCGGTTCCCGCGGTAGCCGCTCATCAGGTAGACGATCCCGTCGCCTGCGACGGGCGACGGGATGGCGTTCAGCGTGACGCCCTCCCCTTCCCAAAGGAGCGCGCCGGTCTCGGCCGAGTAGCTCCGGACCCGATCGGTGGCGCTCGTCACCACCTGCGTCTGTCCGTCATGTTCGACGACGAGCGGCGTCGTCCAGGTGGTCTCTTCGTTGCGGTCGACGCGCCAGCGCTCGGCGCCGGTCCGCTTGTCGAGCGCCGTGATGAACGATGGTCCCTGGTGGTCCCAGAGGACGATGATCGAGTCGCCGTGCAGCGCGGGCGACGCCCCCTCGCCGAAGCCGAGGCGGATCCGCATGTCACCGAAGTCGCGCTCCCAGAGCGGCGTCCCGTCCATGTCGTAGCAGTAGAGGCCGCGCGACCCGAAGAACGCGCACACCACTTCCCCGTCAGTCACCGCCGAGCCGGACGCCCAACTGTTCGTATTGTGACGGCCCTCGTGCGGCTGCTGGGTGACCGCGGTCTGCTCCCAGGCGACGGAGCCGTCACGGCGGTTGATCGCCACGATGACGAAGTGAAGCCGTTCGTCCGATCCGGTGGTACTCATGAAGCGGTTTCGAATCCGGCCGAAAAAGCCGGTGCTGTTATCGCCCTCCCCCGCCGGGACCGCGGTCAGGACGAAGACATGGTCGCCCCAGACGACCGGCGAGGCGGACCCGCCGCCCGGAATCGGGACCTTCCAGCGGATGTTCTCGGTCTCGCTCCAGCGGAGCGGCGGGTTGCCCGACGGGGCCACGCCGGTCGCCAGCGGACCGCGCCACTGCGGCCAGTCGCCGCCCTCGGGGGCCTGGGCAAGGAGGGTTGCCGCGCCGAGCGCAATGAGCAGGCCGGCGGAAGCAATACGGCCGGCCGCGGGCCGGTTCACCATGAGAATAGAACGCATCCCGCGATCATAGCCGGATGGCGGCCACCAGCGGGTGGGATACAATCCGCCGCATGATCATCACCACCACGCAATCGTCATCACTGTTCGCCTTCCTGCTCGTTGGCTTCGTCGTCGTCGCGATGGCCGCGGCCTACGCGCAGAGGACCATACCGGCCCCGGAAGATGTCGCCGCCCCGCCATCCGACGCGGAAACCACGGCGTCCGGTCTCGCCTCGAAGGTGATTGAGGCAGGTTCCGGCAGTCAGAACCCGGGTCCCACCTCCATGGTGACGGTCCACTACACCGGCTGGCACACCAATGGCGAGATGTTTGACAGTTCGGTTGCGCGGGGCGCGCCGGCCTCGTTCCCCCTCAACCGCGTGATCGCGGGCTGGACGGAGGGCGTCCAGTTGATGGTGCCGGGCGAGAAGCGCCGGTTCTGGATCCCGGAAGACCTGGCCTACGGCGGTCGTCCCGGCTACCCGGCCGGCATGCTGGTGTTCGACGTCGAACTGATCTCGATTCAATAGCCGGGCCCGCGGCGCCGGCCTACTGCTTCGTCAGCTCTACACCGTCCCAGGTGAAGCTGGTGAACTGATCGCTGCTGAAGCTGACGACGATCGGCTCGACGATCGAGTACTTGTCGTCGTCGCCGTCGTACTCCCGCACCACGAGCAGGGCATCCTGCTCGACGATGCCGTACGTCCCCATGCCCTCTTCACCGTCCGCGTCCTCGAACTCGAAGAAACCCTCCTCGTTGAAGGTCATCCAGGGCGTTCCGCCCGCCGCCTGAAACTCCTGCTCGCCCCTCAGGCGACTGCCGGTCGGGAGCGCCTCCAGCTCGAGGTTGATGGGTTGGTTGTCGCGCATACGGATCAGCGCCGGCGTCCGAATCCCCTGGTAGCCATCCCGCGTGAACGTGATGTTGTACTGCGCCGACGACAGACCGATCATGAAGAACTCGCCGTTGTCTTCCGTCGTCGTCGTCACCGGCGATCCGCCGCCGTCGCGCTCGGCCGTGACCAGGACGCCGGGGATTCCATTGCCCCATTCGTCGGTGATTTCGCCGGTGACCCGCGCCTGCGCGCCGGCATCGACCCCAGCGCCCACCACCGCCAGGAACGCCACTGCCGCCATCAAACGTCCGTTGAGTCGCATCTGTCGCTCTCCCTTGGGATGTGGCGCTCCGGCGCGCCCACAGCAGTCCACAGCCTACACGCCCGGCCACGATGCCACAAGCGACAAGCGCCGTTTCCGCCGTGCCGGTATGATTCGAACGATTCCGGCGAACGGTCCACCGACGCCGGACCGGAAGGAGGATGGCATGCAGAAGATTCGACAGGCAGCGGTGGTCGTCGCGCTGCTCGGACTCGCGGCGGGCGGAGGGCTGGCCGGCGCGCAGGAAGACGTGAGCGTCGAGGACTACGAGGACGCGATGCAGGAGCTCCGCTACCTGGTCTCAGACGCCTCGATTCACCTCGACGCGAGCTACTGGGGCGATCTGGGCGAAGACACCGACAAGATGCGGGACCAGTTCGCGAAGGTGGTGGCGTTCTGGGAGGCGCAGGGCCAGGCGGAGGCGGTCGAGCTGGCCGGGAATGCCATCGACGCGGCGCGCGCCATTGCCCGGGCGTCGGGAGCCCAGGACCCGAGTGCGGCGACCGCGGGGCTCGAGGATCTGCGCGGCGCCTGCGCCGCGTGTCACGAGCAGTTCCGCGAGGAAACGGCGGACGGTTTCCGTATCAGGCCGTCGGCGCTGCAGTAGGCGACCGCCGGTCGGCGGCCGGCGTACAAACGGAGCGCCCGGCGTACAAACGAAGAGCCGGTCCGGCATGCTCGCCGGACCGGCTCTTTCTGTCTCTTTCAACCTGGAAGTCCCGCGGCGGCGGAACTCCCAACACACCCACCCGCGGCCACCGGGGGCGCGGGTGCGCAGGGCGCGCTAGTTGGTCGGCCAGAGGACGCCCTGGCTGTTCTCTCCCTCGGCGCCCGCCGGAACCGGACCGATGCCCTGGTAGACGAACTTCTGCACGCGCGATCCCTCGTAGGTCTCGGTCGTGTAGATGTTGCCGTCGGAGTCGACCGCGATGCTGTGCACGGCGAAGAACATTCCGGGCTGGCGCCCGCCGTCCCCGAACGCGGTCAGCACTTCCATCGTCTCCCGCTCGATGATGTAGACCTTCATGTTCTGGCCATCCGCCAGGTACAGGTAGGTCTGCTCGGGATCGGGCGAGAAGTCGATGTCCCAGGTCGAGCCCTGCGACCGGGTGTGGGTCGCGACGAAGTACTCGTCCACGAACGTGCCGTCCGTCTGGAAGACCTGAATCCGGTCCTCCGCGCGGTCGCAGACGTAAACGAGGCCGTCATTCGAGATCTCGCCGCAGTGGACCGGGCCGCGGAACTGCTGCGCCGGCGTCGCGCCCGGCTCGTACGGCCCGCCGAAGTCGTAGTCGTCGTCCGGCTCGTTCCCGTAGGCGCCCCAGTAGCGCTTCAGTTCGCCCGTGTCGGCGTCCACGACGGCCATCCGCTTGTTGTAGTAACCGTCGGCGAAGTACGCCTCGTTCGCTCCCGGATCGATCCCGATCTTGGCTACCCGGCCGTAGCTGTCGGCCGAGTGGCTGTCACGCTCGAAGATCCGGCGGCCATCTTCCTCGCGCACCAGGCGCGCGTTGTGGGTTCCGACTGACATCAGGAAGTCGCCGCTCCGGGTGAACTTCAGCACATGAGCGTCGCCCTGGCCGTTCCCGCCAATCCACACGTTGTCCATGTGGTCGACGGTGATGCCATGGTTCGACTCGGGCCAGACATAGTCGCCGGTCTCCGTGCCGGGACCGCCCCAACTGTCGACCAACTCCCCTTCCTGATTGAAGATCAGGACGGGCGGGCCGGGCTGGCAGCACTCGCTCACCGGCGGATCGGCCATCATGCCGACCTCGGTGTTGAGCACGAACTGATCCATCGTGTTCCGATGGAGCACCCAGATATGGTCCTGGGAGTCGACGTCGACGCCGATCGTGGCGCCCATAAGCCAGTGGTTCGGCAGGTTGTACGGCCAGGTGGGATCCACCTCGAACATTGGCGCCTGCTGCGCATTCGGATCGGCCGGCGGCATGTCAGCCGCGGCTTCCTCGCCGCCGCCGGCAGCGCCGCCGCCGCAGGCAACCGCCACGGCACCCACGAGCGCCACCAGAAGAAGTGCGTACTTCCGACTCATCGTGCCCTCCCAGAAACGCGCGCCCGACCGCACAACATCGTGCGAATCAGGCACACTTCGCTACGTTCGAACGGGCAACAGTATACTTGCAAATCGTCCAGGCGGCGCAAGAAGCACGCAGGCGCCGCGGGCCACGCAAATCTCACGACGGCGACATGAACGTGCCAACCCGACACGGACCCTGGATCGTTGCGGCTGCGGTCGTCGCCCTGATGCTGGCGGCGCCCGCCGTCCCGACCGCCCACGACATCCCGACCGACGTGACGGTCCGGGCGTTCGTCAAGCCGGAGGGGGATCGCCTCCGGATGCTGATCCGGGTTCCGCTCGAGGCGATGCTCGACGTCAACTTCCCCCTCTACGGTCCCGGCTACCTCGACATAGAGCCCGCCAGGGAGCTCCTGCCCGACGCCGCGATGCTCTGGCTGGGACAGGAAATCGAGATCTACGAGGACGGCAACCGCCTGGCGGAACCGACGCTCGCGGCAATCCGATTGTCGATTCCCTCGGACCGGTCGTTCGACGAGTACGAGACCGCCCTGGAGCATGTCCAGAATGGCCAGCGGCTTCCGGCAACGACCCAGATCATCTGGCGACAGGCGATGCTGGACGTCCTGCTCGACTACGACACGGTGTCGGATCAATCCAGCTTCGCGATCCGCCCGGGGGTCGAGCGGCTCGGCCTGCGGGTCGTCTCGGTCATCCGGTTCATCACGCCGGCGGGGGCGGAGCGGGCGTTCGAACTTCGCGGCGATCCCGGCATCGTCACCCTCGACCCGCGCTGGCACCAGGCCGCCTGGCGCTTCGTCATTTCCGGTTTCGATCACATCCTGGACGGGACCGACCACCTGCTGTTCCTTCTCTGCCTGGTGGTGCCGTTCCGCCGCCTGCGCGCGCTCGTTCCCATCGTCACCGGCTTCACCGTCGCGCACTCGGTCACGCTGATCGCCTCCGCCTACGACATGGCGCCCGACACGCTCTGGTTCCCGCCGGCGGTGGAAACCCTCATCGCGCTCTCGATCCTCTACATGGCGTTCGAGAACATCGTCGCGGCGGACGCCGGCCAGGTGGGACGGATCCGGCGCCGCTGGGTGGTGGCCTTCGGCTTCGGCCTGATACATGGCTTCGGCTTTTCGTTCGCGCTGCGCGAGACGCTGCAGTTCGCCGGCTCGCACCTGCTGACGTCACTGCTCTCGTTCAACATCGGCGTCGAGCTGGGCCAGTTGCTGGTGATCGCGCTCGCCGTGCCCGTCCTCGAACTGCTCTTCCGGTACGTCATCAGCGAGCGCTTGGGGACCATCCTCATCTCCGTTCTCGTCGCCCACACGAGCTGGCACTGGATGGCGGACCGTTACGAGACACTCAGCCAGTATCCCCTCACCTGGGGCGCCGTGTTGAGCGCGTTGCTGGTGGGCATCATTCCGTGGCTGATCGCGATGATGCTGGCCGCCACGATCGCCTGGTACGGTCTGCGCTACCTCCGCCGCCAGCGCCCGCCGAGTGAAGCGGCGGCCAAGTAGCCGTCGTCTAGTGGGAAGGAAACCGGAGGTGCCGTTGCGCGTTGTCACGTTCGTCATCGTCGTCGCGGTCGCCGCAGCCGCGGCGCTGGCTTCTCCGCCCGGCGCGGCGGCGCAGGGCCCGGCGGCACCGCAGGATCCGGCCGGCCAGGAGCCGCTCGCCCTCGAGGGCATCGCCGGCGGCGGCGAGCTCCCCCCCGCCGAGCGCTACCGCGTGGAACCGGTGCGCGTCGACCGGAAGCCGTCGATCGACGGCCGCCTGGACGAAGAGGAATGGCTCCTCGCCGCCGTTATCGACGACTTCGTGCAGCAGGAGCCGTCCGAAGGCGACCCGGCGACCGAGCCCACCATCGTCCGCCTGATGTACGACGCGGAGATGCTCTACATCGGCGTGGAGGCGTACGACGACGACCCGAACGGCCTGGTGGCGACGGAAAAGCGGCGCGACTCGCTCCGGCTCCTCGACGAGGACAACTTCCAGATCATCATCGACACGTTCCGCGACCGCCGGTCCGGCTACATGTTCGTCACCAACCCGCTCGGCGCGAAGCTGGAGCAGCAGGTGGCCGAGGAGGGCGAGGGCGGATTCCGCGGTAACAGCTCGAACATCAACCTGAACTGGGACGGCGTCTGGGACGTCGCCACGCGGCGCAACCCCGACGGCTGGGTGGCGGAGATCGGCATCCCCATGGTGACGCTGCGTTTCCCCCGTGTCGAACGGCAGGTCTGGGGCGTCAACTTCATGCGGAACATCCGCCGGAAGAACGAGCAGGTCTTCTGGGCGCCGATTCCGAAGGCGTACACGCTGACCCGGGTCAGCCTCGCGGGGACGATGAGCGGGGTCACGCAGGTCAACCGCGGGCTCGACCTCCGCGTGACCCCGTACGTGCTGGCCAGCGGCAGCCAGGCCCGCAGTTCCGCGAACGTCAACCTCGCGGGCAGCGGCCTGGGCGACGCCGGTCTGGACGTCAAGTACGGCCTCGGCTCCGGCCTGAACCTGGACCTGACCTACAACACCGACTTCGCGCAGGTGGAAGTGGACGAGCAGCAGGTGAACCTGACCCGGTTCCCGCTCTTCTTCCCGGAGAAGCGCGACTTCTTCCTGGAGAACGCCGGCTTGTTCAGCGTCCGGACGCAAGGGTTCAACCGCGCCGCCGATCTCTTCTTCACGCGGCGGATCGGCCTGTCGCGGACCGGGCAGGCGATCCCCATCGTCGGCGGCGCGCGCCTGACCGGCAAGGTGGACCGGAACAACATCGCGGCGCTCAACATCACGACGCAGGCGCACGGCGCCGGTGACGCGCGCCGGCTGGGCGAGAATTTCTTCGTCGGCCGCTACAGCCGCGACATCTTCGCGCGTTCGAAAGTGGGCGGGATAGTCGTCAACAAGGAATCGGTAGGAGGCGGCCACTACAACCGGACGTTCGCCCTCGACACGACGCTGGCGCCGCACCGGCACATGTCCATGACGGCGTTTCTCGCCAAGACGGAGACGCCCGGCAGGGTCGGCAACGACATGGCGAGCTACTTCACGGCGGTCTGGCTGAGCCCGTCCTGGCGAATCTACGGCGAGTACACGGACATTCAGGACAACTTCAACGCGGAGGTGGGCTTCGTTCCCCGCGTCGGCATCCGGACCTCGAAGATGCACACCGAGTGGGACCCGCGGCCCGGCCGCTGGGGTATCCGGCAGTTCGATCCGATGTGGAACATCGAGTACACGACGGACCAGAACAACCGGCTGGTGACACGGCGCATGCATCACATGGTCGGCACCTACTTCGAGGACGGCTCCTCGTTCACGATCATCTACAACGACCTCTTCGAACAGCTCGACGAACCGTTCCTGATCCACCGCGACATCAAGGACCCGGCGAAGAACGTCACGATCCCGGTCGGCCCGTACCACTTCGGACAGTGGATGTTCCGGTACCGCAGCGATCCGTCGAGGCGTGTCTACGGACAGGCCGGCTACACGCCGCAGACCTTCTTCGACGGCACCCGGCTGGACACGACCGCGTCGCTCGGCATCCGCTTCACGCAGTCGCTGGCCACCGAGCTGCGCTTTACGCGCAACAACGTCGACCTCGCCGGCGGCTCGTTCGTCGCCGATCTCGCCGCGCTGACGTTTGACTGGGCCGTTTCGCCGAACGTGACCCTGCGCACGCTGTCTCAGTACGTGTCGACGACCGGCGAGCTGAGCAACAGCGTCCGCTTCAACTGGATCTACAGCCCGGGCAGCGACATCTACATCGCCTACGACGAGCTGCGGCTCGACTACCAGCCGACGGTCGGCGCCGTCCGGCGCTACTCGCCCTGGATCCGCAACCGGCAGCTCGCGATCAAGATGACCTACCTCTTCTCGCGGTAGGTTTTCCTCTACGAATTCCGCGACCCGAGGGCACGTCGTCTACCGGACGAACGTGGCGCGCACGGTCACGTCGTCCCGGGCAACGCGGAGGCGGAAGTCCAACGCCTCGGTCGCCAGGGGGAGATCGGAACGGAGGTAGGTCAGCGTGTACCGACTCTGTATGTCAAGGGCGATGTTGCGGAGCGGTTCGTCCAGTCCCGCACGCGCATGAACGTTGACAAGACGGCCGCCTGTCCCTCGGGTAATGGCCTCCAGCGTTTCCAGCCAGTCGTTACCGTAGCTGCCCCGGCAAGCCACCGGCCCCGATGACATGGGAGCCCACCAGGCGTGTCGCCAGTCTCTCCGCCGGCGGTTTCCGTTGACGTCCGGAATATTCGGGCGCCACGTACCGGGAGCCCTTCCCCCCACCGGGGCATCCGCGCCAGTGACCGCACTCCGTGCCGTCCGCAGGAGAACCATGTGGACGGGCGCGTTGAGCGCCTGCAGAATCCCGACCAGCCGCTCGCGTTCGGCCCGAGGCCCCAGGAGAGACGAGCACGAACAGACGGAAGCCACCACCACGATGCTGGGCCGCTCCGGCCGGCGCTCGAGGATGTCGCGCGCGGCCGCGATCAGGGTGTCGCGCAACTGCGGAGTCGCCTGCTCTTCCGGGAACAGTTCCCCAACCGTCCGCCGCAGATCCGCGGGTGACGACGGGCCCGCGACCCGACGGGGGAAGTCCGCGATCGTCAGCAGCGACAGGCGGGCGGGATCGCCAAACGCGTCCACGAACGCACCCAGGCCGTCCCGCAGGTGGACGGGTTCAATCCTGCCGGATTGCGTGTTGTCCACGATCAGCGTGACGTCGGCCCGGTCACCGGCTCGCCCCAGGTAAACGACCTGGCGCGCAACCCCGTTCTCCGCAACCTCGATCTCGTCGGGAATCAGACCGGTCACCGGAACTTGGCGGGCATCCAGCACCGACAGGTAGACCTGCTGGGTTGGTTGCAGGAAGACCGGCTCCGCCGATTGCGCCGATACGGGAAGAGCGGCTCCATGAACCAGAACCGCAACCGCGCAGGTGGTGATAAGTGCGCGCCGAACATCCGAAGACACCAGATGGGGCATGCCCCGGTCCTTCCTGGCGTCGCTGGCATCAACGAGAGTAGCACCGTCTCGCCGGTGCCTGCAAGGACGTTGACGCGACCCAACTGGAAGCCCGTATACGGACTCCTAACGGCGCGGCATCCGGGTCCACTTCCCGGTGGAACGGGCGTTCTTCACCGCCGTCTCGACGAAGATCATCCCCCGGAGGCCGTCGTCGACGGTCGGGAAGTCAAGCGCCAGAGGGTCGGGCGACTCGCCAGCGATGCGGGCACGGACGGTGTCGCACGCGTTGGCGTAGATCGACGCGAACGCCTCGAGGAACGCCTCCGGGTGGCCGGCCGGCAGGCGTGTCGCCCGGGCCGCGCGAGGGCTCGTCGCCGCCACGTTGGGGTCGCCGCGCCGCCAGACGGTCTCCGGACCGTCGAGCGCCGTGACCTCCAGCGTCTCGGGCGTCTCCTGCCGCCAGCGGAGGCCGCCCTCTTCGCCGTAGACGCGGAGCGTCAGGCCGTTGGCCTCCCCCACCGAAACCTGGCTGGCGAGCAGCACGCCGCGGGCGCCGCCGACGAAGCGCAGCAGCACGCTGGCGTCGTCGTCGAGGCGCCGGCCTCGTACGAACGTCGTCAGGTCAGCGGAGAGCGCCGCAATGCGGAGGCCGGTCACGTACTCCGCCAGGTTCTCGGCATGCGTGCCGATGTCCCCGAGGCAGCCGGCGGCGCCGCTCCGCCTCGGGTCGGTTCGCCACGCCGCCTGCTTCTGCCCGGTCCGCTCGAGCGGCGTCGCGAGCCAGCCCTGCGGATACTCGACGACGACCTTCCGGACGCGCCCCAGCCGGCCGCCACGCACCAGCTCGCGCGCCAGCTTGACCATCGGATAGCCGGTGTAGTTGTGCGTCAGGGCGAAGACACATCCGGATTGCGAGACGAGCCGCCGGAGCCGCCGCGCCTCGGCAACGTCGAACGTCATCGGCTTGTCGCATACGACGTGGATGCCCGCTGCCAGCAACGCCTTCGCGATCGGAAAATGGAGGTGGTTCGGGGTGACGACCGTGACGAGATCGACCCGCTTTCCTTCCGGCAAGCCGCACTCCCCCGCGATCAGGTGCTCGACCGAGTCGTAGACGCGCGACGGATCGAGCAGCAGCTCGCGCCCCTTGGCGCGCGAACGGCGCGGGCTGGACGAGAACGCGCCGGCGACGAACTCCACGCCGCCGGCGAGCAGGGCGGCGCGACGGTGGACGTCGCCGATGAAGGCGCCGGGGCCGCCGCCCACCATGCCGAGCTTGAGCGTTCGGCCGATCGTCGCCGCCATCGGCTCAGCCGCCCCGGCCGCCGCCGTCGCCCGGATCGTTGCTGCCCCGATCGAACGCCGCGTCGAAGGCGAGATCGGATGGCAGGAAGTCGATGGAATGCACGAACTCGCATGACTCGCGCGCGCCATGCTCCCGATCCATACCGGAGTCCTCCCACTCGACCGACAGCGGGCCGGTGTAGCCGATCCGGTTGAGGGCGCGGATGATGCCCTCGAAGTCGACGTCTCCCCGGCCGACCGAGCGGAAGTCCCACCCGCGGCCCGGCGCGCCGAAGTCGAGATGCGACGACAGGATCCCGCTCCGGCCGTCGAGAGTGACGGCGGCGTCCTTCATGTGGACGTGGTAGACCCGGTCCGGAAACTCCTCCAGGAAGCGGACCGGATCGACCCCCTGCCATTCCAGGTGGCTCGGGTCGAAGTTGAAGCCGAATGCCTCGCGGCCGCCAATCGCGTCGAGGGCGCGATGCGCCGTGACGAGATCGAACGCGATCTCCGTCGGATGCACCTCCAGCGCGAAACGGACGCCGTTCTCCTCGAAGACATCGAGGATCGGATGCCACAACTCGGCGAACCGCTCGTAACCGGCTGCGATGGTTGCCGCACTGACCGGCGGAAACGAATAGAGCAGGTGCCAGATGGGCGAGCCGGTGAAGCCGCAGACGACCGGAACCCCGAAGCGCCGTGCGGCCCGCGCCGCGTTCTTCATCGTCTCGACCGCCCAGACGCGCTTCCCTTCCGGGTCGCCAGCCAGTTCGGTCGGAGCGAACGCGTCGGAGCGTTCGTCATTCGGATCGCAGACGAGCTGGCCCGCCAGATGATGCGAGAGCGCCCAGCAATCCAGGCCGGAGGCTTCGAGCAGAGCGCGGCGCCCGGCGCAATACTCGTCGTCGGTGGCGCCGCGGTCCACGTTGAAGTGATCGCCCCAGCAGGCTAGCTCCAGACCCTCATAGCCGAACTCCGCCGCCTTCGGAGCGAGCTCCGCCAGCGGCAGGTCGGCCCACTGCCCGGTGAACAAGGTAACTGGGCGCGCCATTGCTTGGGTGGTCAGCCGGTGTCGAGTATAGTGGCGGCGGAGGTTGTCCGATGGCTCAACTGACCAGACGCGAGGCAATCGGGATGGTAGGCGCAGCAGCGGTCGGCGCCGCGGTCGGCGGTTCGGCGCCCGCGCACGCCGCGACGGGCGCGCTCCGCCAGTCGGTCTGCCGCTGGGGTTTCAGTGACGTTCCGCTCCGCGACTTCTTCGAGCAGGTGCGCGCGAACGGCCTCGCCGCAGTCGACCTGCTCGACCAGACGGAATGGGCGATCGCACGCGAGTACGGCCTCGCCTGCTCCACCGGCTACGGCGGCGGCGGAACCGTCGCCGACGGCCTGAACGACCCGGCCAACCACAACGCCATCGTTCACAACCTGGAACGGAGCCTGCCGGCCGCGGCCCGCGCCGGCGTGCCGAACGTCATCGCTTTCTTCGGCAACCGCCGCGGCATGAGCGACACCGAGGGGATCGATCACTGCGTGACGGCGCTGCGGCGCATCGCCCCGGTCGCGGAGAGCGAAGATGTGACCGTGGTGGTGGAGCTGCTCAACAGCCGGATCGACCATCCCGACTACCAGGGAGACCGGACGCGGTTCGGCGTAGAAGTGGTCAAACGGGTCGCCTCGCCTCGCGTCAAGCTGTTGTACGACGTCTACCACATGCAGGTCATGGAGGGGAACGTCATCCAGACGATCCGCGACAACCACCAGTACATCGGGCACTACCACACGGCCGGGGTGCCGGGTCGCCACGAGCTGGACGGCCGGCAGGAGCTGCACTGGCCCGCCATCGCCCGGGCAATCGCGCAGACGGGTTTCCGCGGCTATCTGGCGCACGAGTTCATTCCGACCCGCGATCCGATGACGTCGCTGCGCGAAGCGGTCGCGAGCTGCCACGTCTGACGGAGGACGGCACGATGCCCCATATGACCCGCCGCGAGTGGCACCGCCTGGCGATCGGGGGCGCGCTCGGCGCGGCGGCGGCCGGGTGGCTGCCGGCCGGCCTTCGGCGGACCTACGCCGCGCAGTCGACGTTCGCCGGCGTCGTGATTGGCCTGCAGAGCTACAGCTTCCGGGACATGAGCCTCGACGACGGCATCGCGGCGATGAACGACCTCGGCGTCACGAGCTGTGAACTGTGGGAAGGGCACGTCGAGCCGCGCGAGCTGCGCCGGCCGGCCAGCCGGGAGCAGTTGCGGCGCTGGCGCACGACCATCCCGCTCGACCACTTCGAGGAGATCGGCGCGCGGTTCAAGGACGCGGGCATCGATCTGAACTCCTACAACATCAGCTTCAAGGACCACTTCTCGGACGCCGAGATCGATCGCGGCTTCGAGATGGCGCGCGCCCTCGGTGCCCCCGCGATCACGTCGTCCGCCAACATGAACGCGGTGCCCCGGATTGCCCGTTACGCGGAGCGATACGGCATGCCGGTCGCCATGCACAACCACTCGCGCGTCGATCCCAACGAGTTCTCGAGCCCGGACGACTTCGCCCGGGCGATGGAGATGGGCGGATCGGCGCCGATTGCGGTCAACCTGGACATCGGCCATTTCGTCGCCGCCGACCACGACCCGATTGCGTACCTGCGGGAACACCACCAGCGTATCGTGACGCTCCACCTCAAGGACCGGAAGCGCAATCAGGGCCCGAACACGCCGTGGGGCGAGGGAGACACGCCGATCCGCGAGACGCTCCACATGCTCCGCGACGAAGGATGGGCGATTCCGGCCAACATCGAGTACGAGTACGACGGCGGCGACACGGTGACCGAGTTGCGCCGCTGCCTTGACTACTGTCGCGAGGCGCTCGCCGACGGCAACACCTGGATTCCACTGTTCGACGGCCACTCCCTGGAGGCATGGCGCGGCTACAAGCGGGAGACGATGCCCGACGGGTGGCAGGTGGTGGACGGCACGCTCGCGCGCGTCGGCCAGGCGGGCGACATCATCACACGTGAACAGTTCGAGGACTTCGAGCTCCGCTTCGAGTGGCAGGTCGAGACCGGCGGCAACAGCGGCATCTTCTTCGGCGTGACCGAGGAGGTCGACGGTCCGGTATGGCACTCCGGACCGGAGTTCCAGGTGCTCCACAACGCCGGACACCGGGACGGCGCGGATCCGATCACGTCCGCCGGCAGCAACTACGCGGTGCATCCGCCGTCGGCCGACGTCACGCGTCCCGTCGGCGAGTGGAACAGCGCGCGGCTCGTCGTCAACCGCGGCCGGATCGAACACTGGATGAACGGCACGCGGCTACTGGACTACGAGCTGGACAGCGGCGACTGGGAGACTCGTGTCGCCGCCAGCAAGTTCGCGGAACTGCCGAGCTACGGCCGTGTCCGGCGGGGCCATATCGCCATCCAGGACCACGGCGACCCCGTGCGGTTCCGCAACATCTTCATCCGCCCCATCGACTGAGGCGCCCGCGCCCCACGGCCGCAGCCCGACGCACCAGCGGTACCGATGCCCCCTGCAATACGTCTGAAGCTGTCGGTGATGATGTTCCTCCAGTACGTCGTCTGGGGAGCGTGGTTCGTGCCGATCGGCACCTATCTGGGAGAGACGCTCGACTTCCCCGGCGAACAGATCGGCCTGGTGGTCGGCACGACGGCGATCGGCGCGATCGTCTCGCCCTTCTTCGTCGGCATGGTGGCGGACCGCTACTTCGCCACCGAGCGGCTGCTGGCCGTCGTGCATCTGCTGGGCGGCATCGTCCTCTTCGCGGCGTCGCTGCAGACGTCGTTCGGTGCGATGTACGTCGTGCTGCTCGCCTACTCGCTGCTGTACATGCCGACGCTGGCGCTGACGAACTCCATCTCGTTCCGCCAGATGACCGATCCCGGCCGCGAGTTCCCCGGCGTGCGCGTGCTCGGCACCATCGGCTGGATCGTGGCGGGGCTCATCGTCGGCTTTCTCGGCCTGGAGGCCACCGCGCGGCCGATGCAGATCGGCGCCGCGGTCTCGATCGTTCTGGGTCTCTTCTGCCTGACGCTGCCCCACACGCCGCCCGCGAAGGCGGCGGACCGCGTGACCGCGCGGGACGTGCTGGGGCTCGACGCGCTGCGCCTGCTCCGCGAGCGGGCGTTTGCGGTATTCGTCCTCGGCTCGTTTCTGGTCTGCATCCCGTTGCAGTTCTACTACGCGTTCACGAATCTCTTCCTGAACGAGATCGGCGTCGAGAATGCGGCCGGCAAGATGACGCTGGGCCAGGTGTCGGAGATCGGCTTCATGTTGCTGATGCCCTGGTTTCTGATCCGCTTCGGCGTGAAGAACCTGCTGCTGATCGGCATGCTCGCCTGGGCCGCCCGCTATGTCCTCTTCGCGTACGGCGATCCGGGCGGCGGCATGTGGATGCTCTACGGGGGAATCCTCCTCCACGGGATCTGCTACGACTTTTTCTTCGTCACCGGGCAGATCTATGTCGACCGGAAGGCGCCGGCCGACCTGCGCGCGGCGGCCCAGGGGTTCATCACGCTGATCACTTACGGCGTCGGCGGCTTCATCGGCACCTGGCTCTCCGGCCGCATCGTCGATGCCTATGCGACCACCGGCGGCGGTCACGCGTGGCCCGAGATCTGGCTCATCCCCGCCGCCTGGGCCACTGTCGTCCTTGTGCTCTTCGCCGTCTTCTTCACGCACCGGGAGACGCCGGCCAAGACGTAGCGCCACCTGCGATCCGGCCCGGGCAGCCGTGGCCGGCGTGTTTGCAAAACCGTGACGAGTGGGCGATCATGGCGGGGATCGATTCGTCGGCACACCTTGTCGGGCGGGAGGATCAGATGAGTTACCGACGGCTTGCGGCGTTCGCTGTCATGGTGGCGATCGGGCTGCTGGCGCAGGCCGCGCCGGCAATCGGCCAGACGCAGGCGCAGGATGCGGACGCCGCGGCGGCCTACGAGCCGCCGAGGATGCCCGACGGCCGGCCCGACCTGCAGGGATTCTGGACCACCCAGACGTTTACCCCGCTCCAACGGCCCGAGTACCTGGGGGACAAGGCGTTCTTCAGCGAGGAAGAGGTGGCGGCGCTCCAGGCCCAGTTGACCGCCGAAGGAGTCGATCCGCTGGCGGGCGGTGCGATCAGCATCGAGGATCCCGAGGAGCGGGACCAGGTGCTCTATCAGGAAAACCGCGACCGGACGGGCTACGTTCACT
Organism: Vicinamibacterales bacterium; assembly: GCA_965202655.1. Taxonomy (GTDB): domain Bacteria; phylum Acidobacteriota; class Vicinamibacteria; order Vicinamibacterales; family UBA8438; genus VXRJ01. The sequence continues at coordinate 279,134 of CBDBBK010000003.1, read as the reverse complement.
ACGACAACGAACTCTGGCTCCGGACGCCGGTCCCCAAGGGACTCTCGACGCGGCGGACATCGCTCGTAGTCGACCCGCCGAACGGACGGATCCCGCCGACGAACGCGCGGGCGGAACAGCGTGCCGCGGAACGGCGCGCGGCGCGGGAAGGACGCGGCACGTTCGACGGCCACGAACTGCGGCCGCTGGCCGAACGGTGCCTCGTGTGGCCGCACAACGGGCCGCCGATGCTGCCGCCCGCCTACAACGACATCCACCAGATCTTTCAGACCGAGGACTACGTGGTCGTCTTCACGGAGTTGAACACCAATCCCCCGCGGATCATTCCCGTCAACGGAATGCCGCAGATATCCGACCGGATTCGCCAGTACCCGGGCGACTCGCGCGGCCGTTGGGACGGCGACACCCTCGTGGTGGAGACGGCGCACTTCAACGACAAGGGGCGGTGGCGCGGATCGAGCGATCAACTGCACGTTGTCGAACGGTTCACGCGCATCTCCGACACCGAGATCCGCTACGAATGGACGGTGACCGATCCCGCGACGTGGGACGTCCCGTGGAGTGTCGAGATTCCGATGGTGGAGACGGAAGGGCCGATGTACGAGTACGCCTGCCACGAAGGGAACTACGACGTCCGGCACATCCTGGAGATTTACCGCAACATCGAAGCGCAGGAAGCCGCGGGCGAACGCTAGCGCTGCCTGTGGTGAAAGCGCCTGGCGCCCTACTCCGGCGTCGCGAACGCGACCAGTTCCTGATTCGCTCCGGAGCCGGTCGCAATCAGCACGAACTGGCGCCCCCGAGCGGTCTGGTAAGTCATCGGCGTAGCTCCGGAACGCTCCGTTAGCGGCGCCGACCAGACTTCGCGTCCCGTGCGCTTGTCGAAGGCGTAGAGCGCGTCTTCGCCGCCGCCCGCGAATACCAGCCCGCCCCGGGTGACGATGGCGCCGGGAGCACCCGGCGTGCCCAGCCGGTCCGGGAGGTCGACGCCCTGTAGCGCCGGATGCACCCGCAGGCGATCGCTCCCCCGGCCGAAGGGAACGCGCCAGACGATGTCGCCGGTGTTCAGATCGAGAGCCACGAGGTAGGCGTACGGCGGCTTGTTCAGCGGGATACCGTCCTCGAACGTGGCGCGTCCGCCCAGATCGGCGTCATAGCCGACGTAGTCGGGGTCCGTGGTGTCCGCGAACGGATTGGCGGTCGTCTCCGGATCGAACTTCACGAGCCGCTGCACGCCCGAGACGTTCGAGGCCTTGACGTACAGCAGCCCCGACTCCGGGTCGAACGCCCCGCCACCCCAGTTGACGACGCCGCCGCCACTCGGCCGCACGAGCGACCCCTGCAGACTGGGCGGCGTATAGAGGGGTCCGGTCCGGAAGGCCTCCATCGCGGTTTGCGCCGCAGCCTGCAGTTCCGGCGTCAGATCGAACGCGTCGTCCGGTGACATGCCGAGGGTGGGCAGCAGCGGAGACGGCCGCGTGGGAAACGGCTGGGTCTCCGCCGTCCGTTCTCCGGGCACGTCGCTCTGCGGCACCGGGCGTTCCTCGATCGGCCAGACCGGCTCGCCGGTCGCGCGATCGAAGACGAAGACCAGACCCTGCTTGGTGAGCTGAACGACAGCATCGATACGCCGGCCATCGACCGTAATCGGGGTCAGCATCGGCTGCGTGGGAAGGTCGTAGTCCCAGACCCCGTGATGCACGATCTGGAAGTGCCACTCCCGCTCACCCGTATTCGCGTCGAGAGCCACCACGCTCTCCGCGAAGAGGTTGTCTCCCAGCCGCTGTCCGCCGTAGTAGACGTTCGTCGGGTTTCCCACCGGCAGGAACACCAGTTCGCGCTCCTCGTCGACGGTCACGCCGGCCCAGACGTTGGTCGCGCCGGTGTGGCGCCATGCTTCGTTCTCCCAGGTCTGGCTGCCGAATTCGCCCTCCTGCGGAATGGTGTGGAAGCTCCAGACGAGTGCGCCGGTGCGGGCGTCGTAGGCCCGCACGTCGCCGGGCGGCGTGCGCGGATAGATGACGCGGTCGCCGACCGCACTGCCGACGATCACGAGGTCCTTGAACATGACCGGCGCCGCGTTGAACTCGAAGTGGCTGCGATCGATCGGCCAGATCAGATCCCGGCTCAGGTCCACCACCCCGTCGTCGCCGAAAGCGGGCACGACCTCGCCGGTCTCCGCATCGAGGCAGAACAGACGGTACCGACTGGCAAGGAAGATCCGGAGCGCATCGCCGTCACGCCACAACGTCACCCCGCGATGACGGAAGCCGCCGCCCAGTGCCGGCATGCCATCCGCGTAGGCGCGCGGATCGAAGACCCAGCGCACCGCGCCCGTCTCGGCGTCCAGCGCGGCGACCCGGTTGTAGTTGGAACTGACGTAGACGGTGCCGTCGACCATGATCGGCGTGCTCGTGAAGCTGCCCGGCACCGTTCCGAACTCCTCCCGCGGCCTGTCCGCTGGACGCCACGTCCAGGCCACCTGCAAATCGCCGACATTGTCCGGGGTCAGGCGTTCCGCCGCCGAGAACCGGGTGTTGGCGGCGTCTCCGCCGACGTAGGGCCACTCCACCGCCTCCCCGGACGGGTCCTGCCCGAGAGCCTCGCCCGCGGTCCCCGCCAGCAACGCGACCGCCATCGCCAGCAGACAGGCCAACCGACGGGATCGCATGCCGGACGGTTGCATCGGCCGACGGGTGACGTGGCTACGCAGGATGCCTCTCATCTCGACCTCCGCGGCTCCTCTGGACGGCGCCGGAACGCGACGCCGTCAGCGAGCTGTCGCCAGCGCCGTCACTGCCTGCCAATGGCCGTCTGGCCCCGGCGCAGGACGTACTTCTGGATCTTTCCGGTTGCCGTTTTCGGCAGTTGATCGACGAACGTGACGTGGCGCGGCACCTTGAAGTGCGCCATCTGGTCGCGAGCCCAGACGATGAAATCCTCCGCCGCGATCGACGCTCCCGCGGCAAGGACGACGAAAGCGTGGGGCGTTTCTCCCCACTGCTCGTCAGGCACACCAACGACGGCGACCTCCAGCACCGCCGGGTGGCGCATCAGCACGCCTTCCACCTCGACGGAGGAGATGTTCTCGCCGCCGCTGATGATGACGTCCTTGAAGCGGTCGCGGATCTCGACGTAGCCGTCAGGATGAACCACCGCGGCGTCGCCGCTGTGAAACCAGCCGTCCCGCATCGCCGTGGCGGTCGCTTCCGGGTCGTCGTAGTAGCCCGCCATGACGACGTTGCCGCGGACGATGATTTCACCCAGCGCGGCTGCATCGCGCGGAACGTCGTTTCCGTCGTCGTCGACAACCCGCAACTCGCCGGAGGTGATGAGTTCCACTCCCTGACGCGCCTTGATGGTGGCGCGCTCCTCGAGGGTCAGGCCCGCGTGTTCGGGGCGCGGTTCGCAGACCGTAATGAGCGGCGCCGTCTCGGTCAGGCCGTAGACATGTTGCAGAGTCCACCCCAGCTCGCCTTCGATGCGTTGAATGGTTGCCGCGGCCGGGGGGGCGCCGGCGGTCAGCACGCGTACCCCCTCCGGGGCCGCCGCCCGCGCGTCGGCAGGAGCGTTCGCGAGCATGATCAGGACCGTTGGCGCCGCACAGAGGTGCGTTACCGACTCATCTCCCATCAGTCCGAAGGCCTTTGCCGGATCCACCGCCCTCAGGCAGACGTGCGTTCCCCCGGCCGCGGTGACGATCCAGGTGAACGTCCATCCGTTCGCATGGAACATCGGCAGCGTCCAGAGGTAGCGGGCGCCCACCGTCATCGGCCAGTGGATGAGGGTGCCGACCGCGTTCATGTACGCGTTGCGGTGGGTGATCATCACTCCCTTGGGGCGTGACGTCGTGCCGCTGGTGTAGTTGATGGTCAGCAGGTCGCGCTCGTCGATCGCGGGCGCGTCGAAACGCGGCGCCTCGGCGTCGACGAGGCCCGCGTAGTCGAGCCATCCGTCGCGTGGTCCTTCGAGAGCGACGCACTGATCCACGGCCGGGCAATCCGGCCGGATGCTGTCCACCGCCTCTATATGCTCGGCCGCCGCGCAGACCACCTTCGCGCCGCTGTGACGGATGATGTACGCGATCTCCTCCGGCGCGAGCCGGAAGTTGATCGGAACCAGCACCCCGCCGATCTGCGGCACCGCATAGAACGATTCGAGCTGCGCGTGCGTGTTCGGCGAGATGTAGGCGACCCGGTCGCCCTTGCCGACGCCGAGGCGCTGAAGCGCCGCGGACCACCGGTCGCAGCGGTCGAAGAAGTCGGCGTACGTCAGCCGCAACGCCCCGTCGACGACGGCTTCACGGGCGGGGTACAGACTACGGGCGCGACGCTTGAACTCCAGCGGAGTCAGTGGCGTTTCCACGGCTAATCGGCGGAAGCGGACCTCGCCGACAGGCGCCGCGCGCCTACTTCAGATGCGAATAGTCGGTCGCGCTCATGTAGTAGACGACCGGACGCTGAATCGGCACGTTGTACTTCGCGAGCAGCGCGTCCCAGGCCGGATCGTCAAGGAACTTGGCCCACACGTCCTGGCGGTGCTCCCAGTCGCGGTAGGCCAGCATCCAGACCAGCGTGTCGGGCTTCTGGAGATCCTGCCAGACGGCGACCACTTCCGCGCCATGCTTCTCGAAAATTGCGACTTCCTCTTCACGGAAGCGCTGGTGGAGTTCGTCGATCCCACCCTCGAAGTCGCCCTGGCCGACCCGATCGTGATCCACGGTGTACATCCGAAGCTCGAAGCAGCGGGCCCCGTCGCCGACGTTGTTGGAATACTCCGACGGCAATTGGCCCTTCGGGCCGCACGGTCCCTCGAACCTCTGGGCGCTGGCCGAGCCTACGAAACCGAAGCTGATGATGACGGCGAGCACGAACGTACGCATCACTGAACCTCCTTCGTCGCCATCCGGCGACAGGCTGTCTCCAACCGGCAGGGCATTGTATGGCAGCCCGCCGGGCATAGTCACGGGTCGGCAGCGCCTCCGGCCACGGAGTCAGCCGCGTCGACCCGATTCCAGAAGACCGACGTCTGGCCCTCACGCCCTTCGGCGTCGGTCGACGCGGGCGGTTGCAGCACGAGCTGGCCGTCGCGGAAGGCAAAGGGGCGGCGCGCGTCGGTGCCGACCTGGCCCGGATCGAGATGCCCGTCACGGCGATGCACGACCGTCTCCCCGTCCGCCTCGAAACTGAACGGACCGAAGTAGCTCAGATAGGTCTCGCTTGCCGCTTCCGCCTCGGGCATCGTCGGCCGAGGCCCTTCGTAGCGGCGCCGGTCGGGGCGCATCAACTGCACCGCCATCTGGCCAGAAGGCATGTACGCCAGGTAGCCGTCGGCGTACTGCTCGACCGGCAGGTCGTTGCCGTCCGGTGACCGCCGCTCGAACCGGTCGATCGCCCAGAAGCCATGGAACTGCTCTGCTTCGGGCCCGAATGCCGCCGACGGAGCCACGCGGTCCCAGAAGTGGCGCAACTGAATCCCCGTCGTGCCGTAGGCGCACCCGTTGCGCGCGACATAGGAGTCGGGACACTGCAAGCCAGGGGTCAGGACCAGTTGATCGCCCGAGAACTCATAGAACGACTCCAGGTCGGTGCCGGTCAGGCGCGGGTTGAGGCTGCCGGCGATCCGGTACGCGACGTAGCCCTGGGCCTCGCGCACCTCGTAGGCGCCGAAGTACGCCTCATACCCTTCGACGGCGGCCTGGACATCGTCCCCCGGCCGATCCATCCGCTGCACGATCCTCCCGAACCGCTCGCCGTCGTACATCACGTAACCGAGCACCTCGGCGAGACCGATCGTCGGGTGCATCAGGTCGGAGAGCGGCTCGCCGCGCTGGTCGTAACGTTCGGTCCGCGACAGCCGCCAGGTTCCGGTGAACTGCTCGCGCACGTCGGCCGCCCCGGCAGCCAGACTCGCCTCGGAACCCTCGCCCGGATCCGTCGCTCCGCAACCGGCCGCAACGGACGCGCCAACCGCCACAACGATCCCGCAGGTAACACCGCGCCAGCGTTCGACCACCATCGTCATCCTTCGGGAGCGGGCTGACAGACGAAGCTGTCAGCGTCATTCGCATCGCCGGTTCCGGAATATCGCGCCACCTCGGGGTAGGGGCAGACCGGGCGTGTCATCAGTACATCGCCGTCCCGTCCTACGCGCCGGCCCACGAGCCGCGCGGGCGCCGTCCCCGCCTCGACCCATTCCACGAGGTCAGGCAGGGCGTCGATGCTGGTTATCCCGCGGCCGCCGGCGCAGTGGAACATCCCCGGCACCATGAACAGCCGATAGACATCCGTCGCGCCGGGCGTGGCGGCCAGGACTTCTTCGTAGTAGTTGACCGCCATCATCGGATTGAGAGCGGTGTCCGACCAGCCGTGGTACGTGATCATCTTGCCGCCGGCGTCGCGAAAGCGCGTCAGGTCGGGATCGGTCGCATCGAGGATGCCGCGGATCGCATCCATACGGTACGGATCCTCGTCGAAGTCGAACTGATCGAGCGACCAGTCGGGATCGTCCCGGGCAAAGGCCATGTACCGCATGAAAGTGACGCCGAACGTCTCGAGCAACGGCGTGTTGCCCGAGGGATCCACGAACCAGCGTCCCCAGCCGCTGACGTGCGCGACGGGAGCGCCGAGCGGATCACCCAGTTCCGCTCCGAGCGGCTGGCCGGGAAAGTACGTCTCGCCGCGGCTGACCACGCCGCCGTAGATCTTCGCCAGGGTCTGGCGCTCCCCTGCCGTGAGGCAGTCGTCGCTGTCGGCGCCGTCGCATGCCGGGTAGTCGACCGCGGGATCGAAATCACACCGGCGCGGATCGTCTATCAGGCCGTCTTCCAGTCCGTCGAGCGCGTCGCAACGGGCGTAGATCGCCTCGCCGACACTGGCGATCTGCTCCAGGCTGAGCGGGTTCTCGCGCATCGCCCGCGAGAACCAGACCCCGCCGATCTGCGTGTTCGTGAAGTCGAGGACCGGCGCGCCGGCCACGATCCCGTCGAAATCCTCCGGGAAGCGCTGGGCCGACATCAGTCCCTGGCGGCCCCCGGTCGAGCAACCGAGCCAGTAGTCATAGTCGGCGGGCCGCCCGTAGTACTCCGCGATCAGCTCCTTCACCTCGACCGCCGTCAGGTGGACCGCCCGGTAGGCGTAGTCGATCTCGCCGTCACGGTTGTTGTACGCGAATGTCGCGAGCGGAAAGCGAGCCGCATCATGGCCGGTGTCGGTGGAAGCGATGACGTAACCCTGGTCGCGCAAAGGGTCATCACGGCCCTTCACCGGCTGCTGTCCCGCGTAGCCGCCTCCGCCCCGCATGACGAAGCGGCCGTTCCAGTCCGTCGGCAGGCTCGCCGCGAACCGGATGTTCGGGCGGATCATCGCGTCGACCCAGCAGTACTCGGCCGGCGTCCCGGCGTTCATCAGCTCCGCGTCCATGACGGTGACGTCGAAGTCGGTACGTGAGAGAAACGCGCGGCACCCACCCGGCGCCTCGAGGCCGCCGCCGTTCACCGCCGGCGGGGGTGCGCCCTTGCAGCCGAGGCCGGCGGAAGCAAGAACGACCACCACGACGAAGCCTGCGGTGCGGCGCATGCGGCAGTATGGCACACGGGTTGCGGCAGTTCACGACTGGAAAAACCAAGCCGGGAAACGCCGATGATACGATGCAGCGCGCATGGTTTCCAACGCACGAAAGACGGCACACGGGTGGCGACTCGGAGTGCTGTCCCTCGCGGCGGTGACAGCGCTCACCGCGACGGCCGCAGCCGCCGGGCAACCGCGCGCGGACGCGGCGGGCAGCCCGTTCGCGGGTAACTGGCGAGGCACGGCCACAAGCGCGGACGGCGCGACGATGCAGGTGGTGCTCACCCTGCTCGATGCGGAGGGCGGCTGGACCGGCACCGTCTCCGGATTCGAGCCGGGGCGCGAAGCGCCGCTGACGCGCATTGAGACGGGCGACGCTTCGATCGTGGCGGAGGCTGCGGTGGCGACGCGGCTCGGGTCGCTGGTCTTGCGGTACGACCTGACCCTGGACGACGAGGGCCGCCAGTTGACCGGAACGCAGCAGATGATCGCCGGTGCGCAACGGGTCATCGCCGACGTGGAACTGCAGCTCCGGCGCCGGAGCGACATACCGCAACCGCAGGTGGAACCACGGATCGGCTATTTCACCGGCACCTGGCGGTTCGACTACCTCGGCGGCGAGTATCCGCCACTCGGCATCGGCACCCGGAGCGGTCAGGTCGTCTTCACGCCGCGAGGCGACGCACCCTGGGTGGACGGAGCCGTCACCGGCGAGGTCTTCGGTGAAGTCTACGAGGAACGAATCTCGATCGGTTTCGACCCCGAGAGCCGGACGCTCGTGGTGCAGGAACGGTTGTCGAACGGCATCGAACTGCTCAGCGTCGGTGACTGGCGCAGCCCGATCGGCATCGAATTCGTCACGCGGCCGGTTGAGGCGGACGGCCGGACGTACGAGATGCGCCGGCGCGTCACGATCACGTCGGAGCGGGCATTCCGGGTGACGGAGGAGTTCTCCGTCGACGGCGGGCCGTTCCGCCGCCTCGCCGACGCCGATTATCAACGCATCGACTGATCGCTCGGAGGAAATGGGAATGACGTTTGTTTCAAGTCTGGAGCCAACTGCCGTCTGGACGCAGTTCGACACGATACTGACCATCCCGCGCGCTTCGAAGGACGAAGAACGGATGCGGCGCCATGTGATTGCGACCGCGGACCGGTTCGGCTTCGAGCACGCGGTCGACGCCGCCGGCAACGTGGTCGTGCGGAAGCCGGGAAGCGCCGGCCACGAGACGGCGCACGTGACGATCCTGCAGTCGCACCTCGACATGGTGCAGGAGAAGAACCGCGACGTCGCCTTCGACTTCGCAACCGACGCCATCGTGCCGCAGCGGAAGGGCGACTACGTCACCGCAACAGGCACCACGCTCGGCTCGGACAACGGCATCGGGGTAGCGGCGATGCTTGCGGTCATGGAGGCGACGGACCTGACGCACGGGCCGCTGGAGTTCCTCTTCACGATCGACGAGGAAACCGGCCTGACCGGCGCCGCACAACTGGACGCCTCCCTCCTGAGGGGGCGCCGGCTGCTGAATCTCGACTCCGAGGAGGAAGGCATCGTCTACGTCGGCTGCGCCGGCGGCGGCGATACGCGCCTGACGCTGGGCGCCGAGACCGTCGCGGCCGGAGACGGCGACCGGCGCGCCGCCCTGGCGGTCACCGGTCTCAAGGGAGGCCACTCCGGGTGCGACATCCACCTGCAGCGTGGGAACGCCATCGGACTGCTGGCGCGCGCACTCTGGTCGGCGTACCAGACGGAGCCGTTCCGGCTGGCCAGCATCAAGGGCGGCAGCGCCCACAACGCGATTCCGCGCGAGGCCTTCGCGACGGTGGTGGCCGAAGGAGAGGCTCTCGACGCGGTGATCGCCAACGTCCGCTCCGAGATCGAAGCGATTCAGGCGGAATTCCGCCCCGCCGATCCGCGTATCGAGCTGTCGGTAGACGGTTCCGCGGGGTCGACCGACGACGGTGCGTCGTGGAGCGTGGAAACGACCGCCACGTTGCTCCGCCTTCTGACGAGCCTGCCGCACGGCGTCGCTGCGATGAGCTACGACATCCCCGACCTGGTGGAAACGAGCAACAACCTGGCCACCGTCGGAGGCGCCAATGGGTCGATCGTGATCACCACCAGTACGCGCTCGTCGATCGACGCGGCCCTCGATGCGCTGCGGGGCCGCATTCGCGCCACCGGCGAGCTGGCGGGCGCGCGGGTGGAAGAGGGGAACGCCTACCCGGGCTGGAAGCCGAACCTCGACTCGCCGCTGCTCGACGTGGTCCGGCGGGTTCACGCCCAGGTGTTGGGCAACGAGCCGGACGTCAAGGCGATTCATGCCGGGCTGGAATGCGGCATCATCGGCAAGAAGACTCCCGGCATCGACATGATCTCGTTCGGTCCGACCATCGAGTTCCCGCACTCCCCCGACGAACGGGTCCACGTCGAATCGGTCGGCCGCTTCTTCGGGCTGCTGACCGCGACGCTCGCGGCGTTGGCTCGGGAAGACGCGGGGTAGGTCCGGCGCCCGGTCCCGCCGACGGCTCCGGCGCTGCCGCGCGTTCAGGCGACGGCCGCGTCAGGGTTGGTCTGTCGTGCTTTCGACGTGGCGGGCGCCACCCAGAATACCGGTGACGGCGCGGTTGCCCTCGTGGCAGGCGTACTCGTAGAGGATGTAGCCCGGGTTGCGTTCCAGCGGCAACTCCAGCGTCCACGGCTGCGTGTAGACCTCCGGATCCTCGACGCGCACCTCCCAGTCGAGGATGTTCTCGGCGACACGCGTGAAGCGCTCGACCAGGCGCAGGTTGGGTGACACCGGCACGCCGTGCATGCGGCCGGAGTTCTGGTTCGGCGTGATCCATCCCTTCGCGGTGAAGTTGGTCGTCTCGACGACCAGCGTCTCCCCTTCCCAGCGGCCGCGCGCATCGCCCATCCATTGGTCGATGTTGGCGTGAATCGGCGGACGGCCGTCGAGCGGGATGATCCGCGGCTCCCGGACCATCTCGTACAGGATGACGACGTAACCCGGAATCTGGAGGATGTGGTTGCCGGCGTTATAGGTGTTGGGGATCATCGAGCCGGGCATCCCTCGCGTGATGCAGCGGCTGTACGGACTCATGTTCTCGTGCGCGTCGGTCCGGTTCGCCACCAGCCACCTCGCGCGTTCCTCCGCTTCGGGGCGGGTCGGCACGCGGCCGGTGGACGGGTCCGCGATCATCGACGTTCGGCGCGTATAGACCACGGCGTCGCGCACGTCGCTCCAGAACCGGTTGTAGCCGCCGCCGAACTGTCCCGCTACCGTGCGGCGCCCACCCGGCGCGCCGTCGCGATCGTACGACTCGCGTCCGCTCCGGCCAATCTCCGCCGCTTCCTCCTCGGTGTAAAACTCCTTGTCGCCCAAGCGAGCAGGCCGCTCGAGCGGGGTCAGCGTGTCGTTCGTCCAGACGCCGGAGATATCCGGCTGGCCATCCGCCATGCGGGGCGCGCGGTAGGCCGGGTCGGACGAGCTCTGCTCCTGCGCCGTGGCGTGCTGTCCCACCGTCACCATCAGAAACCCTGCCAATACTGCGATTCTCGTACTCATCACTTCTCCGCCGCCTGTTCCAGAGCTACTTCGGTTCTCCTTCGGACGCGCCGAGCACGACCGTTCCCGCGGCACGTGCGACCGCCGCCAGCCGCTCGTCGTAAACGACGAACGGGACGTCCTGATTCAGCCTTTCCCGCAAATGCAGGTAACTGGCAAGCTGGATCGCGTCGGACGCACGCAAAGCATACGCGTTCAGCAGCGTGCGCGCGCGTGCACATACGTCCGGCACGACCTCGACAACCATGAACGACGCCAGATCTCGCTCCAGGGTCGCGAGCATCCGGTCGCGCTCCTCGACAGCGCAGTCGCCTTCGCGCGCCCGTCGCGCCAGCGCCGAGGCAATCTCGACTTCCGAGAGTCGGCTGATGGCGGCGCCCTCACCGGCAAGCCAACGCTCGACATCGTCACTCCCCGGCTCTCGCACGTAACGCTTGACCAGGGCGCTCGAATCGAAGAACCGGATCAGAATCGGTCCTCCCGATCCTCGACAACCGTTTCGGACCAGGAACGGCCTCGTCCGGCGATCGGATTGGCGACTGGCGGCAGCGATGCTCCGCTTCCGGTCACGACGCCTTCCGCGCGCAGCCGTTCCAGCCGCGTCTCGACGGACTGTCCAGCGCCATCGAAGGGCGTAACCGTTGCGATGGGGCGGCCGCGGTCGGTAATCGTCAACGTCCGCCCGCTACTGACCTGCCGAAGATAAGTGCCGAGCCGCGTCTTGAATTCCCGGGCGCCGACCGCGTGCGGAACCGCCATGTGGTCATTATGACCACATGAGCTCGCGGCGTCAAAGCCGTCAGTTCACCGGATTGCCGCGCACGTCCGTCAACGTGCGGTATCCGTCCGCACGCGCGCGCGCGATGTGCGCGTCACGGTAGAAACCGGCGGTGTGGATGGTGATCGTCACTTCCGCCCCTCCCGGATTCTCCCAGTACCAGCCATGGATGCCGGTGAACGGTGCGATGTAACTGCCGTTGGCCGTGTCGCTGGCCGCGGCATCGAAGCTCTCGGCGTATCCGGGCGGCGCCCCGTCGGGCGCACTGTGGAGGTTGTATTCGACCGCCCCGGTGGCCTGCCACGTATAGAGCATGGCGGCGCCCTCCTCGAGGCGGTAGGTGTACTCCACCCACTCCCCCGGCGCGAGCGGAAGTTCCACCGTGTCGAGCCGATACTCGCCCTCTTCCGCCGTGACCGCCACGACCTGGGCGAGGGCAAGCAGCCCGAACAACTCGCCCGTCCCGAGGGGGTCCACGCCGTACTCCGCCGGCAACACCGCGCCCACGAAGACCAGGCCCGCCGCGACGAGCGAGACGAGGGCAGCCAGCGCCAGCTTTCGGATGGAGACGGGCGGCGGTGCGGTTTCGGGCATGCGGCAGGATCGCGGAGTCGCGGGACTAGCAGCCTGTGGTGAAACGCCGCGTGACACCGAGAGCGGCGAGGCGCCCGGCTGACAAGGCGCGACGAGGGAGCATATTGGCCATATGCGACCGAGGAGCAACGCGGTTCAGCCGAAATGCATCGCCGCTCGAATGTAGCGGGGGTTTCACCACGGGTTGCTAGGGATAGAAGACGTAGCCGAACAGTTGTTGCGCCGTCAGCACGAAGCCGCCGCCCATGAGCACGGCGTTCGTCATGAAGGCGTGCTGAACGAAGCTCGGACGCATCCGCCAGGCGGTGATCGCGACGAGCACGGCCGTGAGGGCCAGGATCTGGCCGATCTCCACGCCTGCGTTGAAGCTGAAGATGTTCGCCACGAGGCCGTTGTCGGTCACCGTGAACTCCTGCAGCTTCGTAGCGAGGCCGAGGCCGTGGAACAGGCCAAAGACGAGCACGGCTACCTTCGTGTTGGGCCGGAAACCCAGCAGCCGCTCGAAACCGCCCATGTTCTCGAACGCCTTGTAGCAGACCGACAGCCCGATGATGGCGTCGATGATATAGGCGTTGACTTCCAGCCGGCCGAGCACGCCCAGCAGCAACGTGATGCTGTGCCCCAGCGTGAAGAGACTGACGTACAGGACGACATCGCGCAGCCGGTAGAGGAAGAAGATTACGCCGACCAGGAAGAGCAGATGGTCGTAGCCCGTCACCATGTGCTTGGCGCCGAGATACATGAAAGGCGCCGGCGCCGGCCCGTCCACACCCTGGACGAACGCCGCGTTCTGGGTGTCCATCGGGTGCGCCGCCGCCACGACCGGCAACAGCGCCAGCGCCGCTGCCACGAGCAGGGCCGAGGCAACGGCCCGGTTCACGAAGGCCCGGGAACGACGCACCATCGGATGCCGCCAGCCGCGCCTAGCCACCGCTGGTAGTGGTCGGATCGGCGGCCGAGGAGACATCCTCCGTACCATAGAAGCCGATCATCATCTCTTCCCACGTCTGGTCACCCCAGCGCACGTCCGCGGTCGGATCGGGGTTGTGCCGGTTGTTGACCGAATTGTCGTAGTGGGCGACGCCGACCAGCTTCGTGCCCGCCGGCAGCAGCTTCGGTTCGGCCAGCCGATAGGTGAGCTGCCAGTCGAAGTTGTAGTTCGGCACCCGCAGCAGGATCTCCTCGGTCCCGTCCGGATAGACGGCGGTGTACGTGAAGTCCTTGCCGCGTGAATGCATGTGCGGGTTCATAGTCGTAAGCAAAGTGTCCTCCTCGATCACCTGCTCGGCCCGCACTTCATGATCGGGGGCGCCCGCCGGGATGACGAACCGGGCGTTGATCACCTGACCGCCGCCCACCTTGCGCGTGGGGGCTTCGTCCTGGAAGATCAGGCCGACGCTGGTCCGATCGCTCGTCGCCTCGCCGATCGTCGTGTAGTGCATCTGGAGGACGATCTCGGCGCCGGCGGGGATCTTCCGGGCGACGCCCTCCGCGTAGACTCGCCCCAGTTTGTTCGGCGTCGTGCCGCCGAGCGACCCGCTCTGCCGCTGCCGATCCCGCCTCAGCGTCGGCTCGGGCGACGGCGGCGCGCCCGGATCGGGCTGCTGCAGCGTGGCGATGACGTGGTGGACGACGCGGCGATCGCCCGGCTTGATCTCCACCGCCTTCACCCACCTGTCCTCGGTGAAATCGGTCGGCACGGTGAAGTAGAGATACGGCACGGTGCCGTCGGCCGGGACGGCGTACGGCTCCAGCATGCTCAGCACGACGTCCGGCTCGCCGATCGTCCAGCCCTCGGGAAACGCCGGCGCGTCGGGGAGATCGGCGGGATTGCCCTCCGGAGCGCCTCCGTCCACCCAGGCGCTGATCGTTGCGATCGCCTCGTCGCTCAGACTCGCGTCGTTCGAGTACGCCTGGTGCCCCGGCTCCGCGTACCAGGGAGGCATTTCGCGCGCCTCCACGCGCTGCCGGATGGCGCGCGCCCACGGACGCGCCTCGTCATAGGTGACGAGCGGCATCGGCGCGAACTCGCCGGCGCGGTGGCAGGCGACGCAGTGCTCGTACAGGATCGGCGCCACGTCCTTCGAGAACGTCGGCGCATCCTCCGCCGCGGCCGGTGCGACGAAGCCGGCGGCCAATATCAGGGCAACGAAGAGTCTGGCGATGGTCATGGCGGCTATTCCTCGTTCGTGGGCCGGACGCCCTTCTCGCCGATCGTATTGCGGAGCACACCGACGCCCTCGAGCTCCACCTCGACCACGTCTCCCGGCTGCATCGCGGAAGTGGTCCCCGGCGTGCCGGTGAAGATCATGTCGCCCGGCTCAAGGGTCACGTAGCGACTGATGTAGCTGACCAGGGCAGACGAATCGAACAGCAGATCGCGGGTCCGCTGCGACTGCAGGACCTCTCCGTTCACACGGGTCTGCAACAGCAGATCGTTGTAGTCCACGCCGCGCGCCATCACCGGGCCGACCGGGCCGAACGTATCGGCGCCCTTGGCGCGGAACCACTGCAGGTCGTTGCTCTGCCACACGCGCTCGCTGATGTCGTTGCCGGGAGCGACCGCGAAGATGTAGTCGGGCGCATCCTCGACCGAGACGTTGCGCGCCGTCTTGCCGATGATCAGCACCATTTCTCCTTCGAAGTGGAGGTTGGTGGCGTCCTCGTAGTAGACGACGGTCGCTTCGTGCGGGGCGAGCGAGGTGGCATGCTTGTCGAAGAGTCCGGGGTACTCCGCCGGCGACGCCTGGCCCAGATGGCTCCGGTAGTTGAGGCCCGCCGCCACCACCTTCTGCGGTTCACTCGGGACGAGCAGCTTGACGTCATCGAGCGATACGGTCGTGCCGGTCCGTTCGGGCGACTCGAAGACGTTGCCGCGAAGCTGGTGAATCGTCTCACCCTCGAGCACGCCGTACGACACGTTGCCGTTGTGCTCGTAGCGGACGTACCTGGTCACCTCCTGGGCGGAGGCCACGGCCCCGGCCGCAAGCACGGCCACCGTGACGACCACGGCCACGACACTGATGCGCTTCATCGTCCTTCCTCCTCGCTCGAGACCGAATACCTCTGGGATGCGTCCGGAATGTAACAGCCGATGGCGTGGGTCTCCGTGAACGGCACCGATTCCCCACCGGCGATCCGCTCCAGCACCGCGCTCAGGTCACGCGTCGTCGGCGCCGCCCGCGTCACGCCAAAGCTGACGAACCGGTCGTCGATCCGGCCGCGGTACACCAGGCGTCCCACCGCATCCCAGACTGCCGCCTCCGGCGTCACGGTGGCGCCCGCCGCGGCGGCCAGGGCGCCTTCCACGTCCAGGACGGCGCCGAACGGGTAGCCGAACGACGAGCGATGCGATGCGAGTTCGGCAACCGGGCGGTGCGTGTCGACATACACCAGCCAGAAGGCGGTCCTTTCGCCGAACGCTTCGTGGATCCGCCGCACTTCGGGCGCGTAGCGGTTCGAAATGGGACAGTCGCTCATGACGAACAGCAGGACCGTGGCCTCCACCTCTTCGGCCGGGGCCAAGGGAGCGACCGCGGCGCCGTCCAGACCGGGCACGAGTAGGTCGGCCGGCGCCGCAACGGTGGCGCCAGGGCCGGCCGACGCCAGACCCGCCAGCAGCGCCACCACCAGCGGTACACAGGACGGGCGCCAGCACGTCATGATCTCCGTAAGCCTAGCACGCGTCGTGTTATTCTGCCGATAGGAGCGGCATCCCGTCCGCCTGGCCCGCCGCGGCCATTACGGGCATCAGCCGGCACGATGTCAACGACCGCCACTCTCCTGCCGCGCGATCAGGCGCACCTCATCCATCCGCTGCACGATCCCGCCCTGCACCGGGACGGAAAAGTCTGGACGAAGGGTAACGGGGCGGTCCTGACCGACGCGGACGGCCGGGAATATCTCGACGGTCTGGCCGGCCTGTGGAACGTCACCGCGGGCCACGGCCGGATGGAACTGGCCGAAGCGATGCGGGACCAGGCAGGCGAGCTTGCCTATGTCTCCGGTTACTCGGGGAGTTCCAATCCGCGCGCCATCGAACTGGCCGAACGGCTTTCCGGGATCTGCTACCCCTCCATCAACCACTTCTTCTTCACGAGCGGGGGCGGCGAGGCGACCGACAGCACGATCAAGACGGCGCGCGCCTTCTGGAAACTCCGGGGCCACCCATCGAAGACCAGGGTGATATCGCGCGTCGACGCCTACCATGGGGTCACCCTGGCGGCGATGAGCGCTACGGGCATCAGCCGCTACTGGCCGCTGTTCGAGCCGCGCGTTCCGGGCTTCGTCCATGTTCCCGCCCCCGACCCGTACCGCTATGCGGCGCCGAAGGGAACGAGCGTCGGCATCGCCGCCGCCGACGAACTCGAGCGCGCCATCCAGCGCGAAGGGGCCGAGAACGTCGCGGCCTTCATCGCCGAGCCGGTGCAGGGAGCGGGCGGCGTCATCGTTCCGCCGGACGACTACTTTCCTCGCATACGCGAGATCTGCGACCGGCATGACGTACTCCTCGCCGCCGACGAGGTGATCACCGGCTTCGGCCGAACCGGCCGTCTCTTCGCGCTGGACCACTGGGGAATCGAGCCGGACATCGTGCAGTTCGCCAAGGCGATCACCTCCGGCTACTTTCCGTTCGGCGGCATCGGCATCAGTGATGCGATTGCCGAGACCATCGAGTCAGCCGGCGAACCCTGGATGCACGCCTACACCTACAGCGCGCATCCGGTCGGCTGCGCCGTCGCCCTCCGCACGCTCCGGATCATCGAAGACGAACGCTTCCCCGAGCAGGCGGCGGTCAAGGGCAACGCGCTGCTCGGCGGACTGACCGATGCGCTGCGCGATCATCCGCATGTCGGTAACATCCGCGGCAAGGGGCTGATGTGCGGCGTCGAGCTGGTGGAGGACCGCGCGACGAAGCGGCCGTTCGCACCCGATCGCGGCGTCGGCGCCGCCCTGCTTCGCGAGACGGCCGCGCGCGGTCTGGTGAGCCGGGTCAAGGGCGACACCTACCTGCTGGCGCCGCCCATCGTCACACCGGACGACCAACTCGCGCGGATGGTCGACATCCTCGCCGAGTCCATTCGGACGGTCGCTGCGCGTGCTTCATGAAGCGGCAATAACCTCTTCCTGCCCCCATAGTACGATGCGGTCGATGACGACCGCCGCCGTCCGGCATTCGCTGGCGGATGCACTTGCCGAACGCCTGGCGGAGCGGGAAGCGCACGCCATCCGCCGGCGGCTCCGTCCCCTCGCACGGACAATCGGGACCCACGTCGAGCTCGGAGGCCGGCGCCTGCTGCAATGCTGCTCGAACGACTATCTCGGCCTGGCGTCTCACCCCGCGGTGACGCGGGCCGCCGCACAGGCGGCGGCGACGCACGGCGCGGGCGCCGGGTCCGCGCGGCTCGTTGCGGGGACCTCGACGTTGCACGCCGCCCTCGAGGACGATCTCGCGCGGGTGAAGGGAACCGAGGCAGCTCTTGTCTTTTCGTCCGGCTACCACGTCAACGCCGGCCTCCTGCCGGCGCTCGCGGGCGACGGCGACCTGATCCTGAGCGACGCGCTGAACCACGCCAGCCTGATCGATGGCTGCCGGCTGTCACGGGCGGCGGTCCGCGTGTACCGGCATGCCGACGCGGACCATCTCGAGGCGTTGCTGCGCGACTCCGGCCATTTCCGCCACCGGTTCGTGGTCACCGAATCGGTCTTCGCGATGGACGGCGACCTCGCGCCACTTGCCGAGATCGTGGCGGCGGCGCGGCGGCATGATGCCTGGATGGTTGTCGACGAGGCGCATGCGACTGGCGTTTTCGGTCCGACCGGCGCCGGCCTCGTGGAACAGCTCGACCTGACGGACGCGGTCGACGTGCAGATCGGCACCCTGAGCAAGGCGCTCGGATCGCTCGGCGGCTTCGTCGCCGGATCGCATGAACTCGTCGACTGGATCTTGAACGCCGCGCACACGTTCGTCTATACCACCGCGCTACCGCCCGCGGTGGTTGCGGCGGCGCGGGCGGCGCTCGCTGTCATGCGCGCGGAGCCGGAGCGGCGTGCGCGCCTGTGGTCCAACGCGGAGACGCTGCGCGGGGCGCTGAAACGCGCCGGCTTCCGCGTCGCCACCAGTGCGTCGCCGATCCTGCCGGTGCTCGTGGGCGACGCTAACGTCGCCGTGCGGCTGGCCGACGCGCTCCTGGAGCGGGGCGTACTGATCCCCGCCATCCGGCCACCTACCGTGCCGGAGGGAACCGCACGGTTGCGCGTCACCACGATGGCTACCCACACGGATGGGGATCTGGAGGAGGCCGCGGCGGCGTTCGCCGCCGCCGGGCGGGCGACCGGGCTGGTCGGATGAGCTGCTTCGTCACGGGAACCGGGACCGGCGTCGGCAAGACGTTCATCGCGTGCGGCATCGCCGCCGCCCTGCACGCCCGCGGCGTGCGGGTCGGCGTCATGAAACCGGTCGAGACGGGTTGCGGCCCCCCCGGTGCGCGGCGGCCCCGCGACGCTGCCGCGCTGCGGGCCGCGGCCGGGAGCGCGCTCGCGCTCGACAGGATCTGCCCCTGGCAGCTCGAGGCGCCGCTCGCGCCGGACGTCGCGGCGCGTCTGGAGGGCAACCGGGTCGACGCGACCCGGATCGTTTCCGTCTACCGGGAGATCGAACAGGCGCACGACCTGACGCTGGTCGAAGGGGCGGGCGGTCTCCTCGTCCCGATCGACGGCCGCTACACGATGGCGGATCTCGTGCGCGACCTCGACTTGCCGCTGCTCGTCGTCGTCGACTCGAAGCTCGGCGCCATAAACCACACCCTCCTGACTCTGGAGGCCGCCGCGGTACGCGGGCTATCGGTCATCGGCTACATCCTGAACCGCGCCGCGCCGGACGACGACGCCGCCACGATGACCAATGCCGACCTGCTCGCGCGCAGCACGGGTGTCCCCTGTCTCGGTGCGGTCGCCTGGGCGCCAGCCCGCGATCCCGCAGCACTGATGGAGGAAACGCTGGACCTGAATCGCCTGCTGGCGGGGACGCGAACGCGTCAGGAATCCGGCCGGGAGCTTGCGCCATAGAAGTTTCGTGTCAACGAAACTTCCAACGCGCCCGCCAAGGCGCGCTAGCGCTCCTCGCTGACGCCGTGGAGGCCGAGCCGCTGAAGCAGGGCCGCGTCGGTATCCGGTTCCGGATTCGGCGTGGTGAGCAGGCGGTCTCCCAGGAAGATGGAATTCGCGCCGGCCAGGAAGCAGAACGCCTGCGTCACCTCACCCATCTCCATGCGGCCGGCGCTCAGCCGCACTTTGGCTTTGGGCATCAGGATCCGCGCCGCCGCAATCACCCGGACGACCTCGTCCCATGGGACCGGCGGCTGTTCCGCGAGCGGCGTCCCGCCGACCGGCACCAGCGTGTTGATCGGCACGCTCTCGGGATACGGTTTCTGCCGCGCAAGCTCCCACAGCAGATCGATCCGGTCCGCGTGGGTCTCGCCCATCCCCAGGATGCCGCCGCAACAGACCCTGATGCCCGCATCGCGCACCGCGCGTAACGTGGCCAGGCGGTCGTCATAGGTGCGCGTCTTGATGATCTGTCCGTAGAAGCCGCGCCCGCTGTCCAGATTGTGGTTGTAGTAGTCGAGGCCGACGTCGCGCAACCGCTCCGCCTGACCGCGATCGAGCATGCCGAGCGTCGCGCAGGTCTCGAGTCCCTCGGCCTTCACGGCCCCGATCATCGCGAGCACCCGATCGAACTCCGGACCGTCGGATGCCTCCCGCCAGGCGGCGCCGATGCAGAACCGGTCGGCGCCTCCCGCGCGCGCGCGCGCCGCCGCCTCCGCCACTTCGCCGACCTCCATCAGGCCCGACGCCTCGACGCCGGTGTCGTAGTGGATGGACTGAGGACAGTAGGCGCAATCCTCCGGACAGCCCCCGGTCTCAACGCTCAGCAGCGACGCGCACTGCACCGCCTCCGGGTTGTGGTGCCGCCGGTGGACGACAGCCGCCTCGAAGACCAGGTCGAGAAGACCGCGGCCGTAAATCGCCGCCACGTCGTCGCGCGTTACCGGATCGTCTGCCATTGCCGAGGTCCGACGAATTATAGAGGGTCGGCCCCCAATCCCTATAATGAGGTCCATCATGCTCGAAAGACTGACTCCCGAGGCGCTTGCCGCGCGTGAACGGGTGCTGGCCACGCGGTTCAGCGAACTGGCGGGTGCAGGCCTGAGTCTTGACCTCACGCGCGGCAAGCCCAGCCCTCAGCAGCTAGCACTCTCGGACCCCATCGACCTCACGCTCGGCGGCGACTACCGTCTCGAAGACGGCACGGACGTCCGGAACTACGGCGGATTGACCGGCATTCCGGAAGCGCGGCGACTCGGCGCGGAAATGCTGGAAGTCGGCCCCGAGCTGGTGATAGCCGGCGGCAACTCCAGCCTGACCCTGATGTACCAGTACGTGCTGAACGCCTGGCTGAACGGTCCGGTCGGCCCGGGCAGCGCCTGGCGCGAGGAAGGGCGTCCGCTCCGTTTTCTCTGCGTCGTACCGGGCTACGACCGCCATTTCACCATCACCCAGAGCCTCGGATTCGAGCTGGTGTCCGTGCCCATCGGCGACGACGGCCCGGACATGGACATGGTGGAGACGCTTGTCGCCGAAGATCCGGGCATCAAGGGGATCTGGTGCGTTCCGAAGTACTCCAACCCGACCGGCTGCGTCTATACGGATGCGGTAGTTGACCGGTTCGCGCAACTCGCGCGCCGGGCCGCCCCCCACTTCCGGATCCTGTGGGACAACGCGTACGCCGTGCACGACCTCGACGACGACCCGCCCGTGCTGGCCAACCTCATGGAGCGGGCACGGGACGCCGGCACCGAAGACAGCGTGGTGATGTTCACGTCGACATCGAAGATCACCCGCGCCGGCGCCGGCATCTCGTTCATCGCCATGTCACCCGCTAATCTCGCCTCCTTTACCAAGGCGCTTGGCACACAGACGATCGGCCCCGACAAGGTGAACCAGCTGCGGCACATCCGCTATCTCAAGGACCTCGACGGCGTCCGGAACCTCATGCGCCGGCACGCCGCAATCCTCCGGCCGAAGTTCGAACGGGTGCTGCAGCATCTCGACGACGGGCTCACGGCGGACGGCGTCGGGACGTGGAGCCGGCCCCGCGGCGGGTACTTCCTGTCGTTCGAGGCGCCGTCCGGCACCGCCGCCGCCATCGTCGAACTGGCGAAACGTGCGGGAGTGAAGTTGACACCGGCCGGGGCAACGTTTCCGTACGGACGCGATCCCGGCGACACGAACATCCGCCTCGCGCCCACCTATCCGTCGATGCAGGAACTGGATCAGGCGATGCCGATCTTCACCACCGCGGTAGCGCTGATCGCCGCGCGACAGCGACTCGAACTGAGCGCGGCGCGCACCTGACCCGGTTCTTGTCGCACCGGAGTAGCATGTACACGATGATTCTGATGCGCTTCCTCGCAGGTCTGGTCATTCTGGCCGGCGCCGTGCTCCCCGGCCTCGCCGCGGGCCAGACCGGCGACGGCGGCTGGCCACAGGGCGAACCCGACCTCGTGCTCGAGATGCCGGCTGTCTACACACTGGCCGCAGGTGACGGCACGAGCACGCGGAACTTCGTTCTGGCGATGGAACTGTCCGAAGAGCGATGGGTCCGCGCGTTCGACATTCGGCCGGCCGCGAGCGCTCGCGACGCCGTGCTGCGGGCACGGGTGCTGCTCGATGTAGCCGGCACCGGTCGGAGGCGGGACGAACAGGATGCCGACGCAGGCTACGCGGGCCCTCTCACGGACCATGGCGTGCTGCCCGCAGGCCACGTCCTCACCTGGTCGGCAACACGCGGAATCCTGCCGCCGGTCACGGGGCTGGCGTGGCCCCTGCTCCCCGGCACGGACCTGCTCCTGCAACTCGAAATGCAGGCGGGCGGCACGCCGGTCGACGTGCAGGCGTCGGTAGGTCTGTACTTCGCCGAGGGCGGGCCGGCGCTTTCCTCCGTCACGCTGCCCATGGAAGCACCGGCTCTCGACATCCCCGCCGGCGTGGCCGAGCACATCGCGGAGGATCGCTACCGGCTGCCGGTCGCCGTCGATCTGGTCGGGGCCTTTCCGCAGATGGGACCGCTCGGCCGTCGGATCCACTTGCAAGCCACCCTGCCGGACGGAACCACGACCGATCTGCTGCAGCTCGATGACTGGCAACCGGACGAGTTGGTGGGGCATCGGTACCCCGAAGCGGTCCATCTGCCAGCCGAGACCACGCTGGTCGCCGGATTCACGTTCGACAACTCGGCCGCCAATCCGCGCAACCCGTCGGACCCGCCCGAACGTACGGGATTCGTCACTACCGATCCCGACGGCACGGCGGCGTCCGAGCGAGGAGAGCTCGTGCTCCAGGTGCTGCCGATACTGCCGATCGACACGGCGAGACTTGTCCAGAACATCGGCCTGAAGCGGGCGCGCAACGCTCTCCTCAGTTTGCAGGCACGACTCCGCTTTGCCCCGGACGACTACCGGAGCCACAGCATGCTGGCGGCGCGCTACATCGACATGGGGCAGGCAGAGCTGGCGCGCCCGCATCTGGAAGAGGCGCTGGCCCTGGAACCCGACTACGCCGAGACGCACTTCAACCTCGGATCGCTACTGGTTGCCGAACGCAACCATGCCGGCGCCATCGATGCCTTCCGCAAGGCGGTAGAGTTGCGTCCGGAGTACGCCGACGCCCACAACAACCTCGGGGCGCTGCTCGCCGCAACCGGCGCCCTTGCCGACGCGACCGTCTATTACAGGCTGGCGCTGCAGTTCAATCCACGCGACGCGAGCGCGCACTTCAATCTGGCGAGCGCCCTCCTCACGCTGGGAAATCGGGAGGAAGCCATCCCGCACTACCGGGAAGCGCTGGTCACCGCGCCCAACGATCCTGCGGTTCACAGCAGTCTTGCGCGTGCGCTGGCGAGCGGTGGCGAACAGACGGAGGCGGCTACGCACTACGAGCGGGCGCTTGATGTGGCGCCCGACCTGCCGATAGCCCTGGTCGGCCTGGCGTGGATCCGGGCCACCTCGCCGCACGAGTCGCTCCGGGGCGCCGACCAGGCGCTCTCACTGGCCCAGCGCGCCGTCGCGCTGGTGGGCAACGATAACCCGGAGGTGCTCGACACACTTGCCGCCGCGTATGCCTCCACCGGGCGCTTCGATGACGCGGTCGCAACCGCGCGCCGCGCCGTCGATCTGGCGCGGACCAATCCGGTGTTCGAACCCCTCGCCAACAACATCGAAGGCCGCATCCGGCTCTATCTGGCGTTCCGTCCGTTCCGGACACCGCTGCCGGACGCGCAGTAGTCAGCGGTAGAGCGGGTTCGGGTGGTCGAAAGAAAGACCGCCCTGGCTTCCCTGCGTTCATGGCCGGTGCTCGAACACGTGCTCGACCTCCACCGCGCGCGTCCCCGCCCGCTCGGTGACGTTATCGCCTCCGAGGCGCTCGCCGAACTCGCCGTACCGCGCCACCACCGCTTCCGGCTGCGGCGGCAGCGGAAACTGAACGATCACGCGCACCTCGCCCCGGGGCCAGCGGAACGTGTTGATCCGCGTCCAGAACTGGTTGTCCTGCACCGCGGCGCGCCCCGTTTCCATCAGGTTCTGGGCCGGCCATTCCTCGACCGGGATGGTTTCCGCCGCCGCGTGGATAATCCGATAGTTGACGTAGGCTCCATCCGGCAGATCGGTCGCTCCCTCTATCCAGAGCTGCCGCCATTCGGACCGATGCGTCACTTCCAGTTGCACCGTTTCGGGGCCGTCCGCAACGGCGTCACCGCCCTCCCCGCCCGAAGGGCCACACGCGGCCACCGCCATGAACAGCGCCGCGAGCACCAGGAACGGCTGTCTGGTGAGCATCCGCACGCATTATAGGAGTTGGCAGGACGCGCCCGGACTTCAACCGCCATGACCGTGGGCGCGGAGTCTGCTTCGAGGATCCGGGCGGTTACCTTCTGGTGGTGCTCACGAAGCCCTGCGACAGCGAGTGACGACCGCACCACTCGATGACGCCGTCCTGGATGGTCGCATGGATCTCGGCCTCCGTCGGGGCGTTCTTCCCCCGCACCCTGAACGAGTGATCCCCTCCGTCGACGACGAAGAGGTCCGCATGAGCGCAGCCGGCGAAGGCCGGTCGCAGCTCATCGGGTGTGCCGAATGCGTCGCGGCTGCCCTGCACGACGAGTATCGGTACGGTTATCGACGGCAGGTGCGCGGAACGCAGCTTCTCCGGGCGGCCCGGCGGATGCAGGGGGTAGCCGAGCAGCACCAGGCCGTCAACGCCGAGGGTGGCATCGCTACTGGTGTCCTTGGCTACCACCTGTGACGCGATGCGTCCGCCCATCGACTTCCCGCCGGCGAAGAGGCGAAATCCGGGTTCCGTCTGGCGCTTCCGCACCTCCGCGATTACCGTCCGGTAGCAGGCCTCGAGGCGCGCGGGGTGATCCGGAACGCGGCGGCCGCGTTCCATGTAGGGAAAGTTGAAGGTGACGACGCGCACGCCGCGACTCGACAGTCCGTGGGCGAAGGCGGTCATGAACGGATGGGTATGCGGCGCGCCGGCCCCGTGCGCGAGGATGAGCGTCGCAGCAGGAGAGACGGTCGTCTCCGGGGCGGCCGCGTAGTCGAGTGCACTGACCTGGCCGGATCCGTCGAGGGTAATGCTGAACGGTGTTGCCATCACGTGAGTTCCGCGAGGAATCGCCCCGCCGCCGCGCGGAATTCGTCGGTCCACTCATGGCCACCGTCGAAGACCAGCGCTCGGGCCCGCGCGTCGATACGGTGCAGGAAGCGGAGGTCGGCGTCCAGCTTGTCCTGCGTGTACCAGGTGTCCTGTCGGCCCCGCCCGATCAGAATCGGCGGCCACTGAAGGTCCGGGGCAGCCTGAAGTTCCGGCGGGACGTCTCCGGCCAGCGCGATAACGCCGTGGCACGGATGTCCGGCGCGCAGGGCGGCGCGGTAGGCCATGGCGACGCCCTGCGAGAATCCGCAATAGACCAGCGGAGGGGCGGTTTCGTGCTCGCTGCGGACGGCGCTTACCACGTTGTTGATGTAGGCGACATTGTCGGCAATGGCCAGTTCGCGGTCCTGCCGGGTCATCCAGCTCCCGACAACGTGGCGGCGATTCTCGCTGTAGTAACGATGTAGCGCCTGCACGGCGACCCGGGTCCAGCCCGCGCTGCCGGGAATGCGTTCGAGTTCCGCCAGTTGGCGTTCGGCATGTTCACCGTAGCCATGAAATCCGACGAGCACCGGCGCCGGACCCTGACGGGCGGCAGACGCCACGAGATAGCGGCCGTGCGTGGTCGCCGCGATCCTGCGGAGCGCTGCGGCGGCCGGCGCCCTAACGCCGGGAGGCGGGCTGGTGGGCACGGGGCTGTATTCTATTGATGACTTACGAACGGAGGGGGACTGGATGCCGCGGATCGCGTTCGACAAACTGCCCGGCGATGCCCGTGTCTGGATTTTCTCGGCGGCCCGCGAGCTGACCGAGACGGAACAGACACGGCTGTTGGTCGAGGTCGATGCCTTCATCGAGCAATGGGGAGCGCACGCGGTACCGTTGACCGCCGGCCGCGATCTCGTCTACAGCCAGTTTCTCTTCATCGCGGTGGATCAGCGGGCCGCAGGTCCGTCCGGCTGCTCGATCGACGCGCTCGTCCGGCGGATGAAGGCGCTCCAGCACGAAATCGGCGTGGAGCTGGTCGACCACGCGCCGGTCCTGTTCCGCCGGGGCGAAGCCATCGCCCGGGTGCCGCGGCATGCATTTGCCCGGCTTGCGGAAGCAGGCGACGTCGGACTCGATACGACCGTCTTCAACAACACGCTGACGAGCCTCGGCGAGGTGCGCGCGGGACGGTGGGAAGTGCCGGCTGCCGATTCCTGGCACGCGCGCGCCTTTTTCTAGTCGCGTTCTTCGCAGCCGCCTGTCTCCACGTGCGGCGCGCCCCGGGCGGTACCGTTCCGTCGCGTACTACGAGCGGATGAACTCGTACAGGTAGAGCAACCCGGCCGCCACCGGATACAGCGTAGCGCTATAGGCGATGTTGCTTCGCGCAATGCGCCAGTTGTTGGCGTCGTAGCGGGTTGCGAGCACGATATTCACGCCGGACAGCGGATTGACAGCGCAGCCGAGGCCCCAGCCCATTGCGAACGTCATCGCGAGCAGCGTCGGATCGTGTTCCACGGTTTCCACCAGCGCGACCGTGATTCCCATCAACACCGCAGGATGAATGCAGATCAGCGACGTGACGATGAAGACGAGCACCAGAAGCGTCGCGTGAAAGGCATCCAGCCGTGGCAGCAGCGTCCAGTCGCCCGAACCCGCCGCCGCGGCCACCACACCTGCCGCCAGCACCCCGGCGCCAAGGAACAGCGCCAGTTCACCACCCATCTGCGGGGCGCGCTCCCGCACGTATTCCGCCAGCGCGGGGCGGAGGCCGCGGATGCCTCTGCGCTTTATCAGGACCGCCAGTACGACCGCCGGAGTAACCATGGTGATCAGCGTGAGCACCGAGTAACCGGGCATCGCCGTGGCGGCGCAGAGCACGGCAACACCGAGGGTCAGCGGAACCTTCAGGTCCTGGACGTGCAGCGGGTAGCCGCGGAAACCCTGCACGTCCCCGGCCCGGCCACTGGCCGCATACCAATACAGCAACACGAAGGCTGCCGCGGCCAGCGGGAGCCCGAACAGCATCATCACCACCGGGCTCGACCCAGGCGTGTAGGAGAGGGCCAGGGCGACGCCGCCGATGAACGGAGAGTAGAAGGCGACGGCGGTGAACGCCCGGCTGAAGAGCTGCGCCTGATCGAATCCGAGCGGCAGCGCGCGCGCCAGCCGGTCGGCCATGATGATGACGGCGGAGATGTTGATGACCGACCCGAACGCGTGCACTCCCATCATGCTCTGGAGGTAGGCGCCCGGACCGCGCGGCAACTCCGGTTCGTCCACGCGCGGCGGCCGGTTCAGGAGTCGCAACAGGGTCACCGACGCCAGCATCGACAGGATTGGCTGGTTCTGGCCAAGGAGACTGTCGAATCGCAGCGGCGCACCCTGGTTGGCGCCCCAGGCAAAGGCGGCAAGACCGACCCCGATGAACGTCAGCACCTGGAGCTGCTGCCGCCTGCCGATCCCCGACCAGAGCAGCGCCAGCGCCAGCCACGCCAACACCGCCGCCGCCAGAGACGGCACCGCGGGCCAGACGCCGCCGGCGATCGCGAGCGCGAGCATGGCGGCGATTACCGCCCCCGCCATCTGCTGCGCGAGGCTCACCTGCGCCGCGTCCCGGCGCCACCACGTTCCGATGCGTTCCGTCGTGACGGTCAGGGCGCAATCCAGATCGGCGACGACCAGGCGCGCTCCTGGATGGTGGCCGGCAGATCGGGCCTCGGCTCCACGCCGGCGCGAACGGCTTCCCAGGTGGACCAGCGACACGACGGGTTCTCGAGCACGCGCACGTAGTAGAAGGCGGGCTGCTCAGGGTCGAATTCCGGATCCGTCCATAACGTCCGCAACTCGGCGTCCCCGGCGTCCGGGCTGACGCTGCAGTCGTCGAGGTTCACGGTGGCGCCGTTGTCGGGACAGCGTTGCGTCGCCGGATCGACGGACAGGCCACTCGAGCACGCAACGTCGAAGACCCTTTCGCGCGCCTCCCCGTCGTCGACCCAGCCCTTGATGACCTGCAGGCGGGCCAGCGGCGTGCTGGCCGGATCCTGGCTCGCCCAGACGAGAAACCGGGGCATCCGTGAACCGGGCGCGACCAGATCGCCTCCCATCGGCACGCCGCCTGCGTAGGCCCTCGCGACCATCTCGGGGTCGTCCACGAGGTCGTCCGGGTAGTCGTAGCCGGCGAAGAACCGCACCCGGATGCGCGGTCCGGTAGTAGCGAAGGTTTCCTTCCGGCGGAAGGCCTCGAAGATCGCGTCGCGCGTATTCTCTTCCGCCCACGCGCCCGTGAGGCCCGACGCACCGCGGATCGGACCGAGAGCCGAAGCACTGTAGAGGCTGCCGTCGGGGCGTGGTTGATCGAGCGGTATGGAGATGCCGCGCTGCGGGGCGCCGCCGGCCGTGAAGAAGTCGGACTCGTTGAGCGCGCTTGCCCCGGCGTGGTTGTCGGTGGCTCCGACGAGACCGAAACGAAACGGGTTGATACCCCGTTCCTGTTCCAGCAGCAGCCCGTTCAAATAGGCCTCGCGCACGTAACTGCCAGACGGCTGGCTCGGGGTCGTGCCGCCGCCGATCCGGTAGGACCAGATTTCGAAGTCCGCCCACTCGTCGTTGGGTGAAAGGGCGGGGTGGGTGTCCGAGGTGCCCTTGGTCTGCGTTATCTCGACCACCGGCTCGTTGCGCATGCGGGTGTCGGCGTAGGCGGCGTCGAGCGGCTCGCCGGCGTAGGTTGCGAGGCGGAACATCAGACCGTTGGAACCATTCGAGTTATGCGGGATGGCGAGCGCCTCGATACCAGCCTCCCGGTTGCGGTCCATCCAGGCCCACAGCTCTTCAGGATTGAAGGAGTCGAGCCGGCTGAACGGCACCTCCGGCACCGCGCTGCCCCGGAAGATCACGTTGCGGTGCAGGTTCTGGTTCTCGGGGCTGCCAGTGAACTCGTAGCCAATGAAGGTGGTGAAGCTTCCCGGCTGATAGTGACGTTCAGCCGCAGCAACCGTCTCCCTCCACGCGGAACGCACGATGTCCAGGTCGAGCAAGCCATCGCTCTCGCCAAGCGTGTGCGACCGGATGCGAGCGTAGGCCTCCCCCCGGTCCGCCCCCGTCAGCTCTCCGGAGGTGATCTGCCTGGCTATCGCCGCATCCGGGTGGCTTGAGACTTCCTGGGCAGGATCCAGCATTGCCGGCAGCATGCCGAGAAAACTCGCGTGATCGGTTACCGCGTAGAAGTCCAGCGGCGCGTCGAGCTGAACGTCGAAGCCCGCCGGGTGCGTCAGGGGCTCGCCCTGGGCGTACCGGTAGGCGTCGTCCGGCCCCGCGCGGGTACCGTTGAGGAAGGCGTCGTAAGACAACGTGGTGTGCGTATGGAGGTCCCCGAAATAGACGTTTCGAAGCGGGTTGGGATCCGCTCCCGCCGCCGGGGTCGATTCCGCGGCGGGAGCCTCGTCACCGGCGACAGGCGCCTCGTCGCCGCCGCAGCCGGCCATCGCAATACCGAACAGGGCGGTGACGGCCACCGCCGGCACGACTCCGGAGCGACGGATACGCGAATTGCCGGATTCCGGCTTGCTGGGCGGCATGGCATCTCCTGAGACGTTCATATGCGTCCTGTCCGAAGGTTCACGGCAGCAGCGTAACCACTCTCTCGACGAACCAGTAGGCGGACACGGTTCCCATCACGTAGACCGGCGCCTGGGTAGCAACGCGCGGAACCGGCACGCGGAAAGTCCGGATGCAGTACAGCAGCCCCAACAGGATGCCGACAACCAGGAGCTGGCCAATCTCCACGCCGATATTGAACAGCAGCAGGGCAATTGCCCGGGCCTGCTCGGGCAACCCGATTTCGGCAAGCGCCCCGGCGAATCCGAAACCGTGCAACAGGCCGAATCCGAAGGCGATCAGCCAGGGAGAACGGGGCATCGGCGACCGCTCACCGCCGGCGCCGCGGAGCAACTCGACGGCCAGAAACAGAATGCTGAGCGCGATCACGGCCTCGACCGGACGCTGGGACAGCGTCACGACGCCGAGCGACGAGAGCGCGAGCGTGATGCTGTGGGCCGCCGTGAACGCCGTGACAACCTGCACGAGCTGCAGGGGTCGGCGAACGAAGAACATCAGGCCGACGACAAACAGGATGTGATCGAACCCGAAAAGGAGATGCTCGACGCCGAGCTGCAGGTAGGTCGGAACGGCGACTCCAGCCGCCGCCTCGCCAGACAGCGCGACACGAGGCGCCTCCGGCCGGAGCAGATGATCGACCGATGGACCGTCGAGAAAACGTACCCGAAGCAGCACGTCCGTCAACGTTCGCGGCAGGCCGGCGACTTCCACCTCCAGGCCGGTCTCCGTTAGCTCGAGCTCGTCGCAGTCGACCGTCCACCGTTCAATCAACGCGGAGTCGGTCAGGTCGGGTAGCGACCGTGCGTTCTCGGCACAGTGGACCGGAAAGCGCGGCGCCAGTGGCAGGCGGCGGACCAGTCCCGGTTCGGCGCCGGGCAAGATCGGTTGCTTCCAGAGCACCTCGAAGCGGCCGGCGGACACTTCCGTGAGTTCGAGATAGGCCGGCCGGACCTCATGGGCTTCCGCGGCGAGCGGGAGCAACGCCGCGCCGACAAGCGCTATCGCCCAACCTCGCGGGCGGAACCCCAACTGCGGGCAGACTGGCATCCGCTAGGGCCCCTCCGTCTCCAGATGCTCCGACACCGGCAGGCGCACCTCATAACGGTCGCGCACGGCGCGGAAAGCGGCCTGGTTCTGTTCGCGGCGCCGGATCTGCATCAAGTCGCTGGCGACCCGGCTACTCACTTCGTCGAAACGCGGTGTTTGCGGCTGCGTTCGGCCCATCACCAGGACCAGGTGGGTACCGTGCGCGGACCGGATCGGACCGTGCCACCGCCCCATCGCCACATCGGACAGCGCGGTGGCGAAACCGCCCCCGAAGAGTTCGGCGATCTCCTGATCCCTCCGATCCGCGTACTCCCGCAGCAGCATGAACGGATCGCCGAGGTTTCTCCAGGTCGCGTCGCCACTGCGACGCACCTCATCCAGGAGGTCAGCCGCATCGGCGGCGGGGTCCAGGCGGCGGTCACCGCTCAGGAACACGTGGCGGAAGGTCGTCCGCCGCGGGTTGCGGTAGCGGTCGGTGTGCGTCGCGAAGTGCTTCTCCACGTCCTCGGGAGCCGCCACGGGCACGTCGGCATTGTCCTCCAGCATGAACGTCAGCTTCTGCGCGAGCCGGCGGCGCACGATCGGGTCGTTCTGATCCAGCCCCAGACGTAGCGCCTCGCGGTACAGGATCTCTTCCCTGACCGCATCGTCAATCAACCCCTGCAACTCCCTCTGCGTCGGGCCGCGACCCCATTGGGCCACCCATCGCTCGCGTATCGCGCCAATCTGATCTTCAGTCACGGTGATGACGCGGCCCTCGGCGCCCGCTTCAGCGATCCACCGCCCGGCCACGAAGACACCGGCTCCAAGGACAAGGAAGACCAGGAGCGGCGAGGTGCCTCGAATGGCTCTCATGTGCGCGCGCCGGCGGTCCGGTCCGGACCTGTGAATATGCCGCGGAATACCTGGTCGGGGCGCCGAGGTTCGAACTCGGGACCTCCTGCTCCCAAAGCAGGCGCGCTACCAGGCTGCGCCACGCCCCGTCAAACGCAACCAGCGTACCACACGGCGATCAGCCGCCAACGAGGCGGGCGGCGTACTCCCGAATACGCCGTGCATTGGCGCCGACGTCGCTGCGGCCCACTCTCGACTTGGACCGGACATCGATGCGGCTGCCGGCGACATCCGGCCGGACGCGGATGACCACGTCGTCCTTGAAGCCGTACCAGAAGGTCGTATCGGTCGCTTCTATGCGTCCCGCCGCGGCGTCGTCGGCCACCAGTTCCCACCCCATCGCCCGAGCCGCCGCCAGTGCCTGCGCGAACGCTTCGGCGGGAGGCGCGTCCAGCGTCACCGAACGCAGGTCGGGATAACCCTCGCGCTGCTGCCCGGCCACCGCCGGATCGTATTCCGGAGGGTTCGGCGCGTCTGCGCGGAGGGGAAGAATGGCGACGAATGACGGCGGATCGTCGGTGTCCGTCGTGATGTCATGGATCGGCGGAACCGACCGGGCAATCGCCTGCTGCTCCGCCGGAACCAGGTAACCCACCAGTCCCAGGGCGGCGGCCGCCAGGCCGGCCACGACGTTCTGCCAGTGCAGGCGCCGGAACGCGGCCCATGCCGCCGCAGCCAACGCGACACCTGCAGCGGCGGCCGAAATGCGGGCGCCCCAGCGGAGAAGGGTGAAGGACATCCCCAGTTCGAGTATCCCGGTGCGGTAGCCCAGGGCGGCGGCGAGCAGCAACACCGCGCCGAGGGCGACGGCGCCGGTGGCGGCGCAGACAACGGGCGACCACGTGCGGGACGCGTTTCCGGTCATGCTGGTCCCTCCCCGGAACTTGCGACGAACGTAGCGAACGCGCTAGACGTCTTCCTTCAGCGTCACCGCGTCGAGGAAAGGCATCATCGAGCGGAGTTCGGCGCCCACCTGTTCGATCTGGTGCGCCTGTTCCTGCCGGCGCTGGGCCATGAACCAGGGGCGGCCCGCTTTGTCCTCGGCGATCCAGTTGCTGGCATAGGTGCCTTCCTGAATGTCGTTCAGGATCTGCTGCATCGCCTGGCGGGTCTCGTCGGTGACGACGCGCGGCCCGCCGGTGTAATCGCCATGTTCGGCGGTGTCGCTCACCGAGTAGCGCATGTAGTTGAGACCGCCCCGGTAGAAGAGGTCGACGATCAGCTTCAACTCGTGCATGCACTCGAAGTACGCCACCTCCGGCTGGTAGCCCGCCTTGACCAGTGTCTCGAAACCCGCCTTGACGAGCGCGCTGACGCCACCGCAGAGCACGGCCTGCTCGCCGAACAGATCGGTCTCCGTCTCCTCCGCGAACGTCGTCTCGATGACGCCGGCGCGGGTCAGGCCGAGCGCCTTCGCGTACGAGAGCGCGAGCGCCTGGGCGCTGCCGGTCGCGTCCTGCTCCACCGCGATCAGCGCCGGGGTCCCGCCACCCTCCAGAAATACCTCACGTACCCGGTGGCCCGGCGCCTTCGGGGCGATCAACGTGACGTCAACGTCGGCGGGCGGCTGGATGGTCTTGAAGCGGATGTTGAAGCCGTGCGCGAACATCAGCATCTTGCCCGCGTCGAGATGCGGCGCCACCTGTTCGGCGTAGATTCCCGCCTGCGTCGTGTCCGGCGTGAGCAGCATGATGACGTCGGCCCACGCCGCCGCCTCGCCGCCCGACACGACGGTCAGACCCTCCGCCTCAGCCTTCGCCTTCGATCGGCTCCCCTCGTGGAGCGCGACGCGGACATCGACGCCACTCTCCCGCAGGTTGAGGGCATGGGCATGCCCTTGCGATCCGTAGCCGAAGACCGCTACTTTCCGCCCCTGGATCAGCCCCAGATCGGCGGAGTCGTCGTAGTAGATCGTTGCCATGTCGTCAGTTTCCTCTCACAGTGGGTGGTGCGGCGAGACGGCCCGGAACGGCCCCGCGAAACGGAAAAGTCTATACCGAGTAGGAAACGTTGACGTCGTCCGACTCGCGCGGCGCCACGGGACGGCGCACCGGCAGATCGGCCGGATCGATCATCACGCTGTGCGCGCCCCGCCGCATCGCCACGCGGCCGGTCCGGACGATTTCCAGGACGCCGTAGGGGCGGAGCACCTCCAGCAGGCCGTCAATCTTCTCCTCCGTGCCGGTGGTCTCGATGACCACCGCGTCGGGCGCCACGTCCACCAGACGCGCCCGGAAAGCATCGGCAAGCTGCATCACGTGTGTCCGCGTCTCCGCGGTGGCCCCCACCTTCACCATCGCCAGTTCGCGGAATATCACCGGGTCGGCCGTCACGTCGTGCACACGAAGCACGTTGACCAGCTTGTAGAGGTTCGCCTCGAGGCGGCGCGCGCCCCCTTCGTCGGTCCGGACGACGATGGTCATCCGCGAGACGCCGGGCACCTCGGTGTGGCCGACCGTGAGCGACTCGATATTGAACGCGCGCCGCCGGAAGAGCGACGCAACCCGATTCAAGACTCCGGGCTTGTCCTCGACGTAAACGACGAAAGTGTGGCGTGCCTGTGCGGCCATGATCTTCCCCTGCCTCCCGCTATTCGTCGTCGGCCGTCTCGACAATCGGCGCCGGACTGGGGCGGCGAATCATGTTGTGCAAATCGGCCCCTGCCGGCACCATCGGGTAGACGGTGTCTTCCTGCTCTACCTGGAAGTCGATCACCACCGTCCGCTCATCGGCGCGGGCCCGCTCCACGGCCGGCTCCACTTCGGCGCGCGTCTTGACGGTGGCGCCGCCCAGGCCGAAACACTCGGCCAGCTTCGCGAAGTCGGGGCTCAGCAGCGGCGTCGCCGCGTAGCGGCGCTCGTAGAAGAACTCCTGCCACTGCCGCACCATGCCGAGGTAGCCGTTGTTGATGACGGCGACGTTGACCTTGACCCGTTCCTGGGCGATGGTGGCGAGTTCGGCCATCGTCATCTGGAAACCGCCGTCGCCCGCCACCACCCACACCTCGGCGTCCGGCTTGGCCAGCTTGGCGCCTACCGCGGCCGGCAGCGCGAACCCCATGGTCCCGAGGCCGCCGGAAGTAACGAGCGTCCGCGGCTCGTTGTGGTGGTAGTACTGCGCCTCCCACATCTGGTGCTGCCCGACGTCCGTGACGACAATCGCCTTGCCGTCGGTCATCCGCCAGATGTCGTTGATCACATGCGCCGCGTAGAGGTGTCCGCTGTCGGGCAGGTTCTGGATGTCGCGGACGGCGACGTCCCCCTTCATCTCCCGAATCGTCTCCAGCCAGGCGGCATGGTCGTTCGCCTCGATCATCGGAGCGAGGTCGTCGAGCACGGCGGAAAGGTCGCCGGCCAGGGCGACATCCACCTGGACGTTCTTGTGGAACTCCGCCGGGTCTATGTCGACGTGAACCTTGCGCGCATTCGGCGCATAAGTCCGGATGTTGCCGGTCACCCGATCATCGAAACGCATGCCGAGCGCGAGCAGGAGATCGGCCTCCTGGATGGCGGCGTTCACCCACGCCTCACCATGCATCCCCATCATTCCCATGTTGAGCGGATGCTGCGCCGGAACGCCCCCGATGCCGAGCAGCGTCATCGCGATCGGGATATTCGCCCGCTCGGCCAGATCGCGCACCTGCTTCATCGCGCCGGAGAGGAGCACACCATGGCCGGCGAGGATTACCGGCCGCTTCGCCCGGTTCACCAGGTCGGCCGCCTTCCGGAACTCTCCTTCCGACGCGCGCAGGTTGGGCCGGTAGCCCGGGAGCTTCACGTCATCCGGTCCGAACTGCAGTTCGGTCGACGCCTGCTGCGCATCCTTCGTGATGTCAACGAGCACGGGTCCGGGACGGCCGGAGCGGGCGACGTACATCGCCTCGTGGATCACGGGGGCGATCTCATCGACATGCGAAACGAGGTAGTTGTGCTTCGTGATCGGCAGGGTCACGCCGGTGACGTCGGTCTCCTGGAACGCGTCGGAGCCGATCAGCCGGCTGCCGACCTGGCCCGTTATGCAAAGAATGGGCGACGAGTCGAGCATCGCCGTCGCGATCCCTGTCACCATGTTGGTGGCGCCCGGGCCGGAGGTTGCGACCGCCACGCCCACGTCGCCGCTCGCCCGGGCGTAGCCGTCCGCCATGTGCGTCGCCCCCTGCTCGTGCCGCACCAGGATGTGGCGGATCGGGTACTCCAGCATCGCGTCGTAGGCGGGCAGGATCGCCCCGCCCGGGTACCCGAAGACCGTGGAGACGCCCTCGCGCACCAAGGCTTCCCAGATGATCTGCGCGCCCGTTCTCATCGAAGACATGTCATGCCTCTATCTCATCGCCCGTGCGTCCCGCGTCCGTTCCATCGTCAGGTTCATTCCCCGTCAGTTCGTCACCGCGCCGGTCGCAGCCGAGGACACGAGCCGCGCGTACTTCGCCATCACGCCGCTCCGGAAGCGGGGCTCCCGCGGCTGCCATGTCGCGAGGCGCGATTCCAGTTCCGAATCGTCTATCTCGAGCCGCAGCGTCCGGTTGCGCTCGTCGAACAGGATCGTGTCCCCTTCCCGCACCACGGCGATCGGACCGCCCGCCGCCGCCTCCGGCGCCACGTGGCCGGCCATCATCCCCCGGGTCGCGCCGGAGAACCGTCCGTCGGTCAGCAGAGCCACCGACTCGCCCAGTCCGGCGCCTACGATGGCCGCCGTCACTCCGAGCATTTCACGCATTCCGGGCCCGCCCCTGGGGCCCTCGTACCGGATCACGACCACGTCGCCGGGCCGAATCCGACCTGCCTCGACGGCCTCGAACGCCGCCTCCTCGCTGTCGAAGACGCGCGCCGGGCCCCGGTGAATCTGCGGTTCGTGTCCCGCCACCTTCACCACGCAACCCTCAGGTGCCAGGTTCCCCTTGAGGATCACCAGCCCCCCCGTAGGAGTTATCGGATCGGCGACGGGACGCACCACCTCCTGGCCATCGGTTTCGATCGCGGCACGCGCGACGTCGCCGATCGTCTGACCGGTCACCGTGAGGGCGTTCTCGTTGAGCAGGCCGGCCTCCCACAGCCGCTTCGCCACCAGGCCGATCCCGCCCGCGCGGTAGAGGTCGGTTGCCACGAACCGTCCACCGGGCTTGAGATCCGCCAGCAGCGGGGTTCGCTCGCTCACCCGGTCGAAGTCCTCGATCCGCAGCTCGACCCCCGCTTCGTGCGCTATCGCCAGCAGGTGCAGCACGGCGTTGGTGGACCCGCCGGTTGATGCGACGGCGGCGATCGCGTTGTCGAGCGCCTCGCGCGTCACGATTCGACGCGGGCGCAGATCCTGCGCCACCAGATCCATCACCAGTTCGCCCGCGCGGTGCGCTGCGTCGGCTTTTTCCGTCACCATCGCGGGCACGCCGTTCGCGCTCATCGGCGAGACGCCGAGCAATTCGCAGACCGTCGACATCGTGTTCGCGGTGAACTGACCGCCGCACGCCCCTGGCCCGGGGCAGGCGACGTCCTCAAGCGCGCAGAGCTGAGCATCGGTCATCCGGCCCGCGGCGTGAGCGCCGACCGCCTCGAAGACGTCCTGGATCGTGACGTCATGGCCGTCGTACCGACCCGGCGCAATCGACCCACCGTAGAGGACGAGTCCCGGGATGTCGAGACGGACCAGCGCCATCACGCCGCCCGGAATCGTCTTGTCGCAACCGACGAGAATCACGATGCCGTCGAACAGGTTGCCGCGCGCCACCAACTCGATCGAATCGGCCACCACCTCCCGGCTCACGAGCGAGGTCTTCATCCCCTCGCTCCCCATCGTGATTCCGTCGGAAATGGAAACGGTGTTGAACTCCATGGGCGTGCCGCCCGCCGCGCGGACGCCTTCCTTTACCTGTGCGGCCAGATCCCGCAGGTGGTAGTTGCACGGACCGATCTCGATCCACGTATTCGCCACCCCGATAATGGGCCGCGCAAGATCGGCGTCCGTGAAACCGACCGCCTTCAGCATGGCCCGGGCCGGCGCCCGGCTCGGGCCGTCGGTGATCGCCGCGCTGCGTCGCTCGCTAGCCATCTTCTCCCTCTACAACAAAAAAGCCATCACCCGGTGTCGGATGATGGCCTCTCCAGATCGCGGTGGGTTTGGCTCAGGACATCATCCCGTTTGCGGCCGGCGCAATCGCACCGGCCACGCGAACGATGACGACGACGAGACGTTCCCACCAGGTGGTCATGACTGCCCGGCGACGGCCAGTGCCCGCCGCCTGCTGCATTCTACTCCTGCGCGGCGGCGGAGCGTCAAGTCTGGCAGCCCGAAGCTGGCGGCGGCAGGCCGACAGGGGCGCGCGCCAGCCCGTGGTGTATGATTCCGCTCGATGTTCAAGCTGGTTACCACCGTCCGGGGCGGCGCCGTGAATCTGGCCGCGGCCTGGGCGAAGTACCCTTCCGCGGACGAAGCCCGAGAAGCCGCCAAGGCACTGATGCATGAGCACCAGCGCGTGGTTCGCGTCATGATCGTCGAGGAGCCCGATCGTTTCGTGGAGTGGCTCGACCGCTCCTGATCGACCGTTTGCCCGCCTGCCCGCCCGTCACTCGGGCCGGATCGTGTAGCCCACGCCGATCCAGAGCAGCGGCGCCCGCGCGCCGCGCGCCCGCCCCCCCTTGAACTCGACGAAAAACCGTTCTCGTTGTCAACGCCGATCAGGTAGTTCCAGCTACCGCTCACGTCGGTGATGTCGAGATCCATGGAGCGCGCGACGTTCACGCTCGGCCCGAGTCCCTGTCGAATGCGCCATCCCGTTGCGCCGAGCGTGACCCGGTAGATGAAATCGGCCCGGATCGCCGCCGTCCGCCAGCCACCGCCGAAGGCTCCGTCGACACCCGGTCGAATCACGAACTGATTGGAGCCGACGGCGAACTCGACGTGCGAGCCAACGTAGATCTGTTCGGGATCGAACGCCGCACCCGCCTGGAAGCCAACCCCCTGCGCGCCCGCCGCAACCGGCAGGAGACAGGCGACGGCGCCGCAGACGGCAAGGAAGTTCTTCATGGCGGCAGCCAGAATACTCCGCGCGGCAACAGGAACGTTACGCGGCATTTCGCATTCGGGCTGCAGTAACGATACGCTGGATGCATGTCGTCGGTCGCCTCTGCCGCGCCCTCGACCGCCGCGCCCGTCGTCGCGCGGCTGGCCGTGTCCGCCACCTCCCTGGCCACGTGGCCGCTCCTGGCCGTGGCGTTCGCATCCACGAGCGTCATCGTCGGGGGAATATGGGACATCTCCTGGCACCGCACCATCGGCCGGGACTCGTTCTGGACGCCGGCCCACATGGCGATTTATCTCGGCGGCGTGGTCGCCGGCCTGTCGTGCGGCTGGCTCGTGCTCCGCGCCACCTTCGCCCGGGACGCGAGCGTCGAACGCTCGGCCGGGGTGACGTTCTGGGGATTCCGCGGCCCGCTCGGCGCCTGGGTCTGCATCTGGGGCTCGCTGGCCATGATCGTCTCGGCCCCGTTCGATGACTGGTGGCACAACGCGTACGGCCTCGACGTCGAGATCCTGAGCCCGCCCCACGTCGTCCTCGCCCTGGGAATCTACGGCATCGGCGTCGGCGCCATGCTCATGGCGCTCGCCCGGCAGAATGACGCTCCGGCGAAGGACCGCACGCTGCAACTGCTGTTCCTCTATGCAGGCGGACTCCAGATCCTGATGGTGGCGACGCTGTTCACCGAGTACCTGATGATGCCGAACGCTCACCACTCCCCGCCGTTCTTCTACGCGAGCGCCGCCGTCTTCCCCTGCCTGCTGGTCAGCGTCGCGCGGGGCGCGGCGTCACGCTGGGGCGCCACCGGAGCGGCCGGCGTCTACATGGGAGTGACGCTGCTGATGATATGGATCCTGCAGCTCTTTCCCGCGCAGCCGATGCTGGCGCCGATCCTCAGGCAGGTGGATCACATGGTGCCGCCGTCGTTTCCGCTCCTTCTGATTGTCCCGGCTCTGACCATCGACGTCATCATCAATCGGATCCCGGCCGGCGCGGGGCGCATTCGTCAGGCGCTGACTGCAGCGGCGGCGGGAGTTGCGGCCATGCTCGCGCTCACCATCGTCCAATGGCCGTTCGCGTCGTTTCTGCTCACCGAGCCGGCCCGGAACTTCTTCTTCGCCGCCGATCAGTTCGGTTTCGATACCGCGCAGGGCCCCTTCCAGTACGAGTTCTGGGGAGCGCCCATGACGGTGGGTGCCGCGGGCTGGACGGGGCTGATCGCCGCAGTCTCGGCCGTGGCCGGCCTCGCCCTGGGCAACTGGATGGCGCGGGTCCGGAGGTAGCTTGAGCCCGTCGCGGACCCTCGCTACGCACCTGCTGGCGGCGGCGCTGATCGCCGCTGCCGCGATCCCCGTTTCCGCCCACGTCGGGACCTCCAACGCCTACTACGACGGCGCCGCCGGTCCGTACGGCGTACGCGTGATCGTCCGGACGCCGGGTGTCATTCCCGGCCTCGCACAAGCCTCCGTCCGCATCCTGAACGGCGAGAGCGTCGACCGCGTTTCGGTCCGACCGCTCCGATCGGACCTCGGACTGGACGGTGCGCCGCCCCCCGATATTGCGGCGCCGGTGGCGGGCGAAACCGGACTCTACAGCGCCGAGCTGTGGCTGATGACCGCCGGTTCCTACAGCGTCGAGGTCACGGTAGCGGGCGCCGAGGGCGAAGGAACCGTCTTCGTGCCGGTGCTGGCGGTGGCTGAACGGCTGCTACCGATGAGCCCGGCCGTCGGCTTCGGACTTGCCGCCGCCGGGCTCTTTCTGTTCGTCGGCGCCGTGACCATCGTCGGCGCCGCAGTGCGGGAGAGCGTGCTGGAACCAGGCCACGTACCCGACCGCAGGCGCCGCTGGCGCGGACGCATCGCAATGACGTTGTTCGCCCTGCTGCTCGGCGGGGCGATGGGAGGGGGATGGCACTGGTGGGACGCGGTCGATGCCGCCTTCCGGAGCCGGATCTACCGACCCTGGAGCACGTCCGCCGAGGTGGCGGCACCCAACGGAACCCCCATCCTCACCCTGACGATTGACGATCCCGAGTGGCGCACCCGAGAAAGCGAGCCCGGCGCCGGACTCCTGCCGGATCACGGCAAGCTGATGCACATGTTCCTCGTGCGGGCCGACGACCTGGCGGCGTTCGCGCACGTGCACCCTGTCCGAATCGGTCCCGACGCGTTCCGGGTCGCGCTTCCGCCGCTGCCGGCCGGCGAGTACAGCATCTACGCCGACATCGTGCACGAGAGTGGCTTCGCGCCCACGCTGGTCGACACCGCGGTGCTGCCGCCTCCCACCGCGGCCCCACCTGCCGGCACGCCGCAAGGCGCCGGTCCGCCCGCCGTGCCAGCGCCGGATGCGGACGATTCGTGGGCCGCACTGCTGCCCCACGGCGAGTCCGCGTCGACGCGCTATACGCTCCCCAGCGGTCGCGTCATCCACTGGGATCGCGAGGAGGTTGCTCGCGTCGATCAGGAAACGACGCTGCGGTTTTCCGTGACCGAGCCCGACGGCTCGCCGTCGGCGCTGGAGCCCTACATGGGCATGCTGAGCCACGCGGCAGTATTCCGGGACGACGGCTCGCTCTTCGTCCACCTGCATCCGGCCGGCAGCATCAACCTGACCGCACAGCAGCGTTTCGCGGAGGCGGAGGGCGTGTGGACGGTCAACGAGTCGGCGTCCGGACGCGGGCACGCCGAGGGGATGCACCAGGCGGCCCCGGGAACCGGTTCGGTAACCTTTCCGTTCGTCTTTCCGGAAACCGGCGAGTACCGCATCGTCGTCCAGGTCAGGATCGGCGGCGTCGTGGAAACGGCCGCCTTCGACCTGGTGCTGGAAGAAAACTGACCATCGGCAGTTTCGCTCGACTACTATCACGAGAATCGTCCGTAACGCGAAAACACGCCAACACGGAGGTGAGCCATGACCGAATTGTCGAGCGGCGAGCTTCAATTCATCTTCAATACCTTTTCATTCCTGCTCTGGGGCGCCCTGGTCATGTGGATGGCGGCCGGATTCACGATGCTCGAATCCGGCTCCGTCCGCACGAAGAACGCCTCGGTCATCTGTCTGAAGAACATAGGTCTGTACTCCGTCGCCGGCATCGCCTACTACGTCATCGGCTACAACCTGATGTACGTCGACGTGGGCAGCGTCATCGGGTCGTTCAGCCTGTTCCGCGGACCGTCGTCTGACGAGCTGGCGCTCCTCGACGGCGCCGAGGGCGCGCGCGAGGCGGTGATCGCGACCGACTATGCCGTCATGTCCGACTGGTTCTTCCAGATGGTCTTCGTGGCCACCGCCGCGTCCATCGTCTCCGGCGCACTGGCCGAACGGGTCAAGCTCTGGTCGTTCTTCGTCTTCACCCTGGTGCTGACGGCGTTCATCTATCCCATCGTCGGGGCCTGGACGTGGGGCGGCGGGTGGCTCGACGCCATGGGCTTCCAGGACTTTGCCGGCTCCACCATCGTGCACGGCACCGGAGGCGCGGCGGCCCTCGCCGGCGCGCTGATCGTCGGTCCGCGCTACAACAAGTTCCGCAGCGACGGCAGCGTCACCAGCACTCCCCCCTCCAACATACCGGTCGTCACCCTCGGGGTGTTCATTCTCTGGTTTGGATGGTTCGGCTTCAACGGCGGGTCGCAACTCGCACTGGGGAGCGCAGCCGACGTCGTCGCCATGAGTCACGTGCTGGTCAACACGAATCTCGCCGGCGCGGCCGGCGTCATCGCGGCCATCGCGGTCTCACGGCCCATCCTGGGGCGGATCGATCTGCTGGCCGGCCTCAACGGCGCCATCGCGGGGCTGGTCTCCATTACCGCGGGACCCGACATCACCAGCCACTCCTGGGCCATCGTCATCGGCGCCGTCGGCGCGATCATCTGCACCTCGGCCATCAAGCTCCTGGAGAAGCTGAAGATCGACGACGTGGTCGGGGCCGTTCCCGCCCACCTGTTCGCGGGTGCATGGGGCACGCTCGCGACCACCATCGCGGCAGGCGCCAACATCGGCGTGCAACTGCTCGGGCTCGTCTCGATCGGGGTCTTCGCCTTTGTGACGTCGCTAGTGACGTGGCTGGTGCTGGAAAAGACGATCGGCGTTCGGGTAACCCACGAGGTCGAGAAGCTGGGTCAGGACGTCGCCGAGCTGGGCATCGACGCCTATCCCGAGTTCGTGATCATGCCCGAGCCGGACGACTAGTCGCGACGCACGGCACACGAGACAAGAAAATGGCGGGGCGGGACCACAGGCCCCGCCCCGCCATCAGTGAGCCGACCGGCCCTCCCGGCTACCAGCTATAGCGGGCCGAGAAGACCATAGTCCGCGGCGGCCGGGCCGAGATCACCTGGCCGAACCGCTCGTCCACCTGGTTTCCCATCTCGTCGAACTGGGCGTCCAGATCGACCCTGAGGAACTGCACCTGATTGAACAGGTTGTAGATCTCCCAGCCGACCTCGAAGAACTGCGAGTCGCCTACCGAGATCCGCTTGCCGAGCCGGATGCCCGTGTCATAGAAGCCGGGCAGGCGCAACTCGTCCTTGCGGACGTTGCCCACCTCACCGAGGCCGGGACGGCTGAAGCAGTCGGTGTTGAACCAGCGGTCGATCGTGCCGCCGCCTGCGGACAGGTCACAGCTCCGGTCGATGTTGGCCGGCACCACCAGCCCAACGCTCCCCAGCCCGTCCGGGTTGGTGGACCGGCGCATGAGGTCGCCGCCGCCGAGGATGTCCTGGTTGTCGGTCGTGCTGAAGGCAACCGTCGCCGGGGCGCCGCTCACGAACTGCGTGATCCCCGACAGCACCCAGTCGTCGAGCAACCACGCGGCGCCACCGCCGGAATCGGGCAGGTCCCACGTGTAGTTGATCGTCAACAGGTGCGTCCGGTCGAAGTCCGACAGACCCCACGACCAGTTATCCAGGTCCTCGTACTTCGGCACGCGCGAACGCGCGCCGTACAGGATGTCGGCCGACGTGTAGTCCTTCGACTGCGACAGCGTGTAGGAGACCGAGAACTCCAATCCCCCCGTGAACCGCCGGTTGACCTGCGTCTGCAGGGCGTTGTACTCCGACTTGCCGGCGTTCTCCGTCATGATGATGCTGGCGTAGCCGGGATACGGACGGAAGAAGTTGTCGGGCAGCGGCCGGCCGGTCGTCGGGTCCTGATTCGCCGGGAGGAACCGGGCTCCGCGGGGGACGGTGTTCTCGTCCCAGAGCTGGG
Source organism: Vicinamibacterales bacterium (assembly GCA_965202655.1). Classification (GTDB taxonomy): domain Bacteria; phylum Acidobacteriota; class Vicinamibacteria; order Vicinamibacterales; family UBA8438; genus VXRJ01. The sequence continues at coordinate 235,145 of CBDBBK010000003.1, read as the reverse complement.
GGAGGTTCCGCCCGCGCGTGCCGACATAGGCGATGTCGAGCACGGTCTGGAAGCCGATTTCCGTCTGCACGCCGGCGGTGAAGCTGTACAACGTCGGCGCCTGGTGGTCGGTGACGACGCCGTACACCGTGCCCGTCGGATAGACGATGCCGCCCGTTCCGGCAAGCACGCCCTGCCGGATCGACGACCAGTTGTTCATGGAGTTGTACCAGACCTGCGGCGTCGCCACGAGGGGCGGATTCAGCGCCTGCCGCCAACTGAGCGCACCCGCCTGCTGGGTGTTGTGGAACACGCCGAAGTTCGCCCGGACCGCCGTGCGGCCATCGCCGAAAACGTCATAGGCGAAGCCGACCCGTGGTTCGAACAGGAGCGCCGGCAGGTTCTGGAACGGCGCCGGAACCTCCGAGTCGGTGTGCCGCACCATGCCGTTGTCGGTCGGGGATCCCGGCGCGAGCGCGCCGATGACGACCTCGGGCTGGATGTCGGTCGGATCGTTCGGGTTCATCGCCATCCGAACGCCGTTCACCATGGTCGGCATATAGAGCTGCGCAGGACTCGAGTGGTCGAAGCGCGCCGGCAGGAACGATGCCGAAGGGTTCGCCTGCTCGAACACCGTGTACTTGCTGAAGCGCATCCCGATATCCAGCGTCAGCCGGTCGGTCGGCTGCCACTTGTCCTGAATGAACACGTTGCCGATCCACTGGCTGGCCCGCTGGCCCAGGCGAGCGGTGTTCTCCTGATACGACCGGAACGACCCGATCAGGGCGTTCGCATACGGGTGGCCGGTCTCGAACGGGTTCGCCGGATCCCGGTTGAAGTCGTAGCGCCCAGCGAGTGCGCTGGCGCCCTTGCCTTCGATGTTCGTCAGGTGCTCGACGTAGATGCCGGCCTTGAAGTTGTGGCGCCCCGTGGTCCACGACAGCCCGTTGTAGAAGTTGAACAGGTCGTCATTGCCGTAGTTGATGAACCGCGAGTCCCAGCTCACGTTCGCCGCATTGGGAATCGGCGCGCCGAACGACATGGCCGGGATGATCCCGTACAGGTTGTTGTTCGGATACCACTGCGCGAGCGTGTAGGGAACCGTGCCCTGCGTATTGGACCCGTCGCCCCCGTTGTCGCGGCCGTCATCACCGGGGAAGTTGGTGTGCGAGTCGATGCGCCGGTTCCGGTTGATGTCGAACGAGCTGGCCCACGGATTGTGCTCCGACGAGTGGCGCCATCCGAAGTTGAACTCGTTCACCATGTTGTCTCCGATGACACGGGTGTAGTTCACGGAGATGGCGTAGTCGTTGTAGGTGAAGGTCCGCTCCAACTGCTCCCAGTTGCCCCGCCAGGAACTCGTCGGCTGCAGCCAGTGGGAAAAGCGCGCGTAGATCGAGTCGTTCGTCGTCGGCCGGACATCGACCCGGGTCACGTTGTTGATCCGGGGGGCCCGCTGCTGACCCTGGAACTGGTAGTTGTAGTTCGACTGTCCCGAGACGTTGGGGTTCGGGTACCAGTTCAGCAGCGCCTGGCCGTGGGGATTGATCCGATCCCCCGGAACGACGTTGCCGGGGAACGGCATGCCGGTCATCGGATCGACCACCGGAATCAGGTTCCCCGACTGATCGAAGCTCTGGGAGAAGTCACCCATCCGTTCCGCCAGGCTCGGCACCGTGAGCTGGGCGAGGCTCTGCGGCGTCCGGACTCCCCACTGCTCGTAGCTGTAGAAGACGAACATCTTGTCCTGCACGATCGGACCGCCCGCGTTGGCGCCCAGCGTCCAGTACCGGTACTCCGGCTTCGGAATCCCCGCCTGCTTGTCGAAGTAGTTGTCCGCCCGGAACTGCTCGCTCCGGCCGTAGGTGTAGGCGCTGCCGCTGAAGTTGTTCGTCCCCGCCTTGGTGACGAGATTGATCTGGGCGCCGCCGTTCCGCCCCGTGTCGGCCGTGAAGTTGGTGAGCTGGACGTTGACCTGGCCGACCGCGTCCGGGTTCATCGAGTGGCTGGAGACTTCCGGGAGCCCGATATCGTTACCGGGGATGCCATCGATGGTGACGGTGCTCCATCCCTGCCGTGTGCCGCCGACGTTCGGCAACCACGAGCCGATGACGATCTCGCCGATCGCGTCGGGGTCGGGCTGATAACCGACCCCCGGCAGGATCCGCAGCATCGACGTGACGTCACGGCCACGGACCGTTATGGCGTCGATGGTCTCCTCGGTGATCAGTGCCGACCGGTCCGAGCTGATGGTTTCGACGATCCGCTGCGCGGTGACCTGCACGGTCTCCTCGAGAGCGGCGATCGACAGCTCCACCGTGCCCACGTTGTATTGCTGGTTGGTCGCCAGTTGAGCGCCGGTCAGCTCGTACGTCGAGAAACCGGGCAGTTCGACGCGGACGGTATAGGGTCCCGGCTGCACCGCCGCGAAGTTGAACGCGCCGACCTCGTTGGTTACCGTGTTCCGGATCGCGCCGGTCTCCTCCTGCAACAGAGTGACCGTCACGCCCGGCAGGACGAGGCCGGCATCGTCGACGACGTTCCCGGAGAATCCTCCGGTAGTGGTTTGCGCTGTTGCGCTTGGCCCCCAGCTCAGGACGAGCAGGGCCGTGAGCAAGACTGCCCACATTGCTCTCATCGGTGCCCCCTCTCATGAAACGGGTAAATCCCGCCGCACCGACGCAGGTTTCGCGCGGCGCGGCAACACCGTCTCCGTCGCGACACCCGAACGAGCTTTGCCGACCGTCCGGCCCGAATCCGTGGCCGGATCGGTCGAACTCCCGACTAGAGTTGTCGTTGTATCACTTCGTAGCGATTTGTCAACAGGTTACGGTGGGACGGAGGCGCTCCCTGTTTCCGGAATGGTTGACCTGGAGATGGACCGCACTATCAGGCCAGTGCGTTCCTGGCCTCCTTGACCATCGCGACCAGAGCGACGCGCGCCTCGTCCAGTGTGCTGACCGGCTCGGGAAACGCCAGACGAACGGGCCGCGGCCCCTCACTGGTCTTCGCCGACATCTCGAACCCGTACCGATCCACGCTCGTCATGCTCGCGGTGCTGATCTCCGTCGCCTTCGAAAAGGCCTTGCAGTAGAGCGACAGCGCATCCGCGTGGTCGGCGTTCATGTGCTCGATTATGGCGGCCGCCGACGGACCGAGCGGATCCGGTTCGGCGGCCTGCCACTCGGCCTCACTCAACCACGACATGCGTCCATACCCCCCGATGTACCGAACCGACGCCACGTGGAGTCTCCAGAACGCGAAGTCGCGAAAGTCGGCGTAGTACACGGCATTGGAATGAGCCGCCAGGAACGCGTCACGAGCGCTGCCTCCCTCTCCGTTGACACGCGTACACCGACCGACCAGCGTGGCGCGAGCGTTGGCGAGCGGATCCGCGGAACCTCCTTCGGCCACCAGCAGCGATGCGCGCGCATCCCGTTCGAGGTTCCTGGTGTGCTCGGCAAGGCGGCTAATGAGGAAGATCGGTGCGCCGTCGTCTACCGCGACGGTCACGAACGAGCCGTACGGGTAGCCGGCCGGCTCCAGAGCAAGGGTACACAGCGTGCCGGTCGAGATTTGAGTGACCAGCGTGCGTGCCCGCTCCGCGTGCGTTGGCGTCGGAACATTCGGATCGTATAGAGGCTCCGGCGCATCGTCCGACGGCCGGGCGTGTGCATCTTCCTTCATGGTTCTCCCCAAGGTGGCGCGCCCGGCAGGGTTCGAACCTGCGACCCTCGGTTTAGAAGACCGATGCTCTATCCGGCTGAGCTACGGGCGCGCAACAAACCACGATACACCGACACGAGCCGGCTGGCGGACCGTGGCGAGAGACGGCGCCGCGCCGGCGCCATAGGGTTCTATTCCCAGATATCGGTGCCTGCGGTCCCCAGCACCAGATCCACGACCTGGCCATAGCTGGCCACGCCGGCATCCACCCGGTTGGCGCGCAGGAAGCGGTCGTACACGACGCTGGCGCTCCGCTGCACGATGGGGGTCGTTTCTTGCTGGAACCGCGCGGCAATGGCGCGCAGGTGGGCGCGCGGAACATCGTCGAGACCGGCCCAGACCTCGGCCTGCGTATCCCGCGGCAGATGTTGCACGAGCCGGGGCGTCAGGTACAGCCACGCGCTGTAACGACTCCGGGTATCACCCGCCAGGCAGACCAGCAGGCCGACGAAGCTCGCTTCCGCCTCGTTCGCGTAGCCGGCGAGGTGGGCCCACTCGTGCGCCACGATGAACGGCCGTTCATAGGGCATGATCGCATCGTTCACCAGCACCTCCAGCCCCCACGGATTCATCATGGCGTCGACACCCGCGCTGCGGAAGTACGATGCGAACAGGGTCTGCTTCGGTCGACCCGGAACGGCCGGTGGCGACGCTCCGAGTCGCCGCTGCACGGCGTCAAACGCCGGGCCGAGCCAGGCGGGCATCTCGTCGAACGCCGGCCAGCCTCCTTCCGCGGCAGCACCGGCATGCAGCCGGTTGAGACGCGAAACCGCGTCGCCGGAGAGCGTCGCGAGTGCGGAAGAGGTAATGCGCGTGGGCTCGTAGTCGAGCTTGGCCGTGAGCGGTTCGCGTCGATAGTTGAGACCCCACGTCGTCAGGAAGATCAGATAGATGGCCGCCGCGAGCCCCAGTGTTCGGAACGCCGTATGCAGCGCGGCGGCGCCGCAGGCTCGCCAGCCGGGCGGCGCCCGGCGGATCGACCGCCACCACCAGACCGTGAGGCCAACCGCCAGGATGGCGGCCAGCAGATCGAGCAACGCAAAGCCGACCAGGCTGGAGAGCCGTGTCAGCACTTGCTGCCCCAGAAGGTAGGCCCCGGTCGAATAGAGGCGCTCCACCCAGGTTGCCGGCGTCGGAGCCAGAGAGGCGAACGCGGCGACAGCGATCAGCAGTACCGCCGCGCGTGAAGCCGGCCCGGCGCGCGCGAAACGTACCCGCAGGGACGCCGGCGCGGCCACGCGTCTCGTTGTCTCCAACCTTGTCTGTCACCTCCGCACGCGCACCTGGTCCAACCGGACGCCGCGGTCATCGAAGACGACATAGTGCTCCGGACGGATCCGGATCACGACGCGATCGTCGGGTTCCCACGCCTCGGCCGGTGCGTCGGCCTTCGCAGCCGGAACGAGCGCACGCAGCCGGAAACCCTCGACATCCACCGCGACGAGGCTGTCGCCCGCGGCTCGTCCGTGCGCGTCGCTGACCGGCGCTACGGAGACGATCCGGCCGCGCAGGCCGCCCCCCTCGCGCAGGATTTGCACGTGATGTGGCCGCACGCCCCCCGTGACGTCGCGGCAAAACTCCTCCGCAATCCGACCACCGAGGGGGACCGACTGATTCCGCAGGTTGAGGGCCTGACCGTCCTTCTCCAGAATGGCGGGGAACAGATTGATCGCCGGCCGGCCGAAGAGTTCGGCGACGAATTCGGTCTGCGGCGCGTCGTACACGTCCGCCGGCGTCCCGAACTGCACCAGCCGGCCCGACTGCAGAACCGCTACCCGATCAGCGACGGCCAGCGCGTCGTCCGTGTCGCCGGTCGCATAGAGGATGGTGCGCCGGCCGGGCGCCGCATGCCGGGCATGCAGATCCCGAATGAAGTCCCGGCGGGCGCCGGCGTCGGCGAACGCCGGGACTTCCGCCAGGTCGTCGACCAGCAGCAGATCCGGTGACTCTCCGTTCATCTGGTCCGGGAAGGCGTAACGCCGGAAAGCGACGCCACGCCATGATTCCGTCGTCCAGCGGGGCGGCGGCTCGCCGGACGGCTCGAGAGCACGCCAGTCCTGTCGACTGGCGGAAGCGCCGCCGCCGGCCTCCGCGGGTCCATCCGATCCGATCAACACGCCATCGGACGCGCCGGATCGGGCAATGAAACCCAGTAGCGACGACCCCGCAAGGGGTGGGTGCGCTACGACCGCGATCACGTCGCCGGAGCGCACAAAGAAGGAGATGCCGTCGAAAACGGGCCGGTCCGATCCCTCGTTCCTGCAGGTGATCTGATCCAGAAAGAGATACATATACCCGCGCGATGACCGTGTCGCACCCCATGGTACACTCTCGCGATGTCGGTCGAGCCGCCACTTGCCTGGGGACGATCGACCGTCGAAACCGCCTGTCCCCTCGACTGTCCCGACACCTGCAGCCTGGCCGTATCGGTGGAGCGTGGACGTGTCACCAGGATCGATCAGTCCCCTCGCCACGCCGCCACTTCCGGGTTCATCTGCCGCAAGGTTCGCGACTTCGATCAGCGGGTTTACGGCACAGACCGCCTGCACTCCCCCGGCCGGCGCCGGGGCGCCCGCGGCGAGGCGGATTTCGAGCGCATCGGATGGGAGCAGGCCCTCGACGAGATCGTCGAGCGGATGCAGGCCATCCGAAGGGAATTCGGCGCCGAAGCGATTCTCCCCGTCTCCTACGGTGGATCCAACGGGCTGCTGTCGCAGGATACGGCCGACGCCCGGCTGTTCCGGGCATTCGGGACATCGCGCCTCGCACGCAATGTCTGCTCGGCGCCCACCACCACGGCATCGGCGGCGCTCTACGGCCGTATGCCGGGCGTGGCATACGAGGACTACCGGCACGCCCGGCTGATCATCATCTGGGGAGCGAACCCGTCCGCCTCCGGGTTCCACCTCGTACCTCACGTTCGCGCCGCCAGACGCGAGGGAGCGGCGCTGGTCGTTATCGATCCGCGGCGGACGCCGCTCGCCCGCCAGGCCGACATTCATCTCGCGGTCCGTCCCGGCACGGACGTCGTTGTCGCTCTCGCCATGCACCGGTTCCTCTTCGAATACGGCTATGCCGACGACACATTCCTCGAGGCCAGAACGCAGGGTGCGGACGAACTGCGGCGGCGGGCCGACGAGTGGACGCTGGAGCGGGCCGCCGCGGTGGCCGACGTCGATCCGGACCTGCTCGAACGCGTGGCGGAGCTGTACGCCGAAACCTCGCCTGCCGTGATCCGCTGCGGCTGGGGACTCGAGCGGAACCGCAACGGGGGCAACGCGGCGATGGCGGTGCTGACGCTGCCCGCCGTCGGCGGGAAGTTCGGGGTCCGGGGCGGCGGCTTTTCGCTCAGCAGCTCGCGAGCCATCCCCCTGTCCGAAGAGGACTGGATCGGAACCCCGGAACCGGAAACGCGACTCGTCAACATGAACCATCTCGGCCGCGCACTGACCGACGAACGCGACCCGCCCGTCAAGATGCTGTTCGTTTACAACTGCAATCCGCTCGCGACCTTGCCGGATCAGAACCGGGTGCTGGCGGGCCTCGCGCGCGACGACCTCTACACGGTCGTGTTCGACCAGGTGATGACCGACACCGCGCGTTGGGCTGACGTCGTCCTCCCCGCGACGACATTTCTCGAACACTACGATCTGGCCCTCAGCTACGGCCATGGGAACGTGCAGTTGGTGCAGCCGGTGATAGAACCGATCGAGGAATCGCGACCCAATGTCGAGGTGTTCGGCGATCTGGCAGAGCGGCTCGGCCTCGATCTGCCGGAGCGGATTCCGGCCGACACCGGTGAATTGCTGCATGTTTCCGGCGCGCTGAGGGAGAACGCGGGCGAGGCGCTCCTGGCCTCGGGCATCGGCCGCGGCCGGGCGCCGCACGCGCCGGTGCAATTCGGCGACGTCTTTCCGCGTACGCCGGATGGGAAGATCGATCTGGTTCCGGATGATCTGGACCGCCAGGCGCCACTTGGCCTCTACCGCTACCGGCCGGAACCGGAAGCGGGCGGCGCCGGGCGCTTTCCCCTCGCGCTGGTGTCTCCGGCCAGTGCCAAGACGGTCAACTCCACGCTCGGGGAACTGGAGACCCGCACCGCGCGCCTTCGGATCCACCCGCGCGACGCCGAGCGGCGTGACGTATCGACCGACGATGCGGTTCGCGTCTTCAACGCACGCGGCGAGGTCCACTGCATGGCCCTGGTTGACGCGGACATGAAGCCGGGAGTGGTCTGTCTGCCAAAGGGACTCTGGCGCCGCTGCACGCTGAACGGGTCGACCGCGAATGCCCTTGCGCCGGATGACCTGACGGACATCGGCGACGGCGCCTGCTTCAACGACGCACGGGTCGAAGTGACGCGGATCGTCACGGCGGCCCTGGGCCAGGAGAGCATCGCGATCTGGACCGACACGGCGTCGACGCCGAAGGGACTACACTAGGAGGGAGACAGGAAGAACGATGACTGGCCGCACCGTCAAGTGCGTGAAACTGCAGAGGAATCTGCCAGGCCTCGAGGAACCGCCGTGGCCCGGAGAACTCGGTAAGCGGATCTACGAAAACGTCTCCGCGGAGGCCTGGGGGCTCTGGGAAGAACGGATGAAGATGATCCTCAACGAATACCGGCTGATGCCGTGGCAGAAGGAAGCCCAGAAACTCGTCGCCCAGCAGATGGAAGATTTCTTCTTCGGCGAGGCCTCGGCGCTGCCTCCCGAGTACGTCCCGCCGCAGGCCAAACAATAGGGCGCGGCGCGTGCCGGAGCGCTGGCGTCGGGCGCGCCAGGGCGTTCCCCCGAGTGGCCGCCGGCTACCGGCGACCCGCCGGACCGACCGGAAGTTCCGCGGCAATGTCGAACCTGAGGTGGCGGTGCGCGCGGCGGATCGCCTCCATCACCGCCGGCCGGTCATCGTGCCGCGCGAAGATGAAGCCGGGATAGCTCGACCCTTCCGGCCACGGCACGAGTCGCTCGCCCGGCTTGACGGTGATCACGACGTCGTCCACCCCTGGAACGGCCCGCGCCGCCTCCACTCCGGCGACCCCGCGGCAGATGCCGGCGCCCGGCACCGGGATCATCATCACCGCGGAGCACTCGCGCGAAACGCGCCAGTCGTCGACCGTTTCCCCGAGCGCATGGCGCGCGAGCACTTCCTCGAGCGACGCCCGCTCCCCATCGCCCTCCCGGCCGGCCGGCGGATCGAAGCGGAGCACCCTGGCGCAGCGCCCACCGATGGGACGCGGCGCCACCTCGAGCACGACAATCCGGCCACCGTCGATGCGCACCTCCGCATGGACCGGACCGTTGGCGAGACCGAGCGCCCGAACCGCCGTCTCGACCTGCGCGATCACATCGACACGGGACGCCACCGGGAGCGTATCCGGCGTGACGTAGATCGACTCCTCGAAAAACGGGCCGTCGAGAGGATCCGGTTTGTCGAAGATGGCGAAGATCCTCAGCGCGCCCTCCGTCACCACGCCTTCGAGCGCCACCTCGCGGCCCGGGATGAACGTCTCGATCAGCATCGCCTCGTTCGCGGGATCGCGTAGCGCCCGGACCGCCGGCGTCTCCAGCAGGCGGCGCAGCCGCGCCGCCGCGGTCACCAGTTCCCGCGGGGTATCGGCTCGCATCACCCCGCGGCTGGCGGAGAGCGCCATCGGCTTGATGACGCACGGGAATCGCGCGCCGGCAAGCAGCGCCGTCTCGTTCGCCCCGACCGGCAGCGCCCGGAACTCCGGGACCGCCAGGCCTGCCTCGCGCAGCCGCCTGCGCGTTCGCAGCTTGTGCGTCGCGTCGCGCACGGCGGCGACGGGATGTCCGCGCAGGCCAAGCGCCTCCGCGGCCAGGGCCGCGACTACCGCCGGGCGATCCCCCAGGGCGACGACCCCACTGGGCCGTGCGGTCGCGCACGACGCGACAACAGCGTCGACCGACGCGTCCTCATCGTGAAACCGTATCGCTATGGCGCTATCACGCCACGGGTCATCGAGCTGATGACACCGGTCGGTAGCGAAGACGAGGTCGACGCCCAGTCGCTCGACCGCGTCGGTGAACGACCGCAGTTGATAGCCGGTGGTCGCGGAAACCACCAGCAGACGAGGGCGGCCGGCCATCATCGGCGGATCAGACCAGAGCAGCCTGCTCGGGCACGGGCTCCGCTCAGCAGTACCACGGCTCGTTCAGGTAGGGCGTTTCCACCCGTTGGCGGTTCGGCACGGACCGACGCGGCGGCGCGGCGCATTCCCCATCGGCGCGCGCACGGATCGCTTCGTAGACGGCATGCCGATCCGCGGTCATTCTCCGGCCGACGATGGCCGCGACGTCGTCGGCAAGCCGGTCCACCGCGGGGTCGTCATGTCGCCACGGATGGACGAGCCTCCGGTCGTCGAACCCGCCGACGCGCCGGCGCACGTCGTCCAGTTCAAGCAGGCCGGAACCGGCGGTCACGAGCAGGCGGAGCGCCAACTGGATCGGCGCGACCTGGTCCACCAGATCGAGCCGGTCGATCTCCGCCAGCAGGTCGCGGTAAGTCTCCAGCGTCGTCCAGGGCGTGAAGGCGATGAAGGTCGGGGCGAGCGTCAGGCCGGCATCGCGGCAGAGCCGGACCGCGCGTTCCACGTCGCGCCGCGTGTGTCCCTTGCGGAGCCGCGCGAGCACGGCGTCGTCGAACGACTCCACCGCGCTCGTCACGAAAAGACATCCCGTCTCCCGCAGCCGAGGCAATTGGTTGGCGTGAGCAATCAGGTGCTCCACCTTGATCGTGACGTCATAGGTGATTCCCGGGCAGCGTTCCGCCACCTGGTCGACCACCCGCATCGCGTGTCCGATGCCATTGAAGAAGTCGGGGTCGCCAAACGTGATGTGCCGCGCGCCCCGCGCCACCTGCGCCTCGACATCGGCTACCACCACTTCCGGCGGCACGACACGGAACCGGCCGCCGTAGACCGGAACGACCGGACAGTGTCGGCAGAGATGCCGGCAACCCCGGCTCGCCTCCGTGTAGCCCGTGATGTAGCGCCGGTTGCCGCTTTGCAGTGAGGCGTAGCGATCGAGCGGCGGCAGGCCATCGCGCCACGGCGTGATCAGGTCGAGGCGTGGCAGGTGACGCCTGCGGCCACCGACCCCACCGGCCGCTGCGACCTCCGCCCCTGCCTCGAACCGCGCGTCCATTTCGCTGCCGCAGTCGGCTTCCCCGCCGTCCGCGATGCGCGCGAGATCCGCTTCGAACTCGCCGGCCAGAATGTGGCGGACGCCAAGCGACCTGAGATAGGGCCCGTTGAGTGGCGCATACAACCCGTAGGCGCAAAGCAACACATCGGGGTTTATACGCCGGACGTGCTGGATCACCGGGGCCGCGAGCCGGGTCGCGGTGTGCATGGGCAGGTGGAATGCCACGAGATGCGCGCAAGCCACGTCGTCGGCGTCGAAGGGCTCCCGCGACAGGTCGGCGCAGGTGACGTCGTGCCCTGCGCGGCGCAGCCACGCAGCAGGCGAGGCCAGACCGAACGGCTGCCGGCCCAGTTCGTACGTGGCAATCAACGTGACGTTCATGACGGAATCGGCGCGGCCGACAACTCGACTTCGGCCTGGGTTGGCGGTGGCGTCAGCAGGCTGACCACGATCAGCGTGGCAATCGACAGGGTGAGCGCCGGATAGGCGGTCTGCCAGCCGAGGAGATAAGCCGGCTCGCCATCGACCGCGCGCACGAGACCGATCACCTCCCAAACCAGCGTCGTGGACATGCCGACGAGGATCGACGCGACACCACCAGCGCGCGTCGCCCGCTTCCAGATCAGCGCCCCGAGCAGCGCTGGCGTGATCCCGGCGCCGTACATCGTGTACGCCCAGAGCGCCATCGCCAGGATCGTCGGAAAGAAGTTGCCCGCAATGTAGCCGAGCGCGCCGACCGCGACGACGATCAGTCGCGTGTAAATCACCACCTGCCGGTCGGTCACGGCTGGATTGATGAAGCGCTGATAGACGTCGCGTATCAGGTTGGTCGACGGCGTCAGCAGGAAACTGTTCGCGGTCGAAACGACGATCGCCGCGGCGCCGCAGACCAGCAGCACGCCCAGAGCGGTCGGAAGCACATCGGTGGCGACCTGGATCACGATCGCCTCCGACGCGGCGGCGTCCAGTCCGGCGATGCGGAGCGACCCGAAAATGCCGGTCGAATCGATCAGGGTCTCGACGAGGATCGTCCCGGCGATCCAGCCGACGACCGCCAGGCGAGCAGCCCGCTCGTCGCGGGCCGAGAAGAACTTCTGGTACATGTTCGCTTCGCCGAGCAGCAGGAACATGGTCGGAAGAAACAGCGCGAACGCTGCCTGCGGGCCGATGTTCCCGAACAGCGAAACCTGGTGCGGATCGAGCTGCGCAAGCGATGCGCCCAGCCCGCCGGCGTCGCTCACGAGATAGGCGACCCCGAGCGTTACCGCGATCGTCATCACCAGGCCGTTGCCGACATCGATATAGGCGATCGACAGCATCCCCGCGAGCGATGTAAAGAGAATGCAGAAGACGGCGGTAGCCAGCGCCCCGGTTCCCGGATCGATGCCGGCCACGAGTTCCAGCAGCCGCCCGCCGCCGCGGAACTGATAGGCGGCGATCGTGCCGTAGGCAAGCACCGTGGTTATTGTCCCGAGCACGCGCGCGGCCGGGCCGTAGCGCAATTCCAGGATGTCGGGAACCGTGTACTGCGCAATTCGGCGGACCCGTGGTGCGATGAAATAGACGAGCACGATCCCGGCCCAGGCGCCCGCCGACTGCCAGAGCGCGGAGAAACCGGAACGATACCCGAGCCCGGCGCCTCCGAACAGGCTGCCGGATCCGATCCATGTCGCGAGCAGGGTGAAGACCAGGACGCGTGCCGGCAAGCGTCGTCCCGCCACCAGGAAGTCGTCCCCGGTCCGGACGCGGCGGCTGCGCCACAGGCCAACAAGGACCAGAACCGAGAGATAGAGAACAACCGCGGTCAGCACCGGACCATTCTGGATCATCTGGCCGATAATGACCGCCGGAAGTCACCGTCATGCCGACGAGGAAAACGCCTGCACGCCCATCACCCCCGTCGAAGCGGGGGACGCGCCCCCTCGACGAGTACCGGACGAGACGTGACTTCACGAAGACGCCCGAACCGGATGGCGGCCGGGCCCTGCCGAAGACCCGGCGCGGGCAAGGCCGCCAGACGGCCGAGCTGTACTTCTGCGTTCAGAAGCACCTCGCGAGCCACCTGCACTACGACCTGCGCCTCGAGTATCGCGGCGTTCTGCTGTCGTGGGCGGTTCCCAGGGGACCGTCACTGCAGCCGTCCGACAAACGCATGGCGGTCCAGACCGAGGATCACCCTTACGACTACGGCAGTTTCGAGGGTGTCATTCCGGAGGGCTACGGAGCCGGCGTCGTGATGCTCTGGGACCGGGGCACATGGATGCCCGAAGTAGACGACGTCGACGCCGCGCTCGAGCGGGGCGATCTGAAATTCTCGCTCGACGGCTTCAAGCTGAAGGGATCATGGGCGCTCGTCCGGATCCGCGACCGGGCGGAGACGCCCCCGAAGCAGCGCGGCCGCAACTGGCTGCTGATCAAGCACGCCGATTTCTGGTCGGGACCGGTCGACATCACGAGTTTCGCCCCGCTCAGCGTGAAGAGCGAGGGAGACTTCGACGACATACTGGCCGAGAAGATGCCGGCGCAGTCGGTGACCGGCCGGCCGGCGACGGCGGTCGGCTCGGGACGTGCCGCGGCAATGACGCGCGACGTGATCGAGCGGGCGGCGAGGAAGATCCTGGCGCGGAAAAAAAAGCGACGGCGCCGGTAGCCCACCGGCCCGCGCGCCCGCCCCCGGAGCGGCCGCAACTGATGGCGGCTATTGCAGCAGTCGACGAGCCAGCACGCTCCAGACCGCGTAGGCAAGCCGCCGTCGGGCATGCCGGGCGATCTGCCCCTGCCAGAACTGCCCCGTGACGAGTTCGCATCCCTCCGGGATCTCGCCTATTGGCAGCAGCTCCTTGTGCTCGGCGGCGTAGCGCGCCATCACGTCGGGTTGCGGCCGGGCAGTGTTCGCGATAGCGACATCGACGGGCCGGCCTATCGCTTCACCGACGCGGCGCACCGCCTCCCCCACCGTGAACCCCTGCATGCCGCGGCCCTCGGTCACGATGTTCGTCACCAGAATGATCGGCGCCGACGAGGCGGCAACCGCTTCGGCCACGCCGGTGACCAGCAGGATCGGCATCAGGCTGGTGTAGAAGCTGCCCGGTCCAATGACGATGGCGTCGAAGCCGCGAATCGCGTCGGCCGTCGCCCTGTGGATCGCGGGCACCGGGTCGAGCCAGATCCGGCTGATCCGATGACCGTTGGTCTGGGCCCGGTCCACGCCCACCTCGCTCTCGGCTCGCGAGCCGTCGTCGTACTCCGCGAAGAGGGTGGATTGCTCCACGCTGACCGGCAGCACGCGGCCACTGCAGTCGAGGAGACTTCGGAGACCGTCAACAGCAGCCAGGAAGTCCCCGCTGTACTGCTGCATCATCGAGAGGAGCAGATTGCCTCCGGTATGCCCTCCCAAACGGCCGTTCTCGAACGCAGGCAGGCGGGACAGGAGGAGGGTCCGCGCCTCCTTCTCGTTGCGGGCCAGGGAGCAGGCGCACTTCAGGACGTCGCCGGGCGGCAGAACACCCAGTTCGTCGCGGAGCTGGCCGGAGCTTCCACCGCTGTCGAACATGGTCACGACAGCGTTCACCCCCACCCAGGGATTCTGCTTGAGCCCACCGAGCAGACTCGGCAGTCCGGTACCCCCTCCCAGACAGCCGACATTCAGGCGCCGCAACTCCACGGTGCGGCATTATGGCATGGCTTGAGATCGGGCAGGCGCCCGCGTTAATCTCTGTGAGACGAGAGACGGCACGACGCAGGAGTAACCATGACGACGAAACGGTGGATGCTGGCCGGCATTGCGGCGCTGGCGCTCGGACTGCTTACGCTGCCGGGCGTCCGGAGCTTCACGCTAGGCAACCTCACCGCGGGCGGCAACGGCTCCCGGGCGGCGGTTGAAGAGGTGGCGTGCGACGACGACGCCGGGCCGGCGCCGATGGATTTCACGCTGCGTGACATCGACGGCGACGAGTTGAACCTCGCCGAGTTGCGCGGCAACGTAGTGCTGCTCAACTTCTGGGCCACATGGTGCGGTCCGTGCAAGATCGAGATCCCGTGGTTCGTCGAGTTTCAGCGGGAGTACGAGGACGACGGCCTGGTAGTGCTGGGCCTCTCGGTCGACGACACGCCCGAGCAGATCCGTCCGTTTGCGGCAGAGTTCCAGGTGAACTACCCCATGCTGGTGGGGCTTGGCCGCGAGGACTTCCAGGAGGCCTACGGACCGATCTGGGGACTGCCGGTCACCTTCTTCATCGACCGCGAAGGCACTCTCTGCCGGACGCATATGGGGATTGCCACACGCGAGGCGTTCGAACAGGACATCAAGGACCTGCTTTAGGAACCCTCGTGTATGATGAATCGATGAGCAAGGGCTTCGAGCATGCGCGCCTCGGATGCGGGTGCCGCATCCGGTTCCGGGATGGCGTCGAAGGAAGCCCTGTCACGGTGGTGATCGAGGAAAAGGGTAGCGGTTGTCCGCTGCCCAACCATGTCGCCGACCTCGCCGTCTACGACCACCGCGAGGCGCTCCGCCCACCCAACCGTATCGTCCCGTTCACCGAGAGCGACTACGAAGAAGAGGGTTAGCAGCCCCGTGCCACCGCTGGCCTCGGAAGTGGAAATCGACTGTCCCTGCTGCGGTGCGACCCTCGTCTACGATCTGAACCTGGGACGCGTCGTTTCCCACCAGGAACCACCGTCGTCCGACCGGCCGGTGCTTGAGGAAGCCGAAGACATTCTGGCTGCCGCGAAAGCGAGACGGGAAGCGGCCTTCCAGCAATCCGTTGCCGAGGAGCGGGGCCGCAGCGACGCGCTCTCCAAGCGGTTCGAGGACGCCCTGAAGCAGGCGAACGCGGAACCGATCACCCGCCCGTCGCGCGACTTCGACCTCGACTGACGCGCGGCAGATGCCACGCTACTGGGTCGGCACCTCCGGCTACAACTACCCCGAGTGGCGCGGCTCCTTCTATCCGGAGAAGTGTCCGCAGAAGCAGATGCTGCCGTACTACGCCGGCCGTCTTGACACGGTCGAGATCAACTACACCTTCTACCGGATACCCACCGCACGGTTGCTCGCCGGATGGTCCGAGGTTACGCCCGACCATTTCCGCTTCACTCTGAAGGCGCCCCGCCGCATCACGCACGAAGCGCGTCTGGCCGATTGCGAGGAGTTGACCCACGCGTTGTGCGATACGGCGGCCACCCTGGGAGACAAGCGCGGCACGCTGTTGTTCCAGTTGCCTCCGTTCTTCCGGAAGGCGCTCGACCGGCTGAGGACATTTCTGGACACATTGCCCGAAGGCGCCCGGCCGGCATTCGAATTCCGCCACGCATCGTGGCACGACAGCGACGTCATCGACTGCCTCGTCTCACGCGGTGCGGCCCTTTGCGTTTCGGATAGCGAGAAGCTGCGTACGCCGGTCGAAGTGACCGCGCCCCATGCCTACTTCCGTCTCCGTGATCAGGGCTACACCGACGAGGACCTCATCCGCTGGGCCGACACCATCCGGAAGCGGACCGAAGAATGCGAGGACGTCTACGTGTACTTCAAGCACGAGGAGAAAGGCGCCGGTCCCGAGTTCGCGGCACGCCTCCTCGAGCATCTCCGCGCCTGATCCCGGCCCCGCCGTCAGCCGGTCAGGTGGCGCAGCACGAACTCCACCGCCGTACGCTCGGCCCAATAGCCGTCGAAGCCGGACGCCGGCGCGGCAAAGAAGCCGCAGTGTCCGCCGTACCGGGTAACCACGGCGGTGATGTGCGGGTTGCCGGCAATTGCGGGATCCCGGAACTGCTCAGGCGGCACAAAGGGATCGTCCGATGCACTCAGGATCAGGGTCGGGACGGCGATCTGGTCGATGACGCGCAGACTGCTCGCGCGGTGGTAGTAGTCGTCGGCGTCGCGAAATCCATGGTGGGGAGCCGTGTAGGCGTCGTCGAACTGCCGGACGGTGCGGACGCTCCGGAGCGCGGCGAGGTCGAATCGTTGCGGCAGGCGGCGCGCCTTGCGCCGCATTCGCCGTTTGAGGTTGCGCACGAAGTTCCACTCGTACAGCGCGTTCTCCGGACGCTCCAGGGCATCGACGCAGCGCGCGAGATCCATCGTGGGCGAGACGGCGCAGACCGCGCGTAGCGACGCCGGAACCTCAGCACCCGTGTCGCCCGCAAGGCGCAGGCCGACGTTGCCGCCCAGCGAATAACCCACCACGGCAATGGCGCGCAGCCGGTCGACTTCCGTCAGCTCGCGCACCACCGCGGCCGGGTCGGCCGACAGCCCGGAGTGGTAGAGCCCGGCCGACAGGTGCTCCGTGCCTCCACAGTTCCGCTGATTGAGCCGAACGACATTCATGCCTGCGGCGAAACCCTTGTCGGCGAGGCCGCGCATGTAGTGCGCTTCGCTCGATCCTTCGAGGCCGTGAAGCGCTACCAGGGTGGGGTGCGCTGCAGGCGAACGCTGCCAGTGGCAGTGCGCCAGCACGCGCGCGTCGGGCGCGACGTCGAAGTACCGCGGCGCCGGTGGCGGCAGGTTCGGGAAGTGGCGGGGTCGGCCCCATGTGTACAGCGTCATGCGGTGTCCGCCGTCCAGGCCGTCGGCGGGCGTAAAGCTATCCCACGGGGTGCCGTTCAATCTGGCTGTCGACATCGTTCGGAATAAACGGGCCGGCGGAGGGGGTCACTGTTCCCGATGGTGCAGAGTGACAGGAACACTGGCCGCGGAGCAAGCGGCCGGGGCAATCGGATAATATGAGAGTCAGCCTGCATGCCGCGAGGAAGTGCCATGACCGAACACCGATTCACGCTCCGCATGAGGTGGCCGGTAGCCTTTCTGCTTGCCGTTTCCCTTCTCCTGACGTGGACCGCCGGGACCGCATTTGCCCAGTTCACCTCCTACTACGGCAAGAACCGGGTGAAGTACGACAAGTTCGACTGGCACATCTACACCACCGACCACTTCGACATCTACTACTACCCCGAACTCGAGGAGCACCTCGAGCGGGTGGCAAGCTACGCGGAGAGCGCCTATCAACAGGTAAGCGCAGACCTCCGGCACGATCTGGCTTTCAGCGTCCCGCTGATCGTGTTCAAGACGCACAGCGAATTCCAGCAGCAGAACCTGTTCCCGGGCGCCATACCCGAGGGCGTGGCGGCGTTTGCGGAGCCGCAGCGCAACCGCATCGTGCTCCCGATCGACGAGCCGCCGGACGGCCTGTACCGCCTGATCACGCATGAGCTGACCCATATCTTCGAGTTCGACATCATCCCCCGCTCGATTATCCGGAACACGGTCCCGCTCTGGGTCGACGAGGGCCTGGCCGACTTCATGGCGGGCGTGTGGCGGCCGATCGACCTGATGACGGTGCGTGACGTCGCCATCGCCGACATCGTGCCGGCGATGACGGAGTTCCAGGGATACGGCGGCTTCGCCAGCGGACGCGTGGTCTACAACCTGGGTCACGCGGCGTTCGAGTTCATCGAGGAAGAGTGGGGTCTCGAGGGAATCCGCCAGTTCATGTTCGCGCTCCGCCGTAGCGCGATCGGAGGAGGCGAGGACCCGTATGAAGAAGCCTTCGATCTGGAAGCAGAGGAATTCGACGATGCGTTCAAGGCGTATCTCGACGACCGCTTCGAACCCTTCCGCGAGAAGGACCGGCCGGCGGACTACGGACGCGACCTCGCGCCCGACCCGCTGCGCAGCCAGTATCCGGTCGTGTACTCCCTCGAGGCGTCCCCGTCGGGCGAGGTGATCGCGGCCCTCGGGGTGAATCGCAGGGATCGCGAATCGGACATCATCCTGCTGTCTTCCCGGACCGGCGACGTGATCCTGAATCTGACGGAGGGTTTCGATCAGGACTTCGGGTTCGAGTACATCACGCAGCCCGGTGGCCTCCGATGGAACACCGTGCCCTGGATGTCGTGGGATCCGGCCGGCGATCGGCTGGTCTACATGGTGCGCAACGGCAAGGGCAAGTCGCTCGCGATACAGAACGTCGTCACCCGGGAGGTAGAAGCCCTGATCGATCTCGACATGGTGGACGAACCGGAGTCGCCGGACTTTGCGCCCGACGGCCGGAGCATCGCGTTCTCCGCGCTGCAGAACGGCGTCGGCGACATCTACGAGATCGACCTCGAAACACGCGAGGTGACCAACCTCACCAACAGCCCGTTCGCCGACTACGCGCCCTTCCATTCACCCGACGGACAGTCGATCATCCACCTGTCGCGCGTCAGTGGCAACGACAAGCTCTTTCGCCTCGACCGCGACACGGGCACGCGGACACAGTTGACTTTCGGGACACACGACGAAGCGGGCGGGCAGTTTCTCGACGAACGGACTATCGTCTTCGCTTCGACCGCGGTAGATCCGGCCGAGGCGCTCGATCCGCAGACGGCCCGCGACGGCGAGATATTCAACATTTGGACGCTGGATATCGATAACGGCGCGCTCCACCAGCTCACGGACACCGCCACGGGTTTCGTCAACCCGGTCGTTCTCGCTCCGGACGAGGATTCCGGGGACACGCGCGTGGGTTTCGTCACCTACTTCCGAGGGGAGTACGGCCTTCACACGCTCGAACTCGCCGGCGAACCGCTGCTGGAGGCCAACACCGCGGACTTTGGCGGGCCGGGACCCCTGATCGACTTTCAGGCGCCGCTGGGCCATTCGCTCGACGTAGCGAACGTGCGCCAGAAGGGCGCCTTCGAGAACATGTACATGCAGGGGCGCCCCAATTTCGGGATTGGAATGACCTCCAACGGCGACCTGTTGGGCGGTACGGTGATCAGCTTCGCCGACGTTCTCGGCGATCAGCAGTTCAACATCCAGGCCTATTCGGTCCAGACCTACCGAACCTATGGCGCCTCCTACGTCAATCTGGCCGGGCGGATGCAGTACGCCCTGCAGGGGATCTCGTCCGAGCAGTACTTCTACGGTCTCGGCGCCTATTTCGTCCCCAGTGCGGCCTTCCTCTCGCGGGACGACGCCATTGCCACCCGGCGATCCGACGGCGGAAGCGCCATCGGAATCTATCCTCTTGACCGCTTCCGCCGGATCGAACTGTCGGCCGGCGTCTACAACTTCCGGGAGACGTTCGCCAACGAGGAACTGCAGTTGCAGTCCGACCAGTACCAGTTGTCGCAGTTCGGCACGACTCTGTTCCGGAATGGCTCGTTCATGCCCTTCGGTACCCGCTTCATACAGGAAACGACGGTTTTCCGCGAATACGGCCCGGTAGCCGGCAGCAGCGTCATGGCAGGATGGGAGTACGCGCCTGGAATGGGGGGGTTCCTGTCAAGGCAGACGCTCGAAGTTGATGCCCGGTACTACCAGCGGCTCATGGAAAACGGCGTGCTGGCATTCCGAGGCCGGGCCTTCCAGAGCTGGGGCGAGTTCCCCGACTTCATCTTCTTCGGCGGCCAGGGCGATATGCGCGGCTACGATTACCTTCACTTCCTGGGCCACAAGGCGTTTCACGGCAACGTCGAACTCCGGTTCCCGCTTGTTGAAGCGATGGCTACGCCCATCGGGATCCTGGGAGGAATCCGCGGGACATTCTTCTTCAACTTCGGCGTAGCGGGAGTCGACGGCCAGCCCTGGAACATCTGGGCCCGTGACCCGGTAACGGTCCGCCCGGTCACCGGCTACGGCACGAATCCGTTCAGCGGAAACCTCGAACCTGTCTACGGTGATCCGACCACCGTGAGCGGTTTCCGGCTGGATAACGCCCGCGCATCGTACGGCTTCGGGCTCACCACCTTCGCCATCGGCTTCCCGATCCACCTCGATTGGTCATGGCCGACGCTGTTCAACCAGGAATGGGAGAACATCGTCTTCGCGACCGAAGCGCGGCAGAACGGATTCCTGCGAGGCAGCGACTACTTTCGGAAGGCCCGCTTCCAGATCTGGATCGGTTACGACTTCTGATCCCGCCGGAGGGATCAGGTCTCGCTCAGCCGGAGCACGTTGTTCGGCAGGTCGAGCGTTACGCGGTAGTTGCTCAGGAATCGGTGGCCGATGATCCCGCCGACATTGAACCCGAGCAGCGCGCTGGGCCGGTGCAGGTTGAGCACGACCACCGAAAAGTTGTCGTACCGGATGCGGTCAAAGCCGAGGTTGACACCCGGGAGCAGGAACGCATCCTCGT
Source organism: Vicinamibacterales bacterium (assembly GCA_965202655.1). Classification (GTDB taxonomy): domain Bacteria; phylum Acidobacteriota; class Vicinamibacteria; order Vicinamibacterales; family UBA8438; genus VXRJ01. The sequence goes on along the minus strand of CBDBBK010000003.1, from coordinate 214,153 downwards.
CCCACCCGGACGTTCCGAAGACACGCAACGGAATGTGGCGTACGGGCGTCATGCCGAGCACGGCGGCCGTGCTCAGGCTGATGGAGATCACCTCACCGCCGGTATCTACGATGAAGGACTTCTGGTGTTCGCCATTGACGACACCGCGCACCATCGCAAGACGCTGGAACCGCATCGGCAGTTCGATGTCCGCCGGCTCCGGCGGCAGCCGGCGGGCGACCAGCATCTCCTGCCTGTCGTAGTCGATCACCGTCGATAGCCCGAGCGCCAGGGGCGAGAAGCTGTTCTCGCTGCGCGTGTCGGGGAGACCCGTAAGGGGCGGATTCTTGATGAGGGCGGGAACGTTGTCGACCTTGAGCGTATCCACTTCCAACGTGTCGACCCGACCCAGTTCCAGACCGCGCATGCCCACCCGGCCGACCCCGGCGCTCAGCGTGTTGGTAATCGCCCGGAGGCCGACCTGCTGCGCCGTCCGCTGCGACAGCACCATCTGCTCGGCCCCCGTGTCGACGACGAGATCGAGCGGCTCGCTCCCGTTGACCCGCGCGCGGACAATCACCTTGTCACGCTCGAGGCGGAAGGGAATCGTATGCACCACGTCGGTCGCGTCTCCCGCCAGGGCGAGCGGCGACCGATTGCCGAACGACCTGAGGAAACGCACTTCCGAGCGCGCCCACTCTATCTTCTCCGACTGCCGGTCGAGCGACAGACGGGCGATGTACTCGTCGAACGCGTCGGCCGCAACGTCGTACTCGCCGAGGCGGCGGTGGATGGTGCCCAGGGTGTGGAAGAACTCCGCACGATCCTCTCCCGCAATCGCGGCCTGCACCTCGACGCGAGCCTCCTGCAGACGTCCCTGCGCAGCCAGGCCACGCCCGTAGCCGTGTCGGGCGCCCGGGTTGTCGGGCACCGCGGCGAGGATCCGCTCGAACTCCAGCTCCGCTTCCGGGAAAAGGCCAAAGGCCCAGAGCGCGTCACCGTACAGCGCGTGGACACTCGGATCGGTCAGGCCAAGACTCCTGAGGAACTCCGCTTCCCGCTGCGCCTGGGTGAACTCGGCGACATGCAGCAGCGACCTCAGCAGGCCGGATGAAGCACGCACCATCTGATCGTCCCGAGCCCCTTCCTTGGCGCGGTCGTATCCCGTCATCGCCTCCCAGAAGCGCTGATCGCCATACAGCAGGTCGGCGAGTTGCAGGCGGGTTTCCACCCGGGCGGCGTCGGGAGTCGACCCGGCAGTGAGAATGAGGGGGGCGGCGACTGCAAACGCCAGCCCAAGAAACGCCGTTCGAACCCCAGCGCGCATGGCGTGCCTCCAGCCTGACTCGCTAGGCGAAACTACCGAGTGTAGTGCTCGATCGGAACGCCGTCATACATTTCGTCGACGCGGAGGATCTGCGCGCTGCGGCTATAGGTACCCAGCTCATAGTCCTCGCTCATGATGAGCGCCTTCACCGGTTTGGTCGGGCAGACTTCCGCACAGAGTCCGCAAAACGAACAGCGGGACAGGTTGAAATCGAAGTAGTCGAGCACCTTGATCTTGTGTCCCGGCTCCCTGTGGCCACCCAGATTGATCAATTCGTCCGGGCACGCCTTGGCGCACTGATCGCAGACGATGCAGGTCTGCGCGCCCGTCTCCGGCTCGACCTGCAGGCGTAGCACACCACGGAAGCGCGGTGCGACCGGGCGCCGCTCCTCCGGGTACTGAAAGGTGAAAGCGGGTTGCGGAGTGTACTTCAACGTCACCCACAATCCCTTGAGCAGGTCGACGAGGAAGATCGTGCGGAACAGCTTGCCCAGCATCGTCAACTACACCCGGTCCTCCACGACTATCGGCTCGGTCTGCCCCGCCGGAATCACTCGCCGGCGGCGCAGCACGGTGCTCTCTTTCCTGATCTTGTCCTGAAGGCGCATCAATCCGTACAGCAACGCCTCGGGGCGGGGCGGACAGCCGGATACATAGACGTCGACCGGCACGATCTTGTCCACTCCCTGCAGCACGCTGTAGGTCGGGAACGGACCGCCGGCATTGGAACAACTCCCCATCGAAATGACCCATTTGGGTTCGGGCATCTGGTCGTAGAGCCGACGGAGCACCGGGGCCATTTTCTTGGTGACCGTACCGGCCACGATCATCAGGTCGGACTGTCGCGGTGAAGCGCGGAAGACCTCCGCTCCGAAACGCGCGATGTCGTAACGGGACGTCGAGGTGGCGATCATCTCGATCGCGCAACAGGCAAGGCCAAACCCCATCGGCCACAGAGAGGACTGACGCGCCCAGGTGAGCACGCGGTCCAGATTGGTAGTGATGAAGTTGTCTTCGAACCGATGATCTATCAGACCCATCTGCCTGAACTACTTACCCTCGTACCACTGGGCGTTCGTCTCGATGTAATCCTCCCACTCGTCCGGCACTTCGTCGTTGGCGAAGATTGCCTCGACGGGGCACGCGGGGACGCAGGCGCCGCAGTCGATGCACTCGTCCGGGTGGATATAGAGCATCGTCTCCGCTTCGAACTCGTCCTCGTCCTGACGGGGGTGGATACAGTCGACCGGGCAGACATCGACGCAAGCAGTGTCTTTCGTGCCGACACAGGGTTCACAGATGGAGTAGGCCATGCATTCCTCCGGCTGACGCCAATTGGCTAGGTTCCGGCCAAAGGATACACGGCGCTCCAGTCAGGAATCAAGCGCGGAGGGCCGTCCGCCAGGCACGCCACGACACCGGGCGGCCGCTGAATCACGATCCGCCTTCTTCGTCGGTCATCCGCCCGATGTCGACCGGTGGATCAAACCGGATGGCTGCCCTGTACCGCATGCCGGCAGTCCCGGTGAGCGAAGTAATGCAGGCGCTCCAGACCTCACCCCGCAGCGAATGCGGCCGGCGTCCGCCTTCCAGGACCACGACAACCCGGGCCGCCGGCACGAGGCGCGCGTGACTCTCGATCAGCACGCCGGCTGTCGTCCAGGCTATGGGCTCGACCGTGCCGCCCGGACGGAGCCGGACGGCCGTGAGCCACGAAGGCGTACCGGGTGGACGGGGATTCTCGGCCCTCACCGTATCCGCCATCGTCCCGCCGCGAAGTCGAACACGTGATACTGCACGCGTGCCGTGGCACCAAGGACTCGAATCGCCACCTGGTGCCCCTCTCGGCTTCGAAGGTACAGGGTTCCAGAGCTGGCGGTGCCGAGCGGCGTCATGCTCAGTATGTCGGAAGCGCCAAGGCGCACGGGATCGGCGCCTGCCCCGGCTGGCGTCGTCGAACCGACCTGCGGCACCGACGCGCTGAGCGCGAACCGGACCCCCTCGAAGAGATCGCCGATTGCCGTCTCCTCGCCGACCGGACGATCAACGCCGCCGGCGATGTCCGCGGTTCGCACACCGTCCCCGTCCCCATCCCGGTACGAACGGAGGAACACGCGCCCCTCTCGTGTGACGAACCGCAGCCCCACCGTGGCGCCGCTACGGGCGGCATCGGCGCGTGCCAGCATGATCCGACCGGCAACGTAACGGGCCGCGCTCGTCACCTGCTGCTGGTGGCGCGCGCTGGTCAGCAGCGGCATGCTCAGTCCGGCGACCGCGACGAACAATCCGGCCGTCACCACGGTCTCGAGCAACGAAACGCCACGCTCGAAAGGCCGGTGACGCGCGACGCGGAGGCGAGATCCCGCCGGGGATCCCGCCTCCTTTCCGACCCTGCTCGTGACGAACATCCCGCGGGGAGCCATTGCAGCAGGCTACGGACCGGCCGGTCCGGCGTCGCTGACCCGGATCAGGGGACGCAGGCGCAGGAAAGTGCGTTCCCCGATTCCGCGGATGTTCATCAGGTCTTCCACCCTGGCGAACGGTTGTTCCCGGCGGTACTCGACGATCAGTTCCGCCGTCCGCGGACCGATACCGGGAAGCGCCTCGAGTTCCACCGCCGTTGCCGTGTTCAGATCGACAAGCTCCTCCGCCGCCGGAGCCGCAGGCTCTGCCTGCGTCTGCTGGGCCGACGCCTGTTCCGCGCCGGCGGGGATTGCGATCAACGCCGCGATTGCTCCGGCGCAGAGCGCCACGTGAAGGACCGTCCGAGTCATGATGCACCTCCGTCTTGATGTCGCTGCGCGCCGGCGGCGGTATTCCCAGACCGGATTCGCTGCCCTGTCGGGAGCAGCGTGCCTTGTGGGTCCGGGTACCGTCGGCTCGTGCCGACAGGGCTGCCCGAAGAGAAAGCAAGAACCGTGCCGTTTCGGCACGGTGCGTTCCACCAGCGCGACCACCACACATCCCCATGACGGCGGCATCTGTTCGCGCGATTGGACGGAAACAACTGCCCGGGAACTCGCGAGTTCCCGGAAACCGGGTAACGACAGTTGGCACCCGAACCACCTGCACCGCCGTCCACACGCCGCCTCGAGTCCCGGATCGTCTCCCGATTCCGGGGTGGATTCGCGCGTGTGCGAAGCGGCAACCCGCGTTACCACACCGGCCACGGGAGGACCGGCCACACGCGGACCTGCCTGTCCCGCCAGGAAGCCGCACGCTTCTGACGGCCGGCCCCGGCGGCTGCTATATAGTAGGCGGCCATGCGTAACGGAGGGCTTCCTTGATGCTGACGATCCTGTCGCTGCTCCCGATCATTGTCGTCGCGGTGTTCCTGGTCGGTCTCCGATGGCCGGCGAGCCGTGCGATGCCGCTCTCGTACATCACGGCGGTCGTGCTGGCGCTCGTCGTCTGGCAAGTGCCGGGACTGCAGGTGGTGGCGGCGAGCGTCAACGGCCTGATCGTCGCCCTCACGCTGCTGTACATCATCTTCGGCGCCATCCTGCTTCTCAACACGCTGCAGGAGAGCGGGGCGATAAAGACAATCCGGCAGGGGTTCACGGACATCACACCTGACCGCCGCGTGCAGGTGATCATCATTGCCTGGCTGTTCGGCGCATTCATCGAGGGCTCCGCCGGCTTCGGCACGCCCGCCGCGGTCGCGGTTCCGTTGCTGGTGGGTCTCGGATTCCCGGGGATGGCGGCCGTGACGGCCGGCATGATCATCCAGAGCACGCCGGTGAGCTTCGGCGCTCTGGGTACCCCCATCCTGGTAGGCGTCAACACCGGGCTGACGGCCGGGCTCGATCGGGTGCAGGAGGCCGGCTACGTCGCCGGCTGCGCCAGCGCCGAGACACTCGCCCAATGTGGCGAGTGGAGTTCGTTCCTCGCTTCCATCGGCTTCAAGGTCGCCATCCTGCACGCAATCGCGGGAACGCTCATCCCGCTGATCCTGGTTTCGTTCATGACCCGGTTCTTCGGCCGGAACCGGTCGGTTGCGGAAGGACTGCAGGTCTGGCCGTTCGCCATCTTCGCAGCGCTCGCAATGACCATCCCCTACCTGGCCGCCGGCTACTTCCTCGGACCCGCCTTCCCCGCCCTGATCGGCAGCATGGCGGGCCTGGCCATCGTGGTCAGCGCGGCGCGGGCCGGCTTCCTCGTTCCCAAGGCGGGGGAAACGTGGGAGTTCGACGCGAAGGAGAACTGGCCGGGCGAGTGGACCGGCACGGTTGAAGTGAAGGACACCGCTCACGCCAGCGGATCGATGGGCATGGTGAAGGCGTGGTCGCCGTACCTCATCGTTGCGCTGCTGCTGCTCGGTTCGCGCCTCGTGCCTCCACTGCAGGCCGCGCTGCAATCATGGACGATCACCTGGCCCGACATGTTCGGCACGTCGATCTCCGCCAACGCCGTCCAGCCGCTCTACCTGCCGGGCTTCCTCTTCATACTGACGTCGCTCATCACGTTCGTCCTGCACGGCATCCCGGGCGAGGCGTACAAGCGAGCCTGGGGCACGTCGCTCAAGGTGACCGCAGCCGCGTCCGTCGCGTTGGTCTTCACCGTCCCGATGGTGCAGGTCTTCCTGAACAGCACGGACGGGGCCGCGGGCTACGAGCGGATGCCGATCGTGCTGGCCGAGGGCGTCGCCGCCCTCGCCGGCGGGGCCTGGCCGATCTTCGCGCCGTTCATCGGAGGCATCGGCGCGGCCGTCGCCGGCAGCAACACGGTGAGCAACATGATGTTCTCGCTCTTCCAGTTCGACATGGGTGGACGGATCATGGTCGACCCGACCTGGATCGTCGCGCTTCAGGCGATCGGCGGCGCGGCCGGGAACATGATCTGCGTCCACAACGTCGTCGCTGCTTCGGCGGTGGTCGGCCTCCTCGGCCGGGAGGGCGCGGTCATCCGGATGACCGTGATTCCGTTCGTCTACTACGCTCTGCTGCCCGGCTCTCTCGGCTACCTGTTCGTCTCGTACGCCACGACCGGGCTGCTGAACGTCGGAACGTTGCTCGTAGCGTTGATCGCCGCCCTGGCGATCTACATGATCGTGCGGTACGGCAGCCGACCGGCGACTGCAGGTTAAGGCTCACGCGCGCAGCGGATCATGCGGATAGCGCAACTGGCCGAACTGGCCTCGGAGGCATCGGACCCGAACACGTTCGTCGGGCAGGCGCGCCTGACCCGTCTGCCGGGACTATCCGACGACCCGGCAGTGCACGGCTTTCGCGTCGAGTTTCAGGCCGCGGCCCGGACCAACTGGCATCGGCACAGCGGGCCGCAACTGTTGATCGTCGTCTCGGGCGCCTGTCGCCTGCAGAAAGAAGGCGAACCGGTAACCGAGCTCGCCTCGGGCGACGTTGCCTGTATCGCGCCGGGCGAACGGCACTGGCACGGCGCGTCGCCCGGGGGCCCGATGACGCACATCGCGATCAACATCAACTCGAAGACCACGTGGCTCGAGCCGGTCACGGACGTGGAGTATTCCGGAACCGACGGCGACTGAACGGACGCCGTCGGGCGTGCGCCTACCAGCCGCACGTGCGGTCCGCGTTCTGCTCGTCCAGCCAGTCGCGGAGCGGCGCGAAGTAGTCCAGCAGCGCGCCCGCGTCCATCTCACGCGTTCCCGCAATCGTCTGGAGCGCCTCAGGCCACGGACGGCTCGCTCCCAGCCGGAGAAGCGCACCGAGCCGCTCACCCGCCGGCCGGCTGCCGTAGATCGAGCAACGATGCAACGGGCCGTCCACGCCCGCCGCCTCGCACAGCGCACGGTGGAACTGGAACTGCAGGATGTGTGCGAGGAAGTAGCGCGCGTAGGGAACGTTTGACGGCACATGGTATTTCGCGCCCGGATCGAAGTCCCCCTCGGTCCGTGGAAGCGGCGGGCCAACCCCCTGGTACGACTCGCGCAACCGCCACCATGCCTCGGTGTATCGACCCGGCGTCACCTCGCCGCTGAAGACCTGCCACCGCCACTGATCCACCAGCAGACCAAACGGCAGGAACGCCACCTTGTCGAGTGCCTGCCGCAGCAGGAACGGAATGTCGCCTGCGGCCGATGGCGCGCGGTCGAGCAGCCCGATTTCCACCAGGTACTCCGGAGTGATCGACAGGGCTACCGCATCACCGATCCCCTCGTGGAACCCATCGTGCGCACCCGTCCGGAAGAGCGGGTCCTGCCGCCGGTAGGCCCGCTGGTAGTAGGTATGTCCCAATTCATGGTGGATCGTCGTGAAGTGCTCGCCCGTCGGCTCGATGCACATCTTGATCCGCACGTCCTGGTCATAGTCGACGTTCCACGCGCTGGCGTGACAGACGACGTCGCGATCCGCCGGCTGCACGAACAGCGAGCGCTCCCAGAAAGTATCCGGTAGCGGGTCGAACCCGAGAGAACTGAAGAAGCCCTCACCGTAGCGGACCATCTCTGCCGCATCGACATCCCGCCGCTCCAGTTGCCGGGTCAAATCAACCCCCGCGCCGACGCCGTCGGGGGTCACCAGGTCGATGACATTGCCCCAGCTCTGAGCCCACATGTTGCCCAACAGGTGTGCCGGTATGGGGCCGTCCGGGGGGACGATTGCCGTGCCGTACACGTCGCCCAGCTCCGCGCGGACCAGGCAGTGAAGCGACTCGTACAACGGGTGGACCTGGCCCCAGAGCCGATCGAGTTCATCTCGGAAGGCATCGGCCGGCATGTCGTATGCCGAACGCCACACCGCGCCCGTATCGTCGAACCCCAGTTCCACCGCGCCGGCGTTCGCGATCTCGACGAACCGTTCGTAACGCGGCCGAAGCGGAACCGCTATCGATCGCCATCCCTCCCAGGCGTCGATCAACGCATCCGTGTCGCGGGACTCCGCCAGAATGCGCTCCAGGGCCGGCAGGTCGAGGCAATCGTCATCGTCGTCCGAAGCGTTTCCACCGACCTGCCTGCCGCCACTGTCCGGGCAGTACTTCCCCCGGCCGTAAGCAGCTTCCATTTCCGCCTGAATTCCCGCCAACTCCTGTTGCAGGGCCGGATCGGGCGGCGCGACCGCCGCAAGTGACGTGCGCAGGAGCGTGAGCTTGCGAAGCGCTTCCTCCGGCAGTTCGACCTCCCGGAAGCGCGCGGCAGCGGATGCCAGCTCGACGGTTGTCCCCATCAGCTCCGCGTTCGTCGCGGCGGCGAGCGCGTTCGTTTCGTCCGAGATGAAGTTCTGCTGCACCCACGCCGCCTGCTCGGCTGCTATGCGCTGCTCGAGCAATCGCGTTTCGGCTTCGCGGAGGAACGCGTCCGCATCGGCTGCCGTTGGCAAAGGCCCTCCACCGTCGCCGCACGCGACAAGCAAGGCAGCCCCGAGGCAACTGGCAGCGAACGCGTTGCGATGTCCCGTCATGGTCTTACCTCCACCGGAACAGGCGCAGCGCCAGCACGAAACTGCCGCTGGCCCAGGCAAGCAGGATCAGTAGTTCGAAACCGACGGTGGCGAGTCTGTCGCCGTGCAGCATGACACCACGCAGCGCATCAACCAGCGCTGTCAAGGGCATCGCCTGAATGAAGGGCTGCAGCGGATCGGGGAAGTTCGACGCGGCAAAGAACACGCCGGACGCAATCCACATGGGAGCCATCACGACGTTCATGATGCCCGATACTCCTTCGATGGTCCTTGGCCGCGCCGCCGTCAGCAGTCCGATCCCGCCGAAGGCCATCGCACCGACCAGCGTGACCAGCGCCAACCCGGTGAACGACCCCTCGATGGGAATGTCGAAGATCAGCCAGGCGACACCGACCAGCGCGGTCACCTCCAGGAAGAGCAACAGCAGGCGGGCCGCAACGAACGATCCGAGATAGTGGGCGCGATGCATCGGCGTCGCAATCATCCGCTTGAGCAGCTTCCGTGACCGATGCGTCACTATCGTGAAGCCGATGCCCCACATTCCCGTCCCCATGATGTTCATGCCGAGCAGGCCCGGAATCAGCCAGTCGACGTACCGGTAGCCGGGCGCCGCCGCTGCTTCGCCCGGCCCGTCGAACGCCAGGCCGAGGGCAAGCGCCATCAGTATCGGAAAGACGAAGACCCAGAAGATCATCTCCGGCTCACGCACCATCAGCAGCACCCTGGTCCACGTCAGTTCGACGAACGGATGCCGGACGCGGCCGGCGGCAAGGTCACTCATCGCGCAGGTGGTGGCCGGTGAGGGCCACGAAGACGTCCTCGAGCGTCGCCCGCGGCGGCCTTGGCTTCGTCACGTGCGGCACACCGATCGACTCAATCAGTTCGTCCGGACTCCCCTGCGCGATCACGCGCCCATGGTCGATGATCACCAGGCGATCACACAGCACCTCCGCCTCGTCCATATAGTGGGTCGTGAGCACGATGGTGCCGCCCTCGGTGCGGAACCGCTCGAGCAACGTCCAGAGCTGACGGCGTGACTGGGGATCCAGTCCGGTGGTCGGTTCGTCCAGAAACAACACGTCGGGCTTGCCGACCAGCGCGCACCCTACGGCAAGGCGCTGTTTCTGACCGCCCGAGAGGGTGCTGACCCAACTGGTCCTCTTGCCTTCCAGTTCCAGCAGGCGCAGCACGTCGCCCACCGGCCGCCCGTCGGGATAGAAAGCGCGGAACAACCGGAGCGTCTCCTCCACCGACAGCTTGTCGTCGAGTTGTGCATCCTGCAGATGAATGCCGAGCCGTGCCCGCAACGCCTGGTCGTTGTCGCCCCAGGCAGTGTCCAGAATCCGGATCTCGCCCACGTCCGGAGCGAGGATTCCTTCGAGCATTTCAACGGTGGTGGTCTTTCCGGCGCCGTTCGGCCCGAGGAGGCCGAAGCACTCGCCACGCCGGATGTCGATGTCGAGCCCCGCCACCGCGACGACATCGCCGTAGCGCTTGACGAGACCGCGGCACGACACCGCCAGATCCATTGCGTCGCTGGTCATCCGTTGAAGACCGGATGGGCCGCGGACCGTTCCGGCGAGCTCCTAGGCACCAAGATGCCGGGTGATCGGCGTGTCTGGCCTGAGGATCGTGTCACGCCGGTCCGAACCCGTCGAGATGATCGCGATCGGCACGCCGGTCAGTACTTCGAGCCGATCGAGGTAGGCCCGCGCGGCAGCCGGGAAGTCGGCCTCGCTACGGACTCCAGCCGTCGTTCCCTCGCCGCACCATCCGGGCAGCGTCTCGTACACCGGCTCGCAGGCGCCGAGGCGCGCGACATCGCCCGGCGGATCGTCCAGCATCGCGCCGTTGCACCGGTAGCCCGTACAGACCCGCAACGACTCCACCTCGTCGAGCACATCCAGTTTCGTCACCGCAAGCGACTCGATGCCATTCACGCGCACCGCGTAACGGACCGCAACGGCGTCAAACCAGCCGCAGCGCCGCGGGCGGCCGGTCGAGGCGCCGTACTCCTGCCCCAGTGCACGCAGCCGATCCGCCGCGTCGTCCTTCAACTCAGTGGGTAGCGGACCCTCGCCGACCCGGGTCGTGTATGCCTTGGCGATCCCCAGGACGGCGCCGATCGCGCGGGGTCCTACACCCAGGCCGGTGCAGACGCCGCCGATCGTGGCGTTCGACGAGGTCACATACGGATACGTGCCGTGGTCGACGTCCAGCATCGCCCCTTGCGCCCCCTCGAACAGGATGGGCCGACCGACCGCAATCGCATCATGCAGATAGCGGGACGTGTCGACGACGTGTGGCCCAAGCCGGGTCCAGGCTGCCGCCGCCCGGTCGCGGACCGCGCGCCAGTCGAGCGCTGCGCCGGAGACCGCGCGGTTGCGGGCCTCGACGTTGGCTCGAACCAGCGCCGTCAGCCGACCGCCGTCACTGCCGTCCGCGAGGTCGCCGATACGAACGCCACTTCGGGCCGCCTTCTGCTCATAGCTCGGCCCGATACCACGTGACGTCGTCCCGATCCGATGTGCGCCCAGACGATCCTCGGACTCGGCCTCGAGATGCCGGTGGTATGGCAGGATGACGTGGGCCCGGTCGCTCACCAGGAGGCGGCCGTCGATCGCGATCCCGCGACGGTCCAGCTCGTCGATCTCGGCGAACAGCGCCTCCGGATCCACCACGACGCCGTTGCCGATGATGCAGGTGACGCCCGGATGCAGGATCCCGGACGGGATCAGGTGAAGAATGAACTGATCGCCTTCGACGAATACCGTGTGGCCAGCGTTGTGCCCTCCCTGCGATCGGGCCACGACGGCGAACGCGGGCGCGAGGAGATCGACGATTTTCCCCTTGCCCTCGTCACCCCACTGGGCGCCAAGCACGGCGAGATTCCCTGTTGCGGCCATTGGGATACAGGCAAACGCTCGATAATAGCAGAACGATTGACACGCTCCTTCCCCTTGCCTATGGTCAGGAAAGTTCACCCTTGCTTCACGAACGGCCCGGCATCGAACGCGACATCCTACTGGCGCTGGACGCCCTGCCTGCACGCATTCCCGTCGTGCTCGGGCTGTCCGGCAGCGGCCGAACCACGGTGCTGCAGAGAATCGAGACCCTGCTGGGTGAAGCTCAGGGGCGCTATCTGGACGCCGAACGGGTCGTCACCACCCCCGAACGACTCCTTCCCATGGTGGTCGAACCGGACCACTACGAGGAGGATGTACCCCCGGCCAGCTCCCCACGCGCGGCGTTCGACGCGCTGCTCGCCTACATCGGTCAGCCCGCGTCCCCGTCGGACGTGCGGCGGCGGGTCCTGCTCCTCGACGAGTTTGTCGAACTCGAGAGACTCAGTGCATTCCCCGGACTGCGAGGCGTCCTGGATCAGTTCCTTGATGCCGTAGCGCACAGTCCGAACCGGTTCGTCCTGGCGAGCCGCTACGTCACGCGCGCTACGCGCCTGCTCGCCCCGTTGCCGGCCGACCGGTTCACGGTCATCAACCTGCCACCGCTAACCGAGAACGAAGCGCGCACCGTACTCGCCGAACAGATGGTCCGCTACGACGACTCGGACCTGGCTGAGTTGGCCGGCGAGGTGCGGGCCCTGGCCGACGGACGTCCTGGCTACGTGCAACATATCGCGGCGAGGCTGGCGGCGGACGATGGTGCCGGCGATCCGGTCGGTGCGTTGTCGGCCGTGATGGCTACGGGGGCACCGCTCGCTACCGCTCTCCGTTTCACTTATGAACTGCGTCTGCACCGCGCACGCGGCTACAGCGCGCTAAAGGGCGTCCTGGCAACGCTGGCTGACGAGGAACCTCTCACGCTCTCCGGGATCGCGAGGCGGCTCGGCCGAACGCCCGGTTCGACGAAGGACTACCTCTCGTGGCTGGTCGATGTCGATCTGATCGCGGCGGACGCGAAACGCTACCGCTTTGTCGATCCGCTGCTACGGCTATGGGTTCGGCTGCACTGCCAGCCCGTCCCGCCGGACGACGTCGCGCTGGCGCGGGAAGTGCAGGACTACGCGGTCGGCCACCTGCCGGCCGCCGGAAACCCCGCCGAGGACGGTCACCCCCGGCCGTCTCCACAGGTGTCCACGTCCCCGCCCGAGCCGCCGGTCGACCTGATGGAAATCGACTGAGGCCTTCATGCATCGGGTGCGCTGCCCGATCGCCGACCGTCATCGGTCGCGCCGAGCTGGCGCAACGTTGCCCGCGCTGCCGCCTGTTCGGCTCCCTTCTTGGAAGCTCCGGTTGCGGTACAGAACGGTGCGCCGTCGATCGAGACGGCGACCTGAAACGTCTTTTGGTGGTCGGGGCCGCTCGTGTCAAGCACCGTGTACACGGGGCGTGAATGCCCCCGCGCCTGCAACCATTCCTGCAATGCGGACTTCGGATCGCGATATCCGGCCCCGTCGCCCGACGCCGTGGGCGGCAAGGGCGACCGCGACAGGAGTTCGTCGTAAAGATCGACGTACGTCCGATCCAGGATTCTGCGCGCAGCCTCGTAGCCGCCGTCAAGGAACACCGCGCCGGTCACGGCTTCGAACGCATTGGCGATAAGCGACGCTTTCGTCCGTCCGCCACTACGCTCCTCGCCTCGGCCCAACCGCAGAAACCCGGACAGCGCCAGTCGGGAACCCATTTCCGAGAGCGTGCCCCGCGAAACCAGCTTCGCCTTGCACTGCGAAGCGTCGCCCGGCGAACCGGCGCCGCCCCAGTTCGCATGGATAACGTGCGACATGACCAGGCCAATCACCGCATCGCCGAGAAACTCCAGCAGCTCGTTGTCGTCGGCCTCCTGCCCATCGACCTCATGGGCGTACGACCGGTGCGTCAGGGCCCGCTCGAGCAACGACCGATCGCTGAAGGTATAGCCGAGCCGCGCCTCCAGTTCGGAGAGGTCCTGTTCCGGGTAGTCAGGCACGACCCATCCCGGGTGTCGAAACCGCCGTGGCTGCCTGCCCCGGACTGGACCCCAGGCCGACATCGTCGATCCGAAGCAACACCATCGTCATGTCGTCATGCTGATCCGCGGTACCCACGAACGACTCGACAGCCCCGAGAATCTGCTCCCGCAGGCGGAGCGGAGAAAGATGCGCGTGCTCGGCAACGACATGCTGCAGGCGCTGCTCGCCGAACAGGTCGTTGGCTTCGTTCATCGCCTCGCTCACGCCGTCCGTGAACAGCACGGCCACATCGCCCGCGCTGATGTCGATACGGTGCTCTTCGATCAGGCTGTTGAACTGCTCCTCCAGCCCGGCCAGGCCCAGGACCAGACCATCCGGAGCCAGGACGCGGACTTCGAATGCGTTGGCGCCTGCCCCGCCGTTCGGCGACGCATAGAAGAGCGGCGTGTGCCCCGCCCGCGCGTAGGTGAGGGTGCCGGCCTCGATGTCGACCACCGCGTAGAGCATCGTTATGAAGCTGCGGGCGTCGAGCGTGCCCGCCATGATGCGGTTGGTTTCCTTCAACAGCCTGCGGGGCGACTCGTAGATCTGCCCCAGACTCAGGATCAGCCCCTTCAGCTCCGCCATGTACAGCGCGGCCGATGCTCCCTTGCCCGACACGTCGGCCACCAGGATCCCGAGACGGCGCTCACCAAGATGTATGACGTCGTAGTAGTCGCCACCGACCTCGCGCGCCGGGCGGCACAGGGCGGTGATCGTGAGACCGGGAATCGACAGGGCGTCTCGCGGCAGAAGCGACATCTGAATCTGTCGCGCGATGCGGAGTTCCTCTTCCAGTCGCTTCTTCTCCGCTGCCTGGTGCATGAGGTTCTCGACACTCGCGGTCATGTCGTTGAACGACTCGGCGAGGTCACCCAGTTGATCGCCGGACGTAATCCTGATCCGGTGTTTGAAGTCGCCGCGACGGACCCGGCCCGTACCGGTGAAGAGCTCATGGACGGACCCGGTTATCGACGTGGCGAGGACGCCACCCATCACCCACGCCACCACCCAGATGACGAGAAAGAGCCCTCCAACCACAGCCAGCAGCAGCAGGAACGTCGTGCGTTGACCGGCGGTGTCGGCCAGATCGACCGAGCCGAACAGCCTCGCATAGAACGCCGCCGGCGTGATCCGGATTGGGTGGTGGACGGTTCGCGCCTCGCCGGTTTCCCACTCCACGGCGTCCCACATGCCGACACCGGACAGACCGCTGACGGTGGGCAGCAGGATCCCGGCGGCGCCGTCGTCGCCACCGGAACCGAACGCGTCCATCCTCACGCCGGTAGAGGTTTCGATCCGCTGAAGGACGTCCTCATCGAGCGGAATGTCCACCACGATCGCCCGCACGTCCGGGCGGTCCACCGTCGCTACGGCGCGAACGACGAGGATGTCGGACGCTCCGAGCGTCACGAGGCCCACAAAGCCCTCGGCGCCAATCCAGGACGGCACGCGGTCCGGCCGCGGCGCGTGCCGCCAGGCGCCCGCCACCCACGGCGGCTCTTCGTCCGACGCCCCAAGCACCACGGCCGAGATGCCCTCGTAGCGCCGGCCGACTACCCGCTGCACACGGGCGAGCGCCGGATCCGGCGGCATGCCGCCCGACAGCCGAACGCCTACCCCGCCCGCGACGATCTGAGCATCCGCGGTGACGCTCGCCAGTTCACGGCGCACGAGATCGGTGCTCGTCAGCAGTACCGACATCGTCCAGGCAACCGCGAAGAAGACCACCAACAGGAGCACCGGCACGAAACCGACGAACACGTAGGACAGGATCAGCTTCCGGCGGACCCGCCAGAGCAGGCGGCGCTGCAGGCGCAAGAGGAGCGTCAGGATGATCGAGGCGAGCCCGACGGCCAGGGCGATTGACGCAGCGTTGTCGAGCCAGTCGACGAACCTGATGCCGCTGAACGGAAGCAGGAGAACCTTGGCGGCGGAGCCCGCGAGCAGCACTGCCACCGGCCAGGAGGTAACGCCCGGCCAGAGCGCATGCGGCCTCCGTTCGAGTGCCATCCCCAGCAGCCATCTTAGCACCGGCCCCGCCGCCGCACTCCCCCGCTCCCGTCCGCCAGCCGCGTACAATGGCGCACGCATGATCCTCGGCGCGGAGTTGATCGTCCGCAGCATCGTCGGCGGCGCCTTCATGGGTCTGGCCAATCTCGTCCCCGGGATCTCCGGCGGGACGATGCTGCTCGCCGTGGGGGTCTACCCCCAGTTCATCAGCGGCGTGGCCGAGGTGTCGACCTTGCGCTTTCGGCCGGCGGTACTGGTGATGCTCGCCACCGTCGGCGGCGCAGCGGCGCTCGCCGTGGCGGGAGGCGCCGGGTTGATCTCGGCCGCGCTCGATCGGTCTCCCTGGGCGATGTACAGCCTCTTCATCGGCCTGACCCTCGGCGGCGTACCAATGCTGTGGGCCGCCGTGCGGCCATTGGATGCCACGATCGGGCTGAACGCGATGGCGGCCATCCTGATGATGGCGCTGCTGGCCGCCATCGATCCCGAGAGCTTCGGGAATGGAGCCGCGTCAGGCATGGCGGCCATGCTCCTGCTCGTGGCGGCGGGCGCCGCGGGAGGCGCGGCGATGATCCTCCCCGGAGTATCGGGCGCCTACCTGCTGCTGATACTGGGGCAGTACCGGACTATCGTCGATGCAGTGGCCGCGGCGGCGGACGCTGCACGATCGGCGGACATCGCCGGCGTAATGGCAACGGCGAGCGTGCTGGCGCCGGTGGCGGCCGGGGTCGCGGTGGGCATCGTCGGCGTAAGCAACGTCGTCAAGCTGCTGCTCGCCCGCCACGAGCGCGCGACCCTCGGTTTCCTCCTCGGCCTGCTGCTGGGCGCCGTGATTGGTTTGTGGCCTTTCGACGACGTGGCACCGACGGCGTGGCAGGCAAGCGCGGCCACCGCGCTGGTCGCGACCGGTTTCGCACTCTCCTGGGGTATCTCGCACCTGGGAGCGCGTGGTCGAACCCCGCGCCGCGCCGGGAGAGAGTAAGGCGCCCGGCCAGGTCAAGCCGAACGCGTCGACTCGCTGACCCAGTTCAGGTAGTCCGGGGCGCCGTCGATTACCGGGGCCACTATGAACTCAGGCGTGTCGTAGGGATGCAGTTCGATCAGGCGCGCGCGAAGGACATCGATCCGCTGGCGCGTCGTCTTGATCATGAGGAGCTGCTCGTCCGCCTGCTCGACACCGCCCTGCCAGCGGTAGAAGGAACGGACGGGACCACAGCGGGTGACGCACGCGGCAAGGCGTTCGTCGACGAGAACACGGGCGAACCCGGCCGCATCCGTTTCCGGCGGCAGCGTTGTCCAAGCGATTACCGCCTCCATGGCACGCTTCTGCGTCACTCCCTCCGGCATGTCCGGGATTGACCGACCCAGCCTGCCATGCTAGCATTTTGGTTCTGCAAAAGGGACGCGGGGTGGAGCAGCCTGGTAGCTCATTGGGCTCATAACCCAAAGGTCGGGGGTTCAAATCCCCCCCCCGCTACCACACACCAGTTTCGGGCCTCAACCGCTCGTCTGCCTGCACGAATTGCCACTCGTGAAAGGCGGATCCGTCTGCTATAGTGGGCCATCTCGCGCCGGCGGTCGCCCACCGCGAGACCGAGAAAGGAGTCCCTGCATGAAACTGGTCATCGCGATCATCAGACCCCACGTCGTCGACGATGTACGCGACGCACTGCTCGCCCTGGGTGTCAACGCACTTACGGCAACCGAGGTGAAGGGCTACGGCCGCCAGAAGGGACACAAGGAAATGTACCGCGGCGCCGAGTACTCCATCGACTTCGTCCCCAAGACGAAGGTCGAAGTGGTGGTGGACGACGACAAGTGCGATACCGTCATCGAAGCGATCACCACCGCGGCCCGCAGCGGGCAGATCGGCGACGGGAAGCTGTTCGTCGTGGACATCGGGCAGGCCATCCGGATCCGGACCGGCGAGACGGGCCCGAGCGCGCTCTGAGGGGGCTGGCATGACAAGACAATCGCTACGCACCGGCGTCGTGGCCGCTGCCGCCCTCCTCGTCTTGCCGCGTGCCGCGTGGGCCCAGGAACTCAGCTCGGGTGACACCGCCTGGATGCTGACCTCGAGCGTCCTGGTGCTCTTCATGACCATTCCGGGACTGTCACTCTTCTATGCCGGCCTCGTCCGTGCGAAGAACGTCCTGTCGGTGATGATGCAGTGCTTTGCCATCACCTGCATGGTGACCATTCTGTGGACGATGTATGTCTACGGTCTGGCGTTTGGGGACGGCGGAGCGCTCAACGCGTTCGTGGGGATCGGCAAGTTCTTCCTCTCGGACGTCGGAGTAGACACGGTCTCTGGCACGATCCCGGAGACCGTCTTCCAGATGTTCCAGCTCACGTTCGCGATCATCACCCCGGCGCTGATGGTGGGCGCGTTCGCCGAGCGCATGAAGTTCTCATCGATGATGGTCTTCATGGCCCTTTGGGTGAGCATCGTTTACGCCCCCGTCGCCCACTGGGTCTGGGGCGGCGGCTGGCTCGGCGAGATGGGCGTGCTCGACTTCGCCGGTGGAACCGTCGTTCATATCAACGCTGGCGTGGCCGCTCTGGTGCTCTGCATCGTCCTCGGGGGGCGGCAGGGCTTCCCCGGAACCCCGATGCCACCGAACAGCCTGGTCCTGACGGTTGTGGGGGCATCGATGCTCTGGGTCGGCTGGTTCGGCTTCAACGCCGGGAGCCAACTGGCGGCCGACGGCGTTGCCGGCATGGCCATGGCGGTAACCCATATCGCAACGGCCACCGCCGGATTCGTGTGGATGCTCGCGGAGTGGGTGCGACACGGCAAGCCGAGCGTTCTGGGGATCGCCACGGGCGCGGTCGCCGGCCTCGTCGCCATCACGCCGGCCTCCGGCTTCGTCGGACCGATCGGCGCACTTGCCATCGGCGCGGCGTCGGGAATCTGCTGTTTCTATGCCTCCAGCAACCTCAAACGCGCGCTCGGCTACGACGACTCGCTCGATGTCTTCGGCGTCCATGGCGTGGGAGGGTTCGTCGGGGCGATTCTCACCGGGATCTTCGCCGCCCAGGCGTTCGGCGGATCGGGCCTCGACAACGGCATGGGCGCGCAGCTCTGGCTGCAGTTCGTCGGTGCGGCGGCGACGATCGTCTACAGCGCGGTCGTGACGTTGATCCTCATCAAGCTGGTCGACGCCATGATGGGAATTCGCGTAACCGCCGAAGAGGAATCGGTAGGCCTGGACATTTCGCTGCACGACGAGCGCGGGTTCACGCTGTAGTTTGGCCAGTTACTCCATCGCGGTCATCCCTGGCGACGGCATCGGCCAGGAAGTCGTTCCTGCGTCGATCCGCGTCGTGGAGGCGGCCGGCCGCCGCTTCGGCTTCGATTGCCGCTGGACGGCGTTCGACTGGGGTTGCGAACGGTATGCCGAAACCGGCCAGATGATGCCGGCGGACGGCCTCGACCAACTCCGGCCTCACGACGCGATCTTTCTCGGCGCCGTCGGCTGGCCTGGCGTGCCGGACCACGTGTCGCTCTGGGGCCTGCTCATTCCGATCCGGCGGACGTTCGGCCAGTACGTGAACCTCCGTCCCGTCCGCCTGTTGCCGGGGGTCCGATCACCGCTTGCCGACCGGCAGCCGGAGGAGATCGACTTCATCGTCGTTCGCGAGAACAATGAAGGGGAGTACTCGGAGATCGGCGGCCGCCTGTACGCCGGTACTGACGACGAACTCGCGGTCCAGCAGGCGATCTTCACGCGGCGCGGCGTAGACCGGATCATTCGCTACGCGTTCGAGTTGGCCCGGACGCGCGAAAAGCGCCATCTGACGTCCGCCACGAAGTCCAACGGCATCATCCACAGCATGCCGTACTGGGACGAGCGGTTCGAGGCGGTCGCTGGCGACTACCCCGATGTCGCGACCGATCAGTTTCACATCGACATTCTCTCGGCGCATCTGGTGCAACACCCCGACTGGTTCGACGTGATTGTGGCGAGCAATCTGTTCGGCGACATACTTTCGGATATCGGCCCCGCCGTCGCCGGTTCGATAGGTCTTGCACCAGGCGCCAACCTCAATCCGGAACGGACGGCGCCTTCGATGTTCGAGCCAGTCCACGGCTCGGCCCCGGACATCGCGGGCCAGGGTATCGCCAACCCGATTGGCCAAATCTGGACGGCCGCGATGATGCTCGATCACCTGCAGCAGCCTGCCGCGGCCAGCGCCCTCGTCGCCGCTATCGAAGCGCAGATAGCCGAGGGAACGGTCCTCACGCGGGATCTGGGTGGAAGCGCTTCTACCGCCGACGTAGCCGACGCCATCGCCCGCCGGCTGGACGCGGCCTGATTCGTCTTCCCCGCAGTCCCCGCGAGGGTTGGTGGAAGGACCTTCCTCCCGAAGCAGCTACGTCACCGCGCCGCAGGCACGGAGCGCGGCGATCCCTTCCTGGCTGTATCCTGCCTCGGCAAGCACCTCATCGGTGTGCTGACCCAGGAGTGGAGCTGGCCGGCCTGGTTGTAGCGGTGTGGCGCCGAGCTTGATCGGCGTGCCGAGAGTGTGGAGCGTCCCGAGGGTAGGGTGCTCGGTTTCGACCACCATCTCGCGCGCCCGCACCTGCGGGTCGTCCATTACCTCACGGTACGTGTTGATCGGACCGCACGGAATGTCGTTCGCTTCGAAGTGCGCCAGCCAGTAGACGCGCGGACGGTCGGCAGTAACCGATTCGATCGCCGCCGCAAGAGCATCGCGGTTTGCGACGCGAACGCCATCGACGCTGAACCGCTCGTCGTCGAGCCATTCCGGATGACCCAGCAGGCGGGCCAGGCGCGTGAAGATACGGTCGTTCGCCGCTCCAAGCGTGATGTAGCCGTCGGCGCACCGGATCGCCTGGTACGGTGCGCTCATCCGGTGGGCGGACCCGAGCGGACCCGGGACCTTGCCGGTCGAGAAGAGTTCCGTCGCCTCCCAGACGGAGAGCGCGACGCCGGCGTCAACCAGCGCCGTATCCACCTGCTGTCCGACGCCGGTGCGCTCGACGTGGCGGAGCGCCGCCAGAATACCGCACACCGCGAAGAGCCCCGCACCCAGATCGGTAAGCGGAACCCCCACCTTGGCCGGCGGACGGTCTGGTTCGCCGGTTACCGACATCAGCCCGGAAACGCCCTGCGCCACCAGGTCGAAGCCGCCCTTGCCGGCCGCGGGCCCGGTCTGGCCGTAGCCGGAGATCGATGCGTAGATCAACCTCGGGTTCTTCGCGGCGAGTGTGGCGTAGTCAAGCCCCAGCTTCGTCATTACCCCGGGCCGGTAGTTCTCGATCAGGATGTCCGCGGCTTCAGCCAGGCGCGCGACCACCTCACGGCCCGCATCGGTCTTCAGGTCGACGACAATCCCGCGCTTCCCCCGGTTTACCGCGTTGAATGCAGCGCTGTCGCGTCCCTGCGCGCCTGCCATCCGGCGCGACGAATCCCCCGCGGGCGGCTCGACCTTGATTACGTCGGCGCCCATGTCGCACAGTAGCATTGCGCAGTACGGCCCCGCCATGACCTGTGTCACGTCGACAACGCGAAGGCCGTGGAGCGGTGTCTTCTTCATGTATCTCTCAGTCTCGCCACACGTCGGAGGTGTGGCCCGGGAGGCCTGATTCGTGTCTACGTCTCAAGTTCTCTACCAACAGGACGGCCCCCGCGCCGTCATCACGTTCAACCGTCCCGAAGCGCGCAACGCGATGACCTGGGAGATGTACGACGCGCTGGTCGCGTTGTGTGACCAGGCTGAAAAGGATGATGCCGTCCGGGTCGTCGTCCTGCGGGGTGCGGGCGGCCGGGCCTTTGTCGCCGGGACCGACATCGGCCAGTTCCAGGCGTTCCGGAGCGGCACGGCGGGAGGCGAGGACGGCATCGCGTACGAGCGGAGGATCGACAGCGTAGTCGACCGCCTCGAGCGCGTTGCAAAGCCGACCATCGCCGCGATCGACGGCGTGGCCACGGGGGGTGGACTCGCGCTCGCGATTGCCTGCGACCTCCGCGTAGCTACCAACAGGACGCGCTTCGGCATTCCGATTGCACGGACGCTCGGCAACTGCCTGTCGGGTGCGAACCACGCACGACTGCTCGACCTTGTTGGCCCGGCCCGCGCGAAGGACCTCCTTTTCACGGGCCGCCTGCTCGACGTGGCCGAAGCGAAAGCGGTCGGCCTGGTGAACCGGGTCGTCCCTCCCGACAGGCTCGATGCAGCCGTTGCTGAATACGTTGATACGATCGCGGCGAACGCACCGCTCACAATCCGCGCCAGCAAGGAGATGATTCGGCGGATTCAGGAACACCGTCGGATTGAGTCGTCACTCGGAAGGGATCTCATCGTCAGTTGCTACGGCAGCGCCGACTTCCGCGAGGGGATCGCCGCCTTCCTCGGCAAGCGCCCGCCGCGCTGGACGGGAACCTGACGCGACGACCACGGACCGGGATTCTACCGTGCGGAAGGCACGCCATGCACTCCCGGTACGCCTGGTGACGCGCAGCACGCCGCCATCGCTCCGGTTACGACAGCACGCCGGTGATCAGCGTCGCGATGGTGTCGAGGCCGTCCCCGACGTCGCCATCGATCTCGAGCCGGAGGCAGCGGCGTCTCCGCTCGGCCAGTACCGCGCAGTCACCGCGCGCCTGGGCATCCTTCACAGCACCGAAACTGAGCCGGTAATCCGGGATCGTCAAGTCGCCATCATCGGTGTCACGAACCGTGATGACGAGGAAATGGCCGATTCCCGGTCCGCCCTTGTGCAACTGACCGGTGGAATGGAGAAAGCGGGGGCCGAAACCGACCGTGGTGGCAATACCGGTGGCCTGCCGGATGGCGTTGCGAATGTGGTCGAGAACACTACGATGCCGCTCGTTCATCTCCACGTAAGCCAGGAGCCCCGCATAGTCGCCGGCATGAAGCTGTCGCAGGTGCGCCGCGAGAAGACGCTCGAGGGTGGGGAGGCGCCCGGCTGATCTCCGGAGCGCCGTGGCGTACGGGCGGTCAACCCAGGCAGTCAGCTCGCCTGATTCGGACGCGTGTCGCGCCGCCGGCGTGCCGTCTCGCCGAAGTCCGCCCGTATCGCCCACACGGTCGGTCAGTGCCCGCGTCGCCACCTTGCTCGCTTCGACGTCCGGCTGGTCGAACGGGTTGACACCCAGTACAGCGCCGGCGACCGCAGTGGCGAACATCCAGCGATAGCACTCGGCGGTGATGTCCGTCGCGTCGCGGAGGCCGTAGCGCAACACGGGGTGGCCTGCCTCGACGAGACGATCGAGCACGGCCTCGCGTTCATCGTCGTGCTCGGCAGCAAGTCGGATGGACACGAAGAACCGGTCGTCGCCGTAGGCGGACGGCTCCGCCAGCACCTCACCGTCAACCGGAATCAACCCACGGCCCTCCTTGCCCGTGGATTCGGCCACGAGCTGTTCGATCCATGCGCCCAGGCCGTCAAGCCCCGGCGAGACGTCGAGCGTCAGCTTGTCGCGTCCTGCCTGCGCGGCAAGAGCAAGCACCAGACCTAGCTGAACGCCCGGGTTGTCGCCCGGGAGGGTCTCGGGACCGCATGCCGCGGCCATCGCGTGCGCGCGATCAAGGAGCGCATCCAAATCAAGTCCCATGACCGCGGCCGGCACGAGTCCGAAGTACGAGAGCGCGGAGTAGCGCCCGCCGATGTTCGCCTCGCCGTGAAAGACGGCGCCGAACCCTTCGGATGCGGCCAGTTCGTCGAGTGCGGAGCCGGCGTCGGTCACGGCAAGGAAACGTGCCGCGGCGCGCGGGCCGACGCGGGAGCGGAGGCCGTCGAGAAAATACCGAAGGAAGAGATTCGTCTCGAGTGTGGTTCCCGACTTGCTGGAGGCGATGAAGAGCGCGCCATCGAGATCGACCGCAGCCTCGAATGTCCGCACCTGCGCGGGATCCGTCGAGTCCAGCACCTGCAGGCCGAGCCCCGCCCGCCCCCCGAACACGCGCTGCAGCAGCTCCGGAAAGAGACTCGACCCTCCCATTCCGAGAAGCGCCGCACACCGGATGTCTTCCCGTCGGACGTGTGCGGAAAGCCGAGCCAGCCGAGCGGATTCCGCACCGCCGGGCGCGGGCGGATCGAGCCAGCCGAGCCACTGCCCTTCCCCGTTGCTGGTCCAGACCGAACCGTCGCGCTGCCACAGCCGTCCAAGGCGCCCTGAGGACGTCCAGTCCTCCGCTGCGCCAGCCGTCTCGTCCGCCAGCGCCGGTGGCAGGTCCATCCGTACCCGTCGATCGTCGATTGCTGTCATGGATTGTCCCGATGGTGGTCGATTGCAGGATCGCAGAAACCGAGCCTGGCGGCGAGGGAGGCAAGAGTCGCACTTACCTCCACGCGGTAGGGAATGCCGCCCCTGAGCCGCAACGTTTCGGGGGGCAGCCGGTCGACCGCCCGGCTGCATCGCTCGCGGAGTGCGGCGATCGGCACGGCCGGCTCCAGGCGGTTGCCCCTGCGCATCACGGGATCGAGGAGCGGTGTGCTTCCGGCGGGCGGAGCTTCATCCAGACAGCCGATGACATCGTGCGTCGCGTTGGCGTCCGCCCCGGCGATCCGCCAAACCTGCTTCCTGCCCGGAAGCGTCGACTTGCCCCGACTCAGCTTCAGGACCGGCTCCGCGCGGCCCGCACGTTCAGTCTCGACCAGCTTGTAGACGCCACCAAGCGCCGGCGCGTCGGCAACCGTGCTCAAGGCTGTGCCCACGCCGAATGCGTCAATCGGGGCTCCCTTCGCCATCAGGTCCGCAATCCGATGCTCGTCCAGATCGCCGCTGGCGAAGATCCGCGTCGCAGACAGCCCGAGAGCATCGAGTCTCCGACGAACGGCCCGGCTACCTGACAGCAGATCGCCACTGTCGACCCGGACCGCAGCGGGCGTCAGTCCAGCCTCGACGATTCGCTCAACCGCCCGGATCGGGTCGTAAGTATCGATCAGCAACACGGCCTGATCACCATAGAGCCTGGCGAAACGCGCGAAGGCCTCCTGCTCGCTCCCGTGCGTCATCACCCATGAATGGGCCATCGTGCCCGACAGCGGCAGATCGAACGCGCGCGCCGCCTCGACATTCGAGGTTCCCGCACAACCCCCGATGCAGGCAGCGCGCGCCGCAAGCAGCCCTGATTCCACGCCGTGCGCACGCCGCGTGCCGAATTCGAAGACCGGCCGCCCCGCAGCGGCCCGGACGACCCGCGACGCGCGGCTGGCAACCCCCGTCTGAAAGAGCACGATGGCCAGGAGCGCCGTCTCGACAATCTGGGCCTCGATGATCGGGGCAGTCACGCGGATCAGGGGTTCGTTCGCAAAGACCGGCGTTCCCTCCGCGACCGCCCAGACATCGCCGGTGAAGCGGCAGGACGGCAGGTAGTCGTCGAAGAAACGCGGGGCTGCGCAACGCAGCGCCGGTACCGTCCGGAGGTACTCGATCTCGTCCGCGGTGAAGTGCAACTCCTCCAGGCAGGTCAGTGCCTGATCGAGCCCCGCCGCTATCAGATAGCCTCGCTCGGGCGGCAGTTCCCGCGCGAACAACTCGAAACTGGCCGAGGCGCCGGCACTTCCTTCGAAGTAGCCTGCGGCCATCGTCAGTTGATACAGGTCGGTGGAAAGTGCCGTCGCCATCGCCGTTCGATCCGCTGCCGTCGCCTCGCGGCAGGTGTAATCTACCACCCATGGCTGAACGGACTCGACAGGCACTGCTGGTGGTGGATGTGCAGAACGACTTCTGCTCGGGAGGCGCTCTTGCCGTACCGGGTGGCGATTCCGTGGTCCCGCCGATCAATCGCCTGACAGCAGCCTATGCCGCGGCTGGCGCCCCGATCTTTGCTTCACGCGACTGGCATCCATCCGGCTCGTCGCATTTCACCGAGGGTGGAGGGGTCTGGCCAGTCCATTGCGTGGCGGGAACGAATGGGGCCGCGTTCCACCCGGAGCTGGCGCTACCGCCGGAGACCGCCGTGTTGAGCAAGGGAACCGCACCCGACGCTGACGGCTACTCGGCATTCGACGGGGCGATAACCGGCGGCGAGAGCCTGAAGCAGGCTCTTGACGCGCGCACCGTCGACCACCTGACGGTCTGTGGGTTGGCAACGGACTACTGCGTACGCGCGTCGGTTCTCGACGCCTGCCGGCAGGGGCTGCGGGTGTCAGTGGTCTCCGATGCCATCGCGGCCGTCAACCTGCATGCAGGAGACGGCCCTCAGGCCATCAAGGAGATGCGCGCCGCGGGCGCCGAGTTCGTCGATGCGGACGCCGCAGTAGCCGCCCTGCGCCGCTAGCCCGGATTTCTCACCGCCTCTGAGAATGTGGTGGAAGCGGGGTCAAGAGCCGGGCAGTACTGACGAGACGGTGGCGATTGCGGACGATTGCCGTCCGGGAGGCGCGCTTTGGCTGGTGTCTGACGGCGGAGTCGGCAGACGCCTCCGACCACCGGTTTTGCGGCCGGTGTGGATTCGGTAGTGTCGCGGGCTCCTGGTATCAGTTCCTGGCGGGCGGCGCGCGCAACCGGCGCGCGGCAGTGACGAAGAGGTCCGCGTCGGGCGCCCAGTCCGCCAGGGCCACCCAGATGCAGCGGACACTGACGCGGACCTGGGCTCCGAGCTTCAGCAGTCGCCAGCGGAGCGTGTCGCATTGCGCGCGGGCCAGGCGGGTGCCCGCCAGCCCCCGGCAGCGGAGCGCGTGCAACAGTACATACGCCAGGGTCGCCCAGTACAGCCGCAACTGGTTGGCTCGGAACGTCGTACTGCTCGTGCGGTCGGCGAAGAGCGCCAGTTGCTGTTCCTTGATGCGGTTTTCCATGTCGCCGCGGGCGCAGTAGAGCGCTTCATACAGCGTCCGCGCATCGACGGCCTCGACCGGCAGCGACGTGACCACGAAGCGCGGATTGGGACCGGCGGGCAGCTGTTCGGCCTTGCCCACCACACGCCGCTCCCGGCTCCAGCTCTTCAGCGTGCGGTAGCGCAAGTCGGCGAACACGCGTGCGGCTTCCCCGGTGGAGGCGAACTGGTCCTGCGCCTCGGCCTGCGAGGCGGCCAGTTGCGCCTTCAGCCGCTCGTTCTTGGCGACCCCGATGACATAGTCCACCCGGTGGGCCTCGCACCAGCTCAGCAGCGCCTCCCGGCAGAAGCCCGAATCCCCCCGCACCACAATCTCGACATCCGGCCACGTCTGCCGCACCTGGGCCGCCACCCGCGCCAACTCGTCGACCACGCCCGCCGCCGCGTCGATGTCCGCCGGACGCAGCCGCGCACACAGCACATGGCCGCCGCAGAAGATGTACAGCGGCAGGTAGCAGTAGTGCCGGTAGTAACCGTGGAAGAACCGCCCCTCCTGCTGACCGTGCAGCGGGTCGTCGGTCGCATCGACATCCAGCACGATGCGCGCCGGCGGCCGCACGTGCGCCTCGACGAAGAGGGCCACCAGCAAGGCGTCGAGCGCCGCCGTGTCGCAGCTCACCTTCTTGTACCGATCCGTCGACGCGTCCGGACCCGACAACTCCAGCCGGTTCAGCGTGCTCTTGCCCGCCAGCGCCGCCCCGCGATCCGCAGCCCGCGACCGCGACGACCCCGTCGGGTCCGCCTTGCCCACCACCGCCGCGACCAGCGGGTCCCGACGCAGCGTGTCATGGTCGTTCAGGTCCTCGTAGCCCAGCGCCAGCGCCATCACACGCTGCGTCACCAGTTCCTCGACCGTGTGCTCTACCAGACGCGGGTCCCGATGGTCCTGAAAACAGCGCGCCGCACGCTGGCAGACGCGCGTACACGCTTCGACCGCACGCAGCAGCACCGCTCCCGCGTTGGACGTGATCGTCCCACCGTCGAATCGGGCCACCAGACGGCGACGGCCTGCCGGTGGAAACTCAAGCTGAAGCGGCGTACACTGTGTCGACAAGAGGCTGCCTCCCTGTATGGCTTGGAAGTGTCTTTGGCAACAACACTTTACGCCATCAGGGGCCGCCTCTTGTTACCACACTCGTGAGAAATCCGGGCTAGCACACCTTGGCGGGCGCGTTGGAAGTTCCGCTGGCGCGGAACTTCTGCGGCACAAGCTCCTGGCCGACGGTCAGTTCCCGCTCAGGGGGCTGGGCCCGCCGCGGAACGTCAGCAGGTAGTCGCGGATCGCTTCCAGCTGTGCCTGACCGTCACTGTCGAGCTGCGGGTAAGGCGACGCCGGGAACTCGGTCCAGAACATCGGCATCCGGGTACCGGGCTGGATCTCAAGCGGTGCTCGGAGCCAGTCGATGATCCAGTCCGGCTGCAACCGCTCGCGCGACATCCGCAGGTCCGGCGCCAGGTTGTCGGTCGGCTGATCGACCGGGATGGTATCGAGGACGTGGCACTGCTGACAGCGCAGCAGTTCGAACAGCTCCTCTCCCTCGCGCGGCACGTCGGCGGTAGTCAGTACCGGATGCGTCCGGAACTCCCCGATCGTCTCGGAGATGGCGCCGAAGTAGTCGATGGCCGAGTTCCAGTGCGCGTCGTCCAAATCGAACGTCGGCATGCGGACGTCGAGCCACGGACGGATCGGAATGGGATTCTGGAAGAAGGCGTACATCCAGTCCGGCTGCACCTTGGCCCCCTGGGGCGTCAGCAAAGGCGGCGCGAGCGACGGATCGTCCACCAACTGCACGTAGTCGCCCCCGTCGGCCTCGATCTCGTGACACGCCACGCAGTTTCGCCGGCGCACGAGGTTGCGCCCGTCACGCAAGGCGTCGTTCCGCGCCGAACGTGGCATCTGTGCGGCGAGCGGCTGGACGTTCGTCTGGAAGCTCATGATCGCGGTGGCGAACAGCGTTGCTTCTTCCTCGCTCATGCCGAAGTCCGGCATCCGCAGCTTCTCGAGAGGCTGCAGAACGCGGTTCTGGTCGAACGAGCGTGGATCCCGCATCTTCTGCCTGAACCACTCGACCTTCGTGTGCGGAATGTCATGGACAAACGCGAAGTCGAGCCGCGGCAGCAGCTTGGATCCCTCCTCGGAAAGCTCGATCCCGATCGGCTGCGCACCCTCGAACCCGCTGATCTCATGGCAACTGAAACAGCCGTAGCGGCCGATCACGCGCTGCCCCAGTTCGAGCTGCTGCTCCTCGGCGGAAAGCCCTCCGACCAGCTCCTGCGCCTCGGCGGTCGGCAACACTGACCGGACGTAGTCGAGCAACGTCTCCGTCACGTCCGCCTGGGTGTAGGTCGCCTCCGCCGAGCGGCCGTCCGGACCCGTCAGCGTCGCCAGGTACGTCGCGACATCCGCTGCCTCCTGATCGGTAAGGCGCAGATCCGGCATGTAGGTATCGCTACTGAAATGGCGTGGATCACGCACCCAGTCGAAGAGCCACTCGTAGCTGGTCTTGTTTCCGATGTTCTGGAGCGGCTGGCCGAACGTTCGGCGCGCGCCGGCGGCGAGCCGGTTCATGTCCTCCGTGATGTGACACGCCAGGCAGCCGACCGAATTGACCAACTCCTCCCCACGCCCGGCGTCCCCGGACGGTGGCGAGGTCACGGCAAACGCGTGGTCATCAGAGTTGGCGAAGAGGTACGCCACCGCGGCGTCAATCTCCACCTCGTTGCGGACCGCGTCCTCCGGTGTGCCGGTGTTCGAGTTGTACCAGACGCGCGGCATCCAGGTGCTGGGCTTTACGGCGCGGGGATCGCGGATCCAGTTCGCCGCCCACTCCGGCGTCAGTTTCGAGGAGATCTTCGTCAGATCCGGACCCGGCTTGCGCAGGTCGGTGAAGCCGGTAGTGGTATGGCAGGCATAGCAGCCGGCCCGCTCATACAACCCGTAGGCGAGATTCAGGTTCTCCGCTGCCGGCACGTGCACCGTCTCGCGGTGGCACTTCGCACACGAAGCCTCCGTCATATCGGTCGGGAGCATCGGATAGTCCCACAGGTGTGGCACCTCCCAGCCGTACTGCTCCTCCCACGCGTGCATCTGATCCTCGCTGCCGGGAGTATGCGACGCGTGGATGAACCCGATCGACTGTCCCATCCCCTCGTGGCAGACGGTGCAGCCCACCTGGGCAAGTGGATGCGGCGACGCGCTGCCGACGTAGTCGTCCAGATTCGGATGCGTCTGATACGGCTGCGGATACCCCTCGTAACCCTCGCGGTCGATCGCGATGTGGCAGGAGGTGCATCGGTCCATCTTCGGGAAGCGAATGAAGTTCAACTCATCGACGACGTTCGGCGTGATCGTCTGTTGCACCGTCAGGCTGGGCGCCATGAAGTCGAGCAGCGGCGCGTTCAGCAACACGTCGCCAACGAAGTCGATCTGCAGATCCGCGACGAGGTCGGCGAGCCGGGTCGCCTCCGCCGTCAACGCGCGGATCTCGTTGTCGGCATCCGTAACGCCGCCGGTGAACTCGCCAATCTGCGCACGCAGCGAGTCGCGCCGCGCGGTCAACTCTTCGACCTCAATCCCCAGGTCGACCCAGCGCTCGTACATGGAGTCGATCCCGGGGCGGACATCCTCGGCGTCCTCGGGATGCTCCAGGCGCAACTCCTCGTAGGCGTAACGCGCCACGTCGTAGTCCGCCTTCAGGAAGTTGAACTCCTGGTTCGTCCGGTAGAAGTCCGCCTCGACGCCGGCCAGCTGCGCCTCGAGCTCGTCGACCTGCGCCTGGTTCTGCGCCAGTTGCTGCTCGGCTGCGGTCCGCTCGGCGCTGAGCTGCTGCAGCCGCTCCTGATCGATCCCCGCCTGCGCCGCCTGCAGGCTCAGCGACGTCACGTACTCCTCGAGCAGGACGAAGTTCCGCTGGTAGCCCTTCCACTCGCGATCGAAATCGTCGAAGACCATCCAGATCGTGGTGAAGAAGAGAAACAGGCTGGACGCCGCGAAAACGACGTTCAGAAAATCGATGTTGTAAGCGTGTCCGATGCTCTTCTTGGCAGGCATAGGTCTCGACTAGATGTTGAAGAAGAACTCCGGTATGGAGACGACGTACTTCAGGTTAATCAGCCACCGGCTCAGCATCTTGATCGGCAGCGACAGCATCATGAGGAAGAGGAACACGCCGACGTAGAAGCGCGTCGCGCCCATCTTCTCGTAGTAGCGCTTGAGGACCGTCCGGGCCAGCAGGTACGGCACCACGGTCACGTAGGCGATCGACAGGATGATGCCCACTCCCTCGCGCAGCAGGATGTTGTCGGGCAGCGAGGTCCCGAGCGCACGCACCCACAGGTACTCCGACAACTGCACGTTGTTGAGGGCTTCCAGCTTGTGGACGTCCCAGTACTCGAACGGTCCGAAGAAGTTCCAGTTCGGGCCGCGCAGGAACGTGCCCAGCACGATGAGCGACGACCAGAGGATGACGAACCCGAACAGGAAGATGGTGATCTCAGCCTTCCGTTCGTTGAACGTGTAGTAGCCGTTGCCCTTCGGATTGTTATCGATATACGGAATCGCCATCAACCCGACGATGATCAGGCTCGGCAGGACGACGCCGGCAAGCCAGGGATCGAAGTAGACGAGCATCTC
The DNA here is from genome assembly GCA_965202655.1 of Vicinamibacterales bacterium. Taxonomy (GTDB): domain Bacteria; phylum Acidobacteriota; class Vicinamibacteria; order Vicinamibacterales; family UBA8438; genus VXRJ01. The sequence continues at coordinate 183,041 of CBDBBK010000003.1, read as the reverse complement.
CTGAAGCCCCAGGAAGTACCAGGGGGCCTTCGACGGGTTGGGCGTGTTGGCGGGGTTGGCCGGTTGCTCAATCGGCGCCTCAAGCACGATCGACCAGACCACCAGGACCGCACTGCAAATCACGAGTGAGATGAGTTCCGTGTAGACGAGATCGGGCCAGACCCACACCCGGTCCGATTCCTGCTTCTCGATCGGATCATCACCCGCCGCCATCCGCTGATCGTTCAGCACGGCCTCGCGCATCGAGTACCACGTAAAGAAGATCACCAGGAAGATCAGGGCAACGATTGGCACGTTGTCCGGCTTCGCGATGATCAGGACGAAGTTCTCGTCCATCAGGCCAAACAGGAAGAAGGCGCCGATGAACGCCATCAGGCCGTAGCCGACCGAGTTCCTTGCGAACAGCTCCCGTTTCCAGACGATGAAGACCAGCGCCAGTACCGACAGGATGAAGAACAGTCGCGGGTCGGCGACGAAATTGAAGAATCCCTTGATCGCGTCCATCGTGCGTCTCTACTCCGTCCGTCCCTTCGATCAGACTCACCCGTCCGCCTAGAGCGGCCCGGAAATCCCGCCGTCCTTCCTGACGCGCCAGAAGTGGATCGCCATCAGGAAACCGATTACCAGCGGGAGCGCCACGCAGTGCAGCACGTAGAAGCGCAGCAGCGCCCCCTCACCGACGAATGTGCCGCCGAGCAGCGCAAACCGCGCGTCGTCAGCAGCGTGGACCAGCTGCACGTCGCCGATGGCCAGAAGCGCGGCGCCCGGCCCTTCATAGCCGAGGAACGGTGTCGCCCGGGCCATGTTGGCGCCGACCGTGATCGCCCAGATCGCGAGCTGATCCCACGGCAGCAGGTAACCGGTGAACGACAGGAGCAGCGTCAGCACCAGCATGATGACGCCGACGTTCCAGTTGAACTCGCGCGGCGGCTTGTAGCTGCCCGTCATGAACACGCGAAACATGTGCAGCCAGACGGTAATCACCATGGCGTGCGCACCCCAACGATGCATCTCGCGCATGATGCCGAGCGGCACATGTTCGCGCAGGCCGACGATGTCCGAGTAGGCGTACTCGAGCGTCGGACGGTAGTAGAACATCAGCAGCAGGCCGGTGAACGTCAGTACGAGGAACAGGAAGAAGCTCAGCCCTCCCATGCACCAGGTATAGCGCAGGCGCACGCCATGCTTCTTGAGTCGGACCGGGTGCAGGTGAAGGAAAACATTCGACAGCATCACCAACACGCGGTTGCGGTCGTTGATCGGCGCCGCGTGCCGAAAGACCGACGTCCAGATCTGCGTCTCGGTCAGCCAGTTCCAGAAGCGCACGAGCGCGCTTTCCTGCGGTTCAATTGTCTTCGCCTTGGCCATGGTTCATTCGTTCGCTTGCGATGCGTCGTGGGAAGCGCGCCTAGACGCCGAGAAACGCCTCCGGGTCGGTCCACTGCCCCAGCTCCTCCTGGAACTTCCGCGCCTTGTCGACCAGGATCTGGCCGTCTTCCGCCAGTACGATCCGCGCCCGCTCGAGCGGCCGGGGCGCCGGTCCCTCGAAGTTGATGCCGGTCGGACGGAATCCGCTGCCGTGGCACGGGCACTTGAACTTGTTCTCCGCCGACAACCAGTTCGGCGTGCACCCAAGATGCGTGCAGGTAACGAGCAGGGCGTAGAAGCCGGCCGACTCGTGGTAGTCGTCGAACGGCGTCCGCACTACCCACACGCCGAACCGGTCCTTCCACCGCTCGTCCACACCCTCCCCGTATTCGTCGGGAAAGCCGATCGTGAACTGCTGCGGAGGCTCGTTCAGGACGTTGGGAAACATGAACCGGCCGGTCGCCGCCAGACAGCCGGCGGTCGACGCAGTGAAGGCGCCCCAGGCGAGCCCCATCCAGCCGCGACGGCCCATCAGGGGCGACATGTCGTCCTTCGTGCGGGGCACGACACGATCGGCCAGACTGGGTGCCCGAACCGCGGGGGCCGCCGCTTCGGCCGCAACAGGCTTTGGCTTCGGCGCCGGCTTCTCGCGGAACAGCAGGATCACCAGGATGTGCGCCGCGAACATGGCGATCCCGGTCACGATGATGGCAATCAGGGGGTTCATCCGGTCCGGCTCCTCGTCGACTGGTTCAATACGTCCAGGGTCTTGATGGCCACCTCGCGCACTCGCAGGTTGGCGTCCGATTCGCTCAACGCCTCAACCGACGGGCGGAGCTCGGTGGCGCCGAGCGTCGCCGCGGCCTGCAGGCCGCTCACAATCACCTCGCTCACCGGATCGATTGCCGCCTCGGCTGTCGGGTTACGGGTCACCATCCGGGTCACGTACTCGCGATCAAGCATCCGGCGGAGTACCGTGATCCCCTCGTCGCGGCCATGCCGCGCGAGCGCCACCGCCGCGTTCCACTGCACGTCGGCCGCCGGATCATCCAGGGCGTTCCGGAGCGTGGAGTGGTCTCCGCTTCCCGGAAGGGTGCCGAGCGCGTAGACCGCCATTTTCCGGACCCCGGCGTCATCGGAGCCGTACATTCCCTCGATATCCGCCACGATGCTGGCGTCGCCGAGCGAGGCAAGCGCCCAGATGACACTGATCCGGGTTTCGTTATCCGGATCGTTCAGAGCGCCCCTCAGTTCGTTCACGGCATTCGCCGGAGGCGCCGAAAGACGACCGATGGCCAGCGCCAGGTACCGCCGCAACCGCGGGTCATCCCCGTCGGCGTCGGCGAATGCCTGCACGATGGCCGCGCCCAGTTGCGGATTCTGCGCCTCGGTTTCCGGATTGGCCAGTAATCGGGACAACTCGTAAGCCGCCGGCCACCGCCGTTCGCGGCCGCCCGCCTGAACGTCGACCAGCAACTCCTCGGGGGTGCGCTCCGTCGTGACCAGCATGCGAAAACCGCCGTAGACCAGCACCACCATGCCGACGACGGCGAGCGGGATCAGAAAGAACTGCACAGCCAGCGCGGGGGCCGCGCGCAGCGGACTCACACGTGCGGCACTTTCGTGCTCGACCAGCTTCTGCATCTGTGACGACGTCAGGGGATCCTACATGCCCGGCGGTGCGTCCGGGTTGCCGATGGCGTGTCACAGACACGCACACCACGAGCGAACCGGCAGGCAAACTAGGGTACTACGGCACGTGATTTGGGGTCAACCTGCAGCCTCCTCCAGCTGCGGGCCACAAGGCTGGGATCGGAACGATCGGGCCGTTCCGGCTGCCAGCTAGATGCGCGGGAGGGTCACCAGTTGCTGGGCCTGGTACTTGCCCTTCTTGTCGGCGTACGACCGTTCGCAGATCTCATCGCTCTGAAAGAAAAGCACCTGCGCAATCCCTTCGTTGGCATAGATCCGGGCCGGCAGCGGCGTCGTGTTGGAGATCTCCAGCGTCGCCGTCCCCTCCCATTCCGGCTCGAACGGCGTGACGTTGACGATGATCCCGCAACGGGCGTAAGTCGACTTTCCCAGGCAGACGGTCAGGACATCGCGCGGAATCCGAAAGTACTCGACAGTGCGTGCGAGCGCAAACGAATTGGGGGGAACGATGCAGACATCCGCCTTCAGATCGACGAACGACCGCGAGTCGAACGCCTTCGGGTCGATCACCGTCGTATTGATGTTCGTGAAGACCTTGAACTCGTCCGCCACCCGAATGTCGTAGCCATAGGAGGAGACGCCATAGGAGACGACTCCCTCGCGCACCTGCTCTTCTACGAACGGCTCGATCATGCGGTGCTCGCGCGCCATCCGCTTGATCCAGCCGTCCGACTTGATGCTCATGCCCGCCGTCCTGCCGTCAGCCCAGCTCGACGCCGCGAAAGAAGTAGCCGAGTTCGTACGCGGCGGTCTCGGGTGCGTCCGATCCGTGGGTGGCGTTGCGTTCAATCGACGCGCCGAACTGCCGCCGCAGACTGCCCTCGGGGGCCTTCGCCGGATCCGTCGCGCCCATGATGTCGCGCCAGCGCCGGATCGCGTTGTCCGCCTCCAGCGCCAGGACAACCGCCGGGCCGGACGACATGAAGGTGGTGAGGCTCGGAAAAAACGGCCTGTCCCGGTGGACGGCGTAGAAGCCCTCGGCGTCCGGCCGTGAGAGTCGGACCAACCGCATGGCGCGGATCCGGAGCCCCTCCGACTCGATCCGCTGAACGATCGCGCCGATATGGCCGGCCGCCACTGCGTCCGGCTTGATGATGGCCAGCGTCCGTTCCATACGGCACGCCGCCTAGCGGAGGTCCTCCATAATCTCGTCGAGAGCCGCCCGCCCTGGACGGACGCGCGCTTCCGGCAGTGTCGCCAGCGGTTCGTCCACCATGTTGAGGGCGGTCAGAAAATCGGTCTTCCGCGGCTCGACGTAGATCAGTCCGGTCGCAAACTCCCCGCGCCGGCGCGTCTCCTCGAGCACCCTCAGCGCCTGCACCTTGTCCAGCGGGTCGTAGTCCTCGGCGAGCTTCCGGAGGTAGATCCGGGAACCGTCGTGCAACTCCACTTCCTGCGTGACGCCCGGTTCGTAGTCGATATCGATTTCCTCGAAGTACGGAACGAAGTCGACCTCCTCGAGGGGATCGTCATGCTCCTTCACGTAGGCGTAGCTCTTCGTCGAACCCTCGTGATCATTGAACGTCACGCAGGGCGACAGAACGTCGAGCATCGCCGTGCCGCGGTGGCTCAGGGCTGCCTTCAGTATTGCGGACAGCTGCTTCTTGTCTCCCGAGAACGAACGGGCAACGAACGACGCGCCCAGCTCGATGGCGAGGGCGCAGGTATCGATCGGCGGCAGGTCGTTCACCACGCCCGTCTTCAACGTCGACCCAATGTCCGCGGTCGGCGAGAACTGCCCCTTGGTCAGGCCATAACAACCGTTGTCCTCGATGATGTAGATGATCGGGAGGTTGCGCCGCATCAGGTGAACGAACTGCCCGATGCCGATGGCCCCGGTGTCGCCGTCGCCGCTGACACCGATCGCCACGAGTTTGTGGTTGGCCAGCAGCGCACCGGTGCCGACCGACGGCATCCGGCCATGGACGGCGTTGAAGCCGTGCGCCTGACCCAGGAAATAAGCAGGGCTCTTGCTGGAACAGCCGATGCCCGACAGCTTGATCACACGCTCCGGCTGAACCCCCATCTCGTAGCAGGCGTGGATGATCCGCTCCGAGATCGCGTTGTGCCCACAGCCCGCACAGAGCGTCGTCTTCGAGCCACGGTAGGCCTTCGCATCGAGGCCGATCCGGTTCACCCGCGGCGCGCGTGATGGTCTGGACTGTTCGGTTGGTGCCGTTGCCACGATCGTCTCTATGCCTCCGTCTACAGTTGCTGGGCTGAGGTTCCCGATTCCCGTGGTGGTCTGAGGTGCATCCCGTCCGACGGCGTACTCGACCGGCTACTCGCCTCCGACCCCCGCCTTGTGCGGCAGCCGCGGATGCGGAGTCACCCGCTCGATCCGCAGTCCCTCCTGCAGCAGCACGCTGTCGGTGATCGACCTTGCATCGATCGGGAGTCCCGTGTAGTGCCGCACGCTGCGGAGACGCCGAATCAGCTCCGGAGCCAGTTCGAGTTTCATCAGGCTGAGCATCTGCGCATCGCGGTTCTGCTCCACGACGTAGACCCTCTCGTGGCGCTCGATGAACCTCGCGAGCGGCGCGGTCCGGAACGGATAACCCCGGATTCGGTAGTACGACGTCTCCAGGCTCTCCTCGGCGCGCAACTGATCGCGGCTCTCGACCACCGCCCAGTGGCTCGTTCCGTAAGCCACGATGCCGACCGTGGCCTCCTTGCGCTCATCGTGCTCCGGCGTCGGCATCCAGTTGCGGGCCTGCTCGAACTTCCGAGTCAGACGATCGACGTTGTTCTGGTAATCGTCCGGACGCTCGCTGTACTGCGCGGCATCGTTGTGGCCCGAACCCCGGCAAAAGTAGGCGGGCATGTGGTCGCCCGGCAGTGTCCGGTACGGGATCCCGTCGCCGTCGACATCGCGGTACCGGCCGAACGCGCCGATCCGCCCGAGGGTTTCCTCGTCGAGCACCTTGCCCCGGTCGAGAGGCCGGTCCGGGTATTCGAACCGTTCGGACATCCAGGTGTTCATACCGAGGTCGAGATCGCTCATGACGAAGACCGGCGTCTGGAACCGCTCGGCCAGATCGAAGGCCTCGATCGCCATGTCGTAGCATTCCTTGACCGAGGACGGAAAGAGCATCAGGTGGCGTGTGTCGCCGTGCGAGAGGAACGCGGTCGAAATCACGTCACCCTGCGCGGTACGGGTCGGCAGACCGGTGGACGGCCCGACTCGCTGGATGTTGAAGATGACCGCCGGCACCTCCCCGTAGTAGCCGAGGCCGGCGAACTCGCTCATCAGGGAGACCCCCGGGCCGCTCGTGGAGGTCATCGACCGAGCGCCCGCCCACCCCGCGCCAATCGCCATGCCAAGCGCCGCGATTTCGTCCTCCGCCTGCACGACGGCGAAAGTCGCCTTGCCGGTCTTCTCGTCGATCCGGTACTTCCGGAGATAGTCGATCAGGGTCTCGCAGAGTGACGACGAGGGCGTGATGGGATACCAGGTGACGACGGTGACGCCTGCCATCAGCGAGCCGATCGCCGCCGCGGCGTTCCCCTCGATCAGCATCAGGTCCTTCGTCCGGTCCAGGGGCGCGACGACGTATGGATCCCGCTTCTCGAAATGCTGCGCGGCGTACTCGAAACCGATCTCAAGCGCCTCCTTGTTGAGCGCAACGGCCTTCGGTTTCCGTCCCAACTGCTTCTCGAGCGCCTCTTCCATCCGGGCGAGGTCGATATCGAGCAGCTTCGCCAGCACGCCGTCATAGATCATGTTGCGGACGAATCGGCGCAGCTTCGGGCTGGTGGAGATACCGCTCACCAGCTTGTCGAACGGGACCGGATAGAAGATCAGGTCATCTCGCTTGGTGTCGAGGGCCAGGGGTTCGTCATAGACGACGGCGGCGCCCCGCGAAAGCGACAGCACGTCCTCGTTCGCCGTCTCGCGGTTCATGGCCACGAGGATGTCCACCCGGTCCTTGCGGGCGATATAGCCATCCTTGTTGGCGCGAATCGTGAACCACGTGGGCAGCCCGGCAATGTTCGACGGGAAGAGGTTCTTGCCGGACACCGGGACGCCCATCTTGAAAATGGAGCGCAGGAGCACCAGGTTGGCAGTCTGGCTGCCCGAACCGTTGACGGTGGCTACCTGGATACTGAAGTCGTTGACGATGCGGCCCTTGCCGCGGGCCGCGGGGCGGTCGGCTACGGCGACGTCAGGAAGTGCCATATTGTGATTCTTGCACGGGCGTACAGCCTTTAACTATACAGGAATCGCCGCGGGCACGAGGAGGCGGCGCGGTGGCCGCGCGCGTTGAACGGATCACGCGGCACGACCCAGGCGGCGAGCCACCGTCTCGCCGATACGCGCCGGACTCTCGGCCACACTGACACCCGCGGCCTCGAGGGCGGACATCTTCTCGGCAGCCGTACCGGCGCCGCCCGCAATGATGGCGCCTGCATGGCCCATGCGTCGGCCCGGAGGGGCCGTCCGACCAGCAATGAAGCCAACCACCGGCTTGTCGAAATGCGCGCTGATCCAGGCAGCCGCGTCCTCTTCCGCCGTCCCGCCGATCTCGCCGATCAGCACCACCGCCTCGGTTTCCGGATCCCGTCCGAAGAGATCGAGCGCCTGGATGAAGTCGGTGCCGATCACCGGATCGCCGCCGATGCCGATACACGTGGACTGGCCGAGGCCGAGTCGCGTCAACTGATGCATCGCCTCGTAGGTGAGCGTTCCGCTGCGGGAGACGATACCGACCGGGCCGGGCATTCCGATATGTCCGGGAATGATCCCGGCCTTCGCCTTGCCGACCGAGAGGATGCCGGGGCAGTTCGGACCGACCAGGCGCGTGGGACGACCCGCGAGATAGGCCATCACGCGGACCATGTCGAGTGTGGGGATTCCCTCGGTGATGCAGACGACCACACCGATACCCGCGTCGGCCGCCTCCATGACCGCATCGGCCGCCGCAACGGGGGGCACGAAGATGACCGACGTGTTGGCGCCGGTCGCCCCGACCGCCGCCGCGACCGTATCGAACACCGGCCACTCCTCGTGTGTCGTACCACCCTTGCCCGGTGTCACCCCGCCGACGACGGTGGTGCCGTAAGCGGCCGCCTGACGCGCGTGAAACGCGCCTTCGCGGCCGGTCAGCCCCTGCACGAGGAGTCTCGTCGTCTCGTCGATCAGAATCGCCATGGCTTGCCGGCGGGCGTCAGTTCTCCCCGCCGGCCGCGGCGAGCGCGACCACCCGCTCCGCCGCCTCGCCCATCGACGCCGCGGTCGTGAAGTTGAGGCCGCTCTCGCGCAACATCCGGTTCCCCTGCTCGACGTTGGTTCCCTCCATCCGGATCACGACGGGAAGGGTCACTTCGAGCTCGCGCACGGCGGCAATCACACCTTCGGCGAGCACGTCGCACCGGAGGATGCCCCCGAAGATATTGATGAGCACAGCGCGGACGTTCTCGTCAGCCAGCAGCAGGCGGAATGCATTCCGGATCTGATCCGCGTTGGCGCCGCCGCCGACGTCGAGGAAGTTCGCCGGCTCGCCGCCCGACAGTTTGATGATGTCCATCGTCGCCATCGCCAGACCGGCGCCGTTCACCATGCAGCCAATCGTGCCGTCGAGGCGGATGTAGTTGAGGGCGTGCTTCGACGCCTCCACCTCGAGCGGATCCTCTTCGGCAAGGTCGCGCAGTTCGCGAAGTTCGGGATGACGCGCCAGCGCGCTGTCGTCCAGATTGATCTTGGCATCGAGAGCCAGGACATCACCGGCGCCGGTGACGACAAGCGGGTTCACCTCGAGCAGCGAGGCGTCGAACTGCCGGTACGCACGGTCGGCGGCCAACATCGCGCCGGCGACCCGATTCGCCGCGCGTCCCGTCAATCCCATGGCGAAAGCCACACGCCTCGCCTGAAACGGCAACAGTCCCGTGCCCGGGTCGATGGGCTCGCGATGGATCAACTCCGGCGTGTCGGCCGCCACCTGCTCGATATCCATGCCGCCAGCCGCACTCGCCATCAGCACGGGACGCGCCAGCGCACGGTCCATTACGAGGCCGACGTACAGCTCCTGAACGATGTCGAGCGCCTCTTCAATCAGCAACCGTTCTACCGTCCGACCCTCCGGACCCGTCTGGGCGGTGACGAGCGTCATCCCGAGCATCGCCCTGGCCGCCCGTTCCGTTTCGGCAGCGTCCGCGACGACCTTCACGCCGCCCCCCTTGCCGCGGCCGCCGGCGTGAATCTGCGCCTTGACGACAACCCGGCCTTCGAAGCGCTCCGCGATGCCCCGCGCCTCCGCCTCCGTACGCGCCACATCACCACGCGGCACGGCTAGGCCGACCGCCGCGAACAACTGCTTCGCCTGGTACTCGTGGATCTTCACGGGCGGCCTGCAAGCACCCGCGGCGCCGAACGCGATGCCGTGCGTCGCAGCGCGGTAGTGCTACATGTTGATGATTTGCACCAACTCCTGCACGGCGGAAGCCGACTTCCGGAGCGCCGCCGATTCGTCGGCGGTCAATTCGATCTGAACGATTCCCTCAAGGCCGTTGGCGCCCAGCTTGCACGGAACACCGACGAACAGGTCGCTGATGCCGTACTCGCCCTGGAGAAAAACGGAGCACGGAAGGATCTTCTTCTTGTCCTTCAGGATCGACTCGATCATCTCCACGACGGCGGAGCCAGGAGCGTAGTAGGCGGAACCGGTACCGAGCAGCTTGACGATCTCCGCGCCTCCGTGCGCCGTCCGCTGGACGATCGCGTCCACCGTCGCCGCGTCGAGCAGCTCGGTTATCGGGATCCCGGCGACCGTCGAGTAGCGCGGCAACGGGACCATCGTGTCGCCGTGGCCGCCGAGAACAAACGCGTGCGTGTTCTCCACCGACACGTCGAGCGCGTCCGCGATGAAGGCGCGCATCCGCGCCGAGTCGAGCACGCCCGCCATTCCAATGACGCGTTCGCGCGGCAACCCGCTGACCCGGTAGACGACCTGCGCCATCGCATCGAGCGGGTTGGTCACCGGAATGACGATACAGCCGGGCGAGTGCCTGATTACCTCCTCGGTGACGCTCCGGATAATGGCGGTGTTCTTCTGCAGCAGATCATCGCGGCTCATTCCCGGCTTGCGCGCAAGGCCCGCGGTGATGACGACGATGTCGGAACCCGCCGTGTCGGCGTAGTCGTTGGTGCCGAGAACGCGCGCATCCGAACCCTCGACCGGGCACGCCTCGAGCATGTCCAGTCCCTTCCCCTGGGGCACTCCCTCGAGAATGTCGAGGATGACCACGTCGGCCAGCTCCTTGTCCGCAATGCTCCGGGCGGCGGTGGCCCCCACGTTGCCCGAACCGATGATCGATACCTTCCGATTCATCTCTGCTGCTGCTCCGTTCCGTCAGGCCGCGGCGAATCCGCAGCCACTACATGTTGGTGATGATGGCGTCAGCGAATTCCGACGTCTTCAGCTTCGTCGCGCCCTCCATGAGGCGCTCCAGATCATACGTAACCGTCTTCGCCAGGATGCACCGTTCGATACCCGCTTCGATGAGGTCGGCCACCTCGTTCCACTGCAGGTAACGGAACATCATCGCGCCGGACAGGATGACCGAGCTCGGGTTGATGACATCCCGGTCGGCGTACTTCGGCGCGGTACCGTGCGTTGCCTCGAAGAAGCCCACCTCATCCCCGATGTTCGCACCCGGGGCCAGGCCGAGGCCGCCCACCTGGGCGGCGCAGGCATCCGAAAGGTAGTCGCCATTCAGGTTGGTCGTGGCGATGACGTCGTACTCCGCCGTGCGCGTCAGAATCTGCTGCAGCATGCTGTCGGCGATCCGATCTTTCATGACCACCCTGCCATCCGCATCGCCATCGTCCCATTCGCCGATGGTCCGGGCGCCGAATTCCTCCTTCGCGAGCTGATAGCCCCAGTCACGGAACGCCCCCTCGGTGAACTTCATGATGTTCCCCTTGTGGACCAGCGTGACGCTCTTCCGATTGTTGTCGAGGGCATAGCGGATCGCCATCCGGATCAGCCGCTTGCTGCCGGTGATCGAAATCGGCTTGAGGCCGATGCCGGAATCGGGACGGATTTTCTTGCCGAACTTCGTGCCGAAGTACTCGATGATGTCCTGCGCCGACCGAGTTCCCTGCTCCCACTCCATTCCCGCATAGACGTCTTCGGTGTTCTCCCGGAAAATCACGACGTCCATCTGCTGCGGATTGCGGACCGGCGACGGCGTACCGGTGAAGTACCGCACCGGGCGCACGCAGGCATAGAGGTCCAGGATCTGGCGGATCGAGACATTGAGGCTGCGAATCCCACCACCGACCGGGGTGGTGAGCGGACCCTTGATAGCCACCCGGTAGGTCCGCGCCGCCTCGATCGTGTCCACCGGCAGCCATTCGCCCGTCCGCTCGTGAGCCTTCTCACCCGCCAGCACCTCGAACCAGACGACGCGCTTCCGCCCCCCGTAGGCCTTCGCGACGGCGGCGTCGAAGACGCGGACGGATGCCTTCCAGATGTCGCGGCCCGTGCCGTCTCCCTCTATGAACGGAATAATCGGGTCGTCCGGAACGACGAGCGCACCGGCGCGATGGGTAATAGCGGTCCCCTCGGTGGGGGGCGTCACGTGCTTGAACGTTGCCATTGGAAGATGCTGCTCCCGCGTCGCACAGATTCTTCAACAGAAACTGTGGAAAACCTTGTGGAAGACTGCCGCATCAGATGCTCTCAAGCCGCGTCGACCGGACCGTTCGAGCGACTTGCACCATCGTGATGCGCCGTCCCTCCGACAGCGCCCCGGCGACGACAGACACCCTGTGCCGGCGTCACGCCGCGGCGAAGAACGGGGATTATACTGTACGGGTTTCTCGGACAGGATTCAGACAGTCGTACGCTCATTCGTCCCGCCTGCGGCAACCGCCCGGGACGGCGGCAGCCGCGACATCGCTTCAAATCACGGTCGCGCCATGAAGATCGTCATTCCGGAACCGCTCCCCGCATCGGCCACCGCGCTGCTCGAAGCCGAGGGCTGGACTGTAGACAAACGCGAGGGACGCCCGGTGCCGGCCCTGGCCCGCGATCTGTCCGACGCCGACGGGTTGATCGTGCGCGGCGCGACGAAGGTAACCGCGGAGTTGATCGCCGCCGCGCCGAGGCTTCGCGTAATCGCCCGCGCCGGGACCGGTGTGGATAACGTCGACCTCGGGGCGGCCAGCGCACGCGGGATTCTCGTATTGAACGCCCCCGGCGCCAACAGCATCAGCGTTGCGGAGCATGCCTGGGCGCTGATGCTCGCCTCGGCCCGCTCAATCAGCCGTGCCGACGCGGACATGAAGGCGGGCCGTTGGTCCAAGCGGTCGTTTCAGGGAGCCGAGCTGCGCGGCAAGACTCTCGGGGTTGTCGGACTGGGACGGATCGGGCGCGAGGTGGTCAGGCGCGCCCGTGCGTTCGACATGATGGTCGTTGCGCACGACCCGTTCATCACGGCCCAGGTGGCGTCCGACCTGGGAATCGAACTGGTTCCGCTCGAGGCACTGGTGGCGCAGTCGGATTTCATTACGTTCCATCTGCCGTCCACAGAGGCGACGCGCGGCATGGTGAACCGGGAACTGCTGGCGCAGTGCAAGCCGGGCGCACGAATCATCAACACCGCGCGCGGGGATCTGGTGGACGAAGCGGCCCTGTCCGATGCCATCGAGGAGGGACGGATCGGCGGCGCCGCGCTTGACGTTTTTCGTGCGGAACCACCGTTGGACACTACCCTGACCGGACGGCTCGACGTGGTGGCCACGCCGCACATCGGAGCGGCGACGGCGGAAGCGCAGGAACTGGTCGGCATCGAAGCGGTGACCAGCGTGCTGGAGTATCTCCGCGCGGGAGTCGTGCGGAACGCCGTCAACTATCCCTCGGTCAACGCCGAGGAGTTTCAGCGGCTCCAACCCTATCTGGTGCTGACAGAACGGATGGGCCGCCTTCTTGCGCAGCTCTCGGGCGGGCGGGTCAGCGGCGTCGGGCTCCGCTACTACGGCGGGCTGGCGGAAGAATCGCACGAGATGCTCGTCGGCTCGGCGCTGATTGGTCTCTTCGGCGAAGTGGTATCCGGCGCAGTGACGCTGGTGAATGCCCGCTCGGTTGCCGAGCAGCGAGGCCTCGAGGTGGTGGAATCGCGCAGCTCGCGGCCACGGAACTTCACGAGCCTGGTGTCGTTGAAACTGCGTGCCGACGAACGCGAGTACTGGGCGGAGGGAGCGGTGTTCGAGCCGGACGAGCCGCGCCTCGTACGCCTTGACGGCGTGGAGGTGGAGGTGTCGCTCGAAGCGGGAACGATGATCGTGATCCGGAACAACGATCAGCCGGGCGTCATCGGTGAAGTGGGGACCATCCTGGGACGGCACGGGATCAACATCTCGACCTTCGCACTGGGAAGGGACGGCACCGGCGCGATTGGCGTCGTGCGGGTCGGCACGGGTGGCGCCGGCGGGAGTGCGGGCGCACCCGACGTGAGCGAAACGGTCCTGCGGGAGATTCGCGACGTGAAGGCCGTCTGGTCGGCCGAACTCGTGCGGCTCTAGGAACCCGGACGGACGCGCCGTCTCCGGTCTTCCACGCGCCTGCTACGGGAGATCGAGCCGCCGTGTCGCGCCGGTCGAGTCCTCCAGCGCGACGCTGGTCTCCGTCACGGAAACGACGCGCCAGTTCCCCGGCAGGCGATCACCCACACGGACGAGCAGGGCATCACCGGTCCGCGCGGTCAGTATCGCGGTGCGCTCCACTTCGTCATCGCTCGTATTCGTGGCGGCGATTCCGGAAAGCACCAGGCCGAACCGGTCTGCCGGTGCGGGGCGAAACCCGCCATCCGCGACAGCCTCCGCGCTCGTCGGCTCGGAGAACGATGCTTCCGCATCGGGCGGCGGCGCGGAAGCCGGGGCTTCACGACCGAAAGCGAAGGGGTTCCGGGCGCCGATGCGGGGAGCATCAGCGTTCTCCAGACGTTCCTTCAGCCGCGCCATCGAGGCAGCCAGATCGGGCACGCCGTCAAGCGTGGCAACGGCGGCGGCAACCGAAGGCGGCGGCGGGGCGGGGGCCAGACTTCCCGGCCGCGGCGCGTCGCCGCGACGCGCAGTCGTCGCGGCGGCAAGCCACGCGGTTACGAACAGGCCTCCGGCAATGAGTAAACCTACGCGCCAGGATGTCATGGCCGAATCTTCTCTCCACCCACCAGCCTAGCGTACCCGCGCAACGGCTGGCAGGCCGACTGCACATCCCTGCACGCATCGGCATGCCGTATGCTATTGTTCGTCGTGCACCCTGTTGCGGCGACGGCACAGTCCGGACCCGCACCCCTTGTCTCGGTAACCGCCATTATCCCAGCCCGTTTCGAGTCGACCCGTCTGCCCGGAAAGCCGCTCGCCGACATTTGCGGCCGACCCATGATCGAGCACGTTTACCGCCGCGCCTCGGCGGCCACGATGATCGACAGGGTCATCGTCGCAACCGATGATGCGCGCATCGCGGAAACGGTCCAGTCCTTCGGCGGCGAGGCGCGAATAACGCGGCGCGACCATCCGACCGGCAGCGACCGGCTGGCGGAGGTGGCCCGCGAACTCGACGTGCCGTTCGTCGTCAACGTGCAGGGCGACGAGCCGTTGATAGACCCGGACTTGATCGACCGCATGGTCAACAGGCTGGCAGGTGACTCCGGCTTGGGAATCGCCACCGCCTGCTGTCCGATAAGGGACCCGGCGGAACACGCCAGCCCGCACGCGGTGAAGGTGGTGGTCGACGCCCGGGGCGACGCGCTCTATTTTTCACGCTCACCACTCCCGTATCGTGCGGACGACACCCGGGCCGCCGCCGGGAACGAGGCGCCGCTCGGCTGGAAACATATCGGCCTGTACGCCTATCGACACACTGCGTTGCTGGCGTTGGCCGCGAGCCCCCCGACCCCGCTCGAGCGCGCCGAGGGGCTCGAACAGTTGCGCGCCCTGGAGACCGGGATCCGGATAGGAGTGGTGGAAACGGACACCGTCCCGGTCGGTGTCGACACACCTGAAGACCTGGAACAGGTCCGTCTCCTCGTAGCCGCCGGCGGGGACGGCGCAAAGCGCGGCATCACGTCCGGCGCACACCTGGAACCGCGACGCCGATGATGCCTCCGACGAACGATCCGCCGCTGACCGAAACCGGTCGTCCCGTCAAGTACATCTTCATCACCGGCGGCGTCGTCTCGTCGCTCGGCAAAGGCCTCGCCGCCGCCTCCATCGGCGCATTGCTCGAGGGGCACGGCTACCGCGTGACGTTGCAGAAGTTCGATCCCTACGTCAACGTCGACCCGGGGACGATGAGCCCCTATCAGCACGGGGAAGTATTCGTCACGACGGACGGCGCGGAAACCGACCTGGACCTGGGCCACTACGAGCGCTTCACCAACACCCTGACGACGCGCAACCACAACTGGACCACCGGCAAGATCTACCTTTCGGTTATCGAGAAGGAACGGCGCGGCGACTACTTGGGCGGTACCGTGCAGGTGATCCCGCACGTGACGAACGAGATCAAGCGAGCGATGCAGGTGGTCGCCCGTGAGGGGAACGTCGACGTCGTACTGATCGAAGTGGGCGGCACGGTAGGCGACATCGAGAGCCAGCCGTTCATCGAGGCGATCCGCCAGCTCCGGCAGGACCTCGGGCGCGAGAACACACTCTACGTTCACCTCACCCTGGTACCGTTCATCGGCGCGGCGGGGGAACTGAAGACGAAACCGACACAGCACAGTGTCCGGGATCTCCGCTCGATGGGTATCCACCCCGACATCCTGCTCTGCCGGACCGACCGGCTGCTGCCGCGGGAGATCCGGCGGAAGATCGCCCTCTTCTGTGATGTCGCCGAGGAAGCGGTCATTACCGCGAAAGACGTCGAGAGCATCTACGAGGTGCCGCTTGTGCTTTCCGGTGAAGGACTCGACCGGATTGTGCTGAAGCAGCTCGGCCTGCGCGATGCGACGCGGAACATGGCCGCGTGGGAACAGTTGGTCGAGCGGATCCAGAACCCGTCCGACGAGGTCACCATCCACATCGTCGGCAAGTACGTCGGTTATGAGGACTCGTACAAGAGCCTGAACGAGGCCTTGTCGCACGCCAGTTTCGAGCATCGACTCAAGCTTCGGATCCAGTGGATCGACGCCGAGGAACTGGAATCGGCGGACGACGACCTGGGGCTGGCCGACGCGGACGGCATCCTCGTGCCCGGCGGATTCGGCGGCCGGGGAACACGCGGCATGATGCGCGCGGCCCAGGTTGCGCGAGAGCGGGAGATTCCGTACCTGGGCATCTGCTACGGATTCCAGTGGGCGGCCGTCGAGTTCGCGCGCCACGTCTGCGGCCTGGACGATGCCGATTCCACCGAGTGCAACGAAGAGGCCCGGCACAACATCATCTACAAGCTCCGCGACCTGTTGGGCGTCGACGATCTGGGCGGGACGATGCGACTGGGCAGCTATCCGTGCGAGTTGCGTACCGGCACCAGGGCTCACGCGGCATACGGCCGGACGACGATTCACGAACGTCACCGCCACCGTTACGAATTCAACCGTGCCTACGAGGAGCGACTCGCCACCGCGGGACTGGTTTTCGCCGGGCGGTCCCCTGACGGAAAGTTCGTCGAGGCAATCGAACTGCCACGCCATCCCTGGTTCGTCGCGGTGCAGTATCACCCCGAATTCCAGTCGAAACCGCACTCCCCTCACCCTCTCTTCGCACAGTTCGTGAGGGCGGCTCACGAGCACGCGGTGGCGATCCGAGCCGGAGCCGCCGCGTCGATCGCCTGATCGTGAATCCGTAGGAGTTTCGCGGCAGCGAAACTTCCAACGCGCCCACCAGGGCGCGCTGGCTCTATAGAATGGGACCGTGCGAACGGTCGCTGCCGGCGGTGTAGCTTTCGGCGACGGTGCGTCGCTGCCGCTCATCGCGGGCCCGTGCGTCATCGAGAACGCCGAGCATGCCGCCGCGATGGCAAGGGCGCTGCGCGAGATCACGAGGCGGTGCGGCGTGCCGTTCGTCTTCAAGGCCTCCTACGACAAGGCGAACCGGACGTCGATCCGGTCGTTCCGCGGGCCCGGCCTGGCCGACGGGCTACGGATCCTGGCGGCGATCAAGGCGGAGCTCGGGGTTCCGGTCCTGACCGACATCCATGAACCGGCCCAGGCGGCGCCGGTCGCCGAGGTAGCCGACATCATCCAGATCCCCGCCCTGCTGGCACGGCAGACCGACCTCATCGTGGCTGCCGCCGCGACGGGACGGACGATTAACCTCAAGAAGGGCCAGTTCATGGCGCCGCTCGACATGCAGCACGCGGTCGCCAAGGCGACGGCCGCCGGACACGATCGGGTGATCATCACCGAGCGCGGCACGCTGTTCGGTTATCGCGACCTCGTAGTCGACATGCGGGCTTTCCCGCAACTGCGTTCCTTCGGCTATCCCGTTGTCTTCGACGTCACCCACAGCGTGCAGGCGCCCGGCGGCGGCGACGGCGCGAGCACCGGCCGGCCGGAGTTCATCGAGCCGCTCGCGGCGGCAGGCGTGGCGGCGGGTATCGACGGGCTGTTCCTCGAGGTCCACGACGATCCGGCGCGCGCCCGAAGTGACGGCGCGAACGCACTGGCGCTCGACCGGCTCGAACCCTTGCTGCAACGGCTTCTGGCGATCTCCGAGGCGTCTCACCGGCCGCTGGCGGCGTCCAGTGCGGAGGACGGCCGATGACCGTCCGCAACCGGTCCGCTACCGTTGCCGCGGTCGACCTGGCGCGGCGCGTGATCCGAATTGAGGCAGAGGCGGTTGCGGCCATCGCCGATCGACTGGATGAACGGTTCGACGCCGCGGTCGACCTGCTTGCCTCCGGATCGGGCCGCGTGATCGTCACGGGCATGGGGAAGTCGGGGATCATCGCGCGCAAGCTGGCGGCCACGTTGTCGAGCACCGGCACCGCCGCGTACTTCATCCACCCCGCCGAAGCGGTGCACGGCGATCTGGGCGCGATTCATCCGACCGATGTCGTCGTCGCGCTGTCCCAGAGCGGCGAGACGCCCGAACTCGTCCGCCTGATCGAGATGGTCCGCCGCCTGGATGCGCGCCTGGTGGCGCTCACCGGCTCGGTCGAGAGCGCGCTCGGCGAAGCGGCCGATGTCGCCCTCGACTGCAGCGTTCCGGCCGAGGCGTGTCCGCTGAATCTGGCCCCTACCGCGAGCACGGCCGCCGCGCTCGCGCTGGGTGACGCGCTGGCGATGGCCCTGCTCGTCCGGAAGGGGTTTCGGGAGGAGGACTTCGCGCATCTCCACCCGGGCGGACAACTCGGCAAACGGCTGCTGCGCGTTGACCACCTGATGCACTCGGGGGGCGAGGTCCCGGTGGTGGACCCCGAAGCATCGTTCGATGACGTCGTCGAGACAATCACCGCCGCCGGCTTCGGCATGACCTGCGTGGCGGACAGTGACGGCCGTCTGGCCGGGGTCATCACCGACGGCGACCTTCGTCGCCATCTGCCGACTCGACACCAGTCGGCTCCGCCGCTGGCCGATCAGCGCGCGAGAGACCTGATGTCGACCGAACCGCTGACCATCGATCCCGCGACGCTCGCCGTCGAGGCGCTGCTCCTGATGGAACGGAGGCGGATCACCTCGTTGCCAGTCGTCGACGGCGGACGGCGCATCACGGGCCTGATCCATCTGCACGACCTCTGGCGGACCGAGCTGTTCTGAAGGACGGCGAGACGATAGCGATGACCGACACCCTGCTGCTGCTTGCCCCGATCGCGGCGCTTCTCATCGGCCTCGCCGCCGGCAAGGCCTGGGAACGCTACAAGCTGCAGGACGGACGCTGGATCGACCGGAGGAAGATCCGGGAGTCGCCCCACTACATCCTCGGACTGAACTTCCTCGTTTCGAACCAGATCGACCTGGCGATCGAGGAGTTGACGCGCGCCATGGGGCTGGATTCGACGGCCCTCGAGATCAACCTGATCCTGGGAAACCTCTACCGCGAGCGGGGACAGGTGAGCAAGGCGATCCAACTGCATCAGCGCCTGCTGCAACGACCCAAGCTCACCGAGATGGAGCAGGCCTATGTCCTGCTCTGCCTGGGACTCGACTACAAGCGGGGCGGCTTCATCGATCGCGCCTTCGAGGCGTTCTCCGAAGTTACCCGACTCGACCCGGGCAACCAGTACGCGCTGCTGAATCTGGAGAAGATCCACGAGGAACAGCAGCAATGGCAGGAGGCGCACGCGATTCGCCAGCGGATCACCAACATCGCCCCGGACGTCGAGAAGCCGCGCGACCAGGCCATCCTCGCCTTTCTGGAAAACGAACTCGGACTGCAGGCAATCCGTCAGGGATCGCCCGAACAGGCTGTCCGGCACTTCGAGACGGCGCTCGAACTCGATCCTCGGACGGTGCCGGCCTCGCTGAATCTGGGCGACGTCCACCTGAAACAGGGACGCGCGACGGAGGCGATCGCCCGCTGGGAACAGATCAGCCGAACTGCACCCGAACGTTCCTATCTGGCGTTCGATCGGCTCGAAAAGGCATACACCGGCGCTGGTGGCAACGGCCGCTTCGTCGAGTTCTGCCGGCGGCTAATCGACGCCAACCCGCAGGACTGGCGCGCCCGACTGACTCTCGGACAGCACCTCGCGGCTCAGGGCGACGCGCGGCACGCACTCGAGTTCTTCTTCGACTCGCTCGTTCACAATCCCCACGCGCTCGCCGTGCACCTCGCGATCTGGCGGTCGCTCATGAAGCTCGATTTCGATCGGGCACTCGTCAACCGGTACCTGTCACTGACGCACGAATCGGTCTTCTATCTAGATCCGCATATCTGCATGCGGTGTCACTATCGCAGCACGGAACTGCTTTGGCAGTGCCCGCAATGCCACGAGTGGAACACCTTCGTCGAGGAACGGATCGCGCCGGCGGAGGATGCCGAGGAGACCGAGGACACGGAGGCGCCCGAGGAGGCGCCGGCCTGAGCATCCCGCCCCCGGAGGCGCCGGGCATCATTCACCACACTGGCAACGCTCGGGAGCGCGAGCACCTATCACCATGTTGCGCGTGGCGCTGACCGGCGGGATCGCCACCGGGAAATCGTACGTCCTCCGTCTGCTGCAGACACATGGCATCCCGACCATCGACGCGGACGAGCTGGCCCGCGCGGCCGTAGAACCGGGTCGGCCTGCGCACGCCGCGATCCGGGACCGGTTCGGCGACGGCGTTGTCGGGGCGGACGGCGTGCTTGACCGGGCCGGCCTCGGCGCCATCGTCTTCCGGGATGCGGCCGCCCGAATGGATCTGGAGGCGATTGTGCACCCGCCGGTGCGCCAGGCGATCGACGACTGGTTCAACGCGCGCGCCGCGGCCGACTCACCGCCCCCGTTCGCCGTCGCCGACATCCCTCTGCTGTTCGAAACCGGACGGGATGGCGAATTCGACCGGGTCATCGTCGTCGCCTGCGACCCGGAAACACAGATCGCTCGCGTCATGGCGCGCGACGGCCTGTCGGAGACGGAGGCACGCCGGCGGCTGGCCGCCCAGTTGCCGATCGGCGACAAGGTGGATCGCGCCTCTCGGGTGGTTACAACCGGCGGATCGTTCGACGACACCGCGCGGCAGGTGGACGAACTCTGCCGCACCCTTGCGTGACAATGGGCCGCGAGTCCGGCCGCCTACAGGCCGTGCCGAACCTCGGCAGCGCGGACGGTATTCGACAGCAGCATCGCGATCGTCAGCGGACCGACGCCACCGGGGACCGGGGTGAGGGCGCCGGCTACTGTCGCCACCTCCGGGTGGACGTCGCCGGACAGCACCTCCCCGCGGCGCTCGAACGCCCTCAGCTTCCTGGTGCCTTCACCGAAGATTGCGACGATCGCGTCGCGGTCCGTCAGCACGTTCGTGCCGACGTCGATCACGGTAGCGCCGGGCTTGACGAAATCCGCGGTGATGAAGGCGGGACGGCCAATTGCCGCAACCAGAATGTCCGCCTCGGAGGCAACACGCGGCAGCTCCACCGTGCGCGAATGACAGATAGTGACCGTCGCGTGGCGATGCAGCAGCATCATCGCGATCGGCTTCCCGACGATGTCACTCCGGCCGATCACGACGGCACGCCGGCCAGCGATCGCGACCTCGTTCCGATCGAGGAGCTCGATGATGCCCGACGGGGTACAGGGCGCAGGGGCGGGCCGGCGTTGCGCCAACAGGCCCACGTTTACGGGGTGAAGCCCGTCGGCGTCCTTCGCCGGGTCGATCGCATCGAAGATGCGCTGCTCGGCATCGTCCCCCATGCCGGACGGGAGCGGCGACTGCACCAGGATCCCGTCGATCGCCTCGTCACGATTGAAGCCCTCGACGATGGCAAGCGCCTCATCGAACGACGCGGAAGCAGGCAACGTGCGCAGGTCGGTCGCCATGCCGAGCGCCTCGCCCGCCGCGACCTTGAGCCGGACATAGATGGCGGAACCCGGATCGTCTCCCGCCAGCAGGATTCCGAGGGTCGGCGGGCGGCCCGCCGCCTCGCGCACGGCATCGATCCGCGACCGGAGCGATTCGCGAATCGCTTCGGCGACGCCGGCTCCGTCCAGCCTGCGCGCCGTTCCTGCGGCGGCGTGTGGAGTGGAGGTCGGCGTGGACGGCGATGCTTCAGGCGACATTCGGGGATTCTCCGCTGTGTGATGGCGTTTGGGAGTCTATCCGAGTTTCGATAGAATGCCGCACGACATGGGCGTACCGAGAGTCCCGCCCCTCTCCCGCCACCCGCTGCGTCGGCGTCACCCGAACAGGCGCGCCCGACGATGACGGCGCCGGCTGGCCGCGGTGCCTGGGGCTCGCGCACCGGGTTCATTCTGGCGGCAGCCGGTTCCGCGGTCGGTCTGGGAAACATCTGGGGCTTTCCCACTCAGGTGGGACAGGGCGGCGGCGCCGTATTCGTTCTGATTTATCTCACCTGCGTCCTGCTGATCTGCATTCCGATCCAGGTGGCCGAGATCGCGATGGGCCGCCGGACCCAGCAGAGTCCCGTCGGAGCGTTCGCCGCCCTCGCACCCGGACGGGCCTGGTGGCTGGTAGGGGGACTCGGCGTTCTGGTCGGGGCCGGCATTCTCTCGTTCTATTCCGTGATCGCGGGCTGGGCCGTCGCCTACATGTGGTTCGCGGCTACCGGCGCCCTCCCCTCCACCGCGGAGGAAGTGGGCAGCTTCTTCGGCGACTTCACCGCCAACGGCCTGGTGGCCATCGTCCTCGCCGTCGTGGTGATCGGGACCACGGCCGGCATCCTGCTCGGGGGGGTCCGCGCCGGCATCGAGCGGGTCACGAAGACACTGATGCCCGCGTTGCTTGTCCTGCTGGTGGTCCTGGCGCTGCGCGCCGTCACGTTGCCGGGCGCCGCCGAGGGAATCGCCTACTACCTCCAGCCCGACTTCTCCGAAGTTGCGAACTTCGGCATCGTCAACGCCGCACTCGGTCAGGCCTTCTTCTCGCTCAGCCTCGGTATGGGCTGCATGATCACGTACGGCAGCTATCTCCGGAAACAGGACGGGATCGCGTCATCGGCGATGTGGATTGCAATGCTCGACACCGGCATCGCGCTGCTCGCCGGATTCATCATCTTTCCGACCGGTTTCTCGATCGCCGGCTTTGACCCCGCGGCAAGCGGACCGGGGCTGATCTTCGCCGTCCTGCCCGGACTGTTCACCACCATCCCGGGCGGACAAATCTTCGGGGCCGCGTTCTTCCTGCTGCTGAGCGTCGCGGCACTCACTTCCACCATTTCACTGCTCGAGGTGCCGGTGGCGCACTGCGTCGACGCTCTGGGATGGACCCGGCGACGTGCCGTGGGTACGGTGACGCTAATCGTGGCGGCGTTTGCCATCCCCTGCGCCCTCTCCGGAGGGGCGGTTCCGTTCCTTACCAACCTGCCCGGCCTCGGCATGGACTTCCTGACCCTGATGGTGACGATCTGGAACGAGTTCGCCCTGCCGATCGGCGGCCTGTTGACGGCGATCTTCGTCGGTTGGGTCTGGCGGGTGGACGGCGCGCTGGAAGAACTGCGCGCGAACGGCGCCTGGTTCCCCGCGCCGAAGGTCTGGGGCGTGCTCCTCCGTTGGCTATGCCCCGCCGCGATCGCGTCCATCATCATCGGCACCCTCGTCTCGATATTCTGAGTCATGGACGCGCTGACCGGCTGGATGGCGCGGGCGGAAGAACTCCTCTATCACCCGTTTGCCCTCCCGCTGCTGCTCGTTCTCGTCGGCGGAGTCGTGACCCTCTGGACCGGTTTCGTGCAGGTGCGCCGCTTCCCCTTCGCGGTCAGGCACACCTTCGCCGGGATCTTCCACCCCTCGCGCGAGGGCAAGGGCACGATCAGCTCGTTTCAGGCGCTATCCACCGCACTGGCCGCCACCGTCGGCAACGGCAACATCGCCGGGGTTGCCACCGCGATTCTGATCGGCGGTCCCGGCGCCGTCTTCTGGATGTGGATCACTGCCATTGCGGGTATGGCGACGAAGTACGCGGAGGCCGTGCTCGGTGTCCACTTCCGCGTCACGCGCGACACCGGCGAAATGGCGGCCGGACCCATGTACTACATCGTCCGTGGAGTCCCCCACGCCCCGACCGCCCGCACGCTTGCCGTGCTGTTCGCCGTCTTCGGTGCGGCAACCGCGCTGTTCGGCACCGGCAACATGGTGCAGTCGAACGCGATCGCCCGCACGTTCGTCGAGGCCGCGCGCAGTACGGCGGGCATCGATCCTCCGCTCTGGATACCCGGCATCGTGGTCACGGTCGTCGTCGGACTCATCCTGCTCGGCGGCATTCGGCGGATCGCCGCAGTGGCGGAGCGGCTGGTACCGTCGATGATCGTGGTCTATCTCGCCGCCGCGATGCTGTACATCGTGCTGAACGCGAATCAGATCCCGGCGATCTTCCTGCAGATACTGTCCGGAGCTTTCACCCCGCTCGCCGCGGTGGGTGGAGTCGCCGGGGCGTCGGTCGCGCAGGTGGTGGCGGCGGGCATCAGCCGCGGCGTCCTGTCCAATGAGGCAGGTCTGGGCAGCGGTCCGATCGCGCACGGAATCGCGAAGGTAAAGCACCCGTGCGAGCAGGGAGTGGTCAGCATCTTCGAGGTGTTCACGGACACCATCGTCGTCTGCTCCATGACCGCGTTCGTGATCATCTCGTCGGGCCTCTGGACCGAGACCGGATACCAGGGAGCCAGTGCCGACCTGACTGCCGCCGCGTTCGGCACCACTATCCCGTACGCGCAGCTGCTCGTCGCCGTCTGTTCGTTCCTGTTCGGTCTGTCGACACTCCTCGGCTGGGCCTACTATGGCGAGAAGTGCATCGAGTTTCTGATCGGCTCTCGCGTGATCACGCCCTACCGCGTCGTCTTCACGGCATTCGTTCTGATCGGCTCGGTTGCGGAAGTCCGTCTCGCTTTCGCGATCGGCACCCTCTTCAACGGATTCATGGCGTTTCCGAACCTCATCGGCGTGCTGTTCCTCGTGGGCACGGTCCGCCGCCTGACACGGGAGTACTTCTACGGGGAGTCGGGCTCCGGGGAGCAGGCTCCCAACTGATCGACGTACGCCCGGACCCTCTCCTCGGGTGAGCCTCCCCGGAACAGATCGCTGATAACGGCAACCGCGGCGGCTCCGGACGCGATCAGTTCGGGTGCGCGGTCGAGCGTGATCCCGCCTATGGCCACCACCGGACGCGCCGGACGGCGCGCCGCGGCGGCGCTGACAAGAGGCGTGCCGATCCGCGCGTACCCCGTCGCCTTGGTCCGGGTGTCGTAGACCGGACCCACCGCCACGTAGCTGACCGGCTGTGGCCACGCGTCGTCGAGTTGCTTCGCGGTGTGCGTCGACAGACCGACCATTGCGCCCGGTCCCAGGATGGCCCGCACCGCCTGCGGCGGCAGGTCGTCCTGACCGACATGCACGCCCGCCGCTCCGCAGGCGCGCGCCACGTCCGCGCGATCGTTGACGACTACCGCGGCCTCGTAGCCCGCTGCGCGGACGACGAGGGCGTCGCACCACTGCTCCAGTTGCGCCGTCGTGACATCCGGGGCCCGGAGTTGCACGAGGCGCGCGCCCCCATCGAAGCAGGCCGCGGCCAGATCCGGCGGCGTCCAACCGTGATGCGCGGCGACAGCAGAGTCAACGACGGCGTAGAGGCGCGGCAAGCGCATTCGGATCAAGCCGGCAACTGCCCTGCCTCGCGCTCGCGCTGTTCGCCTGCCGCGGTCAGCACCTCGCAGCCGTCGCCGGTCAGCAGAACATCATCCTCGATGCGGACGCCGCCCACGTCCGGGACATACACGCCCGGCTCTATCGTGAAGACCATGCCCGGGACCAGCACCACGTCGTCCGTCTCCCCCGTCGGGGTCGCGCGCGGGCGACCAATGCGGGGTAATTCGTGCACTTCGATCCCGAGGCCGTGTCCGGTGCTGTGGCCGAAAGCGTCGGCCAGGCCATGGCGTGCCAAGGCGGCCCGTGCCGCGGTATCCACCTCGCTGGCGCGCACCCCCGGGGCCGCCACCGCCATCGCGGCCGCCTGCGCCTCCGTCACGGCATCGTGCAGACGTCGCGCCTCCGTCGGGATAGCCCCGACAGCGACCGTGCGCGACAGATCGACACAGTACCCGTGGTGGACTCCGCCGAAATCGAGCAGCACGAGATCGCCCGCCTGGATTCGCCGCTGGCTCGGGTGGGCATGTGGCAACGCGCCGTTCGGACCGGCGGCGACGATCGTCTCGAACGCACGTGCTTCGAAGCCGCTTCGCTGGAGGACGGCGTCTATCTCGCGGGCCACTTCCAGTTCGGTTCGGCCGGCCCGGACCGTCGCCGTGGCCGGGGCGACCGCGTCCGCCAGCATCCGGCCGGCGGTGCGGAACATCGCGATCTCGTGCGTGTCCTTCACCATCCGGGCCCGCTCGATCAGTTCCGTGGACGGCGCCAGCTCCACGGCGGCGCCGAGTGCCCGCGTCAGCCAGTCCCAGCGGCGGACGCTGAA
Source organism: Vicinamibacterales bacterium (assembly GCA_965202655.1). Lineage (GTDB taxonomy): Bacteria > Acidobacteriota > Vicinamibacteria > Vicinamibacterales > UBA8438 > VXRJ01. The sequence goes on along the minus strand of CBDBBK010000003.1, from coordinate 156,947 downwards.
ATGGTCGGACTCTATCCCGACGCGGCGCGGCATGCCGGTGGCGCGAAGGCGCCCGGCGAGCGCGCCGTCGTAGGTCCCGTCGGTCGGGACGGGAACGACATCGAGGGTTCGCGGCATCGCGCCGGCGCTTCGCAGGCGCCGGACCGCCTCCACGTAGCGGAAGTCAATGATGAGCGTCAGGTCGTCGGGGTCACGCCCGACGATGGCCAGTCCGGCGCTCGCCCGCAGATTGAGCAGGTAGTAGAGATGTGGCAGATGACTGACGACCAGCGCATCGAGCTTGTGTGCCGCCAGTGCCGCCCGTACGGTATCCAGGCGGCCGTCCAACGCCAGCGGCGGGGCCAACCCGTGCTTCTCTGTCGTCACGCGTGCACTATAGCGCCGGTCAGCGCCGACTCAATGGCGGGCGACGCGCGGGGTAAGGAAGATGAGGAGCTGATCGGTGCGACGGCGGTGGGCTTCGCTGCGGAACAGGCGCCCGACCAGAGGAATGCGCGAGAAACCAGGAACGCGGCGGTTGGCGAGGGTGCGCGCGCGCTCGTAGATGCCGGCGATGACCGTCGTCTCGCCGTTCCCTACCTGCACGGTGGTGTGGGCGCTCTGCGTGACGATTGGCGGGACGCCGTTCACCTGACGGGCGAAGTCCGCGTAGTCGTTGTCGATCTCGATCTGCAATATCACGCTGTCGCCAGCCGTGATTCGGGGCGTCACTGCGAGGCGCAACGCCGCGTCGCGAAACGTGACGGTGACGGTGTTGTTGGCAACGGTCTGGATCGGGATCTGATCGCCCTGCCGGATCGTCGCCTGCACGTTGTTCTGCGTCGTAACCCGCGGCGTCGAGAGGATCCGGACCTCGCCCTTCTCCTCCGCCGCCGAGAGCGCCACGTCAAGGTCCAGCGAGCCGTCGACCGCGCCGAGCGCCACACCGACCGCCACACCGACCGCCGACACGGCCGACCGGGCGCTTAGATCAAGGTGGCCGTCCGCCGCGACGCGCGCCGCGCTACCCACCGCCGCGCGGCCGGAAACTCCCCAGCGAACGCCCAGTTCGCGGAGATAGTCCTCGCTCGCCTGCACGATCCGGGCCGCGATCTCCACCTGCGGCTGCGGCTGGTCGAGCACATCGATCAATTCCTCCGCCGCATCGAGGCGTTGCGCCAGGTCGGTCAGGATCAAGGTGTTGGTCCGTTCGTCGATCTGCACCTGCCCGCGTGAAGAAAGCGCGGCCTGTGTGACGATCGGGGCCAGGTCATCGGCCTGCGAATAGCCGAGGCCACGCGTGCGGACGATCAGGTCGCCGGCGAGCGCCTGCTCCTCGGCCAGCAGCCGGCGCTGTTCCGCTTCCGCCGCGAGGGTCGCAAGCGGGGCGATCCGGACGATACTCCCCTCCAGTTCGTAGTCGAGCTGATTGGAACGCAGGATCACGTCCAACGCCTGATCCCACGGGATATCCGCGAGGGCGACGTCGACGGTCCCGCTCACTGCCGGATCGAGCACGAGATTCAGACCACTGATGTCGGCGAAGGTCCGAAGCACGGATCGGAGGTCGGCGTTCTGAAACTGCAGGGAAACCGGAGCCCCGGAATACTCCTGCGCGCCCGCCGCGGCCGTGAAGGCGAGAATCGCGCTCAGCCCGGCGGTCAGCCAGCATTTCATCCTCATTGGCAAGCGCCGCCCGGCGGCTCCTCGCCGTCGTCACGGCCAACCGCTTGCGGCCCGTCGATGCCCGCGGCGGTTCCGTCATCGGGATTCGTCCCCTCATCCTCGAGCCCGAGCGCGGGCGCGCCCAGCCACAGACGCAACGGCATCCCGGTTGCGGGCGCCCCTTCGGCTGCCTGGATGTTGACCACATCCGGGCCGATTGGTCCGACCGCGCCATCCAACAGGCGTTCGCCGCCACGCACCGACCAGCTCCGCCCGCCCGGCGACTCGAGAACCGCCAGCGAAGCGCCCGACATGACCACGATCCCGCGCAGCGACAACTCGCTGGCCGCAATTCCCGCAAGCCCGGCCGGCCGTTCCCCCGGCGTGGCCGGTTGAGCCATCGCCGACGGCGGCGAGAACGGATCGCGTCGGCCGGCCGGGTCGTACGTCGAGGCAACCGGCGCCGGCGGCGCCGGTCCGTCAACCGTGGTTGCAGCTCGGGTCCGGAGAGATGCCCGCGCCGAGAGGTCCGGATGATCGATGGCGAATGTCTCGGCCGTGGCTGCCGCCAGGATCGTTCCGTCCGGTGTTTCCGGCCCGGCTGCGCGGATCGCCACATCCCTCAACCGGACTACCTGTGGCAGGTTGCCGACGCGATCGACAAAGCTGGCGAAGTCGTGAAACCGCCCGGTCAACTCAAGTTGCACACTCCACCGCCTGGCGCTCAGGTCCGTTTCTGCAAGGGCAACCGGTTCCGGTGGCCGCGGCGTGTAGCCGACAAGCGTCAACCTCGATTGCCCGGCAATCCCGTGCAACTCGCGGAGCAGAACGGGCGCCTCGCGATCCGACGGATAGGCCGGAGCCAGACGCCCTAGCTCATCGGCAAGACGTGCGATCTCGTCCGCGACCGCCGCAAACCGCAACTCCGCGGGCTGGGCCATCGGCTGCCCCATACCCTCCTGGGCGAGTTCGCCCTGTTGCATGCGCAGCCACGCCTGACGCGGCGAGACCCAAGCGAACTGGAAAAGCAGAAAGAGGGTGGCGGCAACGACGAGACCGGCTCCCGCCCGCCACACCGGCCTTTGCCATAGCACTCGCATGAAGCCTCCGACCCGAAGGGCCGCTTCGTCACCGACACGCATCTACCATTCCTCCGCCGCGGAAGCCCCAACGCGGATCTCGAAGCGGCCTGCTCCCGTCGTATCGATGCCGGCGACATCCACCGGCAGGGCCAGCTGTCCCAAACTCTCCAGATTGCTCGCAAACCCGAAGACCGGCTCCGGGTCCGTAGCGTGCCCCACCAGGACGAGCGCGTCGGTTTCCTGCCGGAGATCCGTCAGCCAGAGGCCATCCGGCATGCTGCGACTCACGACATCGAGCATGCGGAACGGGGCCGCACGCGATCGCTTCCAGCGCGCCAACTGTGTAACCCGTCGAGACAACGCAGCCCGGCGCTCCACCGCAGTCGCCAGGGTTTCCTCGGCGGCCGCTTGCTCCCGCCGACCGGCGGCTGCTGCCTCCAGCGCGACAGATACCGTCCGGGTCGTCCGCCGAATCGACAGCGCCTCCGAGACGGCGAGCGTGCCCGCCACCACCAGCGCCGCTGCCGCTACCGCCGTGGACGCCACCGCCCGGACACCTCCCGGTTGCCTGGACCGCATGTCGGGCGCGCCAGCCTCCCGGCCACCGATCAGGTTGATGTGATTCACCGGTTCCTCCCTTCTGGAACGTCTCCTCGCCCGGCTCCGATGGCGGCGTCCCGTGCCGACCGTCAGCCCTCGTCCACGCCCCGCAGCGCCAAACCAACCGCGATACTGGCGTGGGCCCGTAACGCGCTCGTCCCCGTCGCATCGCCCGCCGAAGGGTTCCTGACCTTCAGTCGACGAAACGGATTCATCGGTTTCACCACGCCGCCGAAGTGCGCGCGGAGCGCCTCCACGAGTGCGTCCGCGCGTGAGGCGCCCCCGGTCAGCACAATCCGATCGATGTGCCCGAAAGGACCAGCATCCTCGTCCCCGGTCCCCACCTCCACGCATTCGAGCGTCCGTTGTATTTCGAGCGCCATCGCGTCCGCCGCGCCACGCATCGCCGGCGCGGCGTCGTCGGACGTCCACCCGCCGGCCGGAAGTCCCAGCTTCAGACGTTCCGCCGCGTCGAAGGACAGGTCCAGTTCACGCTGCAGTGCTTCGGTGCAGGCGTTTCCCCCGGCGGGAACGTTGCGAGTCAGGAGCGAGGCGCCGGCGCGCACGACGTTGACCGTGGTGGCACTGGCGCCGACATCAAGCAGTGCGACGGATGCATCGACGGGGACATCCATCGAGGCGTCCGGTTTACTCCCGTAGGTCCATTCAAAGGCGTTCTGCAGCGCGAATGCGCCTACGTCGACCACCGCCGGCGTGCAGCCCGCCTCGACGACCGCGCCGGTGTACGCCGCCACCGTCTCGCGTCGCGCCGCCACCAGCATCACGTCGACGCCGCCGTCCACGCGGTGCGAACCCTCGCGGATCCGCTGATAGTCAATGTGTACGTCTTCCGGATTGAACGGCAGGTGCCGGGCCGCCTCGGCGGCCACCGTCTCCGCCAGTCGCGCATTCGGGGTCGGCGGCAACCGGAGGCGCTTGACGATGACGGCGCTCCCCGGCAGCGCAATCGCCACACGTCGTTTCCGGATTCGGTTCGCGGCAAGTGCCTGCCGGATGGCGCCGGCCACACCCTCCGGCTCGACGATGGCGCCGTCAACAATGCTGCCCTGCGGCGTCGAAGCCCATCCGACGGTGGCGGTTGCGGTGGCGCCGAAACGACGACGGGCGATTTCCACCGCTTTGACGGCGCTCGAGCCGATGTCGAGGCCAACAAGGGGCGGAGCGCGACGGAACAGCAACTTCAAACGACGCACTTTCGAGGATCTCGCATCTACCGTTTGCCACCTGCAAGATTCGGGCCACCTGGACCGCGCAGGCCCGGAACAACGCGCATGTGCCCCGTTCGCCTTGACACAAAACGGCAGGGATCGTTAGCATCGGTAGTTTCCGGCGGGTGCCGGAGAGCATTGGTACGTCTCAGAGGGAGGCTCGTTGAACCAGACCACGTCTACTTACGCTCCGGGGCCAAGCCAGGTAACCCGGGAATGGCGCCTTATTGACGCCGACTCCAGGGTGCTGGGCCGCGTCGCAACCGTCGCCGCGCGCCTCCTTCAGGGCAAGCATCGTCCCACTTGGGCGCCCTACCTCGACACCGGCGATCACGTCGTGATCATTAACGCCGCGCACGTTCGCCTCACCGGACGCAAGGAGCAGCAGAAGCTGTACCGCAAGCACAGCGGTTACCTGGGAGGTCTGCGTGAGGAGCGGGCTGCCGTGCTGCGCGCCAGAAAGCCCGAGCGGCTGGTCGAGGCCGCGGTCCGTGGCATGCTGCCGAAGACAAAGCTGGGACGGGCGATGTACCGCAAACTGAAGGTCTACGCTGGCCCCGAGCATCCGCACGCGGCGCAGCAGCCGGTCGCGGTAGAGGTTTCCTGAACGTGGCGGTCGAACAGCATTACGGCACCGGGCGGCGCAAGACCGCGACGGCGCGAGTCTTCCTGCGGTCCGGTGGAGGCGCGTTTACCATCAACGATGTCAGCCTGGAGCAACGCTTTCCGACCGCGTCGCTTCGAACGCTGATCACGGAACCACTCGTCCTCACCGAGTCGACCGATCGAATCGACATCTATGCCACCGCCAAAGGCGGCGGCATTGCAAGCCAGGCGGGCGCACTCCGCCTCGGTATCGCACGCGCACTGGTCCAGATGGATCCCGAGTTGCGCACGCCGTTGAAAAAGGCAGGGATGCTGACACGTGACCCGCGCTCGAAGGAGCGGAAGAAGTACGGACTGGCGGGCGCGCGCAAACGCTTCCAGTTCTCGAAGCGTTAGGCCGCTACGTGGCTGCCCACGCCCTGCCGGATGGAGGAAGCTTGACGCCGTTGACGATGCAGGAACTGCTGGACGCTGGTGTGCATTTCGGCCACCAGACCCGGCGCTGGAACCCGAAGATGAAGCCGTACATCTTCGGCCAGCGGAACGGAATCTATCTTATTGACCTGAGCCGGACGGCGGAGCTGATGCAGCGCGCGGAGCAGTTCGTCATGCAGCTCGCGGCGTCTGGAGGCGGCATCCTCTTCGTCGGCACGAAGCGCCAGGCGCAGGACTTGATCGTCGAAGAAGCGCAACGCTGCGGCATGTACTTCGTCAACGAGCGGTGGCTGGGCGGCCTGTTGACCAACTTCAGCACCATTCAGCGCAGTCTCGATCGACTGAAGGAACTCGAGGCGATGGAAACCGACGCGCGCTACGAGAACCTGTCGAAGAAGGAAGTGGCGAGGCTGCAGAAGGAAAAGCGGAAGTTGCACCGCAATCTCGACGGAATCCGCGCAATGCACAGGCTGCCGGAAGCGGTGTTCGTCGTCGACACGCGTCGCGAGAAGATCGCCGTCGACGAAGCCCGTAAACTGAGCATCCCGGTGATCGGCCTGGTCGATACGAACTGCGACCCCGACGACGTCGACTACGTCATCCCGGGCAACGACGATGCGCTCCGGTCGATCCGGCTCTGCGTGACGCGGATCGCGGACGCCGCGCTCGCCGGCCGTGGTCTCCGGAGCAAGCAGGAACCGGCCGATGGTGTCGATGCCTCCGCGGCAGCGGCAGCGGCGTCGGCAACCGAAGTTACCCCGTCACCCGCCGCGGTCTGACGGAACGTACGCGGCACACCACCGGCGGAGATCCTGCGGCGGGATCGTCTGCCCAACACGATCGGATACGAAGAAATGGCTATCAGCGCAGCACAGGTCAAGGCACTGCGGGACAAGACCGCCGCCGGCTTCATGGAATGCAAGGCGGCTCTGGCCGAGGCGGACGGCGACATCGACCGGGCGGTCACCGTGCTCCGCACCCGCGGACAGGCGAAGGCGGAAAAGCGCGCCGGAAGGACCACACAGCAGGGACTCATCGGCCACTATATCCATCAGGGCGGTCAGGTCGGCGTCCTGGTGGAAGTGAACTGCGAGTCGGACTTTGTCGCGAGAACCGACGACTTCCAGACCCTCGTGCGCGAGATTGCGATGCACATCGCGGCGGCCGATCCCCTGTTCGTCAGCCGCGACGATGCGCCGGACGAAGCGGTGGAGCGCGAGCGGGCGATCTTTCGGGCGCAGGCGGAAGAGTCGAACAAGCCGCCGGCCGTGATCGAGAGAATCGTCAACGGAAAGCTCAATAGCTGGTTCGGTCAGGTGGCGCTGCTGGATCAACCGTCGGTCCGCGAGCCGAAAACGACGATAGGCGACCTCGTGAAAAGCGCCATCGCCAAACTGGGCGAGAACATAACCGTTGCCCGCTTCTCCCGCTTCAAGGTGGGCGAGCGGCCCGAGTAGCGGCCGGGACGCATCTGGAAGAGGCTGATCTATAATCGCCGCCCGGAACTGATGACCAGCCGGGCCTACCGTCGCGTCCTCCTCAAGCTGTCGGGTGAGGCTCTGGCTTCCGACGACGGCGTCTTCGGCATTGACCCGGATGCTACCGGGCAACTCGCGCGGGACATCACCGAAGTGCACGCCCTCGGAGTGGAAATCGCCGTGGTCATCGGTGGCGGTAACATCTTTCGCGGAATGTCGGCGAGCGACCGCGGCATGGAGCGCGCGACTGCCGACTACATGGGAATGCTCGCCACGGTAATCAACGCCCTCGCGCTCGCCGAGGCCATCGAGCGGCTTGGCGCCCTCACGCGCGTCGTGACGGCCATCGAGATGCGTGAAGTGGCCGAGCCCTACGTCCGCGACCGCACCCTTCGCCATCTCGAGAAGGGACGTATCGTGCTGTTCGGCGCCGGCACCGGCAACCCCTACTTCACTACCGACACGGCGGCGGCGCTCCGTGCGATGGAGATCCGGGCCGACGTCCTGTTGAAGGGAACCAAGGTGGACGGCGTGTTCACCTCCGACCCGCTGACCGACCCGTCGGCAACGTTGATCGATCGGGTCTCCCACCAGCAGGTGCTCGAACAGGGGCTGCGGGTGATGGACGCGACCGCCATTTCGCTCTGCATGGACAACGGCATGCCGATCGTCGTCTTCAATCTCCGCACGCCGGGTAACATGCGGCGCGCGGCGCTGGGCGAACCCGTCGGCTCGACGGTGACGGCGGCCGGCGCCGAGGACCGTCCGGAGGTAACGACATGACGGCAATTACCGATCCCGAATCGGCTCATGACGAGGCCCAGCGCCGTATGGACGGGGCCGTCGCGCACGTGAAACGCGAGCTTGCCGGCGTGCGGACCGGGCGGGCTTCGATCAATCTGCTCGACAGCGTCGTCGTGAACGCCTACGGCGCGGAAATGCCCCTCAACCAGGTCGCCAGCCTCTCGGTTCCGGAATCGACGCTGATCGTCGCGACACCCTTCAACGCCGCCCAGATTCGCGCCATCGAGCACGGGATTCAGACCGCCAACCTCGGGCTGAATCCGAGCAATGACGGCAGGGTGATCAGGATTCCGATCCCGCCGCTGAACGACGAGCGCCGAAAAGAGCTCTCACGGCTCGTCCACAAGCTGGCCGAGGAGGGGCGAACCAGCGTCCGGCAGGTGCGCCACCATGCGAACGACGCACTGAAACGGCTGCTGAAGAACCACGAGCTGTCGGAGGACGAGGAACGGCGCGCGCTCGACGACATCCAGAAGCTGACGGACGTTCACATCAAGGAAATCGACGCGCTGCAGAAGGCGAAGGACGCGGAGCTGCTGGAGCAGTAGAAGCCCGAGCCGCATCCGTCGCCTGATGGCTGCCCCGATCTCCCGGCTCATCCGCCTCGACTGCGCCGCGGGCTGCGGGGCGGGCCCCTACGATCCCGACGAACCCCAACACCTCTGCCCCTGCGGGTCGCCGTTGCTCGCCCGCTACGACCTGACGCCCGACACCGGCGCCCGGCTGCGCTCTGCCCTCGCGCGGGATCGGCCGCCGACGATGTGGCGTTACGCGGAGGTTCTGCCCCCAGGCGACGACGGAGACGGGCCCGTCTCGTTAGGCGAGGGCTTCACCCCGTTGCTGCGGACTCGCCGTCTCGCCGCTGCGCTTGGAATGGCCTGGCTTGCCGTCAAGGACGAGTCGGCCAATCCCACCAACTCGTTCAAGGCCCGCGGGATGTCGGCCGCGGTCACCGTGGCGCGGCGCCTCGGCGCCCGGACTCTCGCCGCCCCATCGGCGGGCAATGCCGCGAACGCCCTGAGCGCCTATGCCGCGCGCGCCGGACTCGAGGCTCGGGTATTCATGCCGCGGGACGTCAAACCACCGTTCATCCGCGAGTGCGAACAGTACGGCGCCACCGTCACGCTGGTCGACGGATTGATCACCGACGCCGGCCGCGTCGCCGCCGAGATGGGCGGCCCTCTCGGCTGGTATGACGTCTCGACGCTACGCGAGCCCTACCGCGTCGAAGGCAAGAAGACCATGGCGTACGAAGTCGCGGAGCAGTGCGGCTGGACATCGTGGCCGGACTGGTTCATCTACCCGACCGGCGGCGGCACGGGCATCGTCGGCATGTGGAAGGCGTTCGAGGAAATCGAAGCGCTCGGCCTGATGCCGAAGGGCGCCCGCCGCCCCCGAATGGTGAGCGTTCAGGCCGACGGGTGCGCGCCAATCGTCCGGGCGTTCGAGCGGGGAGCCGACCGCGCCGAACCGTGGGACGACGCCCGGACCGCCGCCGACGGGTTGCGTGTCCCCCGTGCGATTGGCGACTTTCTGATCCTGCGTGCACTGCGCGAGAGCGGTGGCACGGCCGTCGTGGTGAGTGACGCCGACATGATCGCCGCCATGCGTGAGCTGGGCGCCACGGAGGGGATCAGTGCGGCGCCGGAAGGAGGCGCTGCGCTGGCTGCCCTCCGCAAGCTGCTCGCCACCGGAACGATCGCAGCCACCGACCGCGTCGTCCTCTTCAATACGGGCGGTGCCCTGAAGTACCTCGAACTGCTCGCGTGACGTGCAGGTGGTAAGATCGCGAGTTGTCCATCGGGCGGGCCGCTAGCTCAGTTGGGAGAGCGCAGCGTTCGCAACGCTGAGGTCGTGGGTTCGAGCCCCATGCGGTCCACCATTCCCTCTCCTGGCAGGCAAGCCACACCCGGGCGTAGCTCACGCGGCCAGCGCGTCGATGTCGGCTGCCGCGCGCGCCGCCTTGTCGCGGATCGCACCGGCGAGCATTTCGAAGTCCTTCAGTCCGCAGGCACGCGCGACCACGGCCTTGACCTTGGGATCCGCGGTCTCCACCCCGCCGCCGCCGTCGTCGACCAGCCGTAGAGACCCCCGCAGGTTCCGCCACATCGTCGCGGCATCCGCGAGCCGTTCCGCGACGTCGATAGCGATCAGCCCGCGCTTCCCGGCTGCCCGGAAGACCGAGACCGCGTCGGGAGCCAGCAGATCGGGAGCATCGTCGGCATGCATCAATCGCAGGAGCAGGGCGGCCCGCTCCACGTCCCGGAAACCACCACGCATGTCGTCAATGGAGCGCAGACCCGGTTCAGCCGCGCTCTCCTCCGCTTCCCTCGAAGCGGCGATCAGCGGGTCACGCGCCGGGCTTCGGGCCAGAATGTCACGCCGCACGGACTCGAATCGGGTTCCGATCCCGCTATCGCCGGATACGAACACGCACCGCGCCTGGGACAGTTTCCGCAGTTCGCCGGGAGTGCCCGCCTTGTGGTGATGTTCCGTGAAGCCGGCAAGCGAACTGAAGGCGCCCGCCTTCCAGTCGCGCCCAAGCCGCGCTACCAGCAGGTTGTCTCCCGAGAGCGCCCGGAGCGCATCCCGGAACCGGCTGCAGAGCTCCTCGTAGTAGTGGGCAGGATCGCCGTCGTACACGAAGAGAACATCCAGCTCGGCGCCGGGCGCCACGTCCCGCCCGGCCAGTGCACCCGCCACCACGACCGCGACTCCACCGCCGGCAGGCGGCACGCCCCGATCGGCGAAATCCTCTTCCACCGCCGACAGCACCGACACGATCGAAGCCTCCGCAACATGGGACAGCGCCGTGCCTGCTTCGGTGGGCGACAGGCTGCTGCGCATCGTATGCACGCCGATCTGGAAGACCTTGCGGTTCGACCACTCCAGTGTCGCCTCGACAGCCTCCCGGCTGTCCTGCGTGGGGATATCGGCGAGCTGCTCCTTCATTTCGTCGACACCGCACTCCAGCGTCCAGTAGAGGCGCGCCAGACCTCGCCGGGCGATCATCTCGAATTCCGGGTCCGGCCCGAAACCGTCCGGCAGATCAAGCTCGGTGAATTCCCGGTCCCGGAGACAGTCGAGCAATTCCGGGGACCGGTTGATCCACTCGGCGATACGGGGCGCGGTGCCGTGAATCTCCACGATCTCCTCGTACGCATCGGGACGCGCGCTGAACGCGCGGCTGTCGTACGCACTCCAGTCATCGATCTCCGGGTAGAACTGGGCCCGCTGGCGGTCAAGCAGCGGATCCATCGTCTGGAACCAGCGCTTGGGGAACATCGCCATGCCGTTCATCTGGATGTAGCTGCCGGGCAGTTGCGGGGAGGCGTCCGCGCCGTGATGCTGCAACAGGGGATAGCGACGGTTCGACGCCGCGTGATGATCGGCATGGCGCTGCATGTTGTAGTAGAGCCAGTTCGTGAACTTGTAGGCGGCGCTCCACGCATGCCGCGCCTGGACCGGCTCGTACCGGCCGCCCGACAGCCGGATGCGGCGGAGCCCGTAGTGCTGGACATAGTTGCTGAGCTTCATCGAGAACACGCAGCCGCCGCAGAGCAACGCGTACACCAGCGTTACCCACGGGCCACCCATCCAGAACACCAGCGAGTACCAGAACGCGAGCAGGACCAGGTACCGCCAGAACGCGTTCGAGTAGTGCAACAGCGGCAGGTGGCGCCGCGCCAGCCGGTCGCGCTCGAAGCGCCAGGCGCCCACCAGGTTGTTGACGATTTCCGGCGGCAGGTAACGCCAGAAGCTCACGCCCTTGGGCGCGGATCCGGGGTCGCCGGGTGTGCAGACGAGAGGATGGTGAAGGTAGACGTGCTCCACGGAATACTGCGGATAGGACGTCGAAGCCAGCAGGAACTCGCCGAGACGACGTTCCCACAAGGCGCGCCGGTGCACGAGCTCGTGGCCGACAATGAACACCGACTGCGCCACGCCCGTCAGCAGGCCCGCCATCAACACGATTTCCCAAACGGACAGATGGCCGGCAACGAACATCTGCCAGAGGGAGAACGTGAAAGTCACCGGCCAGCACACCGCCCACAACCAGAGCGACAGTTTGTAGGGAAACAACTGTCCCTCGCGGGTCCGGTCGGGGTCCATGTTCCGTTCCTCCAGACCAAAGGCCTGGTCGAAACGGTCCGCCAGCATGAAGAAGACGATGGGGCCCGCAAGCCACCATCCGCCGAAGCTCGCGGCCACCAGCACGAGCGGAAAGATCGCAAGCGGGATGAAATGCGGGAGGGCGTTGCCGATGGAGGGTTCGACGACCTTCGCGTCGGCAGTCGGGGTGTGGATGCTCGGGTCCGAATCAGCCTGCGCCATGGGGACCTCCTGCGTTCGCGCTTCGAGTATCCATTGGCTGATTGTATCCAGTACCCCTACCGGTCGAACTTCATTGCCTCGGTTACGTCGATACGGGCCGCACGCCACGCGGGATAGATCGAAGCAAGGATGCCGATGCACAGAATGAACGCCGTTATCTCGGCGATCCGCGACGGCAGGAACAACGGAACGATGACCGGATCGACGACGGCTCCCGCCAGGGTCAGTTCCCCGGTGATCGCCGTCATGTCGAGTCCGTCGCCCAGGAAGTACCACATGCCCCACAACCCCGCCGCGACGCCGGCCAGGCCACTGACGGCGGACAGCATGAGCCCCTCCACGAGCACGACGGCGGCGGTCTCGCCCGGTGTCAACCCGAGGGCCTGCAGAACGCCGAACTCCCGGTTGCGGTGCATCACGGACATCAGCACGGTATTGACGATGCCGAACCCGATGATGACGAACAGGAACCCGTGAATCACGTAGTTGCCGAACGAGTCCATGGCAATGGCGGCGGCAAGCGCCGGATCCGACTCTCTCCAACCCATCACGCGCACTTCCCCGCGGGCTATCGGATCGGCCAATGCCTGCTCCAGGCCCTCGGCGACGCGTACCGTGGCGCTGCTGTCATCCAGCACGACACCCACATTCGTGACGTCACTGGCCGACTGGAGCCAGTCTCCCGCGGTGTCCAGCGGGATCTGAATCATCGTCTGGTCGACCGGGGGAAGGCCGCTCCGGAAGATGCCGACCACGCGCAGCAACTGCCCGGCAATGTCGCGCTGGGTATCCTGCGCCTGGACGACGAAGCGCGACCCGATGTCCAGCCCCAGACTGGCGGCCAGGTCAGCGCCGATACACGCGGCCAGCTCGTCGCCTGGTTCGAGATAGCGACCCTCGACGACCTGTTCGTCAAACATGCCGAAGTCCGTTTCCGCAATCGGATCGACCGCGACGATCTGGGCGGGCCGGGCGCCATCCGCCGAACTGGCGAGACCGTTGATGCTGAGCCGAGCCGAAGTAGCCACGACGAGCGACGCCATAGCGGGAGTGCTGAGCGCCTGTTCGGCGGCCCGCCGGATATCGGACGGAAGCCGGTCGTCGATCTGGCGGCTCGTCCGGAACTCGGGCCGCTCGACCGTCACGTGCCCGGTGCCCAGACGCACGGCGGAGCCAATCCACTGTTCATGACTGCCGTCATCGAGCGTGAACGAGAAGACCATGACGGCGCCGCCGATAACCATGGCCGATCCGGTCAGCACCGTCCGCCGGAAGTGGCGGCGGAGGTTCCGGATGGCGAGCAGGACGATTACGCGGGCCTGCATCACGGTCTAGAGTCCGGACAGGGTATCGGCGGGAGGAACCCGCGACGCGCGGACTGCGGGGTAGAACGCGGCGACCACTGCCGTTACGAGCAACCCGATCGTTGCCCAGGTCCACGCCGGCACGTTGTAGCCGACGCGCAGGGTGGGGGTCAGCAGCGCCCCCTCGAGAGTGACACTGTCGAAGAGCCAATCCAGGCTGACGGGGGAGACGGAGAGCCAGACCATCGGCGGCACCGCGAGGGCCGCGCCGATGATGAGGCTCACGAAGCCCATCGCCAGCGCTTCGCACAGAACGGCGCCCACCACCGACCACGGCTTCGCGCCCAGCGCCAGCATGATCGCAAACTCCCGCCGGCGCTCGAAAGTAGCCATGAGCATCGTGTTCGCAACGCCCAGACAGGCGACCCCGAAGATGATCACGATGAAGATCCAGTACACGGAGTCGGCCAGGCCGACATACTGGCTGAGCAGGGGGTTGAGCTCGGTCCACGACGCAACCACGATCTCGCGATTCTCGGCATCGAGCGCGTCCGCGATCCGCTCCGCGATGATCGCGGCGGCCGCGGGATCGGTGGTCGCAACCGCGATTTCGTGGATACGGCCCGCATCGAACGCCACCAGGGTCTGCAGGTCGCCGATTGGCATCACCGCCGTGCTCCCGTCGAAATCCACCAGACCGGTACGGAAGACGCCCGCAACGGCGTACAGGTCGTTCGCCATCGACCCATCCGCGGCGGAAGCAACGACGACGAGTTCATCCCCCACGTCGATGGCGAGTTGCCGCGCCATTTCCTCACCCACGACCACCTCGTAGGCGCCGGCGACCGGCAGGCGCCCCGCAACGAGTGAATCAAGGAAACGCGTAAGCTCCACCTCGCGTTCCGGATCGACTCCCAGCAGCACGCCCGCCCGCGTGGAGTCGCCCGAACTGACCAGCGCGCCCACATACACGCGCGGAGCTGTCGCCTCGACGGCAGGGTCCGCCTCAATCGTGTTCAGCAACTCCTCGACATCGGCGCCCTCCCGCCCGCCGATGGTGTCGTACAGACTTCGTTCCGGCCGGTAGTCCGCGTCATGAATCTCGATCTGGCCGCTCACGAGCGACGTCGCGTTCTCGATCAGCTCGGCGACCATCCCCTCGCCCCAGCCGACCATGATCACCACCGCGAAGTAGCCGATCGCGAGTCCCAGGGCGGTGAGGGTGGTCCGCTTGCGATTCCGGCCCAGGTTCCGCCAGCCGATTCGCCACCACGGGGATTCACCAGGATTGTTGAACATCGGCGGCAATCCCGACGCGCAGATCGATGAGAATGATACTCGACCGTCTTCCGGGACAGATTGCGCCGCCTGCCGGACTTCTGTTTCAATGCTGCCGAAAACGGCGCCGCGAGTTCCTCCAGACGGACGACGGGGTTTGACTCTATACGCGCCCCGGAGGAACCCCGCGAAACTCGAAGGCATGACAACCTCCACCCCTCGGGCCGTCCTGCGTTGCATACGCGGCTGCGCCGGCGAGCACTCGCTGCTGACACCGATCTACCGCTGCCCCACCTGCAACGACCTGCTGGAGGTCGTGCACGACCTCGACGCGCTGCGAACCCGCTCGGGCGGTTCCTGGATGCGTCTCTTCGATGAACGTTACAAGCGGACGACCTGGCCGTACGGCTCCGCCGTCTGGGGCAAGAAGGAATGGGTCTGCCCGGACGTCAACGACGACAACATAGTGTCGATGGACGAGGGCGGAACGAACCTCTTCTGGGCCGAGCGGTTCGGCCAGGAGCTGGGCCTCCGCGATCTGTGGGTCAAGCTGTGCGGCAACTCGCATACCGGGTCGTTCAAGGACCTGGGCATGACGGTGCTGGTCTCGATCGTCCGCGAGATGATGGCGCAGGGCGACACGATCCGGGCCGTCGCCTGCGCTTCCACCGGCGACACCTCGGCGTCGGTCGCCGCCTATGCCGCGGCGGGCGGCATTCCGGCAATCGTGCTCCTGCCCCGGGGCAAGGTGTCAACCGCGCAACTCGTGCAGCCGCTCTCGAACGGCGCGACGGTCCTCGCGCTCGACACCGACTTCGACGGCTGCATGGCGATCGTCAAGCGCCTTGCCAACGAGGCCGGCATCTATCTCGCCAATTCGATGAACAGCGTTCGACTGGAGGGCCAGAAGACGGTCGGCATCGAGATCGTGCAGCAGTTCGACTGGGAGGTGCCCGACACCGTGATCATCCCGGGCGGGAATCTGGGCAACGTCAGCGCACTCGGCGCGGGCTTCGACATGATGGAAGCGCTCGGCGTCACAACGCGCCGCCCGCGCATCATCGTCGCCCAGGCCGCCGCCGCCAACCCGCTCTACCGCGCGTACCGTAACAACTGGACCTTCGAGCCCATTACGGCCGGCACGACGCAGGCCTCCGCGATCCGGATCGGCAACCCCGTCTCCATAGACAAGGCGATCCGGACACTCAAGCGTTATCGCGGCATTGTCGAACAGGCGACGGAGGCGGAACTGGCCGACGCCGCGGCGCGTGCGGACCGGACCGGCATGTACAACTGCCCCCACACGGGCGTCGCCCTGGCCGTCCTCGTCAAGCTGCGCAAGCAGGGAAAGATCTCGCCGGACGAACGGGTAGTGGTGATTTCGACCGCGAACGGACTGAAGTTCACCGACTTCAAACTGCATTACCACCAGGAGTCCGTGCCGGAGCTGCGGGCCGCGGTCGCCAATCATCCGGTGGAGCTGCCGAACGACTACGACGCCGTCCGGCGCGCCGTCGCAAACGTTACAGAGATGTAACCCGGTATCCCCGCATTCGCCCCGGCCGCGGCGTATCTCAGGGCC
Source organism: Vicinamibacterales bacterium (assembly GCA_965202655.1). Taxonomy (GTDB): domain Bacteria; phylum Acidobacteriota; class Vicinamibacteria; order Vicinamibacterales; family UBA8438; genus VXRJ01. Next base: position 140,570 of record CBDBBK010000003.1, on the reverse strand, counting down.
AACGACGCACTCGCCGTCTTGACACCCGTCGCGGGGCCTGCGGACAATACACGCATGCCCGTTCCGCGTATCAGCAAGGAAGCGCTCTCCGAGCGCCTTGAAGCGGGCGGCGACCATGCCCCGGTGGTGGTCGACGTCCGATTGAAGTATCCGTACGAGCACAGCACGGTCCGGCTGCCTGGCGCCGTCCGCCTCGATCCGCCCGATTTCGACCATGCATCCCTGCCGCGCGACCGCGAGATCGTCATCTACGACTCCGATCCGGAGGAAGTGGTGGGCGCTCGCATCGCCGCCGCGCTGATTCGGGAAGGGTGCAGCGCCAGCGTGCTCGAGGGAGGCATTGTCGAGTGGCTTGCCGCCAAGCTTCCGACCGACAGCAAGGACGCCCCGAAACAGAAGCCGCCCCAGGCGGGCGCCCTGAAGGGCTGACGCGCACCCTGTCAGGTATCGCCGCCGCCGGCCTGCTGCTGCTGTTTGCGCAGGGTGTCGCCGCGCAGCAACCGGCCGGGGCGCCGCCGATAGATCAACTGATGAGCCAACTGCAGGCGCGCTATGCCGCGATCGGCGATTTCTCCGCCGACTTCGCCCATAGCTACCAGGGTGGCGTCCTTCAGGCGACCGATGTCGAGCGCGGCACCGTGCATGTGAAGAAGCCGGGCCGCTGGCGCTTCGACTATACGCATCCCGAGATCAAGCGTTTCGTGTCGAACGGGCGGACGGTCGTGTCGTACTTCCCCGCCGACCGCCAGGCGATCGTCAGCGATCTGCCGCCGGGCGGCGGGTCGGCCACGCCCGCCTCGTTTCTTGCGGGAGACGGCGATCTGACGCGCGACTTCGACGCACGCTACGTCAGCGGCGCTTCCACAGACGCCGACTGGGTGGTAGAGCTGACGCCGCGCGTGGGAGATGCCGACTACGAAACGCTGACCCTCGCGATCGACACCGTCGATCTCGCCATCCGGCGGATGTCGGCAATCGACCTGCAGGGCGGCGTGTCGTCCTACGTCTTTTCCAACCTGCAGCAGAACCAAGGGATAGCCGATAGATTCTTCGAGTTCGACGCCCCGCGCGGCGTCGAGGTGGTGACCGATGACAATTGGGCCCGGTAGACGAAGCTCGCCCGGAATCAACCGCGCCGCATTGATCGCTCTCGCCCTGATCACGCTCGCCGGCTGCGCCTCCGGCCGTGCGCTGGACGAGGGACGGGCGGCGGAACGGCAACGCGACTACGATCGCGCCGTCGTGCTCTATCGCCGCGCCGTTCAGGAGCGGCCGAACGACCGAAGCGCGCAACTCGCGCTGGAGCGGGCAATGCTCCGCGCCGCCCAGCAGCACTACGCCGCCGGTCGGGCGCTGGCCCGGCAGTCTCGCTGGGAGGAGGCGCTGGCGGAATACCAGATCGCCTACGAGCTGAACCCGACGATGGGCGATATCGAGCGCGAGCTGGCGGCAACGCGCGAGGCGGTCCGCACCCGCCTGCGGGGAGGCGCGGATGGACAGACCGAGCTCGAAGCGTTGATCGAGCGGACCCGCCATGCGCCGCCACCCGGACAGGAACTGCCGGACGGCAACCCCTTGCCCGACGCGGTCGTGTTCCGCGAAGCGAGCGCGCGGACCGTCTTCTCTGCGATCGGCCAGTTCGCCGGCATCACGGTCGTCTTCGATCCGCAGTTCGTCGACGAACCGATCACGGCCGACCTTCGCGGCATCACGTTCGTCGAGGCGCTCGAGACGATCGCCAACAGCACGCGCAACTTCTTCCAGGTGACGGCCCCGGGCACCGTGACGATAGTTCCCGACACGCCAGCGAAGCGGCGTGAGTACCAACAGGAGGTGGTCCGCACCTTCTACCTGAGCAACGCCGACATCAACGAGACCATCGACCTGCTACGCCTCGTGCTCGACCTGCGCCGGATCGCGCCGGTGACGGCCACCAATGCCGTCTCGGTCATGGACACGCCGGAGCGTCTGGACGCCGCGGCGCGCCTGGTCCAGGCGATCGACAAGGCGCGCGCGGAAGTGGTGATCGAGGTGCAGCTCCTGGAAGTGGATCGCCAGACGATTCGCGACTATGGACTGGAGTTCGGCGCGCGGGGAGCCGACGCCGCGCTCGACGCGGGCGCCGAGGGATTCGACCTGACGGTGGACGACATCACGCGGCTCAGCGGGTCGGATCTGTTCGTCGCGAACCCGATGAGCCTGCTGGTCAACATGCTGGCGGACGACTCGAACACGCGGATTCTGGCGAACCCGAGCCTCCGCACATCAGACGGCCTCGCGGCCGAGGCGCACTTCGGCGAACGGGTCCCGGTGCCAGTCAGCACGTTCGTTCCGATTGCCGCGGGCGGTGTGGCGCAGCAGCCGATCACGTCGTTCAACTACGAGAACATCGGCGTCAACATCGAGATCCTCCCGCGCATCCATCACAACTACGAAGTCTCACTCGAGCTGGTCGTGGAGATCAGCAACATATCGGGCACCGGGTTCGGCGACCTGCCGCAGTTCGGCAGCCGCGAGATCACGACGACCCTCCGGCTTCGGGATGGTGAAACGAACATTCTCGCCGGTCTGATCCGCGACGACGAGCGGGAGACGCTGGACGGTATCCCGGGGCTGAGCCGCGTGCCCGTGCTCGGCCGGCTGTTCGGCCGGACGCGGACCGAGGCCCAGGAGACCGACATTATCCTGACCCTGCGGCCGCACATAATCCGCGTGCTCGACCTCGACGAACAGGATCTGCTTCCGTTTCGGGTGAGCGGCAGCGGCGCCGCCGCCGTGGTCGGCAGCTCGCTGCCACTCCCGACCCGTCTCGATCCGCAGCCGCGCGACCCGGTGGAGCGACTCGGCGGACCACCGCCGGCCATCGTCGAGCCGGTGGCGCCACCAAACCCACGCGACCCGCCCGTGAATCGCTAGGGTTCCGGGCTACTCGACGATCACGCGCGCCCCGAGGCCGCGCAGGCGCGCGGCGATGTTGGCGTAGCCGCGCTCGACGGTCTCGAGCGGAGCGATGCGGCTCTCCCCTTCCGCCGCCAGCGCGGCGGCGATCAGCGCCATCCCCGAACGGAGGTCGCGGGTATCGAGCGTGCGACCCTTCAGGGTCCGGGGACCATCGACGATCATCCGGTGGGGGTCGCAAAGGAAGAGGTTGGCGCCCATGCCGCTCAACTGCTCCAGGGCGAAGAGCCGGAGTTCGTACATCCAGTCGTGAATCAGCGTCCGGCCCGCCGCCTGGGTCGCCAGAACGCTCACCAGGCTCACCATGTCGCTCGGGAATCCGGGCCACGGAGCGGTGGTTACCTGGCGGATAGCCCGCGGCTGCGTGGGTCGCACCCGGAGCAGGTCGCCCGCGCGGTCCGTTTCCGCCGGCGCCACGATGTCGCAATCGACGCCCATCCGCTCCAGGACTGACGTTATCGGCTCGAGGTCCGTTGCGTGGGCTCCACGCACCTCGATCTCGCCGCGCGTGATGGCCGCGATCACCGCCCAACTGCCGGCCTCGATGTAGTCGCCGCGCAGGTGGTGCGACGCGCCGCCCAGCGCGGCAGGACCGCTGACGCGAATCGTCGGCGTTCCGGCGCCCGCGATCCGCACGCCCATCTCGCGCAGGAAATCGCACAGCTCGACCACGTGCGGCTCGCAGGCGGCGTGGCGGATCTCGGAATCGCCGCGCGCCGCCGCCGCGGCAAGGATCGCGGTTTCCGTGCCGGTGACGGAGGCCTCTTCCAGATAAATGGACGCGGGACGCAGTCCGTGTGGCGCCTCGAACGTGTGGCCTTCCCCTTCGACGTCCCGCACTCCCATCGCCCGCAGGGCCTGCAGGTGAACCGCCAGCGTTCGGCGGCCCGGGAAGTCGCCGCCGGGAGGCGCCAGCCGCGCGCGCCCCATGCGTGCGAGGAGCGGACCGACAAGCAGGACCGATCCACGCAGGCGGCCCACCAGTTGGGGGTCGGGCCGGTCGCTGGTGATTGACTCGCAACCGACCCGCACTTCGGTCGTGCCGATTCCCTGGATGTCGGCGCCCAGCCCCCGGAGCAGTTCGCCCATCACTGCGACATCCTTGATGCGCGGCATGTTCGTCAGGCCGCACGGCTGATCCGTCAGCAGGCAGGCAGCGAGCAGCGGGAGCGCGGCGTTCTTGTTGCCCTCGACGTCGATCGACCCCGCCAGACTTCGCCCACCCTCGACAACGAGCGTCGACGCAGTCTGCTCCAGCACCTCTCCCCCGGTCCACCCGCTCACGCCGTCTCTCTCCTGTTCGTGTCGAACTCGCCCAGAAACACCACCTCCGGCCGGAGGTCGACGCCGTACCGCTCGCGCACCATGCGCTGGACCTGCCGGATCAGCCCCCGTACGTCACGTGCCGTCGCGCCCGGCTGCGTCACGATGAAGTTCGCATGCGTCTCCGACACACGCGCCCCGCCGACCGTAAAGCCCTTGAGCCCGGCCTCGTCGATCAACGCCCCGGCATACGGCGCCTGACCCGCCTCGAGGCCGCCCTCCGCCGCATCGGGGTTCTGAAAGATGCAGCCGGCGCTCGGCTGGGCGAGCGGCTGCGTCCGCTTTCTGAAACGAAGCGACTCCCGCGCAACGGCGCGCAACTGCTCCGGCCGCGCCGGCGAGACGGCGAACTCCGCCCAGGCGACCAGTTCACCGGTCCGCTGCACGCGGCTCCGGTCGTAGCGGAACTCCATCGCGTCACGTCGCGTCCGGACAACGGCGCCCGAGGGATCGGTTGCGTCCCGGGGAATGAGACCGACGTGGGTCACGAAGTCCCCAATGGGCTGACTCCGGAAATGCGCGTTACCGTGAATCGCGCCGCCGACCGTTCCGGGAGTGCCGGCCCACGCCTCCAGGCCCGCCAGACCACGGTGGATGGTCCAGCGGACCAGCCCGTTGATCGAGGCGCCCGCGGCGGCGCGAACCACGCCCGGCTTCACCTCGGAGACGGCCGCATGCCGCGCGCGAACGACGATCCCCCGCACACCGTCATCCGCTACCAGAACGTTCGAGCCTCCTCCCAGCATCGTGACCGGGAGGGCGAACCGGTGCGCCACCGCGAGCAGACGGACGAGGTCGTCCTGCTTCAACGCATCCACCAGCCAGTCGGCCGTTCCGCCGATCCGAAACGTCGTGTGGCGGGCGAGGGGCACGTCACGCTGGACACAGTCGTTTCCGACAACCGCGGCCAGCGCCGCCTGCACCTCGGCATCGCGCGGTGACGCCGCCAGACCGATCCGCTGCACGGCCGTCATCGGCGGGCTCACTCCTGCTCCGCCGCCGCCAGCCGAGTACGCGCTTCATCCATGGCGCATGGAACGAATTCGATCCAGTCGCCCGGAGTCAGTTGGCCGAGACGCGGCAGGTCGGCGGTGATCACCATGGCGATGCGTGGATAGCCGCCGGCCGTATGGCGATCAGCCATGGCGACGATGACGCCGCCGTCGGGAGGCGCCTGAACCGACCCGGCCGGCACTGCGTGCGACAGAAATCCGTGCGGCAATCCGCCGATGTCGCATCCGGCGATCGCCGCGCCTTCAAGACGATACCCCATCCGATCCGACTCCGGCCGAATCCGGTAGCGGCCCGCGGCGAGCGTGGCGACCGGATCGGCGCCCGGAAAGAGATCGCAGTGGGGCCCCGGCAATACATGAACCCGCGCGCCGCCGCCGACCGGCCGTCGCGAAGCGCGGGCGGCAGGCATCTTTCCCGCCACCGTCGTGTCCGGCGGCGCTGCCGGACCGATCGGGAGACGGTCGCCGCGGCGGAGCGCCCGCCCTCCGAAACCACCCACCCGGCTGCCGAGATGGGTCGATCGGCTCCCGAGAACCGGCCGGACGCCGACGCCGCCGGCGACGGCCACGTAGGCGCGCGCGCCATCCGTCCTGCGGCCGAAACGAAGCACCTGCCCGCGATCGGCCCGGAGCACGGTATCGGACGAGACCCGGTAGTCGTCGAGAAACAGCTCGAACTCGGCGCCGCTGACCGCGATCCGGCAGGACTGCTCGAACCGGAGCACGGGGCCGCTGAGCGTCACCTCGAGGGTGGCCGCCTCGTCGCGGTTGCCGACCAGCCGATTGGCCCGACGGTGAGCGCGCGGATCCATCGCCCCCGAGACGCTGACCCCGTCGTGCTGCCAGCCCCACCGGCCCAGATCCTGCACCGTCGTGAGCATCCCTGCTTCTTCGACGACGATGCCGCCCTTCGGGTTCCCGGCCGCCATCACCAATCCACCCCGCGCGCAGCGTCGGCCGCCTGTTCCTCCCGCAGCGCGCCGGCGCCATGGTCCTGCTGCAACAGCCGGTCGTAGGTCCGACGATCGATTGGCTCGAAGCGAACTACATCTCCCGCATGCAGCAGGAACGGATCCGGCCGGTCGAGATCGAAGAGCCGGACCGTCGTCCGGCCGATGAGTTGCCAGCCGCCCGGCGACACGGCCGGGTAGACACCGGTCTGCTGGCCTGCGATGCCGACCGAGCGGGCCGGCACCTGGACACGCGGCGTGGCGCGGCGCGGCGCGGCAATACTCGGCTCGACCGAACCCAGGTAGGCGAAACCGGGCTGGAAGCCGAGCATGTAGACGCGGTAGGCGGAGCTGCAATGCCGCCTGATCACCACCTCCTCCGTGCAATGCCCGAACCGGGCCACCTCCGCCAGGTCCGGGCCGTGCGCTCCGCCGTAACACACCGGCAGGCGGTGTTCACGGCGTCTCTCCGCCGGCGGGTACTCCGCCCTGGTTTCCCGGGCAAGACGCGCCACGGCCTCCGTCACCGCTCCGATATCCGCGCTGGCCGGATCGACATGCACCGTGACCGCCGCGTACGCCTCCACGACGTCCCGAACCCCGTCCATCCGCCGCCGCCGCAGGGCAGCGGCCAAGGGCGATGGCACGCGCATTGATGGCCGGATCGATCCGCTGCTCGAAACGCACCAGGAGCGCCGCATCGCCGTCCGGCGTGAGGGTCCAGTCCGGTCCCTTCGCGAGTGTCACGCGGAGGTCTCCCCTTCCCTCCCGTCATCGATGCCGAGACGTTCACGCAGCCGCTCGCGCAGGCCACCGAAGTCTCCGTTCGACATCAGTACCACCACGTCCCCCGGCCGCGTTTCGTTCTCGACCAGCACTCCCATCGCGTCGATCGATTCAACGTGGCGGGCGCGGGTCCCCGACGCCGTGAGATCCGCCGCGAGCCGGGCGGGGTCGAGACGTCGATCCGCCGGAATGGTCGTGCGATAGACCGGGGCGATCAGCACCTCGTCGGCGCCGGCCAGACCCGCCGCGTAGTCCGCCTGAAAGATGCGACGGCACGATGTGGCGGAACGTGGTTCGAACAACACCCAGATCCGGCCGGACGGCGCGGTGGCGCGCAGTGCCGCGACCGTTTCACGGACCGCCGTCGGGTGGTGCGCGAAGTCGTCGTAGAGCGACACGCCGCGCCCGGCGCCGCTCAGCTCGAGGCGGCGGCGGACTCCCCTGAAAGTCCCCAGGGCGGCCGCCAGACGGTCCGGCGCCACTCCGGCGGCCGCGCCCGCCGCGATCGCGGCCAGGGCGTTTCGAACGTTGAAGGCGCCGAGCAGCGGCAGTTCGACGCGTGCGATCGTCGTACCGGCATGGCGCACGTCGAACGCGGTCCGGTCGCGCCGATAGTCGAGCTTCGCCGCCCGCCAGTCCGCGTCGTCGGCGAGACCGAACGTCTCGACGGGGCAGTGGGCCGCGTTCGCCAGCGCCCGCGCCCCCGCATCGTCCGCGCCCAGCAGCAGCCGCCCGTTGCGGGGCACCAGGCCGACAAAGCGACGGAAGGCCAGCGTCAGGGCGTCGAGGTCGCCATAGATGTCGGCGTGATCGAATTCGAGACTGCCCACGACGGCAACGAACGGCAGGTACTTCAGGAACTTGGCGGTCTTGTCGAAGTACGCGCTGTCGTACTCGTCCCCCTCGATCACGAACAGGTCGCTCGCACCCAGACGGTAGCCGGCGTCGAAGTTGCGCGGTACGCCGCCTACCAGGAAGCCGGGGTCCGCTCCGGCGTTGACCAGGGCCCAGGCCGTCATCGACGTCGTGGTCGTCTTGCCGTGCGTTCCGGCGATGACGATCGCGCGGCGTCCCCAGAGGAAGTGGTCGCGAATCGTCTCGGCGAGCGAAGCGTACCGGATCCGGCGTTCGAGCACGGCCTCCACTTCCGGATTGCCGCGCGAAACCGCGTTGCCTATCACCGCGAGATCGATGTCCTCCGGTACGTGAGTCGCGTCGTAGCCGATCCGCGGGACAATGCCCTGCGACGCGAGGAACTGATCCATCGGCGGATACGCCTGCGCATCCGATCCCGTCACCACCCATCCCCGCCGCTTCAGCATGGCGGCCAGCGTCGCCATCGCCGTCCCGCAGACGCCAATCAGGTGGACCCGGTTCATGTGACCGCCGACTCCTCGACCGTCAGGCGTCCGGTTGCGCCTTCCGCCTCCAGCGTCACGGCGACACCGAGCGGGACCGTCAGCATCGGCGTCCCGGCGGTATGGCCGGTCGGGAGCCCCCGCACGACCGGACCGTCGATGTCCGCCAGGAGCTCGCCGAGTACGTCATGCGCGGTGAGTGATCCGTCCGGCTCGTCGCACTCGGGAAAGCAGGCGCAGACCACCCCGCCGGCGCGCGACAGGATCCCCGCCTGTCGGAGCTGGGTCAGCAGCCGGTCGAGCCGGTAGGGCCGTTCCCCCACGTCGTCGAGGAGCAGGATGTGACCATCCGGGGGATCGAACGCGTAGCGCGTCCCCAGGGACGCGGCGAGGAGGGACAGCGTGCCCCCGAGCAACGGGCCGCGCGCCCTTCCGCCACGGGCAACCGTGAGCTCCCCCGCCGCAACGGGCCCGGCGGACGGCCCCATGAGATGAGCCAGGAACGACGCGCGGTCGTAGCCCACCTCGCCACGGGCCAGCGTTGCCACCATCGGCCCGTGGAACGTGACCAGGCCGCACTGCTGGGTCAGCAGGGTGTGGAGCGCGGTCAGATCGCTGCAACCGATCAGCGCCTTGCGCCTGCGGCCCAGTTCCGCCGGATCGAGCAACGGCAACAGATGGCCGCTGCCGAAGCCGCCCCGCACGGCCATGACCGCGACGGTCGTCGGATCGAGCCACGCCGCGCGGAACCGCGCGGCCCGGGCCCCGGCCGGCCCGGCCACATAGGCGCGCCGTTCGAAGACCGACTCGTCGAAAACCGGCTCGAAGCCGAGCGCCCGCAACTCGGCGACGCCGCGGTCGAACGTGCCGCGATCGAAGGGGCTGGCGGGAGCGACAATCCCGATCCGATCACCCCGGCGGAGAGCGCCCGGCTTCGTCATGCTCGTCCTTCACGCATCGGCGAACTCGCGCATCCGTTCCGCGACCGCCTGATGCGCATCGCAACCCAGCAGCGCGTTCAGTTGCCGCGCCGGCGGCGGCCGCCAGTCCGCGTCCGCCACCAGGAAGCGTTCCCTGGCGCGGCGCTGCCGCTCGAGCGCCCGCTCCACCTGACGCACCGACAGCTCCTCGTTCTCGACCGCGTAGATCAGCCGCTCGATGACCGCGACCTGCGCCGCCGGGTCGGTGCCGCACAGGAGCACCAGATCGCAACCCGCCCGTAGCGCGTCCACGCTCGCCTCGGCGATGTCCCGATGCCTGGCGATGGCGCCCATCTCCATGTCGTCCGTCGCGACGAGCCCCTCGAAACCGAGTTCCTCGCGCAGTAGGCCGGCCACGACGGCCCGCGACAACGTGGCCGGCCGATCCTCGTCTAGCGCGGGGTACCGGACGTGGGCCGTCATCAGCATCGCGACGTTCGCGTCGATCGCGGCGCGGAACGGCGGCAGCTCCACCTCGTCGAGCCGGGGCCGCTCCTGCTCCACCACAGGCAGGTCCTCATGCGAATCGACCGAGGTGTCGCCATGCCCCGGAAAGTGCTTGCCGCAGGCGGCGATTCCTTCCTTCTGCAGCGTGCGCACGACGATTGCGCCGAGCTCCCCGGCCCGTGCGGCGTCGGACGACAGGGCCCGATCGCCAATCACCGGATTCGACCGGTTCGTGTGGACATCGAGCACCGGCGCATAATCGAGCGTGATTCCCACCGCGCGCAACTCGCGGGCGAGTGCGCGGGCGAAGCGCTCCGCCAGAACCGGATCGCCGCACCGGCCCAGCGTCGCCGCCGGCGGCCATCGGGTGCAGGGCGCGCGCAACCGCTGCACGCGGCCACCCTCCTGATCGACGCTCACCCAGGGCGGCAGCTCCCGCGTCAATTGTTTCGCCGCGTACGCCAACTCGGCCACCTGCAACGGCGCGTCGATGTTCCGCGCGAAGAGAATGACGCCTCCTAGGTCGAACTCGCGGGCCAGCGCGGCCAGTTCCACCGGAATGGCATGACCGTCGAAGCCGGCGACGATCAACTGCCCGATTTGGCGCCGAACGGCTCTGGACATCCGGGATGGGCGGCTCCCGGTGGAGCCGGGCCAGCGTGGCGCCTCATTATAATCCCGCCGTGCGCCTGCAGTCGTCCGCCCCGACCCGAATCGACCTGGCGGGCGGTACCCTCGATATCTGGCCGTTGTACCTGCTGCACGAAGGCGTCCAGACGGTCAACGCGGCGATCACCCTGCGGGCCTCCTGCACCGTCGCCTCCTGCCCCGGAGGCGGCCTGCGGCTTGCCGCCCGAGACACGGGGGCGACGGCCGACGTGGCGGAGGTCGGCGAACTGGACGATGCCCATCCCGCCCTCCGCCTGCCTGCCCGGATTCTCCGTTTCTTCCGGGCGAGCGGAGTGGCCGTCGAAACCCGTTCCGACTCGCCCGTCGGCGCCGGCCTGGCCGGGTCGTCCGCGCTGAACGTGGCGCTCTGCGCGGCCATCGCGCGCTGGCAGGATCGACGGCTCGAGCCTGAAGCGCTCCTGAATCTCGCACGCGATATCGAGGTGCAGGTCATCGGGGTGCCGACCGGCGGACAGGATTACCGGCCGGCGTTCTACGGCGGTATCGCCGCGATCGAGTTCGGACCGGCCGGCGTCCATCGTGTGCCGCTCGACGTCCCGCCGCGGGCGATCGAGGAACGGATGGTCGTCGTCTACACCGGGCAAACGCGCGACTCCGGCATCAACAACTGGGAGGTCACGAAGCGCCGGATTGACGGCGACGCCAGCCTGGCCGGACTGTTCGACGAGATTCGGGACACCGCGGCGCGCGTCCGGGCAGCGCTCGAGCGGTCGGACTGGACCGAACTGGCCCGCTCGGTCGGACACGAGTGGGAGTTGCGCAAGCGGCTCGCACCGGGCGTGACCACCGAGCAGATCGACATTCTGTTTCGCCGCGCCTTCGACGCGGGGGCCGACGCGGGCAAGGTGTGTGGCGCCGGTGGGGGCGGCTGCGTCTTCTTCCTCGCCGAGCCGGACGCCACCGCTTCGGTCAGACGTGCGTTGAACGACGCGGGCGCGCGGCTTCTCGACTGCAGCATCGACACCGAAGGGCTTCGACTCGCGGTCCGGTAGATCCTCGATATCCGCACAAGGGTCAGAACGCCGCGCGCAACGCGGCTACGGTGTCGCCCGGCTCGTCGGTATCGAAGAGGCGTATACCCGCGACGCCGGCGACTCCGGTCGTGGCCACCTCACGGACGTTCCTGACATCGACGCCGCCGATCGCGAGCACGGGACACGGGGCCGCCGCGACGACGACCGCACGCAGGCCATCGAGGCCCAGCGGCTTGCGCCCCGGCTTCGACGCCGACCGGTAGGCGGTTCCCGCCACGAGGTAGTCGACGCCGCTGGTCGCGGCGGAACGGGCCGTGGCGGCGTCGTGGACGGAACGGCCGACAAGCCAGTCGGGCGGCCCCATGGCGCGGACGCGCACGGGATCGCGCGCGTCATCCTTCAGGTGAACGCCCGCCGCGCCGGCGGCCAGCGCGATGTCGGCGCGGTCGTTCACGACGACGCGGGCCACCGTCCCGCGCGTCCGCACGATCGCCTCCTCGACCAGCGCCAGGAGACGACGGTCGGTCAGGCCGGTCTCACGGATCTGCACCAGGTCTACACCCGCTCCGGCGCAGGCCTCGATAACCCCCAGCATCCGTTCGACCGCCGCCTCCTCGTCAGGCGCACGCCCGGCAAGGACGCGGCGGTCGGTCACGAAGCAGATCATCAGGGGGCGGCCATCGTATCAAACAGGGACGGCGGCCTGAACGTCCGCCGATGCGCGTCGGAGTAGCCGTACCTCGCGATGGCGTCGAGGTGGCGGCGCGTGCCGTACCCCTTGTGGCGGTCGAAACCGTACCGATCGTCCAGCCCGTGGAGGCGCGCCATTTCGCGGTCACGCGTCACCTTCGCGACGATGGACGCGGCGGCGATGGCGGCGCACCGCCGGTCGCCATGCGGAATCGCCTCATGCGGCAGGTCCAGACCAGGAACCGGGAAACCGTCGACAATCGCGTAGTCGCCGGACGGCGAGAGCGCTTCGATCGCACGGCGGATCGCATCGAGCGACGCCCGGTGGACGTTGAGACGGTCGACTTCGGCGACCGAGGCGAATGCCACCGCCCAGGTGGCGCGCTCCACGATTACCGCGTAGAGACGCTCGCGCTGCGCGGCGGTCAGCAGCTTGGAGTCACGCAACCCGGTAAGGCGCCGTTTCGGATCGAGGATGACCGCAGCCGCGACGACCGGCCCGGCAAGCGATCCGCGCCCCGCCTCGTCGGCCCCCGCGACGCGGGCGTAGCCGCGCCGCCGCACGGCGTTCTCGACCGCCCGGCTTGCCGCGCGCGCGCCGGTCGCCGGCCGCGCTGCCGCCACGCGTTCAGCGGCGGCGCCGCTCGCGGAGGCGCGCCGCCTTGCCGCGCAGTTTCCGGAGGTAGTACAGCTTCGCGCGACGCACCCTGGCGGAACGGGCGATCTCGATCTTGTCGATGGTCGGCGAATGCAGCGGAAAGATGCGCTCCACTCCCTGGCCGAACGAGACCTTGCGTACCGTGATGGTCGAGCTGACACCGTGGTGGTGCTGTGCGATGACCAACCCCTCGAACACCTGAATCCGTTCCTTCTCGCCCTCCCGCACCTTCACATGGACGCGGACCGTATCGCCCGACTGAATGTCGGGGCGCTCGGTCAGGTACGGCTGCTCCACGGCGTCGATCGCTTTCATCGTTCTGCTCCCGTTTACCTCTTGTTCCCCCGAGGCCACCCGTTCAGAGCGACCGCAGCTCGCGGAGGAACTCCTTCTCTTCCTCGTCCAGCGCGGCGTCCGCCAGCAGGTCGGGTCGCCGTGCCAGCGTCCGCCGGACCGCCTCCCGCTTCCGCCAGCGCCGGACCGCCGCGTGATTTCCCGACACCAGGACCGCGGGCACGTCACCGGCGGCCGCGCCGTTCGATTCCGCGCCCGACCCGCCGCCGGCGGTCCCGTTGAGACGGACCTCGGCGGTCCCCTCCAGCTCCGACAGACGGGTAGGCCGCGTGTAGTGCGGGTGATCCAGGATGCGGCGGACGAACGAGTCGCCCTCGACCGACTCGCGGTTCCCCACGACGCCCGGCACCTGCCGCGCCACGGCCTCGACGATGACGCCCGCCGGCAACTCGCCGCCGCTCAGGACGTAGTCGCCAATCGACAGCTCCTCGGTTGCGACATGCGTCCGGACCCGCTCATCCACGCCTTCGTAGCGCCCACAGAGCAGCGCCACATGGTCGAGCCGGCTGAGTCGCATCACCGTCTCGTGCGTCAGCGTGGCTCCCTGCGGAGAGAGCAGGATCACCGTATCGGGATCGCCCCGGGTCTCACGGATCGCCGCCAGCGCCCGAATGAACGGCGCGGGCTTCAGCACCATGCCGGGGCCCCCGCCGTACGGCGCATCATCCACCGTCCGGTGTCGATCATCGGTGAAGCCGCGCAGATCGTGCACGGCGACATCCAGCAGGCCAGCCTCCCGACCGCGCCCGACGACGCCGGCCGACACCATGCGCTCGACCAGTTCGGGAAAGATGGTCACGACGTCGAACGTCATCGGTTCACCTCGAGCAGGCCCTCCGGCGGATCGATCAGGATCAACCGCGCCGCCGTATCGACCTCCACGCAGATCGCTTCCACCAGCGGGACGTCTACCTCCCCGCCCTCGACCGCCACGATCAGACGCCGCGCGCCGTGCGGACCCTCGACCGCGGCAACCTTCCCGACCTCGCCGCCGCCGGCCGTCCGCACCGCGCAACCCACCAGGTCATGCTCGTACCAGGCGCCGTCCGGCAGAGGCAGCAGCGCTCCCTCGGGGATGCGCAACTGGGCCCCGCGCAGCGCTTCCGCATCGCCCAGCGTCCGGATTCCCTCGAACGCCAGCACGGGGCGGTCGCCGTGGAACCAGAGGTCACGTATCCGCAACGGCCGCGGCGCCGGCATCCCTTCCAGGAACAGCGTCCCCCCCGGGGCGAAACGGTCTTCCGGGAAGTCGGTCTCCGGATTCACCACCACTTCTCCATGACGGCCATGCGTCCGCGCCACCACACCCACGAGCGCCATCTCGTCCCAGGCAGCCGCCTCCATCTCGTGCCTGCCTGCGTCAGTCGTCCAGGAACTCCACGCTGGATCGCCGACCGTCCAGTCGCGCGGCCAGACCGGCAATCGAACGGATTGCGGACGCAGTCCGGCCGCGGCGCCCAATCAGCTTCCCCAGGTCGTTCGGATGCGCCGTCAACTCCAGCACATCCTCGTCCCCTTCCTCGTACAGATCGATGGTCACCTCGTCCGGATGGTCGACCAACTGCCGGGCGATGACATCGACGACGGCGCGCGAGCGACTCATGGCGCCGCCTCCGGATGCCGCGCGAGCAGGGTCCGGACCGAATCACTCAACTGGGCGCCCTTGCTGACCCAGTGCTCGATCCGCTCTACGTTGGCCTTGAGCACCTCCGGCTCCGCTGTCGGATCGTAGTGCCCCACCACCTCCAGCGCACGGCCGTCACGCGCCGCTCTCCTGTCGATCACCACCACCCGGTAGAACGGCCGGCCCTTCGCGCCCTGCCGCCGCAGTCGAATCATCAGCATCTCAATGTCTCCCCAGGACGTGCCGATGCTCCCGTCACCACGGGAGCGCCGGCCGTTGCGGGCGGCGTTTCCTGCCCCGCCCCATCGCCGTCGCCGCCTTCATCATCTTCCGCATCTTCGTGAACTGCCGCAAGAGCTGGTTCACTTCCTGCACGCTGGTTCCGCTGCCCCGGGCAATCCGGAGCCGCCGGCTGCCGTTCATCACGGACGGTTTGTGCCGCTCGCCCGGCGTCATCGAATTGATAATCGCTGTGGTGCGCGTCAACGCACCGTCGCCCAGTTCGACACCCGACGCGACGTTGCCCAGTCCCGGGATCATCCCGACCAACTGATCGAGCGGCCCCATCCGGCTCACCATGCGTATCTGCTCCCGCAGGTCTTCCAGCGTGAACTCGTTGCGACGGACCCGCTCAGCCATCGCCGCCGCGTCGTCCCGCTCGATCGCCTCCTCGGCCTTCTCGACCAGGCTCAGGACATCCCCCATCCCCAGGAGACGGGAGACCATCCGATCGGGACGGAACGGCTCGAGGTCGTCAAGCGTCTCGCCGGTCGCGGCGAACGCCACGGGAACGCTGACCACCGAAACGACCGAGAGCGCCGCTCCACCACGCGCGTCGCCGTCCATCTTGCTCAGGACGATACCGGTGACATCCATCCGGTGATGAAACTCGCCGGCGCTCCTCACCGCGTCCTGCCCGGTCATCGCATCCGCCACGAACAGGATGTCGGAAGGCGACACCGCATCGCGGATCGCGGTCAGCTCGTCCATCAGCGCGTCGTCGATGTGAAGCCGTCCCGCGGTATCGATCAGCACCGTGTCGAAACCGAGCTGCTTCGCTTCGTCCACCGCGCCGGCGGCACGCGCCACCGGGTCATGACTGCCGTCCTCCGCGCGGACGCGCAGGCCCGCCTTGCTGGCGAGCACGGCGAGCTGTTGAATCGCCGCGGGGCGGCGCACATCGGTCGAGACGAGCAGGGGATGACGCTTCTCCTTCGTCAGCCAGCGTCCCAGCTTGGCGGTCGTAGTCGTCTTGCCCGAGCCCTGCAGACCGACCAGCAGCACGACCTGGGGCCGCTGCTTGACAACACTCAGGCCCGCCCGCGGCTCGCCGAACAGCGCGAGCAGTTCGTCGCGAACGATCGCCACCACCTGCTGGGCCGGGGTCAGGCTGTCCAGCACGGCGCGATCTATCGCCCGGTCGCGCACCCGATCGATGAACGCGCGGACCACCCTGAAATTGACGTCCGCCTCGAGCAGGGCCAGACGGATCTCGCGCAGGGCGCGCTCCACCGCCTCCGGCGTCAGCCGCACCTCGCGGCGCAGCGATCCGAACACCGCTTCGAACCGTGATCCCAACGCGTTGAACATCAGACCGCCGGACCAGTGTCCGGCCTCCCATGGCGCGCCGCCGGGCGGCCACACAAAACTGTCAAGTGTAGAGGCCGTGTGCCACGCCGTCAACGGCTCGGCGGAGGGGCTCCTATACGGAACGCAGGCGGTGCCCGAGCTTTTCCTTCTTGGTCCGCAGATACTGTTCCGTGAACTCCGTCGGCGGCACCTCGAGCGGCAGCGACTCCGTCACGGCGAGGCCATAACCTTCGAGGCCAATGAACTTGCGCGGATTGTTCGTCAGCAGCCGCATCGTACGGACGCCGACGTCGCCCAGGATCTGGGCGCCGATGCCGTAGTCCCGCTGGTCCGCCTTGAAGCCGAGGTGCTCGTTCGCCTCCACCGTGTCGAGTCCCTGATCCTGCAGCTCGTAAGCGCGGATCTTGTTCGCGAGACCGATTCCCCGTCC
The DNA here is from genome assembly GCA_965202655.1 of Vicinamibacterales bacterium. Classification (GTDB taxonomy): domain Bacteria; phylum Acidobacteriota; class Vicinamibacteria; order Vicinamibacterales; family UBA8438; genus VXRJ01. Next base: position 123,745 of record CBDBBK010000003.1, on the reverse strand, counting down.
CTCCTGGTTCAGGTAGAGCAGCACGCCCCGCCCTTCGGCGGCTATCCGGCGCATCGCGAGGTCCAGCTGGTTTCCGCAGTCGCAGCGTGACGACGCGAAGACATCGCCCGTCAGGCACTGCGAATGGACGCGCACCAGCACTTCCTCGCCGTCACCGATCTCGCCCCGAACCAGCGCGATGTGGGTCCGACCATCGATGATGCTGTCGTAAGCGGTGACGTCGAACGGTCCGTGCTCGGTAGGCAGTCGCGCCGAGGCGATCCGCTTCACCAGCCGGTCGTGGCGCATCCGGTACTTGATCAGGTCGGCGACCGTGATCATCAACAGGTCGTGGCGGCGCGCGAAGCGCTTCAACTGCGGGACGCGCGCCATCGTCCCGTCCTCGTTCATGATTTCGCAGATGACGCCTGCCGGGTAGAGGCCGGCGAGGCGCGCGAGGTCGACGGACGCCTCGGTCTGCCCGGCCCGGACCAGCACGCCGCCGTCGCGCGCTCGGAGGGGCGAGACATGCCCCGGCTTGGCCAGGTCGGAAGGCTTCGTCGCGGGATCGATGGCGACGCGAATCGTGGCGGCGCGGTCCGCCGCCGAGATGCCCGTGGTGGTCACCTCCTTGGCGTCGATCGGGACGGCGAACGCCGTCTCGAAGCGCGACGTGTTCTCGCTGACGATCATCGGGATCTCCAGCTCATCCAGCCGATCCCCGGTCATCGAAAGGCAGATCAGGCCCCGCCCGTAGCGCGCCATGAAGTTGATCGCGTCGGGCGTCACCTTCTCGGCAGCAATCGTCAGATCGCCCTCGTTCTCGCGATCCTCGTCGTCGACGACGATGACGATCCGGCCGTCGCGGAATGCCTCGGCCGCCGCTTCAATCGTCGCAAACGGCCCCCGGCGGCGCGCTGAGGCCGATCGGCGCCGGTTCCCCGCAGGCTGTCCAGCCGCCTTCGTGCTGTTCTTCGGCATCGCGAATAAACCGGTTCAGGAGCCGCCGCCGCCGCCGGCGTGCCGGTACGCCTCGACGGCGCGGGCGACGTACTTGCCGATGATATCGCACTCCAGATTGACCCGGTCTCCGGCGGCGGACGCCCGCAGGTTCGTCTGCTCCCAGGTAAAGGGGATGATCTGGACGTCGAACGATGCGGAATCGAGACTGGCGACGGTCAGGCTGATGCCATCGACCGCGATGGAGCCCTTCGGGACGATCGAGGCGGCCATCGCCGGCGGGAACGCGATGGTGATTCGCCTGAAGTCGGCCTCTTCGGCAATCGCTTCGATCCGTCCGACGCCGTCGACGTGGCCCTGCACGAAGTGGCCACCGAGACGGCCGTCGGCCCGGAGCGGCCGTTCCAGGTTGACCACCGCACCGGTCCGCAGTCCTCCGAGCGTCGTAACCCTTAGCGTCTCCGGCGAGACATCCGCTTCGAAGCCGCCGGCGGCGGCGGCGACCGCGGTGAGGCAGACGCCGTTGACGGCGATGCTGTCGCCCGGGGCGAGGGAGGCGATCGCGGCCGGCGCGCCGGGCGGCGCCGCCTCGGTGGCGGCCATGCGAAGGCGGCGGCCCTCGGTAATCTCACGGAGGTCGACGATCGTGCCGACCGCTTCAATCAGTCCGGTGAACATGGCCTTCGATCAGCAGGTCGGGGCCGCAGGCGCGCATGCGAGGCTGTTCGAGAGCGCCGAACAGTTCGCGCCGATCCAGCCAGGGCACGGCCCGGGGGCCCAGCGCCTTCGGCGCAACGAAAATCTGCACATGATCGACCACCCCACCTCTCCACGCGGCTTCGTGCAGGCGCCGCCCGCCTTCCAGCACGAGGCTCGTGATCTCCCGCCGCGCCAGCCGCACGAGGCCATCACGCATCGTCCGCCCGGCAGGCACCACCTCGATCTCCGCCCCGGCGTCAGCCAGTCGTTGCGCCCGATCGGGATGCTGCTCCATGGCCTGCTCGGCCGTCAACACGACGACCGGACCCGCCCCGAGGGTGCCGAGGAGGCTGGCGGACGGCGGCGTGCGCAGCCGCCGGTCGAACACGACGCGCGTCAACGGCCGGTTGCGCTGCGCAACCCGGGCCGTCAGCAGCGGATCGTCCACCAGCACGGTGGTCGATCCGACGCCGATGGCATCGACTTCCGCACGAAGCCCATGCACGATCCTGCGCGTATCGTCGGACGTGAGGTCCGTCCGCTCGCCCTCGCGGGCAGCGATGCAGCCGTCGCGGCTGATCGCCACCTTCATCGTGACGAAGGGCCGGCCCTGTGACACCCAGGTAAGAAACGGCCCGTTCTGCCGCTCCGCTTCCCGGGAGCGAACTCCGACGTCCACCTGGATGCCGGCGCGACGCAGATGTGCGAGGCCGCGGCCGTCAACCCGCGGATTCGGATCCCGCAGCGCGACGACGACCCGCGCCACGCCCGCCTCGATAATCCGGTCGACGCAGGGCGGGGTGCGGCCGCGATGGCAGCACGGCTCCAGCGTGCAGTAGAGCGTTGCTCCCCGCGCCGCTTTCCCGGCGGCGGCCAGTGCACGCACCTCCGCGTGATCGCCGCCGGCGCGCTCGTGGAAGCCGGCGCCCACGATCGACCCGTCGCCGCCGACCACAATTGCGCCGACCATCGGGTTGGGACTCGTGAGGCCGCGCCCCCGCTCGGCGAGGTCGAGGGCCTGGAGCATCCAGATCTCGTCGGCCGTCGAGTCGTTCATCCCCTCACCAGGCCCGCTCGAAGAGAGCGCTCACGTACTCGTCCGCCGAGAAGGGAATGAGGTCGTCGATCCCTTCGCCGACGCCAACGTAACGGATGGGAAGACCCAGATCGGCGCCGATCGCCACCGCGACACCACCCCGGGCGGTGCCGTCCAGCTTCGTCAGCACGATACCCGTGATGTCCGCCGACTCCAGGAAGGTCCGCGCCTGCGCAACGCCGTTCTGACCCACGGTGGCGTCCAGGACCAGCAGCACTTCGTGCGGTGCGCCGGAAAGCGCCCGTCCCGCGACCCGCCGGATCTTGGCAAGCTCGCCCATCAGATCGGCGCGCGTATGCAGGCGTCCGGCCGTGTCGACGATCACGACATCGCGGCCGCGCGCGCGCCCCGCCTGGATCGCGTCGAAGACCACCGCCGCCGGATCGGCGTTCGCCCCGGCCCGGACAATGTCTACCGACGCCCGCTCCGCCCACGCCGCCACCTGCTCCACCGCCGCGGCGCGGAAGGTGTCCGCCGCGCAGATGAGAGGGGAAGCGCCCTCGGTCCGGAAACGGTGCGCCAGCTTCCCCACCGTCGTGGTCTTGCCGGTGCCGTTCACGCCGACGACCAGTACCACCCATGGCGTCGGTGTCCCGCCCGGCGAATCCCCTTCCCGACCGGCATCCCGCGCACCCGGCGATTCGCGGCCGTTCGCGGCGCCGTCCGTCCCGCTCAGAATCCTCCGGACCTCGCGCTTGACGCGCTCCCGCACTTCCACGCCAGCGTCGGCTCCATCTTCTCCGGCGCGGATCCGCGAGACGATCCGCTCGGCCGCCCGCACACCGACATCCGCCTCGATCAGCAGTTCCTCCAGTTCATCGAGGGTCGCCGTGTCGGGCGGACCGCCAGCCGGCCCGGCACCCGCCACCGCGGGCTGCGTCCTCTTCAGCGCTTCGAAGCGCGACGCCCACGACGCGGCCGTCCGCCGCAGGCCGGCCCGCAGGCGGCCCAGCGCACCGGTCGTCACGCGTCCAGCTCCGTCCGCTGCCGCCGCAGCATCAATTCCTCCACCGCCTCGCGGGGCATGCGGCGTCCCGCCAGCACCTCCGCCATCTGCGCCGTGATGGGCATTTCCACACCCTCGCGGCGCCCCAGGTCCAGCGCGACCCCGGTCGTCCGGACTCCCTCCGCCACCATCTGCATCCCGGCCAACAGGGTCTCGAGCGCCCGGCCCTTCCCCAGTTCCATGCCCACCCGGCGGTTCCGGCTCAGCCCGCCGGTGCAGGTGAGGACGAGATCGCCGAGGCCGCTCAACCCGGCGAGCGTCTCGCGCCGTCCACCCAGCGCACACGCCAGCCGCGAGATCTCGGCGAGGCCACGGGTAATGAGCGCCGAGCGGGCGTTGTGGCCCAGGCCGAGCGACTCGACCGTGCCGGCCGCGATGGCGATCACGTTCTTCATCGCGCCGCCGATCTCCACGCCAACGACGTCGTCGCTCGCATAGAGGCGAAACGACTCGGAGCGAAAGTCGTGCTGGACCGCGCCAACCGCGTCCGGCGATCGGCCGGCCACCGCCACCGCGGTGGGCGCGCCGCGCGCCACCTCGGCGGCGAAGCTCGGTCCGGACAGGACGGTCACCGCCGGTCCGTCCCCCTCGTTACCGACCTCGGCCGCGATCACCTGCGACATCCGGAGCAGCGTTCCGTCCTCGATCCCCTTGGCCGCGCTGATCAGCACCGCATCCGGCTCGATCGCGGGGGCGGCGCTGCGGACCACGGCGCGGACGCCGTGCGACGGCGCGGCGGCGACGACGTACGTGGCGCCCGCCACCGCGGCCCCGATATCGCAGGTCGGTTCGATCCCGGGCGGCAGCTCGACGTCAGCGAGGTACACCGGGTTCGCGCGACCGGCGCGCATCCGCTCCACCAGGGCGGGGTCGCGTCCCCAGAGGCGGACGTCGCGGCCGGCACGGGCAAGGTGAACCGCCAGCGCGGTTCCCCAGCCGCCGGAACCGAGGACCGCAACCGGCCCGCTACGCATCTCGCCCATACCGTGCGAGTATGACCGATTCGACGTCACGCGGCGTCGTCCGGCAGATCCCGGAGGAGGCTGCGACGGAGGAGATTGAGGGCTGCCTGCGATGCCTGGAACTTCACGCGCTCCCGCTCGCCGGGAACCTGCACGCGCCGGATGCGGGGCGGCCCGGCGGGACCCGCGAGCGCCAGGCAGACGGTGCCAACCGGCTTGCCGGGCGTCGCGCCGCCCGGTCCGGCGATACCGGTGACGGCCAGGCCATAGTCGACGTCGGCGGCGCATCGCGCCGCGACCGCCATCGCCTCGGCGACCGGCTCGCTCACGGCGCCATGCTTCCGGATGAGCGCGGCGTCGACCCCCAGCGCAACCTTGGCCTCATTGCTGTAGAGCACCCAGCCCGCATGGACGTAGGCCGAGCTCCCCGGCACGTCCGTCAGACGGGACGCAATCAGCCCACCGGTGCACGATTCCGCCACGGCGAGGCGGGCGCCACGCTCCCCGAGCAGCGCACCCACGACCGCCGGGAGCGACCGCCCGTCCGTGCTGACCACGGCGTTGCCGAGCGTCGCCGTCAGCTCGGCCACCGCGTCGTCGAGCGTGCGCTCGGCCATGGACGGGTCGTCGGCCACCAGTGAGAGGTGGAGATCGATCTGGCCGAGGGAGGCGAGGATTGTGGTTTCGATCGGCTCCGGCCGGTCCTGCCAGGGCTTGTAGATCGGTCCCGCGATCGTGTCGAGATGGGATTCGGTTCGTCCTGCGGTCCGGATCATGCGGCGGTAGAGGCGCCGGCCGCCTGCCTCCGGCGCAAGATGGTGCGCGATGAACTGCTGGAACATCGGCCGCAGTTCGCGCGGCGGCCCCGGCAACAGGAGGACGCCCCCCGCCGCCTCGGCGATCCAAAGGCCCAGAGCGGTGCCATGCGCATTCGGCAGCGCCGTGGCGCCGCGCGGCACCTGCGCCTGACGGCGGTTGATCGCCGGCATCTCGAGGCCGCGGGCCGCGAAACGGGCTCGCATCACTTCGATAACGTCGGCCGATTCTTCGAGGGGGAGGCTGAAGTGAGCAGCGACGGTCTCCCGGGTCACATCGTCAGCCGTCGGACCAAGACCACCCGTCACGACGACGAGGTCGGCGAGCCGCGTCGCGTACTGCAGCGCCTGGGTCAACCCTTCCGGCTCATCGCCGACCACCAGCTTCTGCAGCAGGCGGATGCCGATGGCGCCGAGGCCGTCGGCGATGAACAGCGAGTTGGTGTCGGTCTTGTGCGGCGTCAGCAACTCGGAACCGACGGCGACAACCGCGGCGGTCCTTATCATGCGAGCATCACGTCCGGCGCCAGCCAGATCAGCAGTCGGATCGTGGCGTAGGCATAAAGGCCGGCCACCACGTCGTCGGCCATGATCCCCCAACCGCGCGGCAGCCGCTCCGCCACGCTGGCGGGGTACGGCTTCACGATATCGAACAGCCGGAACGCGAAGAACGCCGCCACGATCCCCATGATCCCCAGGGGCAGCAGGAAACAGGAGATCAGCATTCCCGCGACCTCGTCGATCACCACGACACCCGGATCCTCCCGGCCGTAGTGCCGCTCGGTGACCGTCGCCGACCAGACCCCGGCGGCAAGCACAACCGCAATGACGGCCGCCTCGAGCCCGGGCGCCTCCGCCGCGCGCACGAGCAGCCAGAGTGCGACCCCGACAGCCGATCCGGCCGTGCCTGGCGCCACCGGCACATGCCCGGCCGGACCCGCGGAGGCCAGCATGAGCGCCGCGCGGCGCAGGAAGTGCGTCACCGTGCTTCGCCCGCCACCCGGACCGGCACGCCGGCGACCATCTCGCCCACCGTCTGGCCGGCAAGCATGAGGAAAGCCGCCAGATAACCCGCGTCGAGCACCACCAGGAACGCACCCAGCGGAAGGAGCGGCAGGGTCGCCAGGTCCGCAAATGGCAGTGCCGCCGCACGAAGCGTCAGGACTACCACCGCCGCGTCCATCGCCAGCAGGATGCCCGCATCGATGACCGCGGCGGCGATCCGGCGGACCAGGCCAGCGGACCCCGGCTCCGCGGCGGCGGCGTCGCGGCCGGCCGCATTCCCCGCCTCAAAATCGAGCACCGCCTCGACGGGATCCGGCTTCGACGCCGCGGAGTGCTCCGAGCCGGCCGGCCGCTTGCGCGGCTCCGTCGCCCCAGGGCGGCGCGCCGATCGGGAAGGAAACAGCGGCAGTGACGACCGGACGGCGCCGCGACGCACTCGCCGAGGCCGGCCCGATGATTCTCCGGCGGCGCCCGCGCCGGGCGCTTCGGGCCGCGGCGCACCGCACACGGGACACGTCCCGCTAACGGCGTCGCCGGGATCCCCGCAGGCAGGACACGTCATCGAAAAAAGCGGGGAGGAACGAAACGCTGCCATTATAGACGCAGTGCCGCCTGAGCCTCTCTTCGAAGCGATCCCGAACATCAGCGAGGGACGGCGCCCGGATGTCGTCCGCGCCATCGCGGATGCCGCGGCGAGTGTTCCCGGCATCGCCCTGCTCGACTGTTCATCCGATGCATCACACCACCGCTCGGTTCTGACGCTGGCGGGAACCGCGGCACCCCTGCGCGAGACGGTCTTCCGTCTCTTCGATGCCGCTATCGCGAGCATCGACCTGCGCTGTCATGCCGGCGCGCACCCGCGCATCGGCGCGGTCGACGTCGTTCCCTTCGTTCCGCTCGGCGGCGCCCCGATGGCGACCTGCGTCGACCTGGCCCGCGCCGTTGCCACGGAGGTGGCGGAGCGGTTCGACCTTCCGGTCTACCTGTACGCGGAGGCGGCGGCGCGCCCGGAGCGGCAGCGACTCGACCTGGTCCGGCGCGGCGGCTTCGAAGGACTGGCGGCCAGGCTGCACACCCCGGCCTGGGCGCCCGATCATGGCCCGGCACGGCCGCATCCCACCGCCGGGGCCTCCGCGATTGGCGCCCGGGAACCTCTCATTGCCTTCAATGTGAATCTCGTCTCCACCGATCTGGAGGCGGCGCGGGCGATCGCGCGCGCGGTGCGGGAACGGGACGGCGGACTACCGGCGGTAAAGGCGCTCGGGCTGCGCCTGGCGGAACGGGACGGCGCGCCGGTGCAGGTCTCGATGAACCTGACGGATTACCGCCGGACATCCATCGCCGCCGCGGTAGCGCGCGTGACGGCGGAAGCGACGGCACGGGGAATCGCCGTGGCCGGGACGGAACTGGTGGGACTGGCGCCGGCCGCGGCAGCCGCGCAATCGGATGACCGCGTGCGGTCGGATGAGACAATCGAAGCGCGACTCGCCGTCACTCCCGCGACTCGAGCAGCGACTTGAGCTCGGTCATGAACTCATCGACGTCGCGGAACTCGCGATAGACCGAGGCGAACCGGACGTAGGCGACCTGATCCAGCGATCGGAGATGCTCCATCACGAAGGCGCCGACATCTTCGGTCGGCACCTCCTTCTCATTCCGGTCGTGCAGCATGCCCTCGAGTTGATCCGCCACCGCCTCGAGCTGGGCGGGCGAAACGGGACGTTTCTCGCACGCCTTGAGCATGCCCGCAATAACCCGGCCGCGGTCGAATGGCTCGCGCTGGCCATCCTTCTTGATCACCATGTACTGGATCGGGTCTATCCGCTCGTAGCTCGTGAAACGCCGGCCGCAACCCGCGCATTCGCGACGGCGACGGATGGCATCGCCCTCTTTCGTCTCGCGCGAATCGACCACCTTGCTGTCGGCATGGCCACAGAACGGACATCTCATCGTGGTTCCGATTCCCCCTGCGCCAGCGGGGCAACCCCCTGCTCCACGTCATGCAGGATCCGGCTGATGCCCCGCATCCGCACTCCGGCACGCGCCATCAGGACGATGCCGCCGATCGTCACCGGCAGAAAGGCGAACGCATGCGCGATCAGTCCCGCGCCGGCCGCCGCATCCGCCGGGGCTCCGTACAGGACCGTGGCCCCGAACTGGTACGCCGCATGATAGCCCCCGATTCCGGCCGGCGTAGGCACCGCCACGCCCACCGCAACGAGCAGCAGGACCACTGCCGCGCCAGTCAACGGCATCGCGATGTCGAACGCAATCGTCACCAGCCAGATGCTGCCGGCGATCAGGACCCAGACCACGAACGACCAGATGGTGGAAACGAAGAGCAGGTGCGGCCGGCGCATCACCGCCAAGCCGTCGACGAACCGGCGGGACAGGCGGCGCACGAGTCCCCGCCACCGCTCCGGAAGCCGTGCCGTCGCACGCTCCACAAACCGGCTGACCCGCTCCGGATGGCCAGCGGCGGCGAACACCATCCAGAGAATGGCGGCGGCGGCCGCGGCGCTGACCAAGGCCCCGGCCCGGGCCGCGGCGAGCGGCGCCGGTTCGTCCGCGGTGAAGCCGGGATCGAGCAGACCGAGCGCAACCCCGAACATCGCCAGAATCACCACCAGATCCAGCAATCGCTCCACGACTACGGTGGCCAGTGCGGCACTGATGCTCATGCGCTCCTCGCGCGCCAGCGCCCATGGCCGCACGATCTCACCGACCCGGCCCGGCAGGACCGACGTCACCGCGAAGCCCATCACCGTCGCACGCAGCGCCGGACCGAAACGCACCGGTTGCACCGGTGCGAGCAGGTAGCGCCACCGAATGGCCCGCGCGACGTACGTCAGGAGCGTCACGACAAGGGCGAGGAACAACAGGTCCCGGCGCGCCCCACCCATCGCATCGACCACCCGATCGAGCTGGGCGCCGCGCAGCACATAGGCCATCAGGCCGACGCCGGCGGCGGCGACAAGCACGCCCCGAATGCGGGATCGCATTGCGGGGGACCGTACACTTTTTTTCTTTGGCCGTCAGGCCGGCGTCGGATAACATATCGCCATTGTCGGATAACATATCGTCTTTAGTTCATCCGACACCCCTTGGCTTGGAGATCCGAGAATTGTCGTCAACGTCTGCCCCGTCCGTCGAAACCCTCTACGAAACCCCACCCTCCGGCGTCCGCCCCCACCGTCGCGGCAAGGTGCGCGACATGTTAGAGGTGGGGGAAGACCACCTGCTGATGGTCGCGACCGACCGCATCTCGGCCTACGACGTCGTCCTTGCATCGGCGATCCCAGACAAGGGCAAGGTGCTGACGCAGCTTTCCGCGTTCTGGTTCGCCCGGACCACCGACCTCGTTCCCAACCACCTGGTCGCCATGGATCCGGCCGCCTACCCGGCCGTGCTTGGGCCTTACGCCGACCTCCTCGCTGGCCGGTCGATGCTGGTCCGCCGGACTCGCCCGCTGCCCATCGAGTGCGTGGCGCGGGGCTACCTCTCCGGCTCGGGCTGGAAGGAGTACCAACGGAACGGTCAGGTCTGCGGCGTTGCCTTACCCGCCGGGCTGAGCGAATCGGACCGGCTGCCGGAACCGATCTTCACGCCGGCAACCAAGGCGGAAACCGGTCACGACATCAACATCAGCGAGGCGGAAGCAGGTGAGATTGTCGGCGCTGAACTGGTGGCGCGACTACGCGACCTGACCCTGGCCCTCTACCAGCATGGCGCGGAACATGCCGAGTCGTGCGGCATCATCGTCGCCGACACGAAGTTCGAGTTCGGCCTGGTGGACGCCCCTGACGGAGGCGAGACGATCGTTCTGATCGACGAGGCGCTCACACCCGACTCGTCCCGGTTCTGGCCCGCGTCGGACTACGCTCCGGGAGGCGGACAGCCCAGTTTCGACAAGCAGTACGTCCGCGACTACCTCGACCGGATCCACTGGGACCGGCAGCCTCCGGCCCCTGAACTGCCGGACGATGTCGTCGTGAACACGAGGGCGAAGTACATCGAGGCTCACCGGCGGTTGACCGGACAGGAGCTGGCCCATGCGTCTGGCGGCAACAGCCGCGCCTGAGAGAAAGGACAGCGGCGGTGCATAAGGAGCTGGGCAACCTCGTCGACGAAATGCTGAACAAGGGAATCCTGTACGAGGACGCGAAGAACGAGCTCGAGAAACATTTCATTCGCCGCGCGTTGAAGAAGTCGAAGGGCAACGTCGGCCGAGCCGCCACCCTGCTGGGGATTCACCGGAACACGCTTGCCCGGAAGATAGCCGCCTACCGATTGAAGCGAACCGGCTAGAAGTCCGTATCCGGCCCCCCTGGCGCGATTCGCCGGCAACAGGACCGTTCGCGCCCGCGGCCGAGAGCAGTTGCGCGACCCCGAGCCCTTGGGCTATACTGGCAGTCTTGGTTGGAGAGTGCTAACGCCAGAGTGAGCAGGCACGCGGGTCCAGCCGCGTGGCGGTCTTGTTTGATTCCGCCAGTTGAACCGAAAGGAGCAGGATTTCATGGCAGTCAAGGTACGTCCGCTTCATGACCGCGTCATCGTCGAGCGTATCGAGGAAGGCGAACAGTTGGTCGGCGGCATCATCATCCCCGATACGGCGAAGGAGAAGCCGCAGCAGGGCAAGGTGATCGCGGCCGGCAAGGGCAAGGTGAAGGAAGACGGCACGGTGTCGCCCCTCGACGTCAAGGAAGGCGACACGGTGCTGTTCGGCAAGTATTCGGGTCAGGAGATCAAACTCGAGGGCGAGGAGTACCTGATCATGCGAGAGGACGAAATCCTCGGCGTGATCGAGTAGCGAGAACCAGAAGACAGTTCAGTTGATTGGAGTCGACACATGGCCAAGAAGATCGTTTACGGAGAACAGGCGCGGCAGCGGATCCTCGAAGGGGTAAACCAGCTCGCCAACGCCGTCAAGGTGACCCTGGGCCCGAAGGGCCGCAACGTGGTGCTCGACAAAAAGTTCGGGTCGCCCACGATCACCAAGGACGGCGTGACGGTGGCGAAGGAGATCGAGCTGAAGGATTCACTCGAGAACATGGGAGCCCAGATGGTCCGGGAGGTGGCGTCGAAGACCTCCGACATCGCCGGCGACGGCACGACGACCGGCACCGTCCTGGCGCAGGCCATCTATCGCGAAGGCGCGAAGAACGTCGTGGCGGGCGCCAACCCGATGGAAGTGAAGCGGGGCATCGAACGCGCCGTCGAGTCGGTGGTCGACGAGCTCCACAAGATGTCGAAAGAGGTGAGCGGCAACATGATCGCTCAGGTCGGCACCATCTCGGCCAACAACGATGCCGAGATCGGCACCACCATCGCCGAGGCGATGGAGAAGGTGGGCAAGGACGGCGTCATCACCGTCGAGGAGGCCCGCACCCTCGAGACGACGCATGATGTGGTCGAAGGGATGCAGTTCGATCGCGGTTACCTGTCCCCCTACTTCGTCACCGACCCGGAGCGGATGGAGTGCGTCCTCGAAAACCCGGTCATCCTGATTCACGAGAAGAAGATCAGCTCGATGAAGGATCTGCTGCCGCTCCTCGAGCAGGTAGTCAGACTCGGCCGTCCGCTGCTGATCATCGCCGAGGACATCGAGGGTGAAGCGCTCGCGACACTGGTCGTCAACAAGTTGCAGGGCCGCCTGCAGGGCGCCGCGGTCAAGGCGCCCGGCTTCGGCGACCGCCGCAAGGCCATGCTCGAGGACATCGCGATCCTGACCGGCGGGAAGGCGATTACCGAGGACCTCGGCCTGAAACTCGAAGGTCTCCGGATCGAGGATCTCGGCCAGGCGAAGAAGGTGACGATCGATAAGGACAACACGACGATCGTCGAGGGCGCCGGGACGGCGGACGCGATCAGCGGACGGGTGAAGCAGATCCGCGCGCAGATCGACGAGACCACCTCCGACTACGACCGCGAGAAGCTGCAGGAGCGGCTCGCGAAGCTCGTCGGCGGCGTGGCCGTCATCAAGGTGGGCGCCGCCACCGAGACCGAGATGAAGGAGAAGAAGGCCCGCGTCGAGGACGCGATGCACGCTACCAAGGCAGCGGTAGAAGAGGGAATCGTCCCGGGCGGCGGCGTGGCGCTGCTGCGCGCGGCGACGTCCCTGGAGGAGCTCTCGCTGGATGGCGATCAGCAGATCGGCGCCAACATCATCCACCGCGCGCTCGAGGAGCCGATGCGCTGGATCGCGCAGAACGCCGGCCTCGAAGGCTCGATCGTCGTGCAGAAGGTGCGCGAGTCGCAGGCCGTCGAGGAAGGGTTCAACGCCCAGACCGAGGTGTACGAGAACCTGGTCAATGCGGGCGTGATCGACCCGACCAAGGTCGTGCGCACGGCGCTGCAGAACGCGGGATCGATCTCGTCGCTGCTTCTCACCACCGAGGCGCTCGTCAGCGAGTTGCCGGAAGAGAAGAAGGAAGCCGCGCCGGCCGGCGGTGGCGGCATGCCGGGCGGCATGGGCGGGATGTACTAGGCTCCCGCATCCGCATCGTTCGCCGGAAACGCCCGGTAGGTCGAACCTGCCGGGCGTTTCCCTGTACGGCGGGAGGTTCAGCGGAGGTTGAAGAAGAGCTCGAGACCAACCAGGACGGCGACCGGCTCGCCGAAGCGGGTACCCGGAGCGAACCGCCAATTTCGGGCGGCGGCAATCGCCTGTTCATCGAGACCAAAGACCCGGTCGAGCGACTTCGTGACCTCGATGTCGCCCACGGTGCCGTCCGGAAGCACCACCACCTCCAGCCACACCGTGCCCTGAATACGGGCACGCATCGCTTCGGCCGTGTACTTGGGCGGCTCGTCGTACAGCAGCCGCGGTGTCGTGACGCCGGCGCCCGGACGATAGACACCGCCGCCAGTGCCACCACCTTCACCCGGACCCAGGCCGTCTCCCTGCCCCGGTCCGGCGCCGCCGCCGTCGCCCGAGCCGGCTCCGCCACCCGTGCCGGTTCCCTGCGAGGTCGAGTTCTCTGCCCGCAGGCCCTCCAGCAGGCCGGGGCGCGTCTCGGGCGCCGCCGCGATCGGCAGGGCGGGGATCGACAGTTCCTGCGCCAGTAGTGGTTCCGGCTCGGGCTCGGGTTCCGGCTCGGGCTCGGGTTCCACCACCTCCGGCACTTCTTCGACGGGAACGCTCAGCGCCGACTCATCCGGCCCCTCCAGCAACGCCTGGGCCGGCAACTCGAGCGATTCGTTACCGCCGCCGCCACCACCCCCGCCCGGCCCTTCGGCCGGCAGCCAGATGAGGCCATCGTAGTTGTTGCGGTCTACCTCGAGCGCCTCGTAGACCCGCTCCGGGGCAAGGCTGAGGAGCAGCATGAAGAGCGCGACACCCACGACGTGGCTGCCTACCGAGGCGGCGAACGAGCCTCCCATCCGCTGGCCGCCGGCCCGCAGAAGAAACGTTACCTGGGCAGGGGCGACATCATCGGGCAGGATCGTCAGCGCGGCGTCCGCACCGGAACCGGCGGCTGCCGTCTTTCCCGTTTTCCCAACCGCGCCGGCGGGAGCGTGAGACGGCTTCAGGCGCAGCGGACCTGTCTTGTCCTGCGAAGCCGTACCGCGCCGCCGACGTTCCGGCGGCGTATACGGTTCGTACTGCGACGGAAACCGGATCGGACCGAGACCAAGGCCCTGGGCCACGTCAGCGCCTCCTGCGCTCCTCTATTTCATTCTGCCGGAGTGTCGGGGATGGGGCAACCATGGCTTGCTGGGCCGACGTGAAGGCCGGCGCATCAGTCGACGCCGGCGCGACTGCACGCCGGCACACCTGGTCAGACCCGGCCGCGCCACGCACCGATCGCCGCGTTGCCACCACCATAGGCGTGCAGCAGGGCCAGTGCGTCGGCGGCACGTGGCTCGCCCTCGATCGCAATCAGGATACCGCCGCGCGACGTCAGCGTTTCGAAAATGAAGCCGTCGTGAGCCTGGAAGCCGGCCCGACGCATGGTCGCCGCCACGCCGTTTGCGCCCAGCCCGCCATCGACCCCCTGTAGCGCCTCAATGAGCGGGCCGTGCGCCATGGCCGCGCCGAGGCGCGGAATATCGAGCGCCGCCTGCTCCGTGCCGATGCCGAAGGTCTTTTCCACCAGCGCCTCGACATCGGGCGACGATTGTGCAACCAACGACAGCTCACCCGCTGCAAACCCGTGTTCCGCGAGCGCCGCGAGGCCGCGCTCCGCCCACTGCAGGTCCTGAAAGACGCCAACCGTGAAACAGGGCTGTTCCTGCTGCGTTGCCATGATGATGCCGTTGCGTTGCGAGGCGGTGACGTGCCCGGCCGACTACGGAGCTTCGGTGGCGTTCAGACTGTCGACCACTGCCTGCGTGAGATCCAGGGCGCGATTCGCCCAGACGATTCCGCCGCCCTGGCCGACGTTGAAGAGGAAATCGATCCCCATCTCGGTCGCTACGGCCTCCAGGGCGGGTGACAGCTTGGCATCGAATTCTATCTGGAGCTGCTGCTGCAGTTCGGCCAACTCGGCCTCGGCATCCTGCGTCACCCGCTGCATCTCGGCCTGGGCGTCCTGGGTGTCACGCTGGATCTCGAGTTGCAGCCGCGAGATCTCGCGCTGCAGGCTGATCCGGGCCTCCGGACTCATTACCGTCTCACCCTGGGCCAGCTTGTCCTGTGACGCCTGCAACTGCTGGTTCTTCGCATCGATCTGCGTCTGCAACGCAGCGTTGCGCGACTCGATCTCGGCCAGCTTCTGATCCGTCAGCTCCTGTACCCGCGCGTTTGCGGCCTGACCGTCAGTCGATTCCGCCAGGATGCGCTGGAGGTCGACGTAGCCGTACTTCGCACCGGCGGGGAACGGCAGCGAAGCCGGTGCTGCAGCCGGAGCCGGGGCCGCGGCCGGCGGATCCTGCGCCGCCGCCGGGAGCGCGGCCGTCCCTACCAACAGGAAAGCCGTCAGTGTTGCAATCGCGAATCTCATTAGTGTCTGTCCTCGTCACGCGTGCGATCACGACGCCGCACGCTGAGCCGTTCCCATCCGAAGAGAGCCGGTCGCCGCCCCGGACTCAGAACGTCGTCCCCATCGCGAAACGGAATCCGTGCTTTTCCTGCGGCGCGAACCGATCGTTGTACACGTCATCGACCTGCGGGTTGTAGTAGTAGATGAGCCGGAACGGCACGTTCAGCATCGGCATGAAGAACCGCAGCTCGACGCCCGTCGAAGACTTGAAGTCCTCCATGGTGAAGTCGTAGCCGAAGTCCTGCACCTGTCCGGCATCGAAGAACGTGACCAGCCGCACCGGTCCGCCCAGCACGAACTGGTACTCGGCATTCAACAGGAAGCTCTTGTTGCCTCCCATGACGATGCGCCCCTGGTACGAATCGCGCGAGACTTCGGGATTGGTCTCGCTCACCAGCGGGCCGATCCGGCGGATGTCGAATCCGCGGACGGTGTACTCGCCACCAAGCCACAGCCGTTCGAACACCGGGATGGTCTCCGGCCTGCCCGCCCGCAAATGACGGTACTGCACGCGGAGGCCCATGATGGTTCGAGCCGTGTGCGGCTGGTACCAGGTCCCTTCGAGAATCGGCTTGAGGAACCTCGTGTTGCCGCCGGCGCCCGCCATCTCCAGCGCGAGCGAGAAGCTGCGGCCCTGGCTCGGGAAGATCGGGTGGTCGATCGTGTTGAAGCGGACCTGCGGTGTGATCTTGCTCACCACGCGGTAGCCGCCGGTCGAGAGGTTCAGCGCGTCGGCGAAGAACGGGTTGAACGCAAACAGGTTGGCCCCCGAGCCCTCCAGGGTTCTCTCGAGGCCGGGGCCCAGCGTCGCCGAGGTCCGCTCCAGGCTGTAGATCATGAACGCGCGGGTGTATAGCGACAGCGGCACGCCCATCGTGACGTTACCGCCGATCGCATTCTCCGCGAAGCTGCCGATCCAGTCGATCTTGCGGCGGAAAATCTGGCTGCCGAACGAAATCGGCCGGCCGAAGTTGTACGGGCGCGTGAACGAGATCTGCGAATTCTGCGCCCACTGTCCGTGCTGGACGGAGACGCCGAGCGTCTCTCCACGACCCATGAAGTTGGTCGTCTGGAAAGACACCTGGCCGAAGATGCCATCGAACTGCGAGTAACCGGCGCCGAACGTCAACTGGTTGAGGTTCGACTCGGTCAACTCGAACGTGACGTCCACCTCGTTGCTGTCTTCCACATCCACCTTCTCGACGGCAACGCCTTCCTCTTCAAGCGGTTCGAAGAAGCCGAGCTGGTTGAGGCGGCGTACGCTGTGCTTCAGCGCCTCGGTGTCGAAGACGGCGTTCTCGGCTATCTGCAACTCGCGGCGGATGACCTCGTCATGGGTCGTCTCGTTGCCGGTGAACTCGATCCGGTTGACGAAGTACTGCTCCCCTTCCTGCACGCGGATCGTCACGTCGACGACCGGATCCCCGTCCATGCGAACCAGTTCCTCTTCAACCTCGTAATCGTCGTCGCCGTTCCCGTTCCCGTTGCCGTTGCCGTTGCCGTTGCCGTTGCCGTTGCCGTTGGCGTCTTCGGCCGGCTCGGTTCGCGGATAGAGCTCCGGCGCAAGCGTCATCTCGTAGTAGCCGAGCGACCCGTACAGCTCGCGCGCGTCATCGAAACCCTCACGCACGTCCTTCTCGCTGTAGTAGTCGCCCGACTCGATGTCGTCGAAAATCCGCCGCAGCCCTTCTTCGAGCAGGATCTCGTTGCCCTCGAAATCCAGGTCGCCGATCCGGTAACGCTCCCCCTCGTCGACCGGAATCCGCATCCGCAGCCCGCGCGTTTCGGCGTCCTCCGGCACGTCGAAGTAGTCGAGCTCCGGCTGTCCCACCTGGGCCGCGATGTAGCCCTCGTTACGGTAGTACGCCATGAGGCGCTCGGCGTCCTCCTCGTACTCCTCGGGCTTGTAGGTACCCCGGCCGGTCATCCACGAGAGCCACCACCGCTCCTTGGTGTTCTTCATCTGGCGCCGCAGCGTGCGGTCGCTCTTGGCGGTGTTGCCGACGAACTCAATCTCCTCGATGTGGATCTTCGGCCCCTCGTCCATCTGGAACGTGAGCCGGACCAGCTTCGGCCCACCCGGAAGGGCCTCGATCGTGTGGTCCACCTCGGCGAACATGTAGCCCTTGGCGGCAAACAGGCCGCGGATGACCCACTTGACGCGGTTGATGGTCTCCGGATCAACGAACGAGTCGATCCGCAACTCGATGTCGTTCTCCTCGAGATTGAGCAGGATGTCCTCGGTCTTCATCTCGTCGGAGCCTTCGTAGGTGACCACCTTCACCCGCTCCCGCTCCTCGACGTTGAAGACGACCGTCTTTGCGGGCACTCCGTTCTCGTAGGGCTGGTCGATTACCTCGATCCAGAGGTCGTTGACGAAACCGGTGTCCCACAGGCGGTCGAAGTCCTCCAGGATGGTCTCGACCGTCTCCTGGTTGTAGGGCATCCACAAGCCCTGCGACGGCCGGCTCACCAGATCGGTCACCTGCATGTAGTACAGGTAGGTCTCGAAGTCGACGCCCGCCACGTTGCCCTGGGTCGGGAACTGGAGCGCGACATTGCGCAGCAGGACCGGCGAGTCCTCCGGCGGTATCGGGCCGGCAGGGGGAGCGGGCGCCTCGGCGGACGTCTGACCGCCGAAGATCGACGGCGCCGCTGGCGCCGGCTGCTGCTGTTGCGCCTGGGCGGCGGAGCCGGACGGCGCCGCCATCAGCACCAGAAAAGCGCACGCTACCGTCAGCGCCACCACTGCGGCGCGCTGCCGCCCACGCAGCGCCACGGTTTCAGATTCTCGTGTCACCCGCATCTATTTTACGGGATTCCGAACCCTTCCGGCCAGCATATCACCCGATGGCCGGGAGCGATCATGCGAGGCAGGGGCCGTCCACCTCCTGGCCCGCGGCCCGCCAGGCGAGCACGCCGTCCTCGAGATAGACCTCCACCTCGCCCGTTTCCAGACGGCCCCGGATCAGTTCCTCCGAGAGCGGATCCTCCACGTAGCGCTGAATGGCGCGGCGAAGCGGCCGGGCGCCGTACGACCGGTCCTTGCACGTCGTATCGATGATCCAGTCGGCCGCCTCCGGTGCGAGAGCCACCCGCAGGTCGCGAACGGCCAGGTTCTCGTTGAGCTGCTCCACCAGCATCGCCAGGATCTGTCGCAGGTCCTCGTCGGTCAGCGCCTCGAACACGATCAGCTCGTCCACACGGTTGATGAATTCCGGGTTGAACGTGCGCTTGACTTCTCCCAGCACCATGTCGGTGACGCTCCGCTGCACCTCCGCCGCGTCGGACGACTGGAATCCGAGCGCCGCCTTCTTCTGGATGTGCCGGGCGCCGATGTTCGACGTCATGATGATGATCGTGTTCTTGAAGTCGATCCGGTTGCCCAGCCCGTCCGTCAGGTGGCCGTCCTCGAACACTTGCAGCAGGATGTTGAACAGGTCGGGGTGCGCTTTCTCGATCTCATCGAGGAGGACCACCGAGTAGGGGTGACGCTTGACCTTCTCGGTCAACTGCCCCCCCTCGTCGTGACCGACGTAGCCCGGCGGCGAACCGATCAGCTTCGAAACCGAGTGCTTCTCCATGTACTCCGACATATCGAAGCGGATGAGCGCGCTGTCGCTCCCGAACAGGTAGTTGGCGAGAGCACGCGCCAGCTCGGTCTTTCCTACGCCCGTGGGCCCGAGGAACACGAAGCTGCCGACGGGCCGGTGCGGCGACTTGATACCGGCCCGCGAACGCCTGATGGCGCGCGCGAGCGCGGAAATCGCCCGTTCCTGACTGATTACCCGGCGGTGCAGCTCGTCCTCCATGGTGAGGAGCCTGGCGCCCTCGTCCTGATTGACCGTCGTTAGTGGCACGCCGGTCCACTTCGAGATCACCTCGTCGATGTCTTCCTTCGCCACGTCGACGGGACGGCGCTCGCCCTGAAGGTCGAATTTCTCCCGAACCATCCGGAGATGCTCGCGGGCCATCTCTTCCTGCTCGCGGTAGTGGCGCACGCGGGCGTGATCCTCGCGCGCCGTGGCGATCTCCAGTTGCTCCACCGCCACCCGGATGTTCTGGTCGATCTGACTGAACTCTTCGCTGTACCCGGCGGCGCGCAGCTTCACGCGGGCGCCCGCCTCGTCGATGAGGTCGATGGCCTTGTCGGGCAGGAAACGATCGGTGATGTAGCGATTCGACTGGTGGACCGCTGCCTCTATCGCCGCCGGCGCGTAGGCGACATGGTGGTAGCTCTCGTACCGTTCCTTGATCCGGTTCAGGATCTCCAGCGCCTCGTCCTCGCTCGGGGGATCGACCTTGATCGCCTGGAACCGCCGTTCCAGCGACCGGTCCTTCTCGATGTACTTGCGGTACTCGGCCGGCGTGGTGGCGCCGATGCAGCGGATCTCGCCGCGCGACAGCGCCGGCTTCAGGATATTGGCGGCGTCGAGCGACCCCTCCGCCGATCCCGCGCCCACCAGCGTGTGCAGCTCGTCGATGAAGACGATGATGTTCGGGTTCTCGGTCAGTTCCTTCATGATCGCCTTGAGGCGCTCCTCGAACTGACCCCGGTACTTCGTCCCCGCCACAATCAGCGGGATGTCGAGCGCCAGCAGGCGCCGATCGGCCAGGAAGTGTGGCACGTCGCCATCCGCGATGCGTTGGGCCAGCCCCTCGACAATCGCGGTCTTCCCGACTCCCGGCTCGCCGATCAGCACCGCGTTGTTCTTGGTCCGGCGACAGAGCACCTGCTGCACCCGCTCCACCTCGGCGACGCGGCCGACGAGCGGGTCGAGCATGTTCTTCGCCGCCGCCGCTGACAGGTCGCGGCTGAACTCGGCCAGCAGCGGCGTCTCCTTCTCCTTGACGCGCGCCGGCGTGTTCTTCTCGTTGAGCAGCTGCACGATGTCCTCGCGGACCGATTTCAGCCGCATTCCCTTCTCCGAGAGGACGGTCGATGCGACGGAACGCTCCTCGCGCAGGATGCCGAGCAGCAGGTGTTCGGTGCCGATGTAGTTGTGCAGCAGCCGATCCGCCTCCTCCGCCGCGAACTGGAGCACCCGCTTGGTCTCGGCGCTGAAGGGGATCTCTACCGACGTGGAGACCTTTTCGCGGAAGACCGTACGGCCCTCGATCTCCTTGCGGATGTTCTCTATGGAGAGCTGGGACCGGGCGAAGATGCGGCTCGTGAGCCCCTTGCCTTCCCGGATCAGGCCGAGCAGCAGGTGCTCGGTCTCGATGGAGATGCTGCCAAGCTGGCTCGCTTCGTATCGCGCGAAGAACAGGACACGCCGCGCCCGCTCCGTGTATCGCTCGAACATCGTGCCCCCGCCGGTTGCCATCGATTATACGGTAGTTGCGCGCGCGCCCACCGGTAACGTTTTCCACCTCCGGAAGAAGGCGCCAGCCGCCGAACGCGACTAAGCGGCCGTGAGGCGGCCGTTGGCGAGGCGCAGGACCCGGTCGCAACCCGCGGCAAGCTGCGTGTTGTGGGTCGCGATGATCGACGTCAGGCCGTGCGCCCGGTGCATCGCGCGGAGCAGTTCCTGCATCTGGGCGGCGGTCGACTCGTCCAGGTCGCCGGTCGGTTCGTCCGCCAGCAGGAGCGCCGGCCGCATCACGAGCGCGCGCGCGAGGGCCACCCGTTGCTGCTCGCCCCCCGACAGCATGCCGGGGCGGTGCGCCGAGCGATCCCCCAGTCCCACCTCTCCGAGCAGCGCCTCGGCCCGGTCCCGCGCTTCCGCCGGAGTCCGGCGGCCGATTCGCATCGGCATTTCCGCGTTCTCGACCGCGGTGAACTCCGGCAGCAGGTGGTGGAACTGGAAGACGAAACCGATGGCACGATGCCGGAACGCCACCAGGGCATCGTCATCAAGCCCCGCGAGATCCGTTCCGTCTATGGTGATCCGACCCTGCTGCGCCCGGTCGAGACCTCCGATCACCTGCAGCAACGTGGACTTGCCGACTCCGGAAGCGCCGACGATCGCCACCATCTCGTTCGCCTCGACGACCAGGTCGAGGTCGCGCAGAATCATCAGGTCCTGGCCCGCCGCCACGAACGACTTCGACAAGCCCGCGACGTCGACGAACAGCATCGCGCGCTACTCGTAGCGAAGCGACTCGGCGGGATCGACGCCCGCCGCGTGGCGCGAGGGGTAGATCGTCGCGCCGAAGCAGATCAGGTTTGCTGCGAGGATCACGATCGTGAAGTCGAGCGGCTGAATCACGAACGGCACGTAGGAGATCTGATACACGCCGCCCGGCAGCTCGAGCAGCCGGTAGCGATCCATCACGGTCGCCACCGCCCAGCCGAGGGCGGCGCCGGCCGCGGTGCCGGCGAGTCCGATGATGCCTCCCTGCAGCACGAAGATCCGCCGGATCGCGCTTCGTCCCGCCCCCATTGTCTTCAGGATGGCGATGTCGCGGCTCTTTTCCATCACCAGCATGATGAGCGACGCGACGATGTGGAGGGCGGAGACGACGACGATCAGGCCGATCGCGATGGAAATCGCCATCTTCTCGATCCAGAGCGCCGAGAACAATGCGGCGTTCAACTGCGACCAGTCGTCGGTCAGGTAGCCGGCGCCCGGGTCCGCCGCGATCCGGTCGGCCACCTCGCGCGACGCATAGATATCGTCGACCCGCAACTCCATCATCTCGACCGTCTCACGTCCGAACAGTCCGGCGGCGGTCTCCAGGCTGACGAAACCGAACGTCGTGTCGTACTCGAACAATCCCAGATCGAAGATCCCGACGACTGCGAGACGGCGCGGCCGCGGCAGCACTCCCATCGGGGACAGGGTGCCGCTCTGCGTGACGAGCACGATCTCGTCGCCGACGAACGCGCCGAGGCGCTCCGCCACACCTTCCCCGATGACGATTCCGCCGAAGACGTCCTCGGCCGTTGACGCGAGATCGTCGAGACTCCCCTGCGTCACCGCGGAGGCCACCTCCGTGACCCGCGCCTCGAACTCCGGGTCGATCCCCTTGATGTTGACGAACACCTCGCCGACGCGCGTCCGGGCGAGCGCCTTGCCCTGGATCGCGGGAGCCGCGGCGACGACGCCGGGCACCGTCTCGAGCGCCGCGGCTTCCGCCCGGTAATCGTCGAAACCGCCGCCGAGCACCTTCCAGACGTATACATGCGCCTGGGAGCCGACGATGCGGTCGCGCATCTCCTGCTGCAGGCCGGTCATGAGGGCCAGCGCGATGATCAGCGAGGCGACGCCGACCGTCACCCCGGCGACCGAGATGAGCGACGTGCTGGCGATCGACGCCTGCTTGCGCCGCGCCAGCAGGTAGCGCGTTGCGACGTAGAGCTCGAAGGGAAGCGCCATCGGGCCGGCTGGTGTCCTTCCGCCTATTGTCCCCCTATTCGTCACGCTGAGGCCGCATCAGCGGAAAAAGGATGACGTCACGAATGGAGGAGCTGTCGGTTAGGAGCATCACCAATCGGTCGACGCCGATTCCTTCCCCGCCGGTGGGAGGCAGTCCGTACTCGAGCGCGTGGACGTAGTCGTCGTCCATCGCGTGCGCTTCCTCGTCGCGGCTGCCGTCGGCCGTCCGGACGGATTGCTGCGCCTCGAACCGGCGGCGCTGTTCTGCCGGATCGTTCAGCTCGGAGAAGGCGTTCGCCAGCTCCATTCCGCCCGCGAAGAGCTCGAAACGTTCCACCGTGTCGGGATCGTCGGGGCGTTGCTTCGAAAGCGGCGACACCTCGGTCGGCAGGTCGTAGATGAAGGTGGGCTGCACCAGCGACGGCTCGCACAGGTGTTCGAAGATCGCCGTCGCGATCCAGCCGGCGCCGGCGCCGGGCGGCGCCTCCACGCCGAGATCCGCGGCAAGCGCCGCGCACGCTTCCCGATCGCGCAGGACGGATTCCGGGATGTCGCGCCCCAGGCGCGCCGCGGCTGCCGCCGCCGCCGCACCCCGCAGGGTGCGCCGCGCGAACGGCGCGGAGAGACGAATCGTCTCGCCCCCGAAGACGCACTCGCGCTGGCCGAGCACGTCGTCCGCGACCGCCTCGATCAGCGATTCGGTCAGCTCCATCAGCGACTCGTAGTGGCTGTACGCCTCGTAGAACTCCAGCATCGTGAACTCGGGGTTATGCCGCGTCGAGATCCCCTCGTTCCGGAAGTTGCGGTTGATTTCGTACACCCGCTCGAGCCCGCCCACGGTAAGCCGCTTCAGGTACAGCTCGGGCGCGACGCGGAGGTAGAGCGGCAGGTCAAGGGCGTTGTGATGTGTGACGAACGGGCGGGCGAGGGCGCCGCCGGCGATCGGCTGCATCATCGGCGTCTCCACCTCGAGATAGCCGCGCGCATCGAGGAAGCGGCGGATGGCGGCCAGGATGCGGCTGCGCGTCTCGAAGACGTGGCGAGACCGCGGGTTGACGATGAGGTCGAGATAACGCTGGCGGTACCGCGTCTCGACATCGGTCAACCCATGCCACTTCTCGGGCATCGGCTCGAAGCACTTCGCGAGGAACTCGACCCGCTCCGCCCAGACCGTCAACTCATTGGTCCGCGTCCGGAACAGCCGGCCCGCGGCGACGATGAGATCGCCGACATCGAGAAGGCGGAACAGCGCGAAGTCACGTTCGCTCAGCGCATCCTTCCGCACGTACACCTGCAGCCGCGTCGTGCCGTCCGACAGTACCAGGAAGTTCGCCTTGCCGAAGCTGCGAATGGCGACGATTCGCCCCCCGGTCTCTGCCGCGGGGCGCAACTGTTCCAGCTCCTCGCCGGTTCGCTCGCCATGCGCGGCGACTATCGACGTGGGCGTGTCGGCGCGCGGAACCCGGGCGGGGTAGGGATCGACCCCTAGCGCGCGGATCGCTTCGAAGTTGGCGCGCCGCTGCTGGCGCTGTTCATCACTCACCGTTTGAGACGTCCTCCGCCAGCGCGGCGCCTACCGTATCGCGCCGGACTGCGTCCAGCACGCCGTTTATGAACCGGACCGCCTCCGCGCCGCTGAAGGTCTTCGCCAGCTCCAGCGCCTCGTCGATCGCGATTGCCGGCGGCATTCGTTCCACCAGCATCTCGTAGATCGCCAGCCGCATGATCAGCCGGTCGATCACCGCCATGCGCTCCGGCCGCCAGTGTTCGGCGTGACCCTCAATCAGCGGATCGATGGTCGGGAGCGCCGTCATCGTGCCTCGCGCCAGTCGCAGTGCGCCTGCCTGCCGGGCCTCCGGCGCCGGATGGGTGGACCAGAACAAGGCGAGCGCATCGTCTGTCTCGTCGATTTCGATCGCCGCCACCTCCCACTGGTAGAGCAACTGCAGAGCCGTCTCGCGGATCCGGTGGCGTTCGCGCCGGCCGTCCGCCCGGGGGGTCACCACAGCAGCTGACGCTGCACGTTCGCCAACTGCACGGCCGCCAGCGCCGCCTCGCGCCCCTTGTTGCCGTCGCCGCGCGAACGCACCTCCGCCTCCGCCATCGTGTTGGTGGTGAGAACGCCGAACGTGATCGGGACATTGGTCGCCTGCGACGCGGTGGCGATCGCATGCGAGACCGCTGACGCCAGGATGTCGAAATGTGGTGTCTCGCCCCTCACGATGCAACCGAGGCATACCACCGCATCAAAGCGGCCGCTCGCTGCCGCGCAACGCGCGGCGAACGGAATCTCGAACGCGCCGGGCGCGTCGATCACCGTCACGGAAGCGGCCGTGTCGGCTCCCGCCTCGTCCAGTGCGGCAATCGCGCCGTCCCGTAGTGCACCGGTAATCGCGGCGTGATAGGCGGAAACGACCAGCGCGATGCGCAATCCGGCGGCGTCGGCCGCTCCTTCGATGACCGGCGTGTCCTTCATGACCCCTTGAACTTTGCGGGCCGCTTCTCCAGGAACGCGCCAGTCCCCTCTCGCCAGTCGTCCGTCGCCGCGGAAAGGCCAAAGAGCGATGCCTCGTGGGCGCAGCCGTCGACCAGCGTCATGCCGCCGCCCTGCTCCACCGCGTCGAGAATGTAGCCGGCGGCGATCGGCGCCCGCTCCGCGATCGTCGCCGCGAGCGCGCGCGCCTCGCGCGCGAGATCCGCCAGCGGCACGACACGGTTTACCAGGCCAATCCGGTACGCCTCGGCAGCGTCGATCGGATCGCCGGTCAGCATCAGCTCCAGCGCCCGGCCCCGGCCGACGAGGCGAGGCAGCCGCTGGGTGCCGCCGTAACCCGGTATCAGCCCCAGCTTGATCTCCGGCTGGCCCAGTCTGGCGCTGTCGGCGGCAATCCGGATGGTGCAGGCCATTGCCAGCTCGCAGCCGCCGCCGAGCGCGAAGCCGTTGACCGCCGCGATCACCGGCTTGCCCATCTGCTCGATCAGGTGGCAGAGCGCATGCCCGCGCCGCGCGAGCGCCTCGGCGGCGACCGGTGTCAGCGGCGCCAGCTCCCTGATGTCCGCCCCGGCGACGAACGCCCGATCGCCCGAACCGGTCAGGACGATCACGCGGATCGCGTCGTCCCGCGCCAACTCGTCCATCGCGGCATGCAACGCCCCGACCGTCGCGAAGTTCAGCGCGTTCAGCACCTTCGGCCGCGTTACGGTGACGGTGGCGATCGCACCGTCACGCTCCACGGTCAGATTGTCCACGCCGCTCGAATTCTCAGGATTCATGGGAGGTTGCGCGGCGGCCGCGCCAGCCGGCCAACACTATACTCCAGACCCACGCACCGCCTGCGCCCGCCACCCCCCCGGCAACGTCCGCGGCAATGTCGCCCGCCGATGGCATCCGCCCCGGCACGAACGACTGGTGGTACTCGTCCGTCAGGCCATAAACGGCCGACAGCAGCACCGCCACGACGACGCGGGTCAGGCTGACATGGCGCCAGACTCCCCGCTGCAGGCCATGCAGGATCGCCACGCTCAACAGTGCGTAGACACCGATGTGCGCCCAATAGTCGGGGACGCTGGCCGCGAAGGGCGGTGCCGGCATGTGCGAGACGGCGAAAATCGCCCCCGTCAGCACAAGCGCCGGTCCCCAGCTCCACAGGGTGCGTCCGATGCGCCGGCGGAGAGAGGCGCTCACAGCGGAAAGGGGTACATCAGCCAGCTGAAGACCATGGCCGCGAGAACGAACGTCACGAAGAGCAGGCCACCGTAGCGCGCCTGCTCGCGCGGTTCGTCCCGCATCAGCATCGCGAAGACGAGAGAAACGAAGGCCGCGAAGACGACCAGCAGCAGGAAGTGGCTCGCCACCGGGCTACTTCCTCCCCCGGGCGATGTCGAAGGCATCGAGCACCACCAGAACGTTCAGAAGGCCCGCAACGACGAGAAACGTGTTTCCGTACTCGTAGGTGGCGGCGGCGACGCGCCCGTCCCCGAGTCCCGCCGCAAGCGCCACCAGGTATGGTGCGCCGATCCCCAGATCGGCCAGCCCCTGCAACGCCACGAGGGGCCGGGAGGGGTCGACGGGGTACAGCTCTCCCTCCAGCCCCAATCCAATCGCGAACATCAGCGGCAGCGCCACCAGGAACACCAGCCCCTTCACCGTCCGCCCGAGCCACAGATGACCCGCCCCCGGCATGGCCCAGGCAACCGCGCACACCAGTGCCGCCGCCGGTCTGTCGGTGAGGCCTGAACCGCGCGCCATGGCGGAAGATTAAACCACCCTGCGGGCGGCGTTGGCGACGAACCAGGCTACCGAAGCGCCCAGGGGGAGGGCCGCGGCGAAGCGAATTGCGTTGCCCGGATCCCATGGGCCGACCGCTTCCAGCAGGAAAGTAACGGCGGTCGGGATCGCCGTCGCCGCTATGACCACACGCGTCCGCCGCGCGCCGGCCGGCCAGGGAAGAAACAGCAAACCTCCGAGAGCGCCGCCGTACAAGCCGGCGCAGCGGGCGCAGACCGGCAGCTTGCGCCCCCACGGATGGAACGACCGCGCCGGCAACTGGTGGCAGACCAGGCTCGCGGCGAGGTACGTGCCCGTGGCGGCAAACGCCGCGCCGGTGGTCGGTTCCGGGTGCGCGAGAACGTACGGCGCGGCGGCGAGGGCGGTGGCCCAGGCGATGACGCCGGATATTACGAGCACGAGGAGCAGCCCGCGGGCGGCCTCAGAGCGCATCGAAATGGGTCAGGCGCTTGAATGCGTCGAGGCGGAAACGGATGTCGTCGCCGCCCAGCGCGAGCAGGCGCCGCAGACCGAAATCCTCGACCGTGAGAGACGCCATGGCGCTGCCGCAGATCACCGCGCGCGTGACCGCGGCGTCCGACCACTCGCGCGCCGCGGCAAGGTGGCCGACGAATCCCCCTGCGAAGGTGTCGCCCGCGCCGGTGGGATCGTACACCTCCTCGAGCGGCAGCCCGGGGGTGGCGAAGAATCCATCGTCGCGTGTCATCAGCACGCCATGCTCGCCCCGCTTGATGACGATGCGATCGGGTCCCATCGCGCGGATTGCGCGGGCCGCCTTCACAAGGTTCGCCTCACCGCTCAATTGACGCGCCTCTTCGTCGTTGATCACGGCGGCGTGCACGCGCCGCAGCACCGCCCGAAGCTCCTGTGGCGTCCCGTCGATCCAGTAGTTCATCGTGTCCATCGCGACGAACTCCGGCGCGTCGATCTGATCGAGCACCTCGAGCTGCAGCGCCGGATGAATGTTCGCGAGAAAGACGATCGGGCTCGACCGGTACGCTGCCGGAATGTGCGGCCGGAACTCGCTGAAGACGTTCAGGTGCGTGTAGATGGTCTCCCGGCTGTTCAGGTCGAGCCCGTACTCCCCTTTCCAGCGGAACGTCTCCCCCGGCACGCGCTGCAGCCCCGCGAGGTCGATCGGTCGCCCCTCGAATACCTGCATCTGCTGGTCGCCGAAGTCCTCCCCTACCACCCCGACGAGACGGACGTCCGCGAAGTAGGACGCGGCGACACTGAAATAGGTGGCCGCGCCCCCCACGATGCGCGATGCCTCGCCGAACGGGGTGACCACCGAGTCGAACGCGACGGAACCGACGGTCAGGATCGGCTTCCCCATCAGACGTACTTCCCGATGATCGGCGCCAGCGCGCCTCGTGTTCCCGCCGGGATCGCGTCAGGGCGGGTGATGATGGCGTTGCGAAGGGCGTTCGCGCAGGGACACGTCCTGTCCGTCCTGTCGATCGGCAGGCGCGCCGCCAGGTTTTCGATCGCGCGTTGGGCCATGGCGGCGTTCGCCTGCAGGATCTCGATGATCATCTCGACCGTGACCTGATCGT
The DNA here is from genome assembly GCA_965202655.1 of Vicinamibacterales bacterium. Taxonomy (GTDB): domain Bacteria; phylum Acidobacteriota; class Vicinamibacteria; order Vicinamibacterales; family UBA8438; genus VXRJ01. The sequence goes on along the minus strand of CBDBBK010000003.1, from coordinate 95,073 downwards.
GTTCGGGATGCCAGCAGTCGTAGTCGGTCACCAGGGCGAGCGTCGCAAAACAGATCTCCGCCTCTCGCGCGAGCTTTGCCTCCTGCAGGTTGGTCATCCCGATGATGTCCATGTTCCACGACCGGTAGAGCTGCGATTCGGCCAGCGTCGAAAACTGCGGGCCTTCCATGCATACATACGTCCCGGCCCGATGCACGGTGGCACCCGCCGCCTCCGCCGCGTCAGCCACAAGGGTGCTGAGGGCCGCGCACACCGGGTGCGCCAGTGAGACATGCGCGACGATGCCGTTACCGAAGAAAGTGCCGATGCGTCCCCGCGTCCGGTCGAGGAACTGATCCGGCACGACGACGTCCTTCGGCGCATATCGCTCCTGCAGGCTCCCGACGGCGCTGGCCGACACGATCCACTCGACGCCGAGCGTCTTCAGTGCGTAGACGTTCGCGCGGAAGTTGAGTTCCGACGGCATCAGGCGATGGCCGGCCCCGTGGCGGGCAAGGAAGGCGATACGCCGGCCGGCGAGCGTTCCGATGACGAACGGCGCGGACGGATCGCCGAACGGCGTTTCAATCACCCGCACCTCGCGGTCAGCAAGATCGGCCATGTCGTAGAGCCCGCTTCCCCCGATGACGCCGATCCGGATCGGATCACCCACGCTCATGACACCCCTCCCGCCGCCGGCCGCTCCTGCTTCAGTTCGATCAGGACGCCGTGAGCGCTGGAGGGATGAACGAAAGCGACCAGCGCGCCTTCCGCCCCGTCGCGCGGCGCCTCGTCGATAAGGCGAACCCCCTGCGCGCGCAACCGTTCGAGGGCGGCCGCAATGTCGTCGACGCGGAGCGTGATGTGATGGAGCCCCGGGCCGCGACGGCCCACGAAGCGCCCGATTGGCGAGTCGTCCGTCGTTGCTTCGAGCAACTCGAGCGACACCGGGCCGACCCGCAGGAAGTGCGCGCGGACTCCCTGCGACGGCACCTCTTCAGTCCCGTCCACGTCGAGCCCCAGCGCGGCGCGATAGAACGCCAGCGCCGCATCGATGTCGCCGACGGCAATGCCGATGTGATCCAGTTCCACAGTCATCCGTTCTGTCTCTCCCTCTCCGGTTGCTTCACTGCCACTCCTTAGCCACTTGGCGCACCAGCCGTTCGGCCGCGGCGTAGGGATCGATCGCCCGGCCGGCGACGGCATCCACCATCGCGTCGATCCCGCCGCTTGCCGCGATGGCCCCGGCAACCCGCTCCGCGACAATGGCTTCCAGCCGGGCGCGGGCCCGGCTGCGCGCGCGCTCCCCCCCGCGGCCCCCGCCGGAGACGAAGCGCTCGATCGCCGCCGCCAGCTCCTCCACCCCCTCACCGGTGGCGGCCGAGGTCCGGACCACCTCCGGCCGGGGCAGGTTCGGCCGTGCGTCGCGCAGCGCCAGCATGCCCTGGATATCGGCGACGACGCGGTCGGCGCCCTCGCGGTCCGCCTTGTTGACGACGAAGACGTCGGCTATCTCCATGATGCCTGCCTTGATCGCCTGCACGTCGTCACCGCCGCCCGGAACGGCCATCACCAGGGAAACGTCGGCCGTCCGCGAGATGTCGACCTCCGCCTGTCCGACGCCGACCGTCTCGATCAGGACGACGTCGCAGCCGGCGGCATCGAGCACCACCAGCGCATCGTACGTGGCGCGCGCCAGGCCACCCAACTGGCCCCGCGTCGCCATGCTGCGAACGAAGACGCCGTCGTCGCCGACATGGTCCTGCATCCGGATCCGGTCGCCCAGGATCGCGCCACCGCTGAACGGGCTCGTCGGGTCGACGGCAAGCACGCCGACGGTCCGGCTTCCGGCCCGCCAGACCGCCGTCAACCGATCCGCCAGGGTGCTCTTGCCCACGCCCGGCGCGCCGGTCAGCCCCACCACCAGCGCGTGTCCGGTCCGGGGGAACAGCGCGCCGACCAGCGCCGCCGACTCGGGCGACTCCCGTTCGACAACGGAGATGGCGCGCGCCACCGCGCGGCGATCGCCCGCGGCGACCGCCGCGGCCAGCTCCGCCGGTCCGGCCGGGCCGGTGCGCGAGGCGGCGGGAGGCAAAGGAGATCCGGCAGCGTTCGTCACGAGAGATAGTGGCGCGCGATTACCAGCCGTTGAATCTCACTCGTCCCCTCGCCGATCGTGAGCAGTTTCACGTCGCGGAAGAACTTCTCTGCCGGGTAGTCGCGGACAAAGCCGTAGCCGCCGTGGATCTGGACGCACTCCTCCGCCGCGCGTACTGCCGTCTCGCTGGAATGCAGCTTCGCGATCGACGACTCGCGGGTTGTCGCACGTCCCTGATCCTGTTCGTATGCCGCGCGGTAGGTAAGCAGGCGGGAAGCGTCAATCGCGGTGGCGAGATCGGCCAGCTTCCACTGAATCGCCTGGAACGCGGTGAGCGGCCTTCCGAACTGGCGGCGCTGCTTCGCATGGCGCCGAGCGGCTTCAAATGCTCCCTGGGCCAGGCCCACCGCCAGCGCGGCGATCCCGATCCGTCCCGCGTCGAGCACCTGCATCGCATTGACGAAGCCGTATCCCTCACGCCCGAGGAGCGACCCCGCGGGAACGCGGCAATCGTCCAGCCGGGTCTCGGCCGTTGGGCTCGCCCGCATGCCGAGCTTCTTCTCCTTCCGCCCCGACGAAAGCCCCGGCGTCTCCGCTTCGACGACGAATGCGGAGATCCCCCTTTGTCCCTTGGCTGGATCGGTCACCGCCATGACCACCGTCAATCCGGCGATGCCCGCGTGCGTCGTGAACGATTTCGTGCCGTTCAGCACCCACCCGTCCCCGTCGCGGACGGCGCGCGCCCGGAGCGCCGCGGCGTCACTCCCGGCGTCCGGTTCGGTCAGGGCCCAGGCGCCGAGCATCTCGCCGCGCGCCAGCGGACCGAGCCAGCGCTCGCGCTGCGCACGGGATCCGAACCTGGCGATGTGGGAGGCCGCGAGACCGTTGTGGGCGGCCACCATCAGCGCGACCGCGGGGTCGACGCGGGCCAGCTCCTCGATGATGATGCAGTACTCGACGGCGGAGAGCTCGGCGCCCCCGTAACGCTCGGGAAACTGGATGCCGAAGACGCCGAGCCCGGCCAGCTTCGGCTGCAGCTCCGGACCGAAGGCCTCCGCCTCGTCCCACTCGGTGACGTGCGGTGCTATCTCGCGCTCGGCAAACTCCCGGATCGACTGGCGGGTGAGCTGCTCCGCCTCGGTCGGTCGGAAGTCCATCAGGGCGCGGCGCGCCCCGCCGGGCGCGTTGGAAGTCCCGCCCACGCGGAACTTCTTCGGCGCAGGCTCTCATCCACTGGTTTACGCCAGGATGCCGTCGACCACGGTGCCATGCACGTCGGTCAGACGGAAGTCGCGCCCCTGGTACTCGTACGTCAGCCTGGTGTGATCGATGCCGAGCAGATGCAGCATCGTCGCATGCAGGTCGTGGATGTGAACCGGATCCCTGACGATGTTGTACGAGAAGTCATCGGTCTCGCCGTAGCTGACGCCCGGCCGCACGCCACCGCCCGCCAGCCACATCGTGAAGCAGCGCGGATGATGGTCGCGACCATAGGTCTCCTCCGTGAAGACCCCCTGGCAGTACGCGCTCCGGCCAAACTCCCCTCCCCACACCACAAGGGTGTCGTCGAGCATGCCGCGGTTCTTCAGGTCGGTGACGAGCGCCGCCTGCGCCTGGTCGACATCTCCGGCCTGCCGCTCGATGCCCTGCGGCAGCCGCGTGTGCTGATCCCACCCGCGGTGGAAGCACTGCACGAACCGCACGTCGCGTTCCGCCAGCCGGCGGGCCAGGAGGCAGTTGCGTGCGAAGGTGCCCGGCTTGCGTGAGTCTTCCCCGTACAGCTCGAACGTGCTCTCCGGCTCGTCCGACAGATCGGTCAGTTCGGGAACCGAGCTCTGCATCCGGTACGCCATCTCGTACTGCGCGATCCGCGTCGCGGTTTCCGGGTCCCCGAACTCCGCCTCCTTCAGAGTGTTCAACTCGCCCAGGTCGTCCAGAAAGCGCCGGCGGGTCGCGTCGTCGACGCCGGGCGGGTTCGACAGGTAGAGGACCGGATCGCCGGTCGAGAGGAACTTCACCCCTTGATAGCGGGTCGGCAGGAATCCGCTTCCCCAGAGACGGTCATAGAGGGGCTGGCCGGTCTGTGCCGACCCCTTCGAAACCATCGCGACGAATGTCGGAAGATCCGCATTCATCGTTCCGAGCCCATACGAGAGCCAGGCGCCGATGCTCGGCCGGCCGGCGAGCTGCGCGCCGGTCTGGAAGAAGGTGATCCCCGGGTCGTGGTTGATTGCTTCGGTGTGCAGTGAGTGGACGAAGCAGAGATCGTCGACGATCCGGGCCGTGTGCGGCATGAGCGAGCTGACCCAGGTGCCCGACTGCCCGTGCTGGGCGAACGGGTACTTTGACGGGACCAGTGGAAAGCTGGTCTGGCCGGCGGTCATCGTCGTGACTCGCTGGTTGCCGCGCACCGACGGCGGGAGATCCTCTCCCACCATCTGCGCCAGCGTCGGCTTGTAGTCGAACAGCTCGTGCTGCGACGGCGCCCCCGACATGAACAGGTAGATCACCCGCTTCGCCTTCGGCGCGTAGTGCGGCAGTCCGTTCAGTGCCCCGGTCGCCGCGCCGCCGGCCGGCGGCGCACCGGGCGCCTGCGCCAGCAGGTCCTGACCGAAGAGCGTCGCGAGCGCGGCCGAGCCGATCCCCGTGCTCGCCAGTTCAAGAAACCGCCGCCGAGACAGCCACCGTTCCAGTGCTTCGTCCATCGTGGGCTATTCCTTCGTGATCGTGCCGTCGAAGTTCAGGAGCAGGTTCGCCACCATCGTGTAGGACGCGAGCTCGGCCACGTCGAGCGTCTCGTCGCGAGCCGAATCACCCTGTCTCACGAGCGCAAGCGCCGCTTCGCGATCCCCCTGGTAGCGGTCGAGATGCCGGCGGAAGCCGTTCACCAGGATCGCCTCGGCCTCCGGGCGCGGCCGGTGTGCGGTCACGAGATAGTGCGCCCAGGCAATCCGCGCTTCGGGCGTCTCGCCTCCCTCGGTCATCATCCGTTCGGCCATGCGGCGCGCCGCCTCGACGTAGGTCACGTCGTTCATCAGGTTGAGCGCCTGCAGCGGCGTGTTGGTCCGGCCGGTCCGGACGATGCAGGTCTCGCGCGTCGACGAATCGAACGTCATCATCGCGGGCGGACCGAGCGTCCGCTTCCAGAAGGTGTAGAGACTGCGCCGGTAGAGGTCGTCCCCCTCGGACGGCTCGTAGGAACCGTAGCCGCCTTCGACCACCTCGTCCCAGAGCCCTTCCGGCTGGTACGGCTTGACCGACGCCCCGCCGATCCGTTCCGCCAGCAGGCCGGAGACCGCGAGCGCCTGATCGCGGATCATCTGCGCCGGCAGACGCAGCCGGGGCCCTCGCGCCAGCAGGCGGTTCTCCGGATCCGATTCCCATGCCTCGGGCGTGACATGCGATGCCTGCCGGTAGGCGGCGCTCGTGACGATCAGCCGCTGCATCGCCTTGACGTCCCAGCCGGAGCCGATGAAGGAGGTGGCGAGCCAGTCGAGCAGCTCCGGATGGCTCGGGTACTCCCCCTGCGTGCCGAAGTTCTCGGCGGTCTTCACCAGACCGGTCCCGAAGTACTGCTGCCAGAAGCGGTTCATGGTGACGCGCGAGGTGAGCGGATGATCCGGAGCGACCAGCCAGCGGGCGAACGTCAGCCGGTTTGCCTCCTCACCGGACGGCAGAGGCGGCAGCACCGCCGGGACACCCGGGAACACCTCTTCGGCCGGGTTGTCATACGCCCCCCGCTCCAGCCGGAAGGTGGGGCGCCGTTCCGCCATTTCCTCCATCACCATGACGGTCGGAAAGCTGGCCCAGAGCGCGGCGTGCTCCCGCTCGAGGGCGGCAACGCCGGTGTAGGCCTCGCGCACGTCCGCCGGGGCGTACTGATCGAAGAACGCGAGCCGCAGCTTCTCGACCTGGCTCGCGGTCCGGTCCACCGGCGGGATCGCGGCTATCTCGCTCAGCGTCTCGCGCGTCGCCACCACCGCCACCTGCTCCGGCGTCAGCACCGCGCCGTAAACCCGCACGTCGTCGATCGCGCCTTCGAACCGCGGCTTGTCCGATCCGCTCGCACCAATCCGGAGCGGATAACGCTGGGGCATCCGGTTCCCCACCAGGTCGAGCAGTCCTTCCAGCTCCTGCCGCACCCCGTTGACGTAGATGGCCATCCCTTCGGGAGTCTTCGAACCATCGTGGCTGGCGACGACGTGCTGCCATTCGCCCAGGCGGACCGGAACGACCGTCTCGGCCGCGACCCCGTCGTCGAGGACGCGCGTCGACATGTTCAGGCGCAGCTTCCCCGCCTCGAGATAGAGGCCCCAGCCCACTTCGCCCTGATCGCCGGCCGCGGCGCGCGAGACGATCACGCCGTCGGCGGCGTCCGGGCGGATCCAGGCAGCGAGGGTGAACGGGTCGTCGTAGCCGACATCCGGATGCGGGCCGGCGTCGACGAAACGCTCGCCATCGAAGGCGAACGCCGATCCGCGCGGGCCGTCGACAAACCGGGGCGCTCCCTCCTCGAGCACGGCGGACACGCCTTCGGGGCTCCTCGCGGCGGCGATGTCGCCATCGAACGGATGGTGGGCCAGAAGGTCGTCCCGGAGCACCCAGTCGAGCGGACCCGCACCGGCCAGCGACATCTCCCACTCCGCCTGCGCCTCGCGCGCCTCGATGTCGAGCGCCGCCAGCGTTTCGCGCGCCTCGGCCAGCTTCTCATCCAGCGCGGCCAGCGCTTCTTCGTCCTCCGCCGTCGGCGCCGTGATCAGCGGCGGCGAGTTGACGTACTTGAAGCCCTTTCCGCGCTCGGGGATGTTGTTGAAGTGGGCGATCACCTCGTAGAACTCGCTCTGCGAAACCGGGTCGAACTTGTGATCGTGACAGCGGGCGCAGCCCAGGGTCAGGCCGAGCCAGATCGTGGAGGTGGTCTCCACGCGATCGACGGCATAGGCCATGAGGAACTCTTCCGGAACGATTCCCCCTTCGCTGTTCAGGCTGTGGTTCCGGTTGAACGCGGTGGCGATCTGCTGATCGCGCGTCGCGTTCGGCAACATGTCCCCTGCGACCTGCTCGATGGTGAACTGATCGAACGGCATGTTCGCGTTGTAGGCGTCGATCACCCAGTCGCGCCAGCGCCACATCGACCGCTCGCCGTCGGTCTGGTACCCGTTCGTGTCGGCGTAGCGCGCCGCGTCGAGCCACTCGCTGGCCATCCGCTCGCCGTAGCGCGGCGAGGCGAGGAGTCGATCGACCGCCTGCTCGTATGCGTCGGGCGAATCGTCGTTCAGGAAGGCGGCGAGTTCACCCGGACTGGGCGGGAGTCCGGTCAAGTCAAGGGTCGCGCGCCGGAGCAGCGTGGCGCGATCCGCCTCGGGTGAGGGCGTCAGTCCCTCGGATTCGAGGCGGGCGAGGACGAACCGGTCGATCGGATTGCGCGCCCAGTCCGCATCCGTCACCGGGGGAAGCTCCGGCCGCTCCGGCGGGATGAACGCCCAGTGCGGCCGCCATTCCGCCCCCTGCTCTATCCAGAGGCGGATCGTCTCCACCTGATCGGCGGTAAGCGGATCGGCGCCCTGGGGCATCCGGAGACGCGCGTTCCGATGAGTAAGGCGCTGGTACAGGCCGCTGGCCTCAGCATCGCCCTCCACAATGACGGGCCCTCCCAGGCGGCCTCGGTCTTCGAACCAGCCCTCACGCGTGTCGAGGCGCAGTCCCCGTTGCCGGGTACCCTCATCCGGCCCGTGGCAGGCAAAGCAGTGTTGGGAGAGTACGGGACGGACCTCGCGCTCGAAGTCGACTACCCTCTCGGATTCTGCGCCCTGCTGCGCGCCGACATTCGGGGCCAGCAGCCCGCTGAACGCCAACAGCGCGAGTACCACGGTCAGGCCGGCGCTTCGGAGTGCGACTCTCATCCTTTCCTCCCGGAAGACGCTCACTCAACGATGCCGAACGACACGATCATGGTCGGGATGACTGGATTCGAACCAGCGACCCCCTGACCCCCAGTCAGGTGCGCTACCAGGCTGCGCCACATCCCGAACAACTCACTACGGCGACTTGCGACGGCGCCTTCGCGACGTCTCGCCTTTCCCGGTTCGCGCCGGCGCGGGACGGGTCGCGGGCGGCGATGCCGTCGCTCCCCCGGGGCCGTTCCGTCCCTCTCCCGCATCGGCCGAAAGCGACGCCAGGATCGCCCGCAGATCCGCCTTCACTGCCGCGATCCGCTCGCGGGCCCGCTGCCCCAGCAGATCTTCCAGCGGCACGGCGGCGACGGACGCCTCCGGCTCCTCGTCTCCGCCAAGCTTGCGCCGCGCCGCGCCAAGCGTCAACCCCTCTTCGAGAAGCAGCCGCTTGATGGCAAGCACGAGTTCTATATCGCCCTTCCGGTAGACCCGGCCGCCCTTCGGCGTTGACTCCCCCAGCGTCGGAAACTCCCGTTCCCACGATTGGAGGACGAAGGGCTGCACTTGCGCGAGGGCACACACTTCCGATGCCTTGAAGAAGGGGCGGTCTGGAATCTCCGCGGTTGCCGCCATCCCGCCAATTCTACATGCCCGGCCGCACCAGCCGGGTCATCCGCGACGCCGGGCGGTTCGCTGGCGCCGGGCGCGCGCCCGGACGCGGATGGGTGAACCCTCGAAACCGAACGCGTCGCGGAGGTGGTTGCGCAGGTAACGCTCGTAGGAGAAGTGAAAGCGCGTGGCGACGTTCGTGAAGAAGACGAACGTCGGGGGCCGCGCCGACACCTGCGCCGCATACAGGATCTTCACCTCCCGCTTGCCCGGGCTCGACGGGCGGTGGCGCGCCGTGATGCGCTGCACCACCCGGTTCAGCTCCGCCGTGCCGACATGCGTCGCACGGGCGGCGGCCACATCGGCCGCACGCTCGAGGACGCGCGCCGTCCGTTCGCCGGTTAGCGCCGACACATGCAGGATCGGCGCGAAGCGCGCGAATCGGAGCGCATCGCGCAGGTCCGCGTCGTAGGTACGGTAATAGCCTGGCCCCTTCTCCTTCACCAGATCCCACTTGTTGGCGACCAGGACGACGCCGCAGCCTGCCTCTTCCGCCGCGCCGGCGATGGCGGCGTCGCGTTTCGTCACCGGCGCCGACGCGTCGATCAGCAACGCCGCGACATCGGCGCGCGAGAGAGCCTGACGCGCCTGCAGGACGCTGACCGCTTCGAGGCGTCCGGACCGAGCGACCCGACCCGGGCGGCGGATACCGGCCGTGTCGACCAGGCGGATGCGCCGGCCGCGCCATGCGAGCACGGTATCGACGGCATCCCGCGTCGTGCCGGCCAGCTCGCTCACCAGCATCCGGTCCTCCCGCAGCAGCCGGTTGACGAGCGACGACTTTCCTACGTTCGGCCGCCCGACAATCGCCAGGCCAATCTCGGACGGATCGCGCCTGCCGGACGGATCCGTGTCATCGGGCGCCTCCGCCAGGTCACGGTCGGCGGAGTGCTCGCGCCGCGCGGGTCGGGCGGACGGCGGCAGGCGCTCCACGATCGCATCGAGCAGGTCGCCGACACCGAGACCGTGCTCGGCTGCGATGGCAAGCGCCGGCTCGACCGACAGCGGAGCGAATGCGGCCACCACCCCGGCGTCACGCTGATCGTCCACCTTGTTGACGGCGAGAACAAGCGGTACGCCGGCGCGGCGCGCGCGCGCCACGACGTCCGAGTCGGCCGGCACCAGTCCGTCGCGCCCATCGACCAGGATGACGATCACCGCGGCGGTGTCGAACGCGCCAAGGCCCCGTGCGGCCACCGCATCGTGCAACGGGTCTTCACTCGCGCCGAACAGTCCGCCGGTATCGACCAGATCGACCGTCGCGCCCAGCCACTCGACGGGTTGGCGCATGACGTCGCGCGTCGTCCCCGCAATGGGCGTGACGATCGCGCGGCGCTCGCCGGTGAGGCGGTTGAAGAGGGTCGACTTGCCGACGTTGGGGCGGCCAGCGAGAACGACACGTGGACGGTGCTCTTGTATGATGGTTGTCAATTCTGATCTGACCGTATGCCATGATCAAGGCTGACCTCGTCAACCGCGTGTCGCAGGCCGCGACCATCACCAAGCAGCAGTCCGAGAAGGCGATCGAGACCATGCTCGACGCGCTCAGCCACTCGCTGCAACGCGGCGAGCGGATCGAGTTGCGCGGGTTCGGAGTCTTCTCGGTGCGTCCCCGGAAGCGGGGCATCGGCCGCAACCCGCGCACCGGGCAGGAGGTTCAGATCCCGCCCGGGCGCACCATCCGATTCAAGCCGGGCAAGGACCTCCAGGACATAGGCACCTGACCGAGCCGATCGCCGTCCCGTTTCCGGATCCGCCACCGCCGCAGCCCCCGGTGCGCCGCCGCCCCCGGTTCATCCATGCGGCGCTGTTCCTTGCCACGGTTACCAGCACCATGTACGTCGGCAGCGGTCACTATGCCGGCTTCCTGTCCGACTTCACGCGCGACGCGCCGTCCGTCTCGTTCCTCGACGGCGCCTGGTACAGCCTGACCATCCTGGCGATCCTGGGCGTGCACGAGATGGGCCACTACCTGGCGTGCCGCTATTACCGGATCGACGCATCACTGCCGTATTTCCTCCCGGCACCCCTCCTGACCGGCACCATCGGCGCCTTCATCCGTATCCACGGCCGCATTCCGACCAAGCCGATCCTGTTCGACGTCGGCGCGGCGGGACCGATCGCGGGCTTCGTCGTAGCGGTGCCAGCGCTCTTTTTCGGCGTTGCCCTGTCTAGAGTGACACCGCTGCCGGATAGCGGCGCCGGGATCCTGACGCTGGGCGAGCCGCTGCTGTTCCAGGGCGCGGCGTGGCTGATCTGGGGACCGATCCCGGAGGGGTATTCCATCAACCTCCACCCGATGGGTTTCGCCGCCTGGTTCGGCCTCCTCGCGACCGCGCTCAATCTTTTCCCCATCGGCCAGCTCGACGGCGGTCACATCGCCTACGCGGCCCTGGGGCCACGCTCCACCGCCATCACCCTCGGCACGGTCGCCGTCGTCATCGCCCTGACGTTTGTCTCCGCGAGCTGGATCGTCTGGGCCGTACTGATGGTCCTGATGCTGATCGTCGCCGGGCCACGGCATCCGCGCACCCTCGACGAACACGTTCCACTCGATCCGGTGCGCCGGCGCGTCGCGCTCGCCGCCGCGGCGATCTTCATCGTCTGCTTCACCCCGACGCCGATCGAATTCGGCGGCTAGAAACCCGTGCCGGAACCGCCGCTACCTTCGAGCGGCGCGGGGTTTCAAGACGGGCTCTACAGGAGATTCACGGGGTCGACATCGATCGTGACGCGGCGACGCAGATCCGGGCGGGCGTCGAGGGCGGCGCGGACCGCCTGGCGCATCGCGGATCGCGCGTTGCTCTTCAGGAAGATCTGCGCGCGGTGCTGGCCGCGGAGGCGGGCCAGCGGCGCCACCGCCGGACCGAGAACACGGATGCTGGCGCCCGCGTCTCGCCGGATCAGCGTGGCGAGGGCGCCGGCGTCCTTCATCGCGTCGGCGAGCGAACGTCCACGCACCACGGCGTTTACCATCGAAACGACCGGCGGATAACGGAGATGGTCGCGGTAGCGCATCTCCTCTGCGAAGAACGGCCCGTACGCCTGGCGGCAGGCGTGCACGACGGCGTAGTGCTCCGGATGGAACGACTGCACGATCGCCACTCCCGGACGGCCGCCCCGCCCGGCGCGTCCCGCCACCTGGGTGAGCAACTGGAAGGTCCGTTCCGCGGCCCGGAAGTCGGCCAGACCGAGGCCGACATCGGCCGAAACGACCCCCACCAGCGTCACGTTCGGGGAAGTCGTGACCCTTGGCGATCATCTGCGTGCCGACCAGCACCTGGACCGACCCGTCACGGAAATCCGCGAGCAGCGACGCGAGCGCGCCGCGCCGGCGGGTCGTATCGCGATCCAGCCGCGCCACCCGGGCGGACGGGAACTGCTCCGCCACCTCCGCTTCGATCCGTTCCGTGCCGATGCCGACCGTCTCGAGGTACGGCCCGGCGCAGTGGGCGCAGGTTTTCGGACGACGAGCGCTGTAGTTGCAGTAGTGGCACCGGACGCGGTTCGCGGCGCGATGCAGCGTCAGTGACACGCTGCAGTTGGAGCATTCGAGCGTCAGACCGCACGACCGGCAGAGCAGCGCGGTCGCGAAGCCGCGCCGGTTCAGCAGGATCAGGGCCTGTTCGCCCCGGTCGAGCGTCCCCCCGAGGGCCTCGCGGAGCGGGCCGCTCAGAACGGTATCGGGACCGGTTTCGGCCACCTCCTTCCGCATGTCGACGATGCGCACGTCGGCAAGTGGGCGGCGGTGCACCCGCTCGTCCATCGTGACCAGGTGGTACTTCCCCCGCGCCGCGTGGTGCGCACTCTCCAGGGACGGCGTAGCGGATCCGAGCACCACCAGGGCGCGCGCCGCCTGGGCCCGGACGATGGCGACGCTGCGGGCGTGGTAGCGCGGGTTGCCGTCCTGCTTGTAGGACGCGTCGTGCTCCTCGTCCACGACGACGAGACCGAGTCGATCGAGCGGCGCGAAAACGGCCGAACGCGTTCCGACGACGACGTCGACCGCGCCGCCGCGGATCCGGTGCCACTGATCGTGGCGCTCGCCGTCGGAGAGGCCGCTGTGCTGAATCGCGACGCGCGGGCCGAAAGCGTCGCGAAACGCCGCCGCGACGGCAGGCGTGAGCGCGATCTCGGGCACCAGCACCAGTACGCCACGGCCGGCGGCCACCACATCGCGCGCGAGCCGCAGGTACACCTCGGTCTTTCCGCTGCCGGTGACGCCACGCAGGAGCGCCGCGTCGAACCCGTTGCGCGCGGCGAGCGGCCTCAGGATGTCGAGCGCCGCGCGCTGGCCGTCGGTCAGGCGGCGCACCGCGGCGCGGCGCCGCGGATCCGCCGCCTCCGGGGGCAGGGCGCCCGCCCCCGGCGCGAACGGGTCACGGTCGATGCGGCGACGGTCGACCGAGACCAGGCCGCGCTGCCGGAGGCGCGCGACGACCGTGCTGTCCACGCCCGCCGCAGCAAGGGCCCTGGCCGGCAACCCCTCCTTCCCCGCCGCGGCAAGACGATTGAGACCGTCGCGCTGGCGCGGGCCAAGCCGCGGACCGACGGGCAGGACCGCACCGGACGGGCGCCCGCACCGAGTCCGCGCAACGGCGGCCGGCGCCTCGAGCACCGTGAGACCCGCGGGGGTGATGCAGACGATCCGTTCGGTACGGAAACCGGACGCCGCCCCTCGTCCGGCCGGCGACGACGCGGCGAGTGGCGGCAGCGCGGTGGCAATGGCATCGCCGGCGCCGCAGACATAGTAGTCCGCGACCCAGAGCGCGAGCCGGACCACGTCGAGCGGAAGGTACGGCTCGTCATCGAGGGACTCGATCACGTCGCGCACCTCATCGTCCAGCGGGACGGCGGACGCAGCCTCGACCCCGTCGCCGGCGTCCGGCACCACGCAGCCGATGACGGTGCGCCGACCGAGGGGTACCCGGACGCGTCCCCCGGCGGGCGGCGGCGCCGTGCCCTCCGGCACGCGGTAGGTGAGCGGTGGCAGCAACGGCACCGGCACCGCGACCGACACCAGGCGGGGCATCAGCCGCGGAGAATCGCCTGGACCCGCTGCATGTCCTCCCAGACGTCCCGCTTCCGGTTCGGGCTCCGGAGAAGGTACGCGGGATGGAACGTCGGGACCAGTTGCGCGCCGCGGCAGGCGTACCGCCGGCCTCGCGCCCTGGAGATGGAAATGGAGTCGTCGCCGAGCAGCGTCTTCACCGCGAACGAGCCAAGCGCGACGATCACGCGCGGCGCAATCACGTCGATCTGGGCGAACAGAAACGGCCGACAGGTCTCGATTTCGTCCGGCTCCGGATTCCGGTTCTCCGGCGGCCGGCACTTGATGACGTTGGCGATGTAAACGTCCTCGCGCTGCAGGCCGATCGCCTCGATGATTCGGGTCAGGAGCTGGCCCGCACGACCGACGAACGGTTCCCCCTGGAGGTCCTCGTCACGTCCCGGCGCCTCGCCGACGAACATGAGATCGGCGTTGGGGTTACCAACTCCGAACACCAGATGCTTCCGCCCGCCGTGGAGCTTGCAGCGGGTGCAGTCACCCAGCTCGCCGCGAACGGCGACAAGACGTTCCGCCGCCGTGGCTCCCTCCGGCACAAACACCGGCTCGTCGAGGAACGACGTCGCCTGCGGCGCGGCAATCGGCGCGAGTTCACTCACCGCGGGTGTCGCCGGGGCCATGCGGGACTCGCCAGCCGTAACCGGCTCGGCCACGGGCGGTTCGGACGCCGCGTCGGTCTCGCTTGCACGAGCCGCCATCTCGACGGGACGGTCGCGCCACACCGGGTCCCGACTCACGCCGGTGACGCCGAGGGCGCGGTAGTACGCCAGGTGGGCGGCGATCTGTTCGCGCCGGGGGCGCTGTTCGCGGTCGGACACGGTCGGACTACGACGGAACGGCGGGCGCCCGCGACGCAAGGCGCGCATCGATCCGGTCAAGGATGATCCGGGCGAGCTCGCGCTTCGACCGGAGCGAAACGGATTCGACGCCGTCGGCGCTCACCAGATGGGCCGCGTTCGTCTCCGTGCCGAAACCGGCGCCCGGCGCCGTGACATCGTTCGCTACGATCAGATCGGCCCGCTTGGTGCGCAGTTTCTCGCGGGCATGGTCTACGGTCCCCTCGGTCTCGGCCGCGAAGCCGACCAAAATCGGCTTGCCCCCGCCACCACGGCGCGCACCCAGATCGGCGAGCACGTCCGCCGTCCGCCGGAGCGCCAGCACCAGCTCGTCATCGCCCTTCTTGAGCTTCGCACGGCGCGCGCCCGCGGCCGGCGTATAGTCGGCGACCGCCGCCGCCATCACCACGGCATCGACCTCCCCGCCCGCGGTCAGGCGCATCACCGTCTCGTGCATCTCAGCCGCGCTCCGGACCGCGAAGTACTCCGCGCCGGCGGGCGGCGGCAGTTCGGTCGGTCCGGATACGAGCAGCGTGCGCGCCCCGCGTGCCGCCGCCTCGGCCGCGACCGCGTAACCCATCCGCCCGGTCGACCGGTTACCGAGAAAACGGACCGGATCGATGTCCTCGCAGGTTGGCCCGGCCGTCACCAGCAGGGCGCGTCCCGCCCACTCGCCGCGACCACACAGCACCGTGTCGGCCGCCTCCACGATCTGCTCCGGCTCGGCCAGTCGCCCCTTGCCCACCCAGCCGCAGGCGAGATAACCCTCGCCCGGATCGACGAACCGCACACCCCGCTCCGCCAACGTCCGCAGGTTCGCCTGCACCGCAGCATGCGCCAGCATGTGGGTGTTCATCGCGGGGGCCAGCAGCACCGGCGCCGTAGTGGCGAGGTAGAGGGAAGCAAGGAAGTCATCGGCCACTCCGCCGGCGAACTTGCCGATGACGTTGGCCGTCGCCGGCGCCACCAGCAGCAGATCCGCCTCGGTGGCCAGAGCAATGTGATCGATGTCGGCATTGACGCCGGGCGCGAACTGATCGGTCGCGACGCGGCGCTTCGTGATCGCCTCGAACGTCAGGGCGCCGACGAACCGCTGCGCGTTGGCGGTCATCACCGCCGCCACGTCGTGTCCCCGCTGCTGGAGACCGCGCGCCACTTCGACCGCCTTGTAGGCGCCGATGCCGCCGCTGACTCCCAGTGCGACCAGCGCCATGGTCAGTCGCCCCCGGAGCTTCCGGGCGGCCGGCGGAACGTCTCGGTGATTGCGCGGACGGTGCCGGCCATCGCCGCGGCGGACGACCGTTCGGCCACAACGATCTGGCGGAGGCGTTCTACGCAGTCCCCAATGTCGTCGTTCACCACTACGTAGTCGTAGTCGCCGCTCATCTCCACCTCGCGGCACGCCGTCTCGAGGCGTCGAGACAGTTCCTCTGGCGACGCGCCATCCATCCGCGCGCGCAAACGTCGTTCCAGTTCGCTGAATGACGGCGGCAGAATGAAGATGCCGATCGCGTCGACCTGCGATCGCACCTGCCGGGCTCCCTGCACGTCGATCACCAGCACGACGTCGCGTCCCGCGGCACGGTGCCGTTCGGTGTCGGCCGCGCCCGTGCCGTAGAGGCGACCGAACACTTCGGCCCACTCGAGGAACGCGCCAGCGTCGATCATCTCCCGGAAATGCGACGCCTCGATGAAATTATAGTCAACGCGGTCGACCTCGCCGGGGCGCATCGGGCGCGCGGTGTAGGAGCGCGACCGCACCAGGTCCGGCACCTGCTCCACCAGCCGATCCACCAGCGTCGTCTTCCCGGTGCCGGACGGGGCCGAGACGATGAACAACTGCCCGCGGCGCGACACTACCGTTCACTCCACGTTCTGGACCTGCTCACGCAACTTCTCCAGCTCCGCCTTCGCATCGACGACCAGCGCCGGTGTGGCGTCGCCATCCGCCTTCGCTCCAATCGTGTTCACTTCGCGGTTCATTTCCTGCAGCAGGAAGTCCAGCTTGCGCCCACACGGCTCCGGGCCTCCGGCCAGCGACGTCCAGTGCGCCATGTGCGCGCGCAACCGGGAAAGCTCCTCCGCTATGTCGGAGCGCGCCGCGAACCGGACAACCTCCTGCGTCACCGCGGCCGGATCGGCCGCCACGTCGGGCGCCAGGGCGGCGACGCGCTCCGTCAACCTCGCCTGCAGCGCCGCCTCGCCCGCCGCCGCCGCGACCGCCGTCCGATCAACCAACCCGGCCAGGGTGGCCAGGCGGCGATCGAGATCCGCGGCGAGGTGTTCCCCTTCCGCCTGCCGCATCGTGTCGAGCTCCGCGATCGCGTCCTCGACGGCATCCTGCAGGACGCGGTTCGCGGCGTCGGATTCCTCCTCGGACGCCAGGTCCGTGACGGTGACAACGCCAGGGAACCTGAGCAACTCGCCCGCCGTCCAGCCCGCGGGCGTCGCGTCCGCCACGTCCGGGCGCGCCGCCGCCGAGAGCAGCGCGGCAATCAACCGCTCGTCCACCCGCACGTCGACCGGCGGCGGTTCGGCTCGTCTGGTCGAAACGGTCACTTCGACCCGTCCGCGGCCGACGCGCCGGCGCACCTGTTCGCGGATCGGCGATTCCAGCGCGAGGAAGGCGTGCGGCAGGCGGATCTGGACGTCGAGATAACGGTGGTTGACGCTCCGCGCGGTTACGCACACGCTCAGGCCGTCCGCCTCGCGGGTGAGCGACGCGAAGCCGGTCATCGAGCGGATCACGCGACCACCGTCCCGCCCGGCGCCCGTGTCCGGACGGCGGGCCGGTCGAAAAGCTGCTTGGCGTACAACCTGGCGTAGTGGCTCTCCGGATTGGCGAGCAGCTCCTCGTGCCGCCCGCTCTCCACCACACGCCCGCCGTCCACGACGATAATCGCGTCCGCCCGGCGGACGGTCGAGAGCCGGTGTGCGATGACGAACGACGTGCGGTCCTTCAGCAGGCGAATCAGCGCATCCTGCACGAGGAGCTCCGATTCGGCGTCGAGCGACGAGGTCGCCTCGTCCAGGATGAGGATCGGCGCATTGCGGAGCAGCGCCCGTGCGATGGCCAGCCGCTGCCGCTGCCCGCCCGACAGGCGCTGTCCCCGCTCGCCGATCGTCGTCTCGTAGCCGCCGGGCAACTCCTTGATGAACTCGTGCGCGTGCGCCGCGCGCGCCGCCGCCTCGATGGCGGCCGGTTCGGCCCCCGGCGCGGCATAGGCGATGTTGTTGGCGATGGTGTCGTCGAACAGGATCGTGTCCTGCGTCACGATCCCGATGTTCTCGCGAAGGGACGACAGGGTGACGTCCCGGATGTCGACGCCGTCAATCAGAATCGCGCCGTCCGTAACGTCGTAGAAGCGTGGCACGAGGTTGACCAGCGTCGTCTTGCCAGCCCCGCTCAGGCCGACGATCGCCGCCATGCGGCCGGCCGGCACCTCGAAGGAGACCCCGCGCAGCACCTCGTCACCCTCGGCGTCGTCGTAGACGAAACTGACGTCGCGGAACGCGATGCCGGAGCCGATCGGCGCCAGGGGCCGGGCGTCCGGACGATTGCGCACCTCACTGTCGGTGTCCATCACTTCGAAGACGCGTTCGGACGCCGCATGGGCCTGCTGCACGTTCGCATTCACGCGGCTGAGTTTCCTGATTGGCCCGTACATCCAGAGCAGCGCAGCGACGAAAGTCATGAAGTCGCCGGTCGTCATCTCCCCGCTGCGGATCCGGGTCGAGCCGTACCAGAGGACGAACACGACGGCGACCGCGCCGATCAGTTCCATCAGGGCCGGCAGCGCCGCCAGCGTGCTCGCAACTTTCATCGTGATCCGGTAGGCGGCCTGGGACGCGCGCATGAAGCGCCCCCCTTCGAATCCCTCGGCGGAGAACGCCTTGACGATGCGGTGCCCGGTGAAGGCCTCGGCGGTGATGTGCGACAGGTACTCCAGCGCCTCCTGACTGCGGCGCGTGGTGCGCCGCACCCGCTGGCCGAGACGCAACAGCGGATAGACGACGAGCGGCGCGCAGCAGATGGAGACGAGAGCCAGCCGCGCGTCAATCCGGACGAGCACGCCGGCCAGCACGAGCACCGTGATCGACTCGCGCAGCAGGTCGCCCGCCGTCTCGGAGAGCACCTGCTGGATCCGCATGATGTCGTTGCTCATCCGCGACATCAGGCCGCCGGTCGTATGCCGCGAGAAGAAACTGGCCGATTGATCGAGGATGTGGCGGAAGAGTCCGTTGCGCAGGTCGCGCACGACGCGCTGGCCGACGTCGGTCATCAGGTAGGCGGAGCAGTAAGCGCCGATTCCCTTTACCAGCGTGAAGCCGAGGATCGCGGCCGCGATCACCCAGAACTGCAGCCGGTCGCCCAGCACTTCTTCGGCCCTCAGGACATCGTCGTAGATCGGCTTGAGGAGCAGGACCAGCGCGCCCGACGCCGCGGCATAGACGGCCATCGCCGCCACCGCGGCGACAAACCGCACGCGGTACGGACGTGCGTAACGGGCGAGCCGGAGCATCGGATGCAACCGGTCACCTCCCGATCGAGTAGTACGTGAAGCCCTCGGCGCGCATCTGCTCCACGCCGTAGATATTGCGCCCGTCGAAGATCACCGGCTGGCGCATCAATGATCGCATCCGGCCGAAGTCAGGCTCGCGGAACTCGTTCCACTCCGTCACGATGGCAAGAGCATCGGCTCTCTCCAACGCGTCGTAGCCGTGCGGCGCGTAGACGATCCGGTCGCCGAAGATCCCCCGCGCGGTCCGCTCCGCCTCGGGGTCGTAGGCCTGCACATGCGCGCCGGCATCGAGCAGACCCTCGATGGTGGGGATCGACGGCGCCTCCCGCATGTCGTCGGTGCGCGGCTTGAACGCCAGACCCCAGACCGCGACCGTCTTTCCCGCCAACGACCCGAAATGCGCCCGGATCTTGTCCACGAGGCGTACCTTCTGGCTACCGTTGACCGCTTCCACCGCCTCGATGATGCGGCAGTCGTAGCCCGCGTCGCTCGCCGAGTTGACCAGCGCGCGAACGTCCTTCGGAAAACAGCTTCCTCCGTAGCCGATTCCGGGAAAGAGGAACGAGCTGCCGATCCGCCGGTCGGTGGCGACGACGCCCCGAACCTGGTCGACATCGGCGCCGACCAGCTCGCAGACGTTGGCGATCTCGTTCATGAACGACACGCGGGTCGCGAGCATGGCGTTCGCCGCGTACTTACTCAACTCGGCGCTCGCGCAGTCCATCACCTGGATCGGCGCGCCGGTTCGCGTGAACGGCGCATACAGCTGCCGCATCAGCGCCGCCGCCCGATCGTCCTCGGCGCCGACCACCACCCGGTCGGGCCGCATGAAGTCGTCGATCGCCGCCCCCTGCTTCAGGAACTCCGGATTACTGACGACGCTGAACGGCTCGTCGGTTTCCGCCGCCATCGCTTCGCGCACGCGCCGGGCGGTGCCCACCGGCACGGTGCTCTTGGTGACGACAACGGTATAGCCGCGGATCGCCCGGGCCACGTCGCGCGCCACGTCCAGCACATGCGTGAGGTCGGCCGATCCATCCTCCCCCGGCGGGGTTCCGACCGCGATGAAGACGAGTTGCGCATCACTGACGGCCCCGGCCAGCATGGTCGAGAACCGGAGGCGCTCCTCCACCCGGTTGCGGCGGACCAGTTCCTCCAGCCCGGGCTCGTAGATGGGGATGTCTCCCCGCTCAAGCATGTCGATCTTCGTCTCGTTGTTGTCGACACAAACCACGTCGTTACCGTTTTCGGCCAGACACGCCCCGACCACCAGACCGACATATCCGCTTCCAACCACCGCCAGTTTCATCTACCGTTCATCCTCCCCACACGCCGGGACGCCCCGTCGTGCCGGGCTACCAGGCGACCAAATGGTACCATCGCGCCCAGCGTGCGCGTCCTTATCGACTATCGGCCGGCCCTCCGCCGACGAACAGGGGTAGGCGAATTCGTGCACCAGTCGATCGGCGCTCTTGCGCGCCTGGCGATGTCCGACGAACCGGGTGAACGGCTCGAGCTGACCGCCTTCAGCGCCTCGTGGCGCGACCGCCTCGCCGACAGCGCCGCCCCCCTGCCGGACGGAGTCCGATGGATTGACCGGCGCATTCCGGTGCGGGCGCTGAACCGCGCGTGGCGCCGGATGGAGTGGCCACCCATCGAAATGCTCGCCGGCGGCGCCTTCGATGTGGTTCATTCGCCCGAACCGCTACTGATCCCGTCACGGCACGCGGCGCGCGTCGTCACCATCCACGACCTCGACTTCCTCGATCACCCGGACCGGGCGGAGCGCGAGGCGCGCCGCGACTACCCGGCCCTCGTGCGGCGGCATGCGCACCGTGCCGACCGGATCGTCGTCCCGTCGGCATGGACCGCGGCGGAGGTCGCCCGACGGCTCGACGTGCCGCCTGAGCGGATCGCCATCTGCCGGCATGGCGCGCCTGACCTCGCGCCGCGCGCGTCGATAGCCGCGGACGGCCACCTGCTCTTCGTTGGCACGCTGGCGGCCCGCAAGAACATCGCCGGCCTGATCGACGCCTACGCGCATCTCGTGCGGCTCCTGCCGGACGCCCCTCCGCTGGTTCTCGCCGGGGCGATGCCCGACGGTCCGACGCCCGAGTGGCGCGCGCGTTGCGATACGCAGCCACTCGCCGGACGGATTCGCCTCACCGGCTATGTCGATGGTCCGACGCGCGACCGGCTCTACGCCGGCGCGCGCGCACTGGCCCTGGTCTCGTTCGACGAGGGCTTCGGCCTTCCGGTGCTCGAGGCGATGGCCTGCGGAGTCCCCGTAGTGGCGTCCAACCGCGGCGCACTGCCCGAGGTGGCGGGCGATGCCGGTCTGATCGTGGACCCGGACGACACCGAGGCGCTGGCGCGCACGCTCGAACGCATCGTGACGGACGACGCGCTCGCGGAACGCTGCGTCGCGCGTGGCTACGAGCGGGTGCGCGAGTTCACCTGGCAAGCGTCGGCGCGCGCCCTGCGCGAGACCTACCGGGAAGCGGTTGCCGCCCGGAACGCCGCATGAGGATCGGCATCGACGGTCGCGAGCTGCTTGGCCAGGCGACCGGCGTCGGGCGCTATCTGTCGAGCCTTCTTCGTGAATGGTCACGGATGCCGGCGGCCGGGACCCATGAGCTGCTGGTCTACACACCGGACCAGCCGCCCGCCAACTCCCCCTCCCGGGTGGCGCACGAATCCGACGAGCCCGATCCGGCGGGCGCCCGCATGACCACCGTGCAGGTGACGGGCCGCGGCGGCGCCTGGTGGGAACAGGCGGTACTCGCCCGACGGGCCGCCGCCGATCGCCTGGACGTCTTCTTCGGACCCGCCTACTCGGTGCCGCTGGCCCTGGCCGTCCCGAGAGCGGTCACGCTGCACGACATCTCGTTCGAAACCCACCCGGAGTGGTTCGGGCCGCGCGAGGGACTGCGCCGCCGCTGGCTCGCCCGCCAGTCGGCTCGCACCGCGCGCGCCATAGTCACGGTCTCCGAGTACTCGCGGCGAGAGATTGTCGGCCACTACACCGTCGATCCGTCTCGCGTTCACGTGATCCCGAACGGCGTCGATCCGCCCGCGGCCCCATCGGACGAAACGGCTGGCGCCGTCCCTCCCGATGACGCTGCCGGAACGCGGCCCGTGCAGGCGGCGGACGCAACCGGCGGTCCGCTGGTGCTCTATGCCGGCGCCCGTTTCACGCGGCGAAACCTGCCGATGCTCATCGCCGCGTTCGCCCGGGTGGCGGAACGGATTCCTGCCGCGCGCCTGACGATCGCGGGGCCGGATCGGACGTATCCGCCCGAGGACCTGGAACGGATCGTGGAAACGGCCGGCGTAGCGGACCGGGTGACCTGTCTCGACTACATCGATGACCGCGAGCTCGCCGCACTCTACCGCCGCGCCACGCTCTTCGCCTGGCTCTCCGGGTACGAGGGGTTCGGCCTGACGCCCCTGGAGGCGCTCGCGGCCGGCGTGCCGGCCGTCGTCGGCGACATTCCGGTAGCGCGGGAGGTGTATGGCGATGCGGTGCGCTACGCGCCGCTCGGCGATCCGGACGCGATCGCCGCAACGATGATCGATCTGCTGTGCGATCCGTCCGCGCGCGCCGCCCTGCTGGCGCGCCGGGACGCGACGCTCGGCCGCTATACGTGGCGGCGGGCGGCCGCCGCCACCCTGGCGGTGCTGGAAACCGCCGCCGCGGAGGGGGCGCGTTGACGCGACTCGCGATCATCATCGTCAGCTACAACACGCGCGGCGACCTGTGCGACTGCCTCCGCTCGCTCCACGACGCGCCGCCAACCGTGAACCATCGGATCGTCGTCGTCGACAATGCCTCGACCGACGGGAGTACGGCCGCGGTGCGCGACGCGTGGCCGGCCGTGGAGCTGATCGAAATGGGGCGGAACGCCGGTTTCGCCGCCGCGAACAACGCCGGCATTCGCGCCACGTCAGGCGATCTGGTACTGCTGCTGAACAGCGACACTCTCGTCCCGCCGGGCAGCCTCGACCGTCTGATCGCCCGGCTCGATGACGATACCGGCGCGGTCGCCGCCGGTCCCCGCCTCGTTGGGGCGGACGGCGCGCTCGAGCTGTCGTTCGGCCGGATGATGTCGCCCTGGAACGAGGCGCGGCAGAAGTTCCTCGTGCGCGCCCTCGCCGGCGGCCCCGGGTGGTTACGCCGGCGTATCGCCCGTCTGGCCGAAGGCGAGCATCATCCCGACTGGGCAAGCGGCGCGTGTCTCCTGGTCCGCCGCGCCGCGGGAGATGTCGCCGGCTGGCTCGACGAGCGCTACTTCCTCTACGCCGAAGATGTCGACTTCTGCGCCGCGCTGCGGGCGGCGGGGGGACGGATTCTCTATACGCCCGAGGCAGAGGTAATCCACCGGCGGGGCCGCTCCGGCAGCGCGGACCCGGCCGCCACGCGGAACGCCTACCGGCGGAGCCACCTTGCCTTCTACGCCAAACATCATCCCCGCTGGCTTCCCCTGCTGCGTCTCTATCTGCGCCTGCGGGGCGAGCTTCCGCGGGCGCGATAGAGTTTGACCGTGCGTATCGCCATCGATGTACGCAAGCTGCGCGACTTCGGCATCGGCACGTACGTCAACAATCTGGTGCGTCAGCTCGCGCGCCTCGACCGACGGACCGAGTACGTGCTGCTCACGCGGCCCGAGGACGCGGACGAGGTCGCCGAACTCGGGGCGAACTTCCGCACCGTCCTGCTCCGCGCGCCCAACTACTCCGTGCGCGAGCAGGTCGCCGTGCCGCTGAGCCTCAGCCGTACCGGCGCCACCCTGTTCCACGCGCCCCATTACGTGCTGCCGCCCCTCGCGCCCTGCCGCACCATCGTGACGATCCACGACTGCATCCACCTCCGGTTTCCGCAGTACCTGCCGAACCGCCTCGCGCACGCCTACGCCTGGAGCCAATGCTGGGCCGCGACGCGCCGCGCGCGGAAGATACTCACCGTCTCGCAGGCCTCGAAGGAAGACATCCTGCACTTCTTCGATATCCCCGAATCGAAGGTGACCGTCATTCCCAACGCGATCGACGAACGCTTCCACCAACCGTGCACCGAGGAGGCGATGGTGCGGGTGCGCGAGCGCTACCAGTTGCCCGAGCGTTTCATCATGTACGCAGGGAACGTCAAACCCCACAAGAATCTCGAGCGGCTGATCGACGCTTACGTCACGGTGCGCAAGCGCGGCTTCGAAGATGTCGGACTCCTGCTGACCGGCAGCGAAGTGTCGCGCTACACCATGCTCCGGCGTGCCGTGCACCGCCACCACCTGCACCGTCACGTCCGGTTCCTCGGCTACCAGACCCTCGAAACGCTGGCCGTGCTGTATCACCTCGCAGACGTCTTCGTCTTCCCGTCGCTGTACGAGGGGTTCGGGCTCTCGCCGCTGGAAGCGCTGGCCTGCGGCACGCCGGTGGTCGCCTCGAACGTCTCGTCGCTCCCGGAAGTGCTGGGCGACGCGGCGGTTCTGGTCGATCCGCACGACCCCGAAGCGATCGCGGAAGGCATTACGCGCGTGCTCGAAGACGCCGGCCTGCGCGCCGCGCTACAGAAGAAGGGCCTCGAACGGGCAGGCCACTTTTCCTGGGAGCAGTCCGTCCGCCGCGTCCACCGGATCTACACCGAGATCGAGGCCGACACGTGACCCTGCCGCCCCCTTCCGCCTCGTCTGACGAGAACACCGTTGAGCCTGCCGCCCTCGACGGCTGCCGCGTCGCCGTCGTGCACGACTGGCTCACGGGAATGCGCGGCGGCGAGTTCGCCCTCGAAGCGATCCTGGATCTCGTGCCGCAGGCGGAGCTGTTCACGTTGCTGCATGCGCGAGGTACCACGTCGCCGCGTCTCGAAGCACTCCGCCCGCGCACCTCCTTCATTCAGCGGCTGCCATTCGCGCGGAC
Organism: Vicinamibacterales bacterium; assembly: GCA_965202655.1. Lineage (GTDB taxonomy): Bacteria > Acidobacteriota > Vicinamibacteria > Vicinamibacterales > UBA8438 > VXRJ01. The sequence continues at coordinate 70,093 of CBDBBK010000003.1, read as the reverse complement.
CCGGTACCGGCACTACCTTCCGCTCTTCCCCGCCGCCATCGAGCAGTTCGACCTCGATCGGTTCGACCTGGTGATCAGTACGAGTCACTGCGCAGCGAAGGCCGCCGTGCCGACGGGGCGGGCGCGCCACCTCTGCTACTGCTTCACGCCGATGCGCTATGCGTGGGATCAGTTCGACGCGTATTTCGGCCCGGACCGCGTGGGGCCGCTCCAGAGTCGGCTCTACCGCGCCGCGATGCGCCGGCTGGCGCGCTGGGATGCCGCGACGGCAGGCCGGGTCGACTGCTATGTCGCCATTTCTCACTACGTCGCGGAGCGCATTCGCCGATATTATGGTCGAGAGGCGGTGGTGATTGCGCCCCCGGTGGACACCGGTTTCTACAGCCCGGGCGGAGAGCCGCCGCAGGACGGATTCGTCGTGGTGTCAGCATTGGTGCCCTATAAGCGTGTCGACCTCGCGATCGAGGCCTGCCGGCTGGCGGAGACGCCACTCCGGATCGTCGGCGACGGGCCGGAGGCGGGCCGGCTGCGCTCACTGGCGGGGCCGTCTGTCGAGTTCATTCCGCACTGCCCCGCGGAGGAGTTGCGGGAAATCTACCGCGCATCGCGCGGCTTGCTCCTGCCGGGTGAGGAGGACTTCGGAATCGCGCCGGTCGAGGCGCAGGCGTGCGGACGGCCGGTGGTTGCGCTCGCAAGGGGCGGCGCGCGCGAGACGGTCGAGCACGGCGTGACCGGTATGCTGGTGGAGGAAGCAACCCCCGAAGCGTTCGCGGATGCCATTCGGTCAATCGATGACGGCGCGTTCGATCCGGTTCGGCTGCACGTCGCGGCGTGCCGCTTCGCGCGGCCGGTTTTCGCGGAGCGGATGCGCAGAGCCATCGAGGCGGTGGCCGCCACCGGACAATGACGGCATGTCCCTGAGACGATGACACACCAGACCCGGTTGCTCACGGCGGTACATCTCGTCCTCGACTGCCTGCTCGGGATGACCGCCTTCGCGCTCGCCTACGTCGTCCGCTTCGAGACCGGCCTGTTCGCCACCCCCAAGGGTCAGCCGCCGTTCGAACAGTACCTGGTGCTGCTGCCATTCATCGGTCTGCTGATCCCGGTCATGTTCTACCTGCAGGGGACCTACCGCTTCCGACGTAACCGGACTGCGGTCGACGACTTCTTCGCCGTCCTCGTCGGCACCCTGCTCACGGTCGCCGTCGGACTGCTCGCCACCCTCTACGTCCAGGTCTACGTCGCCACCGACGCGGCGCGCGATACCGGCGCGTACGAAGTCTCACGCCTGGTCTGGGCATTCTTCGTCGTCCTGAACATCGGGCTCACCTATCTGTCCCGCGATCTCGTACGGCGCTACCTGCAGCACCGCTACGCCAGGGGCATCGGTCTGCGCCGGGTACTGATCGCCGGCACGCAGGATCTGGCGCGGCACGTTGCCGACCGGTTCCTCCAGCACGCCGAGTTCGGCTACCAGGTCATCGGTTTCCTGGACGACGACGCCGGCGGCGATCGGATCGGCTACCGGGGGCTGCCGCTCCTCGGAACGCTGGACGACGCCGCGGAGGTGATCGACCGCGAGCAGATCGATCAGCTGTATGTCGCGCTGCCGGTCGACCAGCATGTCAAGACGCTGAACCTGATCGAAGTGGCGAACCGTGAGTGCATCGACGTCAAGGTGATTCCGGACTTCCTTCAGTTCGTAACGTTGCGCGCCCGCCTCGAGGAACTGGACGGCATGCCGTTGATCAACATCAACGACGTGCCGCTGCGCGGCTTCAACAGCGCGTTGAAGCGGTTGATGGACGTGGCCAGCGCCTCCATCGCGCTGGTCATCCTGGCGCTGCCGATGGGACTCATCGCGGCGGCCATCCGGATGACGTCGTCCGGCCACGCCCTCTACCGTCAGGAACGGATGGGACTCGACGGCCAGGCCTTCATGCTGCTGAAGTTCCGGTCCATGTACGAGAACGCCGAACAGGACACGGGCCCGATCTGGGCGCGCGAGAACGATCCGCGACGCACGCCGATCGGACGGTTCCTGCGCCGCTTCAGCCTGGACGAGTTGCCGCAGTTCTGGAACGTGCTGCGCGGTGACATGTCACTGGTCGGCCCCCGGCCGGAGCGTCCCTTCTTCGTCGATCAGTTCAAGGCGCGGGTGCCGAAGTACATGCTGCGCCACAAGGTGAAGGCGGGCATCACCGGGTGGGCGCAGGTGAACGGCTGGCGAGGCAACACGTCGATCGAGAAGCGGATAGAGTACGACCTCCATTACATCGAGAACTGGTCGATCACGCTCGATCTGAAGATCATGTGGCTCACGGTGGTGCATCTGCTCCTGCACCGGCACGCCTACTGAGCCGAACCGCGCCCGTTTCCCATGCGCCGTGCCGTCATCACCGGAGCCGCCGGCTTCATCGGCTCCCACCTCGCCGACGCCCTGATCGACAGGGGCTACGCGGTTGTCGGCATTGACAATCTGCTGACCGGAGACATCGCCAACGTCGCGCACCTCGCCGGAACCGACTTCCGGTTCATCAAGCACAACGTCACGAACTACATCGCGGTGGAGGAAGATGTCGACCTGGTCCTGCACTGGGCCAGCCCGGCCAGCCCCATCGACTACCTGGACCTACCCATCCCGACCCTCAAGGTGGGCGCGCTCGGCACGCACAACGCGCTCGGCCTCGCCAAGGCGAAGGGAGCCCGATTCGTTCTGGCGTCCACATCCGAGATCTATGGAGACCCGCTGGTCCATCCGCAACGCGAGAACTATTGGGGCAACGTCAACCCGATCGGCCCGCGCGGCGTGTACGACGAGGCGAAGCGCTTCGCCGAAGCGATGACGACGGCCTACCACCGCTACCACGGCCTGGAAACGCGCATCGTCCGCATCTTCAATACCTACGGACCGCGGATGCGGCTGCGGGACGGCCGCGCGGTGCCGAACTTCATCACGCAGGCGCTGCGCGGCGAAGACGTGACGGTCTACGGCGACGGCGAGCAGACGCGGAGCCTCTGTTACATCAGCGACCTGGTACGCGGCGTGATCGCGCTCGCCGAATCGGACGTCAACGAACCGGTCAACATCGGAAACCCCGCCGAGATGACCATTCTCGAGGTCGCGCGAGCGATCATTGCCGCGACGGGATCATGCTCGCGCATCGTCCACAAGCCGTTGCCGGTTGACGATCCGAAGGTGCGCCAGCCCGACATCGCCCGTGCGCGGGAACAGCTCGGCTGGCAACCGGACGTGCCGTTCGCCGAAGGCCTGCGGCCGACGATCGAGTACTTCCGCGCGAAGCTGGCCGCTACCGCTCGTTGACGACGCGCGCCGCGTGAACGATGTAGTGCAGGCCGGAGATGATGGTGACGGCCAGCGCCGCGTACACCGTCCAGGTGACCACCGCCGAAGCGTAGCCAAGATAGTTGAACAACAGCGTGATGGCGCCGGTCAGGATGTACAGAACGGTCGCGACCTTGCCCGGCAGCGACGGGTAGAAGACCCGGCGCTCGATCGCCAGGTTCACGATGGCGACCGTCAGCACAATCAGGACGTCACGGCTGATCACCAGAACCGTGAACCAGATCGGCAACTGGTTCGGGAGGCCGAGCGGCATCGTCAGCACGACGAAGGTGGAAACCAGCAGCAGCTTGTCCGCCATCGGGTCGAGCAGCGCGCCGAGCCGGGTCGGCTGGCCGTAGCGCCGCGCAATAACGCCGTCGAGAGCGTCGGTCACTCCGGCCACCACGAATGCGACCAGCGCCCAGCCGTTGAAGCCGTACAGAACGAGGATCACGAGGCACGGAACCAGCAGGAGCCGAAACAGCGTCAACTGGTTCGCGGTGGTCAGCGCCGTCATGGCGGCGCGCCCGCTGCGGCCGCCAGCCGCCCCAGGCGCCTGACCGCGTCCACCGCATCGACCGCGTTCACCGGACGGGTCGGCTCGAACCGGTCGCCCTCGATCGTCGACAGGACGCCGGCGGCAACCGCCCGCGCGGCGCCGTCGTAGTTCAGGTGTCCCGTCCCCATGTCCCGGAAGCGGGGCCGCTCACCCTCCCAGGCGCTGGCCATCGCCGGGTCGAGGTCCGCAATGAGGGTCAGAACCGCGCCGACCACATCCGCGAGTTCGCCGCGGCGGATGTTGCGATTGGGCTCAAACCGGTTGCCCGCCTCCGGCAGGATGACGCCCGCCTGCGCCACCGTGACGATCCAGCGGTTTGCCCAGTGGTTGCGCGTATCGATCAGTATCGGCGTAGCCCGGCCGGCCGCGGCGTCGTCCAGCAGATCCGGCAGCTCTACCCCGACCAGTGCCGCGAGGTCCCCGCGGGTCACCCTCGCGTCCCCCGCGATCGTCGAGTATTCGCGCGGCAGCCCCTCGCGCCTGAGTGCCGCGATTATCCGCGCCAGACGGTCCGCGGTAGCCGCGTCCGGCGCCATCGCTTCAGCGCGCCGCAACGCATCGAGGGCGCCGTCGAGATCGCCCAGGGTCTCCAGCAGTTCGCCCTCCAGGCGGACCGCCTCGACATCGTTCGGATCGAGAGCGGATGCCCGGCGGACCGCCGCGAGGGCGCCGTCGGCGTCACCGGCACGCGCCATCGCCCGGGCGCGTTCGACGTACAGGAACCCGCTGTCGGGCGACGCGGCGATAACGTCGGCGTAGGCCGACACCGCATCCTCGAACCGACCTTGCTCGAATGCGCTGCGAGCGTCCGCGAGACGTTCCGTCATGACCCGGAGACGCAATTCTCCCGCCACCCGAACGATCCGCTCCAGCCCCGGATCGGCGGCCGCCGCCGCTTCGAAGCTCGCGAGCGCGGCCGAGAGGACGCCGGTCGCCAGGAACGCCTCCCCCCGCCCCACCAACGCCGACACATAGCCCGGGGCACGGCTGAGCGCCGCCTCGAACTGACCCAGCGCCGCGTCTCCCTGGCCCCGGGCCAGCAGGACCCAGCCGAGGCCGGCCGACGCGGGGAAAAACGCCTGATCTTCCTCCAGCAAGGTCGAAAAACGTTCCTCGGCGAGGTCGACGTCGCCGGATTGCAGGACTGCCCAGGCGTCGCGCTGCAACTCGGCGAGCGGCGACGACGCGTACGCCGCGGGAGGGGCCGGGTAGATAAAGTCGGGAAACGTCGGCGTGGTGACGACCGGCACGCGCGGGGCGCAACCGGTGGCCATCGCCACCAGCACCGTTGCCAGAGACAACGCCAGCGCCAGTTTCACGCGAGCGATTCTAGCACCCGGTCCCACGCAATCGCCCCTTCCCTGAGCAGGCGGGGCCGCTCGCCCCGCACGTCGACGATCGTCGACGGCGGGCCTGCCGCCGTCGGTCCCGCGTCGAGCACCAGAGCGATGCCGTCGCCCAGCGCGCCAACGACCGCCGGCGCGTCGGCGGCGGCCGGCGCACCGCTCCGGTTTGCGCTCGTGGCCGTAATCGGATGGCCGAACGCAGCCGCCAGAGCGCGCGCCAGCGGATGCGCGGGCACGCGGATCGCCACCGTCGATCCACCTCCGAGCACGCCGCGATCAAGCGACGCCGCGGCATCGAGCACCAAGGAGAGCGGGCCGGGCCAGAACCGCGTGGCCAATCGCCGCGCCAGCGGCGTCCATGTCTCCGCGGCGAGGTCTACCTGCGCAGCATCGGCCGCAACCAGCGGCGCCGCCGCACCCGCGGAGCGCCCCTTGAGCGCGAACAGCCGGCCCGCGGCCGTCGGGCTGCGCGGGTCCACCGCCAGGCCGTAGAGCGTGTCTGTCGGAAACGCCACGATGTCGCCCGCCACGAGTGCGCGGACCGCGCGATCAAGCGCCGCCGGCTCGGGATGGCGGGCGTCGACAGGCACGACGCCGCCGCGGTCCATCAGAAGCGAAGACCGCGCCGGCCTGCCTGATCCTTGACGTGAATGGTGTCGATGAACTGTACGCGGGGCGGATCCGTCTGCATCACCACCGAGCTGGTTCGGATCCCTTCGCCGAAGAACCGGACGCCCTTCATGAGCGCCCCTTCGGTGACGCCGGTGGCGGCGAAGAACACCTGCTTGCCCGACGCCAGGTCTTTCGACGTGTAGATGCGTGAGGGATCCTCGATTCCCATCGACCGGGCGCGAGCCTCCTTCTCCGGCGTATCGATAATCAGCCGGCCGAAAATCTCGCCCCCGAGGCACCGCATGGCGGCGGCCGCGAGCACTCCTTCAGGGGCGCCGCCGCTCCCCATCACCGCATGGACGGTCGTGCCAACGACCGCCGCGCCGATCGCGGCGGTGAGATCCCCGTCGCCGATCAGCCGGATCCGGGCGCCCGCTTCACGGATCTCCCGAATGAGCGGCTCGTGCCGCTTCCGGTCGAGCACGACGATGACGAGATCGTGCACCTCGCGGTCGAGACACCGGGCAATCGCCGCAAGATTGTCGGCGACCGGCGCATTCAGGTCGACAGAGCGCTTCGACTGCGCGCCCACGACCAGCTTCTCCATGTAGATGTCGGGCGCATGCAGCAGGCCGCCGCGCTCCGAGGCGGCGAGGACCGCGATGGCGCGCGGGGCGCCGGTGGCGCAGAGGTTGGTACCCTCGAGGGGATCGACCGCTATGTCCACCTCGGGCAGTCCCGCATGCCCATTGGCGCCCTGACCGACCCGCTCTCCGATGTAGAGCATGGGCGCCTTGTCGCGCTCGCCCTCGCCGATCACGACGCGGCCGTCAATCGGCACATGGTCCAGCCGTGCGCGCATCGCCTCGACCGCCACGTGATCGGAGCGGTGGCGGTCCCCCTGCCCCATCGTGTGGGCGCACGCGATCGCCGCCTGCTCGACGACGTCCAGAAAACTGCCGGCGAGTTCCGATCCCAGCGCCGTCACGCCTGAACCACCTCTCCGCCGCGGGACGGCAACGTGCATCGCGCCGGCCTGTCCTCCCGCACCGACTGCTCCATCCGCCGCCGTTCCCCGTTCAGGTCCCTGTCGAGCATCGATCCGTCGTCACCCCTTCTCAGACGCCGGCCGGTTCCGGCCAGCCGGTCATACACGGCTCACTACGACCGCCGCGCCCCGGCCGACCGCGAGGCGCTCGGCGGCGCTCGCCTCGTTCGCAGCGAACTCCAGGTGGTCGGTGCTGCCGAACAGCGCGCACACCTCGCCCTCGCGGATGTCGGCATAGGTCTCGACGAGCCGTCCGATCTCCTCCTCCGCCACATCGATCCGGAGCGATCCGCCGGTGGCGAACTGGTCGAAGGTGTGGCGATCGATGTTCGACACCAGGTTGCCGAACCGATCGACCCGGAGCACCTCGCCTGCGATGCGTCCACCCTCTGTGTGGGCCACCGGGATGTCGAGCATCCGGTAATCTGTCACCGGCCGCCCGAGGGCGTTCAGCTCGATTCCTTTCGCGAGCCAGGCCGCACCCGGCGCAAAACGGTCACGCCCCTCGAACGTCCGGCTCACGGTAGGCCGGGCGTAGCGCCGCTCGGTCAGTTGCACGACCCGCTTCGGCGGATCCTCGCGGAAGACGGACGTCAGCACGCCGTTGTCGGGTGCTACGAAACGGTAATCGCCGGTATCCGCCGCGAGTCCCCGGCGCGCCGATCCGACGCCCGGATCGACGACCACCAGGAAGATCGTGCCCGTCGGGAAATAGCGGTAGGAGGCGGCCAGTTCCAGGCCGGCGGTCAGCACGTCGTGGGCCGGTACGTCATGCGTGATGTCGACAACGGTGGCGCCGGGGCAGATATCCAGCACTACGCCGCGCATTGCGCCGACATAGTGATCCCGCGTGCCGAAGTCCGTCAGTAGCGCGATGACCGGTCGCACGCCGTCCTAGCTGGCCGGCACGGAGACCGTTCGGGTCGCCGCTGCCGCCACCTTCTGCTTATCCGCCGCCTGAGGCGCGTCAGCCTTCTTCGGCGTGCCGTCCTGCATCACAATCCGGCCGTTGAAGGTGACGCCCTCCTCGATGGAGACACGCGGAGCAACCAGATCGCCTTCGACCGATCCGCTGCCTCGGATGGCGATCAGATCGCCCGCCTTGATGTTGCCCGTCACGTGACCCAGCACGACGATCACCCTCGCAAACAACTCGGCCTTCACGCGAGCGCCCGGGCCAACGGTCAGGACATAGTCCGTCAGTTCCACGCGGCCCTCGAATTGGCCCGCCAGCGTTACATCCTCGGCACCGCTCAACTGACCCTTGATGGCAATCGAATCGCCGATGTGCACGACATCGCGAGGGTTCGCCTGCGAGGCTTGCGCCGACGACGTATTCGCGCGGTCCCGAACCGCGGACTGAGCCGCGCTCGCCGCTGGTTCGCTCGACCTCCCAAGTGTGTCCTTCGGGGCCTCGGTGGGTTGACGCATCCACATGTTCATGGTCGGAGGACTCCTGCTCGAGCCGACCGGCGCACCGAGCACCGGCGCCTGCTCAATCGGGAAGTATATACGACGGGCAGCGCAGGCTTCGAGCGGCGGCCGTCGCTCGCTGCCGGCAAGGGCGATGTTACGATGGCTGGGATGCGGATCTACCTCGATCACAACGCCACGACGCCGGTCGATCCCGCCGTCGCGGACGCGATGGACGCCGCGCAGCGGCGCTGCTTCGGCAACGCGTCGAGCGTCCACACCTTCGGGCAAGCCGCGAAGGCCGCGATCGACGAGGCGCGGACATCCGTCGCCGCGCTGCTCGCGGCGCGCGGCAATGACGTGATCTTCACCGGCAGCGGCACGGAGTCGGATAACCTTGCGATCCGGGGCGTCGCATCGGCGGCGGCGCTCTCCGGCCGGCGCCACCTGATTGCCTCGTCGATCGAGCACGAAGCCGTGCTCAACACGCTGAAGTCGCTGGCCCGGCAGGGGTGGACGACGTCCCTGCTACCGGTCGGCGAGAGCGGTGTCGTCGAACCGGACGCGTTGTCCGCCGCCCTGACCGACGAGACGGCGCTGGTTTCGGTGATGCTCGCCAACAACGAGATCGGCACGCTGCAGCCGGTGGCGGAGCTCGCGCGGCTGGCCCGACAACGCGGCGCGCTCTTCCATACCGACGCGGTGCAGGCGACCGGCAAGCATCCCATCGACGTCAACACCCTTGGCGTCGATCTGCTCTCGATCTCCGCCCACAAGTTCAATGGTCCGAAGGGAGTAGGCGCGCTCTGGGTGCGGCGCGGCGCCCGGCTTGTCGCGCCGATTACCGGCGGGCGCCAGGAGCGGAACCGGCGGCCCGGCACCGAGAACGTCCCGGGAATCGTCGGGATGGGCGCCGCCGCCCGCCGCGCCGGCGAGAAGCTGACAGCGGACGCGGCGCGTCTCGCCGCGCTGCGCGACCGATTGGAGGCGGGTGTCCTCGACGGCGTTCCCGGCACTCTGGTGAACGGCACCGGCGAGCGGGTACCGAACACGACGAACATCAGCTTCGACGGCGTAGAGGCGGAGGCCCTGCTCATCGCGCTCGATCTGGAGGGGATCGCGGTATCGACCGGGTCGGCCTGCTCGTCAGGAACCCTCGAGCCGTCCCATGTCCTCCGCGCGATGGGGTTCCGGCCCCATCGGGCGCAGAACTCCATCCGCTTCAGTCTCGGTCTCGGCAACACCGACGACGATGTGACACGCGCCATCGACGTGATGCCCGCCGTTGTCGCCAAGCTCCGCACCCTGAGCGGAGCCGCCGTCGCCGCCGGCTGAACCGATGCCGCCCGAGACCCCGGTCGCCGCCGCTCCACGCCCAACCGCCACGCGGGCGGAAGCCTCGACGTCCGTTGCCACGCGCATCGTCGTCGCCATGTCGGGCGGTGTCGACTCATCCGTTGCCGCCGCCCTGGTCGCCGACGCCGGCCACGATGTCGTCGGGTTGTCGATGCAGCTCTACGATCAGGCCGACGGCAGCACGACCTTCGGATCGTGTTGCACTCTCGACGATCTGCACGACGCGCGCCGCGTCGCCGCGCGGCTCGGCATCCCGCACTACATCGTCAACTTCGAGGAGCCGTTCGCGCGGCAGGTGATCGATCCGTTCGTCCGGGACTACGCCGCGGCGCGGACGCCCATCCCCTGCGTCCGGTGCAACAGCGACCTGAAGTTCGCCACCCTGCTGCAGCGCGCGCGCGGCCTGGACGCCGACTGCGTGGCGACCGGCCACTATGCGCGCGTCGAGACCGTCACGAACGGCCGTGGAGCCAGGATCCGTCGCCTTCGCCGCGGCGTCGACCCGTCAAAGGACCAGTCGTACTTCCTCTTCTCACTGACGCAGGCGCAGTTGGCGCGGGCCCGTTTCCCCATCGGCGAGCTCTCCAAGGAAGCGGTGCGCGACATTGCGCGCGACCGCGGGCTCGCCGTCGCTGACAAGCCGGACAGCCACGAGATCTGCTTTGTGCCTGACGACGACTACGCCGGATTCGTGGAACGGCGAGCTCCTGGCGTGGCGCGTCCGGGCGAGGTGGTCGACGCGGCCGGCCAGGTGCTCGGCCACCATGCCGGCATCCACCGTTTCACCGTCGGCCAGAGGAAGGGCCTCGGCGTTTCGAGCCAGACGCCACTCTATGTCACGGCGATCGACGCCGCCAGCCACCGCGTCACCGTAGGCTCCCGTGACACCCTGGAGCGGACGACGCTGGAGGCGTCGAACCTCAACTGGATCGAGGGCGCGCCGGACGACGGCGCGAGCGTAACCGCCCAGATCCGCCATCATCATGACGCCGCCCCGGCGCGGGTGTGGGCGACGGAAGAAAACCGGCTCCGCCTCGCCTTCGATGAACCCCAGGCCGCTATCGCTCCGGGCCAGGCGGTGGTCGTCTACGACGGCGACGTGGTGCTGGGCGGCGGCTGGATCGACTGATCACCCTGACCGACTGCGCGAACGCGCCGACCGCCCGCGACCGCAGCCTGATCGCCGGCTGGCAGCCAGGAGCTAGCCGAGCGATTCCAGGTAGCGCTCGGCGTCGATGGCGGCCATGCAGCCGGAGCCGGCAGCGGTAATCGCCTGACGATAGACGTGATCCTGGACGTCGCCGCAGGCGAATACGCCCGGCACACTGGTGGTGGCGCCCCGCCCCGGAATGATGTAGCCGTTCTGGTCCAGTTCGAGTTGTCCCTCGACGAGACTGGTGTTCGGCGTGTGGCCGATAGCGACGAAGAGCCCGTCTACCGTCAGTTCCTTCGTCTCGTTCGTCCGGACGTTACGGACGACGATGCCGGTCACGACTCCCTGGTCCACGTCGCGCACTTCCTCGACTACGGTGTCCATCTCGAACGTGATCTTCTCGTTCGCCCGCGCCTTGTCCTGCATGATCTTCGACGCGCGGAACCGATCGCGCCGATGGATGATCGTCACTTGCGAGGCGAATTTCGTCAGGAACGTCGCCTCCTCCATCGCCGAGTCGCCGCCTCCCACGACCGCGATCGGCTTCCCCCGGAAGAAGTAGCCGTCGCACGTCGCGCATGTGGAGACGCCGTGCCCCATCAACGTGCGTTCCGACTCCAGCCCCAGCAGGCGGGCCGAAGCGCCGGTGGCGAGGATCAATGCCCGCGACTGCTCGTCACCGGCGCTGGTCGTCACCGTGAACGGCGGACCGGACAGGTCGAGTCTCGTCACGTCGCCCTGCACGATCTCGGTGCCGAACCGCTCCGCCTGGGCGCGCATCTCCGCCATGAGTTCCGGCCCCATGATGCCCTCGCGGAAGCCGGGGTAGTTCTCGACGGCGGTGGTGAGCATCAACTGCCCGCCCGCCTCGAGCCCTTCGATCAGCAATGGACTGAGGTTGGCTCGGGCCGTGTAGAGCGCGGCAGTCAGACCCGCCGGTCCCGATCCGATGATGATGACGTCGCGCATGGTATGTCCCGCCAACCGCCGGTCGCCGCGAAGGCGTCAGTCGGCGCGGCGGCTCCCGTCGATCAGCGGCCGGCCCTTCGTCGCAACCCAGTCGACCAGGCGTCGGGCTTCCCGGAACCGCCCGGAGTTGGAATTGACGCCGAGGACCACCAGCGCGAGCGGATCGCTGTCGGGCAGCTTGACGACCGCCGTCAGGCAAAAGCCTGCTTCATTGATATAGCCGGTCTTGCCCGCCTGCACCAGGTGGCGGCCTCTCAGCAGACGGTTCGTGTTCCGGACCGTCAGCCGCCGCCGGCTCGTCCGCAACTGGTGCGAAGACTTCCGCATGATGTGCGTCAGGGTCGGGTCCGAGCTGGCGTGCGTAATGAGGCGTGCGATGTCGTACGGCGTCGAGACGTTGCGCTCATCGAGGCCGGACGGCTCGACAAACCGCGTAGCTTCGAGTCCCAGCTCGGCTGCCCTCCGGTTCATCTCCTCGACGAAGTGACGCGAACCGTGGCCGGACGCGCGCGCGAGGGCCCGTGCCGCCGCGTTGTCCGATGCGATCAGGGCAAGATGCAGAAGGCCGTCGAGCGTTACCCGCTCGTTGCGCCGCAGGTAGGTGGTCGACGCCCGCCGAACATCGGCGCGAGCAATCACGACGTCGTGCGACAGGTCCGGTTTCTGATCGAGCAGGACGAGCGCCGTCATCACCTTCGTGATGCTGGCGATCGGGCGCTGCTCCAGGCCGTGCGACTCCCAGAGAACCTCGTGCGTCCGCGGGTTGTAGAGCATGCCGGCCGCGGCGCGGACGCGTGGCGCGGAAAGATCCGTGGCGTCGAGGTACGTCGGCGGCGGCAGCTCCGCCTCGTTTGCCGCGAGCAGAATGTCGGCAAGCCGCGCCTTCTCCGCGGCCTCCGGAGGGGGTGTGGACCCGGTGCCGAGCCGGCCGACACCCAGCAGCGCGATACCCGCAACCAACAGGATCAGCGCCGACAGCGCGGAGCGAGCCGGACCGCGCGGAGGGCGAACCCGGCCAGTCGGCGTCAGCGGAATCTCGCTCGGCAACGTCCGAAGAGTCTAGCAGAACCCGTCCGCACTCACCTCATCCGGACCGCCAGCTAGGGCAGCGGCTGAGCACGCTGGTTCGGTCGGGCGTAGGTGTAATGGCTCCGATGCTGAATCTCGAGGTCGTCGCGACCCTCCACTTCGACCCGCAGCCGGCGCGTCCTGAAGGTCGGATCGGGATTGCTCGAATAGAAACCGAGAACGTAGTAGTCGCTCGTTTCGGCGTCGATCTCGCGAAAGGCGTCATCGAAGTCGTTCCGGTTCACGACCGCCTTTCCGCCGGTCAGCTCCGCAAGCGCGCGCAGACTGTTCTGCGTCGTGAAGACGTAGTCACGGAACGACTCCATCGGACCCTGGTAGTCGATATCCGGGCCCGTCACCAGGCCGCGCGGGTCAACGGTGTAGAACGATGCGTTCGCGCGGTTGGCCGCTTTCGCCAACTCGGCGATCTCCATCGCGAGGTCGGCGTCGTTGAACACCTGGCCCTGGCGGGCTATCTGGTCGAACGGGTCGTTTACCGGATCGGGCAGGCCCTGATACAGGTTGTTCCTGTCGAAGGTCCCCCAGTCCGAGTAGTTCTGGGCGAGCGGCGACCGGGCGAAGATCCGCTCGTGCTCGAAGGGATTGAAGTCGTAGCCGCTGCTGAAGTAGATGACCACCTTCCGCCGGTTCTGAATGTGCTCCAGATTCCCCACCACGTCGCGCATCGTCTTGAAGGCGACATGCGCGCGCCACGACAGTTCGGTCACGCCGCGCGGGCCGGGCGAGAGCAGGGTCATCTCGTTCGGATTGAAACCGTCGCCCGTCATCCGATCGGCCGACGACTTGATAAGGGTGCGGTCGTAGGTCATGTCGACGCGGATGGACGACGGCCCGGTCGAGACGATGCCGTACATGTCGCCCTCATGGATCAGGTATTCCGCCAACTGTTCGAAGATGGCGCGGGCGCGCGGCGTCTTGCTCGTCTCGATGTGCAGGTCGTCAACCAGGATGACGAAGATACGCCCCGCCGTCTCGTTGACCGCCCGCGTGGGGGGCAGGATGATGCCCTCCTGCGGTGGTGGTGGCGGCAACAACTGATTGAAGACCCGACCGCCATGAACGAGCACGAGTGACGCGACCTCCTGCTCGATGTCGTCCTCCCAGACACGGAAGTCGTTCTCGGTCAGATCGGCGAGGAAGATCCCTTCCCCATCGCGCACGATGACGTCCGTCGTCACCAGCGTGACGCCGGATCGGAAAACGGGCGCCTGATCGTTCGTAGCGTCTGCGACCTGGTTCGAAGCCGGGGGGGCCTGCGCGCCAACCGCAACACCGAGCGTCGCGATCAGCAACGCCGCCGGAAAGCCCCGGAAACGAGCCGCTCCAAGGTTCCCTTTGGTCATGATTTTGCAATTATAGCGCGGTCCGGCGGCACGTCGAGCGGTTTTCCCCTCAGTCGTCCAGCACGCCGCGTATGGCCGCCGCCTCGCGGTCGAAGCGTTCGATCCCGACCACGGTTTCCTCGCCGGCGCGCCACGCGTCCGGATCGAGTGATTCCAGCCGGGCGGTTACGGCGACCTGATCCGCGGGCTCCAGGTCGCTGTCCGCCAGCAGGTCGCACAACTCGGCGTACCGGGCGCGGAGCCCGTCAAGCGCCTCCTCGCCGAGCAGCACCGCCACCGGATGCTCCTCGGGCGCTCGCACTTCCTCCGCCTGCGTCTCCCCCTCGGACACGAGCTCTGCCGCCTCGGCGGCTGCCGCGGCCGGCTCCGTCGACGCCGGCGCTTCGGTCGCCGGGGCGGCCGCCGGTTCCGGCGCCGCCGGGGATCCCCGCGCCGCCCCACGCCGCCGCCCGCGCGTCCTGGAACCCTTCCCCGCCGGCGCTGGCGCCGGCCGGGTGCGCGTCGCCTTCGTCATCTTCGCCCAGTCGAAAGTCAACTCCGGATGGATCTCTTCGATTGCCTTGAGCGCCTCCTCGTCCAGGGGCTGGCGGCCCACCGAGAGACTGGGAGGGGTCCGGAACCAGTACAGGAGCGACGGCCGCGACCCTGACTGGAACCCATGGAGCACGTAGGTGTGCTCGTAGCCCCGGTCGTCGCGCAGGAATCGAAGGTAAGGCATTACGTCGGACGGCTCTCCCGCCACCGGAGCGGAAGGCTAGCACGGATCCGCCGCGGTGTACGATCCAGTACGTGAACGACCGCTTTCTCCGCGCCTGCCGCCGCGAACCCGTCGACGTGACACCCGTCTGGTTCATGCGGCAGGCCGGCCGCTACATGGCGGAATACCGCGAGATCCGTGCGCGGCACACGCTGCTGGAGATCTGCGCGCAGCCGGAGCTGGCCGCGCAGGTAACCCTGCAGCCGGTCGAGCGGCTCGATGTCGATGCCGCCATCCTCTTCTCGGATCTGCTGCTGCCGCTCGCCCCGATGGGGATCCCGTTCGATTTCCAGGCCGGCGAAGGACCGGTCATCCGCAATCCCATCCGGAGCGCCGACGACATCGACCGCCTGCGCACCGTCGACCCGCGCGAGTCGCTCGGACACGTGCTGGCGACCATCCGCATCCTCGCGCGCGAACTGGAGGACCGCGTTCCGCTCATCGGCTTCGGAGGCGCGCCCTTCACGCTCGCCTCCTACGCCATCGAGGGGGGCGGATCCCGGAACTACGCAAGGACCAAGGCGCTCATGTACGGCGAGCCGGAGGCCTGGCACCGGTTGTGCGACGCTTTCGCGACCGTCCTCGGCGACTATCTGGTCGCGCAGGTGGAGGCGGGGGTGCAGGCGATTCAGTTGTTCGACTCCTGGATCGGCGCCCTCAGCCCGGCCGACTACCAGGAGTTCGCCGCGCCGCACACCCGGCGAATCCTCGACGCCGTCGCCGCAACCGGTGTCCCCGTCCTCCACTTCGGCACCGGCACCGCCACCCTCCTGGAAGTCATGACCGAAACGGGGGGCGATGTCATCGGCGTCGACTGGCGCGTCCCCCTCGACGAGGCATGGGAGCGAATCGGGACGGACCGCGCGGTGCAGGGCAATCTCGATCCGACGCTCCTGCTCGGACCGGTCGAGCGGATGCTCGCCGGCGCGGAGGACGTGTTGATGCGCGCCGGCGGCCGCCCCGGCCATATCTTCAACCTGGGCCACGGCATTCTCCCCGAGACGCCCGTGGAGCATGTGCAGGCGCTCGCGCGCTTCGTGCACCAGGGCGGTTACGGCTTCGGACGCCACTGATGGACCCTGTCCCATTCGCCATCGTCGGCGGGGGGATCAGCGGCCTTGCGGCGGCATTCGAGCTTCACCGGCACGGCGCACGGTTCCTCCTGCTCGAGTCCTCCGATCGCCTCGGCGGGCTGATCCGGACCGAGCGGACGGACGGCTTCATCCTGGATGCCGGCCCCGATTCGCTGCTCGTCGAGAAACCCGCCGCCATCGAGCTGTGCCGCGAGCTGGACCTGGCCGACCGCCTGGTTCCGATGCTGCCGCCCCGGCGCGCCTACATCTTGCGCGACGGCCGGCTCCGCGCCCTGCCCCCGGGCGCGCCGTTCGGAATCCCGACGAGCCTCGCCGCGCTTGCCCGCAGCGATCATGTCTCCTGGTCCGGCCGGTTGCGGATGGGGTTGGACCTCGTCTCGAGGCCGCGGCCTGCACCCGGCGCCGACGAGTCCATCGCCTCGTTTTTCCGCCGGCGGTTAGGTCGTCAGGCGGTCGACATCCTGGCCGAACCGCTGCTCGCGGGCATCCACGCGGGTGACGTGGAGCGGCTATCGATGCACGCGCTCTTCCCTCGCCTCGTGGAGGCCGAACAGGTACATGGGAGCGTGGCCCGCGGGCTGCGGGCGGCCAGCGCGGCGCGCGCAGCCGTCCGCCGCGACGGTATCTTCCGCTCGCTCCAGGGCGGGCTCGAGGAGCTACCGGGCGCCATCGCCGCCACCCTGCCACCGGGCTCAGTCCGCTGCCGCACGGCGGTCGCCGCCATCGCACCGGCGCCGCCAGCCGATCCGGCGTCGCGCGCAACCTCCGCGGCGCCGGAAGCGGCGACGACGCCAGGGAACGGGCGCTACGCGATCAAACTGGCGGGAGGCGCGCCCGACGTAACCGCCGACCAGGTGATCTGTGCGCTACCCGCCGCGGCGACGGCCCGGCTGGTCGGCGGAATGAGCGAACCGATCGCCCAACTCTGCCGGACCATCCCGACGACCTCGACCGCGGTCGTCGCCCTCGCCTTTCCGCGCAACGCCGTCGGTCATGCCCTGGACGGCTCCGGCTTCGTCGTGCCGCGCACCGAGAGCGGATTCTCCATTCTTGCCGCGACCTGGATCTCGTCCAAGTGGCCCGGCCGGGCGCCCGACGATCAGGTTCTGTTGCGCGGCTTCGTCGGCGGCGCACGGGCGCCGGACCTCCTCGACCAGGGTGACGACGACCTCGTCGAACGGGTTCACGCCGATCTGGCGGGCCTGCTCGACATCCGCGGCGCGCCGACCCTGGCGCGTGTCTACCGCTGGATGGACGCCAATCCGCAGATCGAAGTGGGCCACCTCGACCGGATGGCCGGGATTGACGCGCACCTCTCGAGCCTGCCCGGCCTCCGAATCGTGGGCGCCGCCTTCCGGGGCGTCGGCATCCCCGACTGTGTCGCGGCGGGTCGCGCCGCGGCGCGCGCGGCGCTGGAGGAATACCGGGGACCGACGGACGGGGCGCCGGCCCCGAGAACGGACGCCATGACCTCCCGGGGGGCGACGCCATGACCCCGCGAGGAACGGCGGCGCGGCCCGCGGTCGAGATCATCGGCGCCCCCCTCGACCTCGGTGCGGGACGTCGCGGGACCGACATGGGTCCGTCCGCCATCCGCATTGCCCGCCTCGGCGAACGGATCGCCGCGCTCGGCTGCCGGGTGACCGACCGGGGCGACGTCGCCGCGGCGCTGCCCGAAACGCATCCGCCGAAGGATGCCCGCAAGAAGTACATCGCGCCGATCGCTCGCGTCTGCCGGCAGATCTACCGCGCCGCCTCGGCTGTCCACGATGCCGGCGCCCTGCCCGTGGTCGTCGGTGGCGACCACAGCGTGGCCGCCGGTTCGGCCGCGGCCACCATCACCGCGGCGCGCCGCAACCGCACGCGGATCGGCCTGGTCTGGGTCGACGCGCATGCCGACATGAACACCCCCGCGACCACCACGAGCGGCAACGTGCACGGCATGCCGCTGGCCGCGCTGCTCGGCCCGGAACCGCACGAACTGTCCGTGATCGGACGGCGCGGCCGCCCGCGGATCGACCCGAGCAACGTCGTGCTGATCGGTGTCCGCAGCCTCGATCCGCCGGAACGCGAACGCGTGCGCGACTCCGGCATCACTGTCTTCACCATGAAGGAAGTCGACCGCCTCGGAATGGCGGCGGTGGCCACCCAGGCGCTCGCGCTCGCCGGCGAGGGTACGGCCGGCGTCCACGTCTCTTTCGACCTCGACGTCTGCGACCCGTCGATCGCTCCCGGCGTCGGCACACCGGTCCGGGGCGGGCTGAGTTACCGCGAAGCGCACCTGCTGATGGAAACCGTGGCCGACAGCGGCCGGCTCCGCGCCCTCGACGTCGTGGAGATCAACCCGACACTCGACAACCGCAACGAAACCGCCGAACTCGCCGTCGAGCTGGCCCTCTCCGCGCTCGGCCACCGTATCCTCTGACCGCGCCGGGTAACCCGCGTCGTCATGTTATGCTCCAGAATTCGTCGACGTTCCGGGCGCTTGCGCCCCCCTCTGAGTCCGAAAGGCGGGTAAACCAATGCGTGGCATCTTCTGGAAGCTCTCAATCCTGGGCATCTTGGTCGCAGTGTCCGTCGCTTGCGGCGGCGGCGGCGGCAGCGACATGGCGGAGGCGCCCGACAGCGCCGCGATGGACGACGAAGGCATGGACGCCGACGCGGACGCCAGCGCAGAAACGATGGAAATGCTCGGCGGCGGTCACGCCACCCTGGTCCACGAAGGGGCCGGCGGCAGTCCGCACGTCAGCGTCCACTGGGGCATCGGCGAGGGGAACATCACCATCGACTACGGCCGGCCCTACCTCAAGGGACGGGTCGTCGGCGAGAACGTTCCGCCCATGGAAGACGCCGTCTGGCGGCTCGGCGCCGACGAGGCGACCACACTCCGGACCGACCGTGACCTCATGCTCGGCGAGACCCACGTCCCCGCCGGCGAGTACACCCTCTGGACCCAGCACATGAACGACGAGTTCCACCTCATCGTCAACAGCGAAACCGGCCAGTGGGGCACCGCCTACAACAGCGAGAACGATTTCGCGCACATCCCGATGGAAGTGGGCGAACTGAATCCCCCGGCCGAACAGCTCACCATCTCCGTGGACGAGAGTTCGCTCTCGTTCGACTGGGGCGCGCTGACCGCCAGCGTGTCGCTGATGGTGCACTGACAACGCACGGGGCGTCTCCCAGCCGGGCCGACGTCGACCGTGTTGCGCCTGGTTTCAGGCGGCGCCTGGGGGGTTGCGGTCACCGAACGACGGGTTCACAGTCCCAGCAGATCTTCCCTTCCTCGAAAACCGGCTCGTCCGGAGTTCCGTCCTGCGCCCGCGCGCCCCGCAGGATGTTCTCGATGGCGTAGTTGCCCTCGTGACAGGCGACCTCGAACATCGGGTGGTCGGTCTTCCTCAACGAGATGGCGGCGGTCCAGGGGCTCACCCACTTGACCGGATCGTCCACCGTGTACTCGTAACGGATCACGTCGGGGCTCACGCGCGTGAACTTCTCGACCAGGCTGTTCATGTTCCGGCCGGAACCAGCCTGCTGCAGGTAGTTGGAGAAGAGCGTCGTCTCGACAACCAGGGTATCGCCTTCCCACCGCCCCCGCGTGTCTCCCAACCACTGGCGGATCGTGCCGTGCGGCCGTCCGTCGAGGGGGATGATCCGCCAGATCCGGAACGCCTCCGACAGAATCGCCACGTGGTCGGGGGTCTGAAAGATCTGCACGAAGCTGTTGTACGGGAGCGGGCTGATCGGCATCCCGTGAATCGCCAGACACCGGTCGCCCCAGCCACGGTCCGTGTAGTCGTCGGCCGGCGAGTCGTCGTTGAATCCGTAACGCGATGCGGCATCGGCCTTCCCCCATTCCGTCAACTCGGGGTAGCGGCCATTCGGCGGGTCGATGATCCGTGAGGTTCGCAGGTCCTCCACGACCTGCGTGCCGAACTCGAGCCCCCACAGCCAGGAGTGGCTCGAGGCGCCGGCCCGGTCGCCGGCCACCGACCGCGTGACGGGCGCATTGGCCGCGTCCTGGTCCCGCTGCACGGCCGCGGCTTCGAGTTCCGCCGCCTCTTCCTCGGTCAGATACGCACGGTCGCCGTACTGCTCCGGCCGCTGCATCGGCGTAATGCTGCTGTAGTCATAGACGCCCGTCAGGTCAGGGTCTCCCCATGGCGTCCGCGGCGCTTCGGACGACGGCTGCGCCGTCACGACCATCGGGGTCAACACGAGCGCTGCGACCAGCGCGGCACCGCCGAATTCTCGAAAGTGACTCATGGTGATAGCGTATCTGAGCGTCCACTTACTTGACAAAGGGCAATCGGTCGCAGTTCCTTTCGAGACGAGAGGGGCCGGGGGTTTCCATGACTGATCGAGTTTCGTTGTGGAGTTGGACGTTCGCGGCGGCGCTGGCGATGCTGCTGGTCGCTCCAGCCGCCGGACAGACGCCCGATGAATCCTGGACGATGCCGCGCATGCCGGACGGCCGGCCCGATCTGCAGGCCGTCTGGACGAACGCGACGATCACGCCGTTCGAGCGCGGCAACGACATACCGTATTCCGGCGTCGCCGTACCCGCGGCGGCGGCCGGCAGGGCGGTCTTCACCGAGGAGGAGACCGCCAGCCTGGAGGAGCAGACGAACGCCCGCCGACCGGGCTTCATGGGGGCATACAACGTCTGGATGGACGCGGGCGACCGTCTCCTCTCGACGCGGCAGACATCGTTGGTCGTCGACCCGCCGGATGGACGCGTGCCCGTCAAGGCGTGGGCCGCGGAAGTGCGGGAACGGAACCTCGCCCGCCAGCGCGACGACTACCGCACCATGAGCACCTGGGACCGATGCATCACGCGGGGGGTTCCGGGCTCCATGTTGCCCACCGGCTACAACAACGCCTATCGCATCCTGCAGACACCCGGCTTCGTGGTGATCCTGCACGAGATGATCCACGAAGCGCGCATCATTCCGGTGACCGATCGCCCTCATCTCGACGAGGACATCGATCTCTGGATCGGTGATGCCCGCGCGCACTGGGAAGGCGACACGCTCGTCGTGGACACGACGAACTTCAACGACCGGGCGATGATCGTGACGAGCTCCAACGGCGGGCGCCTGAAGGGACTCCCGGTTGGTGACGCCATGCATGTCGTCGAGCGCTTTACCCGGGTGTCCGAGGATGAGCTCATGTGGGAAGTCACCATCGAGGATCCCGCGGTGTATGACAGCCCCTGGACCATCTCCATGCCGCTGACGCGGGCGCCGGGGTACGAGATGTACGAATACGCATGCCACGAGGGGAACCGCGACGTCGAGATCTACCTGGGCGGCGGGCGCGCCGACGAGCTGGCGAACCGGTAAGGAAGACGCCTCCTACAGCGGTTCGAGTCCCGCGTCGGCAATCGTTGCCGCCGCCTCGCCGGATGACAGGAAATCGATCAGTTCCTGTCCGCCGGCCGGATTCCCGGCGTCCGTCGCGATCCCGGTCGAGAACGTCGTCACCCTCTGGTAGTCGGCGGGAAGGGGGCCAGCATATGCCGCGCCCTCGATCGAGAGTATCTCGCTGACCTGCTGAAAGCCGATCTCGACCTCGCCGCGCGCCACCACGGCAGCCACGCGCTCGCTCTCGATGCGCCGGCTCTTCGGAGCAAGCTGCTCGGCCAGGCCGAGCCGGGGAAAGAGCTCCGTGGAGACGTACGTCCCGCTCACGCTCGCCGAGTACCCGATGGACTCGGCCGCGAGCAGTGCTTCCACGAACGCCTCGGGCGTGCTGATGTCGGGTAGCGGCGCTCCCTCGCGCACCGCCATTCCGATCAACGAACGGGCGAGGTCCACACGGGTTTCCGCCCGGACCGCGCCCCGCGCGATGAGCTCGTCCAGGCCGGCCTCCGACATGATCAGGACGTCGAAGCGTTCGCCCCGCTCCAGCCGGGCCGGAATCGAGTCCCGTGCGCCGCCCATCGACGCCCCGTAGGCGGTCACCAGCCGGATGCCCGTCTCCGCCTCGAATCGCGGCGCGAGCCGGTTGTAGGCGGCGGCCAGACCACCGGACGTCACGACGGACACCTCCGGAGGCGTGTCCGCTTCGACGGCCGCCGGCCCGTCGCCTGACGATGGCGCGCAGGCGACAAGCGCCGCCGCCAGCACGACCAGGAACGGGAACATCAGGCGTCCGTGCACTGTTTCACACCTCAGGATGGCAACGGTCTTCCGCCGGCCTGCGACCCGGCAGGCCTCAGGACGGCGGCAGCGCGAACGTGACGAGCATGTTGCTGCCCATCGGCGCCTCCAGCTCTGGCGCGTAGTTGCTCATTCGGAATATCGCCGCACCGCCCACCGGGACCGTCAGGTACTGCCGTCCGCCCGCCTTGTAGGTGACCGGGAAGCCGGTGATCTGGCTGCCCAGGATCGTCTCCCACAGCACGTCGCCGGTCTCCGCGTCGAAAGCGCGGTAGCGGCGGTTGAGGTCGCCGAAGAAGACGACGTCGCCGGCGGTGGCGAGCGTCGACCCGGCGTTCGGGGCCCGCTGCGTGTAGCGCCATGCCTCCCGGCCGGTCGATATGTCGAGCGCCCGCACCTCGGTGAGATGGCCGTCCTCCTCGAATCCCGGTTCGGGCTGCGTGAACCTCGGGCCCGTTCCGGAGACCGACCGCTCGTTGGCGGTCTGGTTGAGGCACGAACGATTGATCGGAATGTAGAGCAGTCCGGTCCGCGGGCTGTACGACCACGACCACCAGCCCTTCACGTTGTGCCCGCAGATGACGAACTGCTGGCCCACCTCGCGCGCCACCAGGTCCATGTTGATGAAGACCTGCCCGGTCGCCGGGTCGATGTCCCGGATGACGAACCGCTCGGTGCTCGTGTACGGCAGCGGTGTGGCCCACAGGAACTCGCCCGTCTCCCGGTCGAGAACGAACAGCCCGCCGGGTTCTCCCAGAGTGACGGCAACCTTGCGCTCCTCGGCGGTGCCGGCGACCCTCGGATTGATCCACATCACCGACTCCGGGTCGGGTGCGACCACCGTGTCGATCAGGGTGCGCTCCTGCACGAAGTCCTGGTCCCAGTCGTCGCAGGGCAGGTGCTGGTAGTACCACTCCATCACGCCCGTCTCGACGGCGAGAGCGACGGTGGAGTTGGAGTACAGCTCGCACGGCGTGCTGTCGCCGACGTCCCAGGTTCCGCGGCGCATGATGCGGGTGTAGGGCATCGGGACCGCGATGCCCCAGTAGATGAGGCCGAGTTCCGGATCGTAGCTGCCCGGAGCCCCCCAAGCCGACACGTGGATCCGTTGCGCCGTCGGCACGTTGCCCCAGGTCTGCCCGCCGGGATCGTCGGCGCCGGCCGCCGTGTAGACCCGCCAGAGCTCCTCGCCCGTGTCCGAGTCGTGGGCCGAGATGAAGCAGCGCGCCGGGATGGCGGTGGGCATGCAGGCGCGCCCGGCAAGCACCCTGCCGTCGATGATCATGGCGCCCGTCGAGTGGGTAATCCCCGCCCGATAGTCGGTCATCTCGGTGTCGAAAGCCACCTCTCCGGTGCGGGCGTCGAGCGCCAGCAGGTGCGCGTCGGAGGTCAGGTGGTAAATGTGGTTGCCGTAGATGGCCAGGTTCCGGGTGCGGTTGCCCAGCGTGACGTACTCCCGCAGGTCGGCGGGCAGGCGCCGGCGGTAGTCCCAGAGCAGATCGCCGGTCGTCGCGTCCAGCGCCTGGATGTGATCGTCGTTGTTGGCGAGGTACATCACCCCGTCGTAGACGAGCGGCTGTGTCTGCTGAGGACCCTCGTCCATCGCCCGCATCCACGCCACCTGGAGCTGGTCCACGTTGTCCCGATTGATCTGGTCGAGGGGGCTGTAGGCCTGGAAGTCGTACGTCCGGTGGGTCATCAGCCAGTCGCCGGGATCCGGATTCCGCAGCATCTCGTCGGTGACCGGCACGAACGGCCGCACCTCGCGGGTGATCGTCTCGCCGTCCTGCGCGCCCAGCAGGGGAGAGAAGCAAAGCGCCGCTACGCCGAGAAGCAGGGTCGTGAACATCACGTGTCGATGCGGCATGGTCGTCTCCTCAAGCGGCGGGCGTCGCCGCCATCGGCAGCGTCTCCAAGCCGCGCAACACGATCGCCCGCCGGAACTTCGGCGTGTCGTCGAGCAGGCGCATCGAGGAAAAGCGCTCCAGCAGCACTTCCAGCGCGATGCGCCCTTCGAGGCGCGCGAGGGGTGCGCCGATGCAGTGATGAACGCCTCGGCCGAACGAGATATTGCTCCCCGTGGAGCGTTGGACGTCGAGCCGCTCCGGGTCGTCGAAGACCTCCGGGTCGTGATTGGCGGCGCCTATCGCCAGTACCGCGCCGTCGCCGCGTTGCAGGGACGCGCCGTTCACCTCGCAGTCCTCCAGCACGCCCCGGAAATCGAGCTGGACCGGCGAGTCGAAACGCAACAGCTCTTCCACCGCCTCCGGTATCCGGCTCGGGTCTTCCCGCAGGAGTTCGAGCTGCTCCGGATTGCGCAGCAGGGCGAGCACGCCGTTGCCGATCAAGTTGGTGGTGGTCTCGTTGCCGGCGATCAGCAGCAGGCGCAGCATGTTCAGCACCTCGCGCGCGGTGAGCTTGTCTCCTTCCTCTTCCGCCCGGGCGAGCGCGCTGACAATATCTTCCTGCGGCTCACGGCGCCGGGCCTCGATGATGGACGCGAAGTACGCGTCGAACGCCTCGCCGGCGACCATCGCCCGCTTCCGTTCCTCCGGAGTGATGACCGGCTCGAGCAATCGCGCGCGCTCGTCGGACCAGTGCTTGAACTCCGTCCGGTCCTCCGGGGGCACGCCGAGCATCTCGGCAATCACGATCACGGGTAGCGGGTTGGCCACCGCGGCAATCAGGTCGAATCCCGACGGATCGTCGATGTCGTCGAGCAGTTGCCCCATGATCGTCCGGATGTGCGGCTCGAGGGCCTCGACCGCACGCGGCGTGAACGCCTTGTTCACGAGGGCCCGCAGGCGGGTGTGCTCCGGTGGATCCATGAACAGCATGGTCCATTCGGCCCGCGGTGACAGGGAGGAACGCTGCCGCGGCGTCAGGTTACGGTTGGTCGGGACGTTGGAGAACCGCCGGTAGTCCCGGAGAATGGCTTCCACCTCCGCGTAACGGGTGAAGACCCAGGAATTGAGCACGCGGCTGCGGTGCACGGGAGAACGGGAGCGCAGGCGGGCATAGAACGGATATGGATCCTGGATCACCCGGGCCGCCAGCGGGTTGTAGGCAATGCCGCTGCGCCAGTATTCCGGCAGCGCCATGGCCTCGATGGCCAGCGAACGCAACGTCCACCGCAGGCCGTCCAGCATCAGTAGGCCAGCGCGTAGCAGTCGCGCCGCGGGTCGGCGGCCGCCATCCGGTTGCCGGTAGCGGGGTCGATCATCACCGCCGTCGCGCATCCGGATACGCCGAACCGGGGCACGTCGATAACCTCGTGTCCCCGCCGCCGCAGCTCTTCAACCACCGCCGGATCGACGTCGGCTTCGACGTCCAGCCGGTTGAAGCCGGCCGCGTGCGGCCAGAACGAGCCGTGCAGGTGCTGCGTGCGGACGCGCGGCCAGGCGAGCGCGTCGTGCAGGTTCGGGTACCAGTCCGGCTCGAACTCGACGATGTTCAGGAACGCCTGCAGGATGGTCTGATCCTGGTTGTCGCCCCCCGGCGTGCCGATGGCCAGGAACGGCTCGCCGTCACGGAAGATGATGCTCGGCGTCAGCGTGTAGCGGGGGCGGGCGCGGGGGCGGATCTGGTTGGCGCGCTCCGGGTCGAGCCAGAACTGCTCGCCGCGCGTGCTGAGGCCGATGCCGGTGCCGCCCAGGATGATCGCGCCGCGGATCCACCCGCCGCTCGGCGTCGCGTCGAAGACGTTCCCGTCGCCGTCGATGATGGCGATATGGGTCGTGTCCTTGAGTCCGCCCGCCGACGGCACGAACGATCCGTCCGCGTCGCTCGCCGCCACGCCGTCCGCGATGTCGGCCACCCAGTAGGGCCATTCCTTGACGTCGGGATCGTGCGGCAGCGGATCGCCGGCGCGGAACGCGACGGAGGCTTGCCCCGCGTCGATCTCCGCCGCCCGCTTACCGGCATAGGCCTTCGACAGGAGACCGGTGGCCGGCACGTCGACGAATTCGGGGTCCGCGTAGTAGGTGTCCCGGTCGGCGTAGGCCAGCTTCATCGCCTCGACCACGGTGTGGACGTAGTCGGCGCTGTTGTGTCCCATCGCCCGCAGGTCGAAGTTCTCGAGGATGTTCAGCGTCTGCAGCAGCACCGGCCCCTGGCTGTTGAACCCCTGCTTGTAGATGGTGTAGCCGCGGTAGTCGGTGCGGCTGGGGGCTTCGATGCGGGAATGGAAGTCGACGAAGTCGCTCAGGTCGAACGGTGCCCCGTGCGACTTCAGGAAGGCGACCATCTCGACCGCGATGTCACCCTTGTAGAAGCGGTCGCGGGCGGCGGCGACGCCGCGGGCCCGTCCCAGATGCGCGTGGTCGCGTTCCGCCTCCACCATCTTCCGGAGCGTGCCGGCCAGCGCGGGCAGCGCAATCGTCTCGCCCGCCGCGTAGGGTGACCCGTCCGGCTTCAGCCAGAAGCGGCGGTTCTGCGGCCACTCCTTCAGGAAATCGACGTTCTCCTCGATGGCCCGGGCGGTGAGCGGCCGCAGCGGAAACCCATTCTCCGCGTAGTCGATCGCCCGCGCCGCGACCTGCTCGAACGTCATCGTGCCCCAGCGCTCCAGCACGGTGAGAATGCCGTGCAGGGCGCCCGGCACTACGCCGGGATCCAGCCCCTGGCCGTTGAGGTCGCGATCGCGATCGATGTACCAGTCGATGGTCGCGCCCCTGGGCGCCCATCCCTGGCCGACGATGGAGGTGACTTCGTCCTCCGCCGCCGGGTAGACCAGGATCAGCGCCTCGCCGCCCAATCCGTAGAGATCCTGCTCGACGACGCCGCCGACGAGCATCGCCGTGACGCCGGCGTCGAACGCGTTGCCACCTTGCACGAGCGTCTCATGAGCGGCGGCGGTCGCCAGGGGATGGCCGGTCGAAACACCCGCCGTGCGGCCCGACACCATGGGCCGCTGGGCCTGCGCGGGCGCGGCGGCAAGCGCCACGGCCAGCGCGGCCGCCAGGAAGGCGGCGCCGGTCACCGTCACCTGTCGGCGAAGGCGGCGCGACATCGGCGGGAGGTCGCGTTGTCGGAAGGCGGCTGGCGGACAACAACTTGCGCGGTTGGGCATCGCGGACTCCAATCCCGTTCTGGCCCCAGCAGGCCGTGGTGGCTCGATTATGGCACGGCAGGGAGTAGACGTCGGCCACAGCGGGCCCACGCAGGCGGCGGAGGAAGGACGCCACCCTTGCCGAGAGGCCGCGGGTAGGCTAACGTCCTGATCCGGCACGGAGAATCCGATGGCCGCCGTACAGTCACGACGCAGCTTCGTCAGACGCGTCGGCGCCGCCGCCGGCGCGGTCGCCCTCAGTCCCTCCGCCATGACGGAGGCGGCCGGCCAGTCGGCGCCGCAGCTTCCCCCGGAAACGCCCCGATCCGTCCATCCCACCCTGAACCGGCGGGCGCGTGGCTGGCTGCGTTTCCTGTGGGAGAAGGCGACGACCCCGGACAACTGGAACGCGGACGGCGTGCCGCATATGTGGTGGGACCGCTACTCGAACCCGGTCGTCACCAGCTATGGCCGTTTCGATCTCCACAACTCGTCGTACGCCCTGCTGCTCATGGCCGACGAGACACCGGCGTGGCGCGAGGTCTACACCCGGGTCGCCGACGGGCTCGCGAGCCGTTATCCGACCTACTGGGGCGCCATCGACTGGCTGACGCAGATCGGCGACGACCCGCGCCGGGCGAACTATCCCGACTACGTCATGGCGGGCATTCCGGAGCGGCTGCGCGGCAACTACAACCGCATCGGCTGGACCGCGAACGGCATCGAGCCCTGGGGTCTCTCCCCCGATCCGATCGGCTCGGAAGGCAACCTCTTCTTCCGCGGCTGGTTCAACCTGGTCCTGGGCATCTACCGCTACATCTCGGGCGATGACAAGTACGAGCGCCCGTTCGACGTCACCGGCTACCAGGACGAGGTGTTCCAGTGGGATCAGCACCGCATCGCGGAACTGCTGGAACAGCAGTATCGCGAGCGGCCAGAAGGGCCGCATTGCGAGAACACCAAGATCTGGTTCGTCTGCAACACGGCGGCGGGACTCGGTCTCCATCTCTACGACCGGATCAACGGCCGCGAGACGCACCGGCCGGTCCGGGGCTTTCTGGAATATGCGCGGGAGAACTTCATGGGGGTCGGCAACGACGGCCGCCTGGAGTGGGTGACCAGCTACTACGACCCGATCGTCAACCACAAGGCCAACGGCGGCCCCGGCGCGGGTGTCGGTACGGCTTTTCTGCTGCTGCCCCAGGATCGCGAGCTGGCTACGTTCCTGTACGAATCGGCCGCCAACGCGCTCGGCTGGAACAACCCGCGCGTCGAGATCCGCGCCTCGCAATCCGGACTGGTGCTCGCCCGCGAGCTTGGCGACCACACGGCCGTGGCGCGTCTCCGCGCCGCCGCGGAGCGGGATTACGACCCCCGCTACTTCGGTGACGACAACGAAATGTTCGGCTGGTGGTTCAACCTCAACGAGGCCTACCCGCGCGGCCAGAGCAGCGCCAGCATGATGGTGTCGGAAGTCGGGATGGGCGATGCCTGGTACCGGGCGTTCGACGCGCCGCACCTCGACAAGTTCGACGCGCCGACGGTCGAGGGCATCGACTTCCCCGCCGTCGGCGTCTACCAGGCGTGGAACGACACCGAGAGCGGCGCTCTCCACGTCGGCACATATGCCGCATCACCCGACCGGCGGGGGCTCGACACGAGCTGGCGGATCAGCAATCTGCCCAGCGCCGACGATGTCTACATCCTGTGCGACGGCGAGCCGTTCCGGCGGTTCAGCGTCGTCGACCCGAACACCATTCGACTCGACGCCACCATAGACCTGCGCCACTACCAGGTCTTCACCGGCTACCGGGGTCCCGGCACGCAGGCGGATGCCACGCAACAGCGGGAGGGGACCGGACCGCGAGCCGCGGCGCGCGCCGGGGACACGGCGGGACCGGCCGCCGCGGCGGCACTGGGCGCCGCTGCCGACCGTTCTTCAGGCGCACCCCGCGGACGAAACACCGCGGACGCCACCAGCAGTTTCTCGAATACGGGGCCGGCCTGCCCGTGCTGCGTGGCGTAGGCCGGCGAATACCGCGGCCGACATCGGCGAACTGACCTCCATCTACGACGGGGCGCTGGAGGTGTTCGCCGCCTGGATGCGCTCGGCGGATCGCACCACCTACTGAGCCGCCGGACTCATCGGTTCCGGTCGTCGCCGCGCTCTTCGCCGGGCTGGTTGAAGTAGTCGCTCTTGTGCGGGTAGTCGTCGCCCACGACGCCGCCTTCACGCCCCCGCGCCGACGGAACGACCCAGTCGCAGCCCGGCGTGTTCTCCGGCCCCGCGCGCCAGCAGTCGACGAGCTCCTGATAGTCGTCGGCCATGCTGCCCGGAGCATGCGGCGGCATGAAACTGTTCACATCGAGCTGCGCCGCTTCGAAGATCTGCGAGATCTCCATCGGCGCGCTGTGGCACCCGAGGCAGCGGTTGCCCTCGATGTGGATGGTGCGCATGTCCCAGTCCGATCCCCCGACCACGTAGTAGGGCACGTCCCTGCCCGTGATTTCGGGCATGACGGGGCGGCTCGGATCGTCGGGGTCGCGCGCGCTGTCCATGAACGGGTCATGGATGAACGGGCCCGACTGATGGCACTGGACGCACTGCACGACGTCGGGCTCGCCGTCGTCGTTCATGTCGGCCGGCGGGGGCGGCATGAAGGCGTCGTTGAAGTCCGGGTCGTCGGGCCCCGGCAGTTGACCCACCATGCGGTGCCCGTCGAACGAGACCCACGGCCGCTGGTCCCGGATATCGGAGTTCGCGGGATGATCCTCGGGCAGCGAGCGCCGGCCGTCGGCGGCCTCGAAGAAGCAGGTCGCGCCCGACCGGCGGTTGTAGCCGATGAGCTGCACCGAGCCCCAGCCGCGCCGTTCGAGGTTTTCCGGACCCGACGAGCGGCAGAAGTACACCCACGCGACGTGTCGCAGGGGATTCCCGTCGGCGTCGCTTCCCTCCACGTGTCCGAGACGTGAGCCCGGCGTGCAGCCACCCCGCAAGCCGTCCGGGTTATCGCAGGCATGCCGGCCGGGATCCTCGAACACCTCGACGCCGCCGACGGTGATGGGGATGAGGACCCCGTCGTCGCAGGCAACTCTCGGGACGCGCCCGAGTTCCGGCTCGCACATCGCGGCGTACTCTCGGGCGGTGGCGGGCATGCCGTCGCAGGCGGTGCCCGGAATGCAGTCATCGGGCGGAGCTTGTGCTGCGCTTCGTGCTTCTGCTCGGCCGGCGCCCTCGCCATCACGCGCGTCGAGCAGCCAGGACACGGTAATGGCGCCCAGGACGAAAGCCGAGATGGCCATGAGGGCCTGCAGCCCCTGCTTGTGCGTCTTCTTCACGGCTCGGCGCCACGCCCCATCACGGGCGCACCGGACGTCAGTCCGGATCTTCGAGAGAATCGTAGAACTTGATGATGTCGCCCCGGTCGTCGGATTCGTTGAACGCCATGCCGGCGCGCGGATGCTGGTTCAGCACCCCGGTCATCATGTAGGGATAGTCGAAGCCCCACTTCAGCGCGGCGCGCATCGGCTCGATGTGATGCTGGATGCAGTGCAGCACCGGCCGCAGCCGGAACTTGGGATTGTGCAGGAAGCTGAGCAGCAGCTCCATCGGGCAGTTGCCCGCCCCGCGCCCGAGCCCCGCCATGCTGGCGTCCAGCCGGTTGGCGCCCCTGATGGTCGCCTGGACGGTGTTGGCGAAGGCGAGCTGCCGGTTGTTGTGGGCGTGCATGCCCACTTCCTTGCCGGCGGGCGACGCGTAGCCCTGGAACGTGGTCATGTAGTCGTCGATCTGCTCGCAGTAGAGCGAGCCGAAGCTGTCGACGATGCAGATGACGTCGGCCTCGGACTGGGCAACCAGGGCCAGCGCCTCGTTCAGCTCCCGCTCCGGAACGGTGGACAGCGCCATCAGATTGAGGCTGGTCTCGTAGCCCTTGTCGTGGGCGTCCTTGATCATGTCCAGGGCCAGCGGGATCTGGTGGATGTAGGTGGCCACCCGAATCAGGTCGAGCACGCTCTCCGACTTCGGCAGGATGTCTTCCTTGTAGTCGCTCTTGTCGGCGTCGGCCATCGCCGACAGCTTCAGCGGCGTGTCGTTGTCGCCGACGATGCGCCGGACGTCACTCTCGACGCAGTGCTTCCAGGGTCCGAACTGCCCGGGCGGGAACTGCTTGCGCGAGTTGATGTAGCCGATCTCCATGTAGTCGATGCCGCTCGCGACGCAGGCCTCGTAGACCGCCTTGACGGTCTCGTCCGGGAACCGGTGGTCGTTCATCAGGCCGCCGTCCCGGATGGTGCAGTCCATCACCTTGATCTCCGGGCGGTATGAAATCCAGTGGCCCGCAGGGGTGTCCTGCGGCGCTCGGTCACTCATCGCACGATCTCCTTGCGGTCTTGATGGCGTAGAGCATATCAACCGATGGCCGGCAGCCGGGCGATCCGCTCTGTCGCCGTCACTCAGGAAGGGCGAACACGAAGAGGCCGTTGCCCACGTTCGGACGCCGGACGTCGGGGATAAGCTCGGCCGGCATCGTGGTCCAGCTTCCGCCGCCGGTGCCGGCTCCGATGGCGACGTACTGCCGGCCATCCACGCTGTAGGTGATGGGGAAGCCCTGCACCGCCGTCGGCAGCCGCGTTTCCCAGAGCTGATCGCCGGTCTCCACGTCGTAGGCGAACGTCCGCCGGTCGTAGGTGCCGACGAAAGTCAGGCCGCCGGCGGTGGTCAGGGCCGCCGAGATGTACGGCGACCGCTTGCGGTGCGACCAGAGGATTCTGCCGCTCACGTGCATCGCGACGAACTCGCCCATGTTCCCGTCGCTGTCCGGGTGGAGGAAGTTCTCGCGGAACACCATCCCGGCGCCACCGCCGCCCTCGCGGAATTCGACCTCGCTGTAAATCGTCCGCTGGCAGTTCAGCGTCAGGGGAATGTAGAACGCCTCGGTCGCGGGGCTATAGGCCATCGCCCGCCAGCTCTTGAGGCCCGAGTGGCTGGGACAGAACGACAGCTCCTCGTCCAGTACCGGCATCATGCCGGGCCGGAACGTCATGCGCCCGGTCTGCGCATCGATGTCGACGATGTTCTGGTAACCGAGGTCCGTAGCATTGATGAACGTTCCGGTCTCACGGTCGAGCTGCCACAGGATGCCCAGCTTGCCCATGGTGAAGACGGACGGCCGCCCGTCGACCTCCACGAGAATCCGCTCGAACGTCTCGTCCATGTCGTGGGACTCGCCCGGCAGGTGCTGGAAGTACCAGCGCATCTCGCCGGTCTGGGGATCGAGAGCCAGCGTCGAGCTGGTGTAAAGCGCGTCCGCGTCGGTGCGGCGGCTGACCTGGGCCCACGGCTTGGCCTGCGCCACACCCCAGTACGTCAGCCCCAGATCCGGGTCGTAGCTACCCGCGATCCAGGCGTCGCCACCGCCACGGAACATCATCGGCAGGTCGCCCCACGTATCACCGCCCGGCTCGCCCGGCCGCGCCACCGTCGAGGTCCGCCACAACTCGCGCCCGGTGTCGGCGTCGTGGCCGGTAATGAAGCAGCCCTCTTCCCAGAACCGCAGACAGCCCGCCATGCCGGAGATCACCACGCCCTGCACCACGAGCGCGCCGCTGCTGAAGAAAAAGCCCTTGGACGGGTCGGCGACATCCGCCTCCCAGACCACCTCGCCGGTCTGCGCATGAAGGGCGACGATGTTCGCGTCCGCAGTGTTCAGGATGATCTTGTCCTCGTAGATCGCGATGTTGCGGTTCGGCCGGCCGCGGCCGCGCGCGGTCGGGAACTCGCGGCGGTACTCCCACAGCATGTCGCCGGTCGCGGCGTCGAGCGCCTGCACGATGTTGCCCGGGCTGGCCAGGTACATCACCCCCTCGTGCACGATCGGCGTGGTCTGCTGCGAGCCGGGCTCCATCGCCCACGACCAGACCATGCGCAGATCTCCCACGTTGTCACGGGTGATCTGATCCAGCGGGCTGTAACCCCATCCATCCTGCGTGCGGCGCCAGTTCAGCCAGCTTTCCGGCGGCGGATCGGCCAGCACCGCATCGGTCACCGGGCTGACGGCGGGCGCCTGACCGGACGCCGGAGCAGAGACAGCGAGCAGGGCAAGGGTCACAATCGCAACGAGACGAGACATCGTCGACTCCCCTTTCGACTGACGGCCGCAGACCGTGAACGGCGTGTCGATTCCGTTGACGGCACGTTACCATGACCCGTGACGTGGTACGCTCACCGGTAGTGTCGCGGTGAGCCGGGTTTCGGGCTGCCAGCACCGGTTGGCAGCACCTTGCGGCACTCGCGTAAGTCCTTTTGTGTAAATGATTTGGGCCGCTAGCTCAGTGGTAGAGCACCTGACTTTTAATCAGGGTGTCGCTGGTTCGATCCCAGCGCGGCCCACCAATAGATCGGGGATCTTCTGATTCCCGGACCGCGGATGACACCGTCTCCGCGCTCGACAACCTGCGCACCTCCACCGACAGCGACGTTCCGGACAGAGGACTGGAGTTGGCAATCGAAGCGTCGGCCTACGGCTCTACACCCTCGACGACGACTACATCGGTCTTGGTATACCTGTTGAGTTGCTCTCTGAGGTCGGCATAATCCGGCGCGGTCTGCCATCTCTTTGCTTGTTCGACGCTGTCGAATTCGATCACGACGAGGCGGTGCGGCGTCCAGTCGCCCCGGATGACTTCTGCAGCGCCGCCCTGCACCAGGTACCTGCCACCGTGGGCCCTGACGAGTGGCGGCGCCTGTTCCCGAATGCTGCTGTAGCCGGCCTCATCTTGCACGTCGATGTTGATAATCACGTATGCGGCCATTCTGTTTGATCTCCTGGGTGAATCGTACCGAGTGAGTGGAGAGCGAATCGCGTGACTCCGGAGCGGTTTTGCGACAATTTAACACGTTCGACACGTATTCGAAATGGACGGGGGCCTAGCCTCTATAGTCAAGCGTCCGGCGCAACTGGCGCCGGGCTCCTTCGGAACTCGCACTCGTGAAGCGGCGGCACCGCCGCGGAAATCCAACTCAGGCGCCGGAGATGAAATCCCATGAAGCCGTTCGTCGTGAATTCGCACCGCCGGCTCGTCTTCCCGTCCAACTTCTTTCCCGAACCGGACTTCTCTTCCATCGACACCGTCGATGACCTCGCCGCCATCGTGCGGCGCGACTTCGAAGCGAAGGCTCCGACCGGTTCGGAGATCGCGGCGCGCGCGGAATCGGGCGGGTATGCGAATCGGTACGAATTGCTGCGCGATCTGGCGCTGCACCTGTTCTGGATGAACCGGTACGTGATCACGATGTACGAGAAGCGCCCGACCCGCTGGCGGGACGTGGCCCGGCGCCGGGACGACATCTTTCTCCCGGCGCTGACCCCGTGGGAAGACGGTCCACGCAAGGTAGCGGCCGTCGAGTCCTGCTACGGGAAACTCCCCGCTACGTGGTCGGCCGAGGTCGAGGACGACCTGTACCGCATGCTCTTCGACGTGTTTCGCCACAAGCGGCACCATGCGACCGACCTGCCGGCGATCAAGCCGACCGTCGCCGAGGCCGACGCCTCCCACTCCCAGCTCGTGTACCGGCTCGGATCGTACGAACCGGACTATCCCCGGTTCAGCCTGAACGACATTCTCGACTGCCACGAAAGCGTGCCCGAGCTCGAGGCCCTGCGGCGGTGGGCGATGACGCTGCACAACCAGTATCCATGGGATCGCTCGGACACCGGGCTGGTCCCGGTGGGGGCCCTGAAGGACGATGACATCGTGGTCGTCTACCACCCCCGCACGCCGGACGCGATGGACTTCATCCGGCGCGTGAAGAATGGCGCGCCGCGCCGTCGCCACCTGCCGCCGCCCCGGCCGCCACGACAGCCGACCGCACCACTGGCGCCAGTGCAGGTGCGGTCCCAGTTCCGCGTGCAGCCGCACATTGAGGCACTCGCCGTCCGCCGCGGCGAGATCTCCTGCACGAACGACGACATCGTCCGCAACTCGGCCTCCAGTTGGTCGCCGATGAGCGCGGAGCAGATTGCCGCCAAGACCGGCATCGAGAGCCGTTGCTATACCGAGGGCGGTCTCGAGAACCTGGCCTTCGACGCGGCGGTGAGCGCGCTGGAACGGGCCGGCCGATCACCGGAGGAGATGGGCGCGGTCATCTTCTGCACCTGCACGAGCACGCGGCTCCTGCCCTCCGCCGCCACCTGGCTTTCCGGGCAGCTCGGCATGTTCCAGACCCACACGTCGGTCGATCTCGTCGCGGCCTGCGCCGGATTCCCCTACGGCCTGGCGGACGCGGTTCGCATCCTGCAGGAAGTCCAGCGTCCGATTCTGCTCGTCTGCGCGGAAAAGTTCTCCGACAAGGTGGGCAGCGTGCGTACCTCTCGCATGATCTTCGGGGACGGCGCCGCCGCCCTCGTCGTGGCTCCGGCCACGGCCGGCGCGCCCGGCGATGTCGACGTGCTGCAGACCTACGCCAGTGGTCCCGCAAGTCAGGTGAACTCGATCATCTGGCCCAACGAGGAGTTCGGCTGCGACATCACCGTCTACGGTCCCGAGGTCAAGGCGCTCGTCAAGCGCTACCTGGAACAGATGATCGGGGAGTTGCAGACCCTGCCCCATCCCGATGGACCGGGAACCCTGATCGACGCCATCGACCTGATCGTCCCGCACCAGGCCAACAAGCGGATGGTGATCGACCTGGCCGAGCAGGCCGGCATCGGCCACGACCGGATGTACTTCAACATCGCCCGCGTCGGCAACACGTCGGCCGCCAGTATTCCGCTGGCGATCCACGATGCGGTGCGCGATGGCGTGATCTCGACCCCGACCCGCGTATTCACGCCCGGTTTCGGGGCCGGCGCCGTGGCCGGCTATGCGGTGCTGCGCATCGACCCGGCCGTCGTCGCCGAGGAACGGACCGCGCCGCCGGTATCGGGCGTCGCCCTGTCGCCAGTGCTTCCCCGCGTCTCCTCGTCGACGGAGGTCGGGGCGGCGCTGGCGAGTTGACCGGAGCCGGCTGGCGCCCCGCCTGCCGGCCTAACCGCGCCCCGGGTTCCGCCACGACCATGCTACGCTTCTGGTCCGTTCGCGGGGCCGCCGGCGCAGAGGAATCAGAATGTTCACAGGAAAGGTCGCCATCGTCACCGGCGGATGCCGTGGCATCGGCGCGGCAATCACGAAATCCCTGGCCGAGGGCGGAGCTCACGTCGCGGCCGGTTACAACCGGGGGGCGGAGACGGCGGAAGCACTCGCGGCCGGCCTGCGGGCGGAGGGACTCTCGATCTCGCTGCACCAGGGAAATGTCGCCGAGCCCGAGGCCTGCGGGCGGGTGGTCCAGGAGGTGCTCGACGAGCACGGGCGCATCGACTTCCTGGTCAATAACGCCGGCATCAACGTCGACAAGACGGTGCGCAAGATGTCCGTCGACGACTGGCACGCGGTGCTCCGGGTGAACCTTTCCGGCGCGTTCTACATGACCAGGGCGGTACTCGACCACATGGTCGGGCGCCAGAGTGGCCGCATCGTCAACATCAGCTCGGTCATCGGCCAGAGCGGCAACATCGGACAGGCAAACTACGCTGCTTCGAAGTCCGGTCAGTTCGGCTTCACGAAGAGCCTCGCACTGGAGGTTGCCCGCAAGGGGATCACCGTCAACTGCGTGGCCCCGGGATTCATCGAAACCGATATGGTCGCTTCCGTCCCGCAATCGGTCCTCGAGACGGTGATCGGCCGAATCCCCGTAGGCCGCCTGGGGCAGGCGTCGGAGGTGGCCCGCTGCGTGCGGTTCCTGCTGGAAGACGAGGCCGGTTACATCACCGGCGCCGTAGTGGCCGTCAACGGCGGCCTGGAGATGTAGGAGAGCGACGCCGAGCATGACCGTCAAGCGCTCCGGCAACGCCACCGGCCTGGGCGAGTTCGTTCGCCGGCAGCGTGAACTCGGGCATCTGTCGGTCCGCCAGCTCGCCGACGCGTGCGGCATCTCGAATGCCTATCTGAGCCAGATCGAACGTGGCTACCGGACCCCCAGCAGTTTCGTTCTCAAGGCGCTCGCCGACGGACTGGAACTGTCCGCCGAGACCCTGTACGCCCAGGCCGGTATCCTCGATCCCTCGGAGGAGGATGCCGGCGACGTCGTAGAAACGGTGCGCCGTGATCCTCACCTGTCCGCCCGCCAGCGCGAGATGCTCATCGAGATGTACGAATCGTTCCGCAAGCTGAACGACTCCGACTGACCCGGGCAAACGGGCCGTGCCGCCGATTGAAGTCCCGCCGCCCGAGAGTGCTTGCAAAAGTTAACACTTCTTGTTACCATTCCCGTCGTTCGACAAGGAAAACCCTTGCCGCGCCGCGTGGCTTGGCCTGAATCCGGGCCGCCGTCCGAGGCTCGCGGCACACAGCTCTCAAGGAGAAACCGGTGATCAACTGGACGAAGCAGACCGATGACACGCTGCAGGCGTTGACGGACACACAGAAGAAGCTCTGGGGCATCTGGCACGAGGCGGCGGGCCAGCAGGCCAGTCAGGCCGAGTTGGCCGAAACCTGGCGGAAGGCCGTGGACACCTGGGAAGCCAGCGTCAAGAACGGCCTCGAGACGCAGAAGGCGACGATGCGGAGCCTGGGTGACAGCGCGTCCACCATCCCCGCCCTCCCCCAGGATCTGCTGGACTGGGCCGGGCAGACCCAGACCCTGAGCAACCGCTGGAACGAGGCCCAGAGCGAGCTGTGGGAGAGCTACTTCGCCATGGTCCGCAAGGCCGTGCCCGTGAAGATGCTCGGCACGATCGACGACGAGAACCAGAAGCTGTTCGCCGTGTGGCAGGAATCGGTGGAGAAGATCGGCGCCGCCCAGTTGGCGTGGGCGCAGGTCTGGACCGAGCGTGCCGCCGCTGCGGCGCCGAAGGGAACCGGGCCCGCGACGAAGTCGGGGAC
This sequence comes from Vicinamibacterales bacterium, assembly GCA_965202655.1. Classification (GTDB taxonomy): domain Bacteria; phylum Acidobacteriota; class Vicinamibacteria; order Vicinamibacterales; family UBA8438; genus VXRJ01. Next base: position 31,865 of record CBDBBK010000003.1, on the reverse strand, counting down.
CAAGGCCGCCGCATAGCGGCAAGGCCCGTCGTAGCGGCACGGCATGCCTGAGCAGTCCACCTCCGGCGACGCGGGCGCCCGGTCGGCCTGGGACGTCGAGATCGAACGCACGGTCCAGCGGGTTCGCAACATCGGCGAGCTCGTTGCGGAATCGAGCGAACCCGAGGTTGCGCAGAGCCCGCGCCGGGAGGTCTACCGCAAGCACAAGGCGCGCCTGTACCGCTACGACGGTCCCGTCCGCTACGACACGCCGGTACTGTTCGTCCCCAACCTCGGCATCAGCCGGCCGACCGTCTTCGACCTGCTGCCCGGGGCCAGCTTCATCGAGTACATGGTCGGGCAGGGGTTTCCCTTCTATCTGCTCGACTGGGGAGTCTTCGGCCCCGAGGACGATCACCTGACGTTCGCCGACTGCGCCACCCGCATCCTGCCCCGCATGGGGCAGAAGCTGCTGGCCGACGCGGAGGCCGACTCGTGCTCGGTCGTGGGCTACTGCATGGGCGCTCCCCTCGCGGTCAGCTTTCTCGGCACCCACCCCGACTTCCCGGTGAAGAATCTCGTCAACCTCGCCGGTCCCATCGACTTCGCGCATGCCGGCCTGTTCGGCCGCTGGCTCGACGCCCGCTACTTCAACGTCGACAAGCTGGTCGACACCCTCGGGCAGATGCCGGCCGAAATGGTCCAGCTCGGCTTCAAGCTGCTCCGCCCGACCATGGACATGAGCACCGGCCTGAACCTCTGGTGGAACGCCTGGAACGACCGCTATCTCGAGAGCTACCGGGCGCTCCGGAAGTGGAGCTCCGACTACGTGCCGTTTCCCGGCGAGTTCTTCCGGCAATGGGTAACGGACTTCTACCAGGAGAATCGTCTGGCACAGGGCACGTTGCGGCTCAACGGCCGGCCCGTCGACATCGGCAGCATCACTTGTCCCCTGCTGGTGGTCGGAGCCCGCGAAGACAACATCGCCCCGCCGGCGGGAGTGAAGGCCCTCGTCGACCTGGTCGGAAGCGCGGACCGGGAGTACAGGGAGCTTCCCGGCGGCCATATCTCGCTCATCGCCGGGCGGAGCGCGTCCCGCGACTGCTGGCCGCACGTGGCGAGTTGGCTCGCGGCGCGATCGGACGAGTCCGCGCAGTGGAAGGGCGCAGACCGCCCGGAGGGTTGATTCAGATGGCAGACCCCACTTCGACGCCCGATGACCTGTTCGCAATGTGGCGGAAGCAGGTCGAAGCAGGCACCCAGGCGTGGGCCAGGGCGGCCCAGGAGGCGGCGAGCCAGGGCCAGGTCCCCAACCCGCCGGACCCGACGCAGTTCTGGCGTCAGTTCTCGAACTTCGGCCCGCTGGGCGGTTCGCCGTTCCCGGGTTCGCCGTTCCCGGGGACCGGACCTATCGATCCCGACGTGCTCGCCCAGTGGAAGCGGTTTCTGGACGACTGGCTCGCGGCGTGGAGCCGGGCGCTCGAGCAGGTGATGGAAACCGAGGAGTTCGCGCAGGCCCTCGGCAAGACCCTCGACCAGTTTCTGAACGTCCAGGCCAAGGCCCGGCAGGCGACGGAGCACTCCTCGAAGGCCGTGATCGACTCGCTCGGCCTGCCGTCGCGCGACCAGGTGGTCGGCCTCGCCCGGCAGATGATGGACCTGGAAGACCGCATCGAGTCGCTGGCGGACAAGCTCGACGCCCTCGCCGCCAACCTGCCGGCGGCCGCTCCGCCGAAGACGGACCCGGCCCGGCCGCGCCGGCAGAAGCGCCGCAAGGCCCGTGGCGCCGCCAAACCGCAGGACGAAACACCGTAGTTACACGGCGTGTATAATTCGCGCCCGTCCCGGCTGCCTCTCCGGTGCCCTGGGACGAACGGATGGCACGCATGCGAGGACACCCGATACAGGAAATCGCGGTGGGCGATTCCGCGGAGTTGACGCGGGTCGCCAACCCCGGGGACGTCGCCGGTTTCATCGATTCCGTCGGCGACCAGAACCCGATTCACCAGGATCACGCCTACGCCGCCTCGACCCGGTTCGAGAAGCCGATCGTACCCGGCATGTGGACGGCCAGCCTGATCTCCAACGTCCTGGGCACGCAGCTTCCGGGACCCGGCTGCATCTACATCAGCCTGCAGACGACGTTCACCTGGCCGGTCTATTTCGGCGACCGCATCACGGTGCGGGTGGAAGTGATCGAGCGGCTGCCCGAACGCAATCGGGTACGGATGAAGGTCGTGTGCACCAACCAGGACGATCGGGAAGTTCTGGTCGGCGAATCCGTCTTGTCGCCGCCGAAGAAGGCGGTCGTCTACACCAAGCCGGAGATAGGCTCAGCCCAGGTCGCCCGCTGGGCCCTGCAGCCGTCACTCTGGGCCGCGCAGGCCGCCGGCGCCTGGGCGCGGCTGGGCGCCGACTGGGTGTCGGCATGGCAGGAAAAGCCCCGCCGCGCACGCTCGAACGACACGCGTCGGTAAGTCCAGGCTCAGTCGCCCCAGTCGTAGCCCGGAAGACGAACGCGACACGCCCACGCTCAGCCGCGGCCGCCGGGACTTACGGCAGCGCGAACGCCAGAATGGTGTTCGTCGCGATGACGGCGACGTACTGCGTCCCGTTCACTTCGTACGTCAGCGGACTCGACTTGATCGTGCGCGGAGCCTGGTGGTGGAAGCGCTGCTCACCGGTGGCCGCGTCGAACGCGTAGAAGCCGCCGTCCTCGGTGCCCTGAAACACGAGGTCGCCGGCGGTCGCCAGGCTGCCGCTGGAAGCGCCGAACGTGAGCGCCGGCAGGACCTGCTGCCAGACGTCCTCGCCGCTGGCCGGCTCGTAGGCGGTCAGCGTCATCGTCGGTGGATACTCCGGGATGCGGCTGATCTCGGTGAGATTCTTCTGGTGGCCGCCGCCCTCGCCGAGCTGCAGGCTGTCGCCGAGCGGCTTGACGAGCAGCGACACGCCGGCGTTCTTGCCGGTGACGTAGAGCAGGCCGGTCCGCGGGCTGAACGAGGGCGAACCGAAGCTCGATCCTCCGTGGGCGACGATGTAGTGCTCGTCCGTCGAGTAGGGCCAGTACATCGGCCGCGCCTGCTTCTGCAGCTCGGGATCCTTGAGATCGAGGTACGTGGCGCAGAACGGCGCCATCGGGATGCCGCGGGCGTTGTACGGAATGGGCTGGGTGGGATAGACCACCTCGCCCGGCACGTTCGTCTCCGTCGGAAAGAGGGTTTCGACGATCGGATTGATCGGTTCGCCGGTGTCGCGGTGCCAGAGGTAGAGCAGGCAATTCTTGCCGGCCGCCCCAATCCCCTTGATGGTCTCGCCGTCGCGCGTGATGTCGAAGAGGACCGGGCCGGTCACGTGGTCCCAGTCCCAGAGGTCGTGGTGAATGGTCTGGAAGTACCACTCCAGCTCGCCGGTCTCCAGATCGAGCGCGATGGTCGAATTCGTGAAGAGGTTCGCGCCGGGCCGGGCCGAGCCGTCGTAGGGCGGGTTCGGGTTCGCGGCGTTGAAGTAGAGCATGCCGAGTTCGGCGTCAACCGCCGGCTGGGTCCAGATGCCGGCTCCCGCGCGCTGGCCGTCGCCCCACGTCGGATCGGCCAGCTCCCAGCCTTCGTCCTGCGGGCGCTGCGGGATCGTGTTGAACACCCACTTGATGTCGCCCGTCTCGGCGTCGGCGGCCACGACGAGCCCGCCGGGGATATGCCCTTCGGAGATCGCGGACCCGACGTACAGCGTGCCGTCGTGATACGCGGGCGAGGTGTTGATTCGATAGGCGAGCGACGACGCATCGAAGCCGGGCGGGTAAACGTCCGGATACTTGACCGCGAGGGCGCGTCCGAAGATCGGCAGGATGCCGCCGTCACCGAACGATTCGACGAGCTCGCCGGTCTTCGCGTCCGTGGCGACGAGCTTGTCGCCGTGGTAGGAGTAGATCTTCCCGTCCACGTACAGCGGCCCACGCACGGTGCCGCCCGCGGCGCCTTCGATCTCCAGCGTCCACACCGCTTCCCCGGTCGTCGCATCGAGGGCAAGCACCGTCGGTCCGGAGTGCAGGTACATCAAACCGTCGACCACGAGCGGCGTGGTCTGGCTGACATTGAGTCCCGGCGCGACGTCGTACGACCAGCGGTGCCGCAGCCCGGCGGCGTTCTCCGTGTTGATCTGGTCGAGTTCCGCGAAACGCTGGTTGTACGGGTCGAGATTGTGGCTCGCCCAGTTCGTCTGGCTCTGGCCCGCGATGATCGTGGGCGGCTCGGCTTCGCGGGTCGTCGTGCCCTGCTGCCCGGCCCCGGCCGCAGGAAGTCCGCTGAGGGCGGCGACGGCGAGCGTCGCCCCGGCCAAGTGAAGGTACCGGCGGTCCATGATTCTCATCGGCCTGTCTCTCTTCCGCGAATGGCGGGCGCGTAGCCCGGCCCGCCTGGATCCATCCAGGGGCTCCAGGCGGCTACGGGCGCAGTTCCCGGCCGTCCCGCTCGAACTGGCGCGCTCCGGCAAGGATGTTGTAGAGCCCGTAGTTACCCTCGTGGCACGCATACTCGAAGAGCGTTCCATCGAGGCGGCGGAACGGCATCATCACCGTGTACGGCTGCGTGTACACCGTCGGATCGGTCACCGTGTACTCGTAGGCCACGGTATCTGGATCGATCCGCGTCAGCCGCTCGACCAGGTGCATGCTGGTCGACGTCAGGCCGCTGCTCCCGCCAGCGAAGTGCGTGGTCTCGATGACCAGGGTCTCGCCTTCATAGCGCGCGCGGGAGACGCCGCTGCGCTGCGGGAAGGGCGGTCTCGGCGTGTCGTCGACCGGGATGAGCCGGGCGTCGTGCACCATCTCGGTGAGGACCGCCACCCAGCCGGGCGCCTGGAAGATCATCACGTTGTTGTTATAGGTGCTCGACCGCATCGGCGGCCCGGAGTTGAAGCCCATGAGGCAGCGATCGGCCATACTCCGGTTCTCGTAGGAGTCGTACCGGCTCGCGGCTCGCTCGGCCGCCGCTTCCCGGGCCCGGGCGATCTCTTCTTCCGTGCGGGGTACGCGCGGCGGCAACCGGCCGTCGGGCGGATCGATGATCAGCGAGGTCCGCTTGTCGGACGTCATCTCGATGCCGCGTTCGTACCAGAACTCGTTGTACGAGAGCACGCCGCCCTCCGACCGCGGCCGGTAGAACAGCGCGCCTCTCTCGGGATCGAACAGGTCGCGATTGCGCCGCGTCCGCTCCGCCGCTTCCCAGGCTGCCGCTTCCTCCGGCGAGAGCGTCTCCACCCCCTCGAACTGCTCCGGCCGCTGCAGCGGCGTAAGTGTCCGGAACGTGAAGATGCCAGAGACGTCCGGTTTCCCGTCCGGCGTGCGCATCGGCATCGTGCGCTCGGCGTCCTGGGCGAGCGCGGGCGGCGCGAGCGGCGCGGCCAGCGCGGCAAGCAGGGCCAGGGTGCAAAGGGGCGCGAGGTATCTGGTCATCGGTGTTCTCATGGGTCTTGGGTTGACTATCGACGGGCTACGCGAGTTCCGACAGCTCCACGAGCTGCCCGGTGCTGTCGCCCAGGTGATCCATCGGCACGTCCATCTTATCGAGCATCGTCAGCAGGAGGTTCGTCATCGGCGTGTCAGGCGCGAAACGCAGATGCCGGCCGCCCGAGATCCGGCCGCCGCCGCCGCCCGCCACCAGGACGGGCAGGTTGTCGTGCAGGTGCTGGTTGCTGTCGCTGATACCGCAGCCGTAGCTGATCATCGCGTGGTCGAGCAGCGAGCCCTCCCCGTCCTCCGTCGCCCGCAGGCGGTCGAGGAAATGGGCGAACAGGCTGATGTGGAACGCGTTGATCTTCGCGAGCTTATCGATCTTGGCCGGGTCGTCCTGGTGGTGCGAGATCGGATGATGCGGATCCGGAATGCCCAGCTCGGGATACGTCCGCGAACTCACCTCGCGCGACATGATGAACGTCGAGACGCGGGTCATGTCGGTCTGGAACGCCAGCACCTGCAGGTCGAACATCATCCGGACGTGATCCTCGTAGCGGTCCGGGATGCCCGACGGCTTCTCGAGCACCGGCAACTCGCGGTCGCTCTGCTGCTCGGCCTTCTGGATGCGCCGCTCGACGTCGCGGACGGCGTCGACGTACTGCGCCACCTTCTCGCGGTCGCCGGCCCCGAGCGATCCCTGCAGCTTCCGGACATCGGCAAGCAGCGCGTCGAGGACGCTGCGATCCTCCTGGATCCGGCGCCGGCGGGCGGCCGCGCTGGTGTCCGCCGCGTCCCCGAACATCCGCTCGAACACGGCGCGCGGATTGATCTCGACCGGGAGCGGCGTGGTCTCCGTCCGCCACGACAGCGTGTTGCCGTAGGCGCAGCTATAGCCGGCGTCGCACGCACCGAGGAAGTAGTTCGGGTCGCAGCCGAGCTCCAGCGACGCGAGCTGCGTCTCGGAACCGACGTGCTGCGCCGCGATCTGGTCCATCGAGACCCCCGCCCGGATATCGGCGCCCTCGGTCTTCTTCGGATGCACGCCGGTCAGGTAGCAGGCGGCGGCGCGCGCGTGGTCGCCAGCGCCCTCGCCGGGCAGCGGATACGCCGTCTGGTGCACCAGCCCGGTCAGCACGAGCAGGTCGTCGCGGTGCGGCGCCAGCGCGGACAGCGTGGGCGGCAGGTCGAATCCGGCGCCGTCGGTCGACGGCGTCCACTGCTCCATGATGATGCCGTTGGGGACGTAGACCGTCGCCAGCCGCCGCGTCGGACTGGCCGCCGACAACCGAATCGGGCGGAACGCCGGCACCATGGCGTCGAGCAGCGGCAACGCCAGGGTCGCGCCAACTCCACGGATTACCGCACGCCGCGACACACGCTTCTTCGTGACGATCATGGCGTTCTCCTCGCTTCGGACGCGGGGCCGTCAGACATGCGCATCCGGAACGGCGCGCTCCTGACAATACCCGAGATCAGGGACGACCACCGATAGTCGTCCGCGGCGGCGGCCCGCACGATGGCGCGCACGGCCGGCGCGTCGTAGTACTCGACGCCGCGCCCGATCCCGTAGGTCATCAGTTTCTCGACCACCGTCGACGCGAATCGCTCCGGCTGCCCGACGAAGAGCTGGGCGAGTCCGGCCGGACCCGAAATGGTCCGGCCGTCGGGCAGTTCCGCGGACGGATCGATCGGCGCCCCGCCCTCGCCGATCTCCCGCCACCGGCCGACGGCGTCGAAGTTCTCCAGGGCGAACCCCAGCGGGTCCATCTGCGCATGGCACGACGCACAGACCGGATTCCGCCGGTGCACCTCCATCCGCTCGCGGACGGAACTCGGGGCGACGCCTTCCTCACCGAGTTCCTGCAACGCCGGGATGTCGGGCGGTGGCGGCGGCGGCGGCGCGCCCAGCAGATTCTCGAGGAGCCACTTGCCGCGAAGCACCGGTGACGTGCGGGTGGCGTACGACGTCACGGTCAGCACGCTGGCGTGCCCCAGCAGCCCGCGCCGGCCGGCCTCCGGCAGCTCGACGCGCCGGAAATGGCTGCCGTAGACCCCGGGAATCCCGTAGTGCCGGGCCAGCCGCTCGTTCAGGAACGTGTAGTCCGCCCGCAGCAGGTCCAGGACGCTGCGGTCCTCGCGGAGCTGGCTCGTCAGAAACAACTCCGTCTCGCGCGCGAAAGCCTCGCGCAGGTTGTCGTCGAACTCCGGGAAGGTCTCCGGGTCGGGCATCACGAGCTGCATGTTGCGCAGGTACAGCCACTGCCCGGCGAAATTGTCGATCAGCGCCGCCGCGCGCGGGTCGGCGAGCATCCGGGCAACCTGCTGATCGAGCACGGCCGGGTCGGACAACTCACCCTGCTCGGCGAACCCGAGCAGTTCCTCGTCCGGAATGCTGCTCCAGAGGAAGAACGACAGGCGGGAGGCCAGATCGAGATCGCCCAGACGATAGGGGCTTGCCGGCTCGGCATCCACGGGATCGTGCGCGATGCGGAACAGGAACTCCGGGCTCGCCAGGACCTTGCGCAGGGCCAGCTCGACGCCGGCTTCGAAACTGCCGCGCGCGCGGCCCTCGGCAAAGAGCGCGAGCAGCGGCGCGAGGTCGGCGTCCGTCGCCGGACGGCGGAACGCGCGGCGGACGAGCGGAGAGAAGATGTCCCGGGCGCACGGGATCTCGCCGGCGGCGTCCGCGGGGCGGCAGACGAACAGATGTTCCCCGCTCGCGGTGTCCACCGGACCGCCGGCGGCGGGCGGCTCGACGTCGAACGGCCCCTCGATCTCGACGGTCCACAAGGCGGGCTCTTCCGTGGCGTAGAGCGCCGCGTCGCCGCTGAACCCGAAGGTGGCTACCGACAGCGCCGGCCGCAACGGCCCTTCCTGCACGGCCGGCCGGTCGAGGAACGCGGCCGACACCAGGTGCTGCCCGGCCGTGGCGCGGAAACGCACGTTCAGTTCCCGATCGCCGTTCAGGATGTACTGCAGCTCCTCCGCCCGCTGCTCCGGCGTCGGGTTCGTCATGGGCGGGCGCCCCACCGTGAAGACCTCCAGGCGCTCTCCGTCGAGCCGGATCTCGAGATCGTGCACCTGCCGCATGCCGCGAATCTGGTCGCGGTGGTTCTTCAGCAGCCGCAGCTTGACGATGTACTCGCCGGTCGACGGAAAGGTATGCCGAACCGCCGCCCCGCCGCGGGAGCCGAACGGCAGATCCTCGCTCATCCGGTCGTCCTGGCGGAGGTACTTGGAGAGCGTGTAGATGTGCGACGTCGGGCCGTCCGCTATCCCCGTCGCCAGCCGGGCAATTCTGCCGGCCGCCCCGAGGTAGCGCTCCATGAGCATCGGAGACACGGTCAGCACGTCGCCGATGTTGTCGAAGCCGTACCCCGAGTCGTCGGGCGGCAGGAGCGCCGCGGCGTCCACTTCAAGGCCGAGCAGATCGCGAATCGCGTTCGCGTACTCCGTGCGGTTGAGGCGATGCGCCACCGGGCGGCCGACCATCGGCCGGCGCGCCGCCGCGGCATCGATGGTCGTCTCGAGATGCGACACCAGCGCCGCGGCGGCCCGCGAGTCGGGGCGCGGCCGGCCGGCCGGCGGCATCGCGCCGGTCCGGAGCTTGCGGATGACCTTCTCCCAGATCTCCGCGTCCCGCGGCGCATCAAGCGGATCGACCGCTTCCGCATCCAGCGAGAGGTTCGCCGTCAACCGGGTGCTGTTGTGACAAACGACGCAGTTCCGGTCGAGGAAGCTGCGCGAGGGATCCGGCTGCGCCGCACCCGCGGGCGCAACGGCAACCATCGCCGCAAACGCGCCGACCACGCCGGGCAGCAGTCGGGGCAGGGTCCTCGTCCGCATCACTGGCTGCCCTCTCCGGCGCCCAGCCGGCGCAGCAGCGCGGCCGTACCAGGCCGCGCCACGAACGCGCCGCCGACATAAAGCCCCTCGGCAATCGACAAGGGTGTGAGGCCATTCCTGTCGCTAACGTCTACCGGCGCGCCGCGCTCCGCGAGAAACTCCACGATCGTGTCGCCACCCATGTAGGCCGCACCGTGCATCGCCGTCTGGCCGTGGTCGTTCACGGTGTGGACATCGCCGCCGAGCGCGATGGCCAGCTTCACTGCCTCGAGGTCGTGCCGCTCCCGGCCGGCCGCGTCGACTTCGAACGCCACGCGCCCGTAGCGATCGGACCCGTCCACCCAGCCGATGCCCGCCGCCACCATCAACGGCGTGGTTCCGCCCTCATTGGCCAGCAGCGTGTCCGCGCCGCTGTCCGCGAGCAGGCGCATCAGCTCCAGGTCGGCGAACTTCGCAGCGAGCCAGAATGGGGTGGCGCCGACCATCGTCAGCGGGCCGCTCGTGACCGACAGGTCGCCCGGAACGCGCGGCAGCCGGCTCAGGAGGCGCACGTTCGGGTCCGCACCGGCGGCCAACAGCAACTCGACGATGTCCCGGCGCATCTGCTGCACGGCGGCATGCAGGGCGGTCCGTCCGGCGTCGATGGCGTCCCCGTCCGCCCCGGCGTCGAGCAGGAACCGGACCATTCCGGGATGCCGGCTCTCGGTGGCGACCAGCAGGGCGGCGCTCCCGTCGCCACCCACTGCGTTCACGTCGACGCCGGCATCGAGCAACAATCGGGCCGACGCCACGTCACCCTGTTGCGCGGCGAACAGGAGCGGCGTGAAACCGCCGTCGGAACGGGCCCGCGCATCGGCGCCGGCGGCAAGGAGCGCGGAGGCCGCGCCCACATGCTTCTCCGCAATCGCCCACATCAGTGCCGTCTGCCCGCGCACCGCCTCCCGGCCGTTCACCCGCGCACCGTGGGTGAGGAGGCTCTCGACGGCGTCCGTGCCGCCGGAGCGCGCACAGGTCATGAGGGGCGAGACGCCGCTCGGAAGGGCGTGGTTGGCATCCGCGCCGTGGGAGAGGAGCATTTCCACCAGCGCGTCGCTGCTGTTGGTGCACGCGAGCGAGAGCGGCGGAACCCCCAGTTCGTTGGTCGCGTTCACGTCGGCGCCGGCCGCAACCAGCACCTCCGCCATCTCCAGGTTGTCGCGGTGCGCCGCCCAGTGAAGCGCCGTGGCTCCGTCCGGCTGGGTAGCGTCGACCGGCGCTCGCGCTTCCACCAGCGCACGCACGGCGGCGGCATCCTGGTTGCGGGCGGCCTCGATGAGACGCATCCCGTCCTGGGCGGCGGCGGGATTGGCGCAGACGAGGAGAAAGAGCAGGAACACCGGGCGGCCGAGCGTCCGCGCCCGCGGCTGCATCACCCGCTAGGTTACATGAACCGTTTCAGAACTCAAGCTGCCAGCGGCTGTAGAGCTCGTAGAGCGCCGCCGGCGCCGGCGCCGTCAGACCGGCCCTGAAGAAGTCGCCCGTCAGCAGCACGGATCCGCCGATGTCGAGGGCGAGCGGCGACGCCATCTGCCAGCGGGCCTCCGCGAGCAACTCGGTGCCGATGTCCGGCGACCCGCTCAGCGGATTCGGCTGGTCCGCCCGCAGCCAGCCCGCCGCCAGAAACGCGGTCCAGCCATCGCTCACCGGTTGCTCGTAGCCCCCCTGCAGGGTGAGGAGGCCGAGACCGTCGTTCTGCAGCCCGATGCCGAGGTCGTTGCCGTCGGACGGCCCGCGCGGCGACGTCAGTCCCAGGAGGCTCCAGTACGATCCGGCGCCGCGATTGTTGCGCGCCGTCTGGGCAATCGTCCGGAACTCCCCGGAACGCGTCGGGTCGTTCCCCGCATTCCCCGTCGAGTACAGGACCCGCAGGTGCGCGGTTCCGGCGCCGGCCTCCAGGGCGGTCGCGACCTTGGCCGCCCAACCGGTGTGCGACCAGTTGTAGTCGGGCGTCTCCCCCCGGTTCATGATGAGAAACAGCGCGGTGGAGCCGCCGTCGTGTTCGAGGTGGCCCCGTCCGCCCACCCACAGGGAGTTGCTGCGCTGGATGAACTCACCGGGAACGCGGCCGTACGACGACGCCGGACCGCCGAACGCGCAGAAGATATTGCCGGCGTGGTCGCGCACGTAGTAGACGCTGGCGCCCCAGATGGACGACCCCACCGTCCGATCGACGTCCGCCGTCAGCAGCCACGAATCCCCATCGCCGGCGCGCGAATCGCGCTGCAGGATCAGCGCGCCCAGGGCGTAGTGCCACGACTCGTGCGCGGTCGCCTCGAACGTGATGCCGCCGACGTTGAAGTCCCAGACCGAATTCGCCAGCGGCGCCTGGGCCGTGTCGTGGCGGTCGACCGCCCACAGCGGATCGCCGAAGGTCGGGCGCTCGCCGAAACGGTCCTCCCACGACAGGACACCGGCCCGGAGCAGCGAGTTGGCCGACGGCTTGTACCAGAGGAATCCCCGCCGTAGCGCGACGCCGGTCTGATCGGTGCCTCCGAGTCGGCCGGGCGTGACGCCGAACGTCTTGGCGAACTCGCGCCCGCTGCCCAGTTCGATGCCTCCGGCCTGCAACTGGACGTAGGCGCCGTAGCGGCACTCCTCGCGGTCGTGGACGTTTACCCACGCCCGCAGGCGCTGGTTCAGGAAGTCCGACCCCGGCGGATCGCTGCCGACCGTCCGGTCATGGAATCCGAAGTTGGCCTGGTTGCCGGTCAGGCGGAACTGCGTCCCCGCCGAGAGGCCGACGCCGCCCAGCCCGAGCGCCGTCGGACACTCGTCGGCATCCGCCCCGGATGCGGCCTGGCGGGCGGCCGCGGCACCGGCCGGCGCCGCGCCGGGTGAAGCGGTTGCCGGTGCGACGCAGACGAGAATCCCGGCGACGACCCAGAGGGCGGTCAGGGAAAAGACGAGGCGACGAACGGGGTTGCTGGTCATGGGAATGCGTAGATTAGTGGTCCGGAGCCAGTCAGTGTACCCAACAACCCGCAGGGGAAAAACGGCGCCGGAGAAACGGCCCGGCACTACGCCGCGGCTGGCGATATGATGCACACGGTCGCTACGTCCCGTGTCGGCCATCCGCGAACTCGCAGCTACCACGACACAGCTTACGGAGCCCGTTATGCATATCGCACGCTCGCTCGCCATCACCGCCATGCTCGTCGCCGCCGCGGCCCTTCCGGCCGGGGCGCAGGTGGAGGCCCTGCCCGACCCCATTCCCGAGCCAATCCGGAAGGGCGACCTGATCGTGGCAGCCACCGAGTTCGTTCGCGCCCCGCGAACCGAGGAGTCGGCCCTGGACACGATTACCAATCTGGCCTATGCGCGCATTCAATACCTCATGCCGATCGGGGACGGCTCCGGGCGCCTCGTCCTCAACGACCTGCGCGGGGTCCTGTACATCACCGACGAGAACGGGATGGCGCCGGTCACCTACTTCGACATCCGCACCCGGGACGTCGGCTTCGACGACTCGATGTTCCCCAACGAAACCGGCCTGGTCGGGGTTGCCTTCCATCCGCAGTTCGCCACCGCCGGCACGCCGGGATTCGGCAAGTTCTACACGGCGTACAGCGCGCGGTCGGACGGCGGCCGTGCGGACTACCTGGATGACGACGCCGAGAGCCACGAGAGCGTGATCCGCGAGTGGACCACCGACGATCCGGGAGCCAACGTGTTCAGCGGAACTTCACGCGAGGTCTTCCGGATCGGCCAGTTCGCCTCCAACCACAACATCGGCGTCATCGCGTTCAACCCGACGGCCACACAGGGATCGCCGGAGTACGGGCTCCTCTACGCCAGCTTCGGAGATGCCGGAGCGGCCAATGATCCCCGCGACTACAGCCAGTCCCTCAGCGAGCCCCATGGCGCGATCATTCGCATCGATCCTCTCGGAGGCGACGGAAGCCGCGGGTACGGGATTCCATCGGACAATCCCTTCGTGGGCGAGTCGGGTGTCGCCCCCGAGATCTGGGCCTACGGGCTGCGGCATGCGCAGCAGTTCTCCTGGGACACGGACGGCCGGATGTTCATGGGCGACATCGGAACCTGGGGATCCGCGGCGCCAACTACGGCTGGCGGCTCCGGGAGGGCATGTTCGCCACCGGCTTCACCGTTCCCCCGGGGCGTCCGGGGCCGCTGTACCCGCGTCCGGCGGAGGACGACGAGCCCCTCGTGTATCCGGTCGCGCAGTACGACCACGACGAGGGCTACGCCATCAGCGGCGGGTACGTCTATCGCGGCGAGGCCATTCCCGAGCTGCAGGGCAAGTACCTCTTCACGGACTTCCCGCGCGGCCGCGTCCTGTACATCGACGCCGACGGGCTGGTGCCCGGTCAGCTCACGGAGATTCGAGAGCTGCGGCTCGTGATCGATGGCCAGGAGCGCGAGCTCGGCGAGGCGGTCGGCCACCCCAACACGTACGCCCCGGGGCCGCGGGCGGACGCGCGCCTGGGGATCGACTCCGCGGGCGAGCTCTATCTGCTGACGAAGAGCGACGGCTGGGTGCGGAAGCTCGGGCCGGTGCGGACCCCGTAGGACGCGGCGGAGAAGGGCTGCGCTCGCTCGCCGGTACCGCTATCCGCGGGCCACCGGCTCCCCCGCGCCCACCGCGTCCGCGCTGGCGACGATCAGCGGATCGGCTCGTCCCACGGCCCGCGCGTCCTTGTCCGTGTAGGGCAGCGCGGCGAGGAAGTGGCGCATGCAGTTCAGGCGGGCTCGCTTCTTGTCATCGGACTTGACGATCGTCCACGGCGCGTCGGCGGTGTCGGTATAGAAGAACATCGCTTCCTTGGCCGCGGTGTAGTCGTCCCACTTGTCCAGCGACTGCCGATCGATGGGCGACAGCTTCCAGCGCTTCAGGACGTCCTTCTCGCGCGCCTCGAAGCGGCGCCGCTGCTCCTCGCGGCTCACCGAGAACCAGTACTTGAAGAGCCTGATTCCGCTGCGCACGAGCATGCGCTCCAGCTCCGGCGTCTGCCGCATGAACTCCAGGTAGTCCCGGGCACCGCAGAACCCCATGACCCGCTCGACGCCGGCGCGGTTGTACCACGAGCGATCGAAGAGGACGATCTCGCCGCCCCGCGGCAGGTGACGGATGTAGCGCTGGAAGAACCACTCGCTCTGCTCGGCCTCGGTGGGCTTGTCGAGCGCCACCACCCGCGCGGCGCGCGGATTGAGATGCTCGGTGAAGCGCTTGATGGTGCCGCCCTTCCCGGCGGCATCCCGGCCTTCGAACAGCACGACGATCCTTCCGTTGGTGGCCCTCACCCAGTCCTGGACCTTCAGCAGCTCCACCTGCAGCCTGGCCTTCTCGCGCTCGTAGGGCTTGCGGGTGAGCTTCTCCTGGTAGGGGTACTCCCCCGTCTCGAAGACGCGGCGGACGGCGTCGCGGTCCCGTGGAGACGCCTCCGGCGTGCCAGCCTCGCGGACGAGGTCGCCGGCAGCCGCCCCGTCCGCCTGTCGTGCCGCCGCGGCCGACCCGCCGCGCCCTGCCCCGGTCATGTTCGCCCTCCCCCGCGCCGGATGGTGCGGCGGATTATACCGGCAGCGTCCCCGCCCGGTCCGAATCGACCGTCGGCGCACGCCACGACGACGGCGCGGGTCGCACTCAGAGCCGCTGCGCGCCGGGACGCCCGTCCTCGATGAGGAACGACGCGCGCGTGGCGATGGGGCTGCCCGGCCTGGTGACGTACTCCAGCACCTGGTAGTCGGCGACCGAGCGCTCGGGGGTCACCTCGCAGCGGACGTAGCCGCGTTGCGCGTTGAAGAACTTCACCCACGGGTTCTCGGCGAGCATGCCGGCGGCGGCGTCGAAACTGTCGCGCCCGTCCCCGCCGGAGCTGATCGACGTGCAGATGAGCTCGGTTCCGACGACGGGAGCACGCTCGTCCCGGTAGTCGACCTTCAGGTCGGCCACCCAGTTGCTGTGGATGTCGCCGGTAAGGACGAGCGGGTTCGACGGGCGCCGGGCGGCCAGGAACTCCATCAGGCGGCGCCGGGCCGCCTCGTAGCCGGACCAGACGTCCATGCCGTAGGACTCGCCGTCGCCGCTCTGCCAATCGACGCGCGTCATCTGCACCTGCTGCGGAATCACCTGCCAGTGGCCCGCGGAGCGGTCGAGGCGTTCCGTCAGCCAGCGCTCCTGCCGATCGCCGAGCAGCGTCGCCGCCGGGTCGTGGATGCCGTCGCAGACGCTGGTGCGGCCGTCGCCGCACGGCTGGTCGGTGCGGTACTGCCGCGTGTCGAGGACGTGGAACGAGGCGAGACCGCCCCAGTCGAACCCCCGGTAGAGCTGCAGGCGCGGGCCGGCCGGGAGCGAAGCGCGCCGCAGCGGCATGTGCTCGTAGTAGGCCTGGTAGGCTGCGGCCCGCCGCCGCAGGAACAGCTCGGCCGGCAGCCCGTCCTCCGGCACGTCGTCGGCGTAGTTGTTGTCCACCTCGTGGTCGTCCCACGTCACCACCCAGGGGAACGCCGCGTGGGCGGCCTGCAGGTCCGGATCGCTGCGGTAGAGCGCGTAGCGGTTGCGGTAGTCGTCGACCAGCTCGATCTCGTCGCCCGTATGCCGCCGGACGCGGCCGTCGCGCCCCTCGTACTCGTAGATGTAGTCCCCGAGGTGGAAGACGAGGTCGAGGTCGTCCTCCGCCATGTGCCGGTAGGCCGTGTAGTAGCCCTGCTCGTAGTGCTGGCACGAGGCGAACGCGAAACGGAGCCGCTCCACCTCGGCTCCGGGAGCCGGCAGCGTCCGGGTCCTCCCGACCGGGCTGGCCCCCTCGCCCGTTCGGAAGCGATACCAGTACCACCGCGCCGGCTCGAGCCCCGCCACCTCGACGTGCACGCTGTGCGCCAGCCCCGCGGAGGCGACGGCCGTCCCGCTCTGCACGACGTCCTGCATCCGCTCGTCCCGCGCCACCTCCCAGGTGACCTCCACGTCCTCGGCGGGCATCCCGCCGCCGTGGAGCGGGTCGCGGGCCAGGCGCGTCCACAGGACGACGCCGTCCGACGTCGGATCGCCCGACGCCACGCCGAGGGGGAAGGGCGCCGGCTGGAAGAAGCCCGCGACGGTCCGTGTCCGCGCCGCCGCGCCGACGCCGAGCGCGGTCAGGCCGCGGGCCAGGAACGCGCGGCGATCGACGAAGCCGGTTGCTTGTGCGTCATTCATGTCCGTGTCCCACCGTCCATGTCCGTGTCCCACCGTCGAGTACCGAGGCCCACGCCGCTGCCGCAACGCTCGCATCATACAGGCGGACTCGCAGCAGCGCGGCGTTCGCGTCCACCCGGCTTGCGGGCGGACTCGCAGCAGGCGGACTCGCAGCAGGCGGACTCGCAGCAGGCGGACTCGGCCTACATCGGATCTCGTGCACCCGATGCGTCTCTCGTCATTTCACTCATCGCCGAACCACTGCCGGAGCCGCTCCTCGGCCTGCTGCCGGTGCTCGGGCTTGAGATGCGCCTTGACCAGGCCGAGCGCGGCGACGAGTGCGCCCAGATCATCGGCGAAACCGCCGGGAAACAGATCGGAGATGGCGTCCAGGGGCATGATGAAGTAGCCGAGGGCGCCTGCGATGACGACCTTGGCCTCCTTGGGCGTGTCCGGATCGATGCAGCAGTAGTAGAGCACCAGCGCGTTCCAGAGGACCTTGCGACCCGCGCGTGCAGCAAAGCGGGACACCTTGTCCCACAGCGCCCGGTCGCTGTAGACCCGTGCGTAGTCGTGCTCCGGCCCCGTCCGCTCGCCGGCGGCCTCCGAGCTCTCTCCGGGTGAGACCGACGCGGACGACGGCGCGTCCCCGGCACCCGACCGCGCACCGGCCGTTTCTCTCGACATCAGGACCTCCGCGCGGGTTCATCGAGTGAGGATCGACCGGCCGGCAGCGGCCGGCGACGCGCGCGAGCCGGCGCGCTACCGGGCGCCGCGCCGTCCGGCCCGGCCAGCGGAAGTCGACGATGGTCCCGGCGCGGCTGGCGGGTGTCGAAGTAGCGTCGGTACGCTCCGATCCAGTCCGTCGCGATATCCCGCTGCGCCGTCGCCAGGTCGAGAGCTCCGGCGCAGACCATCCGGCGCAGGTGTCGCTCGAGCTCGTCCTTGACGTGGGCGTTCCATACCGGCGCTTCGTAGGGCTGGGGCCACAGGTTGCGGGGCTCGGCCGCGCCGCCGAGCTCCGGCGTGATCAGGAAGTCGAGCTCGTACTCCTCCGCCCGCCGGTAGTCGATGCCGTACTGCGCGAACACCTGCCGCGGCACCCCGGCGGCAGCAACCGGAGTCGGCTGCCGGTCACCGCGGCACGCCTCGACGGCGGTCACCGGACGGACCGCGCCCGGCGTCAATCGGCGGTCCGGGAGCAGGCGCATCCCGACCGCCGACCCCTCCTCCGCGACCGGGGAGCGGTCGGACCCGGACGGAGACTCATCCAGGAGTCGCGCGCCCATGACCAGCGTCAGCGCGACCAGCGCCGCCGCGGCAGCGGGAAGCGCGGCCCGCGCCGCCATCGGTCCCCGCCCCCCCGAGGCACCCCGCACGGCGCGGGCGTCGAGCGCCCTCTCGAACCGCCCGCGCGCGACGCGATGGGCTCGCTCTGCCGCCTCGAGCCGCCCATCGTCGGGGAGCCGGTCCGCGCCGGCCTCGTGCGCGGCGGAACCGCGCCAGAGCGACGCCACCTCGGCGAGATCCGCCGCCAGCCGCGACCGCCGGGCCGCGCAGCGCGCGCACTCCGCCACATGCTGCCTCAGCGCTCGCCTGCGGCGCCCGCCGAGCGCCTGCGGATCGTCGAGCAGCAACAACTCGTCGTCCGTCGGATGCCGGTTCTGGCACTGCATGGGGTTACCCCTCATCGATGCTGCGCAGTCGTGCAAGGGCTCGGGCGACCGCGTTGGCGACCGACCCGAGGGAAATGCCGAGCTGGCGAGCGATGTCCCGGTAACGCACTCCCTCCGCGCGGAGGATCAGGCACCGCCGATCGCGCTCCGGCAACGCGTTCACGGCCTCCGCGAGCCGCGCCTGCCGCCGGCCGGCGGCCAGTTGCTCCTCCGGATTCGGTATCGCCTCCGCCGGACGCACCGGCATCGACAACGACAGCCGTGCGACGCGGGCCTCCCGGGCCCGCTGCCGCAGGGCCAGTCGCTGCGTGACACGGAAGATCCAGCCCGCCAGGTTGGTGCGGGCGCCGCCTCGCGACACGTGGACGAACAGGGCCAGGAACACCTCCTGGACCACGTCCTCTCCGGCCCCGTCCGCCAGACCGAACGAGCGGGCGTAGCGCACGGCGCCGGCGCGGTGCTCGTCGAAGAGCGCCAGGACGATCTGCCGGGCGGCCGCCGGATCGAGATCCGGGGGGGCGGGGGCTTCGCGCGCGGCGTCGAGGCCGAGCGGGAGGCCGATTGCCGATCCGTCGATCCAATGCGCCATCCGTCCCTGCGCCGCAGTCTACACCGGCCCCGACGCGCCGGCGCCTGCGCGAACCGCTGCCGGCACGCTCCGGAAGCGGCTCGCCGATGGAGATGAACCGATGGAGATGGACGGAGATGAACAGAGTCCCTCCTCGACGCATATACCCGGCATGGACGGATCAACCACCCGGGCATGGCGCCGCAAGGTCGCCGGTCAGCGGGGAGTCGTCGTGCTCGCCGTCGCCTTCGGCCTGCTCCTGACATCGGGCGCCGCGGCCGGCGGGGCGCAGGACGGCTCGCTTCGCGGCCGCGTCTCGGATGCGGGGGGCGAACCGCTGGCCGGCGTCACGGTGGCCGCGGCCCCGGCTGACCAAGCGGACCTCCAGACGGCTGCTGCGACGACGACCACGGACGCGGACGGCGAGTACGATCTGGCGCTGGCGCCCGGCACCTGGCTGGTCACCTTCGCGCTGGAGGGCTTCGAGACGGAGCGCCGGGACGGCGTCGGCGTCCCGGCGGGAGCATCTCGACAGCTCGACGCAACGCTGGCGGTGGCGGCCTTCGCCGAGCAGGTGGACGTGGTGGGCGTCACTCCGCTGCCCGGAGCCGGCGTCGACCGCGACCGCGTGCCGGGCGTCGTGTCCCGGATCGGCGGCGATGAGTTGACCGAGCGCGGAGCGTCCTCGTTCGCCGACGCCCTGCACGAACGCCTCGGGGCGGTCACGCTGGAAGGCTCCACCACCAACCTCTTCCAGCCCACGCTGCGCTTCCGGGGCTTCACCGCCTCGCCACTCCTCGGTCTGCCGCAGGGCGTTGCCGTCTACCAGAACGGCGTCCGCGTCAACGAGCCGTTCGGCGACACGGTGCAGTTCGACCTGCTGCCGCAGTTCGCGATCCGGGAGGCGCAACTGAGCGCCGGCGCGGACCCCGCCTACGGCCTGAACGCGATGGGCGGCGCCCTCTCCCTCCAGCTCAAGGACGGGTTCACCCACACCGGCTTCCGGGGCGAGTTCTCCGGCGGTGCGTTCGGGCGCACGGAGGCCGTCGCCGAATACGGAGCGAACAACGGGGCCTGGGCGTTCTACGCCGGCGCATCCCACTTCGCCGAGGAAGGATGGCGCGACGAGTCCCCGTCGCGCGTGACCCAGGCGTTCGCCGACGTCGGCTACCGGAGCCGGAGCGTCGACGCGGGCGTCAGCTTCACCTATGCGGACACGGACCTGACGGGGAACGCCGCGGCTCCGATCGAGCTGCTCGACGTCAACCGGAGCGGGGATCTTCACGTTCCCCGACGTCACCGAGAACCGGCTGGCGTTCGTCCAGGGCCGGGCGAGCGTCACCGCATCCGACGTCTGGTCGTTGCAGGTGACCGGCTACTACCGCGACCTCGATCGGGCCACCCTGAACGGCGACGAAGCCGAGTTCGACCTCTGCGACGACGATCTACTCCCGCCCGGAGCCCCGATGAACACGCTGTGCGCGGGCGACGACGACGACGACGACGATGACGACAACGGCGACGATCACGACCACGATGACGACGATGATCACGACCACGACGACGACGTGAATGGCGACGATGACGACAACGGCGACGACGGTGACCACAACGGCGACGACGATGACCACGACGGCGACGACCACGACCACGACGGCGACGACCACGACGGCGACGACGATGACGACGAAGCGGCGGCGCCTCTCGTGGACCCGCGGACGGGCGAGTTCATCACCGCGGAGGCCGGCGGCGACGGTGCCTACAACCGGACGCGGACGCTGGCGCGCGGCTACGGCGGTACGCTGCAGGCGACGGCACGGACGCCGGTCGGAGAGCGCGAGAACGTGCTCGTCATGGGCGCGTTCGCCGACGCCGCCGATGTCGACTTCACGTCGCACAGCGAGGTCGGACGGCTGACGCCGGAGCGCGGGGTCGCGGGGTCGGGGCTACGGGCCGGCATCTACGGTCTCGGAGGCGACGATCTCTTCAACACCGACCTCGCGACGGGCGGCCGCGCCCTGGGGCTGTTCTTCCACGAGACGTTCCCCGTCACGGCACGCCTGGACCTGACCGCCTCCGGCCGCCTCAACACCGTGGCCGTCGACATCGACGACCACCTCGGGACCTCGCTCGACGGGGAGCACACGTTCTCGCGCTTCAATCCGTCGGCCGGCGCCGTCTTCCGCGCGAGCGATGCCGTCTCGCTCTTCGCGCGCTACTCGGAGTCGAACCGGGCGCCGACGGCGGCCGAGCTGAGCTGCGCCGACCCCGAAGAGCCGTGTCGCGTCCCGAACGCGTTCATCTCCGACCCGCCGCTCGAGCAGGCGGTCGCCCGCTCCATGGAGGCCGGTCTGCGCGGCCGCTGGACGGGCGGCGGCTCTCGGCAGTTCACCTGGTCGGGCGCCGTCTACCGCACGCGGATTGCGGACGACATCCTCTTCATAGCGTCGCCAGAGCTCATCGGCACCGGCTACTTCCAGAACGCCGGCGACACGTCGCGCGTCGGCGCCGAGGTCGAGCTGAACGGGAGGATCGCCCGCTTCGGCTGGTACGCCAGCTACGGACTGGTAGAGGCGACCTTCGAGTCGCCGCTGGAGCTGCCCGGAAGCGACGAGGTGAACGACGCCGCGAGCGAGGACGGCTCGATCGCCGTCGAGCCCGGAGACCGGCTCCCCGGCATTCCCCGCCACAGCTTCAAGGCCGGCATCCGCCAGGGAATCACCCGCGCGTGGGACGTGGCGCTGGAGACGATCGTGGCATCGAGCCGCGTCTTCGTCGGCGACGAGGGGAACGACCAGCCAGAGCTCGACGGCTACGGCATCGTCAACCTCCGCACGGCGTATCGCTTCGACGCCGGCGTCGAGCTGTTCGCCCGGATCGACAACCTGTTCGACGCCCGCTACGCCACGGCCGGCGTGCTGGCCGAGCTCGAGGTCTACCTGCGCGAGGTGCCCGACGCCAGCGACCCCCGCTTCATCGGCCCCGGTGCGCCCCGCAGCGCGTTCGCCGGCGTCCGCGTGCGCTTCTGAGGTGTCGCTACGCGGGCGCCGCCGCCGCACGGGCGCGAGAGCGCCGCGCCAGGCGGCTGCGCCGCAGAGCCGTGCCGGCTCCTGTAGGCTTGGCGGTGAGTTGAGCGGAGCCGTCAGGCGACGACCGGCGGACTGGGATCGCCCCGTCTTCGCCAGCCGGCACAGTGAACTCGCCACCAAGCACCGGGGGTGCCTCCATGCGCGATCGCGCCGCGTCCGTCCTGATCCTGCTGATCCTGGCCGCGGGCGCGGCCGCTCCTGCCTCCGCCCAGCGTGGAGCGACGCCGTCGGGGTGGCCGACCTACGGCGGCGACCCCGGCAGCACCAAGTACTCGCCCCTCGACCAGATCGACGGCGAGAGCGTCCGGCGGCTGCAGCCGGTCTGGCGCTGGGACTCCCCCGACAACGAGATCGTCCGCACCCGCCGCGCGGACCTGCCGATGCTGCCGTGGGCGTTCAAAGCGACGCCGATCCTGGTGGACGGGGTGCTCTACATCAAGACGTCGATGAGCCAGGCCGCGGCCATCGACGCGGCGACCGGCGAGACGCTGTGGGTGTTCGACCCCGGCACATGGGAGGGCGACCCGCCCGCCAACACCGGCTTCAACTCGCGCGGCGTCGCCTACTGGTCGGACGGGACGGACGCGCGCATCTTCCTGCCGACGGGCAACGCGTACCTCTACGCGCTGGACGCCGCCACGGGCCGGCCGGTCGCCGACTTCGGGGCCGACGGGGCGATCGACGCCACCCAGGGCCTGCGGCGTCCGATTCCGCGGCGCGAGTACCAATTGATGTCGGCGCCGATCGTGGTCGGCGACGTCGTGGTCATCGGCTCGGTCGTGTTCGACGGGCCGCGCTACCAGCTTGCTCCGCCCGGCGACGTGCGGGGCTTCGACGTGCGGACCGGCGAGGAGCTCTGGGAGTTCCACACGATCCCGCAGCCGGGCGAGTTCGGCAACGAGACGTGGGGGGACGGTTCCTGGCGCGACACCGGCGCCGCCAACGCCTGGGGTCTGCTGAGCGCCGACCCCGAGCTGGGCTACGTCTACGTCCCGACCGGCACCCCCACCAACGACTGGTACGGCGGCCACCGGCCGGGCGACAACCTGTTCGCGGAGAGCATCGTCTGCCTCGACGCGCGCACCGGTGAGCGGGTGTGGCACTTCCAGTTCGTGCACCACGGCCTCTGGGACTACGACGCGACGGCGGCGCCGCTGCTGGTCGACCTCGTGGTCGAGGGACGCGCGATCAAGGCGGTGGCGGTCGTCACCAAGCAGGCCTACACCTACGTGTTCGACCGCGTCACGGGCGAGCCCGTCTGGCCCATCGAGGAACGCCCGGTGCCGCCGGGGAACGTGCCCGGCGAATGGTACGCGCCGACCCAGCCGCATCCGACCCGGCCGCCCGCCTTCGATCGGCAGGGGGTCACGATCGATGACCTCATCGACTTCTCGCCCGCGCTGCGGGCCGAGGCGATCGAGATCCTGAACGGCTTCGCCTACGGACCGATCTTCGAGCCGCCCACCCTGGTCACGGACGAGACGCGCGGCACGATCCTGATGCCCGGGGCGGGCGGCGGCGCCAACTGGCCGGGGGCCGCGGTGGATCCGGTGACGGGTTGGCTGTACATCCCGTCCCACACGCGGCCGCACGCCATCGCCCTGACCGAGCCGGACCCGGACCGATCGGACTTCCGGTACGTGCGCGGAGGGGGACTGCGACTCCGCGGCCCCCAGGGACTGCCGCTGTTCAAGGGGCCCTACTCGCGGCTCAGCGCCTTCAACCTGAACGCGGGGACGCGGGAGTGGATGGTCCCCCTGGGAGACGGTCCGCGCCAACGGGTGATCGACCTCGGCCTGCCCGACCCCGGCCCGCTCGGCGGCGGCTCCTACACCGGTCCGCTGCTGACCCGGACGCTGCTATTCCTCGGCCTGCGCGGCACGGAGGCGCCCGACCTCGACTTCGGCGGCTCCACTACGGAGCGGCCCGAGGGCGCCCCGCCGCCGGTGCTCAACGCCTACGACAAGGCGACGGGCGCCATCGTCCACGCGGTGGAGCTTGAGCGGCCGCCGACCGGCACGCCGATGACGTTCCTCGTCGACGGCCGGCAGCACATCGTCCTCGCCTACGGAACGCGCGACGACGCCGGCCTGATGGCGCTGGCCGTCGTCGACTGGACGGGCGCTGCGCTCGCTCGCTGGCCTGGTTCGAGCAGCCGGGAGGCGGACGCCGCGCTGAGGCGCTGGAGGCGGAAGGGGATCCGTCCCTCCCGAGTCCCCTACGAAGTAACCCGCTGAGGGCGGCGGGACATTCCTGCGGCCGGTTGCAGCCGGTACGCCGAGCGGGCGACAATCAAGTCAAGCCCGGTCGGGAACCGGGGGCCCACCGGGAACGAAGCCGATGGGAGAGGATTCGCTCCAACGTTACCCTTGAGAACACGCTTCGACCGCGGCGTCTCTCGACCGCGGACACGGCGAGGAAGACCGACATCCGCCGCTCGACGGTTGACGGGATCGTCGACACCGGAGCGGTGACGCTGGTCCCTGGCGCAGAACGTCGTCGAGCGCCTGGGGCTGGAGCAACAGGGCACGGCGTTCGTGACGTACGCCGACGAGCGACGGGACGAGCGTCCTCTGGCTGGCCCCGTGACCGTCCGGATCGGCAACCGCGCGATGATCACGAACTGCGTGGTCGGACCGCCGCTGAGCGAGCCGCTGATCGGACACGTCGTCCTCGAGACGCTGGACCTGATCGCGGACTGCACGAACCGCACGCTGACGCCGCGGTATCCGGACCACCCGCTCCTCAAGCTGAAACGGCAGGCCGGCAAGGGTGAGACCTTCTTTCCCGTAAGTCCGACAAGTAGCGACGCCGGCCTGATGGCGCTGGCCGTCGTCGACTGACGTGGCATCCGCCGTTCACTGCCTGACCCAGCGACCGGGACCGATCGCACTGGTAGTGGCTACGATCGGGGCAACCCCGCCGAGGACACGCATGAGGCCCGACGCATGCGAGAATCGGACGTGCACCATCGGCACCTCAACCATGCGCGCTATTCGCTCGCCGTGATCGACGACCTGATCACGCGTGGCCGATGGACCGACTGGGCAGACCTGCGCCGGGCCGTTCGCGCGGATCCGTCTCTGCTGGAACGGGTGGAGCGGGTCTGCCGCGCGTGCGCCCAGTCCACTGCCGCCCAACGCCACCACTTCTGGTTGCACTATGTCCGCGCGCACCGCCGGGGCGCCTCGGATCAAGGGCTTGCTGCTGCTTCGGCGAAACGCCACACGTGACTACGTGGACTTCGCCGCCGTCGCGGATCGCATCGGCGAGGTTGCGGCCGCCGAGGCGTTCGTGCGTTTCGACGCGCTCTACCCGCAACCCAGCGGCAAATCCGCCCTCCAGCAGATGCTCGCCCAGCTCGCAAGTCGGAAGCCCTACGATCTGGACGGCACAACACTGTCGGAGTACCGCCACCTCGAAGCCCGCTGGCACGACTGGGAAGCCATCCGCGCCGTCTGTGCCCGCGCCTCCATCGTGATCTTCGACCACGTGTGCGACCTGGCGGAACCCGATCCGCCGCGATCGGAATGAGCCTGGTGTTCCTCCGACGCGCGCTCGCAGAGCGGCATCGCACGCTGTACGAGTGTCAAGGAAAGGCGAGCGAAATCGCGACCATGTACTCGCTCGGCTCGTCCTCGCAGCCCACGACCTAGTTGGGATGGAGATTGTCTAGGAGAATGCGAATGACCAGTGCTCCATCAGAGGCGAGTACGGTTGCGAACCGAATCATGGCCGCTCTTGAGGATCCCCGATGGGACTGGCGAACACTCGATGGCATGAGTCGCCAGACCGGGATTCCGCATGACGAGATCCAGGCGTTTCTGTCTCGCTCGGGCCGTACGGTGGTGAAATCCGTGGCGCGTGACCGGCAGGGACGAGCTCTCTTCACGAGCCGCAAGCGCTACCGCGACAACCATTCGCTGATGGAGCGCCTGCTCGATCACTACCGTAGTACGTCCACCTGACAGCAACCCATGGGCGGCTGGGAGACGTTCGGCTTCGGATGTTTGGGCGTATTGCTGCTCAATGGCGTGCACTACCTGGAGATCAACAGAATCCCTCGGCTGGAACCGCCGAGCGACTTCGGCGAGAGATCGTACTGGGTCGACTTCTTCGGGCGTGCGCTCATAGGGGGCGTGCTCACGTGGGTCTATTGGTACAACGGTGAACCGCTCGGCCCCATTCTGGCCATGAACATCGGCGTGAGCGCACCGCTCATCCTCAAGGCCATGGCCAAGGCGGCACCCGTCGCCGTTCCCAAGAACACAGACTGACGCCCTGCGGAGCGCTCGGTCGCGATGATGAGGACGGCGTCCGCCATTGTGCCTCCGTCGCTACACCGGCTACGGCAGGGCGAGGGCGATGTACTCGCTCGGCATGTCGTCCCAGCCGACGGTGACGACGATGTACTGCCGCCCGTCGACCATGTAGGTCATCGGGGCCGCCGTCGTGCCGCCGGGGAGCTCCTTCTCCCAGACGACCTCGCCGGTCAGCTTGTCGTAGGCGCGGAACGCCTTGCCGCCCGCCCCGCCCCAGATGGGCTGGAGCACGACGACGCCGGAGTTGCCGCCCTCGCCGAGGAAGACGAGCGACTTCGTGACCAGCGGCGACACCCGGCCCGGCTGGCCGAGCGGCGGCAGGTCGAGGTCCTGGAGCAGCGGATGGTCCCGCGGTCCGTCGCCGTTGGCGACCGACCAGAGGATGTCGCCCCGCTTGAGGTCGATGGCGACCAGCCGGCCGTACGGCGGCTTGAAGAGCGGCAGCTCGTTCGGCCCCTCGAGCAGGTTGAGGGTCTCGACCACCAGCCGCATGTCCGAGCGGGGATGCTCGGACGGCACGATGCCGATGACCGACTCGCTGTGGACCGACGGAACGTAGAGGATCCCGGTCTCCGGATCGACGGCGGAGCCGCCCCAGTCGGCGCCCCCGACCACGCCCGGCATCTGGAGCGTCCCCCGGTTGCCGCCCGGCGAGTCGTCGACGAGCGAGGGGGCCGTGAAAAGGGGTCCGGTCACGTGCTGGTTGAAGACCTCGAGCGCGGCTGCCCGCAGCTCCGGCGTGAAGTCGATCAGGTCGTCGACCGTGGTCCCCTGCTGGTCGAACGGCGGCGGCTTGGTCGGGAACGGCTGGGTCGGCGCGTACCACTCTCCCGGCACGTCGCCGGGCGGCACCGGGCGCTCCTCGATCGGCCAGATCGGCTCGCCGGTGACGCGATCGAAGACATAGGTGAACGCCTGCTTGCTCACCGCGGCCAGTGCCTTGACCGGCCCGTCCCTACCTTCGACCTCGAGGTCGATGACGTTTGGCGCGGCCGGGAAGTCGTAGTCCCAGATGCCGTGGTGGACGGCCTGGAAGTGCCAGATGCGGCGCCCGGTCTTCGCGTCGAGGCAGACGATGCTCTCGGCGAACAGGTTGTCGCCGGGGCGGTAGCCGCCGTAGTAGTCGTTGGTCGGCGTCGAGATCGGCAGGTAGACGTAGCCCAGCTCCTCGTCGGCACTCGGCCACGCCCACATGTTCGTGTTGCCGCTGTACTCCCACGACGCGCGGTCCTCGGTGAGGGCCGTCAGCCAGGTCTCGTTGCCCGGCTCCCCCTCGCGCGGAATGGTGCGGAAGATCCAGACCTGCTCGCCGGTGCGAACGTCGAAGCCGCGCACGTCGCCCGGCGGCATCTCCTTCATCGCCGGCACGTTGGGGTTGGTGACGTCCATCATCGCGGACCCGATGACCACGATGTCGCCGACGACGAGCGGCGGCGAGCCCCAACTGAACGTCTCCACCGGACGGTCGAATCCCAACCGGAGATCGACCTCCCCGCCGTCCCCGAAGTCGGGATAGCGCTCGCCGGTTGCGGCATCCAGGGCCACGAGGTACTCGCCGACCACGGCCAGGACCCGCGCGTCGTCGCTCTGCGGGTCGTCCCAGTAGGCGACCCCGCGCGTCTGCCGCACCCGCTGGAACGGCTCCCCGTCGCGGTCCGGCGGCGTGTCGAACCAGACCACCTCGCCGGTGGTCGCGTCGAGCGCGGCGACCGTCCCCAGCGCGGTGCTGATGTAGAGCCGTCCGTCCGCCATCAGCGGCGTGTTCTGCGACGCCACCGGCGGCGTCAGGTCGCTCCCCTGCCGCACCGCGTCCGGCAGCACCGACTGCCGCCAGACGATCTCCAGGTCGCCAATCGTCTCGGCATTGATCTGGTCGAGCGGCGAGTACTTCGTCCCGGCCGCGTCCGACCCGTATGCGCGCCACTCGACGTCCTGCGCGCCCGCCGGGGCCACAGCGGCAGCCGCAGCCAGCACCGACAGCAAACAGACTCTCACCCACCCAGCAGATCGCACGTCACACTCTCCTCATCGTTCGCACGAAGTCTCAACGCAAGCTGAGGCATGTTCAAGACTCGCTGATCCGGAGTCCCGACTCTCGCAGGCTGCCGGCTACTGCCCCTCGGCCGCGATCTCGTCGTAGAAGCCGGGGATGCTGCGGCGCATGAACAGGCCGTTCTCGGCCGTCGTCCAGCTCAGCTCGGGGGTCACGATGCGCGCCGGGGCGTCCTCCTTCGCCAGGCCGCCGTCGATCAGCTCGCGCATGCGGGTGCGGACGGCGACGAACTGATCGCGGAACGCCTCGACGTCGGCGCGCGTCATCAGGCCGCCGTGGCCCGGGATTGCGGTGTCGAAGTCGAGGGCCAGGATGCCGTCGAGGACGCCGAGCCACTCCTGGCTGCTGCCGCCGTTCGCGTAGTCGATGAACGGCGCGGTGCCGTGCAGCAGGTCGCCGCCGTGGACCGTGCGGAGATCCGGAAAGTAGACGACCGAGTCGCCGTTCGTGTGCCCGCGCCCGAGGTGATGGGCGCGCACCTCGACGCCGCCGAGGTGCACGGCCGTCTGGTCGGTGTAGACGATGCGCGGCGGCGCCTCCTGCTCGTTGCGGATCATGTTCTTGCGCGCGTTCTCGTGCGCGATGACGTCCGCCGTGTCGATGAACCCGACGTTGCCCCCGGCGTGGTCGCCGTGGTGGTGGGTGTTGATGACGTAGCGGATCGGCTGGTCGGTCACCTCGGCGACGCGGGCCCGGATGGCCTCGACGTTGCGCGGGAACTTGTCGTCCACGAGGACGACGCCCGCGGCCGTCACGCGCACGCCGACGTTCCCGCCGACGCCGTTGATGTAGTACAGGCCGTCCTTCACGGGCGTCACGCTCAGCGGATCCGGCTCCTGGCCGGTGACGACGATGGCGATGGCCGCCGCCGCGACGAGCGCCACGAGGACTCCGGATCGTGAGACTCCGCGCATGTCGCTTCCCTCCTCTTGCCCGTCGGACACGGGGCGTGGGCGGTGACGCCGCCGAGGCAGGCGCGGGGCACCGCGGTGCCGATTATAGCGGCGGGCGGCGGGCGGCCGACCGAGAGCCTGCGGCGGGGCCCGGCGAAGACGCACGCCGCCCTCTCCCGCGCGCAGGATCGACGCGCTCTCCGGCTACCTGTTCCTCGCTCTCGCCGGGAGGGAAGACTCCGGAGGCCCGTTCCGGGCCCCCGCGCTACGCGAACCCGGGCGGGAGATCGCGTCCGTCGTCGGAGTCGATGATCCGATCGCCGGCTGCCGCGAGGCGCTCGGCATCGTTGATGACGGCCAACGCCTCGACGACCCTCTCGGCAGTGGCCGGATCGAACTTGCGGTACGCCAGGCGGCCGAGGAGGGCGCGCTCCCGCACCAGACCTTCCGCCAGACCTTCCGCCAGCCCCTCCGCACGGCCCGCGCGCAAGCCCGCACCGTGGGCCAGGCGACGGTGGCGGCCGAGTTGCGGATCGTCGTCGGGGGTCGTGCCTTCGCGGCGGCCGAGCGCCCTGCCTACACGGGTCAGCTCCGCAAGGGTCCGCGGGGTGAGCGCCGGCTCGTTCAGCGCAGCGTGGATCTCGGCCGCCGTCCAGGTGGGAAACGCGCCGCTCTCGTTCGTCTTGCGGAAGCGGCCCTCGTTCAGGAGATAGATGGTCAGGCCCGGCCGGAGGCCGCGCGGCCGGCTGCACGACGGCTCGTCGGGCGTCTCGACCCATACCTCCGGGAAGCCCCACGCCTCGTACAGGCGGAGCTTGTTGCGCCGCACGTCGGTGGTGTGGTCGACCTCCAGGATCACGTCCGGCAGCGGGTCCTCCCCCCGCAGGATGGCCGGGTCGTGCGGGCGCCAGGATCCTTGGCGCAGATAGACGGTCTGGTCCGCGACCATCACCCGGCGCGGCCGCTTCGCGCCGTCCCGCTCCATCAGGTAGACGGCCCCGTAGCGGCGGATGCGCGAACCGCGCTCCAGCGAGATCCGGGTCAGGATCTCGCCCAGGACGCTCGGCGGGGTCTCGTGGACGGGGCCGGCGTCGCGCAGGATCCACGCGGTCGACGAGGCGGCTTCCCAGTATTCGATGCGCCCGTCGTACGACTGCATGTCCTCCCAGGTCATCCGGAGGGGGTCGCAGCCGGGAAAGTCGACGGGCGGGCCCGGCTCCACAGCCTCCTTCAGCGACGCGGCGCCGGCCGGCGCCGCATCCGCGGTAGCGGGGAAAGGGCTCCTCACCATGGCTGCCTCCTTCCTGCACGCCGGACCGGCCTCGCACGCCGGACCGGCCTCGCACGCCGGACCGGCCTCGCACGCCGGACCGGCGTGTGTGATGTACCGCACGGCATTGTGTCACGATCGGTCCGCCCGCGCAACACGGCTGCGATGGTCGGGGCTTCTCCGCCGGGATTGAGCGTCGTTGGATTCGATCTGCCGGTCGGGACGGTCCCGCACGGCCATCCGTTCGCACCGGCGCTAGAACTCGAACGCCATGCCGATCTGCGTGCTGACCATGCTCAGCGGCGAGCGCGACGGCTCGAATGTCGCGCCTGTCTCGTCGCGCTGGATCGCGCCCTTCGTGAGGTAGTCGGCGGCGCCGCCGGTGAGGTAGCGAAGCCCGAGGTTGAGGCTCAGCCTCGCGTCGCGCCCCGAGAACAGCAGGATCGTGACCCCGCCCCCGCCCCCGACGCTCGGCGCGAAGTCGCCGAGGTGCGTGGTCGACGTGTCGGCGTAGTCGCCCAGATCGACGCCGGTACTGGTGTAGGCGTAGCTGAACCCCAGCAACCCCTCCGCGTAGGGCCGGACGCGGCCGGTCCGCGGCTGGACACGCACGAGGGCGTGGGCCCGGAAGATGTTGTTGGTGGTGTCGACGTCGCTGAGCACGTCGGGCAGGGCCGGGAACAGCGCGACATGCCGGGTCTCCGTGCCGTAGCGCAGGTAGTCGAGCGCGGCGCCGACGAACACGGGCGTCCCGCCGAGGCCCACGCCCAGGTCGATGGCTCCGCCGTAGCCCGCGCCGGCGTTGTTGCCGAACTCTCCGACGGGCACCCCGGCCGCGAAGCCCGGATCGAGCCGGAAGCGTCGGAGGCCCAGGACACCGGTCGCCAGAGACTCCGCCGAAGGTCCAACCGGCGGCGTGGCCTGCGGGGCGGACGGATCCGCCTGCGAACGCTCCTCGTGCCGCGGCTCGGGTGCGGCCGAGAGCACCGACTGCGCGGCCAGAGGCGAAGCAGCCGCCAGCAGGAGGCCGATTGCCAGGCACAGCACGCCGCGAGTGACCGGGTCCATTCTCATCGTCGTCTCTCCTCCATGCACCGCGACAGCCTGGTGCTTCGCACCAGCACTGGTGCTCCCCGGAGCGAGCAAGCCGCGTGCCGCCTCCACGCGCGGCAATCGACCCGCCCGGGAGGGGTTCGCACGCTCACGCCTGTCCCCCGCGGTGGACACGCCCGTGACTCCATGCGGTGACGATCCACGGCGCGCGAACGACACCACAACCGCAGCCAACGTTGTCCACGGCCGTTGAACTGCCATCGGGTGACCGTTCCGCGGCGCGCGTGCGACACCACGACCGCGGTGCGAGGACTACAATGCCGGCGGGAGGGAACGATGATCGCAGGTGCTTCGACCGTCGGGCGGGCCGGCTCCACCGCTGCCGTGCTCGTCTCCGTGCTCGCGCTCGCCGCTCCGACGGCGGGCGCCGACGACTGGCCGGAGTTCCGCGGTCCCACCGGGCAGGGGCACGCTCCGGACGCGGGAGTTCCCC
>CBDBBK010000002.1:0-1491229 GCA_965202655.1 Vicinamibacterales bacterium | reverse complement strand
CACTTCGTCGTGCAACGTCTCGAGGTCGCCGATGCGGCGTCCGCGCAGGCATTGGCGCGTCATGGCGCTGAGCTCGTTCTCCGCGATGTTCAGCCAGCTCCCGTGTTTGGGCGTGTAGCAGAACGCGAGGCGACGAACCAGTTCTCGTGCCCGCACCGGCTCGAACACTTCGTAGAAGGCGCCCTTCGTGTGCGTATTGAGGTTGTCGCACACGAGGGTGACCCGCGGGCAGTCGGCGTAGCGGCCTTCCAGCAGCGCGGCGACCGCGACCGCCCAGTCCGCCTTCGTACGCCGGGCTCGGGCCGTCGCCTGGCGCCAACCCGCCAGCGGCTCGCTGAACAGGAACACCGAGGCCGTGCCGGCCCGTTCGTATTCGTAGTCGACGCGACGCGGGCGCGTCTTCGTGGCGGCCACCGGCGGGCGCGTCTCCTGGACCAGTTGCACCGGCTGCTCATCCATGCACACGACGGGGTCGGCCGGGTCGTAGGGTTGCTGATACAGGTCCAAGACCTGTTCCATGTGCGCCACGAATTCGGCATCGGCCTGCGGCGGGATCACCCAGTACTCGAGCTTCCGCCGGGTCATCGCGTTTTTTTGAGCGTCCGCCGGATCGTTTCATGGCTGACCGACTCGACCACCCCCAACTCGACGACACGGCGCGCCAACAGCCGCAACGACCAGTTCGCGTAGCCCCGCGGCGGCGACCCCAGGCGCAGGGCGATGACCTGCGCCTCCTGTTCGCCGTCGAGCAGCTTCAGACCGGGGGGCAACGCCCGCCGTTTGCGTTCCAGGGCCCGCTCGAAACCCGCTTGAACGCAGCGTTGGCGAATGTTCTCGACGGTCTTCGTGCGGCACGACAAGGCGTCGGCGATCTGCTGGTCGGTCCACCCCGGTCCGTCCACATCCGCCTGCAAGAGAATCTGAGCGCGCCGCACCTTCTCGCTGCTACCCTTGAGCTTGCGGACCGTCTGTCGACAGATCTCGCGTTCCTGGGCGCTGAGTCGAACGATGTACTTTTTCTCCGGCATGAAAGCTGTTTCGGCTCGAAACCAGCTTCCCGATAGTCCTAAGGTTGACACGTGACGGACCACTAGCTGTGTAAACCCACCACGTTGTTCAGCGGCGCTCGCCCTTGCCGTTGGTTTGCGGCGAGTAGGGGCGGGTGCGGATGTGCTTGAGGTTGAGCCGCCGACAGAGCCGGGCGAAGGACCGGGAGGTGTAAGTCACGCAGTTTCCTCCGCGCCCGGACTGTCTCCCGGTCGCCACGCCACGTCGATGACGTACGGGAGGTCAAGGTGCTTCCCGTCCCAGTTGGGGATAGACGTATCGGAGTCAATCCGGATGCCGTCCTCGGCGAGCTTCGCGTCGGTCGGCGCGAGCGGATCACCACTCCAGGCCGGCATGGCGGGCACCATCGGCAGCGGCCGGCCGGTCGCGTGCGTGAATTGCGGCTGGCCTTCGGCGTCCAGCGTGATCCTGTAGCCCTCCTCATGCACCAGGCGATGGTGGCGGCGGCACAACAGCACGAGGTTCTCCAGCTTGGTAGCGCCCCCGTCCGCCCAGTGCCTGACGTGATGGGCGTCGCAACGGCGCGCCTCGCAGCCCGGGAATCGGCAGTGCCGGTCGCGTGAGGCCAGCGCCCGGCGCAACGCGGGCGGGATGGTCCGCGTCTTGCGGCCGACGTCCAGGATGTTGCCGTCGGCGTCGTGCCGCATCACCACCTTGCCGGCATCGCACGCCAGCCGCCGCGACGTTTCCGCGGAAACGCGGATGCCGCCCGCCTCTTCCAGGGCGGCCTGTCCGGCGCTCGGCGACGCATCCGAGCAACCGCTTCCGTCACGCTCACTGGCTTCCGTCTGCGTTTCCGCGGAAACGTCGTCCCGCAGCGCTTCCGGATCCACGTGCACGACCACCTGGTACCGGTCGCCCGCCGTGCCCGTGTCGAGCTTCGCCGCCAGCGCGCTCTCCGCGATCAGCCCCAGCGCGTCCGCATGCCGGCAGCCGGGCGAGTCGAGGTTCCGCGGCTCCACCTCCTTCGCTTCCTGGTAGAGCTGGTCGGAGGCCGCCTCGATCGCCCGGCGCACCACCGCGCCCACCTCCGGCGTCAGCCGCCCCCGGACGACGAACATGCCGTCGGCGTCGGGATAGATGCTGAGACGGTGATTCCGCCGCCGCTCGCGGTCCTCCCGCCCCTCGTGCTGGCGGTCGCACAGCCGCCACGCCCGGACGATCTGTTCAAGGTGGGCCGCCGTCCCCTGGTGGGCGAGATGCAGCAGGCGATCCTCGGTCGCCGGCGTCGCCACCCGGGTGATGGCGCGCACCTTCGAGTAGGAGACCTGCCCCCGCCGCAGGGCGTCGGAGGTCTTCGGCAGCTTCGCCAGGGCATGGGCGACCCGCACGTACTCGCGGGCGGTGCCGGGCGCCAGGTTGGCCCGCCAGCTCAGCCACTGCGCATACGACGTCGCGCCCGACCAGCCCTCGAGTTCGTCGAAGCGTCGGATGCGGACCAGCAGTTCGTAGACGGCGGCGTCGATGCGGGCGGAGAGTTCGGCGATCTCGTTCTCCAGGCGGTTGCGCTCTTCGCGGTTCCGGCGCAGGTCGTCGGGAGACAGGGACTGATTCGTTTCGGAAGGCGTGGAAGTGTTCATACTCCCAGTCTAAGTCCCTGTATTTGCAGCCTTTACATTGAGGTGTGACGGTCGCGGCGGGGTTCGGATGAACCTGTTGCCGCAATTTGCGGCCGCGTGTTTCTACGGCGCTGACAGCCCGCTGGAACGACGGGTTTACCGGCAGGTCGGGAAGTTCCGCAGGGGTGCGTGGAAAAACCTGTCAAGCAGATTTCTGCCTGTCGGCCGTGGGCGGTCGCGCCCATTAGCTTCGGGCATCGGGCCCGCGTGAACAACCTACTGAGAGATCACAGCTAGCCGCGGGGCTACGCACCAGGAGCCCGCGATCAGCGCAACGCCGACAGGCCGAGCGATCGGCCGCTCGTTGCGGGATACGGCTGGCGCCGATGACGCACAATGAGTGCCAGGCTCACGAGACTTCCCGTCACCAGGCCGATCACCGGCAGCCACAAGAACTGCGGGTTCACCCACGTCACCAAGAACACGAGCCCCAGTGTGGTCAGCCCCCCGACGCCCTGCACGGGCCCGCCGCTCAGGTTGATTCGAGGCGGACGTGAAATCGTCATGACAGCTCTCCCTCACTCAGAATATACGTTCGGCGCGGCCTCAGTGTTCCGTCGAGCGGGAGCCCACGTGAATGAGCCGGACGTCGTAGCGCGCAAACGTCGAGTCGGCAGTCACCAGAGTCAGGCCCTCGATCTGCGCCTGCGCGATCAGCAGGCGATCGAACGGATCGCGATGGTGCGGGGGGAGGACGCCTGCCGCGAGGGCATGGGCCTGCGTGATCGCGAGTTCCCGAAAACGGTTGAGCCGCATGCGTTCGGGCACGTAGAGCGCGGGGGGCTCCGGCAGAGGCAGCTTCCCGATCGCGTGCTTGATCGCTATTTCCCAGGCGCTGGCCGCCGAAAGGAAGCGTCCCGACGAAGGTGCAGCCAGGGTCTCCAGCAGCGCAGCGTCAAAACGCCCGGGATCGGCCTGCAACCACAGCCAGCAATGGGTGTCGACAAGGAAGTTCACAGCCAGCTCTTCACGCGCGCACGAAGGCCTGGTGGGCGGGCCGGCGCGTCACTCCGCCGGCCGGTCGCGACCCTCGAACGCGCGTAGCAGCTCCTCATCGAGAGGAGCATCGAAGTCGTCGGGGACGGCGAGACGCCCCTCGTCGACGCCGAACACCGGACGGGTCTCTTCCATCGGAACGAGCCGCGCCACCGGCTGTCCCGACCGCGTGATGATGACGTCTTCTCCGGCTGCAATCCGTTGCAGCAACCGTGACAGATGCGTCTTGGCCTCGTGAACGCTGACCACCATGTCAAAGGACAGTTTAGACTAAGCAGAGACTAAGTGGGAATCCCCCTCAGCACCGGCTGGAGACGAAGAGTGATGAGATACCCGCACACAGGCACGACCGTTGCTTCCGCCGCTGCCCTGGCCCTGCTCCTTGGAGCCGCGCCGCCCGCCGTCGCGCAGCCGCGGGCGCTCAACCATGCGGACGTGCTCCAGTGGAAGACGATCGACGACCCGGCGCTGTCGCCCGACGGCGAGTGGCTCGCGTTCGTGCTCACGCCCATGGAGGGCGACCCGGAACTGACGCTGAAGGCAACGACCGGGGACGGACCGGCGCTGACGGTGCGGGGAACGGACCCGACCTTCACGTCGGACTCGCGCTATCTCGTCTACGCCGTCCCGCCGCCGGAATCGGAGGTCGATGCGCTGAAGCGGGACGGCAAGAGCGGCGACGACCTGCCGGAGGACGCCCTCGCGGTGGCGGACATCGCGGCGGTGCTCGCGGGCGCGGAGGCCCAACTCGACGGGATCCGCGACCTCGGTCCGGTGGAGAGCTACGCGGTTGCGCCCGAAGGGAGCTGGGTAGCTTACGTTCCGGTCGAGGACGACGCCAACGCGGACGACTCGGGCGACGCGGACGACCCCTCGGAGCCAGCCGAGCCCCAAGCGTCCGCGGAGCCGGCCCCGGAGAAAGCATCCAGCGCCGAGGGCTCCGACGACGAAAGCGAGACCGACGACGACAGGGAGGACGGCTCCCCGCTGGTCCTCCTGAACCTGGCAACCGGCGACGAAACGCGCTACGCGCGGGTCGCCGGCTATGCGTTCGCCGAGGAGGCCGCCGTCTTCGCCTTCACCACCTCTACCGCGGACGGCTCGGGGGACGGCGCCTTCGTCGTGCCGCTCGACGACGTGACGCAACGCGCCGTGCTGGAGGGCGAGGGGCGCTACGAACAGCTCGCCCTCTCGAAGGACGGCGCACAGGTCGCCTTTCTGACCGACCGGGACGACGCCGACGCCGAACAGCCCGACTTCACCCTGTACCGCGCCGCCGCGCCGACCTGGCAGGCCGCGCCGCTCGCCGATTCCGGCGCCGCCGGCATTCCCGACGGCTGGTGGGTCAGCGAACATGGCGACGTCCGCTTCTCGGAGGGCGGCGGCCTGCTCCTCTTCGGAACCGCGCCGCGGCCGGAGCCGGAAACGGAGGACGACACGCTGGACGAGGACAAGGTCCGCCTCGACGTCTGGAACTGGAAGGACCCCTACCTGCAGCCGATGCAGCTCGTCCAGGCCGACGACGAACGGGAGCGTACCTACACAGCGGCCGTCCACCTGGACGGCGGCGCCGTGGTGCAGCTCGGCACGACGGACGTCCCGAACGTCCGGTTCGCGGCGGAGCGTGACGCGCCGCAGGCCCTCGGCGTCACCGACCTCCCCTACCGGCAGCTCCTCTCCTGGGACGGGCGCTACGCCGACCTCTACGCCATCGATCTCGCCAGCGGACAGCGGCAGCGGATCGCCGAGCGGGTGGGTCGGTTCGCCCGCGCCGCCGTCTCGCCCGCCGGGACCCACGCGGCGTGGTGGGACGGCGACGAACGGCACTGGAAGGTGGCGCGCCTCGCCGCCAGCGGCGACGGCAACGGCGACGGCAACGGCGACGGCAACGGCGGCGGCGATAGCGGCGGCGATAGCGGCGGCGACGACAGCGGCGGCGACAAGCCGCTGACCGCCAGCGCGGCGGTTCCGCACCCCGTCTGGAACGAGCTCAACGACCGCCCGCACAATCCGTCTCCCTACGGCTCGCCCGGCTGGACGGCGGACGACGGCGCCTTCCTCTTCTATGACCGCTTCGACGTGTGGCGCTTCGAGCCGGAGACCGGCCGCACTGTCAACCTCACCGCCGGCGCGGGCCGGGCGGCGGGAATCCGGTTCCGCTACGCGCGGACCGACCCGGAGCTGGACCACGTCCCCGAAGGCGAAGCCCTCTGGCAGGCCTTCCACGACACGGAGAAGCAGGGCGGCTTCTACCGCGGCCGCACCGATCGGGAGGCGCCGCCGTCGCAGGTCGTCATGGCCGACAAGCGCTTCCGCCTGCGCGGCAAGGCGAAACAGGCGGACCGCTGGCTCGTCACCCGCGAGGACTTCCGCGAGTTCCCCGACCTCTGGGTGAGCGACGGCGCGATCACCGACATGCGACGGATGTCGGACGCCAATCCGCAACAGGCCGACTTCCGGTGGGGCTCGGCGGAACTCGTCGACTGGACGTCCAACGACGGCGACGAGCTGCAGGGCATGCTGTTCACGCCCGACGGCTTCGATCCCTCAACCGAATACCCTCTGCTCGTCTACTTCTACGAGCGGATGTCGGACGGCGTCTACACCTGGCGCACGCCCCGGCCCGGCGGCGCGTCCGTCGCCGTCCCCTTCTACGTCAGCCGCGGCTACGTCGTCTTCATCCCCGACATCCCCTACGAGCTCGGCTACCCCGGCGAGAGCGCGCTCGACGCCGTCGTCCCCGGCGTGCTCAACCTCATCGATCGGGGCTTCGTGGCGCGCGACCGGATCGGCGTGCAGGGCCA
The DNA here is from genome assembly GCA_965202655.1 of Vicinamibacterales bacterium. GTDB lineage: Bacteria > Acidobacteriota > Vicinamibacteria > Vicinamibacterales > UBA8438 > VXRJ01. The sequence continues at coordinate 1,484,742 of CBDBBK010000002.1, read as the reverse complement.
CTCCTGGGGCGGCTACCAGATCGCCTACATGCTCACGAAGACCAACCTCTTCGCGGCGGCGGAGGCGGGCGCGCCGGTCGCCAACATGACCAGCGCCTACGGCGGCATCCGCTGGCAGACGGGCATGAGCCGGATGTTCCAGTACGAGCGGACCCAAAGCCGCATCGGCGGCACCCTCTGGGAGGCGACCGACACCTACCTGCACAACTCGCCGCTCTTCTTCGCCGACAAGATCCGCACCCCGCTGCTCATGATGCACAACGACGACGACGGCGCCGTCCCCTGGTATCAGGGCATCGAGCTGTTCGTCGCCCTGCGCCGGCTGCAACAACCCGTCTGGATGCTCAACTACAACGGCGAAGGCCACGGCCTCCGCCGCGACGCCAACCGCAAGGACTGGGCCGTCCGCATGCAGCAGTTCTTCGACCACTACCTGCAGGGCGCGCCGCCCCCGGTGTGGATGGACAAGGGCGTGCCGGCCGTCGACAAGGGCGACACCCTGGGCCTCGAGCTCGTGGAGCCGGACGCTCGTTGACGGCGCCGGACCGCGACGGGATCGTCGGCCGGGCCCAGGGGTGTCTGCTCGGCCAGCTCGCCGTGACGCGCGCCGCGTGACGGAATCTGCCCCATCGAGCCATAGGCTTTCGCCGACGTCTGGAGACAAACGTATGAACGCCGCTGGAACACTGACAGACCAGGTCCGCGAACGAATTGATGACGACGGGTCGCTCGCCGTCGAAGCCGGCTTGCTGGTCATGGCGGCGCTCGAAGGCGACGCCTCCCTGACGCAGGCGTTGGCCGGGGAAGCAAGCCCCGCGACGGCGGTCGCAAAAGCTGGCGAGCCAGCTCCGAAATCGCCGAGCCAGACGTCGTCCGGCGTGTACGTGAACCGAATCGCGGTGCAGGGATTCCGCGGCATCGGTCCCCGCTCCACCCTCGAGCTGGCGCCGGGGCCGGGCCTGACGCTGGTCGTGGGCCGCAACGGAAGCGGCAAGTCGAGTTTCGCGGAAGCGCTGGAGCTGCTGCTGACCGGCGAGAACCACCGCTGGGCGAACCGATCCGTCGTCTGGAAGGAGGGCTGGCGCAACCTGCACTCGACCAACGCGGTCGAGATCGAGGCACGGTTCACGATCGAGGGCGAACACCAGCCCCTGGTTGCCGGTTGCACATGGTCCGCGGGCGAGACTGACCTGGAAGCCGCAACAGCCACCGTGCGCGGCGCCCGCTACGGCGACGGAGTCGACTCACTCGGCTGGGAAGCCGCGCTCTCCATCTACCGCCCGTTTCTTCCCTACAACGAACTGGGATCGATCGCCGACAGAAGGCCCTCGGACCTTTTCGACATGATGTCGGCGGCACTCGGCGTCGAGTCGCTGGTCGATGCACGCGAGCGGTTGCGCACCCAGAGACTGGTTCGCGACAAGAAGGTGAGGGCCATCGAAGCAGCCTGCGTCCCGCACCGAACGACACTGGGCGAACTAGACGATGAGCGAGCGGAAGCCTGTGCTCGAGCCATCGCCGCGTCGAAGGCGAACGCCTGGGATCTCGAAACGCTCGAACTAGTACTGGAGGGCGCGATAGACCCCGACGGCGGCGGCGGATTGCCCCTGCTACGCAGGTTAGCGTCACCGCTGATCCCGAATGCCGCGGCCGTGGAGTCGGCCGCAGCACGCCTGGAGGCGGCGGTCGAAGAGGCACAGGCCCTGGCTGTTACCGATGCCGGCCGCGCCCGACAGATTGCGGACATTCTCCAGCAATCCCTGGACCTGCATGCGGCGCATGGCGATCAGCGGTGCCCGGTCTGCGGCGAAGGCACGCTCGACGGCGCCTGGCGAACACAGACCGAAGCGGAAATCGCGCGACTGCGACAGGACGCCGATGCCGCCACGCGGGCACACAGGTCCTTGCAGGAGGCGCGGCGCCAAGCCCACGCCCTGTTCGATCCGTTGCCTCCCGATCTGCAACTCGCGAGCGAAGTCGGTGTCGACGCGGCTGACCTCACGACGGCCTGGACACGCTGGAACGGCCTGCCGGCCGACGCGACGGATCAGGCCCTAATCGAGCATTTCAGACAGTCCTACGGCGGCCTCGCTGACGCGGCAGCGACGCTGAACGCGCAGGCAGCAGCCGAGATCGAGCAGCGCGAAGACGTCTGGCACCCAATCGCGAACACACTCCGGGAATGGCTTCCGGACGCGAAAGAGGCCGCGCTCGCCAGCCGGACCGTCCCCCACCTCAAGAAGGCCGAGAAATGGCTCGCCGACGAGACTGGTCGCATCCGGAACGAACGCTTCCAGCCGATTGCGGAACAGGCGCGAGAGGTCTGGGAACTGCTCCGGCAGAACAGCGCGGTAGCCCTGGACGACCTGAGGCTTACCGGCAAGACCATCACAAACCGTCGTCTGGACCTCGGTGTCAGCGTCGACGGCGTCGGCGGCCAGGCTCTCGGAGTCATGAGCCAGGGCGAAATCCACGCGTTGGCCCTCAGCCTCTTCCTGCCGCGAGTGCTGCTCCCCCAATCCCCCTTCGGCTTCGTCGTCATCGACGATCCGGTCCAGGCGATGGACCCGGGCAAGGTGGATGGCCTGGCCCGCGTGCTCCAGATGGCGGCCCGCACTCGACAGGTCATTGTCTTCACGCACGACGAACGCCTGCCGGAGTCGATTCGCCGACTGCAGATTCCCGCCCGCGTGATCGAAGTGACACGGCGCGCCCAATCCGTCGTCGAGTGCCGCGAGACGCGCGACCCGGCCAGCCAGCATCTCCGGGATGCCCGGGCCCTGATTCGGACCGATGACCTCCCGGCCGCCGCGGCGGCCCGATCGGTTCCTCTCTACTGCCGCCTAGCCTTGGAGGCGGCATGCACCGAGATGGTCCGGCGGCGCCGCATCGAGCGCGGCGAGGCCCACGCCGCGGTCGAAGAGGCGTTGGAGGATGCCCAGACGCTACGACAGAAACTGGCGCTGGTGCTCTTCGACGATGCGGGCCGGTCCGGCGAGGTCATGCAGCGCGTCAATGCACGATGGGGCCGGGAGGCGGGCGACGCAATCGCCTGGTCGAACCGGGGTTCGCACGACCCAATCCCGCCCCCGCAACTAGAGCCTCTCGTCGACGCGACCTCCCGCACGATTCGGTCGCTCCTCGCGTCAGCGGGGCCGAAGTGATGCCCGGAGAGATGACGCCCCGTGAGCTGGTCTCGGATGCGGAGGCTCTGATCAGAATCCGAAAGGGCGGCGGCTCCGGCCTATGGCCGAGAACCGCAGCGCTACTCGGACGCCAGGCGATCGAGAGCGCGCTGCGCGACTACTGGGACCTGCGTCAACCGGGACTGGAACAATGCAACACCCGCGCGCAACTGCTCTGCCTGGTCGCCTACCTCAGCAAGCGCGAGCTGGCGCGCGAAACCTACGACGCGTGGGCGGCGCTGAGCCGCGCCTGCCACCACCACCCGTACGAACTCAGTCCCACCGCCGGCGAGTTGCGCGGGTGGTTGACCACCGCGCGGATCTTTGCAGCAGAGGTCGAACGGCAGATCGGGATCGATTGACGCTCGACCCCACCTCGCACCCCAGGCAGGGCCCGCTGCCCGCACTCTGGTGCAGTTCCCTATTGACTACGCCGCCGTGTGCCCCCGGGGCCGCACGCATTCAGCGATCCGCTGGCCAACCGCGAGTTCGGCCCGGCGCAGTTCGTAGGTCTGTTGCAGGTTCAACTGGAGTTCTTCACGCAGGATCTCGCCTGGATGCACCGGCCGCATGCCGTTATTGAGAGCCATCGCCTTCTCCTATCGCCAGTGGTAAGTTTCAGCGTAGCACTGTGGGTACGCGTCCTGAGTGACACCCTTCAAAGCTGTTGACGCGCGTCGGAGGACATGCGCCTCCCCCCTCTCGTAATCGCACGGAGGTAGTGGTAGGCTGCCGGAAATGGGCAAGCCGTCCCGTCGCTTGCTTCTGGCCCTCGTCGCGATCGCAGCCACGATCGCGGCCACCGCCTGCGCGCCGGCCGCGCCGGCCGCGCCGGATCTGGACGAAGACCTGCGCGCCATCGAGGCGCTCACACAGCACGACATCGATGCCGTGCTGGCCGGCGACTTCGACGCGCTGATCTCCCAGTGGACGGACGACTTCGTGGTGATCACCGGCGGCGCCATCGTGCGCGGGCGCGACGCCAACGCCGCCCTGACGGACGGCGCGCGAGCGATGGCCGACCTCCTCGAGCCGGTCGAGCACGTCGTGGACTTCGAAGAGACGATCGTCGCCGGCGACTACGCGTTCCAGTGGGGCACGGTCCGCTCGAGCTCCCGGGCGATCGAGACCGGAGAGGTGTATTCGAGCAGCGGCAAGCTGCTGCGCATCCTGCAGCGCCAGGCCGATGGGTCGTGGAAGATGCATCGGACGATGACGGTGGCGGAACCCGCCGCCAGCGAGTAGCGGACACACGAGCGGGGGGAATCATGAAGACATGGTGGACTGGCGCGGTCGTCGTCGGCGCCCTGGCGGTTGCTCTTGCGATGACGGGACAGCCTCCGGCGTCGGCGCAGCAATCTTCCGATCCTCCCCTCGTGAGCCAGGAGCAGTTCGATCGCTGGCTCACCGAGCTGTCCAACTGGGGCCGCTTCGGTCCGGACGACGAGCTGGGGATGGCCAACCTGATCACGCCGGAGAAGCGCGCCGAGGCGGCGAGGCTCGTCACCGAGGGGTTCGCGGTGTCGCTGGCGTCGGATGCGCAGGACTACGAGAGCGCCGACGTGCCGTGCCCGGTCGAGTGGAGCATGGTCCGGGCCACCCGCACCGGGGCGAGCGACACGATTGCGTATCCGTGCATCCACGGTCCCGGCACGACGCACCTGGACGCGTTCGCCCATGTCTTCTTCGACGGCAAGATGTGGAACGGCTACGACGTCGACGGGCTCGTCACGATGGAGGAAGGCGCCAAGAAGAACTCCATCATGGCGGTGAAGGACGGCCTCGTGACGCGCGGCGTCCTGTATGACATCCCGCGCCTGAAAGGCGTGCCGTGGCTGGAGCCGGGCACCCGCATCACGGTCGAGGATCTGGAAGCGTGGGAGGAGATGGCCGGCGTTCGAGTCGGTCCCGGCGACGCGTTCCTGATTCGCTGGGGGCGCTGGGCACGCCAGGACGCCCTCGGGCCGTTCGACACCGGCCGCGAGGCGGCCGGCCTCGACAACAACGTGATCCCGTGGCTGAAGGAGCGTGACGTCGCCATCGCCGGCTGGGAGACGCCGGGCTACGCCCCGCAGCCCGAAGGCGACCTGCCCCGCACCGCGCTCCACAACTTCGCGCTGACCATCCTCGGGATCCAGTTACTGGACCGCGCGGACTTCCAGGACCTCGCCAACGCCGCGGCGGAACGCAACCGCTGGGAGTTCATGGTCACCATCGCGCCGCTCCGGATTCCCAACGGCACCGGCTCGCCGGTCAATCCGATCGCGATGTTCTGACGCCGGGAGAGGCGGGCGGCGCCGTCATTTGGAGTGCGCGGCGTGCCCTCGGAAGCGCTGGGAGATAGCGTTCGCTCTGTTCCTGCAGCAGCGTCAAGACATCGACCCGGAGTGGGCAACATCCACGGCCGTCCACTGAGGCTCCAGGTGAAGCTCATTTATCAACCGGTCGACGTACTTGCGGTCCCCCTTCGACAGGACCGTCCTCAAATCCGCGAGCGTTCGCACAGTGTCGAAATCCCTCGTTGGTGCCACATAGACGACAACGGGCCTGTGTCTACGTAGGAGATTCACGACGTTATTGATGGTCCCCTTGCTCTTGCCGTCCCAGAGCATCAATCCGTATTCCGCCGCGTCAGCCATCACGCGGTCCTTCATCGAGTAGTAGGCGAAGCCCCTTATCCCAGGTGGGGCGGCGACCTGCCGCGCGGGCCAGTGACCGACGTTATTCCGGCAGTTCTTCTCCATGCAATGCACAACAACGTTCCGGTAAGCCCTGTCCGCCAGGTATCCCTGAACGGCCTTGTCTGCGCCAGCCGCGTCGCCGACAAGAATCTGGAACCCTCCATCGATCATCGCATCGATTCGCCTCTTGACCTCGGCCGGCAGGCGCGAGATCCGTCGTGAGCCAGCAACGAATACGTTGGGTGAGGCCATTACGTCACCGGGTTCGAGTCATTACGAGCGCGCGGATCTCGGAGGCTCCCATTTCACCGATGACGGTCGCTACGCGGCCCAGCGTGCTGCCACTCTCCCAAAGGTCGTCAACGAGCAATACCCGCATGCCCCGTATGGATTCAGCTCCCGCTTGAATGGCCGCATTGAGGAGCGCCTGGCGATCCTGCGGCGAAGCTACGTTCTTCATCTGCGGGGTGGGAATTGCTTTGATCACCGCGGCAGACATGAACGGAAGGCCAAGGTCGTCCGCGACGCCCTTGGCGATCGCGACGGCTGGCTGCCTGGTTCGGCTAACGGAGGGCGGCGGTGCGGCCACGCAATCGAGTCGGGGAATACGCTCGAGACTGTGTGGTCGTCCAAGGTGAAGCCCTCGACCCAAGGGCCGTCTATCGGCTGGGGATTCGTTTCTACAGTCGCCATCGTTCGAGTCCGATCGTACGAGTCCAATTCTGTTCCATAGGTTACGGGAGAACTGCACCCGACGCCGCGCCGTCGTAGGCCCGCCGCACCTCGTCCGCGATGATGTCGAGGCCGCGCTCGGTGCGTCCCCAGTCGTCGGCGAAGCTGATGCGGATGCACTCCCGCTTGTGGGACCAGTCGTCGTCCTCGAGCCCCGGGAAGAAATAGTGGCCGGAGACGACGATGACGTCGCGCTGCCGGAGCCGTTCGTAGAGCGCGGCGTTGGTGACGGGCAGCCCCGGCATCCAGAGCCAGAGGAAGAAGGCGCCCTCCGGCGTGTGGATGCGCGCCGGATAGTCGCGCAGGCCGTCGCGGAGCCGGTCGAGGGCGCGCGCCGCCCGCCCCGCGTAGTGCGGCCGGATGACGTCGCGGACGAGCGGCAGCAGCTCGCCGCTCCGGATGAGTTCGGTCGCGAACGCGGGGCCGAGCCGGCCGGGCGAGAGGCAGTACATGGCCGTGGCGGCGGCCAGCGCCTCGACGATCTCCTCGTTCGCGATGACGATGCCGGTGCGGAAACCGGGCAGCCCGAGCTTCGACAGGCTCATGCAGACCACCGTGTTGTCGTCCCAGACCGGCGTCGACTCGCCGAAGACGATGCCCGGAAACGGCGCGCCGTAGGCGGTATCGAGAATCAGCGGCACGCCGCGCGCGCGGGCCAGGGCGCCGAGCTGCGCGACCTCCGCGTCGGTGACGACGTTCCCCGTCGGGTTGGTGGGGCGCGACACGCAGATCGCGCCGATGTCCTCCACGCCGTCCAGCCCCTCCAGGTCCACCCCGTACTTGAAGAGCCGGTCGTCGCGCTCGTGGATGATCGAGCGCCGCGCCAGGAACAGCCCGGGCGTGACGCCGACGTCCGCGTAGCCGATGTATTCCGGCGACAGCGGCAGCAGGATGCGCCGCGGCGGCCGGCCATCGTCCATCGGCCCCGCCAGCAGGGTGAACAGCGGCAGGAAGGCGGACTGGCTGCCGTTGGTCAGGGCGATGTTGCGCTCGGTGAGGTCCCAGCCGACCTCGCGCCGGAGGAAACCGGCGAGGACGCGGGCGAAGTCGCGGTCGCCGTCGGGGCCGCCGTAGAGGCCGATGGCCCGCTCGAACGACCCCTCCCGCCGCAGCAGCGCCTTCATCTGGCGGCGGAACAGCGCTTCGGCGGCCGGGATCAGGCTGGGACTGCCGCCGCCCAGGTTCATCAGCGCGCCGCCCGCCTCCGCGGCGTCGCCGAGGTCCTTCATCAGCGACAGCGGACCGGTGTCGCTCGTCAGCCGCCGCCCGTACGCCGAAAGGTCCATATCCGCTAACGATAGTACGACCGGCGACCCCTCCCGGCAACGTGCGGGGCCGACCGAAGTCCGCTACGATTGTCGCGCGCCGTGGCGTCCCAGCTACTTCCGTATCGCCGCCCGCCGGCCGACGCCCATCCCCCGAACGACGCGCCGGCCTACCGGTCCACCGCGCTGCGCCACCCGGCCCAACCGCTCGTGGTGATCCCGCAGACGCTGTCCGAACTGACGGGCCCGGCCCACGGCCACGGGGCGGTCGGACCGCAGGACGCCGACCTGACCCGCCAGCATCCCGGCGAGCCGCAAGGCGAGCGCATCGTCATCGCCGGCCGCGTGCTGGACGAGGACGCCCGGCCCGTGCCGGAGACCCTGGTCGAGGTGTGGCAGGCGAACGCCGCCGGCCGTTACGCGCACGCCCTCGACACGCACGACGCCCCGCTCGACCCGAACTTCAGCGGCGCGGGCCGGATGCTGACGGACGCCGACGGGGGGTTCCGCTTCACGACGATCCGGCCCGGCGCCTATCCCTGGGGCAACCACGACAACGCCTGGCGCCCCGCGCACGTCCACTTCTCCGTCTTCGGGCGCTGCTTCCTGACGCGGCTAGTCACGCAGATGTACTTCCCCGGCGACCCCCTGCTGGCCCTCGACCCCATCTTCAACGCCGTGCCCAGCGCGCGGGGCCGCGAACGGATGGTGGCCGCGTTCGACCTCGACGTGACGGAGCCGGAACACGCGCTCGGCTACCGCTTCGACATCGTCCTGCGCGGGCGGGACGCGACCCCGATGGAAGGACCGGCGTGAGCCCCGGCAGGGCGATCGCGAGCCGGAGGGAGACCCAGCCGTAGACCCGGCACCAGCGCCATGCTCGCCCTCACCCCCTTCCAGACCGTCGGCCCGTTCTTCGCGATCCTCGTCCCGAAACGGGGGCGCCTGTCGCTCGCGGGCGCCGACGCGCCGGACGAACGCATCGTCGTCGACGGCACGGTCCGCGACGGCGCCGGCCAGCCCGTGCCCGATGCGCTGATCGAGATCTGGCAGGCGAACGCGGCGTTCGACGGATTCGGCCGCGTCCATACCGACGAGTCGGGCGGCTTCTCGCTGGAGACCATCAAGCCGGGCGCGGTGCCCGGACCGGACGGCCGGCCCCAGGCGCCGCATCTACTGGTAGGACTCTTCGCCCGCGGGCTGCTGACGCGGCTCGTGACCCGCATCTACTTCGCCGACGAACCGGGGAACGGCGACGACCCGATTCTCCACGCGGTAGCGCCGGATCGCCGGGCTACGCTCATCGCCGCGCACCTAGGTAAAGGGCGTTATACGCACACGATCACGCTCCAGGGAGCGGACGAAACGGTGTTCTTCGATGTTTGACGCTGCGCCGTGCGGCTTTCCGGCGTCCGGCCGCCCCGCTCTGCCGGGAGGGACGACCTTGCTGCCGGAAGGGAGGCACTTACCACTAACGAGGGTAAGAACCATAGAATGGCTTACTTACCATTCTTCCCATGAAACACCATGCGTAGTGGAACTACCATTTTCTAGGGAAATACCATTTCTGGTGGTATTACCATTTCTGGTAGTCCTACCATATGCGGGTGTTCCTACCGTAACGGGTGACGCGGCATGACGGACCGCTCGCGCCTACAGGGCCGCGTGCTGAGCGATGCGGAGACCGCCTCGTGCTTCTCCGGGCGCGCCCAGCTTCAGGCGATGCTGGACGTCGAGGCGGCGCTGACCGCGGCCCAAGCAGACGCCGGCGTCGTGCCGGCACGCTGCGTGGCGCCCATTCAGGCCGCGGCCCGGGCCGAGCTGTACGACACGGATCGCCTCGCGGCCGAGGCGACGGCGACGGGCAACCCGGTCATTCCCGTGGTGCGGCATCTCACCGCGCGGGTGGCCGAATCCGACGCGGACGCAGCGCGCTACGTCCACTGGGGCGCGACCAGCCAGGACATCCTGGATACCGGCCTCGTGCTGCAGCTCCGGGCCGCCGTCCCGGGCCTCATCGACCACCTCGCGCGAGGCGTGCGCGCCGCCGCGGCCCACGCACAGCGCCATCGCGACGCCACGATGGCCGGCCGCACCTGGCTGCAGCAGGCGACGCCGGTCACGTTCGGCCTGAAAGCGGCGGGCTGGGCCGACGCGCTCCACCGGTCGCACCGCCGCCTCCACGCCGCCCTCGACGACGCGCTCGTCCTCCAGTTCGGGGGCGCGACGGGCACCCTGGCGTCCCTCGGATCGCAGGGCCTCGCCGTGACCGAGCGGCTCGCCTCCCGCCTCGACCTGCCGGCGCCGGACATCCCCTGGCATGCGCACCGCGACCGGTTCGCGCAGCTCGCCTCCGCCCTCGGCATCGCGGTCGGCGCGTGCGGCAAGATCGGCCGCGACATCGCCCTGCTCGCCCAGAACGAGGTCGGCGAGGCGTCCGAAGCGTCGGCGCCGGGTCGCGGCGGATCGTCGACGATGCCGCAGAAACAGAATCCCGTCGCGTCCTCCATCGCCCTCGCCGCCGCGGGCCGCGCGCCCGGCCTCGTCGCCACCCTGCTCGGCGCGATGGTCCAGGAACACGAGCGCGGCCTCGGCGGCTGGCAGGTGGAGTGGGATACCCTGCCGGACCTCGTGATCTGCGCCGCCAGCGGCGCCCGCGCCGCCGCCGACGCGCTGGACGGCCTGCAGGTCGACCCGGATCGCATGCGCGCCAACGCCGAGGCGTCCGGCGGCCTCCTGCTCGCCGAGTCGATCGCCATGACGCTGGCCGAGTCCATCGGCAAGCACGAGGCGCATGCCGCCGTCGCGGACGCCTGCCGGCGCGCGGCGGCCGAAGGACGCCCCCTCGGCGACGTGCTCGCCGACGATCCCCAAGTCGCCCGGCACCTCGACCGCGCGGAGATCGCCCGACGTCTGTCGCCGGACAACTACCTCGGCGCCACCCGCGAGTACATCGACCGCGTGCTCGCGCGCGTCAGCACGCCCGCCGCAGCCCGCACCCGCGCCCCAGACACCGCCGGCGCCCCAGACGCGACCGGCGCCCACACAGCCAACACCGGCGCCGCCCCCGACGCATGACCAGGCACGTCACCGCCGACGGCTGCCGCCTCGCGTTCTCCATCACCGGTCCGGAGAGCGCGCCGCCGCTCCTCCTGCTGAACGCCCTCGGCACGACGACCGCGCTCTGGGACGACCAACTGGCGACCTTTTCCCGCGCCCACCGCGTGATTCGCTACGACACCCGCGGACACGGCGACTCCGACGCGCCTCCCGGCGACTACCCGCTGGACCGGCTGGGCCACGACGCGCTGGCCGTGCTCGACGCCGCTGGCGCGCCCCGCGCCCACGTCTGCGGCGTCTCCCTCGGGGGCCTGACCGCCCAGTGGCTGGCCCGCTACGCGCCGGACCGCGTGCACCGCATCGTGTGCGCCAACACCGGCGCCCGCCTTGGCACGCGCGAGATGTGGCAGCAGCGGATCCAGGCGGCCCGCACGCAGGGCATGCCCGCGCTCGCCGAGGCCGCCCTGCAGCGCTGGTTCACCGAGCGGTTCCGGCAGTCCGCACCGGCGACGGTGGACCGGTTCCGGTCGATGATCGCCGCGTGCCCAACCGCCGGCTACACCGGCTGCTGCGCCACCCTGCGCGACGCCGACCTGCGCGACGAGATCCACCGCATCCACTCCCCCACCCTGGTCGTCACCGGCACGCACGACCAGGCGACGCCCCCCACCCTGGGCGACGGCATCCGGACGGCCATCGCCGGCGCCCGCACGGTGGAGCTGGACGCGGCCCACCTCGCCAACGTGGAGCAACCCGCCGCCTTCAACGCGGCCGTCATCGAGTTCCTGACACACTGAGGCAGCACATGGACGAAAAGCAGCGGCACGCGGCCGGCATGGCCATCCGGCGGGAGATTCTGGGCGACGCCTACGTGGACCGGGCGGTCGCCGACACGACCGACGTCACCGCGGAGATTCAGGACCTGATCACGCGCTACGCGTGGGGCGAGATCTGGACGCGGCCGGGGCTCGACCACCGCACGCGCCGCGTGCTCGTCATCGGGACGCAGATCGCGCTCCGGCAGTGGGACCAGTACCGCATCCACGTGCGGGCGGCGCTCACCGAGGGCGGGTTCACCATCGACGACGTCAACGAGATCGTCCTCCAGCAGGCCGTCTACTGCGGCGCGCCCGCCGCCCTCACCGCCGTCAACATCGCCCGGCAGCTCCTCGACGAGATCGAGGGGCGCGCATGACCCCGGACGGCGGCACCTCCGCCGGCCCCCGCCAGGACGCCGCAGCGCCGGACAACGCCGCCCCGGGCCCGTCCGGCGCCGGCTCACGCGCCACCGTCCCCGGCCTGATCGCGGCGGCCGCCGTGACCGGCCTCATCCTCGTCCTCCCCGCGCCCGACGGGATGCCCCCGGAGGCGCACCGGCTCGCCGCGCTCTTCGCCGGCGTCCTCGTGCTGTGGGCCACCGAGGCGCTGCCGATCGCCGTCACCGCCCTGCTCGCCGTCGCCCTCCAGCCCATCTTCGGCCTGACGTCGCTGGTGACCGGGCGGCCGCCCACCCCCGACGCCCTATTCGGGGCGGCCGCCGCCAACTTCATGAGCAGCGTCTTCTTCTTCGTGCTGGTGATGTTCACCATCGCCCATGCCTGGGTGAAGACCGGCCTCGCCCGGCGCTTCGCGCTGTGGCTCATCGCGCGGGCCGGCACCGACGCCACGCGCGCCGTCTACGTCTTCGTGATCGGCACCGGGGCCATCTCGATGGTGGTCTCCGACGTGCCCGCCGCCGCCATCTTCATGGCCATCGCCGTCGGCATCCTCGACCGGCTGGGACTGCGGCCCGGATCGCGCTTCGGCCGCGCGGTGATGCTCGGGATCCCCATCGCGGCGCTCATCGGCGGCGTCGGCACGCCGGCCGGAAGCTCCATCAACCTGCTCGGCCTCGTCATGATCGAGCAGGCCGGCGGCGACCGCGTTCCCTTCCTTCACTGGATGGCGATCGGCATCCCGATGGTGGCCGTCCTGCTGCCGACCGCGGCCTGGGTGCTGGTGAAGTTCTTCCCGCCGGAGATCGCGTCCATCGGCGATCTCGAGGAGATTCACGACGAGCGACGCCGCCTGGGGCCGGTCGGCCGCGACGAATGGAAGGTGGTCGTCATCATGAGCGCGATGCTCACCTTCTGGATCGCGAGCACCTGGCTGCCCGTGTTCGACACCTTCCTCGTGGCCGTGGTGGGCGCCGTCGCCATGTACCTGCCCGGCATCGGGCTCTTCACCTGGAAGGAAGTGCAGCGGGTCACCGGCTGGGACACGCTGATGGTCATCGGCGGCGTCACGTCACTCGGCCAGGCGTCGTCGCAGACCGGTCTCGCCACCTGGCTCGCCACGTCCGCCCTCGGCGGCCTCGCGGACTGGAACGCCGTCGCCGTCATCGCCGCCATCAGCGCCTTCACCGTCGTCATCCACCTCATGCTGCCCATCGCGCCGGTCATCAACGCCGTCATGATCCCGCCCATCATGGTCCTCGGCGCCGCGGCCGGCGTGAACCCGGCCCTCTACGCACTGCCGGTCATCTTCACCGCGTCGTGCGCGTTCCTGCTGCCCCTCGACGCCGTGCCGCTCGTCACCTACAGCCGGGGCTACTACCGGATGTTCGACATGCTGCCGGCGGGGCTCGTCATCAGCGCCGTCTGGGTCGTGCTGATGACGGCGCTGCTGATCGGAATCGGGCCGTTGGTGGGATTGCTCTAGCCGATTACCGCCGCCGTCCTCTTGCCCTTGACAGTGCCAGTACGATTCCAAAATGGATCTGCACAGGTCGTCGCACAGTAGAGACACAATGAATCGATGTCTCCCATTTGCAAGGTCGCTGTCCCCCGCGAATCTCACCGCACAGATCGATCAACTCGCGTCGCACATTACGCACCTCGCCAGACCTTCAGCGCTCACCCTTGGCGAGAACGTCCTATGGTCGCTTCACTCTCTGACAATTCACACCCGAGCCACGCCGCTTCCGACCGCCATCTTTCCTAGCACTTCTCCGTCGGGCGTCGATCAGGTTCTCCAAGACCGAAGTCCAGTCCTCTCCGTCAGCTCGGCAGCCGATCAATGCATGTGGAACTGTTCAACTAGAGGCCTTCGACTGCCTGACTCCGACGAACGGCCGCAAGGACTTCCCTCGGCTCTCCGAGAATGCCCGGTATTGCTACCGCGCTAGCGGCGGCTACATTTCCGGCACCGACGACCAACAGTATTCGGCCTGTATTTGGAATCGGCTCTAGAATAGAAGCGCAGCCATGACAGAAATCAATAAGAAGACAACCAACCCGGGCATCCATCGGCAATTTCAGATGGGTCGGTTCGCAGACCGAGAACGCAAGTTAATTGATCGCCTCGCCCACCAATGGTACCTCACGTCCAGTGGCGCTCCCATCCAACTAGCTGCCTCCCGATACGATTTTTTCCTAATGAGACCTACGCCGATGTTTACTGAAATGTTCAACATCGAGCGAGAACTAATCGTTGTGCTCAGTCCCTACGAAAGATTCGAATCTCGCACACTCGACGCATTTGACGCCGCACAGCGTAAGCTCTCCGATCTCCGGGTTGAATCTATCTGCAGGGTGCTGATCAGCAACGATCCCGATACCGAGCGAAAAGTAACCGATCTTCTCAAGACCGACCCTGAACAACCCGTGGTCATCCCCTTTACGTACGACGAGCTCAGCACGCCGTACGATGACTTCTTCCTTCGGAATCGCTTCCGGCGGCACTTCTATTCCCGAGATCTCTTCGCATTTCTGTCCCCATTGCGCAAGGATCTCTACTTTTTTGGCCGCAGTCAGCTCCTGCAAGAGATTATCAACAAGCATCGCTCCGGAGAGCATACTGGACTATTTGGATTGCGAAAGAGCGGCAAGACCTCAATAATCTATGCCATCGAGCGCTACCTGCGTACCCATGGCGGTGAATTCTTGTCCATCGACTGCGAGAGTCCTTCAGTCCACGGCTTGAGGTGGTTCGAATTACTCGAGAAACTCGTTCGGGACTACAAGAGTGTTCGCGACTCCAAGTTCAGGATCGCACCTGGCCCACGGTACACCGAGACAACAGCTGCCGACAGCTTCACCCATGACGTACTCGGCATCTATCGCTCCAAGAAACGCGCTCCTCTGCTAATTCTCTTCGATGAGATTGAGCGACTGTCGCCGACCACTGGTTCCTCCAAACATTGGCGCGACGGTTCTGATTTTGTGTTGTTCTGGCAGACTTTGCGCGGTTTTTATCAGCGACACCAAGAGATATTCACCTACATGCTCGTTGGAACTAATCCAAGCTGTGTGGAGCAGTCGATGATCGCGGGGCATGAAAACCCACTATTCGGCTCAATACCAAGCGCGTACGTGCCTTCATTCACCGTCGAACAAACAAGAGAAATGGTGCGAAAGCTCGGCCGCTACATGGGCCTTCATTTTGATGAAATGCTCTACTCAAAACTGGTCGAAGATTTTGGGGGACACCCATTCTTGATTCGCCAGTTCTGCAGCGAGATCCACAAAGCCTCAGAAGGCGACCGTCCCATAAAGGTCGACAAGGCGCTCTATGGCACGGTAATGACACAATTCCGCCGAACCGCCGTAGATTACCTCTCGATGATCGTGAGCGTGCTTCGTGACTGGTATCCGGAAGAGTACGATATGTTGCGGTTCTTGGCTCATGGCGATCAGACCACGTTTTCCGACTTTGCCCTGGATCACGCTACCTACACCAAACATCTAATTGGGTACGGTCTAATGACCCAGAGTGTTCACGGTTACACTTTCAATATTGAAGCGCTACGCGAGTATCTCAACAACCTGCACAAATATGAACGTCTGAATCTCTCGGATGACGAGAAGGTTGCGGAGATTTCTGCGCGTCGCAATAGTATAGAGAGGCTTCTGCGAACTACTCTCCGGAATACACTACGCGCTGCGCACGGACGCAAGAAGGGGGGCGAATGCGTTCGACGGGCGCTGCCAAGTCAGCGCAGAGAATCCGTTGCGACGTCCGATATCGACGTCCTACTTGCCCGAGATAAATCACCGCTATATTTTTCCGAACTGATTGCAATCGTGAAGCGCGAGTGGTCGTCGCTTGAGAATGTGTTTGAACTGGAAAAAGGCGAGATCGAGATAATGCTGAAGCAAATAAATGACTCCGGTCGTCCAGATGCACATGCCAAGTACCTTAACAATGACGAGTTTTTGCAACTACGCCTTTATCTGAAGAAAATGGAAGCCATTCTTGATGACTGGAGACAGTAGGTTAGCCTTGTGCGACGGCGGATCGCCAATCGTTAAACGCAGACGACTCCAGGTACGCTGGCTAATGAGACTCCAGGCAGAGCGCAAATGAACCACAGCCAGATCGTCAGTTTCATCTGGGGCGTGGCGGACCTGATCCGCGACACGTTCAAGCGCGGCAAATACCAGGACGTGATCCTCCCGCTCACGGTGTTGCGCCGGCTCGACTGCGTGCTGGCCCCCACCAAGCGGAAGGTCCTGGAGGTTCAGGCCAGATACGCGGACAAGATCGACAACCTCGACCCGCAGCTTCGGCGCGCTTCCGGCTTCGCCTTCTACAACACGTCACGCTACGACTTCCAGAAGCTACTCGCCGACGCTCCTCACATCGCCCAGAATCTTCGCAACTACCTCGCCGGGTTCAGTCCCAACATGCGCGAGGTACTCGAGAAGTTCGACTTCAACAACACCATCTCCAAGCTCGACGAGGCGGGCCTCTTGTTCCAGGTCATGCAGCGGTTCGGCGACCCGAAGGTAAACCTCCACCCCGATGCGGTGGACAACGCCACGATGGGCACCATCTTCGAGGAGCTGATCCGGAAGTTCAACGAGGCGCTGAACGAGAACCCCGGCGAGCACTTCACGCCCCGCGACGTCGTCCACCTGATGGTCGACCTGCTGCTGGCTGGCGATGAGGAACGGCTGCGAACCAAGGGGGTTGTGCTCAGCGTCTACGACCCGTGCTGCGGCTCGGGCGGCATGCTCACCATCGCCAAGGAACACATCACCGCCGGCGAAATCCGAGACGGCAAACACCGTGGCGAACCCGTAAATCCGGTCGCCGACACCCACCTGTTCGGCCAGGAGGTGAACCCCGAGACCTTTGCGATCTGCAAGTCGGACCTCTTCATGAAGTCGGAGGACGGCCGCGACGCCGAGAACATCCTGTTCGGGAGCACGCTTTCGAACGACCGGCACGCCAACGCCAGCTTCGACTACATGATCGCCAATCCGCCCTACGGCAAGGACTGGAAGCGCGACCAGGACGCCGTGCGGGACGAGCACGACCGGGGCGCGGCGGGCCGTTTCGGGCCGGGGCTGCCACGCATCAGCGACGGCCAGCTCCTGTTCCTGCTCCACATGCTGGCGCACGTCAAGGAATCGGGCCAGGGTGGCTCGCGCGTGGCGATCATCATGAACGGATCGCCGCTGTTCACCGGCGACGCCGGCAGCGGCGAGAGCGAGACCCGCCGCTGGATCCTCGAGAACGACCTGCTTGAAGCGCTGATCGCCCTGCCCGAGCAGCTCTTCTACAACACGGGCATCGCCACCTACGTCTGGGTGCTCACGAACCGCAAGCGGCCCGAGCGGCGCGGGACAGTCCAGCTCATCGACGCTACCTCGTTCTGGATCCTGCTGCGCAAGAGCCTGGGCGCCAAGCGCCGCGAGATCCCGTTCGAGCGGAAACAGGACATTCTGCGGCTGCTGGCGGACTTCGAGGACGGCGCGAGCCGCGAGGTCGACCGGGACGGCGATGAGCGCGAGACCGTCGTGAGCCGCATCTACCCCACCACGCACTTCGGCTTTCGCAAGATCACCGTCGAACGGCCACTCCGTTTGGACTTCCACGCCAGTCCGGAACGGATCGCACGGCTCGACAACGAGCGCGCCTTCGTCAAGCTGGCCATCTCGCGAAAGAGGGGCGAGGTGAAGACGCGCGACGAGGAGACGGGGCAGGAGCAACAGGACGCCATCCGCGCCCTGCTGCGGAGCCTGCCAGACAAGCTGTTCCTGGATCGGCCGGCCTTCGAGGCCGAACTCACCCAGGCGGCCCGAAAGGCGGAACTCAAACTCGCCGCGCCCATCCGGAAGGCCATCCTCTCCGCCCTGTCCCAGCGTAACGCCGAGGCGGAAATTTGCCGGGACGCGGACGGCCGCCCCGAATCCGATCCCGAGCTGCGCGACACGGAGAACGTGCCCCTCGGCCAGACCGTCGAGACGTTCTTCGAGCGCGAGGTGAAGCCCCACGTACCCGACGCCTGGATCGACATGTCGCGCCGGGACCCGCACGACGGCGAGGTGGGACTCGTCGGCTACGAGGTCAACTTCAACCGGTACTTCTACGAGTACCGCCCGCCCCGCCCACTGGAGGAGATCGAGGCCGACATCCAGCAGGTGGAGAAGGAGATCGTTGCCATGCTGCGGGAGATGACGACCTGATGTCCTTAAATGTCGGCAGTTATGAACAAGTGCCGTCAATTTGCTTCAGCAGACGCGCCGGGCTATGCTGGAAGGGTGACCGCACCGAACCATAGGCAACTGGCTGTATCTGCCGACATTTCCAAGCAGTATTCCAGGCCGAGTACCGTTGGCATGCGGAGTCTCGGCGCGAAGACCTTCTTCCGTCAACGTGACGCAGCCGCGGTTGGCATTCACTCTCGTGCACTGCGTCGGCTAATCGACGATGGAGCCGTCGAGCGGGTCGCGCGCGGCCTCTACCGCCGCACCGACGTCGAACTCACCGAGCACCACACCCAGGCCGCCGTGTGCGCCCGCCTCCCGGGCGCCATAATCTGCCTGCTCACCGCGCTTCGGGTACACGACATCGGCACCCAGCTGCCGGCGAAGGTCTGGATCGCCGTTCCGCACAAGGCCCGCACGCCCGTCGTCGACCTGCCGGTCAGGGTTGTCCGCTTCTCCGGCGCATCTCTACGCTACGGGATCGAGGACGCCGAATTCGAGGGAGTACCCGTACGGATCACCAGCCCTGCGCGAACGATCGTGGACTGCTTCCGGTTCCGCCGTATCGTGGGTATGGACGTTGCGCTCGAGGCCATCCGCGAAGCCCTCACCGACCGGAGGGCGACGCCCTCCCAGATCCGGCGTGCGGCGGAGACTTGCCGCGCGGAATCACTGATTCACCCCGTCCTCCAAGCGCTGGCGGCATGACCCCGCGACGGGAACTCCGGAACGTGTCCGCCTCGGTGAGCACCCGTCTCCGCAATCTCGCCCGCCTCCGGGAGGTGGACTTCAACCTTTTGCTCGACCACTACGCCGCCGAGCGGTTCTTGTACCGCCTTTCCGTCTCCGGCGAGGTGGACCGATTCACGCTCAAGGGCGCAGCGCTCTTCCGGGTGTGGACCGAGACGGAACTGCGGCCGACCCGGGACGTGGACTTTCTCGCCGAGGGTACCGCGGAACAACCCGCGATCCGCGCCGCCGTGGAGACCGTTTGCGGCATTCCCTGCCCGGAGGACGGCGTCGTTTTCGACGCCGCGACGATCCGGATCAGAAACATCCGGCGCGACCAACCGGAGGGCGGGCTGCGGACGCGGCTCCAGGGACGCCTCGGCAACATCCGCCTCGCACTGCAGATGGACATCGGGTTCGGCGATGTCATCACGCCCAAGCGCGAGCAGCAGGACTATCCCACCCTCCTTGACCTGCCGCCCCCCCGCCTCTGGACCTACCCGCGCGAGGCGATGATCGCCGAGAAGTTCGAGGCGATGGTGAGCCGCGGTGTCGACAACTCGCGGGTCAAGGATCTCTGGGACATCACCTGCCTCGCGCGCCGCTTCGCGTTCGACGGCGACACCCTGCGAACGGCCATCGCGGAGACATTCCAACACCGAGAGACCTCCTTCACGAGCGACGGGCCGCCAGCGCTGTTCCCCGGCTACTATGAGGACACCACTCGCGTGCAACACTGGCGGGTTCTGCACCGGCAGATCGCGATGGACGCCGACGGTCCGGCTAGTCTCGTGGATGCGGGCGCGGAGTTGCAGCGCTTTCTGGGGCCGGTCTGCGACAGTCTGATCGAAGAGAGCCCGTTCACCCAGGTCTGGCCCGCTGGGGGGCCATGGCGGCAGGGGATTCAGGTTCCGGCGGGAGGCGAAGCCGGTGACTGAGCCCGAGACGTTCGCAGAGTCGCGACCTCAACGCTTGCAGCCGTATCCTCAGTACAAGGACTCCGGTGTCGAGTGGCTGGGTGAGCTCCCGGCGCACTGGGAGACCAAGACACTGAAACGACCGTTCCGCATTGTGAACGGGTCCACTCCCAAAAGCGGTGAGTCTGACAACTGGGATGGCGACATCCCGTGGGTTACTCCCGAGGACCTAGGCAAGATGAAGAACCGCGTGCTGAACAAGCCAGCGCGGTTTCTCACACGCAAGGGATACGAGAGTTGCGGCACACAGATGGTTCGTGCCGGAAGCCTAGTTCTGTCTACCCGCGCACCGATCGGTCATCTTGCAATCGCCGGCACGTCCGTCTGCACGAATCAAGGTTGCCGGTCCCTGATGTTTCGACACTCAGCTGACGAAACCTACTTCTACTTTCAGCTTCATGCAGCAAAACCCGTGCTCCAAGCGGCTGGTCGCGGCAGCACGTTCAAGGAACTCGCGAGCGAGGACCTTGAGTCAGTCCATCTCTCCGTTCCACCGCTAGATGAACAACGCGCCATCGCCGCCTTCCTCGACCGCGAAACGGCGAAGATCGATGCGCTGATGGCAAAGAAAGAGCGGTTGATCGAGCTGCTTCAGGAGAAACGCACCGCCCTCATCACCCGCGCCGTCACCCGGAGCCTCAACCTGCCGGCCGATGCACGCGCGACCGGATCGCGAGTGTTTCCGGTGGTTCCGAAAGACTGGAAGCTGTGGAAGATACGACGCCTCATTCGACAAGTGAAGCGCCCGGTTGTGGTTCGGCCTGACAAAGACTACCGAGAGATCGGCATTCGTTCATGGGGCAAGGGGATCTTTCACAAAGACCCGGTCAGGGGCGTTCTTCTGGGCGAAAAAAGCATATTTCGGCCCGAACCGGGCGATTTCGTGCTGAACATCGTCTTCGCGTGGGAAGGTGCCGTCGCGGTGGCATCTGAGCGTGAGGCGGGGATGGTAGCGTCACATCGTTTCCCCACTTTTCGTCCTTCTGACCACCTAGCCCTCGACTATTTCCTGATGGTCCTCCAGAGTGACCAAGGTCGTCGTTTAATGGAAGTCAACTCCCCCGGCGCAGCGGGACGCAACAGGACGCTCAGGATCGGCCAATTCCTTGACGAGGAAGTTCCGCTTCCAAGTATCGAGACGCAACGAGAGATCGTTGCGACGTTCAGAGAGGAGGAAGGGCGCCTTGCTGCTATAACAACCAAGATTCGTCAAGCCCTTGACTGCCTCAAAGAGTTCCGAGGCGCCCTGATCTCCGCGGCCGTCACCGGCAAGATCGACGTACGGGAGGTGACGCCCTGATGAGCTTCGAGCCGAGCTTCACGGTCACCCACGCCATCACAGCCGATCTCACGCGGATCGAGCGGGCGCGGGGGTTTCTGGAGGCGGCGACACTCTCCGATGACTGGATCCAGGAGATGGGCGCGCGGGCGCTCGTCCTGGAGGCGCACCATACGACTCACATCGAGGGGACGAAGCTCCAATTGGCGGAGTCCACGGCGCTCCTTGCAGGCAAGCGGGTGCCCGAGGCGGATCCGGTCGACGTTCGTGAGCTCCTGAACTACCGGGACGCATTCGAGTTCGTCTCCACGTGGCTCGGCGGCGGTGGACCGATCACCGAGGGATTGGTCCGGGAAATCCACAGGCGCCTCGTCGAAGGCGTCCGCGGCGGGTCTGCCGCGCCGGGCGAGTACCGGCGGATCCAGAACTACGTGATGAACACCGGCACCGAAGAGGTCGTCTACACGCCGCCGGCGACGTACGACGTGCCGATCCTGATGCGAGAGCTGATCGATTGGCTGAACCAGGAATGCGATGTCCATCCCGTGCTGGTCAGCGGTATCGCCCAGTTCCAGTTGGTCCACATCCACCCCTTCCTGGACGGCAACGGCCGCGCCTCGCGCCTGCTCTCTACGCTCTGCTTGTACAAGGCCGGTTACGACTTCAAGCGTCTCTTCACCATCAGCGAATACTACGACCGGGACCGGGCCGCGTTCTACCGAGCGATCCAACGGGTGCGCGAATGCAATATGGACCTGACGGGTTGGCTCGAGTTCTTCACCGGTGGGCTGGCCACCCAGCTCGATGAAGTAAAGGCGCGTGGAGAGCGTACGATCCACCGGGACGCCCTGGTGCGGCAGCACGCGTTGTCGGACCGGCAGGCAGTCGCGCTGGACCACGTCATCGAGCATGAACGCCTAACGATTCACGACTACCAGGAGATCTGCCCGGGAACGAACCGGCGAACGCTCCAGCGAGACCTGAGGGCGCTTGTGGAAAAGGGGTTGTTGACCGAAGCCGGTACGGCGCCGACCGACCCGACCCGACATTACCGGCTGGCCGACGGCCTGGCGTGATCGGGAGCCAAGCTGTGACGAGCTGTGACATCGAGCTATGACAGGCTGTGGCGTCAGACTATGACATCCCGGACCCGCAATTCCTCGACCAGGAGAGACTGGAATGACCCCTGACGTCTCTGAGCGGGCCTTCGAGGACGCCATTGAGGCTGCCCTGCTCCTCCACGGCCCCGACGCCCCTCGCGGCGGCGGGGCGACTGTACGAGAATTCACGCCGACGTACGGCGACGATCCGCTACCGGGCGGCTACCACAAGCGTCCGCCGGAGGACTACAACCGTGGGCTCTGCCTGCTTCCGGCCGACGTCGTCGACTTCCTTCTGGCCACCCAGCCGAAGGAGTGGGAGCGGCTCAAGCAGCACCACGGGGCTGACGTCAAGCCGCGCTTCCTCGCCCGCCTCTCGCGCGAGATCGCCCGCCGCGGGGCGCTCGACGTGCTCCGCAACGGCGTCAAGGACTCAGGCTGCAAGTTCCGGCTGGCGTACTTCCGGCCGGCCAGCGGGCTGAACGAGGAGCTGCAGCGCCTGCACGCCGCCAATCTCTTCGCGGTCGTCCGACAGCTCCGCTACAGCGAGCAGGGCGAGCAGAGCCTCGACCTCGTGCTATTTCTGAACGGCATCCCCATCTTCACGGTCGAGCTGAAGAACCGGCTCAACGGACAGGACGTCGAGGACGCCATCCGACAGTATCGGACCGACCGCGACCCGCGGGAGCCGCTCCTCACCTACGGGCGCTGCCTCGCCCACTTTGCCGTGGACCCGGAGCAGGTGTTCGTGACGACGGCGCTCGCCGGACCGAAGACCCGCTTCCTGCCGTTCAACCAGGGCCGCTTCGGCGGCGCCGGGAACCCTCCGGTCCCGCCCACCCGGACCGGCTTCCCCACCGACTACCTGTGGGAGCGTATCTGGGCCCGCGACAGCGTGCTCGACCTGATCCGCCAGTTCATCCACGAGGTGGAGACAGAGGACGACCGCGGGCGAAAGACCGGCAAGCACTTCCTGATCTTCCCCCGCTACCAGCAACTCGACTGCGTGCGCCGGCTCGTCGGCCACGCGCGCAACCACGGCACGGGTCAGCGCTATCTGATCCAGCACTCGGCCGGCAGCGGCAAGAGCTTCACCATCGGATGGCTCGCTCATCAGCTCTCCGTGCTGCACGACGCCGACGACCGCCGCGTCTTCGACTCGGTCGTCGTGGTGACGGACCGGCGCGTGCTCGACCGCCAGCTCCAGACCACCATCCGGCAGTTCGAGCAGACCCTCGGCGTAGTCGAGAACATCGACCAGACCTCACGACAACTCCGCGAGGCCCTCGAAGCGGGCCGAACCATCATCGTCACCACGCTGCAGAAGTTCCCCGTCATCGCCGAGCAGATCGGCCAGCTCCCCGGCAAGCGGTTCGCCGTGATCGTGGACGAGGCGCATTCGTCGCAGTCGGGCGAGAGCACGAAGAGCCTCAAGGCGGTGCTCGCGGCAGGCAGCCTGGAGGAGGCCGAACGGGAGGAAACAGGGGCCGAGACCCCGGAAGAGGAGATCGAGGACCGGGTTCTCGAGGAGATCCGCAGCCGTGGACGGCTGCCGAACCTCTCAACGTTCGCCTTTACGGCCACTCCGAAACCCAAGACCCTGGAGCTGTTCGGCAGCAAGCGGCCCGACGGGAAGTTCGAGCCCTTCCACCGCTACACCATGCGGCAGGCCATCGAGGAGGGGTTCATCCTCGATGTGCTCGGGCACTACTCGACCTACAAGGCGTACTGGCGGCTGCTGAAGAAGATCGAGGACGATCCGCGCTACGACAAGCACAAGGCGGAATATCTGCTCAAGTCGTTCGTCGAGCTGCACCCGCACGCCATCAGCGAGAAGATCGCCATCTGCGTGGAGCACTTCGCCGCCCAGGTCGCGAGTGAGATCGGCGGACGGGCCAAGGCGATGATCGTCACGCGCTCGCGCCTCCACGCCGTGCGCACCAGGATCGCCCTGGACAGCTACCTCGCCGAGAAGGACCACCCCTGGAAGGCGCTCGTCGCCTTCTCCGGCACGGTGAAGGACGGCGGCGAGTCCTACACCGAGTCGGGCATGAACTCTGCCGGACAGGATCGCGTCATCAGTGATCGGCAGACGGCGGCCGAGTTCGAGAAGCCCGAGTACCGGTTCCTGGTGGTCGCCAGCAAGTTCCAGACCGGTTTCGACCAGCCGCTGCTCCACACGATGTACGTCGACAAGAAGCTCGGCGGCGTAAACGCGGTGCAGACGCTTTCACGCCTGAACCGTACCCATCCCGGCAAGCAGGGCACGATGGTGCTCGACTTTGCCAACGAAGCGGACGAGATCAAGAAGGCCTTCGAGCCGTACTACGAAACCACCCTGCTCTCCGAAGAGACCGACCCCAATCTGCTCTACGAAGTCCAGCGGCGGCTGCTCGACTTCGGCGTATTCGCGGCGAACGACGTTGAAGCCTTCGCACGCGTCTACTTCAACCCAAAGGCGACCCAGGACCGGCTCTACGCGGCACTGGAGCCGGCGCGCCAACGTTTCGTCGACCTCGACCGCGACGAGCGATCCGACTTTCGAGGCCAACTCACCGACTACGTTCGCCTGTATTCCTTCCTCTCCCAGGTACTGACGTTCGCCGACCCGGATCTGGAGAAGCTCTACGTCTTCGCCCGGCACCTCCGGCGCCTGCTCCCGCCAGACTCCGACGAGCTGCCTCGCGAGGTCCAGCAGAACATCGACATGGAGTCCTTCCGCATCCAGCGGACCAGCCGCGGCCGGATCGCACTGGAACGACACGGCGAGCCACTCGAACCCGCCGGCAGCAAGCCGCGCGACGGCGCCGCCGCGGAAGAACTGGAGACGCTCTCACGGATCATCGAGGCACTGAACGAACGGTTCGGCCTGAACCTCGGACCTGAGCACCGCGTCACGCTGGAGCAGATCCGTGCGGCCCTCGAGAACGACGCCGGTCTCGACGCCAGCGCCAAGGTGAACACCCGAGAGAACGTGCGGCTCACGTTCGATCCGAAGGTCGAGGACAAGATTCAGGAGATCGTCGAAACCAACTTCGACCTATACAAACGCATCACCGACGACCCGGAATTCGGCCAGACAATCAAGAACCTGCTGTTCGACGACTACATGCGGCGGCACCGCCGCGCCGAGGAGCTGCTCAAGCTCCAGGAGTCGAAGACGCTCGAGTTCAAGTCGAGCCTGCGCTGGAATCTGAAGGAGGACCGCAAGGACGACAGGCACGTGACCCACGCGGCGCTCAAGACCATTGCCGCGTTCCTCAACACCGAGGGCGGCGACCTCCTGATAGGCGTGGACGACAACCGCAAGGTGCTCGGCATCGAGCACGACCGTCTGGAGAACGACGACAAGTTCATGCGCCACCTGACACAGGCCGTGCGCAATGGCCTCGGCGACCGTGCCGGCACTTGCATCGATCCGAAGACGCAGATCGTCGACGGCAAGACTATCTGCCTAGTGAGCTGCCAGCGCAGTCCCGAGCCCGTGTACCTGTGCTGGAAGGGCGTCGAGAAGACCGCGGATGGCGACCTCTACGTCCGAACCGGGCCCGGCACGGCGCGGCTGACGCCGAAGGATGCCGAGGAGTACATCGCCACCCGGTTCAACTCGAAGTGATCCCTGTGAGAGACTACGCCGTGCTCCGTCTCGGCTACGACCGCAGCGTCAGGATTTGATCCTTCGTATCAGCCGTTCACGCCGTCGCAATACGAGAGACAGTCGTCTCACGGATACCTGTGGGGCCGCGCTTGTTGGTCACTCGAGGTTTGCCCCGTCTATGAGCACTCGGCATAGTCGGGTCAAGTCCACTATCGAATTATGCGCCGACAGGAACGCCGACGAAAATCTGCTCGCTCAATCCTATGCCGGCTGAGGATCGGTGAGATCGAGTCCGAATACTTCGATTCGAATACGATCCCAGTGTTCCCGTTCCAGTGCTCGTGCCTTCTCCCGGAGGATGTCAATCACTTCCGAGAACGTAAGCCGTTTCCCGTCGTCCGTGTGTACCCACCAGTTCCTTCTTCCATGATAAGTCAGTAACAAACACCCACAGGTACAGTTCTCGTGGCGCAGGTACTGTTCTACGAGCTGTTCGCGGAGCGCCTCCGTTAGCTCCGTCAGCGACCACTTATCTGCGATCTTCATCTCCGCGACAACCCGCTCATCCGCACCTGCGATGGTCGCCAGACGAATATCCGTCTTCTTCGCATCTGCGACCTCTTCTTCTCGTATCACTCTATAAACTCCCCGTGCCCTCTCCTTCAAGCGCCAACTCAGGGTACGCTGTACTTCGGCCTCTTCGTCAATCCTACGGACCGTTCGCCGATCCGAAAAATCGCCGTCCGCCAAGTCGTGCGCGAGATCCTCCAGCCGATCCATCATGACCTTGAACAACCCGTTGCCGTCGTTGGGTGGCGCTTCGTGGCAGGCAGTCAAGGCCACCACGGCTTCCGAATCAAACGCTGAGAACTCTGCATCGGTAGCCGCTCTCTGTCGAGCAACCAACTGCAGATAGTCCCGCTGACTCGTAAACTCACGCTTTTCAGCGAGATCCAGCAAAGCGCGTCGCGCCTCCGGACCAGGCGTGTTGCGTAACAAGTCAAAGAGCATCCTCCGCGCACTCTCTGCGTTATCACGAGCGTTGGGACTAAACACCCCGTCGTGAACCTGGTCGTCCGTCGGCCGGACAAAAGCGTGCGCCAATCGGACAAGATTCCCAAGCAGCGACGCGTGTTGGACGGGATCCGGCACCCGAAACTCGATGGCTTCTTCACCAAAAATGACCCCGAAGGCTTCGATCGCGCGTTTCTGAGTGTCGGGATCCCTGTAGGAGCTATCGCGCTCGAAGTCCTCGATCAACTGCTTTGCCCCCCGAGCCGGCTCGAACCGGAACAGGCCCTTGAGCCAGATGACCGCAGACGGAGCAGTTGGAGCCTCCCGATAACGAGTTGTGCATTCCTTTGCACTCTCCTCTCGTACCACCTGCTCCTCTGTCTCCGCCAGGATTCGCAGCGTCTGGTCTAGATGATGCGACCGAGGGCCGCGTGTCTCATCGTCACCCACTGATGGCCAGGCCTTCAATGCGTCGAGAAGGTACGGCACGCAGATCCGCTTCAACTTCACGTTCGCATACGTCAGATCCTGAAGAACCGGCAAGTGCTCATGATCACGACTCATGGCAACTTCGGCTCTGACCTCTTCTCCAATCACTTTGGCTACTTCTTCGGGGTGTGACTCCACCAAGTCGGTAACGAATGGAGCAAAACCGTTCAGCTCGATCATTGCGTAGACAGTGGCTGTGACGGCATCCTCAGTCGACAGATGTCTGCTCCATCCTGGTGTCGCGGCTTCGGCAGAAACACCCGCCAGCCCCACAAGCCAAGTTCCTGGCGTTGAGTTCCTCGATTCGGCTGAGCGGGTCGACCAAGTATCAGGACGCGTCGCGCGCCAGATTCCTCGAAACGCGTCTTCGGCCCGATCGGCAACATCTCCGCCAAACGCTTCCATCAGCGCGCTCTTGTCCCATACACCATAGCGATTCTGGCTCCTTTTGAGTGCATCGAGAAACCGATAGACACTGAAAACATTATCGTCCCGTCGTGCCGTCGAGAACGCTCTGACGGGATCGTCGATCAACTCGCTACGCCAACGCTTCCAGTCCGAAAGCCGACGCCCCTCA
The DNA here is from genome assembly GCA_965202655.1 of Vicinamibacterales bacterium. Lineage (GTDB taxonomy): Bacteria > Acidobacteriota > Vicinamibacteria > Vicinamibacterales > UBA8438 > VXRJ01. Next base: position 1,456,581 of record CBDBBK010000002.1, on the reverse strand, counting down.
CGGACATCGTCAGCCTGTTGCTGCTCTCGGCGCCTTCGCTTTAGCTCTTCCAGTCGCTCGTCCCTTTGCGACGATACCGTCTGCTCGTCCAGAATCCGACCGAGTTTCTCATCGCCCATCACGCGTGCGCGGATCTCTACCAAGTCCGAAGAGCGTCTTGCATTCCATTTCCACAGGAGAATCAGCGCGTGAAGCGCTACCGGACGCCGCTCGGGTCGCCGTTCGTCCGCCAAATCATCCAGCAACCATTCCGAGTCTTCCTCCGAGAGGTAGCCGACGACACCCTCATGCGAGACGTTATAGAACCGGTGTTGGTCGTTGTCGGTCGGATCTATCTCGTCCACAAATGCTAACTCGCACCAGAAGGTATCTCTCCGTATTGAAGGCTCCGTTGTCAAGCGCGTCCGTAGTGTGGCGACAGATTCTCTGATTTCTATGAGGGCGCGGCCTCCAGGGCCACCGAATCGGGATGCGATCACGCTCGCACGGATCAAAGCTGCATTGGGCCGTGCGCCAGATGCCTCCAATTGTCGTCTGCACAATGTCGCGAGTGCCGGCGCCAAGTAGTCGAATCGCCCGTGAAGGGCGTAGAGCCCGCTTTCGGGAAAACGCCCATTAAGCAACAGGGCAGCCAGCCCGTCACGTAGGCCGACAGCCGGGGCCGATGATGGTTCTATTTTTTCTACAATCTGCCGCGACACCCAATCGAAGCCGCCGACTGCATTTTTTGGCTCTTTCGTTCGCTTCATTAGTATTAGGAGTTGTTCTGCGGTGAGGAACTGCGGAAAGAGATCGGCGGATACACCATGCACGACCCCATCGGTCCAGCTCTTGGGCTGGGCCAGCATGTCACTCGCAAGATCCGCGACATCGGCATCGCACTTGCAGGCAATCAGGGCGCGAATCGCAATCACGCGATGGCGTCGCGTCGAGGATGGCTCGAGCGCGACGTCACGGGCTAGATCGGCACAGATCTCGATCTCACCCTGCCAGATCATCTCGATGAGTAGCTCCCGCACTTCGTCGTTCGCCGCGCGGTTCCAGCACTCACGGATCACAGGTGCAAGCTCCGGGTGCGCCAATCTGCGAACCTCCGCGATCGGTACGTTCAGACCGCGGCTACCTCCGGTACCGTACGCGGCGACAAAACGCCGCACGAGCCGTGCTCGTGTGTCCAGATCGAGCGACTCCGGGTCGCCCTGCGAGAGCAGGGCTTCCGGTTCCCGTTCCCTCAGCTCTCCACAAACGGCATCGTCCCAGAGCGCGAGCCATGCGGCGATTGCACTCATCGACGGAATGACGACCTTGATGCCGTAACGCTTCGCAAACAGCAAGCGAAGCAGCGCCTTGGTCGACATGCCTTTGTCGCGCAATGAGAGCAAGTGTCGAGCAGCAAGGTACTCCTGGGTCGAACGACTGTGAAAGCGAACCCTTCCGTAGGTTGCTGGATCGAAGAGGGCTCGCCGCAGCAGTGACTTCCGTTCCGCTTCGTTCCAGTCCATAAGGATCTGGCCGGAGTCGAGCATTCCCTCCGAACGGTCCTCGTCTGGAACCCGCTCGGGCGATCGAATAGAACGGGTGCGGGTCAGGGCGAGGGCAAGGGCGAGACGCTCCGCGCCATCGCGAGCCCTATCCTCGGAGAGAACATCGTTGCCGGGACGATCGGGGTCATCCCTTAGCTTGGTCGCGACATTCGTCTCGTGCTGTTGGGCGCGAGTTCCGAGAGTGCCCGACTGATTCCACGTGTCCATCAACGCGATCAGGTCTAGCGGACGACGGGCAAACGTCCACGCGTCATGGCGGTGAACGGCAGCCAGAAACTCGGCAACCTTCCGCATTCCGCGTTGCTGCGCGAACCGCTCAACCTGACGGTCGCTCAGGGGGAGCATCATGACCGTCTGCAAGTCGCGTCGTTGGCCATCTTGTTGCCCGCTCGTGGCGGGCGTCGCACGGTCGAACTCGTGCCGGAGCGCCTCTATGAACACATCCTCGGAGGGCTCCGATGAAGCACGACGACACTTCACCGGCACACGAAGCCTGCTCGCTACTGTGTCCGCGTCCAGTAGTGGACGCCAGTCACTGGGACGGCAGGAGACGACGATACGAGCTCGATGTAGACTTCCTTCGAGCACCCTTGACAAACGGCGAAGAGCGCGGTCCAGCTTCCCTTGAGTCAGCTTCAGTTCATCGACGGAGTCAAGGAAGAACCATGCGGGTGCATCGGCGGCGGTCGTCCACTTTTTGAACCGCTTCTCTTCGTCCGTCGAAAGAACCTCGTCAATCGACTCTCTGTTAAGCTCTTCCAGGGCGACGAAGAATGCGAAGTTCCCTTCGCCAGTGAGCCGCTTCGCCTGGTGGCGCATTTCCGCCGTCTTTCCCGCCCCCGCCTCAGCCAACAGGACGACGCGATGCTGTTTCAGCAGGTCCGGCCAGCCTGTCGAACCAGGTATGTGGTCAATCCAGGCAGATAGGGTCTCCGGGGCGTCGACTTCCTTGTCCGTCACCTCGAGAAATCGCCGTTGCAGGTCAATGAATTCAGTCATCCTGCCTCCGCAATCTGTCGGGAGGACACGCGTCGCGCGGCTCACAATACTCGTCCAATCACGAGCGATTCCGCTACGCGATCTACTTCAATCTGGGAGGGCTCGACCTCTACCCGAACGCACTCGCCACCCACACAAATCCCCGAAGCGGCTCACTGGAAGGAAATCGTATGCGGCCGACGTTCTGCGGTCACTTGAAGTGTTTACTCAGCCGAAGTCCCTGGTGCTGATAACTGGAATTAACATCCACGCCGTAAAGGCGTTCAGGTTGAACCATGAGTCGTTCGTAGGCAAGACGGCCCACGATCTGCCCGTCTTCAATCACGAAAGGCACTTCGTAGGAGCGGACTTCGAGTACTGCCTTAGCTCCCTCGCTGTCATTGCCGAATCCTGGGTCGAAAAAACCAGCGTAGTGAACTCTGAATTCCCCAACCAGTGTGTCGTACGCGATCATCTCGGCCGCGAACCCAGGTGGCACCTTCACGGGTTCGCGGGAAGCAAGAATGTAGAAATCCGCCGGGTCAAGTATTAGGCCTGGCGTGCCGGGAGCGCGCACCCGGTCCCAGAACTCGTCCGTGCGGTAATGGCGCACGAGGTCTATATCGATCAGCCCGGTATGGTTCTTCGCCCGGTACCCGATGACGTAATCGGTTTCGGGCTTGCCAATGACGTCCACTGTGATCGGCACTCCCCCATCCTTTATGTCGTCATCAGAAAGTTTACGGCCAACGAGTCCAAACTCTTGCTGCAGGTCCTTATGCCTTTGATTACTACTGGGCGGCGTTCCTTTGCGGATGCGAAGCTGGTTTAGCCGCGATCCTTTGCGAACCAGGATCGTGAACGTTCGTGGTGAGACCTCAGCGTATAGCGGTCCTGCGTAGCCTTCGGGTACCTGATCGAACTCTTTCCCGTGATCCGTAATGAGTCGAGTGAAGACATCCAGCCTGCCGGTAGAGCTCTTTGGGTTCCCGCGACCCGACATGCGGTGTTTGAGATTAAGATATTCCAAGAGTGGAATGATGTAGACGCATCCGCGCTCCAGTACCCCACCATCCGTGATATCCATCTCGTGCATCGACAATTCGTCCAGCTTCTTCTGCACCGTCTCGTTCGGTCCTGGCAGAAAGCTCGCGCGCACACGATATGCCTTGCTTCCAAGTCGAAGATCGATGCTGGCCGGCTGAATCTGATCGTCAGAGATAGGCTCGACTGACTGGATCTCTTTCTCCTCCTTAGCTTTCAGAAGGTCTTGTGAGGGCAGGATTCCCGTGCTGTATTGCACGTCCGTCGGACGGCCTTCAGAAGGCGTTTCACGCTCAACTTCCGGAAATAGCTTACTAGACTCCATTCGAACCCCAAACCGACAGACGCCGCTTGTGTCTCTCCGCGAGTTCCAACACGTGATAGTCCCCGTAACACTTCACGGAACAGAAGCCACCTTTCTTTGGGCTTCCACCCACCCGGTTCGTCGGCGAGAACGAACGTCCGCAGTACGGACACACGTTCCGGTCCCAGCAGTCACGCAGATACGATTCTTCCGACTGGTCCACAATAACCTCGGCGCCAGGGCTCCACAGTGAATACCCATTCATGCTCCAGATGACCCAAAGCCACCATCACCTCGCTCAGTTGTCGTAAGCACCTCTGCCTCAACCACCTCGACTTGAAGACGATGTTGCACGACGAGTTGACCGATGCGCATACCGCGCTTTACACGAAACCGCCGCGCTCCATGATTTATGAGCACAACGCCGATTTCACCCCGATACCCTTCGTCGATAGTTCCGGGACTGTTCAGCACCGTCACTGCCCACTCACGGGCCAGCCCGCTCCGCGGCCGTATTCCCGCCTCCGTCCCCGGCGGCAACTCGATCGCAATACCGGTTCGCACGACTCTAGCCTCCGCCGGCCGAATGTCAAGGTCATCTGCAGCGTATAGATCGAGTCCGGCATCGCCCGGATGCGCATATCTTGGCAAAATGGCATCGGGTATCAATCGCTTCACTCGCATCTGCATGGCGGCCTTACCCTGAACCCCGCTGTTCCGTCAGCTTGGCGATGAGCGATTGAGCCGACGAGCGCCGTCATTCTCCATTTGAACCACGAAGCCCGCGTCAGGTGCCCCCCCCCCCCAGTCGATCATACGCCGGATCAGGCGGCAAATCGCCCGACCAGCCCACCCCGGGAGGCTCCGGGGCATGCCCACATCGGTCCGGCTCCGCTGCGTACTCCACACTCCCATTCGCGACCAGGGCCGCCCGACGTCTCGTCCCTGTGGCAACCCCTGTCGGCAACCGCCTCTTCGTCCCGATTGTCCGGCTTCGCCAACTCCACCTGCTCGGCCGCCATGATCAGCGTCGACGGATCTCCGTCCGACGCACCCTGCACCGTCATCGAGACGGGAGCCCCGTGTCCATGTTAACCCTGCGGTCGGCCCTGCGGGCCAAGTGCGTCTCACCATCCTTCATCTTCGCGTCCAGGTCCCGCGGCGATTCTGGCCGGCCGGCAGTCGTGGCACCTTCAAGCCCGAAGCGCCCATAAGCGCAGGACGCCGGTCCGTGAAGCTCGAAGACAGGAACCTTGCCCTTTGTCCGCGGCCAGGGGTTATGGAATACGCTTGGTCCTTTGCCGCCGAGCGGTGGCTCCCCTCCCGAGCTGTGGTGGAATCCCGGCAGGCGGTGCAAGATCGACCGCCCAATCCCTGAGTTGACCGGTGTCGAGGACGGACTGATCAAGCAACGTGAGTAGTTCCTCCTGCCGCGGCTGACCGAAGACAACACGGTAGGCGGCAAGTTGACGCTTGAGGCGGTCGAACGCCTCGACCTCGGTCGTGTACGGGAGCTGCGGCACATGGCGTTGCACCTTGTGTTCGCCCGGAGCGATCCAGTGCGGGACCAGGTCGCTTTCATCGGCGGCGCGGGCGGCCTTCTCAGCGAGGTCGAAGATCAGACGCCAGAGGTCATCGCCGGGACGCCACGACCCGAGCGCGTCGGAACCATGGGAAGCGGCAACATTGCGGCGCACGGCGTGGCCCTTATAGCGATGCACGCGACCCTCGCGCTGCTCGAGGTCGACAGGATTGCCCGGGAGGTTCCAGTGGATCAACCGGTGGCACCAAGGGTGGAAGTCGAGCCCCTCCTGCCCTATCGACGTGCTGGCCAGCACGAAGGGCCGGAACGGGCTGTTGAAGGCTGCTCTGACGGCATCCTGGCTGATGTGGCCATCACCGTCAGTTCGTGTATACCCGAAGCGGAGCGCAAATATAGTGCGTACACGTATATCGGCGATCTCGACGGATTCCTCGCCCTGGGCCTGGAGGAACTGGGCATGGACGCGGGCACGTAGCGGATTCACGACCTCGACGAGCTTCCGGGTGCATCTGGCAGCGATCTCATCGGCGGCGGCATCTTCGGACCACGATTCCTGGTCCCAGAGCATGTGCCACTGCTCGTCGAGGACAGCCTGCAGATTGCCTTGCTGGCAGTAGCGGAGCACGAGGCGCCAGTAGGCGCCCTCATCGCGAGCGACCGCAGAACCGGTGCCGAGTTGGCGAAGCAGCGCGATTACTGCCGGCCGGTTGAAGAGGTGCCAGAAGGCTTCAGCAATCCTCACCGACAGGCCGCGGCGGACATCGTCACTGATTGCCCCCGAGGCCTTCAGGCAACGCGAGGCCAGAATCGCCGGCGAGCCGAGCGCGACCTCCGTCAGCAGATCGGCGAGCCCCGGCGGCCGCCGGCCGAGCTCGTGTGGGGCTGCCGCCACCTGCAGCATCTTTGTCACATACGTTCCGAAGACATCCGGATTCGGCTGCGGTAGAGGCTCTTCTTCGGTCGACGCTGGCGGCTTGCCGTCGCGCCACGCCTCCAGGAAACCGGGCAGATCCCGATCTAGCAGGAGCGGAGCCGCCCACTCCCAACGGTCGTCGATAGAACCGCCCTGCGGGTCCGGAAGGCTCGACAGGAGTTCCTCTACGCGGGTGCGTACCCAGGTCCGGCGATCCTGTCCGTCTGGCGCCTCTAGCGGATGCGCTCCATCCGCCAGCCGCAGGCACGGCAGCAGTAACAGGAAGAGCCGGTGACGGGACAAACCGGATGTCGACTGCGTGAGCCGCAGCAATCGCCGCTGCTGCGTTTCCAGGTTGTCGTACCGATCGAGCCGGCCTCCCAACATCCGCCGTTCCGCCTCGTAGCTCAGAATCGCGCTCACGACATCGGGCACGACGTTCCAGGCGGAGAACAACAGGCGTTTCGTCGTTCCTTCCTTGCCTTCGAACGGTCCTTCAAGCGGCCAGTAAGGCAGCGTCGGCGGCATCCACAGCAGGCGCCAGAGTCCGGTGTCGAGCAGTTCGCCCGCCAGCTCTCGCAACTTCGCGTGCCCGGGGTCGACCTGCGACCACGATCGCAACGCCTCGGCGGTCAGAAGGGCCGACTTGTGTTGTTCAAGCACGTCGATGAGCTTGGCCGGCGCACTGATGGCCTCCTTGAGGCGTTGGTCGAACTTGTAGCCGTGCATGAAGTGCGACAGGTAGGGAGCCGATTTCCAGAATGGCATCGGATCCTGGTCGCCAACGGCGCGGAACAGTGCGTCCGCAGCGATGTACTGGCGCACATCCGCCGCCGTCACCTTCGCCTGCGACCGGTCCTCCACCACCATCGCATCCCGGTCCTCGCTCGCCCCGACACGCTCCGTGCGCACCATCACATTGCGCAGGGAAACTTCCACGTCGCGCTTCGCCTGCATGACCTCCTTCGTCTGATGCGGCTCGCCGGCGGCGCGCTTCAGGGCAGCGCCGAAGCGCGAGAGCTGACGCTTGACCGCGTCGACGCGGTCATCGTCTTCGCCGAGGAGGAACCGCGTCGTGGCCAGAAAGTCGCCATAGTGCTCCTCCTGATCGATCTCTGCGTCGGCGGTGTAGAGCTTGTACGGCGTTGCCGAGAGCAGCAGCGTGCGCACGCGCTTGCCATCGTGGGACTTGGTGCCGAACAGTGTCTGCGCCAGCTCCACCGCGGGGTTGCTTTCCGCGTTGCGGGGATCGAGCAGTTCCTTGAAGCGCTGAAACTCGTCGAGGATGACCAGATCGGGTTCGAGGGCGCCGACGCACACCTCCGCAAGGAGACTGCGCAGCTTGCCGATCAACTCGTCGCGTTTCCACCGAGCCTCGGGGGGCCAGTGTTGCCGGTAGCGGTGGAACCAAGTGTCGAGAAGCTCGTCTAGTTCGCCCTGAAGATCCGTGCGCGCGTTGAACGCCGTTTCGAACCGTCTGCGGATGTCCTCGTCTATGTGGCGGCCGTCGCCTTCCAGTCTTTTTCGCCAAGACTCCTTGTTGGCGATCCACCCCTGCAAGAGATTCATGAGCGGAATGCGCCGGTTGACTAGCGGACTGAGCAGGTAGAAAAGCACCTCGCGTTCCCGCCACTGGCCGCCGGAGTGGCCCATGTTGAACGACGTGCCGGGCGTGAAGCTGACGAAGTTCAGCTTGCTACCCGCGAGGCCCGGTTGGCCTTCGCGGGGCGCCAGTTGCGTCGCCAGCATCGTGAGGCGGGTCGCGAGCGCAAACGAACGTTCGTCGGTGCCGCCAATCTGGAGCTTGGGCAGGTTGGCGCGGGCGATGCTCCCGTTGCTGCAGATGTAGATGATGTCGATCCGCTTGACCTTGTTCCACAGATGGTCGATGGCGCGAGCAATGATGCCGCGCGCCACCAGCGTCTTGCCGAGACCCACTTCGTCTGCCACGAGAAAGCGGCCCGTGCTGTCGTCCGCCTCGAACAGGCGGTGAAACGCGTGGTCCACCGTTCGGCGCTGAAAGGGTTTGAGCGGTTTGAGACTTGCCTCGACGGAAGGTCGCTTCATGGAGGTAACTCCTGCGCGAGTGCCCCCTCAACTGCCTTCCAGACCTCCAACAGATCGTCCGGTACGATCTGGCGCCCCTCCTCCGTCTTTCGGAGATCGTTGATCAACCGGCGGACCGGCTCGAGCCGTTCAGGGTTTCTGGCGGCGGTCCGGACCAAGTCGTCGAGCAGAGTGTCGCCACCGGTCCCGATTCCCCAGATGCCACCGTTGTCGTCTCCTTTACCCTGCACCCAGTTGGCCATGGCGTCGAAGCCACCAAGCAGCGCCCGCAGGAATCGCAGGAACTTCTCCGGGTTGTCCAGCAGGGAGCGGAGTACCTGGTGCATGCGATCGGGCGGCATTCCCTCCGCCGGTAGCCGCAGCGTCAGCCGGATGTCGTCCACATCTTGCATCGGCACATGCAGCCGGAAAGCGATGAATGCCGTCAGTCGAGCCACCGACAACATCCAACTCGGCTGCGTGCCCAACGGATGGGCGTCATCCTCGGCGATGGAGATCGGCCAGACAACTATCTCGACATCGTCGGGAAGCGTTATGGAGCCGGCGACAGTCAGCTTCCACAGGTCAGGTCCGAGACCGCAAATCACGCGCAGATCGGCGCGCATAAGGGCGTCGCGAGCCGCCTCCAAGCGCACCTGCGCGCTGGTCACGGCCTCATCCGGCATCAGCGGTTCGGTTCTGACATACCGCACGCACAGCTTTCCGAAACCATCGAGGAAGCGTGCGATGCCGACGCCCTTGACGCCATCCTTCCGACCCTTGACCCCTGTGACCGACGCCATCATCTCGACGTTGCGGCCCGTGAACGCCGCGGCGGTCAGATTCGCCGAACCCAAATACCAAGTGGCACGATGACCGTGTTCCACCGCGAACATCTTGGCGTGCAGTCCGACCGGGCGGACGCGCGTCATCGGCTCTGGATAATCCTGACCGGCTGCAGCGTCCTCATCCTCCGATTCGCCCTGAGCCGGATCGGCCAGGACGAAGACGTCGTTCCACGCAACCAGTGCGGCTTCCGGCAGTCTGTCCAGTTCGTCCTGCCGGCTCACGAGTACCCGCTCGCTGTTGCTCATTGCGCCCACGGCGTCGAGCCCCGTGCGATTGACGAACGGCGCTAAGGCGAGCGTGCGGTAGCCGCTAGATGGTGGCTGCCAGATCCGGTGGCTGCGAGACAATCCCAGCGCGTGAAACATGATCGGCGAATCAAAGCCGCTGGGTGCGGGAAACGCAACGCGAGCGACCTGGTCGCCTAAGAGTTGGACGCGCACGGCGATATCCTGATCCAGTTCGTTCCTGGCCAGTCGCGGAAGCTCCGACAGCAGGTCCCCCAACGGCCGACTTGCGCCCACGCGTCGCTTGACGTTACGGGCAGACGCTTCGGTCGCCAGAGCGACGTCCCAGGAACGGTCGAACGTCAGATTTCGGGACAGGACGGCCACCCGCAACAGATCCGGCCGCGCCGCGTCCGCCGCATTCTCCGCACCCGCGGCCCCGGCAGCAAACCGGGCCACCCACACCTTCGGATGGAAGCTGCCATCGTTCGGAGCGCGAACAGCATGCACGCTCGACTCCAGCATCGAGTACAACGGCCGTGCCCGGCGGGGAATCGTGATGCCGGTTTCGTCGACGAAGACGTGCATGCGGTCGCCAGCTTCCCGGATCGCTTGATGCAACAACAACGGATCGGCCAGCAACTCCTCCAGCCCGCCATCCGCGTGGGCGAGAAACGAGAGAGGCAGCGCGAGGAGCGCCTCCAGATCGAGCGTGTAGGTGGTGAGCACGGCGAAGTCGAGGCGGTAGCCGCTCGGCGGTCGGATCAGCTCGAAGGCGACGGTACGTGAGTCGGGAAGAAGCATCAGGTGGCAAGTCCCCGGTGCAGGTCGGTCAGTAGTTGCCGGACCCGCATCCAGCGGAAGTCCATGCGTCCGACGCCGACTCCCGGACGCCAGTCCTGTAGGCGATTCGGGTTCACGAGCCGTGCCCGAGGCCCCTTGAGGCGCCATTCACGTTCAGCAATCAACTTCCGTAAGGACGGGTCGTTCGCGACCCCGCCAGGATCCAATGTGGCAATCCTGCGCGACCAGCTCTCGATGAAGCGGCATTGCGGGTAGCGGAGGTTTCTACCTCCACGGACGACCAGTTCCCAGAGCGCGGCGGGATCGTATGGCTGGTCCTCGGCGAACTCCCGTGCGGCCCATTCCGCGAGTGCCGCTCGATAGATCTCGATTAAATCGTTTTCGTTGATCCCCAACGTGTCACGGCGGCACTCCGCAACGAGCAGGTTGTAGAGCAGCGGTATTCCTTCGACATGGAGGGAGAATCGCCGTGCCAGCTCCACGACGTCGGGAATATCGCCGGGAGCGCGGCGTGCATCGGGATCGTCCCAGAGGTCCTCGGACGGCGAAGTCGACCCATTACAGGCCAGCCACGCGAGCAGGGTGCCCGCGCACCGTTCCTCCAGGCGGCCTCGCAGAAAGTCTGCCTCCTCGTAAGTCAATGCGAACGATGCCTTCCAAGGGAACTCCGGCGGCGGCGCAGGCAACCTGGCGTGCCAGTTCAGCTCGCGGGTCCAGACGATGCCCGGATCGTCAGCGCGCCCGTCGCCGCTGCGACGATCCGCCAGCGACGCGAAGCGCGAGTGGTACCAACCCTGACTCTTCGCATGCCGGAAGATGCCCCACCGCGTGAGCGCCCCCCAATAAACGTTGCTGGGCAAACGCACGAGGGCATTGCCGGCGACGACGCCGATGATGCCCCCATTGTCGTCGTTTCGTTCCAGCGGCTTGATCAGATAGATTTCCCATTCTCGGGCGACCCGTTCTAGGTCGGCGGAGTTGACCCGCTTGCCCTCCAGGCGCTGGTAGATCCAAGGAACGAACAACGCGTACCGCAGCCGCGTCTGGATGGACGACGTCCCCGGGAAGAGAGCGTCCGAAACCGTATCGCGCAGGCTCCCGAGCCCCATCTCGTCGAGTGTGCCCTTCTCGTTGAACAGGTCGAGGACGCGCCGCATCTTGTCGCGGTCGCTCGCCGTCAGGTCGACCCAGGTCAGCGTCGGTTGCATGCTGTCGTCGTAGGAGTGCGTCCTGCGCGGCGCTCGGGCCGCCGGCCGAAATCCTATTCCTAGTCGGAGGCGGAGCGCCTCAGGAGAGCGTGCAACTCCTCCCCTGTCGTGATGATGCGTGGATTCTGATGGAGGTCCGGATGTTTCTGAGAATCAAGGTAGTCGGTCGGCTCGCCGGTTGCCTTGTTCACGATCCACGAATTCCGCGGGTCTTTCGCCTCCAACCGTTGGCCGACACCGCGCGCTATCCCGCCGATGACATCAGCCACTGCGCCGTACGTGCACCGGATTCGTTCACGATTGAGGCAGTCCAAGATCAGATGTAGGGACATGAAGCGGAATACTACTGTCACCACGCACGATACGGGCAGCGGCGAGCAATCCCTTTCTGGCGTTCGTCATGATCGCCCGTTCATCGTGGCGCTTCATGTGCCGGTTCGGCCCAGGGCGAGCAGCTGTTCGGCGGCATCCATGCTTCCCGGGTTGATTTCGACGGCAGGCCGGCTTGCGAGATCCGGGCCGTGGCGCTTGAGAACGTTGTCGACCCAACGGCCGCAGCGTGACTGCAGCGTGTCGACGCGCGCCGTCGTCATCAGGGGGGCGCGCAAGTCACCGGCGTACTCCGATGCCGCGTTGACGAGCGCGTAGGCGTTGGGGCCGAGTTCCTGGCGGTAGCGAGCACCCACCGCGGACAGATGACGCCCCAGCCGCAACCATCCGTCGCGTCGCGCACTCTGCCACGGCAGCCTGGCCGGCGGCTTCACATCGAGGATCTTGAGTATCCCGGCCAGAAAGCGGTCCGGAGGCACCGACAGCCGCGTCAGCTTCCGGAGCCTCTCCCTGTACCCCGTCACATCGAACCGCCGGCGCGCGAACTCCTCAACGAGACGTTGTTCGAGGTTCTCGTCCTTCGCGTGCACGACCCTCAACTTGAACGCCCGCTCGCCGAAGATGATGCCGTTCGTGCAAATCCACCGACAGACGCCGACCGTGAACCCGAGCGCGCGGCTGCGGTTGTAGCTGTTCGTCACGCGCAGAAACGGGACCCAGGTGTCCTTCTTCCACGGCGCAAACTTGAGATCGTCCGCCGTCAGGTCGATGTGCGCCCACGACCTCGTCGCCGGCATGGTGACGTTGAACAGCTTCAGTCGGGTCGCCGCATGGGCGCCGAAGACCAGCCCGAACGCCAGGCAGCCGAGCTCGTACGCGCGCAGGTTCGTCACCAGCCGGTAGCCCTCGGGCACGATGGAGAAGATCTCTCGCGTATCGTCCGCCACGACGGCCCATTGCCGCCGGAACCTGTGACCGGTGTCCGACGTACGGACGCGTACCCTGGACACCGGGAAGAACGGCTGATCGATCTTCTTCATCTACCGCGCCGTCGAATCTCGCGCGAGCGGATTTCGACCGTCCGCGACGGCGATTCTACGGTTGCCTACTGTCATTTCCTGTCAGTGCGCGAGCCAATCGTCGCGTCTTGGAAACAGTTCGACACTGTATTGTTTTATTGGCTATGAACCATGCAAGAACGCCGCGCTTAAAACCGCTCCTCGATACGGTCCCGCCCGGCTTCCTCGTGGACACCCCATGGCTGAGAGCCCGGAACATCGACCCCAAGTCCATCCACGACTATGTCGCCCGCGGCTGGCTCGAACGCGTCGTCCGTGGCGTGTATCGCCGCCCGGTGCCGGAAACAGCCCGGGGTGGCAACGGCGAGTCCTGGGCCATTCTCCTCCTCTCCCTGCAACGGCTGATGAATTACGGCGTGCATCTGGGTGGAGAGAGCGCTCTCGAGCTGGCCGGCCATGTGCATTACCTGAGGCTCGGCGGAACGCGGCGGGTGCAGGTCTACGGCGACGTACCATCCTGGCTGAAGCGCCTGCCGATGCCGACGGAGGTCGTCGTGCGTCGGCGCGCGCTCTTCGGCGAAGATCCGATGGGCATTGACGAATCCAAGTCTGGGGTCGGGGCGGCGGCCGATGTGTGGCGCTGGCCCATCCTGGCGTCGTCGCCCGAGCGCGCCATCCTTGAGGCGCTCGATGAGCTGCCGCGGCACGCGAGCTTCGACAACCTCGACAAGGTCTTCGAAGGGCTGGTGTCACTGCGGCCCAAACAGCTCACGGCGCTGCTGGGCGCCTGCCGCAGCGTGAAGGTGCGCAGGTTGTTCTTCGTCTTGGCGGATCGGCATCGGCACGCGTGGCGCGAGTACATCGACACCTCGGCTATCGACTTCGGCTCCGGGCCGCGGGCCCTGGTCGAGGGCGGTCGGTTCCATCCGGTCTACCACATCTCCGTGCCCGAGACCCTGATGCCGGCGGAGCCTCATGGGGCGGGCGGCGATGCTTGACCGATCACGACCGCAGATCTCTTAGTACGTCGAGCGTCGTTCCGGTGGTCGGCGATTCGAACTGAAGTCGCCGCAATCGCGCCGCGGCGGCTTGCGTCAACGAAACGTCCAGCCTCACGTCGTCGAACGGCACCCGAGGCACCAGCGTGCCGCGCTCCCCCGCCTTCAACTCCACGAGCCCGTAGCGCGCCATCGTCTTGAGCGTCCGCGAAAGGTTCGACTTGTGTCGCCCGGAGAGCTCCGCCAGCTCGGCAAGGGAACTGGGTTTCTCCCTGGCGATCAGCGCCAGCAACGCACGATTACGCCCCGATAGCACCTTGGCGAAGCTCTCGATCGAGGTGAACCAGACCGTCGGCTCGCCCCCGCCGGGCTTGTGCTCGCCCCGCGCGATCGCCATCGTGCGCGCCTTCATCCGGTCGTAGTCGGCGATTCCGATCTTTAGCGTCTTCATCGCAGCGATCCCCTCAGCACCATGTTATCACTAACTGACAACAGGTTAACTGCTAACGGAACGCGACTTCCGCATCGCGCAACGCCAAGTTCTACCGGCTGACGCCGAAGGGCCGGGCGCAGTTGCAGGAACAGACGGAGAGCTAGGCCCGGTTGGCCGAGGCGGTGGGTCTGATTCTCGGGGCGGCGGGCGGAGACGCGTAGTGAGCTGGTGGCGCCGCCTCCGGTGACGCGGAAATATCACTACGTGTGTACACGATAACCACCGGGCTCGGAAACACGGTGTATATGCCGCGCACTATAAGTTCGCTCTTCGCCGCGTTCGCGTTGGTCCTGTCGGCCGTCGGCCTGTACGGCGTGACCGCCTGCGCCGTGACGCAGCGCACGCAAGAGATCGGGGTGCGGATGGCGCTCGGCGCCCGAACCGGTCAGATGGGATGGATGGTGTTACGACGCGCGGCCCGGATCGATCCGGCGGTCGCCCTACGGCACGAGTGAGCAGCAGCGAATCGCGCGACGCCAGGGGCTGGCCGTCACCCGAGGATGGCGCCGTCCCACAACTCTTGCAGGAAGCGCTGCACCGGCACGATCTCGACCCCCTGGTTGTCCCGGCGGCGACGAGGCTCGTGGCAGACCACCAGCTTTCGCTTGAGAGGGACCTCCTCGGCCAGGGCGAGCAGACCCTTGTAGTCGCGGACCGAAACCCGTGACTTGGCCTTGACCTCGATGGCGACGGCATCGCCGATGACGAGGTCGACCTCGAACTGCGACCGGCTGCGCCAGTAGGTCAGCGGTTCATCGCGGCCGCGATAGTCGAGCCAGCTTCGCACCTCCAGGAACACGAGGTGCTCCAGGGCGCGGCCGCACGCGTCGGATCCCGGCTCGATGACGCCGGCGCGACGCAGGGTGTTGGCGACTCCGACGTCGAAGAAGTAGAACTTGGCCGTCGCCACCGGCTTGCGGGTACGGGTGCCCCGAAACGCGGGAAGCTGATCGCCGACCAGCGTGTCCTCGAGAATCCGATAGTGCTCGCGCACGGTGCTCGGGGCCAGGCCCGTATCCGAGGCGACGTTCGCGAAGTTGATCTGCTCGCCGTTGGTCAGGCCCGCCACGTCGAGAAAACGACCGAAGTTGCCGATCGATCGCGTCAGTCCTTCGGCCTGCACTTCCTCCTTCAGGTACGTGCCGACGTACGCCCGGAGATCGTCCCGCCACGCGGGCGCGTCGAGAAACCCGGGCAGGCCGCCCCGGTTCAGTCGATCCAACAGTCGATCGTCGCCGACTTCCGGCGACACCAGCGGGTGCAGCCGCGCCACGCGCGCACGGCCCGCGAGCAGGTTGGCGCCGCCCCGCTTGAGCTTGCGCGCACTGCTGCCAGTCAGCACGAACCGGAGCGACCGGTTCCGCTCGATCAGCAGATGAATCTCGTCCAGAAGCGGGGGGCACTTCTGGATCTCGTCGACCACCACTATCTCGCGGCGCGGGTCGAGGGTCTGCCGCAACAGCTCGGGGCGGCTGTTCAGTTGCCGGAACGTGTCGGCTTCCAGAAGGTCGTAGAACGCCGCCTCGGGGAACGTGCGGCGGACAAGCGTGCTCTTGCCGGTCTGGCGGGGGCCGAGCAGGAAGACCGAACGGTCCCTGATGAGAGCCGGCAAATCCAGGACGCGGCGGTACATATCAGCGTCATTATCGCTGAATTACATGAAATACAGCAACTACAACGCTGATTCGCAGCACATACCAGCTCTGGGACACGGGGAACGGGCGCCCGGGCCGGTGGTCGCCAGAGGCTTACCGGTCCGGATCTATCTGGAACCCCCGCCGCGTCTCCGGCGTCCACGCGCCGGGCATCACGTAGTCGTCCCGGCGCGGCATCCGGACCTGGGGCAGGGTCTGCGCGTCCATGACGGCCTCTTCCGAGATGATGTCGTTGCGGTAGAGGAGGTATGCGGTCACCGCGTAGGTCTCGTCGACGGTGAGGATGCCCGGCCGGTCGTAGGGCATGACGCGGCGGATGTAGTCCCAGATGCTGGGTGCGAACGGCCAGTGCCGGATGGGCCAGTAGTTGGTGCGGGTGGTGACGTCGCCGCCGACGAGGGAGATGGACGGGCCTTCCGCCCCGGTCGGGCCGTGGCAGGTGGAGCAGCCGCGGCGCGCGAAGACCATGGCGCCCTCGGCCGCGTTGCCGCTCCCCTCGGGGAGGTCCGCGCCTTCCGGCCCGATGATGCGATCGCGCATCTCGCCCGCGCTGGGAGGACGGCCAAGGCCGGCGAGCGGCGACTCCTGCTGGGCGTGGGCCGTCCCGCCGAGGAGGACGACGGTGAGGAGCACGCCCAGGCATGGCGTGCCGGCAATGCGCGGGTTCGCGATGCGCGGGTTCGCGATCCGCAGGCCCGTAAAGCCCCGGCGCGCGCCACGCAGGCCGCTACGCGTGCACGTCGACCACCACGTCGGTCGGCTCCAGACCGTTGGTGACCTTGCCATCGGAACCTACCTTCCACGGCTGAATCCAGTTGCAGTGGCCGAGCTGGCTCTGGATGGTCCCGTAGAGCTGCCCCCGCGTGAGACCCCAGTAGTCCGCGTACTCGGCTTCGGTCGGCTGAAGCTGGTCGCGCTCGTCGAGGCACCGCGACTGCAGCACGGTCGCTTCGCCGTCCCAGCGCCAGGGCAGGCAGAAGCGGGTGTGGGCCTTCGAGTGCACCGGGCCGACCAGCTCCGCCTCCTGGTAGGTGGCGCCGCCGTCCGTCGACACCTCGACCCGCGAGACCCTGCCGCTGCCCGACCACGCCAGCCCGCTGATGACGTAGGGGCCGGGCGCAGGCAGCTCGTTGCCGCCCGACGGATGGGTGATGACCGAGTTGGGCCCGAAGTCGTAGCTGTCCTGCTGCGTCTTCGGGTCCGGCGTCAGGAAGCGCGAATGCTCCTGGAACGACAGGTAGGGCTGGTCGACCACCTTGATGCGCTTCAGCCACTTGACGTTGTAGATGCCTTCGAATCCCGGCACGAGGAGCCGCAGCGGGTAGCCGTGGTCGGGCCGCACCGGCTCGCCGTTCTGGCCGTAGGCGACGAGCACGTCGTCGAGCGCCTTGGCGAGGGGCACGCTCTTGGTGTGCTTCCCGCCGTCGGCGGCCTCCGCGATGATCCACGACGCGCCGTTGCGCACGCCGACCGCGTCGAGCAGGACCGACAGCGGCACACCGGTCCACTCGCTGCATCCCATGCGGCCGTGCGTCGCCGTCACCGTCTCCCCCCGCGGGTTCGGCCGGTTGCCGACGCACTCCAGGAAGTGGATGCGCGAGACGAACGGCATCCGGTGCAGCTCGTCCATCGTGAAGACCAGCGGCCGGTCCACCATCCCCTCGACCATCAGCGTGTGCTCGTCCGGGTTGATGTCCGGAATGCCGTAGTAGTGCTGCGTCGTGAAGTGGAGCGACGTCGGCGTGATGGTGCCGGTCAGTTCGGCCAGCGGCGTGCGCGCGCTCGGCCGCTGCGGGTTGGGCCGAATGCGCGGCGTCTGGCTGTGGCTCCGCCCCTCGATCTCGCGCGTCGTCGTGACGAACCGCGAGCGCCGGCCGTAGAGCACGCTCTCGATATCGTTGTTGTCGGCGATCACCGGGACCTGCGCCGACGCCGTGGACGAACCGCCGGCCAGCTCCAGGGCCGGGCCCGCGGCGACCAGGCCCGCCGCCGCCGCGCCCTTCGTGAGAAACCGCCGCCGGCTGGGGTGTTTGCCGCTCATCGTGCACCTCCTCGGATTCCCGCCATCATACTCCTCCCCTCCGAGGACCGGACGGGCGCCGATCAGATACCACGCTAAGTATGTATTATCAGTATTTCTACAATCCGCTTTGATGACAAAATAGATATTTGCGTTAACATTCTCGGAATGGAAGTAGCGAAGATCACAACACGCGGCCAGACCACCATTCCCAAACGCATCCGAGAAAGCGCCGGTCTGCGCGAAGGGGACGTGGTCGCCTTCGAGATCGAGGGCGACCACCTGATCGTCCGCAAGGTCGCGAGACGCCAGGACGAGTACCTTGAGGGCCTTTCCGCAACCGTGAGCGAGTGGGCTTCGCCCGAGGACGATGACGCCTGGCGTGACCTGTGATCGGTTCGATGTCGTTGCCGTGCCGTTTCCGTTCAGCGACCGGCCCGCCGTGAAGCGCCGGCCAGCGCTGGTAGTATCCTCGGCTGCGTTCAATCAGGCGCACGCGCAGTCGATCCTGGCGATGATCACGTCGGCGCCGGGCCGCTGGCCGAGCGACGTGGCGCTCCACGAGTGGCGTAAGGCCGGCCTCCACGTGCCCTGCCGGGTCCGCCTCAAGCTGTTCACGCTGGACGACGCCCTGGTCCTGCGCAAGCTCGGCCGGTTGTCGAAACGGGACGGCGAGGCCGTCGCGGACGCGCTCGTGCGCTCCCTTGCCCTCGACTGAAGCGGGCACCGCCGTCCCGCCCTGGTTCTCGCGCTCTCGGCAATGCTCTCTCACGGCTGCGCCGCCTCCACGCGGACGGTGATGACGTCGGTGTCGTGGTACTGGCTGTGCCGCACGGACGAGGCGTAGTGCCGCAGCAGGCGGAGGGACACTTCCTGCTCCAGCAGCCCGCTGACGGCCCGTTCGCTGAGGACGGACATCTGATCCTCGAGGTTCGTCTCGTCCGTCGCCGCGATGAACTCCAGGACGGCGGCGTCCCCGTCGGCGCGGGCGATCAGCAGGAGGTTCCGCTCGGCTTTCGGCGGGTGATCATCGTCCGTCCGGCTGAGCAGCAGGAGCGTCTCCTCCCCCACCGCCCGGACCCGTTCGGTCAACTCTTCGCTCCACCGCCGGCGGCTGCCGAGCTTCGCGAGGAACGCGTCGATCTTCGGAAAGGCGTCGTCGCCCAGCGCGACCCGCAGGCGCCGGCGGCGCGATCCCGTGAACTCCTGAAATAGTGTGAGCACGATAACCGTCGTGCCGCCGACGGTCACCGCGTTGCCGAGCAGGTCGCCCCATTGGCCCTGGAAGTACTCGGGGAAGATCCAGTCGAGCTGGAACGCCAGACCGATCCAGAACGCGAGGCCGACGATCATGCCCTTGCGGGAGTCCAGTCCGTCGTGCTGGAGGATCTGGATGCCGAAAACGAACAGCAGCGCCACGATGAGGACGTAGTAGGCGGCCACCACCGGGCCGGGGATCGCGATGAGGATGGCCATGAACTTCGGCACGAACGCCATCACGACGAAGACGATGCCGATGCAGGCGCCGACGGATCGCGCCGCCACGCCCGTGAGTTCCACGAGGGAGATGCCCGTGGCGTACGTCGTGTTCGGCAGCGTGCCGGCGAGGCCGGACAGCAGGTTGCCGACGCCGTCGGCCGACATCGCGCCCTGGATCGACCGGAAATCCACGGCGCGCGGCCTGCGCCAGGACACCCGCTGAATGGCGATGGTGTCGCCCAGCGTGTCCATGGCGCCCACGAGGGTCACCAGCACGAAGGCCGGCAACAGCGCCCAGAACTCCGGCCCGAACCCGAGATCGAGACCGGGATAAGCAAACGCCGGCAGGCCGATCCAGTCCGCCTCGATCACGCGCTGCGTGTCGTAGATCCCGAAAGCGAATCCACCCATCGCGCTGCCCGCCACCATCGCCATGAGCGGTCCCCACAGCCGCCACGCTCCGCGCGCGCGGAGCGCGGTGGCGACCATGCCGAGCAGCGTCGCCCCCGCCGTGACCGGCGCCGCCAGCGGCGAGGCGCCTTCCGGCACGTCGACGAGCTTGGCCAGGATGACCGGCGCGATAGTCACCGGGATCAGCATGATCACGGTGCCGGCGACCGTCGGCGTGAAGATCCGCCGCAGCGCCGACAACCGCGCCGCCAGTGCGAACTGAAATAGTGACGACACGATAATCAGCGTCGCCAGCAGTCCGGGGCCGCCCTGCTGCAGGGCCGAGATGCAGACGGCGAGAAAGGCGGTGCTGCTGCCCATCAGCATCACGTAGCGGGCGCCGACACGGCCGAGGCCGAGGGCCTGAATGGCGGTCGTGATCCCGCTGATGACGAGCGCCGCGAACACCGCCCACGACAGATAGTCGTCGCCGCCGCCCGCGATCGTGATCAGGATCGTCGGGCTCAGCACGATGCTCGGGACCGCGACCATCGCGTATTGCACCGCGAGACCGAGGGCGAGCGCGCCGGGCGGTTTCTCGTCGGGTTCGTAGCGGAGGTCACTGCGAACCTCGGCGCCGCTGGCTGCCATGTTCGATTTTCCTTTCAGACGAGGGGCCGGCTGTCCACCGTCACCGTCAGCACGTCCAGATCGTAGAACTGTTCGTGCCGGACGTCCTTCGCCACGTGCCGGAGCAGGCGCGGTCCGAGATCCTCCAGCACCACGCGATCCTGCTTCAACTCGCTGAGGCGCAACTCGAGATTGGCGCTCTCGGGACCGCTGACGAACTCCATCTGAAGCACCTCGTCGACCGGCCGGACGACAACCCGGACGGGATGGGACGTGGAGTCGGCCTGGCGTTCCAGCAGATAGAGGAAGGCCTCCTCTCCCGCCAACTCGAGACGGTTCGTCGCCACCTCGTCCCAGCCGGCGCGTTCCGCGGCGCCGTCCAGAGCCGTGCGCAACTTCGCGAGCGACCGGACGGTGGGTTCCAGAACGACGTGCCGGCCGCGATGGCGAAGCGACGCCAGCAACGTGAGCGCCATGGCGACGAGGCCGCCGCTGGCCATGCCGTTGTCGAAGACCCCCTGCGACCATGCCGGCAGATGGTCCGGAAAGATGACCCCGTACTGGAAGCCGAGGCCCACCCAGAACGAGATGCAGACGATGAGCCCCTTCTCGTAGTCGAACCCGCCCGACGTGACCATTCGCATGCCCTGGCGAAAGAGCAGCACGATGAAGATGAAGATGTACGCGCCGGCAACCGGGTCCGGCACCACCCGCAAGAGCGCCGGCAGCTTCGGCAGGAACGCGGTCAGGGCGACGATGATCCCACCGTAGAGCGCCACCCGGCGCGCCGCCACGCCGGTCAGATCGGCGATGGAGATGCTGCTGGAGTAGGTCGTGTTCGGAACCGTGCCGGCAAGTCCGGAGAGCAGGTTGCCGACGCCGTCCGCGTTCAGCGCGCGCTGAACGACCTTGAAGTCCACCGGTATCGGCGTGCGGTGCGACACCCGCTGTATGGCGATGGCGTCGCCGTAGGTTTCGATCGCCCCGATGATCGTGACGACGATGAACGGGACGAGCAGACCGAAGAACTGCGCGTCGAACGACAGGTCGAGGCCCGGCCAGTCGGCCCGCGGCAGCCCGAACCACGCCGCGTCCACGACCGGCGTCCAGTTCAGCATGCCGAGCGCGCCGGCCAGGATCGTACCCACGCCGATGCCGATAAGCGGCGCCCACAGGCGGGTCGCGCCGCGCGCATAGAGGGAGACGAGCGTGATCGTGACGAACGTGGCCAGGGCCACCAGCGGCAAGCCCGCGTGACCGGGGTCCACGCCGGATGGAGTACTCGCCAACAGGTCGGTCACGATGGGAAATACGTTGACGGCGAGCAGCATGATCACCGTGCCGCCGACCGTCGGGGTGATCAGTCTGCGGAAGAACGACAGGCGGGCGGAGAACAGGAACTGCACCAGCGAAGAGGCGGCTACCAGCGACGCCAGCAGCGGCAGGCCGCCGGCGACGACAGCCGCCGCCGAAACGCCGATGAATGCGCCGGAGGTCCCCATGTAGAGCGGATACCCGGCGCCGATCGGCCCCGCCGGCCGGGCCTGCAGGATGGTCGACAGGCCGCTCACCAGCAGCGCCGCGAACACTGCCCACTCCACGCCCTGGGGATAGTTCGCGGCGTTGAGCACGATGATGGGCGTGAGGATGATGCCGGTGAGGACCAGCGTCACGACCTGGAGGCTGAGTCCCAGCGTGAGCCCCTGCGAGGGCGATTCGTCGACGGCGTAGCGCAGACGGGGGTTCGAGGTCGGTTCCTGGGGTTTGGTCACGGTCCGGTTGCGATGCGAACGACGTTGGTGCCCAGCAGCGTCCGCGTCACCTCGCGCAACTCCGCCTCTAGCTTGTCGTCGATGCGAATGGTGAGAGTTACCAAGGTGCGCAGATTCTACGTCAGCACTTCGGGCGCCAACCCTGAAGCGTGAGTCGAGGTTGCCAGAGTGATATCACTATGATATTTATATGAAATCAACACAGGAGGTGTATCGGTGATCAAGGAGAAACCGTTCGCTGCCCGATCGGGCCTGATCGTTCTCATCGCGCTGATCGTCCTGTTCGCGCTCGACATCACGCTGCTGGTCCTCAGCATCATCTGGGCCGGTGGCGTAACCCCGCTCACCGTGGTCTGCATCGTGCTGGCTCCTTTCCTCCTCTTTCTGATGTTCGGACTCTTCGTCGTGAACCCGAACGAGGGGCGCGTGCTGCAGTTCTTCGGCCGCTATGTCGGCACCGCGAAGGACCAGGGCCTGCGCTGGGCCAACCCGTTCTACACGAAGCGGCGCGTCTCATTGCGGGTCCGCAACTTCGAGACGGGACGCTCGAAGGTGAACGACACCGAAGGCAATCCGATCGAGATCGCCGCCGTGGTCGTCTGGAAAGTGGTCGATACGGCCGAGGCCACCTTCGAGGTGGACGACTACGTGAACTACGTCCACGTGCAGAGCGAGTCCGCGGTCCGGAACCTGGCGACGCAGTACCCGTACGACACGCAGCAGGAGGGCCGGCTTTCGCTGCGGGGCAACACGGAAGAGATTGCCGGGCAGTTGCAGACGGAGATCCAGGGCCGGCTGCACAAGGCCGGGGTCGAGGTGCTCGAGTCGCGCATCACGCACCTCGCGTATGCGCCGGAGATCGCCGCGGCGATGCTGCAGCGCCAGCAGGCCGGCGCCATCATCGCGGCGCGCACGCAGATCGTCGAGGGCGCGGTGAGCATGGTGCAGATGGCGCTCGACAGCCTCTCCAGCCGGGAGATTGTCGAGTTGGACGAGGAACGCAAGGCGGCCATGGTCAGCAACCTGCTGGTCGTGCTGTGCGGCGACCGGGGGACGCAGCCGGTGGTCAACACCGGCACTCTGCATCAGTAACGCATGCCCGCACGCAAACCGTTCCTGCTGCGCACCGACCCGGAGGTGCTCGACGCCCTGCAGCGCTGGGCATCGGACGAGCTGCGCAGCGTCAACGGCCAGATCGACTTCGTCCTGCGGCGCGCACTGCAACAGGCGGGGCGGCTGCCGTCCCGCCGGGCGCGGCGTCCGGCGGCGGCCCAGGCGCCTGCTGACGAGGCGGACGGCGAGTGACGATCATCGTTCCCGCCTTCAACGAAGCGGCCTGGCTTGCGCCGACGTTGACTGCGATCCGGGCTGCCGCGGACCGCCTGCGCGCACGCTCCGAGGCCGGTCCTGCCATCGGCGTCGAGGTGATCGTTGTCAACAACGACAGCCAGGACGGCACCGCCGCCGTCGCCCGGCAGCATGGCGCGACGGTCGTTCACGAACCGGTGCGGAACATCGCGCGGGCGCGCAACACGGGGGCGCGGCATGCCGCGGGCGATCTGCTCGTCTTCGTCGACGCGGACGTGACGGTGCCGCCCACCCTGCTCCACGTGATCGCCGAGACGATGCGCGATCCGGCATGCCTCGGCGGCGGCGTGGACGTCGACTACCGGCCGCGGCGCCCGGTCGTGCGGCTATACCTGGGCGCCTGGCGCCTGCTCGGCCGCCTCACGGGAATGGTCCAGGGAGCAACCCAGTTCTGCCGCAAGTCCGCCTTCGAGCGGGTCGGCGGCTATGACGAGACGGCCTGGATCGGCGAGGACGTCGACTTCTACCGGACCCTGAGCCGGCTGGCGCGGCGGGAGGGCGGCACGGTCCGGTTCATCCGGCGGCCCCGCGTCCAACCCTCCTGCCGCCGCTTCGACACCTGGCCCGTGTGGCGCATCCTGCTCTGGACCAATCCCCTCTTCATCGCGCTGTTTCGGCGCCGGAGGGCCGCCTGGCCGGGCTGGTACTCCGACCCGGTGCGGTAGGCCAGGCGGAGGAACCTGGAGCCGGATCGCTTCTCGCTGTTCCGGCCGGAAGAGTGGTCCGAGAGTTACATCTTCGAGACGCTGCGCGAGAAGTACATGCGGCTACCGCCGGAACGTCTACGGTCGCCCTTGTCTTAGCGGGTTCTCCCGCTCCAGATAGGCGTCCGTCTCGAGTTCATCGGCTAAACAGCATCATATCCGTCGCACCTACTCAGGGATCCGACTGGTCTGCCGCCACCTAGCCGTGCAGTATCGGATAGACCGCGCGCCTCGACCTCCGCGTTCGCCACATGCGGCTGGCCCTGGCGTCACGCGGTTTCCTCCACACCCGGACTGTCTCCCGGTCGCCACGCCACGCCGATGACGTACGGCAGGTCAAGGTGCTTTCCGTCCCAGTTGGGGATCGAAGTCCTAGAGTCAATCCGGATGCCCTCCTCGGCGAGCTTCGCGTCGGTCGGCGCGAGCGGATCACCACTCCAGGCAGGCATGGCGGGCACCGTCGGCAGCGGCCGGCCAGTCGCGTGCGTGAATTGCGGCTGGCCTTCGGCGCCCAACGTGATCCTGTAGCCCTCCTCGTGCACCAGGCGATGGTGGCGGCGGCAGAGCAAGACCAGGTTCTCCAGCTTGGTAGCACCGCCGTCCGCCCAATGCCTGATGTGGTGGGCATCGCAACGCCGCGCCTCGCAGCCCGGGAATCGGCAGTGCCGGTCGCGTGACGCCAGGGCCCGGCGCAACGCTGGCGAAATGGTCCGTGTCTTGCGGCCGACATCCAGTATGTTGCCGTCGGCGTCGTGCCGCATCACCACCTTGCTGGCGTCACAGGCCAGCCGCCGCGACGTTTCCGCGGAAACGCGGATGCCGCCCGCCTCCTCCAGGGCGGCCTGTCCGGCGCTCGGCGACGTTTCGGCCGGGATGCTCTCGCTCGGACGGTCGGCAGCGTGTGACGTTTCCACGGAAACGTCTTCCTTCAGTGTGTCCGGGTCCACGTGCACCACCACCTGGTACCGGTCGCCCGCCGTACCGGTGTCGAGCTTCGCCGCCAGCGCACTCTCGGCAATCAGCCCCAGCGCGTCCGCCTGCCGGCAGCCGGGCGAGTCGATGTTCCGCGGCTCCACCTCCTTAGCTTCCTGGTAGAGCTGGTCGGAGGCCGCCTCGATCGCCCGGCGCACCACCGCGCCCACCTCCGGCGTCAGCCGCCCCCGGACGACGAACATGCCGTCGGCATCGGGATAGATGCTGAGACGGTGGTTCCGCCGCCGTTCGCGGTCCTCCCGCCCCTCGTGCTGGCGGTCGCACAGCCGCCACGCCCGGACGATCTGTTCAAGGTGGGCCGCCGTCCCCTGGTGGGCGAGATGCAGCAGGCGGTCCTCGGTCGCCGGCGTCGCCACCCGGGTGATGGCGCGCACCTTCGAATACGAAACCTGCCCCCGCCGCAGGGCGTCGGAGGTCTTCGGCAGCTTCGCCAGGGCATGGGCGACCCGCACGTACTCCCGCGCCGTGCCCGGCGCCAGGTTGGCCCGCCAGCTCAGCCACTGCGCATACGACGTCGCGCCCGACCAGCCCTCGAGTTCGTCGAAGCGGCGGATGCGGAGCAGCAGCTCGTAGACGGCGGCGTCGATGCGGGCGGAGAGTTCGGCGATCTCGTTCTCCAGGCGGTTGCGCTCTTCGCGGTTCCGGCGCAAGTCGTCGGGAGACAGGGACTGATTCGTTTCAGCAGTCGTGGGAGTGTTCATATTCCCAGTCTAAGTCCCTGTATATGGGGCCTTTACGCTGAGGTGTGACGGCCGCGGCGAGGTGCAGATGAATCTGTCGCCGCGATTCGTGGCCGCGTGGTCCTGCGGCGCTGCCAGCCCGCTGGAACGACGGGTTTGCCGGCAGGTCGGGAAGTTCCGCAGGGGTGCGTGGAAAAACCTGTCAAGCAGATTCTGCCTGTCGGCCGTGGGCGGTCGCGCCCATTAGCTTCGGGCATCGGGCCCGCATGAACAACCTACCGAGAGATCACATCTAGTCGAAGAACCAACCCTCGATGCTCGCGTTAACCCCGACCTCGTCGTTCCACTCAGCAGCCGTGCGACGACTCGCGTTCCGCGCTGAATCGAGTAAGACCAGAGCGTCCACGGCGTCGCCCTCCACGTCGCCAACGGCCCTTGTTGCATCCGCATCACGGATAGGGATTCCGCGTTCACGCAAGGTGTCCACGATGCGCCGCCGCTGATCTTCAGCCTCACGGCCAATGTGCTTGTAGCCCGTCGCGGGAAGACCACATCGCTTGAGTGCCGCTCCCGGAAACCCCTCGATGACAACGCTCAGATTGGCATTCCCCACAGCGTGGTTGTGAAACGGGAGGATGCGCGTCCTATCTCTGCCTGCCCTGTGCAGCGGCAAGAGAATGTCGCGAGCACCTGTAATCGTCTGCCGGTACAACTGTTCAAAGAACGGGAACCACGTCGTGTCGATCTCGCCGTCGATTTCCCTCTTGGTCGACCACCGCACGTCGGCACGGTGCAGAGCTTCACGAAGCTCGTCACGAAGTGCAGTCGGGTCAGCGTCGCTTCCACATCAGGCCAAGTAGTCGTGCCAAAAAGCCCAGCCCGCAGCGCGCGCGACGCGGGCGGGCGGACCGAATGGGAAGTCCATCACCCAGAGCCCGCCACCCTCAATGACCTTGTTGGCGAGCTCAGTGCGGTTGAATCCGGGGGCGTCGCCACCGGACTTGAGCTCGACGAAGTCCCGTTCGGGGTACCAACTCGCGATCCAGATCTTCGGGTTCCGGCCACCGGCTTCTCGCGCCCCACTGAAGTCGACGCCATGGAGGGGCAGCGTCGGGCGTCGGGCGTCGGTCCGCGGAACTGCTGAAGAACTCGGCACGTGACCTACCGAAGGAACTGCGATGACCTGATCGTCGGTCGGGCCCGGCAGCCAGTAGGCGAACGACAACTGGCTCCGAAATGCGTCCGGGATCCGAACCTCCTTCATTGTCGTTCCGGGAAGCTGGTCGTACAAGACGTACTTCAGGCGAACATCGACGATCTTCCAGTACGCTTCGAATTCACTCCGGTAGTCCTCGTACATGTCGGCGACGAGCGCGTCCGACGGAAGCGTCCTGTCCCGCGCAACCACTCGGGCGGTGAGCATTAGCGCATTGCCCGCACCGTCCGTGGTAAATGCGAGAAGCCTCGAATCCGGGCTCTGCGCGAAGGCGGCACCCGATTTGCGGGTAGCAATCCAGCTCACCCCATCGCGAGCGTCCTGGGCAGCGAGAAACACCCGGCGGAGTTCGCACAGGGGTTCGGGGCCACCTCCGAGTGTCAACTTGAACGCAACGTTGGACTTTCTCATCTCGTCATCGTTCGTTCTGGAGGTGGGGGCCAGGGCCGCTAGAAGCGCCGAGGAAACGCGCGGCCGTCATCCGAAGGGAACGTACAATGGATTCTCGCTACGCGGATCCCGTTTACGGTAGGCAAGGGCACCATGAGACTGACCATCAGGGTTGACGACGAAGTACTCAAGCAAGCCCGAGTTCGAGCGCTCCGGGAAGACACCACGGTAACCGCGGTGGTCCAAGACTACCTGGAGTCCTATGCCGAGGGCTCGTCAAGGTGCGGTGCGGCAATCCACCGGTTCCTTGCTCTCGCGAAAACCACCGGCGCCGGTCGCGGCGACGCAACCTGGACGAGAGACGAGCTCTGCGAACGCTAAGCCAGCCCAGCGCGCGAGTGCTCGCATCCGGTAATAGTCACGCGGCTTCCTCCTCGCCCGGACTGTCAAGCAGATTCTTGCGGTGGGTCCTCCGAGAATCGCCCGGATGGTCCAGCGGCACTGGGACGGGGCGGCAGGTGCGATCCAGCGCCCTACGACGTCATCCTGATGCGCGACTCAAGGCTCCAGGCTCGCCGTATACGCGGCGATGTCGACGATTTCCGCCACGGTCAGGTTCGCCACCGCGGCGTCCATCAGGTCCGACCAGGCGCCGTTGCGCGTCCCGGTCTGAAAGTCGTAGAGCTGCCGCGCGATGTAGCTGGGCGACCGGCCGGCGAGATGCGGAACGGGGCCGAGACCACGGAGGTCGACGCCGTGACAGACGCCGCAGGTCTCCGTCCTGCCATTGCCGCCGGTCGTCACGAGCGCTTCGCCCCGCGCCACCGATCCCGTCGGCACGTAGGCGACGAAGCTCGCCTCGGAATCACGGATCTGCGTTCGCGCGACATCCTCGGGCGTCTCGATGATGCGCGTCCCGATCGGCTCCATGCCGCCGCCCTCCACCGGGACGTGCATCCAGCCGCTGATGCGCGTCACGGGCACCGTGTCGGTCTCGACGACCCGGATCCACGGGCGGAACGGAAACGACGAGAAGTACTCCGCCGCCTCCTGCGCCTCTTCTTCGGTGGCGGCCAGGCCGATGGTCACCATCAGGCTCGGCGGCCCCATGCGCGGCTCGCCGCTGCGACGCAGGCCGTTGCGGTAGTCCCGCATCTGCTGGACGATGTACTCGGCCGGCTGGCCCGCCACGCTGGAGTTCTCCGGCCGCCCCTGACCGTTGGGGAGATGGCAGAAGCCGCAGGCCCTCACGTCGGGTTGCCGACCGCGCGCCACGACCGGCGGCATCGGGGGATGATTGTCGGGATGCCAGTCAGGCGGATTGAAGAGGTCGCGCAGCTCCGACCGCCGGAACGTGACGTCGCTGCCGGGGACGGTGAGGACCTCGTCGGGGTCCGGCGGCGGGGGCGCGTCGTCCGGGGGCGGATCGTTCAGCGTGTAGGCCCACGGCATGACGGCGTTGGCACCCTCCGCGTCGGCCTGCTGGGCGGCCAGCGTCTCACCCGCCGCCCAGTTCAGAAAGACTGCCGTCCCGCCCGCGAGAAGCGCGCCCCCCACGGCCCCCGTGGCCCCGCCCACAAGGACCGCCGCCGCACCGCTGAGGTCGATCGACCGCTTCATGGCGCTCCTGCCGGCGCCGGTCGCCAGCTCTGCCCTGCCGGCGGCTACTGCCCTTCCGCTTCCGCCTCCAGAACGCGGGCGCCCGCGAGGATGTTCTCCAGCCCGTAGTTACCTTCGTGGCAGGCGTACTCGTAGATCGGCTGGTCGTTCAGCACCATCGGGACCTCGTAGGTCCAGGGGCTGGTCCAGACGGTCGGATCGTTGATGGTCGCCTCGTACAGCAGGGTGTCCTCCGACACCCGGGTGAGCCGCTCGACGAGTTCCAGGTTCGAGCCGGTCCGCCCCTGCGCGAAGCTGGTCTCCCGCAGGAACTGGCGCGTTTCGATGACCAGCGTGTCGCCGTCCCAGCGGCCGCGGGAATCACCCGTCCACTGTGGCAATTCGACGTGCGGACGCCCGTCGAGGGGGACGAAGCGCACGTTGTGGTTCATCTCGTTGAGCAGCGCGACGAAGTTGGGGGTCTGGAACACCTGGACGTTGTTGTTGTAACCGCCCGGGGTCATCGGCGGCCCGGAGTTGAAGCCGGTGATGCAGCGCAACTGCAGCCCGTTAGTCCCCAGTTCCTCCATCCAGCCTCCCGGCGTGGGCGCGTGGGTGTCGACGCCCTCGCGGAGTTCCGCGTACTCCGCCCGCCGCTGCTCCTCCTCGGGGGTCAGCGGCGGCATCTTGCCGTTCGGCGGGTCCACGACGAGCGACGTGCGCCGCGTGCCGACCGTCGTCGTGCCGCGATCCAGCCACAGGTTGTTGTAGAAGCCGGGCGCGCCTTCCTCACCCTGGTCCACGCTGTTGGTCACTTCCGTGCGCCGCGCGGGCCGGTTCAGCAACTCTTCGTTCCGCTGGACGGTCTCCTGCTCGAGGCGCGCCGCTTCCTCCGCCGTCAGGAACTCCTGATCGGCCAGATCGTCGGGCCGCTCCATCGGCGTGATGGAACGGAAGTCCCACACACCCTGCAGGTCCGGCGCGCCCCAGGGCGTCCGGGGCGCTTCCGCCCCACCCTGCGCCGTCGCGCCGATGGGGGCGAGCACGAGAAGCGCGAGCGCCGTGCATGCCGCCGCGAGATGTCGATGACTCATCTTCAGCCTCCTATGCAGTCAGGTGCCGGCGGAAGAAGCCGACGGTCCGATTCCAGGCGAGTCCGGCCGCCGCCTCGTTGAAACGGGGCGTCGAGTTGTTGTGGAACCCGTGCAGCGTGCCCGGGAACATGTGCATCTCGTAATCCACGCCGTTGGCCTGCAGCGCCGCCTCGTACTCCGGCCACATCGCGTTGATGCGAGGATCGGACTCGGCGTAGATGACCATCATCGCGGCCCGGATATTCGGCACGCCCTCGGTGGCGGCGGAAGCGCCGTAGAACGGCACGCCCGCAGCCATGTCGACGCCCAGTTCCACCGCGAGGCGGTTGGTCATCCCGCCGCCCCAGCAGAAGCCGGTGGCGCCGAGCCGGCCGTTGGACATCTCGTGGGCCTGCAGGTAGCGCGCGCTGTTGATCATGTCCTGATCCAGCTCTTCCGGAACGAGTTCCCGCTGCAGGACGCGGCCGTCGTCGTCGTTGCCGGGATAGCCGCCCACCGGCGACAGCCCGTCCGGAGCGAGGGCGAGAAAGCCGGCCACCGCGGCGCGCCGCGCGACGTCCTCGATGTGGGGATTCAGGCCGCGGTTCTCGTGGATGACCAGCACGGCCCCGAACGGGCCCTCGCCGGTCGGCTGCACGAGATAACCGCGCATCTCCCCCGACGTGCCGCCGGGTGATGGGTACTCGACGTAGGTGCCCTTGATCCGCGAATCGGTGAACGAGATCGTCTGCGCCTCGGCGTAGCGCGGCAGCAGCGCCTGCGCCATCCAGAGCGCGGACACGCCGCCGATCGTGAGGGCGGCCGAACGGGCGAGGAACTCGCGCCGGTCGATCCGGCCGTGGCAGTACTCGTCGTAGAGATCAAAAACCCGCTTGTCAATCTTCTTCTGGTCCACCATTTTCCTGCTCCTGCTCACCTGCCCTGCAACTTTCCCCTTGCAGGATGGGGTGCGCGCCGTCCCGTGCGCGCGACGTTCCAGACTGACGCCCAATATAGGCTATCGATTGCCCTACAGCAACGGCCTATGTCCGCTTGTTGCTACGCTAGGGATCAGGGGCGATGAGCGACACGGACACGCCGGTTCGGATCGGCATTTCCACCTGCCTCCTCGGCGAGAACGTCCGGCACGACGGCGGGCACAAGCGCGACGCGTTCCTGGTAGAAACGCTCGGCCGCCTGGTCGAGTGGGTTCCGATCTGCCCGGAGGTGGAACTGGGCCTGGGAACGCCCCGCGAGCCGATCCGCCTGGTGCGTGATGCCAGCCAGACCGACGGCGTGCGGCTGGTCAGCCGCAGCGGCATCCGCTTGACGGGCCGGATGAACCGGTTTGCCCGCAGCCGGGTCCGCTCCCTCGCGAAGGAGAACCTGAGCGGCTACATCCTGAAGAAGGACTCACCGAGCTGCGGCATGGAGCGGGTGAAGGTCTGGAGCGCCGACGACAGCCGGACGTCGGAGCGGAACGGCCGCGGGATGTTCGCGGCCGAGCTGCTGCGGCAGTACCCGAACCTCCCGGTCGAGGAGGAGGGCCGTCTGCAGGATCCGGTGCTGCGCGAGAACTTCTTCGAGCGCGTCTTCGCCTACCGGCGCCTGCGAGCGCTCTTCTCCGCCCGCTGGAATGTCGGCGCCCTCGTGCGCTGGCACACCACGGAGAAGCTGGCCCTGATGGCGCACTCCACCGTCCGGCACCGCGAGCTGGGGCGGCTGGTGGCCGAGGCCAAGGCCATACCGCGGCCCGAGCTGAGCCGCCGCTACGAGGACGAGTTCATGTCCGCCATGCGGGTCCGGGCGACGCGGGCGCGTCACACCAACGCCCTGATGCACGCCATCGGGCATTTCAAGCGGCGACTCGACACCGGCTCGCGCGACGAACTGCTGGGGGTGCTCGAGGACTACCGGCGCGGCCTCGTGCCCCGCATCGTGCCGCTCACCCTCGTCCGGCATCACGCGCGGCGACTCGATGTGGAGTACCTGCTGGGCCAGACCTACCTGCACCCGCACCCGAAGGAACTGGCGCTCCTGAACCACGTGTGATCACCGAGCCGCGACGAGATCGACGGAGCAGCACGTTGTACATTGGAGCCGGAGCGTCATGGACGAGTACCAGGCAGCGCCGGTAGGTCGTTCCACGACGCTGGCGAATCTGAAACCGGCCTCCGCAGGCCGGGTATTGGAGCCCATGCACCTCGACGACGACCTACTGGGTGAGATGCTTGACGCTGACGGGAGCTTGATACCCATGAGCAATAGGGAAACTGCCCGCTTCCTCTACGACCTGCGCACGCGGCGCGAACGCGTCGACGCGTTGCCGGCGGAGTTCGCGCCACCCGATCTCGCGTCGGCCTACCAGGCCCAGGCGCTGCTGGTCGACGCGCTGTGCGAACACTGGGGCGGCACGACGGCGGGCTACAAGGTCGCGCTGACGAACCCGGCCGCCCAGCGGATGCTGGGGGTGCCCTATCCGGTGTTCGGTCGCCTGTTCACGGCCCGCCTGCACGAGTCCGGCATCACGTTGAAAGCCGACGACTACGTCATCCGGTTGATCGAGGTCGAGATCGCCTTCCGGATGGCGGCGGACGTGCCGGCCGTCGAAGGGGGCCACGATCGCCGGTCCGTCGCCGAGTACGTCGGGGCGTTGTATCCGGCCATCGAGCTGGTCGAGCATCACTTCGCGGGCCTCGACCGGTTCACGCCCGAGTCGTTCGCGGCGGACATCGCCATCCACAGCGCCTGGATCCACGGCGCGCCCCTGGACGACTGGCGCGGCCTCGACCTGGCCGCGCAGCCGACGCGGCTTCTGGTCGACGGCGAGGAACGGCTCACCGGGTCGGGCGGAAACGTCCTCGGCCATCCGCTTGAAGTCGTGGCCTGGCTGGCGAACGAGTTGCCGCGCTACGGGCTCGCCCTCTCGCGCGGCGACTTCGTGACCACGGGGGTCACCACCGACCAGATCTACCCGGCCCAGCCGGGCGAACGGCTGCTGGCGGAGTTCCCGGGAATCGGCCGCGTCGAACTCGCCTTCGACTGACGACGGACGGGCTATGCCCGCTGACCCCATCCGCCAAAGCACCGACAATTCTGCCCTCCGGACGTCGAGTGGCCCCGTGAGGGCGCATCGTCCCGGCGCCCTGCCGGCGGCCGTGCTGATGCTGACCCTGATGCCGGCGCTGGCTCTTGCCCAGGGCGCGGGAACGGCCGCGCGGACGAAGCCGGTGCCGCAGACGAGCACCGCCGGCGCGGCGAACGAACAGGGGCCGCCGGTCGTCACCGGAGTCGTCCTTGACGGCGCAACGATGTCGCCCGTCGCCGCCGCCACCGTGGCGAGCGGCGCCGAGACGGCCGCCAGCGACGCCGACGGGCGCTTCACGGTGACACTCGCCCCGGACGACCGCCAACTGCGGGTCGCGGCCGACGGCTACCTGGAAACCACCGTCGCCCTCGAACCGGCCATCGCCGTAGCGGGCGGGGAGCTGGAGATCCTGCTGTTCAGCAACACGTTCGCGGAGACCGTGCAGGTGGTGTCCGAACCGCTCGCCGCGCCGGAGCGGCCGTCGGCCACCCCCATCGAGGCGGAGGAGGTCCTTGAGGTCGCCGGCGCCTTCGACAACATCTTCCGCACGCTGGATACGCTGCCGGGCGTGGCGTCGACCGGCGACTTCGGCAGCCGGCTCGCGGTGCGCGGCGGCACGCCGGACCAGAACCTCACGGTGATGGACGGCGTGGAGATCCACAATCCCTACCGGCTGTTCGGGCTGGTCAGCGCCTTCAATCCGGAGACGGTCGAGCGGTTCGAACTGACCGCGGGCGGCTTCGGGGCGGCGTACGGCGACCGCCTGTCGTCGCTCCTCATCGTCGACAACCGGCCCGGCGAGCGCGACTTCGGAGGTTCGTCGTCGGCCAGCGTCACCGACGCGAACGTCGTGTTCGAAGGGGCCGCGCCTGGCGACGGATCGTGGCTGCTGACGGGGCGGCGGACCTATTACGACCTGGTCGCCGGCCTCGTCACCGACCAGAGCCTGCCGGCCTTCGCCGACGTGCAGCTCCAGGCCAACTGGACGTTCGGTCCGGGGCACCGGCTGTCGCTGTTCGGCCTCACGAGCCGCGAGAACGCCAATTTCCGATTCGATCCCGAGGACGACGAAACGTCGGGCGACACCGGGGAGCTCGTCTCGGAGGCGGGCAACGACCTCGGTTCGCTGCGGTTCGACGCGGTGCTCGGCGGCCGCGCCACGTCGCGCACCATCGTGTCGTGGTACCGCAACACGGACATTCTGGGCGTCGACGCGACGTTCGAGTCCTCGTCGCGACGCTCCAACGCGCCCGACGACGAGAGCGCGGCGGGGTCGACCAGCGTCATCTTCGACCGTGACCTGTCGGTGCGCGACCTGTCGGTGCGCCAGGAGTTCGCGTTTTCCGCCTCGGCCTCGCACACCATCGACACCGGGATCGAGCTGCATCGACTCGAGTCGGCGGCCCTCCTCTCCATCACTGGCGACCGGAACGAGGCGGTCGCCAACCCGTCCAGCGCACGCGGGGGCACTGGCCTTCCCGACGATCTGGATTCCGCGCTCGCAGGCACGCGCGGCGGCGCGTGGGTCCAGGACCGCTACACGGTGACGCCGTGGCTGTCGGTGGAACCGGGCCTTCGGCTGGGCTGGAGCACGGTCAACGGCGATGCGATCCTGTCGCCGCGGTTCGCCGCCACGGTGCTGCTCCCCGGGTCGAGCCGGCTGCGCGTCGCGGGCGGCCTCTACGCGCAGAGCCCGGGCTACGAGAAGCTCATCCAGTCGGACTACTTCTTCGACCTCTCCCCCGCCGTGGTCAGCCACCTGCGCCACGAGCGGTCGACGCATCTGGTGACCGGCTTCGAGCAGGACCTGGGCTCCGACACGCTGTTCCGCGTGGAGGGCTACTACAAGACGTTCGACGACCTGATCGTCGGCCGTCTCGAACCGGAGGCTGAACGGCTGGCGCGCGTCGCGCGCTACGACTTTCCCGCCGACCTGCAGGCGAGCGTCCCGTCAGAGGCGCAGATCACCAGCACACCCGTGAACGGCGGCCGCGGCACGGCCTACGGCGTCGACGCCTACCTGGTGCGCAGCAACCCGGCCTCCCGGATTGCGGGCTGGCTCTCCTACGCCTGGGGCCGCGCCGACCGCGATACGTACGGCCTGCGCTACCCGTTCGAGTACGACCGCCGGCACGCGTTCAACGCCGTCGGGCGCATCCGGATCGGCCGGGGCTGGAGCGTTGCGGCCACCACGCAGGTGTCGACCGGCTTCCCCTACACGCCCGCCATCGGGCTGCGCGTGGCGTCGGAAGAGGATGCGCGGGGAAGGCTCGTGCCCGCCCGGGACGCCGCCGGCGCACGGGTCTACACCGTCGACCTCGGGGGCCTCGAGGCGCTGCAGCGGGGACGCCTGCCCCACTACGCGCGCGTCGACCTGCGCATCGCCAACCAGCCGGGCGGGCCGTCCGGCCGCTGGTCCTGGTATATCGAGGTGATTAACCTGCTCAACCGCGACAACCCGGTAGAGGTGGAAACCAGCCTGGCGCACGATCCCGACGGCCCGCTGCCACGCGTCGTCGAGAGCCCTACGGCCGGCTTCCCGCTGATTCCGTCGTTCGGCGTACGGGTCAGGTTCTGAACGGCTCAACCCGGTCCGGGCGCATCGCAATCACACCGGGATCGTGCAAATCGATCGGCGCTCCTCCTTCGCAAGAAGGTCAGCGAGTCCCGCGTCGAGTGTGGCGAGCTGCCCGCCGTATTGCAACGCGAGAGCAAGCAGCATGGCGTCAGTGATCTGCCGGTATCCCTGAATGCGCGCGAGAATCGCCGGTGGCAGTGCGGTGATGGAGCGGTCCATCGCCCAATACGTGTGCGACTCGATCTGCCGGAGGCTGCTCAGAAGGGCAATGGCCTCTGACGGTGTCACGGATTGCTTGACGGCTGATGGATTACACGACACCCGCACGAATCCCGCCTCCGTCACCGGGCAGGTGGCCCAACCGGCCACGCGTGCCCTTGCAAACCACGACCTCACTGATGCGTGGTGCACATGGTTGGGCCAGGCGAGGGCGATCAGTACGTTGACGTCGAGCAACCGGATCATGGCCAGTCGCTCAGAGCCTTCTGAACGTCTTCACTCGTAATCGCAGGAGCGTCGGCTGCAACACGAAAAACCGGAAGGCCGTCATCCTCAACCGTGGGCGTACGTCTGAAGCCGCGCCGCGCAAGCTCCGACAATGCGCTCCCCAGGCTGATCTCGTGGCGCACCGCGAGAGCTCGCGCTACGGCCAGCACGTCGTCATCGATAGTGACCGTGGTTCGCATTAGAACATCATAGCATCACATCATCACATCACGCGAACCCAACGGTTTCACCGCAAAGTAGGGGTGTAGAAGGAAGTGGCGCACGCCTGCCCCCGGCAACGTCTCAGGAGTTCCGAAGGGACCGGGCTGCTAGCGCGCGGCGCGGCCGACGTAGCCCTGGAACGTGCGTTCCACGAAGTCGTCCACGCCAGGCACGAACAGAACCGCGAGGATGGTGACGACTACCGCCGCCGCAATGGACCAGTAGAAGTACGTCATCGGGTCCGGCTGTGACTTCACGCTGGGCTCCTATCGCGGCGCGGCTTCGAACAGCCAGGCGTCGCCGGCTTCTATCGCGGCCCGGGTGGTCTGCGACGGGTACTTGTCCCGGATGGCGCCGGCAATGCCGTCGAGAATGTCGCCCGACTGGATGCGTACGAGCTGCCGCTCGTAGCGTTTGCCGTCGATGCGAAGCACGGCGCGCCCATCCCGCTCCGCCTGGATCGGCCAGCGCTTCCACAACTGGCCGACCGTCGTGCCCATGTAGCCGGACCAGACGTAGAGCTTACCGTCGTGCTCCGCCGTCCAGATGAGCCGGGACCGCGGCGGGTCCAGCAATTGCAGCTCGATGGTCGGGATGTCGCTGACGAAGCTCCAGTCGGGTTCCGGACCGGTGTGCAGCTCGCCCGACACGAGCGGGCCGCCCGAGAAGATCCGGTTCGGGCCATCCGCGAAGCGTTGTTTCGCGGCAGCGGTAAGGACGGCGCTCAGCGGGATCAGCAGCAGGCATCCGACGATGATGAGCACTCGGGAAGCTAGTCGCATGATGCGCTCAGTCTACCACCGGCCCCCTGCCGCTTTGGGCGGCCCACTACTTCAGAAAACGTCCGGCCACCTAGAGTGCGAAGCTGAGGACGTACAAGGCGACGCCGGTAGCGCAGGTGAGCCACAGCCCCACGTACGTCACCTGTCCCCACCAGCGGTGTGACCGGCTGAACGAGCCGGGCAGGATGGCCCGGAAGCGGCGCCACGACACGCCCACGAGGACACACCAGCACACGAAGCACGGTATCGCTACGGCCAGATGCACGAGGAAGAGCCATCGCACCAGCGACGTGCCGTAGTACGCGCTCTCCCGGAAGGCCGCCGCCGCCGGGCCGTAGCGGATGCTCACTTCGAGGAGGACAACAGCAACGATCGCGCCCGCGAGCAGGCTGGCCTGCAGATTGCGATGGTCCTTGTAGCGGTGGCGCGCCGCAAGCCGCAGCGCATACGTCATCAGGAACGGCGCCGCCACGAAGACGACGAGCGCGAGGTCGATCAGGACATCCGCGCGCGTCCCGAGAAAGCCCGTCGTCGGCATGTGATCGCGGCGCAACCCAAGGTGCTATGGCCTCAGTCTATCAGCCGCGCCCGCAGGAGCCCGCGCGCCGTGGCGGGCGCGCTATTCCGAATCGGCCAGCTTGCCGTCGAAGAGGTGGATCTCGCGCCGCGCGTGGTTCGCATAGCGCGGGTCGTGCGTCACCATGCAGATGGTCGAGCCCTCGTCGTGGAGCGTCTGCAGCAACTCCATCACCGCCTCGCCGTTCTTCGAGTCCAGGTTGCCCGTCGGCTCGTCCGCCAGCAGAATCGACGGCTGGCCCGCCACCGCCCGCGCCACCGCCACCCGCTGCTGCTGCCCTCCCGACAACTGGCTCGGAAGATGCTTCGCCCGGTGCGCCATCTCCACCTTCTCCAGCGCCGCCGTCACCCGCTCCCGGCGCTCCGCCGGAGCCATCCCCCGATACGTCAGCGGCAGCTCCACGTTCTCGTACACCGTCAGGTCGCCAATCAGGTTGAAGCTCTGGAAGATGAATCCGATCTCCCGGTTCCGCGTCCGCGCCCGCTCCGCCTGGCTCAGTTGCGACACCCCGCGCCCGTTCAGCATGTAGGCGCCCGCCGTCGGCGTGTCGAGCAGGCCCAGGATCGACAGCAGCGTCGACTTCCCGCACCCCGACGGACCCGAGACCGCCACGTACTCGCCCGGGTGAATGTCCAGCGTCACCCCGTCGAGCGCGTGCGTCTCCACCTCGTCCGTGTAGAAGACCTTCGAGACCCCGTCGAGACGAATCAGCGGTTGTTGGTTGTTCTCAGTCATCGTCATTCAATCCGTACGCGGTCGAACTGATCCCAGGCCGACATGTCCGACAGCACGACGCGGTCCCCGGGTTGCAACCCGTCGCGCACTTCGATCGCGCTGACCGACGCCCGCCCCAGCGTCACCGGCGTCCGGACGGCATGGACGTCGTCGCCCCCCACCCGGAACAGGCTCACCACGCTCTCCTCCTGACCGAACACCGGACGGCCCACGAAGACCACGTCCTCCAGCCGCTCCAGTTCGATCGTCCCGTCCACCGTCAGGTCCGGACGCGCCCCCCGCGGCAACTCGCCGTCCAGCGCCACGTCCACCGTCACCGTCCCGTTCTCCACCGCCGGGTCAATACGGGTTACGTGCCCCGGTATCACCCCGTTCCGCGTGTCCACCGACGCCCGCTGGCCAATCTGCACGTCCTTCGCCTGCGTCTCCGCGATCCGAAGCTCCGCCTTCAGCACCGTCGGGTCGCCCACCCGCGCCAGGTTCGTGCCCGTCGTCACCCGCTGACCCTCGTCCAGCGGAACCTGCTGCAGCACACCGTGCATGCCCGCCCGCACCCGCAGCGCGCGCACCTCCTGCAGCCGCAGCTCGTGCAGCGTCCGCAGGCGGTCCACCTCCGCCTGCTCCACCGCCAGTTGATCGTCCACCGTCTCGGTCGCCATCTGCAGCCGTTCCCGCTCCAGCTCCAGCCGCGTGTCGAACTCCTGCTCCGCCGCCTCGGACTGCCGGAGCTGAATCGTCGACACCAGCCCCTGCTTCGCCAGCTCCCGGTCCGCCTCCGCCTGCAGCCGCGCCGAGACCAGTTGCGCCTCGGTCGAGGCCAGGGCCGAACGCTGCTCCAGCAGCGCCCGCTCCACCTCCACCCGGCGGGTCGTGAAACGCGCCTCGGCCGCGTCCAGGTTCAGTTGCGCTTCGAGCGCCGACTGCTCCAGCACCGGGTTGCTCAGCTCCAGGATCACCGTGTCCGGCTCGATCGTCGCGCCGGGACGGATCACGATGCGCTCGACCGTCCCGTCGGTCACCGCCGGGATCCAACGGATGGTTTCCGGCACCAGGGTTCCGGTGCCGCGCACCTCGCGGACCATCGGGCCGCGCTGCACGGTGTCGATGAAGACCGTGTCCGCGTCGACGCGGGGAGCGGCGGGTTCCAGGCGCGACACGCCAACCGTAATCAAGGCCACCACCACCAGCCCGGACACCGTGTAGAGGCCGTGACGGAATCTTCGCTTCCGGGCCAGATCAGGTCGGGCGATATCCATGGTCACTATTCCACGCGGAGGGCGACGAGGGGATCCACGCCGGCCGCGCGCCGCGCCGGCACATAGGCGGCCCCCGCGGCAACGAGGAGCAGCAGCAACGACACGCCAGCCAGCGTCGCCGGATCCGAAGGCGTGACATCGAAGAGCAGTGAGCCCAACGCGCGCGAGACGACGAGCGCCGCGATCAGGCCGGCGCCAACGCCCGCTCCCGCGAGGCCGACGGCGCCTCCCACAACCATCCGGAGCACGTCCGGCGGCTGCGCGCCCAGCGCCAGCCGCAAACCGATCTCGCGCGTCCGTTGCGCGGTGGCGACGGCAACCACGCCGTAGATACCGACACCGGCCAGGATTAGAGCCGCCAGACCGAACAGGGCCAGCAGCGTCGTGGTGAATCGCCGGGCCGCCAACGTGTCCGACAGGAGCTGGCTCACCGTGGAGACGCTGTAGATGGTCTGCAGTGGATTGGCAGTCCAGATGACGTCCTGAATCGACGCGATCCTGGAGGCGGGTTCACCGGCAGTCCGCACGACATAGGTCATCCCGCCGTCGTAGGTCATCCCTCCTTCCCCACCCTGCGCATGCGGCACGAAGACCTCCGGGCGCGGAGAACTCTCGAAGCCTCCTGGCCGTGTCTCGCCGACGACTCCGATAACCTCGGCCTCGAACGCCCGTCCGGAAACCTGGACCGTTATCCGGCGCGCCAGCGGGTCGGCCTCCGGCCAGTGCCGCCTCGCCAGCGTCTCGTTGATGACGGCGACCGGTGGCCGCGTGGCATCGTCACGTTCCTCGAACCACCGTCCGCTGCGAAGAGGGAGCCGCATCGCATCGAGGTAGCCGGGGGTCGCCAGGGAGATGGCCGCAGAGAGCTCTTCGCCCGGTGGAGGCGTCGGACGGTCGTGAATCGTCAACGGGGTCTCGACCGTCAGATCGGCCATGGCGAGGGGAAACGCCGAAACGGCGCCGGCCGCCATCACCCCCGGCAGGGCGCGAATGTCGTGCACGGTTTCACGGAAGAAGTTCACCCGCGCCGTGCTCTCGCTGTCAGCGTCCAGGAAGACCTGCAAGGCGACCGTGTCTTCCGGCACGAAACCCAGATCGACATTCACCAGCCGCGCGAAACTCTGCAGAAGCAGGCCGGCCCCGACCAGCAACACTAGCGCGAGCGCGACTTCCGCCGCCACCAGCAGGCGGCGCACGCGCTGCTGCTCCACCGTCGCGCCGACGCGATGCGTCCGAAGGGGACTGGCGGACTGGCGGGACGTCTGACGCGCCGGCGCGAGTCCGAACACCAGCGCCGTCGCGAGAACCAGTCCGGAGGCAAACCCGAGGACACGCCCGTTCACGGCGATCTGCGCCATGCGGGGAACGTCGGCCGGCAGGAGGGCGACGACCACATCCAGCGCGTAGATGGTCAACACGACTCCACCGATACCACCCAGCGCCGCGATCACCACGCTCTCGGTCAGCAGTTGCCGCACCAGGCGGCCGCGCCCGCCACCCACCGCCGCCCGAATCGCGAACTCCCGGTCACGCAGCCCCGATCGGGCCAGCATCAGGTTGGCCACGTTGACGGAGGCAATCAGCAGCACGAAAACAACGGCGGCCCAGAGCAGCAGCAGTGTCGGCTGCACCGCTTCCACCTGCCGTGCCTGCAACGGGATGACCTGCGCGCCGACGCGCGTGTTGGTGCGGGGATGGTCGAACGCCAACCGTCCCGCAATGGCATCCATCTCGGCCTGTGCCTCGGCAAACGTGACATCCGCACGGATCCGGCCGACAACGTGCCACCAGCCAGTACCGCGCCGGCTGTTCTCCCATTCCGCAATCGCCTTGGGCGCAAAGAGATCGCGGACGGTAAGACCCGGTTCGAGGCCAAGCTCGAAGTCCGGAGCGAGCACGCCAACGACGATGTGCGGCTCATCATTCAACACCAGCGGCCGACCGACGATCTCCGGATCGCCGCCGAAGCGACGCTGCCAGAGTCCATCCGTCAGGACTACAGCCCTGCCGCCAGTTCGGTATTCATCCGGAAGGAACGTCCTGCCATGCGCCGCTCGAACCTCGAGAGCCTCGAAGAAGCCTTCGGTTACGGCCGACGCGTACAACTCTTCGGGTTGACCGGCATTGAAGAAATCGAACGACCAGGGCTCGATGGCGGCCACATGCTCGAAGCTCCCGGCCTGCTCTCGCCAGTCGAGGAAGTTCGCCGGCGCCACGTTGGC
The DNA here is from genome assembly GCA_965202655.1 of Vicinamibacterales bacterium. Classification (GTDB taxonomy): domain Bacteria; phylum Acidobacteriota; class Vicinamibacteria; order Vicinamibacterales; family UBA8438; genus VXRJ01. The sequence continues at coordinate 1,414,369 of CBDBBK010000002.1, read as the reverse complement.
AGGGCGGTTTTCGTTCTCGGGATCCGTTTGCCAAAGCGTTACGAGGCGTTCGGGATTCGGGAAGGGCGGCGGCTGCAATAGCACAGCGTCCACTACCGAAAAGACCGTCGTCGTTGCGCCGATCGCAAACGCAAGGGTAAAGACCGCCGCCGCCGCGAACCCGGGATTCCGGCGCAGTAGCCGCATGCCATACAGGACGTCCCGCAACCCCTCCGCAAGAGACGCGCCGAAGCGAGACGCCCGCACGCGTTCCCGGGTCGACGTGAGACCACCCAACGCCGCCAGCGCCTGTCGGCGCGCTTCAGGGGGCGGTGTGCCCTGCGCCCGGCGCAACTCGACGTCCAGGGCTACATGATGCTGGAGTTCAGCGTCCAGCTCGCGGTCCGCTCCGTCCCGGTCGAGCAGCGCCCGCACCCGAACACGCCACGCGGATAACCACCGGCGGAAGTACATCGTTCACGCCTCGTTCAGGCGCACCACACGCGTGATGGCTTCCGAGAGCCGCTCCCAGTTGGCGGTCTCCTGCCGCAGATACAGGCGTCCGGCCGGCGCCAGCGCGTAGATCTTCGCGCGCCGGTTGTTCTCGGTGTTCTGCCAGTCCGACGTGATCCAGCCCTTCTGCTCCAGCTTGTGCAGCGCCGGATAGAGCGAGCCGTCGCTTACCCGCAACGCATCCCGCGATACCTGCTTGAGCCGCTGGCTGATGGCCCATCCGCTCATCGGCTCGAGGGCCAGGATCTTCAGGATGAGCAGATCCAGCGTCCCTTGCACCAGGTTCGACGGCTTGGTCATTTCCGCTACCCTCTCGGTTACCGAGTTAAAACCAGCGTAGCACCTTTCCTCTCGGTAAACAAGGGGAAGCTCCGGGCGGGCCGGGCCGACCGTGCTATTCCGCCCTCAAGGCCATCATCGGATCGACGCGGGTCGCCCTCCGTGCGGGCACATAGCTGGCCGCCAGCGCCACGAGAAGCAGGCAGGCGGCCGCGGCCAGGAACGAGACGCCATCGGTTGGCGTGACGCCGTAGAGGAAGCTCGCGAGCGTGCGGGTGAGCGCGTAGGCGCCGGCGAGGCCGAGCGCCACGCCGCCAACGGCGAGCAGGAACCCCTCCCGCATCACCAGGGCGAGCACGGCGGGCGCGCGGGCGCCGAGCGCCATGCGAATGGCGATCTCCGGTGTTCGCCGCGCCACCGAGTAGGCAACGACCCCGGCGAGTCCGAACGACGCGAGACCGAGGGCCAGCGAAGCGAGGCTGCCGAGGAGCAGCGCGCGGAAGCGCGGGGTCGCCACGGAGTCGGCTACCAGCTCGTCGAGCAGGCGCGCCGAATCGACGGTGATCTCGCGATCCACCTCGTGAACGGCCGCACGCACGCCGGGCGCGAGATCGAGCGGATTGCCGGCGGCGCGCACCACGAGGTTCATGTGCTGAAACGGAAAGTGGGCGAACGGCTGGTAGATGGCGTCCGGCGGCGGCGCCGCGACGCCCCCGTACCGCACGTCGCCGACCACGCCGACGACGGCCGGCTTGCGGTCGGACGTCGTCGGAAGCACCTCCCCGACAACATCGGTCGTGCCGAACAGGCGGCGCGCGCCGCTTTCGGAGAGGATGACGACCGGCGGTGACTCCGCCGTGTCGCGCATCGAGAACCGCCGTCCGCGCAACAACGGGATGCCGAGCGCCTCGAAGTAGCCCGGGGTCGGATTCAGGAGGGTCAGGCGGTGCTCGCGGGGCGCGCCGAGCGTCGCGGCCTCGTCTTCGAAGTAGAACGACATGCGCGTCTGGTCGGGCGGCAGGCCGTTCGCCGCGCCCACCGCTTCCACGCCGGGGAGCGCGGCCACGCGATCGACGACCCGTTCCGTCAACGCCGCCCGCTCGACCCCTTCCAGCGTCCGCCCCATCGCGAGGTTGATCTGCACCGACAGGACACGGCCCGTCGTCACGCCGAGATCCGTCCCGATCAGCCGGACGAAACTTCTCGCCAGCAGGAGCGCGCCGACGAGCAGCACGACCGAGACGGCGATCTGCGCCGTCATCACGGCGACCCGCAGCCGGCGGGTGGAACGCCCCTCGGACCGGCCGGACGCCGCCATTCCGCCCGGTGGCGCGACGTCGGAAAGCAGGATCGGCGCCGCGGTGAGCAGGCCGGCGAAGAGCGCGGCGCCGACCGAGATCGCGAGCGCGAAAGCCAGGATCGGCGCGTCCACACGCACGGCGGATTCCGGCAGCGCGCCCAAGGCGCCGGTGGCCCGGACGAGCCAGACGCTCGCGTGCGCGAGCGCGACGCCGATCAGGCACGCGGCGCCCGCGAGCCACAGCACGCCGGCGACCGACTCGACGCCGAGCCGGATCCCTGACGCGCCGATCGCCCGGCGGAGCAGCAGCTCCTGCGTCCGGGACGTCTGGCGCGCCAGCAACAGCGCGGTCACGTTGGCGCAGGCGACCAGCAGCACGAGGGCGACCGCGCCGAAGAGAACCAGCATCGGGCCGCGCAACGTGCCGCTCACATGCTCCGGCAGCGACATGACGACCGGCTCGGCGGCGCGGTTCGGCGTGTGCTCGGCCGCGATGGCGCGGGCGACGGCGACGGCGTCTTCCCGGGACTGGGCGAGCGTGACTCCCGGCTTCAGGCGTCCCACCAGGTGCATCGAGCGGCTCCGCCGATTCTCGGAAGGCTGGACCGGAAACCAGACGTCCGGTGCGGCCAGCGCCGAACCGGCCGCGACGAGCGATGCCGGGGCGGCGCTCGGGACGCGGAAGTCCGGACGCGCCACGCCCACAACCGTGTAGCCATCGCCGTTCAGGGTGATCGGGCGGCCCAGCGCCACCGGATCCCCACCGAAGCGTTCCTGCCACAGCCGGTGCGAGATGACCGCCTCGGGCGCCAGCGGATCGGCCGGCCCTCGCCCCATGAGCAGCGGGTTGCCGAAGACTTCGAAGAACGCACCCGAAACCGTCCAGCCGTCGAACGGTTCGTAGCCCGCGCCGCCATCCAGGGCGGCGAGAGCCCCCTGGCTCAGGGCCAACGCGTCGAACGAGCGTGACCGCGCGATCCAGTCGCCGAGGTCGAGCCACGAGAATCCGGAGGTGCGATTCCCGGTTTGGGGATCGCGCATGTGGATCACGACGATGGAGTCCGGGTCGGGATACGGCAGGGGCCGCATGAGGACGCCGTACACGACGCTGAAGATGGCCGTGTTGAGCCCGATTCCGAGGGCCAGCACGCCGATTGCCACCAGGCTGAACCCGGGCGTGCGGCGAAATGACCGGAGCATGTGCGTGAAGCTCTGGGCGGAGGCGTCGAGCCAGCGCCATCCCCAGACCGACCGGGCTTCTTCGCGGATCAGCGGCACGTTGCCGAGGGTCACGCGGGCGGCGCGCGCCGCGTCCTCCGGCGTCATGCCCTGCTCCACGTTCTGGCGTGTCTCGAGCTCCAGGTGCAGGGCGAGCTCGCGCGAGAGGTCCCGGTCGACGCGGTCGCGGTGCAACCACGGGATCGCGCGCAGCCACCGGGGCCTGCTCGTCATGCCTGCTGAATGACCAGATTGATCGCCCCGGAGAGCCGCTCCCACGCGGCCACCTCCCGTTGCAGGTGCGCGCGGCCGGTACGGGTCAGCGAGTAGAACTTGGCCTCCCGGCCGGTATCCGTCGCGGCCCAGTGGCCGGCTATCCACCCTTCCTTCTCGAGGCGGTAGAGCGCGGGATAGAGCGAGCCCTGCCGCACCTTGAGCACGTCGTTCGAAATCTCCCGGATGCGCCTGGCGATCGCCCAGCCATGCTTCGGCTCGTACTCGATGGTCCGGAGAATCAGGAGGTCCAGCGTGCCCTGCACCAGGTCGGTCGGCTTGCCCATCGGATACCTTGACTATCGACAATAGGACGGCAATTGTAGATTGTCAAGGTGTATGAGGCGGCGACCTCGTTCGCCCAGGCCCAGGTCGAGGGCATCCTGCTCCTGAGTGCAGACGCCTCAATCGCGCGCTACCTGGGGTCGATCCGTTTGGCGTGATCGGGGCACCGCGCCCCTGTGTCCGCCGCGCGAGTAGAATCGGGGTCAGCGGCCCACCAGGTTCGCCTCGGGCTGCCAGAGCCAAGGAGCTCCTCATGCACCGCTATGCGCGCGCAACCACAGCCATGCGGCTCTGCTTTCTGCTGCTGGGGACAGCAGTGCTGGCGTCACCCGCCGGTCACGCACAGGCGCCGGCCGCCGACTTCGTCCCCGTCACGGACGCGACGCTGCAGGACCCCGCGCCCGGCGACTGGCTGATGTGGCGCCGGACGCTCGATGGCTGGGGCTACAGCCCGCTCGACCAGATCGACCGCGGCAACGTGGGCGAGCTGCGCCTGGTCTGGTCCCGCGCGCTCCGCGCCGGGGGCCGTCAGCAGGGCACCCCGCTGATCTACGACGGCGTGATGTACATGCCGAACCCGAGCGACGTCATCCAGGCGTTGGACGCGGCGACCGGCGACCTGATCTGGGAGTACCAGCGGCCGCTGCCGGACGACGCCTGCGAGCGCATCATGCCGGGCGTCTGCACGACGAACCGGAACCTGGCGATCTACGACGAACTGATCATCGACACGAGCGTCGACGAGTACGTCTTCGCCCTCGATGCGAAGACCGGCGAGTTGGTCTGGGAGACGCAGGTGCTCGACTACCGGACCCACCCGGCCAACCAGAGCACGGGGCCGATCATCGCGAACGGCAAGGTGATTTCCGGCCGAAGCTGCATGCCCGTCGCGGGCCCCGACGCCTGCGTCATCACCGCGCACGATGCGCTGACGGGCGAGGAGCTGTGGCGCCGCCGCACCACCCCGCGCCCCGGCGAGCCGGGCGACGAGACCTGGGGCGGCGTGCCCGACGCGGAGCGGCGCCATGTCGGAACGTGGATGGCGCCGAGCTTCGACCCCGAGCTGAACCTGCTCTATATAGGCACGTCGGTGACGTCGCCGGCCCCGAAGTTCCTGATCGGCGGTGCGGACAACCGCCACCTCTACCACAACTCCACCCTCGCGCTCGACGCCGACACCGGGGAAATCGCCTGGTACTACCAGCACCTGAACGACCATTGGGATCTCGACCATCCGTTCGAACGCCTGCTGGTCGACACGGCGGTGCGTCCGGACCCCGGCGCGGTGGCCTGGATCAACCCGCGCCTGCAACCGGGCGAGGAGCGCCGGGTGATGACCGGCATCCCCGGCAAGACGGGCGTCGTCTACACGCTGGACCGCGCGACCGGCGAGTTCCTCTGGGCGACGCCCACCGTGGCGCAGAACGTGATCAGCGACATCGACGGGGCGACCGGCGCGGTCTCCGAGAACCCCGAGCTGGTCTTCGGTTCTTTCGGCCAGGAGCTCCTGACCTGCCCCACCGCGATGGGGGGCAAGGACTGGGAGGCCGGCGCCTACAGCCCGCGCACGAACCTGATGTACATGCCGCTCCGGAACGCGTGCGCGCGGATGGCCCCGCTCGACGACGGCGGCCGCTCGCTCTACAGCCTGAGCATGCGAAACCAGTTGGCGCCGGGCACGGATCAGCTCGGCTCGGTCTGGGCCATCTCGGCGGAGACCGGTGTGACGGCATGGACCTGGGAGCAGCGCGCGGCGACGATGTCGCTCGTGGCGACGGCCGGGGGCCTCGTCTTCGTGGGCGACATCAACGGCCGGTTCCGCGCCCTGGACGACGAGACCGGCGAGATACTCTGGGAGGTCAACGTCGGCTCCCCCGTCAGCGGATTTCCCGTTACCTACGCGGTTGACGGACGACAGTACGTAGTGGCGGGCACCGGTACCGGCGGCAACGCCTCACGCTGGAGCGCGATGACACCCGAACTCACCCCCAGCAGTGGCAACAACCTATTCGTTTTCGCCCTGCCGTAGCCAAGTGCGGCGCGACTGCGACAAGTCCGGAAGCGGTCACCTGCAGGCCGCGCGGCGGACAAGGAGAATCAACTCGTGGCGGTCTGCAGGGCGGCGGTCGTCAGCTTGCCTGATCCGCGCGCTCCTCGTCGGCGCATACCGCACACGCGCCGGACTGACAGACGCGGGCGCTCTGCACCATCGCGCCGGCGAGGATCAGGCCGCCGGCGGCCGACGTCATGGTCTCGGGCAGCGGCTCGAGCCAACCCGCGAGGGAAGCTGCCCAGAGCGCGGCCCCTCCGCCAAAGGTGAACACCACGGCCGCGTTGCTGCGGGCCGGACCCAGCATGAGCATCGCCGCGCCGAGAACGACGGTCCCTGCCCAAACAGCTCGCTCGACGGCTTCGGAGAGCGCGAGCGCGGGCGCCACCGCAACCAGGAGCGGCGTGAGCGCGCAGTGCAGGGCACACAGAGCCGAAGCGCACGCCACCAGTCGCGATCCGGAAACCAGATACGCAGGCGACGGGGCGATTGCGAGAGCGTCCTTCATGGTGCCGTGTCGATGGTGGGAGCGCACATGGCAGGGTGTAGGAAACCGCTCGTCATGATAGTGGATTCTCGGATCCGTGTCACGACGGGCGCCGCCAGCCACCGGAGACGCTCCCGTCACGGCGGGCGGCACGTCCGATTCCCGTGAATGACTTGATGGCATGGTGAATAACGGGAACCGCAAGCGGGAGCGCAGCGTTCGTTACCAACCCGACGAGCGTCCGCCTGGCGGCGTGGTCCTCGGATCCGGCGCCCAGATCGTCGTGCTCGGCATCACGGGATTGGTCGCGTTTCCGACCATCCTGGTCCTGGCCGCAGGAGAAACCGACGCCTACCTGTCCTGGGCCGTGTTCTGCACGGTCGTGCTGAGCGGCGCCGCAACGATATTGCAGGCGACGCGGATCGGCCGGATCGGCGCGGGGTACCTCCTTACGATCGGTCCGGCCGGCCCCTTCATCGGGATCTGCGTTGCGGCGCTTGTTGAAGGTGGCCCGGGCCTGCTGGCAATCCTGGTCATCATCTCGTCCCTGGTTCCGCTCGCGATCTCTCCACGGCTTTCGCTGTTTCGCCGGTTGCTGACGCCCACCATCGTCGGCACGGTGAACATGCTGATTCCGGTCACCGTGCTGCCCGTCGTATTCGGTCGCGTGACTGATGTGCCGGAAGGCGTGCCGACGCTGGCGGCGCCGATGACCGCGGCGATGACGGTGCTCGTCGTCACCGTGATCCAGCTCAAGGCGGCCCCCCGGCTGCGTCTGTGGGCGCCGCTGCTGGGAGTGGTCTCCGGCTCGGTCGTCGCCGTGCCCTTCGGCCTGTACGACTTCGACCGCGTGATCCAGGCTTCCTGGATAGGGCTGCCGCAGGGTGCGTGGCCAGGCATCGATCTTCAGTTCGGGCCGGCGTTCGTGGGTCTCCTTCCGGCTTTCGTGTTCCTGACTCTCATCGGGACCATCCAGGCCATCACGGCCGGCGTTGCCGTCCAGCGGGTGTCGTGGCGGTCCCGGGGCCGGTCTATGCGGCCTATCTGTTCGTCCTGCTGGCCCTGATCTTCGTACGGGGCATGTCCGAGGTAGTCCAGGGAGGTATCGATCACCGCAAGGGACTGATCGCCGGCCTGGGGTTCTGGGTCGGTGTCGGCTGTCAATACGGCATGATCTTTCCCGAGTACATTGCAGGTTTCGCGGGTGGCCTGCTCGCGAACGGCATCACGGCTGGTGGCCTCGTAGCCATCGTGATGACCCTGTTCCTGGAAGTGACCGCGCCGCGTGTGGATCGGATCGAGACGGAGGCCGACATGTCCGTCCTGCCAAAGGTCCGCAGGTTCATCGGCGCGTTCGCAGCGCACAGCGGTTGGGGCTCGAAGATGGTCCATCGTCTCGAAGCCGCCAGCGAGGAGTCGCTGTTGATGCTGGTCGGCGAGGAAGACGGCGGCGAGAAGCGCGACCGGCGGCGCCTGTTCCTGTCCGCGCGCAGGGACGTGGACGCCGCGGTTCTCGAGTTCGTCGCCGCGCCCGGCGAGGAGAACATCCAGGACCGCATAGGGCTGCTGGCGGAGCGGCCCGACGACGCGCTGATGGAGCGCGAAGTGTCGCTACGGCTGCTGCGCCATATCGCGTCCTCCGTGCGCCACCAGCAGTTCCACGACACGGACATCCTGACCGTGCGCGTGGATGCGCCGGACGCCGGCCCCGGCGGCCGGTGAGAACGGCAGCCGGCGGCGAGTGTGGTTTAATCCCCGCGTGCCTGCCCCTTCGCGCCCGGAGTCCGGGGGCGCAGTTCGACTCACAAGCATCACCGCTGCGGTCCTGCTGGCCTTGGCGGTTGCCGGATCGACCTCGTCGGCCGAGGATTGGCCGCAGTGGCGCGGCGCCGAGCGACACGGGATCTGGACCGAGACCGGCATCCTGCCCGAGTTTCCGGACGACGGACTCATCGTCAAATGGCGAGCGCCGGTCAACGCCGGCTTCGCCGGCCCTGCCGTGGCCGACGGCCGGGTGTTCGTCCTCGACTATGTCGAAACCGAGCCGCGCACGATGGACGGCACGGAGCGCATCCTGGCCCTCGACGAACAGAGTGGCGAGGTGCTGTGGAGCCGCGAGTGGGCCACGACCTACCGGATGCTCATGTTCAGCTACGCCACGGGACCGCGCGCCACGCCGACCGTCGACGGCGATCGCGTCTACGTGACGGGCGCGTCGGGGCGCATCTTCTGCCTGGATGCCCCGACCGGCGCGGTGATCTGGGAAAAGGACACCGTGGCCGAGTACAACGCGTACATCCCGGTCTGGGGTAATTCGATTGCGCCGCTGGTCGATGACGACCGGGTCATCTTTGTCGTCGGCGGAGAGCCGGACGCGCTGGTCATGGCCTTCGACAAGCACACCGGCGAGGAGCTCTGGAAGGCATTGGAGCCGCGCACGGAAATGGGCTATAGCCAACTGACCATCATCGAGGCGGGCGGCGCCCCGCAGTTGATCGTCTGGCACCCATGGGGACTCTCCTCGCTCGACCCGGAGACCGGCGCGTTGTACTGGGAAGAGCCGTTCCCCGGGGGGCAGGCTCCGATTGCCGACGCCGTCCGCAGCGATTCGTACCTGCTGGTCTCGGGGTTCTACACCGGCTCGATGATGATGCGGCTCTCTCCCGACCGGCCGGCCGCAACGCTGCTCTGGAAGGACGAAGGCACCAACCGCATCCTGGAGAACGGCGTTGAGGTGGCCGAGTCGGACGGACTGCACTCGAACATCACGACTCCCCTGATCGTGGGCGATTACGTCTACGGCATCGGCAGCCACGGCCACGTGCGCGGGCTGAGGGCGGACACCGGCGAGCGGATCTGGGAGGCCGAGGGACTGACCACCCGGAACCGCTGGGGCTCGGCCCACTTCGTGCGACACGAGGATCGCTACTTCGTCTACAACGAGAACGGCGAGCTCATCATCGCCCGCTTCACGCCGGAGGGCTACGTCGAGCTCGACAGAACTCACCTGCTGAACCCGACCTCGCGTACCGGCTACGGCCCGTCGCGGCCCGGCACGCGGTCGCGAACACGTCACGGGCAGAGCGATCGCCTGGTGGTCTGGGCTCATCCGGCTTTCGCCAACCGCCATGTTGTCGTGCGGAACGACGAGGAAGTCATCCGGGTATCGCTCGACGCCGCGGACTACTAGCGCGACAAGGTGACCGCGGACAGGGTCTCGGTGCGACACGGAGTTTCACTACCAGGCCGAAGGTGGCGGTCGTGGTGCGCCCGCCTGGCGCTGGCCGTGCTGGCCGTCGTGCTCGCCGGCGGGCCGGCCGCCGCAGGCGCCCGCTGCGAGCCGGCGGACAACCTGACCCAGGGCCGGACACCGCCCGCCTCGGCAAGTCCGGCGCCCGGTACGCCGGACCCGCGGGAGCTGCCGGGGAGCACGGTCGCGGGGACGGCTGGCGGCGGCGGCGCGGGGCAGCAGACTGGCGGCCCGGCGTGGCCCCATCCGCCGGAGGTGGTCGTCCGCGAGGAGCCCGGCCGTGTGACCGTCCGCGCGATCAGGCTCACGGAGGGCCTGAGCCTCGACGGACTGCTCGACGAGCCCCTGTACGACTGCGTGCGGGCGATCAGCGACTTCATTCAGTTGATGCCGGACGAGGGCGCCCCGGCTACCGAGCGGACGGAGGCCTGGATCGCGTTCGACGCGGAGAGCATCTTCGTCAGCGCGCGCGTTTGGGACTCGGCGCCACCGTCCGACTGGGTGGCCAACGAGATGCGGCGCGACACGACCCAGCTCCGCGACAACGACGGGTTCTGGGTGGTCTTCGACACGTTTTATGACCGGCGCAACGGCGTCAGCTTCTACACCAACCCGCTCGGCGCGCTGGGCGACTTCGAGATCAGCAACGAGGGAAACCCCAACAGCGACTGGAACCCGGTGTGGGACGTGCGCACGGGGCGCTTCGACGGCGGGTGGACGGTGGAGATGGAGGTCCCGTTCAAGTCGCTGCGCTATCGGCCCGGGGCGCAGCAGGTCTGGGGCGTGCAGTTGCGGCGCAACATCCGGCGCAAGAACGAGGTGGCCTTCCTGACGCCGCTGCCGATCTCCGCGGGCCTCACCGGCATCTTCCGTGTCTCGCAGGCGGCCACGCTGGTGGGCCTCGAGGTGCCGGCGGAGGGCGGTCGACTCGAGATCAAGCCGTACGGCATAGGCGGCCTGACCACGGACCTGGCGGCCACGCCTCCGCGCCGGAACGCGGGCGAGGGTGCGGCCGGGCTCGACGTGAAGTACGGCCTGACGCAAAACCTGAACGCGGATCTGACTTACAACACCGACTTCGCGCAGGTCGAAGTCGACGAGCAGCAGGTCAACCTCACGCGCTTCAGCCTGTTCTTTCCCGAGAAGCGCGAGTTCTTTCTCGAAGCCCAGGGCATCTTCAACTTCGCCCGCGGGGCGGCCGACAACAACCGGCAGGCGACCGCCCTGCGCCAGATAGGCGGGGGCGATCGCCGCGCCCAGGGCCCCGGCAACGCCCCGACGTTGTTCTACTCGCGCCGCATCGGCCTCGAGGGCGGCGCCGTCGTGCCGATAGTCGGTGGAGGACGCGTCACGGGCAAGGTCGGCGCGTTCGACGTCGGCGCCCTGAACATCCAGACCGATGACGAACAGGTCTCCGGCGCCCTGCCGACGAACTTCACGGTGATGCGCATCAGGCGCGACATCCTGCGCCGCAGCAGCGTGGGCGCGCTGTTCACCAACCGCTCCGTGTCGGTGCAGGGCGACGGATCCAACCAGGCGTACGGCGCCGACGCCACGTTCTCGTTCCACGACAACGTCAACTTCCTTGCCTATGTGGCGAGGACCCGGACGCCCGGCCTCGATGGCGAGGATCTGAGCTACCAGGGCCAGTTCGCCTATACGGCGGACCGTTACGGGTTCCAGGCGGAGCACCTGGCGGTTGAGAAGAACTTCGTGCCCGAGGTGGGCTTTCTCCGCCGCGACAACTTCCGGCGCTCGTACGCCACGGCGCGGTTCAGCCCGCGGCCGGACGCCATCGAGGCGGTCCGCCAGTTCCGCCTGGAGGGCAGCTTCGACTACATCCTGACCGCGGACACGGGATACGTCGAGACGCGCCAGGCGCAACTGGCCTTCCTGACCGAGTTCGAGAACAGCGACCGTCTGGGCGTGTCGGCGGCGGACAACTACGAGCTGCTCGTCAAGCCGTTCGAGGCCGGACCGGACGTGACGCTGCCCGTCGGCGGCTATGGCTTCCGCGATGTGGAACTGTTGTACGAGGCCGGCACCCAGCGCCGGTTCAGCGGCGAGTTCAAGGTGCGCCTCGGCGAGTACTTCAACGGCGCCATCCGCTCGGTGAGCTACAGCCGCGGCCGGATGGAAGTGACGCCGCAGTTGTCGGTCGAGCCGACGGTCTCCGTCAACTGGATCGACACGCCACACGGCGCGTTCCGCGCGGACCTGATGGTCTCCCGCGTGACTTACACGTTCACGCCGCGGATGTTCTTCAGCGGCCTGGTGCAGTACAACTCGAGCACCAACGCCATCAGCAACAACTTCAGGCTGCGGTGGGAGTACATCCCCGGCAGCGAGCTGTTCGTCGTCTACACCGATGAGCGGTATGCCGACCCGTTCCGTCCGGATCGGTCCTACGGGCTGCGCAGCCGCGGGTTGGTGGTCAAGATCAACCGGCTCTTCCGTCTGTAGGCGACGAATGCCAGCCGGCGCCGCCGCCGGGGATCGAACGGCGGCAAGCCGGTGTCACTGGCTCCGGTCGCGCGCCCGCCCCTGCGCCGCCGCGATCTCCTCGGGCGTCAGGCGTGCGGCGACCTGGTCGCGAAGGGCGCGAGCCGACTCCTCGCCGGCCGTGGCCGCCAGGTTCAGCCACAGGTAGGCGGAGACGTCGTCCTGCTCGACACCGTGCCCGACGATGTACGCCGCCCCGAGAACCTCCTGCGCGCGGGTGTCGCCCTGCGCGGCGGCTGACCGGGACCAGCGGATCGCCTGCTCGTAGTCCTGCGCCACCCCGTTCCCGAAGTAGTACGCGGCGCCGAGGAGACCCTGCCCGTTGGCGTTCCCCTGCCCGGCGGCGAGCCGGGACCAGCGGACCGCCTCCCCATAGTCCTGCTCGACCCCGCGCCCGAAGTAGTACGCCTCGCCAACGCGCGCCTGCCCGACGGCGTTTCCCTGTTCGGCGGCGAGCCGCGACCAGTGGATCGCTTCCCTGTAGTCCTGCGCCACACCGCGCCCGAAGTAGTACGCCTCGCCGAGGACACTCTGCCCGAAAGCGTTTTCCTGTTCCGCCGCGAGCCGCGCCCAGTGGGCCGCCTCCCCGTAGTCCTGCGCCACCCCGAACCCATAGTGGTACGCCGCCCCGAGGAGACCCTGCGCACGGGCGTCGCCCTTCTCCGCGGCGGGCCGGGACCAGCGGACCGCTTCCCGGTAGTCCTGCGCAACGCCATTCCCGAAGTAGTACGCGGCCCCGAGAAGGGCCTGCCCCTCGGCGCTGCCCTGCTCCGCGGCGAACCGGAGCCAGCGGACCGCTGCCGCATAGTCCCGCCGTACGCCGCGGCCGAAGTAGTACGCGTGGCCGACATGAGACTGCGCGATGGCGCCGCCCTGTTCGGCGGCGGCCTGAAGCCAGCGGAACGCCTCACGATGGTCCTGTTCCACGCCGGTCCCCAGGAGGTACGCCTCTCCGAGGACGGTCTGCCCGATGACGTCTCCCTGCTCGGCGGAAAGCCGGGACCAGTGGACCCCTTCGTCCGGATCCTGCGCGACGCCGTTCCCGTAGAAGTACGCCTCCCCGAGAAGAGCCTGCCCGAAGGAGTTTCCCTGCTCCGCGGAAGGCCGGTACCAGTCGACCGCCGCGTCGTGGTCCTGTTCGACCCCGAGCCCGAGGTAGTACGCATGCCCGAGGAGCGCCTGTCCCTCGGAGTCGTCCTGTTCGGCAGCGAGCCGCAGCCAGTGGACCGCCGCGCCGTAGTCCTGTTCCACGCCGAGCCCGTAGTAGTACGTGTGGCCCAGCAGCGCCTGACCGGCGGCGTATTCCTGATCGGCGGCCAGCCGGGCCCAACCGACCGCCGCGCCGTAGTCCTGTGGCGCGCCGAGGCCGTGGTAGTGCGCCGCCGCGAAGCGGGTCTGCCCCATGGCGTATCCCTGCTCGGCGGCCAGCCGCGACCAGCGGGCCGCCTCGTCGTAGTCCTGGTCAATCCCGTTCCCGAAGAAGTACGCCTCCGCCAGCAGGGCCTGCCCGACCATGTGTTCCTGTTCGGCGGCGAGGCGGGACCAGTGGGCCGCCCGGACGTAGTCCTGCTCCACTTCTTCGCCGAAGTAGTACGCCTGCGCGAGCAGCGCCTGCGCGTCGGCGTCTCCCTGCTCGGCGAGAACCCGAGCCGCCTCGATGTCGATGGCCGCGTCGTCGCTGCAGGCGGCCGCGCCGGCCAGCAGCGAGACGGCAACGCCCAGACCGATCAGCCGCCGGCGCACGGTCAACGTCGTCAGCATCATTCGAAGCGGAGGACTTCCATCGGCTCCACCCGCGTCGCGCGCCGGGCCGGGAACCAGCAGGCGACGAACGCCACCGCGACCAGCACCAGCGGCGCCGCCACGAACGTCGTCAGATCGTCGGTGGTCACGCCGTAGAGAAAGCTCTCCAGAATACCGCTCGAGGCGGCGGAGGCGGCGACGCCGACCACCGCGCCGGCCGCGACCAGCCCCGTCCCCTGCTTCGCCAGCAGACCGACAATATCACCGCGCTGGGCGCCCAACGCCATGCGGATGCCGATCTCGCCCCGCCGCTGCGCGACCGTATAGCTGAGCAGGCCGTAGAGGCCGAACGCGGCCAGGAATACCGCGAGCGCCGCGAAGAAACCGACGAAGACGGCGTAGAAGCGCGGCTGGGCGACCGCGCTCGACAGCCGCGCGTCCATCGTCATCACGTCGAAGACTTCCGCGGAAGGGTGCGCCGCGGCCACCGCCTCGCCGAGGAAATCGACGACGGCGACCGGGTCGCCGGCCGTCCGTACCGTGAGGATCGGAGGACTGAACCCGAACAGCGGACTGCCATCGGCCTGCGCCAACGGCACGAACGCCACAGCCTGGGACTGCGTCAGCGTGAGACCCTCGTACAGGATATCCGCCACGACGCCGATAACTTCCCACGGCTCGCTGCTGCCGGGGCCCTGCAGCACGACCCGCTGGCCGACGGCGGTCTCGCCGCCGAAGAGCTGTCGCGCGAGCGTCTCGTTCACCACCAGCACGCGCGGACCGCCCGCCCGGTCGAGGCGAGTGAAGGCGCGCCCCTCGCGGATACGCAACCGCAGCACGTCGAAGTAGCCGGGGCTGGCCATCTGCACCGCCGTTCGCGGGAGGGCCTCCGGATCGCTCGGCGGCGACCGGCCATCCACCCGGACCGGCACGATACCCGCGGGCGGAGCCACGAGCGGGAGGGATGTCGACACGCCTACCGCCTCGACCTGCGGCAGACTCTCCAGACGGGTCATCTCCCCGGCCAGCGATTCGTGGAACCGCTGGTTGGCCGCCAGGAGTTCCATCATCGACTCCATCGTCACTCCGTCCCGACTGAGGAGCAGGTCGGGGTTCCGCGCCCGCGCGGCCAGTACGTTGGCCGGGTCGTAGCCGCGGTCCACGGTGATGAGCTGCACGAAGCTGTGCAGCAGCAGCCCCGCGCCGGTCAGCAGCACCAGGGCCAGCGCCACCTGCGCGGTGGCGAGCGCCGCGCGCGCACGGTTGGCGCGGAGCGCTCCGAAACCGCCCGTGGACCTGGCGCCTCCCTCGTTCAGGGTGCGTACCAGTTCGATGCGCGACCACTGGAACGCCGGGGCGGCGCCGAACAGCAGCCCGACGACGATCGACAGCCCGGCGGTGAACGCCAGCGCCACGCCGTCGATCGACACCTCGTCCAGTCTGGCGATGTCGCCGGGGACGAGCGCCGGCGCCGTCCGCAGGACAACGGCCGCCGCCACCAGGCCGAGCACGCCTCCACCGACGCTCAGGACCATACTCTCGGTCAGGAGCTGCCGCACGAGCCGCGACCGGCCGGCGCCGAGCGCCGCGCCGAGCGCCAGCGCCCGCTGGCGCGATACTCCGCGCGCGAGCAGCAGTCCCGCCACGTTGATGCAGGCAATCAGCAGTACGAGCGCCATCGCCGCGGTCAGCGCCAGCAGCGCCGGCCGGTACTCGCCGACCATCTCGTCCAGCAGCGGGACCACCCGGACGTCGATTTCAGGACTGTCCTCCGGCAGATTCTCGGCCTGCGGCAAGAAGTCGCCGATGTTGCGCTGCAGGATCGTGCGGGCTTCCGTGGCCGCCTGCTCCGGCGACACATCCGGACGAAGCCGCCCGAGCGCGCTGAAATGGAAAATGACCACCATGCGCTGCTCCTCCGGCCCCACCGGGCTGGGCGGCACGAACGGCGGAATGGCGTACGGCGTCCAGATTTCGACGCCCGCATTCGGGAAATAGAAGCCCTCGGAGAGCACGCCAACGACAGTGTGCGCATTGCCTGCGAGAACGACCGGCGTCCCCACGATGTCCGAGTTCGCCCCGAAGTGCCGGATCCAGGCGCCGTGACTGAGTAACGCGACCCGGTCCGCTCCGATCCGCGCTTCCTCTTCCGTGAAGAGCCGGCCCAGGCTCGGCGCCGCCCGCAGCAAGGCGAACAGCGACGGCGAGACCAGGGCGCCGGAAAGGGAGACCGCGCCGTCCGGACCGGCCCAGTCCAGCGAGAGCTCCTGGTAGGCGGCGAGTTGCTCGAACGACTCGCCGCTCTCCTGCAGCAGGGACATCGAACGGTTCGACAGGCGCATGTCCGATCCCTGCGCCGGCGCCATCAACTCACCCACCTGCACGAGGGTTTCCGGTTCGGGGTATGGCAGGGGCCGGATCAGCATGCCGTAGACGATGCTGAACATCGCCGTGTTCGCGCCGATGCCCAGCGCCAGCACCAGCATCACCGTGCCGGTGAAGCCGGGGCTCCGGCCCAGGCCCCGGACGGCCTGCCGCACGTCCCGCACCAGGTCGTCGAGCCACCGCCAGCTCCAGACGTCGCGCGTGCGCTCGCGGATCAGGGGTGCGTTGCCCAGCCTGCGCCGCGCGGCGCGCCGGGCATCGCTCTCGGAGAGGCCGGCGTCGCGCTGCCGCTCCCGCTCCAGTTCCAGGTGCAGCCGGAGTTCTTCCCGCAGATCCTCCTCGGCCTGGCGGCGGCCGAGGTACGGCACGAGCCGGCAGAGCCACACCGGCCACTTCATCGCGCCACCCCGTTCATTCCTCCGCTCCCGCCGGCCGCATGACGCGCCCGACCGCCTCGACCATCCGGTCCCACTTCGTCGCTTCCTGCGCGAGCTGGCGCCGGCCGGTCCCGGTGAGCGCGTAGAACCTGGCTCGCCGGTTGTTCGTGGAGACGCCCCACGTCCCCGTGATCCAGCCCCGCTTGAGCAACCGGTGGAGCGCCGGGTAGAGCGACCCGTGATCCACCCTGAGCACGTCGTTGGAGGCCTGCTCGATGGTGATCGCAATCTGGTGTCCGTGCGCCGGCCCCTGCCGGAGCGTCCGGAGAATCAGCATGTCGAGCGTTCCTTGCAGCAGGCCGAGCTGGTCGTCGCTCAGGGGTGGTCGTGCCACGTCCGCACCTCCACAGGTAGATTGCCTACTAGAGTAGCGCCGACCGGTAGAATGTCAAGGGGACGGCGCCGCGCCGCCCGGAGCCGAACGGCCCCGCAGCACGCGGCGCGCGTATTCGCTAACCTAGCCGCAATGGCCGCGCCGGGACACGACTATCGGCGGACCAAGATCGTCTGCACGCTGGGTCCGTCCAGCTCCACGACGGAACAGATCGGCCAGCTTGCGTCCGCCGGCATGAACATCGCGCGGCTCAACATGTCACATGGCGACCACGCGAGCCATCTGGAGGTGATCCGGCGCGTCCAGACGTTGAACGAGCGGCTGGACCACCCGATCGCTCTGCTTCTCGACCTCCGGGGGCCGGCCATCCGCACCGGCGACCGCCACGGGCAACTGTCCCTCGAGGTCGGCCAGGAGTTCCATGTCAGCGTCGGCCCCACCGAGGACCCGGAGGAGCGAACCATCCACGTCGACTACCAGGACATGGTGCGCCAGTTGAAGGTGGGGGATCGGATAACCGTCGACAACGGGCTGATCAACCTGGAGGTGCTGGAAGTGCGCGAGCGCGACCTTCGCTGCCGCGTGCTGGACGGCGGTGTCCTGGGATCGCGCAAGCACATCAATCTTCCCGGCGTGCGGGTGAACCTGCCGTCGATCACGGACCAGGACGCCGCCGACATCCGCTTCGCGGCGGACCACCACGTCGACTTCCTCGCCGTGTCGTTCGTGCGCAGCGCCGAAGCCGTGCACGACGCGCGGCGGGTCGTCGTCGAGGCCGGCGGGCACCCTATCCGCATCATCGCCAAGATCGAGAACCAGGAGGGCATCGACAATCTCGACGAGATCATCGACGCGGCCGACGGCGTCATGGTGGCCCGGGGCGATCTCGGCGTCGAGTTGGAGTTCGACCTGCTTCCGTCAGTCCAGCGTGACATGGTGCGGCGCTGCGCGATTGCGGGGAAGCCGGTGATCGTGGCGACCCATCTGCTGGAATCGATGATCGAACATCCCATGCCGACCCGGGCCGAGGTCACCGACGTCGCCAACGCGGTGTACGAACAGGCCGACGCGGTGATGCTGAGCGGGGAGACGGCGACCGGCAAGCACCCGGTGCGCTGCGTCTCCGTGCTCGACCGCATTGCCCGGCGCGTCGAGAAGGAACGCGGGCTGGAATTCCACCGCGACCGGGAACCGGTATCGGTCCGCGATCAGTTGGCCCGGAGCGCCTGCCTGCTGGCCGATTCGCTCGGATCCCGGGCGATTGTCGTCATGACCATGCGGGGCCTGATGGGACGTCTCGTCAGCAGCTTTCGCCCGCGCGGCGCCATCATCTACGCCTTTACGACCACCGAGATTGTCCGCCGGCGGCTCTGGCTCTCGCGGTCCGTGGTGCCGTTCACGCTCGACCTGACGGAAGAGCCGGAACAGGCGGTGCTCCATGCCCTCGAACTCCTGAAGGCGCACGGTCGAGTGGACAGCGGCGAACCCGTGGTGGTCGTCGCCAACGTCGCCACCAACTACGGGCAGTCGAACGCGATCCAGGTCCGCACCATCGAGTGAGCGAATGACGGACAACGCCGAGGGTCGTCCGGCAGCGGCCGCCTATGCAGCTTTGGCGCGAACGTCCAGGTACCGGCGGTAGGAGACGACCATGGCGCCGAGACCCAGCCACGTGGCGGCGAGCCAGAACAGCCACCCGATGAACGTGCAGCTTTGGCGCGAACGGGGGATGGCGAACAGCAGGTACAGCAGCGGGACGCCAAGCGCCATCGCCAGGTAGGGCGACGCGCCCGAGCGTCCAGCCAGACCGAGCAGCCGATCGCCGAGCCAGACCGCAATGGGAAGCTTGGCCGTATACATACAGGTACCGAGCAGCGGGATCGCCAACGAGCGCCAGACCGCAACAGGTAGGGAAGCTTGGCCGCCATACAGCCGATCGCAATCCGAGCGTCCGAACAGGAGGATGGCCGCCATGCCGATCGGCAATCCGACAAGCGTCACCATGGCGAAGACCGCCACCACCGGGATGAGCAGGAAAGCGGCGAATCCGAGCAGCGCGCTGAGCGTGGTCTCCTCCGCGAGCGACGCGACCTGCCGCTGAACGACGCGCCGGAACAG
This sequence comes from Vicinamibacterales bacterium, assembly GCA_965202655.1. GTDB lineage: Bacteria > Acidobacteriota > Vicinamibacteria > Vicinamibacterales > UBA8438 > VXRJ01. The sequence continues at coordinate 1,395,216 of CBDBBK010000002.1, read as the reverse complement.
GGCGACCAGCACGATGCCCGTGAGCAGCGCCGCCAGCGTCTGCCAGAACCAGAACACGACACCCCACCCGCCGCCCTCGTCGGGCTCTTCGTCCGGCGGTTCCTGGTAGCGTACGGCGCCCCCTATCTGGGCGGCTGCCTCCGGGCTGAGAATCGCCCTCGTCTGGTAATCCAGATCTCCCGTGATGCGGGCGCCGGGCGACAGGTCGAGGCGGTCCGCAATGATGTTGGCGTCGCCCTGGACCGTCCCATGGATGACGACCACCCCCGCCGCCACCCGGACGCCGTCCTCGACCGTGCCATCGATCTCCACCCGGCTGGCGGTGGCCACGATGCCGTCCGCGATCCGTGCATTCTCGGTCACGATCAGTTCGTTCGCCGCCGACAGGAAGTGCCCGTCGATCGCGGCGTCCACGGTAATCGTCTGTCCGACGGCCCGCACGGAATCCCCGATGGCTCCCCGAAGGTCGACCGTGTTGCTGGCCGCGAACAGATCCCCGTCGACCTGCCCGGTGACCACGACCCGGTTCCCCGCGCCGGCAACCAGGTCGCCATCCAGCCGGCCATCGACCCGGACCGACTCCCCGCCGGCGGCATAGAAGTCGCCCTCGTGCACCTCGCCGTCCGGGATCGTCACCGTCGGACCGGCCTGAAACGACTGCGCCTCGACGGCGGCCGGGGCTATCGCGAACGCCAGGGCGAGACCCAATGCGGTTGTTGCCATGCGAAACATCTTGTTCCTCCCTGCCGCGATCTGCGGTTGCCGCACGGACCGGCTCACTGCACCCTCGCCAGGACCAGCGTTACGTCGTCGTGAGGGTCAACCGGACCGCGCCAGTCGTCCAGGGCGTCGAGCACGGCCTGAATGGCCGCGTCGAGGGATTGGTCCCGGTGGGCCCGCAGCAGGTCCGCCAACCTCCCCGCCCCGAACTCCTCGCCGCCGGGCGCGGGCTGCTCGGTCACACCATCGGTGTACAGGGCCAGGATGTCGCCCGGGACCAGGGGCAACGTGCCGGTCGTGTAGGTCACGCCCTCGAACAGGCCAATTGGCATGCCGCCCTCGTCGCATCGGAGGGTCTGCTCGCCCCGGATGATGAGGGCGGGCAGGTGCCCGGCATTGCTGTAGGTCAGGCGGCGGGTTTCCGGATCGTAGTCGGCTACCAACGCCGTCGCATAGCGCGACGCCGACGAGGAACGGCACAGCGCGTCGTTCAGCCTCTCATGGAGTTGCCCCGGGTCGGCCACGGTATGGAACAGGCTGCGCACCGACGCCTGCAAGCTCGCCATGAGGAGGGAGGCGGGAACGCCCTTGCCGGAGATGTCGGCGATAACGAGGCCCGGACGTCCATCCGCATGCTGCAGATAGTCGTAGTAGTCGCCGCCTACGGCGATTGCGGGCCGGCAAACCCCGGCCAGCTCGAGTCCCTCGAAGCTGGGCACGGTGCGGGGCAGCAGCTCGCGCTGGACCTCGCGAGCGACGTTCATCTCGCGCTCCAGCTTGTCCCGTTCCCGCAGCACGCGGTAGGACGCCTCGATCTGCCGGCGCATCCGATCGTAGGTCCCGAGGGCCACCGCGACCCCCGCGGCGAGCGCCGCGTTGAGCGCGAGGATCAGGAACACGGTGCGGGGCTGCGCAAGCGTGAAGAAGGGATCCGTCAGGAAGACCGCGACCGAGCCGAAGACGGTTCCCGCCAGCACGATCAGTGAATCGAGGGTCAGGCGCAGCGGAGCGGGCAGCCGCGCCAGCAGCGGCGACACGAGACGGGCCGAGGCGTACGCGCTGTAGCCCACGACCACCGCGGACAGGACGCTCAGGCGCAGGCGGGGGAAGAAGTCGTCACCGTCCGCGAACGAGATCCCCGCCGCGACGGCGACGCCCACCGCGATCCAGGCCGCCGTCCAGCCGAGCAGAAAGCGGCGCCCCGGTGCGGCCACGGCGGCAAACAGACGCGCCGCGCTCCCAGGGGCGTCCGGGACGGCGGCCGCGACTGCCTGGGTGGTCATTACGATGTTCTCGCCCGCCGCCCGCGACGGCTCGTGATCATCGCCCCCGGATCACTTCGAGGTAATCGTCGGTGTTCTCCCGCCGGCTGAGAACACCGTACACGCGCTCCACCGGGTGCCTGTCCACCATTCGCTTCTGAATGAGCAGTCCGTGCTCCGTGGGCGTGACAACCACTTCAACACCGGGATTCATACCGAAGCGCTGTCTGAGAGGTTTGGGAATGGTGATCTGTCCGCGTTCGGATACTCTCATGGCGCAGTACGCATTACCTATAAGATGGGCATTATGCCTCGGAAGTGGCGCGGCTTGTCGCGGGGCGGTGACGGCCAGCGTGCCCTTCTTCCAGGCACGGCGTCCTGGAACCGTCGTTAGCCAAGGACGGGCGATGACCACTCACTCCAGCCTTCACTCGTTGCTCCAACGTCGGTTGGACCGTCGCGATCTGCTGACCGGCGGTCTGGCCCTGCTTGGCCTCGGCGCCGCACGCCGCACCTCGGGCCGTTCTCTTTTACAGCCGTCGGCGTTTCCGCTCGGCGTGGCGTCGGGCGATCCGACCCCGGACGGCGTCGTGCTGTGGACGCGTCTGGCCCTGGATCCGCTGAACGGCGGCGGGATGCCGCCCGAGGACGTCGAAGTGGTCTGGGAAGTAGCCCGCGACGAGCGGATGGCCGACATCGTGCAGCGCGGGACGGCGGTGGCATCCCGCGTGCTCGGCCACAGCGTCCACGTGGAAGTGGACGGACTGGAACCGGGACGCTGGTATTGGTACCGGTTCCGTAGCGGCGCCGACGAGAGCAGGGTCGGACGCACGCGCACGCTCCCGGCGCCCGGAGCGCGGACCGACCGCCTCCGCTTCGCGTTCGCTTCCTGCCAGCACTACGAGCAGGGCTACTACACCGCGTACCACCACATGGCGGAGGACGACCTCGACCTCGTCTTTCACCTCGGCGACTACATCTACGAATACGCAGGAAGCGACGGACGCGTCCGCCGGCATACGGGCGGCGAGATCGAACTGATCGACGAGTACCGCAACCGGTACGCGCTCTATCGCAGCGATCCGGACCTGCAGGCGGCCCACGCGGCGTTCCCCTGGGTGGTGACGTGGGACGACCACGAGGTGGACAACAACTACGCGAACGACGTCTCGGAGGAGGAAGGCCTGCCCGCCGAGCTGTTCCTCCGGCGCCGCGCCGCCGCCTACCAGGCCTACTACGAGCACATGCCGCTGCGACGGGCGTCGCTGCCGTACGGGCGGGACCTTCAGCTCTACCGCGCCTTTGCCTGGGGCGACCTCGCGTCGTTCCACGTGCTCGACACGCGGCAGTACCGCACCGATCAACCGTGCGGCGACCAGCGCCGCGTCGTCTGCGACGGAATCTACGACCCGGCCGCCACCCTGCTGGGCGAAACCCAGGAGCGCTGGCTGATGGACGGGCTCGACCGCTCCACCGCGCACTGGAACGTCATCCCCCAGCAGATCATGATGGCGCGCGTCGACTACACGCCGGGGGACGACGAGTCCTACTCGGTGGATGTCTGGTCCGGCTACGAGGTTGCGCGCCGGCGGCTGATGGAATTCCTGGCGACGCGGCAGCCGGCGAATCCGATCGTCCTTACCGGCGACATCCACAGCAACTGGGTGACCGACCTCAAGGTGGACTATCAGGACTCGGCCGCGCCGATCGTGGCCACCGAGTTCGTCGGCACCTCCATCAGTTCAAGCGGCGATGGCTCCGACGTCAGGGACAACACCGCCGCCCTGCTCGCCGAGAACCCCTGGATCCGGTTTTTCAACAGCCAGCGCGGCTACGTGCGTTGCGACCTGACTCCGGAGCAGTGCCGGGCCGACTACCAGGTCCTGGAGTACGTCAGCCGGCCCGGGAGCCCGATCTCCACGCGGGCGTCGTTCGTCGTCGAGGACGGACGGCCCGGCGCCGCGCGGCTGTAGGCGCTACTCGGCCTGGAGCGCCTCCCGGGGATCGGCCCGCCCCGCCCGGCCACCCGTTACTCGGGCATCAGCGCGAACGTCCAGATCGATCCGCCGGCCGGCACCTGACCCCGCGCGTAGCGGTTGGCGAGCGATCCCCCGAGGCCGGACGCGACCGTCACCTGCTGGCGGCCGTTCACCGTGTAGGTAATCGCCGTGGCATTGACGCTCGATCCGGTCTGGAACTCCCAGAGCGTCTCGCCGGTCTCCTCGTCGAGGGCGATGAACTCGCCGGTGATCTTGCCCGTGAACAGCAGGCCGCCCCCGGTGGCCAGGACGCCGGCCGAGCTGGGGAAATCGTGCATCGGGATCTCCCACTTCTTGTCACCGGTGAGCGGATTGATGGCCACGATATGCCCAAGCAGATCACCCGGCTCCACCTCCGGGAAACGGTTGGTGACCCCGGTATAGCTGGCGCCGAGGACCAGTTCCTGGGGCTCCGGCAGAAGCTGCTGGATGCGCGGCACATGCCACGTCGTCGAGTAGATGAGTCCGGTGTCCGGGTTGAAGGCGATGGGCACCGCGTTGGTGCCGCGGGACGGGCCAGATGTAGACCTGCTCGCCGGCCAGGAAGTCCCGGTAGAGGTCGGTCAGCACGGGCCGGCCGGTCTCCGGATCGATGTGCGTGGCCCAGTTGACGTCAACGTAGGGATGCGCGGCGATCAGCGAGCAGTCGGTCCGGTCGAGCGTGTAGAGAAAGCCGTTCTTGTTGGCCTGGATCATCACCTTCCGCATCTCGCCGTCGACTTCCAGGTCGGCCAGGACATGCTCGTCGACGCCGTCCACGTCGTAGATGTCGTTCGGCGTGTACTGGAAGAAGCAGGCGATCTCCCCCGTCTTCGGGCGGATGGCGAGGACGGTCGAGGCATACAGGCTGTCGAGCCCGCCGCGCGGCGCGGGATCGTAGGGCTCCGCGTTGCCGGTTCCCCAGTAGACGAGATCCAGTTCCGGGTCGTAGGAGCCGGAGCGCCAGGTCGGCGCGCCGCCGTAACGCCAGGCGTCGCTGTCGGCGGGCCAGGTCTCGTGGCCCGGCTCGCCCGGCCCCGGGATGGTGTAGCGCCGCCACAGCTTCTCGCCGGTGGCGGGATCCCAGCCGTCGAGGAAACCGCGGGTGGTCGATTCCCCGCCTGCCATCCCGGATATCAGCACGCCGTTGGCGATGACCGGCGCGCCGGTCGCGTAGTAGCCCTCGGCGCCCTCGGCGAACTTCTGGTTCCACAACTCCTCGCCGGTCTCCATGTCGAGGGCCAGGATGTGGTTGTCGACGGTCACCCGGAACAGGCGGCCCTCGTAAAGCACCGGACCGCCCCGGTTGAACATGCTGCGCCGCCGCGCATCCTCTTCGAGGACCACTGGCGTCCGCCAGATCTGCCGGCCGGTCTCCAGGTCGATGGCGAACGTCCAGCTTCCGTTGATGGCGTACAGCACGCCGTCGTAGATGGCCGGCGCGGCCAGCTCGCCCGACAGGTTCATCGTGCTGGTGTTCCAGATCGGCACCAGCCGGTGAATGTTGGACCTGTCGATCTGCTCGAGCGGGCTGTAGCTCGTGCGGTCGTACCCCATGCTGTGAACGAGCACATCCTCGGGGGTCCGCGCGTCGTTGATGAGGGCTTCCGCCGTCTGGGCGCCCCCGGCGGCCGGCCACAGCCAGACGAGGAGTGCGAGCGATCCGGCCAGTTTCTTCATTCGGCCATGATACGGGGCCGCCACGAGACGATCCAGACGCGGAGCGCGGCGGTCCGGCCGGGTTGCGTTACAGTGGGGCCGTGAGCCCTGCCCGAGCCGGACATCGAGGGCCGGCCGGACGAAGCGGCTCAGTGAGGGCCGGGCAAGGCTACTGAATCGCGATGTCCATCTCCAAGGTCGTTCCGCTCGCCGACCTCGCCGCGCGCGTCCCCGACGGCGCGGCCCTGGGCCTCGGCGGGAGCTTCCTCCACCGGGGTCCGTTCGCCCTCGTGCGCGAGCTGATCCGCCAGGGCCGGAAGTCACTGGAGATCATCAAGCAGTCGCCCGGCTACGACATCGACATCCTCTGCCGCGCCGGCGCCGTGGCCCGGGCCCGCGCCGGCATCGTCGCCATGGAGGGCCACCTGGGCCTCGCCCCGGCGTACCGCCGCGCGGTGGAGCGGCAGGAAATCGAACTCGAGGAGCACGCCTGCATGACGCTCACCGCGGGTCTCCGCGCCGCCGCCTACGGCGTGCCGTTCCAGCCCGTCGGGGGCGTTCACGGTTCGGACCTCCCCGCCCTCAACCGGTGGGCGTCGGTGCCGGATCCCTATGGCTCGGGGGAGGACGTCTGGGTCATTCCGGCGATCCGGCCGGACATCGCGGTGATTCACGTCAACGAGGTGAACGAGCAGGGGCGATGCGCGCGTCTACGGGACGTCGCACTGGGACCGCATCCTCAGCCGCGCCGCCCGGCGGGTCTTCCTGGTGGCGGAGGCGCTCGCGCCGGTGGAATCGTTCCGGGAGCGCCCGGAGCTGACCCTGCTGCCGGGGTTCCTGGTGGAGGCGGTGGCGGTGGTGCCCCAGGGGGCGTGGCCGGGTTCGTGCTGGCCCCTCTACGAAGTGGATTATCCCGCCGTCGAAACCTACCTGCGATCCGATGGGCTCGAAGCGCACCTGGCGGCCGCGCCGGAGTCGGCGGCGCCGGAGCGCCGCGAGCCCGTCCATGCCTGAGCCGTCCGGGCGCTGGTCGCCGTTTTCCTACCTCGTCACGAACCTCGCGCGCTTCGTCCGGCCGGACGAGGTGACCTTCAGCGGTGTGAACTCGACGCCGCCGATGCTGGCGTGCCTGCTCGCCAAGCGCGCCTACGACTTCGACTTCGTGTACCTCAACGTGGCGGGCGGCGTGCAGCCGACACCGTCGTCGATCCCCCGGTCCAGCTCCGATCCCGTGCTGGCGGAGGGCTCCACCGCCATCTTCTCCAACGAGGACTTCTACGACCTCTGCACGCGCGGCGGCATGGATCTGTGCTTCCTCGGGGCGGCGCAGGTCGACGGGCGGGGCCGCACCAACGTCTCGGCCATCGGCGACTGGCACGCGCCGAAGGTGCGGCTGCCGGGCGGCGGGGGCGGCGCGGTGATGCTGCCGACCGCCCGTCGCGCGGTGACGTGGCGCACGGAGCATTCCACCCGCACGCTGGTCGATCGGCTCGACTTCGTGACGGCGGCGGGCGGCCTGCACGGGGTCGTCACGCCGCTCGCGGTCTTCGAGCAGCGCGACGGCCGGCTCGCCCTCCAGTCCTGGCATCCGGACGCGTCCCTCGAGGAGGTGCGCGAACGGACCGGGTTCGCGTTCGACGCGACCGGGGCCGCCCCGACGCCAATGCCGACCGACCGCGAGTCTGCCGCATTGCGCACCCTCGATCCGGACGGCCAGTTCGAGCGCGACGCGAACGTGACGTTGCGGTAGCAGTGGATTGCCTGGCGAAGCCTCCTCCCTCAGCCAGTTGCTGCGCGAGCGGATCGCGCGGCATGCGCGGGCCGGTCGGACGGCGCTGATCACCGCGGACGGCGCCCTCACCTACGCCGAACTCGGGGCACGCATCGATCGCCAGACGAGCGCCCTGCGAGCGATCGCGGGGGGCATCGCGCGGGGCGCGATCGTCGGCGTGCCCGCGGCCCGCACCGCCGATGCCGTCGCGTGCTTTTTCGGCGCGATGCAGGCGGGCGGCTGCCCCGCCTTCCTGGATCCGGAACTCGGCGCCGACGCCCTGCTCTTCCGTGCCCGGGCGACGGGCATGCGCCGGGTCGTGCTCGAGGAGGAATCCGAGGGGCTCGCGCGCGACCTGGAGCAAGCCGGCGTGCGCGCGCATCCGGCCGCCGACCTGCGGCGGCGATCGCGCTCGTCCTCCGCGGCGGCGGCCGTCGACGACGCGCTGGCGCCCGGCGACCTGGCGATGATGCAGTTCACCTCCGGCAGCACCACCGGGCGGCCCAGGGGCGTCCTGCTCTCGCACCGCAGCCTGCTGCGGCACGCGGGCGGCATCATCGAACGGACGCGGCTGACCGCGGCGGACCGCCTGCTGCACGTCATGCCGCTGCATCACACGAACGGCGTCAACAACCAGCTCATCGCGCCGTTCCTCGCCGGGGCGGCCGTCCTGCTGGCCGGACGCTTCCGGCCGGAGGACATCGAGGACCAGATCGCCGCGCACCGCATCACCTACCTGACCGGCGTGCCGACGATGTATGCGCGCATGCTGCCGCATCTGCGGGGCGGCGCCGGACTCCGCTCGCTGCGGTTCCTCCGTTGCGGCTCCGCGCCCATCCCGGAGCGGCTGCACGAGGAGGTCGAAGCCGCATTCGGCGTACCGCTGATCGTGTCGTACGGGCTGTCCGAGGCCACCTGCACGTCGGCGATGAACCCGGTCGGCGCGCGTCGCATCGGGACGGTCGGCACGGCCCTGCGGTGCCAGCGGGTCGGCATCTTCACGCCCGGCTCCGATCGCGAGGTTCCACCCGGCGACGAGGGCGAGATCCGCCTGGCCGGTGCGTGCCTGATGCGGGGCTATGCCCGCGGGCGGGACGGGGACGGCGCGGAAGGCGATGAACCGGAATCGCCGGTTCGCGACGGGTGGCTGCGCACCGGCGACCTCGGGCGCGTCGATGGCGACGGCTATCTGTCCGTCACCGGCCGCCTCAAGGACGTGGTGGTCCGCGGCGGGGAAACCCTGTCACCGCGCGTGATCGAAGATGTCCTGGCGCATCATCCGGGCGTGGCGGCGTGCTGCGTGATCGGTGCGCCGCACGCCGATCTCGGCGAAGTTCCCGTGGCGTTCGTCGTGCGGCGCGACGGCGCCGCGGGCGCCGCGGTAGGCGCTCCGGAACTGTCCGCGCTGGTCGCCCGGCGACTGGCCCGCAGCCACGTGCCGGCCGCCATCCGGTTCCTCGAGGCGCTGCCGGTGACCGCCGTCGGTAAGGTCGACCGGCGGGCGCTTCGAGCCCGCGAGCAGTGACGCTGCTGCTCTACTGTCCCTGACCCTGCGACTCCAGATAGCGCTCGTTGGTCAGCGCATGCTCGATCGCGTAGTTCCCCTCGTGGCAGGCGAACTCGTAGATGATGCCGGTGCCGGGCGCCGGCCGCATGAAGATGCGCGCCGTCCAAGGCGCCGTCCACGTGGCCGGATCGTCCAGCGTGTAGTCGTACTGGAGCAGCTCCGGACCGACCCGCGTGAACCGCTCCGTCACCTTCACGTCACGGGTCGATCCGCTCGTGCCGCGCGACAGGTTGGTGGTCTCGACGACCAGCGTGTCGCCGTCCCAGTGCGCCTTCGAGGCCCCCACGACACTCCGCGGGCCGGGCCGGGTCGGCGCCACGTCGCCGATCGGAATCATCCGCGTCTCGTGGTACATCTCCTTCAGGATGGCGACGTGGGTCGGTGTCTGAAAGAGCTGGTAGGTGCTGTTATAGCCGCGCCCGTTCAGCAGGACGCCCCCGCCCATGCAGCGGATGTTCGGATCGATGCGGGCCACTTCCTGGGCGAGCGTCGGCCGATCCGGCAGCGGCGCCTCGCGCTCCGCCCGACGCTGCGCCGCCCGCTCCTCCGCCTCGGGAGTCCGCTCCGGCAGCCGGCCGTTCGGCGGATCGATGATCAGCGACGTGCGGTTCTCGACCCAGCGGCCACTCATCCAGAACTGGTTGTAGCTGCCCGTCGATCGCCGGGCCGGCCGTGCGGCGCCCTGATTGTTGTCTTCCGAAGCAGCCAGCGCCGCCAGCGCGCGCCGGAACGGCGTCTCGCCGAACACGGCGTCGCCGCCGACAGACGAGTACTCGATCATGTGAGCGGCCAATGCCGCCACTTCCTCGTCGGAGAGGTACTCCCGGTCACCTAGCTCTTCGGGACGCTGCAGCGGCGTCGCCGAGTCGCTCGCCCAGATGCCCTGCAGATCGGGCCGGCCGTCCGCCAGGCGCGGAACTTCCCATCCCTCGGGCGCCTGCGCCTGACCCGCCGCCACCATCGGCGTCGCCAGGAACGCCGCCGTCACCGCCGCCGCCACTGCCACGCGTGCCGCGCTACGGTGTGTGCTCATCGTCTTCCTCCCGACAGGAACGCTTCCTGTTCTCGCCTCGCTTCCGGTACTGGACACGATAGGCCCCAGCCGCCCCGGACGCAAGCCGCGCGGGTCGGCACCCACAGGAATTACGCTCTTGAGTAAAACTACTCAATTCCGCGTGCTCGTCATGACTCCGTAGGTCGCCACGTCCCGTTCAGTCGATGCCGGTTCGGCCGCAGGCGGCTTTCCACCCCTGGCTGCAGGCACGGGCCTGGAGGTACGCGGGCGAGCGGTCGGTAATGGGACCCTTGCTGCCGCGCAGGATGATCGCGAAGTCGTCCAGCCCGGGAGGCCCGCGGTCGAACCGGCCCAGGCCCGCCTCGAGTTCCGCCACATTGTCGCAGGCGGGCTGAAAGCCCAGATCGCAGCCGCGGCGAAACGGCGCCGACGCCTCCAGTGGATCCCGGCGGCGGGCATCCTCCCCGGAGCGCGCGAGCGCAACATGCAGGATGCCGGCTTCGTTGCACGCCCAACCCGACCCGCTCCGGCAGAACCTCGATTGCAGGTTCGCCAGGTACGGACAGGCGAAGGGCCTGCCCTCCGCGCAGGCCTGCTGCCAGAACGGCGCCCACTGGCCGGGATGCCGGTCGCCCACCCCCTGCGTGGCGCTCATCACGGCGAACAACCCGGCCCAGGCCGCCATCCACGCGAGGTTCCGCCGGCGTGGCTCGGCCCAGCGGGCCAGGATCGCCCGATCGAAACCAGCCAGCCGGCGCGATCGGGCGGCGCGGTCGAGCACCTGAACGGACAGGTTCAGCACCGGCACCAGCAGCAGCTTGTCGTAGAACGTCGGGACGCCGGCGCGCCCGAGTACCACGTACAGGACGGCGGTGCCCAGGCCGTAGAGCACGCCGAAGCAGACGCGCCCCAGTTCGGTCCGCGGCGCGGTGGACGGGTCCGTGAACAGCAGATGCATCCCGAGGAATACGGCGATCGGGATGTAGGAGTCGTAGAAGAAGTACACGCCGGTCGACGCGAAGTAGAGCAGGCCGAACAGGTACGCGGCGGCGACGGCTGCCATCGTCATCGACGCCACGCCGAAGAGGTACTGCCCGGGGAGCGCCACGAGGAACAGCACGAAGTAGATCTGCGGCGGAAAGAACTGCGAGATCGCGATGTCCTGCCCCCACGTCAGGTCACTCGTCCCGGTGAGGATCAGGCCGAGCGAGAAGACGGCCAGCGGGAACGACGAGGGATTGAAGATATGGACGCGGCGGCCGTCCCGGTTCCAGCGAATGAACTCCTTGGCGAGGAAGCCGAGGGCCACCAGCAGGAACTGCAACTGGAACCACTCGTCCCGGAACCACAGAAAGAGATTGATGCTGAAGATGACGGGGACAGGGCCGAACCCCAGCGTGCAGGCACGGCGGCGCGACCAGCTCAGCAGCATCGTGAAGGCGTAGGCGAACACGAGCTGCGCCGCGATGAGGAAGGCCGCGTCGTAGACCGTGCGCCAGTACCAGCCCCAGTAGGCGAAGACCGCCAACTGGGCGCAGGCCTGCACGTAGTGCTGCCGCCGGAGAGAAACGTCGAGGGCGAACGTTCGCCCGCGCCGGCGGGCCGTCCCGAAGAGCAGCGCGCCCCAGGCGAGTAGCGCGCCGGCCGTGACCAGGAACGAACCCGTCAACGCCGGACCGCGGCTCGCGCCGGGGAGGAAGCCGCAGCCGACGAGGATGCCCGCGGCGGCTGCCACGACACCGAAGGCCGCCGCGGGCGTAAGCGTCATCGCCGCAGGGGCGGACTCCTACCTACCGGGCCGGATCCACGGTGTCGACGCCGGGCCGCGCCAATTCATACGGCGCTCCCGTACCCGACGAGCCCAGGAACAGCTTGGAGCCGTCCGCGAAGGTGATGTCACGACCGTTGGCGCGGTTCGTGCCGTCCTTGGCCTGGTACCCGTCGACGTGCACCTCGGTGCCGGGCAGGAGCGATTCGCGGGTGAAGCCGCGCCGGAACAGCACGTTCGGGGTTCCGCCCTCGAACGCCCACGGCTCGGTGGAACCGTCCTCCAGCCTCACGTCGATGTGAATCCAGACGTGCGGATTGACCCACTCGACCCGGGTGACGGTCCCGTCGAACTCCACCGGACGGTCCGCGTCGAACTCCGCCGCGAACGCGTGATGCGCCGCGACGGGCGCGGCGGCGCCGGCCAGCAAGAGGGACACGACTCCGACCGCCGCCGTCACACCAAGCGTCTGTCTCACTGTCATTGCCTTGGCCTCCTACCGCCGGTACCACTCGTGGAATGCATCCCCCTCGGGAACCTTGCGGGTGATGTCGACAATAATCGTCTCGCCTTCCCATCGACTCACCAACTGCTCGCGGCGTACGTGTCCGTACATGAACTCCTCCGAGAACTCGATGCACGGGAAGTCCAGCACGGTGGCGCTCGGCTCCAGGCGGCGATACAGCGGCATCGCGATCGTCCAGGGCTCCGTGTACGTATTCGGGTCGGTGAGCGTAACCTCGTACCAGATGGCGTCCGGCGACAGCGGCGTGAAGCGCTCCTCCAGTTCGAGCGCTTCGCTGTGATGGTTGCCGGCCCGATCCAGCCAGGTCCTCCCGTTGAAATAGTCGACGTTGACGACGAGCGTATCCCCTTCCCAGCGGCCCACGGAGTGTCCCATGTAGGTGTAGTCCGGAGGACGCGCCACCTCGTCCAGATGGACGACGCGCGCCGCGTTCGAAAAAGCGAACGTCATGTGGATCTTGTTCGTGCTCTGCGTGATCTGGAACGGGTAGGGCATGTACATGGCGCGCGGGGTCCCGGGCAGGTAGCACTTGAGCTCGGGGTCCCGGTCGATCCAGTGCTCCCGGTTCTCCTGCTTGATGGCAAGCGCCTCCGGCGTATACGGAATCGCGCCGTCGCCACCAACGACCCCCATCGAACCGGGGACCCCGGCCGCCGCCCCGAGCGCGACGAACGGGGCCGCGGGCACCCGGGCGTACTCATAGGAGTAGATCCCCTCCTGGGTCACCCATGCCGGGAGCGCCTCGTGCGCCTCGAGATCCCAATGCGCCTCGTTCAGCGCCTGCCACACGCCGTTGAAGTTCGGCCGGCCGTCCGGCGTCTCGGCCGGACGGGCGGACGACTCCGGCTGAGCCGGGCCGGCCGGACCCGTCAGCATGAAGGCGGCCGCAGCGCCAACCGCGGCCGAGACCGACGCCGCGATTACGGTTGAAGCGTTCACTTTCCCTGGCATGATCACAACCCCTCGTCGGCCAGCCCGTTGACACAGGTGGCGGTGTCCAGCGAGAAGGGATCCGGCCCCGCCCCTTCCCGGAACCGCTCCTCATCGTGTCGCGCCCCGATCAGCAGCGCCGGCAGACCGTAGTTGCCCTCGTGGCAGCGCGGCTCGTAGTAGATCCGGTTCTCCTGGTCGTTCTGCCGCTTGAGTTCCTGTCGAACCGTCCAGGGGGCGGTCCACACCGCCGGATCCTCGACCGTCACCTCGTACGTCAGCGTGTCGGCATCCACGCGGGTGTAGCGTTCGGTCAGCCTGAGACCTTCCGTCGAGCCCTGGAACGGGAACTTGGGTGAGAAGTTCGTGGTCTCCACGACCAGGGTGTCACCTTCCCAGCGGCCGCGCGAGTCACCGTGCCGCAGGCGGACCTGGCCCGGTGGATGCTCGCCGCCCAGCTTGACGACGCGCTGATATCCCTGGCCCTGCCCGGTGTCGTAACCCAGGGCGATGGAGTCCTCGCCCTGCACGATTCGACGGTGTCCCCTGAAATCCGGGGTCGTTCCCCGCATGCAGCGGTCGCCCAGGCTCTGATCTTCGGGGCCGTCGTGCCGGTTCATCCGCGACGTGTTGTAGAACGGCGTGACGTCGAAACGGCGCGGCGACGGTGGCCCGTAGGTCCCGCCCCGGCAACCCGGAGCGCTCTTCTCGCACGTCTCGGTGTTCTGCAGCAGCATCAGACGCCATTCGCGCTGCGTCTCGACCCGCTGCTCCGCTTCGGCGGTGAGGGCCGGGATCCGTCCGTTGGGCGGATCGACCACCAGCGAAGTCCGGGGCCCCGCCGGCTTCGCCGACGTAAAGACCGCGTTGTAGGCGCCGGCCACGTCACGCGCCGCGGCGCCCGAGCGCTGGTTGCGCCCGGGGTTGATCATTCGCGCCTGATCGCGAGCCTCGCGCTCTTCATCCGTGGCGAACTCTCGATCACCCAACTCGGGGTCGCGCTCGAACGGCGTGTCGTACACGTCGAGCCAGATTCCCTCGAGGTTCGGGTGCCCCCACGCGGTGGTTTCGGACTGACCCCCGACCGGCACTTCGGCCACCTGAGTCAGCCCGAACAGGATGGCGAGCGTCGTCGCGCCGCCGAACGACAGCAGTCGTCGCCTCATGGCAGACCTCCTGTTCCCTGCCCGACAAGTCCGCGATCTCCCCGGTAGATACACCCGGAGGTCACTCCAGTCAATACACTAAACGGCCGCGCAGGGTATTAAGCTAATGGCCGCACAATTTAATATATAGCGGCTCCCATGGCAGCTCTTATTAAACTATATGACAGAAAAAATTAATAACAGCTCCGGAGCCGGTCCAAAGTCCCAGCGTGCCCTGATCGCCTGGCTTTCGTCGCCGGAGGCGCACGGGCTGGACGCCGGCGCCACGGTCGAACGGGTCGAAACCCACGCTTCGGTCGTCTTTCTCGCCGGGTCGCGCGCCTGGAAGCTGAAACGGGCCGTCCGGTACGACTATTTCGACTACGCGACACCGGCGCGCCGGCGGCACTACCTCCTGGAGGAACTGCGGCTGAATCGGCGCACCGCACCCTCGATCTACCGTGCGGTGCGCGCCGTCCGGCGGACGCCCGGCGGCCGCTTCAGCATTGACAATGACGGCGGCGATGGCGAGGACCGCGCCGTCGATTACGTGCTTGAGATGCGCCGGTTCGATCCCGTGACCCAGTTCGACCGGCTGGCGGAACGCGGCGCGCTCGATCCGGCCTTGATGCCGCCGCTGGCCGATGCGATGGCACGGTTGCACGAGACGGCCCCGCCGCGGCGGGATCACGGCGGCGCCGGGGCCATGCGCCGCGTGATCGAAGGTAACCGTGACGGGCTGACGACGTATGGCGGCGGCGCGCTCGACAGCGAGACGTGCGCGCAACTGGCGGAGTCGAGCCTCGCGCTGCTGGACCGGCTCGGAGCCCGGCTCGACGCCCGGCGCGCCGGGGGCTTCGTGCGCCACTGCCACGGCGACCTGCATCTGCGCAATATCTGCCTGGTCGAGGGCGAGACGACGATCTTCGACTGCATCGAGTTCGACGACGCGTTCTCCTGCATCGACACCTGGTACGACGCCGCGTTCCTGGTGATGGACCTGCTGGACCGCGGCCTCGGCGTGCACGCCAACGTCGTGCTGAACCGCTACCTGGAACGGACCGGCGACCTCGACGGGCTCGCGCTGCTGCCGCTCTTCCTGTCCGTCCGCGCCACCGTGCGCGCGAAGATATGCGCGACGGCGGCGACGCTCCAGACGGATGCCGCGAACGCCGGCAGCCTGCAGGACGATGCGCGGTCGTACCTCGATCTGGCCCTGTCGGTGATGGAACCGGGCGCCCCGCGCGTCGTGGCGATCGGTGGCATGTCCGGCAGCGGCAAGACGACGCTCGCGCGGCGACTCGCCCCGGTGGTCGGCCGCGCGCCCGGCGCCGTCGTCCTTCGGAGCGACGTCGAACGGAAGCGACTGTTCGGCCTTCCGCCCGAGCGGCCGCTCGGCCCGGAGGGCTATACGGCGGACGTGAACCGGCGCGTGTATGCGACCCTGCTCGACCGGGCCCGGACCGTAGTCGACACCGGGCACGACGTGATCGTCGACGCGGTCTGGCCCCATCCGGAAACCCGCGGAGCGATCGAGGCGGTGGCGCGCGACACGGGCGTGCCGTTCACTGGTCTTTGGCTCGACGCGCCGTTCGAGACGCTGGCGGAGCGCCTCGCGCGCCGGGCTGGCGATGCGTCGGACGCGACGGCGGATGTCGCAGCCGGACAGGCGCGGCGGATCGCGCCGCCGGCGTCCTGGGCCGTTATCGACGCATCGGGTGACGCGGACGCGGTCGCGGAGGCGGCGCGCGACGCGATCGCGTAGGCGGTCGCGGGACCCTGCCGGCCTGAAGGCCCGCGCACCAGCACGCATCGCGCACTGGGCCGGCGGACCATCAGGGAACCAGCACGAGCAGCAGGAAGCCGGCGGCGGCAAGCTGCCACCAGAGCTGGATCCGGTCGGTAACCAGCACGGCGCCGGCGCCGAAGAGGATGGCGGCGGCCAGCAGCAGCGGCCAGTAGAGGTCGGCAAACGCCTCGCGCCGTTCCAGCGTGCCGCTTGCCGAGCGCTGCACGTCCCGGATGATCCGGAGCGCAACGACATGGTCGGCTTCGGCGCCCAGTTCGAAGTAGGCGCCGCCCCCGGCCTGCGCGATCGCGCGGAGCGACTGCCGGTCGAGCACCGAGTGGATCGGCGGCTCCGGCTCCTCGTAGCGTCCGGCCGGCAGTTGGGGGATGAAACCGCCCGCGTCGGTCCCCACGCCGATGACATAGACCCGGATGTTCCGCTCCTGGGCCACGCGGATGGCCCGCTCCACTTCCCCGGTCCACGACTGCCCGTCGGAGAGGACGACGAACGCGCGCGCGCCCAGCCGCGCGCCGTACAGCTCCTCGTCCTTGTCGATCATCTTGACGCCCCAGGCGATGCCGTCCTCGATGTTGGTGTCCCAACTGGTGTCGTCGCGCAGCCGGAACGGCGGCTCGTCGGAGAGGTGATCGAGGAAGAAGAAGAGCGCGTTGGGGTCGGACGTCAGCCGCACCTGGGGCGCCGCGCGATGCGCGAAGAGGGCCAGCGCCATCCGTTCCCGGCGCCACCCCAGAACCTCCGCGAAGGAGCGAAGCCAGGTGACCGACCGCTGCCACCGGTCCGGCGCCACATCGGTGACCCGCATCGACGTCGAGCCGTCGAGCAGGACGACATAGTCGACGCCCGCGCTCTCGGTCACCCCGACCAGCGCCTGGGGCCGGGCAAGCGCCAGGATGACGCACGCCGACGCGCCGACCAGGGCGAGCCAGAACCAGAGGCCGCGACCCGCGCCGTGGCGTTCGACCACCGGCAGGGCGCGTCCCTCCCGCATGCGGCGGATGTCGCGGCGGCGGCGCAGGAACAGGCGCACCCAGAGCAGGGCGAGCGCCGCCGGGGCCATCAGCAGCCAGAGGAACGCCGGCTGGCCGAATTCCAGTTCCTGCATCGCTCGCAGCCCGCCGCTAGCCGCGCCGCCGGATCCGCTGGCCCGCGCCGAGGGTCGGCGATTCGTCTATCTCCGGGTCGACGTCCTGCTGCACCGGCACGTAGATCTGGATCTCCTCCATCTCCGAATCCTCCGGCGCCTCCCCTTCCCGCCCATGCTGGTTGTTCGGAATCATCGGAATCTCGGCGCCGGAAGCCAGGTCGGCGCGCAGCCGGAGCAGATACTCGTAGTTGTAGGCGGCGTCCCGGTGGTCCGGACTCTGCTGCAGCACTCCCAGGTAGACGTCGATCGCGCCGTCGAGCGCGCGGAGCGTCGCCTCGCGGTCGTCCGACGCCGGGTCCAGCGTGTCGAGGGCGGCGCGCGTCGCGGCGTTCGCCACGATGAACTGCAGCGCCACGTTGGCGCCGGCCGCGCCCGCGTTGCCGCCGGCGTAATCCTCCAGCAACCCCGCGTGGTCTCCCTGCCAATAGCGGACGGCGGCGCGGCGGGTTTCCATGTCGGACCGCGCGGCGCCGAAGAGACCCGCCAGGGGCCCGGCGGCGTTCAGGTCGTCGAGCAGGCCGGCATAGGCGCTGGCCGGCGCCCGCAGATCCAGGGTGGCCATCTGCTGCTGGGCCCGGGCCACGCCCCGCTCGACCCGACTCGCTCCATAGGCGATGGCCGCGAGCCCCGCGAGCAACAGCGCCGTCAGCACGTACGACATGCCGGTTCTCATCACGATTCCTCCGGTTCCCGCCGTCCGTGCAGTGTCGGCCCGCTCATTGGAATCTCCGCAGCGACCGGACGCCGAGCGTCAGCCCTGCCGCGCCGATCCAGCAGAACACCGCCGCGAGGGCGAACGGCGCGAACCGCGGCTCGCGCGCCTCGTAGCGGCGCACGCGGATCTGGCCCTCCGCCAGGCGGTCGATTTCCTCGATGGCGGCCAGGATCGCCGACTCGTTCTCCGCCGGGAAGAACTGCCCGCCGGTCCGTTCCACCGCCAGCTTCCACTGCTGATCGGAGATGACGTCGCCCAGCTCCTGGGCGT
This sequence comes from Vicinamibacterales bacterium, assembly GCA_965202655.1. Taxonomy (GTDB): domain Bacteria; phylum Acidobacteriota; class Vicinamibacteria; order Vicinamibacterales; family UBA8438; genus VXRJ01. The sequence goes on along the minus strand of CBDBBK010000002.1, from coordinate 1,376,896 downwards.
AGGCGGTCCGGATGAAATAGACCGGAATCTCGTTCTCCGCCGCCTCACGCACGATGTCATCGAGGGTGACGTCCTCGAAGCGCGCGTGCGTATCCTGCCCGTCGCTGAAGATGACCATCAGGTTGCCCGCGGCGCCGAGATAGTCGAAGGTCCGGAACAGTTGCACGCCCCGGTTGATCGCGTTCATGACGAGCGTGCCGTGATCCGGAAAGCGGTGGTACTCCTCCGGCGTCCCGATGAGGCTGATGCTGAGCAGGATGTTCCGGTAGTCGTTCGTGAACGGCGTGACGATGTACGCCTCGTTCCCGAACTGCACCAGCGAGACCAGATCGCGGTACGGTCCCTCCATCCGGCGGCGCACGAAGTACTCCGCCGCCGCGACGTTGGCCAGGAACGTGTTGCCCGCCTGGAGCCGCTCGGTTGCGAACGCCGTGTTCATGCTGAGCGACGCGTCGATCAGTATCGCGATCCGATGGCCGGGGTGGTTTTCCTCCGACCGGGCGAGCGTGGCCTGCGGATCCGCGAACGCCGCCGCGAACGCCGCGAGGCCGGCGAGGGCGAGGACGAACGGCGCATGGCGCAGGGGACGGAGCAGCGGCCGGGGCGCAACCGTGCCGGGCAGCACGGCGGGCAGCACGACGTTGCCCCGGCCGGGAGCGCGCGACCGAAGCAGATGGCGCGCGGCGGCGGCGGCGGCCAGCAGCAACAGCACGCCGGCCGCGAGAGCGGCGGCTTCCGCCCGCAGCCAGGCAAACGTGCCGGCCGTCGCGGCGGGCAGCGCCCGTAGCGTGTCGGCGATCAGTTGCAGCAGATCGATAGGCATCGTCCCGCCCTATTCCGTCGTCGCCGGCGCGGCCCGCCGGCGCAACCAGCGGCTCGCCCAAGTTTCGCGCCACCGCTCGAGCGCGCGCACCGGAGGCAAGGCGCTGAACGTCAGGCGCCGCGTCAGCTCGATCACGCCCTCGAGCGCGGCGTGGAGGTCGCGGTTATCGCGCGCCTCGTCACCCGCCTCAGCGCCGGGGCCGTAGCGGACCGCGCCGAAGAGCGCCATCGCGTCGCGCAGGGTCTCCGCCGCGACCGCATCGTCGGGACGGTCGCGGCGGATGCGGTCCAGGACGCCCGCAACCTGCAGGAGCGTGACGGCCGACGACACGAACGCCCCGCCGCGCCGCAGCGGCCACCGGCTGACCGGCAACCCGGTATCGCCCGGCGTGTCCGCGGGCCGTTGGGCGACCGGGTGGCCGATGACGAGGGCGGCCGCGATCCGGAAAGCGGCCAGCGCGCGCGCCACCAGATCATCCGTCCATCCTTCTGCTTCGCCCGCATCGCGGACCGCCCGCAGTTCGCCCAGCACCGCGCGCGCGACCCGCCAGTCGGCGACGCGGACCGTCCCGGCGACCACGGCGCCGCGCCGGGCGCCGCGCAGGCGGAGCGCCGCCGCCAACAGCACCAGAAGCGCCGCCAGCGCCAGCGCCACCGCCAGAATGGACGCGGCGTTCGCCCGGAACAGCCGCGACTCGGCGTCTCCGAAGGTATCGCCCGGCAACTCGCGGATGCCGGCCGCGGTCGCCGGCACGAGGGAGAGCACGCGGATCGGCTCAGCCGGCAGCAGGTGCACCAGCTCGCGCCCTTCGACGAACGGACCGCCGTCGAGCGACCGTTCGATCCGGTAACGCACCTCGAGCGGCGGAAGGTCGACGTCCAGGCCGAAGTACTCCTCGCCGATGATCCGGAGCGCGTAGCGGTACTGGAAGAAGCGCCGCGGGCCGCGCACCAGGTCGGCGTAGCGTTCTCCTTCGAGCACTTCGAACGGCGACACCGCGAGCGTCTCCGGCGCCAGCCAGGCGTCGTCGGGCACGGCGCGCGCATCGTCGGTCTCGACGACCGCGCAGGTGAGGAGCATGTCGAAACGCTCGCCGACATGGACGGCGTGCGCGCTGATCCAGCGCCAGCACTGCAGCGCGTCCATCTCGACCATCTCGGCCTCGGGCTGGCCCGCGGCGGGCGAGACGCCAGCGATGATCAGCGCGGCCAGGAGGGCGCAGCCGGCGGCAAGCCGTCGCGCCCCTCGCGCGGATGTGAGAGTCATCGTTTCCTCAGGCGCCGGTCCGCCAGGAACTCCACCACCTGCTCGTGAAACCCCTCCGGCTCGTGGCCGACACGAAGCACTTCGAGCCCCAGCTCGGCGGCGCGGTGCTCCACCCGATCCTGCCACTCCGCCACGGCATCCCCCATCCGCTCCAGGTCGCTCGCCGCGACCAGGTGGGTTCGACCGGTTTCCACGTCGGCCACCTCGATCCAGCCGGCCGAGAGCGCGGGCAGCACGAACGCCTCGCGGCTATCGATCAGGACGACGAACACGTCGTGCGTCGCGTTCAGCGCGAGCAGCTCGTCGAGCAGCGCCTCGTAGCCGTCGAACAGGAAGTCGGAGATGACCGGAACCAGCGACGTCCGGCGGATCAGGCCGGCGATGCTGTCGTCGATGCGGTGCGGTTCGGCCGCATGACGGCTGCCGTGCACCAGCGCCTGGTACGCGTCGAGGCAGTGAATCGCGTGATTCCGGCCGACCCGGGGCCTAACCGTCAGGTGGCGGGACGAGCGGTCGAACGTGATCAGTCCGACCTGATCCTGGAAGAACGCGCCGGCGAGGGCGAGCGTGCCCACCGTCCGCGCGATCGTCCGGGCGATTGGAGCGCCGGCGGCGCCGCACCGGGTCGAACTCGACGCGTCGGCGACCATGACGAGCCGGGCCGTGCTCTGCTGTTCGAACTCCCGCGTGACGATCGGCGCGAAGTTGGTGAGGGTCGACTGCGCCCAGTCGATCGACGTCAGCCGGTCGCCCGGCTCCCAGTCGCGCAGGCCGGCGAACTCGAAGCCGTCACCGTGAAAGACGCTCGGGTGCTGCCCCGACATGTACTCGCGCATCCGCCGGACGATGGCGAGCTCGATGTCCTGCACCTCGGTCCAACTGACCAGCGCGTCGTCGTCCACGTCCGCGGCGGGTGCGCCGGTTGCGGCGCCGCTGCCGGGTGCGCCAGGGGCTCCTGCGCCAGCGGGCGGGCGGCCGCTCGGCCGATGGGGATGCGCGCCCACCCGCACGTCGATCGCCGAGGAGACGACCTCCTTCATGGGATCGGCACCTGCTCGATTATGTCCGCGATGACCGCATCCACCGAGACGCCCTGGCCCGCCGCGTGGGGCGCCAGCCAGATCCGGTGCCCGAGGACATACCTCGCCAGATCCTGCACATCCTCGGGATAGACCTCCGATCGCTCGCGCGCGAGCAGCGCCCACACCTTGACCAGGCGCCCCCAGCAGATGGTCGCCCGCGGCGATCCCCCCAGGTCGACGTAACGCTCCACGAGCTCGGACGGCGAGTGCCGCCGCCAGTCGTTCTCGGGGTCGTAGGGGCGCGACGCGGCGACCAGGCGCTGGATGTACTTCCCGAGCGCGTCGTGCAGGAATACCCGATCGGTGATGGCGGACCGGAGCTGCACCACCCGCTGCTTGGACATCAGCCCGTCGAGCGCCACCTTCTTGAAGTCGAAGTTGACCAGCCGCTGCTCCTCCTCGGGCGGGAGATAGCCAACCGTCACCATGATCGCGAACCGGTCCGTCGCCGCCTCCGACAGCGGGAACGTCCCCTGCCCCAGCTCGATCGGGTTCATCGTCGCGATCGCGAAGTTGAACGACGGCAACTGCCGCGTCGTCTTGCCCACCGTCACCGTCCGGTCCTGCAGTCCCTCAAGGAACGCGCTCTGCGACTTGAGGGGGATCCGGTTGATTTCGTCGAGCAGGATCACCTCGGCCGACGCGAGCGGACCGAACTCCGTGATGAACTGGCCGGTCGCCGGATTGATCATCTCGAATCCGACCACCTCGGTCGGCTGCAGGTCGGCCCGGCCCTGCAGCCGCGCGAACCGCGCGCCGCTGATGGCGGCGAGGATGACGCCGAAGAAGGTCTTGCCGACGCCCGGCACGCCCCGCAGCAGCAGGTTGCCGGCATTCACCTGACGTTCCGCTTCGCGGTCGTAGGTGGTCGGAATCTCGGACAGCAGGACGGTGTTCGCGAGCAGCTTCTCGCGCTCGTAGCCGACCAGGGCCTTGGCGCCCTCGGCCACTATCGCGCGGTGGAAGTCGACCGCATCGCGCAGATCGGCCTGCATAGCGGAGTGATCGTAGCAGTGACGCCGCCGCGAGGCATGCCGATCCTGACCTGACGGCACGCGCACCGGCGCAGCTACGCTGGGGAACGCACGCTGTATAATCCCTTGGATCGGCACCACGGACGTCCCCATCGTCCAGAGGCCTAGGATTCAGCCCTTTCAAGGCTGCGACACGGGTTCGAATCCCGTTGGGGACGCCAACCTTACCGCCATAGTAGGACGGGATTACACCGAGACCCCGACCTATCCGGTGGCGGGCATTCCGGGCTCTCCGCCGAACCGTTTCCATACCCATCGCCGGGCAGCAGCCTCGCCTCCGGCGACTACAATAGTGCGCCATGCCACCCAGGAAGAAGGCCACCCCCCGCGCAGTTGAAGATCGCACTACCGTCACATCAATCACCTACCCTACCAAGCGGAAGAACATCCCGCCCGCCGGCCTCGAGGCGCACGGTCGCGTCCGCGAGGCGCCCCGCGTGAAGTACGCGTTCAACCCGCACCTACCACCGGTGCTGCGATCGTCCCCGGACCCGGCGGCGACCGACCGACTTCCCGAGCTGTTGGCCACGGCGAGAGAGAGACAGCTGACCGCCGACGAGGCGGACGTCCTAGCCCACGCGCTCCGTCATCAAGAACCGTGGCTGGAGTGGAGCGGCAAGCGGGAAAAGCCATGGTTCGCGGTGGAGCCGGTGGCGTTGCACATGCACGAGCGGGTCTCGACGCAGGCAATCGTGAGGGTGCTCGCTCGGCAGGACGTGCAGCGTAGCCTCTTCGCGGACCCACAGCATGATTACGCGAAGGCGGTGCAGTTCTACCGACACGACGTCGACTGGGCGAATCGCATGATCCTGGGCGATTCGCTCCAGGTGATGGCCAGCCTCGCCCGGCGGGAGGATCTTGCCGGGAGGGTCCAGATGATCTACGTGGACCCACCGTACGGCATCAAGTTCGCCTCAAACTTCCAGCCGCAGCTCGGCCAGCGCGAGGTGAAGGACCGCCAACAGGATCTCACGCGCGAGCCGGAGATGGTCAAGGCGTACCGCGACACGTGGATGCTCGGCATCCACTCGTACCTCGCCTACGTTCGCGACCGGCTGACGCTAGCGCGGGAGTTGCTTGCCGATACCGGAAGCATCTTCTTGCAAATCGGCGATGAGAACCTGCACCGAGTGCGTTGCGTAATTGACGAGGTATTTGGAGCAGAGAACTTCTGTGCGCTGATTGGCTATCAGAAGACAGGGGGATTCGCGACGGATCTGTTGCAGCGGAATTTCGACTACATCATCTGGTATGCAAAGGAAAAACCGAAAGCCAAGTTCATAAAGCTCTTCGCCGCGAAAGAACCAACCGCCGACGATGCGACCTTTTTCGACGCCATCGAGAAGGTCTCGGGAGAAGTAGAACTGGTGCCTTCTTCGCGAGCCGATCGGCTCGCCGAGCTCGGGCCAGGCGAGAAGCTGTTTGCTCGTAATCCATGCAACTCCGACGGCTACGTCGAGTCCCTCAGCTACGGCTTCGAATTCGAGGGAACGAACTACGTGCCGCCGCCGACCAGACACTGGACGACGGTCAAGGAAGGCATGGAGCGCTTGAAGAAAGCTGGCCGGCTCGTTCGCAAGGGAAACACCGTACGACTCCGTCGGTACTGGAACGACTACCCGGCTTCAGTAGTCGGCATCAACTGGACGGATACCGGCACCGGAGGTTTCGTCGGCGACGAAAAGACCTACGTCGTGCAGACGGACAGTCGTGCTATCGAGCGTTGCATGCTCATGACTACCGATCCCGGTGATCTGGTTCTCGACCCGACCTGCGGCAGCGGCACAACCGCGTACGTGGCCGAGCAGTGGGGTCGCCGCTGGATCACCATCGATACGAGCCGGGTCGCGTTGGCGCTGGCGAAGCACCGACTCATAACGGCGAAGTTCGACTATTACGAGCTGCGCGACCTAAACGCCGAGGACGTGGCGCGTAACCCCGACGGCACCTGGATCGCGGAAACAGACAAGGACGGCAAGCCGACTGGGAAGCGGCTGACGTTGAATTGCAGGACCGTACCCCACATCACGCTCCGGAGTATCGCTCGCAACACGTCGCTCGATCCGATCTTCGCCAAGCACGAATCGACCTTGCGAGATGCGCTTGCGGCACTGAACTACGCCGCCGCGGCTGTCGACGCGACGTCGAAACGGAAGCTGGTCGAGAGGCTAGTCGCCAAGCATCGCGAGCAAGGCAGGAGTGCGGTCACCGACGCGGACGTGCGCCGCTGGCTGCTGCCTGGTTCCGACCCAGCGTGGCTTAGGCCGATTCCCGCTCGCAAGCCGCTTAAGGGCCTGACGCCGAAGCAGACGGAAGCTTATCGGGCGCGCATTCCGCGGGAGGACTGGCAGGAATGGCAGGTTCCGTTCGATGCCGACACGGGCTGGCCCCAGCCGTTGCAGGTGGCGCTGACGGCCTACCGCACGGCGTGGCGAGCGAAGATGGATGAAGTAAACGCGTGCATCGAGGTGAACGCCGAGACGGAGGAGTTAGTCGACAAGCCGGAAGACGTCAGCGGTACCGTGCGCGTAGCCGGACCGTTCACCATGGAAGGGGTGATCGCGCGCGAGGAAGGACCGGACTCTCCCATCGGCGGCGCGCCGGGCGAGCTGGAGGGATTTGGAGCCCACGATGTCGGCGACGTCGAGGTCGCCGACGCGGAGGCGCATTTCGACAAGATCATTCGCCTGCTCAAGGTGAGCGGTATCGATTTCTCCGACAACAAGCACGTGAAGCTCTCACGGCTCGAACCCGTTACCGACGCCACGTTCATCCACGCCGAGGGCGAGTGGAGGAACGGCGAGGGCGCGGAGCGGCATGTCGCCGTCAGCATCGGTCCCGAGGTGGGCAACTTCACTGCGATGCAGGTGGAGAATGCGATCCGCGATGCCCACCGCAAAGGCTACGACGACGTCGTGTTCGCCGGGTTCGGCTTCGACGCCGCAGCACAGGAGGCCATCGACGGCGCGTCGCATCCCCAGCTTCGCCTACACATGGCACTGATCAGCCCCGACGTAGCGATGGGCGACCTGCTCAAGGACCAGCCCGGCAGCCAACTGTTCCGGGTGTTCAGCGCCCCGCGAATCACCGGCCCGACACGCCAGGAAGATGGCGACTACGTCGTCGGGGTCGAAGGCATGGACGTGTACGACCCGGTGAGTAACAGCCTCTACCCGACCGACAAGAACCGCATCGCGGCGTGGTTCCTCGACATCGACTACGACGGCCGTACCTTCTGCATCTGCCAAGCGTTCTTCCCCGACAGGGAGAAATGGGACAAGCTGGCGAAGGCTCTGAGCAATCAGGGAACAGTCGAACCGGAGGCGTTCGACGGGCTGAGCGGCTTCCGCAGCCTGCCCTTCCCGCGCCCGAGCCGGCTTGGGTCGGGCGATACCTGGAGAATCGCGGTCAAGGTGATCGACCAGCGCGGCAACGAGGGTCTGCGCGTGCTCGCTTCGGACTCGACCGGCATTACTTACGCTTCATGAGGCGACCTGAACGGTGAGGACAACTCGCGGCGGCCGATTGCGCTTCCGGACTCGGTCGCTGGGCGCCACTTGTTGAGCGATGCCGGACGACCAGATTCCCGTTCAGCCGGTAGAGGATCCGATCCTTTGCTCCCCTTATGTTGAGCCAGACCGTCACTGGCGATACGACCGCGAAACCGGCATTCCCACTAGGGAACCAGGCCGTCGGGAGGCAGCCTACTGGTACAAGAGTGAGCGCACAGGCAGCGCCCAGATTTCGCTGCTGGCCGACGAGGAGCAGGATGATCTGCCGCTGGTGAACGCGCTGCGCGCCGACGTGAGACGCTGGCGCGAGTCGCGCTGGCCCGGAGCCTCGGAGACGACAAAACGCCTGCTCCGCCACTGGTGGCGCCGCGACCGGTCGCGACGGCTGTTCTTCTGCCAAATCGAAGCGATCGAGACCGTCATCTATTTGCGCGAGCTGCTGGCCCGCGGCCGGGCACCCCGCTGGAAGCCGGCACTCCGATTGCCGGAGTTCGAGGCTCTAAGCCGGGGAGTCAATCCGCGGCCCGAGACGTGGGTGACGCAGGTGGCCCAGCCGCCGACGCTGGCCGACCTGCCGGTCGGAAACGGGGGGACGCCGATTCCGCGCTATGCGTGCAAGATGGCGACCGGCAGCGGGAAGACCGTCGTCATGGCAATGCTCGTCGCGTGGGCGTTCTGCAACCGCGGCACCAAGCCGGGCGACCCCGGCTATCCCCGCCGCGTGCTGGTTGTCTGTCCCAACCTAACGATCAAGGAGCGCCTGCGCGTGCTACGACCGGGCGACCCGCACAACTACTACGAGGCGTTCGACCTCGTGCCGTCCGCGCTCCGCCCCGAGCTGGCCAAGGGGAAGGTGCTGGTGACCAACTGGCACCGGCTCGGCCCAGAGAGGGACGAAGTAACGGTCGGGAAGGTGACAGTGAGCCGCCTGGGCAGCGAGACGCCCGAGGCGTTCGCACGCAATCGACTCGGCGACCTGTGGGACGACGAGCCCCTCATGGTCCTGAACGACGAAGGCCATCACGCGTACCGGCCGGCGCCGGTAGAGAAGAACGTGCGAATGTCGTCCGACACCAAAGCCGACCGAGAAGAGGCAACCGTCTGGATCGACGGGCTTGACACGATCAACGAAGCCTGCGGCATCGAACTCTGCGTCGATCTCACAGCGACGCCGTTCTACATCCAGGGCAGTGGTTATCCCGAGGGATCTCCGTTCCCCTGGATCGTCAGCGACTTTGGCTTGGTCGACGCCATCGAGAGCGGCATAACGAAGATCCCTCGCTTGCCGGCGATCGACAATACCGGCCGCCCCGACCCGAAGTACTTCAGGCTCTGGCGTCACGTCACACGGGCTCTGCGCCCCGGTGAGCGGTTGGCCGGCGGGCGGCCGAAACCGGAAACTCTATACCGGAAGATCGAGGACGCGCTTCTCACTCTGGCCGGCGAATGGAAGGAGAAATTCGAGCAGGTGCGGAACGCGGCCCCGGGCCAGGACCGCACGCCGCCGGTGCTGATCATCGTCTGCGACAACACCGATATCGCCACGCACGTGCACCGGATGATCTCCGGTGAGGAGTTGGTCGAGGCCGATCCGGCGGACGAAGCCGAAGAGGACGCCGACACGACAGCCGCACCGAAGAAACGGAAGAAGAGGAAGCTAAAGAAGCAATACGGTCCCGGCCTGCCCGGCTTCCCCGAGCTGTGGAACGACGACGGCCAAGCGGTCACCTTGCGCATCGACTCCAAGCTTCTCGAAGCAGCCGAGAGCGAGGACCCGACGGCGACGCAGAAGGAAGCGGCCGAGGAACTACGGCAGATCATTGCCTCCGTTGGCCGGCCGGGTGAACCCGGCGGCCATATCCGCTGTGTCGTCAGCGTAAACATGCTGAGCGAGGGATGGGACGCGAACAACGTAACGCACATCCTCGGCCTGCGAGCCTTCCACAGCCAATTGCTGTGCGAGCAGGTCGTGGGCCGCGGCCTGCGCCGCATGGACTACGTGCCCGACCCCGAGACCGCCCTATTGACGCCGGAATACGTCGACATCTTCGGCGTGCCGTTCTCATTGATCCCGTTCAAGGGGCGACAGCCGCAGGGCGGCCTGCCGCCGGGCGACTTGCCAAAGCACGAAGTGATGGCCCTGCCGGAACGGCGGGCGTTCGAGATCCGCTTCCCGGTTGTCGAAGGCTATGTTGTACGGCTGACAAGGAATCGGCTCCGATGCAATGTGCGGCTAACGGAGCCGACTAGACTCGATCCCTGGACGACGCCCACCGCTGCCTTCATCCGCCCGCAGGTTGGCTACCAGATCGGACACCCCGGCACGCACGCCGGGTTCGGATTCCAGACCGTCGATCGTCACGAATACTACGAGTCGACTCACCTCCAAGCGATCGAGTTCGAGATCGCCCGCGAGATCGTGAACCGCCTGACCGAGGTAGCAACCGCGCCGAACGGGCACCCACGCTCATCGGCCCCGTTGGCTCGCGGCAACCGGGCAGCCCTGTTTCCGCAGGTTCTCGGGTTCGTGCAGGCGTACGTTCGCGACCGTGTCGAGCTGCACGATCTCGACCCGCGTGAGATCGGTCTGCAAATCTACGCCGAGCAGATCGTCAGCCGCTTGGTCGATGCCATTACGCCGGATGATGCACAGGGCGAACCACCACTGCTGCCGCGACTGAACCGTTATCGACCGGTCAGCAGCACCGCTAGTGTGCACTTCAAGACGGTGCGGCCGGTCCAGCCAACTGTAGCCAGCCACCTGAACTATGTCGCCTGCCACACTTCAAGCTGGGAGCAGGCGGCGATGTTCCAGATCGAGCAGGCGGCAAAGGACAACCTCGCCGAGTGCTATGTCCGGAACTACCGGCTCGAGTTCACCATCCCGTACGAGCTCTATGGCGATCCGCGCGCGTACGAGCCCGATTTCATCGTTCGTCTACGCGACGGCCTCCACGTCGTTCTGGAGATCAAGGGCGCCCCGGACACCGACGCTGACGCGAAGCACCAAGCGGCCCGCCGTTGGGTCCAAGCCGTGAACAATTGGGGCGAGCTTGGCACCTGGGCGTTCCTTGTGTGTCGCGATCCGCAACGACTGGGTGATAGCCTTGCTAGCCTAGTGCAGGCGATTCGCGAGCCGGTCCGCGAAGTACGCTGACCCAGTTGCCGTTACCAGCCCAAGAGCCTCGATGACGCCGCCATCTGTCTGCTCGACCGCCACTCGCCGCGCCAGCGTCTGACGGCACGCGCTTGTCGGTCGCTCCATAGTTCAGCTGTCTCTTGACCTTGGCGTAGTCAAGACGTGGACGCGCCTGAACCACGAGGAGTAGAGATGAAAGAAAACTCAAGAGAGGACGCCGTGGCGCAGTTCTACAACGGCAAGTATCGGAATTCGCGCTTGGCCGATCTGGACGAGGACGAGTACGGTCAGTACCTGCACCTGACAGATCCGGTCGTCCTGGCTGCGCTCGTTGCGTTCTGCAGCGGGAATGGCCGTCGCCTGTTGCTCCGGGGTTGCTGCCGCAATTTCCCCAAGTCGTTCCCGTCACTCTTTCGAGACGGGTGCAACTTCTGCGACAACCCTGAAGAACGTTGGTCCGCCTACAGATGTGTCCTGACGAGACTGAAGGAGCGACTTACCGGAACACGCTGGGACCGCGAGAACCTAGGAGCAGTCCTTCAACACTACGGAATCAAGACCCCGTGGCTGGACGTCGTCCGCAGCTTCCATGCCGCGATCTGGTTTGCCACGCACACGCTCGAAGCGGACGGACCGTCACGCCTTGCGGTCAAGCGAAGTTCGCGAAGACATGGGTGGATCTCCCTATACGTCAACCAGCGCGCCGGACTACAGCAGTTGACGGTCGTCGACCTCTGGGACGCGCACTCGTCGCAACACGTCAGACCGCACGCTCAGCAGGGGTTGTCTCTCGCCATGCAATGCGATCCGACGAACGATGAACAACCTCGTCTACCGACTGCATGCACATCTGACTTCAACACGCACAGAGTCGCCCGCGTCCGATTCCCCGCGCAGTCCAAACGCTGGAGGCTGTGCGGTCACATGTTCTCGTCTCGGTTCCTGTTCCCGGGTGGCAAGCACGACGACTCGCTGGTCCAACTGCTTCGTCCTGAAGTTCGGAACATCCTCAAGCAAGCCTGCATCAACCATGGGCTCGACCCAGGCACGCTGGGAGCCGTGTCCACCGTTCGTCCCAGTTGATGCGGAACGATGACCACGCGTCACCTGCGCGGGATCACCTGCCCGCGCTCGCCGTCGAGGTAGGCCGCCCGATCATCCATCAGGCGGCGGCGCTCGAACAGGTCAGACCGCGCGGAAACGGCTTCTGTGTGGTTGCCCACGATGTGCGCGAGCGCCGCTTCGATGACTAGCCCGGACTTCTCACCGCCTCTGAGAATGTGGCGGACGCGTGGTCAAGACCCGGGCGGTACTGCCGAGACGGTGGCGATTGCGGACGATTGCCGCCCGGGAGGCGTGCTTTGACTGGTGTCTGACGGCGGAGTCGGCAGACGCCCCCGACCACCGGTTTCGCGGCCGGTGTGGGTCGTGTCGCGGGCTCCTGGTATCAGCTCCTGGCGGGCGGCGCGCGCAAGCGTTGCGCGGCGGTGACGAACAGGTCCGCGTCGGGCGTCCAGTCCGCCAGGGCCACCCAGATGCAGCGGACACTGACGCGGACCTGGGCTCCGAGCTTCAGCAGTCGCCAGCGGAGCGTGTCGCATTGCGCGCGGGCCAGGCGGGTGCCCGCCAGCCCCCGGCAGCGGAGCGCGTGCAACAGTACATACGCCAGGGTCGCCCAGTACAGCCGCAACTGGTTGGCTCGGAACGTCGTACTGCTCGTGCGGTCGGCGAAGAGCGCCAGTTGCTGTTCCTTGATGCGGTTTTCCATGTCGCCGCGGACGCAGTAGAGCGCTTCATACAGCGTCCGCGCATCGACGGCCTCGACCGGCAGCGACGTGACCACGAAGCGCGGATTGGGACCGGCGGGCAGCTGTTCGGCCTTGCCCACCACACGCCGCTCCCGGCTCCAGCTCTTCAGCGTGCGGTAGCGCAAGTCGGCGAACACGCGCGCGGCTTCCCCGGTGGAGGCGAACTGGTCCTGCGCCTCGGCCTGCGAGGCGGCCAGTTGCGCCTTCAGCCGCTCGTTCTTGGCGACCCCGATGACATAGTCCACCCGGTGGGCCTCGCACCAGCTCAGCAGCGCCTCCCGGCAGAAGCCCGAATCCCCCCGCACCACAATCTCGACATCCGGCCACGTCTGCCGCACCTGGGCCGCCACCCGCGCCAACTCGTCGACCACGCCCGCCGCCGCGTCGATGTCCGCCGGACGCAGCCGCGCACACAGCACATGGCCGCCGCAGAAGATGTACAGCGGCAGGTAGCAGTAGTGCCGGTAGTAACCGTGGAAGAACCGCCCCTCCTGCTGGCCGTGCAGCGGGTCGTCGGTCGCATCGACATCCAGCACGATGCGCGCCGGCGGCCGCACGTGCGCCTCGACGAAGAGGGCCACCAGCAAGGCGTCGAGCGCCGCCGTGTCGCAGCTCACCTTCTTGTACCGATCCGTCGACGCGTCCGGACCCGACAACTCCAGCCGGTTCAGCGTGCTCTTGCCCGCCAGCGCCGCCCCGCGATCCGCAGCCCGCGACCGCGACGACCCCGTCGGGTCCGCCTTGCCCACCACCGCCGCGACCAGCGGATCCCGACGCAGCGTGTCATGGTCGTTCAGGTCCTCGTAGCCCAGCGCCAGCGCCATCACACGCTGCGTCACCAGTTCCTCGACCGTGTGCTCTACCAGACGCGGGTCCCGATGGTCCTGAAAACAGCGCGCCGCACGCTGGCAGACGCGCGTACACGCTTCGACCGCCCGCAGCAGCACCGCTCCCGCGTTGGATGTGATCGTCCCACCGTCGAATCGGGCCACCAGACGGCGACGGCCTGCCGGTGGAAACTCAAGCTGAAGCGGCGTACACTGTGTCGACAAGAGGCTGCCTCCCTGTATGGCTTGGAAGTGTCTTTGGCAACAACACTTTACGCCATCAGGGGCCGCCTCTTGTTACCACACTCGTGAGAAATCCGGGCTAGCCCGGATTTCTCACCGCCTCTGAGAATGTGGTGGAAGCGGGGTCAAGAGCCGGGCAGTACTGACGAGACGGTGGCGATTGCGGACGATTGCCGTCCGGGAGGCGCGCTTTGGCTGGTGTCTGACGGCGGAGTCGGCAGACGCCTCCGACCACCGGTTTTGCGGCCGGTGTGGATTCGGTAGTGTCGCGGGCTCCTGGTATCAGTTCCTGGCGGGCGGCGCGCGCAACCGGCGCGCGGCAGTGACGAAGAGGTCCGCGTCGGGCGCCCAGTCCGCCAGGGCCACCCAGATGCAGCGGACACTGACGCGGACCTGGGCTCCGAGCTTCAGCAGTCGCCAGCGGAGCGTGTCGCATTGCGCGCGGGCCAGGCGGGTGCCCGCCAGCCCCCGGCAGCGGAGCGCGTGCAACAGTACATACGCCAGGGTCGCCCAGTACAGCCGCAACTGGTTGGCTCGGAACGTCGTACTGCTCGTGCGGTCGGCGAAGAGCGCCAGTTGCTGTTCCTTGATGCGGTTTTCCATGTCGCCGCGGGCGCAGTAGAGCGCTTCATACAGCGTCCGCGCATCGACGGCCTCGACCGGCAGCGACGTGACCACGAAGCGCGGATTGGGACCGACGGGCAGCTGTTCGGCCTTGCCCACCACACGCCGCTCCCGGCTCCAGCTCTTCAGCGTGCGGTAGCGCAAGTCGGCGAACACGCGCGCGGCTTTCCCGGTGGAGGCGAACTGGTCCTGCGCCTCGGCCTGCGAAGCGGCCAGTTGCGCCTTCAGCCGCTCGTTCTTGGCGACCCCGATGACATAGTCCACCCGGTGGGCCTCGCACCAGCTCAGCAGCGCCTCCCGGCAGAAGCCCGAATCCCCCCGCACCACAATCTCGACATCCGGCCACGTCTGCCGCACCTGGGCCGCCACCCGGGCCAACTCGTCGACCACGCCCGCCGCCGCGTCGATGTCCGCCGGACGCAGCCGCGCACACAGCACATGGCCGCCGCAGAAGATGTACAGCGGCAGGTAGCAGTAGTGCCGGTAGTAACCGTGGAAGAACCGCCCCTCCTGCTGACCGTGCAGCGGGTCGTCGGTCGCATCGACATCCAGCACGATGCGCGCCGGCGGCCGCACGTGCGCCTCGACGAAGAGGGCCACCAGCAAGGCGTCGAGCGCCGCCGTGTCGCAGCTCACCTTCTTGTACCGATCCGTCGACGCGTCCGGACCCGACAACTCCAGCCGGTTCAGCGTGCTCTTGCCCGCCAGCGCCGCCCCGCGATCCGCAGCCCGCGACCGCGACGACCCCGTCGGGTCCGCCTTGCCCACCACCGCCGCGACCAGCGGATCCCGACGCAGCGTGTCATGGTCGTTCAGGTCCTCGTAGCCCAGCGCCAGCGCCATCACACGCTGCGTCACCAGTTCCTCGACCGTGTGCTCCACCAGACGCGGGTCCCGATGGTCCTGAAAACAGCGCGCCGCACGCTGGCACACGCGCGTACACGCTTCGACCGCCCGCAGCAGCACCGCTCCCGCGTTGGACGTGATCGTCCCACCGTCGAATCGGGCCACCAGACGGCGACGGCCTGCCGGTGGAAACTCAAGCTGAAGCGGCGTACACTGTGTCGACAAGAGGCTGCCTCCCTGTATGGCTTGGAAGTGTCTTTGGCAACAACACTTTACGCCATCAGGGGCCGCCTCTTGTTACCACACTCGTGAGAAATCCGGGCTAGGCGCGGGTGGTAGGTTACGTTCCCACAGCCCCGCCCCGGAAGCTCGATAGGAACGCTGCGATGCCCTGCTTCCTGACGAGCTCGGAGAGTGTCCTGTCGGACAGGGCCCTCGCGAACACTCGCCGCATCTACGGGTTCTGATGGCGGCGTGACGTTGCCGTTATACTCGTTTCGGGCGACTGAGGTCAGCGAAAGCTGGGGACATGCACCATCAAGTCACATCGCCGACTGGAACCAGAACGAATGAACACAACGACGCGGAAGGGAGGGATGTTATGAAAACAATGCTCCAAATCACGGTCGGTATCTCAATCGCTATTTCGCTGTCGGTGCCGCTGTCCTGAGTCGCCCAAGGTGGACCGCATCGCCAAGACAGAGATCGATCCGTTCTGGAGGTGGGTGTGTGCTCGGAAGGCTCACAACAATCCGCGTGGTGACTTCATCCGCGATACGCGAGACCTGATCAGGAGGGGCATCGACCCCGCCACCCAAGAGGCCGAAATGTGCTGGGAAGCTGAACGGGAGTACGAGCGGCTACGCCGTGCGTACGTCGTCAGCGAGGGGTGATGACCCTAGCGTTCTGCGGCCCGCCATAGTCGTCGAGTTGCTTCTTGGCCGCAGCGAAGCTCTGTTCGGCTAACGACAGCCACTGCTGAGCGAACGGATACGGACGGTCGCAAAAACTGCGGGCAATCTCCAGCTGTTCTTCAATCGGCACACGGTAGTGTCTATCCACGCTCGGATGTGCGTCTGCAAAGTAGGCAGCCACTTCCGCGCTCACGCTCGCGATGGGGTCGACGGTGCGGCTGTCGTTCCTCATCGGTGTCATTGTACCTGAACGAGTCGAGAACGCTGATACTGATGTGGTGGCGCGTGTAGGATAGACAGGGCTAGTGCTTTCGTAAGGCACTGCAAGACATGTACTTACACCTATTCTGCTAATCCCGTTGGGGACGCCACTTCCTCTTGGTCCAGTCCGTACCCCGATATGGTGACGGAAAACCCGCGCGGGGCCGTGACGCACAACCCGCGCGTGCGGACGGTGCTCTGGCGCGGACTGCGCCGGCGGTGCCCGCACTGTGGGCGCGGACCGCTCTTCTCCCGCTGGGTCACATTCCATCCCCGGTGCGCAAGCTGTGGTCTCGTGTTTCTCCGCAACCAGGGCGACACGTGGGCGTTCGTGCTCGTAATGGACCGACTCCCCCTTTTCGCCGGCATCGTCGCGATCTACTTCGGCTTTCGGATCACGGGCTGGCTGAGCGGTCTGCTCTTCTTCCTGGCCATCGCCGGTTCGCTCCTGCTGACGATGCCGCAGCGTCAGGGCGTTGCGCTCGCGATGAGCTACCTCGGACGGGTCTGGTTCCGGGACCCGTCCGACGAGATTCCACCGCCACAGACCAGCCAGGAATGACCGGCGGATTGTATTCTTGTGCTGATGCCGACCATTACGCCCTGTCTGACATTCGACCATCAGGCCGAGGAGGCGATCCGCTTCTACGTCTCCGCGTTTGGCGATGCGGAACTCATCAACATCACGCACTGCGGGCCGGGCGAGCCGCGCCCCGCCGGCACCGTCCGGACGGTGCGGTTCAGGCTCTACGGACAGGAGATGATGGCGTTGAACGGCGGGCCGTCGTTCACGTTCACGCCAGCCTCCTCGCTGTTCGTCCACTGCGAGACCGCGGCCGAGGTGGATGCGGTCTGGGAGCCGCTCGCGGACGGCGGGACGGCCCTGATGCCACTCGACGAGTACCCGTGGGCCAGCCGGTTCGGGTGGATTCAGGACCGGTTCGGCGTCTCCTGGCAGGTCCTGGTGGCGGCCGGGCGCCAGCGCATCGTGCCCGGCCTGCTCTTCGTCGGTGAACACCACGGGCAGGCCGAAGAAGCGGTGAACCGCTACGTCTCCCTGTTCCCGGATTCGGGCATCGTCGAAATCCGCCGCTTCGCCGAAGGGGGGATGGAGCCGGCCGGGGGCATCGAGCAGGCCCGCTTTGCGCTGGACGGTTACGAACTGTCCATAACCGAGAGCAGCTTTGACCATCAGTTCACGTTGAGCCAGGGCATCTCGCTCTACGTCGGCTGCGCGGACCAGGACGAACTCGACCACCTGTGGGATGGGCTCGGCTCCGGCGGCACGCTCCAGCACGGCGGCTGGGTGGTCGACCGGTTCGGCGTGCCGTGGCAGGTCGCGCCCGCGAGCCTGTGGGAAATGATCAACGACCCGGACCCCGCACGGTCGCAGCGGGTGATAAACGCCCTCCTCGGCATGCAGAAACTCGACGTCGCCGCCCTCGAGCGCGCCTACGCGCAGGGGTAGGCCTCTCTACCTCGCCAGCGGCGAGCGCACCGGCGGCGCCCGGCTGCCGTCAGCGGACGTAGAGCGACCCGCCGCCGAGCTCGTGGTAGACGATCGGCACGAAGTCGTTCGCCGTCCACGATGCCTCCTGCCCCCACCGGGCGTCGTAGGCGGCCGTCGGCTCCGCGGCCATCACCGCTTCGAGATCTCGCCCTTCGGCGATCAGGGTCCGCACCCGGTCGCGGATGTCGACGATCATGTCGAGGAACTCGACGACGGCATCGCGGCCCACGACCTGAAGGCCGTGGCCCGGAATCACGCGGGTCCGGGGCCCCATCATGGCGACCGCCGTTTCCAGCGCTTCGATCGTGCCCGCCACGCTTCCGCCGTTGTAGACGTCGACGACCGGGTAGCTCGTGGTGCGGAAGACGTCGCCCAGGTGCAGCACGTCGGAGCCCGGGAAGTGCACGAACGTGTCGCCGTCGGTGTGGGCCGCCGGCGCGAGAAAGGCCCGCACTTCCTCGCCGTTGAAGTGAAAGCTCGTCGCCGAGTCGTAGGTCACGACCGGCCGGGCTGCGGCCAGCGGCTGCGGTGCGAACCGACCTCCCCCACGGGGGAACCGGAGTCGCTCCAGCGCCCGGACCCGAACGTTGTCATGGGCGAAGATCAGGACGTCTCGGCCGGCGAGCGGCGCGTTCCCGCCGATGTGGTCCGGATGCACGTGCGTATTGACGAGGAAACGGATCTCGCCGTCCGACACGCGCCGCACCGCGGCGACCAGCCGATCGGCCAGTGGCGCGAACAGGGAGTCAACGAGCAACACGCCGTCCGGTCCGGCGAAGACGCCGATGTTGCCTCCGCCGCCCGGACGCTGAACCATGTGGACCTGGCCCGCCACGGGCACGATGGTCAGCTCGATGCCCGCGAACGGATTGCCCGGATTCTGCTCGGCGGCGACAACGACGATCACGGCGCAGAGCGCAGTGAGCGCCGCGACCACGACACGGGATTGTCTGTGCATCGAACGACTCCTCAAACGCATTGCGCTCTACTCCGGCCCACGGAACGTGCCGTCTCCCGGCGCGACCCTACTGGTCGTTCCCCAAGTGACCCAGGAGACCCCAAACGAACATCACGGCGCCGAGAAGACCGACGGCGAGACCGACGGGCAGCATGACCATCGTCACCCCCAGGCCGAGGCCAACGACCATCAGGACGAACCCGAGGACCACGGCCGCCACGTGGCCGAGAATCGTCTCGGCGGTCTCCAGCCACTTCCGCCCGCGACCCTCTGGCTGTGTTGCCATCCTTGCATGCCTGCATGTTCAGGCCACGAGCTCGAAGTACCGACCTCGGGCCGCCCGGCGGTCGAACGTGCAGGTGCGTGCGCACCCGCGCGCGTGGTTGCGATGCGCGATCAGATAGTCCGCGAAGTCGGCCGTGCCCGATGCGAAGTCGCGCAGGGCCGCCCAGATGACCTGGCGGTCCTCGACCGCGAATTCCGCCGTTCGCAGCACTTGGCGGATCACCGGGATGACGACGGCCTTGTCGTAGCCGTACGCGCCGGTCAGAACCCACACCAGTTCCAACAGCACCGGAACGCTGACGTAGCCGGGAGCCTCCCCCGTGCACTGCCTCTCGATGAGCCGCGTGGCGGCGGCGGACTGCATCGGTTCGTCCTGCACGATGTAGCGCACGAGGACGTTGGTGTCGAGACCGATCATCGGCTCAGGATCGGCGGCCGGCCGACCGCGAAATGGCCTCGTCCATCTGCTCGAGGCTGATCGGGGTTTCCGGTTTGGGCACCATGCCCTTCAGTTGCCTGACCGATGCGGTAACGGGCTCGACCCGCAGACAACCGTCATCGTCCAGCAGGAAGTCGATCTTGTCGCCCGGCTCGAGGTGAAGCCTGTCCCTGATGGGTTTCGGCAACGTCACCTGCCCCTTGCTCGTAATGGTGGCCTGCATTACCAGATCCCCTATTCCTTACATTGAGTAAGATACTGGCAGACACAGCGGCGCGTCAATCGGGAACCACGCACCGCGTCAGGCGGGCTGGGGCAGGCGGGCCAGCAGCTCTTCCAGCCGGCCGAGTCCCGTGCGGAGCGGCGCCGCCTGCTCCCCGAACCCGATCCGCAGGTACCCGTCCAGCCCGAAGTAGGCGCCGGGAGCGACGAGCACGCTGGCGGTCTCGCGCAGCTTCGTCACCAGCTCCTCCGACCCGATGGCGTGCGGGTAGCCGACGAAGGCGATGGCGCCGGCCTCGGGAGGCACATGGGCCAGCCCCGCGCCGGTTCCGGCGATCCAGCCGCGAACGATGGCGTAGTGGTCCGCAACGCGCCGCTGCGCCCGCGCGCGGAGGCGGGCGCGCATACCGGGCGCCAGCGCCAGGCGCGCGAGGCGATCGCTCAGCGCGGGAGGCGCGATCGTCGTGAAGTCCCGACGGCCCCACAGCTCATCGCAGAGCGCGGGTGGGGCGACGACCCAGCCGATACGCAAGCCGGCCAGTCCGTAGACCTTCGACATCCCGCAGGTGACGACGGCCCGGTCGTAGCGGCCCCAGGCGGACGCGGTCGGGATGCCGTCGCGCTCGGCGCCGCGATAGATCTCGTCCGACAGGACCCATGCGCCGTGGCGCGCCGCCACCGCGCACACGTCGTCGATCTCGGCCGGGGTAAGCCGTGCCCCCGTCGGGTTGTTCGGATTGCAGAGAACGATGAGCCGCGTTTTCTCGTTGACGAGGGCGCGCAGCCCGTCGAGGTCGGGCGCCCAGCGGACGGCGCCGCCGCCCGCGAGCCGCAGGGGCCACGGGCGCACGCGCGCGCCGTGGGCGGCGGCAAGCAGGTGGGTCTGCAGGTAGTTCGGGTGCTGCACCACGACTTCGTCGCCCGGTTCGACGAGCCGCCAGCAGGCGATGAAGTTGGCCTCGGCGCCGCCCGCCGTGATCAGGACGTGGCGGGCCGACGCGCCCGGATAGTCCGCCGCCACAAGATCGCGCAGTGCGGCCGTACCGTTCGTCTGCGTATAGCCGAGCGGCTCGCCGAGCAGGCCGTCGAGCTCGTCCGGCGCGAGCAGGTCCTGGAGTCGCAGCGGCTCGACGCCGCTCTCCGACAGGTTGATCTCGACCTGGTGCTCGTAGACGGACTGGAATCGTTCGAGGGCGAACGGCTGGATGGCCACGGCGACGGATACTAGCATTGACCCCATGGGTTTCGCCGACGCGTGCCGCCAGGACCTGCGTCACGCGATCCGCGGCCTGCGCCGGCAACCCGGTTTCACTCTGACGGTGACGCTCACGCTGGCCCTCGGCCTCGGGTTGGCGATCGGCCTGTTCGCCGTGGTGGACGCCGTCCTCCTCCGGCCGCTGCCCTTTGCGGATCAGGACGAGCTGGTCGTCATGTGGGAGAGGGACGACAGCACGAGCAATCCGCACATCGAGGTGTCGCTCCCCAACTTCGAGGACTGGAAGGCGGAGGCGGACGCCTTCACGGATATGGCCGCCATGGGATCGACGACCTGGGGCGACGTGGAGGTTCAGGAAGATCCGCCGGTCCGGCTGACCATCAGCGCGGTCTCCGCCTCGTTCTTCGACACGCTGGGGGCGCGGGCGCTCCACGGAAGGACCTTCGTGGCGGCGGAAGACGAGGCGGAAGCCCCGCGCACGCTGGTGCTGAGCCACGCCGCCTGGCAGCAGTATTTCGACGAGGATCCCGACATCGTCGGATCGGCGGTGCCCGTCGGCGCCCGGCGCGAACCGTTCACGGTGGTCGGCGTGATGCCGCCCGCGTTCCGGTTCCCGCCCGGGGCCGAGGTCTGGACTCCGGTCGGGCGGGAGCTCGCCGGCATCTTCCGCGAGAACGCCATGGACCCCGGCATGCAGCGCGGCCTCGGCGTCCTGTACGTGATCGGCCGTCTCGCGCCAGGCCGGACTCTGGAGCAGGCGCGGGCGGAATTGGACGTCATCGTGCCGGGGCTGTGGCAAACCCACTTCTCGCGGTGGGATACCCGGCGTGTCGTGATGACGCCCCTGACGGACCACGTCTTCGGCAACGGCGAAGCGGCCCTGCTCGTGCTGCAGGGAGGAGCGATACTCCTGCTGCTGATTGCCGGGGTCAACGTGACCGGCCTGGTGGTGTTGCGGTCGCAGTCGCGGCGGCGCGACGTGGCGGTGCAATGTGCGCTCGGCATCGGCCGGGGAGGTCTGTTCCGGGCCCGGCTGATGGAGATGCTGCTCATGACGGGAGCCGCCGCGGCAGGCGGACTCGTACTGGCGTGGGCCGCCCTTCCCACCCTTGCCGCGCTCGGGCCGCCGGACCTGCCCAGACTGGCGGAAGCCGCGATCAACGGCAGGACGGTGCTGCTCGCCGCGGCGCTGGCGATTGCACTCGGTCTGGCGATGACTGCCGCGACATCCCCCGGAGGCCACCGACTGCCGCTCACCGCCCGGCTGCGCGACGGCGCGCGCGGCGCGATCGGCGGCCGCGCCGGAAACGCGGCGCGCAACGCGTTCGTCGTATCCCAGGTCGCGATGGCGCTCGTGCTGACGGTCGGGGCCGGACTCCTCGCGTCGAGCTACCTCAACCTCACCCGGGTCGACCTCGGCTATCGGCCCGCCGGCGTGCTCGCGCTCACGCTCACTCCCCGCGACGGCGTCTACGTGGCGGATACCCAGCGGCGGACCGCCTGGCGCGAGCTGCTGGACCGCATCCGGGACGTGCGGGGGGTGGAGGCCGCGGGCGGCGCCCTGCTGCTGCCCTTCGAGTACGGCGTCGTCGGGGTGGACGGAGGGGTCGTGCTGGAAGGCGAACGGCTGGCCGGGCCCGACCGTCCGGAGCGGCCACCCATCGCCATGCAGTCGGTCTCGCCCGGCTACTTCCAGGCGATGGGGATCGATCTCGTGGCGGGCCGCACGTTCACCGACCGGGACACGGTGGAAGCGCCGGCCGCCGTCGTCGTGAGCGAATCGCTGGCGCGCTATCTATGGCCGTCGGTCGAACCGCTCGGCCGCCGCCTGATCGCGATTGGCGCCGAAGCCGAGTCCGACGAGTCTCCGGCCTGGCAGACGGTCGTCGGTGTCGTGGCCGACGCCCGCTACCGGGAGCTGGAACGCGGACGATTCGACCTCTATGTCCCCTTCACGCAGGTGCCGATGCGCCTGAATCACCTCGTGATTCGCACGGAAGGCGATCCGGCCCAACTCGCGCCGGCGATCCGATCCGAAGTGCGCCGGGCGGACCCCAACTTCGTGATCGAGTCCACCACACCGTTACGCAGCCTGGTCGATGATGTCCTGCGTCCCTGGCGGTTCAACATGACGATGGCGACCCTGCTGGCGACCCTGGCCACGGGGCTTGCGGCCATCGGCCTGTTCGGCGCCGTCGCCTTCGGCGTCGCCCGGAGAACCCGGGAGATTGCCGTGCGCCGGGCCGTCGGGGCTCAGACGCGCGACGTGCTGCGGCTCGTCTGGGGACAGTCGCTCGGCCTCGCGCTGCTCGGATCCCTCCTTGGCCTCGGCGCGGCGCTGGCGTCCGGCGCGCTGCTGCGGCCTCTGCTCTTCGGCGTGACTCCGCTGGAGCCGGGGATCCTGGCGGGGCTTGCGGCCCTGCTCCTGGCGATATGCGCGGCAGCCAGCCTGCTGGCCGCGCGGCGCGCGACGACGATCGAGCCGCTCGACGCCCTCCAGGACTCCGGTTAGGGGCCCGCGTAGACCTCGTCGGTGACCGGCTCCATCCACTCGATGGCCAGGTGCTCGCCGTCCTCGTTCGGGAACGTGATCGAGACGTGCGTCAGCGCCTCGTCCGGCGTCGCACCGTGCCAGTGGCGGACGCCGCGGGGCAGGTGCGCGGTCTCGTGCAGACTGATGTTCCGAACCGGCTGTCCCTCGACCTGGTAGCGGAGCGCGCCTTCCTTCACGAACAGCAACTGTTCGCTGTGGGTGTGCCAGTGCGTGCGCGCGCCGGCCTCGAAGCCGCGGGACGACACGCGGACATCCCCCGCCTCGATCCGGAACGACGTGCCGGTGAAGGGGTTTTCCTGGCCGGACGGCGCCTCCTGGCCGAACCAGACCACCGCCACCGCCGCCACCGTCCCCATCAGGAGCCCGACGCGCAACCGTTCCCGCCGTAACCTCAAGCTCATGGCAGTCCTCCTCTGGTGAAAACCCCTACGTGCGTCCGAAGATGATCTTCTCCTGCTGCAGCATCCGGGACGTAAGCGCCAGAAACAGGCACGCGAGCACCGTCGTGGCGGCAGCCGAACCGAGAACGCTCACCGTCGACACGGGTTCGCCGCCCATGACGTCGACCAGCAGAAGCTGTTGCGACAGGGCCGGAACCGCCATCATCCAGGCCTCGGCCTGCAGCGGGTAGACCTGCGTCACCATGCCGGGAATCATCGGCAGGAAGATCAAGATGCTGACGTAAGTCTGCGCCTCCTTGAAGCTGCGCGCAAAGGTCGCCACGAACATCTGCAGGCCGGAAGCGAAGAGCGCCATCGGCGCGACCGCGATCATCATCAACGCGAGCTGCCCGTACCCGAGATTAAGCTGCATCCCGAGCTGTTCCAGGGGGACGAAGCGCATCATGACGAGGAACGCGACCAACGTCAGGCCGGAGGCGAAGAGACCGAACAGGCAGGTCGTGAGCCACTTCCCGGTGGTCAGGGCGGTGCGCGCCACCGGGTTGACGAGCAGCGGCTCGAGGGAGTGGCGCTCCCGTTCCCCCGCCGTGGTGTCTATGGCCACGTTCAGCCCACCGACAAAAGCACCCAGAATCAGCAGCATCGGGATCATCGCGAAGAGCCGGGCCGCGGACTGCGCCGGGGTTGCGAGATCCAGCTCGTCGACCTCAACCGCCTGAATCACCCCCGGGCTGACGCCGCGGGCGATCAGCCGGAGCACGGCCACCTGATTGCTGTACTGGCGGAGCAGGTTGCGCGCCCGGCGGATGCTGGAGCCGGATGCGGTCCGGGAGCTGTCGTGCAGCAGGCGGACGGTCGCCGGCTGCACCGAACGAAAATGTTCGCCGTAGTCCTCGTCGACGATCAGCACCAGATCCACATCGCCGTCCCGCACGGCCGCCTCCGGGTCAGCCGGCGGATCGACGACGATCACGCCGCGCTCCTCCAGCCAGGCGACCAGGTTGGGGGCGCGCTCTCGACCCGCGACCGGCGCCTCGAGCGGCCGCTCGCTGCCCTCCAGGCGCGTGAGCGCGCCGAACATGAGGGTCATCATCAGCGGCATCAGGATCGGATAGAGCAGCGCCGACATGAGCGAGCGCCGGTCACGCAGGGCGTCGATGGATTCCTTCCGCCAGACGGCGCGCACCTGGCCGCCGAATCCGAGACGGCGTCCGCTCATTGCAAACCCTCGTCGGTGCCGATGATCCGGACGAACGCCTCCTCCAGATCGTCGTGGCCGGCCTGCCGGCACAGCTCGGCCGGCGTGCCGAGGGCGATGGCCCGGCCGCGGGCGACAATGACAATCTCGTCACAGAGCGCCGAGACTTCCTGCATGACGTGGCTGGAGAAAAGGACGCACTTTCCCGCCTCCTTCAGCCGCCGGATGAGGTCGCGCATCGCGCGCGTGCTCATCACGTCGAGGCCGTTGGTCGGCTCGTCGAGCAGCAGGTTGGGCGGGTCGTGCACCAGGGCGCGCCCCACCGCGACCTTCATCCGTTCGCCGGTCGAGAAACCCTGCACGCGCCGGTCGATGATCTCGCCCATGTCGAGGAGTTCCACGAGCCGGTCGATGGACTTCTCGATCGTCGCGGCGTCGAGGGCGTGCAGCTCACCGACGTAGCGCAGATGTTCGCGGGCCGTGAGGCGGACGTAGAGGCCGTGCGCGTCCGGCAGCACGCCGATGAGGCGCTGCACGGCCAGCGGGTCGGCAACCGCGTCGGTCCCGTCGACGGCGACGCTCCCCGCGTCGGGGCGCAGCAGGCCGTAGAGCGTGCGCAGGGTCGTCGTCTTGCCGGCCCCGTTCGGGCCGAGCAGGCCGGTAATGCGCCCGTCGCGCGCGGTGAAGCTGACACCGTCCACCGCCACGACGTCGCCGAAGCGGCGCTCCAGACCGCGCACCTCGATCATGGACCCGCCCCGGCGGCGGAGAGCATGAACGGCGGCCGCTGTATCCGTTCCAGGCAACTCACGTCCAGGCCCGCGTGGCCGCCCGCATCGATGAACTCGGCAACGACGTCGTCGGCGCATCCGCGCGCGATGACGCCGTGGCCGACGCCCGGCGCCACGACGTGGCGGGCGTTGCCCAGGTTCGACAGCACTGCTTCACCCCAACGCGGCGGCGTCACCGGATCGAGGTCGCCGGACAGCAGCAACGTCGGCACCTCGGAGCGAACCGGCTCGAAGTAGCCGGCCGGCAGCTCCCCGGCCGGCCAGACCGTGCACGCACTGGCAAACGTCTCGATCTGCAGACGCCCGAGAATCCCGTTCATCGCCAGCCGCTCTACGTCACCCTCGGCGAGTTGCGACAGGTCCTCGGCGCAGATGACCGAGAGGAACATGCCCGGGTTGATTTGCCCGCTGGCCTCGGCCATCGGGACAACCTGGGCAAGGAAGGGACCGAAGTCCCCTTCCGCCGCCCGCGTGATGGTCAACGGCACCAGGCTCGCGACGAGCGGGCTGTACAGGACGCCACGCAGTCCGCTGGCGAAACGGGAAGCGCTGAGCGCCATTTCGAACGGTTCGCCGGTACGCGGATGCGTCGTCGTGAGCAGGCGCGGATTCGCCTCCAGATCCTCGATGACGCGCGCCCACCTCTCCGGCAGGTCGGGAAAGGCCTCGCGGCAGCCGGCGTCGGCCTCGCAGTCGGCGAACAGGCGGTCCAGCGCGCGGTGCCCGTCGTCGTTCATGTTCGACGGCAGTCGCATCGAGACCGGGGCCAGCCCGTCGAGCACGGCCACGCGGACCCGCTCCGGATGCCGGCGCAGGTAGATCAGCCCGGCGCGAGTACCGTAGGAGCCGCCGTACAGGTTGATCGTCTCGTAGCCGAGCGCCGCCCGGACGTCATCGAGGTCGTCCATCGCGATCGGCGTCGTGTACTGACGCGGGTCGGCGACGGACTCGATCTCCGCAACACAGTCGCGCAGGTCGTCGAGTCCGAGGGTGTCGAACTGCAGCGACTCGCTGATCTCCCGTTCGTCCAGCTCGGCCTCGAAGAACGCACAGGTCATTCCGGCGGAGCCGCCGGTGCCCCGCTGGTCGACGAAGACGATGTCGCGGCTGCGGCGCACCTCCGCAAGCCGGGAAAGCACCACCTGCGCGACGTCGGTGGCGGCCTGGCCCGGACCACCCGCCAGAAAGAAGAGCGGATCCGGCTCGGGGCTGCCGGAAACGGCCGGGATAACCACGATGTTCAGGTCGATGGTCCGCCCGGCGCCGGTTGCGCGGTCCTCGAAGACGGTGAGCGAACCGCAACGGGCCGGCACGGATACGCCGTCGAGACGGCAGTCGTCGAGCTCGAGGGCCGGCTGGGCGTTCGCAACCGCCGCCACCGCCGTCACGACCAGTGCCAGCGTCAGTGCGACGGGCAGTCCGTGCCGGGCAACCAAATCGGAGGACCGCATCGGGTACTGCCATGGTAACCGGTGGCCGGACCTCCGTTGCGGCCGGTGCGAGGACGCGTGGTACATTCTTCGGCGATGGCCGCAGGCTCTTCGAACGGGTCCGCGAGCAGCGACATTGCGTATCAGACGGAGGTCCTGCAGGGCGTCGCCCGCACCTTCGCGCTCACCATCGCGCAGTTGCCGCGCCCGCTGGCCGACGCGGTGGGAAATACCTATCTCCTGTGCCGGATCGCGGACACGATCGAGGACGAGCCGACACTCTCCTGGGAGCAGAAGGACGCGTTCTCGAAACGCTTCGCCGAAATCGTCGCGGGCCGGGGCGACCCGGCGCCGTTCGCGCGCGAGCTGGGCGAGCTGCTGTCGCCGTCGACGACGAAGCACGAGCAGGATCTGATCGCCAATACGACCCGTGTGATCCGCATCACCGAGACGCTCAACGCGGCGCAGCGCGGGGCGATAGAGCGTTGCGTTCGAATCATGTCGCACGGGATGGTGGAGTTCCAGCGCACGGCGAGCACCGACGGGCTGCGGGACGTCGACCAGTTGCACCGGTATTGCTACCACGTCGCCGGAGTGGTCGGCGAGACCCTGACCGCGCTCTTCTGCGACTACTCCGACGAGATGGAGGAGCGTCGCGACGAACTGCTCGCGCTGGCCGTGTCGTTCGGCCAGGGCCTGCAGATGATCAATATCCTCAAGGACATGTGGGAGGACCGGCGCCGCGGCGTGAGCTGGCTGCCGCGGGACACCTTCGATTCCAACGGCGTAGACGTCGGGTCCCTCGCACCGGGGCAGGCGGATCCCGGCTTCGTCAGGGGCGTCGTCAAGCTGGTGGCGATCACCCGGCGTCACCTCGCCGACGCCCTGCGGTACATCCTGATCATCCCGCGTCACGAGACCGGCATCCGCCGTTCCTGCCTCTGGCCGCTCGGAATCGCGGTGCTGACGCTGCAGCGCATCCACCGGAGACCGGTTTTCACGAGCGGGCAGGAAATCAAGGTCTCGCGGCGCAGCGTATGGGCCGTCGCCTTCGCCACGAGCATCGCGGCGCGGTCCGACACGGCGCTGAAGCTGCTCTTCCGGGCGCTCACCTACGGTCTTCCGAAGAGCGCGGCAGCCTGATGACGAGCCCGCCGGGCGGATCACGGGAGAGCGACCTCGCCTACCAGGCGGCTATCCTGCAGCGCGTCTCGCGCACCTTTGCCCTCACGATTCCCCAGCTTCCGGACGGCCTGCGCGACGTGGTGGCGAACGTCTATCTGCTCTGCCGGATAGCGGACACGATCGAAGACGAACCCGCCCTCACGCTGGAACAGAAGCGCGCGTTCTCGGAACGCTTCGTCGACCTGGTGGCCGGCCGCGGCGATCCGGCGGCCTTCGCGCATGACCTCGGCGCGGTGCTCTCCCGCGAAACCCCCGAGGCGGAACACGATCTCGTCGCCAACGCGCCGCGCGTGGTTCAGGTCACCCTGGGGTGCCGTGATCCCCAGCGACGCGCCATTGAACGCTGCATCCGAATCATGGCCAACGGCATGGTGGAGTTTCAGGAATACGGAACCACCGCCGGCCTGAAGGACGTGCCGCATCTGGAGCGGTATTGCTACTACGTCGCCGGCGTGGTGGGGGAAACCGCGACCACGCTGTATTGCGACTACTCCGTCGAGATGGACCGCAAGCGCGAAGAGCTGCTCGCGCTGGCCGTCTCCTTCGGCCAGGGCCTGCAGGTCACCAACATCCTCAAGGACGTGTGGGACGACCGGCGGCGCGGCGCGTGCTGGCTGCCGCGCGACCTGTTCGTGCGGCCGGGGGGAGAATCGAGCGGGGCGCCAATCGATCCGGCGGGACCGGAGTTCACCGACGGATTCATCAGGCTGCTGGCGATCACGCACCGCCATCTCGCGAACGGATTGCGTTTCATCCTGATCATCCCTGCCCGGGAAACCGGCATCCGCCGACACCTCCTGTGGACCCTCGGGCTTGCCGTCCTGACCTGGCGGAGCCTGTGCACCACGCCGTCCTTCCGGCATGGCGAGAACATCAGGCTCTCACGGGTGAGGGTAGGCGCGGCGATGGCACTGCTCAGCGTCGTCGCTCGTTCGGACCGGGCGCTGAAGCTGCTTTTCAGGGTGGCTACGCGCGGCCTCCCGCCCGCCCGCGCGCACGGGTAGGACATACGACGGCGCCGCGAAGTGCGAACTACCTGACACTCCGGGCGTCGGCTGCTAGAATGTAAGGGATGTCGCCGCAGGCGAAGCTGGCGCATGGCCACGCGATCAGTGGCCGGCCGGTTCCGGCCGGAAGGCGACAGCCCGCAAGAAACAACGAAGTAACGGTCATACGAAATCCTGGCCGGCTAGGGTCAGTGAGAGGAGGAACGTGATGTATCGAGCTTTGCAGAGAACACTCGCTCTGGTTCTCACCACTGCCTTGTTCGCGCCCGGCGTCGCCAGCGCGCAGGACGAGGCCTCCATTACCGGCACCGTCACCGACGCGACGGGGCTGATTCTGCCCGGCGTCACCGTGGAAGCGCGGGACGACGCGGGCAACACGCAGATCACGTTTACCGACGGCACCGGCCAGTATTCGTTCAGCGGGCTAGCGCCGGGATCGTATGAAGTCACATTCGTCCTGCCCGGCTTCAACGCGCCCGCACAGACGGTGCAGGTGAGCGACGGGGCGACCGCCACCGCCAACACGGAGATGGAGGTCGGACTCGAAGAGCGGGTCGTCGTGGTCGGCACGCGCGCGCAGCCACGCTCCGTGACGGCGTCGCCGGTGCCCGTCGACGTCATCCAGACCGGCGACTTCGTCAATCAGGGCACGACCGATCTGGCGAACCAGTTGCGGACGGTCGTCCCCTCGTTCAACGTCGGTATCCAGCCGATCAGCGACGCGGCCACTATCGTCCGGCCAACGAACCTTCGCAACCTCGCCCCCGACCACACCCTGATCCTGGTCAACGGGAAGCGGCGGCACCGCGCGGCGGTCATTACCTGGCTCGGGAACGGCATCGCGGACGGCTCGCAGGGACCTGATATCTCCGTCATTCCGGCGATCGCCATTCGACAGGCCGAGGTGCTGCGCGACGGCGCGGCGGCGCAGTACGGCTCCGACGCCATTGCCGGCGTCATGAACTTCCAGCTCAAGGACGCGCGCCAGGGCGGCAGCCTGGAATACCGCACCGGCGCCTACCGCGACGCCAACCCGGGCGACACGTCGACCTGCGGGCCGGGCGTCATCGGCGACATCCAGCATTCCTGCAACGGCATCGGCGGACATGGCCGGGCCTATAGCGTCGCCGGCAACGCGGGCCTGCCGCTCGGCCCCAACGGGTTCCTGAACCTCAGCTTCGAGTACGGCAACGCGAATCCGACCAACCGCAGCATCCAGCGCAACGACGCTGCCGGGATCATCGGGGCGGGCAACGACAACATCCGGAATCCCGCCCAGGTGTGGGGCTCGCCGCTGCTCGAGGACGACCTGAAGCTGTTCGGCAACTTCGGCAGCCTCTTCGAGAACGGCCTGCAGTTCTACGGCCACACCAACTACGCCAGCCGCAAGGTGACGGGTGGCTTCTACTTCCGGAACCCGCATACCCGCGGCGGCGTCTTCCGCGGCCCGGTGGTCGACGGCATGCCGACCCTGCGCGTCGGCGACCGCGTATGGGCCGAGACCGGGGTGCCCGGAGCGGGCAACTGCCCGGTGATCCCGATTGTCGACAACGTACCTGATGCGTCCGCCCTCGCGGCGGTGGAGGCCGACCCGAACTGCTTCACGCTCTACAGCCGGTTCCCGGGCGGCTTCACGCCACAGTTCGGCGGCAACATGCACGACTACTCGCTGGTCACGGGACTTCGCGGTTTCACCAGCACCGGCCTGAACTGGGACGCGAGCATCAACATCGGCAGCACCGAAGTCGATCAGTTCATCTTCGACACGGTCAACGCGTCGCTCGGCTATGACACGCCGACGTCGTTCCGGCCCGGCATCTACGCGCAGGACGACGTCAACCTGAACTTCGACGTGTCGATGCCGGTCAGCGACATCGTGAACTTCGCGGCGGGCGCGGAGTGGCGCAACGAGCAGTTCACCATCGGTGCCGGCGACCCGGCTTCGTGGGAGATCGGCCCGTACGCGGCGCAGGGGTTCAGCTCCGGGTCGAACGGCTTCAACGGCTACCGGGCCGACACGACGGCCGGCCAGTGGAGCCGGAGCAACATCGCCGTCTACGGCGACCTGGAGTTCAACGATCCGGGCGGCCGGTGGACGTTCGGCACGGCGGTCCGCCTGGAGGACTTCGAGGACTTCGGCACGACGACGAACGGCAAGGTCTCCACCCGCTATGCGTTGAACGAGGCCTTCTCGCTGCGCGCGGCGGCCAGCACCGGGTTCCGGGCACCGACCCCGGGACAGCAGAACGCCTTCAACGTCACGACCGCGTTCATCGGCGGGCAGTTGACCAACAACGGGGTCGTCCCGTCCACCTCCGCCGTCGCGATGGAGAGGGGCGGCGGCCAGCTCCAGCCGGAGAAGTCGCGCAACTACAGCGCGGGCGCCGTGGTCGAACAGGGACCGTTCACGTTCACGGCCGACTACTTCCGCATCGATATCCGTGATCGTGTCGCCCTGTCACAGGAGATTGCGCTGACCGAGAACGAGATTGAGACGCTGCTCGCGGAGGGCATTCCGGAGGCGCGCAACTTCCCGGTGTTCCGCTTCTTCCTGAACGACTTTTCGACCACCACCCAGGGGGTCGACATGATCTCGACCCTGGGGCTTGGGAACACGACGTTCAGCGCCGTCTTCAACTACACCGACACCGAGCTCAAGAATATCCAGAGCTCGGTCATCGACGAGTTCCGTATCGCGACGCTGGAGCAGGGGCTGCCCAACACGCGGTGGAACTTCAGCGTCAATCACGCCGCCGACCGCTGGCGGCTGACGACCCGTGTGAGCTATTTCGGCGCCTACTGGGACAGCGAGGACGGACGGAACGCGGCCGACGCGGGCGATGTGCTGTACTCATGGCTGTACGCGCCCTATTCCGGAAAGGCGCTGCTCGACGTGGAGTTCGGCATTCCGTTCGGGGCCGGCGCGGAGTTGGCGATCGGGGCCGAGAACCTGCTGAACACCTACCCCGACATCAATCCGTACGGCGCGGACAACGTCGGGAACCAGTACGGGCAGTTCTCGCCGTTCGGCTTCAACGGCGCCTACTACTACACCCGGGTCAGCTACGGCTGGGGCGGGTAGTCGCGCGAGAACCGGTAACTGCTCCGGTCACCCCGTGGTGACCGGAGTTCGACAGGGTCCGGGCCAACGTCGATCGGCGTTGGCCCGGACTTTTTTTGTCTACGCCTGCGCCTGGGAGCCCCTGGGCTCCTGGCGGCTGCCTTCGCGCAGCACGTCGGCTGACGGCCCGCGCACATCCCATACCAGGCGGAACCACGACAGCAGGACGACGCCGTAGTGCGTCAGGTCGATCTCCCACCAGTAGAAGCCCTGCCGCTCCGACGCCGGGTAACGATGATGGTTGTTGTGCCACCCCTCGCCCGCCGTCAGGAGCGCCAGCCAGAAGCTGTTCCGGCTGTTGTCACGGGTCACGTAACGGCGGCTTCCCACGGTGTGGCCGATCGAGTTGACCGCGAACGTGCAGTGATACAGCAGCGTCGTGCTGCACAGGAGGCCGACCACGACCAGTTGCGGTCCATTCGTCCCCAGTGCCGGGTACGCCGCCGCGAGCCACGCGCCGAGCAGGAAGAGCGCGACGCCCAGGCTGACCGGCGCGACGTAGTGGTTCGCGTCGAGCCAGCGCAACTCCCGGTAGGCCGCGAAGTCGCGGATCCACTCGATCCGTGTCCGATCGTTGCGCTTGCTCATGATCCAGCCGGCGTGAGCCCAGAGGATCCCCCTGACACCGGGCGGGTGGACATCCTCCGCGGTATCCGAGTGGCGATGGTGCCACCGGTGGTGGCCCGCCCACCAGAGCGGCCCGCGCTGCGCGGCCGACGCGCCGAGCCACGCCAGGACGAACTGAAAGACCCGGCTCGTCTTGAACGCGCGGTGACAGAAGTAGCGGTGGTAGCCGGCCGTCAGGCCGAACATCCGCGCGGCCAGGGTAACCGCCCCGACCGCCAGTGCGAACTTCGAGACACCGGTCCAGAAGACGGCAAGGCATCCTAGCTGCAGCAGGATGAAGGGCAGATTGCGCAACCAGTCAATCTGATCGGGCTCCGCGGCCGCCTCCGTCTCCATCGAAGCCCTCGTCACGTTCACGTCCGCCACCGCACACCCCTTCCCTGCTGTCGCACTATCGGGATTGATCCGACCGTGCCAAACCGAGGGATCTTACCGCAGCTTGTCCGAGGGCGGGCGCCCGGCAGCCCGACGCCGCGCCGCAGGCCAACCGGCGGGCGTCCCGCGCGTCCGCGCTTCTGCGTCAGGCGACGGTCATCACCGGCATGGTCGGCATGATGAACTCGTAGCCCGGGTGGCGCACGGTTAGGACCGGGCAGGGCGCCTTGCGGACCACCTTCTCGGCGACGCTTCCGAGCAGCATGTGCTTCACGGCCCCCCGGCCATGAGTTCCCATGACGATCATGTCGATGTCGTTCCCGCCGGCGTACTTCAGGATCTCCACGAAGTCGTGGCCCACCGCGGTCACCCGTTCCACCGTGACCCCGTTGACCTCGATCTCCTGCAGGCGCTTGTCCGAATCCGCCTCCCACGTCCGAAGGAGGTCGGGGATCACCATTCCCGTCGCCTCGCCGGCCCAGCCCTGCGCCACGGGGTCGGGCACGACGTGCAGCAGATGCACTTCCGCTCCGAACATCTGCGCCAGGTCGCGTGCGTAGTCCAGCGCATGCTGGGCCGTCTCGCTGAAGTCGATCGGCACGAGGATCCTGTCGAGTTTCATGGTTTACCTCTCGATGCGCCGGAGGCCCCGCAGGTACTGGTCGGGTGCGACCCAGCGCGTGTGGTAGCGCTCCCAGTCCTTCGGGTAGCGCTGGTAGACGGGGTCATCCTCCAGCGTCGGGTACGGCTCCCGCGGATAGTCGGGCGTGTCGTGCGACGGCATCGGGCCGACCGTCTTCGCATGGGCCGTATTGAAATCGCCGTCCTTGACCCAGCCATCGCCAATCAGGATGAAGTCGCGGCGCCAGCCGGCGGGTGGCTCGGGCGGGGCGTCGAACCGGAGGCGGAGTTCGTCGCCGGCGTTCAGAATCGCGTAGCGGTCGTCGACCTCCGTCAGCAGTTCGCGGACGTCGCCGAAACGCGTGTGGAAGCCGACGAGATCGCGCCATATCGGGCGGATGGTGGCGAGCTGGTAGCGCGGGATCTCGATCCGGCGCGGTCCGATGAAGTCGGTCACGTTGTAGCCGTAGTAACGCAGGTCGGCGACATCCGCCAGCAGGCGCTCCGTCGTTCCCGCCTCCTCGGCGGCGGCAGCATGGGCGATCCGGTCGAAGTAGATCTCCAGGTTGGTGTGCAGGCGCAGGCGGGTCGGGACGGACCCGTCGGCGCGGCGCACGAGCGGGATCACCATCGTCTTCAGCTTGCCGGCCGGGAAGCCGACGTCCGCATGCATGACGGTCCAGGCGCCGTCCGGCCCCTGCGCCTCCACCCGGACGCCGCGCGGCGGCGGCAGCCTGCTCTGGCCGAGGGCGACGTTGATGCTGCTGTCGGTCGGATAGATCCAGCCGAAGGCGAGCAGGTAGACGTCGCCGTCGGCGGACATCGGGCCGGCCGCGGTGTCGAGCTCGATCTCCAGATAGTGGTCGCGGGTGATTCCCTGATGCCATCCCCGCTCGAAGGTCGCGACGTAGTCGTCGTCGCGTTTCCGCACGACCTCCGTCACGTCGACGCCCCTGTCGTCGACGGCGCTGGCGACCGGGTGGGACACGCCGGTGACGAACGGCCGCAGCGGCGCCGGGTCGCGCGCGAACCGCTCGTCGACATGCAGCTCGGTCGCCGGCGGATGGTCCACCACCATCAGCGAGACATGGTCGATGAAATGGCTCTCCCACAACTCGGCCGTGATCCGCAGGTCGTACTGCCCGTCGCGCGCCGCCAGTTGATCGCCGCGGACCAGCACCCAGTCCTCGGTCTGCGTGACGCCGGCCGTGTCCTGCGCGTTGATCCGCATGCCCAGGGGCGATCGCCAGAGGAAATCGGTGACGAAGCGCACCGACTCGCCGTCATGGGCAAAGAGCCACGGGCACGACCCCTTCAGCCGCTGTTCGGCAACGAAGACGTCGCGTGCAGCCAGTTCGAAGTCGGCCTGCATCACACCGTTCGGCCAGACGACCCGCGCCACGTCGATCCGCGGCTGCGCTCCCAGGCCGAAGTGGACCGGTCCGCCGGTCATCACCTGCTTCTGCACCAGGAGCCCCGCGCGGGCTTCCATCTCGCCCCCGACTCCGAACGAGTTGATTCGCTGATCGCCCGCGGCGACATTCGCGCGGGGGAAGATCTGGTGCCAGCCGTAGCCGGCGCCGCCCTCCCCCAGGAGTTGAACCGGCGCGCCGCCGTCGAGCCCGGCGAAGTCGATCCAGCCATCCCCGTTGAGGTCGCTGGTGGCGAACACCTCGACGCCGGCAACGCTGGCGACGGGATCGGGATCGAGTGCGGACGTCTCGTCCGCCAGCCAGACCTCGGTGCCGGCGCCGCCGGACCCGGCCAGATCGAGGGCGCCGTTGTTGTCGAAGTCCGCGAGCAGCAGGCGGTACGAGCCGGGGGTAACGGCATCGGGGAATCCGTTCCACGTCACGACCTCGTCACGGTCCCACGTGTCCCACCGATCGGCGACGACGCTGCTCCGCCAGACACCGCCCGACCCATCGAGCGAGACGAGGTCGAGCCGGCCGTCGGCGTTCAGATCCCCCAGCGCGATGGCCACGGCCCGCTCCGCCGGGTCCGGCGGCGGCCAGGGCGCGAACCGTCCCGCCTGCAGGTTCTCCATCGGATGGAGGCCGCCGTCGGCGTCGAGGAGCACCGCGTCGGGGTCGCCGTCGAAATCGAGGTCGCCCCAGACGAAACCGCGCAACCCCGGCATGTCGGGAAACGGCCGGACCGTCCGCCACGTGCCGTCGGCGTTGTTGCGGGCCACCCAGGGTGACGCGGAGTCGGGGCCGACGACCATGTCGAGGTCCCCGTCCATTTCCACGTCCGCGGCCCAGACGCCGTGCAACACCAGATCGGCGCCTGCCGCCGGTGCTTCCACCGCCTCGTCGGCGGCCGGTGGCGTCATCTCAGCGAATGTCCCGTCCTCGCCCTGCACCAGCAGACGGAGACCGTCACCGCCCGCGAGGGCCAGGTCCATCCGATAGTCGCTGTCCCAGTCGAGCGGAAGTAAACCGTTCGCCGCCGGCGGCGCCCCGGCCGCGCCGCCCGGGAAGTCGAAGGGAGCCGCGGCGCCGGCCGCATCCGGACCGATTGGCTGCACGGCTGTCCCGTCCGCCGCGAAGATCGCCACCGCCCGGTCATCCGCCGGCGGGACGATCGTTACCGCGGCAGCGGCGGCCGCCGCCCCTGCGATCGGTTCCCGCACGTAGGCGAGCGTCCGATCCGGCGGCGACGCGTCGGGCGACGGCGACGGCAGCGTCAGGAACCGATCGAACGGCGCGGCGATCTGCTCCGCGCTGACGCTGACCAGGGCCAGATCCTCACGAAAAGTGGCCGTGCGAACCAGCACGTTGCGAAGGAGCTGCGCGAGGGTCGCCGCCCGCGTCAGGTCGCCTCCCTCGGCCGCGGTCTCGAGCGCGTCGAGCTGCGTGATTGCGAGCGGCGGCCAGGCATCGCTGGCCGCCCGCAGGCGTCCGAGCGTGTCGTCCACCACCGCGGCGTCGTTCGCCGCCGCCGCCCAGCGGATCCGCTCGAGCAGCACGGCCAGATTGTCCGGGCGGGCCGACAGCACGTCCTCGAGCAACGTCCGCGCCTCGGCCAGCACCGTCGCATCGCCCGATCGCTCCAGCTCCTGCGCCAGCGCAAAGCGGGCGCGGAGATGGCCGGCGTCCAGCTCGGACGCTCGCCGGTACTGCGCCATTGCCTCCTCGGAGAGGCCCGCGAAGCTGGCCAACTGCCCTTGCAGATAGGCAACCTCGGCACTGTCCGGCGCCAGCGTCGCCGCCGCGACGAGCGCGGTCGTCGCGCCGTCGTCGTTGCCCATCACCGTCTCGGCTATCGCCAGGTTCGCCTGCACCGCCGGCTCGCCCGGTGCGAGCGCCGCCGCTTCCACGAAGCCGTCACGCGCTTCGTCTATCAGGCCCACCTCGAGGGAAGCGAGTGCGCGGTAAAAGACGCGTACTGTCTCCCGATACTCGGGGGAGGTTCCACCGGCCCCACCCGCGCCCAGAAGCCACCAGGCGATCCCGTGGCCCGCGACAAGCGCGACGACGAACAGCGCCGCCAACTGCAGGGCGCGGCCCACACCGGTTTCCGGCGGTGTGATGAGAGATGGCAATGCCGATCCGGTCACTGGTTCCTCCGTTCGATTGGGACGGTCTCCACGACACCGGCCCCCTGCTCGATCACGATCTCGCGGTTCGCCTCCAGCGCGCCGAGATCGTCCACGGCCCCGCCCGGCCAGACGACCCGGACGCTGTCGGCGCGGACGGCCGCGCCGAGACCGATGGTGACCGGCAGTTCGCTCTGCGACGCGTAGCTCGATCCCGACTTGACGACCCGCCGCCGCGTCTCGCCGCCCACCGTCACTTCCAGCCGCGCGCCGATGCCGCTGCGGTTGGCCGCGGCCCCGTGCAACGTCAGGCGGATCAGGTTCGCCCCGGCATCCAGGTCGTTCCGAAGCAGGCGGGCGGGTCCACCGTTTGCCGTAACGATGATGTCGAGGTCGCCGTCGCGGTCATAGTCCGCGTACGCCGCGCCCCGCCCCACCAGCGGCGTCGCGAGGGCGTCTCCACCGTCGGTCACTTCCTCGAACCGCCCGCCGCCGGTGTTGTGGAACAGTTGCGGCGCCTGCGCATGCGTCACGCGCGACTGCAACCGTTCGACGTCGTCGGCCACGTGGCCGTTGGCCGCGAAGATGTCCAGGCGGCCGTCGAGGTCGGCGTCGAAGAAGAAACAGCCGAAGGTGAGCGTCAGGAGCGTGGCCCGGCCGAGCGCGGAACGGGGCGCCTCGTCGAGGAACAGTCCGCCCTCGTTGTGGAACAGCGCCATCATCTCGTTCGAGAAATGGCCGATCACGAGACTGGGGCGTCCCGAGTCGTCGTAGTCGGCGGCGTCCACGCCCATGCCGGCACGCGCCACTCCCGTCTCGCTGTAGGCGACGCCGGCGACGACGCCGATATCCTCGAAGGTGCCGTCACCCCGGTTGCGGAACAACTGATCCGGCTCGGTGTCGTTCGCCACGAACAGGTCCATCGCGCCGTCGCCGTCGGCGTCCAGCATCGCGACACCGAGGCCCTTCGAGGTCGGCGTCGACACGCCGGCCGCCACGGTCACGTCCTCGAACGTGCCGTCGCCACGGTTGCGATAAAGCGTGCCGGACTGCCCGGTGTAGGACTCGGGCGTGCAGTACGACTTCGTCGAGCCGTCGAGCGTGCAGAAGAGGTCCGTCTCCGCCGACCATTCGACGTAGTTGGCGACGAACAGATCGATGTCGCCATCCGCGTTGTAGTCCCACCAGATTGCGCTCGTGGAGAATCCCGGATCGCCGACGGCCGCCGACGCCGTCGCATCCTCGAAGGTGCCGTCACCGCGGTTGCGGTAGAGCCGGTTCGGGCCCAGGGCCGTGACGTAGAGATCGATGTCGCCGTCGTTGTCGTAGTCGGCCGCGGCCCCGCCGATACCGTAGATCGGATCGTCGAGGCCCGCCGACGCCGTCGCTTCCGTGAACGTGCCGTCCGCGTCGTTGCGGTAGAAGGCGGACGGCGTCGCCGCGCCCCGTCCCGGCCAGTTGGTCGAGTTCACCAGGAAGAGGTCCTGCCAGCCGTCGCCGTCGGCGTCGAGCCAGACGGCGCCGCCCCCGAGAGTCTCGGGGAGGTACTTCTCGCCGAACGCACCCGTGGTTTGCGTGAAGTCGATCCCGGCCCCGCCGGTGGCGTCGCTGAACGTGACCGGCGGCGCGGCGGTTACTGGCGAGAGAGCGAGCCAGACGGCTGCCGCGGCGCCACTGACACTGCCCGCACCTGTCAGTCGTCGTCTCACCGCGCGTCGATCATATCAACCGGCACACCCGCAACCCGGAGCCTGCGACGGCGAGGCCGAAAGGGATGCCGTCAGTGCTCGTGGATCATCTGGCGCTCGTTGTTGTCCTCGGGTGAGGCGCGCCGGAAGGGGCCGGTAATCGCCTGGGCCGACTCGTCGGCGGTAAAGCGTTCGTAGCGCGCCTGCGCCTCCGCCGCTTCGTCCATCCGCTGCGCGCCCCGGTACGCCAGCATCATCGTGTAGTGCGCCTGGAGGTCTTCCGGGTCGATGCGGAGCACCGCCTCCAGCGTCGACACCGCGTCGTCGTAGCGCCGTTCGAGAAAATGCAGCCGGCCGATCTCGTTCAGGACGACCCGGTCGCGCGGGAAGACGGCACGCGCCTCCTCGAAGGCGGCGAGCGCCTCGTCGTACCGTCCGAGCGCCCGGAGCGCCACCCCGCGAAAGTAGCCGGTGCGCGCCGGCGAGATGCCGAGCCGCATCGCCTCGTCGAGCAAGGGAAGGGCCAGTTCCACCTCACCCTCCTCGAGGTGGACGCGCGCCACGTTGAACGGTCCTTCGCCCCACTCCGGCGCCACTGCCATCACCTCTCGGAACGCCCGCTCCGCACCCCGCAGGTCGCCCTGCAGCAGCAGGCCGATGCCGTAGTCGTTCCATCGTCCGCGCAACGCGGATCCGGACCGCACCGGTCCGCCGGATGTGCCGGACGCTCCCGACGCTACGTCCGCTGGCGGGGTCTCCGCCAGCGGCGCATCGGCATCCACCACATCGAGCGTCGCCTCCGCCTCCGCCATCACCGTCGTCGGGATGTCGGGGATCGCCTTGATGCCACCCGACACGTTCGACGTATCGCCGGTGAAGGACCACTCCGCGTCGTCATGGTCCGGCGCCGGTGGCGCCGCGTCAGGATCGCGCACGCCGGCGTAGGCCCACTGGGTGTTGTACCAGGCGAACTTCCGGTAGTTCACCTTCGCCCGCAGGTGGATGCGCTCGCCGGCATCCGGCGGAACGCGCAGGCGGTAGTGGATGGTGTCGGCGGCGCCGGGCGGTATCAGCCGGACGTAGGCCACCGAACGGGTCATCCAGGCGTTCCGCTTGTTGATCGGATTGCCGTGGCCATCGAGTTGGAGGCTGCGGTAGAAGTGCGCCGACGGATCGACGGGGCCGCTTCCGCCGTCCGCCGCCGCACCGCTGTGCAGGAGGACGCGGCCGGCGTCGTCCACCGCCTCGAACTCCACCCAGACGTCGAACGCATCGACGGTTCCACCGGGAAAGAAATGGCCGACCTTGCGGGTCCGGACGACCACCTCCACCCGGACCGATTCGCCCCGCCGGACCTCCACCGGCTGGATGTCGAGCGGCGCGGTAACTTCCGCTACCGGCACCGCGACACCCATCCGGGCGCCGAAGCTGGATGACTCCTCACCCACCGCGAACGTGCTGGAGAGGGTCGGTTCCGCGGCGCGGCGGGCCCGGGCCGGCGGCGCGGCGGGCTCGTCGATCCGCGCGATGCCGAAGATGTCGACCGACACCTGCCCGTCGCGGAGGAACTCCTGCACAACGCGCAATTGCTCGTCGTGCCCGTTGACGAAGGGCAGCGCGGTATTCGCGCCCGGGAAGCGGTGCGAACGGACGAACCCGTTGTCGGCCGCCGGATCGTCCGACCGGACGAGCGGCATGTGACAACTGTTGCAGGTCTGCGGGGTCTCCGGATAGTAGAACGAACGCGCCCCCTCTCCGGATACTCCCGACGCCTGCCAGTTGTCGTACTCGTTGAAACCGCGGATCCAGCGGTAGTCGTTCACCGGCACGTCGAGGTGGACCTTATGGCACGACGAGCAGAAGTCGGCCTGCTGGTCGGTGTGGAACGGCTTGAGGAAGGTCCGGCGGTGCGGCTCGGGGGCAAGCTCGGTCACCAGGTCGTGCGCCCAGCGTATGGGCGGGAACTCGCTCGCCGCGAGGTCATGCAGCGCCGGGTACTCGATGACGAAGTCGCCCTGCCCCATCGTTCCCCCGACATGGACGATGGAATGGCACGACGTGCAACCGAGGCCCGCCTGCGCCTCGGGCGTATCGATCTGCTCGCGCGCCGGCCGCTCGAACCGGCCGTTGAAGAACATCGCGTGGTCGTGGCAGCCGGCGCACCATTTCGACGGCTGAGTACCGACGACGTCCTGCATGTACTCGATCGAGCGGCGGTACCACTGGTTGTTGAACGAGGCGAAGTGGTGGGCCGACTCGTTCCACTGCTCGTAGATGTCGCCGTGGCACCGGCCGCACATCTCGCTGGTAAGAAAGAAGTCGGACGGAATCAGATCGCCCGTGTTGCTCCGGGCGGACGACGGAAAGAACGGCGAGCCGGCGCCGGCCCCCTCGTCGTCCATGGTCACCGGCGGGAGCTGCGGATTCTCGATGACATACGCCGCGCGCCAGCCCGCATCGTGCCGGTCGCGCAACACCGGCGTCAGGGCGCCCGCCACCGCGAGCGCCGCGATTCCGCCCCGGATCGCCCAGCGGCGGGTCGGATCGCCCCCCAGCGCTCGCCAGACATGGACCGCGATGAGCAACGCGCCGCCGGACGAAGCGGCCACATGCAGGGAGAGCAACCCGGCCCAGGGACGGGTCGTCCCCGTCATGAGGAGCGCCGCACCCAGGAGCAGCCCGGCGGCGCTGACGACGACGCCGAGCGCAAGCAGCGGGCCGCTCGTTTCGCCCGGGACGGAATCCGACGGCGCGCGCCAGCGGCGCCAAACCCAGACCGCGCCCGCGATTCCCCAGGCCAGGCCCAGCGCCGGATGGACCAGGACGTTCACGACGTAGAACAGCGCGGCGTCGGGCCAGGCCGCGAGCACGATGCCGGTCGCGACTAGCAGGGCCAGACCGCCGGCGAGACCGGTCGGTCCCACGGGGGCGAATCTTGGAACCAGCCGGCTCTTCACCTTACGAGGGTGACGCGGACCGACACGTCGTCACGGGCGACGCCGATGCCAATCTCCCGCTCGTCGGTGACCGCATCGCTCGGCGGGCTATGGTAGGTGAGGATGTACTGGCCCAGGATCTCGTTGGCCAGATCGAGCAACGGCTCGTCGAGCCCGGAACTCGCGTACAGGTTCGTCAGGCGCCCACCGGTCCGGTCCGACACGGTTTCGAAGAGCTCCAGCCAGTCGCGCGTCTGCTGCGCCGAAACGCCGGTCCGGAGCGCATTGTCCAGGGGGCTTCTGAAGACCGAGTTGCGGTCGGAGGCGCCGCGGGTGATCACGTCGAACGACTCCCTGCTCCGGAGTGCAATGATGTGCACCGGCGCCCCCAGCGCCTGCATTACTCCAATCACGTCATCGACCGACCTTGCCGTGCTGTTGAGGGAGACTTCGGCGAACGTGTCGGCGAGCTGGTCCGACGCCAGAACCACGATGGCGGGGCGCGCGGGCTGACGATCACGGAGATCGATGGCGGCGCTCATGAGCGCGTCCTGGAAACGGGGGGCCGCGCCTTCCGTAGGAAACAGATCGTCGATCGCCTCCCGCATCCGTGTCAGCGTTGTCGTGGGATTGACTACGCGCACCGGCAGGTCGCCGAAGGTGACGAGCGACATCCTCGCGTGGCCGTTCAGGGCGTCGACGAACGCGTTCAGCGCTGGCCGCAGATGCGTCGTCGCCGGGACCATCGCCCCGCTGGTATCGACCAGAAGGGTGATGTCCGCCGGTCCGCCGGCGCGCGACAGGTAGAGCACCTCGC
Organism: Vicinamibacterales bacterium; assembly: GCA_965202655.1. GTDB lineage: Bacteria > Acidobacteriota > Vicinamibacteria > Vicinamibacterales > UBA8438 > VXRJ01. The sequence goes on along the minus strand of CBDBBK010000002.1, from coordinate 1,333,595 downwards.
GCCGCACGCCGTCCTCCGATACCTGCACTTCGTACGGCCGGAGATCCGTGACCGGCTGTCCATCCTCGTCGAGCACGGTGAGGTACAACTGCTCCGCCGACTGTGCGCCCATACCGGAGGCTCCCGCCCACAGCCCGATTGTCACCGCTGCGGTCAAGACGACGGCCACGGCAGCGGGGTTTCTCCGAGACCGTTCGCGTCCGTTCATGACTTCCTCCCTGTAAGAACGCTCGGCCGCTTCACCATCACGACCGCGCGGCATCGGAATTCGGGGTTTTGAACAGCACACCCTCGAGGATCCCTTCAACGCGCGCCATCCGCTCGCGGAGTTCGCCAGTCTGCGCCCGCAACGCACGGAGTTCGGCGTCCGGGGATCCGTCACGCAGGAACTGTGCCGCCCCGCAGGGCGTCAACAGGCATTATGACACTGTACGAGCGCCTTACGGCATGGCGTCGGGCGGCCACGGAGTCCGGCACGGCTGGTTGCGCTCGTAGAGTTCGAGATTGACCCGGAGGCGGCCGGCGAGAGCGGGAAGTTGCGCCGCTTCCGCCGCGCCGATCAGCTCCCGCTGAATGGACGCCGCCTGGGTGAACTCTCCCAGCTCGGCGAGTGTCATCGCCATCGTCTCTCCCAGATCGATCGTCGGCGTCGTCTGGAGCTCGGTCAACTGCTCCACCAGATCCAGGGCCCGCTGGCCATCGCGGATTCCGTCGTCCGGGGACGCGACCATCAGGCGTGCGAGCGCGTGCGGGAAGGCAATCTCGTCCGGGAACGCGGCGGCAGCGGTTTCGAGGCGGTCGAACGCCTCGCGCCAGCGGCCCAACTGCACCAGCGCCATCGCGTAGCCGAAACGCGCCTCGATCACGTTCGGATCGATGTCGAGCACCGTCCGGTAGTGATCGAGCGCCGGGGCGGGGTTGCCGGACTGCCGCAGGCTGACCGCGAGGCGCAGGCTGACTTCCGGATCGCCGGGGCGGTACCGGAGCGCCGTCTCGAAACGCTCCACCGCGTCGCCATGGCGTCCCGCCCCCTGCAACAGCACGCCGATGCTGTAGTGGGCGGCATGGTAGTCCGGTGCCTCGCGCACGATCTGTTCGAACTCCGCCAGCGCCGCCTCCAGGTCCCCCTGCATGACAAGCGCGGTACCCAGCCGGTGACGCAGCGACGGGTCGGCCGGGTTCAGTTCGAGGGCCTGACGGAATTCCGCCTCGGCCGCTTCCCACTCCTCGCGCTCGAGCGCCGCTTCCCCCGAGGACGCGAAGGCGCCCGCGCTGTTCAGCATCGCGTCGAGTTCCGCCATCAGCGGATCCTCGGGGCGCAGCTCGGCGTTCTCGCGCCGCATGAGGTGCTCTTCCGCCTTCGCGTCGTTCCCCACGCCGCGGTACGCCATCCCCAGGGGATAGTGGACGGCGCCGATATCGGGGCTGCGCTCGTGGATCTCTTCCAGCAGATCGACGGCGCGCTGGAAGTCCTCCGCCAGCAGCGATGCGCGGGCCAGGCCGTAGCGGGCGGAGAGCGAGCCCGGCGCGAGTACGAGAGACCGTTCGAAGAGCTGGATCGCCTCGTCGGCGCGTCCCTCCTCCAGGCGGATGTCGCCCAGCCAATAGAGCGTCGTCAGGTCGTCCGGGGCCAGTTCCAGGACCTGCTCGAAGTACCGGGCGGCGCCGGCCAGATCGCCCCGGTCGCGCTGGAGATGAGCCAGAAAATAGGGCCAGCGCGGTTCCCCCGGCATCAGCGACGCCGCCTCGCGGAAGCAGGGCTCGGCCTCGTCCGTCAGGAAGGCGGCCATCAGGATCATGCCCATCGATCCGACGGCGATGCCCTGCGCCGGCGGCGGTGCCGCGGCCCGGGCCGCGGATCGGGGGAAGGCGGCGTGGTGCTGTCGGATCTGCTGCTGAACCGACTCGCCCAGGCCACTCAGGTCGGGAAGCGTCTCGGCACACGGAGCCGGGTCCGCGGTTGCGTCTCCGGTGCTGGTCGAGACGGTGTCCGGCGCCGCCGCGACGCCGGTGGCCGGTTCGGGGTCGGACGCGCAGGCAGCAACCAGCAACAGGCCGGCGAGCAGGGCGACGGACCTTGGCCCAGGCATTACGCTAATCCTCCAGCTTACCACCCGTAACCGTCGGGGCTGGTGCAGCCGCGTCAAGGAAGGTTCGCGGGTATCCGCGCCGACAGTACCGCCCGACGCCTCGTCAGGGAGCGGCGCCCTGCTGAAGAGTCGTGTATCGGCCCAGCGGAAGGCCGCTCCAGGTCTCGGTCGAGCCGTCGGGCCAGATCACGTCGACGGCGGGCGTCTGATCGGACGCGCCGAGGCCGATGACGACTCTCGGGTCGTTGGCGGAGGCGTAGCTGCCGTCCGTCCGGACGCGGCGCCAGAGCGTCGGCTGGCCGTCGCGGCGGATGGCAATCCTCGCGCCCAGCAGATCGCGCCCTCCCATCGTTGCCGGGTCACCGACGAGGCGCAGGCCGATCCACGGGTTCCGTGCCCCCACCTGGTTGATCAGCAGCTCGGCCGGGCCGGCGTCGTTTCCAATCAGGACGTCGATGTCGCCGTCGTTGTCGACATCGCCGAACGCCGCGCCCCGCCCGACTTCGGAACGGGCGAACGGCGCACCCGCCTCGGCCGAAACATCGATGAACGTGCCGTCGCCCAGGTTGCGGAAGAGCGTCTTCCGCTGATCGTACGGAAAGGGCCGCCCCGTCTCGCTGCGCGTCGCCATGATCGTGCCGTTCACGGCGAGCAGGTCGAGCCAGCCGTCGTTGTCGTAGTCCATCCAGGTGGTGCCCCAGCCGGTGTAGGGCAGGCTGCCGGCTCCGAGGCCGGACGGCGTGCTCCGGTCCGCGAACCCGCCCGCGCCGTCGTTGACGTACAAGTTGTTTCCCTCGCTCGTGATGTGCGTCATGAAGAGGTCTTCGTCGCCGTCGTTGTCGAAATCGCCCGCATCGACTCCCATGCTCGCCTCGGCCAGGCCCATGTCGTTCAGCGCCGCCCCGGCCAGCAGCGCTTCGTCGCGGAAGGTGCCGTCCCGCTGGTTGATCCAGAGGATGTTCTCCGTGGCGTCGTTCGCGACGTAGATGTCCATCCAGCCGTCGTTGTCGTAGTCGGCGGCAACGACGCCGAGCGCGGGACCGAACTGCGTGCCCGCAAGGGCGGCATCGCTGACGTCGACGAACCGCCCGCCGCCGGTATTGCGGTAGAGGTGATCCGGCATGCCGCCGTACGTCTCGGGCGGGCAGTATTCGCGGGCGCCCGTGACGTTGGTGCACTCGATCGTGTTGGCGAGCGTGTAGTTCACGTTGTAGCCGACATAGAGGTCGAGATGGCCGTCGCGGTCGTAGTCGACGAACGCGGCGGAAACCCCGAAGCCCTCCGGCGACTGCGCGACCCCCGCATCGCGCGAGACGTCCGTGAACGTGCCGTCGCCGTTGTTGCGGTAAAGACGACTCGGCCCGAAGTTGGTGAGGAAGAGATCGACCCATCCGTCGTTGTCGATGTCGCCCGCGCTGACGCCCAAACCGAAAACGCCGCTGGTGTCGATGCCGCTTGCCTCGGTAACGTCGGTGAATCGGAGTGTCCCGCCCGGAACCAGCTCGTTCCGGAAGAGCCGCCCGCCGGCCGGCTCGCCCGGCGGCGCCGGGATCCAGGCATCGCCCGGGGCCGCGGCGGCATCGAGCATATGGCCCTGGACGAGGAAGGCATCCAGGTCGCCGTCGTTGTCGTAATCGAACAGGCCGGCGCCGGGCGGCAGGATCTCCGGGTAGTAATAGCGCCCCGTCGCGCCGTTGCGATGGACGAAGTCGATACCGGCTTCGGCCGTCCGGTCGACGAACCAGTCGCCTGACGCCGCATCTTCCGCGGCACCGTCGGTCGCAGCCCCGCCCTCGTTTCCCGCGGCGCCGTCCGACCCGGTCCGATCGACGCCACAGCCGGCGGCGAGGGCCAGCAGCAGCAGGAATGCACTCAAGCGCGTCACGGCCGGGGCAGTATGCCACACGCCCCGCAGGGCGCCCAACGCACCACCTTCTATAATGCGGAAGAGCCTGTGACGGCCCGAACCCTGCGGCATTTCGGCCGATTTCGTCGCCTTGGCCCGGTCGCGGGCGCCATCGCGGCGCTGGCGGGGATGGCCGCGCCCGCTGCCGCCGAGACTGGCGCCCAGGCGACGGGGCCCCCGACGTTCGCGGACGACATCGCGCCGCTCGTCCTGACCCACTGCGCGCCTTGCCATCGGCCGGACGAAGTGGCGCCGTTCCCGCTGTTGACCTACGACGACGTGCGGCGGCGGGCGCGGCAGATTGCCGAAGTGACCGCGACCCGCTACATGCCGCCCTGGAAGCCGGAACCAGGCTACGGCGGACCGTTCATTGGGTCGCGCCGTCTGGCCGACGCCGACGTCGAGCTGTTCCGTCGATGGGCCGAGGCCGGCGCGCCGGCCGGCGATCTGTCGCAACTCCCCGCCGCTCCGGAGCGGGCCGCAGAGGGCTGGCGCCTGGGCGAGCCGGACATCATCGTCAGGATGCCCGAGCCGTTCACGGTGCCGGCGGAGAGCCCTGACACGTTCCGGAACTTCGTCCTCCCGATCCCGATCGACCGGACGGCGTTCGTCGCAGGTCTGGAGTTCCGCCCCGGCAATGCGCGCGTTGCCCACCACGCGAACCTCCGCATAGACCGGTCGCAGGCATCGCGCGAGCTCGACGCCCAGGACCCGCTGCCCGGCTACGAGGGGCCCATCAGCCCGCAGGCCCATTATCCGGACGGCCATTTCCTCGGCTGGACGCCGGGACAGTTGCCGCCGCTCGCGGAGCCGGGAATGGCCTGGCGGCTCGAGCCGGGAAGCGACTTCGTCATTCAGTTGCACATGCAGTCGACGGGCCGGGCCGAGTCGATTCAGTCGAGCGTCGGCCTGTACTTCACCGACGTCCCGCCGGTCCGGACGCCGGTGATGCTGCGTCTCGGCCGGCAGAACATCGACATCCCGCCCGGCGACGCGGCCTACGTCATCCGCGACCGGTTCACGCTGCCGGTCGGGGCGGAACTGATCGGCGTGCAGCCGCACGCACACTTCCGCGCAAGGGAGATCAACGGGCGGGTCGAGTACCCCGACGGGCGGGCGGAACACCTGATTCGGATCCAGGACTGGGACTTCAACTGGCAGGACGTCTACCGGTACGGCGACCGGCCGTTTCTGCCGGCGGGGACGACGGTGTCGATGGAGTACGTCTACGACAACTCCGCCGACAACCCCCGCAATCCGGATCGGCCGCCGCGCCGCGTGCTGTTCGGGCAGTTCTCGAACGACGAGATGGGCGACCTCTGGCTGCAGTTGCTGCCGGGCACCGAGGCGGACCGCGTGACGCTTCAGCGGTCCATCATGCCGAAGATCCTCAACGAGGACATTGTCGGCTACGAGTCGATGCTGATCGCGCAGCCGGAGAATGCCGTGCTGCACCGCGACGTCGCGGTCCTCTACATGACCGCGGGCCGCACCGCAGCCGCCGTCGAGCACTACCGGCGGTCGCTGGACCTGGATCCGGAGTCGGCCACGGCGCACTACAACCTGGCGACGCTGCTCGCGGCCGGCGGGGGCGTGGATGAAGCGATTGCGCATTTCCAGCGCGCGGTCGAGCTGCGCCCCGACCATGGCTCGGCCCACAACAACCTGGGTGCGGTGCTGAACGCGGTCGGCCGCGCCGCCGAGGCGCTCCGCCACTTCGAGCAGGCCGTCGCGCTGGAACCGGAGAACGCCGCCGCCCACAGCAACCTGGCGAGCGCGCTGGCCGCGGCCGGACGGCGGGAGGAAGCGATCGCGCACTACGAGCGCTCGCTGGAGCTCGACCCGTCGGATACGGACACGCGGGCGGCGCTTGCGCGCCTCCTGGGCCAGGCGGATGGCGCGGGTGCAGGGCCGGCCGGCGGCGGCCGCCCTAACCCGCCGGAAGGCCCGCACCGAAGCGTGACGTACCACCGCGACGTCGCGCCGATCCTGAATGCGCACTGCGTGACCTGCCACCGGCCGGGCGCGATCGCGCCGTTCAGTCTGGCGACGTATGCGGACACCCGGCCGCAGGCGGAGCGGATCGCCACGGCGACGACGGCGCGGCATATGCCGCCGTGGAAGCCCGTCGGCCCGGCCGGCCGGTTTGTCGGCGAGCGGCGCCTGACCGATGCTCAGATCGCCACGCTTGCCGCGTGGGCCGCGCAGGGCGCGCCCGCAGGGGAATCGCCGGACGGCGAGTCGCGGGACGGCGCCGGAGCTACGTCCCGGGCGGCGACGGATCCGGGCAGCGCCAATCCGCTCGGGCCGCCGGACCTGCTGGTCACGATGCCCGACCCGTTCCCCCTCGCGCCCGGCGGCGCCGACGTCTACCGGAATTTCTCGCTTCCCGTGCCGCTCACCGAACGCCGCTGGGTTCGCGCCGTTGAACTGCGCCCCGGCCCGGGTGGCCTCCGCGCCATTCACCACGCCCGCATCATGCTGGACCCGGCCGGCGCCGCCCGCGCCCTCGACACCGCGGATGCGGCCGCGCCGGGTTACGACGGATTGATGCTCGATCACGCCCGCTTTCCCGCCGGTCACTTTCTCGGCTGGGCGCCGGGCCGCACGCCGTCCGCCGTTCCTGACGAGATTGCCTGGCCGCTCGATCCGGGCACCGATCTCGTCCTGCAGCTACACCTGCTGCCCGACGCGAGCGAGCGTCTCGACGTCCAGCCGGCGGTTGCGCTCCATTTCGCGGAGCGCCCCGCGCCCCTCACCCCGGTGTCGGTGCTGTTGACGTCGAAGGCGATCCGGATCCCCGCGGGCGACGCCGCGCATGTCATCGAGGACAGCTACCGGCTGCCCGTCGCGGTAGACGTGCTCGCCGTCGCACCGCACATGCACTATCTGGGGCGGCGGGTGGAGGCCAGCGCGACGCGGCCGGACGGCGCCGAGCACGCACTGCTCCGGATCGACGACTGGGACTTCAACTGGCAGAACGAATACCGCTACCGCGAACCGGTCCATCTGCCGGCGGGCACGCGGGTCGCGGTTCGCTTCACGTTCGACAACTCCGCCGCGAATCCGCGCAACCCGAACGCCCCTCCGGCGGAGGTGCGCTTCGGGCCGTCGGCGACGGATGAAATGGCGGAATTGATGCTGCAGGTCCTGCCGGTAGGAAGCACGGAGACGCTATTGGCAAGCCTCGCGGTGAAGGGAGCCCGCGACGACATCCTGGCCTACCAGTCGCTGCTGCGGGCGGAACCGGACGACCATGTCAGCCACACCGCGCTCGCGGTCCGCTATCTCGACGTGGGAGAGCACGCGCTCGCCGGCGAACACCTGGACCGCGCGATCGCGCTTGCGCCGGAGTTTGCCGACGCGCACTACAACCTGGGGAGCGTCCGCCTGGCCGCCGGGGACGCGACCGGCGCGATGGAAGCCTATCGGCGCGCGATCGAACTGCGTCCCGGCTACGCGGAAGCGCACAACAATCTGGGCGGCCTGCTGGCGTCGTCGGGCTCGGCCGGCGAGGCGGCGACGCACTTCCGCGCTGCGATCGAGGCCGACCCGGCAAACGCCGGCGCCCATTTCAACCTCGCCAGCATCCTGTTCGGGCGCGGCGAAACGCGGGCCGCCATCGACCATTACCGCTCCGCGCTGGAAGCGGCGCCGGACGACGCCGACACGCTCTACAACCTGGCGGTGGCCCTGCGCAGCACCGGCGACGACGCCGATGCCGAGGAAGCAGCCGCGCTCCACTCGCGCGCGCTGGCCATCGATCCGTCGCTGGCCAGTCGCTAGTCTGGGAGCTTGCGCCGGACGCGCCGGCCAGGGCGCACGCGCCCGCAGGACCGCGCACTCAGCGAGGAAGCTCGGACAGCAGCCCGGCGATGTCCGGGTGGTTGGGATGGACGAGCAGCGCGCGTTCGAGCCAGGCGCGCGCCTCCTGGAAGCGGCCGAGCTGGGCAAGGATGACGCCGCGCACGATCCACGCGTCGGCGAAGGCGGGGTCCATGTCGACGGCGCGTTCGAACTGGACCTGCGATTCCTCCAGGCGTCCCGTGACACGGAGGGCTTCGGCCAGTCCGAGGATGGCTTCGAGGTAGTTGGGCCGTGCGCGGAGAGCCGCCTCGTAGCGCGCGATCGCCGCGTCGTGGCGTCCTTCGATCCCGTGAATGACGGCCAGACCGAAGTGCGCCTTCTCGAACTCCGGCGCGACGGCCAGCGTCGCCTCGAACTCCCGCACCGCGCCCGCGGTGTCGCCCGCCATCATCAGGGCGGTCCCGAGCCGGTGGCGCAGAACGGGATCGTCCGGCATCGCTTCCAGCCCGTCCCGGAAGACTGCCGCCGCGTCGCCGAAGCGTCCCGCGTCCATCGCCTGCATGCCGCGCCGTTCGTAGGCGACCGTGCTCCGGAGCACACCGTTGTAAGCGGCCATCAGGGGATCCGGCGGCGCCGGCTCGGCGTCCCCGCGCTGGCGCAGGTGTTCCTCCATCTTTACGCGATCTCCCAACGCCCGGTAGGCCATCGCCAGGTCGTAGTGCAGGCTGGAGGGCCCGGGCGCGAGCGCCACGGCACGCTCGAGGAACGAGACGGCCTGCGCTGCGTCGTGCGCCGCCAAAGCCGCACGGCCCAGGCCGGCGAGGGCGGGGGCGGAAGTGGCATCGACGGCCAGGGCGCGCTCGAACAGCGCGGCGGCGTCCGCCGTGCGGCCGGCATCAAGGTGGAGCCGGCCGAGTTGCACGAGCGACGGGAGGTGCGCCGGATCGAGTGTCAGAGCCCGCATGAGCCAGTGGGCTGCCGCGGCCGAGTCACCGGTGCGCTGATGGAGTTGGGCAAGATAGTACGGCCAGCGGAGTTCATCCGGCTCGCGGGCGTGCGCCTGCCGAAAGGCAACGTCGGCGGCGTCGAGGAAGCTCGCGGCCATGAGGACGAGACCGAGGTCGCCCCAGGCGCCCCGGTCTTCCGCGGCGGTGTGCCGGGTCCGGATTTCGTCCTGGACCATGGAGGCGAGCGTCGAGATGTCAGGCAGGACGAACGCGGGCGGTGGCGGCGCGGGGGCGACGCCGGAGGCTCCGCCCGGCACGCCGGGTGCGCCGCAACCTGCGAGCGCGGCGGCGAACAGAATCGCGGCCAGCGATCCGACCTGCTTCATCCGGTTGCTCCGGCCGCGGGGGGAAGCGGAGTCCGACACGGCTGGCCGGACTCGTACCGGGCCAGATTCTCGGCGAGGTACGGAGCCGCCCAGGTCTGGCCAGTCTGTTGCGCGGCAGCGATGGCGCGGCGCTGGATGTCGATCGCCTCGCCGAACCGGCCCGCTTCGGCGAGGGCCATCGCGAGCGTCTCGAACAGCTCCATGCTGGGCGGGGCGTTCCGCTGGGTCTCCATGAGCGCGAGGGCACGCGTGCCGTCACGGACGCCTGCATCCGGCGAGGCCGCGAGCACGCGGATCAGGAGGAAGAGCAGTCGCGGGTCGTCCGGATGGATTTCCCGCGCGCGCGTCAGCCAGTCACGCGCCTCACGGTAACGCGCCAACTGGATCAGCGAGACCGCGCGGGCCATCCAGGCGTCCGCCATCGCCGGATCGATCGCGGTTATCCGCTCCAGGTGCGGCAGGGCGTCGGTCAGTCGTCCCATGCGGTTCAGCGTGTCGCCAAGGGCGAAGTGCGCGTCGAGGTAGTCGGGGCGATGTTCGACCGCCGCTTCGTACGACACGACCGCTTCCGCGAAGCGGTTGCTCTCCGCCAGCAGGTCGCCCAGGCTGAGATGCGCCTCGGCGAAGTCGGGCGCGAGTCGCAGCGCTTCCTCGAACTGCTCTCCCGCCCCGCGGGTATCCCCCGACTCCATCAGGGCGACACCCAGGCGGTGGTGGAGCGTGGCATCGTCCGGCGCAAGCGCGATCCCCTCGCGGAACGCCGCCGCAGCCTCGTCGAAGCGGCCCGCGGCGAGCGCGCTCATGCCGCGCCGCTCGTGTGCCAGACCGCTGTCCAGCAGACCGGTCTGCGCCTGCAGCAACGGATCGGGAAGGGCCGGCGCGCCGTCGCCATGCTGCGCAAGGTGCCGGGCCGCGCGCTCCGCATCGCCGAGGTCGCGGTAGGCCATGCCGAGGCTGTAGTGGAGGCTCGTTGCGCCGGGCTCGAGGCGAAGCGCGCGTTCGAGGTACGCGGCGGCGCGCTCCGCATCCTGCTGCGCCAGCGCGGCCCGCCCAAGACCCGCGAGGGCGGCGGCGGAGGCTGGCGCCAGTGCCAGTGCACGTTCATAGGCAGCCTCGGCGTCGGCCGATGCACCCTGATCGAGGAGCATCTCGCCGAGCCACACGAGTGACGGGAGGTGGTCCGGGTCGACCGCGAGGGCGCGCTCGAAGCTGGCTATCGCCTCCGCGCGGCGGCCCGTGACCTGCTGGATATGCGCCAGGTAGTAGGACCAGCGCAGGTCCTCGGGATCCGCGGCCTGCGCGTGGCGGTAGGCGGTCTCGGAGGGGGTGACGAAGCCGGCCGCCTGGAGGACCATGCCGAGCTCGCCCCAGGCCTCGGCGCGCGCCGAGCCGGCTGCGCTCGAGCTGTCAGCCGCCCGGGCGGCGTCGTGATGCGCGCGGAGTTGTTGAGCAACGGAGGGAGCCAGGCCATCCAGGTCGGGAAGCGCCACCGGCTGGAGCGGCGCATCCGAGGCAGGCGGGTCGGAAACCGGAGCCGCGGTGCATCCGGCGAAGAGCAGCGCGACCAGGGCGATGCGCGCGCTCGCGATCATGGCTGTTCGCCTTCGCCCCGGGTCAGCGTGGTGTAGGTGTCGAGAGGGATGGCCGACCACGTCTCGACCGCTCCGTCCGGCCAGGTGACCTGCACGTCTACGGGCTCCGCGTTGTCGCCCAGCCCAACCAGAACCCGCGGGTCGTGGGCCGACGCGTAGCTGCCGTCCGCACGCGCGCGGCGGTGGCGCGTTACGCCGTCCGCCGCGGCTACCGCTACACGCGCTCCGGCCTGGTCCCGCACCGCCGCCCCCCCGGCGCCGGCGGCGACGAGCCGGAGGCCGACCCAGTGGCGATCCTGCCCCACCTCGTTCATGAGCAGCCGGGCCGGCCCGGCCGCGTTCGCAAGCACCAGGTCGGCGTCCCCGTCATTGTCGAGGTCGCCGAACGCGAGGCCGCGGCTCACCTCGGAAAGCGCGAACACCGCCCCGGCGCGATCCGTCGCCACCTCGAAACGCGTCCCGCCGAGGTTGCGGAAGACCTGGTTGCGCTGTTGCAGCGCGAACGGGTTGTCGGGTGAGTACTGCTCGAGGTTCAGCACGACCGATCCGTTGACGGCGACGATATCGAGCCAGCCGTCGTTGTCGATGTCGATCCAGCCGGCGCCGAAGCCGGTGTGCGGCAGGCTGGCGGCGCGGATGCCGAACGCCGCGCTCTGATCGCTGAACGACCCGCCGCTGTTCACGTACAGCGTGCTCCCCTGCCCCGCCAGCTCGGTGATGAACAGGTCTTCGTCGCCGTCGTTGTCGAAGTCGCCCGCGTCCACACCCATGTCTGCCTTCGCCTCACCGCTCGAACCGAGCGCGGTTCCCTGGATCAACGCGTCGTTACGGAACGTTCCGTCCCGCTGGTTGATCCAGAGCTGGTTCTCCCGCTGATCGTTGGCGACGAAGAGGTCCAGCCAGCCATCGCCGTCGAAGTCGGCGGCGGTCGCCCCGAGCGCGGGGCCGAACTCCCGGCCGAGTCCGGCGGCGGCGGTTACGTCCTCGAACGTGCCATCGCCCAGGTTGCGGTAGAGAACGTCGGGGCGCGGCAGGCTCACCTCCGGCGGGCAGTAATCCATCGGACCGGAGGGGGCGAAGCAGGGCGAATGCGATTCCAGCGTGTAGGTGAGGTAGTTGCCGACGAAGAGGTCGAGAAAGCCGTCGCGGTCGTAGTCGAAGAAAGTCGCGGGAACACCCCACGATGGGTCATCCGTGCCGGTGGCCGCCGAGACGTCGTCGAACGTGCCGTCCCCCTGGTTGCGGAGCATCCGGTTCCGCCCGAATCGGGTGAGGTACAGGTCGATCCAGCCGTCGTTGTCGTAGTCGCCGGTGGCGACGCCCATGCCGTAACCGTCGGCCGGGATTCCGGCGGCCTCTGTGACGTCCGTGAAGCGAAGTGCGGGCGTGCCGTCCGGCACCACCTCCAGGTCGTTCCGGAAGAGGCGATCGCCGGCCGGTTGATCGGCGGGAGGCGGCAGGATGGGATCGCCTTCACCGAGCGTTTCTCCCTGCGTGAGGTAGACGTCCAGATCGCCGTCGTTGTCGTAGTCGAAAAGCGCCGCGCCGGGAGCCATCATCTCGGACTGGTAGAACTGGCCGGTCATCCCGTTGACGTGCGTGAAGCGCAGACCGGTATCGGCAGCGCGGTCGACGAACCAGTCGCCCGTCGGACCGGCGCTGTCCGCTGCAACGCCGGGCGGGGGCGCGTCACTCGCCGACGGTTGGGGCTCGGGTGACACCGCGCCGCCGCACGCGACGGTGAGCGCGGCGGCGGACGCGAGCGTGATACAGACTGCCGGCTTCACATCACGGGGGTGACGCGGACCGTCACATCCTCGCGCGCGATGCCGACGCCAATTTCCAACGTCTCGGTGGCAATGTCCCCCGCCGGGCGCGAGTAGGTGATGATGTACTGGCCGAGGATTTCGTTGGCGAGCTCGACCAACGGCTTGTCGAGTCCGGCGCTCGCGTACAGGTTCGACAGCCGGCCGCCGGTCCGCTGCGACACCGTCTCGAACACTTCGAGCCAGTCGCGCGTCTCGCGCGCCATGATCGAGTTCCGGATGTTGTTGTCGACCCGGCCGCTGAAGGCCGACTGGCGGTCGAAAACTCCACGGCCGACGACATCGAACGACTGCCGGCTGCGGAGGGCGATGATGTGAACCGGCGCACCGATCGCCTGCAGCGCGCCGATCACCCGGTCCACGGGCCGCGTCGAGGTGTTGGGCGATACCTCGGCGAAGGCGCCCGCGGGCTGATCCGACGCCAGAATGACGATGGCGGGCCGCGATGGCTGTCGCTGACTGATGTCGATCGCCGCGTCGACGAGCGCATCCTGAAAACGGGACATTGCATCTTCCGTCGGAAACAGCCCGTCGATCGCATCCTGCAGCCGCGTCATGTCGGTGGTGGGCGCGACCACGCGCACCGGCAGGTCACCGAACGTCATGAGCGACATCCGCGCGTGGCCGTTCAGGGCGTCGACGAACGCGCTCAGCGCATTCCGCACATGCGTGGTCGCCGGCACCACCGCGCCGCTGGTATCCACGAGCAGGGAAACGTCCGCCGGTCCGCTGGGGCGCGCCAGGTACAGCACCTCGCGCCGGACACCATTCTCCATGACGTTGACCTCGTAGGGGCGCAGGTCCGTGACGGGTTGCCCATCCTCGTCGAGCACCGTCAGATACATCTGCTGCGACGACTGCGCACCCAGGCGCGCCGTCCCCTCCCAGATCACGCCAACTGCCAGGGCGACGACGACGGCGGCAACGACAACGCATCTCCGAAACAGCGCCGTTCTCGTCATGATTCCTCTCCCCCGCGACGCCTCGAATATCCCACTATACGCCAGTTTCCTGCCGGGTGCGCCTGCTCGCGACCCCAAAAAAGAAGGGCCGGGGAACCTCCCGGCTCCCCGGCCCTTCGGGCTGATGCGGCTCCCTCCTCAGCAGGAGCCCGGGTCGGTGCGACTTACCAGTAGAGGTGCGTCGCCACCTGAAGGAACCGACCCTGGATCGACCGGAGCACGTTACCCAGAGAGCCCCCGTACTCGTTGGTCGTGTTGATGATCGGCGTCAGGTTGAAGATGTTGTAGACATCCAGCTGGATGTTCAGCCGCTGCCCGCCCGGGAGATCGAAGATCTTCCGGATCGAGGCGTCGATCTGGTTCAGGCGGTCCTGGTAGGTGGACCCGCCCGGCATCAGCGGGAGGAAGACCGCGCCCAGTTGGTCGACCGGCGTGTCGGCCATCACGCCCATCGACGCCGCCGCGGCCATGTCCAGCTTGCCGTCCGCCGTGAACGGGATCGCGCCGCCGTTGGCGGCCATCGCCTGTTCGACGTCGACACCCGTCGCCGGGAACGTGTCCGTCTCGACGCGGTAGCCGACGTTGCCGAGACGAAGCAGGCTGCCCCAGAGGCTGCCGCCACCGTTCAGGCCGCCCGACGTGGCGCCAGAGTAGCTGCCGATGGCGAGCATCTCCCGCGGGGTGTAGCTCTGCAGCGTCCCGCTGACCTGGAAGCCGCCCGGCAGCGGCACCGTGCCCGACATCTTGAACTCGTGGAGCCAGGGAACGCCCCAGAAGCCGGCGTCGCAGAAGGCCCAGTGGTTCGGGTCGGAAACGCTGTCGCACCGCCTGATGACGTTGCGCTCGAGCGTGTAGGCGCCGAAGACCGTCGCGCCGTTCCCCGCGCGGACGTTGAAGCCGCCCTCGAAGCCGTTGTACGTCTCCGTGTACTCGCCGCCGTAGGGGCCGAGGTTCGCGGTGGTGCCGGACAGGATGTTCTCCATCCGGTTGTCCGAAGCCTCGCCCCTCCGCGAACTCTTCAGGGCGTAGACCGGCAGCATGTCGTAGGTGTTCCCGTCACCCGCGGTGAAGCAGGGGAAGCCGTTCGGGGCCGCCCGCGTTGCCGCCGACGGACCGCACGGATTCGGCACCTCGAAATAGACGTAGTCGTCCGGACCCCGCGAGGCGTTGTACTGCCGCAGGCCACCGAACGAGTCGCGCCGGTACCAGTTGAAGCTCACCGAGAGTCCCGGCCGCAGCTCGTGGTCGATGCCGATGTTCGTCAGGCCCGCCCACGGACGGTCGAAGTTGCCCTCGACGATGTCCGGCGTGCCGCCCGGCAGGCCGAAGTCCTGTGCGTTGGCGGTCGGGCCCGCTTCCCAGTCCTGCGCGTAGTCGTCGCCGTTGGTGCCGCCGGTGTTGGTCGTGCCGGGGATGCCGCGCGCGTAGGTGTCGCCGGGGCCGGAGTTCGGACCATACGCCAGCATGGCGACGTCCTGACCGTAGTTCATGGCGAGCCAGTCCCAGGTCGCACAACTGTTGTCCATGAAGTTGTACGCGCAGTCCCACCAGTTCGACGAGGTCCACTGGACCTTTCCGGTGTGGAACGCGTTCGCGACGCTGTGCGTCGTCGACGCGTGGTACTTGCCCCACGAGAACTTCAGCGCCGTGCGCGCGTCGCCGAACAGGTCGTAGGCGAAACCGATGCGCGGCGCGATGCCGGCCCAGTTGGGCAGGTTGTCCTTGCTGCCGATGCCGCCCGGGATCCGCTGCGTCCACCGGGTGTTGTACGGCCGGAGCGTCTCGTCGACGTAGCCCTGGATCCGCTCCCACCGCACGCCGAGGTTCAGCGTCAGCCGGTCGATCGTCCAGGTGTCCTGAACGTACACGGCCGTGTCCACATACCCGAGGTTGTAGGTCGAGAAGTGGTTCGTCCGGCCGATCTGCCGCGGCAGGCCGGAGCCGGTGTACCGCTGGCGGATGGCGCCGTTCACGTTCTCGTTGTGCTGGAACGGCCCGAAGCTGGTCATCAACCCGACCTTCACGTTGTGCGAGCCAGTGACGTACGAAACCGAGCTGTTCGTGTTGAACCGCTCGACGTAGGCCGTCCGGTCGCCCCAGTGGTACCGGTCCGCGAAGTTCGTCGCGGCCGAGCGCCGCAACGTGTTCGCGTAGTAGGGGTGAATGATGTCCGGGCTGATGCTCCCGCTCGGATTGACCACCGTGTTGTTGTCCGTCATGCCCATATAGAGGCCGCCCACCTGGTGGAGGTGGTTCGTGCCGTCCCACGTGCCGGGCGCGTACGCGCCCATGCCCTGCATCGTGGCCATCGGCGACGGGAAGCACGGCGGCACCTGGCACGTCGGCCAGCCGCGGTAGCCGTTCATGACGTCCGGGTTGCCCCAGCCGGCGAGGTCGCCGAAGAGCTGCGAGTGCGACCACTGGCCCGCGAGGTTCCCGCCCGGGCCGAACGGAGGCGTCGCCTCCTGGTCGACGTTGCTCCAGTTCTCGATCGTGGCCGAGTAGCCCACCTCGAGAAGAAGCCGGTTGCTCAGCGTCGATGTCCACTTGGCGCCGCTCACGTAGTAGATCGGCGAACCGTGGTGGCGGCTGGCGGTGCCGACGTCGACGCGGGCGTCGTAGTCGTGGAACCGCTGCTTGATGATCCGGTCGAGGTACGCCGAGAACTTGTTGCTCGTCGTCACCTGCGTCGTCAGGCGGAGCAGGCCGCTCGTCATCCGGTCGTCGTTGATGCCCGGGAAATACTCGCGCCCCCCTTCCCCGTTGAGTGCGGGCGGCGGAACTGGGTTGCCCTCGGCGTTCGTTCCCAGCGTGAAGTACCGGTTCGTAAGCCCCTCCATGTTCTGATAGAAGCTGTTGGTGACCGGCACGTCGAGGTGGTAACGCCGCGCGCTGCCGAAGAACCAGAACCGATCCTGGATGAACGGCCCGCCGTGCGCGACGTTCAGGTCGTAGGTCTCCTGGATCGACTCCACCGACCGGCCGCCGCGCTGCGCGTACCGATCCGTCAGGTTGTCCGACTGCAAGGCGCCGTCCGCGAAGGCGAAGTAGTTCTGCCCGCTGTGGTTGTTGCCGCCCTCGCGCGGAATCATGCTGATCCGGACGCCACCCGTTGACGTCTCGGCGCCGATGCCGCTCGTGTCGTACACCATCTCCTCGTTGGCGAGGAGGTTGATGTAGTTCTGGTTCGCGCCGTCGTAGCCGGAACTCGCCACGTGCTGGCCGTCGATCAGCGTCGTCGTCTGCTGGACGGCCATGCCATGCACCGACATGTAGGTCTGCTGCGCGGCAGTGGTCAGGCCGACTTCCGGCCGGTTCAGCTTGACGCCCGGAATCAACTGGGCCGTCGACTGCATGTTGCGGCCGGTCGGGATGGCGTCGAGCACCTCCCGGGTGAGGACCTCGGCATTGGTCACCGATTGCACGTCGACGACCGGCGCCTCGCCGGAGACAGTGACCGTCTCCTCAAGGGCGCCGACCGACAGCTCGGCGTCGAGCGTCAGCACGAAGCCGGCCGGCAGCTCCTGCTCCTCGACCACGACGGTCGAGAAGCCGGGCAGCGTAAACGAAATGGTATACGTCCCCGGCCGCAGGTCGACGATGTTGTATTGCCCGGTGCCGTCACTGATGGCGACGCGGCTGCCCTCAATCAGGGCAGGACTCGACGCCTCGATGGTGACGCCCGGCAATATGCCTCCGGTGTTGTCGGTGACAACGCCGGCGATGCTGGAATCTCCCTGGGCGAATGTTGCAGTGGGCGCAAATGCCAGGGCTGCGAGCAAGACGACGAACGTAAACGAACGTTTCATGGATCCCTCCTCCATCAAAACGACTCGCGGACGCACGACGCGAACTACTGCCACCTTACTGTAGACGCAATAATCATGCCAATGGGCACCCAAGATCCCGGATCGGGTGAAGGAAGTGTAAATAGCTGCGTTAGTGCGGGGTTACGCTTGTCAGACGGTTCGTGCCGGGTTCGCTTGCGCACGCGTTTGTCCATGATTTTGGATCGGAGGTCCAGCCGAACGGATTGTCTGACGACTACGGAATGGCGCCGGGGGGCCAGGGCGTGTCCGCGAGCTGGCGGGCCTGATAGCGCTGGAGCATCGTACGGAGGTGCGCGAGGTACGGCGCGGGGAACCCTCCTGACTCCGCAGCCTGGACGAGATCGCGCTGGAGAGACGCCGCCTCCTGATAGCGATCCGACGCGGCCAGGGCCATGGCAAGAGTCTCGCCGAGGTCGAGGCTCGGCGGTAGCTGTTCCGCCAGCGCGTTGGCGATGTCCAGTGCACGCTGGCCGTCGCGGACCGTTTCGTCCGGAGCCGCGGCCAGGATGCGGGCCAGCGCATGCGCGAAAACCGGGATCGGCGGGTACGCCTCCATGTCCTCGACCAATCGATCTCGCGCTTCGTGGTACCGGTTCATCTGGACCAGCGCCATCGCCTCGCCGAAATGGGCATCGATATTGGCCGCGTCGACCCGGAGGATCTGCCGGTAGGCGTCGAGCGCGCGCTGGGTCTCGCCGACACCGCGAAGGCTGACGGCGAGGCGAAGCCTTGCGTCGGCATCGGTCGGCTGCAGGCGGAGCGTCTCCTCGAAAGCGGCGATCGCCTCGCCGTGCCGGCCCGCCGTCTGCAGCAGGATACCGAAGCTGTAGTGCGCCGCAGGAAAGGTCGGATCGTTCCGAATGATCCGTTCGAACTGCTCGGCCGCGCCCGCCGGGTCGCCCGTCACGTAGAGCGTCGTCCCGAGACGGTGCCGGAGTGACGGATTGTCGGGATCGATTTCCAGGCCGCGCCGGAAATAGTCGGCGGCTGCCGTCCAGTCCTCGCGGTCCAGCGCGTCGTTGCCGCGACGCTCGTACCCGCGGGCACTCTCGATCTGATTGTCGAGTTCGTCCATCAGCGGGTCGGCCGGCTCGAGGGGACCGCCCCCGCGCTGCGCGAGATGCCTCTCGGCCCGCGCCGTGTCGCCCAGGGCGCGGTACGCGCGGCCCAGCGGGTAGTGGACGGCGCGGGCGGCGGGATCGCGACGCAGAACCTCTTCGAGCAGCTCCACGGCGCGTTCGTAGTCCTGCGATTGCAGCGCGGCGCGGCCCAGGCCGAACCGGGCAGACAGGGCGTCGGGATCGCGCTCCAGCGCCTCCTCGAAAAGGGGCGCGGCAGCCGCGGCGTCTCCCTGTTCGAGATGGACGTTGCCGAGCCACACGAGCGGAGCGACGGTGTCTGCGCCGACGAGCAGACGCCGAGCCGTATCGAGCTGCTCCGCCGCCTCCGGCAGGTTGCCGAGCTCGCGGTGCAGTTGTCCGAGGTAGTAAGGCCAGCGACCATCGTCCGGGGCGCGCCGCACAGCCTCCTCCAGACAGGGCTGCGCCACTTCGTGCAAGCTGGCCGCCATCAGGATCATGCCCATCGCGCCGTAGGCATCGGCCGTCGCATAGGCTTGCGTGACCGCGCCGTGACGCTGCCGGACCTGTTCCTGGACGGCACTGCCCAGCCGCGACAGATCCGGCAGCGGCCCGTCGCACGTCGCGGGCAATTCAGGCGCAAGCGGCTGCTGCTGCATCGCCGCGGGCTCCTGCCGCGCGACGCCGCCGGGTGCGCCGCACGCGGTGGAGAGCGCCGCGATGACAACCACGCATGGCACATCCAGCCCGCGTCCCCGCGGACTCAATCGCCGTCTCCCCGGCGAAGGATCTGCCACTGATCGAGGGCAAGGTTCGAGAAGGTCTCGCTGGAGCCGTCCGGCCAGTGAACCGTGGCGGCAGGTGAAGCCGCGCTGGCGCCGAGGCCGACGAGCACTCTCGGGTCGTTGGCGGATGCGTAGCTCCCATCCGATCTTGCCCGCCGGTACAGCGTCGGCTCGCCGTTGCGGTGGATTTCGACCCGCGCGCCCAGCAGGTGGCGGCCGCCCGCGTCATCCCCGGCCACCAGACTCAGTCCAATCCAGTGCGGTCCGTCCCGCAACTGGTTGATGAGGAGGCGGACCGGGCCGGCATCGTTGCCGATCACCACGTCCATGTCGCCGTCGTTGTCGACATCGCCGAACGCGGCGCCACGGCCCGCTTCCGAGAGTTTGAAGACGGCGCCCGCCTGCGCCGTGACGTCCGCGAAAGTGCCGTCGGCCTGGTTCCGGTAGAGCGTCTTCTGTTGATCGTACGGGAAGTGGCTGTTCACACCGCCTTCCCGTCCAGCGAGCGCGAGGATGGTGCCGTTGACGGCCAGCAGGTCGAGCCAGCCGTCGTTGTCATAGTCGAACCAGGTCGTGCCCCAGCCCGTATAGGGGAGGCTGGCGGCCCCGAGGCCGGAGGCGATGCTGCCGTCTTCGAACGCGCCCGTCCCGTCGTTGACGTAGAGGTTGTGCCCCTCGCCGGTCAGGTGCGTCATGAAGAGATCGTCGTCGCCGTCGTTGTCGTAGTCGCCGGCGTCCACGCCCATGCTCGCTTCGGTGGCGCCCATGCCGCTGAGCGCGACACCGGCGAGCAGCGCCTCGTCCCGGAACGTCCCGTCCCGCTGATTGATCCAGAGGAGGTTCTCGGTGCCGTCATTGGCGACGTAGATGTCGGGCCAGCCGTCGCCGTTCAGGTCGGCGGTAGAAACGCCGAGGGCCGGACCGAAGCGCGCGCCGGGAAGGGCCGTCTCAGTGACGTCAACAAAGCGCGGCCCCGTGGCGTCGGCGCCCGCGTTGCGATACAGGCGGTCCGGCGTGCCGCCGTAGGTGTCGGGCGGGCAATAGTCGCGCGTGTCGGCCAGGTTGCCGCACTGAATGCCGTTGTCGAGGGTGTAGTCGACGTTGTCGCCGATGTACAGGTCGAGCCACCCGTCCCGGTCGTAATCGACGAAGGCGGCGGACACGCCGAAACCGGCGCGCCGGCGGATGCCGCTGCCGGCCGTCGCGTCGGTGAACGTGCCGTCGCCGTTGTTCAGATAGAGCGCGTCCGAGCCATAGCTGGTAAGGAACAGATCGGTCCATCCGTCGTTGTCGACATCCGCCGCCGCGACACCGAGGCCGTAGCCGTCCGCCACGATGCCGCTCTGCGCCGTGACGTCCGTGAAGTGGAGCGATGCCGGATCGGGAGAGGCGCCACCGCTCAGGTCGTTGCGGTAGAGGCGGCCCATGAGCGGCTGCTGACTGGACGCCGGTGGCCGGATCGCGTCGGCCGGCGTGTCGTCGGGATCCAGCATCCTTCCCTGCACCAGGTAGATGTCGAGATCGCCGTCGTTGTCGTAGTCGAGCAGGGCGACACCGGGCGGGATCAGCTCCGGGTAGTGGAAACGGCCCGACGCACCGTTGAAATGGACGAAGTCGAGACCGGCGGCGGTCGCGCGATCAACGAACCAGTCGGCGGAGACGCCCGCGTCGGTGCCTGTATCGGCCGTGACTGACGACGCTGGCGCGGCCATGTCTCCCCCGCCTGACGAGTCTGCCGTTCCGCACGCCGCCGTCCAGACGAGCGCCAGACAGATGGCCGCCCGCAAGAACCGGTGCGTGCCCTTCCCTCCGTTCGCACTCGTCACCGCCGTCACAACAGCAGGACTGTAGCACCTCAAGGCATACCTCTTCGGTTCGCGCGCCACCGATGACGCCGGACGCGCCGGACTGCCTGCACGTGCCCTCAAACGGAGCCAACAAGAAAGAAGGCCGGGGAACCTGGCGGCTCCCCGGCCTTCGGGTTACGCGTGAACGCGGCTCGTCAGCCTACCAGTGGAGGTGGGTGGCGAGCTGCAGGAAGATCCGGTTGATGGACCGGGTGGCATCGCCGAAGGCGCTGCCGTAGGTCCCGTTGATCCGCGTGATCGGGTAGAGGTTGGGCAGGTTGTAGACGTCACCCTGAACGTCCCAACGCATCCCGTTCGGCAGATTGAACGTCTTCCGGACCGAGAAGTCGATCTGCGTCAGCGCGTCCGCGTAGAGCGAACCCGGCGGCATCAGCGCGACCGTGATCGGCACCGTGCGGGTGTCGGTCATCATCCCGGCCAGACCCGGCGCGCCGTCGACGCCGCGCGGGTCGATCTCACCCGCACTGTAGCTGCCGTGGCCCCGGAACGACGTCGCCGGCAGGGAGTAGCGCACGTTGCCGACGTAGGAGACGATGTCGTCAAACGTCGAGCCGCCCTGGTGGGTCCCGCCGAACTGATCGGTCGGGCCGCCGGCCGGCATCTCCTGCGGCGGGTAGAACTGCACGGCGCCGCTCACCTGGATACCGAACGGCAGCGGTACGGTGCCGGACACCTTGAAGTCGTGCAGCCACGGGATGTCGAGCAGGCTTGCATCGCAGAACCGCAGGCGGTTCGCGTCGTCGCGCTGATCGCACCGGTTGGTGATGTTCCGCTCCATCGACCAGCCGCCGAAGATGGTCGTCCCGTTCGCGAGCCGCGCGTTGAAGCCCGCCTCGACACCATTGTAGACATCGGCGTTGATGTCCGACGTGGTCATCGAGTTGAGCGCGGACCGGCCTCTCGCATCCGGCAGCAGGTTGTAGATGTCGATCCGGGCCTCGGGCGACACGCCGCGGGTCGAGCAGGGGAACCCGGTGGGACCGGAGTTGGGCACACCGGCGTGGGTCACGGTGCAGGGATTCGCGATGCTGCCGACATGCTCCCAGTCCACCGCGCCCAGACGCGCGGCGTTGTAGCGAATGATCGGCAGGTAGGAATCCCGCCGGTACCAGTTGAAGTTGACCGACAGGCCCCGGACGAGCTCGCGCTCGATGCCAACGTTCATCAGGCCGACCCACGGCCGCTGCAGGCTCTCGCCGGACGGCAGCGGGTTGCCCTGGGCATCGCGCTGGACGCGGACCGCACTCAACTGACCGAAGTTACCGGTCGTCGGCGTGCCGATCTCCCAGTCCTGCACGTGGCCGTCACCGTTGGTGCCGCCGCCCATGTTGGCGATCTGCACTTCCGTGCCGCCGACCGGCCACATCTCGACGTCACCCATGATCATGTCGGGGCTGACGCCCGGTGGCAGCAACGCCGCCAGTTCCGCCCGGGTGGCGCAGGTGTCGGAGCCGTCCGGCCGCAGCGCGCAGTCGAACCAGGGACGGTCCTGCCGCAGGTGCGTCACCGGATTGAGGACGCGGGCGTAGCTCGTCGTGTTCGACGCGTTGTAGCGCCCCCACGTGAACTTCAACGCCGTCGTGGCGTCGCCGAACACGTCGTAGGCGAGGCCGATGCGCGGCGCCGCGTCGTTCCAGTGCGGAATGTGCTCCGCGCCCGGGTAGTTCCGCTCGTCCACGAACCGGCTGTTGCCGTTTGGCGCCGGCTCGTTGCGGCCGCGGTGCATCTCGTAACGCACGCCGAGGTTCAGGGTCAGCCGATCGATCGTCCAGGTGTCCTGGGCATAGAGCGCCAGGTCCTGCTGGAAGTCGATGGGCCGGTAGATCGGCAGGTTCGAGACGCCGGCGAACTTCGGCACGCCCTCCTCGTACTGCTGATCCCACAGCGCACCATTGATGGAGTGGTGCCGCGTATGGTCACCGAAGCTGTTCATCACACCGACCTTGAAGTTGTGCGAGCCGGTGACGTATGACAGCGACGCGAGCCAGTTGAAGCGCTCCGGCGTCTCGTGGACGTTGCTCCAGTGCGTCCGGTCGATATAGCCGGTCTTCCGGTCGCGGCGCCGCGTGATCTCGTACCACGGATTGATCATCCCGCCGGCGCCCTGCATCATGAAGACCTCCGCGGGGTTCGCGTAGTTCCCCCAGTTGTAGCAGGGGGTCATGAGGCACTGCGGGATGTTGGAGGGACGGAATCCGCTGGCGTCGGTGCCGGCCGTCACGCCGGCGAGCGAACCAGGCACGGCGGGACCTTCCGGCGGGCTGTCCTTCCGCGGCTCGGAACTCCAGTTCTCGACGTTGGACGAGTAGCCCGCCTCCAGCAGCAGCCGGTTGCTGATGGTCGACGTCCACTTGAACGAGCCCGTGTAGTAGAGCGGCGAGCCCTGATGGTAGGGCGCCGTGGCGACGTCCGTCCGGCCGCTGTGCGGGTGGTACCGGTCCTTCCAGATCCGGTCCAGGTAGGCGGCGAACTTGTTGCTCTGGTTCGCCTGATACGTCAGCCGGGCGAGGACGCTCGAAATGGTGTTCGTGTCGAGACCGGAAACGGTGGGCCATCCCTGCCCGTCGAACTCTTCCGGATCGTGCTGGAAGAAGTCCGGAACACGGCCGTCGGGCGTCGTCGCGCCGCTCTGGTAGGGGTACGCCCCGGTCATCCGCAGCTCTTCGAGCGGTGTGTTGTAGTCAACCGGCACGCGGTAGAAGCTGCCGGTGATCGGCTTGTCCACCTGCCAGTGGCGCGTGCTGCCGAAGAACCAGAACTTGTCGCGGACGATGGGGCCGCCCTGCGCCGCGTTGATGTCGAAGAAGAGGTTGTTGCCCTCGGTCGACGTCGTCCGGTTCGAGCCATCCGGGTGCGTTGCGATGCTGGCCGGAATGCTCGCGTGGTCACCCGCCAGGTTCTTCTGCGAGTAGCCGGTATAGAACTGGCCGGCGAACGTGTTGCCGCCTTCGCGCGGGATCATGTTGATCCGGACGCCGCCACCCGAAACCTCGGCCGTCATGCCGCTGGTCTCGTAGACCATTTCCTGCGTCGCCAGTTCGTTGTGGTAGTTCTGGATGCCGCCGTCACGGTCGGTGCCGTTGACGAGCTGGCCGTCCACCGCCACGCTCACCTGCCGCCAGCTCATGCCATGCGTGAACATGACGGTCTGCTGCGACGCGGTGGAAAGTCCCACCTCCGGGCGGTTCAGCTTGATGCCGACGATCAGGGACGCGGTCGACTGCATGTTGCGCCCGGTCGGAATCGCGTCGAGAACCTCGGTGGAAAGCACCTCCACCTGGCGGGTCGTCTGAACGTCGACCACCGGCGCCTCGCCCGAGACGGTGACCGTCTCCTCGAGGGCGCCGACGGAGAGTTCGGCGTCGACCGTCGCGGTCGTGCCGGCCGGCAGATCCTGCTCCTCGACCACGACGGTCGAGAAGC
Source organism: Vicinamibacterales bacterium (assembly GCA_965202655.1). GTDB lineage: Bacteria > Acidobacteriota > Vicinamibacteria > Vicinamibacterales > UBA8438 > VXRJ01. Next base: position 1,309,094 of record CBDBBK010000002.1, on the reverse strand, counting down.
CGGGCAGCGTAAACGTCAGCGTATACACCCCCGGGCGCAGGTCGATCAGCGTATAGCGACCGGCGCCGTCGGTAATGCCGACACGGCTGCCTTCGATGAGCACCGGGCTTGAAGCTTCGACGGTCACGCCCGGCAGAATGCCGCCCGTGTTGTCGGTCACCTCCCCGGTGATGGTGCTGTTGGTCTGGGCAAGCGCTGTTGCGGGCGCAAGCGCCAAGGCCAGCAGCGCGAGTGCGGTAAGCGAACGTCTCATGTGGACTCCCTCCTCGGACACCCGTCTGCTGCGAACCACGACCTGGACAGGCACAAAGAGGCATGCCCGTCGGGCCGATAGTAAGCAACCACCATGCCAAAAGCAACGCGAAATCTGGCCGGTAGAGGTAAGCGTCCGCTGACTTTGCTGGCTAACCATTTGTTTCAAGTGGGTTACGTGCGCTCGCCGGCGCACCCTGGAATGGGCTGCGGTGAAGAGCCGTCCAGAAGACTCCATCGACAGGGTCCAAGGAAATGCGGGGCGCATCCAAAATCTTGGAGTCAGCGCGTCAGGATCTTGCTCTCGCCGCCGCGTCGGCCAGCCGCCGCGCCTCGCCGACGTAGCGCCGGTAGGTCTCGCGCAGCTCGATGAGGAACGCCCGTAACTGCTCCCGGTCCCGGGGGTCGGACAGGACGTCGGACACCCTGAACGGCGACTTGATGACGGCGGCGCAGACCGTCGAGTGGATCCGCCGATCGAAGTGAGCGACCGCGATCGGGACGATCCACGGCTCGGGCTCGACGCTGGCGGCAAGGCGGAAAGCGCCGGGCTTGAACGGCCCGGGCGAATCCTCGGTCCAGTAGCTGGTCCCCTCGGGGCTCAGGATCAGGTTCGTGCCGGCGCGGAGATACCGGGCCGCCGTCTCGTAGAACTCCGACTGGCGGTGATGCCGCTGCTCGGGGGTCTCGTCGAGGCGATCCGACTCGTGCGTGTACACCGTGATGTGTCCCAGGCGGTTGTAGTAATCCTGGTGCCCGTACTCGGTGCCGCGGCTGTGCCGGACGACGCGGATGCCGCCGTCGCCGTACTTCCGGTCGAGGATCATCGCGCTGACGAAGTGCGAGTCCAGCGTCAACTGGAAGTTGTTCGGCAGCGTGTTGTACTCGTGGTTCTTCAGGTGGTTGAAGATGAAGATCTGCCCCGCCTCCGCCGGCAGGTGTTCCTCGCCGGCCAGGACATAGTGCGTCTGCCGGAAGGCCTTCTGGAAGCCACGCGCGCTGAGCTTGCGGACGTCGGCGGGCGGCATCGTGGCGGGCGCGCTGACGACGGCGTGGTACACGTTGCGGAGCGCTTCGAAGAAGTCATGTTCCCGTCTGACGTCGCGCAGCATTTCCTGGCAGAGACGGGCGAGGTTCCGTTCGAGCGCGTTGTCGCTCCGCACCATCTTCCCGAGGATGCCGAACGCATCTCCCACCGTGAGCTGGCTGTCGAGAAGGTGCGGCAGCTCGTGCAGCGGCGAGTGGACGCTCAGTTGGGTGCAGCTCTGCTCGATCAGGTTGCCCACCGCCAGCTTTTCCTTTTCGAAGCGCCGGGAGATGAAGAGCGCGCGGGCGGCACGGAGGCGCGTGGAGGCAAGCCACAGGAGGCGGCGCGTGAGGTCACGCGCGAACTCCGGATTACTGCGGAGCACCGGATCGAGCTGCGCCGGGTCGATGCGGTAGATGGTGCAGTCGCGAAGGGCGACGACGGAGGCGGCCTGCCGATCGACCCCGCCGAGGCCCGCGAGCGCAACGATCGCGCCCGGGTCGGTCAGTGTCCGGAGGGCGAACGGCTCGGTCTTGCCGGGCGGCCGGAAGTTCAGCGCGACGCGGCCCGTCGCGAGCACCCAGAGGCCCGGCGTCCGCTCGCCCTGATAGACCAGACGTTCCCCGCGGCAGAAATAGCGGCTCTCGACCGCGCCGGCGAGCGTGCGGAGGGACGCTTCGTCGAACTCCTCGAAGAACGCGGACCGCCGCAGCAGGTCCATCACGGGAGGCGGCGCGCGGTTGTAGGTCTCCTCTTCCCCCTCATCCTGGAGGGCGCGGGCGAAGTTGGTGGGGGTCTGCGAGTACGCCGTGACGCGCGCCCGCGCTTCGGCCAGGCGCGCGTAGCACTGGCGGAGTATCACTTCAAGCATGACGGTTCCCGTGTGCGGACTGTCGTCGAAGAGACGTTCGAGGGCGGCGCATTCGAAGCGGAGCGCCCGCGTGGGGCGCGTAGCGACGACGGTGGTGACATAGCGCCGCGGCGCCAGGAAACCGGACCACCCGATGGCGCTCCAGGGAGCGTCGCGATGCCCGACGTCGAGATCCTCGTTCCCCTCCTCCAACCGGATCTGGTTGCGGACGGCGCCATCGATCAGGAGGTAGAACCAGGTCGCGGGGGCGAACTGGCGGGTCAGGAAGTCACCCGTTTCGAAGGTCCGCTCCTCGGCAAGGGCGGCCAGCCGGTCCCACTCCGCGTCGCGGCCTGCGTCGAGCCAGCCGGATTCGGCCCGGAGGAACGCGGTACACTCGTTGCGCAGATCGGGCGGCGCCAGTTCCCGCATGGCTGACTACGACTCTACAACTCCGGCGGCCGCAACGGCAGCGTCCGCCGTCCACGAGACACGCCCGCCGATTACGCGTCGCGGGGATTTCCGGCGCTTCTGGCGGGAGACACTGGAGGAACTCGCGAGCATCGCGCCCAACCCCAGGCTCGGTGTCGCGGTCACGTCCGCCGAGGGGGCGCGGATCACGCCCGTGAAGTTCGCTTCCCTGGGCAACTGCGACATCCAGGGCTTTCTGCTGACGCGTGCGGACGATGCGGCGCCGACTGGCGGCGCGCCGGTCTCCGGACCGGCATCCTCCGCGCGACCGGTTGTGATCACCACGCACGGCTACAACTCGCAGTGCAACCCCGTGCTCGAGGCAAGGCATACCGTCGCCTGTAACGCCGACCTCTTCTGCTTCGATGTCCGGGGCTTCGGCCTCTCACGCAGGGCGTGCGACATCCACCCGGAGGGGTACATCCTGACCGGCGCCACCGACCCGCGCCGTTCCATTCTCCGCGGCGCCGTATGCGACTACGTCCGCGCCACCGAGGTCGCGCGGCTTCTCGGGAGCGGCGGCGGGGGCGTCGTCTTCCACGGGCGGAGTTTCGGCGGCGCGCTCGCGCTCATGGCGCAGGCGGTGGCGGAGATGGCCGATTTCCTGGCCGTGGCGGTGCCGACGTTCGGCTGGGCATCCGGACGCCGGCGCCTGGTGAAGGAAGGATCGGGACGGGAGATCAACGACTACCTGGAACGGCACCCGTCACATGAGGAAACGGTGATGGAGACCCTGTCGTACTTCGACACGGTGAACGTCGCGGATCGGATCGGCTGCCGGTCGATCGTCGGCGTCGGGCAACGTGACAACGTCGTGCCGGCGGCCACCGTCTACGCCATCGCGAACCACATGTCGCCTCCGCCCGAGATCATCGAACTCCCGGTGAGCCACTCCGACGATCCCGACGAGCGCCACTGGACCCGATTCGACGACCGCTGGACCGCCGAAGTGGCGGCGCTCGGACACGACCGCGGTCACCAGGGCCGCGATCAGTACTCGTCGTAGCCTTCGGTCAACTCGATGTAGGTCCCGGCCGGGTCGGTCAGGAACGCGGTCTTTATCTCGACGTTATCCACCTCGCGGTACTCGATGTCGAACTCGATGCCCTTCGCCTTCAGCCTCTCGCGGAACGCCTCGAGGTCGTCCACCTCGAAGCCGATGTGATCGAGGGCGCGCCCGCGGGTCGGCTCGGTCGGCTCGTCCGTTCCCGCAAAGCTCATGTTCATCCCCGGCACGTCGGTCGTCGTCCCGATCCGGCCGCGCGGACGAATCCGGAGGCCGAAAACCTCCGAGTACCAATCGAGCAGTTCTTCGTGCCCGGGCGTCCAGAAATGGATGTGGTAACCGGCGATCGGGACATGCAGCGACGGGTCTTCCTGCAGTTCCACCCACACGCCGTCGGGCGCCATGACGTAGGCGTTCGGCATCCCTTCCGCGCCGGTGAAGATCTCCCCCGCCTCCATGCCGGCGGCCGTCCAGCGTTCCACGAACTCCGCGGTGTTGCGCACCTTGAAGCCGAAGTGATCCATGACCGAGCCCTGAGTCGGTCCGGTCGGCTCGCGCTCCGTCAGTGCGATCAGGAAATTCGGCAGCCGGATGTAGGTGAGCGGCCCCTTCTCGACGACCGTGCCGTCGAACCAGTCGACCCAGATCTTCTTGTGGGCCTCCATGTCCGACACGTTCAGGTGGACATGGCCGAACGTGATCCCGTCCTCGTTCGGTGTTGCGAGCTGCGCCTCGGCGACGGGCGCAAAGGCGAGGGCGAGGACGACGGCCAGCGTGGCGGTCAGCAGCTTGGTCATGATGCCTCCTGGTACGCCGGCGCCCGCGCCGACAACTCCGCGCGAGGGACGGCCATCCCGCCGCTAGTGTATCGTGCCTTTGATGACAAGGACGACCTTCGGCGCGGCGGTTGCGGTGCTGTTGCTGGTGGCGGTCGGTTGCGGCGGTGGCGGCCCCGCGATCGACGACGGCGCCGCCCCGGCCGTCGATTCGCCCGTGGACGAAGCGCTCGCGGACGGTGCGTCCGTGGCCGAGACCGGTGTGCCCCGTTTCCGGGTCGATCCGTTCTGGCCGGCGGAACTGCCGGACAACTGGATCCTGGGGCAGGCGGCGGGCGTGGCGGTCGACGATGAGGACCACGTCTGGCTGCTTCACCGGCCGCGGACCCTCGACGCGCGCCAGCGCGGTGAAGAAGGGATGTGCTGCGTGCCGGCGCCGCCGGTGATCGAGTTCGCGCCGGACGGCACGGTGCTGCGTTCGTGGGGCGGTGAGGGCGACGGCTATGAGTGGCCCGAGAGCGAGCACGGGATCCACATCGATCACGAGGGTCATGTCTGGATTGGCGGGAACGCGGCGGACGACGCGCACATCCTGAAGTTCACGAAGGACGGCGAGTTCGTCCTGCAGATCGGGCGCTACGGCCAGAGCGGCGGCAGCAACGACACGGAGAACCTGGGTCGCCCGGCCGACATACGGGTCGATCCGGACGCCAACGAGGTGTATGTCGCCGATGGCTACGGTAACCGGCGCGTCGTCGTGTTCGACGCGGCAACCGGCGCGTACCGGCGCCACTGGGGCGCCTACGGCGAGCGGCCGGACGACGTGGCGCTGCCGGCGTACGACCCGGACGCCGAGCCGATCCGCCATTACCGGAGTCCGGTACACGGCATTGCGCTGGCGAACGACGGCCTGGTGTACGTCGCCGACCGCACGAACAACCGGATTCAGGTGTTCCAGAAGGACGGGACCTTCGTCCGTGAAGCGTTCATTCAGCCGGAAACGCTCGGCAGCGGATCGGCGAGCGGCGTGACGCTGTCCATCGACCCGGCGCAGCGCTGGCTCTACGTGCCCGACGGAACGAACAACGTCGTCTGGATTCTGGACCGGGAGACACTCGAAGTGCAGGACCGGTTCGGACGTCTCGGCAAGTACGCCGGCCAGTTCTACCGCCTGCACAACCTCGCCATCGACTCGCGGGGCAACCTCTACACGACCGAGGTGAACGTCGGCCAGCGGATTCAGAAGTTCGAACGGATGTCCGACCCGCAGTAGGCGCCGGCGCGCCCCAGGAGCTTGCGCCGTAGCAGTTTCGCGCCCGCGAAACTTCCAACGCGCCCGCCAGGGCGCGCTAGCTGTGATCTCTCGGTAGGTTGTTCACGCGGGCCCGATGCCCGAAGCTAATGGGTATTGCCAACCGTTAGCCAGGGAGGAACCCGCATGAACATCCACAAGTATGCCCGACTCACCCCGCACGGCCGCGAGGTGCTGGTACGCCGCATCCTGGAAGAAGGACTTCGCGTGGCGGAGGCGGCCCACGCCTCCGGAGTGAGTGTGCGCACCGCCTACAAGTGGCTCGCCCGCTACCGCGCGGAAGGCCCTCGAGGACTCACCGACCGCTCCTCGCGCCCGCACCGGTGTCCGCATCGGACGAGTGCGGCGCGCCGCGCCCAGGTGGTAGCACTGCGTCGCGCCCGGCGTACCTACCGGGACATCAGCGGCACCCTGGGTGTGGCTCCGAGCACCGTGGGACGGATCGCGCAACGCGCCGGCGTCAACCGGCTGTCGCAGCTGGAGCCGCCGGCCGCGGCGCACCGCTACGTCTACCCGCACCCGGGAGACCTGCTGCACCTCGATACCAAGAAGCTCGGGCGCTTCGTGCGCCCCGGACACCGGGTGACCGGCAACCGGCGCCAGACCTCTCCCGGAGCCGGGTGGGAGTTTGTCCACGTCGCCATCGACGACGCCTCGCGGGTCGGCATCGCCGCCATCCTCCCGAGCGAGAACGGACTCAGCGCCTGTCGCGCCCTCCTCGACGCACTGCGCTACTTCGCCGCGCTCGGCATCTCCTTCCGACGGGTCATGACCGACAACGGGTCCTGCTACACCTCCCGGGCCTTCGCCCGCCTCTGTCGGCGACTCAAGCTCAAGCACATCCGCACCCGACCCTACTCGCCGCGAACCAACGGCAAGGCCGAGCGCTTCATTCAAAGCCTGCTCCGGGAATGGGCCTACGCGCGCACCTACCTCGACTCCGCCCAGCGCGCCGATCACCTGCCCCGCTGGCTCCATCACTACAACTGGCACCGCCCGCACGCCAGCCTGGACTACCAACCTCCCATCCACGCCCTCAATCCGCCGCTGAACAACGTGGTGGGTTTACACAGCTAGCGCTCTTTCGGCGTGGGCTTCTCCTGCTCGCGCTTTTCCTGCTCGCGGTCCAGGCGAAACACGAACCAGAGCACCGACGCCAGGGCGCCGACGGCAACCATCACGATCGACGCGACGGTCAGGATGGTGACGGTGGTGTTGGGATCCATCCGGTCGTTTATCCTACCTGACCGATGCCCCGGGCGAGCCGCCGCAAGCGCCAGCCGCACGCCTCCCCCCGTGCGGCCATTGCTCCGCACGAGCCGGTCGCTTCGCGGGGCCCGACCGCTCCGGGTCGGCCGGGGGTTCCCGGTCGGGGCAGCTTCGGCATCCCGCTCCTCCTGGCGCTGGCCCTCGCCGCGCTGTATTTCGTCCCCCGCATTCACGAGGAGCCGCTGCTCGCAGCGTCGTTCGCCGGTGCGGCGGGGCTGCTGCTCGTCTGGCAGGGCATCCATGCACTGCAGCTCCGCCGGCGCGCCGGCAAGCCGGACGCATCGCGCGGCGGGCCGGGCGCGGGGGATGCCGGCCTCCGCACGCCAGGAGTCGTGACGTCGCTCCGGCCGCAGCACTACGTGCAGGCCGCCGTGCAGCTCTCCGTCTTCCTCTATTGGGGCTACTTCTGGAGACCGGTCTATGACCACGCGTGGCTGCTCGTGGGACAACTGCTGTTCGCCTATGCCTTCGACATGCTGCTCGCCTGGTCCCGCGGCGAACGGTACGCGCTCGGGTTCGGGCCCTTCCCCATCATCTTCTCGACGAATCTCTTCCTCTGGTTCCGCGACGACTGGTTCGCCCTGCAATTCCTCATGATCGCGGTCGGCTTTCTCGGCAAGGCGTTCGTCCGGTGGGAACGCGAAGGACGCCGCGTCCACATCTTCAATCCGTCGGCATTCTCCCTCGGCCTGTTTTCCGTCGTCTTGATCGCGACCGGCGCGACGCCAATCACCTGGGGCGAGGAGATCGCGACTACCCTCACGCTCGCCCCGAACATCTACGTGTTCCTCTTCCTCGCCGGCCTGGTCGTGATGTACGCGTTCTCGATCACGCTGGTGGCCGCGTCGGCCGCGATCGTGCTGTTCGGTCTGAGCGCGCTCTGGTCGGCACTGACCGGCGTGCCCTACTTCATCGACTCGGAAATCCCGACCGCGGTCTTTCTGGGCCTCCACCTGCTGGTGACCGATCCGTCGACCTCGCCCCGCACGCCCATCGGCAAGACGATTTTCGGGGCCCTGTACGGCGGCTGCGTCTTCGGACTGTATGCCCTGCTCGGCGCGTTCGGCGTCCCCACCTTCTACGACAAGCTGCTCGGCGTCCCGCTGCTGAACCTGGGCGTGCGGTGGATCGACGCGCTCGTGGCGCGGATCGGATCGCGTGCGCCGCTTGAGACGGCGGCCGGATGGCTGGCCCGGCCCGGCGCGAACCTGACCCAGATGGCGGTCTGGATCGCCTTCTTTTTCGCGATGACCGCGCTCGGCGCGACGGACGGCCGTCACCGGGGAGATACCGTTCCGTTCTGGGAACAGGCGTGCACGGAGGGACGGCCGCAGGCGTGCGAACGCCTGGTGCAGATCGAGGCGTCCTACTGCGCCGACGCTTCGGCCTGGGCATGCAACGAACTGGGGCGGCACTACCGTGAGGGCTCCATCGTCGGGGAGGACGCCGGTCTGGCGCGCGGCTACTTCGGACGGGCGTGCGAGCTGCGCTTCCAGCCGGCGTGCCTCAACCTGCTGGAGGATGACGGCGGCTACCGTGCGCCGCCGAAGACGCTCGACCTCCGGCTGCTCCTACGCGAAGGCGGCGCCAACCTGATGGACATGCCCGAGCCTGAACTCTACGCGCGCGCCTGCGACCACGGCTGGACCTTCGCCTGCGAGGAGGCCCGGTAGATGTGTCCCCCACCCGGGCCCGCGGTCCGCCAGGTGTCCCGGTCCGCCGGAAGCCTCGTCGCGCTTGCCCTGCTCCTGGGCAACGTGACCGCATGCCAGACGCCCACACCGCCATCCGGACCGACACTGTCGGCGACCCTGGACGGTTATCGCGCCGACGCCTGGTTTCTGCCGGACGATCCCCTGCTCGGCTTTGTGGAGATCCCGGCCGGCCCCTTCGTGATGGGCAGTGACCCGGCGGTCGATCCCCAGGCGTACGACAACGAACGCTGGTCGCCGTCCAACGCGCAGGGAACCGTCGATGTGCCTGCCTTCCATATAGGCCGCACGGAGGTGACGGTCGCGCAGTTCGGCGCCTACGCCGCTGCTACCGGCGCGAGCGTCGCCGGCGAAGCGCTGCGCGATCCGCCGGATCATCCGGTCGCCAACGTCTCGTGGCCGGACGCGCTCGGTTACGCCCGGTGGCTGGAGACGACGCTCGGTGACTGGTCCGGCACGCCGCCGGCGCTCCGCCAGCGCCTCCAACAGGGCTGGCGGATAACCCTCCCTACCGAGGCGCAATGGGAAAAGGCGGCGCGCGGTGCCGACGGCCGCGTCTTTCCCTGGGGCGATAGCCCGCGGCAGGGCGCGGCCAACGACAACGCCGGCCCGGGCGCCGCGGTCGCGGCCGGTTCGATCGACTGCCGCGACTGCGCATACGGCCTTCAGGACATGGCGGGGAACGTCTGGGAACTGACGCGCAGTCCCTACCAGCCCTACCCCTACACCGACGTCGACGATACCGACGACCTGTCGGGGGATGCCCTCTTCATCATGCGCGGAGGCTCGTTCACCGATCCTCCCGCCAACACACGTGCGGCCGTCCGGGGCGGCGCCGACCCGGGCGCCCGGCGCCCCTTCATCGGATTCCGCCTCGTCCTGACCGCCGAGTGATCCCGTGCCGGCCGCTATGGCTGCGGCACGAGTTGCGGCAGCACGTAGGCGAAGACCATGGTCACGACGCCCATGAACAACGCCAGGATGATGCTGTGCTTCAACGTGATCCGGAACAGCCGGCCCTCCTGGGACGACGCCATGCCGGTGGCGGCCACCGCGACCGCGATGCTCTGCAGCGAGATCATCTTGCCCATGACCCCGGTGGCGGCATTCGTCGACGTGGTCAGGATGGGATTGAGATCCAGGGCGTTGGCGGTCACCGTCTGCAACGTGCCGAAGAGCGCGTTCGACGCCGTATCGCTGCCCGTCAGAAACACTCCGGTCCAGCCGAGCATGGCGCTGAAGAAGGGGAACACCGCCCCGGTGGCTGCAAAGGCCAGCCCCAGTGTCGTGGTCATGCCGGCGTAGTTCATCACGTAGGCCACCGCCAGCACCGACGCGATGGTCAGCAGCGGCTTCGCGAGCTGCTGCAGCACTGACCCTACGACTCCGGCGAAACGGGCGGGCGACATGCCGAGCACGAGCGACGCCGCGAACGCGGCCAGGAAGCAGGAGGTCCCGGCTCCCGAGAGCCACTGGAAGTTGTAGACCGCCGCGTAGGGCGACGGCTCGGCGGTCAGCGGGGGAAGGCGCATGATCGTGTTGTGCAGCCCGGGCACCTCGATCGGCAGGCTGACCCGGTTGAGCAGGGCCTGGATCGGCGGATAGCGCCACGCGAGAACGAAGACGACGAGCAGGATGTACGGGATCCACGCGGAGACCAGTTCGCCGGTCGTGTGCTTGCGGTGTTCCCGGGGCGCCTCGACGTCGCCCTCGAGCCGGAAGACCTCCGCCGGCTTCCAGACCTTCATGACCAGCACCATCGCCACGAGGGCGGCGATGGAGGCCAGGATGACCGCCACCTCCGGTCCGATGGTGTTGGTCACCAGGATCAGCACGCCCGCGAAGGCGATCGAACAGGCCGCGATGGGCGGCAGCACCTCGGCCGCGCGCCTCGCCCCCGACATGATGACGACCATGTAGGCCGGGATGACGATGGCGATCAGGCCGCAGAGACGTCCGGTCATCGAGCTCAGCGCGGCCTCCGGCAGGCCGGTGACGTTGGCGAGCGTGACGACCGGAATACCGAGCGAGCCGAAGGCGACCGGCGCGGTATTGGCGACCAGGCAGATGAACGCGGCGTAGAAGGGGGGAAAGCCGAGCCCGGTCAGCATGGCCGCGGCCACCGCGACCGGCGTGCCGAACCCCGCCGCGCCTTCGATGAACGCGCCGAAGGCGAAGCCGATGAGCACCGCCTGCAGGCGGCGATCATCCGAGAGCGCGCCGATGGAGTCCTTGATGATCTCGAACTTGCCGGTGTCCAGCGTCACCCGGTAGAGGATCAGCGACGCAATGACGATCCAGCCGATGGGGAACAGTCCGAAGGCGGCGCCATTGACCATCGACGCGGCCGCCTGGGGAACCGGCATGCCGTACAGACCGATCGCCAGGACCAGCGCCGCGCCGAGCCCGCTGAGGCCGGCCACCCAGCTCGGCTTGCGCTTGACGCCCAGCAGGTAGAAGAGCACGCCCAGCGGGATGGCCGAGACGAGCGTGGACCAGACGAGGCTGTCGGCGATCGGCGTGTAGTTATGTTCCCACATGCGGCGAGACTAACACGCGTTGGCCGTACCGGCGCACCCGGATCTGGGGAGCAACGCCGTTCAGGCGGGATGCATCGCCGCTCGAATGCAGCGGAGGTTCCACCACAGGCTGCTATGCTACCCACGTCCCGACCAGCGTGGAGCTTTCCCCGATGTCCAAACGCTTCTGGCTCATGAAGTGCGAGCCGTCCGCCTACACCATCGACGACCTCGCTCGCGATGGCCGCACCTGCTGGGAAGGGGTTCGCAACTTCCAGGCCCGCAACTTCATGCGCGACCTGATGCAGGAAGGCGACGGCGTGCTGTTCTACGCGTCGAACGCCGAGCCGTCAGGCGTCACCGGCCTGGCCACGATCTGCCGCACCGGCTATCCGGACCATTACGCGTGGCGGGACGGCCACAAGTACTTCGACGCCCGCAGCACCGAGGCCAACCCCGTCTGGTACATGGTGGACATCGAGTTCGTCGAGCGGTTTGCAGAAACCATCCCGCTCGCCACCCTGAAGGCGACTCCCGGGCTGGAGGAAATGATGGTGACGAAGCGAGGGAGCCGCCTGTCCGTGCAGCCGGTCACCGAGCGGGAGTTCGACATCGTCTCCCGCCTCGGACGCGGCACGGATTCGTAGCGGAATCCGGCGGCCTTCTTTGCCGGCCGCAGACGCCGGCGCACGGTATCGCGCTACTCGTTGGACGGCATGCGGCTGAAGGCCTTGAGGACTTCGCCCGTCAGCTCCCAGCGGTCGAAGCCCTGCCGGCCCCAGTCGAGGCCGCGGCGGACGATGACGAGATCGTGCGTCGGAACGATGACGACGTACTGGCCGCGATTGCCTGACGTCGAGTAGGCATCAGCCGGGACCTCGTCCTTGCGGTCATCGGGAACCAGCCAGAACTGGCCGCCGTAGAAGTTGCCGTTCCGTGCCGTCGCCGGCGCCGGGATGCGGACGAAGTCGATCCAATCCTCCGAGATCAGCCGCTCGCCGTTCCAGACGCCGCCGTTCAGGTAGAGCAGGCCGAAGCGGGCCAGATCGCGTGCGTTGGTATAGACCTGGCTGCTCAGGACGAAGTCGCCGAAGCGGTCGGTGCTGAGCAGCGTGTTGCGCATGCCGATCTTGTCGAGCAGGCGCCGCCGCGGGAACTCGCGGTAGGCCTTCTCGTCACCCAGCGCGCGCTTCAGCGCATAGACCCCCAGCAGCGTGTCGTAGTTCTCGTAGTCCCAGTAGGTGCCCGGTTCGCGAATCACGGCGCGCGTGCGGGCGCCCTTGACCGAGCTGGAGCCGGCCCAGTAGGAGAGCCCCGACCCGATGGCGTACTCCAGGCCGCTGTTGTCGACCGGCATCAGGCCGCTCGACATGTTGAGCACGTGGCGCAGGGTAATGGCGCGGCGCGGATCGTGCTCGGCCGAGGCGACGCTCGGGAAGAAGTCGTATCCGAGCGGCGCGTCGAGGTCGAGCAGTCCGTCGTCGACGCCCATTCCGATGAGCGTCGAGGCGATGCTCTTCGCCGTCGACCAGGTGCGCGTCCGCGTGTTCATGTCGACGCCGTCGGCGTAGCGCTCGTGGACAATCTGTCCGCGGTGCACGACGAGCAGGCTGAGGGTGTCCTGTTCCGGGGTGTCACGCTCGAACGCCCACGTCGACGCCGCATCGAGAGCCGCCTGGTCGATGTACTCGGGCATCGCCGCGTCGCCCAGCAGGTCGCCGTCGGGCCAGGCGATCGTCGCCGGGTCGCCGGGCGGGAGCGGCAGCTCGAGGATGGGGAGCCTGTCGATATCGGCCAGGGTCTGGTCCGGCGGCATGATCACGCAGCCGACGCCCTCGCGGAAAGCGGCGGTCATCGCCGGCGCGGAGCCGTTCGGATCGCCGATGGTCACGGCGCGCCGGTCGTGGTGCACCTGATAGTCGCCACCCTGCGGCGTGCCGACCTGGTTGCCCCGGAAGAAGGCGAGCTCCTGCGAGAAGACCTGCTCCAGCGTCCGGTTCGACGTGAACAGGCCATTGCACATGAAGACCGCCTGCTGGCCATGGCGGACCATCTGCCGCTGCACCTGCCAGTAGTCGTAGGTCTCCTCCTGGCTGCCCTGCTGCGCACCGAGCGGCATGGCGGCGGCAAACGCCAGCGCGGCGGCGCAGGCGGTGACGGTGAGCAGTCTCGACGTGGTCGGCGTCATCTCTTGTCTCCCTCAGTAGTCCGCGGCGCGTAGCGACGCGCGGATGATCTCGCGATCGTTCCGGTGAATGATATGGCCGTTCGCGTACGCCGGGTGCGACCAGTTGACGATGCGCGCGGCGATGCGGCCGTGCGGCGTCCGCGTTCCTGACGTCGAGGTGGGCTCGATGAGCTGGGTACGGTCCAGTTCGACGTAACCCTCCGGCGTGAACCGGGCCAGGATCAGGTGACCGTCTTCGTTGTTCACGAACCAGCGATCCTCGTGCTGGACGAGAAACGCCGTGCTCCAGCGTTCCTGCGGCGTCATCTCGGCGCTCTCCCACAGGCGCTGCCCGGTCCGGGCGTCGAGCGCGCGCAGCTCGCCGTAGCTGTCGACGCCGTAGACGGTGTCGCCGATGATGATCGGCGTTGTCACCATGGAGTGGATCGTGTCGGTCTCACCCTTCAGTTCGCTCCGGCTCTGTCCCTGCCAGAGGTGAGTCGCGGCGGGTCGATCCTGGCTGAGGCGCATCATCATCGACCCCGAGAAGAACTGCGAGACGAGGAGGTAGTCGCCGCTTCGGACCGGCGTGGGCACGGTGACCCCCATCGCGACCTCCCACGGCTGCTCCCAGTACTGCTCCCCGGTCTCCGGGTTGAGCGAGGCCAGCGCCTGCGGATGCCAGATGATCAGTTGCCGCACGCCGCCCGCCTCGTAGATGACCGGCTGCGCGTAGCCCATCTCAGTGCCGGTCTCGATGGCGCGCCAGATCTCCTCGCCGGTGTGCTTGTCGAACGCGATCACGAGCGCGTCCGGCTCGCCGCCGACCACCGTGATCAGGCGGTCGCCGTCGACCAGCGGCGCGCTGACGATGCCCCAGACGGGGACGCTCGTGTCGTACTCCGCGACGTAGTCCTTTTGCCAGAGAACGTCACCGGTTTCGACGTCGAAGCAGAAGAGGCGCCCGGTGCCGCCGACTACATAGACGCGGTCACCGTCCACCGTCGGCGTGGCGCGCGGACCGATCGCGTAGGCGACCGACAGCATCCGATAGCTGGTCTGCCATTCGTGGGTCCAGAGGACCTCACCCGTCTCTTCGTCCACCGTGACCGCGCGCTCGGTGCCGTCGAGGGTCCGCGACTCCGGGTCTTCCATCCAGTCGGTGATGAAAACGCGGCCATCGGCAACCGCCGGACCCGAATAGCCGGCCCGGATGGGCGTCCGCCAGCGCACGAGCAGCTCGTCCGGCAGATCCTCGACGATCCCCGTCTCGGTCCAGACGCCGAGCCGTTCCGCGCCGCGCCATTGTGGCCAGTCTTCGGCCGAGAGGCCGGCGGCTGCCGCTGTTGCGAATAGAGCTGCCCACAGGAAACTGGAGGGTTTGCGCACCGGTCTCTCCTCTGTCCTCAGACCCCGGGAATCAGTCGCGCCCGCCGTCCGCGTCGGCTGCGGCGCGAGCGTCCTCCTCGAGAATGCGAGCGCCGGCGAGAATGCCGCGGAACGAGTAGTTCGCCTCGTGGCAGGCGTACTCGTAGACCCGGTCGTTCGTGGCCGGCCAGACGTACTCGCCACTCCACGGTGCGCTCCAGACCGTCGGATCCTCGACGGTGAACTGATACAGCAGCGCGTCCGGCCCGATCCGCGTGAACCGCTCCACGACATGCAGGTTGCGCGACGCGCCGCCGAGGGCGGGCGTGTCATTGAAGTTCGTGGTGTCGACAACGAGCGTGTCGCCCTCCCAGTGACCGACCGAATCGCCGAGCCAGCTCCGGATCTCCGGCGGCGCGTGCTCCTGGTTCATTCGCACGATGCGCGCGTCGTGGACCATCTCAACGTGGATGACGACGTAGTCGTCGGTCTGGACGATCTTCTTCAGGTTGTTGTAGAGCACGGGCAGCATGGGCGGGCCGGCGACCGAGCCGAACCCGAGCAGACAGCGCTCGGCGAGCGGCCGGATCTCCGGATCGTCGTAAGGGCCGGGCGCCTTCAGGTCGTCCTCCAGCCACCAGGCGGTCCCCGTGTTGGCGCGGAAGAAGCGCGCCCGTTCCGCCGCCCGCGCCTGCGCCGCATCCGTCAGCGGCGGGCGCCGCCCGTTCTGCGGATCCGTGATGATCGACGTCCGCCACTCGCCGTCGATCTGGAAAACGCCGGTGCCCCGATCGATCCAGAAGGTGTTGTAGCCGCCGACGTTGCCGGCCGCCCCGCCGGAGCCGTCACCGCCTGCCGGCGGAGCCACCTGCTCCGCCTCCTGCGTGCCGCTGGCGGCGTTGCGGGCTTCGCGCCGCTCGTCGGACCCGCCCGGCGCGATGTTGAACAGGGTTCGAAGCGCGGCGGGATCGGACTCGACGAGGGCGGCCTCTTCCGCCGTCAGCGTCCCGCGCGTGCCGAACTGCTGCGGCCGCTGCAGGGGCGTCAGCGTCGCCGTGTCGTAGGTACCCGAGAGATCAGGCTTGCCGCCGGCGGTGCGCGGCACGCCGTCCTGCCCCATCGCCGCTCCCGGCAGGGCCAATCCCGCCACGACGATCCCGGCAACCAGTCGACTGGTCATTCGTCTCCTCCGTGCCGAGGCAACCTACTCCTGGCGTCCCGCCGCCGCGGCGTCCGCCTGGGCCTCCTCTTCGCGCGCGCCGGCGAGGATGTTGTAGAGGCCGTAGTTTCCCTCGTGACAGGCGTACTCGAAGACCGGCTGATCGTTCTTCTGCATCGGCAACCGGTAGGTCCACGGCCGGTCCCAGGTGTTCGGATCCTCGACCGTCACTTCGTACATCAGCATCCCGTCGGAGACCCGCGTGAAGCGCTCGATCAGGTGGAGGTCGGCAGTCGTCACGCCGCCGCGGAAACTGGTCTCGCGCAGGAAGTTGGTGGTCTCGACCACGAGCGTGTCACCCTCCCAGCGCCCGCGCGAGTCGCCCATCCACTGTCGCACGCCGTCGGGCAGATGCGAACGGCCGTCGAGGGGCACGACACGCGAGCTGTGAACCATCTCGTTCAGCAGGACGACATGATCGGGTGTCTGCACGATTTGAACGTTCTGGTTGTAACCGCCCGGCGTCATCGGCGGACCGGTGTTGAACCCGAGGATGCAACGGACCGCGAACATGCCGGGACCGAGATCCTCGACAAAGCCGCCGTAGGTCGGGACGTGGCGGTTTACTCCCTCTCGGGCCTGCTCCATCTCCGCCTGCTTCGCCGCCGCCACCGCATTGAGCGGCGGGACCCGGCCGTCGGGGGGATCGACGACAAGCGACGTCTGGTTCGTTGCACTCACACTATCGCCCGGATCGAACCAGAACTGGTTGTAGTTGCCGACGATGTCGGCCGGCTCCTGATCGTCGCGAATCTCGAAGAAGGCGAGGCGGTCCGCCTCGAAGGCCGCGGCTTCCTCCTCGGTCCACGTGTCCTGGTCGGCCAGCGCTTCCGGCCGCTCGAACGGCGTGAGGGTCCGGAAGTCCCAGACGCCGTTCAGATCCGGCGCACCCCACGGCGTCCGCGGAGCTTCCTCCTGCGCCCACGCGACGCCGGGAGCCGCCGCCAGTACCAGCGTGACGACCGACACGAGCGCCGCTTTCCCTGCCGAACGGAATCGAATGGTCATGATGACACCCCCGTTTACCAATCCGCGTCACCGCCGACGCCCATCCTACCGCCGTCCGTCGAAAACGTAAACGCCATGGTGGTACATTCCCGCCGGCGCCGGAGTGTGAACCTGGCGGCGCGAGAACCGTCCATACTTGGTAAGGGAGGAGACGACATCCATGATCATGACCACGACGCCCGGAATCGAGGGCAAGTCCGTTCACCAGTACCACGGGATCGTCACGGGCGAGGCAATCGTCGGGGCAAACATCTTCAAGGACTTCTTTGCCGGAATTCGCGACATCGTCGGCGGCCGGTCGGCCGCGTACGAGAAGGAACTGCAGAAGGCGCGCGAGATCGCGCTGAAGGAGCTTCGGGAAGCGGCGGAGCGCCAGGGGGGCAACGCGGTCGTCGGGATCGACCTCGACTACGAAGTGGTGGGCCAGGGCGGATCGATGCTGATGGTCACCGTCAGCGGCACCGCCGTCACCGTCCGGTAACGAGGTGCCGCAGCCTTCGGACGCCCTCGCTGGCGGGGCCGATGACCGGCGCCTCGCGCGCGGCGTCCGCGACGGGCAGCGTGCGCTCCATCGAGAACTGGGCGAACAACACCGCGACGCCGGGCGGCGTGGCGCGCACCGCCTCGAGGAGCAGCGTGTCGTGCTGCTCCGGGTTCCCGCCGAGCAGGCCGTCCATGGCCCCCGGAACGTGAGCCGTGGTGACGTCGACGTCGACCGACTGGTTCGCCGCTTCCGCCTGCAACGCTTCGGCGAGGAACGGCGCCGAGGCGGGCGCGGTGGACAGAATGTGGAGCGGATGGTCTACCGCGAGTCCCAGCGCGCGCTCGATGATGCCGTCGAAGCTGGTGGCGACCGGGATGTCGACGCTGCTGCGTGACGCCCTGGCGAACTCGCCGAAGAACGATCCGGTGACGATGATCGCCTGCGCGCCGGTCGACGCGCTGTAGCGGATCAGGCGGTCGATTCGGGCTCCGGTCTCGGCGTCGTCGATCGTGCCGGCGTTCCGGTCGAGGTAGAGCGAACCGTCGAGCAGGTGCGCCACCTCGGCTTCCGGCCAGACCCTCGCGAACGCGTCATCCGTCGTCGGGATGGCGTTCGCAAGGGCGTGAAGCGCGCCGATGCGCGGGCGTTCCTGGGTCATGGTCGGGCGCGCCTAGTCGATGGCGAAGCAGTAGAAGAGCCCCGCGCCACCGGTGCCTTCCAGGTTCGCCTGGCTGCAGCCGCGGCTCGGATGCGTTGAGTTCCAACTGCTGTTGCCGCCTCCCTGGGTGTCGGAGTGGCCTACCTGCGCAGAGCCTTCGCCATTGCTCGTCCAGTTGTCGCAGGTGCGGTCGTCGCCGGCCGGGAACGCCGTGCCGTCCGCCTGGGTCCCGGTCAGGATGTCATGCTGGTTCGGCGAATCGCCTACACCGTTCACCGGGTTGCCCTCTTCGGTCAGGGCGATCATCTTGCCAATGGCGTTGCCGATCCTGGCCTGCTGGATCGTGTCGCCGTGCAGCCAGCCCTGGTCGGCCGCGATCTGCCGGCGCGTGTCATAGGCATGCCAAGGTCCATCGCCGATCCGGTCGCGTGCGTTGACTGCATTCGGACCCTGCGTGCTCAGGTAGGCGCGCCAGATCTTGTCGCCGGCGCCGGCCGCCGCCGCCAGGTTCTGGCAATGCGCGTCCGCGCCGTCGAGCCCACCCAGGTTGGCCCCGTCACCCAGGCCGCGGCTGGTGACGAAGAAGGTCATCTCCGGCTCCTGCGCCGCCGCCGTGTCGGATGCGACGAACGAGGTTAGCGCCGCCGCCGCCACCGCCACCACGACGGCCAGTCCAGCCGCCATCGCGTTCCGCCGTCCATGCTGCCTCGTCATCATCTTCGCCTCCTTAGCAGACGTTGCCCAGGTAGCCAGCACCGCCACAATACCGCACATCCTGCAACTGAAGCAGGATGCCGTCCGGGTCGGTGAAATAGAGTTCCGGTGTGCCGTCCGGCGCGCCGCCGCGGTTCGGCATCCGCATGGTGACATACGACTCGAGCGGCCCGGGCGGGCCCTGAGCTCCCTCGGGTCGCGGACGGATGCCGAACGACTCGAGCGTCGCCATCACTTCTTCGTGCTGGAAGTTCTCCATCGCGAGACTGGCGTGGTGAATGCGCGGCTCGCCGGGTCCCTGCGGCAACGCGAGGAACTGGTTGCCGGCGCCGACGGGCAGGAGTGGCAGGGCTCCCTGGTGGCGCGTGACCGGCATGCCGAACAGCCCCTGGTAGAACGCCATCGAGCGCTCCTGATCCGACACGAAGACGGTGAAGTGATTGATCTCGCGGAGCGCGATCAGGCCGTCCGACGGCGCCGGCTCCGGCGCGTTGCACAACTCGCCCAGCAACCCTTCGCCCCCGCAATAGGTGTTGTCCTGCAACTGCACGACGACGCCGTCCGGATCGGCGATGTAGAGCTCCGGCGTACCGTCGGGATGCCCGCCGAACTCCGCGCCGCGCATGCGGATGCGGACGGTGGACGGGCCGGCGTCGGACGGCTGCGCAACTCGGGTAACTCCATGCTCGCCGAGGATGCCGACCAGGCGGTCGGCGTCGAAGTCGTCCACCGTCAGACACGTGTGATTGATGTGCGGCTGAACGTCGGGGCGCCCACCGCCGAGCGCGATGAACTGCGGACCGTCGCCCACGCGCAGAATCAGCGTCTGCGCCTGGCGGGCGGCCAGCGTGAGGCCGAACAGGCCCTGGTAGAACTCGAGTGACCGCCCGATGTCGGTCACGGTCAGCGTCATGTGATTCCAGGCGTTGACCGGGATCGGCGGACCGGCGGGCGAGGCGTCGGGCGCCGCGGCGGCATCCCCGGCGGGCGGTTCGGCTCCGGGCGAACCGCCGCCGCAGCCGATCAGCGCCGGCGCGACGGCGGCGCCGGCGGTCCCGGCGAGGAATTCGCGACGGCTCAGCATCGCCGGATTATAGCCCTGACTATTCGTAGTACTTCCGGTACATGCCGCGCCGGAAGATCCAGCCGCCAAGCGGCCCGAACCAGCCGAGGACGTGGTACATCCAGCCGAGGTCCATCATCTCGATCAGGTTGCCGTCCATGTCCTTCGCAAAGAAGAACCAGTGGCCGCGCGGCGACTGCTCGGGCGGGCTGACGCACTCCACCCCCCTGGACGTCAGATAGTCGTGCCAGCGGTGGATTCCGCGGATGTTGAAGGCGATGTGCGTAATGCCGATCCGGTTCCACGGGACCTCGACCGGCGGTTGCTGCGGCTGGAACTCGAAGATCTCGATGACGCCACCCCCCGGAACGTGGATCCAGCCCACCTTGCAGCTTGGCGCCTCGACGTCCGCGCCGACGCCGAAGAAGCTCTTCACGCGCTCGGGCGGCTGATCCGCAACACCGACGAGGGGGCAGCGGAAGACGTCCCAATAGAAGCGGACGGCGGCGTTGAAGTTGCGGACGGTGATACCGGCGTGGCTGAAGGATCGGGCTCTCATCGGGTGGTCTCCGGCGTGTTCTCTTGATCGCGGCTCATCGGGCCGGCATTCGGCCTCCGCCGCTCGTCGGCGCTCATCATGTAGACGTCCGGCCGGGTCGCGCATCCCAGCTCGGTCTCCGCGATGTGGTCGGCCACGCGGAGAGCGTTCGCCGCGATCGTGAGTCCGGGGTTGACGGCGGCGGACGACGGAAAACAGGAAGCGTCGACGACGAAGAGGTTGTCCACGTCGTGCGCCCGGCAGAACGGATCGAGCACCGACCTGGCCGGATCGGCGCCGAAACAGAGCGTTCCACACTGATGCGTCGTGTTCTGCGTGCCGAGCGATCGGGCAACGACGACCGGATAGCCGAGGCGGCGAAGGATCCGGCGCATCACCTGCACGAGGCGCCGGTGGGCGGTCAGGTTGGTGGGCTGGTACGTCAGGCGGATGCGGCCGTCCGGGTCCAGCGTGACGCGATTGGCGTCGCGCGGCAGGTCCTCGGTCATCGCCAGCCAGTCGAAGCCGCGCTGCAACCAGAGCCGGAGCATCCCGTGCGGGATCCGCGGCTCCACGTAGTGCACCTGCTCCGGATGCGTCCGGCCCTGCGTCTGAAGCTGGCCGAGCGGAAAGCCGTTGTCGGGACCATGCAGGTAATAGTCGTTGATCGCCACCGTCTTCTGGAACACGGCGCGATTGCTCCGGAACGGCGACCAGCCCTGCATCATGGTGGCGACGTGCGCCATGTAGCGCCGGCCCACCATGCCCGATGCGTTGGCGAGGCCGTGCGGGTGCCGGTCGGTGGCCGAGCGCAACAGCAGCGCGGCCGAGTTGACGGCGCCGCACGAGACGACAACGACGGGCGCGGCATACCGCTCGGTCGCCCCGTTCCGTTCCACCTCTACCGCAGCCACCCGTCGTCCCGACGGATCGGTCAGCAGCCGCCGGGCACGCGCTCCGGTCAGGACGCGGACCGTTCCGAGCGCCGCCGCTGCCCGGACGCCGCACTGCTCCGCTTCCGCCTTCGCATCGAGGTAGCACGGAAACGAGTTGCACGTGTTGCAGAGAACACAGTGCGTACCGGGCGACGACAGGCCGAGCGGCAACGGCGACGGGTGGAGGCCCATTCCGCGCAGCCGTTCGACCAGCGGCTCGATGTGCGGGTCGTGGGGCACCGCCGGATACGGATAGGCGTCACGCGGCGGGTCGGTCGGATCCGCCCCCGACGCGCCATGCACCAGGTAACACCGCTCGGCCCGGTCGTAGTAGGGCGCCAGCGTGGCGTAATCGATCGGCCAGGCGGGCGAAGTGCCGTCGACGTGTTCGATTTCGCCAAAGTCCTCCGCGCGCATCCGGAAGAGGACGGCGCCCCAGAACTTCGAGTTGCCGCCGACGCAGTAGTGCATGTACGGCCGAAAGGTGCGGCCGTCGCCGTCCAGCCAGCGCTCGTCGGTGCGGTAACGGAGATCCTTCCAGACCGCCTCCGGGCTCCAGTTCACCTCTTCCCGGGGGACGAAGCCGCCCCGCTCCAGGATCAGGATCCGCGCGCCGGTGGTCGCCAGCGCGCGCGCCAGCGTGCCGCCGCCGACGCCGCTGCCGACGACGATGACGTCCCACTCCCCCGCCGGAGGATGCGTCGGGGTGTCCGCTTCGGTCATGGCCGTCCGTCCGCGCTCCCGCTGTCCGCCGCGACGGCGATTTGTTCCATGACACGCTGATCGGCCATTGCCGCTTCCAGGCTCATCTCGGGCGGCCGTCCCCCGGCGATCGCGTCGGCGAAGTCACGGTACATGGCGCGGTAGCCGCGGATATCGCGGAAGCCGGGAAATACCAGCTCCGGGCGGCGCGTCCGGCGGCCCCGCACGAGGATCGCCGCGCCGTTCGATTCGAACGAGATGATGCCGTCGCGCCCGAACAGCTTCGACAGCCGCAATCCGTGAAGCAGCGACGGCACCTCGCGCGAGTAGTACAGCGTTCCGCCGGCGCCGGTGTCGTAGCGGAACGCGGCGAGCAGCGACTTCGCGCGGCGGTCCGGCCCGTCGCGGCCGCCCGGCGGCCGGATCCCCCACGCCGCCGTGATGCGCGGCCCCAGGCAGTTCGCGAGGTGCAGCCAGTGGATGCCCTCCTCGAAGAAGGCGTCCCCGCCCGCCGCGCTCTCGTCGTTGCGCCAGTCGCCGGCCGCCTTCAGGCGGCGCACCAGGGTGGTGAAATGCGCCATCAGCAGGTCGCCGATCGCGCCGTCGGCCAGCAGCCGCCGGAGGCAGACGGCGAGCGGCTTGTAGTGATCGTTCTCGCCGACGATCACCGTGCGGCCCGCACGGTCGCGCGCCGCGCAGACCCGCTCGTAGTCCTCCATCCGAACGAAGGCCGGCTTTTCCACCAGGACGTGCTTGCCCGCGTCGAGCGCGGCGAGCGTCCACTCCAGATGGAAACGCGGCGGCATGGCGACCACGACCGCGTCGACCCCGGGATCGTCGATCGCCGCACGGTAGTCACCATAGGCGAGGGTCCCGCCATAACGCGCGCGGTAGCGTTCCGCCTTCTCCCGGTCGCGGCTGGCGTAGGCGGGGACGAACCGGTCGCGCAGCCGCCGCAGGTGCCCGCCGTGGACACCGGTGATGAACCCGCACCCGAGGAACGCGACGGTGAGCGGCGATGTCACGATGCTACGTGCTTCCGGCGCCCGTCAGGGGCGCGCCGGCGCGTCAGTTTAGGCCGCGGCGGATCAGCAGCGGACGGACATCCGGCTCCGCGCCCCGGAACGCGCGATAGAGGTCGAGCGCCTCGACGCTTCCCCCCCTCGAGAGCAGCGTCTCCCGGAAGTGATCGCCGTTCTCGCGCTTGAGCCCGCCGTTCTCCTTGAACCACTCGACCGAATCGGCGTCCAGTACTTCGCTCCAGATGTAGGAGTAGTAACCGGCTGAGTAACCGCTGCTCCAGATGTGCGAGAAATAGGTACTGCGGTACCGCGGGGGCACCGCCTCCAGCGCCACGCCCGCGGCCTCGAGCGCGGCCGCCTCGAACGTCTCGACGCCATCCGTATCCGGCACCTCGTCGGCGGTGATCTGGTGCCACGCCTGGTCGAGGAGCGACGCCGCGAGGTATTCCGTAGTGGCGAAGCCCTGGTTGAACGTCTGCGTCGCGAGCACCTTCTCCAGCAGGTCGGCCGGCATCGGCTCGCCGGTCTCGTAGTGGACGGCGTAGTTCTCCAGCACCTCCGGCCAGGTGGCCCACATCTCGTTCACCTGCGACGGGTACTCGACGAAGTCGCGCGGCACGGACGTCCCGGAAAAGTACGGGTACTCCACGTTCGAGAAGAAGCCGTGCAGGGCGTGGCCGAACTCGTGGAATGCGGTCACCACCTCGTCAAAAGTGAGCAGCGTCGCCTCGCCGTCCGGCGGCTTCGGAATATTCAGATGGTTCCCGACGACGGGCGATGTCCCCAGCAGGTGGGTCTGCGAGACATAGGCGTTCATCCAGGCGCCGCCCCGCTTCGACGGACGGGCGTAGAAGTCGCCGATGAACAGACCGAGCGGCGACCCGTCGGCGTCGAACACCTCCCAGATACGAATATCCGGATGGTACGTCGGCAGTTCCGGCCGCTCCTCGAACGTCAGGCCATAGAGCTGGTTCGCAGCGAAAAAGAAGCCCTTCTCGATCACGTTGTCCAGTTCGAAATAGGGTCGCAACTGCTCGGCGTCGAAGGCGTAACGCTCCGCACGCACCTTTTCCGTGTAGAACGACCAGTCCCACGCCGCCAGTTCGCCGGCGTCGCCCAGCATCGCCTGCAGATCCGCCGCCTCCCGCTCCGCATTGGCGACGGCGGGCGGTGCGAGGCTCGCGAGCCGCTCGTTCACCGCGTCGACCGTCTGCGCCGTCTGCCGTTCCAGGATGTAGGCGGCGTGATTCGGGTAGCCGAGCATGGCGGCGCGTTCGGCCCGGAGCCGCGCCATGGTCGTGATCACCTCGCGGTTGTCGTACTCGCCGCCGGACAGGTTGCGGGCGAGCGATGCCCTGGTGATTCGCTCGCGCAGGGTGCGGTCCTCCAGCGTCGTGAGAGCCGGCTGGCCGCTCGTGTTGAGGAGCGGAATGACGAACTTGCCCTCCAGGTCGCGGGCCGCCGCCGCCGTTTCCGCCGCCGCAACCTGATCGTCCGGCAGGCCGGCCAGTTCCTCGCGACTGTCGACGACGACGGCGGAGGCGTTCACCTCGTCGAGCACATTCTGTGAGAAGGTCGTCGAGAGCGACGCCAGCTCGGCGTTGATGGCCTCGATCCGCTCCTTCTGCGCCTCGTCGAGCCGGGCGCCGGCACGGACGAAGTCGGTGTAGTACTCCTCGATCAGTCGGCGTGACTCGGCGTCGAGGTCGGAGGCGCCACGTCCGTCGTACAGGGCCTGCACGCGGGCGAAGAGGTCGGCGTTCAGCAGGATGGCGTCGGTATGCGCGGCGAGCTTCGGCGCCACTTCACTCCGGATCGCGTCCATCGCATCATTGGTGTGGGCCGACGAGAGGCCGAAGAAGACCGTCGCGACCCGGTCGAGCAACCGGCCCGATCGCTCCATCGCGACGATCGTGTTCTCGAACGTCGGCGGGTCGGACTGCGTCGCAATCGCCTCGATCTCGGCAAGCTGCTCCGCCATCCCCTGCTCGAACGCCGGCTGATAATGCGCATCGTCGATCCGGTCGAACGGCGGCATCTGGTACGGCAGCGTGCTCTCGGTCAGGAACGGGTTATCGCCCATCGGATCCTCCGCGGCGTCCGGACCACCGGACTCGTCCGATCCGCAGCCGGCCACCACCGCCGCCAGCAGCCCGACGACGACGAACGCCAGCCACGCCCGCGTGCTTCTGCCCTGCATCTCGAACCTCCCGGTGAATCGCGGTCGCCGCAAACGAAAACGATACCAGTTTTGCGCCGCGTCATGGTGCGCCTCTGGCATACGATGACGCCATGCGCCAGCAGACTCCCGAGGTGATCGCACTCCGCGCCGGCCCGGTCCACCTGGGTGTGGCGCCGGAGGTGGGCGGCTCCATCACCCGCTACGCCACCGAGCGCGGCGACAACACCGGACCCATCGAGTGGATGCGACCCGCGCCGGACGAGGCGTTCGCCGAGCGCTCGGCTGGCGACACGTCCAGCTTCCCCATGGTGCCCTTCTCGAACCGGATCCGGGATGCGCGATTTCGTTTCCGTGGCCGGACCATCCAGTTGCCGCAGAACTTCCGCCCGGAACCCCATGCCATCCACGGCCATGCCTGGCGCGCGCCGTGGACGGTGCTGGACCGCGGCTCGGCGAGCCTGCTCATCGAGTACCGCCACCCGGCTGGCGGCTGGCCCTGGCCGTACGTCGCCCAGCAGCAGTTCGATCTGACGGAGGAACGGCTGGCGATCCGCTTCAGCGTAACGAACGAGGCGAACGAAGCGATGCCGGTCGGCTTCGGCCTCCACCCGTACTTCGTCCGGACGCCGCGCTCCACCGTGCGGGCCGACGTCGGACGGATGTGGGTGACGGACGACACCATGGTCCCGGTCAACCTGGTGTCCCCGCCGCCGCAACTGCTGCTTGACGGCGCTGGCCTGAACCCGGACGCCTCTCCCCTCGACAACAACTTCGTCCGCTTCGGCGGGCGTGCGGAAATCACCTGGCCCGAGTGGAACGCGCGTCTGCGGATCAATGCCGACCCGGCCTACGCCTGCCTCGTCGTCTATACGCCGGCCGGCCGCGACTTCTTCTGCGTCGAGCCGGCAACGAACTGCATCGACGGCTTCAACCTGGCCGAAGCGGGCCGTACCGATACCGGGATCATCGTCCTCGATCCGCACGACACCGCCGCCGCGGACGTCACGTTCACGCCGGAGTTCTGACCGCGCCGCGGCCAAGGAGTCTCCCGATGCGCGCAAACGGCAAACCCAACGCCACGTGCTTTCTCGCCCTTCTCACGGCCAGCGCTGTTCTGGCGTTGTCGCCGGGCGCCGCGCATGCCCAGGCCCCGGCCGCGCCGTCCGTTTTCCTGGAAGAGCTCACCTGGACCGAGCTGCGCGACGCGGTCGCGGCCGGCATGACGACGGTGATCATCCCCACCGGCGGCACCGAACAGAACGGGCCGCACATGATCCTCGGCAAGCACAACGTCCTGGTGAAACACAAGGCGGGCGAAGCGGCGCGCCGCCTGGGGGACGCGCTGGTGGCTCCGGTCATGGCCTACGTGCCGGAAGGCGACGTCGGTCCGCCTTCCGGCCACATGCGCTTCCCCGGCACCATCACCACGCCGCCCGACGTGTTCGAACAGGTTCTGGAGTACGCCGCGCGCAGCCTGGCGCAGCATGGTTTCACCGACATCGCGCTAATGGGCGACAGCGGCGGCAACCAGGCGTCACAGGCGGCGGTCGCCGTGCGCCTGAATCGCGAGTGGACCAATACACCGGCGCGCGTCCATCACCTGACCGCCTACTACCCCGGTCCGGGCGACGACTGGCTGGTCGAGCAGGGTGAACGACCGGAGGACGTCGGCTCCCATGCCGGGATGCACGACACGTCGCAGTTCCTCTTCCTCGACCCCTCTCAATTGCGGCTCGACCGGTTCGCTCCCGGCACCGGGACCGGCCCGGGCGGCAACGGCGTCAACGGCAACCCGGCGAGAGCCACCGCCGAGTACGGTGAACAGATCCTCGAAATGCAGATCGCCGCCGCCGTCAACCAGATTCGGGAACTGCGCGCAACCAGTCGCGCCGCGCCCTGAGGGCGCGCGGCTCAGCGGAGCCCGGCCCGCTCGAGCTCGGCGGCAATCTCGTAGGCGAGTTCCAGGTTCTGGCGCGCCTCGGCGTGATCCGGCTGGAGCCGGAGGGCGCTCTGGAAGTGTTCGATGGCCTCGTCGAGAAGACCGCCCATGGCCAGCGCGCTGCCGAGGCTGTTGTGGGCCTCGACCGATCCGGGTCGCAGGCGCAGCACCTCGCGGTGGTGGGTCACCGCCTCATCGAGTTGTCCCAGCTCGCGGAGCGCATGGCCCAGGTTGGCATGGGCCGCGGCGTGATCGGGTTCGAGCGCCAGCGTCTCGCGCAGGTGGCTGGCCGCCTCCGTCAGACGCCCCTGGTCCAGCCGCACGCTCCCCAGGTTGTAGTGTCCGTCGGCAAAGCCCGGGTCCAGGCGCACGGCGGTCTGAAACTCCCCCGCCGCCTCGTCCAGCCGTCCCTGCCGCACGCGCAAGGCGCCCAGGCTGGCGTGGGACGGCACATGCGTCGGATCCGCCGCCAGCCCCGCGAGGTACTGTTGTTCCGCTTCGTCCAGCCGCTCCTGTTCCAGCAGCGCGTTGCCGAGCTCGTAGTACGACCACGGGTTCGCCGGATTCCTGTGAATCGCGTCCCGGTAGAGCGATTCGCGCAGCAGGACCAGATCGCCGGCGCGCCGCGGGCGCACCTGGAGCTGCAGGTGCGCCATCTCGTCCGACGATCGGTTGCCCGCACGCACGCGTTGCGGCGGGTTGTTCGGGTTGCGCGGGTTCGCGGCTGAATTGTCGAACGTGAAACGCATCGACAACGTCGTGCCGGCCGGCAGGACGTACGGCTCGCGCACGCGATAGACGTCCTGCCAGGCGAAATCCCAGTCGTCGATGCGGATGAGCCACTGCTCGGTGCCGTCCGGCAACGTCGCCTTGCCTTCCATCGACTTCGCCAGATAGTGGGCGTGCGGATAGACGGCATGGACCTCCACCTCGATCGGCAGCTCCACCTCATCCTCGACAACAAAGGCGGCATCGCCCGGCGGGATGTCGAGTTGGTGGTCGGCGTCGAGGCGGATGAGATAGAGCGGCGGTCCCGACGGCGGCGCGTCCGCGAAGTGGAAGCCCGCCACGGGCGCGATGGGCTCCGGGCGGCCGGACGGCAGCATGTGAAGCTGCAGCACGAAGTCGGTGCCCGGGTCGAGGCGCCAGGCAAGACCGTCCATGCCCGGATTCGGCGCCATCCCGGGCGTCCAGCCCATCAGGTGGCCGTCCGGCATGAACGCCAGTCCCATCTCCATGCCGCTGAAGCCGGGCTCACCCGCCTGGTCGGTCTCCTCCGCCTCGCGCCGCCGCGACGACGAGGAGTCGTCGACCGCCATGATGGCGTGATGGACGAACTGCGGGTTGCCCGGCAGCAACTCCACCGTCCGGACCCAGCGCGTCTCGGCGACCGGCAGGGGCATGACCAGATTGCGGAAGACATCGGGCCCATCCGCCGGCAGCGTGTACGGCGCCGGCAGCGTCACCGTCAGGTCCGGCTCGCCGAGCATCCAGCCGTCGGTCGCGGCCGGGGGCGCCGGCAGATCCACCGCGTCGCCCTCCGCCGCGCCCGATTCGCTCCACGCGGCGAGGGTCGCGATCTGCGACTCGGTCAGCCGGCGCTCGCCGACGAACTCGCCGTAGCCCGCCTCGGGCAGCCACGGGGGCATGAAGCGGCTGGCCGTGACCTCGGCAATCTGCCGGGCGCGGCGGGCGACGTCGTCGTAGCTCAGCAGGGGAAAGGGTCCGGAACCCCCAGAGCGATGGCAGGGCGCGCAGTGCTCGAAGACGATCGGAGCAACGTCGCGTGCGAACGTGACGGTTCCGGCCGGTTCATCAGGGCCCGGAGCCGGCGCGAAAACCGGTTCGGATGCCTGCCGCGTCTCGCACCCGAGGGCGAACAGTCCTGCCGTGGCAACCGCCACCAGGGGCGCAGCACCGTGCCGACGGATCCCGATTCCTCGTGGACCGTAGCGAGCCCTCATTGTCGACGCTCACTGATGACCGCGGCAGCCGTCGACACGGCCAGGCGGGCGCCGTCGATGGCGCGTTGGGCGTCTTCTCGAGTGTAGCGCTCGGTCGGGACGAAGCCCTCGTCTCCGTAGAACGATAACTCGCGGTGTTCGCGCAGCCAGGCGGAAACGTCGGCGAGCTGCCCGATCCGGGCGTCGTCGACACCGGAGAACCGGCCGGCGTGCTCGCGGAGCACGCTCCCAACGTCGTGCCGGCGCGGGACTTCCACGGCCACATGACGCAGCATGCCCTTGAGGGCCAACTCCACAATCTCCTGCGCTTCCCGGACCACATCCGAGTACCCCTCCCTTTCCAACAGCACGGCAAGGACGTCGAGCCGTATCGTGGCCTTGAAGAGATAGCTTGCGGCGAGGTCGCCGTTGGTCATGGCGGGAATAGCTCGAAGATCTCGCCCGGCCGATAGTCCGGCTTGAGATCCCAGTACCAG
The DNA here is from genome assembly GCA_965202655.1 of Vicinamibacterales bacterium. GTDB lineage: Bacteria > Acidobacteriota > Vicinamibacteria > Vicinamibacterales > UBA8438 > VXRJ01. The sequence continues at coordinate 1,279,461 of CBDBBK010000002.1, read as the reverse complement.
AAGTCGCCCTGCCAGATGCGCTGCGACCCCAGTTCTCCGAGCCGGCGGCGGAGGCGGTCGAGAACGTCCCGCAGGCATCCGTCTGGATCATGCAGAATCCGGGCGTCCTCGGTCATGTCGAGCAGCAGCGGCGACCCCCGCTTGAGTTCAGCGCCGGTCTTGAAGATCGGCGCCAGTTCCGGCTGCAGACCCGTGGCGCCGACGGCCGCCAGACGCGGCGCAAGAGCGGTTCGAACCGCGCGGAACTCGTCGTTGCGGGCGACCGGACCGTCCGGAAGACGGGTCGCGACCAGCAGCAGGTCGATGTCGGAATCGGGCCGGGGAGTGCCGCGGCCGACCGACCCGTAGACGGCGAGGGAGAGCAAGCGGTTCCCGTAGTGGCGGCGGCATGCATCAGCGACATCCGCGAGCAGGGCGTCGTATGCGGCATGCATGACGAGCATTATAGATGCGCGTCCCGTCACTCTCTTCTTCAGGACGAGAAGACGTCGCGCGGGTCAGCGGTGCGTGGCGGCACGCACGACGGCCATACATGTCTCACGGGTAAGATACTCATAGGAATACTACTCACAAGCATGGAACGCTGCGGCTGCGAGGGGATGCTGCGGCGCGGCGGGCAACGCGCCCGTCCGGGTCACCGCTTGCCATTTCCGGCGCCGACGCGTTATCTATTGGAAGTTGCAGCGGCTGCCCGAGGAGCGATCATGCAGTCTTGTTTTCGCCGCATGTGGTCCGGGCGGTTCTCCGGCGGTTGGTTGGGCGTCCTGGCTATTGTCTCCCTCGTCGCCATTCCGTCGGCTGTCGGGGTCGGCGCTCACGAGTGCTCGGAACCCGGCGGGTGGTTTCGCATGAACCTTGGCGTAACTGGATGGCGGGACTGCCATGTGCGCGCCTGGGTTGCCCAGTACTACTATCCGGACGATCACGATCCGCAATGGCTGGCCCTCGAGTTGAGGCTCAAGGGCCAGTTGCGGGAAACGACGGCGTTTCGCCCGGACGATGTCTACATCGTGCAGCCCGACGGGTCCCGGATTCCGCTGATCTCGCAACGCACCTATCGCCAGCAACGAAGCAGCATGGCGCCGTTGCTGCTTCAGATGCGGGGCGGCGGCAACCGGTCTCCGGACGGATGCCAATTCAAACTGCGATTCTTCGTGGACCATGGCACTCGGCGGCAGCTCGCGGACGTGGCGTTACGGTGCGTGTCGGGTTATCTCTACTTCGCTGCGCCCACCGGTAGATGGGAAAGCGGGATCTACGTCCTCGCCGTCGACGGAGATGTCGGCCTGCGCATGCCCGTGGTGATCGAATAGCCTCGGCGTCGATCGCGGGAGGGCCCGACACCGGTTCAACTACCATAAGGACGTGCGTCGAACCCGCTGGCCAGCGGTGACTACGATTGTCTCCCTCGTCGCCATCCCGTCGGTTGTCGGGGTCGGCGCCCACGAGTGTTCGGAACCCGGCAGGTGGTTTCGAATGAACCTTGTCACGACGGGATACCGCGACTGCCATCTCCAGTCCTGGGCGGCCCGGTACTACTTTCCAGACGATCACGATCCGCGATGGCTGGCCGTTGAATTGGCAATGCATGGCCAGGTTCCGGAACCGATGACGTTCCGCCCGGAAGACGTCTATATCGAGCAGCCCGACGGATCCCGAATTCCCCTGGTCTCGCAACGCACGTATCGCCAGCAACGAAGCAGCATGGCGCCGTTGCTGCTCCAGGTCCGGGGCGGCGCCAACCGGTCCCTGGCGGGATGCGGCCGCAGGCTGCGGTTCTTCGTGGACGATGGCATCCGGCAGCAGCTCGCCGACGTGAACCAGCACCAGTGCGTCCAGGGTTACCTGTACTTCGCCGCACCGAGCGGCGCATGGGCAAGCGGGACCTACGTCCTCGCCGTCAATGGAGACATCGGCGTCCGGCTGCCCATCGAGATTGAATAGCCTCGGCGCCGACCGCGCGCCGCGAGCGCCTTGGGTCGCGTCTTCCGTCTTGCATACCGACGCCCACGCCACTACGGTTGGAAGATGCGGCATGCACGCGTATGGGTGGTGATGGGGGTTGTTTCGCTCGCCACCGTACTGTCCGTTGCCCGGACCGGCGCTCACGAGTGCTCGGAACCCGGCAAGTGGTTTCGGATCAATCTCGGCGTGATGGGATTCAATGACTGCCATCTACGCGCTTGGGCGGCCCGGTATTACTTTCCGGACCATCACGATCCGCAATGGTTGGCCATCGATCTCGCGATCCAGGGCCAGGTGGGCGAGGCGATGACGTTCCGGCCGGACGACGTGCACGTCATCCAGCCGGACGGGGCTCGAACGCCGATGATCTCGCAACGAACCTATCGTGAGCAACGAGTCAGCCTGCTGCCGCTGCTGCTTCAGCTCGAAGGCGGCGCCAACCGATCTCCGAGCGAATGCGCCAACCGGCTGCTGTTCTTCACGGAGGGTGGCGTCGGACGGTCGCTGGCGGACGTGACCCAGTACCGATGCGTGCAGGGGTACCTCTTCTTCGCTGCGCCCACCGGCCAATGGGCAAGCGGGACGTACGAACTGTCGATTGGTGGAGACGTCGGCCTACGCATACCGTTCGAGATTGACTAGCCTCGGCGTCGACCGCGGGCCTCGCCCGGCCGGCGTCCTGATTCTGGAGGCCCGTTCAGGACGAGAAGATGTCGCGCGGGTCGACCTCGAAGCCGGCGAGCAGCGGCGAGCGCAGCATCTGTCCACAACCAAACGTGTGGGCGACCTCCAGTGCGCCGCCCCGAAGTCGGTGAATCCAGACGGTCTCGGTCGCGGGATCGACCAGCCAGTACTCCATGACACCGTGCTTCGCGTAGAGTTCCCGCTTGTAGCCGCGATCCCTGTCGGCGGTGGCAGGAGACAGGATCTCCACGACCAGATCGGGGCCACCTCGGACATTCTCGCCGCCGCTCAACAGATGGTCTCGTTCCCGGGAGACGAAGAGCAGATCCGGTTGCACGACGTCGGTGTCGGACAACACCACGTCGCAGGGGGCGAAGAAGCACTTCCCGAGTGCCCGTTCCTCGATGAACCGCGCCAATCTACTGCCCAGACGAGCCTGGATGTCCTGATGCTTCAGGTTCGGCGCCGGCGTCAAGAGCAGGTTCCCATCGAGTAACTCGTAGCGCTTGTCCGGCGGCGCCGCGCGGTAGTCCTCGTAGGTGAACTTGAAGGCTGGGTGCGCCGTGGCCATGGGTCTGTCCCGGTTATCGCCGCTAACCGCAACGGTCATCATAGCGCCAGAGCTTGCGCCGTAGAAGTTTCGCCGCCGGCGGAACTTCCAACGCGCCCACCAGGGCGCGCCGTTGCGGTACTGCTTCTTCTGAGGGCAGGTCCTTCCGCCCTCCAAAAAAAGAGGGCCGGTGGGGGAAGGTTCCCCCACCGGCCCGAACGAAGCGGCCAAGCGCCCTGGCGGGCGCGCTAGCCCGAACGTCCGACTACCAGTTCAACTGGAACGCCGTCCGCAGGATCCGACCCTGCAGCAGACGCGTCGGCCGTCCCCAGACAGCGCCGTACGACTCGGTCTCGTCGGTCTGCACGGCGGCGTTCAGCGCGTTGTAGAGGTCCGCCTGAACCGACGCCTGGATGTTGTTGAAGCGGAAGAGCCTCCGCAGGGAGACGTCCACCTGCGTCCAGTAGGGCAGGAAGTTCGTGCCCGGCTGGAACAACTGGACCGTCGGACGAGCCGTCGGCGCACCGTGGGGAATGTACGCGTTGGGCACGCCCCAGGTCAGCTCCCGCTCGCCACCGGAGTAGGCCTGAATCGAACCGCTGGCTTCGAAGTCGTACGGCAGCGGATAGGTGGCGAACAACTTGAAGTCGTGCCGGAACGGCATCCCCAGCGCGCTCTGGTCGCACCAGCGGCCGCCGCGGACGATGCCTTCGTCGGAGCCCCGGATCGGGTCCTCGATGCTGACGCCGTTCGGGTTGACGATCAGGCCACAGGTGTCCTGAATGTGCTGGCTAGCCGTCCACCCGCCGAAGATGTTGCCGCCGTTCGGCAGACGGGCGTTCATGCTCACCTCGAACCCGTTGTAGTAGTTGCGGTTGATGTCCGAGGTGATGTCGAGGTTATCGACCAGTCCGCGATAGGCCGGATCGAGGTCGAACGCCAGGAACTCGCCTGACGGGATCGTGATGTCCTGCCCGAGCGCGCGGAGACGCGCGACGTGGCCACCCGGATCGTCGAAGTTCACCATGAACGGGATCCAGCTTCCGCACGGGACGCCCGCCTGCGCGGTCGCGACGTTGCACGGTATGTGCGCCTGGTTGCTCCGCGCCTCGATGTCGCCGAAGACGCGGCGGTACCAGCCGATGTTCAGGGAGACGCGCGGCAGCAGCTCGTGCTGGATGCCGATGTTGTACTCCCAGTTGTACTCGCGCTGCAGGTTGTCGTCGGGCCGCGAGGACGGAACCGCGACGCCGCCCTCCCGGAACACAGTGCTGTTGCCCAGCAGGCCGATCTCGTGGTCCTGCGCGATGCCGTCGTAGTTCGTGCTCAGGTAGTGCTCCGGCGACGCCGGCAGGCCGGCCAGGTCGGCGGCGGTGGCGCAGGCGGCGCGCGGATCGCCGTCGAGGCCGGTCTGATGGACCGACGGCTTCATGACGCAGTCGAACCAGGGACGAAAATCGCTGACCTCGCGGTAGGGAGAGTAGCGCTCGGCGTGGCCGCTGGCGTAGGGCCGCATGAACTTGTTCGCCGAGAACTTCAGCGCCGTCCGCGCATCGCCGAAGAGGTCATAGGTCACGCTGAGCCGGGGCGTGATGTCGTCCCAGTACGGGTTCGCAGGGTACTCCGGAGCCGACCGCGCGCTGATGAACCGGCCGCCCGGCAGGTCGCCGGTGCGGTAGGTGTTGATCAGCGACTCGAAGTGGTCCCAGCGCAGGCCGGCATTGATCGTCAGGCGATCGAGCGTCCAGGTGTCCTGCACGTAGATCCCGCGATCCGCCCGCACCGTCGTGTTCCAGCTCGTCGGGTAGTTGAGCGCCTGGACCGTGTGCCGGGCCTCGCAAGCCACCGACGGGTCGGGGTCGCACGGCACCGGCAGCCCGTTCCAGGGCCGCATGTTGATGTGGCCCAACCGGTCACGCGTGTCGCCGTCGTTACCGTACGACCACTGCATGCCCACCTTGAAGTTGTGGGAACCGGTGACGTACGAGAACGCCGCGTTCGGATAGAAGCGGTCGGACGGCGTGATCCAGATGTCGCCCCAGTAGTTGTTGGTCTGGAGTCCGGTGCCGCGGTCGCCGATGACCGCGTTCCGGAACCAGTCGCCGGTCTGCATGTAGCCGGCGTCCCAGTAGCAGGGGGTCTGGATGCACGTGCGCAGGTCGCCCGGCGTCGCGGCCCGCAGGTTCGGCAGCGGGATGTTGGACGGGAAGACCTCGCGCAGCGCCTCCTCCGTCTGGGAGGCGATGAGCAGCCGCTCGTAGACCTGCGAGTAGCCCACCTCGAGCAGCGCGCGGCTGCTGATGGTGGACGTCCACTTCGCCTGGAACGTGTGGTAGTTCGCCTGGCCCGGATCGCGGAAGCCCGCCGCCTGGATCGGCTCGCGGGTGGCGGAGAACTCGCGCTTCTTCCACTTGAAGATCCGGTCGAGGTACGCGCTCACCTTGTTGCGCTGGGAAACCTGCGCCGTCAGGCGCAGCAATACGCTGCGGACGTGCTGCTCCGCGACGGCGCGTTCCGCTCCTATGACCGCCGGATGGTTGCCGACGCATCCGGTGCTGGTGTTCGGATCCTCGCAGGTGATTCTCGCGCCGCGCTTGAAGTAGTCCTGGATGACCTCCGGCGATGCGTTGGGGTCCAGGGTCGGCTGGAAGGCGCCGGCGAAGAGCTCGTCGACCGAGATCGCGCGGGCCGACGTGAAGTACCAGAGCCGGTCCTGCAGGATCGGTCCGCCGATGGCCGGGTTCACGTCGTGGATGTTCGTGATGCCCTGGTTCGACGTCAGGCCGAGATCCTGCATCCCCTGCGTGAAGTTGTCGGCCTGCCAGCTCTCGTTCAGCGTGAAGCCGATGTAGTTGGTCCCGCTGAACTGGTTGCCGCCGTCCTTCGGAATCATGTTCAGCCGAAGGCCGCCGGCCTGAACCTCGGCGTTGTTCCCGGAGGTGGTCATCGCCATCTCCTGGCTCAGCGCCTGGTTGTTGTAGTTCATGATCAGGCCGTCGCCCATCTGCGAGTTGACGATCATGCCGTCCACCTGCATGGTCGTGTGGCGCGGCGTGGCGCCGTGGACCGACATGCGGACCTGCTCCATCATCTGCGCCCCGCCGACGTCGGGCCGGGTCAGGCGCACGCCCTGCGCGAGGTAGCCGATCGACTGCGTGTTGCGCGTCGTCGGCAGGGAGTCGAGCACCTCGCGCTCGACGACCTCGACCCGCGCCGCGCTCTGCACGTCGACGATCGGGGCTTCGCCGGAGACCGTCACGGTCTCTTCGAGCGCGCCGACCGAGAGCGAGCCGTTGATCGTGACGTTCGTCGCGGCCGGAACCTGGATCCCCTCCTGGATGAACGTCGAGAAGCCGGGCAGCGTCATGGTGACGGTGTAGGTGCCCGGCAACAGGGCAATGATGTTGTACCGGCCGGTGCCGTCAGTGATCGCGACGCGCGACCCCTCGATCAGTACCGGGCTGGCGGCTTCCACGGTGACGCCCGGCAGGACGCCGCCCGTGTTGTCGGTGACTTCGCCAATCAGGGAAGCGCCCTGGGCGAAGGCGGTGGCCGGCAGCAACAGCACGGCCATTCCGACAAGGAACGATTTACCAAATCGCATTCTTCCTCCTCGTCCGCACGCCAGTGCCGGCGCCATGCCGACACCTAAACGCACGGGGCACGCAATACCCTAGCAACATTCGTGCCACAGTGGCAACATCGGCCGCGCAATTTTTCGCCGGTCGCTGGCAAGTGTGTTTTTCGGGGAGTTTCGACCAATTCCCGAAGGCCTCTGCGCGAGACATCCCCGATTGCACACGGCGCCAGGGACGCGGACATTCATGAATTCGGGTTTCCCGATCCGACAACTTGGATTGCGATGACCGCGGTGTAGTATCGCCGCGTGACCCACGACACCCTCATCATCGGGGCCGGGACCGCCGGCTGCGTCCTCGCCAACCGGTTGTCGGCAGATGCCGATGCCAGCGTCCTGCTGCTCGAGGCGGGGGGCAAGGACGACTACTTCTGGATCGACATCCCGGTGGGCTACCTCTACACCATCGGCAATCCCCGCACCGACTGGTGCTACCGGATCGAACCCGACCCCGGGCTCAACGGACGCACCATCGGCTACGCCCGCGGCCGGGTCCTCGGCGGCTGCTCCTCGATCAACGCGATGATCTACATGCGGGGGCAGCGGAGCGACTACGACCACTGGGCGTCCCTCGGCAACCGCGGATGGGGATGGGACGACGTGCTGCCCGTGTTCAAGCGCTCAGAGGACTACCAGCACGGCGCCGACGAGTACCACGGGGTCGGCGGCGAGATGCGGGTGGAGGAACGGCGCGTGAGCTGGGAGATCCTCGACGCGTGGCGGGACGCCGCCGCCGAGTGCGGGATTCCGAAGATCGCCGAGTTCAACCGGGGCGACAACTTCGGCAACGCCTACTTCCAGATGAACCAGCGCCGCGGCCGACGCTGGAGCGGCACCAAGGCGTACCTGCGCCCCGTCATGCGCCGGCCGAACCTGAGCGTGCGGACCGACGCACAGGTGCGGCGTCTCACCGTGGAAACGGGCGACGCCGGCCCGCGGGCCACCGGGGTCGAGCTGGTCACCGGCGAGCGCCTGACGGCGCGGCGCGAGGTAATCCTGGCCGCCGGCGCCATCGGTTCGCCCCAGATCCTGCAGTTGTCGGGCATCGGCCCCGGCGCCCTGCTGCAGCAGCACGGGATCGAGGTGGTCCACGACCTAGCCGGCGTCGGCGAGAACCTGCACGACCACCTGCAGATCCGCAGCATCTACAAGGTGAAGAACACCGTCACGCTGAATCAGCGGGTGAACTCGCTGTTCGGCAAGGCGGCCATGGGGCTGGAGTACCTGCTGTTCAAGACCGGTCCCCTGACGATGCCGCCGTCACAGCTCGGCGCCTTCGCCCGGAGCGATCCGTCGCGCCCGTCCGCAAACATCGAGTGGCACGTGCAGCCGCTGTCCCTCGACAAGTTCGGCGACCCGCTGCACAAGTTCAACGCGATCACGCCGTCGGTCGCCAACCTGCAGCCGACGAGCCGCGGGCACGTCCGCATCAAGGACCCGGATCCACTGCAGGCGCCGGCGATCACCCTCAACTACCTCTCCACCGATGAGGATCGGCAGGTGGCGGTGGCCGGCCTGCGGTTCACCCGGCGCATCATGGCCGCGCAGGCGCTCGCCCGCTTCGAGCCGGAGGAATGGCTGCCCGGCCCCGAGGTCGACAGCGACGAGGCGCTGGCTCAGGCGGCCGGAAACCTCGGCACGACGATCTTCCATCCCGTCGGGACGTGCAGGATGGGCCACGACCCCCTTGCCGTAGTCGACGACCGGCTCGCGGTGCACGGCGTGTCGGGCCTGCGGGTCATCGACGCCTCGGTCATGCCCCGGATCACCTCGGGCAACACCAACGCGCCCACCGTCATGATCGCCGAGAAGGGCGCGGAGTTCGTGCTCGAGGATGCGGCGGCGCGGTAGCGCTCGCACCCGCTCGGCGCGTTCCGCCGACGCCGCCGCGGTTGTGCCGGCCCGGAGGCCGACACGCCGTCAGGGTCAGACGGCGCCGGAGGACCGGGCGGCGGCGATCTCCGCCAGAGTCATGCCGAGGACTTCTGCGAGAACCTCGTCGGTGTGCTCGCCGAGCAGCGGCGAACGCACGACATCGGCCGGCGAGTCGGAGAGCTTTATCGGGTTGCCCACCGTCAGATAGCGGCCGCGCTCGGGGTGATCGACCGCGACGACGGTGCCCGATTCCCGGAGTGACGGCTCTTCGGCCAGTTCCTTCATCGAGAGGACCGGACCGCACGGCACGTTCAAGGGGTTCAGGACTTCCATGACCTCGAACTTCGTCTTCGTCACGGTCCACTTCTCGATCTCCGCGAAGACCGTGTCGAGTTTGGGGAGGCGCGCCTCCGGCGTGTTCCACTCGGGGTCGGTCAGCCAGTCCTCATGGCCGATTGCCCTCGCGAGGCCCTCGAAGGCGGCCGCCTGCGTGATGATGTAGATGTAGGCGTTCGGATCGTCCTCCCACCCCTTGCACTTGACGATCCAGCCGGGCTGCCCGCCGCCCGACGCATTACCGGATCGCGGGGTCGCGTCACCGAACGTGCCGTTCGGATACTGCGGATACTCCTTGAGCGGACCCTGCGCGAGGCGCTGCTGATCGCGCAGCTTGACCCGGCAGAGATTGAGCACGCCGTCCTGCATGGCGCAGACGACCCGCTGCCCGCGACCGCTTTTTTCCCGCTGGAACAACGCGGTGACAATGCCGAGAGCGAGATGCAGCCCGGTGCCGGAATCGCCGATCTGGGCCCCGGTCACCGTCGGCGGCCCATCATCGAATCCGGTGGTGCTCGCCCCGCCGCCCGTGCACTGGGCGACGTTCTCGTACACCTTGCAGTCCTCGTAGGGGCCGGGGCCGAATCCCTTGACCGAGGCGTAGACGATTCGCGGATTGATCTCCTGGATCCGCTCCCACGAGAAGCCCATCCGATCCAGGGCGCCCGGCGCGAAGTTCTCCGCCAGAACGTCGCAGCTCTCGATCAGCCGGGTGAAGATCCGCTTGCCCGCCTCCGACTTCGTGTTGACGGTGATGCTCCGCTTGTTGTGGTTGAGCATCGTGAAATACAGGCTGTCGACGTCCGGAATGTCGCGCAACTGCCCGCGCGTGGCGTCGCCGACGCCGGGACGCTCCACCTTAATCACGTCGGCGCCGAACCAGCCGAGCAGTTGCGTGCAGGTCGGTCCGGACTGCACATGGGTCATGTCGAGCACGCGGATGCCCTCAAGCGCTTTCATCTCATTCTCCCGCAGTCATGCAGCGAATCGCGCGTAGCAGCCGGGGCGCCCCCGCGACGCCGGCTACTTCGGCGCTCCCGCGATCCTGATCCCCTCGTCGACAATGGTCTTGCTGAGCAGGCTGACGCACGCGTAGAGAGCGCGCAGCGTCGGCACCTCGACGCCAGTCATCTCGGCCAGCTCGATTACCGCGCCGAGCATGCCGTCGATTTCGAGCGGCTTCCCCACCTCCACGTCCTGCAGCATCGACGTCTTGTGCTTCCCGACGCCCTCGGCGCCGGCGATCCTCCGCTCCATCGGCACGCGGAACGTGGCGCCGAGCCGCTCGCCGATCTCCTGCGCCTCGGTCATCATCGCCGCCGCCAGCGACCGCGTAGCCGGAAACTGGCAGATATCGACCAGCGTGGCGTGCGTGAGCGCACTGATCGGATTGAAGGTGAGATTGCCCCACAGCTTCAGCCAGATTTCCGAGCGGATATCGGTCAGTACCCGCGACTTGAAACCCGCCTCGGCGAAGAGCGCCGAAACCCGCGCCAGGCGCTCCGACTCGGAGTTGTCCAGTTCCCCCACCGGAAACCGGTTGCCCTCGATGTGTCGGATGACGCCCGGCTCGGGCAAGGTGGCCGCCGGATAGGCGATGCAGCCGATGATGCGATCCGGGTCTATGGCGTTGAACAGGACGCCTCCCGGATCGACGGTCTCCACGACGCGGCCTGCCCACGGACTCTGCAGCTTCTGGAAATACCACCAGGGGATGCCGTTCTGCAGCGTGACGAGGCAGGTCTCGGGGCCGACGATCGCGGGCAGGTCGTCCACGACGGCGGCAATCTGATGCGCCTTGAGGGCCAGCAGAACGACGTCGTGGGTGTCGAGATCCCGGATCCGGTCGGTCGCGGTCAGGTTCGATGCGACCGTTTCCGAGTCGGCGCCGTTCTCGTCACGCTCGATCAGCTTGAGGCCGTTGGCGCGAATCGCGGCCAGATGCGGCCCGCGCGCGATGACCGACACGTCGTGCCCGGCCCTGGCCAGGCGAACCGCCATGTAGCCGCCGATCGCGCCGGCGCCGACGACCGATACCTTCACGGGCGACGGATTCACTGACCGCCGGCCGCCGCCTCGCGCTCCTCCGCGCGGTGACCGGCGAGAATCCCTTCCATCCCGATGTTCCCCTCGTGGCAGGCGTACTCGTAGACCGCGTCCGTCGTTCCCATCAGCGGGATCGACACGGTCCACGGTCGCGTGTACGTGGTCGGGTCGTTGATCGTCACTTCGTACTCGAGCGTCTGCGGCCCGGTGCGGGTCAGGCGCTCCGTAACGCGCATGTTCTCGGCCGAGACACCGCGGAACGTCGCCTTGCCGGAGTAGTTCGCCGTCTCGACCACCAGCGTGTCGCCATCCCAGTAGCCGCGCGCATCGCCGTGCCACAGCCGCACGTCATCATCGAGGGGCGCCGTGCCGTCGATCGGGATGATGCGCGCGTCGTGATTCATCTCGTGGTACATCACGACGTGTGTCGGGCTCTGGAAGACCTGGTAGTAGCTGTTGTAGCCGGCCCCGAGGCGCGGGACGCCGTAGGTGACGCAACGCTCCGAGAGCGGCCGGTCCGTGTAGGTGTCAGCCGGATGGTCGCGTCGGTGGTTCCGCACCATCTGCGCGCGGGCGCGTCCCGACGTGGTGAGGTCCGGGATCCGGCCATCGGGCGGATCGATGACGAGCGACGTCCGGTTGTTGAAGTCGCGGTCGGCAATCCAGAACTGGTTGTAATTGCCCGTCGTCGGATCGTACGAAGTCGCCTGGGTCCGCTGGATCGCGGCAAGAACGAGCTGGTCGCCGAAGAGCGCATCGCCGTCGTCCACCGCTTCCTGGGCCGCCGACTGAAGAGCCGCCAGCTCCTCGTCCGTCAACCGCTCCTTCCCCGCCCACTCCGGCGGACGTTCGAGCGGCGTCGCGTTGTTGTTGGCCCACACGCCCTGAAGGTCGGGCTGGCCGTCCGGCGTCCGGGGCAACGTCCAGTTGGCGTCGTCCGCCTGCGCGAAAGCCGGCGCACCGGTCGCCAGCACGATCGCGAGCGTGCAGACGCTGAAGATCGAAAGCGCCAGGAGCGGTCGTCTCTGCATCGTGATCTCCTCCCGCCCGCGCGCCGCCGTCGACCGGCCGGGCGCGGGACGCGTGTACAGACGCTATTGTAGCCGTTGGCTATTGGCGTGATAACAACGGGCGGTTAGCCTTGGCTCGCGCCTCGATGTCGGCCAGGTGCTCGTCCAGCAGATAGCCCTCCGCGGCGAGCGCCTCGGCGGCACGCATCGTCTCGGCCAGGTAGGCATCAAAGCCGCCATAGCGTTCTTCGACCGACCGGCGCGGGTCTCCCGATGCTTCACGGTTTGCCCGGGTCTTCGCGAAGGGGACGATTCCGCCCGCCAGACCCAGCAGGGCGCCGGGCTGCCCGATGGCCCGCGCGCGGAGGTTCCAGCTCGTGTAGGTGGCGACCGGCACCGCGACGGCCGGCATCCGGAGGACGCCCAGCTCGTTGTTGTCGTCATCGAAGGCGGGGACGCGAACTCCGTAGCGCTCGCCCGCCCGGAGCGGCGGGTGGTTGTCGATACGGCGCTTCGTCACGAACTCCTCACCGTAGTCGACGACGTCCGGCTGCTGAATCGAGTTGGGATAGCGGACGCCGGGCAGCGGCTGCCACCCCGCCTTGTCGTCCTGCCACCCGACAAGCGTGCCGTCGGCGATGCGCGGATGCACGCTAGGGGGCGGCGGCGTCCCGTCGGTCACCCACCGGTCCATCGCGAGAAACAGCGTCTCGAGGAACGGCTGATAGACGTTGGGATTGGGCGGCAATTGCCCCCGGTCGGACGGGCCGCGCGCCGGGCTGTGCTGCGAGCCGCCGAAGACGTAGACGCGGACGTCGTCCGGGATCTCCGTGTCGCGCACGCCCGATGGGTCGGTGACTACCAACGACGCGCTCCGGTGCCAGTACTCCGAGCTGGTGTCGAGGTGCATCACCTTCGGCGCGACGCCTTCGGCGCGCGCGCGGCGCAGGATGCCGTCGGTCCGGCCGGTGAACGGATCCGTCTCGTCGCCGTAAGCGAACGGGAAGACGTCGACCGGATAGAGATGGCCGCTGTGCGCCGTGGCGGTCCGGGTCGGGGAAGCGAAGCGGTGGTTGAAGAAGCCCTGCCCGCCGCCCGAGATGACCGGCATCGCGCCGTCGAACACCACCCGCCCCGCCTCGTCGGCGTTGAAGCCTTCGTAGAGGAACATCCGGAGGGCGCGTCCGCTCTGGGATCGACCCTCGCCAATCACCCGGCGCGCGATCGGCCGGCCGTCGCGGCCCCGCAACGGATTCATCGCGGACTCGTCGTAACGCAGGAACGAAACGACGTCCCGTATCGCCGCGAAGCCGGCGCCCTGCACGACGGAACCGCGCGCTTCGTAGATCAGCTCGTAGATGACGCCGGGTTCGAAGCCGCCATCCAGGAGGAGGTCCGCTCCAATCAGCCCGCTGCCTTCCTCGTGCGGGCGTCGGGTCAGAACGAACTCCCATTGATCGTGCGGGATGAGCTCCGGAACGTCCCGCTCGCGTGCGCGCCGGGTCAGGCTCGCGTCGACCAGCGCGTTGACCACCGGCTCGAAGGCAAGCTGGCCGCGGTCCGAAATCGTCAGCCGATCGGTGGGCGCCTCGGCGATCATCTCCGCCCGGACGATGCCGGTAACCGGAACGCCGTCCTCGCCCAGCGCCACCGGCGCCTCCAGCCGGAGCAGGTCCGGGTCGGGTCGGACCTGCGCGATCCAGCCGCTCCAGACGGTGATGTAGCCGTGGCGGAGGAAGAAGGGCTGCGTACCCCACAGGCGGCGCCCGCGGTTGTTGACGTCGTAGAGGACGGTCGGCTGCGCGAGCGAGAGGTCGCGCGGCGCGAGGATCTCGATGTCGCCGTAGAACTCGACCCGGCCCTCGCCGTTGTCGGCCGCGAGGCCGAGATCGACGACCGACCGGTTGGCGGGATGCTCCGGGTCGAGCGCATAGACGACGCGACCCCGGAGCCGCTCGTAGTCTCCGACCTGGCCGGGGACGGCGTCGACCGGCTCACGCGAGAGGATGTCCAGGCGGATCACCTCCGCGGACGCCGTAACGACAAACATCGGGACACACGCGCAGAGTACGACCGTTGCGGCGATCAGCTTGCGGGCCGTCATGCTGGGCTCCTCACGAAATAAGGGCCGGCCGAACGGCCGGCCCTCCCGTTGCTAATTGGCCAGGGGATCCGGGCGGACCTGGAAGTGGACCACCTTGCTCGGCGTCCCCGCCCCGGTCTCGGTGTGGAACGGTGCGCGCGTACCGTAGGTGGCCCAGACGCCGCGGCCCTTCCAGCCCGCCTCCGGGTCGTCGATCCGACCGTCCATCCACTTCGTATAGAAGCCGAGCGGATACGGCACCCGCAGGATCACCCACTCCTCGTCCACGAGGGCAAGCAGCCCCTCGGAGGCGTTCCCGGTGTTGATCGGGACGTTCTCGCCCAGGCCCAGCGTGTTGAACTGATCGACCCAGGTGTAATAGCTGCCCTCCGCGCTGCCCGAGTCCGCCAGCCCCTTGAGCTGCGGGAGCGGCTCCTCGTAGAGGGTCCATCCCTCCGGGCAATGCTGGCCGGTCGCCTCCGGTCCATTGAGGGGGCCGGTGCACTTGCTCCGGTCGAAGCTCGCCATGTGGCCGCTCGCGAACGGCGTCCAGACGACGCCGTTTCGATCAATGTCCATGCCGCGCGGCGAATAGCCCTGGACCGGCGCTTCGGGGTTCTCCCAAGGCGCCTCGAACACCTCCGTGAGCGCCGTCTCGGGCGGATTGTCGCCCGGATCCAGACGGAGGACCGAACCCGGGAAGCCCAGCGACGAGCCCCAGATGGTGCCGTCGACCGGGTTGACGGCAACGCCGTAGAAACCGCTCGTCACCCGATGGTCCATCGCCGGGTCGATCGCCTCGTCCGGTTCGGTGTAGTCGTCGCGTTGGCCGTTGCCGTTGGTATCGAGCACCAGCGCGGTCCAACCCTGCGATGCTTCCTCGTCGCCGGTCTCGAGGAACTCGTTGGTATCCAGCCAGCCGATCACCTGACCGCCGCCGCTGGTCCACAGCGTGTTGTTCTCGTCCTCGGCGAAGACCAGGTGATGCGTGCTGAAGCAGGTGCCGATCAGCGTCATCTCCTCCGTCGCCGGATCCCACACCGCCAGATGACGCCCCGCACGCTCCACCGGGAAGGCCTGCGCCGAGGGATGATCGGAACCCTCCAGGCACATCGCCGGGTTCTCCGGGCCGCGGACGCGCGAGGTAAGCCATACGCGTCCGTCCTGATCGAGCATCGGGTTGTGGACGTTCGACTGGCTGTTCCAGATCGCTTCGTCACCCCAGTAGGGAGACGACATGAGCGGCGGACCGGCGGCAAGCGGCGTGTCCGGATCGCGGACCGGCACCGGGATCTGGCTGATGGAATGACCCACCGGGTCGAGCACGGGGACATAGTCGGCGCTTGCCTCGAGCGCACCGTAGATCGGCCCGTAGGCGTTGACCGTCGGGTCGCGCTTGTCGGTGGAGATCTCGTCGTGGAGGTACGCCTTCGGATCGGCCCAGTCCCACTGCGTAACGACGACGTTCCGCTCCAACCCCTCCGGCCGGCGCGGCGCTTCGGGCAACTCGCCCGCCATGATCCGGTCGGTCCAGTCGGCATACATCTCGAGGGCGGCGCGGCGCCCCATGCGGTTGAGGCCGTTCGACATCGATCCGCCCGCCTGCCCCGACTGAATCCGTCGATCCCACGCATCGACGAGTGAATCGAAGTCGCCAAGTTGGGGTGGAATCTCGCGGGTCGCCAAATTCCCCATCGCGTGGCACGCCGTGCAGCCGCCCGACTTCACGGAGCGGAGCCACTCGGCCTGGCTCCGCATATTGGGGGAGATGCCGTTGCCGTCGGGTCCGGTCCCGGGGAACTGATCCGCCGCCGGCACCTCGATGAGGGAGAGCCAGTGGCCGGCGGGATAGTACTGGGCGGCGGCCGCTTCGTCCGGGGCCACGACCGCGGTCAGGTCCAGCGTGGCGCCCGGCTCCGCCTGCGCCCTCTCGGAATCAACCAGGCCGTAACCGCGCGCCCAGACGTCGTAGGTGGCGGACGGCAGGTCCGGAATGAGATAGCGTCCCTCGTCGTCCGTCACCACGATCCGGCTGAAGCGGGTCGGCAGCTCCATCGTCTCCGCAATGACCCAGACTCCCGCTTCCGGTCCGTTCGGACCCGTCACGACGCCCTGGATGTCGTCGTCATCCGCGGTAGCCGCGGGATCCGCCGGCATCTGGTCGCACGCCGCCGCCGCCACGAGCGCGGCGCAACCGACTGCCGTAATCGCCCACCGCCAGAAGCTGCTGTTGCGCATGGTCGTCTCCTCCGTCACCCGGGATTCCGAGCCCGCCTGCCTGCCGCACAGTAGCACGAGTGGCGCGAACTTGCGACGGCGTTGTCCCGCCAGCACGCGCTACCGGGAGCCGCCCCGGTCGAGCCAGTCGACGTGGACCCGCGCCACCATCTGCATGTAGCCGCCCACGCCCGCGTACTGGTCGCCGGCGGCGGCCACGAGGTGCTCGCGCGCCGCCTCGTCGTTGCCCAGCGCCTCGTGGTAGAGGCCGACGTAGAGATGGGCATAGAAGCGGGCGGAGAGACCCCGGCGCGCCGTCAGCCGCTCCCCGTCGGCCATCACCTGCTCCGGCGTCCGTTCGCCCCGGAACATCTCGTACACCTCGCGCATCGGCGGGCGGCCGTCCGGACCAACCGGCAGCAGCGCCGCCTGCGCCGCCTCGGGTGACTCGCCGCGCGCCACGCAGAGAAAGTGCCACGCGGCGTTCTCGACGTCGTTGGGGTTCACCAGCCGATGCGACTCGAACATCTCCCGGCAGTCCTGGTAGCGACCGACGTAATAGAGGGCGATCCCCCGCTGCCAGAGCTGCGGCGCCGCTTCGGGAACGAGAGCGGCTACCCGGTCGAACCCGTCGACCGCCGCCTCGAGGCGACCCGCCGCGAAGTCGTCCATCGCCTGATTGAGCAGCGCCCGCGGATCCTGCCCCGCGGCGCCGCCCGCACAGGCAAGCGCGAGGACGGCCGAGGCGGTGGCGACGGCGATTCGCTGCACCTGCACATGGTAAAGGACGGAGCGGCGACGTGTTGTAGACTGCCCTTGTTCGTGTTTGCGTAGGAGGTTCTTCGATCACGGCGCGGAGGAAATAACGGCGCATGGCCCGGCCGTCCGACCGGCGCCGCGGCCATCAGGCGCGACGGCGCGCACCCGCGTCGACACCTGGCGCAGCACCGCTCGCGGCGTTGCTCGCGGGTAGCGTGGCGCTCGGCGTTGCGATCGCCGTCGCACGCGATCCCATTGTTCCCGAGGCGGCGGTCGAGAACCGGCCGATCGCGGTGGCCGAGGACGGCTACGTCACCTCGGAAACCTGCCGGGCGTGCCATCCGTCGCAGTACGCCACCTGGTACGGATCCTTCCATCGGACGATGACGCAGGTGGCGACGCCGGAGACGGTCAGGGCCGACTTCGATGGAGTCGTGGTCGATGCGGTGCCGGGCCGACCGATGCGCCTCGAGCAACGCGGCGACGAGTTCTGGGCGGAGTTCGACGATCCGGGTTGGGAGGGAACGCCCTCCGAGCGGCCGCGCATCACCCGCCAGGTGGTGATGATCACGGGATCGCACCACCAGCACATTTACTGGTACTCCACCGGGCACGAGCGGACGCTCAACGTGCTGCCGGGCGCGTACCTGCTGGACGAGGAGCAGTGGACGCCCCGCAGCGCCCTGGTCCTCTCGCCGGCGAACCAGGGCGTGGCTACGCTCGACGGCCACTGGAACGCCATCTGCATCGCGTGCCACACGACGCACGGGAAAACGCAGTTCGATTCGCCGTACCGCTCCGAGCCGATTGCGGATCAGACGGTCGACACCACCGTGGCCGAGTTCGGGATAGCGTGCGAGGCGTGCCACGGCCCGGCCGCCGACCACGTTGCGGCCAACCGGAGCCCGGCGCGACGCTACGCGCTGCACGCCGGCGACGCGGCGGACCCGACCATCGTCGAACCGACCCGGCTCCATCCCGAACGCTCGTCGCAGGTGTGCGGGCAGTGCCACAGCATCTGGGAGTTCCGCGACCTGGCGGACGAGCGCGCCGCCAATGCCGGCGGCTTGCCGTACCGGCCGGGGGACGACCTGGCCGACACCCGCTTCGTCGCACAACCCACCGCCAACCGGGAGTCGCCCGACATGCAGGCGCTGCTCGCCGCGGATCCCGATTTCGTCCGCGGTTCATTCTGGGCCGACGGCCTGGTCCGGGTCTCGGGCCGCGAGTACAACGGGCTGGTCGATTCGCCCTGTTATGCGAACGCCGGCGCCCCGGAGCGGACCCTGACCTGTTTCTCGTGCCACACCATGCACAAGACGCCCGAGGATCCGCGCCCGGTGGCCGAATGGGCGGACACGCACCAGGTTTCGGCGGGCATGGAGGGCAACGCCGCGTGCACCCAGTGTCATGACCCGATCGCCGCCGACATCGCCGCCCACACCAACCACGGCGCGGAGTCCGCCGGCAGCCGCTGTTACAACTGCCACATGCCGTATACGTCGTACGGCCTGATGCGCGCGATCCGGAGCCACACGGTCAGCAGCCCGTCGGCACGCGAAACCGTGGAGGTGGGTCGGCCGAACGCGTGCAACCTCTGCCACCTGGACCGCACGCTGGCCTGGACCGCCGACGCGCTCGGCGAGTGGTACGGTCAGGAGCCGCCGGCGCTCGATGACGATGAGGAGCGCGTGGCGGCATCGATCCTCTGGCTGCTCCGGGGCGATGCCGGCCAGCGCGCCCTGGCCGCCTGGAGCTACGGCTGGGAACCGGCGCAGACGGCTTCGGGCACAAGCTGGATGGTCCCGTATCTGGGCGAACTGCTGGGGGATTCGTACGACACGGTGCGCTACATCGCCGCCGGTTCGCTCCGCACACTGCCCGGCTACGCCTCGTTCGATTATGACTTCACCGGCGACCGAGACGCTCGGATCGCCGCTGCCGTCCGGGCTCTCACCGACTGGCGCGAGAGCACGCGTTCGCGCGAGCGAAGCGATCCGGAACTGCTCTTCGGTCTCGACGGCGCTCTGGACACGACGGCCATGCGCCGTCTCTTCGATCAGCGGGATAACCGGCCGCTGTTCCTGCGTGAATAGATGCCCACTCCACCGTCAGAGGTCCGGGCGGACTACGTCCGCCGTCACCTGCGATTCGGTTTCTGGGCCCTGGCCCTGTTCCTGACGCTCGGCGCGACGCTCGAAGCGCTCCACGGGTTCAAGGTGGGCTTCTACCTTGACGTGTCCAACGAGACGCGGCGGTTGATGTGGACGCTTGCGCACGCGCATGGAGCGCTACTCAGCCTCGTCAACGTCGTCGTGGGGGTGGCGCTGCGCGCGGTCCCGGAGTTGGCGGATGACGGACGGCGGGCAGGGCTGGCGTCGATGATGCTGATCGCCGCAACCGTCCTGCTGCCGGCCGGCTTCTTCGCGGGAGGCGTCACGTTCTACAGCGGAGACCCGGGCATCGGCATCGCCCTCGTGCCGCCGGGAGCTGCCTGTCTGCTGATCGCGGTGGTCCAGTGGGCGCGCGCGAGCGGCAGCGTGGGAAAGAAAGGAAGCTGACCGCACGCCGGGGAGATTCCCGACGTGCGAACGGCAACCGCCCGAAACTAGCGGACAGTGATGGTCAGGTCGCCGGGCGTCAGGAACATCGCATCCGACGCCCAGGCGCGGAGCGTGTACTCACCCGGCTCGTCGAACGTCACGGTTGTCTCGAACGTCGCCGACGTCCAGCCGTCGCCATCGATGTGGGTCGCCGGCGTGCCGGAAGAAGTAGCCTCCGTTACGAGGCCGTCGACCTCGGTATCGCCTTCCTCCTCCGCGTACGCCCGCTGGTACCCGGAGGGCTCGAAGTCGCCGTCCGCAGGGCCGCGATAGACGACCCACAGCACCGCCAGGCCGTTGCGCGGCGGGCTCGGCTTCCTGTACCAGCGAATGTTGTCGGGCGCCTTCGGCAGGTCGTCGGGCGGTATCAGCGAAGGCAGACGCGCGCGCGGACGCCGCCGCGGCAACTGGGTCGGCAGTTCGTCGTCGGCCAGGACCGCGGTCAGCGTTACCGGCTCGCCGACGCCTACCGTTGTCGCACTTGCCGACACGCTCACCTCGGGCGACTCGTTCTCGAACAACTGTTCGACGCCGCGGCCGAAGCCCGTTCGGTTGTTCGAGGTAATCGTGTTCTCGTCGATCTCCCACTCGGGCTGCAGCCAGCCGTACGCCTGCTGCTGACTGCCGTTGGCCGTCAGGTTCCAGACGATGCCGTCCTCCGGGTTCGGTCCGGTATCCGCCGGCATCGGCACCGTGAACTGGTAGCGCTGCGTGCGCGGGTAGAAGTGCGTCGGCTGCCCGCGATCCTCTGCGTCCTGGCGAAAAATGGTTGTCCGGGCCGACCGGAAGGGACGGCTGCTCGCGGTAGTTCCGGTTCATGTAGCCGAAGTGGAACAGATAGCTGCCGTCCTCGTTGCGCGTCCAGCCCTCGAAGATGGGCTGAATGTCCTGGCCGCCGTCGAACCGCTGCTGCGGTTGCGCGACTACGGGCACGTCGCGCGGATTCACCTGCGCCTCGGCGACGCCGACAGCTCCGCCGAGGACGAGAAGCGCCAAAAAGACGGAGGCCGCCGCCACGCGGGCGGCGGCCTCTTCGAAGCTGAGATGCCTGATCATGACCCGCCTAGTCGTTGTTGTTGTTCGCCCGCGACTCGAGTTCCGCGGCGTACTCCTCGTCGGTCAGGTCGTACCAACTGATCCACCCGAAGGCCATCTCGTCGATGGTCCGGCTGCCGCCGCCCGTCCAGTTCAGCGCATCCAGGTTGCCGCGGTGTGTCTCGGTGTTGTCGTGATAGCTGATGACGTGCAGCTTGGTTCCCGCCGGGTAGATCGGCTGCGCATCGTCCGCGTAGTTGTAGACGATGTGCCAGTTGAAGTCGAAGTTGACGCAACTCACCATTTCCGTGGACGAGTCGGGATAGATGAGTTCCAGGCACTGCCGCTTGCCGAGGAAGTGCATGTGAGGCTGGAAACCCGTCAGCCGGCCCGGCAGGTACATCGTCGTGTACCCGTCATGCCGCGTAATCTGGCCGGCCGGGATGTCGAGCTCGCCCGCCTGGCCCAGTTGCCGCGAGTAGAGGACCTTGTCCGGCTCCTCGCCCGCCGGGTAGAGCACCATCCCGAGGTCGGTCCGGTCCACCACTTCCTCGCCGATGGAGTGGTAATGGAAACTGAACCGGACGCGCGCATCCGCTTCGAAGACCTTGCCGGTGCCATCGGGATACACGTCGGCGTTCTTTCCGACCGCATACTCGTTGAGGAAGAAGTCGTTGGAGCTGTCGTTGAGCGGCGCGTCGGGGTCCGTGACCGCATAAGTCAGCGCGTGGTGCACGACCCGCAGGTCGCCCGCCTTGGTCTGGATCGCCTTGATGTAGCGATCTTCTGCGATGCCCGAATCGACAATGTAGTCGCCCCACCAGTCGCCCGCCTCGGCCGGCACGGTGTGCGGAGGCGAGGTGACGATCACGTCCGGCTCAATAGCCCAGGCGCCGAAGTCCGGAAGCGCGGCCGGCGGCGGCGCATCGGCGGTATTTCCGCGCGGCGCGCCGTTGTCGACCCAGGTCGCAATCAACTCGATCTCCCGGTTCGAGAGCGAGCGATCCTCCTTGAACTCCTGGATGCCGACATTCGGGTCGACGTGCCAGGGCGGCATCTCGCGGGCCACCACCTTGTTCCTGATGGACCGTGCCCAGGGACGCGTCTCCTGGTAGTTCATCAGGGACATCGGCGCCATGTTGTCCGGCCGGTGGCAAACCTGGCAGGACCGCTGCAGAATCGGCTCGATGTCCTTGTGGAACGTAACGTCGTCCGACTGTGCGGACGCCACACCCGGAGCCGCCATCACGGCCGCCGCGGCGACGGCAAGAAGCGTGAACGTGTACTTCGTCATCTCAGCACCTCCGCGAGCGGTACGGCATGGCCCTAGGCATACTTCCACCCGCCCGACAAGAAAACAGGTGCAGTTTAGCGCGGCCGCCGCTGCAAGATCAACCGCGCTCTGCGCGTGGGCGCGCCCTTCACGTCCGTATAATGTGCCGCGTGAGTCAACGCTCGAAGACGATGGCGGTTTCCGCCTGGCTCGGCGTCTTCGCCCTTTGGGCGTCCGCCTGCGGCGGAAGCGCTCCCGAACCGGTCGCGCCGGCCGAAACGGTTTCTGCCGCTGCGTCGGCTCCCGCACCCCGCGACGGCCTGTCGGTCAGCGGTACGGCACCCGTTTCGCCCGACGGCTCACTCACGGTGGTAATCCTCGAGCCCGTCGGAGACGCGACGCTCGAGCCGCCGGAGGCCCCCGCGCAGATGGATCAGATCAACATGGAGTTCCTGCCGCCGGTGGTGCTCGCCACGGTGGGACAACCGGTCCATTTCGTCAACAGCGAGGACATCCTGCACAACGTCAGGGTCTTCAACATCGACACCAAGGAAACCGCCTTCAACATTTCCACGCCGATCGGCGGCACTTACGAGCATCATTTCGACACGGCCGGCACGTACCGCGTCGCCTGCGACATCCATCCGCAGATGGGCGCCAGCATCGTCATCACGACGTCGCCCCACGCGGCGGTCGCCGACCGGGACGGGGCGTTCTCGCTCGACAACGTTGCGCCGGGCGCCTATACCGCCCTCGTCCAGGCGGGAGCGGAGCGGTCGCGCCACGCCGTGATGATCGCCGATGGCGAAACGACCCTGACGCTCGGCGGCAACTGACGACAGGCGCGGCGGCAGGCGCCACCCGTTCGCGTGCCCGCACGGCGGATGGCCACGGCGCCCTACCCACACCGGGAGAAAAACGATGAAGACAGCGCAGGAGATCGCGGATCACGTCGGCGGCACGCTGCGTGGCGACGGCTCGGTGGAGATCCACTCGGTGGGCAGCCTGGAGAACGCCGGCGCCGGCGATCTCGCCTACGCCGAAGGGCGGCATCTTGCGAACGCGGCGGAGGCCGCCGCGGGATGCGTCCTGATCCCGACGGGAAACGACCTCCCGGACCGAACGGTGATACTGGTCGACAAACCGCGCGTCGCCTTCGCGCGGGCAGCGCAGTGGCTGTTGCCGCCCCCGCTGCCGCCGCGCGGCGTGCACGGGACGGCAATCGTCTCCCCCGACGCGACCATCGGATCCGATGTGGCCATCGGCCCCTGGACGGTTGTCGAGGCGGGCGCCGAGATCGGGCGCGGCACGACCATCCTCGCCGGGAGCTACATCGGCGCCGGCGCCCGGATCGGCGAGAACGGCTTCCTCTACCCGCACGTCGTGGTTTATCCCGGCGTCACCCTCGGCGCCCGGGTGATCATCCATGCGGGGGTCGTCATCGGCGCGGACGGATTCGGCTTCGTTTTCGACGGCGCCGAGCAGGTCAAGGTCCCGCAACTGGGCCACGTGCAGGTTGGCGACGACGTCGAGCTGGGAGCCAATGCCTGCATCGACCGGGGGTCCCTCGACGACACGCGAGTGGCCGACGGCGTGAAGATCGACAACCTCTGCCAGGTGGCCCACAACGTGCGGATCGGCCCGCATGCGATCATCTCGTCGCAGACGGGCATCGCCGGCAGCTCGACCGTGGGGCGCGAGGCGATCATCGGCGGCCAGGTGGGAATCGCCGACTACTGCCGGATTGATGACCATGCGATAGTCGGCGCACAGTGCGGCGTCCCGTCACGGAAGCGGATCCCGGCCGGCCAGCCCTTCTGGGGAACGCCGGCGCGCCCCCTCAAGGACATCAAGACGCAGCAGGGTTACCTGGGTCGCCTGCCGAAGATCGCCGACGAGGTCAAGCGGTTGCGGGCGGAGCTGGACGCGCTCAAGGCGCGGCTCGACTGAGAATCCGCTCGACGGCCTGCACGACGGAACCGGTGGCGATGGCGTCCAGGCAGGGCGGCCGGCCGTCAACAGTCGGGGGCGACGGGCATTCCTCGAAGAAGCGCTCCCGGCAGGGCGAGCAGTCGAACTCGGCGCTGACCGCCACGTGCGGCGCGTCGCCCGACGAACATGGCGCCGTACGAAAGGAGCGGGAGGGTCCGTACAGCGACACGGTGGGAATACCGGCCGCCGCCGCCAGGTGCGCCGGTCCGCTGTCGTTTCCCACGTAGAGAGAGCACCGCTCCAGCAGCGCCGCCAGTTCCGGCAGCGTCGCATCCCCCGCGAGCGCTATGCCGTGTGCCGGCGCCCAGTCGTCCGGCGCCTCGAATGGCGGTCGTGCATGGACGATGACCGGCTGGCCGCCGTCCGCCCTCCTTGCCGCCAGATGCTCCACCAGGGCCCGGTAACGATCCGCTGACCAGGCCCGAGGCACCTTGGCGGCGGCCGGGTTGACGAAAACCGGCCGGCAATCCTCCGCCCACCCCATCGCGCGGATGAGCCGGGCAGCGTATGCGCGGTCGCCGCCGGTCAGCGCCAGGGGTGGGAGGGGTTCACCCCCGCCCGCTTTGTGGCCGTCGTCGGACGCGCCGAGACTCCGAAGCAGATCACGGTACTCATCGCTACGATGCGCCTCCGGCCGCGGGGGGACGGCATCCGTCAACAACCGTCCCCGGCCATCCGTGTCATGGCCGATGCGCCGCGCCACGCCCGCCCAGCGGGCCACCAGCGCCGCTTCGAACGAGGGCGCCAGCAATAGGACGGCGTCCGGTGCGAACGCCCGAATCGCACGTGCCGCTCGCCGGACAGTAAGCACGCTCGCCAGCGCTCCGCCCGCCGGCGCGGCGTCGATCCGTTCGAACAGGCCGAGCCGTTCGACCAGGGCAAGGTGCCCTTCACGGGCCATTCCGTGCAGCACCGCGTCCGGCCAGCGCGCCCTGATGGCGTGGAGCGCCGGCCTGGAGAGCAGGATGTCTCCCACCCAGTTCGGCAGGCGGACGGCAATACGGCAGAGAGACACGGCCTATAGTCTCACGTCATGCACACGTCAATGGACGATGCCCGGACGTCGGACGCGCCGCCGGAGACGGCGGCGGTTCTCCGGCTGGCCGGCGTCTCGTTCGTTCGCGACGGACGAACCATCCTCGATCGGATCGACTGGCGAGTCGCGCCGGGCGACCGCTGGGTCGTCCTCGGACCCAACGGCTCCGGCAAGACGTCGCTCTGCCGGATCGCCAGCCTCCACCTGCATCCGTCGCGGGGGCGGGTGGATGTGCTGGGCAAGTGCTTCGGACGGACCGACGCACGGGCGCTGCGGGCACGGATCGGGATGACGAGTCAGGCGCTGGCGGATCAGATGCGGCCGGGACTGACGGCCACGGAGATCGTCCTGACCGGCCGCCATGCCGCGCTCGCCCCCTGGTGGCATCGCTACGACGAGTCGGACCGGGCCCGGGCGGAGATGTTGCTGGCCAGATTCGGCTGCAAAGCGCTCGCCGCCTCGCGCTACGCGACACTCTCGGCGGGCGAGCGGCAACGCGTCCTCCTCGCCCGCGCGTTGATGGCCGAGCCGGCCCTGCTGGTACTGGACGAGCCGACAGCGGGGCTCGACCTGGCCGGGCGCGAGCAGTTGGTCGCGATGCTGGCGGAGGTGGCGACGGATGACGCGACGGAAGCAATCGTGCTGGTCACCCATCATGTGGACGAAATCCCGCCGGGGATCACGCACGTCCTGATTCTCGCGGAGGGTCGGGCCGTCGCCGCCGGACCGGTCGACGACACCCTGACGGCGGGCACGCTGTCGCGCGCCTTCGGGCTGCCGCTTACCCTCGAACGGCGCGGCAGCCGATGGTTCGCCTGGAACGCCCCGGCAGCACTCTGACCGGCGCGCCGGAGATTC
The DNA here is from genome assembly GCA_965202655.1 of Vicinamibacterales bacterium. Taxonomy (GTDB): domain Bacteria; phylum Acidobacteriota; class Vicinamibacteria; order Vicinamibacterales; family UBA8438; genus VXRJ01. Next base: position 1,253,502 of record CBDBBK010000002.1, on the reverse strand, counting down.
CGGCCGGCGCCAGGCCGTTGCGCCGTAGAAGTTTTGCGCCAGCGAAACTTCCAACGCGCCCGCCAGGGCGCGCTCGCGCCCGCCAGCCGCTCACGCGACGACCGGCGCGTTCTCGCGGAATTCGCGGACGAGGGCCCGCATGACCGCGCGATGATCGTCCGTCTCCTCGTAGATGCGCCGCTGCCGCCGATAGCTCGGGCCGACCCGCAGCATCTCGATGATCCGCCGCAGCTCAACATCGCTGCCAAGCCGGGTGGCCACCGGCATCAGGTCGTCCTCTACCAGTCTCGCGATGCTCTCGTCCAACCGTTCGAGCCGCCCTTCCTCGTCGACGATCACCTCGGCGTCCGCCGCCCACCGTGCGGCGCGCCACTTGTTCTCCCGAACGATCCAGTGACGATGCAGCGGCAGGTACTCGCCCTCGTCGTACTGATCCCCCAACCAGACGAGCAGGGCCTGTATCAGCGCGGTCACCGCGATTGCCTCGTCGAGCGTCGGCAAACCGTCGCAGACCCGCACCTCGACCGTGCCGAAATTCGGATGCGGCCTGATATCCCACCAGATTTCCTGAATCGACTCGATCGCCTTCGCGTTGATCAGCGTGATCATCAACCGCTGGAACTCCGCGTAGTTGACGAAGCGGTAGGGCAGGCCGGCGGTCGGAAGGCTCTCGAAGATCTTCGTCCGGCACGACGCCAGGCCCGTGTCGGCCCGCGCGAAGAACGGCGAACTCGCCGACAGCGACAGGAGGTGCGGCAGGTAGGTAGTGAGCGAATTGAAGAGCGCGATCGCCTTTTCGCCGCTCTCGATGCCGACGTGGACATGCAGGCCGAAGATCATCAGCCGCCGGGCCGGCCACTGGCACTTCTCCACCAGCCGGTGGTAGCGGGGCTGAGGGGTGATCGTCTGCTGGCCCCAACGGGAAAACGGATGCGTGCCCGCGCAGGCGATCTCGTAACCGAGGTCGTCCGCCACCTCGAGCAGCCTGCCGACCCGCGTCGTCAGGTCCGAGCGCACCTCCGCGATGTCGGCGCAGACATCGGTGCAGACCTCGATCGTCGACTCGATCAGCTCCGCCTTCACATGTTGCGGGTCGGCCGAATGTTCGATGATGGCGGGCGCGCCCGGCGCCAGGTTCATCGTTTCCGGATCGATGATCTGGAGCTCCAGCTCGACGCCAACCGTCGGATTCGGCGATCCGGCAAACGCTATCTTCATGGCGACTCCCGTTCCTTCGGACCCGATCGCTGCCACTCGACCGTGCGTCCAAGCCCCTCCTCGACGCTGACCGCGGCCTCGAAGTCAAACAACTCCCGCGCGAGCGAAATGTCGGCCTGCGAATCGCGGACGTCGCCAGGCCGCGGATGAGTGTACGTCGCCTTGACGGCGGTCGCGCCGGTAACCCGCTGCAGCGCCGCGTACAGGGCGTTCACGGAAATCCGTCCGCCCCGGGCCAGATTGACCGCGCGGCCCGAGACCGCCGCACCCGGCGCCGCGCAGGCGGCGAGCACGCCGGCGACAACGTCCGAGACGTACGTGAAATCGCGCGTCTGCTCACCATCGCCATGGATGGTGGGAGAGGAACCCGCGAGCAGCGCCGCCGTGAAGAGCGAGATGACACCGGAATACTGCGATGTCGGCGACTGCCGCGGGCCGAAGACATTGAAGAAGCGCAGGGCGACGGTCTCCAGTCCGTACAGCCGGGCGAACAGCGCCGCGTACTGCTCGCCGATCAACTTGTGCAGGGCATACGGAGAAACCGGGCATGGACAAAGACCCTCGTGCTTCGGCAGTACTTCGGACTCCCCGTAGACCGACGACGAACTGGCGAGAACAACGCGCCGTACGCCCGCGTCGCGCGCCGCGAGCAGGAGCGACAGCGTCGCCTCCACATTGGCGCGATGGCACCGTGCCGGCTGCCGCACCGAGCGAGGCACCGACGGAATCGCGGCGAGATGGATGACGTGGTCGATTCCGGCCACCACCCGCGCCGCCACGCCGTCGTCGGCGAGATCCGCCTCGATCAGCTCGATGCCGGGGCATCCGTCAAGGTTGGAACGGTGGCCGGTCGACAGATCGTCGACGACGCGCACCGCGTCGCCGCGCGCCACCAGCGCGTCCACCACGTGAGAGCCGATGAAGCCGGCGCCGCCGGTAACCAGGTAGCGTGCCATGGTCCGCGTGCGCCGAACGTCAGGAGCCGGGAAACTGCGTCCGCTCGATCCCGGGGATCAAGGCAAGCGCGTTCTCGTAGTAGAGCTTGCGAAGCACGTCGTCCGGCAGGTCCATTCCATACATCTGCCAGAAGGCGTGATAACGACGGTAATAGTCGAAGTACTCGTCGCGCGTCTCGAAGGTCCGCCAGTAGTACGGAAACTCCTCCGGCGCGAAGCGGTCCTTGCCGAAGAGGACGCGGTCCTGGTGCTTCGTGAAGAACTCGCGCGCGGTCCAGGGCTGGCGTCCCAGTTCGTACAGGATCGCGCCGGTCTCCACCCAGACATTCGGCAGTTCGTCCAGCAGACGTCCGAGCCGGCCGAGGTCATTCGCATGCCATCCCATGTGCGCGGCAATGAACTGTGTCCCCGGGTGGCGAGCGAACAGGCGGTCACGTTCCGCCATCATCGTCTCGAACCCCGGGTACCGGTCGGCCGGCAGCCGGCGGTCGGGAAGCAGGGTCAGTTCCAGCCAGCGCTCGTTGAAACGGTCGACCGGGTCGTAAAAGGACTGCGGCTCACCGACGTGCATGAGCACCGGGATGCCCAGCCGCCCCGCCGTTTCGAAAACCGGGTCCAGTTCCGGGTGATCGACCGGCACCCGGTCGCCGTTCGCATCGCGCACGTCGATGCCGAAGTTCTTGAAGAACTTCAGGCCGACGGCCCCCGCCTCGACATCCCGCTCGAGCTGGGCCGCGGCGCGCGCGCCGAAGCCGGGGCCGATGCCGCCCCGGAAGTCGAGGTTGGCGAAGCAGACCATGCGGTAGGGATGGTCGCTCGCGGCAATCGTGTCGACGCATCGCTCCAGGGTCGGACCGAAGCCGCCGCTCAGGTTGACGAGCACCTGCAGGTTGAGCGCGTCCATCTCCTCGACGATCCCGTGCCAGCGGCCGACCAAGAAACCGGGACGGTGATGGCTGTGGACATCGATCACGGGGTGCCGCGCGCGGGGTACGGGATTCCCATCGACGACGAGGGTCGAGCGCGGCGCGTACTCTTCCACCGTCAGCGCCGGCTCACCCACCCGGCTCGCGCCGCGACGGCGTTGCGCCTCGGCATCAATGCCGGAAACGATGACCGCGACCGCCGCCGCCAGGACGGCCGCCACGCCCACGAGTACCCACACGCGTCTTCGCATTCCCGTCTCCACCGACCACCATCCTCCCGACAAGGACCGCCGCAGGCCGGCCGTAAGCCGAATTCTGTACCGTGGCCGCGTGACGAGTCACGCCACCGCGGTGACGACCATTCCTCTAGCCCCGCCATCACTGACGGGATCGAGCGACCTACCCGGAGGCTTCGAACGGGCTGCTCTCAGGCGCCTCCCTATTTGGTCTTGCTCCGTGCGGGGTTTAGCCTGCCATCCCCCTTGCAGGGAACGCGGTGCGCTCTTACCGCACCTTTTCACCCTTACCGGCCGCCCCCCGAAGGCGCCGGCCGGCGGTATGTTTTCTGTGCCACTTTCCTTCAGGTCACCCTGACCGGGCGTTACCCGGCGCACTGCCCTGCGGAGTTCGGACTTTCCTCCCCGCCCGGCGCGGCACACCGTGCCGGGCGCAGCGGTCGTCCGGCCGACTGCGGCGGAATGTCAAGGATCAGCGCCTACCCGTCACCCTCCTGGCTGATGCGGTAGTGCTCGAGCTTCTTGTAGAGGTTACTACGCGGCGTGTCGATCTCCTCGGCCGTCTTCGACACGTTCCAGCCGAACGCGCGCAGCCGGTCCACCAGAAACGCGCGCTCGCTCGCTTCCTTGAACTCGCGCAGGGTTCGCGCCGCCGGAGCCGGCGAAGTCTCCGGACCGGACGGGCGGCCGTCGACGAACGTGGTGGCCCGGACATCGTCGACCGTGATAGATGGTCCAGGCGCCATGACAATCAGCCGCTCGACCGCGTTGCGCAGCTCACGGATATTGCCCCGCCACCGGCGCGCCGCCAGTGCCTCGACGGCCGCAGCGGTGAAGGGCTTAGGCCGGTAGTTGTTCTCGCGGCCGAACAGGCCCGCGAAGTGCCGCACCAGGAGCGGGATGTCCTCCGGCCGTTCCCGAAGCGGTGGCACGCGAACCGGGATGACGCTGAGGCGAAAGTAAAGATCCTCGCGGAACGTCCCGGCGTCGATCGCCTGCGTCAGGTCCCTGTTGGTGGCCGCAACCAGACGGATGTCCACCCTGATGGTGCGGTTTGAACCGAGCCGCTCCACCTCGCCCTCCTGCAGGACGCGCAGCACCTTGGCCTGCGCCGCGAGGGACATGTCGCCCACCTCGTCGAGAAAGATCGTGCCGCGGTCCGCCTGCTCGAACTTGCCGATCTGCTTGTCCGCAGCGCCGGTGAACGAACCCTTCTCGTGGCCGAACAGCTCCGACTCGATTAACTCGTGCGGTATGGCGGCGCAGTTCACCTGCACGAACCGTTCGCCGGCGCGCGGGCTCTGCCGGTGGAGCGCGCGCGCCACCAGCTCCTTGCCGACTCCGCTCTCCCCCTGGATGAGCACTGCGCTCCGAACCGGCGCCGCCCGTTCGATCTCGTTCGCCAGGTTGCGCAGGGCCGGGCTCTCGCCGACCATCACGTGCCGCGCTTCTTCCGCCCGCCGCAACCGCCGGTTCTCCGCGCCGAGCCGGCGCTGGCGCAGCGCGTTCCGAATCGTCACTGTGACCCGCTTCGATTCGAGCGGTTTCTCGAGAAAGTCGAACGCGCCCAGCTTCGTCGCCTCGACGGCAGTGCCGACATCGCCGTGGCCCGAGATCACCACGACCGGAAGCGATTCGTCTCTCTCCCGTATCCGGCGCAGAACCTCCAGGCCGTCCATGCCGGGCATCTTTATGTCCAGAAAGACCAGGTCGGGGTCGCCCTGCTCGACACGCGCAAGCCCCGTCTGGCCGCTCGGCGCGCTGAGGCACTCGTAGCCGTCGTACTCGAGAAACCGCTTCAGGGACTCACGGATCTCTTCTTCGTCGTCAATTACGAGGATGCGGGATGCCATGGTGCGGGGCTGGCGGTATGACGGTCCGTTCGCGCTGTCCGAGCGCAATTGTACAAGTCAGCCGGTCGGCAGACCGGCGCACCGGACCGGCGTGCCCGCTACAGGTCGGTCAGTTCCTGCAGCCGGCCGGTGCTGTCGCCGAACTCCTCGATCGGCACGTCCACCATTCCGAGCAGGCTGAGGAAGAGGTTCGTGAGCGGGGTCTCGTCCGCGTAGCGAACGTGCCGGCCACCGTGCAGCCGTCCCGCCGCGCCGCCCGCCACGAGGATCGGCAGCTTCTGGATGTTGTGCAGGTTCGAGTTGCTCATCCCGCTGCCGTACAGGATGGCCACCTGATCGAGCAGCGTGCTGTCGCCGTCCGGCGTCGACCGCAGCCGATCGAGATAGTAGGCGAACAACCCCGCGTGGTAGGTCTGCAGCTTGGTCAGCTTCGCGAGGCTCTCCGGCCGGTTCTCGTGATGCGACAGGGCGTGGTGCGGATCGGGAACACCGATCTGCGGATACGTCTGCGCGTTCAGTTCCGGCGTCAGCAGGAACGTGATGACGCGGGTCAGGTCGGCCTGGTAGGCGAGCAACTGCAGGTCGAACATCAGTTGGACGTAGTCGTCGAACGACTCGGGGATGCCGCCCGAAGGCCGATCGACAATCGGCAGCTCGCGGTCGGCGTCGGCCTCGGCCCGCTCGATGCGGCGCTCGATGTCGCGCACCGCCATCAGGTAGTCGCTCAGTTTCGCGCGATCCGCGGCGCCGAGGCCCTGCTCGAGCCGGGCCACCTTGTCGGTCACGGCATCGAGGATGCTCCGATCCTGAGCGCGGCGCGCCTGCCGCGCGGCCGGGTCGGTCGTGCTGCCGTCGCCGAACAGCCGCTCGAACAGCGCGCGCGGATTCGACTCCATCGGGAGCGGCGTCGTCGGCGTGCTCCACGACAGCGTGCTGATGTACGCGCAACTGAAGCCCGCGTCGCAGGCGCCGCCGAACTCCGGCAGGCCGATTCCCACTTCGAGCGAGGAAAGCTGCGTCTCCCGGCCGAGTCTCTCCGCGGCAATCTGATCCATCGAGCGGCCCGCCCGGAAGTCGGCTCCCTCCGTCGGCTTCGCGTGGACGCCGGTCAGGAACGCGCCGGTGATCCGTCCGTGCCCGCCCGCCGGGTCGCCTGGCATCTGGGCCGCCGGAGCGTGGTCGAGGTTCGAAAGCACGAGCAGGCGCTCGCGGAAGGGCTCCAGCGGCTGCAGGATCGGCGTGAAGTCGAACCCCGCCCCCTCGGCCGCCGGCGTCCAGTTGTCCATCACCGCACCGTGCGGCACATAAATCACACCCAGGCGCGGCTTCGGCGCCGCCGCCGTCCGGCGGAGCGCGGTGAGGGCCGGCACCATGCCGTCAAGCAACGGCAACGCGATTGCGGTCCCCAGGCCGCGAAGCACCGTCCGCCGCGGGAGCGCCTGCTTCGTGATCATCATGATTCCGCTCTCCTCATCTGAAACGGCACACTCTTCACGACGCCCAATATGAGCGACGACCAGCGGTAGTCGCTCGCCTCGGCCTCGCGCGCTATCGCACGGATGGCGGGCCGGTCGTAATGCTCGATCCCCCGCCCCAAAGCATACGTCAGAAGCTTCTCGGTCACGGTCGCGACGAACTCCGTCCGCCGTTCGAACAGCACGTCGCGCAAATCCGGCAGGCCATCAAAGACCCTGCCGTCCGGCAGCGTTCCGGAAGTGTCGATCGGCGTCCCGTTGGCATCCGCCATGCGGTGCCTGCCTATCGCGTCGAATCCCTCGAGCGCGAAGCCGATCGGATCCATTCGGGCGTGACAGTTGGCGCAGACCGGATTGGCCCGATGCTCTTCCAGGCGCTGGCGCAACGACCGGACGGCGCCGTCGTCCTCACGCTCCTCCAGCTCCGGCACGTCGGGCGGAGGCGGAGGCGGCGGCGTGCCGAGGATGTTCTCCAGCACCCACTTGCCGCGCACCACGGGAGACGTGCGCGTGGCGAGCGACGTGACGGTCAGGATGCTGCCATGTCCCAGCAGGCCGCGGCGCGTGTCGTCCGGCAGCGCCACCCGCCGGAACCGCGAGCCGTAGACGCCCGGGATGCCGTAGTGCCGCGCCAGCCGCTCGTTCACGAACGTGTAGTCGGCGGTCAGCAGGTCGACTACGCTGCGGTCCTCCCGCATCTGGTCCTCGATCAGCAACTCCGTCTCCCGGACAAACGCCTCGCGCAGGTTGTCCTCGAACTCCGGAAAAGCCAGGACGTCGGGCGTGACCGAGCGCATCCGCCGGAGGTGAAGCCACTGCGCGGCGAAGCTGTCGACGAGCACCGACGCGCGGTCGTCGACCAGCATCCGACGCACCTGCCGTTCAAGTTCCTCGGGGTCGGAGAGCCGGCCCGCTTCGGCCACCGACAGCAACTCGTCGTCCGGGATGGTGCTCCACAGGAAGAAGGCGAGGCGCGACGCCAGCTCGATGTCACTCAACCGATACGGTGCGCCGGGGTCGACCCCCTCGGGATCGCTCTCGATCCGGAAGAGGAACTCGGGATCCACCAGCAGGGCCTCGAGCGCACGCTGGATTCCGGTGTCGAAGCTCCCGGCGGAGCGGCCGTCGCGGTAGAAGCCCTCGAGGATCTCCACATCCGCGTCGGTGACCGGCCGGCGGAAGGCGCGGCGCGCGAGCGCCGCGAGGATCTCGTTCGCGCACGGCGCTTCGTCCGCCTCGGTCGCCGGCGTGCAGACGAAGATCCTGGCGCGTGCGGCGGCATCCCCCAGGCCACCCTCGCCGGCGCCGACGCGGTCCGGATTGAAGGGCCCCTCGATCTGCAGACTGTCGAGACCCACCTCCTGCACGTAACCCCGGCCCGTGCTGAACGTCCAGATCGGCAACCGGCTCGGCGCCACCCCTTCCGGCGTAAACGTCCGCTGCGGGAAGGCGACGCTCACGACATGCGTTCCGGCCGGCACCGGCACGCGCACGCTGAGCGGAGTCTCCGACGTTTCAGTCTCGGCATCCGGATCGACGGACAGCAGCGCGACCCGCGCGCCGTCGATCCGGACATCGACCTGCGGCGCGCGGCGGCCGTCCCGGAGCGCCAGCCGGATGACGTACTCGCCGTCGAGCGGGAAGTGGTGACTGATCGCCGCACCGCCACGCGACCCGAAAGGCAGGTCATCGCCCATTCGTTCGCGCTGCTCGAGGAGCGTCGAAACCGGGTAGCGAACCACGTCGGATCCGATGGCGAGATCGCCGACGGCGAGGCGGCTCACCTTCCGCGCCGCCGACAGGTAGCGCTCGAGGAGGCCGGGCGAGACGGTGAGGATGTCGGCGTTGTTATCGAAGCCGAAAGCGAGATCGTCGGCCGGCAGGAGGATGTCGGTGTCCACTTCGAGACCGAGCAGATCACGGATGGCGTTGGCGTACTCCAGCCGGTTCAGCCGATGGATCGTCGGCCGTCCCGGGTTCGGGCTGGCCGACGCGACCGCGTCGAGTGACGATTCAAGCCACCCGGCGAAAGCGTGGTAGGTCTCCGCATCGGGCCGGGGACGCCCGGGCGGCGGCATCGCCTGGGTCTGCAGCTTCTGCAGCACCTTCTCCCAGACGTCGCCACCGTCGCCGATGCTGGTGATGTCGACGGAGTTCCGGTCGAGAGCCAGGTTGCCGCTCCGGAGCCGCTCGTTGTGACAACCGGCGCAGTAGCGATCGAGTACCTGCCGGTACGTCGCCGCCCCGTCGTCCGGCGCCTGCGCACGCGCCGCGGCAGGGCCCGCCACCCAGGCGAGCGTGGCGATCAGCGCGATTCGTGCGATGCCACCCGATGCTCTCGACACTTCCCCTCCAGCCGGTTCCGCCTCAGGAGCCTAGCGGATGGGCCCCTGCCGGTAACTGTCGATGAAACTGTTGCGGTCGACCGCGTCGCTGCCGAGCGCCCGCAACAGGTCGGCAGTGCTGCCGCCGCCAAGGCCGGGCAGCAGGATGTGGCCACCCCCCTCGGCAATCATCAGCGGCGTGATTCCCCGCACGTCCGCCACGTTCACCTGGGCGCCATGGTCGAACAGCATCTGCACCAGCGTGTCCGATCGGATGTGAGCGGCGCCATGAAGCGCCGAACGCCCGATGGCGTTCGTCGCGTAGACATCGGCGCCCAGTTCGAGCAGGTACTCCACCGCCACAATGGATTCAGCCTCCCTCACCCGTGTCTCCGCCGGTACCTGGCCGAGACCCGCAGCCACCATCAGCGGCGTCGTTCCCTCTTCGGTGGCCAGTGTCGTGTCGGCGCCGGCGTCGACGAGCGCCCGCATCACCTCGACATTGGCGTCCATCGAGGCCAGCAGGAACGGAGTTGCGCCGGTCAGGCTGACCCGGAAACGCTGGCTGGCGAAGCCGAACTGCGGTGGATGCTCCGCGAGACGGGCGTTCGGATCGGCGCCATGCGCGAGGAGCGCCTCGACCAGCAGCAGCCGGCCGGCGCGAACACCGTTGAGCGACGCCCATTCGGCGTCGCGCTCGACGGCGATGCCGCGCAGGTCTCCCGTCAATTCCGTGTGCCACGAACCGGCAGCCCAATGGAGCGCGGTGTAGCCCGGCGCGGCAGCGTTCGGGTCGGCTCCGTGCTTGAGGAGGCTGATCGCCAGGCTGGCGTGGCCGCGGAGCGTCGCGACGACGAGCGGCGTCACGCCGTCGGGCGAGGCGGCGTTGACGTCGGCGCCCGCATCCATCAACAGCCCGGCCAGCGCCGGCGCGTCGGCGCGCGCGGCAATGAGCAGCGGCGTGAACCCGCCCCGCGAACGAACGTGAACATCCGCACCGGCGTCGATCAGCGCCCGCACCACCTCGGTGTGCGCCTCACCCGCCGCCCACATCAACGCCGTCTGGCCCCGGGCCGTCTCGGCGGCGTTCGGGTCGGCGCCAGCCGCAATCAATGCACCGACCGCCTCCAGGCGACCGGTCCGGGCGCAGGTCATCAACGGCGTCTCTCCGGTCATCCGGGCCAGGTTCGGATTCGCCCCGGCGTCGAGCAGCCGGGCCACCATCGGCGCGGAGCCGTTCTCGCAGGCGAGGGCGAGCGGCGTCACGCCATAGTCGTTTGCCGCGTCGACCGCGGCGCCGGCATCGATGAGCAGACCGGCCAGCGGGACAATGTCACGGTAGACGGCCCAATGGAGCGCCGTCGCCCCGTCGGGCGCGGCAGCGTTGGCGTCGGCGGACGCCCCGAGCAGCCTCTGGACGGCCGCGGCATCTTCCGCCTTGACCGCCTCGATCAGGGGCGTATCGCTGGCGGCGGCCACACCTGTCGCGGGTTGCAGGGCAACCCCCAGCAACAGCAGCAGGTGACACCCGGGAAACAGCCGGCGGCCGAAGATCGTCATCTGCTCCTCCAGCAGGCGCGCCCTTGCGGGCACGCGGCGCAAACGCCGAGCGTACGGGTACTCGACTACCATACGCGCCCGCAGGCAGGTACGCAACCACTGCGAATCCTCGCGTCAGGGCTCAGCGGACAGAAGGGTACGGAGGGCCGACTCGTCGAGGATCTCGACGTCAAGGGACTGCGCCTTCCGCAGCTTCGAGCCGGCACTCTCGCCAGCGACCACGTAGTCGGTCTTCGCGCTTACCGACCCCGTCACCTTGCCGCCCGCCGTGACGATCAGCCGCTTCGCCTCGTCGCGGGTGAGCGTCGGCAGCGTGCCGGTGAGGACGAAGGTCCTGCCAGAAAGCGGGTGCTCTTGAGATGCGTCTTGTTGTGCCTGCTCAAACTGGAGCCCGTGGTTTCGCAGCCTCTCGATCAGGCGCTGGTTCACGCTCAGGACGAAGAACTTCTGGATCGATTCAGCGATGTGCGGTCCGACTTCCTCCATATCCTGAAGGTCTTCGGCCGAAGCTGACGCGATTCCGTCCAGACTTCCGAAGTGCTCCGCGAGCAGCACTGCCGTCCGTTCTCCGACATGGCGTATGCCAAGACCGAACACAAGACGGCCCAACGGCGCGCGCTTCGATCGATCGAGGCTCACTCGGATCTTCCTGGCCGACTCGTGGCCAAGCCGGATCCCAACGGGGATGCGCGCGAGCTGATCGGTGCTTAGCCCGTACAGGTCCTGCGGGGACCGCACCAACCCGTTGTCGACCAGCCGGCCCGCTACCTTGTCACCCAAACCAGTCACATGCTTCGCGAGCCCGACCACGAGGTGGCGCAGCCTCTTCTCGTACGCCACCACCTCTTCCCCGCTACCCTCGAGCGAAGCCCTGGCCACCTCTCCCGTTGGCTCAGAAGGTATCGCCGCGGCTGGATCGAGCTCGCAGGGCAACCCTGCGAGCCGACATTCCTGGACAAGACGCCGCACGTGCGGCGCATCGAAGAACTCGCGGATCGTGGCCGCCCGTTTCGGACCGATTCCCTTGACCGTGGCGAGTTGTTCGGCGGAAGCTGCCAAAACTCGCTCCAGATTCGGGAAGTGATGCGCGAGCGCGGTCGCTTTCTGTCCGCCCACACCATCAATGCCAAACGCGGCGATCAGCTCTCCGAGATTCAACTGGGACTTCGATCGAGCGATCTCCTCGATCAGCTTGACGGCCGTGTCGTTTCCAATCTCCGTCTCGTTGGTGAGGTCGGCCAGTCGCTCGACGGTCAGGCCGTAGAGATCCGCGACGTCATCCACGAGGTTCCCGTCCACCAGGGCGTTGACGAGCCAGTCGCCGAGGCCGTCGATGTCCATCGCGGTACGCCGCGCGAAATGCAGGATCGATTCCTTCAGCCGAGCCCGGCAACTGACGTTGTTGCAGCGCGCCACCACCTCGTCGGCTTGCCGTTCCACCGGCGAATCACAGGCCGGGCAGACGGCCGGCATCTCGAACCGCGTCCGCTTCGGTCCTTCGCTGACGACGCGGACCACCTTCGGGATGACGTCCCCGCTCCGTTCGATGAGCACACGGTCGCCGATCTGCAGCCCGAGTCGGGCGATCTCGTCCTGATTGTGAAGCGTGGCGCGTGACACGGTGACACCGCCGACGACGACCGGCCGGAGCCGCGCGCGCGGCGTGACCGCGCCGGTTCGTCCCACCTGCACGTCGATATCCTCGACGACCGTCTCCGCCTGTTGCGCCTTCGGCTTGCAGGCAATGGCCCAGCGGGGCGATTTCGACGTCGCGCCCAGGCGGGCCTGCAGCGCCGTGTCGTCCACCTTGAATACGAGGCCGTCGATCTCGTAGGCCAGCGTGTCGCGCTTCGCGATCCACTCGTCGCGAAAGGCAAGCAACTGCTCGATGCCGCGGAGGCGCGCACGATGTCGATTGACCTTGAAGCGGAGGGCGGCGAGGGCCTCGAGCGACGCCCAGTGCGAGTCGAATAGCGGCCGGCCGGCCGCGTCGAGCAGCAGGTAGGGATAGAAGTCGAGCCGGCGCGACGCCGTGACGCTCGCGTCGAGCATCCGCAGCGACCCCGCCGCCGCGTTGCGGGGATTGGCGAACGTCTTCTCGTCAGCCGCGAGTTGCCGCCGGTTCAGCTCGTCGAACGCCAGCCTGGGCATCACGACCTCGCCCCGCACCTCGAACGCGCCGGGCACCCCGGCCCCGTGGAGCGCGGCCCCGCCCACCGACAGCGGCAGGCTGCGCAGGGTGCGGGCGTTGGGCGTGATCACTTCGCCCGTCTCGCCATCCCCGCGGGTCAGCGCCAGCTCGAGCCGGCCATCGACGTACCGGGCCGCCATCGAGACACCGTCCAACTTCAGCTCACCGACGTAGTCGAGTTCCTCGAGGCCCGCCAGCTCGCGCGCCCGCCGGTCGAAGTCGCGCAGCTCCGCCTCGTCGAAGGCGTTGTCGAGACTGAGCATTTCCGATGAGTGGCGCGCCTTCTCCACGCCTTCGCGCGCGGCGCCTCCGACCCGCCGCGTGGGCGAATCGGCCGTGGCGAGCTCGGGATGTTCCGTTTCGAGCTGCTGCAGCTCGCGAAGCAGCGCGTCGTACTCGGCGTCGCTGATCGACGGTTCGTCGAGGACGTAGTAGCGGTGGTTGTGCTCGGTCAGCTCGCGGCGGACCTGCTCGGATCGCCGGCGCGCGGCAGCGGTGACGGGCTCCGGCGCGGCATCAGGTGGCATTGACGCTCACCTCCGGCTCACGCGCCCGCGGGACGGGATCAATGGTCGCGGGCGAGGACGAAGTCGGGCAGCGCGGCGAGCGCGTCGCGCTCCGGCGAGGGCGCGAAACGAGCGAGCGCCGCCTTCGCCGCCTCCGCATACGCGACGGCCCGGTCGTAGGCATAGTCGATTGCGCCGCGCGCGCGAAGGAGTGCGGTCAGTTCGTCCCAGGACGCCTCGTCGATCGCGCGGGTCTCGATCGTGGCGCGGACAATGGCGTCGGCGCGACTCCCCTTCCCCTCCTGCTCCATCAGATAGATCGCGGGGAGCGTCAGCTTGCCGTCGCGCAGGTCGCCGCCGACCGGCTTGCCGAGCGCGTCGCGATCGGCGGTGAAGTCCAGCAGATCGTCGACAAGCTGAAACGCGATCCCGAGATTGAAGCCATAGTCACGCAGCGCCGCGCACTGCTCCGGCGTCGCGTCGGCCAGCCGGCCGCCGATCTCGGCCGACCCACCGAAGAGGTACGCCGTCTTCCGTTCGATGATGTCGAAGTATTCCGACTCGGAGATATCGGCGTCACCCGCCTTCGCCAACTGGTAGAACTCACCCTCGATCATCCGGCGCGTCACGTCGCACAGGAGCCTGACCACGTCTATCGAGTGGTAGGTGAGCGCCATCTCCATCGACTTGATGTAGAGGTAGTCACCCAGCAGGACGGTGATGTCGTTCCGCCACCGCGAGTGAACGGCCAGGCGGCCGCGGCGCACGTCCGACTCGTCGATGATGTCGTCGTGCACCAGCGTCGCGGTGTGGATGTACTCCACGACCGACGCATAGGTGACCGCCCACTCCCCCTGATAGCCGCATAGACGCGACGCCATCAGCAGGACCGCGGGGCGAACCCGCTTGCCGCCGCTCTGCTGGATGTATTCGGCCATCTCGGGCAGTGGGTGCACCGTCGACGCAATGTGCGTCGTATAGGCCGCCTCGACCGCCGCCAGATCGTCGCGGATCGGCTCAAAAAGCTGAATCAGGTCAGCTGGGGGTGAGGTATTGAGCAAGGTAGACACGCGACGGGGAATCACACCATATATGCGCGCCAAGCGTCAATGCGCCAAGCGTTTAGGCGCACGGTGCAGCGAACAGCCGGGCATACGTCAGGCTGGTTGCCTCGGCCGTCTCCTCGATGCCGGCGCCGCGCACTTCGGCCACCGCTTCGAGGACGCGTGCGACGCGCGCCGGCTCGTTGCGCTTCCCGCGGAACGGCACCGGCGCCAGGTACGGGCTGTCCGTTTCGATCAGCAATCGATCGTGCGGGACGATCGCCGCCGCCTCCCGGATTGCGCCGGCGCTCCGGAACGTCACGATACCGGAGAACGACACATGGAAGCCGAGATCAAGGGCGCGCCGGGCCAGGGCGGCATCCCCGGTGAAGCAGTGGAAGACGCCGGTCACATCGCCGCTGCCCTCGCCCCGCAAGGCGTCGATCGTGTCGTCGTCCGCCTCGCGCGTATGGATCACCACCGGTCGCCGCACTTCGCGCGCCAGGGCGATCTGCCGGCGGAACACGTCGATCTGGGTAGCGCGGGGGGCGAAATCGTAGTGATAGTCGAGCCCGATCTCGCCTATCGCCACGGCGCCGCGGCGCGCGGCGTAAGCCTCCCGGACGAGTGGAACCACGTCATCAGGGTCGTCGATGAACGCGCCGGCCTGATGGGGGTGAACACCGACCGCGAAACGGACCGCCGGCCAGGCTGCCGCGACACGGCCGGCGCGCACCGCCTCCGCGCCGCTCGTCGCGTCGAGAATGGTGAGGGCGCCGGCGACGCCGGCGTTCCGGGCACGGGCAACGACCGCGTCGAGGTCCGCCTCGAACTGTTCGTCCGCGAGGTGGCAGTGTGAATCGATCATCGCGGGCCGATCAGCGGACCGCCGATCCGGCAGGCGCGCGGGCCGGATCCTCTACCGTCAGCAGCACCGCCTCTCCGGCGGCGTCGAGCGCGGCGAGCACCATGCCGTTCGACTCGAGGCCCGCAAGCTTCGCCGGCCGCAGGTTCGCAATGAAGACGACATGGCGGCCGACGAGGGCCGCCGGCTCGTACGACTTCGCCAGTCCGCCCAGCACCTGGCGGACACCGCGGCCATCGTCAATTTCCAGACGGATCAGCTTGCGCGACTTGGGTACCGGCTCGGCCGTGACCACGCGCCCTATCCGAAGGTCCACCTTCAGGAAATCGTCGATCGTGATCTGTGGTGTCTCGGGTGCTGCGTCGGCACCCGGTGCTTCCATCTTCGGCGCCTCGTCCGCCGGCCGGTCTGTCGTGTTCATCTTCGGTTGCTCCTTTGCTGCCTTCGGCTTGTTTGCCGCCTTCGGCTTGCTGGCGGTTGCGTCCGCCTTCGCGGGTTCGAGCCGTGGCCAGAGCGGCGCCCCCTCGCCGAGCCTGCGCTCCATGCCCGGCGAGCTCGTCCACCCGGCGTCCCGGTCGAACCGAAGTCCTGCCTCCGGAACGGGCGAACCGACCCGGGCAAGCACCTCGGCGCACGACTGCGGCATGACGGGCGTCAGAAGGACTGATGCGATCCGGACCGCTTCGCTCACGTCCCAGAGCTGACGGTCCAGATCCGCCGCCCGCTCGGGATCGCGCGCCGCTACCCACGGCTCCTCCCGCGTGATGTAGGCGTTCGCGGCGTCGATCAGGCCGAAGGCGGCCACCGTCCCCCGGTTGAGCGCGTAACCGTCCATCGCCTCACGGTACGACGCCACGGCTCGCGCCGCCGCCTCCGCCAGCGGACCCGGTCCGCTCGCGGGGGCGACGAGCCTGCTCCCGCGGTAGCGCTTCCCCATCGAGGCGAGACGCGAGACGAGGTTGCCGTAGTTGTTCGCCAGGTCGACGTTGTAGCGCTCCTCGAAGCGGTCCCAGGTGAAGTCTCCGTCGGCGCCGAACGCAATCTCCTTCATGAGATAGAGCCGAAGCGGATCGGGGCCGAGGCGGTCGGCCGCCTCCAGGGGATCCACCACCGTGCCGAGCGACTTGCTCATCTTCTGGCCCTGCCAATGGACCCAGCCGTGGCCGAATACCTGGCGGGGCAGCGCGACGCCGGCGCTCATCAGCATTGCCGGCCAGACCACGCAGTGGAAGCGGGTGATGTCTTTGCCGATCACATGGAGGTCAGCGGGCCACCACGCGTCGAACAGCGCGTCGTCCGTGCCGTAGCCGGCGCCCGAGATGTAGTTGATCAGGGCGTCGACCCAGACGTAGATGACGCTGTCCGGGTCCGACGGGACGGGAATCCCCCACGCCTGCCCGGTCCGGCTCATCGAAATGTCGTCGAGTCCCGCCTCGAGCAGGCGGAGCATCTCGTTGCGTCGGATTTCCGGTTCAAGGAACGCCGGATGCCGTTCGTAGTGCTCCAGCAGGCGGTCCCGGTACTTCGAGAGACGGAAGAAGTAGTTCTTCTCCCTGATCCACTCGGGCCGCTTCTGGTGGATCGGACATTTCCCGTCGTCGAGGTCCTTTTCCTGCTTGAACGCCTCGCACGAGACGCAGTACCACCCCTCGTAGACTCCATCGTAGATGTCGCCCGCCTCGGCCATTCGCGAAACCAGCGTGGTGACGCCGGCCCGGTGGCGCTCTTCCGTGGTCCGGATGAAGTCGTCGAACGAGATGTCCAGCCGCTTCCAGACGTCACGGAAGACCGTCTCCATCCGGTCGCAGAACGCGATCGGATCCTCGTCGAGCTCGCTTGCGCGCTGAAAGACATTCTGCGAATGCTCGTCATTGCCCATCAGGAAGCGGGTGTCGATGCCGCAGAGGCGCTTGTAGCGCGCGATGACGTCGGCCGCGATCTTCTCGTAGGCGGTCCCCAAGTGGGGGCGCGAGTTCACGTAATCGATCGCAGTCGTCAGGTAATACCGGGACATCGTGGTCACTCCACCGGCGCGCGGTCCAGCCACGCCTTGACGGCGATGGCCTGCACGTCCTTGACGGCAAGGCCGTGCTCCGCCGCGATGCGAACGCAATCCTCGAACTCGGGGGCGGCGTTCAGCACTTCGCCCCGACGCCTTGCCACCTTGACGCGCACGACGCCAAGGGGGGTGTCGACCGTCACGCTTTCGCGCTCCAGACGTTCCCGCACGGTCCCGGTCACGCGCACGCCAATCGTCGTCGACTCCGCGAAGAGGATGCCGGCGAGTGCGCTGCGCCGTGACGGCGACGCGATCACCGTAACCAGCGTGCCGGGCCGGTTCTTCTTCATCTGGATGGGCGCGTAGAAGACGTCGAGTGCGCCCGCGTCGATCAGGCGATCCATCAATACGCCGTAGAGCTGCGGATTCATGTCGTCGATCTGACACTCGAGGACGACCACCCGCTCGAGTCCTTCCGCGTCCGGAGCAGCCAGCGTTCCGGTAGCGGGCTCGGCGCATTCCTCCTCCGACGCCGACTCGCCCACCAGCGCCCGCAGCACGTTGGGCCGCCCCGACAGGTCGCGGTCTCCCGCACCGTAGCCAATCCGATCCACCCGCATCGGCGGCATCGGCCCGAACGCATCCGCATACTCCGTGACGATCAACGCGCCCGTCGGGGTCGTCAGCTCTACCGGCGCTCCCGCCGCGTACGTCGGTACGCCGGCCAGCAGGGACGCTGTCGCGGGAGCAGGCACCGGCATCTCGCCATGGGCACATTTCACGGTGCCTGAACCGACGTTGAGAGGCGATGCCACGACCCGGGCCGGCGCCAGCCACTCCAGCGCCCGGACCGCGCTGACGATGTCGACGATCGAGTCGACCGCTCCCACCTCGTGCAGGTGCACGTCTTCGACCGGCATCCGGTGGATCGCCGCCTCCACTTCCGCCAGCCGCCGGAACAGGCGGGCGGCGCGCTCCTTGCCGGCCGACGACAGCGACGACGCCTCGACGATTCGGAGTATCTGGCTGAGACTGCGGTGATGGTGATGATGCTCGTCGCCGTGAGCGTGAGCGTCCCCGTGACTGTGGCTATGTTCGTGAACGTGAGCGTCCCCGTGGCTGTGGCTGTGGCTGTGGCTGTGATCGTGACTTCCGGTTTCGACACGGAACTTGGCGGCGCCGATACCGCTCCGATCAACGCGGTCGTGTGAAATGCGAGCCCCCTCGATCCCGAGGGAGTCGACGATGCGCGCCAGCTCTTCGAAGGGCACGCCGACATCAATCAGCGCGCCGGCGATCATGTCGCCCGCGGCGCCGGAGAAACAGTCGAGATACAGGATCCTCGCCATCGTTCGGGACCAGGACTACAGCCGCCCTCCCTCCCGGAAACTGAAGTAGCTCGAGTCGGCCAGGACGATGTGATCCAGCACCTCGATGCCCATCAGCTCTCCCGCTTCGATCAGCCGTGCGGTCAGCGCCATGTCATCCTCGCTCGGCGTCGGATCCCCCGACGGATGGTTGTGAAACAGCACGATCACCGTCGCCCCGGCCGCCGCGGCCACGCGAAACACGTCCCGCGGATGCACCACGCTCGCATCGACGGTCCCAACCGAGAGGACTACCGTCCGCAACACCCGGTGACGCGCATCGAGCAGCACGACGCCGAACTGCTCCACCGCGCGCGTGCCGAAACGCGGCAGCAGGTAACGCGCGACATCGCGCGGCCCGCAGAGCTGAACCCTCTCTTCGGGGGTCGCCAGCGTGCGTCGCCCAAGTTCGATCGCCGCGAGGACGCGAACCGAGATCGCCGGCCCCACGCCGGTAACCCCGAGCAACTGCGTGTCCAGCGACTTCGCCAGACCGTGCAGCCCTCCCGCCTGCGTGAGCAGGCGATTGGCGATGTCGAGCGCACTCTCGTGATGGGATCCGTGACCGATCACCGCCGCCAGCAACTCGTTGTCGCCAAGCGCCGTGGCGCCGAGACGCTGCAGCTTTTCGCGCGGCCGGTCGTGCGACGCCAGATTCCGCATGCGACACCGGTCTGCAAGATCTGTGCCGCAACGGACGACCATCGTACATCATCGACCGTTTCTCCCTGGTTAACAGCCCGTGGTGAAACCCCGCGTGGCATCGAGAGCGGCGAGGCGCCCGCCGGGCGTCCATTCGCCGCGCTCCACCAGTTGCGCCCAGCCCGTCAGATGGATCCCGGTGTCGTTCCATTCCACCCATTGCGTTCCCCCGGGAGATACGACTTCCACGCTCCGGGCGGCCCCGCCGTAGCGGGCCGCGGCAACCGCCGATGCGCAGGCGCCGGTGCCGGAGGCCGCGGTGGGCCCCACCCCGCGCTCCCAGATCACGATGCGGACCCGGTCGGGGCGCTCGACCACCGCAAGCTCCACGTTGGTCCCCTCCGGGAAGCGCTCGTGCGTGGCAAGGGCCGGACCGAGCTGGGCCAGGCGCCGCTCCGCCTCCGCCACGGAGGGAAGCAGGAGCACGCACTGCGGGTTTCCGACTGACAGGATGACCACCCGGACCGTCTCCCCTGCGACGGTCAGGATCTCCTCCGTCAGGCCGGCGGGCGCCCCCATATGGGCCCGAAAGGTGTAGCGGGGCGGCGCGGCGTCGAGCAGCGTCAGCACCTTGACGCCACCCGCGGTATTGATCGTCAGCGGATCGTCCGCCGGAGCGCCAGCGGCGGCACGCCGCTCCATCAGCAGCGCCGCCAGGCAGCGCACACCGTTGCCCGACACCTCGGCGGGGCTGCCGTCCGCGTTGCGAAGCTCCATCGACGCGCCTCCGGGGTTCGGTCGCCACGCGATCAGGCCGTCCGCGCCGACGCCGGTCCGGCGATCGCACAAGGCGCGCGCCAGATCCGCGAGCGCTTCGCCCGTCGCGCCGCCCAGCGCGCCGCCGTCTACCAGGAGGAAGTCGTTGCCGTAGGCATCCCCCTTGACGTACGGGACGGGGGTGGAGCTACTCACGGCACATCGACGCCGTGGAAGACCCAGGTGAGACCGGCCGTCACGCCCAGGCTGGCGTCCCGGACGGTGAGGCCGCTCACCAGCGCCGCGTCCAGCCGGACCGTACCGCGCGTGAAGCGGGCGCCGAACCGGGCGAAACCGGAGCTGTCGGTACCCGGCGGTGGCGTGCCGGTCCGCGTATTCCGGCGGCCCGCCACCTCCGCCACCACCTCGGCCCCTTCCGCGAACGCCCGCGCGAACGACACGCCATACGTGAGCACGTCGTTTTGACGGTCGCCCCGCGTCGGATCGCTCAGGATGCCCAGACCCACATTGGCGACCACCCGCATCGAACCCATCGTCTTGCCTACGAGCAGGGAGTTATAGAAGTCGATCGTGTCGAGACCTAGCCCCTCCTCGTTGCTTGCGTTGGGCAGTTTCGTGGCGAAGCGAAGTGCGATCCCGGGGCGGCGCGCGCCCTCGGCCAGAAGCCGTGTCTTGGCGCCGATCGACGTGTCCGTCCAGCTTCCGGTCGTATCGCCCGTGATGCGCAACTGATGCGACAGGGGCGCCAGCCTGCGGTCGGTAATCTGGAGGTTGGCGAACGAGATGCCGTCTATCTGCACTTCTGCGATAGAGCTGACGCCGATGCTGATGCCGAGCACCGGCGTGCTCCGGAAATGGCCGGTGAGGCCGGAAACCGGGAACGGTTGATCGCGCAGGTAGTCGATTCCCGCCTCGACCAGGATCAGGCCGGCGCCGATCGACTCCGGATCTTCGGTGACGAGTGGCCGTTGCTGCGCGCCGGCGGGCGCGGCGGATACGACGAAGAAGAGTGCGGCGGCAATCGCCGCGAATCGGTGAGTCAAGCCTGAGGGAGATCGCATCGCGTGATTCTAGAAGGTCCGCTCGCTATCGATCAGCAGCGTCACCGGGCCGTCGTTCACCAGTTCGACATCCATCATCGCGCCGAACTCCCCCGTCTCGACCGTATACCCCGCTCGGCGCAGGCGATCCACGACCGCCAGATAGAGCCTGCGCGCCTCTTCCGGTTCCGCCGCGGCGACATACGACGGACGGCGGCCGCGACGGCAGTCGCCGAAGAGGGTGAACTGCGAAACGACCAGCAGCGCTCCCTCCGCCTCCGCCACGGACCGGTTCATCTGACCGGCGGCGTCGGCGAAGATCCGCAGACCCGCTACCTTGTCCGCCATCCAGTCGGCGTCGTGATCGCCGTCCGACCGGCCGACGCCCAACAGAACGACAAGACCGGGACCGATGGTGCCCGCCACGCGCCCCTCGACCGTCACCGCGGCGCGGCGGACGCGCTGGACTACGGCGCGCATTCCGCCAGCGCCGTCTTCACTGCGGGGTCGGCGCGCAACTCGGCCGGCGGATTGAGCCGCGTGTCCAGCAGATGACGCGGCGCGACGTTGCCGAGCGCCTTCAGGACGGAGCTCTTCACCCCCGGGTGTTCGCGCTCGAGCTCGAGGAGCCAGCGCTTCACGCGCTGCCGCTTCAGGCTCAGGTCGCCACACACCGGACAGCAGCAGCCGATAACCTCCAGGCCGCGCTCGCGGGTGTAGGCCCGCGCCTCGTCTTCCGCGATGTAGACCAGCGGGCGGATGACGACATGGCGCCGGTCGTCGGAGACGAGACGCGCCGGCATCGCCTTGAGGGAGCCGGCAAACAGCAGGTTGAGCAGCAGCGTCTCGATGAAGTCGTCCGCGTGGTGGCCCAGCGCGATCTTCGTCGCGCCCACGTCGGCGGCGATCCGGTACAGGACGCCACGGCGCAGCCGCGCGCAAAGCGAGCAGGGTGTGTCGCCGGCGTCGAGCACGTCGTCCATGATGTCGCCGATCCCGGTGTGCTCGATCCGGTACTCCCAGCCGCGCGCGTCGCACTCGCGTGCGATCACGTCGTGACGGTAGTTGGTGTA
The DNA here is from genome assembly GCA_965202655.1 of Vicinamibacterales bacterium. GTDB lineage: Bacteria > Acidobacteriota > Vicinamibacteria > Vicinamibacterales > UBA8438 > VXRJ01. The sequence continues at coordinate 1,231,451 of CBDBBK010000002.1, read as the reverse complement.
CCCGGAGTCGACGTTGACGGCGACGATCGAGAAGGGAAACGGCGCCCGCTGGCGCAGGACATCGAGCAACTGCATCAGCGCCCAACTGTCCTTGCCGCCGGAGAGCCCCACCATGATCCGATCGTCCGGCTCGATCAGATCGAACGCCTTGATCGCGCGTGTCGCCTTCCGGGCCAGGCGGCGTTCAAGCGTGCTGTGGTACGCCATCCGGCTGCGAGTCTACACCGGGCGCACGCCTGCCGCTCAGACCAGCAGCAGCCGCTCCAGGGCGCGGTCCCAACTGATCGAGGCGGCCCGTTCCCGGGCCGCGGCGCCGAGCCGCTCGGCGAGCGACGCATCGTCCATCAGGCGCGCGATCGCCGAAGCCAGCGCCGGAGGGCCGGGGTCGACCACGAAACCGTTGACGCCGTCCTCCACCAGCTCCGTCGGTCCGCCGCTGTCGGAACAGGTCACCACTGGCTTGCCGGAGGCGAACGCCTCGACCGTCACCAGGCCGTAGTCCTCCCGTGCGGCCGGGAAGCAGACGGCGCGGCACGTCGCCAGCAGGTCGACCAGCTCGGCGTCGCTCACATGCCCCAGCAGGCGGACGCGGGACGCCAGACCCTCGGCGTCGATCCGGGCCGCCAGCGCGTCGCGTTCTTCGCCGTCGCCCACGATGACGCAGCGGACGGACGACGCGGCCGGCTCGCCGAGTGCGTCAAGCACCAGGTGAATCCGCTTGAGCGGGGTGAGGCGCGAGGCGACCAGCAGTTCGTCGCCGTAGCCGTCGCACCGGTACTCCCGTGGGGACGGGGGCGGATGCACCACCTCGGACGGGATGCCTCCCCATCGGGTCAGCCGGTCCTGAATCGTGCGCGACTGGGCGACGACACGGGTGACGTTCCGCGTGAGCAGGTAGTGGTCCGCCGCGTGGATCAGCCGGCGCCGCACGCTCTCCTTCAGGCTGTTGCGCCACGAGAGCGACGCGCTGAACCGCGGCCATTCGTCGTAGTACTCGCGCATCCGGTGATTCAGCCAGCAGACATGGCGGGCGTGCCGGACCGCGTAACTGGGGTAGCGGAAGCTGATCACCTGGTCCACGGGTTCGCCGCCGCCCGCCTCGCCCACGTCGGTCAGCCAGTTCGAAAGGTACGCCGCACCCTGGCGACCGAAGCGATTCTGCGGCGTCAGCAGCAGCGTCGCGCGGTGGTCGCGCGCATTGAGCGCATCGACCAGCGCCTGCGCGATCACCAGGTGCCCGCCAGCGGCAAAGGGCGGATGGGACGTAACGACGACGATCCGGGCCACGGCGGGAAGAATAGACCGGTTACGGCTCGCCCCACCACGGTTCGACGAGCAGCAGGGTCGGATCGCTCAGTTCACCGCGGTTGATACCGTCGAGATCGGGCGCGACGCCGGCCCACGGCTCGAGCGCGAGCCGCACCCGATCGCCCGGCTGCCAGGCTGCGGCGGCGGTCAGTTCGTTGTCGATCATGCTGCGGACGTAGACAACGGCATCGCGCCCGGCGCCCGCCGCCGGGCCATCCATGACGTCGATTGCCGACAGGTGGAGCGCCACGATGTGATCGCGGTACGGCACCGATCCGGGACGCGGAACGAAACCGGCCGCGGCGACCGTCGCCTCGATGGTGGCCCGTGCGCCGGCGCCGGGAACCCAGAAATCGGTCGATCCGGCCGGCGGCGGCGCGCCGGGCGCGGGCAGATCGACGATCGCCCAGTCGCCCAGGGAGAGTTCACGCGCCGCGAACTGGTAGACGACGACGCGTGTCTCGGCGAAGCGTTCCGGCTCACGGGCGAGCGCCGCCGCCAGCAGCCGGCGCGGCGCGATGGCGCCCTGGTCGTTCTGGGCGATCCGATCCACCGGGCGCTGCAACTCCACGGCGAGTTGCTCCGCGAGGCCCGCCGCGACTCCCCAGCCGAGCGCGTCCAACGCATAGACGTTGGTGAAACTGTCGCCCAGAAGCAAAACTTCCGCGCCGGGGGACGCCCGCCACGGTTCGCCGGCCGCCGTTTCCACCCGCCGCGTCGTGACGGTCTCCGGCAGGTACCGGCCTCGGCGTGGCCCCAGTTCCAGCAGGCGCAGTGTATCGCCCTCGTTCGTGACGTCGACGGCGCGCGCGCCATGCGTCTCGCGAGACGGCCCGAGCGTGACCGCGGCCTCGATGAACCGGGCGAGATCGACGGCGACGCGCTGCATGGTCTCCGGCCGCCAGTGGGTGTCGGTTGCCAGATAGAGCGGCATCCCACCTTCGGCCCGCAGTGCGGCCAGACTCGCGAACGCGTCGAAGACGGTGACGCCCGCCGCCTGGAGATCGCTCACGAATGCCGCCCAGGAGCGGTTCGGCACCACCGGGGAGCCGAAACCGGCGCCGCCCCCGACACGTTCCGGATCGGCGGACGGCTTGATCGGGGTGGGCGCGACGATCAGCAGGATCCCCCGCCGGGCCAGTTGCGCGTGGAGGGCTGTGAGAGCGGGCCGCGGATCCGGCGCACGCGCCGCGGTGAGGGTGTCGCCGGCCGCCGCCCGGCGACGCAGGACGCGCGGATCGAGAAACCCCGGCCCGGTGACGTGATCCAGATCGGGCCGGTAGAAGAGCCAGCCGCCGTCGCCAACTTCCACCTGCGCCGTGCCCGCGCCCAGCGCGGCGGTCATTACCGACTGCACGATGGGACGGATGCGCCGGCCGATCACGGAATCGTCGGCGAGTCCGTCCTCGATCGCCGTCGCGCGAGCCAGCAGCGCGCGGTTGGCGGCTCGGATCGACGGGAATGGAAGGCCATCGGCGACCGGAGCTTCCGCCAGGGACGCCCGTCCACCCCCCACTACCCGGTAGAAGCCCGAATCCGTCAGCAGTTGCGCAACATGCGGCGTCGCCAGCGCCACGATGAACGCCGCGGCGAGGAGGCGCGCGACGGCCGGCGCGACCGTGGTCTGCCCCACCTCGGCGCGCGCCTGGGCGATGCGGGCGCGTTCGGCGCGCGGCAGGCGATCGAAGTCGGTTCCGGTTGTCGCGGCCATCTCAGAAGATGAAATAGATGAAGGGGTTGTGCGCCTGCGTGGCGAGCACGCCCCACGCCAGGAGCAGCAGACCGACAGCCGTCACCGCCTTCGGCCCGGTCAGGTTGCGCGACCAGTCCCAGGTCTGTGGAGCACCCCACGTGACCAGCGCCGCGGACGCCAGCGCGAGCAGCGAGTACGGCTCCGTGATCACCTGCCCGAGCAGCCGCGCCTGATCGGTTGGCGGCGTCAGTCCCGCCAGACTCCGGAAGTAACCGGCGGCGTCGCCGAGGTCCGCGGCCCGGAACAGCACCCAGCTCATCAGCACCAGGCCGAACGTCGCGCCGCGGCGCATCGGCGCCGGCAGGAACGCATAGAGCGACCCGCCGCGCCACCGCTCCGCCGCGAGCAGCGCGCCATGCATGGCGCCCCAGCACACGAACGTCCAGGCCGCGCCGTGCCAGAGGCCGCCGAGCAGCATGACGACGGCGAGATTGACGTAGGTGCGTCGCGGCCCACGCCGGCTGCCGCCCAGGGGCACATACAGATAGTCGCGCAGCCAGGAAGAGAGCGACAGGTGCCACCGGCGCCAGAACTCCGTGATCGACTCCGCGCGGTACGGCGAGTCGAAGTTCTTCGGGAAGACGAAGCCGAGCATCAGCCCGAGGCCGATCGCCATGTCGGAGTAGCCGCTGAAGTCGAAGTAGATCTGAAAGGCGTAGGCGACCAGGCCGAGCCAGGCATCGAGGGTGGCGACGGATCCGGCGTCGAACGCGAGATCGGCAATCCGCCCGCACGGGTTTGCGAGCAGCACCTTCTTGGCGAGGCCGAGACTGACGAACGCCACGCCGCGCGCGAACTTCGCGGCGGTATGGGAGCGCTGCGCCAGTTGATCCGCGATTTCGGCGAACCGGATGATCGGCCCCGCGACCAGTTGGGGGAACAGCGACACGTAGCAGGCGAAGTCGATGAAGTTGCGGAGCGGCGCGGCATGACCCCGCGCGACATCGATCGTGTAGCTCATCGACTGGAACGTGTAGAAGCTGATGCCGAGGGGCAGGGTGACGCGAAGCGCCGTGTCGAGACCCAACCACTCCGCGCCGAGCGCGGACCCCACCCCGTTCAGCGTGTCGACGCCGAAGTTGAAGTACTTGAAGAAACCGAGGAGCGAGAGGTTGGTGATGACGGAAACGGCGACCGCCAGGCGCCGCCGGCGCGCGCCGGCGGCGTCCCGGCCGGCGGCGCCGATCGCCAGGCCGCACCCGAAGTCCACCACGGTTGATGCGAGTAACAGAACCACGAACAGCGGATTGGCCCAGCCGTAGAACGTGTAACTCAGGAGGGCAAGGGCGAGGTGGCGGCCCCGGCGCGGCAGCGCGTAGTAGACGAGCAGGGCAACGGGCAGGAAGTAGAGAAGGAAGAGGTGGGAACTGAAGACCATGGCCCGCTCGAAGCAGTGTACAGGCGGCCGCCGGACGCGCCGGAGGCGCCCGGACGGGGCGCCTGACCACCTCCGGCCAGCGAAACGGATAAGCTGTGCGCCAGATTAATGACGACACGGAATGAACCCGACACCGCCGCTGAATCGGCGGGCCGCATCACGGATATCCAGGAGGAGCTCTTCGAGCCGGGGCGATCGAAGGCGGCTCGGTACGCAGCGCTTGTCGTCGGGCGCCCGGGACTCTGGGCGCTCATCAAGTACGAGCTGATCGTCACCACGATCAGCGCGCTGCCGGGAGCCCTCGGACTGCTGCTCCGGTCGAAGCTCTACCCGCTATTGCTCGGGCGCGTGGGGCGCAACGTGACCTTCGGGGTCAACGTCGTCCTGCGGCACCCGCACAAGATCCGGATCGGCGACGACGTCGTGATCGACGACAACTGCTGCCTCGACGCAAAGGGAACCGACAACCGCGGCATCGACATCGGCGGCGGCGTCTTCATAGGCCGCGGCACGATCCTGAGCTGCAAGAACGGCGACATCGTCATCGACGATCACGCCAACATCGGCTTCAACTGCGAGATCTTCTCGGGAGGTCGCGTCCGGCTCGGCCGGCACGCCCTGGTCGCCGCCTACACCTACCTGGTGGGCGGCGACCACGCTCACGACCGGACCGACGTGCCCGTGTTGCAGCAGGCGCGGATCGCGCGGGGAATCGAGGTGGACGACAACGTCTGGCTCGGGGCGCACGTCGTCATCTCGGACGGCGCCACGGTCGGACGCGACGCGATCATAGGCGCCGGTGCGGTAGTGCGCGGGTCCATTCCCCCGTACGCGATCGCGGCCGGCGTCCCGGCCCGGGTTATCCGGGATCGCCGGGAGGATCCGGCCGGATCGGAATAAGCGGCCAGCCGTCGCCCTCGGTGAACTCGCGCACCGAGAAGACCCAGATCACCATCCGCTTCCGCTCCCAGTACGTGGGATCGGCCTGGGCGCGGCGCAACAGGTTCACGCGCGCGGCGGTCGACGCGGAACCCCGCACCGCGACCACGTCGACCGGGAAGCCCAGCTCGAAGGCGAGCTGTTCCGGCAGGCCGCCGTCAGTCGCGTGCATGTCGTCGCCGGCGTGGAACACCAGGTTGTGGCTGTCGCCGAGCAGCACGACGGGGCTGTTCGGGTCCGGTTCGGGCGGCGGCCCCCGCGTGTCCGTCCCGTCCGCAATGCCGATCGACCGGACCTGCAGCGTCTCGCCGGTCACCCCGTCCGCCGCCTCGCGTTCGAGATCGCCGTTGATCGTCGCCGAACGCCAGTCCGCGATGTGAGGCGCGTCACCCGGCGGCGCGCCATACCACGACCGGGACAACAGCGCGCCGGCGAGCTGGGCGCTGGCGACCGCGACGCCGACTCCCGACCAGTGGGTATCACGAAGGCAGTAGAGGGGGCCCCGCGGATGGTTCCGCACCTGGAGGAAGCGCTCGGTCAGATCGAGCAATTCCACACCCTGCTGCCGGAGCAACGTGTAGAACACCACGTGGTCCGGATCGAGGCGTGGCGGCGCCGACAGCGCCGACAGCTCCGCAGCCAGTTGATCGGGATAGATCACGCTCTTCGCCGGCACCGGCATGACGATCAACTCGACACCCAGATCGCGCAGTTGCGCCCGGAAGTCGAGTATCGCGGCCAGCGGATCGGCCGCCTCCGGGTCCCGCGCACGGCTGACGGCGGCCGCGTCCGGCCCCCAGAAGGGCCCGACCGAGACGTGGCGGAGCTCCGGTCCGAAAAACAGCCAGTCGTCGAGGCCGGGGACGGTCGTCCGTCCCTCCGCCTCCGCGTTGGCCGCCAGTGTTCGGGCCGTTTCCTGGAACCGGGGAACGACATCGCCCAGATCCGCCGCCGGCGGCCCGCACGCCGGGGCGGCGGCAATCGCCGCAGCGGTGAGCCTCGCGAACCATCGCACGCGCATGACGGCAGTCCTAGAAGCCCGACTCCGTATCGAAGAAGAGGGGCAAGGTCAGGTCTTGCGTGCCCATCACCAGCCGCTTCCCTTCCAGCTCGGGCCGCGCATCGTACGGCGCAAGCGTCAGACGGTACGTCTCTCCGCCCGGCCGCGCCGCGCCGGCCAACGTCTCCCCATCGCGAATGACCCAGTGCGCGACGGCGACGACCGGCGCGTCCAGGTCGCCTTCAATCACCTCCACCACGTCGTACTCGATGGCCAATAGCCCCTCGCGGTACGGAGCGATCGATTGCGGCGTCGGCAGCGGGACATCCTCGCGGACCCGCACCGACACGACCGTGTTGGCCGCGGCGGCGTCCGGCGCGCGATCGGCGACCGCCACCGGCGCGGCGCCGCCCCGCGGCGGCGGCAACCCTCCCGGCGCGATCCAGGCGTCCGGATAGAAGTCGGCGGCATCATTCTCGGTCACCTGCCGCCACGACTCCACGGCCGTCATGGACTCGTTGAGGATGCCGACATGCACTTCGACCTGGCGGCCGCCGGCACGTATCTTGTTGACGCGCGTTCCGACCGAGTACGGCCCGGTCAGCACGATCGCGCGCGGATCGTTCGTCCAGCGCGGGTGGTACACCTCGTAGCCACCGAACCGGGGATCGTCGTTCATCGGTATCGTCCAGCGCTCTTCCCCGTCGAGGTCGACCACCGTCACGTTGCGGTGGGCGCCGTCGAAGAACCAGCAGAGCGGCGCCCGGCCGGGCGAGAAGGCTGTCCAGCAGCCCTCGCCCAGCGCCCGCCAGGCGCCCGCCGCGAAATCGATCACGCCCGCCGTGGGCCAGGGCAAGAGCGCCGCCGCGGTCCGTCCGTCCCCCGACAACTGAAAGCTGTCGCCCGAAACCGGCTGCGCATCCCAGACCGTTTCGCTGACGGCGGGATCGTCCAGGCGGTAACGGCGGACGGCCGGATACGAAGGCGGATCGGTCGACCGCTCGTCGACGCCCACGTAGGCCCATTCGATTCCGTCGGCCGGATCGGACCAGACGTCGAGACCGAATCCGTCGGCGACCCGTCGCAGTCCCGAGCCGTCCCAGTTGACGGCATAGACGACACCCTGCCGCCGCATCGTGAACACGACCGTGTCGCCGGACGGCGCGATCAGCGGTTTGGCGAAACTGGCCGTGTCGGGCAGCAGCGACCGCTCGCCGACTCCGTCGAGCGAGTCGTACACCATCAGCCGCAGCCGGTCGCCCAGGCTGACGAAGTCCGTGCCGTCGCCCACGTCGCGCGTCCAGGCGACCCGCAGATGCAACGGGTCGCGGGCGGGCCCGGCTTCGGCGACGGACGCGGACCCGTTCTCCGCGGCTTCCGCCGCAGCCTCTTCCACGACGGACTCTTCCGCCGCGGGCGCTTCCGGCAACGCGGTTTCCGCGGCCGAACTCTCCGGCGAGGGGGCCTCCTCCGGCGGGGCCGCACAGCCTGCGAGGCCGAGCACCACACCAAGCAGGATGGCGGAGCAGATGCAACGGATCGCCACCGTCGAGTTGTAGTCCATCGGCACGGCGGTCAGCATCGGTTGGCGGGGAAATCTGAATTCATTGTAGCCTCTTCCTCCGGACGCCTTCCTCCTCGGCCACCACTCCATGTGCGGCATTGCCGGCATCGTCGCCCGCGACCCGGAGCGCCCCACGCCGGCGGACGGTCTGGCCGCGATGGTCGCGACACTGCGCCACCGCGGGCCGGACGACGCGGGACAGATCGCGTTGCCGGGCGCCGGACTCGGCATGCGCCGCCTCTCGATCATCGACGTCGACGGGGGCGGGCAACCCTTCACCAACGAGGACGGTACGATCCACCTCGTCGGCAACGGAGAGATCTACAACCATGCCGAACTCCGCGCCGACCTCGCGGAGCGCGGCCACCGCTTCCGGAGCGGCAGCGACATCGAAGCGGTGCTGCACGCCTACGAGGCGTGGGGAGACGGTTGTCTGGAGCGGATCCACGGCATGTTCGCCATCGCGCTCTGGGACGCTCGCACCCAGACCCTGTGGGCGGCGCGCGACCGGGCGGGCGAGAAGCCGCTCTACTACGCCGAGACGCCGGACGGCCTGGTCCTCGCCTCCGAGATCAAGGCGTTGCTCGCCTGCCCCGACGTCTCGCGCGACGTTGACCTCGAGGCGCTGGATCAGTTCCTGACTTACGAGTACGTCCCTTCGCCCCGGACCATCTTCGCGGCGATCCGGCGGCTACCCGCCGCCCACGCACTCACCTGGCACGCGGGCGACCTGACGATCGCGCCCTACTGGGACGCCGCGGCGATCGCGCCGCGCGACTGGAGCGACGACAACGCGGCCGGGGCGCTGCGCGAGACCCTCGAACGCTCGGTCGATCGCCAGATGATGTCGGACGTCCCGCTCGGCGCATTCCTCTCGGGCGGTATCGACTCGAGCGCGGTGGTCGCCTGCATGTGCGAGGCGGCGAAGCGGAGCAACAGTCCGGTCAACACCTTCAGCATGGGCTTTGCCGACGGCAGCTACAACGAACTGCCGCATGCCCGGTTGATCGCCGGGCGCTTCGGCACGCATCACCGCGAGGGAACGGTCGAACCCGACATCGCGGCACTGTTCGATCAGTTGATCGTCCACCTGGACGAACCCTTCGCCGATGTCTCGCTCTTCCCCACCTATCTGGTCTCGACGATCGCGCGCGAGCATGTGACGGTGGCCCTCTCGGGAGACGGCGGGGACGAGCTGTTCGGCGGTTACGACACCTACGCCGCGGACCGCCTGGCGCGCCGGCTCGCAGCGGTCGCGCCGAACGGCGCCCTGCGCGCGATCGCCGCGGCGGCGGCGCATCTGCCGCCGCGCGAACGGAAGAAGGGGCTGGTGAACAAGCTGAAGCGGTTCACCGCCGGTATCGCGGAAGCGCCAGCCGACATCGGACACTACCGCTGGATGACGTATGTTTCGCCCGAGACGAAGCGCGTCCTGTACACGCCCGCACTTCGCGACGCCCTCTCCCGGGCGGAGTCATATCGCCCGGTGCGCGACGCGCTGGGCGCGTTCGGCGGCGACGACCTCCTGAACCGGCAGCTCTATGCCGACCTGCGAATCTACCTGGCCGACGACATCCTGGTGAAGGTTGACCGGATGAGCATGGCGGCGTCGCTCGAAACGCGCGCGCCGTTCCTCGACGTCGACGTGATCGAGCTGGCGTGCTCGATGCCGGGCCATCTGAAGGTGCGGGGAGCGGAGCGGAAGTTCATCCTGAAGCGCGCGTTCGCGGATCGCCTGCCCGCTTCGATTCTGCGCCGGCCGAAGGAAGGCTTCAGCATCCCGATGAAGAACTGGCTGAAGCGGGAGCTCGCGCCGTTGATGCACGACCTGCTGTCACCGGAACGGCTCGCCCGCCGCGGCTGGATCGAGCCGGGGGCGGTCGCCGGCCGGATCGCCGAACACACCGCCGGGCGCGAGAACCACGCCCACCTGCTCTTCAGCCTGATGGTGCTCGAGCGGTGGGCGCAGGCAACGATCGATTCCCCTCAGCCGGGAAGCTGATAGACGCGCCGCAGGTCCGCCACTTCCTGCTCCACCTGCGTTTCCGTCCACCCCAGCTCGCCCGCCATGATTCGCGCGGCGGTCAAGACCGCTTCGTCGCCCGGATCGCCCGCCGATCCGGCTTCCGTTCTCCGCAGCAGGACGTCCGAGAGCCGCACCGCCATCTCTTCGCGGACGGCGTGGCGCACTTCACCGGCGGTTATGCCACATGTCGGGCCGAGCGGCGCGCGCGCCTCCGGCGACGCCGCGAGTTCAGCCGCCAGGGCACGGTAGCGCGTGCCATAGGTGCAGGCCAGGCGGCGGCGCAGGCCGGTCGACAGCTCGCCATCCCCCTCCGCGGCGGCTTCGCGCACGAACGCGTCGACGTCCGGCATGTCGCCGCCGGCGAGCGGGGTCGTCGCGGTCCGGCACGCATCGACGGTGCGCCCCACCTGATCGACAACGGCGTCGACCGCCCGTTCGGCCGTGTCGCGCGCCGTCGTGTAGCGCACGCCGAGCAGGCTGACCAGCCCGTGGATGGCGTCGCGCCGGTGGTCGACGACCGCGCTCTCCGTCGCCAGTTGCAGGCCATCGCCGCCCCGCGCAGCCGGCAACAGGCCGCGGTGCACGAGCCGGACGTCGTCCATCCGGAGCGGCAGCGCCGGAAACGCCTCACGCACTTCGTCGACGAACCGCTCGATCTCGGCCCGATCGAGGGAAAGCGCGCCGGGGCCGCCACGGTACCGGTCGTGGCTGGTTCCGACGATGGCCACCTCCCGCCACGGCGCGACGAAGAACAGCCGGCCGCGGGCGGCTCCCGCAACGGCATGGGTTCCCGGGAGCGGCGAGTCGATCACCAGGTTCATCGCCTTCGACAGACGCGGACACAGCGCGGCGGAGGCGCCGTCGGCGAGACGGCCATTGAGGGTGGGCGCCCAGGGGCCGGCCGCGTTGAGCACGACGCGCGCACGGATATCCAGCCCGTCGCCGGTCAGCCGATCGATGGCGCGCACGCCGGCAACGTCTCCCCCGCGCCAGAGCGCCCCGTCCGCCTCGACATAGTTCGCCGCGACGGCGCCCCGCTCCACCGCGGCGGCAACGGCCGAGAAGTGCATCCGGTCGCCGTTGCGCATCTGGCCGTCGAACCACTCGATACCGCCGGTCACGCCGCTGGGATCGATCAGCGGATTGAGGCGGAGGCACTCGTCGCGCGACAGGGGGCGGCTCGGAGGCAGGCGCGCGGCGGGTGCTTCCGGGCCATCGTTTCCCCCGCGCGTCAGCCGTTCACTGATCGCGAAGTAGGTGCGGAGCAGCAGGCGATGCCGCGTGATCTCCCCGCCGGCCGGCAGCACGAACGGGAGCGGCCGGACGAGATGCGGGGCAATGCGCATCAGCGCGCGCCGCTCGCGCGCAAACCGGCGCAACAGAGCCAGGTTGCCGGTCTGCAATACGCGGACGCCGCTGTGGAGGGTCTTCGCGCTGTTGAACGAGGTTCCGGCACCGATGTCGCCGCGATCGATCAGCGCCGCCGCCAGTCCCCGCAGCGTCGCGTCCCAGAAGGCGAACGCGCCATAGACCCCGCCGCCGACGACGAGCAGGTCGAACTCGCGCGCCGTCAGCGCGGCCAGGTCGCGTCGCACGCCCGTATACTACCCCCCGCGTGATCGCCTCTCCCGAGCCGTCCGGCCCTCCCCTCATCGAGCGGATTCGCACGTATTGGAACGGGCGGATTCACGATCAGGAAATGAGCGGCGCGCCGGCGGGGACACTCGCTTTCTTCGACGACCTCGACGACTACCGCTTCGACAAGCTGCGGTACCTGCCGCGTCTGGTCGACTTCGACGGTTACCGCGGCCGGCGCGTGCTGGAGATCGGTTGCGGCATCGGGACGGACCTGGTCCGCTTCGCGCGGGGCGGCGCGCGAATGACCGGCGTCGATCTGGCGCAGCAGGCAATCGATCTGGCCCGGCGCAACGTCGAGCTGCACGGCGTCGAAGCCGACGCGCTGGAAGTCGCCGATGGCGAAGCCCTTCCGTTCGACGACCACGCGTTCGATGCCGTCTATGCGCACGGCGTCGTGCAGTACACGGCGGATCCGGTACGGCTGATCCGCGAGGCCCACCGCGTGCTCCGGCCAGGCGGCGAGGCTATCGTGATGGTCTACAACCGACGGTCGTGGCTCAGTGCGATGTCGGCGCTGACCGGCACCGCCCTCGAGCATGCCGACGCGCCGGCGCTCCGGACGTTCACGATCGGCGAGTTCCGGCGCCTGCTCGATCCGTTCGCCGACGTGCGGATCGTCCCGGAACGCTTCCCGGTCCCGTCGCGCCTGCACAGAGGCTGGAAGGCCGCAGTCTACAACCGGCTGTTCGTCGGGACGTTCAACGCGCTGCCGCGCCGCCTGGTGCGTCCACTCGGCTGGCACCTCATGGCGTTCTGCCGGAAGTAGGGGCAGCGCCGCCGTCGGTTGCCAGTCGAGCGATATCTACTCGCTTGAACGCTTGGGGATCGAAGGGGCGCAGCAATACCTGCCCCAGGTGCCCCCAGCTCTTCGCGATCGTGGCCAGCCAGTGGGGCATATGCCTGTCCAGTGGGTGCAAGTGCGATCGTACCGCGTCGGCATCCGTCCTCCCGAGGTTCTGCCAACGGGTCACATAATCGCTCTGTTGAGGCGGATCAACCAGCACGGGCCGCACTGCCACCCGGCGAGCAATGACACAGATATAGGTCGGACGGAAGGTCCGGAACTGCACACGAGTTCCGATGACAGCAGGATCGGCCACTTCGTACCAACGGGCGGACGACAATTCGGTGGCCAGCATCCGTTCCATCAAGAAGCCGTTCGACTCGGACAGGACACGGTAGAACAGCTCGGGGCTGAACTGATAGAACCCGTGACCAGGCATGTTGTTGGCGGGAGTAACAACGAGCAGGTGGCCATCAGGCGCAACCATGCGCATGCAATTGGTGATCGCGGTCGGGAAGTCGAACACGTGCTCGAGCGAGCCGGAGTCGAGCACCGTGGTGAAGGCGTTCTCCAGATCGGGAGGGATCTTCGCGTTCAAGTCCGTAACGCGCGACGCGCCTTCGTAACCGGAGGCGTCGAGAGAGACTATCCGCCTCGCTCCGAGCACTCGCAGGAGCGGCTCGGCGAATCCGTCAGCTTCTTCGAACAACCTGGCCGTGGCTGCGGAATCGAGGGGCATACCGACGGCTCGCAGGCGTGAACGCAGCCAGGCGGGCGTTACGTACAGGCGTTGCCGGCCGATAGTGGCCACGCACTCCAACGACGCTCCCAAACCGCGCGCCGCCAGCAGGAACTGCGTGGCTTTCGGGTCAAGGCCCATTGTCAGAACCGGAAGCGGAGGCCCGCACTGGCCTGGGTGCCGCCCACATCTATCGCCTGCCGACCGCCCGGCATCTCGAGCTCGACCATTCCAGCGGTGTGGCGGATGAGAAACCCCGCTCCCAACCACCGGGTGAACAGGTACGTCACGTCGAGGCCGGCGTGGTAGCCGATACCGGTCCCGTTCTCGACGGTCGTGGTCAAGCCGATGAAGGGCACCCTGTCGTACGGGGAGACCTCGTCACCCAGAGAAACGGCGGACAGCGCATCGTGCTGCAGTCTAAACAGGGATGGCCCCGCAAGCACGGCGACGTGGATCCGTTCCGAGAACGGGATCGTGTAGACCACCGGGACGTGCAGACCGAACTGCCGGTGTTTCACCCCGCCCTGCTCGTGTGACAGATTACGGTGGCGTCCGGCGAACAGCGGTGACGGCACGGAGCCATCCAGCACGATTACCCCCCGTCCGTCGAGGACCGTTACGCCGATGCCGACGCCCAGATTCCCCACGATGCGCACGCCAGCCCAGGCGTCCACTACTGTTCCACCGGGTGACGTCGTGGTTGCGTCGTACGTGGCCGTCTCGCCATAGACGTCCGCGCGGAGCGTGTCGGTGACGACCCGGTTTGCCTTCGCCCGACCGCCGTTGATGTGAATGAACCCGTTCCACTGCGCAGCGGCGCGGCCGGGAGCAAGCAGGGTCAGTGCGAGCAGCGCAAGGGCGCAACGGACAGAGGAACGCCGAGCAGGCATCCTGCGGAACACCGCAGGGTCTCGGCCGATGAGGTCGGGGCGCGACGGCAAACGTCGGGATGCTAGCACAGCCCAAACGGGGGATCTATGGGCATCCATGCCAGGATCCGCTACGATCCTGGCCTTCTTGCGAGAACAAGCCGCCCGCGCGCTCCTGATCGATCGCGCATTCCACGAGCCCCCCTGCGCAAATGCCGCCGGGCGCGGGAAGTCCCTGCGGTAGCGCGCCGTGCGCGTATTCCGATCCGTCTGGTTCCGCGCCGCCGTCAGTGCCGCCCTGCTCTCCTGGCTTCTCGCGCGGATCGACCTGGACGCGACGATCCGCAGCATGACGGCGATCACGGCGTTGCATCTCGTCACCGGCCTGTTGCTGGTGGCGTTCGACCGCGCGTTGATGATTACGCGCTGGGTGATGCTGATCCGCCGGTTCGAGCGCACGGTATCGATCCGCTCCGCCGTCTGGGTCTTTCTCGTCGGCGCGTCGATCGGCCACGCGTTGCCGAGCGGCTTCGGCGCCGATGCAGTGCGGGCATACGCTATTGCGCAGCGCACCTCGCGTGGCGCGGACGCGGTCGGTCTCGTCGTCGTCGATCGCTATCTCGGCATCTGTTCGCTCGCATTGCTCGCCGCAATGGGATTGGTTCTGTGGAGCAATCAAGCGGTGCCGGAGTTACGGCAGGTGAGCGCGGTGCTGGCGGTAGCCGTCGTCGCCGGGGCCGCCGGCCTCCTCTGGGCGGATCGGTTGCTCGCGCTGGCCGGCCAGCCTCGTCACGAGAGAAACTGGCTGTCGGAACGGGCTCATGGCCTCGCCCGAACCCTCGGCCAGTACCGCCGGCACGGACGTCTGATCGCCGGTCTCCTGGCGCTATCGTTCGCCGTGCAGGTTACCCGTGTCCTGCAGGCGTACGTCTTCGGCCTCGGCCTCGGGATCGAGGTTGCATTCAGCTACTATTTCGCGTTCATGCCGGTCTGCATCCTGGCTGCGCTGCTACCCATCTCGATTGCCGGAGTGGGAGTGGCGCAGGGCGCCATGGTCGCGCTTCTCCGCCCGGTCGGCGTTCCTGACGAGCAGTCGTTCGCGCTGTCCACGATCCTCGTACTCGCCGCCCTGCTCAGCGCAACACCGGGCGCCCTTCTCCTGATCCGCAGCCGAATGGCCGGAGCGCGGTCGTAGTGGCCGAGGACTTCTACCGTTCCTTCCGTGAACGCCGACAGACCGCGTTTGGCGCCTCGCGCCGTCGGCGCGTCGAGCAAGCGCGCCTCGCGCTGCTGCATCGCTTCGCGTCGCCGCCGGGTGACTTCGTGGAGATAGGGCCGGGCGATGGCTCACTTGCAGTCCGGGCAGTCGAAGCAGGATGGCGCTACCGCGCGGTCGAGGCAAGCCCCACGCTGGCGGCCGCCCTGCGTGCCCGCGGCCTGGCCGTGACCGAGGCGTGGTCCCCACCCATCCCGGCGGACGATACGAGTTGCGACGTCATCTACGCCGATCAGGTGCTCGAGCACATGACGGGAATCGACGCGGCCCGGGCGTTCGTCGCGGAGGGTCTGCGCGCGTTGCGGCCGGGCGGCGTTCTCTTCGTTGTCGTTCCAGACTATCTGAAGGAGCGAGCCTTCTTCTGGGACATCGACTACACACACAACTTTGTCACGACCGAACGGCGCGTGCGGCAACTGCTGTACGACGGCGGGTTCGAGATCGCAACCACGGTTCGGAGCATCGGCGCCGCAACCGGCCTTCAGCGGGACTTGCTTGCGGCCGGCGCACTTCTGGTCAATCTGCCCGGCGTCGATGCGTTGTCGCGGTGGACACGGACAGAGGAAACGATCTTCCGCGTCCGAAAGAACCTGTTCGAGACAATCGCGTTCGTCGCGCGCAAGCCACTCTCACCGACCCAACCGTGAGGGCGCGCCAGCTCACCGGTACCGTCCGATGAACACCGGCGCGCCGCCGCCGGCACTCGCATCGATCGTGACAGTCCGATTCGACGGGACGCCTGACAACACGTGCATGGCGCCATCGATGAACGTCACCACGACGTCAACCGTCGTGTGGGTACCAAGACCCACATGCACAACGGGATCGTCCTGACCGAGGTAGCCGCTCGCGCTTCGGCTCTCGCGAAAGGCAACCACCCGTTCCCTGCGCGAGGTCGGATAGACGGCGATCTTGGCGCCGAATCCACCGGCCTGCCCCTGGGCCGACCGGAGGCTGATCTTCAACCAGTTCGTGTAGTCCACATCCAGGTCGTTGCGAACAAGCCAGTTCCGGCTCCGCTTTGCCCCGACTGCAAAGTCGAGATCCCCATCGGCGTCGATATCGGCGAACGCAATGGCCCGCGGGTCATCAATGCCCCGCACCGGCACCGGCGGTCCTGACGAAAAAACACCTGCGCCGTCGTTCAGGTAGACGACATCGTCGCCGGCGAACACCAGATCGACATCGCTGTCGTGATCGAGATCCGCGAAGGCTCCCATATAGCCGTCGATGTCCACGAAACTGCGCAGGTAGCCGAAGGTTCCTCCCCCGAGGTTTCGGTAGAGGTGGCCGACCGTCTCGCCGACGGCGTCGAGACCGACGAGCAGCAGGTCCAGATCCCCGTCGTTGTCGATGTCCGCCGTCGTGACGCCACTGAACGCACGGTGCATGATGCCGATTGCCGCGGGATCGACCAATGTGAATCCGTTGCCACCGTTTCTGAGAACCACGAGGTTGCCATCACGATTGGCGGCAATCAGGTCGATGTCGCCGTCCCCGTCGAAATCCGTGTCGGTTACGCCCTGCCCGGCGGGAGCCCCGACAGCCGCAACGTCATCGATCGGCGAGAAGCGCATCTCGCCGTCGTTGCGGTAGAGCTCGTTCCGCTCCCCCGACGGATCTCCGGAACCGAGCCAGCCGGAGACCGCAAACGCGTCAAGGTCGCCGTCCCGATCCATATCGAAGAGTGCTACGCCGCGCGTCGACTCCCGCCGGTCCCGCATCGCTGAAGGAGTCGTATCGCGGAACCGCCCCCTGCCATCATTTCGATAGACATCGTTCGAAGCCCCCGCCCGGCCGCCCGTAGTTCCATTGAACAGGTCGTAGTCACCGTCGTTGTCGAGATCGCCCCAGACGGCACCGTGCGAGCCGCCGTCGAAATCCGCAATCCCGCGGGAGACGCCAGCCTCCAGAAACCTTCCCCCACCCTGGTTGACGAAGAACTGGTCGGCTACCGGATCGTCGAAGTTGACCGTGATGTAGAGATCGGGTTTCCCGTCTTCCGTCGCGTCAGCAAAGGCCGCGCCATGCCCGCCGAGGGGAATCGGCGGGGGCCCCGCGAGACCCGACGATCCGGTGACGTCCGTGAACCGAAGCTGCGCTCCCGCCGGAAGGCCGGTCTCGAAGGTCCAGGTTTCGGACCAGGGACCGGCAGCCCCATCCAACTCGGCGCGCACCCGCCAGGCGTAGACGGTCTCTCCGGTCATCGGACCCGGGAAGCGGTAGGACACGCGGGCGTCTCTCTGCGACACCACCGAAGAAACCACGAGCGTCCCGCGGACGTAGACCTCAAAGCGATAGTCGAAGACCGCCGGGGCGAAAATACCCATCGCAGGCTCTGCGCTCAGGGTGACGAACGGCGGGACGTTGCCAAGCCGGATACCGTCACGGGGCGCTACGGGTATCGGGGCGGTCGCCTTCAGCTCGGCCTCCTGCGCATCCGCTCCCGCGACAGTCGCCAGCAGGATCCCAATGAGAATCGCCAGCGCAATGGGCCGCACGGCGACTGCGTCCCGGGAAGACGCTCCGGTTCGCCGTACGGGCACGCACAGACCGCTACCTCGGGAGGATGCAGTTGCCACCATTGACCGCGAACCAACTCCCTCCGACCCGGCCCTCTATGCCATTGTGCGACTGGATGGTCCAGTGCGGATGGGGATCGCTACTCTCCGCGCCACGCATGATGTCGATACTGTACGGGCCACTGCCACGGCCCTTCGACGTTCGATACGCGACCGTGTCCTTGCCGACCGCGCCCGAGTCGTTCAATCGACGCCCCCAATCTCCATCTTCGGCCGCAAGACACTCCGCCACGCGCTGCGTGAACTGCTGGATGTCTTCTCGATACAGGTTGCCGGTCGCGCTGATAACGGCCTGAACAACCGAGAATCGATTGGGCGGTGGACAGCATTGGCCCTTGCCTGGCGCGGTCTGCGGCGTCTGCGTCGGACGGGGGGGCTGAGGGGGTGTGACGGTAGGCGACGGTGTCATGAACGATTCCGTCTGCGACCACGCGCCCGCGACCGGGGCCGGCGCGCGACCGTTCGCCACCGCGCGGCTGCGCCAGTAGTACCGTGCCCCGGACTGTAGATTGTGTACCGTGGTGGACGTGTTGCCGTCGCCGGCCGGCGCCGTGGCCGTGCCCACGCCCTGTGACAGGTTGACGTCCGCTGCCCACTGGAATTCGTATCGCACGTTCCGGGCCGGCCCGGTCACCCGGGCATTGCGGACCGTGAGCGTGGCCGACAATCCGTCCACCGTCGTGGCTCCGACCGGGGAAACCGGCGCGGGACGGCCGACGGTGACCGGTGTGTACACCTCGAACACCGCCTCCTCCGAGTACGGTCCCGTGTTCGCACCGTCTAGTGCCCGGACTCGCCAAAAGTACTGCCGCTCGGCATCGAGCACCGGAATCCGGTACGACTCGGTCGCATCCCCGGACGGTTGCACCTCCCGGGCCTCATGGACCAGTGAATCGAACCTGTCGGATGTCGAGACCTCGATTTCGTACCAGAATGGCCGTTCACTGTCCGACGTGGCCGCATTGAATTGAAGCGTGATCGGCTGATCGGTCACACGGATCAGCCCGGCGTCCAACATCACCGGCTTCGGCGCGCTGATGCTCACTCCTTCGATGGGGCCGGCAATCGAGGGGCTGAGCGGATTCCGGCTCTTCTCGACGCCACAACCCGACAAGGCAGCGACGGAAGCTGCGATGCACCAGCCAATTACCCTGCCCTGACGGCGTGTAGTCATTCTCAGCCCTAGTATCGGAAAGAAGTCCCGTCGGCGACAGAGCCCGACGGGTCGCGTGCGGCCGGCATGCTATACTGCGCGGGCTTCAGGGCGAGGCCGATTCAGGCCACCGACCAGCCCGCCGGGACGGCCGAACAGCGTGAACGCTTCCGCTCGGATCCTGATGCTCGCGCCCGAGCCCTTCTTCGAGCCGCGAGGCACCCCCTTCAGCGAGTACCACCGAATAAAGGCGCTGTCGGAACTAGGATACCGGATCGACCTGGTGACCTACCCCCTGGGCGCCGATGTCGCGATTGCGAACCTGGAAATCCACCGTTGCGCACGGTTGCCATTCGTTCGCCGCGTCCCGGTCGGACCCTCCGTCGTGAAGGTGTTTCTCGACATGCTGCTGGCGATCACGGCGACGCGTCTGGCGTTGAGCCGGCGCTACGCGGCGATCCATTCGCACGAGGAAGCCGGTCTGCTCGGGGTATGGCTCGCGTCGTGGATCGGCGTGCCTCACCTGTACGACATGCACTCCAGCCTGCCGCAGCAACTCCGCAATTTCCGCTACACGCGGCTGGCGGCGGCGCAGTGGCTCTTCGAATGGGTGGAGCGAACCATGGTCGGGCGCTCGCGCGTGGTGGTCACGATTTGCCAGGAGTTGCAGGACACCGCGATCGCGCTCGGTGCGGGAAACCGCGCCCACCTCGTCGAAAACGTGATGGGCGGCGACGTCGAACACGCGACTCTGACGCCGAGAGATGCGTTGCGCGCACGCTACGGTCTCGATGCGGATCAGCCGGTGCTCCTCTACACCGGAACCTTCGAACCGTACCAGGGCCTGGACCTGCTGACCGACGCCGCGACGCGCCTCCATGCCTCGCATCCTGCCGCACGCGTCCTCGTCGTAGGCGGCACCCCAGCCCAGGTGGACGCGGCCCGAGACCGGGCCGAGCGGGTGAGCAGCCCCCTCGTCTTTACCGGACAGCGTCCACCGGACGAGATAGCCAGCTTCGTCGCCGCCTGCGACATTCTGGTGTCGCCACGGATCAGCGGCACGAATACGCCACTCAAGATCTACTCGTACCTGCGATCGGGACGGCCGATCGTGGCGACCGATCTACGGACGCACACCCAGGTACTCACGCCGGAGACGGCGCGGCTCGTGCCGCCGGATCCTGTCGCCCTTGCGGAGGGCATGGCGGCACTGATCGATCGGCCGGAGGAACGAACGCGGCTGGCCAAGGCGGCACGCACACTGGCGGAGTCGCGCTACAGCCGGGCGTCATACGTGTCGCGCACGGCGGCGGCCTACGCGCACCTGCTCGACACGCCGCCTGACTCGGGTGATCGCCTGGCGTCGGGGACGGACCGAGCGTGACCGTCCTCGTCACCGGCGTCACCGGTTTCACGGGCGGCCATCTTGCCCGGCACCTCGCGGCGCGGGGTCAGACCGTCCGTGGCCTCGTCCGCCCGGCGAGCCGGCCCCGCGCTGCCGCGCTTGCCGCGGATGGCATCGCGATCTTCCCCGGCGATCTGACCGACGCGGAGTCCCTCACGCCCGCCTGCGAAAGCATCGACGTCGTCTACCACATTGCCGCAACCTACCGGACGGCGGGACACTCCGACGCGACGTACCATGCGGTAAACGCGGAGGGGACGCGGGCGCTGTTGGCGGCGGCGCGCACGGCCGGCGTCCGGCGCGTCGTCCACTGCAGCACCGGCGGCGTACATGGCCACATCGAACAGCCACCGGCGAACGAAGACGCCCCCCTCGCGCCGGGCGATGTCTATCAGGCGTCGAAGCTGGAGGGCGAACGGATCGCGCGGGCGGCAGGCGAGACGGGCGGCCTGGAGGTCGTCGTCGCCCGGCCCATCGGCATCTACGGCCCCGGCGACACCCGCTTCCTGAAGATGTTCCGGGCCATTGCACGCCGCCGCTTTCCGATGATCGGGCGCGGAGAGGTCTTCTATCACCTCACCTACATCGACGATCTGGTCGAAGGCTTCCGGCGCTGCGGCGAAACTCCTGCCGCTGCGGGACGGACCTATCTGCTGGCCGGACCGCGCTATACGACGCTCGCGGAACTGGTGCGGATGATCGCGGTGGAGTTCGGTGTCCCGCCGCCCCGCTGGCATGTCCCGGTTGCACCCGTCTGGCTCGCGGGAGCGCTGTGCGAGCTGGTCTGCGTTCCGCTCCGGCTTGAACCGCCGCTCTACCGCCGCCGCGTCGACTTTTTCACCAAGAGCCGTGCCTTCGATGGCTCACGCGCCCGGCGGGAGCTCGGCTTCGAGCCCGTGATCGATCTGCCGGAGGGAATTCAGCGGACCGCCGCCTGGTACCGTGAAAGGGGATGGCTGTGACCGACCGCCGCCTGAACATCGTCCAGATCTGCGATCACCTGGGATGGCCCGGCTCGCGCATGCATGGGGTCAAGCGGCTGTTCGCCTGGATGATCCCCGCCTTCGACGCCGGACGTTTCAACGTCAGCCTGGTCAGCCTGCGCGCACCCGACACATCCGAGGATCGGCTGGAGGACTACGGCATCGACGTCACCTATATGTCGCGGTCAAAGTTCGATCCGATGACGCTCCCGGCACTGCTGGCGGAGCTGGACCGGCGCGAAGCGGACGTTCTGCACCTGCATGGCTACGGCGCCACGACGTTCGGACGCCTCGCGGCGGCGCGACGCGGCTGGCCCGTCGTGCTCCACGAACACGCGAACCTGACCGATACGCCCTGGTTCCAGAAAGTGGCTGACCGTTTGCTCGTGCCGTACACGGATCTGGCGATCGCCGTGTCGCGTTCGACCGCGGACTTCGTCACGCGCGCACGCCTCGTGCCCGCGGCGCGCACACATGTCGTCTACCTTGGCGCGCCGGTCGCGGAGTTCGCACGGCCGAGCAGCGACACGGAAGTCCGCGCGACGCGGGCGGCCCTCGGTCTCCCCACCGACGGCCGGATCGTCGGAACCATCACGCGGCTCATGCCGTCCAAGGGCAACGATTACCTGGTGGCGGCGGCGCCGCGCGTGCTCGACGCCGCGCCGGACGTCCATCTCTGTATCGTCGGCGAAGGCGAGTTGCAGGCCGATCTCGAACGGCAGGCCCGCGAAGTGGGGGTGGCGGATCGGGTCCACTTCCCCGGCTTCACCCGCGACGTCGCAGGGGCGCTCTGCGCCTTCGACCTCGTCGTCTTCCCGTCGCTCTGGGAGGGGACGCCGCTCACCGCGTTCGAAGCGCTTGCCGCCGGGCGGCCAATCGTCGCGACCGACGCCGACGGGCTGTCGGACATCCTGCATGATGGAAACGACGCCGTTATCGTGCCGAAGCGCGACGCGGCGGCCCTCGCCGACGCCATCGTCCGGCTGCTGGATGACCCCGACCGCCGCGCGGCACTCGCTGCCGCCGCCGGCACGACCGGCGCCGGCTACGACATCGGCGCGTTCGTCCGCAAGATGGAGCGGCTCTACCGGCTTATGGATACGCGCCGGCGGGAGGGGCGGCCCCGAGGTCTGACCGACGCCGACCTGGAGTTCCTGACGGCGACCGCCCATCCTTCATAATGGGGGGCGACGACCCATGTCGACCGAAACCGGCGACCCCGCGCCCGCTGCTACTCCACCGCACGCGCCGCGCCGTTGGGATACCGGCCGCGTCGCCGCGATCCTGCTGCTGTTCGCCGGGGCGTGCGGCGCGTTATCGATCGACGTCGCCCGGACCGGTTTCGGCCTGAAGGGTGACGAGGCGACCTACGTCGCCATGGCATTGAGTGCCGCGTACGATGGCGACCTCGTTTACGAGACGGTGGACATCGCCCGCTTCTACGAGGTGTACGAAGAAGGACCGTCCGGGATCTTCCTCAAGACCGGCGCGGGCGACCAGGTGGGGTACGACCGGCTCTACTTCGGCAAGGCGTACGTCTATTCGGCGGTCGCGGCGCCCTTCGTCCGCCTCTTCGGCCTGAACGGGATGTTCGTCCTGCACGTCCTCCTGTTCGCCGGGATGGTCTTCGCTGCCTACGCGTTCGTCGCGGCGCGGTCGCGTCCGGGCGCGGCGCTGATGTACGTCCTCGCCTTCTTCGGCGTTTCGATCGTGCCGGTGCATGCCGTATTCCTCAGCTCCGACTTCTTCCATGTCGCCGCGGTGACGTTCGCCTACTTCCTCTGGTGTTACAAGGAGGTGGCGCCGCCACGCGACGGGCCGTGGGGCGCCTTCCTGCGGGGACCGGCATCCGACATCACGGCAGCCGTGATCCTGGGGCTGATTACCTTCTCCAAGCCATCGCACCTTCTCCTGATCGCCCCGCTGCTTGCGCTGGCCGCGCACCGCCGGCGGTTCGCGCACGGTGCGGTGATCGGCATCGTCTTCGCCGTAGTGACCGCGGGCGGCTTCCTGAGCAATGCGGCCATCTCGGGCGAGTTGAACTACCAGGGAGGAAACCGAAAGACTTTCTACGACACCTACCCCTTCGAGCGTCCCGAAGCGACGTTCGACACGCTCGGCGTCTCGATGACGACGAACGAGATCATCATCGACGAGCCGTCACTCAGACGCAGCGCCATGCTGCTGGCGGAGAATGTCCGCTATTTCGTCGTCGGCCGTCACTTCGGGTTTCTGCCGTTCTTCTTTCCCGGCGTGGTCGCGGTGACGCTGTTCCTGCTGGCGCGGGGCGACCGGCGCTCGTGGCAATGGGCGACCCTTGGGACCGTCGCATTCACGGCTGTCGCTCTCGCTGCCTACATGCCGTACACCTGGTCCGGCGGAGGTGGACCGCCCGGCAACCGGTACTTCCTGAGCGTTTATCCGGTGCTGTTGTTCCTGACGCCGCGACTCGCCTCGTTCACGCCGGCCGTCGCCGCGTTCGCCGGCGGCACGGCGTTCATCGCGCACGTGCTGATCAATCCGTTCAGCGCGGCGAAGGAACCGTACCTGATTGCCGAGCGGGGCCTTCTGCGCATGCTGCCCGTCGAACTCACGATGATCAACGACCTCCCCGTGTCACTCGACCGGAAGCGCAGCCGGATCACCTACGACTCCGAGCCGGAACTGATGCTGTATCTGCTCGACCACAATGTCCACCCATCGAGCCTGACCGAGTTCTGGGTGAACGCTGAACGGCGCGGCGACGTGATCCTCCGGAGTCCGGAGCGGCTGGAGGCGGTGACGGTGACCATCAGCTCGCCGGTTCCGAACGAAGCGACCGTCAGTCTGGGAGGCGACACGGCGACGATCGCCCTTCAGCCCGGCGTCGAAGCCACTGTCACGCTTCGGTCGCGGGGCGTCTACTCCCTGCAGCGCTGGGCGTACGTGCTGTCCGTGGAGACCACATCCGGTTTCATCCCGAAGCTGGGCCGGTTCGGGTCCGTCGACGCGCGCTACCTCGGCGCGCGGGTCCGCCTGACACCACACGTGGACGGCGGGGTATAGTAACGGGCCTTGTCGTTCACTTCGCTGCTGGGGCGCCGTCCGGCGCCGCATCCCGCACGCCGTTCGGTGGCGGCCCTCAGCCTGCTGGTTACCATGGCGGCGTGCGCGGAAACGACCACGCAGCCGACCGCGCCGACCCTGTTCCCGCCCGACAGGGTGCAGCAACTCGCGCTCGTCTGCCCCGTCAGCCCGCCGGCCGAATCGCCGAACGGCGAAACGGCCCGCGTCACCTTCGATCGCCCGACCGTTGTCGGCGGACTCGCTCCGGTCGCTGTCACCTGCACGCCGCCGTCCGGATCCAGCTTCTCCGTTGGTCACCACTCCGTCACCTGCGAGGCAAGCGACCAACTGGGACTGACGGCGAGTTGCTCGCTGCAGATCACCGTCTTCCTGCAACTCGAAGTGAACCGAATCCTGGCGTTCGGCGACAGCCTGACCTTCGGCACCGCCGTGGCGCCAGCCGCGGCGTATCCGGCGGTGCTCGAGAGATTGCTAGGGAGCCGGTACTTCACCCAGAGAATAACCGTCACGAACGAGGGACTGCCGGGGGAGTTGGCGACCGATGCGTTACCGCGGTTCGAGGCGGCCCTGCGGCGGCACAACCCGCATGTCGTCCTGATCATGGAAGGGACGAACGATCTGGATCCCGACCGAAGCGACGCCGCGCTGGATGCCGTTCGGCGCATGGTCATGGTCGCGCGGGATCAGCAGCGTGATCCAATCATCGCGACGATCCCCCCGCTGGGCTCGCGCTGGCAGGGGGCGGAACGGGTGGAGCCGTACAACGAGCGGATCCGCCGGATCGCCGCCAGCGAAGACATACCTCTCGTGGACGTGCACGGCATCATCCGCGACGGCCGCTGCACCGACGGCCCCCTGGACCGGCGGGAGGGATCGCCACCCTGCCTGTTGGCTGACGGAGTGCATCCGACGCCACAGGGTTACGCGCTGGTCGCGCGGGGGTTCTTCGACCAACTAGTCGCACTGTACGAACGCCGCGGACCGGATGGGCAAGCGAGGCTGGCGCGCGGCGCGCAATAGCCGGAATCGGTCACGACTGCGTGCCCTCGACGTGGCCGGCCCGCAGTTGGGCGACGGCGTAGAAGTTGGTCCGGAAACGAAGGGGAAACCGGTCCGGATTGACCAGGGCGACGGCAACGACACCGAGTTGTCCCAATTGAGAGCGGACTTTATCGAGGAAGTACTGATTGACGACGGGAACGTCCAGAAACTGCAGGGAGAACCCCGCTGACCAGAATCGCCTCTGCAGTTGGCCAAGCGTGTGAAGCGAGCAGTGATCCGCCTTCCAGGCCGTGAAGCTCCGCCAGCGAATCGTCTCGAATATCACGTTCGTCAACTTGTTGGGCGTCTGCAACACGTAGTAGCCGCCCGGACGCAGGACGCGGCGAACTTCCCGCAGATGTTGATCCGTGTCGGGAATGTGCTCCAGCACGTCGAAGCTCAGGACGACATCGAAGTGCTGCCCGAACGGAAGCGCCGCACCATCAGCCTGAACGAATTGCACGTCTGGCGGTGCCTCCGGCAACGTGATGTCGCAACCGACGACAGTGGCGCCGAGACCCCGCACGTACTCGCTGAGGTAGCCGTTGCCGCAACCGATCTCCAGCACCCGGCGATCTCGTAGTGGGACACCGCTAACCTGCAACGCGTGGAAGTTGGCGTTGCGATTGCCGAAGGCGCATTTCGTCGGCACGCGGCAGGACCGTACCATAACTCCGGCGCCCGGAGCGAACGCCGGCACGACTCCGCACGTCGACGGCGCGGTATAGTAGCGGGCGTTGCCGTTCACCTCGCTCTGTCGGCGCCGGATGGCGCCCTATCCCGCGCGCCGTTCGGTGGCGGCCGTCGGCCTGCTCCTGGCCATGACCGGGTGCGCGGAAACGACCACGCAGCCGACCGCGCCGACCCTGTTCCCGCCCGATAGGGTGCAGCGGCTCGCGCTCGTCTGCCCAATCAACCCGCTGATCGAGTCGCCCGACGACGGACCGGTTCGCGTCACCTTCGATCCGCCGACCATTGTCGGCGGCCTCGCTCCGGTCACCGTCACCTGCACGCCGCCGTCCGGATCCAGCTTCCCCGTCGGCCAACACGCCGTCACCTGCGAGGGAACGGACCAACTGGGACTGACGGCGAGTTGCTCGCTGCACGTCACCGTCTTCCGCCGACTCGAAGCGACCCGAATCATGGCGTTCGGTGACAGCCTGACCGCCGGCGTGGGCGCTCCGGGAGCGGCCTACCCGGCGGTCCTGGAAAGGCTGCTCCGGAACCGGTACGTCACGCAGCAGATCACCGTCACAAACGAAGGGATGCCGGGAGAAGCCGCCGTCAGCGCGCTGGCGCGGTTTGAAGCATCTCTGAGGCTGCACAACCCGCATGTCGTACTCATCATGCAGGGGACGATCGACATGGACCGCGATCAGGGCGCCGCCGCGGCGGAAGCGATCCGGCGTATGGCGATCAACGCGCGGAATGGTGGGTGGGATCCAATCATCGCAACGATTCCGCCGGCGGGCCCAAGCCGAAGGGAAGCCGACCGTGTCGAACCCTACAACCAGCGGATCCGCCAGCTCGCCGCCGTGAACCGCGTGCCACTCGTGGACGTCCACCGGATCATCCGCGACGGCCGCTGCAGCGACGGCCCGATGGGACGCCCCCCCGGATCGTTCCCATGCCTCGGCGCCGACGATCTGCACCTTACGCCGGAGGGCTATGCCCTGGTCGCACGTGGGTTCTTTGAGGAACTGAAGGCGCAATACGAAATCAACACAGCGGACAGCCAGTTCCAGTTGGCGCCTGGAGTGCGGTAGCGGACGCGTCCTGTCGCCACGCGGTTCACTCAGAAGCGGAAACGGAGACCGCCACCGGTCTGGACGCCTCCGGCATTGGCGGCAATGGTAGTGTCGCCCCGGCCCGGCAGGTCGACCTTCGCACGGGCGAATCGAACGAAATAGCCGAAGCCGAGGTAACGGGTGGCCATGAACGCGAGATCGATTCCGACGTGGCCGCCGATCGCATTCCGTCGCTGTCTGCCCGTTTCCGCCTCGAGGCCGATCTGATCGAAGTCCGGCGGCGCCCCTTCCTGGAAGACCAGCCCCACGACCGTATCCTGCGTTACGTTGAAAACCGTCGGGCCGATGGAGAACGTCAGCTCCATGCGCGTGTTCAACGGTATCCGGTAGCCCGCGGACAGGTGGACCGCAAGCTCCTTGCGCTTGAGGTCGAGCTCCTGCGGCAACGCCATGCGGGGACTTTCGGCTACAAGAGGATGCGGTACCGTGCCGGTGAACAACGCGGTGTCGGCCACCTGCATCCAGGTAACCGCCGCGCCCAACCCGACGCGATCATAGAGGTGTAGTGTCAGGCCGACATCGGCCGTCGGACCGCCATCGAGCGAGTGGAGGGTCTGGAACATCGCCTCCTCACCGTACGCGCGTTCGTTGCTGAGGCCCGTGAACGCGGACGGCGCCGCCTGGAAGGCGCCGTTAAGTTGCAGCGTGACGCGGGTGAGGGACTCCTGGGCGGCAGCCGGAGCCACACCGACCACGGTGCAACCGGCCACGACGATGGCGGCGATACGGGAGAATCGATTTCGCATGGTGGACGTTTACCGAACGGGCTGCTCCATGTCGACCCCTTCGTGGATTCGAGCCGCCTCCGGGGGCCGCGTCTCGTCCGGCGGCTCGAGCCGCTCGCGCACGGCGTAGATGGGCTTGCCCTGGGACTCATGGTACGTGCGCGCCTGCAATTCGGCCAGCAGGCCGAGCGTGACGAGCTGCATGCCGGCAAAGATCAGCAGGATGGCCAGCAAGAGCAGGGGACGGTCGGCGATCCCCTGATCCGTGAACAGCCGGATATAGCCCAGGTAGCCGGTCAACGCGACGCCGATCGCGCCCATGAGTAGCCCGGGCGGACCGAACATCTGGAGCGGGCGCGTCGAGTAGGTCAACAGGAACTTCACCGTGAACAGGTCGAGCACCACGCGTATCGTGCGCGACAGCCCGTACTTCGACTGCCCGGCGCGGCGCGCGCGGTGATTGACGACCGTCTCCGCGATCCGTACCCCCTGCTCGCTCGCAATCGCCGGCATGAAGCGGTGCATTTCGCCGTACAGCCGCATCGACCGCACGACGTCGCCACGAAACACCTTGAGCGAGCAGCCGTAGTCGTGCAGCTTCACGCCGGTAGTGCGCGATATGAGCCAGTTCGCCAGTTGCGACGGCAGGCGGCGGGTCAGCCACGGGTCCTTCCGGTCGCGCCGCCAGCCGCACACGATGTCGTAGTCGTCGTTCAGCTGGTCGACCATCGCCGGCAGGTCGCGGGGATCGTTCTGCAGATCGCCGTCCGCGGTCGCGATCAGGCGCCCCCGCGCCTGTGCGAAGCCGGCCGCGAACGCCGCGGTCTGGCCGAAGTTGCGGCGCAGCCGAAGGACCCGCAGCCGCGGGTCCGCGCCGTGCAGTTCGCGCAGTCGTTCGAACGTCCCGTCGGCGCTGCCGTCGTCCACGAGGATCAACTCGTACGGCCGGCCCCAGGCGTCGAGCGCCGCCGTCAGCTCGCGGTGCAGGTCCGCGACGTTCGGCTCCTCGTTGTAGAGCGGCACGACGACCGAGAGTTCGGGAGTCACGGCATTCGATTATAGGTGGCCGGCACGGGCGGCGCGCTGCGACCGCCGGCGCCAGATCAGCCAGCCCACCGCGCCCGCGACGACCAGCGCCGCCACGGCCAGCGCAACGGCGCGGCCATTCTCTTCGATGAAACCGATCGCCTGCTCGCCGTACAGAATCGACAGGACGCCAACCGTCAGGTACCGGAACCCGCGCGCGACCGCGAGGGTTGCCGCGAACTTCCAGATCGGAACGCCGGCGACCCCCGCCAGAAGGACGAAGATCTTGAACGGCGCGGGCGGCGGCAGGATCGACGGCACGGCGATCGCCAGCACGCCGTAGCGGCGCGACACATCGAGGGCCCGCTCGACGCGAGGGCCGCCGAACCGCCGTCGGACCAGCGCCTCGCCGCCCCGCCTGCCGATGGCGTACAGCACCAGGCAGCCGGCCACCGAGCCGGTCGTCGCCATCAGGGCGTAGAACGGCATCCGTTCCGGGCGCCCGACGACGAGCAGCACAACCAGCAGGTCGTTGATCTCGGGGAGCGACAGGAACGATGAGTCGAGGAAGGCGACCAGGAAAAGGCCAGGTCCTCCGATGCCGAGCGCGAAGGCTTGAACCCAGGCGACGATGCGGGCCACAGACGGCGGATTATAGACGCTGCGGCACGTGCGCAGCGATGGATCCTTGATATCCTCGGACCGTAGCATGCGCGGCAAGCCGGTTTCCGTGTTCGCCGTGACGCTCTGCATGGCCGCCGCTCCGGCGTTCCCGCAACCGGCCGAGACCTCCCCGCTCGTCCTTACCGAGGCACGACCCGACCCCCAGGGAGGCACGCTGACGATCGCCGGCGACGGCTTCGGTGCGACACCCTTCGTCACGCTCGATCTCGTCCCGCTTGTCGTACGGTCGGCCACCAACGTGGAGATCGTCGCCAACGCGCCGCTCTCCCTCATGCCGCCCGGCGACTACATCCTGACCGTCAGCCGCGGCTCCGCCCCCGGGGACCATGCCTCGCTCGATGTCGCCGTGCACGGCGGCGTGGCCGGGGGCGGATCATCGCCCACCGACCGTTCCGGTGCCGGACCGGCGCGGACGCCGGCGGCCCGAGGGCGGGGCGGTAACGACACGAACGGGGTGGGCGGCCCCGGCCTCGCCACGGCTCCCGACGCCATCGCTGCGACCGTCGGTGACCGGGTCATAACCGTGGCCGAGGTCGATCGCGAGTGGCGGCGGCAGGATCCCGGCGGCTTCATCGCGCTCGCGCGCGAGATCCACGACACGCGGTGGCGCTTCACGGATGCGCTCGTGGCGGAGGAATTGATAGCCCGTGAGGCCGAGGCGCGGGGACTGCCCCCTGCAGAGTTGCTCGAGCGGGAGATCCCGCCCCGGATCGTCGAGATGCCCGAATCGGCCGCCCAGTCGCTTTATGCCGACCTCGGGACCGCCACGCGCGGCTACAGCTATGAGCGGATGAAACCGGCCCTGCGCGCCTGGCTCGAACGGGTGACGGCGCGCGAGCTGGCCCGCATGAACTACCTGGAGGAGCTGATCGCGGTCTCCACGAACGCCGACCTGACCCTTGATGCGCCGCGCATCGCCGTGGAGCGGACCGCGCAGGACGCCACACTCGGTCCGGAAACCGCGCCGGTCGAGCTGGTCGTCTTCGGCGATTTCCAGAGCGCCGACTACGGCCGGTTCGCCGCCGTATTCGGTCGCGTCCGGGAAACCTACGGCGACCGGGTCCGGATCGTGTTCAAGCACTTGCCGTCTCCCGATCGCGC
The DNA here is from genome assembly GCA_965202655.1 of Vicinamibacterales bacterium. Classification (GTDB taxonomy): domain Bacteria; phylum Acidobacteriota; class Vicinamibacteria; order Vicinamibacterales; family UBA8438; genus VXRJ01. The sequence goes on along the minus strand of CBDBBK010000002.1, from coordinate 1,200,600 downwards.
CACCGCGCTCCAGGCGGCTCAGGCGGCGCAGTGCGCCAACCATCAGGATCGGTTCTGGCCGTTCCACGATGCTCTGCTGTCGCGGCCGGCGGTGCTGAACGCCACCCGGCTGCGGCAGGCGGCCGTCGAGGCGGGCCTCGACGCCGGCGAATTCAGTGCCTGCCTGACCAGCGGAGAGACGCGCCAGACGATCATGGATGCCGTGGACGAGGCCATACGCTACGGGCTGCAGGGCAGCCCGGCCCTGCTGGTCAACGGCCGGCTCGCGCCGGAACCGCCCCCCTTCCTGCCGCCCTTCGAGTACTTCACGCGGCTCATCGAGGAAGAGCTGCTGCAGGGGTCACGGCGCGGGCGCTGACGCGATTATCCCCTCCGTCTCATCGATGACGATCCGTCGGTTGGGAACGGGATCCGTGAACCGCTGGGTCCGGCCGGAAGGCCAGTCGACCTCCACCGACTCCACGGCGGCATCGCCTCCCAACCCGAACGTAAGCGGCAACTCGCTCTGTGAGGCGTAGCTTGAGCCGCTGCGGACTGTCTGCCACTGCGTTCCGGACGCGCTCGCAATCCGGACCACCGCCCCGATGCCGCGACGGTTCGAGGAGGTCCCGGAGAGCCGGACCCGCAGCCAGTTGTTTCGGTTGCCGCCCTCGTTGCGCAGCAGGCGCGCCGGCTCGTTCAGCGCCGTGAGCACGATGTCCGGATCGCCATCGGCGTCATAGTCGACGTAGGCGGCTCCGCGCCCCATGGCCGGCCGGCCGAACGCCTCGCCCACCGCCGCGGTGACGTCCTCGAACGTGCCGTCGCGGCGGTTCCGCAGCAGCAATGGCGGCTGACTGAGCCGCGCCCGCGAATCCAGCATCCCCTGCGACTCGTCGGTGCCGCCGTTGACGGCAAGGATGTCGAGGAAACCGTCGAGGTCGACGTCCAGAAAGAACACCGCCCACGTGACCGACTGGTAGCTGGCGCGGCCGACCGCCGACCGGGGGGCGGCGTCCACGAAGAAGTCGTCGCCCGTGGCGCGATAGAGGCCGAGCATCTCGTGAAGGAAGTTGCCGACGAGAATGTCCGGCCTCCCGGACCGGTCGTAGTCGGCGGCGTCGACCCCCATGTTCGCGCGCGCCCGCCCCCGCTCGCTCACGGCGACACCCGAGCGCAACGCCACGTCGGCGAACCGTCCGGCGCCGTCGTTGCGGTACAGCTTGGCGGGCACGCGGTCGCTGCCGACGAACAGATCCGGCCAACCGTCGGCGTCGTAGTCAAGCACGGCGACCCCCATCGCCTTGTCGGTGGGATCGTCGAGGCCGGCGGGGCCGGTCACGTTCTCGAACCGACCGCCGCCGGTGTTGCGATACAACGCCGGCGCCACGGGTCCGTACGCGTCCGGGCCACAGTAGCCCGGTGGATTGCCGCAACCCGTTTCGGTTTCCGGGGACCAGTCGACGTAGTTGCCGACGAACAGGTCGACCAGGCCGTCGCGGTCGTAGTCGAGCCACGCGGCACTGACCGCGAACCGGCCGTCTCCGATTCCCGCCGCGGCGGTCACGTCGCTGAACGTGCCGTCGCCCGCGTTGCGGTACAACCGGCCGCCGTCCACCGTGGTCAGGAAGATGTCGTCGTACCCGTCGTTGTCGTAGTCCGCGACGGTGGCCCCCAGGCCGTAGACTTCGGCGCCGTCGAGGCCGCTGCCGGCGAACACGTCGCTGAACGTGCCGTCGCGGTTGTTGCGGAACAGCCCATGGCGGGTCCCGGCGGACGAGTCCCACTCCCGGCCGTTGACGAACAGCAGATCCGGCCACCCGTCGGCGTCCAGATCGAGCACGGCGACACCGCCGCCGAAGAGCTCCGGATACAGGTGGCGCCCGCGCGCGCCGTTGTCGTGCGTAAAGTCGATGCCGGCCTGCGCCGTGACGTCGATGAACGTGACCGCGGAGAGAGTCGAATCGGGTTGCGCGGCCGCATCCGCTCCGCACAGGCTGACCAGCACACCGGAAACCGTCGCGGCGGCGGTTCGGCGAAGGCGCCGCCGGCAGTGCGTTACGGGCGCAGGCGGAGCGTCCGTCACGGAACGACGGTGACGGTCACGTCGCGATCGACGTCGAGTGCGCCGTCACTCGCCCGGCACCGGAGCGTGTAGACACCCGGTTCCTGGAATGTAACGGACGTGATCCAGCCGTTGTCCGGCGGCGGATCGGGCGTCACCCAGTGCGGCGACCAGGGCGAGAGCGACCCCGGCCGCGTATCCTCCCACACCGTTACCTGCGGAGGCTCGAACCGCACTTCCCCTACGCCGCGGTAGACGAACCACGACACGCGCAGGCCGGTCTCGCTGCTCACGGTTGCCCGGTAGGGCGGGCGCCACGGATTCTGCCGATCCGAGAGCCGGCGGCTGTCATCGGATCGCTGGCGCCGCGACTCCGGGATGCCGTCGTCGGTCGCTCGCGCCACCAGCGTCAGCGGTTCCCCGACGCGGACCTGCCGCTCCGTCGGGCCTTCCACGGTCAGCGTCGGTCCGGTGTTCGAGCGAATCGTCGGATTCGTCGTGCCCGCGCCGATGGCGCCCTGCTCCGACGCCCGCACCATCGAGTCGACGAAGTAGTCGAGGCGCAGCGTGGCGTACGCCATCTCCGTCACGCCCTTCGTGGTCAGGGTCCAGACCATTTCGTCCGTCGCCGTGAAGTCCTCCGGCACCGGAACACGGAAGATGAACCGGTTGCGCCGCGGCAGGAAGCGCGTCGGCTGCCCCTGGTCCGGGCCGCCCGGTTCGATGGCATTGTCCGGGCCCGCCGGCGCCACAATCTCTTCCTCCCAGTTGTGGTTCATGTAGCCGAAGAGGAAGTAGCGCTGCCCGTCCGGGTCCCGCTCCCAACCCTCGTAGGCGGGGGAGACGTTCAGACCGCTGGTGTACGACAGCGTGTAATCTCCGCCGCGGCCCTGGGCATACGCATCGGCCACCGGCAGCAGCACCAGCAGGGTCAGCGCCAGGCCCGCCGCCAGCGGCATTCCCGGGAGCCTCCTACTGCCCGTCCGAGGCGCTGGCGGTCTCCGCCTCTGCGTCCTCATCCTCCGCGCCCGGGATCTCCAGACCGTCATAGCCGCACAGCGGGCAGCCGATGATGTGATCGCCCACCCGCCAGTCGTGCGCCCGCCGCCGTTCGGCCATCGCTTCGAGGAACTGCTCGTCCGACAGCTCCACGCCGAGCCCGAGGTCGATGAACATGTTGGTCACCGACCGGTTGCCCGATCCCTGCCAGTTCCGGGGATCCGGCACGTTGCGGTTCGTCGGCGAGTTGTTCATGTAGCCGGTGATGTGCAGGATGGTCCCCTTCGGGAGCAGCGGCGCGTGGTCGTCGGCATACTCGTAGGTGCGGACCCAGTTGTGGTCGTAGCCGACGCAACTGAGTGTCTCGATGAAGTTGCCCCAGATCGCCTCCAGGCACATCCGCTCGCCCGGCGCATGCAGGTGCGGCTCGAAGGTGGTGATCTTCTGGTGCTCCTCCAGGACGGTATAGGCGTGCAGCTCCTGCCCCGCCTGCATCCCGCGGATGTCGATGTCGAGGCCGTTGCCCAGATCGCGTCCGGCGGGCTTCAGCGTCGGCTCGTAGCCGCGCGGGTGGAACTTGAAGGCGATCTCCAGATGGGATGTCGTGTCGCGGCCGTTCGAGTGCAGGTGCACGGAGTTCGAGACGACGCTGGAGTTGGCGGCCAGCAGGCGGCCCGCCTTCGGGTCGAAGATGTCGGCGTTGCGGCCCACTTCATGCACCGGCCAGCCGGTCGTCGTCTCGCGGCGGCGCTCCGTGTCCTGTTCTCCGTCCTCGCCGAGGACCTGGGTGCTCCAGATCATGTGATGGAAGACGTAGCGTCCGCCCACGGTGTCGCGCGCCTCGGAGAAGTCGTAGTCGTTGACCTCACGGAACTCGAGCGCGGCCACGTAGCGATCCTCGTCCAGGCCGACCGGCGTCGACTCTATCTCGCCCCACCAGTCCGGCGCGTCGCTCGCCACCGTCACCTCCGGGAGCTTCACGATCAGGTCGGGCTCGCCGATCGACCAGCCGCCGGCACTGAAGTCCCGCGGCGGCGGAAGCTGCGACAGGTCGCCGGCGGGCGCGCCCGCGTCGACCCACTCGACCACCGTGGCGATCTCGTCCTCGCTCAGCGACGGATCGTTCTTGTAGTTCTGGATGCCGATGTTTCGCTCCACGTACCACGGCGGCATGACGCCGGCGCGCGGCCCCATGGTGATCCGCTGCCTGATCGCCCGCGCCCAGGGGCGCACCTGCTCATAGGTCTGCAGCGCCATCGGCGCGACCGACTCGGGGCGGTGGCAGTTCTCGCAACTGCGCCGCAGAATCGGTGCGACATCCTCCGCGTAGGTCACGGCGGTCTCGGCCGGACCCTGCGCGGCTTCCGTTGCCGCGGCCGGAAGGAAACCCGCCGCGACAACCCCCCCGAGAATCAGCAGCTTTCGCATCCGTCAGACTCCCCCCCGCGCTTCGCGTGGAAGCGCCTGCCACTCCGCGAACGTACGCGTAATGATAGCTTGCCCGCCCACAGAGGATCGGACGGTCGCACGAGCTCTCGCGTTCATCTCCACCGTCATGGAACCGCCCCTTCGGGCCACGGCGCGCGGCACGCCTCGCCGCGCTCGTAGCGGCGGAGGTTGTCCTCCAGCCGGCGGATCACGTCCGTCAACCCGGTGCGTCTCGCGCCGGTGATGAGATCGCGCTGGAGCGCCGCCGCGCGGTCGAACGCGCCCACCTCGGCCAGGGCCATCGCCATCGTCTCGCCCAGGTCCAGGGTCCGCGCCTGCGCCGCGAGACGGTCGACGATGGCCAGGGCCTGTTCGCCGTCGCGCACCTGCTCGTCGGGCGCGGCGGCCAGCAGGCGGGCGCGGGCATGCACGATGCCCATGTCGTCAGGATGGGACTCCAGCGCCCGCTCCAGGCGGGCGCGCGCATCCCCCCACCGACGCAGGACCACCAGCGCCATCGCCTGCCCGAAGGCGGCCTCGGCCAGGTCGGGATTCGCTCGGGAGACCTGCTCGTAGTGGATCAGCGCCTGTTCCGGATCGCCGGACCGGCGCAGGTTGTAGGCCAGCCGCAAACGCGCCTCGGCGTAGGTCGGGCGCTGTTCCAGCGCCGCCGCGAACCGTCCGGCCGCCTCGGCATGCCGGCCCTCGTCCTGCAGCAGCACGCCCAGGCTGTAGTCCGCCTGCGCGAGGTTCGGCCCTTCCGTCGCGGCGCGCTCGAACTCGATCCGGGCGGCATCCGTGTCGCCGCGCAGGTACAGGGCCGTCGCGAGCCGGTGGCGCAGCTCGGCGTCGGCCGCGTCCAGCTCCAGGCCGCGCCGGAACGCCGTTACGGCACCGTCCCAGTCTTCCCGGTTGAGCGCCTCGATGCCTCGCGTCTCGTAGGCCTGCGCACTCTCTAACAGATCGTCGAGGGCGTCCATCAGCGGGTCCGCGGGTCGGATGTCGGCCGCCTCGCGCTGCCGCAGGTGCATTTCAGCGCGATCCGTGTCGCCGAGCCGGACGTAGGCCTGCCCCAGCGGATAGTGGGCCGCCGTCGCGGAGGGCTCCAGCTCCAGAATTTCCTCCAGCCCGCCGGCCGCCACCTCGAACTCCTCGAGCATCAGCGCGGTGCGCGCCAGCCCGAAACGCGCCGACAGGGAATCGGGGTAAAGCTCCAGGGCCCGAGCGAACAGCGGCCCGGCGGCCTCCGCATCACCCTGCGCAAGCCGGACGTCACCGAGCCAGACGAGAATCGCCATATCGTCGGGATCGAGTCGCCGCGCCTCCTCGAAGCGGTCGGCGGCGTCATCCAGCATGCCGGCATCGCGCTGCAGATGGGCCAGGTAGTAGGGCCAGCGAACGTCGTCCGGAGCCAGCACCCGCGCGTTGCGGAACGCCGGAACCGCCGCATTGGGGAACTCCGCCGCCATCAGTACCATGCCCAGCGCGCCGTAGAGCGTGGCCGCGTCCCGATCGGGGACGGCCTCGCCGGTCCGTAGGCGTTCGACCGGTCGCCAGCGCGCCTCGATCTGCTCGCGGACCGAGTCGCTGACCTCGGCGAGATCGGGAAGGACGACCGTCTCCAGCGGCTGGTCCATCGCCGAACCGCCGCCCGAGGCGCCGCCGCCGGCCGCCGGCGGACCGGAACCGCCGCAGGCCGCCGCCAGACCCACCGGCAGGACAAGCAATCCCGCCGCCACGCCGCGACCCCATCTCGCGAGACTCATGGTGTTCCGCCGGCCAGCGGCTGGCCGGTCCCCTGCTCCAGCGTCTGCCACCGGTCGATCGGCAGCGCCTCCCACCGCTCCGAGCTGCCGTCCGGCCAGTACACCGTCACGTGGGGCGCCGACTCCGACTCGCCCAGTCCGATCAGCACGCGCGGATCGTTCGCCGACGCGTAGCTGCCGTCGGACCGCGCGCGCCGCCACAGCGAGGGAACGCCGGGACGCTCGACCTCGACCCGCGCGCCCAGCATATCGCGCCCGCCGGCGCCGGTGAGTCGGAGGCCCAGCCAGTGGTTCGCATTGCCTGCCTCGTTGACGAGCAGCCGGGCCGGACCATCGTCGTTGCCCACCAGGACGTCGATGTCCCCGTCGTTGTCGACGTCGCCGAACGCGGCCCCCCGCCCCACCGCGGAGAGCGCGAAGACATCGCCGGCCCGCTCGCTCACGTCCTCGAAGCGACCGTCCGCAAGGTTGCGGAAGAGCCTCATCCGCTGATCGTAGGGGAAGCGCTCACCCTCGCGTCCTTCCACCATCACCACGGTGCCGTTCACCGCCAGCAGGTCCAGCCAACCGTCGTTGTCGTAGTCGAACCACGAGGTGCCCCAACCCGTGTAGGCGAGGCTCGAGGCGCCGAGGCCGGCGCGCGCGCTGCGGTCCGCGAAGAGACCCGTACCGTCATTGACGTACAGATTGTTCCCCTCCCGCATCAGATGGGTCATGAAGAGGTCGTCGTCGCCGTCGTTGTCGAAGTCCCCGGCGTCGACCCCCATGCTCGCCTCGGGGACGCCGAGGGCGCTGAGCGCGGCGCCGGATGCGAGCGCCGTATCGCGGAACGTGCCATCGCCCTGGTTGATCCAGAGGATGTTCTCCGTGCCGTCGTTGGCGACGTAGATGTCGGTCCAGGCGTCGCCGTCGAAGTCGGCCGCGACCACGCCGAGCGCGGGGCCGAAACGCCCGCCGACAAGCGCCGTGTCGCTTACGTCCTCGAACCGGCCCTCGCCCCGGTTGCGATACAGGTGATCCGGCATCCCGCCGTACACCTCCGGCGGGCAGTAGTCGCGGACCCCGGCCTGGTTGGGACACTCGGCCGCGTCGTCGAGAGCGTAGTCCACGTTGTGACCGACGTACAGATCGAGCCAGCCGTCGTGGTCGTAGTCGACGAACGCGGCAGAAACGCCGAACCCGGCCGCGCCCGACAGGCCGCTCTCCGCCGTGACGTCGGCGAACGTCCCGTCGCCGTTGTTGCGGTACAACTGCGGGGGGCCGAAGTTCGTCAGGTAGAGATCGACCAGGCCGTCGTTGTCTACGTCCCCGGCCGCCACACCCAGGCCGTAGCCATCCGCGTCTATGCCGCTCGCTCCCGTCACGTCCGTGAAACGGAGCAGCGGCTCTCCGCCCGGTTCGGCGGCGAGATCGTTGCGGAAGAGGCGCCCGCCGGCCGCCGGCCGGCCCGCCACGGGCGTCCCGCCCGTCCCCGCGGCCGGTTCGAGCGCACCGCTCTGGACGAGGTAGGCGTCGAGATCCCCATCGGCGTCGTAGTCGAGGAACGCCACGCCCGGGGGCAGAATCTCCGGGTAGTAGAAACGGCCGGACGCCCCGTTCACGTGGACGAAATCGAGCCCGACCTCGGCCGCACGGTCGATGAACCAGCCGCCAGCGACGTCCGCCGGTGGGCGGTCGCCAGCACCCGATGGTCGGGCGCCGTCAGTGGGCGGGTCTGACCCCGCCTGACAGGCGAGCCCCAGGCCAGCCGCAAGGATGGGTCCCAGCAGCCCGCGGGCTATCACGAACAGAACAACGTGCAGCCGTCCCGCCGCTCGCGGCGGGTCGACGGGGTGGAATCCTCCACCGTCCGGTCGATCTTCATCATGATCAGGCCGAGAGCGGCTCCGGCGCCGATGAGGGCCCAGACGTTGCGCGGCCGCATCCGGCCACTGCCGCCCTCGTCACCCTGCGTCGCCGCCGACGCCCGGGCTTCGGCTGCCGGCCGGGCAAACGACCCGGCAATCGCCGCCTCGCCATCCGGGGCCGCTACCGTCCGGGCGGTCACCTCGGCCGCGACCCGCGCGGCGGAATCCCGCAACGGTCCGGCGAACGCCGCCGGTGTGTACGCGATCAGCATGGCCAGGGCGAACGCTGTAACCCGCATCCAGTTCGTCTTCACAGTCATCGTGTTCACTCTCCTGACGTCATGCCCACCCTAGAACCGCAGGTTCGCGTACACCTGCAGCACGCGGGCGTCGAGCACCGTGATCGGCCGGCCGAACGCGGTGCCGATGGTGCTCTCGATCGACTGGACCGAGTTGGAGTTCAGGGCGTTGTAGAGGTCGATGCTGGTATCGAGCCGCATGTCGCCCAGGCTGAACGTCCGGAGGAACCGGACGTCGAGCTGCGTGAACCGCTTCGTGAAGTACTGGTTCGGCGCGGTGATCGCGAGCGTCCGGCTGGGACTCCCGGAGAAGCCCGTCCGCGTGCTCATCGGATCGCAGTTGCCGTTACCGTCCGCCCAGCAGTGGATGTCGGCATTGGTGAAGTCGCCGACGGCGTTGATCGGGGTACCCGGCGTGTTCTTGTAGATCCAGCTCAGCGTGAAGTCCGCTGGCAATGGAATGTCGCCATGCATGCGGAAGTCCGCGAGGTTGCCCCAACTGTGCGTGTGGCGGCAGTTCGGGCCGCCCGGCGGCAGGTTGTTGAACAGGTCGCGCGGCTGGTTCGGCTCGTCCACGGTGAAGCAGTTGCCGACCGTCTGCGTCCCGAGGTCGAGGCCGCCGGTCACGCGGATGCCGTTCGGGAGACGGCCGTCCACGTTGAAGACGAACCCGTTCCACTCGCGCGTCTGGCTCCCGTACTTGTCGGCGATCGTCACGAGCCGCTTGCTCTGGCCGAACAGCCCGGGCCGGACGTCGTAGTAGCCGCAGAGCGGCTGGCCCGGCGAGAGATCGCCCACCACGTCGAACAGGCGCCCGCCCCCCGGAGCAGCGATGCAGTACTCGTCGTAGTCCGACGGGCTGGTCAGCAGGTTGTCCGACACCCAGAAGCCGCCCGACCAGTTCCGGTTGTAGCCGGCGCTGACCGACAGCCCGGTCACCAGCTCGCGCTGAATCTCGGCCAGGAAGTCCCAGGTGTAGGGCCGGTTGTCGTACAGGACGTCCGGGTCGAACATCGTGGCGGGACACGTTTCCGGGTTCGCTTCCGTGCAACCGGGAAGGTTGCCGAAGACGTAGTCCTCCGGCTCCAAGTCCGGGAACTGGCCGTAGTTGGCGTTGCTGATGGCGCCGCACTCACCGTTCGGCGCGAAGTTCCCGGTGTCGCAATCCACGATCCAGTTCTGGTTGACATCGAGCCAGAACCGGTTCGCCGTCGCAACGGACGAACTGAACGGGTGGAACTCGCGGGTCAGGCGGCTCCGCGTCAACTCGTTGAAGCGTCCCATCGACACCTTTATCGCGGTCCGGCCATCACCCGTCAGGTCGTAGCTGACGCCGCCGCGCGGATTGACGTCCGTCCAGTCCGGCACGCCCTGCAGTTCCGACACCGATCTCGCCCCGACGGAGGGTCCGCCCGCCAACTGGGCGGCCGGGAAGCCCATCGAGACGTAGTCGGTCCGGATACCACCGGTCAGCGTCAGGTTACCGAGCGTCCACGAGTCCTGTACGTAGAGGCCCAGCTCGGTGTTCATCCGCTCCTGCTGAAAGTACGGCTGCACGTAATAGATGAGAGCCAGCGGATTGCCGGCCAGCAGCGCCCACGCCAGCGTGTCCTGATGCGCGGTGGTCCGCTCCTCGTCGTTGAACGCCTGCTCCACCGTCAGGCCGACGCGGAAGTTGTGCGAACCGGTAACGTACGACAGCCGGAAGTACTCCATGCTCCGCCCCGTCCGCGCGCGCGGGGCGATGTTCAGGATCGGCGCGCCCCAGCGGTAGCCGGTAGCGAGATCCCTAATGTGGCGGTCCTGGCCGTCGACCACGCCGGTGGCGGGGAAGTTCACCCAGTTCGCCGTCTGCCAGCCGCCGCCCGCCTCGAGCAGGAGCCGCGTGGTGACGGGCGACGTCCAGGAGCCCTGGACGACGCCGGCGGGCCACATGTCCCATCCGTTCTCGTTCTCGATGGCGTACTGCCCGGTATAGCCGGTGGTGCAGCGGCAGTCCTTCTGGATGTCGAGGAAGCTCGCGAACCGGTTCCGGTCAGTCGCCTGGAAGGTGAACCGCACCGCGTGGGTCCGGTTCCAGTCGAAGTCGTGAGCCGGACGGTTCATGTCCAGCTCGTGGAAGATGGTCCGGGTGTTGTAGAAGCCGGAGGCGCCGGGCCCGCCCCGGAGGCCGAACGGGTCCTCGATCTCGGTGGGCCCGCCCATCCGGGGGTCGGGATACGGAGATCCCGCCATCCCGAACTGGTTGTGCCCCTGCAGCGCGTTGAAGAAGCCGCCGGGAGGCTGAATCCGGCGGCCCCAGCGCGCGACGGAGACGTAGTACCAGGCCCGGTCCTCCTTGATCGCGCCGCCGATGGTCCCGGCCGCGCGCCAGATGTTCTCCATCCTCGGCGGCTCGATGCCGAACTCCCGAAGCTCCGGCGTGAGGTTCTCCGACTGCATGCCGCCGCCGGAGTACTTCGTGTTGAGGGACGCGGTGAAGACGTTGCTGCCCTCACGCGGGATGGCGTTGATGGTCGTGCTGCCGGAACCGTTCTCGGCGCCCATGCCGGCGATCTCGACCTGCATCTCCCCGATCGTGTCGGAGTTCGTGATGTAGCCGGAGCCGGATGCCGTCCCGATGAAGTACTGGTTCCGGAAGCCGTTGAACGAGGCGCGGGTGCCCGGCTTGCCGTGGTAGAAGCGGTAGGCCCCCTGCGCCGACCAGGTGTCGCGCGTGCCGCCGACGTCCGCCCGGTCCTCCGTGAAACCCGGGGTCACCTGGGCGATCGTCTGCAGGCCGTAGTTGCCGACGGGCAGGACGTCCAGCTCCTCGGTGTCGAGCACCGCCTGCTGGCGGACGGTCTGCACGTCGACCACCGGCGCCTCACCGGTTACCGTGACCGTCTCTTCCACCGATCCGACCGCCATCTGGGCGTCCACCGTGGCGGTGAACCCGGCGCCGATCGTGATCCCGTCGCGGACCACGGTGGAGAAGCCGGGGAGAGTGAACGTGACGGTGTAGGTCCCGAGCGGGAGCTGCACCACGGTGAAGAGCCCGGAGCCGTCGGTGAACGCCACCTGCGGCGCGCCAAGCGCTTCCGAGGTTATCTCCACCGTCACGCCGGGCAGCACGCCACCCGTATTGTCGGTCACCTGACCGGCGACACCGCCCAACTGCTGGGCCGACGCGCCGGCGACCGTACACAAAAGAACCGCGCAGAGCGCGGCACTGGATCGAACGCCGAACCGGAACCGTTGCCTCGACGTACGCGACATGCTTTACACCTCGCGATCTCCGGACGGAACGAACGCCCGGCGCGCTGCGTCTAACCCATGGGGACGTGTCCGTACCCTCCGCAGCCTGCCGGCATTGTTACCACACGCAATCGGCAAGCGCAAGGCCGACGGCGGGCGTGCGCTATACTGCGAAAAATGCGCTTCCGGCCGATGTTGACGCGTGTGGCCACGCTGAAGATCGCCACCTTGGCGGCCGTGATTGCGGCAGCCGGAATCGTCCTCGACGCGCAGCGGCAGCCGCCGGTTTTCCGCTCCGGAGTCACGCTGGTGACGACCGACGTCATCGTGCGGGACGGCGACGGAGTGTTCATCCCCGACCTGACGCGCGACGACTTCACCATCTTCGAGGATGACGTGCCGCAGGACATCGCCTCGCTCGTGCTGGTCCACGGCGGGCGCGTCTACAACCAGTTGCTGCCGCCCCCGCCGGTGCAGGAGGGGATCATCCTGCCCGGGCGGGCCGCGCCGGCGGCCACCGCGACACCGGGGCGGATCTTCGTCATCTTCATCGACGACCTGCACATCCGGCCGCCCGACACGCCGCTGATCCACCGCGTGATGGATCTGCTGCCGGAGGCGCTGATCCACGAGGGGGACGAGTTCGGCATTATTTCGAGCGGCAAGTCGGCCATCCGCGTGCAGATGACGACCGACCGGAACCGGCTGTCGGCGATAGACCGGGCCGTGGGTGAAGCGTTCGATCCACGTCAACTGATTGAGCAGGCCACCCAGCTCTCGTCGCTCAACGAAACCCGCTGGCGCGCGCACGTGGCGTTCAAGACGGCCATGGAGACGGTGCGCGGCCTCGAGCAGATCCAGCACCGGCGCAAGGCGTTTCTGTACGTGAGCGCCGGCTACAACTTCAATCCGTTCGACGACAGCCGCGTCAACGCGCGCATCGAGTCCATGCAGCAGGTCGGGTTCTTCGAGAACGGCGGCACACGGCTGCCCGAGTTCGATGAACCCGCCCTCGACCAGTTCACGACGACCGACGCGTTCGGCGAGGTGTTCAGCGACTCGGAGCTGCACACCGAGCTGTTGCTGCTCATCGACGCGGCGAACCGCGCCAACGTCTCGTTCTACACGATCGACGTCCGTGGGCTCACCACCATTCCGGATCTCGATTTCGACCTGCGGACCACGGAATGGAACGAGCACATCCGCAAGCAGCACTCGTCGCTCCGGACCCTGGCGGAGCTCACCGGCGGCATGGCCGTCGTGAACCGCAACACGTTCCGCGAAGCGTTCACCGAGATCGATGCGGAGACGAGCGATTACTACGTACTCGGCTTCTATTCGACGAACCCCGACGAGACGCGGCGCACCCGGCGCCTGCGCGTGGAGGTGGCGCGCGACGACGCCGACGTCCGATCGCGCACCCACTACATGCTGCCATTCCCCGAGGCGCCTCCCGTTGCGCCGGCGGGAGCGGCGCCGGTCACGCCGGTGGAAGCCCCCGGCGCCGCCCGCCGGTAGCACTCGCTGACGGACGCGTCCGCGCCGGCAGACCGGTCAGTAGCGGAAGAGGTACGAGAGCTTCGTGAAGATCGCGCGGTTGGTCCGGCGGTACCGATCGGTGAAGTAGAGCAGGGGATCCAGCCTGTCCTCCTGCTGGTAGTGGCCGTCGTAGCCGAGGTAGAACACCGTCCCGGAGTTGACGCGGTAGGTCAGCAGCAGGTTGCCGTCGATGGTCCCGTCGAACGAGTTGTACTCCATGATGTTCCGCAGCAGCAGCCGCTCGGTGAACTGGAAAGTGGTGAGTGCCCGCAGCACCCGGATGTCGAATACCAGCATCTCGGTGCGCGGATCGTCGAGTCGGCTCAGTTCGACGTTCAACTGCGACTGCAACCGCGAGACCGGGCGGAAGATCGCGGTCAGGCTACCGAGGCGGCCACGGCCGAGGAACGGCATTCCGGTGTAGCGGATCGATTCGCCCCACGAGAAACTGCCCACCAGCGCGATCCGCCGGCTGGCGTTGATGTCGAAGTCGACACCGTGGTTCCACTTCCAGAAATCGATGCCGCCGTACCGTTCGAGCGCCCGCTCCGCGCTCAACCCGAGCCGGACGTTGCGTGCGAAGTTGAAGTCGAGACCGCCGCCGACGGTTTCGTCCATCAGCACGTTCTCGAACGAGTAGTTCCGTCCGTACCGTACGCGGGGACCCCAGTTCACCAGCCAGTGCTCCGGCCACCAGCGGTAGGAGAGATTGGTGAACATGCGCTTGTCGTCGACGCGCCGCACGAAGCCGGTGTCGATGCGGAAGTCGGGGCTGGTGCCGCCGTAGAAGGCGGAGAAGTTCACGTTTCGCCCCACGTGATTGAAGAACGTCCCCATCGCTTCGCCTACGCGTTCGATCCCCTGCTCGTCGCGGTGCCACGACCTGGACACGAAGACGTTCCAGCGGTTGGTGGCGCCGAGCCGCATGTTGGAGTCGAACGCGAACATCCGGCTGTAACTGTCCATGAAGTCGCGGTTCGTCACCGTTGCCCCGACGAACGACTCCGGGTAGAGGTCGAAGCGCGCGCGGCCGATCGCCACGTTGGCGGTCCGGCCGAACGCCGGGTCCGACGGATCCTCCCGCTTCCCGGGCGCCTCGTCGTCCGCGAACAGGACGCCGACCGAGCTCCGGCCCACCTTCCCGCTCACCTTCCCGCCGTAGCGCGGATCGATGATCGTCCGGGTATGGATGGGCGTAATCGGGGCGAAGACGTTGAAGATCTCCTGCCCCTCGAGGAAGAACGGCCGCAGCTCGGGATAGAAGAGCGGAAACCGCTGATTCACGTCGATCTGGGGCAGGTCCGACTCGATCTGCGAGAAGTCCGGGTTGATCGTGAAGTCGGCGGTAAGGTCCGACGAGATGCCGTACTTCACGTTGAGCCCCGCCTCGGCCACATCGTCGTCGGTGAACGCTCCGGCGGCATCGAGGGATCCTGCGCGGAACGCAGTGACCGTGGGCAGGATCTCCAGGTTGCGGCCGGTCGACAGGTCCGCGAGCCCTTCCAGCACTCCCATCTGGGCCAGGAACTGCGCGATATTGCGGGAGACCGGGGACCAGACGGCCGTCTCGTCCTTCCCCTGGATCGCCCGGGAGACCTGGAAGCCCCAGCGGTGTGAATCGCCCGCGTTCACGGCCGGATACCGCAGACTCTTGAAGGGAATCGCCATCTCCGCCGTCCAGCCATCGTCCGAGGGCGCGCCGGCCGAGACAAAGAGCGCATCCCAGGAGATGTCACCCTCCGGAATGCCGTTGGGAGGTGTCTCCGACGGGCCTCTACCCTGCGTCCCGATGGCCCGGCGCTGAGACCGGTTGCGCAGGCCCGTCGAATTCAGAATGGCGTCGCCCTGCACGCCGAAGCCGTTCACGGTGAACTGGTACGCGCGCTGCCGGTCGCGGAACGGGTCGAAGAACAGCGAGACGGTATCGTCCTCCGCGATCTGGTCGCGGTCGGCGCGGTTGGCCCGCATGAGGCCGGTGTCA
The DNA here is from genome assembly GCA_965202655.1 of Vicinamibacterales bacterium. Lineage (GTDB taxonomy): Bacteria > Acidobacteriota > Vicinamibacteria > Vicinamibacterales > UBA8438 > VXRJ01. The sequence goes on along the minus strand of CBDBBK010000002.1, from coordinate 1,185,460 downwards.
GCGTAGCGCGCACGGATGCCGACGTACAGGTTCTCCCCGTCATAGGCGAGGTAGACGTCGGTCGGCTCGGTGGCTGCGGCACCCTCGACCGGGGCCGTCTGCACGAAGGTGGAGAGTCGGGCCGCGTTGTTCCACGCGTCGTCGTCCAGCAGCCCGTCGATGACGGGCGCCTGCTCCACCCGGACGGCGCTCACCACCGGCTGGGCGAGAGCGTCCGCCGCGCCCCCGGCGACCGACAGCGCCAGCGCCCAGGCGGCGAGGCGACACGCCCGCGAAGCGGGAAACCGCTCGTTTCTGTGCTGCACTTGGTTCAGGACCACAGGCCCGCGGTTTCCTTCGGCCACGCAGTTGTCCGCGCGGGCAGGAAGTCTATCAGCAGCGGACAGGCGTCCTGCCGAGTTAGCGGGCAGTAGCAGTGCGTGGCACGCTTCTTGCATCCTGCATAGCGGGACGCGGTGTCGTGCAAGAAGGTGCGACGACCTATACTGAGGAGGTACGAGTGGCCGTCAGGACTGTAGAAGAGAGACTGACCGTCGTCGAGCACAAGGTGGCGGAAAACGCAAACCGGATCGACGGGCTGCGCGAAGCAATCATCGAACTGGGCAACCGGATGGACCAGCGATTCGACGCGGTGGACCGCCGGTTCGAATCGATGGACCGGCGGTTCGAGGCGATGGAACAGCGTTTCGATCGCCGGTTCCTCTGGCTTACCGGCACGCTTGCGGCCACGATGCTGGCGGTCGTCAGCGTCCTCTCCGCGGCCCTGCTCGGCGGCTGACCGCTGCCTGCAGGGGCCGGCCGCGCACTGGCGATCAGAACTGGACGCCGAACGTCACCTGGGACGTCAGGCCGCCCAGGTCGAGTTCGTCCTCGAGAAAGCCGTTCTCCAGTCCGACGACTCCCGATGCCTGGTGGTACTGCAACTCCACGCCGATGGACCACGCATCACCCATCGGAACGCGAATCCCGCCCAGGATGATCCCTCCGGGGTCGGTCCCGGTGGCTACGAAACGGTCGGAGAAGACGCTGAAGTCGTAGAAGTCGATGAACTCGCCGAATTCAGCGTAGCGCCAGGCGTACAGTCCGACGCCGACACCGAAGAACGGCTGCACCGCCGAGCGCCCGAACGGCAATACGCGCACCGTGGCCGTAGCCGGGACGATCCGCAGGCGGAAGTCCTGGGCTATCTCTGACCCGTTCTCGTTGAGGTAGTCGGCGTAGACGCTGGGCACCGTCCGCTGGTAGAAACCGAGGCCGAAGCTCGCCTCCAGGTGATCGCCCAGCCCCACGTTCCAGCTGCCGGTCAGGGACCGGCCGTCGAAGTCGCCCACGCGGATGGCGAACAAGTCGAGGTTCGTCAGCACGACGTCACGATCGATCCGGCTGTCGACATCCTTCGGGCTGAACTGTCCATACCCGAGGGTGAGTGACTGCTGCGCCAGGGCGGGCGCCGCACCGATCGTGAGCGCCACCGCGCCCGCTGCTGCGCCGGCCGCTATCGTCCTGAGCGTCGAAAGGCGTTGCATGAGGTCCTCCCGGCCATCCGGCTGTCCATGGGTTCTCACTCATGCAGGATCGATGCCAATCTCACGATCCGGGGCGATAGCATATCCTTATTAATATATTGTGCGATAAACTACATCATGCATCCACAAAAGCAACACCTGTAGTAACGTTAATGCCGTAATTTATTAATACAGGCAAGGTGACCGTGCGCGCGCCTGTCTCGCCAGGGGGTCAGCGTGTCCGCTGCAGGGAACGCCGGCGGATCGTCTCGAGCATTCTCTCGTGGATCCGGCCGTTCGATGCCACGATCGATCCGTCGCGCGAGACGAACGGCTCTCCGCCCAGGCCGCTCACCATGCCGCCCGCCTCGGTCACGAGCAGCGCGCCCGCCGCGATATCCCAGGGATGGAGCCGTTCCTCCCAGAAACCGTCGAAACGGCCCGCAGCGACGTAGCAGAGATCGATGGCGGCGGAACCGAGCCGGCGGATCGCGCGCGACTCCGCGATGAACGCCCCGAACAGCGCCACCACCTCGTCGACTGTCTCGTGCACATCATACGGGAAGCCGGTGCAGAGCATGGCGTCGACGAGGTTGTCGGTGTCGGAAACCCGCAACGGCACGCCATTGAGCCGCGCCCCGCCCCCCAGTTCCGCCGTGAAGAGCTCCTCGCGCATCGGGTCGTAGATCGCCGCCACCGACGGAACACCGTCAATCTCGAGCGCCAGCGACGCACAGAAGATGGGCAGGCCGTGCGTGAAGTTGATGGTGCCGTCGATCGGATCGAACACCCAGCAATAGTCGGTCCGCCCCGCCGCCGGCGGAGCCTCCGCTTCGGTCGCCAGCTCCTCCGCCAGGACGCGGTGGTCCGGGAAACGCTCGGCGATCATCGCGCGAAACCAGCGCTCGATGTCGACGTCGACCTGCGTCACGAGATCGATGACGCCCTTCTTGTCGATCGCGACATCCGTGCCGAAACGTTCGCGCTGCATCGCGCCGGCATGCAGCACCACCTCGGCGGCGGTCGCGATCCACAGCGGATCTATCGGGGTCCGCGTCATGCGGCCGGACCCAGTCGCTTCACCATGCGCACTTCCATGCCTCCCTCCGGGGGACGGCGCAGCGTAACCTCGTCCATCAGCCGGCGCATGAAGAAGATGCCGCGGCCGCTCGGCTTGAGCAGGTTCTCTTCCGCGAGGGGATCCGCGACGTCGTCGGGGTCGAACCCTTCGCCGGGATCGATGACGCGAACCACCAGCTCCGCCGGCCGCTCGGACGGCTCGAGGCTCAGTTCCACCATGATCCGTTTCGTCGTGTCGTCGTTGCAACCATGCCGGATCGCGTTGACGACCCCCTCGCGGACGGCGACGCCGACCCAGTGCGTCGCGTCATCGTCGAGTCCTCCGGCACGGCTCAGGTGGTCGGTCACCGTGTGGATCAGATCCAGCACATCAGCCTGAGCGCAAAAATCGATGCGGACCCGGGCGCCGGGGTGAGGCATGCGGTTCGGTCGGGATTACCGTACGATACCGCGCTCCGCGAGGCGTGGCAAGGCACGATCCGCTAACATCCGCCGATGCCCGGCGGAAAGTCGGCCGCGGCCGTCGTCGCGCCGGCGGACCAATTGCGCGGGCGGCTGCGGGTGCCCGGCGACAAGTCGATTTCGCACCGCTACGCGCTGCTCGCCGCGCTGGCCGAGGGAACCTCCACCATTACCGGTTACTCCGCCGGGGCCGACTGCCGGTCCACCCTGACCTGCCTGCAGGGCCTTGGCGTGCCGGTGGAAACCACGCCCGACCCGGACGGCGAACGGCTGACGGTGACGGTGGCGGGTGAGGGCCCGGCGGCCTGGCGGCCGCCCGACGCGCCGCTCGATGCGGGCAATTCCGGCACGACGATGCGCCTGCTGGCCGGCATTCTCGCGGGGCGTCCGTTTGCTACGACGCTGGTGGGCGACGCTTCGCTCAGCCGCAGGCCGATGCAGCGGGTCACCAAGCCATTGACCGCGATGGGCGCGCGGATAGACACAGCGGAGGGAGGGCGGCCTCCGCTGACCATTGCCGGCGGCGCGCTCACGGCCATCGACTACACGCCACCCGTTGCCAGCGCCCAGGTAAAGAGCGCGGTGCTGTTGGCCGGCCTGCAGGCGACGGGAACGACCCGCGTGCGGGAGCCGGCGCCGACGCGCGATCACACCGAGCGCGCGCTGGCCGCATTCGGCGTCCGGGTGGTGCGGGAGGCCGGCGCGATTGCGGTTACCGGTGGCGCGCGCCTGCGGGGGAAGGACCTCACGGTGCCGGGCGATCCGTCGGCGGCCGCGTTCTGGGTGGCGGCGGCCGCGGCGCTGCCCGGCTCGCAGGTGACGATGGAGGGCATCGGGCTGAATCCGACCCGGACCGCCTTCGTCGACCTGCTGCGCGGAGCCGGAGCGGCGATCGAGACGCGGCCGGCCGGCGATGCGGCCGGCGAACCGGAGGGTGACGTCTCCGTCCGGGGAGGCAGGCTGCGGCCGATCGCGATCGGCCCGGCGGAGGTGCCGGGGCTGATCGACGAACTGCCGGTGATCGGGGCGCTGGCGGCGCATGGCGTCCCGGTGACGGTGAGCGGCGCCGGGGAGCTGCGCCACAAGGAGAGCGATCGCATCGCCGCGTTCGCCACCGGTCTCCGCGCGCTTGGCATCCCGGTCGACGAACGGCCCGACGGCTTTCACGCCGAACGCCGCGAACGCCCGTCCGGCGGCACGGCCGACGCTGCCGGCGACCACCGCCTGGCGATGGCGTTCGCCGTCGCCGCCCTCGCCTGTGACAGGCGGTCGACGATTACCGGCGCCGAAGCCGTCGAAGTGTCCTACCCCGGCTTTTTCGCAGCGCTGGACGCCCTCCGCCGGTAGCGCACCCCGCGGATCTCCCGTTCAGCGTCGGGCGCCGCGTCATTCTCCGAGCCAGTCGAGGATTCGGTCGACCAGCTCGCCGGCCGGGGCGCGGTTGGCGTCCAGACGGAGATGGGCCTGCTGGTAGGCGGACTGGCGCGCGCGGAAGAGCGCTTCCATGTTCGCGCGATCCGCCGCCAGGGGACGGCGGCCATCGGCGGGCAGCCGGTCGACCACGGTGTCGAACGTCACGTCGAGCCAGACGGACGCGCCGTCCGCATTGATTCGCCGCCGGTTCTCCGGATCCGCGAAAGTCCCGCCGCCGGTCGCGACGACGGTGTGGCGCAACGGCAGGAGCTCGTCGAGCACGGACCGCTCGATGCTCCGGAAGCGTGCTTCGCCATGGGTCGCGAAGATGTCCGCTACCGTGGACCGCTCGCGTGTCTCGATGAGGCTGTCGATGTCCTCGGAGCGCCAGTCGAGCCGCCGCGCCAGCCCATCGGCGACGGTCGACTTGCCCGCCGCCATGAAGCCTACGAGGAAGATCTTGTCCGTCCGCACGGTGTCATGCTGCGTCAGCCCTTGCCTTCCGCGCCGCGCGTTCCTCACGGCGCCGCAACTCCGCCGCGTACGCGTCGGCCGCGGCGCGCGAGCCGAGGATCCAGCCAATCACGATGCCGAACAGAAGGACGGCCGGGATGAAGATGAAATGGCCGGCGGTCATGTCGAACATCAGCCGGCCCCTTCCCCGCTGCCGTCGCCGCCGCCGGAGCTCCGCCGCAGGTCCTGCACATCCCGTTCCACGCCGCTCAGGCGCCGGGACAGGCCCCAGAAGTAGCCGAACGCCAGCAGCCAGACGATCGAGTAGGCCGCAACCAGGAACGGCGCCGCCGGCAACCGATCCTCTGGCGGCAACTCGTCGATCGGAACGAATTCGTTCACCTGCTCCGGCTGCGCCGCCGCCACGCCCGTCGCAGACACCACGATCGCCCCGGCGATCAGGATTGCCGCCGTCGTCATCAACCAACGCATCGTCCGTCGCATCGTCATACGTCCTCGTCGTAGGCCAGACGCAGCTCGTCGAGCGCGGCGCGCTGGTCTTCCAGGCGGCGGCGCGCGCTCAGCATCGCCATGAACAGCACCAGGTACGCTGCGACGCACCACCAGAACGGAAGGCCCATGTCGAGAGGCAACGTCGGTACCACCGATGTCTCCGGGTGGATCGTGCGCCAGACGTTGACCGAGATGTAGACGAACGGCACGTTGAAGACGCCGAAAAGGGCAAGACCCGCGGCCAGTTTCTCGGATCCCGGGCCGCCGTAGGTGCGGAGCAGCAGGTAGGCGATGAAGATCATCTCCAGGATCAGCGCCAGCGTAATCCGGACGTCCCACTCCCACCAGACGCCCCACGAGACGCGCGCCCAGAGCGGGCCGGTGATGAGGCCCATCGCGCCGAAGAGCACCGCCAACTCCGCCGCGGATACGGCCAGCCGGTCGGCCGACGCCTGCTCCCGGAAGAGGTAGATGCCGCTGGCGATGCCGCAGATGAAGATGGCCACGAACATCGCGAACCAGGCCGGCACGTGGAAATAGAAGATCTTCGCCACGAGCCCCATCGTCGCCTCGTTCGGGGCCTGGGCAATCAGGATCGGCGCGACGGCGAACATCGCCGCCGCGACGACGAGCCAGACCGTCGGCCAGCGTCCCTGCATGCCGTCATTCTGTCATGAGCGGCTCGAATGTCCATAACGCCAGGGTCAGGAACACCGCGTCGAAGAAGACAATGAGGGCCAGCCAGAAGCGCGCCAGATCGAGGTTCGGATCGGCCTGAATCAGCGAGAGCGTACCGCTTACCCCCGCGATCAATACGGGCACCGTGATCGGATAGAGCAGCACCGGCAACAGCACGGCGCGGCTCTCGGTCCGCGTCAGCATCGCCGCGAACAGGGCGCCGACCGCCGCAAAGCCGAGCGTGCCGGCCGCCAGCAGGCCGATCAGGAGGAAGGCGTGCGCAAAGAGCGGAGCGTCGAAGAAGAGCGCGACGAAAAAGACGACCACCGCCTCGACCACCGCCATCAGCAGGATGATGCCGAACAGCTTGCCGACGAAGATGGCGGAGCGCTCCGCCGGGGCGAGCAGCAGCCCGCGGAGCGCGTCGTGGTGCAGCTCGCGCTCGAACGCGCGCCCCAGGGCGAGCTGCCCGGCATAGGCGAGCGCCACCCAGATGATTCCCGCCTCCGCCCCTTCGACCGGCGTGCCGCCGCGAACGAAGGCGAACGAGAAGACCAGAACGCACGACACCGCGAAGAACGTGGTCGTGTAGATCATCTCGCGGCTGCGCGACTCGACGCGGATGTCCTTCCGCATCACGAGCCAGGCGATCCGGAAGAACTCGGCCATCGGCTATTTCCCGCCGGAGGCGGCGCTCGGCGCACCGTTCGCGGCCAGCGCCGCGCGGTAACGTTCGCGCAGCGTCTCCTCCCCGCGATCGATCAGCGTCGCGCGGCCCCGCTGCAGCACCACGGCGCGGTCGATCACGTCTTCCACGACATCGAGATCGTGCGTCGCGAGCAGGATCATCCGCCCGTCGCCGCGCAGCGTGCGCAGCCGCGCGGCGAGATCGAGGGCCGAGCGATCGTCCAGGCCGGTGAACGGTTCGTCCAGCAGGATCAGGCGCGGGCCGTGCAGCAGCGCGCGCTCCAGCGCAAGCCGCTGCCGCATGCCGCGCGAGAAACGCTGCACGGGCTCATCCGCGCGGTCGTCGAGGCGCGCCGACCGGAGCGCCGCCTCGACTCGCTCGCCGGGGTGACGATCCCCGTACAGGCTGGCGAAGAACGCCAGATTCTCTCGTGCCGTCAACTCGGGATAGAGCTGCAGGTCATGCGACAGGTAGCCGATCCGGCGCCGCAGGGCGCCCGCCTGCTGCCGCGCCGTCCGGTCCCCGTAGCGGACCGCGCCGGACGACGGCGCGATCAGCGTTGCGAGCAGGCGGAGCAGCGTCGACTTCCCCGCGCCGTTCGGTCCGAGGAGGCCGACCACTTCACCGGCCGCCACCTCCAGAGACACCCGCCAGAGCGCGCGCCGGCGGCCGTAGTGGCGCGAGACGCGGTCGAGCTTCAGGCGGTCGAAGTCGAACGCGCCCGGCCCGTCGCCGGCGGGGTTGGGTGTGGCCATGTCGAAGGAGTGAGCGCGTCGTCCAGGTCCGCGTAGATCCGCTCGAGGTCAGCCAGCAGCTCGGCGCGGCGGTTCCCGTAGCGGGTCGGCCCCACCTTGCCGGTCCGGTGCTGCTGCTCCAGGTTCACCAGATCGGCGAAGCGCTTCTCCCGCCGCTGCTCCAGGCGGCGGCGCCGGTCCGCCCCTTCCGCCGCGGCGGGCGTGGCGGCGGCCCAGGCGCCGATTCCCAGAATCCCCAGCGCCAGCGCGACCGTAACGAAACCGGGCATCTGGCTGTGGTGCGGCAGGCCCGCGATCTCGAACGTAATCGGCGTGCCGCCCGGCACCGGCGGCCCGGCCGCAAAGATGTAGGTCTCGTCGGTCCCCTCCGGCGACATGTCGGCGCGGCGTGCGATCTGGTCCGACGCCAGCTCCATGGCTCCCCACTTCTGCACCACCATCAGCAGACCGTCGAGGTCCGCCGGCAGCGTCTGCGACACGGCGACGGCGGGACCCACGTAGGGCAGCACGTAGGCAACCCGCAACGGCGTCAGACCCGGCGCGAACGGTCCGTCCATCGTCACGTTCGGACCGTCAATGCGTGTCGATGCGGCGGACTCGCGCAGCACGGTTGCCCCCTGCGCACCGAAGGGAAGCGCGAACGCGACGGGAGTCGGCGGCTCGACCGGCGCCAGGAGCGGGTTGAAGATGTCGAGCAGGTAGAAGATCGACAGGCTCTCTTCTCCCAACTCGACCACGATGCGCGAATCCGCGCCGAAGCTCACCGCTCCCGGCTCGGGCGGCACGTCGGTCGCCGCGGCGTCGCCCGCGCCAACCAGCATCAGGCGCACGCCGCCGGCGCCGGGGGCGGCGAAGGGCTGCGATTCGATCCGCTCGCCGTCGAGTTCGGTCGAGGCGATCACCGTCTCGCCCGCGTTCAGCATGACGAACTCGGCGCGCCCCTCCTCGTCCGTCAGGACCGTTTCGGCGATGTCGCCGGCCCGTATTTCGACCGGGTGATTGGTGACATTGTTGTCGAGCGTGCCGCGGACGACCCGGACGGTGACGATGCCGGGAGAAAGCTGGGGATCCGGAAGCGGAATGCCCGACATCTGCCGCGGATCGGGCTGCGCCGGCGCCGCGGACGGCCAGGCCGCAAGCACCGCGCCGGCGAGGGCGAGCGCCGTGCAGGTCGCGCGCTTCATCGTCACAGTTCGGCTCCGCACTGCTTGCAGAACCGGGCGTCGCGTTCGTTGCTTGCCCCGCAGGCGCCGCAGACGAGCCGTGTCCCGGACGACCGCGGCCGGCGCTCGGCGGCATCTCCGCCGGCCGGCTCCGCCTCGACCGGCACCGAAGCCTTCTCCAACCGGTCGGCCAGCTCCCGTTCGATCAGGTCACGATAGGCAGTGCCGTCGACGTCCAGTTGCTTTAGCAGGGCGCGCGCCCGCGTCCGCAGGCGGCCGGCCATCTCGTCGAAGTCGGCATCGGACACCTTCCCCATCGCCCGGTCGAACTCCAGCTCCTTGATGGCGCGGAGCACGAGCGTCTTCTCGCGTTCCAGCGCGGCACGCGTGCGTCCCCCCACCATCTCGACCCGCTCGGTGAAGGTGCGCGAGGCGAACGGTGCGAACATCCGGTAGAGGGCATAACCCACGTAGGCGCCGGCGCCGACCGCGGCGACGAGCAGTATGAGGGGGGTGACGCCCTCCGGGCGGACCATCACGACGGCCACCGCCGCTCCGAGCAGGCCGGCCAGAACAAAGAGATGCCAGGCGCGGAAGGCGGACGACGCTGGCGCCGGCGCGGCGTCAGTCGAGGTTCCGGAGCTCATCATCCAGGCGGGCGTCCAGTTCGGGGTCGACCGCCACCGGCGCGCCCGCCGTCTCGACCGCCGCGCTCCCGCGGCGCGACCAGCGGAGCGCGACCATCCCGACCGCTATCAGGCAGCCGACGCCCACCAGGTACGGGAAGAGCCACGCCGCCCGGTTGAAACCCTCGTCGATCGGCGCGCCCAGCGCTTCCTGACTGCCGTAGGTCTCGATGAACCAGTCGAGAATCGCGCGGCGGTCCTTCCCCGCTTCGATCTGCTCGCGCAACTGCGCCCGCATGAACTCCGCGCCCGCCGTCGTCAACTGCGGCGCACCGTCCGACCCGGTCACGTACTGGGGCGGCGACGTGCAGCGGCAGTCGGCGAGGGTCAGCCGCGGACAGGTGCCGCAGAGGCAGACGAGTTCCCGCTGCAGGTCCGCCTCCAGTTCGCTGGTCGTGGTGAACGACTCCGGCGGCGCGCCGGTCTGCGCGAGGGCCGGCGAGGCCAGACCGCCCAGGGCAAGGCCCGCGATCAACACGATGGACGCCGTCGTGCTGGTCGCCGTCGATCCGGGCGCGCGCGCGTCCGGCCCGGCGCGCGCGGCCAGAAACGCGAAACGGCTCTCCGGGAGAAGCGCTATTCCGGTGCCGAGGGCCAGGATGCCGAAGCCGAACCAGATCCAGTTCACCAGCGGGTTGACCGTCACCTGGAAGCTCGCCGACTGATCGCCCATGTCGTACGCGGCAAGAACGACGTACACGTCCTCCGCGATCGTGCGCCGCATCGCCACCTCGGTGGTCGGCTCCGCCTCGTACTTCCGGTAGAACCAGCGCGCCGGATAGAGCTGCGCCACCTGCTGTCCGTCCTCGAAGACGGTAACGTGGGCGGTATGCATCTCCTTCGCGCCGTCGTCGGTGATGCTCAGACGATCGTGCCGGACGCTGAAGCGCCCGACCTCGACCGACTCGCCCGGATCCAGCAGCACCTGCTCGCTCTGCCGGTAGCCGGAGCCGGCGAAGCCGAGCATCATCAGGACGATGCCGAGGTGGACGATGTAGCCGCCGTAGCGCCGGCGCGACCGCATCACGAGGCCGATCATGGCGGTAACCATGTCGCTGCCCGTCACGCCGCGGCGGACGACCGCGCCCCGGACGAACTCCTGTCCGACCGTGCCGGCGACGAAGGCGCACAGCGCGAAGCAGATGCCGGCGACCCACACCCGGAAACCGAGCGCGACGAGCACGGCCGTGACCGAGAGCGAGCACGCCACCGGCCAGAGGAACTGCTGGCGCAGGTTCGCCAGCGTCGACTTCCGCCAGGCGAGCAGCGGCCCGATACCGGTCAGCAGCAGCAGCGTGAGCCCGATCGGGATCATCCACTTGTTGAAGAACGGAGGACCGACCGTGATCCGCTGCCCCGTCACCGCCTCGCTGATCGTCGGGAACATCGTCGCGAACAGGATGAAGAAGGCCGAGAACAGCAGGATCCAGTTGTTCACCAGGAATGCCGCCTCGCGCGACGCCCACGACTCGAGGTCGTTCCGCGCCCGGAGCAGTGGCAGGCGGTAGATGACCAGGCCGAAGGCGACAAGCATCACGGCGCCGATGAAGAGCCCGAACATCACCGCGAGCTGCGGATCCTCGCCGAACGCGTGTACCGACTGCACGATGCCGGTCCGCGTCAGCGCGGTGGCGAAGAGGGTCAGCGCGAAGGCGATGATGACGAGGGAGATGTTCCACACGCGGAGCATGCTGCGCCGCTCCTGGACCATCACCGAATGCAGGAACGCCGTCGCCGGGAACCACGGCAGCGCACCGGCGTTCTCCACCGGATCCCAGCCCCACCAGCCGCCCCAGCCCAGTTCCTCGTAGGCCCAGATCATGCCCAGCGTCAGGCCGAGCGAGAGAAAGAACCAGGCGAACATCGTCCAGCGGCGAACGGCGCGGAGCCATGCGTCGTCCAGGTAGCCCGTAATCAGCGCCGCCATCCCGAACGCGAACGGGATCGTCATCGCCACCAGCCCCGTGTAGAGCGACGGCGGATGGATCACCATGTACGGGTTCTGCAGCAGCGGGTTGAGCCCGCGCCCATCCGCCGGCGTCTGCAGCAGATAGGTGGAGAACGGGTTGTTGTTCAGGATCATCACGCTCAGGAAGAACATCTGCACCACGGCGATCGTCGCGATGACGTAGGGGACCAGCTCGCGGTGGCGCTCCCGGTTCGTATGGACGGCAATGGCGCCGAACACCGAGAGCAGGAAGACCCAGAACATGATCGATCCGTCGAGGCCGCCCCAGTACGACGTGATCTTGTAGAACAGGGGCTGCACCGCATCGGAGTAGCGGTCGACGTAGCGGATGGAATAGTCGCCGATGACGAACGCGCGGACGATCACCGCGGAGGCGAGCGTCATGAGCGCGGTTACCAGGTAGAAGGCCCCCACGCCGCTCTCCAGCAGCCGCGGGCTGCGGCGGCGGTGACCCGCGACGGCTGCCGCGGCAGCGTACGCACAGGCAACGAAGGCGGCCAGAAGCGTGTAGGTTCCGAGTGTCGCCATGGCAGGGACGGCCCCCGGGCCGTGGTCTCAGGACCCGATGGTCAGTTGCCGGCGCCGGCGTTCCCGGTGCCCGACACGTAGCCGGACGCACCCGCCGAGTCGCCGACGGACGGCCGTTCCTCGTACTTCGAGGGGCACTTGGCCATGATGCCGTCCGGATCGACATGGAACGTGCCGCCCACGAGCCGTCCCGTCGCAACCACTTCCGCGTGGTTGTCGAACGTGTCGGGAACGATGCCGGTGTAGACGGCGTCCATCATCATCGTCCGGTTCTCGACGCTGTCGGTGATTTCGAACCGCCAGTCGAGGCTGTCCGGACGGCGCATCACGTTGGCGGCATAGCCATGCACCTGCAGCGGTTTCCCTTCCCACTCGGCAGGCTCGGCGAGCACTTCTTCCACCTCCAGGTAGAACTGCGTGCCCTCCTGCATCGTGGTCCAGAGCAGCCCCGCGAAAGCGGCGCAAAGCACGCCGGTAGTCAGGAGGACCTTCACTGCGGTGCTCAGCATGGGTCTAGGATATCGTCCCGGCTGCGAGCCCGTCAACGGCGGCGGCCGCGCATCACTGCCGCGGCCCGCGCCGCCATACGAGAGTTCAGACGCCGGCGTACCAGTGAAAGCCCCAATCCGAGTTGATGCCGCCCGTGCCCTCGCCGAAGCCGGCCATCGAGTCGACTACCTGGATGGACTTCAGGAACTTCAGATTCTTGTACCCGCACTGCCGTTCGACGCGAAGCCGCAGGGGCGCCCCGTTGCCCATCGGCAGATCCTCGCCGTTCAGGCCGTAGGCCAGGATCGTCTGCGGATGCACCACCTCGAACATGTCGATGCCCTCATACCAGCCGTCGACGGTGTCGAGGACGACGTAGCGCGCGCCGGCCCGCGCGCCGCCGGCGGCTTCGAGCACCTGCAGCAGCGGCGCGCCGGTCCACTGAGCAATGGCCGACCAGCCCTGCTCGCACACATGAGCAGTGATCTGGGTGCGCGAGGGCAGCCGCCTGATGTCATCGAGCGAGAGCGCGGTCGGCCGTTCGACGAGGCCGCTCACCGGGAGGCGCCAGTCGCGGAATCCGTTGCGCCGCTGGCGCTGGTATTCCTCGTCCCGGGGATTGGTCTGGCCCCACGTCGGAAAGTCCGGCGCGATGTCCTCGGGGCCGTACTCCCGCGCCAGCGGCTGGTTCGCCAGCAGCAGGCGATTCGTGCTCATGGTCAGCACGTCGGCGGCCCCGACGAGTCCATCCCGGAAGTGCGGCGGCAGGTACTGATCCCGGGAGCACCCGGCCAGCAGCGCCCCACCCAGCGCGGGCACGCTGGCCAGCAGGCGGCGACGCGAGATTGGCCGGGGGCGGGAAATACGCGGCGCGGGGGTCGGCTTGCTCATCGCTCCTCCGAGGGTAGTGCGAATCTGCCAGTGATCATGGCGCGGATGCGGTTGACGGCGCCGGCGGCCAGCACCTCCAGCACATGGACGGCCACGAACAGCACGAAGACGGCGGTACCGATGGTGTGCAGCGTGCGCGCCGACTGGCGGCCCCCGAACAGGTCCAGGAGCCACGGCATCGCCGCCGTGAAGCCGGGCGACTGGGCAAGCCCGGTCAATGTCATCAGGGGTACGAAGAGGATGAGCAGCAGGAGATAGGAGATCTTCTGCAAGACGCCGTAACGGGTCGCCAACGCGTGGGCTCGCGCGCGCCACGGGAGATGGTCGCGCAAATCGGCCCACAACCGCGCGGGAGCGAGTTCGGTGCGCCGGGGCAGCAGGCGATCGCGGAAGTGGCCGCTTGCGAGGCTCCAGCCGGCGTAGACCAGTCCGTTGATGAGGAACACCCAGGCGAACGTGAAGTGGTAGTTGCGTCCCCACATCCGGTTGCCCATGGCGCCCGCCTCGTCCCAGGAGATCCCCCAGTCCGCGAGCCTGAAGATCGCGGGGTAGCCCTGGTAGCCGGTGTGACCCCAATAGAGTTCCGGAAAGTCCAGGAAGATGTGGATGCCGCTTACCAGCAGGTAGCCGCCGGCAACGACGTTGATCCAGTGGCAGACGCGGACGTTGCGCGAGTGGAGGGAGATCCACCGCCGGGCGCCGGAACCGGCGTGATCGGGCATGACGGCGTTCAGCATCCTACCACCCCGATGCACCAGTGCCACGCCGCCAGGTTCAAGGGTATGCGGCTACTGACCACTCACCGCCGCTGAACGAAGCCCATCAGGCGGAGACGGTTTCCGCCAGCTCGCGCAGGAGTGCTTCCAGCCGCGCCACCGGCAACCCGACGACATTCGTATAGGACCCCTCGATCCGCTCCACGAACCGTGAACCCAGGCCCTGCACGGCGTACGCCCCGGCCTTGTCGTCGCCTTCTCCGGTCACCACGTACCAGGCGATCCGGTCGGGGTCGAGGGGCGCGAACGTCACGCGCGTCGTCTCCACGGCCACGGCCACCTGTCCGCCCGCCGCCACCGCGAGGCCGGTAAGCACCTCGTGCGTTCGCCCCGCGAGCCGGCCCAGCATCGCGGCCGATTCCCGCCGGTCCGCCGGTTTTCCAAGCACCTGGCCGTCGATCACGACGATCGTGTCCGCCGCCACGATCGTCCGGCTGCCCGCAGCGACCCCGGCGCGGGACGCCACCGCCGCGGCTTTCGCCCGCGCCAGCCGGACGACGTATTCCCGCGGCGGTTCATCGGGCAAACGGCGCTCGTCGACGTCCGCGGGTACGACGTCAAACGGGTACCCGGCGTCGCGGAGCAGGTGGGATCGTCGCGGCGATCGGGACGCCAGCACGAGGCGCACGGCGCGATGATACACTCGCCGCCGATGGTACCGGTGCAGCATCAGTCGACCCGTGCGCTCGGCGTCCTGCTCCGCCGCCAGCCCCTCACGGAGGCGAAACTGCGATTCGCCTGGCGGGCGGCGGTGGGGGACAGGATCGACCGCGCAACGACGGTCCACCTCCGTCCCGACGGGACGTTGACGGTCCGGGCGGCCAACGATGCCTGGCGGCGCGCCGTCCGCACCGCCTGCCGCATGATCGCCGCGCGCCTGCGCGAGATTCTGGGACCGGGACATATCAAGCGGATCTCCATCACAATCGAAGGAGCCGAGCATGCATTCCGCCGTCATCACCAGCGCCGTGCGCCTGCCGACCGGCAAGTTTCTCGGAGCGCTTAGCCCGCTTCCCGCCACCGATCTGGGCGCGCGCGTCATCCGCGAGGCGGTGCGGCGCGCCGCCATCGAGCCGGACGTCGTCGACGAGTGCATCATGGGGAACGTCGTCTCGGCCGGCCTCGGTCAGGCGCCCGCCCGCCAGGCGGCGTTGGGCGCCGGCCTGCCCGACCATGTCGGCGCCCTCACCATCAACAAGGTGTGCGGATCCGGCCTCAAGGCGGTGATGCTCGCCGCGCAGGGAATCGCGACGGGCGACATCGATGTCGCCGTGGCGGGCGGCATGGAATCGATGAGCAACTGTCCTTACGTGCTGCCGAACGCGCGTAGCGGGATGCGGATGGGGAACGGCCAGGTCCTCGACTCGATGATGCACGACGGCCTGTGGTGCGCGGTGGAAGACTGGTCGATGGGCGAAGCGGCCGAGGCGGTCGTGGAGCGCTACGGCGTGACACGCGAAGATCAGGACGCGTTCGCGGCGGCGAGCCACCAGAAGGCGGCCGCCGCCATCCGCGACTGCCACTTCAAGGACGAGATCCTCCCGGTCGAGATTCCACGGCGGAAGGGCGATCCGATCCGCCTGGAGTACGACGAGGGAGTCCGGCCCGACTCGACGGCGGAGGCACTGGCGAGGTTGCGCCCCGCGTTCGTGAAGAACGGCACCGTGACCGCCGGCAACGCGCCGGGCGTCAACGACGGCGCCGCCGCGGTGGTCGTGATGTCGGAGGCGAGGGCGAACGAGCTCGGTCAGACGCCGATGGCGCGCGTCGTCGGACAGGCGGTGAGCGGCCGTCCCGCGAAGTGGTTGCTGATGACGCCGGTGGAGGCGGTGCAGAAGCTGCTCGCCAAGGTGGGCTGGTCGCTCGACGACGTCGACCTGATCGAATTGAACGAGGCGTTCTCCGCCCAGGCGCTCGCCGTCATGCGCGAGTTGGGTGCCGATCCGGCGAAGGTGAACGTCAACGGCGGCGCCGTCGCCCTGGGCCATCCCATCGGCGCGAGCGGCGCGCGCATCCTGACGACGCTCCTGTACGCCCTCCGCCAGCGGAACCTGCAGCGCGGCGTCGCCACGCTCTGCCTCGGCGGCGGCAACGGCGTCGCGATGGCGGTAGAGCGCCTGAACTAGGCGTCCGTGTAACGGCGGCCCCGGTTCACGGGACAGGGAGGCAGGCATGAAGCGATGGGGACGGGCGGCGATCGTTCTGGCGTTGGTCGGCTTCGTCCCGGCCTGGCCCGGTATGGCCCGCGGCGGCCAGGAGCTGCCTGACGATATCCATCCCGAGTCGCTTAGCCGGTTGCCTCCGGTCGATCGCACCGAGTTGGATGCCGGCCGCCGGTCGGCCTACGACGCGGCGGTCGCGGGCGGAGCGGGCGCGCCAGCCGGCGCCGCGGCTCTGCGGCTGCATGGTTCGGGCGCCGACCTGCGGTTCGATGCGCCGATGGGACGCCGGTTGACCGAGCTGGCGATTCTGACGACGGCGCGCGAGTACGATCAGCCCTACGAGTGGGCCCTGCACGAACTCGAGGCGCTCGCGGTCGGGCTGGACGCCGAGATTATCGATATCGTGCGGCACCGCAGGCCATTCAACGAACTGGCCGCCCGCGAAGCGATCATCATCGAGCTCGGCCGGGAGCTGTTCGGTACCCGCGGGGTCGGGGCCGACACCTATGCGCGCGCCCTGGCCCTCCTGGGCAAGACCAACCTCGTCGACGTCGTCGACGTGATGGGCCGGTACGCCAGCACCGCCGCCACGCTCACCGCGTTCAACCAGCAGATGCCGTCCGGCTGGCGGCAGTCGCTTCCCCTGCCGTTCACGTATCCGGAGGACATCCATCCCGATTCCCGTAGCCGCCTGCCGCTGCGGAGCCCGGAGAGCCGGACGTCGGTGTCGGTGCTCTATGGCCGCATGCTGTCGCCCTCCGGCATTGGCCCCGGGGTGATCCGCGGCTACGGGGCGGGGCGCGAGTCGCTGGAGGCCCGGGTCGGACAACGGGTCATGCAACTCGCGATACTCGTGACGGCGCGCGCGCACGACTCGCAGTACGACTGGACGATCAACGAGCCGAAGGCCCGCGAGGCGGGCGTGAAACCGGAACTGATCGACATCGTCCGTCATGGCCGGCCGCCGGTCGGCATCGACGAGGAGGATGCCGCCCTGGTTGCCTTCGGCCGCGAGCTGTTCGACGATCACAATGTGAGTGCGGAAACCTACGCCCGTGCGGAGCGGGCGTTCGGAGTCCAGGATCTGGTGGACGTCGTCGGCCTGATGGGCTCCCATGCGGCGGATGCCGCGGTGCTGGCGGCTTTCGACCAGCGTCTGCCGGCAGGGGTGGAGCCGCTGCTGCCGCTTGACTAGGACCAGGAGCTCGGGAGGTTGACATGAAGGTCAGAGGTTCGGTTCTCCTGGCGGCGCCGTTGCTGCTGCTGGTTGCCACGTTCGGCTACGCGCAGGAGGAGGCGCCGATCGGCGTGCCGGTGCCGCCGCTGGGCGACGGTCCCTGGGTGATCGATACCGCCGAGCAGCACAGGATCCGGGTCAGCATCGTGGCCAGAGGACTCGAGAATCCCTGGGCCATTGCCTTCCTGCCGGACGGCGCCATGCTGCTCACCGAGCGGTCGGGCCGTCTGCGCATCGTTCGCGACGGGGAACTCGACCCGCAGCCGATCTCCGGCGTGCCGGAGGTCCGGACCGACGGCAACGGCGGCCTGATGGACGTGGCCGTCCATCCCGACTTCGCCGACAACGGTCTCGTCTATCTCACCTACACCAAGGGGCACGACGACGGCCGCGGCTCGCCGGCCCTCGCGCGGGGGAGGCTGGAGGGGTATGCGCTCCATGACGTCCGGGACCTCGTCGTAACCGAACCCTTCCATACCAATTCGGGACTCAACGGACGCGTCGCCTTCGGCCGCGACGGCAAGGTCTACATGTCCACCGGCGGCCGGATCCGATCGCCGGAGGGCGATCTGCTCAATGCCCCGCAGGACCCCATGAGCCTGCGCGGCAAGGTGCTGCGGCTCAACGACGACGGCTCGGCGCCGGACGACAACCCGTTCGTGAACGAGCCGGGTCATCGGCCGGAGATCTACACGATTGGGCATCGCAACACGCTCGGCCTCATCCTGCACCCCGAGACGGGTGACATCTGGCAGCACGAAAACGGTCCCAACGGCGGTGACGAGCTCAACGTCCTTCTGCCGGGCCGCAACTATGGCTGGCCACTGATGAGCTTCGGCCGCCTCTATCCCGGTGCGCGGGTGTCACCGCATCCGACGCGCGACGGCTACGAGTCGCCGCTCGTCGTCTGGCTGCCGGCCATTGCGGCCGCCGGCATGGCGGTCTACACCGGCGATCAGTTCCCGGCGTGGAAGGGCAACCTGTTCGTCGGAGCCCTGCAGCAGGGCGGAATACCGGGCACCGGCCATCTGCAGCGCATCGTGTTCAACGAGCACATGGAGGAGCTGCGGCGCGAGTCGATGCTGACCGAGTTGCGGCAGCGCGTCCGCGGGGTCCACGCGGGGCCCGACGGGCTGCTCTACGTACTGACGGACCACGACGACGACGGAACGCTCCTGCGCATAGAGCCGACGCCCTGACCCGGTCGGACGGACGGATAGTCCGGATACCGATACACTTGACGGCTTGATGCCGAGTCCCGTGCGCCCCGGGGTCGTCGCGGCGCTTCTCGCCGGCTGGGCGTCCGTCGGGCCGGCCCTTCCCGTAACGGCGCAGCCGTCCGCGACGGTGGCCGTCATCGCGTTCACCAACCTGAGCCGGCAACCGGCGGACGACTGGATCGGCGACGGCCTCGCGGAGACGATCGCCACCGACCTGCGGGCCGCCGGATTGACGGTGGTCGGTCGGAGCTTCCGCGACCCGGCGCTGGAGGGGAACGGGAACCGAACCGGCAATGGCAACGGCGAGCGCGGCGCTCCCCCCGCGCTCGCGGAGTGGCGGCAAGGTGGAGTCACGTGGCTCGTGGACGGCTCCCTGCAGCGGATCGGCGACCGGCTTCGCGTCACGGCGCGACTCGTGGACGTGGCAACCGGTGCGGTCGCCTTCGCCACGCGGGTCGACGGCGCGCTCGACGAGCTTTTCGGCGTGCAGGACGAAGTTGCGCAGGCTCTCGCGACGCAACTGTCGGCCGGGGTGGACACTTCACCTCCCCGCGTCGCCTCCGCGGAAACCTCGTCCGGCCTGGACGCCGCGGCAACCCCGCCCGGTTTCGCCCCTGCGGCAACCCGGCCCGGACCCGACGGCTCGGACCCGGGAGCGCGGCCCGAGAACGCCGTCACCGGCGCGCTGGCTTTCGAAGAGCCTGCCGCCGGGGGCCAGGCATCACCGCGGCGGCGACCCGGCGCGCCGGGCGGTGGCGGGTTCGTCCCGACTCCCCAGGAACGTCCCACGACCACCATCGGGCGGACGACCACGCCGCCCCGCATCGATGGCCGGCTCGACGACACGGTTTGGGAAACCGCGCTCCACCTTACGGACTTCATCCAGATTGCGCCGGTGGAAGGCGCTCCGGGCACGGAGCGGACGGAGGTGTGGATCGCGTACGACAGCGACTACCTCTACTTCGCCTTCTACGCCCACTACACGAACCCGGGAATCATGCGCGTGAACCGGTCGGACCGCGAGGAGATCCGCGGCGACGATCGGATGTCGGTGCTGTTCGACCCCTTCCTGGATCAGCAGCGCGCCTACCAGTTCGAAGTGAACGGCTACGGCGTGCAGGCGGATTCCCTGGTCAACGCGGACGGCAGCACCGGTTTCTCGAGGTCCAGCTCCAGTTCGTCCGTGCTGCGGGGCAGCGGCGGATCACGGAGAAGGGGCGGGAGCGGAATGAGCCGCTCGGGCCAGTTCGGCATCCGCGGCGACGACTCGTGGAACGCGCTCTTCGATACCGGCGGCCAGATCGTCGCCGATGGATGGACGGCCGAGATGCGCATCCCGTTCAAGAGCCTGCGCTATCCGTCCCGCCCGCCGGGGCAGGAGCATCGCTGGGGCTTCCAGATCACGCGCATCATCCGGGACAAGTCGGAGGCGCAGTCGTGGGCGCCCATCTCGCGCGGCGTGGCCGGCCAACTCACCCAGTTCGGCCTGCTCACGGGCATGGCGGACCTGTCGCGGAGCCGCAACCTGGAGTTCCTGCCGGAGGTGACCGGCCTCGGATTCGGCTCGCTCGACACCAGCACCGGCACCTTCAACACGAACGACCCGCTCGGCGATCTCGGACTCGGCGTCAAGTACGGCATCACGCCCAACCTGACCGCCGACATCACCTACAACCCCGACTTCTCGCAAATCGAGTCGGACCGGCCGCAGATCGAGACCAATCAGCGCTTCGACCTCTTCTATCCCGAGCAGCGCCCGTTCTTCCTCGAGGGACAGGAGATCTTCCAGACGGCGACGCCGCTCACCCTCGTCCACACGCGCACCATCGTCGATCCCCGGTTCGGCGGGAAGCTGACCGGCAAGGTGGGCCAGACGACGGTCGGCGTCGTCGTCGCCGACGACGAGAAGGCAGGGTGCCTCGACGGGTCGGACGCCCCGCGGTGCGGGGAATCGGCGCAGACCTTCCTCGGCCGCGCCCGCTACGATTTCTACGCGGAATCGTATCTCGGCGCCATCGCCACGGCGCGCGAGTTCGGCGACGAATACAACCGGGTGGGCGGCGTCGACGGCCGCTTCCGCCTGGGCCGCACGCACAGCGTCAGCTTCCTGGCGGCGGCGTCCGAAACGCGCGACACCACGCTGGGCCTGCTCACGGGAGAGGACGGGGAGACGAAGGTGTTCGGATCGGGCCGGGCCTTCGAGGCGGACTTCGCGAGGGAAGGGCGCAACCTCAGCTACAGCGTCTCGCACAGCAGCATCGATGGGGACTTCGCAACCGGCTCCGGCTTCCTCCCGCGCGTCGATCTGCGCCAGACGAGCGGCACCGTGGGGTACCAGTGGTGGCCCGAGTCGACCCTGATGACCTGGGGACCGTCGGTCACCTACCTGCGCCTCTACGACCATGCGGGCGTGCTGCAGGACGAACAGCTTCAGGGGATGGCCAACTTCTCGTTCCGCAACAACATGGCGGTCACGGGATTCGTCAGCCGCGACCTGGAGCGCTACGGGGAAGTCGACTTCCGCAAGACCGGCTTCGGCTTCTTCGGCGTCATCAGTTCGCGCACCGTCTCGCTGTACGGCGGCTACAACTGGGGCGACGGCATCCTCTACTCCGACAGCCCGTATCTCGGCCGCTCGACCATCGGCAACGTCAATGTCCGCTACCAGCCGACGACTCGCCTGCGGACCGAATTCACCATGATCTCGAGCGACTTCACCAACCCGCTCGACGGCGTCGACGTCTTCAACGTGAAGATCTTCCGGACGCGCACCACCTACCAGTTCACCGAACGGCTGCTGCTGCGTCACATCGCCGAACACAACACGCAGTCGGTGACGGTCGGCAACAACGTCCTCTTCACCTACCGGATCAACGCGGGGACAGTGGTCTTCGCCGGCTACGACGACCGCTTTCAGCGCGGCTCGCAGATCGACAGCATCCTGTTCCCCACCAAGGCCCTGCAGCGCACGAACCGCGCGATCTTCGGCAAGATCTCGTACCTGTTCCGCTACTGAGGCCCGGGGGCGGCAGCGCCGGCCCGAAGCGGGACGTGCTGCGCCCGCCGACCAGGTCAGTTCATCTTCCAGAACGCGAGGCCGCCCGCCTGCTTGCCGATGTCGACCGCGGCCACGCGCTCAGCGGCGGCGACGTCGTAAATCTCGACCGTCCCGGGATCGCTGCCGACACCCTCCAGGGTGACGAAGGCGTACGCCCCATCCGGCGTAATGGCCACGCCGTGCGGGATGGTGCCGGACGTGGTCACCCTGGCCCGCTCCGCCCCCGACGCCAGGTCCCAGAAAGCGACCGCGTCGCCGGACTTGTAGGTGGCGATCAGCGTGGCCTGGTCCGGGGTGAGGGCCAGGTTGTAGGGACCCGGGCCGGTCTCGAAGGTACGCGTTATCTCCCAGGCGTCGAGGTCGACCTCGAAGATCTTCGCGACGTTGGTGCCGGTCACGTAGACAACGTTGTCCGGCGTCGGCCGCGTGACCCAGGTGGGCTGCACGCTATCGCCAAGCGGGAGGCGGCGGGCGACCTCGAAGCGGAGCGCATCCATCTCCACGAGTTCGGCGCCCATCATGTTCACGGAGTAGTGCCGCGCGCCGTCGCGGCTGACCCGCGAACCGTGCGGCATGACCCCGCTGTCGATTCGCGCGACTTCCGCCATGGTTTCCGTCTCGACGGCGGAGACGCTGCTCGGCTGCATCCCGCCGTGGAGATTGAAATTGACCACCCACAGCAGGCCGGTCGCAGGCGAGACGTCCATCGTTGCGGGATACAGGCCCAGGGTGACGTCGCCCACCCACTCGTCGGTGCCGGTCTCGTACTTGTGGACGCTGCCGAACGGCAGGCCGTGCGCCAGGGAGACGTACCAGTGCCGGCCGTCGGGATCGACGGTGATGCCGTGCGGCCCCTCGATCTCGCTCGGGAAGCTGCCGACCCGGATGGTCTTCTCCACCGTGGCCCCCTCAGGGCCGTAGCGGACGAGCGCCACCTCGTCCTCCGATTCGGCGCAGACGTAGACCCAGTAGCTGCGGGTCGGCGGATCGGGCGGCGCTGCGGCGGCCGCCGCAGCGACGGCGGCCAGCCCCCACAGCGCGGCGATGCCGGTCGAGCGCAGCGTCATCTGTCCCGCCGGGTTACTGCGGCTCGCCGATCACCGGCGCGGGACCGGTCTTTTCCTGCAGCCGGACCGCCCAGAGTCCGCTGTTGTAGTCGGTGAAGAAGATGTTCCCCTTGTAGGGCTGCGGCCCCCAGACGAACGGCGCATTCGGTGTGAAGCCCTCGTGATCGAACGGCACGAACCGCGCCACCTCCCGTCCCTGCCGGTAGAGGTCGCCCATCAGCTCCCCCGAAACGTCCACCACCCGCAGGCCCCCAGGGTAATAGAAGCCGACGTACATCAGGTCGTCCTCGACCCAGATGTTGTGCGTCCCCGCCTCCGGCACCTGGTAGCGCGCCACTTCGCGCGGGTTGTCCCAGTCGCTCCATTCGATGACGTGGACCCAGCCCGCGGTCCGGAACGGCTCGTCGTCCGACCCGTCGTCGTCCGTACCGAGACCGCCGTAGGGGTACGCCTCGTCGCCGGCGAAGAGGTAGAACGTCCCGGTCGACTCGCTGCGGTAGGGGAACGCCGCGTGGTTCCACCCGTTCGGATAGGCGTAACGCCCCAACTCGACCGGGCGCTCGGGCGTGCCGCCGCGGCCGCCGCCGCCGACGTCGACCGCCACGACGCCGTCCGCCCAGTTGGACGAGAAGGCAATGCCGTCCTGAATCCAGACATCGTGGACCGCATGACCCGGCGTATCGAGCTCGAAGCGGCCGACCCGCTGCGGCTCACGCGGATCCTCCAGGCTGATCACGTCGTACCGCCGGCCGGCGCTGAGCGCGTAGACATGATGGCCGTCGATAAAGAGGTTGTGGACGCCGCCCGTGAGCTGGTCGGTGAACTCCGAGAGCACCGGCACACCCTCCCGGGGATTGCCGGCGCCGAGCACGACGATCCCGTTCCGCCGGTTCGACGCCCCTTCGCGGCCGATCACCGCCACTTCGCCGTCGGACGACACCTTCACGTCATTGATGGTCCGGGCGTCGACCTGCACTTCCTGGATCTTCTCGATGTTGGCCGGGTCGGTGACGTCCCAGAAGTAGGAGTGCCCATCGGCGCCCCAGGTGCCGGTGATGGCATAGTCGCGGCCGTCGGTGCCCTCCCAGACCCAGAGATCGGACGACCGCCGATCGAGGACCCGGCCGCGGCCCACCACCTCTATCTCGCGGTGGACGTCGCGCGGTTCGATCGCGATGGTGGCGACGGCGCTGTGGCTGCCCGAGGTGGCGATGACGGTGTAGGTGCCGGATCGTTCGGCGACGAACCGCCCGTCGGCGGCGATCTGCGCCGGCGCCCCGGAGGCGACGATGCCGGACGCCGTCTCGCCTCCCACCGCGTAGCTGATCGGGACGGCGTCGACCTCGGCGCCCGACGCGTCGGTCGCCACCGCCGTGAAGCGGATGACGTCGCCGGTCCGGCCGCCGGTGGCGCTCGCGCGGAGCTCGAGCACGGCAATCGGGTTCGCCGCGACGGTGATCGTCACCGTGTCACGCACGCCGTCGACCGATGCGGTCAGGTCGACCTGGCCCGCCCGATGGAGCGCAAGATTGCCGAAGGGGTCAATGCTGGCAGTCGCCGGATCGGCGGAGTCGAACGCCGGCGTCACGTCGTCCCGGCGCGCGCCCGTCGTGTCGGTCATCGTCACGCCGAGGCGGGGGCGAGTCCCGACGTAGAGCCGGGCCGGCAGGTCGGTGAATGCCACCTCCGCGATCGGCGGCTGCGGCACCGTCACCTGCACTTCCGTACGCACGCGCGCTTCCGGACGGCGGCTCCGGTCGTTCCGGTCGGCCGGGACGAGCACCACCAGCGTGTACGCGCCGGGCCGCATCGCCCGCACGAGCCCCTCGCGCGAGACGCCGACGCTGCGCCGGGCGCGCGAGTAGTACATGACCGCGGCGTCCTCCACCACGTCGCCGTCGGCGTCGCGGACCGTCGCCGCGAGTTGCGCCGTCGCCCCGACCTCCAGCGTCAGTTCCGCCGGCGTCACATCGATGGTCAGGGAGCTCTCCGGCTCCGGCGGCTGCGAACCCGCCAGCACCACGCCGGCCAGCCCGGTCGCAACTGCGAGCGCGAGCGCGACGCCCCGTACCGGCCGTCTGCCGGTCGTCGATCCGCCGCCACCGAGCGATGGACTGGTCATTGGAAGGCTACCTGCGGCACCTCCGCTGCTGCCTCGTCCGCCTCGAAGTACTCGCGGCCCGAGAAGCCGAACATGCCCGCCACCATGTTGGCGGGGAACCGCTGCACCCGGGTGTTGTAGTCCCGGACCTCGTCGTTATAGCGCCGGCGTTCGACGGCTATGCGATTCTCCGATCCCGCCAGTTCGTCCTGCAGGCGGATGAAGTTCTCGTTCGACCGGAGTTGCGGATAGTTCTCCGAGATGGCCAGCAGCCGGCCGAGCGCGCTGGTCAGCCCCGCGTTGGCCGCCCCCGCCTCCGCCGGGGTCACCGAGCCGGCCAGACGACTTCGCGCATTCGCCACGTCGGTGAAGATCTCCTGCTCCTGATCCGCGAAGCCCTGCACCGTGGCGACCAGGTTCGGTATCAGGTCGCCGCGGCGCTGCAGCACGTTCTCCACCTGCGCCCACGCGCCGTCGATCCGCTCGTTCGAGGTCACCAGGCTGTTGTAGTTCGAAACCAGAAACCCACCGACGATCAGCGCGCCGAACAGCATCACGCCCAGCACGCCAATCGCGATCATCGCGATAATGCCCTTCTTCATCCCGTCTTTCCTCCAGTCGGTTACGCCGTTGCCGCCGGATCGCCGGCGGGAGGCGCGAAGCGGTCGATGCGGGCCACCGCGGCCGTCAGCGCCTGGTAGTACCGCGCGAACAGCTCGGTCAGGTCCGCCCGCGGCGCCTCGCCGTGCTTCAGTTGCGCTATCTCGTCGAATGGCGCCGGATCGATATCGGCCGCGTGGGCGAACGCCGCCGCCACCTCTTCATTGTGGACCGGGACGGGGTCGCCGTGCAGGCGCAGGCAGCCCCGGAACAGGGCGACGAACGTGGAATACGACTCGGTCAGGAGCCGGGTGAGGCCCTGCGGCGCATCGTGGGTCTCGATATAGGCCTCCCGCAGGCGCATCATCTTCTCGCGCAGTTCCCGTTCGCATTGGGTGCGGAGGTGGGAAAGCTCCATATCGAACGCGGCGAACGGATCGGCGCCATGCAGTACGCGGTGCGACGCCTGCAGATCCAGAAACTCGATCGGAAAGACATCGGCCGACTCCCGGATGATCGCCGGCGACAGCAGTCGGACCATCGGCTGCCCGCTCCGCTCCCAGCGGCGAACCGGACCGCTGAGCCTCTCCAGCGTATGCGGCGTCAGGTCGCTGGCGACGATCAGAACGTTCAGGTCGCTCGTCGCCGCTTCGTAGTCGCCGCGCGCCGCCGAGCCGTACAGGACAACGCTCACGAGCTCGTCACCCAACGCCCCGTGCAAGCCCTCCACCAGCCTCTGCAGGACTGGACTATCGCTCAGGTCCACTGTCGTCATCAGAAACTCCCCCCGGCGCCGCCGCCGCCGAAGCCACCCCCGCCGAATCCGCCGAAGCCGCCGCCACCCCCGAAGCCGCCCCCGCCGAATCCACCGTGGAAACCTCCGCCGCCGTGGCGGTAGCCGCCGTAGCCGCGGCCCACGCCGGAGAACATCAGCAGGAAGAAGAGCGACGGATGACGGAACAGCAGGAAGCCCATCCCGAGCATGACGAGCAGCCCGATGATTCCGCCGCCTCTCTCGTCGCGCGCCCGGCGCTGACCGGCCGAGGCCACGGCGCCGAGCGTCGGCGCCCCCTCGATGGTGACGTTGAATTCCTCGGCCGAGAACGCGGTCAGGGCCTGGCTGATTTGCAGCAGTCCGGTCGAGAAATCGTTCTGCGACAGGGCGGGGCGGGCAAGATCGCGGATCGCGCCGACACGGCCGTCAGGCAGAAAGCCCTCGACACCGTACCCCGTGGCGATGAACATCTCCCGTTCCTCGAGGGCGATGACGACGACGATCCCGCGATCCTCTTCGGCGCGCCCCGGCTGCCATGCCTCGGCGATGCGGAGCGCGAAGTCGGCCGCCGGTTCCCCCTCGAGCGACGGCATGGTGACGACGACGATCGCCACGCCGGTCTGCGCGAACAACGCGCCGTGCAACCCCTCCATCGCAGCAACCGCCTGATTCGACAGGACGCCGGCGACATCGTGGACGGAGCGGTCTGCGCGAGGCGGGAGGGCTACCTGGGCTACGGCGGTCTCGACGAAGAGCGTCGCGGCCAGCGTCAGGGACCACGCCGCCAGTCGGGCGGCTCGCGTCAGACTCACGGCAACCAGCGTACCACGACGCCCCGTGCGGCCACCGGACGTGACATGCGGTACCCGGCGGGATTACCATGAAAGACCCGTCGCGGCGACAGCCCGACATCCATCCCGTCCAGTCCGGAACAAGGAGCGAACCGCAGATGAGGACGCCCTCCAACAAGATTGCGCAGGAACGTGGCAAGGCCATCGACATGGCCGTCGGTCAAATCGAAAAGCAGTTCGGCAAAGGGTCGATCATGCGTCTGGGACAGGACGGGGTCTCGAAGATCCCGAGCATCTCCACCGGATCCATCGGCATCGACTATGCACTCGGTATCGGAGGCGTACCGCGCGGTCGGGTGGTCGAGGTTTACGGCCCGGAAGCGTCGGGCAAGACTACGCTCGCGCTGCAGGTCATCGCGCAGGCGCAGCGGAACGGCGGCAACGCCGCGTTCGTCGACGCCGAACACGCCCTCGATCCGATCTACGCGCGCAAGCTGGGGGTCGTGCTCGACAACCTGCTGGTGTCGCAGCCGGACCACGGCGAACAGGCGCTCGAGATCACGGAAACGCTGATCCGTTCAGGTGCGGTCGACGTCGTCGTCGTCGACTCGGTCGCCGCGCTCGTGCCGCGAGCCGAGATCGAGGGCGAGATGGGCGACTCCCAGGTCGGCCTGCAGGCGCGGCTGATGTCGCAGGCGCTCCGCAAGCTGACCGGTGTTGTGGCGAAGTCGAACACCTGCCTCATCTTCATCAACCAGTTGCGCGAGAAGATCGGCGTCATGTTCGGCAATCCGGAAACCACGACCGGCGGCCGCGCCCTGAAGTTCTACGCCTCGGTCCGGATCGACATCCGCCGGATCGGCGCCATCAAGGACGGCGACCGGGTCGTCGGCGGCCGGACCCGCATCAAGGTCGTCAAGAACAAGGTGGCGCCGCCGTTCCGCATCGCGGAGTTCGACGTGATGTACGGCGAGGGCATCTCGCGCGAAGGCGACCTGATCGACCTTGCCGTCGAGCACCGGGTTGTCGAGAAGAGCGGCGCCTGGTTCTCGTACGGCGGCGAACGGCTCGGACAGGGGCGCGAGAACGTCCGCGGACTCCTGAAGACGAAGCCGGAACTGTATGCCGCCATCGAGGCGAAGGTGCGGAAGGCGCTCGGGCTGGGCGTGCCTGACGGGAACGGGGCCGGCGGCGAGCCGGGCGCGCCGGTGGCCGAGACGGCCGCCGTCTGAATTGCGCGCTGCGCGCCTGACGGCCCGTAGTGAAGGACACGGCAGCCGTTAGACGCGGCGGCCGTTAACGATCGGGCTCATGCTCGCGGATGATGAACACCCGTTCGCCGGGGCGGATCAGCCCGAGTTCGCCGCGAGCCACTTCTTCGATCCGGCCGGGGTCGTCCCGGAGACGACGCGCCTCCTCCCGAAGTGCGTCGTTTTCCTGGCGCAGGGCTTCGATCCGGCCTTCCAGTTCAGCGTACTGACGGTTGGCGGCAAGCATCGCCAGCAGGCCGCTGTCCCCCACAAGCAGGTTCACCACCAGGCCCCCGCTGACCACCAGGAGCAGCAAAAAGAGAGGACGGCTGAACCATTGCGGCCGCCGCTGCCGGGATGTGGTCGTTACCGCCACGCTCTGCTCATTTGCCGTTCTACGGACCGGACGGATACTCCATGGTAAACGGATCCGGCAGCGGAATGCCGGTAATCGTCCCGCCGGCGAGCCCCTGCAACTGAATCTCGGGATTATCCGGGTCGCCACCTTCGATCGTCGTCCGGTCGCCCACCACCAGAATCACAAGCCGGTCCGGGTCGAGGTACTCCCGGGCGACCCGCAGTACGTCATCGCCGCTGACGGCGCTGATGTTGTCGCGGTAGTTGACCAGATACTCCGGGTCGCGGTCCGTGTACTCGTCGCTGGCAAACAGCCCGGCGGTCGACGCGGGACTGGAGAAATTGCGGCTGAACGTCTCGATGAAGGACGCCTTGGTGGTGCGAAGCTCCGCCTCGGACACCAGTTCGGTCCGCATCCGGTCAATCTCCTCCAGCACGATCGCCGTCGCCCGCGCCACCGTCTCGCTCCGGGACTGGAAGCTCGCGCGGAACGCCCCCGGGTAATACGTGCCGAGACCGAACGACGAGTACGCGCTGTAGGCCAGACCCTCGTCGGAACGGATGCGCGTCAACAGCCGCGACGTAAAGCCGCCGCCGCCAAGAATGTCGTTCATCACCATCAGCGCGTAACGGTCCGGGTTGTCCCGCATCGCGCCCCGGTGGCCGATCACGACGCGCCCCTGGTTCACATCGTCCTTGTCCACGACGTAGATGCCCGGTTGAAGCTCATGCGTGGGAGCCGGGACCGTCGCAGTCACCGGTTCGCGCGCCGGCCAGTCAGCCATCCGCGCCTCGAGCCGCGGCAGAATGTCCTCCGGAGCGACGTCTCCCGAGATCGCAAAGATGAAGTTGCCCGGGTGGAAGTACTGCTCGTGGAACGCTACGAGGTCGTCGCGGGTGATTGCCTCCATCGTCGCGCGCGTCGTCGGGACCGTCGTGAAGTGATCGGCGCCGCGCAGCAGGCGCCCCCACTCGCGCACCTCGATGCTCTGCGTGGAGTCGTTCCGCCGCTCCATCTGCTGCAACGCCTGACTCTTCGCCAGCTCGAGGCGCTCCGGATCGAACCGTGGACGGCGCAGCATGTCGAACAGCAGATCGAGCGAGGCGTCGAGGTCCTTGGTCAGGGAGTTGACGCTCGCCCTGCCCGACGTGTCACCGATCCTGCTCGACAGGTTGGCCGCCAGGAAGGCCGCCTCCTCGTCGAACGCGGCCGGGTCGAGATCGCCGGCGCCCCCGGCGCGCATCTGCCCGCCGGTCAGCGAGGCCAGTCCGACCTTGTCCGGAGGTTCCAGCCAGGACCCGGCGCGCACGATCACCGAAACGGTAACGAGCGGAAGCGCGTGGTCCGGCACGACGAACGCGACGACGCCGTTGGACAGGACGTG
Source organism: Vicinamibacterales bacterium (assembly GCA_965202655.1). Classification (GTDB taxonomy): domain Bacteria; phylum Acidobacteriota; class Vicinamibacteria; order Vicinamibacterales; family UBA8438; genus VXRJ01. Next base: position 1,155,408 of record CBDBBK010000002.1, on the reverse strand, counting down.
ACGGTGCGCCGCCTGATCGGGCGGATCGAACTGCAGCGGATCGAAGACCAGGTCGCCGGGGTGAGCCGGAATCGCGTCTCCCGGAGTCTGGGCGAAAGCCGGTGCGGCGACGGACCCCATCAGGAGTCCGGCAACGGCCAGAGAACACGCCAACCAACGCCCCGTCGCGCCGCTCACTGCCCACCTCCCGTCTCTTCGATCCGCCGGCGGATCAGTTCCACCAGCGCCTGGGCCAGATCCTGACTCTCGGGCGGGGCCTGGCCGACCTGCTGTTCCACCTGGGCGAGGAACGCCTGCAACTGCTCCACCGGAACCTGGCCAAGCATGGTGCGCATCTGGCGGAACTGCTGCCGTTCCTCGTCGCTCAACCCTTCCTCGAGTGGATCGGCCGGCTCGTCCGCCGCGCTTTCGTCGCGGTAATAGACGGCAACGGCGCGGGTCTCCGGCGTGAAGTACGTGTTGGCGACGCGCATCACATCCTCCGCGGTGACCGCGTCGTACAGCGCCGGGTCGGTGTTGATGTGCTCCCAGCCCCGGTTCCCCTCGCGGATGAGCAACTGCATCATGAGGCCGAAGTTGCTGTCGAGGTCGCGGAACGTGCGCGCCGCGTTCTGGTTCTTGACCTTCTGCAGCTCGCGCGCCTCGACGGGTTCGGTCTGGAGTCGTTCCAGCTCGGCGTAGATCGCCTCCTCCACCTCCTCCGGAGTGCGGCCCTGCCGGGCGGTGCCGCGCAGCTCGAACATGCCCTCGAACTTGAAGCCGGCCTGCCCTCCGGAAGCCGACGTGGCCACTTCCTGATCCTCGACGAGGGCCCGGTACAGCCGGCCGGTCCGGCCGCTGAGCAACTGGCCCAACACCACGAGGGCCGGCTCGTCCACATGCCCGTCGCGGACCGAGTGGTAGCGGACCACCACCTGCGGGTTGGTGTCGGCGTAGGCGACCATCCGCTTCTCCGCCAACTGCGGCATCTCGCGCGTGCGGGGCTCCAGCGGCGGCCGTTCGCCGCGCTTCAGCCGGCCGTAATACCGCTCGGCAAGGGCGATGGCTTCGTCGGGATCGAAGTCGCCCACTAGGGCCGCGGCGAGGTTGTTGGGCGCGTAGTACGTGTCGAAGAACGTAAGCGCCTCCTCCCGGGTGATTCCCTCAAGGTCGCTCGGCCATCCGATGACCGGCCAACTGTAGGGCGACGACTGCCAGAACATCGCTTCAAACTGCTCCTGGAACTTCCCGATCGGGGTGCTGTCGGTCCGGAGCCGGCGCTCCTCGTGCACGACGCTCCGCTCCGCGTAGAACTCGCGGAACACGGGGTTGGCCAGGCGGTCGCTCTCCATCCAGAACCACAGCTCCAGCTTGTTGGCCGGGACGTTGATGAAATAGATGGTGAAGTCGTAGCTCGTGCCGGCGTTCATGCCGGAGCCGCCCTCGCCGGTGTATATCCGGCTGAAGTCCTCCTTGATCAGCAGGTCGCCCTGCTCGGCCAGAAGCGTCTCGAACCGATCGAGCAATTGCTGGTGCTGCGCACTGCGCACCGACGGGTCATCCGGATCGTCGATCTCACCCAGGGCGAAGCGGCGGTCGAGATCCGCCTCCGCCGCCTGGATCTCGACGCGCAGGCCGTCCAGCTCGTCGATGATTGCGAGGTCGCGTTCGATGTTCTGCGTCCCCACCGTGTGCGTCCCCTTGAACATCATGTGTTCGAAGAGATGCGCGACGCCGGTGATCCCGGGGCGCTCGTATACGGAGCCCACCTTGGCGATCCAGCCGGCCGCGACGTTCGGGTCGCCGGGTCTCGGGACGAGCAGCAGCGTCAGGCCGTTGTCGAGCTCATGCTCGATGACGTCCACCTCCTGCGCCGCCGAGGCAACGGGCAGAACGAGCAGGGCGGCCAGTACAGAAACGACCAGTAACCGTGCAGTCATGCGCTCAGTGTCGCATAGTCGGCGGTGGGACGCCACCAGCGGCGCCTGCCGGTCTGGAGGCCGACGCGCCTCGTCCGGTTGCGCGCCCGGAGCGCGCTGCGGTAACCTCAGAGGTTACGTTGTACGCCGGATGCCGAGGTAGCTCAGTCGGTAGAGCACATGACTGAAAATCATGGTGTCGCCAGTTCGATTCTGGCCCTCGGCACCATACCTGCCCTGCCTACCCGCTCCCATTCATTCCTGTAGCGCTCTTCAGTCCCTTTACGGCGCGACGACTTCGGGAGGTCGTGGCCGTCTCGCTTGGGTTCTGAGCGCGTCGGGAAACGGGAGGCGGCCCGCCTACTGCTGCGGCTCCTCCACGCGGAGACTGGAGAAGAGACGGATGCCCTCGGCGCCGCGCGCTCCCGCGGCGATCTGCGCACCGCGCGGATCCGGCGGTTCGTACCGCAGGCGATAGCGCTTCGACATTTCCGCGTGGTGGGCGTTCAGCCGTTCCGCAAATGTCGGCAACCACTGCGCCAGACCGGATGCGGCGGCGATGCTGTGATACATGCCGCCCGTATTCTCGGTGAAGTTGAGGGCGTACTGCGACATGACGCTACCGCCGCGGCTCGAGAGTTGCAGGATATTGACCGTGACCCCGTTGTCGATCAACGTCTGCATCAACTGCAGGTACTCGGGGTCGCTGTAGTTGCTGCTGTTCTCGGTGCCGTCGGTCAGGACCATCATCATCACCGGAAACACATCGTCTTCCTCGTAGCGGCGCTCCCAGGTCTCCCTGATGCCATCGAGCATGATGGAAGCCGCGCCCTGATCCAGGAAGATCGACCCGGCCGACTCCTTCAGCTCCTCGCGGTCGAGGGTGAAGTCGACCCGGTGCTGAATGTTCCGCCCGATCGTGAACAGGGAAACCTCGTGCTCGGGCCCGAGGGTATCGAAGAACCCGTCCATGCCGGCCCGCAACGAGTTGAGGGCATTCATCTCCGACATCTGCTGGCCGTTGTCGATCAGCAGCGCGATCTTCATCGGCCCGACCCGGTCGGCCGACACGATGTTGACCTCGGTGTCATCCTCCTGCACGATGAAGTCGCCCACTCCGAGGTCGGCGATCACCTCCCCGTTGGCATCGGTCGGCTCGATGAACAGTTGCGCAAAGTCCTGCGCCTCGGCGGTCACGGGCGACGACAGCCCCATCGTGACGGCCGCCAACAGAATCAACACGCCGCGGGTTACGGAACGATGCATCTGGTTCCTCCTTGTTCTTTCCCGGCGGCCGGGCGCGTCAAAAAACCGGACGTCGCGAAGCCCCTGCCGGAAAGCCCGGCTGCGTGCCGACGCTCTGGCGAGTATACCGCCCTGCCCCACAGTGCTGACGGCGGCGGACCCGCCGGCGCCGGCTCATTGCTCCATCCGTACATCGGTGAAAAGGCGGATGTTGACGCCGGGCCGCGCTCCCGCCGAGATCTGCGCGCCGCGCGGATCCGGCGGCTCGTACCGCACGCGGTAGCGCTTCGACATTTCCGCGTAGTGGGTGTTCAGGCGTTCCGCGTACCGCTTCATCCACTCCGGCATACCGGTCGCGGTGGTGATGGTCTCGTAGACGCCGCCCGTATTCCCGGCGATGCTGCGGGCGTACTCGGGCATCGTGCTGATCTCGCCGCCGCGGCTTCTGCCGCTGAGGCCCGACAGTTGCACGACGTTCACCATGATGCCGTTGAAGATGAGCCGGTCGACGAGTTCCGCGAATTCCGCGTCGTTGTAGTTCCTGCTGCCCTCGGGACCATCGGTCAGGATGACGACCATCGCCGGCAGCGTCTCGTCACCCTCGTAGTAGCGGTCCCAGATCTTCCGGATGCCGTCGAGCAGAAGCGTGCCTCCGCCCGAATCCAGAACCATGTCCTCGACCGACTGCCGCAACGCCGCGCGATCCATCGTGAAGTCGACCCGGCGCTGAATGCTCCGGGCGATCGTGAACAGGGCGACCTCGTGTTCCGGCCCGAGGGTGTCGAGAAAAGCGCCAACCGCGTCCCGCGCCGGGTAGAACGCGGCCAGTTCCGACATGCGTTCGCCGTTGTCGATCAGCAGCGCCACCTTCATCGGCCCGACCCGCTCGGCCGAGACGATGTTGACCCGCGTGTCGTCTTCCAGAACGATGAAGTCCCGCGCCGTCAGGTCGGGAACGACCTGTCCCGCGTCATCCAGGGCCTCGAAGTACAACTGGCCGAGGGCTTGCCCGTGGGCCGCCGCGGGGACCGACACCACGAGCGCCACCGCCGCGAACAGGGCGCACCCGCCGCTGGCAAGACGATGGCGCACGCTCGCAGTATATCGCCCCGCTCCCCGGCGGCCCCGCGCGCCAGCGATTACAATCGCCGCCTGCCATGTCCCGGTTCCGTCCCGCCGTTCAGCGTCTCACGCCGTACGTCCCCGGCGAACAGCCCCCGGACGACGCGGCGGTCGTCAAGCTGAACACGAACGAGAACCCCTATCCCCCGAGCCCGCGGGCGCTGGAGGCGATCCGCGCGGCGGACCCCGAGGCGCTGCGCCGCTATCCGCAGCCGATGGCGGACGACTTCCGCCGCGCCGCGGGTGAAGTGCTCGGCGTCGATCCGGACTGGATCCTGGCCGGCAACGGAAGCGATGACGTGCTGACGATGCTGTTCCGGGCCGCAACCGGGCCCGGCCGGGCCGTCGCCTACGCGACGCCCACCTACGTGCTGTACCGCACGCTCGCGGCGATGCAGGAGGCGCCGGTGGTCGAGTCGCCCTACGACGAGGCGTACGCCGTGCCGGTCGACGCGCTGGCGGCGGCCCGCGCCGCGCTCACCATCGTCGCCCATCCCAACTCGCCCAGCGGCACGGCGGCGACTGCGGACGAACTGGCGGAGCTGGCCGAGCGCACGGCCGGCGTGCTGGCGATAGACGAAGCCTACGTCGCGTTCGCCGATCACGACGCGCTCGATCTCGTCCGTCAACATGACCATGTGGTGGTGCTTCGCACGCTGTCCAAGAGCCATGGCCTGGCGGGGCTTCGGATCGGTTTCGGCGTCGGCCACCCCGATCTGCTCGACGGCCTGGCCAGGGTGAAAGACAGCTACAACGTCGACGCGCTGGCGGCGCGCGCCGGCGCCGCGGCGATCCGCGACACGGACTACACCCGCAGCACCGTGGCGCGGGTCCGCGTCTCCCGCGAGCGACTGATCGCGAAGCTGACCGGTTTCGGGTGCCGGGTATGGCCGAGCCAAGCCAACTTCGTGCTGGCACGTCCCCCCGGCGGCGACGCCCGCCACCTCCACGATGCCCTGCGGGCGGACGGTATCCTTGTGCGATACTTCGCGGAACCGGGGCTGGACGACAAGCTCCGGATTACGGTCGGAACGGACGCGCAGCACGACCGGCTGACGGCCGCGCTGGCGCGGCTCATCGGATGACAGGGCCATACTCATGAGGATCCGTCGCGCCGTCGCATCAACGCTCCTGTTTGTCGTCCTCGCTGCCGCCGCCCCGACGCTTCATGCCCAGTCGGACATCGACCGTTTTGCCGCGGACATCGACCGGAAGGCGGAGCGGGACCGGGTCTTCCGGGAGTTGAGCGAGGGCGTGCTTTCGATGCGCAAGTCGACCTACGCCAGCCGCGCCGACGGCATGGAGATTCCCTTCTACGTATTCGAGCCGCTCCAGTTGCGCGGACGGGGGGAGCATGCGGCCCTGGTCTGGATCCACGGCGGCGTCCACGGCGACCTCGATCCGACCTACTTTCCCTTCATCCGCGAAGCGGTCGCGCGGGGCTACGTCATCCTCGCGCCGGAGTACCGCGGCAGCACCGGCTACGGGCAAGCCCACCATGAAGCCATCGACTACGGCGGTCACGAGGTGGAGGACTGCCTGACGGCGCTCGACGAAATGCGGGAGCGGATGCCGCATGTCGATCCGGAGCGTGTCGGCGTCATCGGCTGGAGCCACGGCGGCTTCATTGCCCTCCATTCCGTTTTCCGCGATCAGTCCTCCTTCCGGGCGGCAGCCGCGCTGGTGCCGGTCAGTAATCTGGTTCACCGGCTGTCGTACAAGGGGCCGCGTTACGAGCGGCTCTTCGTTTCCCAGGAACGGATCGGCGGTCGGGTGCACGAACGGCGCCAAATTTATGTCGAGCGCTCGCCCGTGTTCCAGGTCGAGAGGCTGGAGACGCCGCTGCTCGTGCATGTCGCCGACAACGACCGCGACGTCAACTTCGAAGAGGCGCAACAGTTGATCCACGCGCTGGAGTACCACAAGCCGGACTTGGCCGAGACACGCATCTATCAGGATCCACCCATCGATCAGTTCGGGGGTGGCCACCGGTTCAACCGGCGCGTCGACCCCGACCGGGGCTACCGGCGCGTGGACAGCCCGCAGCAGCGCGACTCGTGGAACCGGATCTGGACGTTCCTCGAGTGGCATCTGCGGCCGTACCGCGACACCTTCCGCTAGGAGCCCGTGGGCGGCGCCACCTGGTTCGGGCCGGGCAGCTAACGCCGCATCATGACGATCGCGATCGTGCTGCTCGCCGCCGCCGGCTTCGCCATCGCCAGCTACTTCACGGCGGTCGCGTGGCGGTGGATACCAGCCGACGCCCGCTGGATCCCCCGTGTCTGCCGGATGGACGAGCGCACCTGCGCCTCAGTCATCTTCACGCCGAGCGCCCGCGTATTCGGGCCGCCCAACTCGCTGCTGGGACAGGTGTATTACGCCGCCCTCCTGGCGGGCGCAGCGGTGGGAATCCTGAGCGATCCGTGGGTCTGGCGACTGTGCGTGGCGAGCAGCCTGGCAACCGTCGGACTCGGCGCGTACCTCAGCTACGCGCTGCTGGTCGTCCTGCGCGTCCCCTGTCCGCTCTGCTTCGCATCGCACGGAATCAACGCGTCGCTCTGCGGCCTGCTGCTCTTCCTGCCAACGCCCGGCTGAACCGCCCGGCCGCCGGCAACCGTCGCGCAACCATCCATTGCGTACTGGTATAGTGAACGGGTTTGGCCGGTGTCTAGTGACCGGCCCGACGGCACGGATCTCATTGATCGACACGACTGACGAGGGGGCCATGAGCGCAGCACGGATGAACGGCAGGGTGACAGTGACGGTCGTAGCGGCGGCGCTGCTTCTGGCGGCGACCGGCGCGTTCACGCTGCAGGCGGCAGCGCAGCAGAAGTCCACGATGGACGCCGTATATACCGCGGAGCAGGCGAAGCGCGGTCTGGAGTCGTACCAGCAGGAATGCGCGCAGTGCCACCTGGACGATCTGCTCGGCGACGGGATCGCCCCGGCGCTGATTGGCGCGCCGTTCCACTTCCGCTGGAGCGATCTCTCGGTGGGCGACATGGTGGTCGCCATTCGCACGACGATGCCGCAGGGCGCTCCCGCGAGCCTGAGTCCGCAGGCTTACGTCGATATCGTGGCCTACATGCTCGAAGTGAACGACTTCCCGGCTGGCGACGCGGAACTGCCGACCGATCAGACCGAACTCGAGTCGATCATCATCAGCCAGGAATCGCAGTAAGGGTCACGCCCCGGCCGTCTCGGGAGGCGTGCGCCCCGACGGTGTCGCCGTCTCCTCCGATGCAGGCCCCTCCGTGTCCACGTACGGGAACGGAATCCCGCGCCGGTGCAGCCGCAGCGTGTAGATGCTGAACGGCGAGTACCGGTGCGAGATGTAGACGCTCCCCACCACCGCCGCCATCAGCGGCAGCATGATCCGGTAGTCGTTCGTCATCTCGAACAGGATGATGATGGCGGTCGTCGGCGCTTTTGCCGCCGCCGCGAAGAACGCGGCCATCCCCACCATCGCATACGCGCCGGAACCAGCGGTCCAGTCCGGAAACCAGGCGTGCGCGAAGGAACCGAACACGCCGCCCAGCATCGCCCCCATGTACAGGCTCGGCGCGAACACGCCGCCCGAGCCGCCCGAGCCGAGTGTCGCGCAGTTGGCGATGAGCGCCGCAACGAAGAGCCACCAGAGGAGGTCGACGTCGAACCGGACCCAGAGTGCCGACTCGATGGCCTCGAAGCTCGAGCCGTACACTTCCGGAAAGAACCGGATTACCAGGCCGACCATCAGGCCGCCCACGGCCGGCTTCAGCCACTCGGGGAACCGCCATCGCCCGAACACATCCTCGGACCAGTAGAGCATGCGGACGTAGGCGGTCGCCGCCGCCCCCATGATCGTCCCCATGAGAAAGTAGAGCGGCACTTCCGCCGGCGACACCAGGCTGTACGTGGGCGCCATGAACGCCGGGAAGTTCCCCAGGAAGTAGCGCGCCACCAGGCACGAACTGAGCGAGGTGAGCAACACCAGAAGGAAATCGGTCCGGATCCGGCCGATCAGCACCTCCATGGAGAAGATGGCGCCGGCGATCGGCGCGTTGAACGTCGCCGCAACCCCCCCGGCGGCGCCGCAGGACACCAATGTGCGGAGATCCTTCGTCGTCAACCGCGTCCACTGCCCGACGATCGACCCGATGGCGGCGCCAATCTGCACCATCGGGCCTTCACGGCCGGCCGTGCCGCCGAAGCCGATGGTGAGCGAGGAGGCGATTACCTTGACGGTCACCACCCGCTTGCGAATGTAGCCCCCGAAACGGGCGAGCGCCGTCATCACCTCCGGCACGCCATGCCCCTTCGCTTCCTTCGCGAAGCGCTGCACGAGGGGACCGACCATCAGGCCCCCAAGCGCGGGCAGCAGCACCAGTTGCGCGGCGCCGAAGCCGTCGAAGAGCGAGGCGACGGGACCGCGCGCGAAGTCGGCCACGATCTCCAGGACGTAGATGAAGCCGACGGATCCGAGGCCGGTCAGGACGCCGACGACGACGGCCAGGATGATGAGGTAGTTCTGTTCCGGCAGGAACGAACTCCGCAGCCAGACCCGGGCCCAGGGCCAGACGGAAAGCCGTGAACTGATCCGTGGCAGGGCGCCGCCGAGACGTTCTGCAGGGTCTGATGCAGGCACAACGACCGCTACTGCTACAAGGCCGGGGGCATGATGGCAGCCAGCGTGACACGGTCGCCGCGGCCGAGACTGAACAGCAGTGGGCTATCCGTCGTATCCAGGCGCTCGAGCGCCGTGCGCGCCCGGACGCTGCCGTCCGCAACCACGGCGCGTCCGTCAACGGTAAGCAGCCGATCTCCCTCGATGACCCCGGACCGGCCAGCCGGACTATCCGGCACGACGGTCGTCACGATCCAGCCTGCCGAATCCGCCTCATCACGCCACTCGACCTCCATACCGAGACGCAGCAGGCGCACGAGGGCCGGAGCCTCCGCCCGGCACTCCGCATCAGGCAGCAAGGTGCCACCCGCGACGGTACGCCGTCCCCGGATGACCCGGTAGCGGACCAGCTCGCCGGCTTCGAGCGCGTCATAAGTCGCCTCGAAGCCCTCGACGCTGTTGACCGGCTCGCCGTTCCATTCGATCAGCACGTCGCCCGGGCGCAAGGAGGGCTCCGGCAGAAAGGCCGATGCAACGACCTTGTCGATCAGCAGGCCGCGTCTTCCCAACAGGTCCAGCACACCCACGTCGAGTTGCGCCACCGAGATGGCCCGGCACGGCTCCGGCTGAGCCAGTTGGTCCAGTTTGCGCCTGAACGCGTCGACGGCCACCGTCCGCGCCCCGTCGGGAGCGCGATACATGACACCGACCAGCAAGCCGTCCAGATCGACCACGGCCGCCAGTCCGCTCGCGGGCGGCGCAAACGAGACCTGCAGGTCGCCGTTGGCTACCGCGGAAACCAGGTAGCCCGGCGTGATCGATGGCGCGCCCGCCGGGTCGAGCGACACGGCGCCGACGTACGAACCGGAGGCAAGCGCCCGCGGGTCGCCGTCGACGAACGGCGGCAGCGCCTCGTCCACCTCGATGAGGGCCAGCCCCTCGTCTCGATCGATCGCCCGGACACCGGAGGACGCCGTTGCCCAGCCGGCGGCCTCGGTCTCGGTTTCGGTCTCGGTCTCGGTCGCATCGGCGCCGTCCGCCTCGTCACCGTTCCCGGCGGTCTCGGCCGCCTGGTCTATCGCCGCCGCCAGCCGGGATCGCGCCTCCACGGCCAGCAGCGCGTCCGCCGCGGCGATCGAGGTGACCGCCAACCCGGGCTCGATCACCAGGCCACTCTCCCCCGTGGCGCCCACCTCCAGGAGGTGCGACCCCATCTCCGAAGCCAACTGCCCCCAGTAGTCGGAGAAGTAAGTCAGCGGCGTCTTCTCGAGATCGCCACGGAGGGAAAGCCGCGCGCCAGCCGGCGCCCGTAGTGGAATGCCCAGCTCCCGCTGGTCGGCGCCGATCGGCTGTACCCCGGCCGCATCATCGCCGCCCGGGTCGGCCCGAGCGGCCCGCTCGCGGTCGAGCGCTCCGTGAACCAGAACGCCGGCCACGACAAGCAGCACCAGCGCAGGAAAGAGCAACTGCCGCTCGTGGAGATGTCGCACACCCGGCAGCCGCAACAATCCCCGCACTCGTTGATACCCGCTGCTCAGAATAGCACGCGGCCCTCAGGCCGACCCGCTCCGCGAACTGCCGCCAGGCTTCTTCACCGCCAGCCGCGCCAGACGCTACCCGCGAACCACGGCCAGGACCGCGAGAGTGATGATGGGAACGAGCACGATGGCCAGGAAGCCCATCAGGAGCCCGTACTGAATCATCTTCGTGATCGGAATGCGGCCGGAGGCATAGACGATGGCGTTCGGCGGCGTCGACACCGGAAGGACGACCGCTACCGACGCGCCGAGGGCGGCGGCGATGGCGGGCGGTATCGGGTCGACGCCGGCGGCAACGGCGATCGCGATGACGATCGGCACGGCAATGTTGGCCGCGGCGGTGTTCGACATCGTGTTCGAGAGCACGACCGTGAACAGCGTGGAGGCGATCGTGATCGGGATCACCCCGTCGGCGGGTACGAGGCCCGTGATTCCCTCCCCCACGACCTGCGCCAGGCCCGTCGCACCCGACAGTGTCCCGAGCGAGAGCCCGCCGCCGAACAGCAGGATAGTGCCCCAGTCGATCTGTGCGGCCTGCTTCCACGTGAGGGTGCTTCGCTGAGTCCGGCTGATCGGCAGCAGGAACAACAGGATGGCGCCGGTCAACGCCGCGACCGCCTCCGGCATGCTTCCGAGCACGGCGACGGCGATCGGATGCTCGCGGCCCAGCACGAGCGGCAGCAGGCCGGGACCCACCCAGAGCGAGACCGTGACCCCGAAGGCTATGATGGCGTTCCGCTCACCCGGCTTCCAGGGTCCGAGCGCCGCCTGGCGTTCCGCGATGATCTTCTCCGCGCCGGGGATCTCCCGGATGCCGGTCCGTCCCGCCCAGTTGAGATAGACGAAGACGATCGCCATGAACACCAACGTGATCGGCACGGCGAAGAGCATCCATTCGACGAACGAAATCCGGATGCCGAGCTGTTCCTGAATCGCGGCGATCGCGATGATGTTGGGCGGCGTCCCGACCGGCGTCGCCATCCCGCCGATCGAGCAGCCGTACGCCGTCATCAACATCAGCGCGGTCGCGTAGCGCTTCGGCAGGTTCCCGGCCGACTCCATGAAGACGACCAGCGAGACGCCGATCGGGACCAGCATGGCGGTGGTCGCGGTATTGCTCATCCACGCGGAAAGAAACGCGGCCAGGGCGCCATACGCGATCAGAATGCGCGTCGGCCGGGCGCCGATCATGCGAAGCGACAGCACGGCGTAGGCGATCCGCTCGTTCACGCGGTGAACGAACAGCGCCTGCGCCAGGATGAAGCTGCCGATGAACAGGAAGATCAGCGGATGGGCGAACGGCGCCAGCACGGCGCCGACCGGAGCCACGCGCAGCACGACGGCGAGCACCGGGCCGAGCAGCGCGGTAACCGCGAGCGGCAGCGCCTCGGTGGTCCAGAAAACGATGACCAGCGCCGTGACGGCGGCCAGTCGCTGCCCCTCCGGGGTCAGCGACTCGAACGGCACGAGGAGCACCAGCAGGAAGAGTGCAGGACCGAGGATCAGCCCCACCCGCCGTCGGGCCGCGTCGAAACGGGCCTGCGCCGTTTCGGTCGCCTGCACGTCCGGGCTCGGGGAAGCGGTGTTGTCGGTCATGCCTGAGCGATGCCGGACGTGATAGTCTTGAGTTGATCCGCTCGCGCGGCGGGTCGTGATCCGGGGCACCATCGCCCCGGGAGAGAGGTCAGAACATGCACTCTGGACTGATGCTCGCGCTGCTTGGGCCGGTCGGTCCGATGGAACTGATCATTATTCTCGCCATCGTGATCCTCATCTTCGGTGCGAAACGGCTGTCGGGCCTCGGCAAGGGGCTGGGTCAGGCGATTCGCGGTTTCAAGGACGAGGTTCGCATGGACGAGAAGGCGCAGTCATCGGAGAACGACTGACACCGCGCTGCACGTACCCGGCGCCGCTGCCTTCCGCGTTACTGCACCACGCGCACCGGGCTACGCGAACCGCGGCGGGTTCCCCACCCGCCGGGCCGCGCGCACGTGATTGTTTCCGGTTCCGTTACTGACGCGGCACGTCCAGGCGCGTCAGATCCGCCACAAGATCCGCGCCCGCCGTGGTGGGCGTCACGTCCTTGTCGATCGCGAGGATCTTGCCGTCCGGACCGATGATGTACGTCCACCGGAAGGGCAGCTCCCGTTCGGCCGTCACGACTCCGTAGGCCTGGGCCACGCCCTTGCCGGGATCGCTCAGGATCGGGAAGTCGGCGCCAAGCGATTCCGCAAATTCCGTGTTGGTCTGCGCATCGTCAACGCTGATCATGAAGTACGCCAGGTCGAACTGCTGAAGTTGGTCGCTGGACTCACGCAGCGACTTGCATTCCGCCGTTCAACCACCGGTGAAGGCTTTCGGGAACCACGCCAGCACCACGGTGCGTCCGGCGTACTGCCCGAGGCTGTGCGTATTCCCGTCGCTCCCCGGCAGGTCGAAGGCGGGCGCGTCGTCCCCCACCTGCAGGTCCTGCGCCGCGGCGCCGGTCGTGCCGAACGCCAGAACCGTCAGCGCCAGGGTCAGGGTCCAGAGTAGCTTCATCGTGCCTGCTCCTTGCAAGTCTCCAGTTACCGCCGTCAGGAAGGCATTAGGGTAGCCCATCCGGGCCGGATTCGCCTAGTCGCCTAATCGCGCACCAGGCGGGTATCCGGGAACTGCGCCCGCCAGCCGAACCAGAACGCCCGCTGCGCCGGCACCCGCGGAGCGCGCCGCGACGGGTCGGCCGAATGCACCAGGGCATCCTCCGTCACCTGCCACCGTCCGCCGTCGGCATCCACGACCGTCAGGTCGCCGTCAAGCCGGACGAAGTTGGCGGCGCCGGGGTCGAACACGCGATTTGCACCCTCCCGGGTCGTCACCACCAGCAGGCGGCGCCCGGCATGCTGCTCCAGATGCAGCCGGTTATCTTCGAGAAACTCCGCCGAAATCGCGAGCGGCCGGCGCTCCCCGGCTGCGTCCTCGATCAGCAGCGTCAGCACCTCGTCCTTGTTGTCGAGGTCGCCGTCCGGATGATCGTCCAGGTTCGGAACGTCGAACATCAGCGCGTCGTTGGAAAAGTAGTCGCGGTAGGCGACCCCCTCGCCATAGTCCCGCTCGTGGCCGGTGGCGAGCGTCAGCACCGTCGTCTCCGGATGCATCCGCCGCCACTCGCCCCACGTCGTGGTCACGACGGCGCGGTGGGTCAGCCGGAGTCCGCTCCCGACCAGCGGGCCCACCACCGGCACCCCCTCGAACGTGTTCCACAGGCTCTTGGTGCCGTGGTCGAACATCAGCTTGTTCGACCGGTAGAGAAGGCCGCTCGTGCCGAACTTGATGTGCTGGCCGTCGGCGACGCTGTCGTACGGAATTACCGTGCCGCAGAGCGTGCAGTAGACGATCGTCAGCTCGACGCCGCCGACCTGATCGAGCGCCATCTCGTGCCACGCCAGGATCCGTTTCGGGTAGGCGCGAGTCTCGCCGCCGGCGGCGATGCCGAAGACAATGTGGTCGTCCTCCAGGTAGTCAGCCGCGTCGTCGTCCGCGGCAACATACTCGGCGTACTCCAGCGGCGGAATCCCGTTGACCGGAACGCCGCCCCAGTCAATCTCGTCAAGGCGAATCAGCGACTCCGTGCCGGGAGGAAAGAAGTCGGCGAACGCCGGATCAATCTCGCGATACCAGACGCCCTTGAAGAAGGCGTAGTCGGGGTGCGGATCGTACGGCTGGGCCCAGATCCACTGGTGGGCGCGCACGATGCTACCGCGGAATCGCTGATCGGTCTGTTCCTCCAGGAAGTCCATCAACCGGCGCCAGACCCGGGTCCCCGGCGACTCTGTCGGCGGCGGCTGCAGCTCCCGGGTCCGGTTGGTCGGGTCGGTCGGATCGGTCGAGAACGCTGGCGCCTGATTGCGCGGCGGCGGATAGAACCGTATGAGGTCCCAGAGCATGCCCGCGTAGCCGTCGCGCCACTTCTCGGCAATCTGGTCCAGGGCGGCCTCGGCCATGCCGGCGTCCTGATCGAGGATCCGGAAGAACAGACGAATGTCGGGGTGCTCGCCTTCGGTTGCGGGCGGCTGCGCGGCCGCCGGGGTTGCGGAGGCCACCGCCAGCAGCCAGGCGGTGGTCGCGACCAGAACCGCGGCCAGACGGAATCCGGCAGGCGATGATGTACGCTGCCGTTGCATCTTCAGTTTCCCTATCGCGCTACCGTCAGCCATCATAGCCCCTGTTGCGAGAGTCAGGAAGCGAGGCGAACGAAATGAACACCCCCCCTTCGACGACGACACGCGCCGAGACGTCCGAGCGCTGGCCGACCGCAATCACGCAGGTGGAACCCAACACGGTCCTCCTGCGCGGCTATCCGGTGGACGAGTTGATGGGGCGGGTGTCGTTCAGTGACGCGATCTATCTGGTCCTGACGGGAGAGCTGCCCGATCGCACCGTCAGCCGCGTGATGGATGCGCTGCTGATCTCGTCGATCGACCACGGCGCAACGCCGCCCGCCACGGTCGCGGCCCGAAACGTCGCGAGCACCGGAACCCCGCTCCGGGCGGCGGCCGCGGCCGGCCTTCTCGCGCTCGGCTCCAGGCTTGGCGGCGGCGGCAGCATCGAGAGCTGCATGCGCCTCCTGGATGACGGACTGGCGCTGGTGGGTGACTGGGTATCGTACGACGACGCGGCCCGCCGCCTGCTCGACCAACTGGGCGCCTCCGGACAGACGCCGCCCGGATTCGGCCACCGCCAGCATTCGCGGGATCCTCGGGCGGCACGGCTGATGCAACTCGCGTTCGAGCTGGAACTCGAAGGCGGCCACACCCAACTCGCCCGCGCGATCGAGCAGGAGCTGATCGAGCGCCGATCGGCAAGCGGACTGCCGGCGGTGTCGCTGAACGTCGACGGGGCCATCGCCGCCGTCGCGGGCGACCTGGGACTCGACGCCGAGACGGCGACGATGCTTTTCACCATCGCGCGGGTTCCGGGGGCCCTTGTGGCCCATGCCATCGAGGAGACGCGCCGGCAGGAGGCCATGCGCCTGATCGATCCGTCGAAGCATGTCTACGACGGACCGGGCGAACGGCGCGTGCACGAATCGCCACTACTGGGCTGAAGCGCCGAAGAAACGTGGCCGGGAAATGGTGGGCGCTAGTGGATTCGAACCACTGACCCCCGCCGTGTGAAGGCGATGCTCTACCGCTGAGCCAAGCGCCCGACCCTGTGAACGACTACTGCGCCTGCGCGATCAACGCACGCAGCATCCGCGCGTACTGGGCGTCGGCGTCCGCGTCGCCGTCGAACGGCGCCGGAACCGGCACCGGTGTCGACCATGTCGGACTCGGAGAGTCCGTCGGCGCCGACATCGGTGATCAATACTTTCGTTTCCGGAATCGACGCCGCGTTCAGGTCGATGTAGACCTCGCGGTACTGCGCGTCGTCGATCTTCCGCTGAACATACATCGGCACTTCGTAGCGCGCCGATACCACCAGGAGCTGCCCGGGAAACGCAAGGGCGGCGACGAACCGGTCATCCCCCTCGGTATCCTGCGCCGCGATGGCGTCCAGGCCCGCTGCGCTCAGGGCCTCCGACAACTCGGTCGCCAGACTGCCCGACTCCTGGGCCAGCGCCACCGAGCCGCTAAACACGACCGCCGCTGCAGCCAGCACCACCGACACAATACGGAATCTGCCCTGGATAGTCATGGCGACTCTCCCCTTCGACATGCGTTCGTAACAAACCGTTTCTACCACCGCCGGGGCGTATCGTCAACGCCGCGATCAAGAATCAGCCTGCGGCGGCATCTTCGGCCGGCGGTCGCGGCTTCGCCGGCGTCGCCGACGCCGGGGCCGGGCCGTTACCCCCGACAAACGACTCGACCGCGGCCCGAACACCCGCAAACGCCGCCATCCCTCGCCCTCCCAGGACGACCCGCGCCGCCGAAAGGACGCCGTCGGCACGGCTGCCGACCCGTTCGAGAAACACCTTCGCCTGCTCTGCCAGGTCGGCCGCCGCGGTGGCGACTCGCGCGGCGTCGCCGCTCATCTGCTCGAACTTCCCGAGCGTCGGGCGAATGTCGTTCTCCACCGTATCCGCGAGCTCCTGCACCCGCCGCGCGAGCCGGACGCCGGCGATCAGCAGTGCGATCTGCACGATCGCCATGATGGCGACCGCCCCCGCGATTACGGCCAGCAGCGTCAGTTGCAGCGTGTCCGCCGGCATGCGTCAGCTCTGCTCTTCACTCACGTCCGCGTCGGTCGAAACCCGGGCGTAGGCTGCCTTGCCGCGATCGATCGCTTCGGTCAGGTGCTCCCGTTGCTCGCGCACGAAGTCGCGGCCGCGCTGCGCGGCATCGACCGCCATGGTGCGTCCCTTCTCCGCGGCATTCATCGCGAGATCACGCCCTTCGCGCGCCCGCTCGTTCAGCATCCGCCGGGTTTCCTCGCCGGTCGCTGGCGCGCAGAGCAACGCGACCGCCGCGCCGGTTACCGCACCCATCACGAAGGCCACGAGGACCAGCGCCGCGTTGCCGTCAGAATCTCTAGCCATTCCGTACTTCCTCCCTGTATGCCCGGGGGTCCATCTGATCTTCTCACATTATCTCTCGGACGCAGCCGCCGTTTCATGCACGTGCGACACCCAGATCGAGCTTCCGCAGGCTACGCGCCCGATCCCGCAGCTCGGCCGCCCGCTCAAATTCCAGGTTGGCCGCCGCCGCCCGCATTTCCGCCTCAAGGTCGGCAATCCGCCGTTGCAGGTCGGCCTGCGACGCGAAGGTCTCGGACGGCGCGTCCATGGCCGGCGGAGACAGGTAGTCGCGCTCGTAGACGCTCGACAGCACCCCGTCGATCTCCTTGCTGATGGACGCGGGCGTTATCCCGTGAGCCTGGTTGTAGGCCTCCTGGCGCTCGCGCCGGCGCGCCATTTCGCCGAGCGCCTCGCGCATCGATTCGGTTACCGCGTCGGCGTACATGATCACCTGGCCGTTGACGTTGCGCGCGGCGCGTCCCGCGGTCTGGATGAGGGAACCGGCGGAACGGAGAAACCCCTCCTTGTCGGCATCGAGAATCGCGACCAGGGAAACTTCCGGCAGGTCGAGTCCCTCGCGCAGCAGGTTGATTCCCACCAGGACGTCGAACGCGCCGCGGCGCAGGTCGCGCAGAATCTCCACCCGCTCCAGCGTATCGATGTCCGAGTGCAGGTAGCGGACGCGCACGCCAAGCTCCTGGTAGAACTGCGTCAGGTCTTCCGCCATCCGCTTGGTCAGCGTCGTGACCAGAACCCGCTCGCGCCGCGCGGACCGCTCCCGGATCTCATGCAGAAGGTCATCCACCTGGCCCTTGACCGGCCGGACATCGACCGCCGGATCGATCAGGCCGGTCGGGCGGATGATCTGCTCCACGACAACGCCCGCGCTCTGCTCCAGCTCGTAGGGGCCCGGCGTCGCCGAGACGAAGATCACCTGGCCGACGCGAGCCTTCCACTCGTCGAAGCTGAGCGGGCGGTTGTCGATGGCCGACGGCAGACGGAAGCCGTACTCGACGAGCGTCTCCTTCCGCGCCCGGTCGCCGTGGAACATGCCACGCACCTGAGGGACGGTCTGGTGGCTCTCGTCGATGATCGTCAGCGCGTCGTCCGGCAGGTAGTCGAGCAGCGTCGGCGGCGGTTGGCCCTCCCCGCGCCCCGACAGATGACGCGAGTAGTTCTCTATGCCGTGGCAGTAACCGATCTCCTTGATCATTTCCAGGTCGAACATCGTCCGCTCGTGCAGTCGCTGCGCCTCCTGCAGCTTGCCCACCCGCTCCAGCCGCGTGCGGTGCTCGGCCAGTTCCGCCTTGATGGCGTCCATCGCGTCGAGCGTGTGTTCGCGCGGCATGACGAAGTGCGACTTCGGGTAGACGGCGATCCGATCGTGACGCTGCTGCGCGCGGCCGGTCAGGGGATCGAAACTGATCAGCTCGTCCACCTCGTCTCCGAACAGCTCGATGCGCACCGCCTGCTCGTCGTACGACGGGTACACCTCGATGATGTCGCCCCGAACCCGGAAGACGCCCCGCCCGAACTCGTGATCGTTGCGTTCGTACTGGATCTCGACCAGCTTCCGGAGGATCGCGTCACGGTCGACGGTCTGGCCCCGCTCGAGGGGCAGCAGCATGCCGTAATACGCCTCGGGCGATCCGAGACCGTAGATGCACGACACACTCGCCACGATCAGCACGTCGCGCCGTTCGAAGAGCGACCGTGTGGCCGACAGCCGCATCCGGTCTATCTCGTCGTTGATGGTGGCTTCCTTCTCGATGTAGGTCGCCGTCGCCGGGACGTACGCTTCGGGCTGGTAGTAGTCGTAGTAGCTGACGAAGTACTCCACCGCGTTGTCGGGAAAGAAGCGTCTGAACTCCTGGTACAACTGGGCGGCCAGGGTCTTGTTGTGAACCATCACCAGCGTCGGGCGGTTCACGGCCGCCACCACGTGCGCCATGGTGAAGGTCTTGCCCGAACCGGTGACACCAAGCAGCACCTGGTGCCGATCTCCCCGGTCGAGCCCCTCGGTGAGTTCGGCGATGGCCCGTTCCTGATCGCCGCGAAGTTCGAAGTCGGTGACCAGCGTGAAGCGGTCGTAGGTGGAAGGCATCCGAGCGATCAGCGCCCGTCGTCCCGATCCGGCACGGCTTCGCCCTCCGCCTCGCTCCACGGAGCGAAGTAGCCCTCCCGCACACGGACTCGCGCATCACGCAGATCGTCGCGCCGATCCGGCTCCCGCAGCCGCACCTCCAGCTCTCGCCAGGCGCCGTCGCGGCGCCCATTGGTCGAGACGAAACCGAGCGAGTAGCGCCCGGCGAGTTCCTCGGCAATCCGGCCGTAGATTTCGTCGAGGTCCTCGACGCTGCCCGGGAAATACGAATAGCCGCCGGTGATCTCGGTCAACCGGTTCAGCAGCATCCGCTGGCGCATCCGCTGCCGCGACCTGAGCGACTCCTGGAAGCCGACCGCGTAGACCGTGACGTCCGAAGCGCGCAACAGGTCGCGCGCTTCCTGGACCGTCAGTCGGCTGCGCGTATCTTCGCCGTCCGTATAGAGCACGAGCACCTTTCGGCCATCCTGTTCGAAGGCGCCGTCCAGATAGACGCCGAGCGCGTCGTACAGCGCGGTGTACCCCGCGGGGCGCCGGCCCCGAATCCGCTCGATCAGCCGGCCGAAGTCTTCCTGGCCGTACCGGCCGACGCGTACCTCGGTGTCGAAGTCGACCACCGTCATGTCGGCGGCATAGGTGAGCGTATTGAGGAAGCGGATGGCGGCGGTCTTCTGGAACCGTTCGCTCCGCCCCATGCTCTCGCTCATGTCGAACAGCAGTCCGAGATGCAGCGGGATCAGTTCCGCGTCGCTCTCCAGCCCGACCGAGAAATAGCTGATCTCCTGCGGCTTGCCGTCCTCCAGCACCTCGAAGTCGTCCGCCGTCAGATCGGTTATCAGGTTGCCATCGTCGTCGGTGACCGTCACGCCGACGTGAACCAGATCGATGCCGCTGCTGAAGGTGGGACGCTGAGCAGCCGCCCCCGTGGCGTCGAACAGGACGGCCAGGGCGGCGATGCAGCCGGTGGCCAAGAGTGAGCCCGGTCGGGCGCCCCGGCGCGCTCGCGTCATCGTTCGCTGATGATACCGCAGCCCCCTGCGCGTCTGCGCGCCAGCGCAGAGTCCCGGAGATCGAGCCGTATCAACGACGCTTATAATGATTTGTTGTCATGAAACAGGCGAAGGTAGCGCTTGCGGAGACAGCCGAGCCCTCCCTTCGAACGCTCGTCGAGCAGTACCAGCAGCACTTCGAAGACGCTGGCCGCGTCCTGATCCTCCTGCACCACGACCCCGACCCTGACGCGCTGGCGAGCGGTCTCGCCATGCGCGCGCTGCTTCACCGGAACAAGACCACCGCGATCCTCGGCGCATTCCATGGCGTCACGCGCCCCGAGAACCTGCGGATGGCGGAGCTGCTCGACATCGAAGTGGAGCCGCTGGCGGCGGAGTCGCTCGGGGCGTACGACCGCATCGTGACCGTCGACGTGCAGCCCAGCTACTTCGGCGGCCTGCTCGACCATGTCGATCTGGTGGTGGACCACCATCCCGAGCGGCCCGGCTACAAGGCCCGCTTCAGGGACATCCGGCCCGACTACGGCTCGACGGCCACCATCCTGACCGAGCACCTGCGGGCGGTGGACGTCAACATCTCCGAACGGATCGCGACGGCCATGCTCTACGCGATCAAGTCGGACACGCTCTTTCTATCGCGGCAGACGAACCAGAGTGATCTTCAGGCGTTCACGTACCTCTACCCGCTCGCCGACACCGCGCTGGTCCGGAAGATGGAAGGCTCCATCACCCTTGAGCGGCTGCTTTACGTCGCCCGCGCGGCGCAGTCGGGCGAATTGCACGATCAGGTCTTCGCCGCACACCTGGGCGAGCTGCCACGCGAGGACCTCGTGCCGTTCGTCGCCGACTACCTGCTGCAAATCGAGGAAGTGCAGTGGTCGGTCGTCTCTGGAGTTCTGAACGGGAACCTCATCGTATCGGTTCGCAACCTGGGCTATTCCCGCAACGCCGGCCGGTTTGTCACGCGTATTTTCAGCACGATCGGCAGTGCCGGCGGACACCGCTCGATGGCAAAGGCGGTGATGCCGCTCAGGGCGTTCGAGGCGGCATTCGACGCGTCCGGTGACCAGGCCATCGCCGCACGGCTCGGAAGCCTCGCGCGCGAGTTCCTTTCCGAACCGCGGCGCGGTGGCGGCGGCGACCGCCGTCCGGCGTCCGCCCGCCTCTCCCCGAAGGCGAAGGGCTCCTAGTCCTCGGAACGGAAGCCTGACGGGCCCGGGGATCCGGGAGGCGTCGGATCGATCAGGGGCGTACCGCCATGGCCCGCCAGGCGTTCTGACAGAGACAGTTCGGGCGCCCCCGGACGCTCGTCCGGCGACGTCTCGATCAACTCGCCGCTGGCCCCCACGACCGCGTCGACGAACTGCACGCCCCCATCCTCGTAGCCCCGGCTGAGCAGCTCGGTGAGCGACACGCGCCGGTCGGAGCGTTCGTCGTAGCAACCGTCGAAGTCGAACGGGCCGATCGGATTGTGGGTGGGCCGCACCTCGAAGACCGCGGAGAACCGATCCCGCCGGCTCCCGATGGCGTCCTGTAGCGCGGCCGTCTCGAGACCGACGAGGTATTGCCCCGCGCGACCCCGCATGTCGCGACGGTCGGCATCCAGCGCATGCGGGCCGGCCGCGGACGGGACCGCGGAAACCACGATCACCTGCTGTGCCCCTGCCCGTGCCACATCGTCAAGCAGGCGTGCGGTCCCTTCGAACCGGTCGCACAGCCGATGCGTCTCGCCACGCCAGGCGCTCTCGGCCGCGAACGTCACAAGATGCGGATCGGTTACCACCGGGACGCTCAGCGCGCCCACCAGCGCATCCATCAGATGGCGGCCGGCATCGCCGCTTGCATCGATGGCCTCCAGCGACCGGTCACGGTCCTCGGGGCTCCCCTGGAAGAAGGCCGCGCGGTACGGTTCGCCCAGCAGGCCGACCGCGACGTCCCGTCGCGCGTCAACGTCGTGCACGAGCAGGAGCACCTCGCGGAAACCGGGATGTCCCAGGTTGTCGACCAGCAGTTCCGCGTAGCGCTTTCCCAGGTCGTCACGCCCCGGCGGGGCGACGGAAGCAGCTCCCCGCATCAGGTCCCAGAGTCCGCGGATGAACCAGTCGGCCGACGTCTGCCGGTCGAGCGGCGTGCCGACCAGCCGCCACCAGAGGCCGCCCCGAGCGCGCCGGCGACGGTGCGATCGGGTCTTGGTCTGGAACGCGTCGATCAGGAGGAACGCCAGCAGCGCCGCGACGGCGGCGACCACGAGTCGGGAGATGTAGCCGGAGAGGCCGGACGGATCGAACTGCGCCGCGAGCAGCCGTCCGTATGTGCCGGCCACGGCGGTTCCCGCGTCGACGCCCAGAAGCCCGAGCAAATAGCTGGCGGGATAAACGATGGCCGCTCCCACCAGCGCAAGCAGCGGGAGCGCCAGAGCGGCGAGAATGGCCGCGAGCAACCAGGTGGCGATCCGGAGGGAGCGGCGCCACCGGTACAGTTTTCGTACCCCCGCCCCGCGCCAGCGGCCGCTGTCATCCCAGAGGCGGGCGCCGCCGTCCACGGCCGCGAAGAGGGCGCCGACGGCGCCGATGCCCCGGCCGGCTACCAGGTCAATCTTCACGCCCGCTTCGGAGAGCGCGCGTATCACGCCGGCGTGATACGCGCCGGCGGTGCCCGTGCCCGTCAATACGAGCGCCGTTCGCAACTGCGGGATGTAGCGGTGCGACGACTCGGCAACTGGCACTGGCACAGTCGGGCGTTACGCTTCGTGGATGGTGGTTAGTCTGATCAGTTCGAACTCGCGAACGCCGGCCGGCGTGGTCACCTGGATCTCGTCCCCTTCTTCCTTCCCGACGATCGCGCGGCCGATCGGCGACGCGGTGGAAACCCATCCCTTGGACGGGTCCGCGTCCTCCGGCATCACCAGCTCGTAGTTGACCGTCTCGCCGTTGCCGGCGAGCAGCTCGACCCGGGAACCGAGGGCAGCGCGATCGTGCGGGAGGCTGTCGAGGTTCATGAGCGACAGTTCGGACACGCGCGCCCGCAGCATGCTGATGCGCACTTCCACCAGGCGCTGCCGTTCCTTGGCGGCATGGTATTCGGCGTTCTCACGCAGGTCGCCCAGCTCGCGCGCGCGCTGGATCTCCTTCGGGAGGTCGTGCTTCAACTCCCGATCGAGCGTGGCGATTTCGTCTTCGAACCGTTTGATGAGCCGTGCTTTCATGCGGGCGATTGACCGGGTACCGGAGGCGATTCACAGCGTAGCACAGTTTACGGAGGGGGTTTCACCACGGGCTGTTAGACTGACCGCGCCCGCCGTGGAGACGATCACCAGCCGGCAGAACCCGCTCGTCATCCGTTTCCGCGAGGCGACCCGTGCCCGGCGGCGCGCGCGGACCCACCTGCTGCTCGACGGCGTCCGCCTGGTGGCCGACGCGCTTCGCGCACGGGTCGCGATCGACACCGTGATCGTCTCGCAGGCGGCGCTCCATCAGGGGGAACCGGCGGTGACGGAGCTGGTGCGGACCTGCAGGGCTTCGACGGTCACTGTGGCGGCCGGCGGCGAACGAGTCCTGTCGGCGGTCAGCCGGTCCGCCTCCCCGGCGCGGGCGGTCGCGTTGGCTACGCACCGGCCCGTTGCCGTGGATGATCTGCTGCGGCGCGCGGCCCTGGCGAAAGGATGCGTGCTCGCGCCGGCCGGCGTGCAGGATCCCGGCAATCTGGGAGCTATCGTCCGTGCCGCCGACGCGGCGGGCGCGAGCGGCGTCATCGTCGCGGCGGCAAGCGCCGACCCCTTCGGCGACAAGGCGCTGCGCGGTGCGATGGGAAGCACGTTCCGGATTCCCGTGGCGGACGCGGGAGAGGCCGGCGACCTCACGGCGCGCGCCGCCGCCGCAGGCTGCCGCGTCGTGGCGGCGACACCGCGTGGCGGCGAATCCCTCTACACGGTGGACCTGCGGCGGCCCACCGTCGTCTTCATCGGCGGCGAGGGTGGCGGAATCGACCCGGCGGTCGCGGACGCCGCCGGGAAGCTCCTCTCCATCCCGATGGCGGATGGTGTGGAATCGCTCAACGCGGCAGTCGCGGCAGCCCTCATCGCCTACGAGGCGCGCCGGCAGCGCAACGCGACGGACCGGCCGGCGCCCGCGGGGATGGCCGTGCCATGACACCGGCCGGGCTGTTCGACGTCGACGACCCGGGGCCGGGCGCGACCGCAACGGCGCCGCTCGCCGAGCGGATGCGGCCGCGGACGTTCGACGAGATCGAGGGGCAGACCGATCTGCTCGCGCCAGGCCAGCCGCTGCGCGAGGCGATCGAGCAGGACGCCCTGCAGTCGATCATCCTCTGGGGACCACCGGGCACCGGCAAGACGACGATAGCGCGGCTCATCGCCGGCGCGACCGAGGCGCACTTCATCGCGTTCAGCGCCGTGCTCTCCGGCATCAAGGACATCAAGGGGGTCATGGCGGAGGCCGAGGATGCGCGCCGCCGCCTGGGACGCAGGACGATCCTGTTCGTCGACGAGATCCACCGCTTCAACAAGGCGCAGCAGGACGCGTTCCTGCCCCGCGTCGAGGCGGGCGACATCACCCTGATCGGCGCGACGACCGAGAACCCGTCGTTCGAGGTGAACGCGGCGCTGCTGTCGCGCTCCCGGGTGTTCGTCCTGCAGCCGCTCGCGCCCGAGGCGACGGCGGCGATCCTCCGGCGCGCGCTCGACGACGCGGAACGGGGACTGGGGGGAATGGGCGTCGCCGCGGACGACGAAGCGCTGGCCGCCATCGCGCGCCATGCGAACGGGGACGCCCGCGTCGGGCTGAACCTGCTGGAACTCGCGGCGACGCTCGCCGCCGGTCCGGATGGTGGCGGACGGATTGACGGCGAACTCCTGGCCAGGGCCCTGCAGAAACGCACGCTCCTCTACGACAAGTCGGGTGAGGAGCACTTCAACCTGATCTCGGCGCTCCACAAGTCGCTCCGGAACAGCGATCCCGACGCCGGGGTCTACTGGCTCGCGCGCATGCTCGAGGCGGGCGAGGATCCCCTCTACATCGCGCGGCGCCTCATCCGTTTCGCGTCGGAAGATGTAGGCAACGCCGATCCCGCGGCCCTGACCGTGGCGGTGGCGGCCAAGGACGCCGTGCACTTCGTCGGCATGCCGGAGGCCAACACCGCCCTGGCCCAGACCGTCACATACCTCGCGACCGCGCCGAAGAGCAACGCCGTCTACGCCGCCTACAATCAGGCGGCGGCGGATGCGCAGAAGGATGTCGCGGAGCCGGTGCCGCTCCATCTCCGGAACGCGCCGACCCGACTCATGCGGGAACTCGACTACGGAAAGGGCTACCGGTACGCTCACGACGATCCCGACGCCGTCACCGGCATGGACTGTCTTCCCCCCACCCTCGCCGGCCGCCGCTACTACCGTCCCGCGAGCCGCGGTTTCGAAAAGGAAATCGCACGGCGGCTGGACGCCTGGATCCGCCTGAAGGCGAAGAAGCGCCGCCCCGACGGGGAGGGCGAGAGCTGATGCCCAGCGTCCTCTACTACGTCGGCCGGGGCCTCCAGCTTCTCGGGATGTGGCTGCTGCTCGTCTCGATCGTCACCGCTGGCCCGCTCGGCCCCAGTCCGAGAATCTTCGGCGCCGGCGTCGCCGTGTTCGTCCTCGGCTGGCTGATCGTGCGCCGCAGGTAGAACAAGCAGGGCGACTACCCGGCTGGAACGGCAGTGGCTGCTGCTGCAGGGCGACCAGGCGTCCCCGTTCCTACTCGGGAAGCGCGAGCGCGACGTACTCCGAGGGCATGTCTTCCCAGCCGAGGGTAACCACGATGTACTGCCGGCCGTCCACCATGTAGGTCATCGGCGCCGCGGTCGTTCCGCCGGCCAGTTCCTTCTCCCAGATCACGTCGCCGGTCGCCTTGTCGTAGGCGCGGAACGTCTTCCCGCCGGCCCCGCCGTACACGTTGTTCAACACCACGACGCCAGCGTTCCCGCCTTCGCCCAGGAAGACGAGCGACTTGGTGACGAGCGGAGATACGCGCCCCGGCTGGCCCAGTTTGGGGATGTCGAGGTCGCGCAGGGCCGGATGGTCAAGCGGGCCGTCGCCGTTCGCGACCGACCAGAGGATCTCGCCGCGGTTCAGGTCGATGGCGACCAGCCGGCCGTACGGCGGCTTGAACAGCGGCAGCTCGTTCGGCCCCTGCAACGTGGCCAGCGTTTCCACGACCAGCCGCATGTCGGAGCGGGGATGCTCGGACTCGACGATGCCGATCACCGATTCGCTGTGGACGGAGGGCACGTAGAGGATGCCGGTCTCCGGATCGACCGCCGCGCCGCCCCAGTCGGCGCCGCCCACGACGCCGGGCATCTGGAGCGTGCCCTTCGTGCCCCCGGGCTCGCGATCCACGAGGGACGGCGGCGTGAACAGCGGGCCGGTGACGTACTGCTCAAACACCTCGAGCGCGTCGCGCCGCAACTCCGGCGTGAAATCGATCAGATCGTCAATCGTCGTTCCCTGCTGATCGAATGGCGGCGGCTTCGTCGGGAAGGGCTGGGTCTCCGCATACCACTCCCCCGGCACGTTGCCCGCCGCGACCGGCCGTTCCTCGATCGGCCAGACCGGCTCGCCGGTCACCCGGTCGAAGACGTAGGTGAAGGCCTGCTTGCTCACCGCGGCAAGCGCCCGCACGGGCTCGGCGCGGCCCGGCAGGCGGATGTCGACGACGTTCGGCGCGGCCGCGAAGTCATAGTCCCAGATGCCGTGGTGCACCGCCTGGAAGTACCAGACCAGCTCGCCGGTCCGCGCATCCAGGCAGACGATGCTCTCGGCGAACAGGTTGTCACCCGGCCGGTACCCGCCGTAGTAGTCGTTGGTGGGCGTCGACAGCGGCAGATAAACGTAGCCCAGCTCCTCGTCGGCGCTCGGCCACGCCCACATGTTGGTGTTACCGGTGTACTCCCAGGACGCCCGGTCCTCGTTGATGGCCGTGAGCCACGTCTCGTTGCCCGGCTCCCCTTCCTGCGGAACGGTGTGGAAGATCCAGACCTGCCGGCCGGTCCGGACATCGAAGCCGCGGACGTCGCCGGGCGGCATTTCCTTGAGGGCCGGCATCGTCGCGTTCGTCACGTCGGTCATGAACGAGCCGATGACGACGATATCGCCAACGACGAGCGGCGCGGATCCCCATCCGAACGTCTCCACCGGGCGGCGGAACCCTTCCCGGAGGTCCACTTCCCCACCGTCGCCGAAGTCAGGATAGCGCTCGCCGGTCGTCGCGTTCAGGGCCACCAGGGACGAACCGACGACGGCGAGGACGCGCGCGTCGTCGCTCTGCGGATCGTCCCAGTAGGCGACTCCCCGCGTCTGCCGGACCCGCGTGAACGGCTCGCCGTCGCGGCCCGGCGGCAGGTCGTGCCAGAGTAGTTCGCCAGTCGTGGCGTCGAGGGCGGCGACCGTGCCGAGGCCGGTGCTGATGTAGAGGCGGCCGTCAGCCATCAACGGCGTGTTCTGCGACGCGATCGGCGGCGTGAAGTCGGCGTCCGGCCGGATCGCCTCCGGGACCACCGACTGTCGCCAGACGATCTCCAGGTCGCCGACGGTGTCGGCGTTTATCTGATCAAGCGGCGAGTACTTGCTGCTGGCGGCGTCCGAACCATACGAACGCCACTCCACATCCTGCGCCGCGGCCGGCGCCGGGGCCAGCCCGCAGAAAATCAGGAAGGCGGCCAGTGCCGCCCGAGCGCTCCATCTCGGCTTCGCTGTCATGGGACGGCCCCCGCCACCGCGGCGAATGCCGCCACCATGCCCGATCTCGAAATGCCCCACATGGCGTTTCTCCCTCCCGGCAACCACCCGACGAAGGCGCTGGCGCCAGCATCCACACCGCAGCCTTGACACGTCGGGCCAGATTATAGGCCCGGTTCAGCGTGACTTGCCGGTGCGTTCTTCACCGGCGAGCGCCAGAACGCGATTTCGAATGGTGTCCGACATCCACATGCCCGTGTTCTCCAGCCGATCGACAAAAGGCTCGATGCGTTCCGTCAACCCGCGAGCCTTCGCCTCGATGAGAACACCGAGTGTTCCCCGAACGTCCAACCCAGCGCTCGCCGCAACGCGACGCGCATGTCTGTCGTCCAGAAGGACGGTGCATTCCGGGTGCTCCAACGCCAGGGCCAACGCAGCCAACTCACCGCGTCCCAAGTCCAGCGTCAGCCACTCGGACGGAATGACGCCCGGATCAACGATCCGCAGCCAGTCGTAGCCGGCCGGGTCGGGAACGTCGTATCCCCGTCTTCGTCCTTCCTTCAACTCCTGCTCCACGGCCGTGGGAATCCAGACTTCGCCCCCGAGGGCCGGCAGCCAATCGAGAACCTGAATGCGGTAGAGATAGAGCAACGGCGACGTGTTGCTGACAATCTCAGCCATGCCGCTGTTCCAACTCGTCCAGCTCCGCATCCAGCGGGAAGACACGATAGCGACCAAGTGACAGGAGGAACTCCACGCGGGGCATTCCAGCGAGTTCGGCAGCTCGCCCCGACGACAGTCGGCCGAGCTCGTAGAGCTTGACGGCGGCCAGCATGCGAAGTTCGTTGGCAAACGCCTGCTCGTCAGTCTTCTCAGCCAACAGCACCTTTTCCGGTACGGTGATCGCGATCCGACGTGTCATCATCTTCGTCTCCTCGAGTCAACCGACTCGCGTCGTCAGGCTCGGATGTGAGCCTCGCGGCACCTAGCCGAGCAACTGATCTCCTGACGCCGATGGACGCGGGCGCGCATGATCAGATGGATCACCGTAGCACCGTCACGAACTCCGCGACGACTTGGACTTCATCGGCATCGTTTTCCGTGAGCACGATAGGGTCGTAGTCTGGATTGGTTGGCGACAGCGTCACCCTGGCATGCCGCCACCCACCCTCGGGCACCCTCCGTTTCTCCGACCGGTAACGCTTGACGGCAAACGCCCCGCCGGTATCCGGATCGGCCGGACCTCGGTACTGGACCAGCACGATCCTGCCCTGGCGTGTTCCCTCGGGCTTGGCACGGAACACGAGGTAGTCCCCATCCCGAATCGTCGGCTCCATCGACCTTCCTACCGCGCGGCACACGAACATCCGCTCGTCGAGTCGTCCCACGCCCGCAGCTTCGATCCACCCCTCGGGCTCAACCGCTTCGCCATCGCCAAAGTATCCCGCCGCTGCCCGAAGCCCGTAGAGCGGAAGCATCGTCTTGAACGCCAACCGCTTCCGTCGGGCCTCCTCGAAGGAAAAGATCTTGAGTTGCGGTTCGGGGCGCGGTTGGACGATCGCCGCTGCAAGCTCGGCCAGCGACCGAACGCCCGCGGCGACCGCCGCTTCGAACCGCTTCTGTTGGACGAAGAGGTACCGCCACGAACCGTACCGGGTCGTGCTCATGCGCTGACACCAGAGCTCGGCCGCCTCGCTCTTCAACTTGGTATTCGGACGGATCTCGCCCTTCGTCTCGATGACCCACAGGACCTCCCGGGCGTCGGTCTCACGGGCGGTGACCAGGAAGTCCGGGTGGTACTGGCGGGGCCGGTTTCCCTCGTAGTACGTCACCGAGAACCCAAGCCGCTCGTTCTTAAACCAACGGACCACGTCCTTTGACCGATCGAGGAAGTCGGCGAACTGCTTCTCGAGATCCGTGTGGCAGGGCGCCTTGTTCGTGTGGCATTTCCTGCCGGCGGCCACGAGGCCTGTCCACCGGGAACAGGCGCAGCCGAGACGTGTCGAGCCATTCAGGAGAGCCGAGCATGGGGACCGCTGCGGCCCGACCGTCGCCGGCGCCGCGGATCGCCGTCTCCAACACGTCGACGACCTGCCTGCGCCAGAAGTAGACCCCCACGTCGCGGGGGTCCGCGCCCTCCAGAGTCCGCGTGCGGCCGTCGAGGTAACGTTGCGCCACGTCAAGAAGCTCTTCGAAAGTCGGGCCAACCCTGAGTTCCCCGGCTCCTCCGGGGTTGGTAGCATCGTGGAGATCCTGCGCCACCTGAAACGCGGTTCGCAGCACCGGCCACTCGCCTCGAAACTGATCGAGCGTCATGACCTCCTCGGGCTGGCCGCCGACCACCGGCTTGACGCTCACGTCCGGGGGCGTCTGCTTCGGCTCGATCTCGATCTGCGGCAGGGCATGCACCTCAATCAGATCGGCCAACTGCTCGGTCACCCCGACCGCCCATGAGCGGACGTTGGGCACGCGCACGCGGTACGCCGCCTTCTGTTCGACCGGCTCGATCCAAACCGGCTTCTGGCCCCACTGGCCGGTCCGCGGCCGCTTGCGCCGCTGCACCGGGAAGCCGACGAACGGAATGCCGAAGGCGTCGACGGTCTCCTCGTAGCCCTCCGGGCGATCGTCGAGGGGCCGATTGAGCACGTCATAGTTCGTCCGCCGGAGTCCTCGCCCGACGATTTGCTCGGTGAGGAGCGGCGAGCCGAAGGCGCGCAACCCGAGGATGTGCGTGACGCTCTTTACGTCCCACCCTTCGGAGAGCATGTTCACGCTGACGATGCAGCGCACATGCTCACCGGGCCTGTTCTCCGAGCCGACCGTGTTGACCATTTCGCGCAACACCGCTTCCCGGCCCCGGTCGGCGTCGAAGACCTTCGAGTCGATCTGGATCGTCGTCCACCGCGCGCGATCATCGCCCTCGTTGCGCAGCAGGTCGTAGTCGCGCACCAGGTGCTCGAACAGCCACTTCGCCCGCGTCGCGTCGTTCGTCACGCACAGGAGCACGGGGCTCGGCCCGCGCAACTCGGGCAGCGTCTGCGCCCAGTCCTCGTAGTCCTGCTTCCACGACGAGTAGATGCTCGCAACCGCGCCTCTGCACGCGATGAGGTATTCCTCCTTCGTCTTCGCCCCTCGCACCTGGTCCCACAGGTCGATGTAGATGTTTCCCCTTTCGTTCGGATCGGGCAGCCGCACCACCTTGACCAGCCCGGACTCGAAAGCGTCGTAGACCGAGAAGTCCGAGACCAGCCATTCGAAGAGCGTGCCCTCGGGCTTGGGCGAGCCCGATCCGTACCACGGCGTCGCCGAGAGATCGACGACCAGCGCGAGACGCGCGCTCTTCGTGATGCGATCGAGGATATGGCTCCACCGGATGTACGCCGGCTCCTCGCCCTGCTTTGTCCGTTTCTCCCCGTAGACGTGATGCGCCTCGTCGTTGAACACCACGAGGTCGCGCCACCCCTTCAGCAGGCGGCGGACGGGCGCGTTCGGGTCCTGGCGAGCGCGGCGCCGCATGGCGCGCAAGACCGACTGCGGGACGAAGCGGCCGTCCTCGACCGGCGCGTCGCCCTCGCCGATCCAGTCGTCGCGCCTCGCGTCGAGCGGGACGGCCTGCCAGTTCCTGACCAGCACGTTGGGCTGGAACTCGTTCCGGTACTCCGGCGGTACCATCTCGAACTCGTCATACAGATTGCGTTCGCCGGCCGGATCGAGTCCGTCGCCGCGCGGGGCGCCGCTCACCCGGTCGCGCACCGTCAGATTCGGCACGAGGACCAGGAAGTTCGCCGACAGCGACGACCCGCTCACCTTGCGCTTGTGCAGCGTCGACCAGACGACGACCGCCGCCATCACCACGGTCTTGCCGGCGCCGGTCGCCAGCTTGAGGGCGTAGCGCAGCAGATCGCCGGTCCCCGGCATCCTGTGGCGCCACTGCACTTCGTACAGATGGATCAGCGTCTCCACTGCCTCCTGCTGGCAGAAGAAAAGCCGCTTGCCGACAGCCCGGCGCTCCTCGTCGCGTTCGAACCACCACTCCAGCAGCCGGCGGGTCACAACTGCCGTACCGGGGTAACCGGCCTCGCGCCACGACCGGACCTCGCCGCGGAGGTCGTTGACGAACTCGTTCCGCTCCTCACCCGCGGCCGAAAGGTCGTCGAACAGCGCCGCCTCCCGACCGACGACGCCGGCGATGCCGCTCTTGACGTCCTTCGCCGACGCCAGAAAGCGCATCGAGGGTCGTCGACCGTCGACGAGCTTCGACCCACCGCCGGCCAGAATCCGATAGTGCCGGTCGGGTTCCTGGTAGGCGTCGCAAACGACCACGCGGTCGACGATGTAGGCCACGTGTCCGCTCCTACGGCAGGTCCTTCACGACCGTCGACTCGTTCCCGTACACGTCGACCACCTTCACCGCAATCCGCCGGTGGTCGCGGGGCGGAAACGGCTCGGACCGGACCTTGAACTCGAACTCGTGCGCGTCCACGTCGACGCCGAACGCCGCACGCGACGGCTTCTTACTGAAGTCGAAGAACATCTGGCAGTCGACAAAGCAGTCGCCGTCGTAGTCCTCGTCGAGGTACCACGCCGAGACGTAGCCCGAATCGGCCTGATGGTATCGGGTGCCACGGGTCGTGCGATCGAACAGCGCGAGTCCCTTCAGCGTCACCACCGCCCGGGGCTGCGCACCGCGCCCGCCTGCCTCCGTCTCGACCTTGACGTCAGGCAGGGCCAGCGGCGAGAACAGCATGTCAGGCTGGACCGCCTTGAGGCCCTCGGCCAAGGTGTCGGGCCGGATCATGATCAGTTCGACCCTGACCTTGCCCCGCTTCTCTAGCTGCGACTTCACCTCGCCTACGTTCGCCTCGAAGGCCCACCCCAGCACGTGGACCTCCAGGATTCCCGAAGAGAGCGCATCCTGCACTGCGTCGTTTATCTGCTTCGCAGTTACGCGGCCCGACAGTGGCCCCACCGACACCGCGACCCTCTCGCCCTCGCTCTCCGCCACCGCGTGCACGAGCCCCGTCGCGCCCTGCACCGCCGCGTCCCTGCGGTAAAGGCGGCAGATCGTCTCGATGTAGTTTTCGAGGCGCACCCCGCCGTCGGCACCGTCGGGTTTCTCGCGCACTACCCAGCCCTTCCAGTCCTCGACCGAATAACGGCCGAGGGTCATCACCTCGAAAGGGCCGCAGACCCGTATCGCGCCCTTGTCCGGCTCGGGCTGATCGACGAGATCGACCTGCTCCGGCTCGAGGTCGTAGGCGAGGCTCTTGAGCGTGATCCGCTTTACCGTCTTGTACCGGAAGTCGCTCGAGACGTGACCGTTGCGGGTCACGTAGTGGTCAAAGATCGCGCCGAGGAGCCGCTGCCGCGCGACGTTGACGGCGACCCGCGACGTGTCGCAGGTGATCCAGCGACGGCCAAGCTTCTCGGCGCAGAAAGCCGTCGTGCCGGAGCCGCAGGTGGGGTCGAGCACGACGTCACCTGGACTCGTGGTCATCGCGAGGCATCGTTCGATGACTCCAGGTAAGGTCCAGACGACATAGAGTTTTCCCTCGCCAAAACCCGTGGCTCGAATGTCATCCCAGATGTTGGCCAATGGGCGATAAGGAAACTCGTCTCGATAGGACTTCCACACCAACGTATTGCCCACGGCGCATATCCTGTCGCTGCTGTCGCTCAAGTTCTGCAGGCTATCCGGGTCTACGGACCAGTGTCGCCCTTTAGGTGGGTAGTAGTTTTTCCCGTTCCATGTAACGGGCACGAGCGAGTTATCGTTTTCGTCTTGTGAGTCCGTTGGGCGCAAGCGAAGAAGCCGCCCTTCCGGGATCGGCGCAAGGCCGAGCTTTTGCTTGAGGCTCAAATCGACAAGGTCACCGCCGGGTGTTTCCACGCAAATGTAACGCTCACGCGGGTTCTCGATGTCTGCACGTGCGATGTAGAGCTGGCTGTATTTCGCGGTGCCCTTGGACTTACTGTACCAAAGCAAGTAGTCACATACCGACGACAGCAATTTGGGCGTAAAGCTGCTGGTCTTTGTGAAGGGAATGAGAGAACAAAAGTTATCAGCCCCGAATACTTCGTCCATCAGCGCCCGAACGACGTGGACGTTCTCGTCGCTGATCTGCACGAAAACTGATCCCGTCTCCGCGAGCAGCTCTCGACACAGATACAGCCGCTCTTCCAGGTACGACAAGTACGAGTGGATACCCATCGCCCATGTGTCTCGGAACGCCTTAATCGTCAGCACGTCATCGGCCGCGTCCTTCTCATCGTTCTTGGTCGAGTCGACCCGCTGCTGGAAGTTCGAGTTGTACTTGATGCCGTAAGGCGGGTCGATGTAAATCATCTGCACCTTGCCGCGCAGTCCCTCGTAATGGAGCAGCGATTCCATGACGTGGAGCGAGTCGCCGCAGATGAGCTTGTTCTTCCAGCCCTCGTCGTGCGTATAGAACTCGACGCGCCGCTTCCGCTCGTCGTGGCGCAGTTCGCGCTCCAAGTCCGCGAACAAGTGCTGCTGGCGGGCGGGGTCCTCCTTCTGCGCCGCAGCCAGGCGGGCGCGTTCGATGATCCCAGCGAGGCGCGACTCCGAGACGATCTCGTTGCGCTGGAGCGGGAGCAGGGGGACGTCGCGGCGGTTACGTTTGCCGGCCCAGAAGAGCACGGGGTCGGCGGCGGGGTCCATGTCCACCACAATCGGCGGGTCGCCGTTCTCGGCCGCAGGAATGCGCCCGACGTCGATCGCACGACTCCAGCCGTTGTCCATCGGAAGCGTCACGACCTGCTCGTCGCCCGGCAGCAGCGCGGTGTGGCCGGTCTCGGGTGTGCGAGGCTCCTTCACGTTGGCATAGGTGTACCGGGTGACGGTCTTGCGAGCCTTCGCCTTCCGGGTAGTCTTGCTCTTGGCCATCAGTTCGTCCTCAGCGTGGCGGTGGGCGCGGCGTTGCGGCCGGCCGTGCACATGCCGCGGTAGTCGCAGTCGCGGCACTTGGGGGACGCGGGCGTGGCGGGCAGGTCGCCGAGGCGAAGTGCCCGGGCCGCGTCGCGGGTCTTGGTCTTCACGTCGTCGATGAACTCGTCGTCTACGGAGCGCGGTTTGCGCTTGCGCTGGTCCAGCTCGTAGATCTCAACGTAGTCGGGGTTACGACCGGTCAATTCCTGGTAGCCAAGCGCGTAGACGTGAAGCTGCGTCTCGGTGACCGCCTCGGCCTGGGCGCGATCGGACGACTTGAGGTCCACGATCGTCGTCTCGTCGGTGTCGAGCCGGCGCACCAGATCGATGCGGCCGTTGACGGTGACGCCGTCGCCGAGGCTGATCTCAACCTGCTTCTCGGAGAACTCTATGTTGCGGAACCGCGCGGCGTTGTCGGCGAGATACTGCCTCAGGACGCGCTCCGCCGACACCTCGAGCGTCTGCCGGAGGGCGGTGTACGCATAGGGGACGTGCAGGTGGGTCGCGACCAGACGGGACGCGTCGGTGGGGTCGACTGCCTGTCCGTCGATGGCCCGTGCGTGGACGTCGGCGAGGGCGTCGTGCAGCGATTTGCCGTAGCCAAGCGCTTCGTGGATCGGCGCGTTGAACCCGTACAGCACGCGCAGCTTGAAGTGGTACGGACATTCGAAGAAGTATTTGAGGTCGGAGAAGGAGAAGACGACATTAGCTACGCCGGCGCGCGGCGTGGGCGTCATGCGCCGGCGCGCAGCGTAATCGGGTAGTCGCCGTTTGACGTGCTTTGAGACGAGCACGTCCTCCCAGAACGCTGACGGTCGCACGTAGCGGTTGTTCTTGCCGGACAGGGGCGCCCATGTCATGTGCAGGAACTTGCGGCTGCGCGTCATCGCGACGTAGAAGAGACGCCGCTCGTCCTCTACGGTCCCTTCGAAGCGCGGTTGCCCTTTGACTCCGTCTCTCGGAATGAGGTGCCAGGCAGTCCGGCCGCCGACTCCCGGTGCGGGGAACCGGTTGTTCAGGAGCGCCGGCAGGAAGACCACCGGCCATTCCATTCCCTTCGCTTGGTGGACCGTCATGATCCGAACGGCGTCGGGGTTGGCGTACTGGTTGTCCTGCCACCCTTCAGGGTACGCATCCTCCGCACGGTACTGCAGGAAACTGGCGAACGAGTCGTACTTTTCGGCCGGTTTCGAGCGGTAGTGAATGGTCTCGTAGTCGGTGATGATCTGGCTGAACTTCCCGAGATTGAAGAAGACGACCTCGCCGCGCCCGTTCGGCACCCGCTCTTCTCGGACGCCGGCGTCTTCGAGGAACGTGAGAAACAGACGTTGGAGAGAGTACGCCCCCCAGCGGTGGCGCCTGTCCTCGTCGGTATCCTCCTCGACCACCTTCCGGGAGTCGGCGGCGTTGGCGACGGCGCGGCGCAGCGCGCGGGCCTCTATGCCGAGGTCGGCCTGTCGCCACGCCTGCGCGAGGGCCTTGGCGTCCACACCGTCGCGGCCGGCCATGAAGTAGAAGAGCTGCCGGGCGGCGTGGGCCTCCTTCGCCTGGAACAGATCCGTCATGCCGGTAACGACGTACGGAATCCCTGCCGCGTCGAGGGCCGCGGTGATTGGCGCCCCGTTCCGCTTCACGCTGCGGAGCAGGATCGCCATGTCGGACCAGGCTAGGCCGCGTTCGGTGTCGCCGTCCAGGAAGGCCGCGCCGCGCAGCGATTGCGCGGTGGCCGCTATGTGCTTCGCTTCCTGCTCCGGCGTGTCGAACGCGAGCGCCACGACATCACCCGTTTCGGCCACCTGCTGTCCCGCCGGTGTCATCGCCTTGTCGAGACGCTCGTCGTTCTGCTCGATGAACGCGCGCGCCGTCCGGACTATCCCCTCGCTGGAGCGGAAGTTGTCGTCGAGCCGGATGCGGTCGACCTCGGGATAACGATCGCTGAACTTGAGGATGTTCCCGACGTCGCTGCCGCGCCACTGGTAGATGGTCTGGTCGTCGTCACCCACCACGCAGACCCGTGCGCCCAGGTCGTGCAGCGACCAGACGATCGCCTCCTGGATCGGGTTCACATCCTGGTACTCGTCGACGATAACGTAGCGGAGCCTTTCAGCGAGCCGCCGGCGCAGGTCGTCGTTGTTGGTCAGGCTCTCCACGGCGGCTTCGAGAATCGACGAGTAGTCGAAGTAGCTCCGCTCCCGAAGCAGGTCCCGGTATCCGTCGAGGGCGGCGGCGACGGAGCAGCCGTCCAGCTTTGAATCGTCGAGATTGGCCTCGCGGAGGATCGCCAGCGCATTCACGTAGTGGTTGGTGTCGACGTAGCGCCTGAGCGGGCGCCCCTGGAGGTTCGTCGACGTGGTGAGACCGCTCTTGCGACTGTGTCGGTCGACGAAGAGGGCCTGCTGCACCTCGTTCAGGACTTCGTACTTCAGGTACTCCGGCGCTTCCGCGCGGAGCAGATCCAGGCAGAACGCGTGAATGGTCCCGACGAACATGTCGGCCATGCCGTGGATCTCGCCGAGCGCCTCCCGCGTCCGGGTGACGATGCGCTCCTTGAGTTCGGCCGCGGCCTTGTCGGTGAAGGTGAACGCGACGATGTTGCGCGGCTCCAGGGTACCGGGACGTCCCGGCGTCAGCAGATGCACGACCCGGCGGGCGACTACCTCGGTCTTGCCTGACCCGGCGCACGCGATGAGCTGTAGGTTCCGGCCGTCGTGTTCGACGGCTCGACGTTGTGCCTCGGTGAGATCCATGGGTCGTTCGGCATGACGCGAACCGATTCAGACCGTACGCGGTTCCGTATTGTAAGGGACGCACGGCAAACCGTGAGCGGGCGACGGTCCGGGGCGCCGCGCCTGCACGCGCACGGCGCAGGGAAATCCGTCGAGCCGAACCGATGGTCATGAAGGAATACGGCCGGCTGCCGGCGCGAAGGGTTTGATTCAACTGTCCGCGCAGCGCCCGTGCCGGGCTCGCTTCAGGACAGTTCAGCCGACAGCGCAGCCCCGTCGTCGCAGCCGGGAAACTCCATTCGATCTTGCCTCCCAACATGCCACGCCGGGCCGGCGATGCGGACTCGGTGGATCCGGGCTTCAAGAGTCGCCCGGCCGTCGCGTGCCCCGGCCACGTATACAATGCGAACAAGAGAGAAAAGCGATGACGGAGCGCCCTTCGGGCATAGGACGAACGGTCGCCTCGACCGCCGTGGTCGTCTTCATCTTCTGGTGCGCCGGCGCCGGCACACGTGCCAACGACTGGCCGGAGTTTCGCGGGCCGACGGGACAGGGACACGCTCCTGACGCTCCGGTCCCCCTCGAATGGAGCGAAACCCACAACGTCACCTGGAAGACACCGATTCCGGGCCTCGGCTGGTCGTCGCCGGTCATTGCCGACGGGCGCCTCTGGATCACGACCGCGCTGATCGATCCGGATGAAGGGAGCTCGCTGCGCCTGCTCGCCTACGACGTTGCGACCGGCTCGAACACGCTCGACGTAGAAGTGTTCGACAGCAGCGAGGTGAATCCGCTCAACCCGAAGAACAGCCTCGCTTCCCCGACGCCGGTCCTGGATCCGGACGGCGAGCGGGTCTACGTCCACTTCGGCGCGACCGGGACGGCGGCCGTCAGCACGGACGGCGACGTCCTCTGGCGGACGCGGTTCCCGTACATCTCGCAGCACGGCAACGGCGGATCGCCGATCCTCCACGACGGCCGGCTCATCGTGAGCATCGACGGCTACGACACGGCCTACCTCGTCGCGGTCGACACGCGCACGGGCGAGGAAAGCTGGCGTTCGATGCGGCCGGATCCGGTCTCGCAGGCTTACTCGACGCCCTTGACCATACGCGTCGGGGACCGCGACCAGATCGTCAACGTCAGCGCATTCCGCACGACGGGCCACGATCCCGCCACGGGAGACGAAATCTGGAGCGTCGGGTACCCGAACGGCTTCTCGAACGTTCCCCGTCCCGTCTACGGCCATGGGCTCGTCTACCTGTCGACCGGCTTCCAGACACCGACGCTGATGGCCGTCCGCGCGGACGGTACGGGCGACGTCACACGTTCACACGTCGCCTGGCGGCTGCGTCGCGGCGCGCCGCTTACTCCGTCGCCGATTCTGGTCGGTAACGAGCTGTACCTCGTCACCGACTTCGGCATCGGGACCTGCGTCGACGCCCTGACCGGCGAGATTCACTGGCAGCAGCGGCTCGGCGGCAACCACTCCGCCTCGCCCACCTTCGCCAGCGGGCGCATCTACTTCCAGAACGAGGAAGGCGTCACGGTCGTCCTCGCGCCCGGCACGGAGTACCGCGAACTCGCCCGGAACCGGCTCGACGGCTCGACGCTGGCCTCGATGGCGGTCCTCGACGGCGCCCTTTTCATCCGCACCGACACCCACCTCTACCGGATCGAAGAGCAGCCCTGACGGCGGCGTCTTACTCCTCGGGCAGGCGATAGGCGATCAGCTCGCCCGGGACCCCGCCCCCGCCGATCGCCGTGACGATGTACTGCCGGTCCTCGTGGAAGTAGGTCATGGGAGACCCCGTTACCCCGGACGGCATGTAGACGGCGCCCACTTCCTCGCCCGACATCTTGTCGTAGGCCCGCAGCATGGCCCCGATCTCGCCGGACGGCGTCGTGAAGGTGCCGGCCTCTCCCGCAATCACCAGCGTAGGGGTGTTGAGCGTGCCCACGCGCCCGATGCGTCCCGTGCGCGGGATGTCGACCCCCTCGAGCAGCCGGTGGTTGCGGATGTTGTCGGGCGTTTCACCATGCGGGACCTGCCACAGGATCTCGCCCACCTTGAGGTCGATGGCGGTGATGCGGCCCCAGGGCGGCTTGACGATCGGTATCCCCTCGACAGCCAGCGAGGCCTCCCGGGCGGAGATGCCCTCCCCCCGCCCGCGGATGAAGTTCATGTCCGAGAGTTCCGGATCGTTGATGAGACCGAGCGAGACCATCTGCGTGAACGTGTACAGGTAGATGATGCCAGTCTCGGGGTCGAGCGAACCGCCGGGCCAGTTGGTGCCGCCCGCCTGCGACGGCAGCATCAGGGTGCCGTAGACGCCGTCCGCCTCGGAGACGGTCGGCGGCGTGAAGATCGGCCCCATCCGGTGCCGCGACGCGATCTCCTCGGCGCGCCGCCGGAGCTCCGGGGTGAAGTCGATCAGGTCGTCCAGATCGACTCCCTGGCGGTCGTAGGCCGGCGGCTTCGTCACGAACGGCTGGGTCAGCGCCAGCAACTCCCCGGGCACATTCGACGGCTCGACCTCGCGTTCCTCGATCGGCCAGATCGGCTCGCCGGTCACCCGGTCGAAGACATACAGCCACGACTGCTTGCTCGGCTGCGCGATGATCTTCCGCTCGACGCCGTCGATCACCACGTCGGCCAGGATCGGCGCGCACGGCAGGTCCCAGTCCCACACGTCGTGATGGATCAACTGGAAGTGCCACAGCCGCTCGCCGGTCTCGATGTCCACGGCCACGACGCTGTCCGAATAGAGGTTGTCGCCGTGCCGATGGCCGCCGTAGTAGTCGTTGGTCGGCATCTCCGTCGGCAGGTAGACGATGCCCTCCTCCAGATCGGCGCTGATCTGCCCCCACACTCCCGTGTTGCCGGTGTAGCGCCACGAGTCGTTCAGCCACGTGTCGTTACCGAACTCGTCGGCCCCCGGGATGGTGTGGAAGATCCACTTCCGCTCGCCGGTGTCCGCATCGAAGCCGCGGATGTAGCCCTTCGTGTTGCGCATCGAGCGCGGCCGGCCGCCGGGCACGTGCGCGGCTCCCACGACGATGGTGTCGCCGGCCACGAGCGGCGTGGCGTGCAGGCCGATCTCGCCCGACAGCGGATCGATGTCCTGATCCATGTTCTGCATCAGGTCGACGATGCCGTCCTCGCCGAAGTCCGCCAGCCGTTCGCCGGTCTTCGCGTTCAACCCGACGAGCCGGTAGCCCGGCGTGACGTAGAAGATCTCCCCGTCGCCGCCGTTGTCGCGATAGGCGAGGCCGCGGCCGGATCGGCGCCGTGGCGCCACCTCGGCCCGCTCACCCTCGTCGATCCGGTGCATCCACAGCAGTTCGCCGGTTCCCGCGTCCACCGCAATCGCCGCCCGCCGCAGGCCGGCGGTGGAGTACAGCACCCCGTCCACCATCAGAGGAGTCGACTGGAAGTTGAACTCCGGCTCCGGGCCGAAGTTGGCAGTGTTCAGCCGCCACGCGACCTCCAGATCGTTGAAGTTCCCGGCGTTGATCTGGTCGAGCGGCGAGTAGCGCGTGTTGGCGATGTCGCCGCCGTAGCTCCGCCACTCGCCGTCGTCGGTCTGCCCCACCACCGCGGACGGGGCCGCCGCCAGCAGCCCGCCGACCACGACACCCGGCACAACCCGCATCAATCGTGCTGCCACCTTCGCCTCCTTACACGCCGTTGCCGCGCCCGGACGCGGCCCGGTCCGCCCGCGGGCGCTATTCCGGCAGCCGGTAGGCAATCAGCTCGCCCACATGACCGCCGTTGCCGATCGCGGTGACGATGTACTGCTGCCCCTCGTGGAGATAGGTCATCGGCGAACCCGAGACCGCCGCCGGCAGGTAGACGGCGCCCCGCTCTTCGCCGGTCGCCTTGTCGTACGCGCGCAGCATCGCTCCCAACTCGCCCGTCTCGGTCGTGTACGAGACCGGGTCGCCCGCGATCACAAGGGTCGACGTAATCAGGGTGCCGACGCGGCCGATCCACCCCAGCCGTCCCCGGTCGCTCCCGGCGACCGCGGGATGGTTGCGCACGGCGTCCGGCGGCTCGCCATGCGGAATCTGCCAGAGGTGGTCTCCCGTCGCCAGATCGATCGCCGTAATCCGTCCCCACGGCGGCTGGATCAGGGGCAGGCCGTCAATGGTGAGCGAGCGCCGGCGGGCCGACACGCCGGGGGGATTCCCCCGGATGTAGTTCATGTCGGAACGTTCCGGGTCGTTCACGAGGCCGAGCGAGGTCACCTGCGTGAACGAGTACTGGTAGAAGATGCCGGTTTCCGGGTCGACCGACCCGCCCGGCCAGTTGGTGCCTCCGCCCGCCGACGGCAGCATCAGCGTGCCGTACGGGCCCTCCGGGTCGGCGACGACCGGTGGCGTGAAGATGGGACCCATCCGGAAGTTCGCCACCCGCTCCACCGCCTCGGCCCGCAGCTCCGGCGTGAAATCGATGAGATCGTCGATGGCCACCCCCTGCCGGTCATAGGGCAGCGGCCGCGTCGGGAACAGTTGCGTCCGGGCGAGCAGCTCCCCCGGCACGTCGGACGCCGGCATCTCGCGCTCCTCGACCGGCCAGATGGGCTCGCCCGTCTCGCGGTCGAGCACATACAGCCACGACTGCTTGCTCGGCTGGGCGATCAGCTTCCGCTCGACGCCGTTCATCACCACGTCGACGAGCACCGGCGCGCAGGGAAAATCCCAGTCCCAGACGTCGTGCTTGATGACCTGGTAATGCCACAGCCGGTCACCCGTCTCGATATCGACCGCGACGATGCTGTCCGAGAAGAGGTTGTCCCCATGCCGGTGGCCGCCGTAGTAGTCGTTCGTCGGCATTTCGGTGGGCAGGTAGACGATGCCCAGCTCCAGGTCGGCGCCGATCTGCCCCCAGACCCCGGTGTTGCCGGTATAGCGCCACGAATCGTTCAGCCACGTGTCGTTGCCGAACTCGTCCGCCCCCGGAATCGTGTGGAAGATCCACTTCCGGGTTCCGGAATTGGCATCGAATCCGCGGATGTAGCCCTTCGTGTTCCGCATCGAACGGGGTGAGCTTCCCGGAACGTGCGCCGCGCCGACGATGATGGTGTCGCCCGCCACCAGCGGCGTTGCGTGCAGGCCGATCTCGCCGGCGAGCGGGTCGATCTCCTGATCCATGTTCTGCATCAGGTCGACGATGCCGTCCTCGCCGAAGTTGGACAGGCGCTCGCCGGTCCGGGCGTTCAGGCCGATCAGCCGATAGCCGGGCGTTACGTAGAAGACCTGGCCGTCGCCCCCGTCGTCGCGATAGGCAAGACCGCGGCCGGACCGGCGGCGCGGCGCCACTTCCGCCCGCTCGCCCTCGTCCAGCCGGTGCATCCAGAGCAGCTCGCCGGTGCCGGCATCCGCCGCGATGGCCGCTCGGCGCAGCCCGGCGGTCGAATAAATGACGCCGTTCACCATCAGCGGCGTCGCCTGGAAGTTGAACTCCGGCTCGGGTCCGAAGTTGCGGGTCTGGATGCGCCACGCCTCCTCCAGGTCGTTGAAGTTGGAGGCGTCAATCTGATCGAGCGGCGCGTAGCGCGTATTGGCGATGTCGCCGCCGTAGCTCCGCCACTCGCCGTTCTCGGTCTGCGCCTCGACGGGCACGGGATCCATCGTCCCCCAGGCGATGACGGCGGCTGCCAATGCGATGCCGATGCTCCGTGCTGCCATTGCAGATCCTCCTGGTCGAGCGGGCCCCTATTGTAGCGAGTCGGCCCGACGACAACGCGCCGCCCGCGGCGCGCTTTCGCGCCAGCGGAACTTCCGACGCGCCTGCCAGGGCACGCTAGATCCGTTCGAACCGGCGTTCGATCTCCAGGCGCGGAATACGGAGAAGCACCGGGCGGCCGTGGGGGCAGACGGTCGAATAGGACGTTCGATGCAACTCCTGCAGGATCCAGGTCATCTTCTCGCGCGTCAGGGAATCGTGCGCCTTTACGGAGGCGTGGCAGGCGGTAGTGGCAGCAATCTGGCTGATCGCGTCCTCGACGTTCGCGCCCCGTTCGAAGCCCTCCAGGTCGTTCGCCAGCGCGCGGACCGTCGCCTCGCAGGCGGCTCGGTCGAAGAGCGCGGGGACCGCCGCAACCCGGACGCTGTCACCCCCGAACGCCTCGATCTCGAAGCCGAGGCGGTCGAGATCGGCGGCGTGGGCGGCAAGCACGTCGCGGGCGCCCGGCGGCAAATCGATCAGCAACGGCTCGAGCAGCCGCTGCGACTCGAGGCGGCCCGCCGTGAGCCGCTCCTTCACCTGCTCGTAGAGGATC
Source organism: Vicinamibacterales bacterium (assembly GCA_965202655.1). Classification (GTDB taxonomy): domain Bacteria; phylum Acidobacteriota; class Vicinamibacteria; order Vicinamibacterales; family UBA8438; genus VXRJ01. The sequence continues at coordinate 1,111,698 of CBDBBK010000002.1, read as the reverse complement.
CGCTCATGGGCGACATGCTGGTCGATCAGCACGACTCCATCGTTGTCCACCGCCACGATGAACGTGTCGCGGAACTGGCCGAGCGGGATGAGCGGCGCCGTCTCGGCGCCTTCCGTCTCCTTCTCCGAAGGGGTCCAGGTGACGGCCGGCGGGTCCGTCGCCGTCTCCCCGGCCTCCGGCCGGCGTCCGTCCGGCGCCCCGCTCGCGGCGTCCGCGCGATCATGCGCCACGGATGCGCCACCCGGCCCGCGCGCACCGCCGGCCGCCGGCCGCCAGCCGCCGGCGCCCAGGGTGCTGACGATGCCGGGGATGGACCGGTCGCGCGGTTCGGGCGCCGGCTCGCTCGCCCGCTCCAGCGAAAGCGTTGGCACCGCGTCCTCGCCGAGCGCCTCCCGCATTCCGCGCCGCACCACCTCGTGCACCAGCGACTGCTCCAGGAAGCGGACCTCCGCCTTCGCCGGATGGACGTTGACATCGACCCGGTCGGGCGGCAGCTCGATGAACAGGTGCACCTCCGGGCTGCGCGGCTTGATCGTGGCGCGCCGGTAGCCTTCGTTCACCGCGTGCAGGATCGTCTTGTCCCTGACCCCGCGGCGATTCACCCAGAGATGCTGCGGGCCGCGTGTCGATCCGTCTTCGGCCAGCGCCGCCGCGAGGCCGGTGACGCGGACGCCCCCCGCCTCTTTCCTGACCGGGACGAGGTCGGGACGATCGCCGTAGATCTGGAAGAAACGTTCGGTGAAGTCGGAAGCGGGCGGGCAATTGATCAGCGTCCGGTTGCCGCTCTTCAGAAGAAACCCGACACCGACGTAGCCGAGGGCCATCTGCGTCATGGCACGGGAAATGTGCGAGGTCTCGGCGCCGTCCGACTTCAGGAACTTCCGGCGGGCCGGCACGTTGTAGAAAAGGTCGCGCACCTCCACCAGCGTTCCCTCGGGCGCGCCGGTCTCGGTCACCGCCGGCTTCCCGCCGCCGTCGACACGCACTTCCGTGCCGCTCCCCTCGCCCCGCGCGCGCGTCCGCAACCGGAAATGGGATACCGACGCGATGCTCGGAAGCGCCTCGCCTCGGAAGCCGAGAGTCGTAATGGCGGCCAGATCGTCCGGCGTCCGGATCTTGCTCGTGGCGTGCCGCTCGACCGCCAGGACGGCGTCGGCCAGCGCCATCCCCTCGCCGTCGTCCTCGACCCGGATCAGCCGCTTGCCCCCGAACTCGATGGCGACGGCAATGCGCGTCGCGCCGGCGTCGAGGGCGTTCTCGATCAGTTCCTTGACCGCAGCGGCGGGCCGCTCGACCACCTCGCCGGCCGCGATCTGATTCGCCAGCCCGGCGGGAAGCTGCCTGATGCGGGTGGCCACCGCCACGTTCTGCTAGTCCTTGGCGGCGAGCGCAGCCTGCGCCGCCGCGAGCCGGGCCGTGGGGACACGGAAGGGGGAGGCGCTCACGTAGTCGAGCCCGACGTCTTCGAAGAAGTCGATCGACGCCGGGTCGCCCCCATGCTCGCCGCAGACACCCAGCTTGAGCTTCGGCTTCGAGGTGCGCCCCCGCTCGGCGCCAATCCGGATCAGCGCGCCGACCCCTTCGGTATCGATGGTCTCGAACGGGTCGCGGGTCAGGATCCCGCGTTCCTGGTAGTCCTTCAGGAACTTGGCGATGTCGTCCCGCGAGAACCCGAAGGCCATCTGCGTCAGGTCGTTCGTGCCGAACGAGAAGAAATCCGCGTCCGCCGCGATCGCGTCGGCGACCAGCACGCTGCGTGGGATCTCGATCATCGTCCCGACCAGATACTTCACCTTCACGCCGGCGGTCGTGATCGTCTCCGCCGCCACCCGGTCGATCACCGCCTTCTGATCCCGGAACTCGCCGACATGGCCGACCAGCGGGATCATGATCTCCGGCACGACCCGCGTGCCTTCCTTCGCCAGCCGGCAGGCCGCCTCCATGATGGCGCGGGCCTGCATTTCGGCAATCTCCGGATAGCTGATGGCCAGCCGGACCCCGCGATGCCCCATCATCGGATTGAACTCGTGGAGCTGCTCGACGCGCCGCAGCAAGGCCCGCTTGGCGTCGAGCCCGTCCATCTGGCCGCGCGCTTCCGCCCGCGCGATCTCGACCATCAGTTCCTCGCGCTTCGGCAGGAACTCGTGCAGCGGCGGATCGATCAACCGGATGGTGACGGGCTGGCCACGCATCGCCTTGAACACGCCGTAGAAGTCCTCACGCTGCAGCGGCAACAGCTCGTCGAGCGCCACGCGCCGCTCGGCCTCCGTCTCGGCGAGGATCATTCGCTGCACGATCGGGATGCGCACCTCGCCGAAGAACATGTGCTCGGTCCGGCAGAGGCCGATGCCGCGCGCGCCGAACGCATAGGCAGTGGCTGCCTGGTCCGGCTGGTCGGCGTTGGCGCGGATGCCGAGCCGGCGGATTCCATCGGCCCACTTCAACAGCCTCGAGAACCGCCGGTATATGTCGGATCGGCGCTGGCTCAACTCGCCGGACAGCACCTGCAGAATCTCGCTCGGCTTGGTCGACACGCGGCCAATCTTCACCTCGCCGGTCAGCCCGTCGAACGACACGTAGTCGCCCTGCTCGAACTGCTGCTCGTCGACCCTCACGACCCGTTCCGACTCGGAAACGTGCAGCTCGCCGGCTCCGACCACCGACGGCTTGCCCATCTGCCGGCCGACCACCGCCGCGTGCGACGTCATGCCGCCGGTCGCCGTCAGCACCCCCTGCGCCACATGCATGCCGTGGATGTCGTCCGGCACCGTCTCCTTCCGGACCAGCAGCACGTCCCGGCCCTGGGCGGCCCACCGCACCGCCTCGTCGGCCGTGAAGACCACTTCCCCGCAGGCCGCCCCAGGCGAGGCGGGCAACCCGCGCGTCACCGCCGGCAACGCTCCCCAGGCATCCGGATCGAATACCGGCGCCAGCAACTGCGTCAGCGCATCCGGATCCACCATCCGCACCGCGTCGGCCGGCTCGATCACGCCTTCGTCGACCAGGTCGGTGGCAATCACGACCGCGGCGTGACCCGTGCGCTTCCCGTTGCGCGTCTGGAGCATGTAGAGCTTCTCGTCCTCGATCGTGAACTCGAAGTCCTGCACGTCGCGATAGTGCTGCTCCAGGCGCTTGGTGATGGTGTGCAGCTCGTCATAGGCGCGCGGCATCACCTGCTCCAGCTCGTGGATCGGCTGCGGCGTGCGGATTCCCGCCACGACGTCCTCGCCCTGGGCGTTGATGAGGAACTCGCCGTAGAACTCGTTGGCGCCGGTCGCCGGATTGCGGGTGAATCCCACGCCGGTGCCGGAGCGGTCCCCGGTGTTCCCGAAGACCATCGCCTGCACGTTCACGGCCGTCCCGATGGCGTCGGGGATGTCGTAGATGCGGCGGTACTCCTTCGCCCGCGGGTTCTGCCACGACCGGAAGACCGCGTCGCGCGCCATCCGCAACTGCCGCCGCGGGTCGAGCGGAAACACGTCACCGCTCTCGCGGATGACGACCGCCTTGAACCGGTCGACGACCTCGCGCAACGCGATCTCGTCCAGATCGGTGTCGAGGGTCACGCCGCGGTTCGCCTTGACCCCGTCGAACTCCTCCTCGAACGCCTCCTTGGGAATCTCCAGGACGACATTGCCGAACATCTGGATGAAACGCCGATAGCTGTCGAACGCGAACCGGCCGTTGGACGTGCGGGCCTTGAGCCCCTCGACGGCCCGGTCGTTGAGGCCGAGGTTCAGGATGGTGTCCATCATTCCCGGCATCGAGAACTTGGCTCCCGACCGGACCGATACCAGCAGCGGCTGGTCCGCCGACCCCAACTGCGCGCCCGCCAGTTCCTCCAGCCGGGCGAGATGCCCCTCCATCTCGGACTCGATGCCGGCCGGCACGCGACGGCGCTGCTCGTAGTAGGCGGTGCACGCATCGGTGGAAACGGTGAATCCGGGCGGCACCGGCAGCCCCGCGTTGGTCATTTCGGCCAGGTTCGCGCCCTTGCCGCCCAGCAGGTCGCGCATCGTCCGATCGCCCTCGGCGGACCCGGCGCCGAAGAAATAGACGTACTTCTTCCCGGGAGTGGCCCGCTTCCGGTTGGAGGGGGTGGCCTTGCGCTTGGTCGCCGACTGTTTCCTGGGCATCCTTGTGGGTCCGTCTCCTGCGGTGGTTCCCTGACGGTGGACGGTGCGGTCCGCGCGGCTATTCTAGCAGCCGGCGGTCAAGCCTCCGGCCGCAGGCTTGACGGAGTCGAGCCGTCGCCTCAACCTAAGTAGTATGAAACCGGCCATCCGGCTGACCGGCGTCCGGAAGACCTTCGGCGACATGACCGCGGTTTCCGATCTCGACCTCGAGGTGCCGCGGGGCGGTCTCTACGGCTTCATCGGACCGAACGGGGCCGGCAAGACGACCACCATCCGGATGATCATGTCGATCCTTTTCCCGGATGCCGGCGACCTTTCCATCCTCGGTCACGCCTCCGCGCTGGAGGCGAAGGACCGCATCGGCTACCTGCCGGAAGAGCGCGGCCTGTACAAGCGGATGAAGGTGGGGCCGTTCCTGCGCTACCTCGCGCGCCTGAAGGGAGCCGACAGCCCCGATGTCGACCGGCGCATCGCCGGCGCGCTGGAGCGGGTCGGCCTGGAAGGCGTCGAGTCGAAACGCTGCGACGAACTGTCCAAGGGCATGTCCCAGAAGGTGCAGTTCGTCGGCGCGACGCTTCACAAGCCGGACCTGTTGATCCTGGACGAACCGTTCAGTGGACTCGATCCGGTCAGCATGCGTCTGCTCCGCGACCTGATTCTCGAAGAACACGCCCGAGGCGCCACCGTGCTCTTCTCGACCCACGTCATGCCGCAGGCCGAGGAAATCTGCGAGCACGTCATCATGGTGCACGAGGGCCGCAAGGTGCTCGACGCCGATCTCGGCGACATCCGGAGCCGCTACGATCCGCGCACCATCCTGTTCGAACCCCTCCACCCCGGAACCTCCACGCCGCAACTGGCGTCGATTCCCGGCGTGGAACGGGTGACGAAAGAAGGCGGCGAACTGGAGATCCTGCTGCGCCCCGGCACCGATCCGGCCACGGCGATGCGCCAGGTCATGGAGTCGACGCCGGCCGCCCGCATCGAGCTGGCGCGCCCGCACCTCGAAGACGTGTTCATCGAACTGGTCGCGGGCGACGCCGCCACGACCGACGCCGAGCGCCTGCGCGCGTCCCTCCGCGAGACCGCGGCCGACGGGGTGACCGCATGAAGCGCATCCTGCATGTCGCGCTCCGGGACTTCCTGGCGACGGTGGCCACCAAGGGCTTCATCATCGGACTCTTCATCACGCCCGCCATCGGCGTTGCCGTGGCCCTCCTGGCTCCCACTCTCTTCAACGACAACGGTTACCAGATAGAAGGCGAATACGCCGTCATCGACCCGACCGGAGCCGTCTACGCGGAGATGACCGCTGCGCTCGATCCGAACTCCGTCGCCCGGCGCAGGATGGAGGAATTCCGTCGGAGCCTCGACGAAGCCCCCCGGATGCTGCGGGACATGGCCGAGACGGCCGTACAGGGAGCGATGGTCGAGGCGCTCGGCCCCGCCCCGGACGTCCTCCTCTCGGCGCTTCCCGCGGACACCAACGTCGACATGGCGAAGGGCTGGCTCAACGAAACAACGGACGGGCCGCGCCACACCGCCCTGATCGTCATTCACGGCGACGCGGTGGAGCCGGCGAGGCCCGGCGAGGAACTCGGCGCATACGACCTCTTCGTGCCGCCCGGGCTCGACGACCGTGACCTGTCGTTCATCCACCGCATCGTCCGGGATGCGATCGCGGACGCGCGCGCCGCCGCCCGCGCGCTGGACCGGGCCGCGCTCGACACCCTGTTCCAGGTGCCCCGCCAGCCGGCGACGACGGTCGGCCCGGACGACGAGCGGGAGGCTGTCCGCGGATTCAATTCGCTGCTGCCCATGGCCTTCATGATCCTGTTGTTCATGGGGATCATGGCCGGCGGTCAGACCATGCTGACGTCGACCATCGAGGAGAAGTCGACCCGCGTGGTGGAAGTGCTTCTGTCGGCGGTGTCGCCCATGGAGCTGATGGCCGGCAAGCTGCTCGGAGCCGTCGCCATCAGCCTGGTCATGATCGGCGTCTACGTCGGACTCGGCCTCGTCGCGCTCTGGTCCTTCTCGATGTTCGGGCTCCTCGATCCGTGGCTGATTCTCTACCTGCTGATCTTCTTCCTGATCGGCTTCTTCGTGCTCGGTTCCCTGATGCTCGCGGTGGGCGCGGCGGTCAACGACATGACGGAAGCGCAGTCGCTGCAGATGCCGCTGATGCTGGTCATGATGGTCCCCTGGTTCCTCTGGCCGGCCATCTCGCGGAATCCCGATTCGATGCTCGCCGTCGTGACCAGCCATCTGCCCCCCATCAACATCTTCACGATGCTCTTCCGCATGGCGTCGACCCAGCCGCCGCCCTGGTGGGAGGTGTGGATCTCCATCGGCACCGGTCTCGCCTCCGTGGTCGCCGCGGTGTGGGTAGCGGCCAAGGTGTTCCGGATCGGCCTGCTGATGTACGGCAAGCCGCCGGACGTCTGGACCCTGATCCGCTGGGTCAGGGCCGCCTAGTCAGCGACGTCGTACTCGACAGCGTCGAATTTCGCGTTGATTACATTGAACATTAATGCATAGATATGCTATGTATATTCCAAGCGACGAACGCGGCCGGCGAGACAATGAACATCAGCAAGGACCTGGTAGCCGCGTCGGCCGCCCCGCTCGTGCTCGCCATCCTGGCCGAGGGGGACAGTTACGGCTACGCGATCATCAAGCGGGTCGGCGAACTCTCCGGCGGACAGCTCCGATGGACGGACGGGATGCTGTATCCCGTCCTGCACCGCCTGGAGCGGCTCGGCTACGTCGAGGCGCGCTGGGCGACCGCCGATAGCGGCCGGCGCCGCCGCTACTATCGCATCACCGAGGCCGGGCGGGCACACCTGGCGACCCAGCGGCGGCAGTGGCAGGTGGTGGACTCGACGCTGCGCGGGGTCTGGATGGAGTTCCGTGCAGCGCCCGGCACCGGGCTGATGTCACCCGGGTGGGGACTGGAGCCGACATGGTGACAGACGACGGCACGCTCGAAGAACAGTTCACGCAATGGCGGAACTGGCTGCGCCGGCGGCCGGCGATCAGCGCGTCCGACGTGGACGAACTGGAAGCCCACCTCCGGGATCAGGTGGCCGAGCTCGTGGAGGCCGGTCTCGCCCCGGACGAAGCGTTCCTGGTCGCCGTCAAGCGGATGGGCAACCTCGACGCGGTGTCCCGCGAGTTCGCGCGCGAGCACTCCGAACGCCTCTGGAAACAACTCGTGGTCGCCAGGGAGGCGGACGGTGCGCCGGACCGAAGCGCGTCGCGCGAGTCGGTCATCGTCCTGGCCCTGGCGGTCGCGGCGGCGGCGGCGGTCAAGCTTCCGGAGCTGTTCGGTTACCCGCACATTGGATCCGGGGAGGGCGTCGGCGACTCCGGCGATCTTTACTTCCCCAACCTCAGCCTGTTCGTCTTCCCGTTCCTCGCGGGCTACTTCGCCTGGAAGCGCCGCCTGGACCGCTGGGGGTGCGTCCGCCTGGTCGTGGCGTTCGCCGCCGCCGCGCTCGTCATCAACACCTATCCGTTCGCGCCGGCCGGTCACACCTGGACGCTCGCGGCGCTGCATCTGCCGATTGCGCTCTGGCTCGCGGTCGGCATCGCCTACGCCGGCGGGCAATGGCGCGACAGCCGGCGCCGCATGGACTTCGTGCGCTTCTCCGGGGAGCTGGTCATCTACTACGTGCTCATGGCGCTCGGCGGCGGCGTCCTCACGGGCTTCACCGGCCTTACTTTCGCCGCCATCGGGGCGGATATCGAGTGGTTCGCGACACAGTGGATGCTGCCGTGCGGTGCGATGGGCGCGGTCATCGTCGGCGCCTGGCTGGTCGAAGCGAAGCAGAGCGTCGTCGAAAACATGGCGCCCGTGCTGACGCGCCTGTTCACGCCGTTGTTCGCGGCCGTCCTGCTCGTCTTCCTCGCCACCATGGTCTGGACCGGGCGCGGCATCGACCTGGAGCGGGAGGTGCTCATCGGCTTCGACCTGCTGCTCGCGCTGGTCCTCGGCCTGCTGCTCTACGCCGTCTCGGCGCGGGACGCGCAGGCCCCGCCCGACGCGTTCGACGCACTGCAACTCCTGCTCGTCGTGAGCGCCCTCGTCGTCGACGGCGTGGCGCTTGCCGCCATCGCGGGGCGCATCTCGGAGTTCGGCCTGAGTCCGAACCGCGTGGCGGCGCTGGGCGAGAACCTCGTCCTGCTTGTCAACCTGGCGTGGTCGGCCTGGCTGTACGCGCGCTTCCTGACCGGTCGCGCGCCGTTCTCCGCTCTCGAACGCTGGCAGACCGACTACCTGCCGGTCTACGCGATCTGGGCCGCCTTCGTGGTAGTAGCGTTTCCGCCGCTGTTCGGCTTCCTGTGAGGCGGGACGCCATCGCCTCCCGCGCCAGCCGGGAACCTCGCTACGTCTCCCGGACGAGCTCGGAAACGTCGGCAAGCTGCAGGATGACCTGCTCGACCTCCTGCATGAGGCGCAGGCGGGCGCGCCGCAGCGACAGATCGTCGGCCATGACGAACACCTCGGTGAAGAAACGATCGACGGCGGGGCCAATCTTCGCGGCCTCGGCGAACGCCCCGTGAAACCCCGCGCCGGTTTCCACGGCGGCATCGATCACCGACCGGCGCGCGGTGAGCTCCGCGAGCAGCGCCCGCTCGGACGGCTCGACGAGCACGCTCTCGATCGCCACGGCGGAAGCGCCGGCGGTCTCGGCCTCCGATGCGCTCCCCGGCAGCTCGCGCGCGATATTCCTGACCCGCTTGAAGAGCGTCGCCGCCGTCCGGAAGTCCGCCGTGTCGGTGAATTCCGGCAGCACCTCCAGCTTGCGCCGGGCATCCAGCGGCCGGGTCCGGTCCAGCGGCTGATGGGTGACCGCGCGCACGTTCCGCAGGTCGAATCCACGCTCTTCGAGCAGGTACCGCAGCCGGTCGAGCACGAACGCGTTCAGCCGCGCCTCGGCATCCGCCGGGGCGGCCTCGTGAACGCCGCGCGCGAGCCCAAGCAGTTCACCGACCGCAACGCGGGTCTCGAGGCCGGTCAACTCGGGGAGATCGATCAGAATCCGCAGCATCCCCTGCGCCTGTCGGCGGATCCCGAGAGGGTCGCGCGATCCGGTCGGCTTCTCGCCGGCGCCGAACAGGCCGACGACGGTGTCCAGCTTGTCAGCCAGCGCCACCGCCGCCCACGGCACCGCCGCCTCGCCCAGCGCCTCCCGTGACGGGGGATCGCCGGCGCCGGTGCCGATCGGCAGATAGTGATGGTAGATGGCCTTCCAGACCGCCTCCGGCTCGCCCTGCTCGCGGGCGTAGACGCCGCCCATGACGCCTTGCAGTTCCGGGAACTCGCCCACCATGTCGGTGGCCAGGTCGGCCTTGCAGAGCGCCGCCGCCCGCCGCGCCGCACTCGCGGCATCGGGGCGGCCGAGCACGCCCGCCGCGATCCGCTCCGCCAGATCCGCCACCCGCTCCGACTTGGCCCGGTAGCTGCCCAGCGCCTTGTGAAACAGCAGGGTGTCGAGCCGGTCGAGCCGGTCCTCCAGACCGTGCGCCCGGTCCGCGTCCCAGAAGAACCGCGCGTCGCGCAGCCGCGCAACCAGCACCCGCTCGGCGTTGTGGGCAATCCGCTGGTTGCGGGCCGGATCGTCGCCCGGCGTATTGGTCACGGCGAGGAAGTGGGGCGTCAACCGCCCTTCCCCGTCGACGACCGGGAAGTAGTGCTGGTGGTGCACCATGGTGGTCGCGAGCACCTCGTCGGGCAGCGCGAGGAACTCCCTCGGGAAGGCCCCCGTCACCACCGCGGGATGCTCGACCAGATCGGGCACCTCGGCGTGAAGCGCCGACTGTTCGTCGAGCGTCGCCACCCGCCCACCGACGGCGGCGGCGCCCGCCTCGAGCTCGGAGGTGACGCGCGCGCGCCGCTCCTCACGGTCGATCAGCACGCAGGCGCCGGCCAGACGCTCCCGGTAGTCGGCGAACGACGTCACCTCAATCGGCGCTCCCGGCGCCCCGTCGCGGGCGAAGAACCGGTGCCCGCAGGTGACGTTGCCGGCCCGGACCGCGGCCACGCCCGGCGCCTCGGCACCCGGCGTCCGGCCGATCTCGAACGGCACGACGCGCGAGTCGTACAGGAAGACGAGCCAACGCACCGGCCGGCCGAAAAGGAACTCGCCGCGGCCATCGTCGAGCGTGGCGTCCCAGGCCATCGCCTTCGGAAACGCCAGGTCGCGCAGCGTTGCGGCCAGCACGCCGCCCAGCACCGAGGCGGTGGCGTCACCCGCCTGCCGCCGCCGGCAGGCGAGGTACTCGCCCTTCGGGGTCTCGACGCGCTCCAGCGCGGCAACGTCCACGCCCTGCTTGCGGGCAAAGCCGAGGGCGGCCGGCGTCGGCTCGCCCGCCGCGTCGAACGCGGCCCGGACGGGCGGACCCGTCACCGTCTCTTCCAGATCGGACTGCCGGTCGGCCAGCTCCGCCACGGTGGCGACGAGCCGGCGGGGAGCGACGAACGCCCGGACCGGCGTCCGGCGCTCGATCCGGACCTCGTCCAGCCGCGCCGTCAACCGCTCCGCGAGCTGGGCCTCGATGCCGGGAATCCAGCTCGCCGGCATCTCCTCGCAGCCGATCTCGAGAAGCAGCTCGCGGTACCCGCTGCTCATGCGCCGGCCGCCTCCTGGCTACGCTCCCATTCCGCATGCGCCTCGGCGATGGCGACAGCCAGCTTCCGGACGCGCAGAATGTAGGCGGCGCGCTCGGTCACGCCGATGCTGCCGCTCGCGTCGAGCAGATTGAAGGCGTGCGAGCACTTCAGACAGTGGTCGAGCGCCGGCAGGGTGAGGCCCGACGCCAGCAGGCGCTCGCACAGGTCGTAGTAGCGATCGAACAGCTCGCGGTGCATGCGCCCGAACTCGCCGGCCGGCAGGTCGACCTCGCCGAAGGCGTACTTCGACTGCTCCACTTCCTCGCGATGCCGCACCTCACGGTAGGGCACGCCGGGCGCCCAGGCGAGGTCGTACACGTCGTCAACCCCCTGCAGGTGCATGGCGATGCGCTCCAGGCCGTAGGTCAGCTCGACGGAAATGGGAGCCAGATCGATGCCGCCCGCCTGCTGGAAATACGTGAACTGGGTGATCTCCAGCCCGTCGAGCAGCACCTGCCAGCCGATGCCCCACGCCCCCAGCGTCGGCGACTCCCAGTTGTCCTCCTCGAACCGGACGTCGTGCCGGGTCGGATCGATGCCGCACGCTTCCAGGCTGTCCAGATAGAGCCGCTGCGCGGCGTCCGGCGACGGCTTCAGGATCACCTGGAACTGATGGTGCTTGAAGAGCCGGTTCGGATTCTCGCCGAAGCGTCCGTCGGCCGGCCGGCGGGACGGCTGCACGTAGGCGACGTTCCAGTGGCGGGGACCGATGACGCGCAGGAAGGTCTCCGGATGCATGGTGCCCGCACCTACCTCGATGTCGAGGGGCTGCTGGATCAGGCAGCCGCGCTCGGACCAGAAGCCGGACAGCCTGAGGATCAGATCCTGGAGGGTCATGGCGGGGCGCGACGCGCATTGTAGCGTAACGCCCCGTCCGGCCCGCCCGCGACGACGGCCGGGCCCGCCGCTACCTCCTGGCTACGGCAGGGTCAGGGCAACCAACTCGGAGTCGTCGCCCCCGGTGCCGACGCCAACCAGCAGGTACTGCTTCCCGTCGTGGAGGTAGGTCACCGGGTTCGCGCCGGGCGACGCCGGCAGCGCGACCGATCCCACGTGCTCGCCGCTCGCCTTGTCATAGGCGCTGATGGCGCGCTCGCTGTCCGCCTCCTCCGCCACGTCCCGCGCGCCGTGGTTCATGATGAGCAACGTCGGCGTAACCAGCGGCCCGGAACTGAGCCCGCCTCCGCCCCCCAGCGGCCCGAGATCGAGCGGCGCGAGCGCCGGGTGGTTGCGCGGCCCGTCGCCGTGCGGCACCTGCCAGGCATGGTCGCCGGTGTTCAGGTCGATCGCGGTCACCCGCTTGTAGGGCGGCTTGAAGAGCGGCAGGCCCTGCGGGCCGGACAGCCCGTAGCCCCAAGGATCGGTGAAGTAACCGACGGTCGCGGGCGGATCGTAGGGAACCACTTCGACGACGATCAGCGTGGACGACGACGAGACGTAGAGCATGCCGGTCTCCGGATCGACCGCCGCCCCCTGCCAGTTCGCGCCGCCGCCGGCGCCCGGCACCTGGATGAACGGCGTCTCGGCCCCGCGCAACACGGGCGGCGAGAAGATCGGCCCGAAGCGGGCGCGCGAGTTGACGATCTTCAGCGCATCCTCCCGCAACTCCGGCGTGAAGTCGATCAGGTCGTCGATCGTGATCCCCTGCCGGTCGAACGGCGCCGGTTTCGTCGGGAAGGGCTGGGTCGGCGAGTACCACTCCCCCGGCACGTTCCCCTGCGGCACCGGGCGCTCCTCGATCGGCCAGACCGGCTCGCCGGTCGCCCGGTCGAAGACGTAGGTGAACGCCTGCTTGCTGACCTGCGCGAGCGCCTTGATCGGGCGGCCGTCGACCGTGATGTCGATCAGGTTCGGGCCGGTCGGGAAGTCCCAGTCCCACAACCCGTGATGAACCGCCTGGAAATGCCACTCGCGCTGGCCGGTCGCGATGTCCACGGCGACGATGCTCTCGGCGAACAGGTTGTCCCCGGGCCGCATCCCGCCGTACCAGTCGTTCGACGGCGTGCCGGTCGGCAGGTAGACCAGCCCCAGCTCCTCGTCGACGGCCATGTAGGACCAGACGTTCGAATGTCCGCTGTAGCGCCACGACTCGTTCTGCCACGAGTCGGCGCCGAACTCGTCGCCCTGGGGGATGGTGTGGAAGATCCACTTCATCTCGCCGGTGCGCGCGTCGTAGGCGCGAACATGCCCGGGCGAGGCCTCGCGCCGCGTGATGTAGGTGTCCTGCACGATACTGCCGACGATGACCGTGTCGCCGGCAATGGCGACGGGCGACGAGTACGTCATCCGCGTCTGATCGATCTCGCGCCCGAGGCCCTCCCGCAGGTCCACGAAGCCGCCGGCGCCGAAGTCCAGGTACATCTCCCCCGTCTTCGCGTTCAGCGCGACCAGCCGGAGGTCGTGATTCGAGAAGATGATCCGCGCGTCGTCGCTCTCGGAGTCCTTCCAGTACGAGACGCCGCGATGGCGCCATCCCGTGTTCGGCGGGCGCTCCATCCGGTCGTAGATGCGCGGGTCGTAGGTCCAGATCGCTTCGCCGGTGCCCGCGTCGAGCGCGGCCACCTGGCCGAGGGCGGTGATGGCGTAGATCATCCCGTCCACCACGAGGGGCGTTCCCTTGTAGCCGCTCGGCTGAATCCGCTCGTCCGCTTCCGTTACGGCCCGCGAGAGCGACGTCCAGCGCCACGCCACCTCCAGATCGAGGAAGTTGCCGGCGTCGATCTGGTCGAGCGGCGAGTACTTCGTGTTCGCCGCATCCCGTCCGAACGCGTGCCATTCGCCGTCAGGCATCTGGGCCGCCGCCGGCGCCGCAGTCGCCAGCAGGCCCACCGCCGCCATCGCCACCAACGCCGCCGTCCGCCGCTGTCGCCACTTGCTCATCGCGGTCCCTCCCGGCCGGCATCCGGAGCCCGCCGCTACGGCAACGTCAGTGCGATCAGTTCGGAGTCGTCGCCACCGGTGCCGACGCCAACCAGCAGGTACTGCTTCCCGTCATGGAGGTAGGTCACCGGGTTCGCGCCGGGGGCCGTGGGCAGCGGGATCGAGCCCAGGTGCTCGCCCGTCGCCTTGTCGTACGCGCTGATGGCGCGCGAGGCGTCCGCCTCTTCCGCGACGTCCCGAGCCCCGTGGTTCATGATGAGCAGCGTCGGCGTCACCAGCGGCCCGGAGCTGATCCCTCCCCCGCCGCCGAGCGGCCCCGGATCCAGGTGCGCAATCGCCGGGTGGTTGCGCGGCCCGTCGCCGTGGGGCACCTGCCAGGCATGGTCGCCGGTGTTCAGGTCGATCGCGGTCACCCGCTTGTAGGGCGGCTTGAAGATCGGCAGCCCGCGCGGACCGGACAACCCGTAGCCCCACGGGTCGGTGAAGTAACCGACGGTCGCGGGCGGATCGTAGGCGATCACCTCGACGACGATCAGCGTCGACGACGACGAGACGTAGAGCATGCCGGTTTCCGGGTCGACCGCCGCCCCCTGCCAGTTCGCGCCGCCCCCGGCGCCCGGCACCTGGATGAACGGCGTTTCGGCGCCGCGCAACACCGGCGGCGAGAAGATGGGGCCGAAGCGGGCGCGCGAATTGATGATGTCGAGCGCTTCCTCGCGCAGCTCCGGCGTGAAGTCGATCACGTCGTCAATCGACATCCCCTGCCGGTCGAAGGGAGGCGGTTTCGTCGGGAACGGCTGCGTCGGCGAATACCACTCGCCCGGCACGTTCCCCTGCGGCACCGGCCGTTCCTCGATCGGCCAGACCGGCTCGCCCGTGGCCCGGTCGAAGACGTACGTGAAGCCCTGCTTGCTCACCTGCGCGATCGCCTTGACGGGGCGGCCGTCGACGGTGACGTCGATCAGGTTCGGGCCGGTCGGAAAGTCCCAGTCCCACAGCCCGTGGTGGATCGCCTGGAAGTGCCATTCGCGCTGGCCGGTCGCGATGTCCACGGCGACGATGCTCTCGGCGAACAGGTTGTCGCCGGGGCGCATGCCGCCGTACCAGTCGTTCGACGGCGTCCCGGTCGGCAGGTAGACCAACCCCAACTCCTCGTCCACGGCCATGTAGGACCAGACGTTCGAGTGACCGCTGTAGCGCCACGATTCGTTCTGCCACGAGTCGGCCCCGAACTCGTCCCCCTGGGGGATGGTGTGGAAGATCCATTTCATCTCGCCGGTCCGCGCGTCGTAGGCGCGGACGTGTCCCGGTGACGCCTCGCGCCGCGTGATGAACGTGTCCTGCACGATGCTGCCGACGATCACCGTGTCGCCCGCGATGGCCACCGGCGACGAATAGGTCATCCGCGTCTGATCGATCTCGCGCCCGAGGCCCTCCCGGAGATCGACGAAGCCGCCGGCGCCGAAGTCGGGGTACCGCTCCCCCGTCTTCGCGTTCAGCGCGACCAGCCGGAGGTCGTGATTCGAGAAGATGATCCGCGCGTCGTCGCTGTCCGAATCCTTCCAGTACGCCACGCCGCGGTGACGCCAGCCCATGTTGGGAGGCTGTTCCATCCGATCGTAGATCCGCGGGTCGTACGTCCAGACCTCCTCGCCGGTGCCCGCGTCGAGCGCGGCCACCTGGCCGAGGGCGGTGATCGCGTAGATCATCCCGTCCACCACGAGCGGGGTACCCTTATAGCCGCTCGGCCGGATCTGGTCGTTCGCTTCGGCGACGGCCCGCGCGAGGGAGGTCCACCGCCACGCCACTTCCAGATCGAGGAAGTTGTCGGCGGTTATCTGATCGAGGGGCGAGTACTTCGTGTTCGCCGCATCCCGCCCGAATGCATGCCATTCGCCGTCGGGCACCTGGGCCGCCACCGGCGCCGCGGACGTCAGCAGGCCCGCCGCCACGGCAATCGCCACCAACGCCGCCGCACGCCGCTGTCGCCACATGCTCATGCTGCACCTCTTGACGGCATCCGGGAGGCCCTTACGCTACCATGCCCGACGACCGCATGCCGCTGCACACCGCGGACGCCCTGGTGCTCCGGACCTACAAGCTGGGCGAGACGGATCGGATCGTCGTCTTCCTGACCGCCGACCGGGGCAAGCGGCGCGGCGTGGCGCGCGGCGCGCGCCGGCCGCGGTCGCCCTACGCGGGCGCGCTGGAGCCGCTGACGCTCGGGCGGATCGCCTACTTCGAACGGGAGCAGCGCGACCTGGTGCGCCTCCGGTACGTCGAGCCCATCTGCTCTCCCCTATCCGCGCCGAGCGCCGAGGGACTGGCGCACGTCGGCTACTTCGCCGAGCTGATTGACGAGTGGGCGCCGGAGGCGGATCCGAACGAGCGGCTGTTCCGCCTCGGCGCGGCGGTCATCCAGGCGCTTGCCGCCGGGGTCTCGGTCGAGCCCCTGGCGCGCTATTTCGAGTACTGGCTGCTCCGCCTGCAGGGGGTGTACCCGTCGGAAAGCGGATTGAAGCTGTCACCGGCCGCGCTCGCCTTCCTCCAGTCCGCGCGCGAGCTGCCGCCCGCCAGGCTCGGCGAGGCGTCACTGCCAGCGGCGGCGGAACGCGAACTGGCGACCGCCCATCAGGCCCTCATCACCAGACACCTCGAGAAGCACCTCAAGTCGCTGAAAGTCCTTCATGCGGTAGCCGGCGGCTGACCGGCGCGCGGTCACGCTCCGCCGGCCGGCGCGGGCACTCCGAGGTGGTCGACGACTGCCTGCAGCGTGTCTTCCATGGCGGAGCGCGGGGCCCCGTTGATGATCGGCGCCAGGAAAAAGCGCGCCAGGGCGGGGATGGACCGGCTCAGCGTCAACTGCTCGCACTCGACCAGCACGCCTCCGTCGACCTGCACGTAACGCCACCACAGCTTGATCCGCCAGAGGTAGCCGCTGTCGTTGCCGATCGGTTTCTCGCGCTCGTTCGGAGTGCCGGGATCCTCCAGCTCGGCGATCCGCGTTCCCTCGATCCGGCTCCAGGCCCGGCCGCTCCCCAGGCGCACGTACTCCACCGTCTGTTCGAGGTTGAACTCCGCCGACACCATCGGCGCGTCGAGCAGGACCCTCGTGTAGAGGTCCATCCTGTCGCCGTCGCGCGAGAGGACGCGCGATTCGAGGACCGTCTTCTCCTGCAGCACGTGCGGCGGAATGTCGTACTGCAGGCCGTTGAGCACGTCGTCCAGTTGCGCGTTCGGCACCAGGACGGCGCCCAGCCAGTGCTGGATCGTGCCCCGCGGCACGTCGAACCGCTCACCCCGCTCGTCGAGCGTGTGCAGGCGTTCCACGACCGGCTCGCCGGCCAGCACCTCCCGGCGGAACCGGGCGCCGTCTTCGTGGAAATCAAGCACGAGGAAGCGTTCGCCGTCCTCCAGCTCGGCCATCACGCGTTGCTCGGTGGCCGCGATGTAGCGGTCCCAGGCGGCGATCGTCTCCTCGTGCAGTTCGGCTGCGAGCAGACCGGCCCCGGCGCCAATCGCCAGTGCGACCGCGAGCGCGCCGCGGCGCAGGGCCCGCCGGGCGTCTGAAGCTGCGTTGCGGTCTGCCATGGTGCGTAACTCCCTATAAAGGCCGTATTCTACAACCATGCCACTCCAGAACGCCGACGGCTTCGCCGCTACCCAGCGCGTCGATCGATGGTGGCTCGCGCCGGCGACGACGGCGGCAGGCCTTGCTCTTCTCTTCGGCTACCTGACGTTTCGCGCCTTCAACCCGTCCCACGTCTGGTTCGACCCGTACATCAGCCCGACGGTGGCGCCGCCGCTATTCACCTCCATATCCGACTACCCGGGATCCGTCCCGGTGGAACTGGCGTGGCTGGGAGCGTTTCCCGCCTGGTGGCCGGCGTTCATCCCGCAGTCGCCGGCGTTCCTGCTCCCGTGGATGGCGCTCGCGTTCCGCGTGACGTGCTACTACTACCGGGGCGCCTACTACAAGGCCTTCTTCCTGACGCCGCCGTCCTGCGCCGTGAAGGGTGTTCCCCTGCATTACCGCGGCGAGACCCGGCTCTTTCTGATTCAGAACCTCCACCGCTACACCCTCTACGGCGCGCTCTTTCTCATCGCGTGCCTCTGGTGGGAGGGATTCGCGGCATTCTTTCGCGACGGTCAGTTCGGCATCGGCGTGGGCACGGTAGTCATGCTCGTCAACGCGGCGCTGCTGTCGGGGTACCTGTTCGGATGCCACTCGTGGCGCCACCTCATCGGAGGGCGGCACGACTGCCTCACGTGCGACGGCCAGATCTCGTCGCGCTATCGCCTCTGGAAGAGTTCCACCTGGCTGAACGAGCGGCACATGCCGTTCGCCTGGGTCAGCCTCGTCTGGGTGGTCTTCACCGACCTCTACATCTATCTCCTCTCGACCGGCGCCGTACGCGATCTGAACACCTGGCAGTAACCGAGAAGGAAGGAGCGCAACATGAGCGCAGCGCAATCACGGCGTCGGCAGTCGTTGGCAGGCCGTCGGGTCGCTGGCTTTCTCTTCCTGTTCGTGGTTGCGGCCTACGGGTCGACGGCGTGCTCCGGTACCCCCGACCCGCGGTGGGAGGTCGTGCAGGAGTACCTCGACCTGCAGGCGGCCTGGGAGGAGGAAACGGGCGGCATGAACAGCATCCTGATCTCGGGCGAGGGCACGCTCGAAGAGATGGTGCGGCGGGCGGAGGAAGAGCACGGACCCCTGCCGGACCCGACGGCGGCTATCGCCGCCGCTCGCGAGATCGTCGCCGCGGGCGGGCCGCACACGGTCGAGGCGGCGGAGTTCCTCCTCGGACGGTCCGCCGGCCTCCTTGGGTTGATCGACTACGAGCGGGGCGGGACGCTGGAGGATCGGGCCGCTGAAGTCGGACCAGCCGATGCCTTTGCCGAACTCGGAGCGGC
The DNA here is from genome assembly GCA_965202655.1 of Vicinamibacterales bacterium. Classification (GTDB taxonomy): domain Bacteria; phylum Acidobacteriota; class Vicinamibacteria; order Vicinamibacterales; family UBA8438; genus VXRJ01. The sequence continues at coordinate 1,093,086 of CBDBBK010000002.1, read as the reverse complement.
CGAGGACGCGACGTGGGACGCCCTGATCGACAACGTCGATCCTGACTGGACGGCCGTGCAGAGCTACCTCGATGAGCGGAATGCCTGGTATGGACGGATGCGCCAGGCGGTCCAGGCGGTCCCGCCGGAGGGCGGTGCGCCGCTTGCCCGAGGCATGGAGGATCGACCGAGCGCCGTGCTGGCTATTGCGACGGCACGGGCGATCCTCAACGCAGAGGGCGCGCACGAGAAGACAGTGGAGGCCGCGGAGTTCCTCGTTGACCACGCATGGGATGTAATGCGCGGCGACCGGCACGCTGCCGCCGGCGCCCGGGCGCTGCTGACCCATGCGCCCGACTACGACGGGTTGTGGCCGCGCGTCTTGCGTGCCCTGGACAGAGCTCGGGGCCCCAGCGGGACCGGCCAGCCCGATTCTCCGGTCGAGCAGTTCTTCGCGGAGATGGCGTCGGATACCGAGAACCCCACGTTGCGGGCGGCGGCGCGGTACCACCTGGCGGCCGGCCTGATGCAGGAGGCGAAAGGCTCGATGCTGATGTCGGTGGACACCGCCGCACGCCGCGAACGCGCCCTGGAGCAGGCGACGGGACTCAGTGCCGGGGTCGAGAACGAGACCTTCGACGACTCGACTCGAGGAATGGAGGATGACCTGGCTCCCCGGACGTTCGCGCAGGCCGAGGCGGATCTGATCGCGAGTATTCAACACGCGACCATCGGCGGCACGCTACCGGAATCGACCGGCCGGCGTCTGGATGGCACGGAGGAGCCGCTGTCAGCCTACCGCGGCCGTGTCCTGCTAATCGACTGGTGGGCCACGTGGTGCGCGCCGTGCATCACCGCGTTGCCGGAACTCCGCCAGATGGTCGCCGACCTGCCGGCCGATCGGTTCGCGCTGCTGGCCATCAGCGTCGACGAGGAACTCGACACGGTGACCGAGTTCATGGAGCAGGAAGCGATGCCGTGGGACAACTGGCACGTGGGCCTCTTCAGCGATCTCGAGCGGATCCTCGACGTTCGCGGTTTCCCCACCTACGTGCTCGCTGACGAGAACGGGACGGTCCTGTTCAACGGCAACGCGCCGTTGGCCAAGTTGCGATGTATGGCCGAGCGGGCGGTCGCGGGTCAGGAGCCCGATTGCCCCGTAGCCGAGTGGCTTCGCGGCGCCTCTACACCGCTCGCATCTCGCACGACAGGCGGACCACGCGCGAGGACTCCCTGAACCAGCGCATTCTGCGCCCCCGGCCAACAGCAGGACCACGGTCGCGCTCACGACTCGGCGATTTTGTAAAAGTCGTTTATGTCATGTTAAAATGATAATATGTCATGCATTATTCACGGCCCACCACGCCCCGCCGTAAATTCAGCATTTACAGGCTGATATCTCACCAACCGCCGCCGCAAACTCCCGATAATATACTTGACTATTTTGATATCCAATGACGAGGATATGTCATGTATAAGCGCAACCCATACCGGATGCCGCCGGCCAGCGCCCTGATCGCCTTCGAGTGCGCCGCACGGCACGGTAGCTTTACCCTGGCCGCGCGCGAGCTGCGCACTTCGCAGTCCGCCGTCAGCCGCCACGTCAGGCAGCTCGAGACCTGGCTGGCGACGCGCCTGTTCCGGCGCTCGCGCGCCGGAGCCACCCTGACCGACGCCGGCGAGCGCTTTCGGGACGGCGTCGCGGCCGGTCTCGCCGCCATCCAGCGCGGCGCCGCGGAGGCGGTCGAGCTGTCCAGCGGCGAACAGGTGGTCATCGCCTGCTCCGAGGAGGCGTCCCACTCCGTCGTCATGCGGCGCTACGGCGCCCTCCGGCAGGCGCTCGGCGATGACGTCGGGATACGCATCCTTACCGACCACCACCGCGTCCAGAGCCTGCCGGCCGACCCGGTCGCCGACATCCACCTGACCTGGGACACGGCAGCCACTGCGCCGGAGGACCGGGTGGCGCTCTTCAAGGAGGCGGTTCGGCCCGTCTGCTCACCCGCCTACGCCGCCGAGCACGCCGAGACCCTCGCCGGACCCGTCGCCGGCTGGAGCGGCCTGACCCTGCTCGACCTGCTGCGACCCAACAACGGCTGGGCGTCCTGGGAGGACTGGTTCGCCGTCGCCGGACGCCCGGCGACGGCGCCTCGCCGCCTCGGCCTCGACACTTCCACCTACGTGCTGGAAGCCGCGGCCGCCGGGACCGGCATCGCGCTCGGCTGGCGCCACTTCATCGAACGGTTCATCGAGGCCGGTACGCTGGTGACGCTCGGCGACGGGTTCGTCGAATTCGACCGGGCCTACTACGGCGTGCTCACCGAGAAGGGGCGCCGCAAGCCGCTCGCGCGCAGGTGCCTCGACTTCTTCGAATTGGACCGAAACCAAACCGCTTCGCGATAGACGGCTGACGGGCCGTCAACGGCTCTTTCCTTCCCGCGTCCTTGATTCCCAGGCCGGTCATATCTATCTCCCAAATGGGAGATGCGCAAAGCCTTCCATTTCGCACATGTTCGGCTGAGTCGCCATTGGCGATCCGCTTAACGCCGGACCCGATCGTCCGGGCCTCATACTTGACTATTTCGATATTTTATGATGATTTATTTGCTATGCGTGAGAGCGGTCCGTACCGGATACCGCCCGCCAACGCCCTGATCGCCTTCGAGTGCGCCGCGCGGCACGGCAGCTTCACCCTGGCCGCGCGCGAGATGCGCACCTCGCAGTCCGCCATCAGCCGCTACATCAGCCAACTCGAGACCTGGCTGTCGGTGCGCCTGTTCGAGCGCTCGCGCGCCGGGGCCACCCTGACCGCCAGCGGCGAGCGCTTCCGGGACGGCGTCGCGGCCGGTCTCGCCGCCATCCGCCGCGGCGCCGCCGAGGCGACCGAATTGGCCAGCTACGAACAGGTGGTCATCGCCTGCTCCCACGAGGCATCCCACTTCCTCATCATGCCGCGCTATGACGCCCTCCGGCAGGCGCTCGGCGACGACGTCCGGATACGCATCCTCACCTATCACCACTACATCCAGGATCTGCCGACTGACCCGGCCGCCGACATCCACCTCGCCTGGGACGCCGTTGCCCCCACGCCCGAGGACCGGGTGATGGCCCACCGGGAGGCAGTACGGCCCGTCTGCTCGCCCGCCTACGCCGCCGAGCACGCGCAGACACTCGCCGGACCCGTCGCCGGCTGGAGCGAGTTGACACTGCTCGACCTGCTGCGACCCAACGAGGGCTGGGCCACTTGGGAGGATTGGTTCGCGGTCGCCGGACACCCGGCCAAACCGCCACGCCGCCTCGGCCTCGACAGCTACACCTACATGCTGGAAGCCGCCATCGCCGGAACGGGCATCGCGCTCGGCTGGCGCCACTTCATCGAGCGTTTCCTCGAGGCCGGCGCGCTGGTTGCGCTCGGCGACGGCTTCGTCGAGTTCGACCGCACCTACTACGCCGTGCTCACCGAGAAGGGACGCCGCAAGCCGATCGCGCGCAAGTGCCTCACCTTCTTCGACGTGGACGGAAACCGAACCGGTTCGTGGCTCTGAGGCCGACGCCGGGTGCGGCCGGCGTCCGCCATCGGCACGACGGTCGATCCAGTTGGATGCCGGTCGCCCGGCGGCCGGCCGTATAATTCGGCTGCACACGATGACGGAACCGGCCGTCTACAATGCGATCGCTGAGCGGTATCGCGAGTCGAAGTGGCTGCTGTTCCGCCACTACGTAGAGCGCTACACCATCGGCAAACTGCTGGGGGACCTGCGGGGCCGGACCGTGCTGGACCTTGCCTGCGGCGAGGGAGTCTACGCGCGTGAATTCAAGCGGTCCGGGGCGGCCGCGGTCACCGGGGTCGACCTCTCGGAACAGATGATCGCACTGGCCGAGGCGGAGGAGAGCAACGAGCCGCTCGGTTGCTGCTATGTCTGCGAGGATGCCGCAACATTCACCCCGCCGGCGCAGGTGGACGTGGTCACCGCGATCTACCTGTTGAACTACGCGCGCACCCGGACGGAACTGGACCGATTCTTCCGTGCGTGCTACCGCGCGCTGAGTCCGGGCGGGCGGCTCGTCGGCTTCAACGACAACGTCCGGCTCCCGCCGCGTCCCGGAGTGTCGCTGGCGAAGTACGGCTTGGAGAGAACCTGCCCCCATCCTCCGGGGGAGGGCGACGCCATCCGGTACCGGATCACCAATCACGACGGGCGGACGTTCGAGTTCGAGAACTATTATCTGAGACCGGCCACCTACGAGGCGGCGGCGCGCGACGCGGGGTTCCCGGACTTCCGTTGGGTCGATGCCCAGCTCGCGGAGTCCGAGCAGGACGATTCGTACTGGGACGACTTCATGGCCCAAGCGCCCCTGACCGCCTTTACGGCATCAAGACGGCAAGGCGCCTGACGTTCACGCACATCTGGTGAATGGTGGGCTTGATTGGCCCACGGGTGCGCTATGATGAATCGATGGCCGTGAGGCACCTGTTCGACTCCCAAGGCAGTTGGATCGCTTTTCGGAAAGGGAAGTACGTTTACGACCGTGACGGGCACTGGATTGGCTGGATTCCCTGGAACGACGATGACGTCGTGGACCGGAATGGCGCGTACCTGGGCACGATCATCAAGAAAAAGCGCCTGTACCGTCTGGCGGCTCGTCCGTACCGTGGTTATCCCGGCTACCCCGGCTACCCCGGCTATCCCGGCTACCCCGGCTACCCCGGCTTTGCCGGCAATGATCTGCTCCCGCTCGGCGCCGAAGATGTCAATCTGCGCGAATTCCAAGGAGCGTGAGTAGATTTCAGCACTATCCGAGCGCGCCGGCTTCGAATGCCGCTCGGAACGCTTTCACGATCCTCTGCAGTGCTCACGACGCGGCGTCCTCTTTTCTCGACATCTTCGAGGCGACAAGGAAAGCACGCAAGGCGAAGGGAACTCCGACAGACGAAGAACAGGATCTGCTTCGAGCGATGTTGGTGTTCGCGGGTGCCGGCCTCGACTCGATGATCAAGCAGCTTGTTCGCGACGCGCTGTCACTCACTATCGATCGGTCGAAGGGAGCCGAGGAGAATTTCAAGGCCTTCATTTCGAAGCGGCTCGCACGGCAAGACACGCTCGATCCGAGCTTTCTCTCCTCTGTTCTCGCAAGCCGTGACCCTCGGGACGTTCTCGTAAGCGCACTCGTTGCCGACCTGATTTCGCAGAGCCTGCAGTCCAAAGACCAGGTGCTGCGGGTAGCGTCGTACTTCGACATCCCATCGGACGCGCTCGCGCCCGATTTGAAGCTGCTGGAGCATATCTTCCGCGCACGCAACGAAATCGTGCACGAGATGGATGTCAACTTCGCCGAGACGAACCGCAACCGTCGTCCTCGGGGCAAGGCCGTGATGATGCGCCACACAACCGAGATCCTGCGGCTGGCAAACGCCTTCTTGACCGAAGTGGACCGTGGCCTTGGTCAAACGCCGGTGGGACCGGCCTCGCAAGACCGACCTTAATGGGCCCCCGCCGTCTCCACACCGCCCACCTCTCGGACGACCGTTCTGCCCTCGTCGAGCACCAACCCGACCGCGCCCGCCTTGAACTCATCCGTGAATTGTCGCCGCGCTCGGCGCGGCCTGTCTGTAGCTGCCATCGTGGACATCGTATCCGCCTTTCGGAATGTGTCCACGAAACCAGATCAAGCCCAAGAGCCCGGAGTAGGCTAATAGGGGGTTGGTGGTTGAGACTGCTATGTGGTCGATGCCAATTGTATAGATGCAACCAGGACCTCAGGGTGATCGGCACGCTGGCGTGAGGTGCGGTATGCACACCGCTGGCGCGACGCCAAGGCGCAGGTGAGGAACACATGACGATTCACATTTCAGCCCGCGTTGCTTGGCACACTGACGGTTGGAACGGTCACATCTGTCAGGATCCGGCAGCGAACACGTACTGCGTAGGCACACAGTCGTATCCCGGCCAGAAGATCGCGGAGGAGCGGGCGCTGGACTGGGAAACCGATTGCGCCGGGCAGCCGTGCGGGTCACTGGAACGAATCCCTCCCTGCTGCTACAGCCACAACGCATTCGCAACCGGATCGGCACGAGCAGAAGCCCCGCCTCCCGATTGGTTCCGTGACGGTACGCAAACCCGGCGGTGGGACCTTCCTCCGGCCACGGTTTGTGTATGGCCCTACGAGGTCATGTACAGCGACGATGTGCGCCAACATGGTCGTGTCGACCATGATCGCCGACTAGCCAACGCACGGAACTACTTCAAGGCAGTCTCGCCAAACAAGAGCCTGGTCTTCTACTACGCCAACTACTCGAACCCGTTCAGTGAAGACGAGATGCGACGATATGTGCTCGTCGGCATGTCTCGCATCAAGGTACTCGGTCCTGAACTGTTCTACGAGGGATGCTCGGACGAGGTGAGAAGACGCTACGGCGGGGCGTACGTCTGGCAGCGGGCAATTACATCGCACTATCCCGACCAAGGACTGCGCCTTCCGTACCACATCTACCGCGATCAGCCGGAAGTGCTTGAGCGCATCGCCCTGTTTCCCGAAAACCCACGGCTATGCAAGTACGCGACGCGACATCTGAGCGACGACGACGCTCTGGGACTCGTCGAGGGCTTCCTCCGAGTTGTGCGCGAATTGCAATCGTTAGGCGATACCTCGGAGGATTGGTCTGTCCGCGCGCGATGGTTGGAACAACTCATTTCGGAGTTGTGGCGTCACCGTGGAGTCTTGCCCGGAATGCCCTCGGTCCTTGAGGAAGTCTCGCTTCACGAGGCCATTTCGGTGTTCAAGGCCCAAGCGTTAAAGGGTGAAGAGGTCGAGACGGCAAACGCCATCTTTAGCTTCCTTGATGGCCATGCGGATGACGTCGCAGGAGTCGTTCTACAGGACTCAAGATCGGCGCGTCGCCAGTGGAGGCTCCGGACCAAGGAGGAACGGCACCTCCTCCGAGAGGTCTTTCCCCGGTTTGCGCTAGGACGTGAACAGGTCGGGAAAGTCCTTGCCGAAAGGCGCGCGGAGAGCGGGATCAGCGCAAGCCTCGACGCCATAGCAGGCAATCCGTACATCCTCTCGGAGCAGTACCAAGGAGACAGCCCTGACGACTTCGTTCCATGGGGGACAATCGATCGGGGGATGATCCCGTCGCCTGAACTCGGCGGGGAAGCGCTCGCCGCAACCGACGACGAGCGGCGATTCCGCGCCCTAGTCGTCGACGCGCTCCGACGAGAAGAGACGCACGCTTTCCTCCCCGCGGCTGACGTGATCGAAACGGTCAACCGTCGGCTATCAGTTCTTCCTGAGTGGAAGCGCTTCGAGTTCCATGATCGATATCTGGACGCCGACGAGGAGTTCATTTCGCAAGCCGTCGAAACACGACCGGACGGAAATCAGACGTACCTCTACTTGCGTCATGTGTTTGAGGACGAGAGGTTGCTCGAAGAGAAGCTGCGTTTCCTCATGGGCGGACCCAACATCGGCCTCCGCACTCCCGTGACGGCGGCCACGTGGAACGGCTACCTGTTCGAGTCGCAGAGCTTGCTAGCAAGAAAGGACCAAGAGAGGTACCGCAAGGCGATCGAGGGTCAGATTGAAGCCTGCCAAGAGGTGTTCGTCCGTCCCCTCAGCGTGCTTGCCGGAGAAGCCGGCTCCGGAAAGACGACCGTAATCCGGGCGCTGATCAAGGCGATCAAGCGTGGGCACGGCGCTGGCAGTTCAGTGATCGCGCTCGCTCCAACTGGTAAGGCCGCGGATCGGATTCGCGCCGTAGTCGAGGGCGACGATGCCCTGCGAGGGCGCGTCGAAGTTGCAACAGTACATTCGTTTCTGGCGAAACGGGGATGGCTGAATCCAAATCTGTCATTCAAGCGTGCAGGCGGGCGCGTCGAAGAGGGGTACGCAGCGTACATCGTTGACGAATGCTCCATGCTGGATCTGGCGTTGACCGCGGCGTTCTTCCGGGCCGTGCGCTGGCCTGCAGTTCAACGCCTGATCCTTGTCGGGGACCCGAATCAACTGCCGCCGATTGGCCGCGGAAGGGTGTTCGCCGACATCATCGATTACGTGCAAGAGCAAGAGCCGAAGAGCATTGCGACGTTGCGGCACAACCTGCGGCAACTCGAAGGGCGCGTGGAAGGGAATGCCACTGGGATCATCGATCTCGCCAAGTGCTACCTCCGCGTCCGCCAGGACGGAGCGAAAGACGAAGATGCGACGACAGCGGCGGAGCAGATGCTGCAACGGGTCCAGGTCGGCGGAGACGTAGCACCGGATCTCCGGGTTCTCTACTGGCAGGATCAGGAGGATCTGTCGCGCATGATGCTCGATCGGATGATCAGCGACATGGCCGAAGATGTTCGCAAACGGGAAGAGCCGTCCCAGGATCTCCCGACCCTTTGGCGACAGGCCCACGAGAACAACGGCAAGCCGACCTATTTCCAGGTGCTCAGCCCATACCGTGGCGAGTTCTTCGGCGTGGAAGAGCTCAACCGCCTGTGCCAGGAGCACATCCGCGGTCACCGCCCTTCCGGTAACGACGCGCTCGACGGTGTGATGTTGTTCGACAAGGTGATCCAGGTTCGCAACCGACCGCAGTCCCGGCCGATCCACGCGTGGAATCATAAGAAACGCGCCATGGAGGCCGTGGAAGTGTTCAACGGTCAGATCGGGTTCGTCTGGCCACATCTTTTCGACAACAAGGAGTGGAAGTCGCCGAGGTTCAGGCTTGAGAAATTCCGCGTCTGTTTCGACCGACGAGAGGGCTACTCGGTCGGGTACGGCCGTGGATTGGGCAAGGATTCGAACGGTCGATGGATCTCGACAGAAAATGTTGAAGAGAACCTCGAACTGGCATACGCGATCTCGGTACACAAGGCGCAGGGCAGCGAGTTCGAACGCGTCTATATCGTGGTTCCAGATGGCAAACAGGCGCTGCTTGGCACCGAGCTGTTCTACACGGCGGTCACTCGCGCCAGCCGCCACTGCACGCTACTAGTCGAGAAAGACATCTCGCCGTTGCTCGGCATGCATCGGCCGGAGGCATCGCGTTTACGGCGGATCAACTCTTCTCTCTTCGAATTTCGTGCCGTGCCCGATGCGTTGCGGAAGGTAGGCGGCTGGTACGAAGATGGGAGGATCCATCACACTGTCGCCGGGACTGCGGTGCGATCCAAGTCGGAGGTGATCATCGCCAACATGCTCCACGAGCGGGATATACCGTTCCGATATGAGCAACCGCTCTACGCTAGGGATGGTAGCTTCTACCTTCCTGACTTCACGGTGACATGGCGCGGCAAGGATTACTTCTGGGAACACGTCGGAATGCTCGACCGGGAAGACTACCGTGCCCATTGGAAAACGAAGAGAGCCTGGTACGAAGAGAACTTCCCCGGCTGTCTCATCGTGACCGAAGAATCTTCAGAACTCAGCCCCCAAGCGGACGGCGTGATTCGCAGGTTCTTCGTATGAAATGAGGCACTTGGAGACGAACGAAGAGCACCGGCGGGATGAAATCCAGTCGACGCCCCGCGGGCTTCTCACTTCGACGGCGGCAGTGGCCGGCGCCAAGCCGAGTATGTGGCGAGCAACTCGTCCTTCCAAAATCCAGACTCATCTCTGTTCTGGTCAAGTCGCTCCAAATCACGAGCGAGTTTAAAGAACCCGGGGCCAGCCTTTCCGCTGACGCCGACCGCCACAGAACTCAGCATCGGTCGCCCCGCACGGACTTCGTCCTCCGAAATCTCACCCAAGATCCAGCCAACTTCCTTGCCCATGTGGTGGCCAGACGGAGGTAGCCCCATGAGGATGGCGATGTCCTGGTACGTCGTCAATCCTCGGTATTGGGCGGCTCGAACAAGTTCTGCAAGGACGTGAAAGTACTTGGTTGTGCCGCGGTACTTGTCGTTGACGACAGACATTTCAAATGGCCTCCGTGGCAGAAAGTGTAGTTGGATCCGTGAGTTGCCGCACGCCTGTAGCGCGCGGCGGCGCGCGGAAAACGGGACTGGGAGAGAGAATCCAAGCTGCTATCGGAACATTGCGCGCTCCCAACAGCAGTGTAGTTCCATTGCCCGTGCACTAACGGACCTCAAATGACTCAACCCTCAGCCGTCCGGCGCCTTCCGGCGGCAAGTCCCAGTGTCCGGACACCTCTACCCGTTGGTCGCCCGCCTCCGTTGCGAGGGCGGTGAGGCCGTCCCCTTCGACGAGCAGGAGGGCGAAATCGGGTGCGAGGGCGAGGGCCGGTGCGCCGTTCACCTCGATGACGTGCCCTATGGCGATGACCGCCACGGCGTCGGGAATGAAGCCGGCGTTGCGCACCGTGTCCCACACCGCGGCAAGGTCCAGATGGCGGCCGGGCTCGACGGCCAGGACGATCTGCCCGTCGGGGGGGCTGACCTTGATTCCCGCAACGTGGTCCAGACGGCCCAGCCGCCGTTCAAGCCCGACGGCGCAAGAAGGACACGACAGCTCCACCTCGACCGTCACCTGCACCATTCCCGGCGGGCTCGGTGACTGCGGGGCTCCCGTGCCCGCGCTGGTTGACACCGAACCGAACACGAGCACGGCCAATCCGCAATGCAGCGCACCGATTGCGGCTCCGGTCAGTGAGAGGCGGTTACTCGTCGCTGATTCCATCGTGCATCTCCCTGGCCCGGGAACTCGGGTGTCCCGACCGTTGCGGCAAGAGGTTACAGACTGGCCGCGCTGGCGTAGCAGACAGAGCGGTGGCATCGCTATGCTAGATCGGTCGTCTCAGTACTCTCCAGCAGCTTCAACAATGCCACGAAGAAGCAACGTACATGTGTCGAAGGACAGCGGTGGATGGAAGGTCACCCAAGCAGGTTCACGGCTATCCTCACACCGCACTCAGGCGAACGCGATCCGGTTCGCGCGGACCGAAGCACAGCAGGATGAAGTCGATCTCGTGATTCATGGTCGGGACGGCAGAATCCGTTCCAAGGACAGCTTCGGTCGCGACCCTGACCCACCACGAGATCGAGAACACTAGCGGCCCGCTTGGGTTTTGCCGCTTGTCTCGGCATCGTAGGCACGGACCGGCATGGGCTGGCAACGGCTCGCGCCACCGACAGGGCGCGGCAAAAGACGCTCTCGCCTCCACCTGGACGAGTCAGTCCCTCGCACCGTCGAGAGAATCTTGAACCAGCACGGTTACAACTTCAGTACGACGAACTAACGTCGGATGGCGGGTCGGCCGGACGCCGGGCACTGGCTCTGACCGGCGTATTCAGCGGCGGTCTTCACGCGCTTCGGCGAAGTCACGTAACGCAGCTACAACACCGTTCAGCACGTCGGCGTACTCGACATCGTCGTCCATGAGGATCGGGATCGGCTCCCAGTGGCCGTTCCTGCAGTCGAGCCATAACGGCGTCTCGCCATCTTGCTCCCATCGGCCGGTGTGGATCCCAAACCACACGACACGATCGCCGAGCTTCAAGTACCTACCGTACCCGTACGAACGCGGAGTGCGGTTCAAGCCCTTTCGAGATGCCCATCCGTCGTTGACGCCCCGTTCGGTTGCAGCGTCGATCATCCGCTTCATGTCCCGCATGTGACGTGAGTCGGGGCCGAAGTCCTCCCGAGTGTCCCGGATAGGCCGGAATCGTCCTTCCTCCGCGAATTCGGCGAGTCCTCTCAACTGCCGGATATCCTCTTCGGCACCCTGCTCGTCTCTCGTCCGTGCGGACATTCTGTCCAGCAGGCCGGTCCAACTGACCAGCAGCAAGTGCCGCTGGGTGCCCTCCACACTGACGCACTTACGCTCAGCGTCAACGTCAGACAGCGTCTTGCCAGCCTCCTGTGCGCGGGTGCGCAAGACAGGCCAGAGGCTGGCGATTCTCTCCTCCGGCACGAGGAATAGCAGCACGGCCGGTCCATCGTCCGGCAATCGGTCGAGATAGGCGCGAGGTTGCCGGGGCGTCAGTTCAGCCCAGAACTTCGCTTCGATGAGCACACGTTCTGCATCGTCCTCATCAACTCCGACCAGATCGGGGCGGGTCCCGTCCAGCGCGCTGGCCTGCGTGTGCACCTTGTCGACCGGCTTCACGTTCCTGACACCGGACCGAACCACGTCGTTCAGCCCTTCCCTGGAACCCGCGTACTTGTTCAGAACGTAGCCGAGAGCCTCGACGGCAATATTCTCGGTCTGCGCCGTAAACGACGGAGACAAATGAGCAAGCAGCGTATCGATTTCGGCCATGCTCACGCCTCCGCCGAGGTCGGTCCGCGCCGACCTGCCTGCGGTGGACTCGCCGGGTAGTCCTCGGACTTGCCGGTATCACCCGGCTGAATGATGAAGTCTCGTCGGTCGCGGTAGAGTCGCGCGCGATTCAGCACGTAGTCCTGGCCGTCGTCAAGGTCGAGCGCGTCCCAGTGAGTCATGAGCCAGTACTTGTAGTCGCCGATGAACAGGTAGGTGTTGCTCCTGCCGAAGAAGCGGCCGGCAACGCCTTCGCCCGCGCGGAACCGGGCGCAGACCGCGTCGACCAACTCCCGCTGGCCGTCCTTGCGGCTGAGGACATACTCATGCGGCCAGCTATCCCGGTAGGTAACCGCCTCTCGCCACGGGGCGCAGGCGATCAACTCCGCGATCTTCAGCGTCTCCGGACCTCTCACCGTCCCTCCCCCGAGTCTCGCCGGGCCGAGTGTGGCGTCATGGCCGAACCTAACACAGGTTACTTTGGCCGGAGCTTCAGTCAACGGAGGGGAGGTAGCCAGGCTCGTCGGCCGCAGGAGCGGGTCGCGGTCTCACGTGACCTTGTGTCAGCGCCGCTGAACAGTACCCGGTCGGCGTCTGGTGTCGCTGAGATCCAACATTCACGTCATCGATGCTAACGTGGCACGTTCCTCTCGCGAAGGTCAGAGACCGATGGGCCGGTACGCGGTACCTCGCTTCATGTGCCCCGATCAGCGCAGGTCAATCGGTTCCCCCGTTAGGTGACGGGCTCCGGTTACACGCGACTTCATTCACGCGCAGATAGTCGAGAACGAAGTGATCCAAGTGCTCTGACACGGACTGCAAGATGTAGCCGGCATCCCCGCTGTGTGTTCCGTAACTGGTGACGTCCCACGTCTCAGCAAGCCCGGATCGATTCGACATCGAATCGTACAGGCGCTTGCGGTATGAGACCTCCGTGGAGAACGCGCCATTGGCGCCGCGTCGGTTGTTGATGACGAGCACCCCGACACGAACGTACAGATAGGTGGGTGCCGTTGCGTCGTACAATCGTGCGGCCCGAAGACGGCTCTCCGCCAGCGTCTGGACACGTGCCTCGTCAAGACCGACGTACTCCGCACCGTCGGGAAGCCTCTCAACGACCAGGTCCATTGGTGCACACTCGTTAAAGAGGTCGAAGTGTTCCTGGCTGTCGGTTTGCGCCGTGGTCTGCCTCGGTAGGGCGGCGACCAGCGCTACCGCGAGCGGCACTACAATCCGCGCAGCGCGTGTGGTGAATGTCATCGCGACCTCGCCAGCCTTCGGACCGACAAACCGGTCAACCGGCCCTTTCACGAATCCGGCGACCGTCCGTGCGAGCCGATGGCGGGAGGAATGCGCCTACCGCCACCTCGCCCGCAGCCGCGCTCGATCCAGTCACGATCGGCAGTCCTGTCCGTCTCCAAGCACCGCAGCCTGAACGCACATCGCCGGTTCACTCCTTGTCGCTCGCCGTCGCGCGCCAACGCCCAGAATACCTGATCGTCCGCCGCGGCCGACCGCGTGCGCCCGCAGCGCTTCGACAACTTCCGCGGGTGGTTCGTTCTCGTCGACTGCCCCGATCGCTGGTCCTCGACCAACATCGATGCAGCACTACCGCAACGTCTCCAGTCAACCCGAGGCCCGCTACTTCGCGCTGAGCCTGGTGATGAGGTTCATGCCGGCCCAATCCCCAGAATCTCTGGCCATGACGAGGAGGCGATCGTTAGCATCCATGTAGCCCCACAAGTGGTCTCTGAGACTAGCGGCGTTGGTGTTGATACGGTTAACAGCGTACTGCGAGAGCAAGACGCGGCTTGCACCTAGCCGATCTAGTTCGTCGTAGAGGGCTTGGTAGTTCTTGCCAGCGGTGTTGAGGTCGTAGCTGATTACATAGACTGCCATGTCTTCCTTTCTTCTTCACCGCCAGCGGTACCTAGGGGCCCCAGAGGGTCGGCATCGGTCTGAGCGCCGGACCGGTTGTGGCGGGCGCTGGTTGAGCAGGACCGAACGGCGCTCACGCTTCTCGAACCGTAGCGGGTGCCACGTCGGCTTGCCGACGCAGGTTCTGCGCGTAGCGGCTCGCATCGAGTAGCCTTTCCGCAGGGTCGACAACACCCCTGGTTCTCGTTCCCCCGTTCTGGACGCTTTGCCCATCTTGTCAAAGACCGCCGTGGCTGGTACAGTTACAGCACTGTAGTCCCGAGTTCTAGCGTGGCTCCGGGTTGCAGGATGCCCGCCGTTGTCGGCTCGGGCATGCCGTGCTTCGAATGGCCCGGGGGGCTGGAATCGAACCAGCGACATCCCGTTTAGTAGACGGGCGTTCTCTCCTCTGAACTACCCCCGGGCAACCTCTCCCCTCCCCGCCCTTACGCGGCACCGGTATCCGCGTCGCTCGAATCTTCCACGGGCTGAGTAGTTGCCCCGCTGAGATCCGACCGCATCGAGATGACTTCGCGGCCTCCGACCCACACCCACGCGCCCCCAAGTTTTCTGGCCATGCGTTGTTTGAGTAGGGCGGCGTGGATCTCCCTCAAGGGCGAGTTCGTTCGGAAACGGAACATCCCGGCGTTGAGTCCAAGAATAAGTTCCTGCGGCGTGAGCCTCTTTCGTTCCTGTAGCAGCGTCAGGCATGCGTCGACCAAACGAACACCAACGAATCTCACGCTCTGAATCGTCGGTTCCCAGTCCCTCGGAAGTACGGAATCCGACTCGGCAATGCCGAGTTGTAGTTGATCCCGCATCGCGCAGAGCGCCTTCTCGCTCATTGTGATCCGAGCGTCCAATTGCAGAAGCTGCTTGGTGAGCGCCGAGTGACGCTTGACTTGCTCCTGGAACTCCACGGCCAGCCCTTCAAGCCAAGACGTGGCTTCCAGCGTGGCTTCGGCCGCGACATCCTCTTGACGACGCTTCCTTCGCATAGCCTCCCTCAGTTCATGCGAAGGAAAGCCTAACAGAGAACTGCACAGTATGTCAATACATAAATAATAACAGTCTGTAGCAGCAATCGTAGCCGGTTGTGCAACGAGCCGAGTGAAACGATTCGCCTCTGGGTTCCAGGGATCATCCTCGATCCAGATCGACGTGCCTAGTCCGGACGGGCACGATCTGGTTGTTGAGGAACGTGAAGACTCTCACGCCAAGCACTAGAGAGGTCTACGGCAAGCCGCGCTGACGGCTGCCGCGCTTCTGTTCGAGCACACGGCGGGCAGCCTTCGGCGAAGGTAGAGAACGCCCTCGGCGCGACGCTTCTCGAAGAGGAGACCGCCGCCGGAGTGGGCCAGCATACGGCGGGCGAGCGCCTGCTCGCGCGCCTCAGCGAGCGGCACGAGCACTGCGGCACCGAGTCCGAGTTCGCGGAGCCGGCCGCAGATGACGAGCCGCCGGACCCAGCTTGGGGTCAGGGCAACGCGAAGACGAACAGGTTGTTCCCGAAGCTGGGACGCAACTCCGGCGTCAGGCCGACGAACGCCGACGCGCTCGCCGCCGTGCCGGTGCTGACCGCGACGTACTGGCGGCCGTCGACCGCGAAGGTGATGGGAAAGCCGGTGACCGGCGAGCCCAGGTTGATCTCCCACAGCACGTCGCCGGTCTCCTGGTCGAGAGCGCGGAAGCGCCCGTTGACGTCGCCGCCGAACACGAGTCCGCCTCCGGTGGTGACGAGCGACAGCGTCGCCGCGCGCTGCTCCTGGACCCAGGTGGAACGGCCCGTTTCCGCCGAGATGGCCCAGACGGTGCCGAGCTGATCCGTGCCCGGCGCCATCTGGAACCGGGCGGCGAGCTGGTAGATGGCGAGCCCTTCGTCGGGCGTCGCCAGCACGCGCGCGCACGAGTTCCGCAGCGGGTAGTACATCGTGTTCGTCAGCGGGCTGTACGCGCCGGCTTCCCAGTCCTTGCCCCCGAGCCAGCCCGGGCAGGACAGGATCTGCTGCCCGTATCCGCTGAAGACGACCTCGGAGTTCGGGGTCACCTCACCGGTGTTGCCGTCGATGTCGCTGATGAGGTTCTGGGTGACCGTCGGCGTAGCCCAGAGAAACTCGCCGGTCTCGCGGTCGAGGGTGTACACGACGCCGGTCTTCCCCGGAATGCCGGTCACCACCTTGCGCACCTCGCCGGCGCGCACGCGCGGGTTGATCCAGCTCACCGCGGCGGGGTCCGGGGCAACCGCCGTGTCGACGAGGAGCCGCTCGAAGGGATGGTCCATGTCCCAGTGGTCGTTCAGGTGCTGGTAATACCACCGGATCTCGCCGGTGTCGCCGTCGAGGGCGAGGGTCGAGTTGTGGTAGAGGTGCTTCAGGTCCGAGCCGCCCAGCAGGAACTTCGGCGCGGGAGAGGTGACCGACGTCCCGACGTAGACGAGGTCGAGCTCCGGGTCGTAACTGGGCACCATCCAGGAGCCCACGTGCACGCGCTCCTCGTAGGGCACGCCGCCCCACGTCTCGTCGCCCGGCTCGCCCGGCGCGGGCACCAGGCGGGTCCGCCACAGCTCGGCGCCGGTCGTGGCGTCGTGCGCGGCGATCACGCAGGCCGTCGGCCCGCCGGCGGGCCGGCAACTGCGCCCCGAAATCACCTTGCCGTTGGCAACGATGGGACCCGAGCTATGCCGCGCCGCCCCCGTCGAGTAGTCGAAAATCTCGGTCTCCCACGCCAGCTCCCCCGTCGAGGCGTCAACCGCGTAGACGTAGCCGTCGTTGCTGGTATCGATGATCACATTCCCGTAGATCGCCACGTTCCGGTTGACGGAGACGAGCCCGGCGGCCGAAGCCAGATCCGGGGCATCGCTCGGCATCTCCCGGCGGTAATCCCAGTGGAGATCGCCGGTCACCGCGTCCATCGCCTGCAGATGGTCGTTCGGGTTCGGCATGTACAGCGTGCCGCCGTAGACCAGCGGCGTGCCCTCCTGGTAGCCGGCCGACAGGGCGCGGGTCCACACCAGGCGCAGTTCGTTCACGTTGTCCCGGTCGATCTGGTCGAGCGGGCTGTAACCCCATCCGTTCAGGGTGCGTCGCCACATGAGCCAGTCGCCCGGCGCCGGATCCTGCAGCATGGCGTCGGTGACGGGAGGAAACTCGGGGGCCTGACCCGCGGCGGGGCCGACCGCCGCAACGAGACCCAGGACGGTGAAAACAACGGTACGCATCATTCGCAGAATCATGGCTTATGGCATCCGATGGAAGTCGGTGAGCACGAATTCGATCTCGACGGTCTCGCCCGCGCCCCCTCCGATGGGCAGGACGGCAGGTCCGACGCGAGGTCCGGCGTTGAAAACATCTCTCACTCCCCTTCGTGGACTCCGATAAGCCTACTGCGCCACATATTAATAGTACGCGCTAAAGTCTCAACATGAGGGGTCCAAAGGCCCCGTGCATATTAATTCTCTAGAGCATACGTTAAGTATGTGATTCGCCCCCTTTTTGGGCCGGTTGCGCGCGTTTGGCCAGTTGCGCGCGTCTGGCTAGGCGCGCGCATTTGGCTAGTCACGCGCGTTGACCCAGACCGGACTCGACCACGCCATGACGAGTCGTCCCCGGACCTGGCTGCGCTGGCGCAGGCGGAGATAGTAGATCGCGTCGTCGCGGAAGCCGCCGTCCCGCCCCGACCAGGTGAAATCGAGCGCGTCCGGCCGCAGGTCGTGGATAACGCGGAATCCGCCATCCGGCACGGAGTAGCGGAGGATCTCGACCGACTCGATGACGTCGGTGCCATGCGCGGTGACGTCGAAGCGCGGCGCGAGGGCGGCCGTGGCGGCGGCGCGCTCCCCGCACTCCGGTGACGTGCCGGCGCACGGCTCCGGCAGGGGCGCGGCCAGCGTGATCTCGCTCCCCATGGGTGCGTCGTTGACGCGGAAGTCCAGCAGGATGCGCTGGCCCGTCGTGCCGTACGTCCGCCGCGCGTGCAGGGCATCGAAGATCGCCTCGCGCGTCAGCTCCGGCGCCCGCACCGCGGCCAGCCCCCAGTGCGGCTTGCCGGGCTGCGAGCGGTGATCGTCGGAGGCCGCGATGGTGCTGAGCCGCAGCCCGCGCATCCAGGCGTCCTGAGCCGCGATGCCGGTCCGCGCCGACGTCGACCGGTTCGTGAACTCGCTGTGCTCGAAGGCGAGCGGATGGCTCGGGTCGTACGCCTCGCTCAGTCCGTGGGCCGAGTAGATCTCGAAGTTACGACGCAGGTCGGGATCGTCCTCGTCCCAGTCGAGCGGCTGCGGGAACTTGTTCGTATGGTGCGGAATCGTCAGCGCCTCGCCCGCCGTCAACGCCTCCCACAGCTCCGGCAGCGCCACCTGGCTGGGCGACAGCAGCGGCCCCGGCGCGCCGCGGAAGTAGACGTTGTGGTGGCCCCAGGGCGCCTGGAACGACGCCTCGTAGGCGTGCAGCGTGACGAACTCGCCCGGCGCGTGGTGGGCGTCGGTGGCCGCCGTGTATTCCTCCCAGACGTGGGGGCCGAGGCCGCGCGTGAAGCCCTCGCGCTCAGGCCCGTTGCTGTGGTCGGTCATCGCGTGGAAGTCGAGCCCGGACACCCAGCGCGCGTAGTCGAAGACGTTGCTCCCCACGCCGTCGAAGCTGTGCTCGGTATGCGAGTGGATATCGCCCCAGTACGTCTGCATGGCCGGGCGCTCCGCGAAGACCTCCATCGGGTTGCTCCAGGCGCGAAGCAGGTCGACCCGGGCCACCGCCTCCAGGCGCACGATCCCCTCGCTCCGCGGCGTGAACGGCACCGTGGTCCAGCCCTGCCCTTCCGGAAACTCCACCGTCGCCGGCAGGTCGACGTCCCCCTGCAGCACGCGCAGGGTCACCGTGTCACGGAAGGGAACGGACGGATTCGAATGCAGATCGACGGCGGAGACGTGCAGTTCCGCCGGTTCATTCACGACCAGGGCGGACGGGCCGGCGACGCGCAGCTCCGTCGCGATGCCGCTGCGCGACGTGAGGGTGGCGTCGTGCATGACCGGCTCGAACGTGCCGTCGCCGGTGCGGTCGACGGTGACGAGGATGGGCTCCGGCTCCGTCGAGACGATCGCCGCGCGCATCCCGCGGCTCCCCTGCGACGTGTCGCCGTACACCACCTCGATCGTCTCCCCCTCGCGCAGCGATCCGGAGACGACTTCCGCGCGGACGACGAAGACGTAGCGCTCGGACCGCCCGTCCAGCCCCGGCCGTCCCGTCTTCACGAGAAAGGCGGACGTTTCCGATTCCACCTCCGCCTCGACCCGCACATCGGTGCCGGAACCGTACGCCGCGATGTAGTGGTCGTCGGTCGGGTCGGAGGCCTGCAGCCGGTTGCCCGAGTTGCGTTCCCCGGCGTGCCAGGTGTCCGGCAACTGCACGCGCAGCGCGCCGCCCGGCGCGATGCCGCCCGGCCCCACCGTGTAGGTGACGGTCCACGTGCCGTAGTGGCCGGCGATTCCCACCGCCGGCGAGACGGTCACCGTCTCCCCCGGCTGACCCGCCCGCGCCACCAGCATGCCCGCCACGACAAACGTCGCTGCCGCCAGAACCAGTCTTCGCATGCTCGCATGATAATGTGGTCGGAAAAGTGACGGATAGCCGTCACGCTAACGGTAGGAAATCCGGAATTTAGAAAGCATGTGATGGAGGATCCGATCGCCTCAGGATCGGGTACGCTCGCGAACCCATCGACACCGCCCGTTTTCGTTACCGGCTCGGCCGGGCATGTGGGCGCCAATCTCGTCCGGCGACTGCTCAGCGACGGCGTGCGAGTCCGCGTGCTGCTGAGGCGCGAGGACAACAACGAGGCGCTCGAAGGCCTCGATGTCGAGCGCGCCTTCGGTGACATTCGCGACCTGGACGCCACCCGTCGGGCGCTCGAGGGCTGCCAGGGCGTCTATCACTGCGCGGCGAAGGTCTCGACCATCGATGGGGACCGCGCCCACCGGCGGGAGTTGTACGAGTGCAACGTGCTCGGCACCCGCAACGTGCTGCAGGCGGCGCGGGACGTGGAGGCCGGGCGGGCGGTGGTGACGGGCTCTTTCAGCGCGGTGGGCTACGACCTGGATGATCCGGCCGCTCCCAGCAACGAGACGATGCAGTTCTATCCCATGGAGCGCACGATGCCGTACGAGCGCAGCAAGGCGCTCGTCGAGCTGGAGTGCTGGCGCGCCGCCGCGGCGGGACAGGATGTCATCGTGGCCACGTGCTGCGCGGTCGTCGGCGGCAGCGATTTCTTTCCCTCGCGACTGGGACGGACCCTGTGCGATTACGCCAACCGCAAGCTCCATGCTTACGTCGACGGGGGCTTCGAGTTCGTCGCGGCGCGGGACATCGTGGAGGGGCACCTGTTGTGCATGCAGCGGGGGCGCTCGGGCGAGAAGTACATCTTCAGCAGCGAGTACAAGACCATCTCGGACATCCTGGATTTGTTCGCGGAAGTTTCCGGCCTGCCGCGTCCCAACCGGCGGATACCGACCCGCATGATGCTCGGCTTCGCGGAAGTCGCGAGCTTCTATCTGAGCCGGTTCCACCCGGGCTTTCCCCAGCGTTTCACCCCCGGCGCCATCCGCCTGTTACAGAAGCGCCGTCACGCCGACAACGGCAAGGCGAAACGGGAGCTCGGCTATGAGCCGACCAGTATCCGCGCCGCGGTTGCGGAGGCCTACGCCTTTCACTACCAGCGCGACGCCATCAGGAATCCGCTCGCGAAACCTCCTGGCGCGAGCACGACGGAACCCATGGAAGCAATCAACCGGGAAAAGCCCACGGACGATTTCCGGGGGGCCACGCCATGAACACCGCAACGGAAGCGCCGCCGGCCTTCGAGGAGGCCGGCAACTTGCGCCAGCAGGCGCGCGCCGCGGGTATGGACCCGGACTACTGGTACGCTGTCGAGGAAGCGGACCGGGTCAAGCCGGGCACGGCCACCGAAGTCGTTTTCTGGAAGCGTTCCATTGCGCTGTACCGGGGGACGGACGGCTCGTTTCACGCGGTCGACGACTGCTGCGTGCATCGCCAGCTCAAGCTCTCGCTGGGGCAGGTGGACGGCTGCCAGCTCGTCTGCGCCTACCACGGCTGGAAGTATGACGAGGACGGGAGCGTTGCCGAGATTCCCGACCTCTTCGGACGGGAACGTGTCCCGAAGCTGTCGGTCAGAACCTATCCCGTAAAGGTCCGCTACGGACTCGTCTGGTTGTTCCCTGGGGACCCCGAGCTCGCGGAGGAGCGCGGGATCCCGGACATCCCCGAGCTCGAGGGACCCGGGCGGTGGGCCTGCGTGCCGCTGGACTTCACGTGCTCGGCCCACCACTCGATGGTGATCGACAACGTCAGCGACTTCTCCCACGCCTACCTGCACCGCCGGTATCGCCCCTTCACGGGCGCCGCCCTCACCCGTTGCGAGACCGTCGGCGACAACGTGCATCTCGAGTACGACTCGCGGGTCGGACGCGGACGCATCTCCGGGCTCTTCGTCGATCACGACCGGGTCGACACGAATCACATGGAGCTTTGCTTCGAGTACCCCTACCAATGGTCGAACACCGATGACGAGATAAAGCACTGGCTCTTCGTGCTGCCGATCGACGAGCGCACCACCCGCGCGTTCTTCCTCTTCTACTTCAAGTCGTTGAAGATTCCCCTGCTGCCGGTGCGCATTCCCCGTTTCGCGATGACCTCGGTCCTGAAGATCGCGAACCGCGTGCTGATCGGCCCCCTGCTCTCCGAGGATCGGTTCGCCGTCGAAGCGGAGCAGCAGGCGTACGAAAAACACTGGCAGGCGCCTCCCATCGAGCTCAATCCGGTGGTGCGCGCCTTTCAGGAAGTGACCGTACGCAAGTGGAAGGAACATCTGTCACGCGCGGAGCAGAACGGTCACGGCGGTGACTGAGCTGCCGCTCCCGTTGTCCGCGCCGTCGGGCGGCAACCTGCTCGCCGCCGCGGGAATGGTGGTGGTGTTCGTCGGCGCCCTGTTTCTGGGCTCGATGCTCGTGCCGGGACGGCACGTCACCGGGCCGGAGCTCGAGGGACGATCGCCCACCTACAAGGTCAACGGGCTCGCCCTGTTCCTGGCCGTCATCGTGGCTGCGTGCCTGGCCCAGGCCTTCGGCTGGTTCTCGCTTTCGGCCCTGCACACGCACTTCGTCGCCCTGTTCGTGGTGGCCAACGTGTTCGCCTTCGTGGCCTCCGGCTGGCTGTGCCGGGGAGGCGCCCGCGTCCCGGGCGGGTCGCCGGGAGTCCTGCGAGCCTACTTCGTGGGCCGGGAACTCAATCCGAGGTGGCTCGGGGTGGACCTGAAGCTGTTCAGCTACCGGCCTTCCCTCATCGGCCTGTGGCTGTTCAACGCCTCGTTCGCCGTCGTGCAGTACGAGACGTACGGCGAAGTCACCCTGGCGATGGCGCTCTATCAGGTCTTCACCTTCGTGTACGTGCTCAACTACTTCCAGTTCGAACACGGAATGATTTACACCTGGGACATGATCAGCGAGCGGTTCGGATGGATGCTGGTCTGGGGAGACTACGTCCTGGTGCCGTTCTTCTACAGCCTCGCGGGCTGGTGGCTGATCCACGCCACGGAGCCGCTGTCCCCGTTGGCCGCCACCGCGATAGCCCTGCTGTTCGCGGGCGGCTTCTGGGTCTTCCGCGGCGCCAACGAACAGAAGCACCACTTCAAGCGTGACCCGGAAGTCACGATCTGGGGACGGCCCGCCGAGACGCTGGACGGGCGCCTGCTCATCTCGGGATTCTGGGGGGTCGGGCGGCATCTCAACTACACCGGCGAGATCTGCGTCTACTTCGCCTTCGCCCTGACGACGGGACTGGCCTCGTGGGTGCCGTACGTGTTGCCGGCGTGGCTGGCGGGGCTTCTGTGGCATCGGTCGCGACGGGACGACCGCCGCTGCCGCGCGAAGTACGGCGAGCTCTGGGAACGGTATACGCAGCGGGTGCGCTACTCGATGCTGCCGTTCGTCTATTGAGGGCAAGTATGGCGAACGGGACCGACAGGGCGGCGGCGCTGCATTCGGAGCAACTCCCGCCGCCGGCGGCGGAAGCCATTCCCGAACTCACCGGCGGATGGCCGTTGCTCGGTCATCTGCTGGAGTTCCAGAAAGATCCGGTTTCGATGCTGGGCCGCGGCTGGCGGGAACGGGGCGAGTTGGTCCGGTTCCGGCTCGGTCCCCGCGAGTTCGTGCTCTTCACCGGACCCGAAGCCCACGACCGCTATTTCAGCGCGCCCGAGGAGCAGTTGAACGCCAAGGCGGTCTACCAGTTCACGGTACCCATCTTCGGCCGCGGCGTGGCCTACGACGCCGCTCCCGAGATCATGGACGAGCAGCTCGAGTTCCTGTTCCCGGCCCTCAACGGGGCCGCGATGCAGCGGTTCGCCCGCATCATGTCCGAGGAGGCCGGGCAGTTCGCCGACGCCCTCGGGGAGGAGGGAGAAGTCGATCTGCCGGTTGCCCTGAACGAGCTGACCGTCAAGATCGCCAGCCGTTGCCTCATCGGCCAGGAAGTCCGGGAGCAATTGGACGAGGGCTTCGCGGAGGCCTATCACGACCTGCAAAACGGCATCAACACGCTGGGATTCTTCTTCCCCAGGCTTCCTACCGCGGCGCATCGAAGCCGCGATCGGGCCCGGCGAAGGGTGGCCGAGCTCTTCGGCGAGATCATGGCCGCGCGCCGCCGTTCCGGGGCCCGGCCCGACGACTTCATGCAGGCGCTCATGCACGCCCGCTACCAGGACGGGCGCGCCCTGAGCGACGACGAGATTACCGGGATCCTGCTGACGGTGTTGTTCGCGGGCCAGCACACCAGCGCGGTTCTCGCCACCTGGACCTGTCTGGAGCTGCTGCGAGCGCCGTCGTACCTCGCGCGGGTGAGAGACGAGGCCGAGGAGGTCTACAGCGACGCCGGAACCGTGAGCTTCGAGAGCCTCAAACGGCAGGTGGCGCTCGAACACGCCGTGCGCGAGTGCGAGCGGCTGCACCCGCCGCTGATAATGCTCATCCGCAAGGTGCTCAAGCCCCTGCGCTACGGGGACCACGTCGTGCCCGCCGGCGCCATGGCCATGGTGTCGCCGGCCGTCTCTCACCGGTTGCCTCACCTGTTCGCCGACCCGGAGCGTTTCAATCCGGACCGCTTCGCTCCTCCCGCCTGCGAGGACAAGCAGCATCACTACGCCCTGATCGGTTTCGGCGGCGGCAAGCACCGGTGCATGGGGAAGCACTTCGCCTACCTGCAGTTGAAGGCGATCTGCACCGTGCTCCTCGACCGCTTCGACCTTCATCTCGACGCGGCGTTTCCCGCTCCCAACTACGGGAGCTGGGTAACCGGCCCCGAGACACCGTGCCGGGTCCGCTACCGCCGGCGCTCGCAGGCGGGCGTCTTCCGATGAGCGGCGCCCCGCTCGGACGCTACGACATCGCCATCGTCGGGGCGGGCCCGGTGGGCAGCCTGTGCGCGCTCGCTCACGCGCGCAAGGGCGCCCGCGTCGTGCTGCTCGAAGCGAGCCCCAAAGCTTCCAGACGGCTGGCCGGCGAATGGCTGCATCCGCCCGCCGCGCGCATGCTGCGCGATTTCGGGATAGACCTCGACACCCAGTCCCGCGGCGCCACGGGCCGGGGGTTCGTGGTGTTCCCGGAAGACGGCTCCGAGCCGATCATGCTCCCGTATCCGGACGGATCCCGCGCGGTGGCATGCGAGCATTCGGTCCTCGTCTCACGGATGCGTGAAGCGATCGATAACGAGCCGGGCATCGACTTCCTGCTTGAGGCGCGCGTACGCGCCGTCGAAGACGAGCAGGTCATCTTTTCGTGGAACGACGCCGACAACACCGTGAGCGCCGCGCGGATCGTCGGCGCCGACGGTCGAGCGTCCACCGTACGCCGATCGCTGGGTCTGTCGACGAGCCCGGCCACCTGCTCCCGCATGATGGGGGTCATGCTGAATGACGTGACGTTGCCGCTGGAGGGCTATGGGCATGTGGTGTGCGGTGGACCGGGCCCCATGCTCATCTACCGCGTCGGAGAGCATGGCGTCCGGGTCATCATCGATGTCCCGCTGCACCACTCGCCCCAGCACTGGATCGACCTCCTGTCGGGTTCGTATGCCGGCCGGCTGCCCGAGACGCTCAGGCCCGCGTTCGTCGAGGCGCTGCGAACGGGACGATTCCACGCCGCGGCCAATGCGCTGCGGCCACGCCTCACCTACGGGACCCCACGCCGAGTCCTCATTGGCGATGCGGCCGGGCATTACCATCCACTGACGGCGGTGGGACTGACCCTCGGTTTCGGCGACGCCGTCGAGCTGGCCGAAGGCGGGGACTTTCGCGACTTCACGACGAAGCGCTTCCTCGCGACCCGCACGCCGGAACTCCTCGCCATCGGGCTCTACGAGGCCTTCGCCGATCATCGGGCCGAGGCGGCGGCGGTCAGGCAGGCAATCTACCGGCGCTGGCGGGCGATTCCCGCGGTCCGCGAACGGACCGTGGGGTTGCTGGCCTGCGAGGACACGTCGGTAGCCCATCTGAGCCTCGCGTTTTCCGCGACGCTGGCCCGGGCGGTCGCCGACGAGATCCCGCGGTCCTACGACCAGCTTGCCTGGCGCCGTGCGCGCGCCAGCGTGGGTTCCCTGGCGGTTCGTCTGGGGTGGCTCCTGCGTGGCGCCCGGGAGCTGCACAAGGCAAGAAGGGCGGGCGGTGCGCAGGACGAGCGGACACGGGACACCCTGGCTCACGCGTTTCTCGCCTCCATGCCGTCGAAAGTGGACGCCCGCCGCCCGGCGAGGGTTGCGCCGCCCGATGCCGGCCCGGCGTTGAAGAGCGCCGGCGCGCGCCTGCTGGAGCTGCAGCGCGAGGATGGCGCCTGGGAAGGCGAGATGGTCTGGTGTCCGATGCTCACGGCGCAATACGTGCTGCTGCACCACATCATCGGGCGGCCGCTCGATCCGGACCGGCGCCGGCGCGTGCTGCGCTCGTTCGAAGGGACCCGCCTGGAAGGCGGCACGTGGGGTCTGCACGACCACTCGCCGCCGCACCTGTTCGTCACCACGCTGGTCTACGTCGCGGCGAGACTGCTCGGCGTCGGGCGGGACGATCCGCTGGTCGCGCCGGCACGGCGATTCCTGCAGGCGGAGGGTGTCGTCAACATTCCGAGCTGGGGAAAGTTCTGGCTGGCGCTCCTCAATCTCTACGACTGGCGCGGCGTGAACGCCATTCTGCCGGAGCTGTGGAGCCTTCCGCGCCGGATACCGCTGCACCCCTCGAACTGGTACTGCCATACGCGGCTCATCTACATGGCGATGGCGGCGGTTTACGCCCGACGGTTCCAGGCGCCGGTCACGGGCCCGATCGCGTCGCTGCGGGAGGAGCTGTTCCCTCAGGGCTTCGCCAACGTCGATTTTTCCGCCGCCCGCAGTCGTCTGCGCAGCGCCGATCTCTACGCGCGGCCCGGTGTGTGGCTGCGCGCCGGATACGGGCTGGCGCGGGGCTTCGAGAGGTTCCACGGCAAACGCCTGCGCGCCCGTTGCACGGACGCGCTGATCCGGCACATCAAGTGGGAGCTGCAGACCACCGACCATACGAGCATCTCGCCGGTCAGCGGCCTTCTCAACATCCTCGCCCTGTGGCTGCGCGATCCGAACGACACCGACTTCCACCGGGCGCTGGCGCGTCTGGATGGCTGGATCTGGGAGGACGAGGAGCGCGGAACGCGAGTAACCGGCGCGAGAAGCGCTTCCTGGGATACCGGATTCTCCCTGCAGGCGCTGGCGGCGGCGCCCGAACTCGACGGGGTTCCGGACGCCCTGCGGCACGGAGCCGACTTCCTGCGCCGGCAACAAATCGGCGCCAGCTTCGCAGGATTCCGCGAAGCCTATCGGACCGACCCCCAGGGAGGCTGGTGTTTTGCCGCCGAATGGCACGGCTGGCCGGTGACCGACTGCACGGCGGAAGCCGTGCTCGGGATTATCGCGGCCGACCCGGGGGCCACGGACGCAGACGCGATCGGCGAGGCGATCCGGTTCATGCTGCGCGGCCAGAACCGCGACGGCGGTTTCGGCACCTACGAGGCGCGGCGCTCGGCGGTCGGTCTCGAGTGGCTGAATCCGGCCGAGATGTTCGGCGACTCGATGACCGAGCATTCCCATGTCGAGTGCACGGCGTCCTGCCTCGCGGCGCTGGCGGCCTGCCAGGAGCACTTTCCGCAGGTCGCGAACGGGCCGGTGACGAGTTCCATCTCGCGGGGTGATGCCTGGCTTCGCCGGACCCAGGCCAGCGACGGGTCGTGGCGCGGCGCGTGGGGCGTCCAGTTCATTTACGGCACGTTCTTCGGAGTCCGCGGCCTGCTCGCGGCGGGGGCCCGTCCTGATGATCCGGCCCTGCGCCGGGCCTGCGAGTGGCTGCTGGACCGCCAGCGGCCGGATGGAGGATGGGGCGAGCATCACAGCGGTTGCCTGACCGGCCGGTACGTCGCACACGAGGAGAGCCAGGTCATTCAGACCGCGTGGGCGATGATTGCGCTTCTGGCGGCCGATTCGGACTGGACGGCGATTTCGCGGGGCGCCCGGTTCCTGATCGATGCGCAGGACGCGCACGGGGCGTGGCCCAGGCAGGACATGGCCGGCGTCTTTTTCCGAACCGCGCTGCTGGACTACGTCCTGTATCGACAGTATTTTCCCCTGCACGCGCTCGCGCTGTACGAGCAGCAGCGCCGGGCCCGGCTGGATCCGGCGACCCCGGACCTCGTTGCCGTGGGCGCAACAGGCTGAGGACATGAGGACTCCATGACCACCACGCACGCCGAACCGACGAAGTCCCGTTCCCTCGGAGATCTCGCCCCGGATGAAGTGAAATCCGTGGTCGCCGACTACACGGGGCTTGACGATGCCGACACGGAGCACCGAAGGGAGCGCTATCAGTCGCTCGTCCACGACTACTACACCCTGGTGACCGACTTCTACGAGTTCGGCTGGGGTTCGTCGTTTCACTTTGCCCCCCGCCGCCAGGGCGAGAGCTTCAAGGCGTCCCTGCTCCGGCACCAACGTTTTCTCGCCGACCGGCTGTCCCTGAAACCGGGGATGCAGGTGCTCGACGCGGGGTGCGGGGTCGGGGGGCCGATGGGCAATCTGGCCCGCTATTCGGGAGCCGGCTTCGTTGGTATCAACACCAACGCCTACCAGATCGAGCGCGCGAAAGTGCACACCCGGGACGTCGAGTCGTTGTGCCGTTTCATCCAGGGCGACTACATGCGCATTCCCGAGAGTGACGACCGCTACGATGCGGCCATCGCCATCGAGTCCATGCCCCATGCGCCGGACAAGACCGCGGCGTTCCGGGAGATCTTCCGCGTCCTGCGTCCGGGTGGCAGTTTCGCGGGCTACGACTGGTGTGTCACCGAGGACTTCGATCCCCGGAACGCGGAACACGCGCGGATCCGGAAAGACATCATGAACGGGGACGCGCTGCCGGATATCGCCTCCACGTCGGAAGTCCGCGCCGCGCTGAGCGCAGCCGGATTCGAGCTTCTCGAAGCCCGCGACCTCGCCCCCGAATCGCATCCCGGGACGCCTTGGTACCGCGCCTTGCAGGGGCGCGATCTCACCCTCAGGAGCATTCCGCGCACGCCCGTCGGCCGCGCCCTGACCAATCTGGTGCTACGCGTCGGGGAGCGGTTGCGGCTGGTTCCGGAGGGCGTCACCGCCGTCAGCACCCTGCTGAACCGAGGAGCGGACGCGCTGGTCGAGGGTGGCCGGCATGGGATCTTCACGCCGATGTTCTTCTTCCTGGCCCGCAAACCACCGTCTCAGTAACCGAGGACGCCGTAGTTGCCGTCCAGGATCAGGCGAACCGATACGTACAGTCCCAACAGCGCGAACAGTACCCAAGGGGAATTCATCGCGAGGATGTACCCGTACATCTCGCCCCGGGTGATGTGGACGTGCCGCTTGACCACGAAGAAACTCACCAGGTAGACCGACGTCACGTACGTCCACTGCCAGAACACCATGACGCCGAGAATGCCGGCGACGACCGCCGGCAGGAAGTCGACGGTATAGGCGGCGTAGAGGATCAGCGTCGGCGCCGGCGTGACGAAACCGTTGGCGATGTCGGCGTTGAAACCGAACGTCCGGCGATCCGAATAGGACTCGTCGAACTGGGAGTACGTGGACCAGACATCCGCCCAGACCGTGGGGGACAGTACGCGCCCCAACGGCACCCCGGTGAAAAGAAACTCGCCGATCGGCGATCGGCCCGTTTCGCGCCGCCACTCGCGCCAGTACCGCGTGCGCTTCTCGATATGGTCCCGCCGGAAGAAAAGACACGCCTCCCAATAGCAAATCAGCAGGTTGACCGAGAAAAACAGACTGAACAGGCCGTGAAGGACGTGGAAATCCCCGTTGAGGTAGTAGCGGGCGCCGACGCCCGCAACCGCCAGCAGGGCGATCACCAGCACCGAGAACAGCCAGACCGGAATCCCGGCGCCGCTCCCGGACGCGCCCGGGTCCGGTGCTACGCTATCGGGGCTGGAGCCAGCCACGGCGGGATGTTAGCCCGCCGATGGTTGACCGGCCAAGACGGGCGGCTGGCGCAAAGGGGACCGCGATGAAAGCGAGTTTGCAGCGGCGGATGGTGTCGGTTGGCGTGGCGATGGGACTGGCGGCGGGCGCGGCCGGCCTGCTGGCGCAGTCGGAGGATTTCGCGCCGGTGACCGACGCCGTCCTCCAGAACCCGGACGACGGCGACTGGCTGATGTGGCGGCGCACGCTTAACGCGTGGGGCTACAGCCCGCTCGATCAGATCGACCGGAGCAACGTCCACCGGCTGCGCCTGGCCTGGAGCCGGGCGATGGAACGGGGAACGGGCGAATCGACGCCCCTCGCCTACGACGGCATGCTCTACGTCCCGAACACGGGCGACGTGATCCAGGCGATAGACGGCGCGACCGGCGACCTGCAGTGGGAGTACCGGCGCAACCTGCCGGAGGACGTCTACGAATACGTCGGCGGGAATGCGCGCAATAGCCGCAACATCGCCATCTACGACCGCTACATCATCAACACCAGCGACGACGACTACGCCTTCGCCCTCGACGCGACGACCGGCGAGATCGCGTGGGAAACCCTCATCTTCGACTACCGGGAGATCCCCGCGGGACACAGTTCCGGGCCGATCATCGCGGACGGCCGGGTCATCTCCGGGCGGAGCTGCCGGCCCCTGGGCGGACCGGAATCGTGCGTCATCGTCGCGCACGACGCGCTCACCGGCGAGGAGTTGTGGCGGCGGCGGACCGTGCCGGCCCCCGGCGAGCCGGGCGACGAGACGTGGGGCGACGTGCCCTACGAACAGCGGATCCACGTCGGCACCTGGATGCCGGCCAGCTACGACCCCGAACTTCGTCTGATCATCCAGGGCACGTCGGTCACGTCGCCGGCGCCGAAGTTTCTGCTCGGCGGCGTCGAGAACACGCACCTCTACCACAACTCGACCCTCGCGATTGACGTCGAGACGGGCGAGATCCGCTGGTACTACCAGCATCTGAACGACCACTGGGACCTGGACCACCCGTTCGAGCGCCTGCTCGTCGATACCGCCGTGGCCCCCGATCCCGACGCGGTGAGCTGGATCAACCCGCGCATCCGCGCCGGCGAAGTGCGCAAGGTGGTCACCGGCGTGCCCGGCAAGACCGGCGTCGTCTACACGCTCGACCGCGAGACCGGCGAGTTCCTCTGGGCGACGCCGACCATCTCCCAGAACGTCATCACGAGCATCGACGGGGCGACCGGCCAGGTGACCGAGAACGCCGAGGTGACCTTCACCGCGCTCGGGCAGGAAGTGCTCGCCTGCCCGACGTGGGCGGGAGGCAAGGACTGGGAAGCCGGCGCGTACTCGCCCCTCACCAACACGATGTACATGCCGCTGCGCAACACCTGCGCGCGCATGCTGGCGACCGACAACGTCCGCAGCGAGCGCGCCCTCGCCCTCACCGCAGGCGGGCAGGGCGGCCTGGAGATCTACGCCCTCGCCGCACGCCACCAGATCACGCCGGGGACCGATCAGCTCGGTACCATCCACGCCGTCTCGGCCGAAACGGGACGGACGGAATGGCTGCACGAGCAGCGGGCCGGCACCATGTCGCTCGCCACCACCGGCGGCGGCCTCGTCTTCGGCGGCGACACCAACGGGCGGTTCCGCGCCCTGGATCAGGAGACCGGCGAGGTCCTCTGGGAAATCAACCTCGGATCACCGGTGGTCGGCTACCCCATCAGCTACGCCGTCGACGGCCGCCAGTACGTCGCCGTCAATACCGGCGCCGGCGCCGGAGTCAACATGCGGTTGACACCGGAGTTGCGGCCGAGCAGCGGCAGCAACCTGTTCGTCTTCGCGCTTCCTGAATAGCCTCGGAACCTGGCCCGTTCTCGTTTCGCTCGGCGGGGCTCGCGCGCTGGCCTTCGCCAACCACAAGCTGGCCCGCTCCGGCGGCGATCCTCTCTCCGAGAAGCGCCGCGCCGAGAGCGTCCCGAAGTGCGCCGAGGCCGCCGCGCGCGCTCGAACAGAAGCGCGGTTGACATCAGTTACGCATCCATGAAATGTTCCCTGCCTGGGCTGCGTTTGAGGGCCACAGTCCGCCTGACGTTACCTGCCGCCAGCCAGAAGACTCAACGCCTAGCAGATGGCAAGTCTGTTCGACCGCACGAAGGGTCTGGATGACATCAGTGAGATCTACCGTCAAATGGAGGTCAACTACCCGAGTCCGGCGTCAACATCCAAACGGCTCTGGGAACTCCGACGAGCACCAAATATCAGTCCCCGCAACACGTCCGAAGAGACGATGCTCGAGAAAGCCGTCGCCAACCTCGCCGCGAGGGGACACATGCAAGGGTGGTTCAATCAGTGCCCAACCGCATCGGGGATCGGCAACTCTTCCTTGGACAGACGTAGGAACATCGATCTCGTGCACTGGAGCGCGTCCATCCGGCATGCCTGCTTGGTCGAACTGAAATGGCGGAGCAACGATCTCGCTGAAGCAGTGCAGCAGGTCGTTGGCTATGGTGCTGCGTATATCTTCTGCCGGGTGCACAGAGGCAAGCTGCCGCTCCGACATCGTCCGGTGATGGATGCGCGCCATGTTTCGCTCCAGGTCGTGGCGCCGGCCCATTACTTCAGGGCGACTGACCTGCGGGGTTGCCTGGCCCGGGCACGTCAAGGTCTGAAGCGGTTCGACATCGGATCCCGGATAGCGGGGCTGTCGATGTCTCTCGAACTAAACGCCTTTCCCGATCGGTTCGACCTGCCGTTCGCAAATGGTGCCGACGTCCTTGCTAACTGCGATCGTGCGGAATTGACCGAAGCAGGGCGGAAGATTCGTGACGCATTCAGGACGGCGCGGCCCGCGTCAAGACCCTTGACTGAGCACTGATTATTTCCATCGGTTGGGTGGCACGCGCTGGCGCTGCTCTTCACAGTTCGTGATGATCGCGTCACCGTCCACCGCTCAATCCGAGCGATGGGCTGTTCGACCCGGATCCAGTGGAACTCGGTGAGGTGAGGGCCGCCTCGCGGCGGCGGCGGACGTTGGCGGTGGCTCTACTCGCCCGGTGCCACAGGGCGGAGCACCACGCGTTCGATGGTCAAGAGACGCTGGTCGAGCTTCCCAAGGGCGACTTCGACCGCGGGCCGAGTTGATTCGATTCTGCGATGGCAGCGTCGTTCGTCTTCGCTCTGCCCTGGTTGCAGGGTCCAGCCCGAGCGAGGGCAGACGCGACCGACGTACTTGACTCCGGCTGGCCTTTCCTCCTTTGATGGGCGCATGGTTCCGCTGAGGTGGATCGCGGCAACGGCTGCAGTACTGCTCATGGTGCTCGCGCCGGTTGGCGTCGCTCTCCACGAGCACGACGCGGACCCGCAGCACGACGGTCACACGGACTGTGATGGGTGTCACTTCCGCCACCTGCCGGTGATCACCACGGACGGCGCGCCCGCGCCGACCGCACCGGACCTCGTCGCGCACGCCGTCGTTCCCGTCCCGGCCGGCAAGATGCACATCGCTGTCGGAATCCGTCCGACGCGCGGCCCGCCGGCATAGCCCCTCGTCGCCCTCAAAGCCAGTCGTTTCGCCCGTTTCAGCGTGACACCGCGCTGAACGAAGTGATTCTCGTCCGAGTTGATGCCAGGGAGACGTGATGTCAACGCACACCACGGATCGGTTCGCGTCGGGCGCCTCGCGAGGCTGGCTCAAGCATTTTGAGCTGGCGTGGCGCGCATTGGGACGCACGCCTTCGTTTACCGTTCCCGCCGTCGTGACCATCGCCCTGGGAATCGGGGCTGCGACGGCGGTCTTCAGCCTGGTCTACGCGGTACTTCTCCGACCATTCCCTTATCCGGACGCGG
Source organism: Vicinamibacterales bacterium (assembly GCA_965202655.1). Classification (GTDB taxonomy): domain Bacteria; phylum Acidobacteriota; class Vicinamibacteria; order Vicinamibacterales; family UBA8438; genus VXRJ01. The sequence continues at coordinate 1,059,575 of CBDBBK010000002.1, read as the reverse complement.
ACCGCCTGGTGCGCGTGTTCACCGTGGCGGAGAGCGAGCAGGGGGCGGAGAGAAACTCCTCGCTGCTCGATATCGAAGATTACAACCGACGTTCGAGCCTTCTGGAAAACATCGGCGGGTACACGGTCTTCGATTCGCAGATCGAGGGCGACGGTCTGGCGGAGGCCGTCGTCATCGCGCAGTTGAACCAGGAAGCCATGCACGCGGTGGGAGTGCAACCGTTCCTGGGTCGGCTCTTCACCGAAGAGGAAGATCGCAAGGGCGGGCCGGTGAACAAGGCGCTGCTCAGCCATGGGCTGTGGCAACGTCGCTATGGCGGTGCGCCCGACGCGCTGGGGCAGATGATCCGGCTGCCGATGGGCGAGTTCGAAGTGGTCGGTGTGATGCCCGCGGGATACGGGTACCCGGACCGGGCGACGCTGTGGCTCACGATGGAGAGCTGGTACGCGCTGGGGCTGGACAGCTATCGCGAGAAACAACGTGATCAACGGTGGTACCCGACGGTCGCGCGCCTCGCGCCCGGAGTATCCCTCGAGCAGGCGCAGGACGAGATGGGCGCCGTGGCCCGGCAGCTCGCGGCGGAGTTTCCCGCCACCAACCGGGATGTCGGTGTTCGTCTCGTGTCTCTGCGCGACGCGGAAGTGGGCGAGGTGCGTCCTTACTTGATGTTGCTGACCGGCGGTGTGTCGTTGGTTCTGCTGATCTGCCTCTTCAACGTGGCGAATCTGCTGTTCGCACGAGCCCTCACGCAGCGCAGGCAGTACGTGATGCAGGCGGCGCTGGGGGCGGGACGGTTCGAGCTGACGAAGGGATTCCTGGCCGAGAGCTTGCTGCTCGCTTCCGTCGGCGGTGCTGGCGGCGCTGCCATCGCGTGGGTGGCCGTCCGTGCGTTCCAGACGCTGCTGCCCGACTCGCTGCCGATGTGGATGCGCATCGCGGTCGACCCGCAGGTGCTGGCATTCTGCTTCGCGGCAACCGTGATCAGCGGGTTGGCGCTGGGCGTTGCCCCCGCCGTAATGGGTTCGCGAGTGGACCTCACCGAGACGCTGAAGGACGGGACGCGGGGGAGCGCCGGCGGTTCATGGGGGCGTTCCGCGCTCGTCGTGACGGAAGTGGCCGCTTCGCTGTTGCTCCTGCTGGGCGCGGGACTCCTGATGAAAACGTTCGTGCAAATGCAGAATGCGGATCACGGTTTCGAGGCCAGGAATCTGATCGTGGCGAACGTGCGCAACAGTCTGTTGTCGCAATCGACGTACTCTTCCACGCGCACGGAACGGGCGGCGCTGCTCGCCGCGTATCACGAGCGCGTGCTGGCGCGGCTGCACGCCATCCCCGGAGTCGACAACGCGGCGGTCACCAACTCGCTCCCCTACGCGGGCGGTGCGTTGCGGCATGGGCGGCTTCGGGTTCAAGGCCAGGCGGAGGAGGAAACGCAGTTCCTGCTGCCAACGGCCGGAGCCGATGTCTCGTGGGACTACTTCGAAGCGATGCGGATTCCTCTGACGGCAGGCCGGTTCTTCGAGCCCACGGACGGGAGCGACAGGGCGCCGGTCGTCATTGTCAACGAAATCGGCGCAAGAGCGCTCTTTGGCGAGCGGAACCCGATCGGGCAGATGTTGCAGTGGGGAGACACGGTGGGGCCGTCGAACCCGTACTGCCGCGTCGTCGGGGTGGTAGGCGACGTCAAGCATGAGGGCGCGGAGCGTGACGCGATCGAACTGTACTACCCGTACACGCAATGGCCGGTGGCCGGCGGCTACTACGTCCTGCGCACGAATCGGGACCAGGCCGCGGTATCCAGGGAAATCCGGGCAGCGGTCTCGCAGGAGGACCAGAACGCGGCCATCGTGTCGATCCAGAGCATGACGGAACGCATCGACGCCGCACTGTGGCAGCGCCGGCTCTGGGGCGTCCTGTTTTCGGTGTTTGCGGCGTTGGCGCTGTTACTGGCCAGCGTCGGGCTGTACGGATTGCTGAGCTACTCCGTTTCGGTGCGCGCGCGAGACATCGGGATCCGGTTGGCGCTCGGGGCGACACCAGCGGGCGTACGGGCCATGGTCGTCCGACGCGGAATGGCGTTGGTCCTGGTCGGACTCGCCGTCGGATTGGTTCTATCGGCGGGAGCCGTCCGAACCATCGCTCACCTGCTGGTCGATGTTGCGGTGTTCGACTGGGCCATCTACGCGCCGGTGGCCGGCTGTCTGGCGGCCGCCGGACTCCTGGCGTCGCTATGGCCAGCCGTTCGCGCTTCGCGGCTCGACCCCGCGCAGTCCCTGAGGAGCGAGTAGATGCGAAGTAGATGCGAGTAGAAGAAGGGCGCTCAAGCGTGATGGTTCCTGGTGGCGCCCGCGTGCCCCCGGATGGTAGATTTTGCCGACACCTCTAGACCACGGAGCAGTACTCATGTCCATTCACGTCAGAACACTCGCCTCGGCGCTCGTGATTCTCGGTGTGGCGGCCACCGCCGGCGCCCAGGGCCGCGACATTCTGCCGCCGGTACCGACCCCGACAGACATCAAGCCGGGCAGCATCACCTGTGACGAGTGCCCGTATCCGGCCCCGAGCAAGTATCTCAACATCAGTGTCTACAGCCAGGACGTGCGCATCTCCTATATGGACATCGCGCCGACCAGCGCGGCCAACGGCCACGTCGTCCTGCTGATGCACGGCAACAACTTCGGCGGCTTCTACTTCGGTGAAATCATCGACGGGCTGACCGACGCCGGATTCCGCGTCATCGTCCCGGACCAGATCGGTTACGGCAAGTCGTCGAAACCGATCGCGCCCTACAACTTCAACACGCAGGCGCGCAACACGCAGCTCATCCTCGAGCACGAGGGGATCGACAAGGTCATGGCGGTCGGCCACTCGATGGGCGGCATGCTCGCGACGCGGTTCACCACGCAGTATCCCGACTCGGTCGAGCGGCTGGTCATCTACAACCCCATCGGCCTCTCCGACAATCGGTTCAATCGCCCGATGACGCCCGTCGATCAGATCTACGAGCGCATCCTCCAGACCGACTACCAGAGCACGCGCCGGAGCCTCAGCCGGTACGTCGGGCACGACCCGTCGGCCTGGAACGACAAGTTCGAGCTCTATACCCGCATCCGCTCGTCTTGGACCCTCAGCTCCGACTTTCCGCGGCTCGCCATGGTGCAGGCGATCATCAGCCAGATGCTCTACCAGGACCCGGTCGTCTACGACTGGGCGCATGTCCACGTGCCGACGCTCGCCTTCGGGGGCGCGGAGGATCTGCTGCTCGGTCCGGCGGAGGTCTTCCAGGAGCGAATGCAGGTGTTGGCCGACACGGTCCCCAACGGAAACGGTCGCGTGCTGCTCTTCCCGGGGCTGGGCCACGTGCCCCACCTGGAGCGGCCGGACATCATCGTGCCCGCGCTCGTCGACTACCTGATGGAAGGCGTCGAGTAGCGCCGTTCCAGCATTACGCTACGACAATGACTCGCGATCATCGGATCGTCGCCATCGTCATCGCCGCCCTCGTCTGGTGCACGGCGCCCGCGGCCGGCAACGTCTCGACCGCCCCCGGGCAGGAAGAGGCGCAGACCGAGCAGTCTGAGGAACTTCGCCAGCGCCTCGAAGAAGCCCGCACCCGGCTCGGCCTGACCGACGAGCAGAACGAACAGGTCACACCCATCCTCCGCGCCGAATTCGAAGCCCTGCAGGGCGTCCTTCAGGAGTACGGGATCGATCTGCAGGACCGCTCGGGCGGCGGCAATGGACTCGGGTTCCTTCAACTTCGCCGCCTCCAGCGGGACGTCAACGCCGTGCGGGAGCAGACGCTCGAGGACCTCGAGAAAGTGCTGACCGACGAGCAGCTCGAGATCTACGAGGAGATGCGGGAGGAGAACCGGCAGGCGATGCGGGAACGCCTGCGCCAGCGGCGCTGACGGTGGACGGTCTCGGACTCCGGTGCGCTACGGCGTGACCGTGATGTAGTCGGCCGCCCACTCGTGGGGGCCCCAGTGGATGACCAGCCGGCCCGCATCCGCCGCGACCGGCGCGAGGGCGGCGCCGAACGGACGCGAGGCAAGCCCGCCCGGCGAGTAGGCCAGATCGATCTCGAAGGCATCGAACGCCGGATCGTGCTGCGTGCCCCACGAGTCCGCCTCGTGGTTGAACACCAGCCGCCAGCCGTCTCCCTGCCGCTTCAGCCACAGGCCGTAGGAGCCGGGAAAGCCCGGCGCCAGATTGCCGGTGGGAACCGCTACGTCGCCGAAACGTAGCGGAACCTCGTTCCGGAAGCGGAGCACCGCCGCCTGCGTCAGGCGCAGGACCTCGCCGTCGGCCAGCGCCGCGACCGCTGCGAAGTCCGCCAGATCCACGCTCTGCTCCTGCCAGAAGAGCACCTCCAGACCGATGTCGCCCGGCATCTCGACGGCCGACGCGTGCCTCTCGGCGAGCCGCGCCAGGCGGTAGAGGGCGCTGGTGTCGGCGTCGAACGACAGCGACTCCCTCTCGTTCGCGACCCGGGGACCCTGCTCCTCCTCTTCCTCTTCCTCCGGCTCGGGCGCCTCGTCGTCCTCGTCCGATTCCGGCGGCTCCGCAAGGTGGAAGTCGGCCGTCCAGCGATGGTCGCTCCAGCGCAGCACCAACTGCCCGGCGGACTCGCCGGTAGGAACCAGCGCGGCCGCAAGCGTGTCCTGTGCCTCGGCGGCGTCCCGGGTCAGCGGGACCTGGCCGATCACGGCGGTATCCCGCCCGGCGGCGGCGGCTTTCTCCCCCGTTTCGCTCTCCTCCGCCTCGCCGCTGTCCGCGTCGTCCGGACCGGCGTCCGGCTCTCCCCGCAGATCGAGTGACCAGCCGCCGGCCGTGCGCGCCAGCCAGAGCTCCAGGGTCGTTCTCGCGGGGTTCGACGACTCGCTGCCGCCGGGTTGCGAGCCGTCGAGCGTACCGATGCGTAGCAGCGGCAAGGCCTCGATCGTGCCGACGCGGACCCGCGTGCCCGACGCGGACTCGTCGGCCGCCAGCAGTTCCCGATGCGCGGAATCCGCCGCGCTGAGTCCCGTCTCGAAGGAGACCGCGACCGGACGCAGGTTCAGTATGAGTTCCGTGCGAACGATGTCCGCCGCCTCGGACCCGGCGCCCTGCCCGGCCCCGGCGATCGCCGGGACCAGCAGGCAGACGACGAGAACCAGCGCCGACAGACCGGACTTCGCGCTAGACATCGGCTGCGACCGCCAGGCCGTCGCCCGTCAGTCCTGATCGTTCGTCGTCGATCCGTCGTCGCCGAGCTCGGTGTAGCTGAGGAACGCCAGAGCCATCTCGTCGTTGGTCCGCTGGCCGAACCCGACACTGAGGTCGCCGTCGAAGCCGCGGCGCACGCCGCGCTCCTCCGTGCTGTCGTACCAGAAGCTCGCCTCGATGCGCGTGCCCTTCGGCAGCAGCTTCGGCTCCTTGTACTTGTAGGTCACCTGCCAGCTCTGGTCGTAGTGCGGGACGTCGAGCAGCAGTTCCTCGCGGCCGTCCGGGTAGAAGGCCGTGTAGCGGGACGCGACCGCGCGCAGGTGCGCGTGCGGCCACAGGTTGAGGACCAGGATGTCCTTCTTGAGCGTGCGGGCCATCCCGACCCGATACCGCGGATGGTTCGGCGGAATCTCGAACCCGTTGTTGCCCAGGGTGTCGGTGATGACCTGGTGGGCCACCGGCCGATCCTCGACGAAGAACCCGACCTCGGCCTGGCTCGTGAACGACGTGCCCGCCCCCGGCTCCTTGTTGAAGTGCATGTTGAAGTTGAGGACCGAGCCCTTCTCGATCAGCAGGCCGTAGCCGTCGGGCAGCATTCCCGACTCGGCGCCTTCCGCCACGCAGCTCAGCAGGCCGCCGAGCGCCACCGCCGACTTGTTGGCGCCGGTGAGGACCTTGCCGTCCTCGGGCCGCACGAACGCGCACATGTGGTGCACGCCCGGGCCCTCGGCGCCCGTGCGCAGCTCCCAGCCGCGCACCCAGACGTCCTCCGGCACCACGTCCTCCGGGATCCGCACGTCGAACGAGATGTTGATGTCGAAGGCGTCGTCCGGCACCACGAACGGCTCTTCCATGCGCACGACGAAATCGGGCGTCCCGTGGGACCACCCGTCATGCAGCTCCTCCGCCCAGACCGGCGCCGGCGGCGCATCGGCCGGGTTGCCGGCGGGCGCGCCCGCGTCGACCCAGCCCAGGATCGTCTCGATCTCCGCGTCGGTCAGCCCGCGCTCGTTCTCGAAGACGCCCTTGGGCTCGGACGCGAACCAGGGCGGCATCTCGCGCGACTCCACCTTGCGGGCGATGGCGCGGGCCCAGGGGCGCGTCTCCTCGTAGCTCATGAACGACATCGGGGCCACGAGGCCGCTGATGTTGAGTCCCGCCGGCCGGTGGCACGCCTGGCAGTTCTCCTGCACGATGGGCAGCACGTCCTTGTAGAACGTCGCCCCGTCCTCGTTGGACGCCGCCGCCGGACCCGCCGACCCGAACACGACGCCGAGCGCCGCAACAACCGACACGGTGCGCAGAAATGTGGCCATCCGTCGTTCTCCTCGCCGGCCGCGGAGGACCGGCAGACACAAGTCGTCCGCATAATGTTACACCCTCTGCCGGGTGTCGTCAGGTTCCGATTCCCCTCTACAATGGCGCGCGGAAGCCGACTCGGGGGATTGTGGAACACGGGACGTCGGATCCCGGGGAGCATGCGATGCTACGACAGCGTTTCGGCCGTTTCCTGCCTCTGCTCGCCATCGCTTCATTGACCGTGCTCGCCGCGGCGGCGCAGTCCGATGAAGATGCCGGCTTCGTTCCCGTCACCGACGCCATGCTCGAGGATCCGGCGCCGGGCGACTGGCTCATGTGGCGCCGCACGCAGAATGGCTGGGGCTACAGCCCGCTCGACCAGGTGAACCGCGACAACGTCGCCGACCTGCGCCTGGTGTGGACCCGGGCCCTGGCGCAGGGCGCCCAGGAAGGAACCCCGCTCGCCTACGGCGGCACGCTGTTCATGCCGAACCCGAAGGACCACCTGCAGGCGATCGACGCCGTGACGGGCGATCTGAAGTGGGAGTACCGCCGCGAGATACCCGAGGACGTTCCCGAGATCATGGGCGGCCTCACGGACAACAACCGGAACGTGGCGATCTACGGCACGTCGATCATCGACACGAGCAACGACGACTATGTCTACGCTCTCGACGCGGTGACCGGCGAGTTGGTCTGGGAGACCGAGATCTTCGACTACCAGGTGCATCCGGCCCGGCATTCCTCCGGCCCGATCATCGGCGGCGGCAGAGTCCTCTCGGGTCGGAGCTGCCGCCCGCGGGCGGGACCGGTTTCGTGCGTCATCGTCGCCCACGACGCGGCCACCGGCGAGGAGTTGTGGCGGACGCGCCTCGTCCCGGCGCCGGGGGAACCGGGCGACGAAACCTGGGGCGGCGTGCCCTACGAAGAACGCGTGCACGTCGGCTCCTGGATGGTGCCGAGCTACGACGCCGACCTGGATCTCGTCTACGTCGGCACCTCGGTCACGTCCCCGGCGCCTAAGTTCATGCTGGGCGGTATCGACAACCAGCACCTCTACCACAATTCGACCCTCGCACTCGACGGCGAGACCGGGGAGATCCGCTGGTACTACCAGCATCTCAACGACCACTGGGACCTCGATCACCCCTACGAACGGCTTCTGGTCGACACGGCCGTCGCGCCGGACCCGGACGCGGTCTCGTGGGTCAATCCGCGGCTTCGGCGCGGTGAGGTGCGCCGGGTCGTGACGGGGATTCCCGGCAAGACCGGCGTGGTGTACACGCTCGACCGCGAGACCGGTGAGTTCCTCTGGGCGACGCCGACCGTCGCGCAGAACGTCATCAGCGACATCGACGGCGCCACCGGCGCGGTCACGGAGAACGCCGAGGTGATCTTCACCGGACTGGGCCAGGAGGTGCTGTCGTGCCCGTCCTGGAGCGGCGGCAAGAACTGGCCCGCCGGCGCCTACAGCCCGCTGACCAACACCATGTACTTCCCGCTGCAGAACACCTGCGCGCGCGTGCTGTCAACGATGGACGGCGGGCTGGCCATCTACCGCCTCGCCGCCCGGTTCCAGCTCACGCCGGGGACGGACGACCTCGGCACCGTGCGGGCGATCAACGCGGAGACCGGCGAGACCGCCTGGGTGCACGAGCAACGGGCCGCCACCTATGCGCTGGTCACAACCGGCGGCGGGCTCGTCTTCGGCGGCGACGGAAACGGGCGCTTCCGGGCGTTCGATCAGGAATCCGGCGAGGTGCTCTGGGAGATCAATCTCGGATCGCCGGTCAGCGGATTCCCCATCACCTACGCGGTCGACGGACGACAGTACGTCGCGGCCAGCACCAGCACGCGGATCTCCGGGTTGACGCCCGATGTGCGCCCGAGCGCGGGCAACAACCTCTTCGTATTCGCGCTCCCGGAATAGCGCCGCTCAGGCCAGTCGTTCGGCTGGAGCATGGCGACCAGTCGTCATCGGCCAGGCTGAATGCGCCGAGCCCGCAGCCATGTCGACTTGCCGGTGCCACGCGGCCCGAACAGGAAGTAGCTGCCGGCGGTATAGTCGAAAAATCTCACCACATATGACACATTGCATCCCAATATTTCACTACGGGTGACAGAACCCGACCAAATCCCCGAGGTAGCTATTCTTCCGTCTTTCCTTCCCTCACCTTCGACAGAGACGATGCGATCAGCCCCGTGGGTATGGCGACGATGCCAAGACCGAGGAACAGGACCACGAACGTGAAGAGACGGCCGCCGAGAGTCACCGGATAGACATCACCGTAGCCCACGGTAGTCAGCGTCACAACAGCCCACCAGAGGCTGTGAAACACCGACGCGAACCGCTCCGGCTGGGTGTTGTGCTCGAAATAGTAGACCCCCACGGCGGAGAGATAGATCAGCGCCAGGGACACGACGATGAACAGCACCAGTTCCTCACGAACCATCCTGCCGGCACGCTGGAGCCGTTCCAGCGCCTCCATGTAGCGTCCTACCTGGAAGATACGCAGCAGGCGAAGCACCCGCAGTACGCGGACCGAGCGCAGGTCAACACCAAGCGACAGGTAGAACGGCAGGATGGCAATCAAGTCGATGATGCCGAAGAAGCTCAGCGCAAACCGCCGAGGCGAGTCGGCCACGAAGAGTCGAAGAACGTATTCGATCGTGAAGATGGCCATGGTCACCACCTCCACCCCCCAGAGCATCTGACGAACGTCCGGAGAAAGCGTCGGCAGGGTCTCGACCGAGAAAGCAATCACCGAAACGAGAATCGCGGCCAAAGAGGTCCGATCGAACCACACCCCGGCGGGCGTGTCGGACCGCTCGACAACGCGCTTGAGGTCACGCACAACGGCAACAGTCTACCGTTGGACGCCGCAAGACTGGTCGCTGGGTGTTCGCTCGACGAGGTCTCTGTGTTTCGCCTGCCAGTCCGCCGCGTGAGCGAGGCCACTCAGCATCCCGAAGTCGAATCGGGAGACCGGATTGAGAGAGTCACGCAGCCGCTCGAGTGCGGCGGGCCGCTCGCCGAGTTGGGCGCCGATGGCGCCGAGCATGCCACGCACCCGCGGCGGCTCGCTGGCCGCGACTCCCTAAGAGTTAGAATCCCTGCCGTGTCCCGGCCCTGACTGGCGCAAAAGGAGAGGGCATGTGCTCAACGAAACCACTCCGACACAAGTGTGCGGGCACGCCAGCGAACGTGGCTGGCAGCACGAATGTGCCCGCTAACAGGGGGCCGGGGCACCTTCCCTCCTTAATCAGAGAAATCTCGTCAGGCTCTCCGTGAGGATTTCTCCGTCAAGTCCGGTGGGGTGCCGACGGCGTCCGGGTGTTGACCGCTGATGACGGCTGGGGCTGGACCTTCGCGGCCGTCGACCACTGGAATCGCACGCTCAAGGAGCAGGCCCTCCACGGCCGGGTCTTTCGAAATCTCGCCGACGTCCGCGCCGCTGTCGCCGAGTTCGTCGACCGCTACAACCGCTGCTAACGCCTCGAAGAGCTGGCCTGTCGCACGCCGCTCGAAGCGCGCGAGGAGTACGAGCTACGCCACGCCGCGTAGCCTAAACGTGTGTCCAAACAACCGAGACCACGTCGGTACTCAAACGCCGTGACTGCGCCCGTGATTCGAAAGAGCCGGTCTCCAGAACATGCTCTGGGCAAGCTGGGCGACCTCCGCGACGTCCTCTCAGGCAGACGAGCCGCCAACGACTGGATCCCCCTCTCACGCATCGAACAAGCTTCCAGGCTCCGCAGCAGGACGCTCTCGGATTGGTCCTGGCTGTGGAATCAGCCCCTTCCCTACATTCGACTCTGGCTGGCAGGTCGAGATCTCACGAATGAGAAACGCCAGGCGCACAATGGCCTGCTCTTATCGCGAGCGGCATCGGACCCCGCACTTGCCGATCTGAACGAGGCCCAGCGCCGCGCAGTCGCAAATTTAGATGACCGCTTATTCGTGACGGCCGGGGCCGGCTCCGGCAAGACGCGGGTAATCGTCGAAAAAGTCCGCCATGTCGTGCGCCACGGCGTGGTTCGGCCCGACGAGATCGTCGTCATTACGTTTACGAACAAAGCTACCAAGGAGGTGCGCGATCGTCTGCCGGACATGGACGGGGTTACCGTCGAGACCATTCACCGGCTTGCCCTGCGGGTCATCGAGCGGCAAGGGCTTGGCCGGCCCCGGATCTCGCCGCTGGTCGAAGACCAGAACACCCATCGCCGGCTGATCCTCTTGTCCCGGTGGCTCGACGAAACCCTTGCGGAGAGCCCCGAGATGCTGCTGGACGTGTACGAACGCGGCGAAGCCTTTCGCCGGCACCACGGATCGGACGGCGCCCCACGACCGCCACTGGTGCCTCCCCTCGACACGGCGGTCCGATCGCTCGGAGAAGCCAGAATCGCGCTGACCCTGTATTCCTGCGGCGTTGCGTACAACTACGAGAAGGAGCTTCTCGTTCCCGAGCAACTCCGCACTCGCGACGGCAGCCGCTACTGTCCCGACTTTTTCATTCCGGACGATCCCGACGAAGAGAATCCTCCTCCTGAAGCCGGGATCTGGCTTGAGCACTACTCGCACGACCGCCACGGCAACCTGCCGCCCGAATACCTCGAGAAGGATCCCGACGCCCATCGGAACTACAACGAAGAACGCGAATGGAAACGGCGCGTCTTTGCGGCCATGCGCCTGCGGTACATCGAGACGACCTACGGGGACATCGAGAAGGCGCGCGCGGGCGGCGAGAGCTTCAACCACCTGCTGGTGCGGCAACTCAACACGCACCGCCGGGCGCCGATCTCTGCCCCTGACCCACACCACGTCGAATCGCTCCTGCGTGCCGTGGTCGACCGCGAAGGACAAGGCACGCGACGCATCGCAAACGAGGTCGATGCATGGATCCGGGCGTGGCGCCAGCGCTCGAACCGGAGACCGCCCAAGGTACCGCCCGGCCTCGAACGCGACGGACACAGCGCGGCCCGGGCGCTCGAACGGCTTGCACGTCCCGTGATGACCCTCTGGGAACAACACCTCCAGAAGACGAATACTGAGGACTTTGAAGGCGTGATCCTCCGGGCCACAAAGGCACTGGAAACGCCTCGGACAAGGTGCCCCTGGAAGATCGTCTTACTGGACGAGGCGCAGGACATCAACCCGGCCCAGGCCGACTTCATCGAAGCCCTGACCGGTCCAACGTCGCCAGACAATCCCGCGCGCCGGGCTCGGCTCACGGCTGTCGGCGACGCTTGGCAAGCGATCTTCGGCTTTCAGGGAGGCGACCCCGGTTACCTCGATGAGAGCGGAACAGAGCGCGACCCCGAGTCTCCGTATTCGAGCCGGATCGACTTGGAACGGACGTATCGGCACGCCGAGCCGTTGGCGCAGACAGCAAGGAGGTACGTGCTGCGTCAGACGAGTGCGCGCGACCGCAACGTGCAAACCGACCCAAACGGCTTCAACGACAAGCGCTGGCCGGGCGCGGTTAGCCTTGGCTCCTGTCGTCCGACCCCTAAGGGCCACGCCATGCTCGGCGAAGCACACGACAGTGCCCCTGTAGACGGGGCCACCGCCGGACTTCTGTGCGTGTTGAGACGAATCCAGGAATCTCGCGCACGCGCAGGCGACGAAACGCGGGGATCCGTGCTCGTGTTGTGCCGCCAGAATGCCGGGTTGATCGACCGTGCATTGAGTCTCGACGCGCGCATTACCACCCTTCTGCGGGACTGGGACACGAATCCAGCGAGGCTCCCGCGTTACCTGTGGGGAGAGTCGCCGGCCGAGCTACGACGAGCGGCAGACCAACAAGCCCGCAAGCAGCAGGGATTCGAGCACGCCGCCGTCCGCGCGGCCGCGTCTCAGGCTGGAGTCAGGATCGATTTCGCTACCGTGCACAAGGCAAAGGGACGCGAAGCCGACTACACCGTCGTGCTTGACGGCGGACCCGGAACAGCGGCCGAGCAGGCCGAGGCACGCGCCCTCGATGAAGCCTTGGCCCCGATTCGGGGTCGGCTCAGTGAGGACGAAGAGGAGCACCGAATCGGCTACGTCGTACTCACTCGAGCACGCCGTAAGACGTACCTGCTCCTGACCAGCAGCGGCGAAGAGCGATCGCTCTGGGGACACACCCTCTGGCGCAACGAGCGCCGCGAGTACGACGTGAGCGAAGAAGAGCTCATCGAACTACTGGAGCCCATTCGACCGAGCGAGCCCTGTCCCACCTGCGAGCTTGATGGGACGCACGATGAAACACTGGTTCTCAGAAACAGCAGCCATGGCCGCTTCGTCAGTTGCACAAGCTACGGGCGGAGACAGGTCGACTACTGTGGACACAAGGAGCTTCCCTGCGAGAAGTGCGGCATTGGGATCATGGTCCGCGACCGCGATGGGCTCAGCCGGTGTCACGACCCCCGATGCGGCTGGGAGGTTCCACTCTGCGGGTGCCGAGTGCCCAAACCCATGAAGGTCGTGGACAGCCGGCGATTCCTGGGTTGCCAGGACTACCGACGGTCTGGGGCCGGATGCAGAGCAACGAAAACGCTTGATGGGTGAGACCAGCCGACGGCGCGCTGGCGGTGGGCTGTGCAAGGCCCGCGGTTCCCTTTCTGCGCCTCTTCGTCTTCGTGCCCTCGCTCCGCCTTTCGATCCCCCGGCCTCCGAACGCTGCCAGGTTTCTCCTCAACATGTTGTCCCTTGAGATCTGGAGTCGGCTAAAGAACAAAACTGTTGACGGGCTGGACGTGTGACGCGTACACTGGATGAGTTCTGTTCCCCCGGCGGCGCAGTCTGCCGGGCGTTATAGCCCCAGGGAGCCGGAAACGGCTCCCTGTTTTTTTGTGGGTGACCATGCGTGTTCGCATTCTGGTTGACTTCTGGAACCTCCAGATCGCGTGGAACGAGTTCCATGAACGGCGGGGGGCTGGACGCCCGCGGATCCCTTGGAACTCCGAGTTGACTGATGTGCTCACACGCCACGCGAGTGACGAGGGCGTCTACAACGGCTGTCACGTTTACGCGTCGATCGATCCGCGTAACCCTGCCGATAGCGGGCTTCGCCGATTCTTGCACGCCATGAGAGGATTCCCCGGCTATCGTGTTACAGCCAAGGAGCGCAAGCCGCGTGGCCCCTACACTTGCCCAAACCCGACGTGCCGACGAAAATTGACCGAATGTCAGTATTGTGGGCAGGAACTGCGGCGCACCATCGAGAAAGGCGTGGACACAGCACTGGTCACAGACCTGATTCAGGCAGCGATCGACGACCTTTTCGATATCGCCGTTCTCATTAGTGCCGATGCTGACTTCGTGCCTGCGGTGGAACTCGTTCAGAACCGCACTGGCAAACGCATGATTCACGCGTATATCCGTCCGCAAGGTCAGGAACTACGGAACGCATGCTGGTCACATGTGTACCTCGACGACCTCATGGACGAGCTGCTGGTACAAGCATAGGGTAACCACCGCCTCCCCCCCGAGGTGTCGAGCGCGGGCTCGAACGCCGCGGGATCGAGGAAGATGTCGATGTCTTCCGAGAACCGGTCGATCAGGTTCCAGCCCTTCGACAGGCTCGTGCCACCCTTGAAGATCGTCTTCTCACCGATCGTTTGGGCGATGATTCGCAGCGCCTCCTTTACGTAGTAGTCCTTCTCGATGATGGCGGGTCGCAGAGCGCGTCCGGCAAAGTGGTCCGTGGCTTCGAGAACCCCCTGCTCGAAGTCGGGATGCTCGAACAGCCTCATAAGGCCGCGCTGTGTTTCGCCTGCCAGTCCGCCGCGTGAGCGAGGCCGCCGAGCATCCCGAAGTCAAACCGGGAGACCGGATTGAGAGATTCGCGCAGCCGCTCGAGTGCGGCGGGCCGCTCGCCGAGTTGGGCGCCGATGGCGCCGAGCATGCCACGCACGCGCGGCGGCTCACTGGCCGCGACTCCGAGGAGTCGTCCGAAGCGTCCCTCTTCGCGGCACAGCGTCAAAGTGCGCCTGACCGTCTCCTCGGGCGAGAGTTCGCTCGTCCTGCCCCCACGACGCAAGAAATCGAGCAGCGCGGCGTCGGTTTCGGTCAATCGGTTCCAGGCCTCCGGCCGACGGGTATGGACGACCGTATCGCTACCCAAGAGCTTCCGCGGCAGCCGATTACCGCTGGTTGCCACTTCACCGCGGCTCGCGCTCTGCGTCGTAAACCCGAGGAGGTTCGCGGCCGCAATGCCAGCCGGAAAGACGGACGTGCCGCGCGTGACCGCAAGCTTACGGATGGAGGCGGGGTTGGGCCGACTCTTCCCCAGAGCGGTTTGCCGGGGCCGGTAGTAGACGCCTTTGCTCAGCCGGTCCAGCGTCCCATCGCGGGCCAGCCGTGAGAGGGCTTGGGCAAGGGCGATAGCCGGGACGCCGGGGAAGTCGTCGAAGCGCCAGAGACGCTCGCCGCCACTTTCGATCCGCTGTCGGACCCAGCGAGCAACCTGTCGTGTCCTGGTGCGAGACCTGGCGCGGCCGACCATTCCTCCACTTTGGAGGCAATCAAGCATTATGTCAAGTTTTTATGCATGAAAACTTGACAACAGTGGCATCCGTCAGCGTTGCCACCTGCCCCGCGCAGAACTCCACAACATCGCCGCCAGAAAGATGGCGCCGAGGAACCACGGATCGATGCCGGCCATGTTCGGCGCCACCCGGGGCTACTGCTCGCCCTGCTCTTCCAGCGCCCCCGCGAGGATCACCGCCATCGAGTAGTTCCCTTCGTGACAGGCATACTCGTAGACGGGGTCCGGATTGAGCTTCATCGGGACCTCGTACTTCCACGTGGCGGTCCAGGTGGTGGGATCGTCGACCGTGACCTCATAGAGCAGCACGTCGGGGCCGGCGCGCGTGAAGCGCTCGGTCAACTGCAGGTCGGCGCTCGCCCCGCCCCGCATGAAGCTGGTCTCGCGCAGGAAGTTCTTCGTCTTGATGACGAGCGTGTCTCCGTCCCACTCGCCGCGCGACTCGCCCGCCCACTGCTTCAGGCCGGTGTAGGGACGGCCGTCGAGGGGAATGAACCGCGGGTTGTGGTTCATCTCGTTGTAGATGACCACTTCGTCCTCGGTCTGGAACAACTGCATGTTGTTGTTGTAGCCGCCCGGCGTCATCGGCGGGCCGGCGTTGAATCCGACGATGCAACGCACCTGCAGGCCGTTCGCGCCGAGGTCGTCCACCCAGCCGCCGGGGGTAGGCGTGTGCGGGCCGACCCCTTCGCGCGCCGCGGCGAGGTCGGCGCGCTTCTGCTCCGCTTCCGGCGTGAGGGAAGGAATCCTGCCGTTCACCGGATCGATCACGAGCGAGGTCCGGCCGGTGGCGATGACCTCGGTGCCGCGGTCGAACCAGAAGTTGTTGTAGGAACCGGGCGCTCCGTCAACGCCCCGATCGACGTTGCCGGACGGGTCGGCCTCGGTCCGCCGGGCGGGCCGGGCGGCCAGGTCGGCGTTCCGGTCAAGGGCCGCCCGGTTGAGGTCGGCCACTTCCTCTTCGCTGAGGAACTCCTGATCGGCGCGATCCTCGGGCCGCTCCATCGGCGTGATGGTGCGGAAGTCCCAAACCCCCTGCAGGTCCGGCGCGCCCCACGACGTGCGGGGAAGGTCGTCCTGCGCGAGAGCGGCAGCGGGGATCAGGAGGGAGAAGGCGAGCAGCGACGTCCAGACGGCAGGGTTCCGGCGTGACATGGGCACCTCCACTACCAGCCCGTGGCGCCCCTCCGGGTGCGACGCGGGGTCTCGCCACAGGCTCCTAAAGAGCCGAGAATAGCACACGGTCCGCCCGCCTCCGGGGTCAGAGTCCGCGCTGCAGATAGGGAAGGAACGCGGTGGCGAGACCGAGAAACGCGAAGAACCCGAACATGTCGGTCATCGTCGTTATGAAGACCGCCGAGGCCAGCGCCGGGTCGAACTTCAACGCGCGCAGGGCCAGCGGTATCAGCGTGGCGGAGATCGCGGCGATCAGCAGGTTGATCACCATCGCGCCGGCCAGGATCGCCCCCACGTAGGGATTGCCGAAAACCAGCCACGCGATGACCGAACCGGCCAGGCCGAGCAGCAGGCCGTTGGCGATTCCCACCAGCACTTCCTTGCCCAGCACGCGGCGCGAGTTGCTCCAGGTGAGTTCGCCGATGGCGAGACCGCGGACGATGACGGTCAGGGTCTGGGTGGCGGCGTTGCCGCTGACGCTGGCCACCACGGTCATGAGCGCGGCCAGCGCCACGATCTGCTCGATGGTCGCCTGGAACTCGCGGATCACGAGGGCGCCGAAGGTCGCCGCGACGAGGTTGATCCCGAGCCAGGGCAGCCGCTTGCGCCATGCCTCCCAGGGCGAGGTGGCGATGTGCTCGTCGGCCGACACGCCGGCCAGGCGGAGGATGTCCTCGGTCGCCTCGTCCTTGATGACGTCGATGACGTCATCCACCGTGATGATCCCCACCAGCTTGTTCTCGTCGTCCACCACCGGGATGGCGAGCAGGTTGTAGTTGGCCACGTCGAGGGCCACCTCTTCCTGGTCGGTGTCGACCCGCGCGCTGATCAGCTCGGACGTCATGATCCGCTTGAGGGGCGTCTCGGGAGCGACCAGCAGCAGGCGTCGCAGCGAGACGACGCCGACCAGGTGGCGGCGTTCGTCAACCACGTAGAGGTAGAAGACCATCTCGACTTCGCGCGACTGCTGCAACGCCTTGATGGCCTCGCCGGCGGTCAGATCCTCGGTCAGGGCGAAGACCTCCGGATTCATGATCCGACCCGCCGTCTGGTCCTCGTAGGCCAGCAGGTCCGGCGCCTCGCCCGCGTCGGCGCGGCGCATCAGTTCGATCACCTCCGACGACACCGGCTCCGGAAGCTGATTGATGAGCGCCGCGGCGTCGTCGCTCGGGAGTTCCTCGAAGAGCGAAACCAGTTCGGTCGGCGTCCGGCCTGTCAGAAGGGTTGCGCTCACCTCCACCTCGACCTCGCTCAGCGCCTGCATCGCGAGGCGGCGGTTGTGTTCGACGAGCGTGTTGAAGGCGGCGCTGCGGTTGGCGTCCGTCAGCGCGGTCAGCACTTCGGCCAGGTCGGCCGGATGCTGCTTCTGGAGGAGGTTGAGGAGGTTAGCGGTCGCACCAATCCGCTGCAGTCGCTTGACTGAGTCGAGCACGACGTCGAGGCGACGGAGCGGCGGCATGACATGGTTCCGTGAGGCGGCCGTACCCCACGCTGGTTGCGACTATTGCGTTCCCGGATCGTTGTCCCACAGGGTCTTTCACAGAGCCGTTAATGGTAGCACGGGCCCCGCCGGCGACACCTGCGAAGACGTCTCGCGGACGCCGGTCTGCCGGCAGCCCGTGGTGAGACTCCGCTAGCGTTCGAGACCGAGCTCGCGGAGGATGCGGTCGTTCTCGCGCCAGCCGGAGCGGACGCGGACGTGGAGGTCGAGGAAGACCCGGGTTCCGAAGAAGCGCTCCAGTTCCTGCCTGGCTTCCGTGCCGATCTGCTTGATGCGCGCGCCGCCGCGGCCGAGCACCATCGGCTTGTGCGTCGGCCGATCGACGACGATCGAGCAGTAGAGGCGCAGCAGGCCAACCGGATCGCCGTCCGGGTCGCCAGCCGGATCAGCGTCCCCGCCGGGCTCGCCGGCCGTTTCCGGGCGCACCTCCTCGAAGCCGTCCACCAGCACGGCGGTCGAGAACGGCAACTCGGCGCGCGTGTGGCGCAGCAGCTTCTCGCGCACCGTCTCGGCGACGATCACCCGCTCCGGCTGATCGGTCACCATGTCGTCCGGGTACAGCGGTTCCCCTTCCGGCAGACGCTCCCAGAGCAGCTTCTCCAGGCTGTCGAGCCCGTCTCCCTTGAGCGCGGATATCGGGACGATGGCGTCGAACTCCCGTTGATGCCGGAACCAGTCGATCAACGGCAGCAGGTTCGGCTTCGGGATGCGGTCGATCTTGTTGAGGACCAGAATCACCGGCGCTTTCGATCGATCGAGGAGGTCCAGCACGTACCGGTCACCCGCACCGGTGCGCGACGCGGCATCGTGCACGACGACCAGCAGGTCCACCCAGCCGATGGTGTCCACCGCCTGATCGACCATCCGGACGTTCAAACGGTGCATCGGCCGGTGGATGCCGGGCGTGTCGACGAAGACGATCTGGCCGTTGCGGGCGGGGTCGGGATCGCCGGCGCGATGGCTGACACCCAGGATGCGGGTCCGCGTCGTCTGCGGCTTGTCCGAGACGATGGCGACCTTGGCCCCGACCAGCCGGTTCAGCAGCGTCGACTTCCCGGCGTTCGGCCGGCCGATCAGCGAAACGAATCCGGCCTTCATGCGTCAGCGCGGGCCTCGGCCGCGGCGCGGTCCTTCCGCCGCAGGCGGACACGGTGAACACGGCGCCGCTCGCCGTCCAGCACGTCGACGATCAACCCGTCGAGGTCGAACGACTCCCCCACCTGCGGCACGCGGCCGAGCCTGGCCAGCAGGTAGGCGGCGACCGTGTCGCAACCCTCGGCCTCTATCGCGACGTCCAGCCGTTCGCACAGATCGTCGAAGCCGACACGGCCGTCGAAGACGAAGCTGCCCGCTCCTTCGTCCACGATCGGCTCCGTCTCCACGTCGTACTCGTCGCGGATCTCGCCGACGATCTCCTCCAGCAGATCCTCCACTGTCACCAGACCGGCGGTGCCGCCGAATTCGTCGTGGACTATCGCCATCTGCGCCTGGGCGCGCTGCAGCTCCCGCAACAGGTCGGCGACGCGCTTGGTCTCCGGCACGGAGTACGCCGGGCGGAGGAGCCGACTGACGACCTGCTCGCCGCCCGGGGTGTCGACGAGCGCGACGAGATCCTTCACGAAGACGAAACCGAGCACGCGGTCGAGGCTCTCCTCGTAGACCGGCAGGCGTGAATAGCGTTCCTCGACGAAGACGCGGCGCAGTTCGTCGAGCGTCGTATCGGTCCGGACCGCGACGATATCCGGCCGCGGCGTCATCACCTCGCGCACCAGCGTGTCGCCGAAGTCGACGACCGACTGCAGCAGTTCCCGCTCCGCTTCGTCCTCGTCGTCGAGCGGGGCGACCCCGTCGCGCGGATCGCCCGCGGCGTCTCCGGCGTCGTCCGCCACCGCGCCGCCGTTCGTCCGGGCCGCCGCGCCGTTCCCCTTGTGGCCCGCCCCGCGCAACAGGCGCAGCAGCGGCCGGGTCATCGGCTGGAGCAGCACCACCGCGACGTGGAACGACGGCAGCAGCGCTTCGATCACCGCCTCCGGGTCGCGCCGCACGATCAGCATCGGCAGCAGGTGGCCGCAGACCAGGACAAAGGCGACGAGGGCGGGAGCCACGACCACGACCGGCAGAACGGTGCGCGGCGTGCTGGCCAGCGCGAGAAGCGCAACGGCGACGATCACCAGTCCCTGCAGCAGACGGGCGGGGACGAACAGGCGGAGCGGATCGTCCAGATAGCCGAGCCGGTCGAGCCGGCCGCGCCGTTCCGCGCCCAGACGGAGGGGCAGGCGCATGAGGGTCGCAAACGCCGCCTCGACCGTGCCGACATAGATCGACGCGCAACCGAGCAGGAACAGCAGCAGCGGCACGAAGGCGAACGCGGCGGGGATCATGCAATCCCTCCGCGCCGCCGCAGGCGCCGTTCGAAGCGCGCCATGCGGCCGTTGTCGCGCTCGTGGTCGTAGCCGAGCAGGTGCAGCAGGCCATGCAGGGCCAGGCAGCGGAACTCGGTCGCGAGGGGGTGTCCCGCCACGCGCGCCTGCCGCCGGGCGACGCCGGTGGCGATCACGATGTCGCCCAGATGCCCGTTGGTCTCCGCCGGAAACGACAGGACGTCGGTCGCGCGATCAATGCCGCGGAACTGCCGGTTGAGGGATCGCATCTTCGCGTCGCCGACCAGGGCCACGGCCACCTCGCCCCGCGCGGCGCGCGGAGCGACATCCTCGAGCCAGCGCTGGAGACCAGCCTCGCCCCGCACACGGCCGCGGCCGTCGGTGACGGTGACGCGCAGCCGCGGAGTGCCTGGCGGGGGTTGGTCTGAACCCGCGTCGGCGCCGGCGTCGGTCATGTTGCCTCGGGCGGGGCGGCGGAGGCGGCGGCGCCATCGGCGGGCGCCAGCGCCTCGTACGCCTTGACGATAGCCTGCACGAGCTTGTGCCGCACCACGTCCCTCTCGGTGAAGTAGATCATCGACACGCCGTTGACGTTGCGCAGCACGCGCAACGCCTGCTTGACCCCCGACGTGCAGCCGGGGGGCAGGTCGATCTGGGTGATGTCGCCGGTCACCACCGCCTTCGAGCCGTAACCGAGCCGCGTCAGGAACATCTTCATCTGCTCGGCGGTGGTGTTCTGCGCTTCATCCAGGATGACGAACGCATCGTTGAGCGTCCGCCCCCGCATGAACGCGAGCGGCGCGATCTCGATGACGCCCTGCTCGAGCAGGCGTTCCACCCGCTCGGCGGGCAGCATGTCGTACAGCGCGTCGTAGAGCGGCCGGAGGTAGGGGTTCACCTTCTCCTGCAGGTCTCCCGGCAGGAACCCCAACTTCTCCCCCGCCTCGACGGCCGGACGGGCCAGTACGATCCGGCTCACGCGTTTCGCCACCAGGTACGCGACCGCCTGCGCCATCGCGAGGTAGGTCTTGCCGGTCCCCGCCGGGCCGATGCCGAAGACCAGGTCATGACGCTCGATGGCGTCGAGGTAGCGCCGCTGCCCCAGATTGCGCGGCTTGACGTGCCGCTGGCTCGACACCTGCACCGGCGTCCGGACGAATACGTCGCGCAGATCGATCTGCACGTCGTCGCTCACCAGCTCGGACGCGCGGCGGACATCCTCGCGCGAGAAGGTGTGCCCCTCGCGCAGGAGCCCGGTGAAGTGATCGATGACCCGTTCGGTCCGGGCGAGCCCCTTCGCGTCGCCGATCACGACCAGATCGGTGCCGGCGGTCGAGATCTCGACATCGAACTGATCTTCAATCTGGCGGAGGTTCTCGTCCCTGGCGCCAAAAAGGGTTTCGAGACCCTCGTCGGGAACCGGGATCTTTACGGATGCTGTCGCGGCAGACGTAGGTATCGGTTCGTCCCTTAGGAGCTTACGCGTAGAAGCCTCGCGCCAGCGAAACTTCCAACGCCCCCGCCAGGGCGCGCGTGCTTGCCTGCACAATGAGTAGCACGCCCCCGCGCAACGGTCAAGGACGCGCGCCGCGCGCGCGTCCGAGTAACCGCGGCCGTCCCGGATGCGGCAAAACGACGGCCTCGCCGGCGCCCGCCGCTGCGCGCCGCACGCGCGTCCCTGTAACCGCAGACGTCCCGGACGCGGCCTGACGCTACTCCTCCAGGTGGAGATCCCGAAGCTGCCGGCGGTCGACGCCGGACGGCGAACCGGCCATCAGGTCCACCGCGGCGGCGGTCTTGGGAAACGCCATGACGTCGCGGATGGACGACTCACCGGCGACCAGCGCCACGATGCGGTCGAGGCCGAGCGCGATGCCGCCATGCGGTGGCGTGCCGTAACCCAGGGCGTCGAGAAAGAAGCCGAAGCGCGCCTTCGCTTCCTCGTCGCTGATCTTCAGGAGCCGGAAGATCCGCGCCTGCAGCCCGGCGTCGTGGATCCGGATGCTGCCGCCGCCGATCTCGCTGCCGTTCAGCACCAGGTCATAGGCCCGCGCGCGCACGCCGGCGGGATCCTCCTCGAGGCGCTCGACATCCTCCGGCCGCGGCGACGTGAAGGGATGATGCATCGACACGAGGCGCTGCTCCGTCTCGCTCCACTCGAGCAGCGGGAAGTCGACCACCCAGCTCAGGGCAACCTTCCCCGTGTCAATCAACCCGTGCCGCTCTGCCTGCTGCAGGCGAATCCGGCCGAGCACCTCGGACGCCTCGTGCCCCTTGCCTGCCGCAATCAACGTCAGGTCGCCGGCTCCCGCGCCCGCCAGCGCCACCGCCTGCTCGAGCGACTCCGGCCCGGCCGCCTTCAGAATGGAACTCTGAATCGCGCCGTCCTCCGACCGCCGCACCCAGACGAGGCCCTTCGCGCCCGCCGCGATCGCGCCGTCGACGATCTGATCCAACTGGGCGCGCGCCTGGCCGCCCGCGCCGGGAACGACGAGCGCGCGGACCGATCCGCCCGCTTCGACGATCCCGCGGAACACCTTGAACTGCCCGGCGCGGAAAGCGTCGGACACATCGTGCAGCGGCATCTCGAAGCGGAGGTCTGGCTTGTCGCTCCCGTAGCGCGACATCGCGTCGTCGTAGGTCAGCCGCGGGAACGGCGCCGGGACGTCGCGGCCGACCACCCGGAAGACCGCCTGCATCAGACGCTCAACCACGCCGAAAACCACTTCCTGATCGGCGAAGCTGATCTCGATGTCGACCTGCGTGAACTCGGGCTGCCGGTCCGCGCGCAGATCCTCGTCGCGGAAGCACTTGACGATCTGGAAGTAACGGTCCATGCCACTGATCATCAGGATCTGCTTGAAGATCTGCGGCGACTGCGGCAGCGCGTAGAACTTGCCCGCGTGCAGCCGGCTCGGGACGAGGAAGTCGCGCGCTCCCTCCGGGGTCGACTTCGTCAGCAGCGGCGTTTCGATGTCCCAGAAGCGATCGGCGTCGAGACTCTGCCGGACGGCCTGCGCGATCCGGTGCCGCAAGCCGATGTTCTGGCGCATCCGGGAGCGGCGCAGGTCGAGGTAGCGGTAGCGAAGGCGCACTTCTTCCGAGACCGGCGTCTCCTCGTCGATCTGGAACGGCGGCGTCGGCGACTCGTTGAGCACGCGAATCTCGCGGGCCGCCACCTCCACCTCGCCGGTCTCCAGCTTCGGGTTCAGCGTCTCTTCCGAGCGGCGTTCCACGGGACCGCTGACGGCGACGACGAACTCCGGGCGGACCCGCTTCGCCGCCGCGATCACTTCCGCCCCGTCACGCGCCACGACCTGGGTGATCCCGTACCGGTCGCGGATGTCGAGAAAGGTGACGCCTCCGAGATCGCGCACCTTGTGGACCCAGCCGTTCAAAACCACGTCGGTTCCGACGTCCGCCGGACGCAGTTCGCCGCAGGTGTGCGTCCGAACGGGGAACGCCCCGGTTGCCTGGGTGGCTGTCGAGTCAGTCGTCATGCCTGCTTCCGTTCCGCAACCAGCCGCCGCACGATCCCGTCCCGCGGCACTGTCGTCTGTTCACTCGTCTCCATCTCCCGCACCGTCACCTCGCCTCTCGCCAGCTCGTCGTCCCCCAGTATCAGCGCCCGCCGCGCGCCGACGCGGTTCGCCCGCTTCATCTGCGCCTTGAGCGAACGCGGTTCGTAATCCACCAGCGCGACCAGGCCGGCCTGCCGCAACTCGCGCGCCAGCAGGTGGGCCGGCTCGCGCGCCGCGTCTCCCGCCGCCACCACGAACGTATCGGGGCGTTGCGGCCCCTCCCCCGCCGGCATTGCCAGCAGCAGCCGTTCGAGGCCGGCGGCGAATCCTATGCCGGGCCGGTCGGGCCCGCCGAGCTGCGCCACGAGGCCGTCGTAGCGCCCGCCGCCGAGGAGCGCGTTCTGCGCGCCGAGGTTCCCCCCGACCACCTCGAAGGTCGTGCGCGTGTAGTAGTCGAGTCCGCGCACGAGCCGGTGCGACACCGTGAAGTCCAGTCCGAGGGCCGCCAGCAGCCCCGTCACCCGATCGAAGTGCGCGTCGCAGTCGTCACACAGGTGATCGAGCGTATGCGGCAGCGTATCGATGGTGGCCTGGCACTTCTCTACCTTGCAGTCGAAGATGCGCAGCGGGTTGGTTTTCGCCCGTCGCTGGCAGTCACCGCAAGGCGCGGCGCGCCGGCCCAGTGCGTCGATCAGGGCGCGGCTGAAACCCGGGCGGCACGTGTGGCAACCGACCGAATTGACCAGGACCACCGCATCGTCGATGCCGAGCGCCTTGACCATCGACCCCGCCATCTCGATGACTTCGGCGTCGACCGACGGGTGGGCCACGCCGAACACCTCGACGTCGAGTTGGTGGAACTGCCGGTAGCGGCCCTTCTGCGGCCGCTCGTAGCGGAACATCGGTCCGAAACTGAAGAGCTTGGCGACCGGGAACTCCTGCTCGAGCGCATGCTCGACGAACGCCCGCACCATGCTGGGCGTCGCCTCGGGACGGAGCGTGACCCGTTCGCCGCCCTTGTCCTCGAAGCTGTACATCTCCTTCTGCACGATGTCAGTCGTCTCGCCGGTGCCCTTCTCGAACAGCTCCTGCCGCTCGATGACCGGTGTCCGGATTTCGCGATAGCCGTAGCGCACGCACACGTCCCGCACGATCGACTCGAGCCGCTGCCAGCGCTCGGTCTCTCCCGGCAGAATGTCGTGCGTGCCCCGAACCGCAGAAATCATGGGATGTTCGAATGGGACAACAGGTAACAACAGGTACCCGGCAGGCCGGCGGGATCAGCCGCTAGCCGCCGCGGGTGTGCATCTCCAGATGCGGTTCGCGCCGGAGAACATCGACCGGGACGAGCGCTTCCCGGCGCTCGGCCGCAAGACGCACTTCCGCGCCGCGGTCGATCCGCTGCCGCCAGATCGCTTCAATCAGTGCGTGCAGCTCCTCTCGCGTCGACCCCTCACGCAGCCGCTTTCGCAGATCGGTGCCGGCGCTTGCGTAGAGACAGCGGTACCACAGTCCGTCCGCCGTCAGCCGGCTCCGGTCGCACGACCGGCAGAACGGCTCGGTCGTCGACGAAATAATTCCGAAAGTCTGCCCGTGCGGCAGGCGGAAACGATCCGCCGGCGCGGTCGACCCCGGCTCGTCTATCGCTTCCGCCGGCCCGAGGGCGTCGCCGATCACCCGAAGCATCTCGGCGCGCGGCACGACGTCGGCAATCGACCAGTGCGTGGCGCCGCCGACGTCCATGTACTCGATGAAGCGCAACTCGGCCTCGACTTCCCGGGCATAGGCGAGCAGGTCGATCAGCTCATCGTCGTTTACGCCGCGAATCACCACCGTGTCGATCTTCAGACCCGTGAAGCCCGCGTCGCCGGCCGCGGCGAGCCCCGCCTGGACCCGGTCGACGCCGTCGAAACGCGTCAACGTGCGGAACCGATCGGCGCGCAGGGTGTCAAGACTGACGGTCAGCCGGTGCAGGCCGGCCTCGCGCAGCGCCGGCGCCTGTTCGGCAAGCAGCATACCGTTCGTCGTCAGCGCGAGGTCACGAATCGCCGGTCGGGTCGCCAGCAGCGCAATCAGCTCCGGCAGGTCCTTGCGGAGCAGCGGCTCTCCCCCGGTCAGACGAACGCGGTCGACGCCGGCGTCGGTGAACGCGTCGACTATCGACTGGGTTTCCTCGAACGTGAGGATGTTCTCGCGCGGGAGCCAGACGTAGTCCATCTCCGGCATGCAGTACTGGCACCGGAGATTGCAGCGGTCGGTGACCGAGATCCGCAGGCTGCGCAGCGGCCGATCGAGTGTGTCGCGCACCGGCATCGGCCCAATTATCGCACTAGCAGCCCGTGGCGAAACCCCCGCTACATTCGAGCGCCGATGCATCCCGGCTGAACGGCGTTGCTCCTCGGTCGCATATGGCCAATATGCTCCCTCGTCGCGCCTTGTCAGCCGGGCGCCTCGCCGCTCTCGGTGTCACGCGGGGTTGCACCACGGGCTGCCAGGCGGGCCACCACAGGGCGCATGCGTGCCCGGAAGTGGCCAGCTAGCCGACGCCGACCGGCTCGCCCTTCTTCTCGCTCTTCAGGCCCTGGATCTGCACCAGAGGTTCCTGCTGCTCCTTCAGGACGTGCTGGCGATAAAGGGCTGCCATCTGTGCGTCGTGCGCCGCCTGCTGCGGATCGGCCGACTTGCCGTTGCCGCCGTTCGCGGTTGCCTTCGCCGCGGCGCGGGCGGCCAGCTTTTCCTGCCGGGCGTTCTTCGCGATCCCCGCATCGTCGAGGTCGTGCTGCTCCCCGGCGGCGACCGCCTCCGGATCGAGCACCAGCGAGTGCTCGGTCGTGTTGAGGTCGACGTGCTTGCCGCCCGCGAAGATCTCGTGCCGTCCACGCTCTTCGTACCACTTCGTCAGCGTGGCGGTCATGTGCATCTTCTCGATGATGTTCCGCCAGCCGATGCCGGTGTTGTAAGCGCAGAACGAGATCTCCCCCTCCTGCGTCGCATACGGAATGATGCAGCGCTCGGTGCGCCGGAAGTCGTAGTTGAACAGGTCCTGGAACCACATGCCGGCCACGAAGAGGAAGTTCCAGCGGTCCGACCGCCGCTTCGAGATGTCGTCCTGCGTCCGGTCGCCGGAGACCTTGCCGTAGTCCTTGCCGGTCGCCCCGAACGTCTTGTCGAACTTCTTCAGCAGGTCGGTCAGCTTGAAGTGGGTCGGCGCGTTGAACGGGTCATAGTTCCGCATCAGCGCGAGCCCCATGCCGAGCACGGAACGGAACCGCCCGCCCGCCGCGTCGTTCACCCGGGCAATGTCCTTCGCGAGCTGCTCGCCCCGGACGAACTTGGTGAACGGCACTGCCTCCTTGGTTTCCTTGTCGATCATCACCGCCATCCCGACACCGCAGTTCGGGTGGCAACCGCAGTTGAGCTGGCCCCAGTTCTCCTCCGGACCATGCACCAGGTCGGCCCAGTCGGTGAACGTCCCCATGAACGAGATCGGGAACCAGTCGCGCGCCGGCTCGCCGATGCCGGTCTGGTCCTTCACGTCGTGGGCCAGGTGCGACAGCGTGTAGCGCTGCGCCTTGCGCCGCTCGTCGGTGATCTCCTCGTCGCGTCCCGTAAACGAAACGGGCTGGAACGACAGGAAGCTGATGGTCTTCGGGTTGTCGAGGGCGAACTGCACGACGCGGCCTACCTGCTCGTTGTTGATCCCGTTGATGATCGTGATGACCGGCACGATGTCGACGCCCGCCTTGTGCAGGTTCTCGATCGCCCGCAGCTTGACGTCGAACAGGTTGCCGACGAGGCGGTGCGAGTTCGCGGCGTTGCCGATGCCGTCGAACTGCAGGTAGGCGTACCGCAGGCCGGCGTCGGCCGCGGCGCGCGCGAAGTCGATGCTCTTCGCGAACTCGATGCCGTTGGTCGCCGCCTGGACGCTGTTGTAGCCGACCTTGCGGGCGTAGCGGACCGCGTCGAGGAAATAGGGCGAGATGGTCGGCTCGCCGCCGGAGAACTGCACCGACATCTGCCGCTTCGGCTTGATCGAAATGGCGTTGTCGAGCAGCGTCTTGATGTCGTCCCACGACAGCTCGTGGACGAAACCCACCTGGTTGGCGTCCATGAAGCACGGATCGCACATCATGTTGCAGCGGTTCGTCAGGTCGATCGTCAGCACCGACCCGCGTCCGTACTTGATAGTGCTGCTGCCGTGGTTGTGCAGCTTCGCGTCGTTGTGCGCCCGGATGTCGCTGCCGGGGAACGACTCTTCAAGATGCTTGAAGAACTCCGTGTCGATGGCCATCACGTCCTCGAAGGTCCCGTGCACCGGGCACTCCTTGACCATCAGGATCTTCCCGTCGCGCTCGACGATCTGCGCCTTGATCTCCCCCACCTTCTCGTTGAGGAGATCCTTGTAGTCCTTCTTTCCGTCGAGGATCGCCTGCCGCGCCTCGCGGACGCACATGGGGCAGAGCGAGTCGGTCTCGCGCGGCCACCCGAGCGGCGGCTTCACCTTCTCGTGCGACTTCAGCAACGGCTTGTCGGACCAGTTCGGCGTGAACGACGGCCGCTGGCTCAGCGCATTGAACCGGTCATAGAAAAACCACGCCCCGTTGGCGGCCACCGACAGCCCCTTCTCGACGTACTTGATCGGCTTGTGCATTACGGTTCCACCTTGTGCTGGTATTCCCGAGTTACTCCGAAGCAGCGGGCGCCGGGACAGATCTGCTCCCCCGCCCGTCAGGACATGCGTAGCATCGCATGCCCCGGGCGTCAACGCGAGCGTTTTTCCGGGAAGTGGCCGTTTTCGCCCCTGAACGGGCGCTGAGTCCGGCGAACGGGCCTGACGGCTATCATCCCCGGATGGCGTTTCCGGACGTGGCGGTGGTGGGGGCAGGCGTTTTCGGCGTCTGGACGGCGCGGCGCCTGCGAGCCTCCGGACGATCCGTGGTGCTGCTCGACGCGCACGGGACCGGGCATCCGCGCGCGGCGTCGGGCGGGGAATCGCGGATCATCCGCGTGGGCTACGGGGACCGCGCGCTCTACTCGGCCTGGGCGCGGGACGCGCTCGGACAATGGCAGCGGCTCTTCGAAGAGACGGGCGAGGCGCTGTTCGCGCGGATCGGCGTGCTCTGGTTCGCCCGCCCGGACGATCCGGCGGCAGAAGTGACGGCGCGGACCGTCGAGTCGCTCGGCGTGGCGCTGGAACGGCTGGACCAGCAGGCCCTGCGCGAGCGTTTTCCGCAATTCGACGTGGAACCGTACGCGGGAGCGCTGTTCGAACCGGAAAGCGGGGTCCTGCTGGCGCGGCGTGCGGTTGCGCTGGCGGCCCGGGACGCCCAGCGGCAGGGCGTGGATTACCGGCTTGGGGTGGCGGCAGCCCCTATCGAAGCCGCAGGCGGCGCCACGCGGCTGTCCAGCCTGCCGCTGGCCGACGGGAGCCGCCTTTCGGCGGGCACATTCGTGTTCGCGTGCGGGGCGTGGATGCCGCGTCTCTTTCCCCGGCTGCTGGAACCGTTGATTCGACCGACCCGCCAGGAGGTCGGCTTCCTGGGGCCGCCGGCCGGCGACGAACGGTTCGCGCCGCCCGCCATGCCGGCGTGGATCGATCGGGGGGCGGAGGCCTACGGGCTGCCGTCGCTGGACGGGCGGGGCGTGAAGGTGGCCCTGCACGAGCACGGGCCCGTCTTCGACCCCGAAACGGGGGATCGGATGCCGACCGCCGGGGCGATGGCAGCGGTACGGGCTGCGGCCGCCGAACGGCTGCCGGCGTTGCGGAACGCGCCCCTGGTGGAGGCGCGCGTGTGCCAGTACGCGAACACCTGGAACGGAGACCTGCTGATCGACCGGCATCCGGAGTTCGAGAACGTCTGGCTGGCTGGCGGAGGATCGGGGCACGGTTTCAAGCTGGGCCCCGCGGTGGGCGCCTACCTCACGGCGCGGATCGACGGCTCGGCGCGCGAGGAAGCGCTGGTCGGACTCGCGTCGAAGCGCCCCGAGCCGGACCGCCACGTGTTCTGACACGGCCCGGGCGGCAGCCGCCACCCATGGAACCTCAATTCCTACGACCGGACACCGGCGACACGCGCTGGCCGGTAGCGTTTCGCGACGCGCGCGCCGAGCAGCACGGCCAGGATCACGCCGTAGATCATCGGCTCGAAGATCGAGATCTTCACGAGCCAGAGGAAATGCACCACGCCCGCCGCGGCCGCGACGTAGGCCAGGCGGTGCAGCGTCGTCCAGCGCCGCCCGAGCCGCCGGATCCACCCCTGCGTCGACGTCACCGCGAGCGGGAGCAGCATCAGGAAGCCGAACATGCCGGCGGTGACGTACTTGCGCTCGATCACGTCGTCGATGATCGCCGGCACGCTGAAGAAGTGATCGAAGACGACGTAGGTCGACAGGTGCAGGCAGGCATAGAAAAAGGCGAACAGTCCCCACATCCGGCGGAAACGGATGAGCGACTGCCAGCCGGTGAGCCAGCGCACCGGCGTGACGGCCAGCGATATCAGGAGGAAGCGAAGCGCCCAGTCGCCGGTGCGGTGGGTGATGGTCTCAATCGGGTTGACGCCAAGACTACCGGGCGTGAAGGCGTCCCAGAGGAGCAGGCCCGCGGGAACGAGGCAGACAAGAAAAACAACAGGCTTGACTCGGCGTATCCACTGCGCGGACGACAGCGCCTTGGTCAACCTGGCGACTCAGCTCGTGGCAGCTAGTAGTTCTCGCGGAGGTCCATCCCGGCGTACATGTGCGCCACCTGCTCGCCATAGCCGTTGAACATCTCCGTCGGCCGCCGGAAGAAGTCACCGATCCGGCGCTCGCTCGCCTGCGACCAGCGGGGGTGATCCACCTCCGGGTTCACGTTCGCGTAGAACCCGTACTCGTGCGGGATGGCCACGTTCCACGTGTTCCGCGGCTCCTCCTCGACGAACTCGATCTTCACGATCGACTTGAGGCTCTTGAAGCCGTACTTCCAGGGGACCATCAACCGGAGCGGCGCGCCGTTCTGGTTCAGCAACGTCCGCCCGTAGATCCCCACCACCATCAAGGCCAGGGGGTTGAGCGCCTCATCCATCCGGAGCCCCTCGACGTACGGATACTCCAGGTTGCGGGCGCGCTGGCCGCGGAACTCCTCGGGGCGGTACAGCGTCTCGAACCGGACGTACTTCGCCTGGGACGTCGGTTCGAAACGCTTGACCAGATCGCCGAGCGGGAAGCCAACCCACGGAACGACCATCGACCACGCCTCGACGCAGCGCAGCCGGTAGATCCGCTCTTCCAGCGGGTGCGGACTCAGGATGTCCTCCAGCGTGTAGTCGGCCGCCGGCCGGTTCATGTGCCCTTCCACGCGGACCGTCCACGGCTCGATCGTCAACTCGTCGGCATAGCGCTTCGGGTCGCCCTTGTCGAGACCGAACTCGTAGAAGTTGTTGTAGCTCGTGATCTCGTCGTAGGAATTCTGCCGCTCGTCGGTGCTGAACGGGCTGGGACTGACGTCACCTAGCGGCTCCTGCGCATGGAGGCCGGAATCGGACTGCGCCAGCACGGTCGCGGCGCCCAGCGCGGCGCCCGACGCCGCGTGGATGAACTGCCGCCGGTTCCAGTAGAGATGCTCCGGGGTGATCTCCGAGGAGCGGATGTCGGACGCCTTCTTGATCAGCATCGGTCTGTTCTCTCCCGTCGCGGCGCGCCGCAGTCCAGCGTCAGTTTCGCGCCCGGCATTACTACGTTCATCGTCACCTTACGGCCGAGCGGTTGTCAACCGCGTCCCCACGGAGACGGACGCTGGCCGGGTCCGCCGGGGACAGCCGGCCGGCGCCGCCAGCCCCACAGGGCCGCCGCGGCCACGCACGCGTACTCCACCGCTTCCACCCACACGGGCAGCACCCAGCCCTCGCCGGCCAGAAACGGGGTCCAGACGACATAGGTCGCCAGACTGGCGAGCGTCCAGACGCCCAGCGGCCAGATCACCGGCGGCGACGCGGCCGGCCGGACCAGGAACGGCACCAGCCAGACCAGGTACCACGGGTAGACGGCGGGCATCAGGCAGAGGGTTGCCGCCAGCGGCCACGCCCACGCCGCCGGATCGTAGTGCGGTCGGGTCCGGCGCAGGTACGCCGCCACACCGAGTCCCGCGGCGACAGCCACGGCGACGCCGCCGTACGCGCCGATTCCGGCCTCGATCCAGCGGAACGGCGGACCGTTGAAACGCCATTGGGCGATGTAGGTTCCGAGCGAGCCGACCGGCAACCAGTCGCCGGTCGCGGTCACGAAGGGCAGGTACAGGAGCCCTATCACCATCGCGCCGGCCGCGGCATCGATCGGCCGGATGCGCCGCCAGAAGATCGGCAACAGGACAACCGGCAGGAACTTGACCGCGATCGCGCCGGCCAGGGAGACCGCTGCGAGCAGGGACCGGCGCCATGCCAGCGCGTAGGCCGCGGCGACCAGCAGCAGCGTGCCCAGCAGATCGACGTGCCCCCCGCCCGCGCCCTCCAGCGCGACGAGCGGATGCCAGGCGTACGCCAGCACCCACCAGCGGCTGCGTCCCGCCGCGGTGAACCAGCTCCAGAGCAGGGCGACGATCAACAGGTCGCACAGCAGAACGGCGAGCGTCATCGCGAGGGCGGAGTCGTCGAGCAAGGTGACCAGCAGAAAGAACCGCTGCGTGAGCGGCGGGTAGACGGAGGGAAGGACAGCGCTGGCCGGATCGATGCGACGGGTCGCGTCGGTGTGGAAGACCGCGCCGGTGGGATCCGCGGGAGTAATGGCGTAGGGGCTGACACCTATCTGCTGCACCCGGCCATCCCAGATGTAGCGGTAGACGTCGTCCGAAACGAGCGGGCTGGCGGTGAGGAGCGCGATGCGCCAGATCAGGGCGAGGGCCAGGCAGAGCAGCAGCGGGTAACCGACGTCCAGCGTGCGCGCCCCGGGAGTGGTTCGGCGGATGAGTGACGGAGCGTCCAGCGCCGGCGGTTGCCGTGCGATGGCATGGAGCGCCGCCAGGTAGGCAATCGAGGCGACGGCGAGTAGCGCGACGAAGGCCTCGGCGTTGGCGCGCGCGTCGAACAACGCGGTGGCGGAGAGGCTGATGAGAAGGACGATGCCGCAGGCGACGATCCGGACGGTCATGGCTCGCGGCGCCACTTCGCGCCGCTCCCGTCCCGCGCGCGGCGCCGGTCCTGCCGCGTGCGGCGGAGCGACCAGATGATGTGGAGCATGCGGGTGCCGGCCCGGAGCGTTCCGGCAACGGTGCCGGAGATCTTCGACTGCCCGATACGGGCGCGCTGACGGACCGGCACCTCCCGGACGCGGAGGGCCGCCTCGGCCGCCTTCACCTGCATCTCTATCGTCCAGCCCCAGGTCAGGTCCGCCATCCCGAAGCGATCCAGAGCGTCGCGGCGGATCGCCCGGAACGGACCGAGATCGCGGTAGCGAGTGCCCCAGAGGCGGTTGATCAGCCAGACGCAGAGCGCGGTGCCGAAGCGCGCCGACCAGGGGCGGCCGGCGCCGGCGCGGTTGCCCAGCACGAAGTCCGCCTCGCCGCGGCGGATCGGCTCGACCAGCGACGGCATCTCCTCCGGATAGTCGCTTCGGTCGGCATCGAGAAAGACGACGATGTCGCCGTCTTCGGCAGGCGGCAACGCCTGCAACCCGGCGAGGCAGGCCCTTCCATAGCCGCGCGCCGGTTCGCTCACCACCGTCGCACCCGCCGCGCGGGCCCGCTCCGCGGTCGCGTCGGTCGAGCCGTTGTCGGCCACGACGACCCGGTCCGCGATCTCCGGAATCTCCTCCAGCACCGCGGGGATTGCCTCCTCCTCGTTCAGGGCGGGGATGATCACCGAGACAGCGCCGCCCGTCGCCGCCGCGACGCGCGCGCCGTCGACCCCGGCCGCTGACAGCGCGGCCTCCTCACCGTAGTAGGCCAGCGCCATGCGTTCCGGTGATGCGCCCGCGACGTAGCGCGCCAGCAGCCAGAGGTTGGAGATGGTGCGGCTCAGCCAGCCGTCCCGCTCCCACCGCCGCGCCGATACGCGCACGCGCTCCACCGGAAAGCGGAGCCGTCCTGCGTTCCAAAGCCGCAGAACCAGGTCGACATCCTCCATCAACGGCCACGGCGCATAGCCGCCGAGCGCATCGAACGTCTCGTGGCGTACGAATATCCCCTGATCGCCGTACGGCAACCGCAGGCATTTCGTCCGAAGCGCGACCCCCCGCTCGATTGCCCGCGCGAACCAGTGCCCGGAGGCAATCGCCAACCGGAACGCCCCGCCCGCCACGTCCTCCCGATCCAGCGCCGCAATGGCCCGCAGCCAGCCGGACTCCAGTCGTGCGTCGGCATGAAGGAACAGCAGCCATCGCCCCGTGGCCACCGCCGCCCCGGCATTCATCTGCGGCCCGCGCCCGCGAGCGCCATCCAGCCACCGCACGGCCGGGAACCGGTTGCGCAACGCGGCGATCGAATCGTCCGCCGTTGCCCCGTTGACCACTATCACCTCCACGGCGTCCGCCGCATCGGACGCCACCGTGTCGTCGAGGTTGCCGAGCAGCCCTTCCAGCTCAACCGAATCCCGCAACACCGGGATCACGACGGAAACCAGCGGCGCGGCGGTCATCAGGTCGGAAGGTCGAGGAAGCGGGCGGTCTCGTTCCAGATCCGCTCGTGACTCGCGCCGAGCTGGTGGTCGTCGTCCAGCCGGACCAGCCGGACGTGCGGCCGCCGTTCGGCCCAGCGCGCCACCATCCCGGGGTCGACGATCCCGTCGCGGTCGCCATGCACGACGAGGGTGGGGATGGTCTGCTGCACGGCGAATGAATCGTACCGCCCGGCATCGGCGAACAGTTCGTAGTGGACGCGTGCGGCCGCACCGGTGGCGTAGTGCGTCAGCTCCCACCAGCCGGTGTCGCGCCACACAGCCATCCCCTCCGGACCCAACTCCCCGATCGCCACCTGTCCGAAATCGAACGCCGGGGCGAGGAGTACGAGCCGGCGGATCGGGTGGGTGTCGCCGCCGCATTGCCGCTCCGCCGCATGCAGCGCGGCGAACGCTCCCAGGCTCGATCCGAAGAGCGTGATCGGACCGGGCGGGAGCTCGGCGGCAAGCGCCGACGCCCGGGCGATGATGCGCGACACCGTCAGCGTCGAGAAATCCGGTTCATTGAGGTCGGGCAGGTGGAGCACCGAACCTGCCTCGGCGAAGCGTGCCGCCAGGTACACCGCCTTCGACGAGGCTGGAGACGACGCGAAGCCGTGCAGGTACACGTACTGCATCGCGGCGCATCGTATCGCGTTACGGCTAGAATCCGGGGCCGATGGAAGCGAACGGGTGGTGCAACGAGCCGCCGCCGCGGCTGCTGCTGGAAGGTGTGGCGCAGTTCAACCGGGGTGAGTTCTTCGAGCAGCACGAGACGCTCGAGGACCTGTGGCGCGCGGAGGCGCGCGAAGTGCGACGGCTCTATCAGGGAATCCTGCAGGTCGGCGTGGCGATGTACCACATCGGCCGGGAGAACCATCACGGCGCGATGCACATGTTGACTCGGGGACCGGATTACCTGCGGCCGTTTGCGCCGGCGTGCCAGACAGTCGACGTGTCGGACCTGCTGGCCCAGGCGGCGCGGGTCCGCGCGGAGGTGGAGCGCCTCGGCCCCGACGGACTCGACCGGTTCGACTGGTCGCTCACACCGAGAGTTCGCTTCGTCGCCCCGTCTTCCCGTACCCCGAAGCCCGGCCGGACGTCCCGCGGGCGGGCTCGATCATCACGCTGACGACCGGAACCAGTCCATGTCGACACCCTGTTTCTCGCCGAAGACACTCACGTTCCTCCGCGCCCTCAAGCGGAACAACCGGCGCGAGTGGTTCAACGCCAACCGCGCCCGCTACGAAGAACATGTCCGCGCCCCCATGGTGGCCCTGGTGGAGCAACTGGCCCTCGACCTCCCCGCCTTCGCCCCCGACCTCATCGCCGAACCGAAGCGGTCGATCTACCGAATCTACCGCGACACACGCTTCTCGCCCGACAAGACGCCGTACAAGACGCACGTCGCGGCGATCTTCCCGCATCGGGACCTGGCCAAGCACGAGGGCGCCGGGCTCTACGTGCATGTCGCACCGGACAGCGTGTTCGCCGGCGGTGGACTGTACCGGCCGCAGCCGCGGCAACTCGCCAAGCTGCGCACCTATATCGCCGGGCACCATCGGCAGTTGCGCGCGATAGTCGGCGCGCCTCCGTTCCGGGAGACGTTCGGCCAACTGGACGGCGAGCGGCTGCAGCGAACGCCACGCGGATACGCGGCGGACCACCCGGCAGCCGACCTGCTCCGACTGAAGCAGTACCTCGCGGGGCGGGCCTACGAACCGGCCTTCGCGACCAGTCCCCGCTTCTATGCCTCGCTCCTGCGCGACTTCATGGTCCTCGCGCCGATGATCCACTACCTGAAC
Organism: Vicinamibacterales bacterium; assembly: GCA_965202655.1. GTDB lineage: Bacteria > Acidobacteriota > Vicinamibacteria > Vicinamibacterales > UBA8438 > VXRJ01. The sequence continues at coordinate 1,023,531 of CBDBBK010000002.1, read as the reverse complement.
GGTCCCCTGACGACAACCGAGGCGCTGCTCGAGGAAGCGCTGAGCGGCGGGGACGCGCGGCGCGCATCGCGCGGCGCCGGCCGTTGATGGCGCGGTGTTAACATGACCGCCACAGGGGGTGCTCCGTGCTCCGCGAGGTTGTCGTCGTGCTGCTGCGCGGATGTCGGCTGCGGTGCCCCTGCTGCGGCTACGGACGGCTCTTCAAGTCGGCAACCCAGTTGCACGAGCGCTGTTCGGCGTGCGGCGAGGCGTTCGAACGCGAACCTGGACAGTCGCTCGGCGCCGTTTACATCAACCTCGGGCTGACGCTCGGCGTCGTCGCCGCGTGCTACCTGCTGATGCGATCCTTCACCTCGCTCACGACGACCCAGTTGACGGTCGTCGGGATGACGATGGCGGGAGTCGGGCCGTTTGCGCTGCACCGCCACGCGACCGCGCTCTGGACCAGCATCGTTTTCCTGGGTGAAGGGCTCTACATTTCGTGGCCGAACCGGTAGGCCGGGACGCGGATCCCGCCGCGTCCCCCGATGAGGCCCCGCCTGCAGGGCGCGGCCTGCGCGGCGCGCTGCTCCGCCTGGGCGCCGCCTTCACGTTCCGGGACTTCCGCAACCTCTGGTCCGCGGCGTTCACCTCCGCCGTCGGCACCTGGATGCAACGCTTCGCGCAGCAGTGGCTGATCTTCGACCTGACAGGGTCGGCGTTCTACCTGGGACTCGACACGTTTGTCGGGGCCGTGCCGCTCCTGCTCTTCACGCTGATCGGCGGCGTGACGGCCGACCGGTACGACCGGCGCCATCTGCTGATGGCATCGCAGGCGATCCAGATGGTCTGCGCCGTCGTCCTGACGACTCTGGTTCTCGCCGACACGGTCCGCGTGCCCTACATTCTCGCGCTGTCCTTCACTACCGGACTGGCGCAGGCGTTTGGCGGACCGGCGTTCCAGTCGATCATCCCGGCCCTGGTCCCGCGGCACACGCTGCCGAACGCGGTGGCGCTGAACTCCATCCAGTTCAACCTGGCGCAATCCGTCGGCCCGTTCATTGGCGGACTGGTATTCACGACGCTTGGCCTCGCCGCCTGCTTCGGTTTGAACAGCGTCTCGTTCCTCGTGGTGATAGTCGTCCTGTCGCTCATGCAGCTCCCGCCGCCGAACCGCGCGAACCGCCAACCGATGAGCGAGGAAATCAAGGGCGGGCTCCGTTTTGTCAGCCGTGGCGTCTTCCTCGGCCTGACGATCCTCGCCGCCTGCACGACCTCGCTCGGCCTGCCGATCCGCGCCTTTCTGCCGGTCTTCGCCGGCGACCCGGAGACGCTCAGCCGGATGATGACCTGCCTCGGCATCGGCGCCGTCCTCGGCGCGCTGATCGTCGCCTGGCTCGGGAAGTTCGAACGGATGGGGGCGACACTCCTCTGCGTGCTGGGGGTGTTCGGGGCCACCATCGCGGCGTTCGCCCTGCTGCCGCTCACCCTCGCCAGCTACGCGCTGCTGGTGCAGGCGGGAGCGGCCCTGCTGGTGGTCTTCTCGCTCACGGCATCGCTGGTGCAACTGACCGTCCCGGACGAACTGCGCGGGCGGGTGATGAGCGTCTACCTGATGGCTTTCCGCGGCGGCATGCCAATCGGCAGCCTCGTCAGCGGCTGGCTGACCACGTTCCTGCCGACCGCAACGGTCATCGCCATGAACGGCGGCCTGCTCGTCGCGATAGCGGCCTACTTCCTCGTCCGCAGCCACGGCATCCGTGAGCTGTAGCCGCCCGGAGTAGAACCCCGTGTTCGCTCCGGGCTTCCAGGCTCGCCCACGGGCGCGGCACCCGTCGCGTCTGGACGGGCGTGGTAGATTTGCGATCCCGGACGACAGGCAATGCGAGAAAGGAAGTGAGTTTGTGCTCTCTACCAGCGGTCAAACGCGACACGACGTGTACGTCCTGGTCGACGGCGAGAACGTCGACGGGACGCTGAGCACGATCCTGAACCGTCCGCCGCAATCCGAGGATCGGCCACGGTGGGAAACGGTCTTTCGCTTCGCCGAAGGGCTTTGGGGTGGACGCTCCGCCAAGGCGATGTTCTTCATCAACGTCCGCCCGGAAGCGACCGTCCCGTGGCCCTTCGTGCAGGCGCTGCTTGCCTGCCACTTCCGGCCGATCCTGCTGACCGGGAGAGATGGCCGCAAGGTGGTGGACGAGGGAATCCAGAAGACGCTCTCGGCGCTGGAAAAGCGCGACGGCGACGTCCTGCTGCTGAGTCACGACAAGGACTTCTGCTCCTCTCTTGCCGCCCTCGGAACCAACGACGAGCGCCACATCGGCGTCCTCGCATTCAGGGAGTACCTCGCCGCCGACTACACGCACATGCCGAACCTGGACATCTTCGATCTCGAAACGGATGCCCGGGCATTCCAGAACGGCCCGCTGCCCAGAATGCGCCCGGTTCAGATTGACGAGTTCGACCCGTCTGTCCTGCTGGACAGCCTCTAGGATCCCGTGGCGCCACCGCGCGTACCGCTGACCGAGCTGGCGGGGCTGTTCCTGCGGCTCGGCATCATCGCCTTCGGAGGCCCCGCCGCGCACATCGCGATGATGCGGGACGAAGTCGTGGACCGCCGGCGCTGGCTCACGGACCGCGAGTTCCTCGATCTGGTCGCCGCCACCAACCTCATCCCGGGTCCCAACTCGACCGAGCTGGCGATTCATCTTGGCTACCGGCACGGCGGGATCCCCGGGTTGCTGGTCGCGGGGGTGTCGTTCATCGTCCCGGCCGCCCTGATTGTCGGGTCCATCGCCTGGGGTTACGCCCGCTACGGCGATACACCGCAGGTGGGTTGGCTGATGTACGGCATCGGTCCGGTCGTCATTGCCATCGTGGCGCAGGCGATCGTGAAGCTGAGCGTGAGCGCCGTCCGCGGCGTGGCGCTCGGACTGATCGGCGGGACGGTTCTCGTGCTGTCGGTCCTCGGCGTCAACGAACTGCTGCTGCTGGCCGCCGGAGCCGTCGTGGGGCTGGCCCTCGCGATCGGCCCCCGCGCCGGGGCGGTTGCGTCCGCTGCATTGACGGCGGCCGCGGCCGGCGCTGGCCAGGTCGCCGCGCAGGCAGCAGCAGCCGCCGCCACGTCCGAGTTGCCGTTCACGCTGACCCGGCTGACCCTGTTCTTCGCCAAGGTGGGGTCCGTGCTGTTCGGGAGCGGCTATGTCCTGCTGGCGTTTCTGCGCGCCGACCTCGTGGAGCGCTGGGGGTGGCTGACCGATCAGCAGTTGATTGACGCGATAACGGTCGGGCAGGTGACACCGGGACCGGTCTTCACGACAGCAACGTTCATCGGCTACCTGCTCGGCGGCTGGGGCGGAGCGGCGCTCGCGACGGCGGCGATCTTCGCACCCGGGTTCGTTTTCGTGGCGCTCAGTCAGCCGCTGATCCCGAAGTTGCGGGCGTCGCGCCTGTTGAGCGGCCTTCTCGACGGCGTGGTGGTGGCTTCGCTCGGTCTGATGGGCTCCGTCGCCTGGGCGCTCGCCCGCACGGCCGTGGTCGATCTGCCCACGGCGGCCATCACCGCGGCCGCGACCGGACTCTTGCTATGGAAGCGACCGAACTCGACCTGGCTGATCCTGGCCGGCGCGGCCGCCGGCTGGCTCCTGCAGGGCGGTTAGGGCAGCCTCGGGGTCTGCTGGGTCAGCGGGACGTCCAATCCGCCCGCCAGGGGCGCGCTAGCGCCGGCCGTGCGACGCCCTGGGAACCTCGGCGCCGCCCAGCGTCATCTTGAGCACGCGCCCGCCCGTGGAGCGGCCGCCATGGTCACTCCAGATGCGGGAAGCGAGCCGGGTCGCCAGCCGGCTGATGTCGAGCAGCTTCCCTTGCCCGACGACGAACTGGCCGTGCAGCCGACGGCACTCCTCCGTCAGGTCGCGGTCCAGCGCGTCGAGTTGCGACGCCCACGTTTCCCTGCGCCCGATCGGCGACTCGATGCTGCGCAGCAGACCCTGCAGGATCTCCAGGTCGTGCAACCGCCCGAGCGTCTCCTGCAACTGCTTCAAGCCAGCGACCGTACTCACGGTCTGTTCCGTCGCCGCACCCGCCGCGCCGGTGTCGACCGCCAGCTCGAGCGCGTAGCGAAGCTGCTTGCCGACGATCCGGACTTCGTGGACGCGTTCCGAAACGTACATCGGCCCGGCGTCCGTTACGGCCTCCTGCAGGCGCTCGGCCCGCCGCTCGATTCGGCTCGAAAGGACCAGCGCCCATTCGTTGGTCGCCTCGCGCAGCCCGATCGCCTTCAGCACCTCGGTGACGTCCCGCTCGACCTTGCGCAGCGCAGCCGGCTTCAGCCGGGCGTACATCCTTTGGCGCTGCCGGTCCCGCTCCTCGCGGACCCTCTGCCGCAGTCGGGCCGCGCCGGTGGGACGCACGCGCCCCTCCTGCTCCAGTTCCAGCACGATCCCGAGCGCCACGTCCAGTTCGCGAACCGGACCGAGCGCGCGTCCCAGTCCGCGGGCGCGCCGGCGCGCCCTGGCCGCCAGCCGCCCGGTCAGTTCCGCCTCGCATAACGGCAACAGCTCGCGCAGCCGCCGGGTGGCGACACGGCATTGATGCAGCGGCTCGACCTCGCCCGCCAGCATCGGCCGAATCGACTTGACCAGGGCGCGGACACGCCGTTCGACGGGCGCTTTCAGCGGGTGCGTTACCGTCATCCGCGCTCCGGTCCGACTGAACCGATCATGGTAGGATGCCCCCGGCCAGCAAGGCTGTTTCGGGAAAGCAAGAGATTATACCGAAGCGGACCCGCCGCGTCACAAGACCGCCCCTTCGTTACTGACCAGTGCGTATCGCCGCCATCGACATCGGCACGAATTCGGTCCACATGATCGTGGTGCAGGTCCGCGACGATCACTCGTTCGAGGTAGTAGACCGCGAGAAGGAGATGGTGCGCCTCGGGGCGGGCGGCCTGGGCGGCCGCGCCCTGACCGAGGCGACGATGCGATCCGCGCTCCTGACACTGGCCAAGTACAAGCGCCTGGCCGACTCGCACGACGTCGACGAGGTGATCGGCTGTGCGACGAGCGCCGTCCGGGAAGCGGAGAACGGCCGGGAATTCCTTGGCGAGATCCTGCAGAGAACCGGCATTCAGACCCGCGTCATCTCGGGCAGTGAAGAAGCGCGCCTCATTCACCGCGCTGCGGTCTACGGCGTGGACGTCGCGGGGAGCGCCGCGGTCGTAATCGATATCGGCGGCGGCAGCGTCGAGCTGACCCTGGGCCGGGCGTCTCGCCCACAAGTCGCGGAGAGCCTGAAGTTGGGCGTAATCCGGCTGACCGAGCGCTTCGTCCGGAGCGATCCGATCACCGAACGCGACGAGCGCCGGATGGTCCGCCACATCATGACGGAACTGACTCCGGTCGTCACGAAGATCCGCGAACAGGGCTTCGACCGGGTGATCGGCACCTCCGGCACCATCCTCAGCCTCGGCGCCCTCGCAGCGGGCGCCGCGCGCGAGGACCGACCCGACGAGCTCCGGAACCTGCGCGTGCCGGCGAAACAGATCCGGCGACTCCGGAAGGAACTGACGGCGCTCGACCTGCCGGGGCGCATCGCCATCCCGGGACTCGATCCACGCCGCGCCGACCTGGCGGTAGCCGGTTCCATCCTTCTCAGCACGACCCTCCGCCTGCTCGAAGCGCGGGAGCTGACCCTCTGCGATCTGGCGCTCCGGGAAGGGCTCGCGCTCGACTACATCGATCGCAACCGCGCCCACATCGCCCGGGTGGATCAGTTCCCCGACATCCGGCGCCGGAGCGTCGTCGAACTCGCCGACCGCTGCAGCGTCGAGGAACCCCACACGCAGCAGGTAGTGCGAATGGCCCTGGCCCTGTTCGATCAGACGGCGGTGCTGCACGGCCTCGGCGTGCGCGCGCGTGAATGGCTGGAGTACGCGGCGATGCTGCACGACGTCGGTGTTCACATCAGCTATCCGCGGCATCACCGGCATTCGTACTACCTCATCCGGAACGGCGATCTGCGCGGCTTCGAGCCGGGCGAAGTGGAAGTCATGGCGCTCGCCGCGCGGTATCACCGGCGCGGACTTCCGAAGCGGTCGCACGAGGAGTTCGGCAGTCTGCCGGGTGGGATGCGGCGCACCGTAAGGACGCTCGCGGCGATTCTGCGCGTCGCCGAGGGACTCGACCGGAGCCACGCGCAGAGCGTGGCGTCGATCGAGGTGGTCCTCGGCCAGCAGGACTGCGTCCTGCACCTGACCCCGGCCGGCGATACGGAGCTGGAGCTGTGGGCCGCGCAGCGGAATGCGGGACCGCTGGAGCGGCTGCTCGGCCGCGTCATCCGGTGCGAGCCCGCGAAGCCGGCGCCGGCCCGGCCCGCATCGACGGCCGGCGAACCCGCACTCTCGCCCCCGGCACCTGACGGCCGGCGACGCGCCGATCTACAATCCCGCGGCAACCGGCTCCGTTCGGCCACGCCCGCGGGGCGGTCGAACGAGGCGACCTCCGGGGAGGGGGCGTGACGGGCGATGCGCGTTGCGTCCACTGCCGGAAGCGGCCGGTCGATCCAGTGTGGCGACCGTTCTGCAGTGAACGCTGCCGCCTCTTCGACCTGCAGAACTGGCTCGACGGGCGCTACCGCGTGCCCGGCGAGTCGCCGACGGACGCCGAATCGATGGAGGACGGCGGCGGCGGTTGGGAGACGGACGGTGGCGGAGGCCGCAACTGAGACCGACTACGGAAGGAAGGCAACAGGCTGACATGGGCGACACGCTGACCATTACCGACAACCGGACCGGGAAGCAGTACGAAGTACCGATCGTTGACGGCACCATCCGGGCGATTGACCTGCGCAAGATCAAGGTGGACCCGGACGAGTTCGGGATGATGACGTACGACCCGGCTTACCTGAATACGGCCAACTGCCGCAGCGCGATTACCTTCATCGACGGCGGCAGGGGAATCCTCCGCTATCGGGGCTATCCCATCGAGCAGCTTGCGGAGCGGAGCACGTTTGTCGAGACGGCCTGGCTGCTGATCAACGGCGAGTTGCCGACACCGTCGGAGCTGGACGCGTGGACGGCCGACCTGGATCGGAATGCTCTCCACGCCGGCTCGCCGCTCAACCGGCACGTGGAAGCATTCATGGCCGGTTTCGACGACGGCGCCCACCCGATGGGGATCTTCCTCGCGACGATGGGCGCTCTCTCGACCTGCTTCCCCGACGCCAGGCGGGTGCGTGATCCCGAAGTGCGGCGGGAGCAGATGGCGCGCCTGGTCGCGCTCGTGCCGGGAGTCGCCGCCTGCGCCTGCCGCCGCAGCGGCGGACGGCCGTTCGTCACCCCGGGCGACGGGCTCGACTACGTCGGCCGCTTCCTGAGCGTCCTCTACCAGGAGGAGGACAAGCCCTACGCCCCCGATCCCGTGCTCGAACGGGCGATGGACATCCTCTTCATCCTGCACGCCGACCACGAGCAGAACTGCAGCACCAGCGCGATGCGCGGCATCGGCAGCTCCGAAGCGGACCCGTTCTCGTCGCTCGCCGGCGCCACCGCGGCCCTGTCCGGACCGCTGCACGGCGGGGCGAACGAGGCGGTGCTCCGGATGCTGCGCCAGATCGGATCGGTCGAGAACATTCCGGACTTCATACAGTCCGTGAAGAACGGCGAGGGGCGGCTGATGGGCTTCGGCCACCGCGTCTACAAGTCGTACGACCCGCGGGCGACGGTGATCAAGAAGACCGCCTACGAAGTGTTCGAGGTCACCGGACGCAACCCGCTGCTGGACATCGCGATCGAGCTGGAGCGGATCGCGCTGGAAGACGATTACTTCGTGCAGCGCCGGCTGTACCCGAACGTCGACTTCTACTCGGGACTGATCTACGAAGCGATGGACTTCGATCCCGCCATGTTCACCGTGCTCTTCGCCATCGGCCGCACTCCGGGCTGGGTGGCGCAGTGGAACGAGCTGATGGGGGACAAGGAACAGAGAATCGCCCGTCCGCGGCAGATCTTCACCGGTCCGGACGCACGCGATTACGTTCCCCTGGGCGCCCGCGGCTAACGCTCGACAGCCGGATGTCGCCCGGGCGGCTTCCTAGCGGAGGCGCAACCGCCAGGCCAGAAGGCCGGCCGCGACCGCGAGCATCGCCCACACGATCGGGGCGACCGGCCGGCCCGTCAGCGCCAGGCCGGCGAAGAAGAGCACGCTGCAGACGAGAATGATAGCCAGCAGAATCGGCGACCACCGGCGCGGGTCCCGTCTCTCGTCGAGGTCCGCCGGCTCGCGCTCACGCTCGCCCGTCGCGGCTCCGCACCGGTAGCAGACGAGCGCGTCGTCGTCGATCTCCTGTCCGCACTGCGGGCAGATCACCGCATCCCCCAGACGCGGCGCAGGGTCCATTCCGCACCCAGCAGCGTCACGAGCAACAGAAACACCAGCGGATGATGCCAGATCTGACGCGTCACGTGCCTCGCCGGAGGTGGCGCCGTCTCCTGCAACCGCGCCGGCAGCCCCGCGACGGCGGACGCGTCGAAGTACATCCCGCCGCCCGCTTCGGCGATCCGCCCGAGGCGCGAGGGGCGTAGCCAGGGCTCCGCCAGCTCCGGATCGGCGCCGCCCACAAGCACCCAGGTGCGGGCCTGCTCCACCGGGTTTCCGCCGCCTGTCGCCGTCACTTCCACCACGTGGACGCCGTCGACGACGCCGGGCCCGGCTGACGCCGCATGGCGTCCCGGCTCCCCGGTCGGCGACGCGGGCGTTTCCTGCACGGCTCCCGACGGGTCGGTGATGACCACCGTCACCTCGGCATCCTCGACCGGCCGGAACTGCTCGTCGCGGACGTCGACCGAGACCTCCACGCGCCGGTCGGGCCAGCCCGCCACGCGCGCCGTGACGTGGAGCCGCTCACGCGCCCCCGCCGCCAGCCAGCGCGCCGCCTGTCCCCACCACGTCTCGTACGTCCGATCCTCGCTCGGCAACTGCATGCGCCAGCGCCAGGCGCCGCGCCCGGCGAAGATCATCGACCGTCCGGCGCCGTAACGCTGCGCGACAATCACCGGACGCTCGAACCGTTCGCCTCCCGCCGGCGGGGCGACCGCCAACACCGCCGCGCCGGGGCGCACGGGCCCGAGTCGAACGCTTCCGCCGAGCGGAGGCACCGCATCCCACGCGGCGCGCGTCTCGTCCGCCGTGCCGGCGAGCCGCAGCATCGGATGCGCCAACCCCTCGTCGGTCGGCGTCATCCGCACGTTGTTCGTCCCCGCGATGTCGTCGACGGACGACAGGCCGAGTCGCTCGACCAGCTCCGCCGGCAGTACCGGCTCGATCGCCGATCCGGCATACCCGCCGCGGCGCAGTGTCGACGGACCGAGAAGCAGGAGGCCGCCGCCACGTTCGCCGACGAACGACGCCGTCAGGTCAAGTTGTTCCGGCCGGAAGAACTCCGCTTCGATGTTGGCGAACACCACCGCGTCGTACCGGAAGAGATCGGCGCCTGCACGCGGATAGCCGCCGGCGAGCGCGGCGGTGCGCGCGGCATCGCCCTGCACGTAGAAGGTCTGCTCGCCCCGATCGTTCTGGCCCTTCCGCACGACCGCATCCACCGCGAGGCCAGGGTCCGCCTGCCAGGTCCGCTTCAGAAAGCTGTGCTCGTGGCCCGGCGCCCCTTCGACCATCAGGATGCGGCGCTCCCGCGTGGCGGGCGGCACGAGCACGCTCCGCCGGTTGTTGCCCGGAACGGCATCCTCCGCGTCTCCGGCAACCTCGACGGTATAGACGATCGGCCTGTCCGGATCGGCCGGCACCCGAAACCGCTCGACGGCCGGTGTCTCCCCCCCCGGCGCCGTGAACGCCCGCGCTTCGAGCAGACGGCCGTCCTCGAGGAGGCGCAGCCTGGCTCCGGCCGCGCCAGCCGGAACGCCTGCCGCCCGCGGCGCCTCCCGACCGCCGCCTCCGGCATGCGCAACGAGGGTCGCCGTGAGGTCGATCAGCGACCCGGGCGCCACCGCCTCCCCGGCCGTCAATCCCGCCACCTCCAGATCGATGCCCGCCGCCTCCTCGCCGATGCCGACAACCTGCAACGGCGCGCCGACCCGCGCCGCCGCCGCCACCGCGTCGCCCTCGCCGGCGTCGACGCCGTCGGTCAGAAGAACGACTCCCGCCAGATCCTCTCCGTCCAGCCTCTCGGCGACACCCTGGAGCGCGCCGGCAAGGTCCGAGTCGTCGAAGTCGATCGTCTCGGTCCCGAACGCCGTGTCAGCAAGCATCGGTTGCAGCGTCTCGCGGACGACGGCGCGCGCGCGCTCGATGCGCGACACACCGTCGGCGTCAGGGATCGCCATGCTCCGCGAGGCGTCGATCAGCAGCGCAACCACGCCGCCGGGCGGCGCGGGCTCGGTCCTCACCGGCTGCAGCAGCAGGAACACGACGGCAAGCAGCACGGCCAGGCGGAGCGCGGTGAGCGCGGCGCGGCGCCCCGGCGTCAACGCGACCGGCGGGCGCGCGTACGCCCACCAGGCGAGTCCTCCCGCTACGGCAATGGCGGCGGCAATGCCCCACCACGGAATGGTCAGACCGAGTTGCATCTGGGCACGCGCTAGCGTGCGCCCGCCCCCGCGCCCGGCGCCGCGAGGGCGCGATAGTACCGCCGGACGACCGTCTCGTACCCCTCCGGTGCGGCGTCGCCCGCGCCGGCGTCAAGCCGCCCCTCGCGCCGGGCGCGTTGCAGGGCGCCGGCCCGATCGGCGGCGATCGCCTCGAGTGCCGCTCGCAGGCCGGCGCGAAGAACCTCCCAGTCGGCGTAGTCCTGCTTGAACGCCTCCGTTCCCGGGGCGCTTCCGGAGAACCGGTGTTCCGCCCACCACTCAAGTGACTCCACCGCCCCGGGGCGGGTTGCGCGGAGCGCCGCCTCGAGGCCAGGCGACGCCTCGAGTTGCCGCAGCAGAGCCTGGGCCGCCGCGCCGATGGGGCTCGCGCCACCTTCGCCCTGCTCTTCTCCACCGGCATCGCGCCGGGCCGCGCGCAGGTCCTCCGAACCGCCCGCTCCACGACGCCCTTCCGCGTTCCCCTCGGCGCCATCGCGCGACTCGTCGTCCTCCTCGCCGCCGCCCGACTGGCCACCCGCCTCGAGTCGGCGGCGCATCGCTTCCGCCGCCTGCAATTCGGCCGAGAGCTCCGCCGCACGCACTTCGGTCTGCAGTTGACTGAGCGCGCGGCGCGCCTGGGCGGTTTCCGACATTCCGTCGGCGGCTCCGTCACCGCTGCCGGCGCCGTCGATCCGCTGCCGCAGGTCGCGTTCGAGCGCCTCGGCCCGTTCCCGCAACTCCTGCTGCTCCCGCGTCAGGCGGGCCAGGATGCGCGCCGCTTCCTCGGCGCTCATCTCGTCCTGCCGGCGGCCCAGGTCCGCCTGCGCCCGGTTCAACGCTTCCTGCCGCGCCGCCAGCTCGCGGACGCGGCGGAATGCGTCGCTCTCCTCGTCCGCGCCATCGTCGGCCGACGACGAATTCAGCGCTTCGTAATTCGTCTGTTGTTCGCGGCGCAGGTCCCGATCGAAAAGCGAGGAGAGATCCTCCTGGGGTCGCCACCATGCCGAACGTCCCTGGGCCTGTCCGAACGAGAGTTCCATCCGCCGGATCGCCGCCTCGACGCGGTGGAGCTGGTTGAGCGCGTCGAGTTCCGGCGGCAGCGCGTCGGCCGCGGACCCAATCCGAAGCTGCGCCTCGGCCTGCTCCATCGCCGCCACCGCAGCGGCCAGCGCGTCCCGCTCCGCCTGCGATCGTCCCCGTTGCAGCATCTGCGCCGCGGCGCCGAGGGTCCGCTCCCGCAACTCGCCCTGCGCGTCGGCGAGCGACGTGAGATCGTCCCGTACGGCAGGTGACGGCGACCGATCCGCCTCCTGATCGATCCGCCACGTGGCGGCGACCAGTTCCTTCTGCATCTCCGCAAGGCGGCGGACCGTGTCGGCGTCCATGCCGGCTCCCGACCGCGCCATGGAGACCCGGTACTCGCGGGCGAACGGCCGAACCGTCAGAAAGTAGATGGCGCTACGCACCTCCCGGGTCCGGCGCGGATTCCCGTCACGGGCGCGTACGTAATAGCTGACGATGTCCCCCGGCGTGACGTCGAGTTGTTCGGCCGGAAGCGTGTGGGCGCCGGTGAACCGCGCCGCCGGCTCTTCACCCAGCAGATTCACCCGCTGCGGGTCACGGCCACCGACGGTGTAAACGAGTTCCAGTTCGTGCAGGCCATAGTCGTCCTCCGCGCGGGCTTCGATCACCGCCTCTTCGACCGGCGTGATCTCGCGATCGCCCGCCGGGCGGCGAATGTCGATGACCGGCGGCTCGTCGGGAATGGCCCGGACAACGTATTCCGACGCGGCGGTGTCCGATCCCGCGAGCGCGACGCGATAGGCATCGTCCCGCATGACGTCGAACGTCGCGGCAAGGGCGGTGTCGCCGGCGGAAGCGAGCGTCACCGCGCCGCCCGATGCGAACTGCAGCGAACCGGCGCGCACCGGTGCGTCGGCATGAACCGTAATGGTGACCGCGGTTCCTTCCGGCGCGAAGACGTCGCCGCCGCCGCGGTCCACCCTCGGCGCCAAGTGCGTGTACGCCGGATAGGCATAGGACACGTCGATCCGTTCGACGCGCGGCGCATCGACAGCCGCCGGGGCACCGCCGGTGTCGACCGTCGCCACACCACCGGGTGAGGCGGCATACAGCCAGCCGGCCTGTGCGACGCGGCCGAGGAAATCGGCGCCGGCAAGCGACAGCGCGACGAACGCGGCACTCGCACCGACACCCGCCGCCAGCGCGCGCCGCAGCGTGCCGCGGTCCACGATCCGGCCGGGATCCACCCCGCTGGCTCGTCGTGCCGCGTCGTTCAGGACGAGGTGGCCGAGCGGCGACGCCGACGGATCGACCGCTACCGCGCTCGCCAGGCGATCCTCCAGTTCGGGGTAGTGCTCCTCGATGAACCGGGCTACCTGGCGATCGTCCGGCAGACTCCGGAAAGGAAGAAAGAACCGGATGGCAAGACCTGCCGTCAGGCCGGCGGCGAGGACGCCGGCGGCAAACAGCACCCCGTCGTTCGGGCCCAGGAGGTAATCGACGCCCAGCAGGATGGCGAGGACCAGCGTGGCGGCCCCCGCCGTCCGGGCCGCCGCGGTCATCAGGCGGGCAGCCGCCCACCGCCAACGAACCGCCCGGAGCAGCGCCGCGATGTCCGCCCGAGGCGTTTCCGTCACGCCATCAGTTTATGCCACGCCCCCAACGGGACGCGGGGCTCCTTGCCGCTCGAATGTAGCCGAGGTTGGCCCTGGACCGCTAGACCATCGTGCGGCCCAGAAAGAGCTCGCCCACCAGCACGAGGCCCAGTGCGACGACGACGTACCACCAGAGGGCCTGTTCCGCGTCCTCCTCGACGGCGAGCGGCGGGCCGGCCGGCGCTTCCACCGTATCCGGGGGAATCGCGTCGATGCTCCGGGACGCCGCGTACCGCAGCGCTTCGTGGACGAAAGGCACGTACCCGGCCCGGCGCGGGAAGTCGTTCCAGGCATCGTTCAGATCGGAGCCGAAGACGAGCACGCGGCCTGGAGCGTCCGTGTACTCGATCAATGCGGGGTCGCCGTCGTCGAAGCGGGCAAGCGCCTCCGCCGAGGGCAGCGCCAACCGGGCCGTGCTGGTGAAGCGCGCCACGCTCAGCGCCGACGCGTCATCGCCGAACGGACGGAAGATGGGATGACGGGGATCGGCTACGGCGAGGCGGCGGTCAACCGCGTCCTCCGGCGGCGACATCCCCAGCTCGACCGACGGGCCGAGCAGGCCGCTCACCAGGCTCGGGTCCACACCCGGCCCGGCAACCAGCACGAGGCCGCCGCCGGTGCCGACGAACTGCGCGATCCGGGCCCGTCCCGGACGGCTCAGGCCGGTGGTCCCGACGACCACGACGACATCGGTCGCTTCCCATGCCGCCGGTTCGACCGACGCCACCGCCTCGGGCGCAACCGCACGAAAGTCGAACGGCCGCGCCGGCGGCGCCGCTTCCATGGCGCGCGCCAGGTAGAACGCTTCCGGATCGACCGTCCCCCCGTTCACCACCACCAGCACGCCGGTCGGATCGACAGGTCCCGGCGCTGCCGCGACCGCCGCCCCCACGCCGTTCGCCGCCACGCCGTCCGCCGCCGGATCGTTCACGGCAACCGGCGGTTCTTCCGTCGTTCCGTCCGCCGCGTCCAGGAACGGCCGGGCGAACGCGAGGGCGAGCAGCACCACCGCCGCAACCCGCAGGGCCAGCAGGAGCAGCTCGCGCAACCGCCGGCGGCGGTCGCGATGCACGAACGCCCGCGCGAGAAACCGGACGTCGCTGAACGGCAGTCTCGGCGCGCGCCCTCGCAGCGTGAAGTGCAGGATGATCGGCAGCGCGGCAGCCAGCAGGCCGATCAGAAAGAGCGGCGACAGGAAAGACATCGACCGTCTCAGCCCCGCGCGGTCCGTGACGAGAGGTACGTGCGCAACGCGTCGTCGAGCGGCTGCGACGTGTCGACCCGGCGGTACTCGATGCCGCTGAGGGGCAGCTCGCGCGCGTAGCGTTCCAGCAACTGGTCCATCTCGCGCAGGTAGCCCTCGCGCAGCTCGGCGGCGACGGCGGTAATCGCCTCACCCGTCTCCAGGTCCTCGAAGCGCGTCGGCCGGTCGAACGGGAAGGCGAGTTCGGCGGGATCGAGCACATGGAAGACGATCACGTCGTTTCGGCCGAACTTCAGGTGGCGGAGACCTCCGATGACCCGCTCCGGATCGTCCAGCAGATCCGAGATCACCACCACCATGCTTCGCCGGCGCATCGAGGCGGCGAGCCGGTTCAGGGGGGCGGCGACATCCGATTGCCGACCCGCCTGCAGGTGGTCGAGCGCGATCAGGATCCGCCGCAGGTGCCCCGGTCGCACGCCTGGTGGAATGTCGGCTACCACGCGGTCATCGAACGTCGCGAGACCGACGGCATCGCGCTGGCGTTCCATCAGCCAGGCCAGGGCGGCGGCGAGGTACGATCCGTACGCCAGCTTCGACACCGCGCCTGACGCGTAGCTCATCGACGCCGAGACGTCGAGGAGCAGGCGGCACTCGAGATTGGTCTCCTCCTCGAATCGCTTGACGTAGTAGCGGTCGAGCCGCGCGTACACCTTCCAGTCGAGCGTGGAGAGATCATCGCCCGGTATGTAGGGGCGGTACTCCGAGAACTCGACGCTGAAACCGGTGTAGGGACTGCGGTGGAGTCCGAGCAGAAACCCCTCCACGACCGTGCGGGCGCGCAACTCCATCGAGCCGAGGCTGGCGACCACCGCCGGGTCGAGCCACCCGGGCCCGGCCGCCCCCGCGTCCCTCGCCCGGCCCAGCGTGCGGCGCGGCATCACATCCCGCTGGACGGAACGGGCACCGTGTCGAGCAGCTTCCCGATGATCGCCTCGACATCGACGCCCTCGGACTCGGCGTAGAAGTTCGTGACGATGCGGTGGCGGAGCGTCGGTCGTGCGAGCGCCTGGATGTCCCCCACCGAAACGTGGTAGCGCCCGTCCATCAGCGCGCGCGCCTTGCCGCCCAGGACGAGCGCCTGTGACGCGCGGAGGCCCGCTCCCCAGGTGACCCACCGTTCGACGTAGTCCGGCGTGCCCTCGCGGCCGGGACGCGAGGCGTCCACCAGGCACACGGCGTAACGCGCCACCTCCTCGGTCACCACCACCTGCCGCACCAGGTGTTGGAAAGTCAGGATGTCCTGTCCCTCCAGCACGCGATCGACCGACGGCATCTCGTCCGAGGTGGTTTTCGTGACCACCGTCACCTCGTCGTTGACCGGCAGGTAGCTCATGACGACGTTGAACATGAAGCGGGAGAGTTGCGCCTCCGGGAGCGGATAGGTCCCCTCGAGCTCAATAGGGTTCTGCGTCGCCAGCACCAGGAACGGTTCGTCGAGCGCAAGGGTGCGGCCCGCCGCGGTGACGTGATGCTCCTGCATCGCTTCCAGCAGCGCCGACTGCGTCTTCGGCGGCGTCCGGTTGATCTCGTCCGCCAGGATGATCTGCGCGAAGACCGGCCCCTTGACGAACGTCAGCTCACGGTGGCCGGCCGAGTCGTCGATGATCTCGGTCCCGGTGATGTCGGCCGGCATCAGGTCGGGCGTGAACTGAATCCGCTTGAACGACAGGTGCAGCACGTCGGCAAGGGTCTTGATCAGCAGCGTCTTGGCCAGGCCCGGCACTCCGGTGATCAGACAGTGCCCGCCCGTGAAGAGCGCGGTCAGCACGAGGCCGATCGCCTCGTCCTGACCGACGATCACCTTGCGGAGTTCCCCGAGGATGCGCCTGCGGGCCTCGCGGACCCGCTCGGCGGCGGCCGCCGCGGCGGCCGCGTCGCTCGCCGTCACTACCGTCGGCGCCGGGAGCGGTCCGTTCGCCATCAGTGCGTCAGGGCGTAGACGATCTCGTTGATGAACATGCGGTACGACTGCGCCGTGTACTGCACGTAGGTGGGATACTGCTCGGCGTTCGACCACTCCCATCCGTCGCCCATGTCGGTGTTGAAGTTGATCAGCGCCATGGCCCGTCCGTCATCCGCGAGAATGGCGCGCAACTTCGGCTCGAAGCCTCCCTTCTCCCAGGTGACGTTGTTGAAGAACGATCCGAGGCCGGGAATCTGCGGGTAGGCGTCCAGGTTGTAGAACGACGAGAAGACCGCGTGCTCCGCGCCGAGGTCGACGATCGCGCGGTCCGGAAAGACCCGCTCCATCTGCCGCGCGAACAGCTCCCACTCGACCGGACCGTGGAAGTCGTCGAACGTTACGGTTCCCCCCCGCAGCAGGAACTCCCGCAGGTTCGCCGCCTCCTCGTCGGTGAGCATCATGTTGGCCGGCTCGACGATGTAGATCCAGGGGTGCTCCCAGAGCGCGTCATCGGTCAGGTCGGCGACAATCGGTTCGTTCACCTGAATGGTCGTGACCCGCGCCATCCGGCGCGACAGGTTCTGCTCCGCCACCGGCGCGTCCACCGTCCAGGGATCGACTCCGTAGATACGGAGGAACTCGGCCAGTTGATCGCCGGGCGTCGTGTAACGGATCCGGACGAAGCGCCACTCCAGGCCAGTCAGTCCATCGCGCTCCGGCAGGGGGACATCCTGCGCGGCGGCGCCGGCTCCCGCGACGCCGGTGGCCAGCATCGCCGCAGCCGCCAGGATGGCCGCCGCTCTCACGGCGACGCCTCGATGACCCTCAGGAGCACGTCCTGCGCCCGCTCGTACGTCGGGGCAATCTCCAGCGCGAGCATGGCCTGCCGCTTCGCCGCGTCCAGCTCGCCCACCGCGACAAGCGCCTCCGCGTAGTCGGTGTGCGTGGCGACCCGATCGACGGGACCGAGCGCCAGCGCTATCCGAAGCTCACGCAGGGCGTCCTCCGACCGGCCGTCCTCCTTCGCCATCCGGCCGAGCGTCTGGTGGGGGATGGGGTCGAACGGATCGATCTCGATCAGCCGCTCGTAGGCGATCCGCAGCCGCCGGTCGTCCCCGGCCGTATCCGCGAGCGACGCCATCATACGCGCCGTCTCCGGGGAGCTCTCGTCATGGTCGAGCAGCAACTCCAGCTCGCGCAGCGCCCGTTCGGTGTCACCCTCCTCTTCGGCGATCAGCGCCAGTTGCCCCCGCGGCCCCTCCAGCCCGACGGTCATCGGAAAGAGCTCGACCGCCCGTTCGAACGCCGCCCGCGCCTCGTCCAGCAGGCCGGCCGCGCGGGCCGCGGCGCCGAGGGCGACTTGCGCCTGGAAGCTGCCCGGATGTTCGTCGGCCAGCTCGCGCAGCAACTCCAGCCGGTTGTCCCCTTCTCCGGGCGGAAAGGCCGGCGCGTCAGCCAGGGCGCTCCGCAGGTCCCCGTAACGCTCCTCGATGTCGGCGTCGAAGCTTGCCTGCAGGCTGTCGAAGGTGAGTCCGATGCGTTCGAGCCCGCCTTCGGTGTCGAGTCCGTCTCCGTAGGCGCGGATCAGGGTATGCAACGCCTCTTCGCCGTAGGCGTCGATGATGTGCTGCACCACGAGAGAGGCATGGAAATAGGCAAGACCGAGTCCGTGCTGCGTGAAGGCGCTGTCGAGCTCGGCGATCGACCGGAGGTTGCCGGCGTTGATCGCAGACAGGAACTCGATGAGCTGGTCGCGCTCCCAGGCGGGATTCCGCCGCTTCTCCTCGAACGACGAGATGCCCTCGCTCAGCCAGCGCGTCAGCCGCTGGTTCGACATCTGGAGCGTCACGACGTGCGCCATCTCGTGCCAGAGGGTCGAGAACCAGTGGAAGCTGCCGGACGGACTCGCGCGGGGCGAGTCCATCGTCACGACCCGGCCAAAGCAGGCACCGATCGCACCGACCATGCCGGGGAGGCCGAGGGTACGGACGGCGAAGTCGTCATGGCGCGGAAAAATCTCGATGAGGACCGGCGTTTCAGGCGTCATGTCGTACTGAGCGGAGAGCGTGTCGAGCGCCTCCTGCGCCAGGTCGATGACGTAGTCCTTGATGGCCGGCGCCTCGTCCGGATGAAGGCGGACAATGAGGTCCCCTTCCTCGAACGTCTCGAACTCGTCGAGCTGATCCAGCAGCTCGAGGAGATTGAAGGTGACGACATCGTATGGGTCCGCCTCGAACGATCGCTCCAGCGCCACGCGCGCGCCCGGTTCGTCGCCGGTTCGCAACAGGTGCATGCCGAGATCGGCGTTCGCGCGCGTGTGATCCGGGTTCAGTTCGAGCGCGCGGCGGACCAGTGTGACCGCCTCCGGGAATCGATAGGCGCGCGCCACGTGGTAGCCGGCGATCCGGAAGGCGTCGGCATACACCGGGTTCAGTGCCAGAATCCCCTCTACCTCCGTCTCGAAGTCGTCGCGACGATCCTCCAGCCAGGCGATCGCGGCCACCAGCGCGCGCGCCTCCAGATGATTCGGGTTGTGATCGAGGACGGCATCGATCGACTCGCGCGCCGCAACGCGATTCTGGTCCGCCAGTTCCAGCTCGGCGATCAGCAAGTGGGCACGTGCGTTCGTCGGATCGATGGCCAGCGCGCGTTCCGCCGCGCCGCGGGCGGTAAGCGGTTCGGCGCCCGGGCCGCCGGCTGGAATCGGCACGCCCGCGTTCGCCAGCACCTGGGCGAGTCCTACCAGCGCGGGCGACCACTCGCCGTCGAGGGCAAGCGCATCCTGGTACGACTGCTGCGCGTCGGCGTAGTTGTACTTCTCCAGGAAGAGATCACCCCACGCCGTGTGGACGGACGGGTCTTCGGGCAGCGACCGCGACGCGCCCCGGAAGAACATGTTGGCGCGACGGAATCCCCCGGCCGCCCGCGACGCCAGGCCGCCGTAATACTGCAGGAGGGGATCGGGAGTGCTCATCCCGGCGACGATCACCGCTTCCAGGAACGACGCCGCCTCGTCCACCCGGCCGACCGTGGCCAGCAGGCGGCCGAACTCGAGACCCGCCACCGTGCCCGGCGACGCCCCCGCCACCGGAGCGAGCAGCGCTTCGGCTTCCTCGTAGCGGCCCGTCTCCATCAGCAGCCGTGCCCGAAGCGCGGCCGCGGCGGGGTCGGAGGGATCACGCGAGTCCGCCAGATCCTCGGCGGCGTCAACGTCGCCATGCGCCAGCGCACGGGTCGCCTGCTGATGAAACGTAAGGTCGGCTTCCGTGGTCTGCGCCGCGCCGACGGACGGGAGAGCCAGCGCGATCAGGAACGCCAGACACGCGCACGACTGGTCATGAGCGCTCACTGCGCGATTATAGTCTCGCGGGCGCCGGTTGCTCGCGTCCGCGGGCCGGCGCGGCACGCCGGTCTCCGGACCGGCATCAGAAGAACGCCAGGTTCTGGTGGGAGGGAATCTCGAAGCGGCGGCGGCATCGCCGGCAGACCACTATGTCGTCGACGCGCACCATGTAGTTGCGGAGCTTCTTGAACATCTCGCGATCAGCGGCGTCGGCGCGTCGCGGTGGCTGCGCCTTCTTGACCCGCCGTATCCAGCGAACCTGATACTCGTCCCGGAACCGGCATTTCGGACAGGTATAGGATGCCGGTTTCGTCTCATGCGTCTCGTCGAAAAACTCGCGTTCGTGCAGCGGCATGCCGGCATGATACCAGCCGCCCCTTCGGACGGACCGGCAGGGACTGCCCGCCGGAACGGTGACGATTGATGGCTGCCGTCGCTTTCTACATCTCCGGGCACGGCTTCGGTCACGCGTCCCGGCAGATCGAAATCATCCGGGCCCTGTGCCGCCGCCGGCCGCGGTTGCCAGTGGCGATCCGAACTCCGGCGCCTCGCTGGATGTTCGACCGGGCGCTTGGCGGCGGTTGCGACGTCGAGGCGATCGAGACTGACACCGGGATGGTGCAGCAGGACAGTCTCACCATAGACGTGGAGGCATCGATCGTGCGGGCCCGTGATTTTCACCGCTCGCTGGGCGCGCGTGCCGACGCCGAAGCCGCGCGCCTCGCGGCCAGCCCGTTCGATCTGGTGGTGGGCGATATCCCTCCCCTCGCCTGCGCCGCCGCGAACCGCGCCGGCGTGCCGGCGGTCGTCGTGGGGAACTTCACGTGGGACTGGATCTACGCCGGCTACCCGGAGACGGCGGAGCTGGCGCCGACGCTCGTCGACACGATCCGGGAGGCCTACGCGCTCGCGGAGCACGCGTGGCGCCTGCCGCTGCATGGCGGCTTCGAGACGTTCCGGGGCGATCGGCTCGTTGACATCCCGCTCGTCGCGCGGCGCTCGGCCCGTGCGCCGGCTGACGTGCGCCGGCGGCTGGGCTTGCCGACCGACCGGCGTCTGGTGCTCTGCGCGTTCGGGCGGTACGGCGTCGCTCCGATCGACTGGGTGCGGTTGAGTGAACTGCGGGACTGCCACACGGTAGCGACGACGGGCGGCCCGGTTCCCCTGGCGGAAGAGGCGCCGGGCTGCGCGGTCACGACCCTCGACGAAGCATGGATGGCCCGACAGGGCATCGCCTATGAGGATCTGGTAGCGGCGGTGGACGTGGTGGTGACCAAGCCGGGCTACGGGATCGTGTCGGAGTGCGCGGCCAACGGGACGGCGATGCTCTACACGGCGCGGGGGCGGTTCCCGGAGTACGACGTGCTGGTCTCCGGCATGGAGGGCCTGGTCCGTAGCGAGTTCATCGGGCACGACGACCTCTTTGCGGGCCGGTGGCAGACATCAATCGACCGCGTGCTGGCGCAGCCGCTGCCCGAAACACCTGCCGTCGACGGCGCCGAGGTAGTGGCGGGGATGATCGACGCGCGCCTGCCGTGACCGGCGGCGGCGCGTTCAGTCCTTGCTGCAGGTCACCAGCGACCAGATACGCGGGATATTGACCTTCTCGATCGAGATCGGCTCGAGATCCGCCTGTGCAAGAAACGCCGGCAGGTCGAGGTCCGACTTGAAACCGATGTGGACGGTGAGCGGCGAGAGCCACCGCTCGGCGCGCGCCACGAGGCGGTTCGCGCTCCTGAAGTGGTTCAGGAAGACAAACCTGCCACCCGGGCGGCAGACCCGGCGCATCTCGCGGGCCACCGCCACCGGATCGGAGCAGACGCTGATTACGTAAGGCGCGTACACCAGGTCGAACGAGTCGTCGGGGAATTCCAGCGCCGACGCGTCCATATGCAGCAGGCGGACATTGTCGACGCTGCGCGAGTCAAGCCGGCGCTTCGCCTTCTCCAGCATTCTCAGGGACAGATCGATGCCGGTCACGTTGACGTCGCGCGGATAGAGCGTGGCGTTGATGCCCGAGCCGACCCCGACCTCCAGAATCTTGTCGCCCGGTTGCAGATCGAGTTTCCGGATGGCATGCAGGCGGCCCGGATGGAGGGAGGGCCCGAACAGCCAGTCGTCCAGCTTCCAGCCGAGGCGGTCGTAGACATCCTCGACGAACGTGGTCTGCACGTCGGTCACGGAAAGAGCCCGTGTGGCGGGATCTTTCCCGCCATCACCGCCGAACAGGCTCACGGGCATTCGCGGACTATACCACGGGGTATTATCGTCCGCATGCCGCCCGAAGCACAGTTCCTTTCGGGCACGCAGGTGCTGCTCACCACGCTCGTGGTGAAGCTGGCGGTGGTGGCGACGCTCGCCACGATGCTGGTCCGGTTCCGGCAATTTCGCCGGATTCTGCTGACCGAGCAGCGGGCCTGGCGCGAACGGTTGGTCTTCGCCTTCAGCTTCGGCCTGCCGCTCGCCGCCGGTGTCGGCGCGCGCCTGCTGCTCGGCTACAACGCAGCTGACTTCTCGCTCGCCGGGCCCTACCTAGCCGGCCTGATCGCGGGACCTTACGCCGGCGCAATCGTCGGGGTGCTCGTGGGAGCCCCGGCCCTGTCGGGCGGTGAGATCGGAACGCTGCCGTTCGCGATCGGATGCGGTTTCGCCGGTGGCGGCCTGCGCGAACTCTGTCCGAAGGAGGAGATCTGGCGGCTCTCTCCACTGTTCTTCGCCGACCTGCCGAAACACACCTGGCAGGCGGTAAGCCGTTTCCGGATCGACTGGCACGTCCTGCTGGCGGCCGCGCCGGTGGGACTCGAGGCGATTCGTCAGGCAATCGGGTTCCGCTTCGGACCGGTCGGTATCTTCTTTCTTCGTGCCAACGACGTGGGTATCGACGCAGGCGCGACCTACAACCTCCGGCCCGAGACGATCTGGATTGCCGCCCTGGTCGTCCTTTCGACGGTGCTGAGCGTCGCCATCCCGATCAAGATCTGGAACAGCGCCCGGATCGAGCACCGGCTGCAGGAGCAGGAGAAGCTGCTGATGGCGGAGCGCGTCGAAACCCTGACGCGTCAAATCAATCCGCATTTCCTGTTCAATACCCTTACTTCGATTTCCTCGTTGATCCGATCGCAACCCGAGACCGCGCGGATGCTTATCGTGAAGCTGTCCGCCATGCTTCGCCGCCTGCTTCGAACCGGCGAACACTACGTCACGCTCCGGGAAGAACTGGCGTCCGTCGACGAGTACCTCGACATCGAAGCGGTGCGTTTCGGACCGACACTCGCCATAGAGAAAGTGATCGGTCCCGATACCCTCGACATCGTGGTGCCAGCGATGGTGCTGCAACCGCTGGTCGAGAACGCCATCAAGCACGGCATCGAAAGAAAGGTCGGGGGCGGGCGCATTGCCATCCGCAGCGCGCGGCGGAACCGCCATGTGATTCTCGAGGTAGTGGACAACGGCGTGGGAATGGTCAATACGGAGATCCTGAAGCGTAGCGGCGGAATCGGCCTTCGCAATGTTGACGAGCGGCTCAGGACCATCTACGGCGAGAATTACCATCTGCAGTTGGAGAGCACGCCCGGTGAAGGGACGTGCGCACGCATGGAGATTCCGGAACTGGAGGTGCCGAGAGCAGTAACGGCGTAGCAGCCCGTGGCCCGTGGCGAAACCCCGCGTAACACCGAGAGCGGCCGGGAGCGGCTAAGATAGACGGGACGGTCACTAATGAGCATTCGCGCGCTGGTCGTGGACGACGAAGAGCCGGCCCGGAATGAACTCTGTTTCCAGCTCCAGCAACTCGACGGCGTCGAGGTGGCGGGGCAGGCTGGAGACGGGCCGCAGGCGCTGGAGCTGGTCGATGCCCTCCACCCCGACCTGGTATTGCTGGACGTGCAGATGCCCGGCCGCACCGGCTTCGAGGTCGCACGCGAACTGGTCGGGCGTCCTGCGGCGCCGTCGGTCGTATTCGTCACCGCCTATGACCAGCACGCCATCGAGGCCTTTGAGGTGAACGCCGTCGACTACCTCCTGAAGCCCGTCGCGCCGGCGCGGCTCGCCCAGACTATCGCGCGCGTTCGTGATCTGGTCGAGGCGCCACCGCGCAACGGCGGCGACGAGGCGGCCGACGCGTTTCCCCTGGAGGCGGCCACGCTGGAGCGGATCGCCCACCTGGTCGCGGACCACCGCACCCGTCGCGAGCCGATCGCCGTCCGCGCGGGCGACCGGTTCGTGCTGATGCAGCCCGAGGAGATAGTTTTTGCGTCGTTGGCGGGCGACGTCGTCAAGGTCAGCACCGGCCGCCTGCAGGGAGCGGCCAGTTGCCGGACTCTCGATGAACTCCATTCGCGCCTCGATCCGGAGGTGTTCTGGCGCGTACATCGAGCACACCTGGTGAACATCCACAAGATCAAGGAGATCGTGCCGTGGTTCAGCCGGACGTACATGCTGAGAATGAAGGACTCCGAGCAGACGGAGATTCCGGTCAGCCGGGCGCAGACGAAGCGGCTGCGCCAGTATCTCAACCTATAACGCCAGGCGACTCGCTCGAAGATATCTTCCGGTCGGAGCGCCCTGGCGCGCCTCCCCCGGGGCCTTCGCGGAGGACGCAGTTCCTGCGCCGCGCGGGCATTGAATTGGTCGCCTGGTTCAAGACGCTCGCCTCGGCGGCAGTCTACGCCACGCTGATCGTCACGTTCGGCTTCCAGGTAGCGCGGGTAGAGGGCAAGAGCATGGAGCCGACGCTCCAGGATCAGGACCGGCTCATCGTCAACAAGGCGCTCTATCACTTCAGCGACTGGCAACTCATCGGCCCGCTGGTCGGCGCCCGCGACCCGGAGCGGGGCGACATCGTCATGCTCAAGTACCGGCACGAACCCGAGAAGAACTTCGTCAAGCGGGTCATTGCGGGACCTGGCGACACCGTCCGGATCGATAACGGTCAGGTGTACGTCAACGAGGTACTGCAACCCGATGCCGAGATCCCCACGGAGTTCCGCAGCCACGAGGACCGTGGGCCGGAAGTGGTTCAGGAGGCCTTCTACTACGTCATGGGCGATCACCGGAACAACAGCTCCGACAGCCGGCACTGGGGCCAGGTGCCGAAGGACTACATAATCGGCAAGGTCCAACTCCGGTGGTGGCCGCTGACGGACATGACGCTGTTCTGACGCGGCCCTGCCGCCCCGATGCGCGAAGAAATCTCGGAGCTGACGACCAATCGACTGTCGCTCTATCTGCGGTTCCTGAACGAGTTGGACACGCAGGGGGTCAAGACGGTGTCGTCCAAGGGGCTCGCTGAGCAGTTCGGCCTGAACGCGGCCCTGATCCGCAAGGACCTGGCCCACTTCGGCGATCTGGGAGTCCGGGGGGTCGGCTACAACGTCAAGGACGTGCGCCAGCAGCTTCACACCATCCTGGGCCTCGACCGGAAACTGGCGGTGGCGATCATGGGGGCGGGCAACCTGGGTCTCGCGCTTGCCGACTATCCCGGCTTCCGCCGTGAAGGGTTCCGGATTGTCGCGCTGTTCGATACCCTGCGTGAGAAAGTAGGCCGCACGTCGCGCAGCGGCGTCCCGATCCATGACATCCGGGATCTCGGCAAGGTGGCGAAGCACGAAACGATCACGATCGCGGTGCTTGCGGTTCCCGCGGTTTCTGCGCAGCATGTCCTGAATACCGTGGTGGAAGCGGGAATACGCGCGGTGTTGAATTTCTCCCCCGGCGCCCTGCGCGTGCCGGAAACCGTGAAACTGAAGAGCGTCGACCTGACGGTCTCGCTCGAGAGCCTGTCGTTCTTCCTGGCAGGCCTCGATGAGCAGTCGCGTGCCGAGGCGGTCGGGTGACGGCTGATCCGACGGGCGGGGGGGGGATGCCGGCGCTCAGTCACGTCGACGAGCGGGGCCGGGTTCAGATGGTGGACGTGGGTGACAAGCCCGTGACCGACCGCGTCGCCGTCGCCCGCGGCCATGTCGCGATCGGCCCGGATGCGCTGGCGGCGATTCGTGACGGGAAGGTCGCCAAGGGCGACCCGCTGAACGCGGCGCGTCTGGCGGGGATCATGGCCGCGAAGAAGACGGCGGACCTGATCCCGCTCTGCCATCCGTTGCCCCTCGCCCAGGTGAAAGTGGCCCTGATCGAGGAAACCGGCGGCTACGGGATCGAGGCGACCGTCCGGACGACGGCCCGGACCGGCGTCGAGATGGAGGCGCTGACCGCCGTCTCCGCCGCCGCGCTCACCCTTTACGACATGCTGAAGGCCATCGACAAGCGCATGGTGATCGGCAATGTCCGACTCGTGAAGAAGACCGGAGGACGCTCCGGGGACTTTGAGGCGCCTTGAGCGGCGCAGGAGTAAACATCATGGACGACGCGATCCGCACGATCGCCGAACTGCCCTTTTACGTTCACGGCCGCCATCCGAAGGATGCCCTGATCGGCCAGTGCAGCGGCGACTCGATGAACATGCTCTCGACGCAGGAGTTCTTCGACCTGGTACGAGATCAGAGCCTCGGCCTGGGCACCCTCGGGATCGAGGCGGGTGACCGGGTCGCGATCCTGTCCGACAGCCGGCCCGAGTGGATGATGGCCGACCTCGCGGTCCTGACGCTTGGCGGCGTGACGGTACCGATCTACCCGACACTGCCGCCCTCACAGGTCCGTTACATCCTGGCCGACTCGAACGCGTCGGCGATCGTGGCGGCGAACGAAGAGCAGGCGGCGAAGGTGCGCGCCGTGTGGAACGATCTTCCCGGTCTGCGCACGCTCGTCGTGATGGACGGGCCGGTGGAGGGCGCCACCGACGACGGGTCGGGCCGGGAGACGTTGAGCCTGGAAGCGCTGGCGGCACGAGGCCATCAACACCTGATAACCGGGGACGGCGTCGGACTCCGCTACAAGGAAACGGCGCTCGCCATCGAGCCGGATCAGTTGGCGACCATCATCTACACGTCCGGCACCACCGGCGAACCGAAGGGCGTCATGCTCACCCATCGGAACGTCGCCAGCAACATGATCGATTCGGCTGGTGTCGTCATTCTGAACGAGGAGGACGTCACCCTGTCCTTTCTCCCGCTGAGCCACGCGTTCGAGCGGCTGGTCAATTACCTCAACCTCTGGCGGGGCGTGACGATTACGTTTGCCGAGTCGCTCGACACCATTGCCCCGAACATGCAGTTGGTCCGGCCAACGGTGATGACCGGCGTTCCGCGCGTCTACGAGAAACTGCACGCTCGGATCTTCGAAGCAGTCGCGAGCGCTCCCCCCATCCGGAGGAAACTGTTCCATTGGGCGGTCGGCGTTGGCGCGGCGCGCGCAGGCGCGCAAATGGCGGGCAAGCCGGTGCCGCTCGGCACGGCCCTCCAGTTCCCTCTCGCCGATCGGCTCGTGCTGTCGAAGATCCGCGGCCGTCTCGGCGGCCGGATCCGGATTCTGGTCTCGGGCAGCGCGCCCCTGATGGTCCCGGTGGCGGAGTTCCTGTTCGCCATCGGCGCACCGGTGCTGGAAGGCTATGGGCTGACCGAAACCTCACCGACGGTCAGCGTCAATCCGCTGGAGAAGCCCAGGCTCGGCACGGTCGGTCCCGCCATCCCGAACGTGGAGATCCGGATTGCCGAGGACGGTGAGGTGCTGGTGCGTGGACCTAACGTGATGCAGGGCTACTACAACAAGCCGGAGGCCACGAACGAGGTGATCCGCGACGGCTGGTTCCACACGGGCGACCTGGGCAGCCTGGACGACGATGGCTACCTCACCATCACCGGCCGAAAGAAGGAGCTGATCGTGACGGCCGGCGGAAAGAACATTCCGCCCGCGCCGATCGAGGCAGCGCTGAAGCGCTCACCGCTCGTCGCCGAGGCAGTGCTGATTGGCGACCGCCGGCCTTACTGCGCCGCGCTGCTGATACCCGACTTCCCCGCCCTCGCGGCCCGCGTGTCGACGGACGACGCATCCCACGAGGCGCTCGTCGAACGGCCCGAAGTGGTGCAACTGTTCGACGACGTGGTGGCGGACGTCAACGCGGACCTGGCGCCGCACGAACAGGTGAAGCGGTTCGCGCTGCTGCCGGCCGAGTTCACCATTGCGACCGGGGAACTCACGCCGACGCTCAAGGTGAAGCGGAATATCGTCTCGGACCGCTGGGCCGACGCCATCGAACGCCTCTACGCCAACTGAGAACAGGCGGGCGCGCGGCAGGAACGGTATACGATGCAACGATGAAGGGTCCGGGGATCGTCCTGGCCATCGCCGCGCTGCTGGCGTCAGCGCCCATCGCGGCCCAGACGCCCCGCCGCGCCGCGACGCTCGACGCCATCGATCAGCACCCCTTCTTCTTCCACGGCCAGGAGGTCGTGCTCGTGGCCGAGGCAGTGGCTGATGAGGTGCTCACCTGGCTGGTCAACGCCGACGACAGCGTGCGCATCCTGGCCCTCGACGTGCCGCCGCCGCCGGCCGGCACGCGCGAGCCGCTGGAAGTGGTCGGCACCTTCTTCGACGTCGGTCGCCTGGAGGAAACCGATCAGCGGCTGGCCGGGCTGCCGATCAGCCGCATCTCGGACGAACTGCTCCAGCGGCCCTGGCCGACGAGAGGGGAGCTTCCGATCCTGATCGCCACCGAGTCCCGACCGGCTGAACCGGCCACGACAACGACGCTCCGGACCATCGTGCTCGACCCCTCGCGCTACGAGAGCGAGGGTGTGACGGTCATCGGCCGTTTTCGGGGACGCAACCTGTACGGCGACATGCCGGAGGCGCCGGACGAAAGCCGCTGGGACTTCGTGCTGCGGTCGGCCGACGCCGCCGTCTGGGTTGTCGGCATGGAACCGAAGGGGAACGACTTCGAACTGGACATCCTGGCGCGGCGGGACACCGGGCGGTGGCTCGAGGTGACGGGATCGGTCCGCATCGAGGACGGCATGGTCCTGCTGGACGCCGGCCGGCTGACGCTGGCGGAGCCGGGCGCCGACCGGCCCGCCGATTCAACGGCGGCCGCCGCCGCCGCGACCCGGCTGCCGCCGCCGGAAGTCATCTTCAGCGCACCCCTGGCGGACGACATCGACGTACCGCCGGACGGCACGCTTCGCGTGCAGTTCTCACGAGACATGGATGCCGAGTCGTTCGAGGGGAGGGTCCGGGCGCGCTACGGGCAAGGCGCCGCGGCCGCCGACGGGACCGAGATTCCGGTGACGCTGGGCTATCGCGGACGGAACCGCGTGCTCGAGGTGCGGTTCGATGAGGAACTCGAGCGGTTCCAGAGCGTGACGGTCGAACTGCTCGAAGGCATCAGCGCCAACGACGGCACGCCCCTTGAGCCGTGGACCATCGCCTTCTTCGTCGGCGGCTAAGGCCCACATACGGACTCCCAGGAGCTTGCGTCGTAGAAGTTTCGCGCCAGCAACGCGCCCGCCTGGGCGCGCTAGCCCGGATTTCTCACGAGTGTGGTAACAAGAGGCGGCCCCTGATGGCGTAAAGTGTTGTTGCCAAAGACACTTCCAAGCCATACAGGGAGGCAGCCTCTTGTCGACACAGTGTACGCCGCTTCAGCTTGAGTTTCCACCGGCAGGCCGTCGCCGTCTGGTGGCCCGATTCGACGGTGGGACGATCACGTCCAACGCGGGAGCGGTGCTGCTGCGGGCGGTCGAAGCGTGTACGCGCGTGTGCCAGCGTGCGGCGCGCTGTTTTCAGGACCATCGGGACCCGCGTCTGGTGGAGCACACGGTCGAGGAACTGGTGACGCAGCGTGTGATGGCGCTGGCGCTGGGCTACGAGGACCTGAACGACCATGACACGCTGCGTCGGGATCCGCTGGTCGCGGCGGTGGTGGGCAAGGCGGACCCGACGGGGTCGTCGCGGTCGCGGGCTGCGGATCGCGGGGCGGCGCTGGCGGGCAAGAGCACGCTGAACCGGCTGGAGTTGTCGGGTCCGGACGCGTCGACGGATCGGTACAAGAAGGTGAGCTGCGACACGGCGGCGCTCGACGCCTTGCTGGTGGCCCTCTTCGTCGAGGCGCACGTGCGGCCGCCGGCGCGCATCGTGCTGGATGTCGATGCGACCGACGACCCGCTGCACGGTCAGCAGGAGGGGCGGTTCTTCCACGGTTACTACCGGCACTACTGCTACCTGCCGCTGTACATCTTCTGCGGCGGCCATGTGCTGTGTGCGCGGTTGCGGCCGGCGGACATCGACGCGGCGGCGGGCGTGGTCGACGAGTTGGCGCGGGTGGCGGCCCAGGTGCGGCAGACGTGGCCGGATGTCGAGATTGTGGTGCGGGGGGATTCGGGCTTCTGCCGGGAGGCGCTGCTGAGCTGGTGCGAGGCCCACCGGGTGGACTATGTCATCGGGGTCGCCAAGAACGAGCGGCTGAAGGCGCAACTGGCCGCTTCGCAGGCCGAGGCGCAGGACCAGTTCGCCTCCACCGGGAAAGCCGCGCGCGTGTTCGCCGACTTGCGCTACCGCACGCTGAAGAGCTGGAGCCGGGAGCGGCGTGTGGTGGGCAAGGCCGAACAGCTGCCCGCCGGTCCCAATCCGCGCTTCGTGGTCACGTCGCTGCCGGTCGAGGCCGTCGATGCGCGGACGCTGTATGAAGCGCTCTACTGCGCCCGCGGCGACATGGAAAACCGCATCAAGGAACAGCAACTGGCGCTCTTCGCCGACCGCACGAGCAGTACGACGTTCCGAGCCAACCAGTTGCGGCTGTACTGGGCGACCCTGGCGTATGTACTGTTGCACGCGCTCCGCTGCCGGGGGCTGGCGGGCACCCGCCTGGCCCGCGCGCAATGCGACACGCTCCGCTGGCGACTGCTGAAGCTCGGAGCCCAGGTCCGCGTCAGTGTCCGCTGCATCTGGGTGGCCCTGGCGGACTGGGCGCCCGACGCGGACCTCTTCGTCACTGCCGCGCGCCGGTTGCGCGCGCCGCCCGCCAGGAACTGATACCAGGAGCCCGCGACACTACCGAATCCACACCGGCCGCAAAACCGGTGGTCGGAGGCGTCTGCCGACTCCGCCGTCAGACACCAGCCAAAGCGCGCCTCCCGGACGGCAATCGTCCGCAATCGCCACCGTCTCGTCAGTACTGCCCGGCTCTTGACCCCGCTTCCACCACATTCTCAGAGGCGGTGAGAAATCCGGGCTAGCGCTTCAGCATCGTCTCGATGGACTGACGCACCTGCCTGATAAGCGCGCGGCGGGCGGCGGGGCCCTCGCCGTCCGGCTCGATGGGCGAACCTATCCTCACGCGAATCGTGACGGGTCGAATCAGGGGACTCCCCTTGCGCATCGCGCGGGCGGCGCCGGTCACGGCAATCGGGACAACCGGCGCACCACCCTTCATCGCCATCACGAACCCGCCCGGCTTGAAGGGCAGCAGCTCGCCCGTCCGGCTGCGCGTGCCCTCCGGAAAGATCATGAACGAGTCGCCCGACGCCAGCGCCGCCGCCGCGCGCTCGATCGCGCGGCCGCTCTGTTCCACGTTGCGTCGCTCGATGGGGACGAATCCCGCGACATCGAAGCCGGTTCGAAGCAGTGGAATCGCGCGCCGCAGTTCGGCCTTGTAGAGGATCTTCAGCCTCGGGTGCACCGCTGCGAGGGCCAGATAGATGATTGGCGGCTCCAGGTTACTGCTGTGGTTGGCGCAGTACACGGCGCCGCGTTCCGGCCGGACCTGCTCGGCGCCCTCCACCTCGACGCGGAGGCCGGCAGCCGCCAGACCCAGGCGCACACCACCCCGACCGAGGATGTAGAGGACGTTCGTCCAGCGGAAGAGCAGCGCCAGAACGACGCCCAGCGGAGCGAACAGGAAAACCCAGGTGCTGACGCCGACGAATGCGGCTAACGAGCGAACTGCCGCGATCGCCGTGCTGAGAAAAACCACCGGCGCGCGACCGTCGTGAGGAAGTGCCCAGGAGGAGTCCGTGCAGGGACTCCTAGGATGCGCGCACCGCCCGGCGGGGCGGATCCTCGGCTGCCGCGGCCGGCTTCAGGGCCACCTTCGCCACCTTCGTTTTCGCGGTCTTCGCATTCGCTGGCTTCTTGCGCGCTCCCGCGGCCACCGGCTGCTCCACGTCGGCATCCTGCTCCGGCTTGCCGTTCCGGGCCGTCTCTGCCACCTTCGTCGATACCGACTGAGCGGCAGCGTCAGCCGAGTAGGTTGCCTTGGCCGGTTTCTTCTTGACTACCGTTTCCGTCGGCGCGCTCGCCGTTTCTTCCTGCGCGTCCGCCGAAGCCGTGGCCGCGGCGCCGGCGTCGTCAGCGAGGCGCTTCCAGTTGGCGACACATCGCTCGAGCGCCTTGTTGACCCGCTTTTCCATCGCCTCGGCGGGCTCGCTCATGACCTCCGACAACTCGGAAACGACCAGGAACTTCGCCCGATCGAGCATCCGCTTCTCGCGGAAAGACAGGTTCTTCGACTGGCTCAGGTGGTTGAGACTCTTCAGGACATCAATCACGTCGTAGAGCGAGCCGGTGCGCATCTTGTTGGAGTTTTCCTTGAAGCGGCCCTTCCAGTTCTGGTGGTTTTCGATTCGGCCGTTACCGAGAAGCGTGAACAGGCGACGCACCTCGTGGTCACCAATCGCTCGCCGCAGGCCGACGTCATCCACGTTGTCTACCGGAACCATCACGGTCGTCTCGCTCGACGTCATCCGGAGGGAGTAGAAACCGCAGGTGGTTCCCATGATCGTCCGGGTTTCTATCCGTTCGATCACGCCAATGCCCTGGTTAGGGTAGATGACCTTGTCTCCGACCTTGAATGGCACCAAAGTCCCCCAAGCTCAAGCGTTCTACGGCGACTGACCGGTGTTCGATCGGCTAAGCAGCCGTGTCATTATAGCCCATCCGGGTACAGGACCGGCAGCGGCTGTTGTAGAGTAGGGCGATGAGGCGATCCCATCTCCGGAACGTGGCTGCCGCGGTGGGGTTCCTGCTGCTGCTCACCGGGTCGGCATCGATACCGCCTGGGGCCGCCGTGCAGGCCCAGAACAACCGGAGCCTCGCGCCCTTCGTCCCGACCCCGGACGACGTCGTCCACCGGATGCTGGCGCTCGCGGAGGTGACCGCGAACGACGTGGTGTACGACCTGGGCAGCGGCGACGGCCGCATCGTGATCGCAGCCGCAGAGCAATTCGGGGCGCGCGGCGTCGGCATCGACATCGACCCCCAACGGATTGCCGAATCGAACGCGAACGCCGAACGGGCTGGCGTCGAGCACCTGGTGGAGTTCATCGAGATGGACGTCATGGAGGCCGACGTCTCCGACGCTACGGTGGTGACCTTGTATCTGCTTTCCTCGTCGAACGCGAAGCTGCGTCCGATCCTGACTCGGCAACTCGCGCCCGGAGCCCGTATCGTCTCGCACGCGTTCAGTATGGGCGACTGGGAAGCCGACGAGATAGACCGTTTCGAGGACGACCGCGGCAGTACCCGCACTCTCTACCTCTGGCGCCACGACGGCACGGTTCGTCCATAGCGCCGAACAACGCGAACATTGCCCTCACATCGCCGGAGTGGCGAAATGGCAGACGCGCCGGACTCAAAATCCGGTGGGGTTCACTCTCCGTGTGGGTTCGAGTCCCACCTCCGGCACCAGCAAGCACACGACACGCGGATCAACGCTTACCAGGAGGTTGCATCGTGAGACACCTGATCATCGCCGTCGGTCTCGCTGTCGGTTTGGCCCTGGCGCCCGTAGGGGCCCAGCAGATCGACAACAGGGACGCGCCAGAGATTCCCTTTGTCTCGGTGCCGGACTATCTGAAGTACTCACCCGAGATGAACCTGGGCGAAGTGCTCGCCGTCGCCGAGAACTCCAAGGGGCACCTGCTGGTGCTTAACCACCCGGGCACCGCCAAGAGCGGCCCGCTCTACGGCAACGCGACAACTCAGGTGCTCGAGTTCGATGACGAGGGGCACTTCGTCCGCGAACTGGGCCAGGGAGTTTACGGTCTCGGGTATTCGCACTCGGCGCGGTACGACAAGTACGACAACCTCTGGATTGTCGACAAGGGGACCAACGCGGTCACGAAGTTCAATCCCGCCGGTTACGTAACCCTGAACCTGGGTCGCCGTCCCGAAGGCTACGAGCCGCACGAGCACATTACGCAGCAGGAAGCGCGGCATGTCGACGGTTACTTCAACGGGCCGACCGACGTCGGCTGGGATCAGGACGACAACATCTTCGTGAGCGATGGCTATGTCAACTCGCGCGTCGCGAAGTTCGACAAGCACGGCAACTGGATCAAGTCGTGGGGCACTTACGGCAGCGAGCCGGGTGAGTTCGATCTGCCGCACAACATGGGAGTGGACCGCAACGGCTACGTATATGTGGCGGACCGCACGAACCGGCGTATCCAGAAGTTCGACCGGGACGGCAACTTCGAGAAGATCATTTACCTGAACGTGCCGTACGACAAGACGCGCCAACCGGTTCTGGGGAACGTGAACCCGAACGCGCCGGACGAAACCGCACCCTGGACAATCTGCATTTCGGGGGGCGAAACACAGTACCTGTTCGCCTCCGACGTGGAGCCGGGGCGCATCTACAAGATGACCCTGGACGGAGAGATCCTCGGATGGTTCGGCGAGTCAGGCCGCCAGCTCGGACAGTTCAACTGGGTGCACGGGATCTCGTGCCGGTCGGACGAAGAACTCTACGTGGCGGACCTCAACAACTGGCGCGTGCAGAAACTGCTGCTCAACCCGCGTGGCGGGACGACCGAACCGTAGTCAGTGGCGCTTCCGGGCGCGCCGGCCGGAGCCGGTGCGCCCGGGAACGCGTAAAAGGCCTGCGGACGGGCGAGACTACTCGCCCTGGTCCTTTTCTTTCGCCTCGCGCCGGGCTGCCCAGTAGCGCTTCATCCGAAGCGAAACGGCCGCGCGCTGCTCGGCGTTCATGGTCGGCCGGCGGCGACGGGGCTTGGCCGCGGCAGGGGCGGCGGCCTTCGGCTTCGGTCCCGGCTTGCGGCCGCGGCGGCGTCCGGTCGGCGCCGCGCCACCGGCTTGTCCTTCGAGCACGGCGATAGCCCGGTTGACGGCTTCAAGATCGGCGCTGAGCGAACGCGCCTCTTCCCTCAGCAAGTCCAGTGCCTGGTTCCTTGACATTCTCGAACCTCCCGTCCGTCCAATCGCAGTCTATTGCCCCGAGGCCATCCAAATTGCCGCGGGCCTCTCAATCCGTGAGAGCGGGCAGTCTAGCGGCTTATGTTGCAGCATGCAAGCGGAATTAGATCACGGCAGCCTATTTCCGCTCGGGTTCATTGTCTGTTCCACCCACCAGCCTGCGACGTCTGGCATAGGCACGGAGGTCCGCTACCTGATCGAACTCGTCCACGATTTCGCGTCCAATCAGTTCTTCCAGCACGTCCTCCAGCGTGACGATGCCGGAAAAGGCTCCGAATTCATCAATGACCGCGAGAATATGCTCGCGGCGTTCAAGGAAGGTCGTTAGCACTTCGTCGAGCTTTCCCGCCTCGACGGCAACATTGATCGGTCGCATGAGCGACTTGACCGGGGTGTCGAACTCGTCACGCGCCACCGCCCTGAGGATGTCCACCTTGTGGACTACGCCGATTAGGTCGTCCGGGTTGTCAACCGAATGCACCGGGACGCGGCTGTGCTTGTCCAATTCCTCCCTGTCGGCGGCGTCACGCGCGCTGACCTCCGCGGACAACGTGAAGACCACGGGCCGGGGCGTCATGACGTCGCCCACCGTCCGCTCCTCCAGACGCAGGACATTCCGGATAACGCGCGCCTCGTGAGGCCGAAAGTCACCCGAGCGCAGACCGAGGCCGACCATCGTCAGCAACTCCTCGTCCGAGACTCCTTCGTCCTGCGGACGGCGTCGAATAAGGCGCGTAGCGAATTGGGTCAGCGCAATCAACGGCCGGAAGATCCTTACCAGCCACGCCAGAGGCAGCGCAATGAACGGTGCGAGCGTGCGGGAATAAACGACGCCCACCGTCTTCGGAAGCACCTCCGAGACAAACAGAATCGCCAGCGTGAACGCGACCGAAAAAACCCAGATGCGGTCCTGACCGAAGGCGTTCGCCGCCAGCGCACCCGCCATGGCGCCGCCGCCGGTATTCGCGATGGTGTTGAGGGAGAGGATCGCCGCGATCGGACGATCCACGTGGTGGCGCATCTGCTTCAGAATCCGTCCCGACGAACGCCGGTCCTGTTCGAGCTGCGCAATACGGCTCGCCGGCACGGAGTAAAGCACCGCCTCGAAGAGCGAACACGTAGCCGATGCTCCCAGGACCAGCGCGACGACGACTATCAGTTCTGCCATGGGCCTTGTCTGCCTTCCTTCTTCCGGGTGCGCAGCAGATTCGCATGCGGCGGCGCGGCCGCGGCAATCGGGTTCCCTCAGGAGCCCAGATCGAAGGCGGCGAGCGTGCTGCCGTTCCGGACGTACAGGACGCCGCCCGCGAGCGCCGGGTAGGCGCGGACAACGCCAGGGAGCAGTTGTGCACGCGCCAGCGGCGTGAGCGCCACCGGCGAGGCTTCGGCCAGAAGCAGCTCGCCCGACTCCCGCATCACCACCAGAAGGTCGTCCGCGAGAAGGACGCTGCCGGCGCCGAAGCGGTCAGCGTCCCACGCGACCTCGCCCGTCTCGAGCGCGACCGCGCGCAGGCTGGGGCCGAACTCCTGGCGTCCGTGGTAGCCGTAGAGATAGCCATCGCCATGGACACTGGTCGCGTAGTGGTTGGACAAGATGTCGTCGGAGGTCCAGATCTCGTCGACTCCGTCGGCCGTGACGCGGAACAACCCCGCGCCGGTGCCGTATTGCGCCGAGATGAAGAGCCGGTCGCCGATGACGAGCGGGGTGGCGGCATTCACTGACGCGCGGATGCGAGCCCGCCAACTCAGCCGGAAGCGTTCCGCGCCGGTAGCGGGGTCGAGGCTGACGACGTTGTCGCGGGTAAGGAAGATCGCGTGGCGAACTCCACCGAGCGTCGCGGCAACCGGCGAAGAATAACTTGCCTCCTCACCGGCGAACGTCCAGACGATGTCACCCGTGCCGGCGTCGAAGGCCACGATGCCGTCCTCGGCTCCGCCCACGTTCGCAATGACGCGGCCATCCTCGACAAGCGGCGAGCCCGCGGCGCCGAAGAACGCCTTCCGGACCTCGAAGCGCGTCATCGCATCGACACTCCAGAGCCCGGCTCCGGTTTCCAGATCCACGGCGTGCAACTGACCCTGGGCGCCGAAGGTAAACACCCGTCCGCCGGCAACGACCGGGGCCGACCGCGGACCCTCGTCAAAGCCGAAGTCGTCGCGGTAGGTGGTCGGGTAGCCGTAGCGCCAGATCGGCTCGCCGGTAGCCGTGTCGAGCGCTTCGACCACTTCCTCACTGCCGACGCGATGAAACAGCAACAGGCGCCCCCCCGCCACGACCGGTCCCGCAAAGCCGGCGCCGACGTCCCGGCGCCACAACTCCTCCGGGGAACCGCCCGGCCAGTCGCGCGCGAGCGCCGGGCCCCTGTAGCTTCCGTCGCGGGCCGGACCGAGAAAGTGGGGCCAGTCCTGCGCCGCCCGGGTCACCACGGATGCGGCGCCCAGTGCGGCAAGGGCGCAAAGAGTCAGCGCGGAGAAAGTCCGACGGGGGCTGGAAGAGATCGCCGGCATCACGGAACACCGATTATATCGGTCCACGGCACGGTGCCCGCTACGCCCGCAACCGTATAATCGCCGACGTGACGCATCGGCTGTCCGACTACCGAACGTATCTTGAACAACTTCGGGCGAGGGCGCAGGAACTCCCCTTCTTCCGGTTGATCGGTCTCCGGATTGTCGACGTCCAGCCCGGCCGTTCCGTGCTGTCCATCGAGCACCGCGACGACCTGACGCAACCCGTCGGCATTCTCCACGGCGGCGTGACGGCGACGCTGATCGATACCGGGATTGCCTACGCCATCCTCTCGCGCGAGGAGAACCACGAACTGGTCAGAGCGGGCGGTTCGCTCGTCGCCGTCGACCTTCGCGTCAAGTTCTTCCGTCCCGTGAGCCGCGGCACCCTCACCTGCACGTCGACCGTGACCCGAATGGGGCGCCGCATCATGCATGGCGAGAGTGTTGTCACCAACGAGGAAGGCAAGGAAGTGGCGCGGGGCGATTCCACTTACACTACCGTCACGCGGGACGAATACACCAAGGGCGGCAGCGAAGCCCTGGCCCCCGCCAGCGCTCTCGCCACCGCCAGGGGGTAAGCATGTCAAACCGCCATCTCCGGTTCATACTCTCGGCCACCCTCCTCACTGCCGCCTGCGCGCCCGCCGCGACTCCCGAACCCGCGCTCGAGGCCAGCGCGCCGTCGGCACGGCAGACCGCGGCGCCGGACGCGGTTTCGATGGTCGCCCTCGAAGGCGAGGGGGCAAGTTACTGGCCGCGCTGGCGAGGCCCCTCCGGTCAGGGGATCGCCAGCGACACCGGGTACCCCGACCGGTGGAGCGCTACCGACAACGTCGTCTGGCGAACCCCGATAGAGGGACGGGGCAACTCCTCCCCGATCGTCTGGGAGGACCGGATCTTCCTCACCGCCGGGCGCAGCAGCGGGCGTGAACTCTACGTCCTCGCCTACAGCCGCGCCGATGGTTCGCTGCTTTGGGAAACCGACGTGGCGCCGGGCAACCCGGAACGGGTCCACCAGAAGAACGGTCCCGCGTCGGCGACGCCCACGACCGACGGCGAGCGGGTCTACGTCTCCATGGGCAGCCGTGGGCTGGTCGCGCTGGATCTCGACGGCAATATTCTCTGGCATACCGAAGTCGGACGTATCGACAACTATCACGGTCCCGCCGGTTCGCCGCTCCTCCACGGCGATCGCCTGTTCATCTATCAGGACCAGCAGCCCGCCGGCTTCGTCGCGGCGTACGACACGGCAACCGGCGACGAGGTGTGGCGCACGGCGCGCGAGGCGACCGTCGGCTGGGGTACGCCGGTCCTGATTCGCGCGGGCGGCCGTGAGGAACTGGTTGTCAGCAGCTCACGGACCGTCAACTCCTACGACCCGGCTACCGGCGCCGAACTGTGGCGCTGCGAGGGAAACAACTTCGAGGTGATTCCGACGCCGGTGGTCGAAGCGGGGCTGGTCTTCTGCACTTCCGGCCGGGCGGGCCCGACGCTCGCCATCCGTCCGGGCGGCAGCGGGAACGTCACCGATACCCACGTCGCCTGGACGACGGCGCGCGGTTCTCCGTTCGTCCCCTCGCCGCTCGCGATCGATGGCCGCCTGTACACCATCAACGACATGGCGAGCATCGTCACCGCATTCCGCGCCGCCACCGGCGAGGTGCTCTGGCAGGGACGGCTCGGCCGCGCCGTCCGCGAGGGTTTCTCGGCCTCGCCCATCTACGTCGACGGCAAGGTCTTCTTCACGAACGACGATGGCACCACGTTCGTGCTCCGCGCCGGCGACGAGTTCGATCTGCTGCACACGAACGACATCGGCGCACGCACGCTCGCCTCTCCTGCGCTGGTGGACGGCTACTGGTACATGCGCACCGAAGACGCGCTGATCGCGGTCGGCAACTAGAAGATTCTCCGGAGTCCGTGGTACAACCCCGCGTAGCGCCGAGCGCGCGCTCGAGGAGGTCGTGACATGAAGCGACGATTGCTCGAATCACTCGGTGTCGCGACCGCACTGGCCGCCGGCGCGGCGGCCTTCCTCCTCGTCGCGGACCCCGCGCCCGGCCAGGCGACCGCCACGACCGCGTGGGGACACGCGGACCTCGAGGGGATCTGGCTGGACGTCTACGACACGCCCCTCGAGCGGGCGCCCGAGCTGGGCGATCGGGAGTTGGCAACCAGCGAGGAGCGAGCGGCCCGCGATGAGGCGCGCCGGACCGACCCGGGACGCGACCGGCGCGGCCCGCGCGGGAGCCCGCAGGACGTGTCCGGAGCCTACAACGACGTGTACACCTCGGTGAAACCGGCGGGTCCGCGCACGTCGCTCGTCGTCGATCCGCCGAACGGACGGATCCCTCCCCTCACGCCGGAGGCGCAGCGGGACGCGGACATCCGGCGCGACTGGCGGCGGATGCTGATGCGGAACACGCCCACCTGCGAGCAACAGGCGCCGGGCTGCGAAGGCGGGGAATACGGGCCGGTGTCCCCGCGCCGGTTCGACGTTCCCCCCTTCTACAACACGTTGCGGATGAACCGCCACGACGGACCCGAAGACCAGAGCCTGGGCGACCGGTGCATGCTGGGCGCCACTCCCGACCTCAACGGGTTCCGGCGCATCGTCCAGGGCGAGGATTCCGTCGCGATCGCCTACGACACGGGGCAGGGCCAGGGCTACCAGCGCATCGTCCGTCTGAGCGGGAGCCATCCACCGAACCAGGTCCGTCTTCGCCATGGCGACTCGCGGGGGCGCTGGGAGGGCGGGACGCTCGTCATCGAGACCATGAATTTCTCCCCGAAGTTCCCGTTTCGCGGCTCGACCGTGAACCGGAGGCTCGTCGAGCGGTACACCGTGGTCGACGCCGACACGCTCAACTACGAGGTGACCATCGAGGATCCGACCGTCTGGACCGCGGCGTGGACCGTACGGCAGGAACTGAAGCGTCAGAGCGACCAGCAGAATCGCATTTATTACGAGCCGCGATGCCACGAGGGGAACTACGGGTTGGCCGCCATGTTCATCGGCGCGCGCATTCGGGAACAGGAGTTCGCCGCCGGGCGCGGGCCGAATCCCTTCTCGCTGGACACCACGACGGGCGGCGGCGGCGCCCGGTAGGAACGCGGCGAACGTCAGAACCGGAACAACCGGTTGAACTTCACGATGAACGCGCGGTTCTCGAGCATCGGGAAACGGCGCGGGGTGAGTGTCAGCGTATCCCGTTCGTCCGTATACACGAGAAACAGCTCGCTGCCCGGCTGATACTCCCACCGGAAACGGATGTTGGTGCCGACCGAGTCGGCGCCGGAGTTGTACTGGACGAGGGCCGCGACGAACATCCGCGGGGTCACGGTGAACGTAGTGCGGGTCGTGATGAGTTCCGTCGTGAACGAGCCCTCGGGCAGGTCTATCCAGTTGAACGAGAGGGACGGTTCGACGGACAGTTGCGGCGACAGGTTGACACGGCCGCCGAACACGCCGGCGCTGGTCCACTCGCCGCCGAAGAACTGGCCGCGATCGAACGTGAGACCGCCCGAGACGACCCGCTGCTGCCCGAAGCCGTACACCACCCGGCTATTCGTGAAATCGTAGCCACCGACCGGGATCGTGACGTCGGAGGCAATCTCGAACGGTTCCTTCAGGTACTCGTAGTTGTCGGTGACACCCGCGTAGAACCGGTCGCCGTTCTCGAATTCGATGCCGAAGATCCCCTGCTGCAGCCGCGTCTCCGGCAGCCCGGCGCCGTCGGCGATGTAGTCGACGCTCCCCTGCCAGATGAACTTCCGTACCGCTTCGATGCCCGCAGGCCTCGGGCTGAAGCGGAACTCCCCGTACGAGCGGCGGAAGTCGTCGCGCCGAAGGAACCCGACCTCCGGGTTGAAGTTCGCACCGACGCCCAGGCGCTCCAGCACGAGGCCCCAGCGGTCGCCGTTGTAGTCGAGCTGGGCCTGATAGCTCAGGTCATCGGTCCGCCGGCCCGGCGTCTCGGTGCGCGCCATGTAGGTGTTGATATTCAGGTTGTCGTAGAACGAGAAGAGGCCGTCCACGCCGTACGTGTGGGCCGCCCCCAGGGCGCCGGTTGCCACGGACCGCCGCGTATAGAGCGCGCCGATCGCGCTGCGGCGGAGGACGTCCCGCTTCAGGCGGGCGACGCCGAAGTTGGTCGCCGGAATGATGGACGACGCGGCATCGTCCGCCCGCGCCCCCACGTGGCCGGTCTGCACGTTGAGCAATCCGACGCTGTAATCCCCCACTTTCCCGGTGAGGCGGCCGCCCCCCTGAATCGGCACGGTCCGGCCGTCGTCCAGCCCGATCCGGCGGCTGAAGAACATCACGGGGGCGTCACCGCCGAAACGGTCGCCGCGGAAGTAGTAGTTGAGGGGACCGGTCCGGAAGCCCGCGCCGAAGTCGAAAATGCCCTGCCCTTCGAGGAAGAATTCCCGCTTCTCCGGAAAAAACAGGCTGAACCGCGTCAGGTTTACCTGCTGTTCGTCTACTTCCACCTGCGCGAAGTCGGTGTTGTACGTCAGGTCCGCCGTCAGTCCCTCGGTGACGCCGTACTTCACGTCGACGCCGAAGTCGCCGTCCGTTCGGTTCACGAACGGTGTCGCCGCCGCGAGGTTGGTCGTCGCGTCGGCAATGGCGTACGGCTTGATCTCCAGTCGCGTTCCCGATGACGGCGGCTCGACACCGACCAGCGTGGCGGCCGACGACAGGCGGAACAAGCCCGCATACGAGAGTGACGCGGGAATCGGCGTCAGAAACGACGCCTCGTTGGTGGAAGCGACGCGACGCTGGAAGTTGATCCCCCAGACCTGCGTGGCGCCGGTCCGGTACCGGAGCGACTTGAACGGGATGGCCATCTCGACCGTCCAGCCCTGATCGAACCGCGCGGAACGGACGTCCCACACGGTGTTCCAGTCGAGATTGGGAGTGCGTTCGTTGGTGATCGTCGCGTCGAAGAGACCGCCGATCGCGTTGGTCATAAAGTTGAAGGCGTTGCGCCGGTCGTAGTAGGTGTCGAGCACGACGCCGAATGTCTCGTTGCCGAACATGCCGTAGCTGTCCCGGCGCATCTCGTTGGCGACGATCCGGTCCGGATCGGTGCTCCAGCAACGCGCGGCAACGTAGAAGGTGTCGTCGTCGAACAGCACCCACACCTCCGTCTGATCGACGGCGGGCGCACCTTCAACCGGCTCCTGCTGAATGAAGTCGGTAACCGGGGGAATACTGAGGAAGACCTCCTCGCTGAGCTGTCCGTCCAGACGCAACGGGTTGTCGAGGCGTATGGCGCGCATCGTGACGCGCCCCTCGCGGTCGCGGTTGATGACGCCGGGCGGCGCCGGGGGCGGCGGGCCTTCAATGACGCCGGGGGCGACGGCGAAGCCGCCCGACGTTGCAGCCGCCACGCCGGGCGCGCTCCCGGACGTGCGGGCCGGCTCCCCGCCCGAGGGGGCGCTGCCGTCCTGAACTTCGCCAGGCGCCGTCGCAGGGAATGGTGCCCGCCCGGGCGCTTCGCTCCCTGTCCCACCGTCCTCCGACACCGGCTCGGAATCCGGTTCCGGCTCCGGCTCGACAGGGGATCGAGCTGTGGCGGGCGGCGACCACTCCACCGTCATCGCGCACGAGGACAACATCACGCAGGACGCCGCCAAGAACAGCACGGCGGAACGCGAACGCCACGGTGAGGAAGAATGAGCTTCGGCCAAACGGTGTAGTTTACCGCGATGCCGATTGACTCCGGCCTCTGCTACCGCACCGCCACGGACCTGGCGCGGCTGATCGCGGCGCGCGAGGTGTCCGCGGTCGAGGTGATGGAGGCGCACCTCGCACGGATCGAAGCGGTCAATCCCACCATCAACGCCATCGTCACCCTAGTCCCCGACACGGCGCGGCGTGCGGCCGAAACGGCGGATGCGGCGGTGGCGCGGGGCGACGTGCTCGGTCCGCTGCATGGCTTGCCGGTGGCGCACAAGGACCTCACCTGGACAAAGGGAATCCGGACGACGTTCGGGTCGCGCATCTTCTCCGACTTCGTTCCCGACGACGACGCGCTGATCGTCGAGCGGCTGCGCTCGGCGGGCGCGATCACCATCGGCAAGACGAACACGCCGGAATTCGGCGCGGG
This sequence comes from Vicinamibacterales bacterium, assembly GCA_965202655.1. Lineage (GTDB taxonomy): Bacteria > Acidobacteriota > Vicinamibacteria > Vicinamibacterales > UBA8438 > VXRJ01. The sequence continues at coordinate 980,053 of CBDBBK010000002.1, read as the reverse complement.
GTCGCAGACCTTCAACGCGGTCTTCGGCGCGACGCGCAATCCGTACGACACCAGCCGGACCTGCGGCGGAAGCAGCGGCGGCGCGGCGGCGGCGCTCGCGGCCGGCATGGTCCCGATCGCCGACGGGAGCGACCTCGGCGGTTCGCTCCGCAATCCCGCCAGCTTCTGCAACGTGGTCGGATTCCGTCCGTCACCGGGCCGCGTGCCGATCTGGCCGAGCCAGGCCGCGTGGTTTCCGATGGGCGTGCAGGGACCGATGGGGCGATCTGTGGATGACGTGGCGTTGATGCTGAGCGCGATCGCCGGTCCGGACGCGCGGGCGCCGATCTCGCTGCCGGAGTCGGGTGCACGGTTCCGGCCGCCGCTCGGGCGCGGTCCGCTCGACGGTGGGGCGGGCGATGGTGACAGCGACGGGAACCCGTGTATCGCCTGGAGCCGGAAACTGGCCGGATTGCCGTTCGATCCGCAGGTCCGCACGGTGGTTGACGCGCAGCGCGCGACGTTCGACCGCCTGGGCTGCCACGTGGAGGATGCGGAACCGGACCTGGCGGGAGCGGCCGAGGTGTTTGCCGTCTGGCGCGCCTGGTACTTCGAGCTCTGCTACGGATCGCTCCTCGACGAACACCGAGACCTGATGAAGGCGACGGTCGTCTGGAACATCGAGGAGGGACGGCGCCTGAGCGGGCCGCAGGTGGCGGCGGCCGCCCGCGACTGGACGGCGCTGCTCGAGCGCGCCCGGCGCTTCATGGAACGCTACCGCTTCCTGATCCTGCCCGTGGCGCAGGTGCCGCCGTTCGACGTCGAGCAGGAGTATCCCACCATGATCGACGGCGTCGCCATGAACACCTACGTCGATTGGATGGGATCGTGCAGCGTCATCTCCGTCCTCGGCCTGCCGGCGATCTCGGTTCCGTGCGGGTTCACCGGCGACGGCCTGCCGGTCGGCATGCAGATCGTCGGCCGGCAGCACGACGACCTCGCCGTCCTGCAACTCGCCCGCGCCTTCGAGCAGGTCACCCGTGTTGGCGAGCGCCACCCGCCGCTCTGACGCGTCGGCCTACGGCGCGGTCTCGTCCTCCAGGTGCCGGCCCCTGATCGGGCGGCCCGGCGTGACGTCTTCCAGCAACGCGCCATCCCGCACGACGAACGTTCCGCCGACCAGCACGTGCGCTATCCCTTCCGAGTACCGATCCGGGGCCTCGTAGGTGGCGCGGTCGATGATCCGCTCCGGATCGAAGATCGTCAGGTCGGCGTCACTCCCGGCCTGCACGCGCCCCTTGCGACGCATCTCCGGGGCAATCGCCTCCAGCCGCTGGGCCGGCAGGAGCGTCATCTTGCGGAGCGCCTCCATCAGCGACAGCACTCCTTCGTCCCGCGCGTAGTGCCCGAGAATGCGCGAGAACGTCCCGGCTCCGCGCGGATGCGCCCGACCTTCACTGAACGGGATGCCGTCGCTCGCCGCGATGACGTCCGGCTGCGCGACGATCCATGCGTTCAGTGTCTCGGAGCGGCCATGCCCGATTACCCAGCCGCCCTGTTGGCGATAGCGGGCGAACGTCTCCGGCGTCAGCCGCTCCCCCGTCTCCACCCATTGGAGCGACTGGTACGCCGAGGCGGGGCGTCCTTCCCACGAGTCGTAGAGCGGCGATTCGATCAGCGACGCGCTCGCGGTATAGGGATAGGCCTCGGTAGTGACGTCAACGCCACGTTCCCGCGCGCCGCGCACCATCGCCACCGCCATCTCCGCCGCCGAGCCGGCGCTGCTGTTGAGGTGAACGATGTGGAGGGCGGCGCCGGTGATCGCCGCGTTGGCGATCACTTCCTGGAAAGGCGCGAGGGAGCCGCCCCGCGCGAAGTCGCCGGACGAGCGCAGGTGGACGAACGACGTCACGCCGTGGCCGGCCGCGACCCCGAAGAGATGCAGCAGCTCGTTGTGCGTGACGCCGGGCGTGTAGCTCAGGCCGAAGCCGAAGCCGAGACCGCCGTCGCGGAGACCCTGCTCCATCAGTTCGTCGAGCCTCGCCTGTTCTTCCGCGGTGACGGCGCGATAAAGCGTATCGTCCCCGCTTTCTCCAAGCGAGAACGTGCCGTCGTCGTTGCTGCGCGCGAACACGCTGCCGGTCGCCCATCGGCGAGCGCCCTGATGGCTCACCGTAACGCCGTAGTTGATGAGCGATGCGCCGCCGCGGCGCCGGTACCAACGGTCGACCGGAAAGGCGCCTATCTCCAGCTCGAGCGCCGTCGTGACGCCGTCCATCGCCTGAAAGCGGTTGCTGGCCGGATCCTGACCGTGCGCATGGAGATCGATGAAGCCGGGCGCGACCACCAGGCTGGTGGCGTCGACCGTCTCCGCGGCGTCGAGCGGCGATTCGGAAACCACCGCGACGCTCCCGTCCCGGATGCCGACATGCCGGATCGCGTCGAGGCCGCTTTCCGGATCGATCACGCGCCCGCCCGCGATGACGAGATCCAGCGGCGCGTCCGCGGAGGCGTCGCCGTCTCCCGCGCCGGCCGACGGCGCTTCGGTCACCGGTTCGTCCGATGCACACGCAGCCAGGAAGAGCGCGAAGAGCCCAACGCCGACTACGGCCGCCGTCCTGCTGATTGCCTGCATCACCACAACCCCAGCATTCTCCACCACGCGATGCCGACCGTCAGCCAGACCGCGAGGTTGAGCAGCGAGACAATGAACCCGGCCCGCCACCAGTCGGCGAAGCTGACGTAGTTCTCGACGAAGATGATGGGCGACGTCGTCGTGCCGTAGTGGGTCAGCCCCGCCTGCAGGTTGTTCAGATAGACCAGCGCGTAGACCGCCACCGCCACCGGAGCCCCGGCTCCTGCGAGGAGCGCGACGAACGGGCCGTAGAGGGCCAGCGCATGGGCCGTCGTGCTGGCGAAGAAATAGTGCGCATAGAAGTAGAGTACCAGGGCGAGGACCAGCACCAGAAGCCACGGAATGCCGGCAAGCCACCCGCCGACGAAACTGGCGAACGCGGCGGTCGATCCACTCTCGTTCAGCAGGCCGCCCATCGTGATCAGCCCGCCGTACCAGACGTAGATGTCCCAGGCGGAGTGCTCGCTCAGCGCCGATTTCCAGGTGAGCGCTCCGGAGATGAACAGCACGCCCATGCCGACCAGCGCCACCAGGCCCGCGGACAGCCAGTCGACGTACGACGAGAGCACCCAGAAGCCGATGAGCCCGACGAAAACCCCGGCCACCACGGCTTCGACGCCCTTGACCGGTCCCAGCTTGTCCAGTTCCTTCTGCGCGAACTCGGGCGCGGCCGGCGTGTTGCGCACTTCCGGCGGCAGCACGCGCATGACGAGCGGCGGAATCAGCACGCTGGAAACGATGCCCGGCACCAGCCCGGCGAGAAACCAGCTCGCCCACGTGATCTGAATGTCCGCGACCTGGCGCGCCAGGTCGCCCATCAGCAGGTTGGCGGCGCTGCTGTAGAAGAACATGGCCGACGCGACGCCGCTCGTCTGGTACATCGACGTCATCAGGAACGTGGCGAGGCGGGATGACGTGGGACCGGGCTCCGACTGGTACAGCGTGGAGATGCTCCGGGCGATCGGGAAGACGATGCTGCCGCCGCGTGCCGTGATGGACGGCACCCCGGTTGCGAGCGTCAGGTCCGTGAGGTGCAGTGCGTAGGCGAGGCCGAGCGACGTCCGGCCGATCGCGCGGACGAACCAGAGCGCGATGCGCCGCGCCAGGCCGGAATCGCGCAACGCGCGCGACATCAGCATCGCGGCGAGGACCAGCCAGACCGACGCGGTCGCGTAGCCGGTGAGCGCACGCTCCAGCGGCACCCGGCCCACCAGCACGAGCGCAGTGATGCCGAGGAGCACGACCTGCGACCCGGGCAGCGGCTGCAGCATCAAACCCGCGATCGTCGCGAAGAAGATGGCGGTGATGCGCCACCCCTGCGGATCGACGCCTTCGGGCGCCGGCAGGACGTGCGCCACGACGAGATAGATGACGGCGAGGGCGATCAGACGGACGTGACGGCCAGCCATTCCGGCCGGCTCAGGCGGCGCGCTCCAGAACCGCGGCGAGCCCCTGGCCGACACCGATGCACAGGGTCACCAGCGCGTAACGGCCGTTGGCGCGCCGCAGTTGACGCGCCGCCGTCAGGGCGAGGCGCGCGCCGGAGGCGCCGAGCGGATGGCCGATGGCGATTGCGCCGCCATTCGGATTGATCCGGCTGTCATCCGCTGAAAGACCGAGCTGCTCGAGGCAGCCGAGCACCTGCACGGCGAACGCCTCGTTGATCTCGATCACGTCCATGTCGGCCAGCGTCAGGCCGGCGCGGTCCAGCGCCTTGCGGGAGGCGGGAACCGGCCCGAGCCCCATGACCCGCGGTTCGACGCCGGCCGCTGCCGCCGAGACGATCCGCGCGAGCGGCGTCGCGCCGGCCCGTTCACCCGCCGCGCGGGAGCCGACGATCAGCGCGGCGGCGCCGTCGTTGATGCCGGACGCACTTCCCGCCGTGACCACCCCGCCCTCGGCCAACGGCCGGAGCGCCGCCAGCGACTCGGCGGTGACGCCGGGCCGCGGATGCTCGTCTTCGGAAACGGTGGCGGGAGGTGCGGCCCGCTTGCGGGCCGGCACGGAGACTGGCTGAATCTCTCCGGAGTAGAAGCACTCCGCCTTCGCCCGCGCGTACTTCGCCTGCGAAGCGGCCGCGAATGCATCGCTCGCCTCGCGGGTTATCCCCAGGTCCGCCGCGACTTCCTCGGCCGTCTCGAACATCGCATGGTCGCCGTGCGCCGCGGTCGCGCGCGGGTTCGGGAAGCGCGTGCCGAGCGTCGTGTCGAAGAGCGAGAACTGCCGCGAGTACGCGCGGTCCGCCTTCCCCATCACGAACGGCGCCCGGCTCATGCTCTCGACGCCGGCGGCGACGAACAGGTCCCCCTGCCCGCACGCCGACACCCGCGCCGCGTCCACCACCGCGGCGAGCCCGCTCGCGCAGAGCCGGTTGACGGTGATGCCCGCCACCTCCGGCGGCAGGCCCGCGAGAAGTCCCGCCCGGCGGGCGACGTTGCGGGAGTCCTCCCCCGCCTGGTTCGTGCAACCCGCGATCACGTCCTCGAAAGCGGCGCCGTCGAACGGCGATTGATCCACGACAGCGGCGATCAGATCGCCGAGCAGGTCGTCCGGCCGGACCGCCGCAAGGGCTCCGGAATGCCGGCCGAACGGCGTGCGGGCGCCGCCGTAGAGGTATGCGTCCATGAACGCCGCATTATAGAGGTGACGCCCCTCCATCCTGCGAGCTACAGGCCGAAGAGGTTGGTCTGGTACTTGGTCAGATTCCGTTCGGCCGCCCAGAGGTCCAGTTCGACCGTGGCCAGCTCATCCACGATGGGCACCGCGAGGCCCGATTCCCGCAGGTCGACTGTCTTGAAGTACATGCTGCATGACGTGCACTCCTCCACCCGGACGTGGGACCACTCCTCCGCCACATGCGACTGGAGCTTGTCGGGCGCCTCCTCGCCGCAGGCGACGCAGCGGCTTCTCGGAAACGCCCACTCGGCCCCGCAGAGCGAGCAGAGGAGCGTCCTCCGGCCCTTGATCTCCGGTTCGTCCCTCAGGATGGCGGCCACGGGACGGGACTGGCAAAAGGGGCACGACGCCGGGGTCAGCGCGTGGGAACCGGCGGCGACAGCGCCGGCGCGAACGCGAAGCGCCTCGGCGTACGGCTGCAGGAAGGCGTGCGGGAAAAACTCGAGCGGCGTGGCGTCGCAGTCGAGGCGGCCGGCGATATCGTCCAGCGGACGCCGGGCGATGCCGGCAACGAGCACGTCGTTCCGGAGGTCCCGATCGTTCGCCAGAAGTTCGGCGATCGCCTTCAGCACCGGTGTCGCGGAAGGCGGCAGGGCGCGAACGAACTTGTCGAATACCCAGCTCGTCTGGCGCTCTGGCAGTAGATCAAGCCGCAGGCGCTCCCCGTCGGTCTCGACCGCGGGCCAGGACGCATGCAGCGCTTCGCCGTATATCGACTCCTGCAGCGCACAGAGATCCGCGTAGAAGCTCAGCAGCTCGGCCGCGGGGGGATGTTTCGCACGCAGCGTTTCGGCGCGCGCGCGGCGGCGGTTCCAGACCGGATCGGACGCCACGAGCGTTAGGTGCCTAGGGCGATTCTTCGGGCTTCCACGCCGGGTGGTGGTGGCGGGCCCAGCGTTCGGTCACCTTGCCGTCGATCATGCTGCGGGCCGTGCCGGGATAGGCGAGCGTGCCGAGATAGACGTGGACCACCAGACCGACACCGCCCCCCAGCGTGGTGGCATAGTGAATCAGGCGCATCCACTGAAGCGTCGACGCCCCCCAGCCGGACGGGAACCAGAGCAGGACGCCGCTCGCCAGGAACACGGCGCCGAAGACGAACTGCGACCAGAAGAAGAGCTTCTGGCCGGCGTTGTACTTTCCGGCCGGCGGCACGTTGTCCCGGTCGCGCGTGACGTAGGCGGGCAGCGCCCGGAGCCAGCGGCGGTCCGCGGTGTCGAGGAACATGTCGCGGATCCAGATCCCGATCATCGCCAGCAGCGCGACGCTGAAGACCGCACCCACCCAGGGGTGCAGGACGCGCGCGGCGGGACCGCCGCCGAGCAGCGACGTCAGGAAGAAAAGCGACGGGTGCGCGAAGGCGAGACCGGTGGCGAGCAGCAGGACGAAGGTAACGCCGACCACCCAGTGCACCAGGCGTTCGGTGAACGAGAACCGGTGCAGCAGGCGGTCACTCGCCATCGTGCTCTTCGTCGACGCGCTCCGGACCGTACCGGATGAAGTGGACCAGGGCGCCCAGCACGCTGAATCCCATCAGCCAGGCGCCGGTCCGCTTCAGGAAACCGAGGGCGGTCATCGGCGCGGGGCTCGCCGTCGGATCGGACGGCAGGCTGTAGTCCTCCAGCCGGTCGCCGTGCGGGACGACGTACATCATGTGCGTGCCGCCGACCCCCGCCGGGTTGTAGACCGCGGCATTGGCATAGCCGCGTGACCGGAGCGTCTCCACCTTCTTGTCGGCCAGCGCCAGCATGTCGCTCTTGCTGCCCCAGGAGATGGCGTTCGTCGGACAGGTCTTCACGCAGGCCGGCTCCAGTCCCGACTCCACCCGGTCGATGCACATGTTGCACTTCGAAACCTTGCGTGTCGACGCGTCGAAGCGCGGGATGTCGAACGGGCAGCCGGTGACGCAGTACTGGCAACCGATGCAGTTCTCCTGGTTGAAGTCGACGATGCCGTTCGTGTACTGCACGATGGCGCCGGGGGCGGGACAGGCGAACAGGCAGCCCGGCTCCTCGCAGTGGAGGCAGGCGTCCTTCTTGATCAGCCAGTTGAGATTGCCGTCGATCTCGACTTCGTTGAAGCGCATCAGGAGCCACGTCTTCGGGCTCAGGTCGCGGTGGCTCTGATAGCTGCCGAAGTTGGCGGTCGGCTCGATGCCCAGATCGTTCCACTCCTTGCAGGCGACCTCGCAGCCCTTGCAACCGATGCACGCTCCGATATCTACCAGCTTGGCGTAGGACGGCCCGCCGGAACGGAGCGCGTCGATCGGGATGAATGCGTCCGGGCTCGCGGAGACGCGGCGAATCGTCAGGGTATCGGCCATCGGGTTACGTCTCCACCGCCGCCGCACCGCCGGCCGGCTCGATATTCACGAGGAACGCCTTGAACTCCGGGCAGCGCGTGTTCGCATCCCCGATGAACGGCGTCAGCAGGTTCGCCATCGATCCCTGCGTCAGGCCGACAAAGCCCCAGTGGACCGGGATGCCGATGGTCCAGGTGACCTGGCCGTTCACCCGCAGCGGCTTGATCCGCTTCGTCACGATCGCGGTCCCCACCACCTCGCCGCGCCTCGACCAGACGCGTACCCGGCTGCCGTTCGGGATCCCCTTCTCGGCCGCGAGTCCCTCCGGCACCTCGACGAAGAAATCCGGCATCGCCTCGACGAGATACGGCACGTTCGACGTGACGAAGTGCTCGCGCTCGACGACGCGGTAGATGGTGCAGGCGTACGGGAACTCCGTGTCGCCGGTGGAGGCGAGCGTCTCGCGGACGCCGTCGTACCAGCGGATCACCGGGTTGATCGGCACGCCGTCGTGCAGCACGTTCGGCGACGGGCTCTCGACCGGCTCGTAGTGCTCCGAGAAGGGGCCGTCCGCCAGGTACTGCGTGCTGAACAGCCTCGCCACCCCTTCCTCGGTCATGATGAACGCGCCCGCCGCATCCGGCGGCGTCGTCCGGCCGAAGTCGGGGACGTCGCCGATCCACTCGCGGCCGTTCCAGGCAATGCCGGCGCGCGATGCATCCCACGGGCGCCCTTCCGCGTCGGCCGACGCGCGGTTGTAGAGCACGCGCCGGTTCGCCGGCCAACTGAACGCCCAGTCGTGATGCATGCCGAGGCCGCCCGGATCCGAAGTTCCCCGCCGCTTCATCAGGTTTCCCGCCTCGGTGAAGCTGCCGGTGTAGATCCAGTTGCCGGCCGTCGTCGAGCCGTCGTCCTGCAACTCGCCGAACGACGAGAGGAGCCGTCCCGAGTTCAGGTCGTAGCCGTTGATCTCCTTCGCGAGCTCCTCCATCGTCGGCTCGCGCGGATTGAGATAGTCCCAGGCGAGGTGCTGAATGGCGTCGTTCCAGGCGCCGTCTTCCTGTTGGTACAGCTCCTTTACGCGCCAGAACAGCTCCGAGAGGATCCAGGTGTCGGGACGGACGCCGATCGGCGGATCGACCGCCTTCTCCTTCCACTGGGCCCATCGCCCGCTGTTCGTGAACGAGCCGTCCCGCTCGATCCAGTGCGACGAGGGCAGGTACAGCACTTCCGTGTCGATCTCCGCCGGGTTCATGCCGGGCGCCTTCCAGAACTCGGCCGAATCGAGCATGAAGGGGTCGATGACCACCTTCCACTTCAGCTTCGACATCGAATCGAGGAGGCGCGGCACGTCGGGACCGGCCAGCAGGGGATTGAAACCGAGCGCGACGAAGCCCTCGAGCGTGCCGGCGCGCGCCTTGTCCCAGATCGACAGCCAGGTGGCGTCCTCTCCCTGCTTGGCGAGATGGTCGTAGGCGAAATCGTTGGCCGGCGTCGCGTGGTCGCCGAACCACGCCTTCATCTGCGAGACGTAGAACTTCGGGTAGTTGCCCCAGTAGTTCACCGTGTCGGGAACGAGCGGCTGCGGCGTCGAATCACGCAGGTGGTCGGCGAGCGACTCCTGGGGCGGCGTCGGCACCCGCAGGTAGCCCGGCAGGATGCCGGCGACGATCGCGTGGTCGGTCGCGCCCTGCACGTTGGCATGGCCGCGCAGGGCGTTGATTCCACCCCCCGGCCGCCCGATATTGCCGAGCAGCAGTTGCAGAATCGCGGCAGTCCGGATGATCTGGCTGCCGATGGTGTGCATCGTCCAGCCGACGGCATACATGATCGTCCCGACCCGGTCCGCCGTTCCGGTGGAGCAGATGATCTCCGCCATCGCCAGGAAGTCCTCTTCCGAGCAACCGGCGATGTCGGCGACGACGTCGGGCGTGTAGCGGTCGTAGTGCTGCTTCAGCAACTGGAACACCGAGCGGGGATGCTCGAGGGCATTGTCGCGGCGGACGTAGCCGTCGGCGCCCCGCTCGTAGTCCCATGCCGTCCGGTCGTAGTTCCCCGCCGCCTCGTCGTACCCGGCGAACAGCCCGTCCTCGAAGCCGAACTGCTCCCCGACAATGAACGACGCGTTGGTATGGGCGCGGACGTAGTCGGCGTGGTAGAGGTCGTTCTCCAGCGCGTAGCGGATGAGTCCGCCCAGGATCGCGATGTCGGCGCCGGGCCGGATCTGCATGTGCCGGTCGGCCACCGCCGAGGTCCGCGTGAACCTCGGATCGATCGTGACGAGCTTCGCCCCGCGCTCGTCACGTGCCTCGACGGCCCACTTGAACCCGCACGGATGGTTCTCCGCCGGGTTGGCGCCCATCACCAGGATGACATCGGTGTTCTTGATGTCCTTCCAGTGATTGGTCATCGCCCCGCGTCCGAACGTGGCGGCCAGACTGGCCACCGTGGGGCTGTGTCATATCCGGGCCTGGTGATCGATGTACACCAGCCCCATTGCGCGCATCGTCTTCGTGATGAGGTACGCATCCTCGTTCGAGACGGTGGCGCTGCCGACCCAGGCAATCCCCTCGACGCGGTTGACGGTGCGGCCGTCCTCGTCCTCCGCGACGAACGAGGCGTCGCGCGAGTCCTTGAACTTCCGCGCGAACCAATCCATCGCCTCGTCCCAGTCGATTTCTTCCCAGTCCGCCGCGCCGGCGCGCCGGATGAGGGGCTGGTGGCGGAGGCGCGGGCTGACCGCGAGCTGCATCTGCGACGCGCCCTTCGGGCAGAGGGTGCCGCCGTTGATCGGGCTGTCGGGATCGCCCTCGACGTGAATCACCGTGTTGGTGGTGTTCAACCCGCCGCTGCCGTGGACGTACGCGATCGTCCCGCAGCCCACCGCGCAGTAGGGACAGACGGTGCGGTACTCGCGCGCGTTCCGGATCTTGAGCTGCCGGACGGCGGCCTGGGCCGGGGCGAGGTCGAAGCCGAGAGCGCTGACCGCCGCCGCGCCGGTGACCGAGGCCTTCAGGAATGTTCGGCGGGAAATGTCCATGGGCAGCCGAGCTTCGGTTGGTTATACCACAACCCTCACGGCGCCCGGGCTCACCTGATAGTCACCGCGTGCCGCCGGGAATCGGCGCGAACGGCACGGCCGGTTCACGCACGCCGGGGTGCCCCGCCTGGATGCGCTGGCGCGAGACGAGCGCCGCGGCGTCGATCGCCTGCTGTTCGTTGGCGCGCCCCGCGTTGAGCAGGTTCACCATGGCGTGGTTGCCCTCGTGGCAGGCGTACTCGAAGAGGGTGACGTCGGGAGCCGACCGATGCATGGGGATTGACGCGGTGTACGGCACGGCGAAGGTCTGCGGGTCCTCGACGGTGACCTGGTAGTCGATGGTGTTGGCGTCGAGCAGGGTGAACCGCTCGACCAGCCGCAGGGTCTCCCCCGACCCGCGCGGTCCGGTCGGAGTGACGTGCGACGGCTGGTAGTCGCCGCCGTCGAGCCGGTCGTTGAAATGAAGCGTCTCGACCACCAGGGTGTCGCCCTCCCAGCGACCGCGGCTGTCACCGAGCCACTGGCGCACCTGCCCCGAAGCGTGCGGCCGGCCGTCGAGGGGCACGATGCGCGCCTCGTGGATCATCTCCATCACCAGGACGAAATGGTCGGGCGTCTGCAGGATCTGGTAGTTCGCGTTGTAGAGAGTCGGAATCATGGCGGTCGGCAGGGTCCGCGAGATGCAGCGCTCCCAACTGTTGCGGTCACGCCACGAGTCGGCCTCGCCCCGGCCGGCGCGGGCGTTCTCGCGGGCGATCAGCCGCTGCACGCCGGACGCCGCCATCCGGATACGCCCATCCGGCGGATCGATGACCAGCGACTCGCGCTCGATATCGCCGGCCTGCTCCAGCCAGCCCGCTCCCGTGCCCCGTGTCGCCTCGATGACGGCCTGCTGCGCCTCCCGCCCCTGGGCCTGTTCCTCGCGGGTCAGCCGTTCGAGCGGCGTCGTCGTCGAGTTGTTCCACACGCCCTGAAGATCCGGGGCGCCCCATGGGGTGCGGGGCAGCTCCGACTCGCCGGCGGCGAGCCGATCCGGCGTCCACTGCGCCAGGGCCGGGACGGCCGGAACGACCGCCAGCATGAACGCCAGCAGAACGGCTGATACGGACAGGGGAGAATCTCGGCGCATCGTTCCTCCTCGGGAGATTCCCCAGTATAGGTAACCTTGGCGATTCGGATGCAGCGAGGGTTCCACCGCCGGCTGCTCGCTCTGGCCGTCTCGATGCTGGCGGCCGCTGGCTGCGGAGACAACACGAGCCCGGTTGCGCCGTCGCCGGGCGAACCCTACCCGCCCGTGGTCATCAGCGGACCGTGGGCCGAAGAACTGTCCCGCTTCGACCGGGAAGACCGGACCGATCCGCCGCCCGGAGGAGGAATCGTCTTCGTTGGCAGCTCGTCAATCCGGTTCTGGGATCTGAACGCGTACTTTCCGGGCCGGGGCTATCTGAACCGGGGATTCGGCGGTTCGCAGATCGCCGATTCCATCGCTTACCTCGATCTCCTGGTGCTCCGGCACGCGCCGCGCACGGTGGTGCTGTACGCGGGGGACAACGACATCGCGTTCGGCAAGTCGCCCGAGCAGGTGGCCGCCGACTTCGCCACGTTCGCGCGCGACCTTCACGCGGTGCTGCCGGCTACTCGTCTCCTGTTCCTCGCCATCAAGCCGAGCATCGCGCGCTGGCATCTGATCGGGGAGATGCGCGACGCGAACGCGCGGATCCGAGCCTTCTGCGAAACGGACGGCGGCTCGACCTACGTGGACGTCCACGCGCCGATGATCGGCGAGGATGGGATGCCGCGACCCGAGTTGTTCGCGTCCGACGGCCTGCACCTGTCGCCCGCCGGCTACGCCCTCTGGACACGCATCCTGGAGCCGTTCCTCGACTGACGAACGCGGGGACGGAGGTTCCCATCTCGCAACACGGACAGCGCTCCGTCCTCCCGCTGGTTCAAAGGGATTTTACTACCATTTATGCTAATAAATACCATCTTAATAATCTAATACCATGTATGACTATTTGCACCATAATTGAACATAAAGACCATGTATGTCTAGAGATACCACCAATTCCCTTAGCGCAAGAGAGTACCAACGCTAGCTGCGGGCGAGCCCCGATGTCCTGCGAAGGTCTTGTGGAATCACTGTGACTCGCCCGCAGCCCGACTGCCTCGTTGCAGGCGACTGAACGGCAGGCCTCCAAGGCAGTCGAGGCGCTGACCAAGTTGCAGTCGGAGGGGTACGCCGGCGAACTGTCGTCCGATGCGTGAGGGCGGGACGGGTTCGCGTTCTCCGACGTGTCGCGACATCCGTGGTGAAGCACGCGACCGACAACAACCGCAAGGTGGACTATTCGACGACTACGTTGACGACGAGCACTCTCAGCGGCGAACCGGCGGGCCCTCCCGGGACTATGATCGCCGCATGCCGTCCAGAGCCGCACTCTCGCCCGCGCTGAGAGCGGTAACGGTGCACCGGCGCGGCGAGGTTCCGGTCGAAGACCTGATCGTCGTCGAGGAACCCCTGGAGATCAGCCTCGACGGCAAGCCCCTGGTCGTCACCATGCGCACGCCGGGGGACGACGAAGAACTCGCAGCGGGTTTCCTGCATGCCGAGGGTCTGATTTCAAGCGGGGCGGGGATCTCGTCAATCCGTGCCGTTGCGGGTCAGGGCGCACCCGATGCCGGCGGAACCAGCCGAATCCGGGTGACGCGGTTCGCCGGCGACCGCGTTGAGGTCGTCCGGACGGGACCCCCGGCCGAGCCTGCGCATGGCGCCGCGAACCATGAGCGCGAATTCCGGGCGACGGCCGCCTGCGGCGTCTGCGGCAAGTCTTCGATCGACGAGCTCGATCAGGAGGCGCCACGGGTTGCGACGGTCGATGCGACGCCGGCCCTGATCGATCTGCTCGAGGTGCTGCCCGCCCGCCTTCGCGGCGCACAGTCGCTGTTCGACGCAACCGGCGGCATCCACGCGGCGGGGATCTTCACCCTGGACGGCGAGCCGGGCTGTGTCCGCGAGGACATCGGGCGGCACAACGCGGTCGACAAGGTGATCGGCCACTACGTGCTGCGCAACGAGTTGCCGCTGGACGACCGAATACTGGTCGTGAGTGGCCGCGCGGGCTTCGAGCTGGTCCAGAAGGCGCTGGCCGCGCGCATTCCCCTGATGGTGTCGGTGGGCGCCGCCTCGAGCGTCGCCGTCGAGATGGCCGCCGCCGCCGGAATGACGCTGTACTCGTTCGCTGGCCGCGGACGCGGCAACCTGCACCTGCCGCCGGGAACCCGGGAGCTTGCGACGCAGAAGTTCCGCACCAGCGGAACGTCCAACGCGCCCGCCAGGGCGCGCTAGCGGGACCCGGCCTCGCGTTCCGCGGTCAGCCGGCGCATCAACTCGATGGTGTGCGTCGGAGCCTCGAACTCCGCTTCCTCCAGCGGCGTCCGGCCGTACTGGTCGCGGGCGCTGAAGTCGGCCCCGTTGGCGGCGAGGTACTCGACGATGTCGTCGTCGCCGACCCTGATGGCGGTGTGGAATGCGCTGGGCCGACGCTGGGGGTAGGCGTTGACGTCGAGGCCAAGCTCTACCGTGAACCGCACCGCTTCCAGCTCGCGACTTCGCGTGGCAAGCAGCACCGCTCCGGCGCCCTCGTAAGTCTCCACCGCCGGATCGGCCCCCAGATCGAGCAACGCCCGCATCATCTCGACGTTGCCCGCCTGGGCGGCTGCGAGGAAGGGCGTAAGTCCACCCGTCGGACGCCAGGCGGCGCCGTCCGGATCGCCGGTGCGGGCATGTATGTCCGCGCCCCGGCCGACGAGGTCACGCGCCAGAGCGACGTCACCCTGGCCGACGACCGCATGCAGCACCGTCCCCCCGCTCGCGTTCCGGACGGAGAGGTCGGCCCCCCGCTCAAGCAGCAGGCGGGTCAATGCACCGTGGCCGGCCGCCGCTGCGATCAGCAGGGCGGTCTGGCCGTCGCCGCCGGTTGCCTGCGGGTCCGCCCCGGCGTCGATCAACGCCCGGGCACTGTCCGTGTCGCCGGAGGCGGCGGCAAAGAGAATCGGCCCGTAGCCGTTCGCGGAAACCGCCCCGACGTCGGCGCCCTGCGCGATCAGGAGCTGCGCGATTGCCGTGTGTCCGCCGGCAGCCGCCCACATCAGCGGCGTCTGTTCCATCCGCGACTCGGCGACGGAAACGTCGGCGCCTCGATCCAGCAGCAGTCTCACCAGCGTCTCGTTACCGGAATGGACGGCCAGCAAGAGGGGCGTGTCGCCGCTCCAGCGTGTCACTTCGGTGGTGGCGCCAGCATCGAGCAGCCTTCGGGCAATCGCCACGTTGCCGTTTGCGCAGGCAAGGAGCAGCGGCGTTTCGCCGTTCTCGTCGGTGGCATTCGGGTCGGCCCCCGCTTCCAGCAGGACCGTGGCAATCTCCTCGCTGTCCCGCAGAGCGGCCCAGGCCAGCGGGGTGGATCCGTCGTCGCGGGCGGCGTTCACGTCGGCCCCCGCGGCGACAAGCGCCGCCACGGCATCCGCGTCGAGACGCTGGACGGCCTCGATCAGCGTCAGCTCCAGCGGCGGCGAGGATCCCGCCGTCTGGGCGGCGGCCGACATGGCCGCGCCGAGCGCGAGGACCACTGAGAGCCCGACCACGTTACGCATGCGCCTCAATGTACACCCCGACTCGGGTCCGGTGCTACACTCCGGATTCAGTGAGCGGACGACGAGTTTTTCCGGCCGCCGCCGGTGTTTCAGCAGTACTTTGCCTCCTGACGGCGCCGGCCGCGACGGCGCAGAATCCGGCCGGGCAACCCGCCGCGCCGGGCAGCCCCGAGCTGTTGCAGGCGACCACCGCCCGCTACTGTCTCGCCTGCCATAACGACCGGGCCCGAACTGCGGGTCTGTCGCTCGCCGGCGTGGACGGGACGAACGTGGCCGGGCACGCTCCCGTCCTCGAGAGGGTGTTCCGGAAGCTGCGCGCCGGCGACATGCCGCCGGCCGGCCGGCCCCGCCCCGACGGGGCCACCGTGGCCGCCCTGACCTCGTGGCTCGAGACCGCCCTCGACGGCGCCGCGGCGGCTGCGCCCAACCCCGGCGCCCCCGCCATCCACCGCCTCAACCGGGCCGAATACCGCAACGCCGTCCGCGATCTGCTGGCGCTCGACCTCGACCACGCGCGCGACCTCCCGGCGGACGACGCCGGCTACGGCTTCGACAACATCGGCGACGTGCTGACCGTATCGCCGCTGCACGTCGAGCGCTACGTCGGCGCCGCTCGGCGCATCAGCCGGCTGGCGCTCGGGCAGTTGACGCCCCGGCCCGTGGTCGAGCGGTACGAAGCGACCCGCGGCGCCGGCGACGCGATCGACGGGCTGCCGCCGAACACGCGCGGCGGCATCCTGTTCCGCCACTACTTCGCCTTCGATGCCGACTACGCGATTACCGTGCGGGTGGGTGGACGGCGCGCCACCGGAATGCCCGCGCCCCGGCTCGATGTGCGGGTGGACGGCCGGCGCGTGCGGCTGTTCGAAGCCGACTTCGACCCCGCGGAAGCCAACCAGGAGACCCGCAACTTTCGGGTGCGGCTGCCGATTACGGCCGGCGAGCACGAGATTGCGGCCGGCTTCCTGGCGGAGTACGCCCGCAGTGAAGGGGACGTTGCCACCAACGCGTACCGCGTCGACTACGTGCTCGTCGACGGCCCGTATGACGCGGCCGGATCCGGCGACACGGCGAGCCAGCGGCGTGTCTTCACGTGCCGGCCGGCTGACCGTGCCACCGAAGAGCCGTGCGCGCGAGAGATCCTGGCCGCGCTGGCCCGCCGCGCCTACCGCCGGCCCGTCAACCCTTCCGAGATCGACCCGTTGATTGACCTCTTCCGGATCGGCCGCTCCGACGGCGACAGCTTCGAGGCCGGCATCGAGATGGCGCTCAGCGGCGTTCTGGTCTCGCCCGGTTTTCTCTACCGCGCACCGGCCGTCCCCGACGACGCGGCGCCCGGTTCGGTGTACCGCCTCTCCGACATCGACCTCGCCTCCCGCCTCTCCTTCTTCCTGTGGAGCAGCGTGCCGGACGAGGCCCTGCTCGAGCTGGCCGGGCAGGGGCGGCTGAGCGATCCGGGCGTCCTCGCCGCGCAGGTCGACCGGATGCTCTCCGATCCGAAGGCGCAGGCGCTGATCGAGAACTTCGGCGGGCAGTGGCTGCACCTCCGCAACGTGGCCGACTGGAGGCCGGACCCGGACCGGTTCGGCGAGTTCAACGATGCGCTGCGGTACGCGTTCCAGCGGGAAACGGAGCTGTTCCTGACGCACCTGATCCGCGAGGACCGGAGCGTGCTGGAACTGATCGACGCCGACTACACGTTCCTCAACGAGCCGCTTGCCGAGTTCTACGGCATCGACGGCGTCCGCGGCGGTTACTTCCGGCGGGTTCCGCTCGCGGGCACCGGCCGCGGCGGCGTGCTGACGCACGGCAGCATCCTGATGGTCACCTCCTACCCCACCCGGACCTCGCCCGTCCTGCGCGGCAAGTGGGTGCTCGAGAACCTGCTGGGCGCGCCGCCGCCTCCGCCGCCGCCCGACGTGCCGGAACTCGACACCGGCGACGAGGGTTCGGCCGGGAGCCTGCGCGAAGCGCTGGAGCGGCACCGGGCCAATCCGGCGTGCGCCGCCTGTCACGCAAGCCTCGACCCGCTCGGCTTCGCCCTGGAGAACTTCGACGCGGTCGGCGCGTTCCGGACGGAAGAGGAAGCGGGGGTCCCGGTGGACCCGTCCGGAGCATTGCCCGACGGCACGCTGATCGACGGTCCGGACGGCCTGCGGCGCGTGCTGCTGAACCGCCGCCAGGAATTCGTCGAGACGCTGGCCGGCAAGCTGCTGACCTACGCTCTCGGCCGTGGGCTGGAATCGTACGATCAGCCGGCCGTGCGGGAGATCCGGCGCCGCACCGAAGCGGAAGACTACCGGTTCTCGGCACTGGTCTCAGCTATCGTGGATAGCGTACCATTCCGCTTCAGGAGGGCTCCGGAGCCATGATCACCGGAAAGGCACTACCTCGGCGCACGTTCCTGCGGGGCATGGGCACGACCATCGCCTTGCCCTTCCTCGATGCGATGACGCCGGCGTTCGCCGCACCGGCGAAGCCGACGCCGCGTGTTGCGTTCGTCTATACCGCCAACGGCGTGATCATGGGGGACTGGACACCCGCCGAAGAGGGCGCCGGATTCGAGTTCACGAAGACGCTCGCGCCGGTCGAGCCCTTCCGCGACAACCTTCTGGTCCTCACCGGTCTGGCGCACCGCAATGGCGAAGCGCTGGGCGACGGCCCCGGCGACCATGCACGCGCCGGTGCGAGCTGGCTGACCGGCGTGCATCCGAAGAAGACGCAGGGCGCCGACATCCGGAACGGCATGTCGGTCGATCAGATGCTGGCCGAGTCCCTTGGCCGCGACACTCCGCTGCCGTCGCTCGAACTCGGCCTGCAGGATGTGCGGATGGTCGGCGGCTGCGATTCCGGCTATAGCTGCGCCTACAGCAACACCATCTCCTGGAGTTCGCCGACGACGCCGCTGCCGTACGAGAACAATCCCAGCCGGGTGTTCGCGCGACTGTTCGGCGACGGCGACACCACGGACCCGGCCGTGCGGGCGGTCCGCGCCCGGCAGGATCGCAGCCTGCTCGACTTCGTGGTCGGCGACGCGAACCGTCTCCGCACGCAGCTCGGGGCCGGCGACCGGAGGAAGCTGGGCGACTATCTCGACTCCGTCCGAGAGGTGGAACGGCGTATTCGGAACGCGGAGCGGCAGGACATCGACCTGCCGGTCTTCGACCGGCCGGACGGCATTCCGCCCAGCTTCGAGGAACACGTCCAGGTGATGTCCGACCTGATCACGCTCGCGTTCCAGGCTGATCTGACACGGGTCGCCACCTTCATGTACTGCCGCGAGGGGAGCAACCGGACCTACCGTTCGATTGGCGTCCCGGATGCCCACCACGGGCTGTCGCATCATCAGAACGATCCGGAGAAGATGGCGCGGCTCGCGATGATCGACCGCCACCACGTGGCGATGTTCGCCTACTTCCTCCAGAAGCTCCAGGACGCGCAGGACGAGGACGGATCCCTGCTGGACCATTCGATGGTGGTCTACGGGAGCAGCCTGAGCGACTCCAATGCGCACACCCACGACGACCTGCCGACGTTGCTGGCCGGCGGCGGCGGCGGCGCCCTGCACGGCGGGCGCCACCTGCGTTACGCCGACGGTACGCCGATGACCAACCTGTTCCTTACGATGCTCGACCGCCTGAACGTGCATCGCGACGAGATTGGGGACAGCACCGGCCGGATCGCCCACCTGAGCGAGATCTAGGAGCGAGCCCCCGGGGGTGTACAGCCGAAGCGATGCCACCCCTTGACGGACTGCGTGTCATCGACCTGACACGGGTCCTCGCCGGCCCCTACTGCGCCATGATGCTGGGTGACATGGGCGCCGAAGTGATCAAGGTGGAGGAACCGACGCACGGCGACGACACGCGTGACTGGGCGCCCCACCGCGGCGGGTTCAGCACGTTCTTTCTCGGACTGAACCGGAGCAAGAAGAGCGTTGCGCTGGACCTGAAGTCGGAGGCGGGCGCGGCGCGCCTGCATCAACTGATCGCCACCGCCGACATCCTGATCGAGAACTTCCGCCCCGGCAGCCTGCGGAAGCTCGGGTTCGACTACGGCACGCTTGCCGAGCGGCATCCGCGCCTCATCTACTGCTCCATCACCGGGTACGGCCAGACCGGGCCGAAGAAGGACCTTCCGGGATACGACGCCGTGGTTCAGGGCGAGTGCGGGCTGATGGACGTTACCGGGCATCCGGACGGTCCGCCGACCCGGGTCGGGGTCGCCATCACCGACTTCCTCGCGGGCCTCTATGCGATGAACGGCATCCTGCTCGCCTTGCGCGACCGCGACCGGACCGGCCGGGGCCAGCACATCGACATCGCGTTGATGGACGCGATGACGTCGGCGCTCGCGCTGCCGGCCGGGATCTACTTCAACACCGGCGAGGCGCCGGGCCGCGAAGGCAATCAGCATCACTCGCTGACACCCTACGAGGCGATCGAGGTACGGGACGGACTCGCGGTGGTGGCGGTCGGCAACCCGCGCCTCTGGTCGCAGTTCTGCGCCGCGCTCGACGCCGCCGATCTCCACGAGCATCCCGACTACGCCACCAACACGGATCGGATGAACCATCGCGAAGCGCTCGTCGCCGAACTCAATCGCCGACTGGCGTCGTTCACGCGCGACGAGCTGATCGAGCGGCTGCGGGCCCACAACGTCCCGTGCGCGCCGGTCCGGAACATTGCCGAAGCGCTCGAGGACGAGCACCTCCGCGCCCGCGAGATGGTCGTCGACATCCCGGACGACCGACTGGGTCACGTGCGGACGCTGGGCAACCCCATCAAACTCTCGCGGACGCCCGCCGTCATCGACCGCCCGCCCCCTGCCCTCGGCCAGCACAACGCGGAGATACTGGACGCCCTGGATACCGAACCGTCGCCCGACGACGCGGCGATGGCGCGGGTCGGCGACAGACCGGATCGTCCGCGAAGGCGGTTAGACTAGGAACATGAACATCACGCCCCTGCAATGGCGCATCGCCGGGGGCGTCGGCGCGGTCGTCATTCTCGCCATTGCCGGCTATTTCCTGTTCGGGCCGGAGAGTGACGAAACGCCCCCCCAGGTCACGGTGGTCGACGAGAGGCCGTCGCCGACAGCTCCGCCACCGGCGCCCCCGCCGCAACCGGAGGAGGAGCTGGTCCTGCCGCCGCTCGACGAGAGCGATTCCCTCATCCGCGAGCTGGCCGCCGCCCTCACGCGGCACCCGGGCTGGGCAGGGTGGCTGGCCACCGACAATCTCATCCGGACCTTCGTCGTCGTGGTCGACAACGTGGCCGAGGGAAACAACCCGGCGGCACACGTGCGGTTCATGAGGACGGAGCAACGGTTCGAAGCCGAAGAGGCGGACGGACAGCTACGGATAGCCGAGACCAGCTTCCGCCGGTACGACGGTCTCACCGCGATCGTCGATGCGCTTGACGCCGGCGGATCGGCCGAGCTCTACGCGCAACTGCTGCCGTTGATGGAAGAGGCCTACGCCGACCTGGGCGCGCCCCCCGACGTCAGCTTCCACGGCACGTTTCAACGTGCCGTCGCCCGTCTGCTCGAGACGCCGGTGGTCGAAGGCCAGCCGGCCGTCGCGCCCCGCGGCCCGTTCTTCGTCTACACGGACCCGACGCTCGAGGAGCTCTCTCCGGCCACGAAGCAGTTGATGGGCGTCGGCCCCGAGAACCTTCGCACGATCCAGGCCAAGGTGCGGGAGATCGCCGAGGCGCTCGGCCTTGCCGATCTGCCGCGTGGGAGCCTCCTGCTCCGCTGACTCCTGGAATGGCGGACGCTCTCCGGGTCGCCCTCTGCCAGGCGAACCTGACCGTCGGCGACCTGGACGGCAACGTCGAGCGTCTCCGCGGCTGGATCCGGCAGGCTCGCGCGCAGGCGGCGGACGTCCTCGTCTGCCCCGAACTGGCGGTTACGGGCTACCCCCCGGAAGATCTGCTGCTGAAGCCGGGTTTCCTTCGGGATGCCGCCGCCGCCATCGACGATCTGGCCCGCGACGTGAGCGGCATCGTTGCCGTCGTCGGCGTGCCTGACGCAGCGCCAGCGGCTGAGGGCGCGCCCCGACGTCTCACCGCCAACGCCGCGGCGGTTCTTGCGGAGGGCCGCGTTGCCGGCGTGTACCGCAAGCACCATCTGCCGAACTACGCCGTCTTCGACGAGCAGCGCTACTTCGAGCCGGGCGACCGCGCGCTGGTCATCGAGGTGGGTGGCTGCCGCGTTGCCGTCACGGTCTGCGAGGACATCTGGGAGCCGGGGGGACCCACGGAGTGGGCCACGACCGCGGGCGGCGCGGAAGTGATCGTCAACCTCTCCGCGTCGCCCTATCACCGGGACAAGGGATCGGAACGGGAACGCCTCTTCGCGCGCCGCGCCGAACGGCACGGCTGCTTCCTCGCCTTCTGCAACCTGGTCGGAGGCCAGGACGAACTCGTCTTCGACGGCCACAGCCTGGTGATCGATCCGGACGGCGAGGTAGTGGCGCGGGGGCCGCAGTTCGAGGAAGGGCTCGTGGTGGCCGATGTCGACCCGGAACTGGCCCGGGCGCGTCGCGCGGGGAATGCGCGGCGGGGGACCGCGGAAGCCTCGGGTCGCGTCGATACGCTCACGCTCCCGGCCCGCGATCCGCAGGCCGACCGACCGCCGCTCGATTCACGACCCGCCTGGGAGCCGCTCTCCCCCGAGGCGGAGATCTACCGCGCCCTGACGCTCGGCACCGCCGACTATCTCCGGAAGAACCGCTTTCCCGGCGCGGTGCTCGGCCTGTCGGGCGGAATCGACTCGGCTTTGGCCCTCACGGTCGCCGCCGACGCGATCGGTCCCGAGGCGGTGACCGCCGTCTCGATGCCGTCGCGCTACACGGCGGACATGAACCGCGACGACGCCGCCGAACTGGCCGCGCGGCTCGGGGTCCGCCTGATCGAGCTGCCCATCGAGGAGCTGGCCGGAGCGTACGACGGCGCCCTGGCGGCGCCGTTCGCCGGCAGGGAACCGAATGTCGCCGAGGAGAACCTGCAGGCGCGCATACGCGGAAACCTCCTGATGGCGCTCTCCAACAAGTTCGGATGGCTGGTGCTCACGACCGGCAACAAGAGCGAGATGAGCGTCGGCTACGCCACGCTCTACGGCGACATGGCGGGCGGCTTCGCCGTGCTGAAGGATGTGCTCAAGACCTGGGTGTACCGACTGGCGGCATGGCGCAACCGCGATGGCGAAGTCATCCCGCAACGGATCCTCGACAAGCCGCCGACGGCGGAGCTGCGCGAGAACCAGCGCGACTCGGACAGCCTGCCGCCCTACGACGTGCTCGACGGGATTCTCGCCGCGTATGTCGAAGAAGATCGCAGCCCGGCGGAGATGGAGGCTCTGGGCTTCGACCGCGACACGGTGAAACGCGTGGTGCAGCTCGTGGACCGCGCGGAGTACAAGCGCCGCCAGGCGCCTCCCGGCGTCCGCATCACGACGCGCGCGTTCGGCAAGGACCGGCGGCTGCCGATCACCAACCGCTACGCGCCGCGGGCGGGAGCCTGATTGCTTCCGGGCCCGCCCGCGGTGAACACTGAATCACCGAGCCTGACCAGATAGAAAGTACCCGTTCATGCCCGGCGTCACGGTACGTCGGAGAACGCAAACCCGCCCCGCCCTCACGCATCGGACGGCAGTTCGCCGGCGTACCCCTCCGACTGCAACTTGGCCAGCGCCTCGACTGCCTTGGAGGCCTGCTGTCGTCGACGACACCTCTGGGCTAACATATCGTGGCTTTCCACACCTATCCCTTGCGGTTCTCGTCGCTCGCGTCTGAAACCTGTTTCACCACGGATGTCGCGGCGCCAATCATCGACGCCACGTTGCTCAGGTCTGAGGGCACGATCAGCGTATTGCCTTCCTGCGCCAGGTTGCCGAACTGCTCCAGGTAGTTCTCCGCCACCCGTAGTTGCATCGCCTTGTCGCCGCCTTCCGCGTTGAGCGCCTCCGCCACCTTCTTCAGCCCTTCCGCCGTCGCCTCGGCCACGGCAAGGATCGCGGCCGCTTCACCCTCGGCCTCGTTGATCTGCTGCTGCTTGGCGGCTTCCGACTCCTTGATGACCCGCTGCTTCTCGCCCTCGGCCTGGTTGACCTTGGCGTCGCGCTCCCCCTCGGACTGGAGTATCGTCGCGCGCTTCTCCCGCTCGGCGCGCATCTGCTTCTCCATGGCCGACAGCACGTCGTGCGGGGGGTTGATGTTCTTGATCTCGTAGCGCAGCACCTTCACGCCCCACGGATTGGAGGCCTCGTCGAGCTCCTCGACCACCCGGAGGTTGATGTGGCTGCGCTCCTCGAAGGTCTTGTCCAGTTCGATTTTGCCGATCTCGCTACGGAGCGTGGTCTGGGCGAGCTGCGAGATGGCGAACAGGTAGTTGCCGATGCCGTACGAAGCCTTGCGCGCGTCCATCACCTGCAGGTAAAGCACGCCGTCCACGCCCACCTGCACGTTGTCCGCGGTGATGCAGATCTGCTCCTCGACGTCGATCGCCCGCTCCTTCAGGCTGTGCCGGTAGGCGATCCGCTCGACGAAGGGAATCAGGATGGCGAACCCCGACTCCAGCGTCCGCGAGTACTTCCCGAGGTTCTCCACGATGTAGGCGTTCTGTTGCGGCACCACGACCGCCGTCTTCACGATCACGACGATCACGGCGGCAGCCAGCACCAGGGCGACAATCAATCCCGCTTCCATAGGTGATTCCCCTTCTTCGACTTACGGTTCCCGGCGATCCGGCCCCGGCTTCGCGATTCGAAGCTCGACGCCGTCCGCCTCGACTACGCGGGCTTCGGCTCCCGCCGCGATGGTGGTCGGTCCCGCGTTTACGGCCGTCCAGTCGGTGCCCTGCAGGCGAACCCGCGTCCGTCCGCCCGGCGCGACGTCCTCGTTCACCACCACCATCGCTCCCAACGCCGCATGCTCGTAGTCAGGCAGTCCTCCTCGCAGCCGGTCGTAGAGCTTGCGGCGAAACAGCACCATCAGGGCAATGGCCAGCACGGCGAACGCGATCCATTGCGCCCAGACCGGCAAGGCGACCCCGGCAAGCCCGAGAAGCCCCACGACCACCGCGGCCGCTCCCGCGAAAACGAGATAGAACGCCGCATCCGTCATCAGCTCCGCGCCGATGAGGACGATTCCGACGATTAGCCAGCCCCACCACGACATGTCATGTCCACCTTACATCTCGATCATGCCCGACCGCAGCATGGACTGCACGAACCGGGCGAGGCGCTCGTCCACCGGCGCGACGCTCTCCCCGAACTCCGCCCCCAGGCAGTCCGCAATGTGACTCAGCGACGTCTCGCCGTCGCACTCCTTCCAGATGAACGTTCCGACATCGTCGAGGCGGATACGGTAACAGGGGTCGCCCAGCCGGCCCGCGATCCAGCGTCCAATGCGGCTCTCTCCGAACTTCGGACGCAGAACGACGCAACACCCGTCGTCCAGCTCGCGCCAGTCGAGGCGCCGGCGCGGGCGGGCATTCCAGAAAGCCGCGGCGGAATCCCGCGCCGACGCCGCCACCCGGGCCTGAAGCGTCACTCGCCGCCGCCGGCGCTGCCGCCGCGCATGGCGTTCAGCGGCATCCGGATCAGCATGTAGTAGAGCAGGATGAAGACGAGGGCGCCGCCGAGCGCGCTGTTGGCGATCTGCGGCAGCGCCAGCCACGGGAACGCTTCGCTGGCGCCAACCACGAACGCCAGGAGGACGGCCATCAGGGCTTCCCCGGCGATGAAGCCGGACGACAGCAACACACCGGTATTGGTGGCGCGCGTCCGCTGCTCGTCGTTCGCCTGCCGCTCGTTCAGCGACCGCGACAGCCACCAGCTCACCAGACCACCGACGAAGATCCCCGCCGTCGAGGGAAACGGCAGGTACATGCCGACCGCGATGAGCATCGGCGACGGCGCCTCTATCAGGATCAGGACACCGGCCAGCGCCATGCCGGTAAGCACGAGCGGCCACGCCATCTCGCCGCCGACGATCCCCTGCGAGATGAGGGCCATCAGTCCCGCCTGCGGCGCCGGCAGCTCCGGGCTGCCGATCTCGTAGACCTGATCCATCAGGATCATCGGCCAGATCAGCACCATGGCGGCGATGGTGACGCCGATGAGCTCGCCCACCTGCATCTTCCACGGCGTGCCGCCCAGGATGTGCCCCACTTTCAGGTCCTGCAGCATGTCCCCGGCGATGCCGCAGGCGCAGCAGACGACGCCGGCCACGGCCAGTACGCCGAGAATGCCGCTCGAGCCGGTGACGCCGATCCCGACCATCACGATGGCGGCAATCAGGAGTGTGCTGAGCGTCAGGCCGCTGATGGGGTTGTTCGAGCTGCCGAGCAGGCCCACCAGGTAGCCCGCGACGGCGGCGAACAGGAAGCCGAGGATGACCATCAGGATCGTCAGCAGGATCGCGCCGCCGAAGCTCCCGCTGAAGTACCAGTAGAGGCCGAACAGGGGGATGGCGAGCGCCGCGATGGAGATCCCCACCTTGCGGAAATCGATGTCGATGTCCAGCCGTCCGCTCCCGGTTTCGTGCGTCGCGCCGATGTCGCCGAACGCCCGGCCGATCCCCTGCACGAGCGACGTCCGCAACCTGAACAGGGTGTAGAACGCCGCCACGATCATCGTTCCGACCGCGAGCGGCCGAACCTGCCGGAGCCAGATCTCGGTGCTGAGGGCGGCGAACGAATCCGCGTCGGTGGCCTGCGCGGCAAGCTCGGGATTGAGATACAGACCGAGCGGCACGAGCAGCAGCCAGCTCATCACCGCGCCCGCGAACAACGTGGCGGCGATCCGCGGGCCGACGATGAAGCCGACGCCGACTAGGGCCGGGGAGGCGGCCGGCGACTGCAGCAGGAACCCGCCCACGTAGCTGATCTGCTGCCCCAGCATCTCGATGGTCGAGCGGCCCAGCGAGACGAACGCGCTGGCGGAATCGGCCACCAGCGTCACGCCGTTGCTGTTCTTGAGGAGTTCCCAGGCGCCCGCCACGCCCATCGCCTTGAAGACGAACGCGGCGCCGGTCTGCCGTCCCCCCTGCCCCGCCTTCACCAGCTCGGCGGCGGCGACCGACTCGGGGTACGGCAGGTCCGCCTCGACCACCAGCGTGCGGCGCAGGACGATGATGAACAGCACGCCCAGTATGCCCCCCACCAGCATGATGGCCGTGCTCTCCCAGTAGCGCAGTTCGTCCCAGACGCCACTGATGACAAAGGCGGGAATCGTGAAGATGGCGCCGGCGACCAGGGCCTCGCCGACCGACGCGGTGGTCCGCGCCATGTTCTCTTCGAGAATCGAGCCGCCCAGAACGCGCAGCGCCGCCATCGCGACGACCGCGGCCGGGAAGGTGGCCGCCACCGTCAGGCCGGCGCGCATGCCGAGGTAGGCGTTGGCCGTGCCGAGTACGATGGCCATCGCCGTTCCGAGCAGGACGGCGCGGAACGTGAGCTCCGGCAGGTCGGAGCTCTCCGGCACGAACGGGACGAAGGGCCGGGACGAGGCGTCCGGCGGCGACGCCATGCGCGCGCTACCGGGAAGCTTCGGCGTCCTCCGCGCGGCCGCCCGCGAGGATGCCTTCCATGCCGATATTGCCCTCGTGGCAGGCGTACTCGTACATCACGTCTTCCAGCGTCGCGAACGGATAGGCGACGGTCCAGGGCCGCGTGTACATCTCCGGGTCATGCACTTCGATCTCGTACTCCAGACTGTTGGGGCCGGTACGCGTGAAGCGCTCGATGAGCGTCATGCCCTCGCCGGAGCCGTCGTGCGAGTTGAAGATCGACCAGGGCTGCAGCCCGCTCACGCGCGGATCGAGATTCGTGGTGACGACTTCCAGCGTGTCGCCGTCCCAGCGGCCGCGCGCGAGGCCGTTCCACTGACCGATCCGGCTGGAGACGGCCGCCCCGTCGCCCAGCGGAACGACGCGCACTTCGTGCACCTGCTCGAGCAGCATCACTACGTGGTCCGGCGTCTGGAACAGTTGCATGTTGTTGTTGTAGGAGCGCGGGAACATCGCGTTGGGCATCCCGCCCCGCGTGACGCACCGCTCCCAGATGTGGCGGTCCGCCGGCACGTTGTCGCCGCGCGGCTGGCTGACGGCGGCAATCTGCCCCCGCGGCGTCAGCGGCGGGAAACGGCCGTCGGGCGGATCGACGATCATCGACGTGCGGTTCGTCCGGGCGCCCCGGTCCATCCAGAAGTTGTTGTAGGCGCCGATGTTGCCGCCGGCCTGGGTCCGCTGCGCATCCGCGTTCAGCAACCTCTCGTTCCGGGCCTCGATGTCGCCCCGGATGGCGGCCACTTCTTCGTCGGTCAGGGTCTCGCGCCCCACGTATTCCTCCGGACGCTCCATCGGGGTTTCACCCGAGGAAGTCCAGATCGACTGGAGGTCCGGGTCGCCCCACGGCAGCCGCGGCGCTTCATAGGATCCGCCCGCCGTGTCGCCCGCCGACTGCCCGGCCGCCGGCGCCGCCATCAACGCCGGGACCATGAAAGCTCCGATCGCAACGGCGGCGAAACGGAAGCATCGATTCCTCATCTTGGGACCTCCTTCGGGATCGCGGGCGTCGCGACGCCGCCTCATCCTCGGTTTGCCCGAATGTCGCACAGGCGTTGCCCAAAATCAAGGCGCGGGCGCGGCGGACTGTCCTCAAAGGTCTTTCCGGCCGACAATCACGGGCGTGAGCCGGATTCCCGACCTCTACGCGGCGAAGCGGGCCGCCGGACGCCCGGTGGTCTCGGTCGAGTTCTTTCCCCCGAAGACGCCGGAGGGGGAGGACCGCCTGTTCGGCGCCGTGCTGCCGGCGCTGGCCGAGGCGCGACCCGACTTCTGTTCGGTCACCTACGGCGCCGGCGGCGGCACCCGCGCACGCACCCTGCAGATCGTCGACCGGATGCAGCGGGAGCATGCGCTGACGGCGATGGCGCACGTCACCTGCGTCAGCTTCACGCGCGCCGGGATGCAGACCTTCCTCGACGAGGCGGCCGCCCGCGGCATCGAGAACATCCTGGCGCTGCGGGGCGATCCGCCCGCCGACCAGCCCGACTTCCGCCGCCCCGAAGGCGGCTTCGACTACGCGTCCGACCTGATCGACGTCATCCGCCGGACCCGCGCCGATCAGTTCGCGGTGGGCTGCGCGGGATTCCCGGAAGGACACCCCGACTGCGCGGAGGGCAAGCACGTGGACTGGGGTCACCTGAAGACGAAGATCGACTCGGGGGCCGAGTTCGTTCTCACGCAACTCTTCTTCGACAACGCCTTTTACTTCGAGATGGTCGACTACCTGAGCGGCTCGCTGGGCGTAACGACGCCGATCACGCCGGGCATCCTCCCCATCCTGAGCACCAGGCAGATAAAGCGCTTCACCGCCCTCTGCGGCGCCACCCTTCCCCCGCCGCTCCTCGCCCAGCTCGATCGCCTCGGCGACGACGACGACGCGGTCACCGCCTTCGGAATCGACTACGCCACCCGTCAGTGCGAAGCGCTTCTAGCGGGCGGCGCGCCCGGTCTTCATATCTACGGCCTCAACCGCGCCCACTCCACGCTCGCCATCCTCCGGAACCTCGGGCTGGCCCAGGCGCCGGCGTCGGCCTGAGCCGCGGCGTCCGGCGCTGCCAGTGCACGCGCCGGCGGACCCACCGCCGGCCAGACCATCCGCGCCACTCCCATGCGCGGCCCGTGCGGGCGCAGGCGGGTCACCGGAACAGCCGGGTCGCCTTGATGACGAAGCCCCGGTTGCGAAGCTCCGCCGAACGATCCGGGCGGAGGGGCTCCACGTTCTGCTCCTCGGTGTAGACGACGAACAGCTCGCTTCCCGGCGTGTACTCCCACCGGAGGCGGAGGTTGGTTCCGATCGTGTGGTTCGTCGAGTTGTACTGAAGGAGGCCGCTGAAGAACATGCGGGGCGAGAAGGTGTAGTTGATCCGGGTCACGGCCAGGTCGGTCCTGGCGGAAGCGTGCGGAAGATCGATCCAGTTGAACGACAGGCTCGGCTCGATCGAGAAGTTCGGGAACAGATCGATCCGGCCGCGGCTGAGACCGATCGATCGGATGGTGCCCCCGAAGTAACCGCCGGCCGTGACCTCCACGCGGCCCTGCAGCGGCCGCTGCGGGCCGAGCGCGTAGGTGACCCGCGCGTCGCTGAATTGGTATCCGCCGACCGGAATCGAGATGCCGCGGCCGGGCGAGAAGGACTTGCGCACCAGCTCGTAGTTGTCGCTCACCCGGACGCCGACCTGATCGCTGTTCTCGAACTCGGTCTGAAACGCCAACTGCGCCAGGCGGGTTTCGAGCTCGCCGCTGTCGGCGGTCAGGAAGTAGTCGAAGCTCCCTTCCAGCACGAACTGCCGCACCGATTCGATCGTGGACGGGCGCGGACTGATGCGGCCGGAAACCGACGTCCGCCGGAAGTTGTCCCGGCGAACGAAACCGATCTCGGGAAGGAAATTGTCCTCCACCAGGAGGTGATCCAGTTCGAATCCGTACCGGTCGGCGCCGTAGTCGAATCGCGCCTGATAGCTGGTGTCGCGACCGGTGATCCCGCCGGTTCGGGTCCGCGCGTAGTAGCCGAGCAGGTTGACGCTGTCGAAGAACGAAAAGAGCGCGTCGGCCCCGATCGCCTGGTTCGCTCCGTCTCCCGCCAGGGAAACCGATCGGTTCGTCGCGATCATGCCGACGCTGCTCCGCCGGAGCAGGTCGCGCTTGATTCGCAGCACGCTGAAGTTGGTGCCGGCGGCGCCCGCGTCCCCCAGCCCCTCTGTCTGGATGTTGAGCGCGCCGACGTCGAACGGCCCGACCTTGCCGGTCAGGCGCCCGCCGCCCAGGATCGGCACGACCTCGTTCCCCTGGAGGCCGATGCGGCGGCTGTAGAAGATGGTCGGCGCGTCGCCGCCGCCGAAAACGCTCTGACGCCCCAGGCTGCGCGCCGTCCGAAAGCTGCCCCGCGCGAACTCGAAGATACCGCGTCCCTCGAGGAAGAACTCGCGCTTCTCCGGGAAGAACAGGTTGAACCGCGTCAGGTTCACCTGCTGCTCGTCCACCTCCACCTGGGCGAAGTCGGTCTTGTAAGTGAAGTCGGCGGTCAGATTCTGCGTCAAGCCGTACTTGACGTCGACGCCGCCGGCCCCGCTCGCTTCGTTCACGAACGGGTCGGCAGCCGCGAGATCCGACTTGACGCCACCGATGACGTACGGCTTGACCTCGAGATTGCGGCTGGCGGGAGGCGCCTCGAGGTCGACCAGCGTACCGGCCGCCGAAACCCGGAAGACTCCACCCCGTCCGCCGAAGCCGGCCGCCGAGATCGGGATCAGGGTCAGGTAGGCCCACTCGTTCTTCCGCATCACGGTACGGCGGAGCTGAATGCCCCAGACCTGCTCGCGCCCCGGCCGGTAGCGGAGCGACTTGAACGGCACCACCATCTCGATGGTCCAGCCGCCGTCGAACCGGCCGGTCTGCACATCCCAGACCGGATTCCAGTCGCGGTTGGGATTCCCCTCGTTCGTAATCGCCTGATCGACGAAGCCGCCGATCGGATTGGCATAGAAGAGCAGCGCGTTGCGACGGTCGTAGAAGGTGTCGATCAGGAAGCCGAACAGGTCGTTGTTCAGCATGTTGAACGCGTCGCGGCGCAGCTCGGTCGCCACCCATTCTTCCGGCGGCGCCGTATCCCAGCAGCGGCCCGAGATGTACAGGTTCTCCTCGTCGAACATCACCCAGGCGTCCGTCCGCTCGGTGGCGCGGGCGCCCTCGTCCGGAAGCTGCTGAATGAAGTCCGAAACCGGCGCGACCGTCTCGTAGACCGGCTCGTCCAGTTGCCCGTCGACTTGCAACGGCGCGGCGAGCCGGATGGCGCGCATGGTCGCCTGCCCGCCTTCCCGGGAGATCACCGCCGGCGGAACGGGCGGCGGCGGACCGTCGATGGGAACCGCGGGCGCGGCGGCCTCGGTGGGCTGCGGCGCCGGAGTGCCGGCAGGGGCCGGCGGCGACTGGGCCGCAACGACGATCGGATCGGTCAGGGCAGCGGCCGCTACCAGCGCCGCCGTCAGCGCCTGGGCAGCGCGGGCACGGGAAACCATGGTGGTGAACAGCCACGGATCGTCCCATATTCGCGCTATCCGGACCAGCGGCCCGCTCCTTGACGCTGATTCCGGGCGGTTGTAGTCTCGCTGACGAGCGCTCAGAGGAGGGGACCTATGAAGGTTTCGGCCCGTTTCATTCCGATCATCGTCTTCGCGTTCGGCATCTCCACGCTCGGCGCGGTCACCATGCAGGACAACGCCGGCCAGACCGCCGCCATGGCGAAGGCCGCCGAGGCGTTCCTCGAAACGCTGACAGCGGAGCAGAAGACCGCCGTCATGTTCCCGTTCAACGGCGAGGACCGCCTCGACTGGCACTTCATCCCGCGCGAACGCAAGGGGGTGTCGCTCAAGACGATGAGCGAGGAGCAGCAGGCGGCCGGCCTGGCGCTGGTGCAGGCCAGCCTGAGCGCCGAGGGCTACGACAAGGCGGAACGGATCCGCCAGCTCGAACAGATCCTCTTCGAGCGCGAGGGACGCGACATCCGCGACACCGAACTCTATTTCTTCATGGTCTTCGGCGAGCCATCGGACACCGGGACCTGGGGCTGGCGCTACGAAGGGCATCACATCTCGCACAGCTGGACGGTCATCAACGGCACGCTCAGCTCGACCACGCCGCAGTTCTTCGGCACCAACCCCGCCTACGTCCGCCAGGGCTCGAGCACGGGCGAGCGGGTGCTGAACGCGGAGGACTACCTGGCGAGAACGCTGCTCGGCTCGCTGTCCGCCGAGCAGGTTGCCGATGCGATCATCGCCGACGAGGCGCCGGACGACATCCTGACGACGTCGGATCGTGAAGCCGCGATGCAGGACGATGTCGGGGTTGCCTATTCGGCGCTCAGCGGCGACCAGCAGGCGACCCTCTGGGCGCTGATCGAGGAATACGCCGCGGTGCAGCCGGCCCCCGTCGCCGCGGAGCGCCTGTCGAAGGTACGCGCCGCCGGCCTCGACAACATCAAGTTCGCCTGGATGGGAAGCGTCATGGAAGGCGAGCCGCACTACTACCGCGTGCAGGGACCGACGTTCCTGATCGAGTACGACAACGTTCAGAACGAGGCGAATCACGTGCACTCGGTCTGGCGCGACTTCGACGGGGACTTCGGACGCGACCTGCTGGCGGAGCACTACGAGCAGTACCCGCACGGCACGCAACTGCGCTACGCGAACTAGCGCGCCCGGGAAGGCGCGTTGGAGTTTCGCGCGGCGGCCGGACGGCCGTCGCGCCCACGACGGCGTGCTACGACGGTAGCGGGTGCGGGTCGGCGGGCGCGGTCGACTTCAGGATGACCAGCGTCCGATCGTCGGCCTGCGCGCCGCCGCCGAAGCGGTGCACGCGCTGCATCACACGGCTGCACATCTCGGTCGCGCCGGCGTCCGCCGACTGACGGATAGTCTCGATCAGCCGGGCGCGGCCGAACTCCTCGCCCTCCGCGTTCGTCTGTTCGACAATCCCGTCCGTGTAGAGAACGAGGACATCACCCGGCTCGAACGCCGCATGGCCTTCGAAGTAGCGGGGTGATTCGAACAGCCCGAGGGGTACGCCCCCCTCGGTGAACAGCTTCACGCCGCCATCCGCCTGCAGCAGCAGCGGCGGGACATGCCCGGCGTTCACGTACAGCAGGCGCTGCGCCTGCACGTCGAGCACCATGTAACAGAGCGTGACGTAGCGTCCCTCCTCCATCGACTGATGGAAGAACCGGTTGGCGCGGCGCATCACGGCGCGGACCGCCAGCTCGTGCCCCACCAGGGAGGACATCGACGCGCGCGTGGCCGCCGCCATCAGCGCCGCCGCGATGCCCTTGCCGACGACATCGGCGATCACGACACCCCACCGGTCCTCGGGAAGCGGCATGAACTCGTAGTAGTCCCCTCCGACCGCGCGCGACGACTCGTGCACGCCGGCAATGTCGAAACCCTCCAGGGAGGGAATGTCGCGCGGGAGCAGCTCCTCCATCACGTCGCGCGCCAACTGCAACTCGCCGTCGAGGCGACGCCGGCTGTGCACTTCCTCGATCAACCGGGCGTTCTCGATCACGACCGCGACCGCCATGGCGTACAACTCGACCACTTCCAGCGCCGCGTCGTCGTAGCCGTTCGAGCGGTCGGACCACAGGTCCAGCGCTCCCCGGATCCGGCCGCCGGCGCCGATGAGCGGGACAACGAGACGGGAGCGGGCGACGTCGCGCCCCTCGCAGACACCCGCCTGATCGTGCAACGACAGCGGGCCGCTACCGGCGAGAACCCGGCCGACGACGCCTTGGTCATCGAACGGCGCGCGCATGTCGACCGGCGCGGGATTGATGCAGCCGCGCGCGAGGCTGTGGGAAAATCCGTTCGCCTAGCGCGTCGACGACGTAGACGCCTGCCGCATCGTGATCGACAAGCGACACCAGGCCGTCGAGAATACCGTTCAGAATGCGCGGCGCATCAGTGGCATCGCTGGCCAGCCGGAACGCCTCGACCATCACCCGGGCGGAGTTGATCGCGCCACCGTCGATTCTGGCGGTCGGCCGAGCGTCGCGCCGGTCTGCGGTCTCGGGAGCCATCGGTCTCATTGTAGCGGGCGGGACTGCTACAATGCGGGTTTGCCCGCACTGCGGGCAGGCTCCGTGGTGAGTGTAGCTCAATGGTAGAGCACCGGACTGTGGCTCCGGATGTTGCGGGTTCGATCCCCGTCACTCACCCCACTACCGTTCCCTTTCGCTTGCGGCCGCCGCTGTGACCGTCGATATCCCGGTCCCCAACGCTCGCCGCAGGTTCGCCGCCGCCCTCGGCGGTATCTGGTTCGTGGCTGCCGTCGCCTGCGCGGCGGCCGAACCGGTCCAGCCCGCATCCGGCCCGGGCACGCAGGGCGGCACGGGTGGCACGAACGATCCGTCGGTCCGCGACCGGCCGTACGTCGTGCTGGTGTCGTTCGACGGCTTCCGCCCGATCTACCTCGACCGCTTCGAAACGCCCAACTTCGATCGTTTTGCGGGGCGCGGCATGACGGCCGAGGGGCTCGTGCCGGTCTTTCCATCGCTCACCTTCCCGGCCCACTATTCGATTGCCACCGGCCTCTATCCCGGCGCGCACGGCATCGCCGGCAACCGCTTCTGGGATCCGGTGCGGGGCGACGAGTTCAATTACCGCGAACCGGACGACCCCAGGGACGGTTCGTGGTGGCGGGGCGAACCGATCTGGGTCACGGCCGAGAAACAGGGGATGGTGGCGGCGGCGTTCTTCTTCCCCGGCACCGAGGCGGCAATCGGCGGCATCCGCCCCAGTCACTACTTCCCGTACGACGGGAGCGTGCCGAACCGGATGCGTGTGGCGCAGACTCTCGACTGGCTGGAACTGCCGCCGGAGCGCCGCCCGCACCTGATTACGCTCTACTTCTCGCTGGTCGACAGCAACGGCCACCGGCTGGGACCGGATCATCCCGGCATGCGGGACAGCGTCGAGACGGCCGACCGGCTGCTGGGCGATCTGATGGAGGGGATCGATGCGCTGCCCCACGCCGACCGGGTCGCGCTGGTCGTGCTCTCGGATCACGGGATGGCGGCGCCGGATCCCGAACGCACCGAGACGCTGCCCGAGTCGCTGGATCTGGAAGGCGTTCGGGTCGTGCCGGCGGGACCGTCAATCAGTCTGCACACAGGCGACGACGTGCGGAGCCGCGCGCTGCGCGACGCGCTGAATGCCGAGTTGACGCACGCTCGCGCCTGGCTTCGCGAGGAACTGCCGGAGCATCTGAACGCGCGCGACAACCGGAGCCTCGGTGACGTCATCGTGATTCCGGAAGAAACGGGCATCGTGCGACTGCCCGGCAGCCGCTCGCCGCCCAGCGGGATGCACGGCTGGGATCCGTGGCTGCCAGTGATGCACGGGATCTTCTTCGCCGCCGGCCCCGGCATCGCGGAAGGGGTGACGTTGTCCCCCATCGAGGCGGTCGACGTCTATCCGTTGATCGCCCACCTGCTCGGCCTGACCCCCGCGGAGGACGTCGCCGGATCGGTGGCGCCGTTCCGCACCGCGCTCCGGGCTGCGCCGCAGCCGTAGCGGCCCGTAGTAAGACCCCTGCTACATTCGAGCGGCGATGCATCCCTGCCAGGAGATCGGAGGATTAGAATGGCCACACGGATCGGCACGCTGCTCGCGCGCAACGGCAGCCTCGTTTTCCCCGGCGTCTACGACACGCTGTCGGCCCGGATGGCCGAACGCGTCGGTTTCGAACTGGCGTTCATCTCCGGCTACGCCGTTTCCGCCACCGCCATCGGCGAACCGGACATCGGCCTGCTGACGGGAAGCGAAGTGACCGACGCGGCGCGCCGGATCTGCCGCAGCGTCGACATCCCGATCATCGTCGATGCCGACACCGGCTACGGCAACGCGCTGAACGTCGCGCGGACCGTGCGCGAACTGATCGACGCGGGAGCCGCAGGCTGTTTCCTGGAGGACCAGCAGTGGCCGAAGCGCTGCGGCCACATGCAGGGCAAGAAGGTGATCCCGCGCGACGAGTACCTCGGCAAGGTCCGCGCCGCCGTCGACACGAAGGGCGACGCCGACTTCTTCCTGGTCGCCCGCACCGACGCGATCGCCGACGGCGGCCTCGATGAGGCCGTCGCCCGGGCGGAAGCGGCGCGGGCCGCGGGCGCGGACGCGACGTTCATCGAGGCGCCGCCCTCGATGGACGCGCTCGCCGAGGTGGGCCGCCGCGCGCCCAAACCGACCGTCGCCAACATGATCGAACAGGGCCGGACTCCCCTGCTGCCGCGGGAGGAGCTGGCGGAGCTGGGCTTCAATCTCGTCCTCTACCCTCTGACCGGCCTCTACGCAGCCGCGCGAGCCCTCGACACGGTCTATGGCCGGATGCGCGCCGACGGCCACACGGCCGCCTGCGAGGACCGGCTGACCACGTTCGAGCGCTTCAATGACCTGATTGGCGCGGGCGATCGCCAGGCACTAGCCAAACGCTACCAATGACGTTATCGTGCACCGGGCGGGCGACAGGGCGCCGGCTCTTGTCAGGAGGTGACGCGTGAGAGTTCCCGTCAGCATCACGGTCAACGGCCGTCTCCACGAACAGGAAGTGGAGCCGCGGCTGTTGCTGGTCCACTTCATCCGGGGCCTCGGCGCCCTGACCGGCACGAAAGTAGGTTGCGACACCAGTCAGTGCGGATCCTGCACGGTGTTGATCGACGGCGTTTCCGCCAAGTCCTGCACGACCCTTGCGGTGCAGGCGGACGGCGCGGCCGTGACGACCATCGAAGGACTTGCGGACGGTGAGCAGTTGCATCCCCTGCAGGAGAGCTTCTGGAACAAGCACGGCCTGCAGTGCGGCTTCTGCACGCCCGGGATGATCATGGCGTCCCACGAGCTGCTCCGGACGAACGGCTCCCCCAGCGACGCCGAGATCCGCCACGGTCTCGAAGGCAACATGTGCCGGTGCACCGGCTACCAGAACATCGTGCGGGCCGTGCGCGACGCGGCGGACGCCACGGCGGATCAGTAGCCCGGTCACGCGGAGGAAAACGATGAGCACCAGAATCTTCGGCTCCGGTATCCGCCGCCGGGAAGACCCGCGGCTGATAACCGGAAGCGCCACCTACACCGACGACATCACGCTCCCCGGAATGGTCCACGCGGCCATGCTCCGGAGCGACCACGCGCACGCGAAGATCACCCGGATCGACACCAGCCGGGCCGCCGGCGCACCCGGTGTCATCGCCGTCTACACCGGCGCCGACATCGAAGGCGGGCTCGCCCCGATGCCGTGCGCCTGGCTCCTTCCCGACTCCGACCTGAAAATTGCGGCGTACCCCTGCATCGCGAAGGACGTGGTCCGCTACACCGGCGACATCGTTGCGACGGTGGTGGCGGAAACGCCCTACCAGGCGCACGACGCCCTCGCGTTGATCGAGGTGGATTACGAACCGCTCGAGGTCGTGATCGATCCCGAGGCGGCGCACGACGACGGCGCCCCGCAACTGCACGACGACATCGAGCATAACCAGGCGTTCCACTGGCCGCTGGCTGGCGGCGGCGACGTCGACGCGGCGTTCGCGGAAGCGGAAGCGAACGGCGTCGTGCTGAAGGAGCGGATCATCCAGCAGCGCCTCATCCCCAACGCCATGGAGACGCGCGCCGCCCTCGCGCAGTACAACCAGGCGACGGGCGAGTTGACGCTCTGGAACACGACGCAGAACCCGCACATCGTCCGGTTCCTCTGCTCCGTCGTCACCGGCGTGCCGGAGGACAAGCTGCGGGTCATCGCGCCGGAGGTGGGCGGCGGCTTCGGCTCGAAGATTGCCGCCTACCCGGCCGACTTCATCACCGTGTTCTGCTCGAAGACACTGGGCCGGCCGGTGAAGTGGACCGAGACCCGGAGCGAGAACTACCAGGCGACGACGCACGGCCGCGACCACGTGCAGGACGTGGAGCTGGCGGCGACGAACGACGGCAAGATCACCGGCCTCCGTTGCACCGTGCATGCCGGCATGGGCGCGTACCTGTCGACGGCGGCGCCCGGCATCCCGACGATTCTCCACGGGTTGATGCTGTCCGGCGTCTACGACATTCCCGCCATCAAGGAGGATGTCTACGGCGTCTACACGAACGGCGTACCGGTGGAGGCGTACCGCGGCGCGGGGCGGCCCGAAGCGACGTTCATGCTGGAGCGCATGGTCGACATCCTGGCCGGCGAGCTCGGCATGGACCCGGCCGAGGTCCGCCGCAGGAACTTCATACCGAAGTTCGACGACGGCCACACGGTGGTCACCACCCTCGCCTACGACAGCGGCGACTACCCCGGCGCCCTCGAGAAACTGCTCGATCACACCGGCTACGCCGACTTGCGGGCGAAGCAGCAGGCCGGGCCGTCGAACGGCAAGTACCTCGGCCTGGGGCTTTCGACCTACGTCGAGATCTGCGGCCTCGGGCCGTCGCAGGTGGCCGGCGCGATCGGCTTCCAGGGCGGCTTGTGGGAGAGCGCGATCGTCCGGTTCCACCCCACCGGCAAGGTGCACGTCTTCATCGGCGCCTCGCCGCACGGCCAGGGTGAGGAGACAACCTTCGCCCAGATCGTCGCGAGCGAGATTGGCGTGGACGCGGGCGACGTGAAGGTCGTCCACGGCGACACCGATGCGACGCCGATGGGCTGGGGCACCTACGGCAGCCGGACCACGGCGGTCGGCGGCGCGGCGCTCGCCCTCGCGGTTCGCAAGATCCGCGAGAAGGCGAAGGTCCTCGCCGCGCATCTGCTCGAAGCGTCGGTCGACGACATGGAATACGAGGACGGCAAGTTCTTCGTGAAGGGGTCGCCCGACAAGGCGAAGACGATCCAGGACATCGCGCTGATGGCCAATGTCGCGTGGGATCTGCCGGAGGGCATGGAAGGCGGACTCGAGGCGACCACCTTCTACGACCCGCCCAACTTCGTCTTCCCGTACGGCGCGCACCTCGCGGTGGTCGAGGTGGACGCCAGCACGGGTCAGGTGGATCTGACCGGCTACACGGCGCTCGATGACTGCGGGCCGCAGATCAACCCGACGATCGTGGAGGGTCAGGTGCACGGCGGCGTCGTCCAAGGCGTCGGCCAGGCGCTCTGGGAAGGGGCGGCGTACGACGAGAACGGACAGTTGGCGACGGGCTCGATGCTCGACTACGCGTTGCCGCGCGCCGACCTCCTTCCCGACATCGACGTCATCTCGACGGTAACCCCGTCGCCGCACCATCCGCTCGGCGTCAAGGGGATCGGCGAAGCGGGCACCATCGCCTCGACGGCCGCCGTCTACAACGCGGTGCTGGATGCGCTCAGGCCGCTCGGCGTCAAGCGCATCGACATGCCGTTCACGCCGGAGCGGGTCTGGCAGGCGATTCAGGACGCGAAAGGGAACTGACCATGTTTGCTGCCAATTTCGACTATTACCGCGCCAGTTCGGTCGCCGATGCCGGCCGGCTGCTCGCAGAGCATCCGGGGGCGAAGCTGCTGGCGGGCGGCCACAGCCTGATTCCGCTGCTGAAGCTGCGCCTTGCGGCGCCGTCCGCGGTAATCGACATCGGCCGCGTCGCCGAGCTGCGCGGCATCTCGGCGGGCAGCGACGGACTGCGGATCGGCGCGCTGACGACGCACGCCGAGATCGCCGCATCGTCCGACGTGCAGCAGCACGCCGCCGCCCTGGCCGAGGCGGCGGGCCAGATTGGAGACCCGGCGGTGCGCAACCGCGGCACCATCGGCGGCAACCTGGCCCACGCCGACCCCGCGTCCGACCTGCCGACGGTCCTGGCTGCGCTCGGCGCGACGCTGAGCGTTGTCGGCTCCGGCGGCGAGCGGTCCGTGGCGGCGGACGGTTTCTTCCAGGGACTGATGATGACGGCGCTCGGCGAGAACGAGGTGCTCACCGCGATCACCGTTCCGTCCGGCGGCGCCGGCAGCGGCAGCGCCTACGCCAAGTTCCCGCATCCGGCGTCGCGTTACGCCGTGGTGGGTGCGGCGGCCTGCGTGACGGCCAGCAACGGGAGCTGCTCGGGCGCGTCGGTGGCCGTCGGCGGCCTGACGCCGGCGCCCGTGCGCTGCGCCGGGGTGGAAGGCGCGCTCTCCGGCCAAGCCCTGACGGCGGACACGATCGCGGCCGCCGCCGAGGCGGTTGCGGGTGACGTGGGCGACGATCTGATTGGCGACGTGTTCGCCTCGGCCGACTACCGCAAGGCCGTTGCTTCCGTCTACGTTCGCCGCGCGCTCACCGCCGCCGCGGAACGGGCCGGGTAGGCCTCGACGCCTCGTCCGGAATGCCCCCAACGACGCCCAACTCCATCGACGAACTGCAGCGGCTCCTGACGGAGCAGTTGTACGTCGCCGACGACGGTCTCGCCACCTCCATCTATCTCGCGCTCAAGCTGCGGCGTCCCCTGCTGCTGGAGGGCGAGGCCGGCGTGGGCAAGACGGAGGTGGCGAAGGTGCTCGCGGGCGGGCTGGGCTCCGAGTTAATCCGCCTCCAATGCTACGAAGGCCTGGACGTCACGCACGCGGTCTACGAGTGGAACTACGCGCGCCAGCTCATCGGGATACGCCTGGCGGAGGCCTCGGACGGGATGAAGGCCGGCGCGAAGGCCGACGGCGGGAAGAAGAAAGCGAAGCCGGAGCGGGAGTCGCTGCGCGCCCGTGACCTGTTCGGCCCCGACTTCCTGATCGAACGGCCGCTGCTGCAGGCGCTGCGCGGAGGCCGCGCACGTCCGCCCGTGCTGCTGATCGACGAACTCGACCGGGCCGACGAGGAGTTCGAAGGCTACCTGCTGGAACTGCTCTCCGACTTTCAGATCACCATTCCGGAACTGGGCGCCATCCGGGCGGAGGCCCCGCCGGTCGTCGTGATCACGTCCAACCGGACCCGCGAGCTGCACGACGCCCTGAAGCGCCGCTGCGTCTATGCCTGGATCGACTATCCAAGCTTCGAGAAGGAGCTGCGGATCATCACCACGAAGCTGCCGGACGCGCCCGAGACGCTGGCCGAGCAGGTCACCCGATTCGTCCAGGAACTGCGAGAGGCCGACCTGTACAAGGTGACCGGCGTCTCGGAGACGCTCGACTGGGTCGCCGCCCTCGTCGCCCTCGACCGGCAGGAGCTGGACGCCGAGACCATCGACCGGACGCTCGGCATGGTCCTCAAGACCCAGGAAGACATGCAGTCCATCCGCGGCGAACGGATTCAGCAGATGCTCAACCGGGCCAAGGCTCCCGGCACGCTGGCCAACTGACCGCCTCCGCGCCGCATGTCCTCCCTCCTGCGGAACCTCCTGCACTTCACGCGGCTGCTCCATCGACTGGGGCTCGACGTGCAGGCCGGCCGCGCGCGGAACGTGGCCGTGGCCCTGCGCCACATCGACATCGGACAGCGGTCGGAGTTCTACCACGCGCTCCGCTGCCTGCTGATTCACCGCGTCGACGACCTTCCGTTGTTCGACGAGGCGTTCCGCGTGTTCTGGCGCCGGCCGCACGGGGACTGGACGGAATCCGATCTCCGGGCGATGGGCGAGAAACGGCGGTCGGGAAAGCCGGAATACGAATCGGAACTGCCGCCGGATGCGTCGCCCGGCGGCGAAGGGGCCGAAGAAGCGCCGCCGCGGTACCACGTGGAACGGATGGCGGCGCTCAGCTACAGCGATCGCGACGGACTCTGGGCAAAGGACTTCGAGCAGTTCACCGAAGCCGAGGTGGCGGAAGCCGAACGGATGATGGCGGCGCTCGACTGGGAGCTGGGCGAGCGGCGCTCCAGGCGGTGGATGCCGGGCAAGGGGCCGGCCCTTGACCTGCGGCGCGCCGTTCGCCGGAACATGCGGCACGGCGGGGAGTTGATTGACCTGCCGTCGCGCCGGCGGAAGACGAAGCGGCGCCCGTTGATCCTGCTGTGCGACGTGAGCGGATCGATGGAGCGCTACAGCCGCATGCTGCTCCATTTCGTGCATGCGCTATCCGGCGGCGGGCGCCTGGGGCGCGTGGAGTCGTTCGTCTTCGCCACCCGGCTGACCCGTATCACGCGCCAGTTGACGGCGCGCCGTGCCGCCACGGCGGTGGTCCCGTCGCTTCCCCGGACGATCGGCGACTTCGGCGGCGGCACCCGCATCGGCGACTCGCTGCACACCTTCAACACCGAGTGGGCGCGGCGCGTGCGCGGTCAGGGCCCGATCGTGCTGTTGATATCCGACGGCTGGGACCGCGGCGAGCCGGAAAGCCTCCGCACCGAGATGGCGCGCCTGCACCGGTCGTGCCATCGCCTGATCTGGCTCAATCCGCTCCTCGGATCGCCGGACTACCTGCCGCTCACTCGCGGCATGCAGGCCGCGCTGCCGGAGATCGACGACTTCCTGCCCGTCCACAACCTCGCCAGCCTCGAGGCGCTGGCCCACCACCTGAACCGCCTGCCGGCGCACCAGCCACCCCGGCATCATGCGCGCGGCGCGGTATGCTCGTGACATGGGAAGACTGCTGTCGCGAGCCCTGGCGGCCATCATCGTCCTCGCGGCGTTCGCCGCCGGAGTCCTGGTCCTGCTGGTGGTCGCTTTCGACATGCAGATCGAGTTCGCCGGCAGCGGCATGCGGCCAATCTTCTCCTTCGGCACGCCGGACGCGCACTTCGCCGCCCTGGAGGCCGATCGCGGCAGCCGCGACCCGACCACGCCGCCCGCGGACGCGCCGGGGCGCGGCGAGGATGCCGCACCGCCCGCGACGGCCGCCCCGTCCAGCGCGGATCGCGCGGGATCCGGCGCTTACTGGACGGACTTCCGCGGCCCGCACCGCGACGGGCTCTACACGGAGACCGCCATACGCACCGACTGGCCCGGCACGGGACTGGAGCCGCTCTGGAACCAGCCCGTAGGGGGTGGCTACGCGTCGTTCGTCATCGCCGGCGGACGGGCGTTCACCATCGAGCAGCGCCGGGACGAAGAGGTGGTCGCGGCCTACGACGTCGACACGGGGATCGAGGTCTGGACCCACACCTGGTCCGCGCACTTCCGGGAAACGATGGGCGGCCCGGGACCGCGGGCGACGCCGACCTGGCACGACGGCCGGCTCTACGCCCTGGGGGCGACCGGCCGGTTCGTCAGCCTCGACGCCGCCACCGGCGAGGTCGTGTGGGAACGGGACATCCTCGCCGACGCGGGCGCCTCCAACCTCCCCTGGGCAATGTCCGGCGCGCCGCTCGTCGTCGACGATCTGGTCGTGGTGCAGCCGGGAGGCACGCGCGGCTGGTCGATCGCCGCCTATGACCGCCTGACCGGCGCCGTCGTCTGGCACGGGCTGGACGACGTGCAGAGTTACACGTCACCGATGCTGGCGACGTTGGGCGGCGTACGGCAGATTGTCGTGGTGACGGCCGAGCGGGCCGCCGGACTGCGGCCGGAAGACGGGAGCCTGCTGTGGGAGTACCCCTGGTCCGTGCCCGTCGTGCCGAACATGGCCCAGCCGCTCGTCGTCAATGACACGCGGCTCTTCCTCTCGGCCAGTTACGGAAAGGGCGCGGCGCTCGTCGAGCTGACCCCGGACGGCGATCGCTTCCAGGCGGCGACGGTCTGGGAAACGAACCGGATGAAGAACAAGTTCGCCAGTTCCGTCCTGATCGACGGCTACATCTACGGTCTCGACGAATCGATCCTCGCCTGCATCGACGCCGCCACCGGCGAGTTGATGTGGAAGGGCGGCCGCTACGGCTACGGCCAGCTCCTGGCCGCCGGCGATCATCTGGTAGTGCTCACCGAGCATGGCGAACTGGTGCTGGTGCGGGCCACACCGGACGGCCACGAGGAAGTGGCCGGATTCGAAGCCATCGACGGAAAGACCTGGAACGTTCCCGCCATGGCGGACGGACGCATCCTCGTCCGCAACACCCGGCAGATGGCCGCCTTCGACCTGTCGCCGTAGCGATTTCCCGGCCCGCGAAGTCAACACCCGGCCTGCCCGGAAGGGCCCAACGCCGCCAGCGCATCCCGGGGCGTCCGCAGCGGAATCGCGCGGGGGTCGCCGGAGAACAGCCGGATATTCCCCGCGGCGGCCTCGGCGCCCGCGTGTTCCGGTGGATGAACAAGGCAGCCGACAGGCCGCCGTTGCCTCCGCGCGTGGTCGACGGTGATCATCGTCCCGTCGTCCCCCGGTGTTTCGATAACGACGAGCAGCTCCGCCAGGGCGGACTGGATTCGGTCGCGTTGACCGAAAGCCCGGCGGCGCGGCGGAGTGCCGGGCGGGTACTCCGACACGAGACAGCCGCCGGCGGCGGTCAGCCGCTCCGCGAGGTCCGCGTTCTCCGGCGGATAGACCGAATCCAGCCCGTGCGCCAGCACCGCAACCGTGGTCCCGCCTGCATCGAGGCAGCCCCAATGAGCCTCCGTGTCGCATCCCCGCGCAAGCCCGCTGACGATGACGAGTCCTTCCGCGGCCAGATCGTGACCGAATACCCGCGCCTGCCGGCGACCGAACGGCGACGGGTGACGCGTGCCGATGACGGCGACCGACCGGCCGTCGTTGAGCCCCGCGAAAGATCCCCTGCAGTACAGAAACGGAGCGTAGCCGCCGGTCGCGGCGCGGCGGCGCCCGGGCGCCTGGAGCGTCGCCAACCGCGCCGGATAGCGCGGGTCACCGTAGGCAATGACGATGATTGCCAGTTCCGCGCAGCGCTCCAGGATCCGCTCCGCGCGGTCCCACGCGATGCCCGGATCCGGCCCGGCGAGATCGAGACGGTCCGCGCGCCAGTAGTCGGCGAACTCCCCGCGGTCGCCGGGCAAGCGCGCGGCGCCCAGGGCTGCCACCACGCTCCGGGGCCGCAACCTCAGCTCCCGCAAGGCCAGCGCTACACAGGCGCGACTCCAGTTGGTCTGAACCACAACAGTGCTTCGGGCCGGCGCTGATCGACACGCGGCCGCGGCCAAAGGACTGTATCCTGTCCTTATGGCGCACGAGGTTTCGCTGGCTACAGTGGCGCGGGCGCTGGACGGGATGCTGGACGGCGTCATGACGGCGCAGGCG
Source organism: Vicinamibacterales bacterium (assembly GCA_965202655.1). Taxonomy (GTDB): domain Bacteria; phylum Acidobacteriota; class Vicinamibacteria; order Vicinamibacterales; family UBA8438; genus VXRJ01. Next base: position 935,181 of record CBDBBK010000002.1, on the reverse strand, counting down.
CGCATGCTGGCGCACCTCGTGGCGGCGGCCGATGCGGCCGGGCAGGATGCCGGGGACGTCATCGCCGCGCTCGACGGGGTGGCGGCGGCGACCGTGCTCGATGAATGCTGGGTCAGCGACAGCGACGGAGTGGTTTACATCACGACCGTTCGCGACGAAACGGGCGCGCCGAAGACATTCCGTTTTGATCCCGATCCGGCCGTGCAGCCGCAGGCGTCAGCCTTCTACCGGCTGCTGTCTTCGGGCGTGGAGAGCGACGACGTCGTCGCCCAGGAGGCGCGCGTCCGCGAGATCGACAACGAGATCTTCAAGTACGTCGGGGTTTCCGGCGTCGACCGTCCCCGCATCGTGCAGGTAGGCAACGCGCTCGCGTTCGAGGAGCAGGCGGCGATCGGCGATACCTACGTGTCGCCCGTGATGACGGCGGTGACGGCCGCGTTCGACGAGCCGGACCTGCTGGAGTTCCGGAACACGAGCGCGTACGAGGAAATCCGCAACGTCTTCGATGGAATCCTCGGCCAGCACATGATCGTGCAGGCTTCCCTCGCGGAGCGGTTTGTGGCGAGCGCCGAGGCGTCGGGTTGGCCGGCGGACGACATCAACGACCGGTTGCGGCGGATGGTGCGCTCGACGCCGCTGGTGGAGATTCACGCTGCCGCGCGGAGTGGCGACGGCGCATACTCCAGCGATCCAGCGGGGCGGCGCCTGTCCGATCTGGCGCACGCCGAAGACCTCGAGCGGCTTGGCGGAGAGACGCGCTCGGTCGACCATCCGACGCCGACGAAGGCGGATGGTCCGATCGTGAAGCACGTCACCGTTTCCGCGTCCGACGGACTGCGCGTACTGCAGATCGGCTATCCGATCGACGATGACTCGCCCGTTTCGCCGCGCTTCGGGTCGTAGCGAGCCATGCAGCTCGACCTCGGGCACTGCGGCGTTCGGTCGCTTCACGACGCCGACGCCGCGGAGATCGCCCGGCACGCCAACAACCACAAGGTCTGGCAGCAACTGCGGGACCAGTTTCCGCATCCCTACACGATCGACGATGCGCATCGGTTTATCGGGTTCATGCGCGGGCAGGATCGGGAGACGGCGTTCGCGATCACCGTGGATGACCGACCGGCAGGCGTCATCGGTGTGGTCCTGCGCGACGACGTGGAGCGTTGCTCGGCCGAGATCGGGTACTGGCTCGGGGAGGAGTACTGGGGTCGCGGCATCGCCACGCGCGCGCTGGCGGCGTTAACGCGCTTTGCTTTCGCCGCCTATGAACTGGAGCGGTTGTACGCCCTGCCCTTCGCCTCGAACACGGCTTCCTGCCGCGTGCTGGAAAAGGTGGGCTACCAGCTCGAGGGCCGCCTGCGCCGGAGCGCCATCAAGGACGGTGTCGTGCAGGATCAACTGCTCTACTCCATCCTGCGGGAAGAGGCCGGCGCGACCCGACCCGGTTAGGGGCCGGGATGCATCACCGCTCGAATGTAACGGGGGTTTCACCACGGGCTCCTAGGGAGCCTGGGTCAGATCGTGGTACTCCAGGGCGGCGCCGAGGACCATCGCGCCACCACGGTCGTCGGCCCCGTTGACAGCCGGCCGATCCAGGTAGTAGCGCTCCGTCGGCCCGGCGCCGGTGCTGAAACAGACGTCGACCAGTGTGCCGTCCTCCGCCACGTGCGCCAGTAGCGCGCGCCAGGCCCGGTCGACCGTCGGGCGGTAGGAATCGTCGAGCCAGCCGAGGCGGATGCCGCGCGCCATGGCCGTCAGCGTCATCGCGGTGACGCTGGTTTCCCGATAGCTGCCATGCACGTCCACGATCTGCCGCCACATCCCGTCCGGAGCCTGCTGCGCGCGCATTCCGTCCATATGCCGGCGGTGAATGTCGAGGATCTCCGCCCGGTCCGGATGGTCGTCGGGCAGGACCGTCAGCAGTTCCGCGAGGCCGAGGGCGCCGAAACCATTGCCCCGGCCCCAGGCGACCGGCGCCTCCACGTCATGATGGAACAGTCCATCGGGCTGTTGCAGGCGGGCCGCGGTGGCCAGGACGAGCCGAACCGCGGCAGCCAGACCGTCTGCGTCGCCGGCCCGCACCGCGGCGATCGTGCCCAGAAAGAAGTCGTCGCTCCAGCCCGACGCATGCTCCCCCTCGCCCGGCGATGTCTCGGCCGCCGCGAGCGCCACGCCTTCCGCCGCGAGGCCCAGCGCCGACTCGCGCTCGGCCGCGTCGTCCGACCGGCGGGCGATCTCCGAGAAGACCATCGTGCCGGCGATGGCGGCGTAGGACACGCGGTCGCCGAACAGCGCCTGCTCGCCCGAAAGCCACGGCTGGACTTCGGTCATCACCTTGTCGCGCAACGACGCGTCGCCGTCCATCTCGGCGACCCGCAGTGCATGCACCCAGGCGAGCGCCGGGATGTAGCTAATGCTGGGCGTGCCGGGATAGCGCCGCGCCATCAGGCGCGCGACGTCGAGCGGCTCGCGCGCAATCCGGTCGAGGATGGTGGCGCGCAGCGGCGAGCGACCCTCCGCCGCGTGGTCGAGCACCGCCCGCATGACCTCCGGGCCGTCCGAAGCGGGCGCGGTGACCAGCATCGTCGCCACCGGGCCGAGGCCCGGCTGGCTGGACGGATCGGCCAGCGCGGCGGCGAGTGACGCCGCTGGCAGAGCGTCATCGTCCGTGCTCGAACGGATCTGCAGGCTGTCGCCGGCGCGCACCTCGACCACCAGATCCGGCGCCTGATACGCGACCCATCGCCAGACGTAGCGCGTATCGGGCCGGTCGGCGTGATCGAAGTAGCCGTCAACCGGCGGGAAGGCGTCGGGCGACCGTAGCGATCCGTCGTTCGAGGGCGCGGCCAGCGGAAGGGCGCTCACCAGCCAGGCGGAGCGCATGGCGTCGGACGCCTCGCGCTTGAACCAGTAGACGGCGTCGCTCACGATGCGGGCACTGTCGGCGTTGCCGTCGAGTCCGCCGACGAGCACGAGGCGCGGTTCGGAGCGTGCAGGATCGAAGGGCGCGCCATGCTCGAGCGTCCGGATCGGCTGCCCGTCGCGCGACGTGCCGGCTGCGCTGGCGATTCCCGGGTCGCCGGGGGCTGCGGCAATCTCGCCGACCGTGGCCAGCGGCATCTCCGGCGCACACGCCGCGATGCCGAAAGCCAGGATCCCGACGCCGGCGCCCAGCGTCACACGACGGCGGTGTGGACTACCGGCATGACCGCCGGCGCACCGAGCCATGAACGGGCGGCTACGGCTGATCGGTCGCCTGCTCCCTCGCGCGCTCACCCGCGAGGATATTCGTCATGCTGTAGTTCCCCTCGTGGCAGGCGTACTCGAACAGGTACGGCAGCTCGTCGGAAGGGAACGTGACGAACGGGAACTCGCCCGAGAAGGGCTGGGTCCAGTGCGTCGGATCCTCGACGGCGAACTCGTAGTTCACGGTGTCGGCATCGACGCGCGTGAACCGTTCGGTCACCGTAATCGTGTCGTCCGTCCGGCCATTCGCCATCCGGAGCAGCACCGGGTCGCCACCGACCGCGCCGGCGTTCGCCTCGGTCCGGCGGATGTTGGTCGTCTCGACGACCAGGGTGTCACCTTCCCACCGGCCGCGGGCGTCGCCATGCCACTGGCGAACGTTCTCCGGCAGATGGTCGCGCCCGTCGAGCGGAATGATCCGCGTGTCGTGGATCATCTCCGCGTAGATGACGACGTGGGTCGGCGTCTGCAGGATGATGAAGTTGTTGTTGTAGGCGCTCGGGAACATCGGCGGACCCGCCGACCAGACCAGGCAGCGGTCGTTCAGTTCCAGGTCCACCCAACTGTCGAACGGCCCTTCGACCGGGAAGGCGGCGTCGTGCGCCACCTTGCGGTCCGCCGCGTCCGCCGTGCGGGCCGGCAGCCTGCCGTTGGACGGATTGCTGATGAGCGACGTCCGGTTCGTCGGCCGCGTGCCTCCGTCCAGCCAGAAGTTGTTGTAGCCGCCGACATTCCCACCGGCGACGGTCCGCTGCGGCGGGGCTACCAGCAGGTCCTGGTTGCGCTGCACGCGCGCCGCCTCCTGCTCCGCAATCTCCTCGTCGGTCAGGAACGCCTTATCACCCACGGAATCGGGGCGCTCGAGCGGCGTGATCGTCTTGTTGGTGTAGGTCCCCTGCAGATCAGGGTCGCCCCAGGGGGTCCGGGGACCGTCCTGCGCCGCCACACCGGCCGGCAGCAGCAGCACGAGGGCAAGCACGCCCGCCAGCGTGGCAAAATTTGGCCGAGTCATCTCACACCTCCCGTATCGCTCCAGGCATCGTCGCACGTGTCCTTCACAAGGGCGATCAGGCTCCCAGTATACGCCTGACACCGGAGCTGCCGGTAGCTGGAATCGCGGCGTGCGGCCGGCGTCGGAGTCGCAGACTGGCGCGCGGCATGCTATAAGCGTCGTGCGGCGCCCGGCGCCGCCGGCCCGCAAGTCGCCATGGATGCCCGCGCCTACGCCCCGCCCTCGCGAGAAGACGCCACCGAACTGGCGCGGACAACCGATCTGCCGGCACTGATGCGGCGGGCCGCGGCGCTACGGGATGCCGGCTTCGGACGCCCCGTCAGCTACTCGCGCAAGGTCTTCATCCCGCTCACGAAGCTCTGCCGCGACGTCTGCCACTACTGCACGTTCGCGCAACCGCCACGGCCGGGCGAGCGCGCCTATCTGACGATCGACGAGGCGGTCGACATCGCCCGCCGCGGCGCCGCGGCGGGTTGCCGGGAAGCCCTGTTCACGCTGGGCGACAAGCCGGAGCAGCGCTATCCGCAGGCGCGCGAGGAACTGGCCGCGCTCGGCTACCCGACGACGGTCGCGTACCTGGTGGCCGCCGCGCGCGCGGTGTTCGAGGCGACCGGCCTGTTGCCGCACGCCAATCCGGGCGTGATGACCCGGGACGAACTGCTCGCGCTGCGCGAGGTCTGTCCGTCGCAGGGGCTGATGCTCGAAAGCGTCTCGCGGCGGCTACTCGAGCGCGGCGCGGCGCATCATGGATCGCCGGACAAGGACCCGGACGCGCGGCTCGAGACAATTCGCCTCGCGGGCGAACTGGCCATCCCGTTCACGTCCGGCATCCTCATCGGCATCGGCGAGACGCGGCAGGAACGGATCGACTCGCTGCTCGCGCTGCGCGATCTGCACGACGCCTACGGGCACCTGCAGGAGATCATCGTGCAGAACTTCCGGGCGAAGCCGGGGACGCGCATGGTCGATGCGCCCGAACCGTCGCTCAAGGACCTGCAGTGGACGATTGCCTGCGCCAGGATCCTCTTTGGTCCCGGGATGGCGATTCAGGCGCCGCCCAATCTGTCGCCGGACACGTTCGGCGCCCTGATCCGGGCCGGCATCAACGACTGCGGCGGCGTTTCTCCCGTCACGCCGGATCATGTCAACCCGGAAGCGCCCTGGCCGCATCTGGATCGCCTCGCCCGCGAAACCGAACGCGGGGGAAAGGCGCTCACCGAGCGACTGACGGTCTATCCGGCGTATGTGCGGGCGCTCGACACCTGGGTGGCGGAACCGCTGAGAACCGCGATCGTGCAGGGGTCCGACGCGGAGGGGTTCGCGCGCGACAGCCAATGGTCGCCGGGAGATCCGGAGGCCGTGCTGCCGGCGGCGCTGCTCGATCGCCTCGCCGAGCGACCGGCCGCGCCTGCGCGGCTCCCAGCGTCGGCCACCGCGGCGATCTGCGCGAGAGCGGCGCGTGGCGACGGCCTGGACGAGACGGAGATCGCGCACCTGTTCACCGCCCGGGGCGACGACCTGACGACCGTGGTGCGCATCGCCGACGCCCTCCGCCGGGAGATGAACGGCGACACGGTGACCTACGTCGTCAACCGCAACATCAACTACACGAACGTCTGCTACTTCAAGTGCCGCTTCTGCGCCTTCTCCAAGGGGAAGCTGAGCGAGAACCTGCGCGGCGCGCCGTACGACCTCGACCTCGACGAAATCGCCCGCCGCACCCGCGAAGCCTGGGAGCGCGGCGCGACCGAAGTGTGCATGCAGGGCGGCATTCATCCCGACTACACCGGCGCGACCTACCTGGCCATCTGCCGGGCCGTGAAGGAAGCCGTTCCCGGGATCCACGTCCACGCGTTCTCGCCTCTCGAGGTGTGGCAGGGAGCGGCGACCCTCGGCCTGCCGCTGGAGTCGTTCCTCCGGCAACTGCGCGACGCCGGGCTCGGCACGCTTCCGGGCACCGCCGCCGAAGTGCTCCACGACGAAGTGCGGCAGGAGCTCTGCCCCGACAAGCTGACCTCCGGGCAGTGGCTCGAGGTGATGGAGACCGCGCACCGGGTCGGGTTCCGAACCACCGCAACGATCATGTACGGGCACATCGACCGCCCGCATCACTGGGCGAAGCATCTGGCCGCGGTTCGCGAACTTCAGGCGCGGACCGGCGGCTTCACGGAGTTCGTGCCCCTCCCCTTCGTCCATATGGAGGCGCCGATCTACCTCCAGGGACGCGCCCGGCGCGGACCGACCTTCCGCGAGTCGGTACTGATGCACGCCGTCGCGCGGCTGGCGCTGCATCCGGTCTTGACGAACATCCAGGCGTCCTGGGTCAAGATGGGCCCGCGCGGCGTCCATGCCCTGCTCAATGCCGGCGTAAACGATCTGGGCGGCACCCTGATGAACGAAAGCATCACGCGCGCCGCGGGCGCCGGTTTCGGCCAGGAACTGCCGCCGGAACGGATGGAACCGCTGATCCTCGAGGCGGGACGGACTCCGCGGCAGCGGACCACCGCGTACGGAATTGTCCCCGCGGAACAGTCGACTCGTTCTTACGACGCGCCGGGCCTGGCGCCCGTCGCGCAGACGCCGGCGCCGGGATGGGCGCACCGCGGTTCGCGCGAGGCGCTGGTCCGACCGGGCCTGGAAACGGACATGGCCGAGACCGTGGCGGAACATGCGCGCCGCGGGGCGGCGCGTTGGGAGTTTCGCTCGCGCGAAACTTCCACGGCGAGAGCTTCAATACCTGGACAGGAGGCAAGTCGATGTCGAACTTGACGCAGCGTAATGCGCTCATCGCGGTCGCCGTTGTCGTGATCGTAGTGGGCGCCGGGTTCGTGGGATGGTCGGCCACCTGTCCGTGCGAACGGACGCCGGGCGGCTGGCTCTTCGGCACGGCGAACAACGACCCGGTGGCCGACTGGACTTTCGCCAACCAGGTGACGCTCTGCCAGATTCAGATTCGCACCGGGTTGCTCCCGCACGCGATCAACCTGAACTGTTTCGCCAACCGGGACGGCCACCTCTACCTGAGCTGCTCGAACTGCGACGGCAAGCGCTGGTCCGGCTACGCGGTGAACGACGGGTGGGCGCGGCTGCGGCTCGACGGCACTGTCTTTCCGGTGACGCTGACCCGCGTGCTCGACCCGGCGGAACTCGATCAGGCGTGGGTAGCGCGGCTCGACAAGCTGCACAGCCTGGAAGAGCCCGCCAACCCGCCGGCGCCGCTCGGCTCGCCGCGCCCCGACGGCTGGTGGAGTTTCCGCGTCGTTTCGCGCAGCTAGGAGCTTGCGCCGCCCTGGCGGCCGGACCGCACGCGCTTCCGGAGGAGGTACACGATGGCGATCACGCGACGACAGTTCGTCTGCGCCGCCGCGGCCGCCGCGCTGGGGACGCGGCCGGCGGACCTCGCCGCCCAGGGCCACGACCTTATCGTCAAGGGCGGACGAGTTCTCGATCCGTCGCAGCACCTCGATGCGATCCATGACGTGGCGATCTCCGCGGGTCGCATCGCGGCGGTGGAACCGATTATCCCGGCCAACGGCGCGCAGGTGATCGATGCGCGGGGACGGTTCGTGGTCCCCGGCCTGCTCGACGTCCACACGCACTACGCGAGAGACGCCGAGGGCCAGCGGATCTGCCTCGAGGACGGTGTCACCGCGTGGGTGGACGCCGGCTCGGCCGGCGCCGACGCCATAGACGAACTGGCTGCCATCACGCGCTCGTCGCCGCAGCAGGGGCGCCTCCTCATCAACATCGGGCGGGCCGGGATCCTGCGCGAGGGCGACACCATGGACCTCGCGCTGGCCGACGTGAACGCCGCCAGGGAGGCGGTCGGCCGCAACCGCGACGTCGTGGTGGGCGTCAAGGCGCGGCTTACCGAGGGCGTCGCCGCCGATGACGTGGAGGTGCTGCGCCGGACGCAGGAGGTCGCGTCGTTCTTCGATCTCCCGGTGATGATCCACATGGGGCAGACCGCCTCGCCGATGGTGACCCTCCTCGAGCAGCTCAAGCCGGGCGACATCGTCACCCACATGCTGGCGCCGCCGCCGAACGCCATCGTCGACGGCGACGGCCGGGTCTTTCCGGCCGTGCTCGCGGCCCGGCGCCGCGGCATCTGGTTCGACGTCGCCAACGGCCGGACCGGACACGTGCGGTGGGACACCGTCGAGCAGATCATGGCGGCCGGCTTCTGGCCCGACACCATCTCGACCGACGGCAACACCACCAGCCGCAGCGTGCCCGGCGTCGTCGATCTGCCGAACGTCATGTCCAAGTTCCTGAACCTGGGAATGACGCTCGAACAGGTGGTCGCCTGCGCCACGGTGAACGCGTCGCGGGTGTTCCCTCACCTGAACGACCTGGGCACGCTCCACGTCGGTGCGCGCGCCGACGTGACGCTGCTCGAGCTTCGGGTGGGCACTTTCGAATTCGTCGACAACTACGAGAACCTCCGCACCGGCCCCCAGCGGCTCTTCCCCGCCGGCACGATCCACGGAGGGGAGTGGATCCCGCGCGCATGACCGCGAAGATGACGGCATCCGCCCGGGTCGCCGCACCGGCGGGCACGCTGCTCGCATTGCTCGTTGCCGCCGCCGCTCCGTCCGCCACGCAGGACGCCGCGGATCCCGCCCATCAGTTCGTCACGCACACCATCGCCACCGAAATGACCAACGGCTACCAGCCGATCGTGGTGGACCTGAACCGCGACGGGCGGCTGGACGTGATTGGCCTCTCGACCCGGCTCCCGGAGCTGGCGTGGTTCGAGAATCCCGGCTGGCAGCGGCACGTCATCACGACCGGCCTGAACCGATCCATCAACCTGGCCGCCCGCGACCTGGACGGCGACGGCATCCCGGAGCTGGCGATCGCCCACGCCTTCGGGACCACGCACCCCAACAGCCTCGGAATCCTGTCGCTGCTGACGCATCAGGGAGATCCCACGCGCCCCTGGCGCGTCCGCGAGCTCGACCGTACGCCCACCGTCCATCGGCTGCGCTGGGCCGACATCGACGGGAGCGGCCGGCCGATCCTGATCAGCGCGCCGCTCTCCGGCCCGGCCGCGACGGCGCCCGACTTCCGCGACGACGTGCCGCTCTACTGGTACCGCCCGGACGACTGGGCCCGCCGCACGCTGGCCGAGACCGGCCAGGGCGTCGTGCACGGCCTGACGGTGAAACCGTGGGACGACCCGGGCCGCGACGCCGTCTTCAGCGCGAGCTTCGCCGGCGTCCAGGTGCACCGCTACATCGACGGGGAGTGGATCCCGGAACTGATCACGCCGGGCGATCCCGCCCCGTGGCCCGAGAGCGGCGCCAGCGACCTCGATACCGGCCGGCTCGGCGACCGCCCCTTCGTCACCACGATCGAGCCGTGGCACGGCCCCCAGGTCGTCGTCTACCGCGAGGACGGCGGCGGCTGGGCGCGCCAGGTCATCGACACGATCGGCAGCGGCCACACCATCGTCACCGGAGACTTCGACGGCGACGGCCGCGACGAGATCGTCACCGGCGACCGCGGAGACAGCGAGATGCTGTACCTCTACGCGTCGACGGATGCGAGCGGCGCCGCCTGGGCGCGGCAGACCCTCGACACCAACATGTCCCCCTCGGCCTGCGTCGTCGCGGATCTCGATGCCGACGCCGACACCGATCTCGTCTGCATCGGCGGCCGTACCGCGAACCTCAAGTGGTACGAGAACGTCTCACCCTGAGGTGGCGCGGTCGGCGATGGAGACGAGCGTCGACACGACCAGCAGCCATGCCACGGCGCTGGCGAGGAATATCAGCGCCGGCGTCATGACGGGAATGAGGTCCAGGCGCGCGGTGGCGATGATGACCAGCGGCGCGAAGTAGGCAACGCCGTTCCACCGGCCGATCCGGCTCATGCGGAGACGCGCCCGGCGCTGAATCCAGTACGAATCGACGACGTACTGCGTGAAGGCGGCGGCAATCAGGACCGGCAGCAGCCACGGGACGTGACCCGCGACCGCCGCGCCGGACAGGCAGACGGTAACGAAGAAGCAGTCCGTCGCGTGATCGAAGAGTTGACCGCGGGGTGAGGCGGTGCCCTGCCGGCGCGCCGCCAGGCCGTCGAAGTAGTCGCTGGCGAGCGCCACGGCCAGCAGGAGCGCGGCCAAGCGGGCATCGAGGAAGGCCGGACGCGCGAAGGCGGCGGCGAGCGGAAACGTCAGCCCGAGGCGCAGCGCGGTCAGCAGGTGCGCGGTCACCGGGGAGCCTTGCGATTAGCGCGCCCTGGCGGGCGCGTTGGAAGTTCCGCCGGCGCGGAACTTCTACGGCGCAAGCCCCTGGCAGCCCGTGGTGAAACCCCGCTACATTCGAGCGGCGCTGCATCCCGGCTGAACGGCGTTGCTCCTCGGTCGCCTATGGCCAATAGGCTCCCTCGTCGCGCCTTGTCAGCCGGGCGCCTCGCCGCTCTCAGTGTCACGCGGGGTTTCGCCACGGGCTGCTAGCCGAACAGATCCCGCTGGGCACGGGGCCAGAACGCAACGCCGATGAGGGCGTTGAAGAGAATGAAGAAGTTGTGCTGCACGAAGCCGAACGCGGCCATCTGGCCTTCGTTTTCGGGGAACAGGATGACCCAGAAGGTGATCGCGGCGGCGCGCATCGGCGTGGGCACGGCGGCCGCGAAGAAGACGACCGGGAGATAACCGAGCAGCGACAGGAACGACGCGTCCACGCCGAACAGCCGGAGCGCGATCGTGTAGACGATCACGGCCGCCAGTAGCGCCGGCGACCGGAGCGCGAGGAAGAGGAGGTAGTGCCGCAGGCTGGCGGAACGGAACGCGTGGAGGATCCGTTTGTTCCGCAACGCGTTGCCGGGCAGGATGGCGCCGCGGAAATAGAGCAGCCACACCGCGAAGACCGGCACCGCGGCGGCGGCAAGCCACGGCATCAGGGCGAACGCCGCGGGCAGCTCGCCGCCGCTTGCGGCATAACCCACCGTCGCCCAGAACAGCAGGTAGAAGACCTCGCAATACATGATGAAGAGCATCACGGAGCCCACCTCCCAGCCCGGCACCTGGTGGCGCCGGTGGAGGTAGTAGGCCATCGCGCCCTTGCCGATCTGCTCGTTGAAGATGGAGATGATGTAGGCGCTCGCCCGGACGGGCAGGAGGTCGCGGTAACGGATGGACGTGACGAACCAGTTGAGCGCGCGGGACACGACCAGCGTGTCGATGAGGAAATAGAAGCCGGAGTAGGCCATCATCAACACGATCCACGAGACCCAGTCCACCCCACTGAAGACGCGCGTCATGTAATCGACGAGGGTCAGCCCCTCGCGCGCCGCGGCGCCGTTCAGCCGGACGTAGAGATAGGCGAAACACGCGAGGCTCAGCAGCAGGAACACGGCGCGGCCGGCGCGCCCCCCGGTGGGTCGGCCGGGGGGCGGCGACTCGGTCGAAGCCGCTGGTTCGGCGGCGGGTGCGCTCATGCGGAGCCCTCCCGTGATCCGCCGGCCTCGCACAGGCGGTCGATCGATTCGGCCAGCGGCGTCAGCGTCACGCCCAGCTCGCCGTCGGCATTCCGGTCGACCGCCTCATCGGAGGTGATCACTTCGATCACGTCCGGCGTCAGGCCTCCGGTGCGGATCAGGCCCGCGACGCGCGCGCCGAGCCTCACCAGCCAGGTCGGCGTCGATCCAATCGAGACGTCACGTCCCAGGCGCCGCGCCGTCTGCCGCACGAGATCGCGATAGGTGACGGTTGTCAGCCCGACCAGCTCGCAGGTCCGCACGCCGCTCTCCGGCTGCCGGCAGCAGCGCAGAATCGCCTGGCACAGATCGTCGACGTCCAGCGGACGCAGGCGATGCTTCCCACCGCCCAGCAGCCGGACCGACGCGCCGGATGCATCGCGGAGCAGCGCCTGGCCGCCCGCCGTGCGGGCACCGAGCAGCAGTGGCGTGCGGACGATAGTCGCGCCGATGCCCGACTCGGCGACGAGGCGTTCGGCCTCGCCCTTCGATCGGAGGTACCCGTTGGGCGAGGCGGGATCGGCGCCCACCGAACTGACGAAGAAGACGTGCCGTACGCCGGCCGCGAGTGCCGCCCCGACGACGGCGCGCGTCGACTCGACGTTGCCCCGACGGTAGTCGGACGTCCGCCCCTCGAACAGGATGCCGGCAAGGTGGACGACGCAGCCGGCGCCGTCGAAGGCCGTCTGCAGGCTGGCCGGGTCGCCGTAGTGGATGACGTGCGGCGTGATGCGGGGCGACCGCGGCAGGACGTCCACCGCCTCCGGCCGCCGCACCGCCGCGGAGCAGTGCAGCGTTTCGTCGGCCGCGACCCGCGCCAGCAGTTCGCGACCGACGGCGCTGTTGGCGCCGGTGACCGCGAGCGTCGCCTCGCCCAGGGGGAGATCGGGTGTCACGGCATGGTATGCTACGGGAATCCTTCCGTACGGTGTGTCACTGGAGGTCATGAGATGACAGGTGAACGCTCAACAACAAGGTTCTTGACCATCGCCGTGGCCGGATTGCTGGCCCTGCCCGTGCTCGCGGTCGCGCAGGAAGCGCCCGAGACCGCATGGGGGGCGCCCGACCTTCAGGGGGTCTGGGACTTCCGGACCATTACGCCGCTCCAGCGTCCGTCAGACCTGGGCGACAAGGAGTTCCTGACCGAAGAAGAGGCGGCCGAGCGCGAGGCGCGGGCGGTTCAGCGGGACCAGGAACTGCTGGAGCGCGACGCCCAGCGGACCGAAGCGGGCGGCAGCATCGGCGCCTACAACAACTTCTGGATGACCGCGGCACGCGCGACGTCGGCACGCGGCGGACCTCGCTCATCGTCGACCCGCCGAACGGCCGCCTGCCCATTGCCACCGAGCGGGGACAGGCGCGCAACGCCATGGGCCGCGGTTCCTTCGGCGCCTACATCCCGGCGTCGTACACCGCGCTGAGCAACGCGGACCGCTGCATGATGGGCTTCAACGCCGGCCCGCCGATCACGCCCGGCGGCTACAACCAGAACGTGCAGATCTTCCAGACTCCCAACGAAGTCGTCCTGCTGACCGAAATGGTTCACACCGTACGCGTCATCCCGATCGACGACGTACGCCCGGCCATTCATGACGACCGGCTCGCGCAGTGGTCCGGCGTCTCGCGCGGCTATTGGGACGGCGACACGCTGGTGGTCGAGACGACCAACTTCGACGAGGACCGCAACTGGCGCGGCACCAGCGCCACCATGCGGCTGGTGGAACGGTTCACGCGCGTCGACGAAGGGACTCTCGAGTACGAGTACACCGTCAACGACCCGTTGACCTGGGTCCGTCCCTGGACGGTGAACCTGCCGATGGTCAAGAACGACCTGCCGCTCTTCGAGTATGCCTGCCACGAGGGGAACTACTCGATGGAGACGATGCTCACCGGCGCGCGCGCCGATGAGGAGAACCGGTAGCGGGAAGAAGGTCCGCAGGCGCTGGCCGCGGTTTCGGTTCGTTTCGTCAATTCGTGCAGTCGAGCAGTTGAGGGAGAAGTGCAATGGGGCGTAAGTATTCGGGACTGTTGATCATCGCGTTGGCCAGCCTGCTGGTCCTGCCGGCGACGGCTCTGGCGCAGAGCACCGCATGGGGTGCGCCCGACCTTCAGGGGGTCTGGGACTTCCGGACCATCACGCCGCTGCAGCGTCCGTCAGACCTGGGCGACAAGGAGTTCCTGACCGAAGAAGAGGCGGCCGAGCGCGAGGCGCGGGCGGTTCAGCGCGACCTCGAGCTGTGGGAACGCGACGCCCAGCGTACCGAAGCCGGCGGCAGCGTCGGCGGTTACAACAACTTCTGGATGGATCGCGGCACGCGCGACGTCGGCACGCGGCGGACCTCGCTCATCATCGACCCGCCGAACGGCCGCCTGCCCATTGCCACCGAGCGGGGACAGGCGCGCAACGCCATGGGCCGCGGTTCCTTCGGCGCCTACATCCCGGCGTCGTACACCGCGCTGAGCAACGCGGACCGCTGCATGATGGGCTTCAACGCCGGCCCGCCGATCACGCCCGGCGGCTACAACCAGAACGTGCAGATCTTCCAGACTCCCAACGAAGTCGTCCTGCTGACCGAAATGGTTCACACCGTACGCGTCATCCCGATCGACGACGTACGCCCGGCCATTCATGACGACCGGCTCGCGCAGTGGTCCGGCGTCTCGCGCGGCTATTGGGACGGCGACACGCTGGTGGTCGAGACGACCAACTTCGACGAGGACCGCAACTGGCGCGGCACCAGCGCCACCATGCGGCTGGTGGAACGGTTCACGCGCGTCGACGAAGAGACTCTCGAGTACGAGTACACCGTCAACGACCCCCTGACCTGGGTCCGTCCCTGGACGGTGAACCTGCCGATGGTCAAGAACGACCTGCCGCTCTTCGAGTATGCCTGCCACGAGGGGAACTACTCGATGGAGACGATGCTCACCGGCGCGCGCGCCGATGAGGGAGGCCGGTAGCTGGAAGTTTCCGCCAGTTACACCTTCGACGCCCCGCGACAGCGGGTCTGGGATCTACTCGTCGACCCTTCGGTGATTGCCTCGTGCCTGCCCGGGTGCGAAGCGATGGAACAGACCGCGGAGGATACTTACCGCGCGAAGCTCACCATGGGCATCTCCGCGGTCACGGGAGAGTACGAGGGCACCGTCCGAATGAGCGAAAAGGACGCGCCCGCCAGCTACACGCTGCTGGTCCAGGGAAAGGGCGGGCCCGGCTTCGTCAACGGGTCGGCCACCGTCAACCTCGCGGAATCTGACGGCGGCGCCACCACACGGGTCGATGTCATTGGAAAAGCGCAGGTGGGAGGCACCATCGCCCGCGTCGGCCAGCGCCTGCTGGGCGGCGTTTCCAAGATGATGATGGACCGTTTCTTCGCCTGCCTGCAGGAGAAAGCGGCGCCGTAGAGCCGCCCGCAGCGCGGACCTAGGCGCGCTTCCGGCGGCGCGCGGTAGCCGTTCGCCCGGCCCCGGTTGCCGCGCGCGTACCCCGGCGGGTTGATGTCCGCGCCCCGGCGGACTTCGCCGCCGCCTTGGCCGGCTTCTTCTTGCCGGCGCTCACCTGCTCGAGGCTCTTGCGCAGCGCGTCCATCAGGTTGACCACCTTGGCGGGCGTCTCCAGTTCCTGGACGACGACTTCCTCGCCGGCGATCTTCGCATCGATGATCCGCCGCAGTTCCGCCTGGTAGTCGTCGGTGAACTCCGACAGGTCGAGGTCGCCGGCAAAGTTGCCGATCACCTGCCGGGCCAGCTTGACCTCGTCCTCGTTCACGGCCTCCGGCAGATCATCCAGCTCCTCGATCGCCGACATCCGCCGCAGCTCCCTGGCCTGACGGAGCGTGAACATCATCAGCCCGTTCTCCTTCGGCTGGACGGCCACCAGGTATTCCCGTCCGAGCAGGGCCAGCTTGCCGATCCCGGCCTTCCCCACCAGCGCCTCGCGCAGCACGGCGAAGGCGCTCGCCGCCACTTTTCCGTCGGGGGCGAGATAGAACGGCCTCTCGACGTACATCGGATCGATCGTGTCCACGTCGGCGAACCGGAGCAGGTTGATGATGCGGGTAGATTCGGGCCGCGCCTTGGCGATGTCATCCTCGTCCATCACGACATAGCGGCCCTTTTCGAACTCGAATCCCTTGACGATCTCCGTCTTGTCGATCTCGCGGTCACACGACGAGCACCATCGCTTCTGCTGGATACGGGTCTGGCACTCGCCGCACAACTGGTTGAAGCGGACCTGGCCGGTGGTATTGGTCGCCGGGAAGACACGCACCGGAACCGTCACCAGGCTCACCTTCAGGTAGCCCTTCCATGTCGGACGTGCAGCCATTATTTCTCTTCTGCCTCGTGAATCCGCTCCCAGTCTATCGGCACGACCCCCCGGCTGCCATATGCTGATCGGCCGTGACCCTCTGGCGCGACGACCCGCGCGACGTCCGTCCCATGCTGGCGGAACTGGCGCCACCTGAAACCCACGCCCGGCTATTGCGGAACGAGCGGCTCATCTTCGAGCCCAAGCTGGACGGCATCCGCGCCCTGGTCGCGCTCGACGGCCCGGCTCCACCCGCGATTTACGCGCGGCTGGGACGCAACAAGATCGCCGAGTTCCCCGATCTCGTCGATCCGCTCCGGCGCCTCGCGCGCCGACTGCGCCGCCCGGTGCTGCTCGACGGCGAAGTGGTGGCGACGGCGGACGACGGGAGCCCGCGGGCGTTCCAGTTCCTGCAGGATCGGCTGCAACGCACCGGCGCGGCGGCGGAAGCGGCGGCGCGCAAGGCGCCGGTCGCCCTGGTCCTCTTCGACCTCCTGCGCGAGGGCGACGAAGACCTGCGGCCACTCCCCTGCCACGAACGGCGGCAGCGGCTCGAGGGCCTGTTGCGCGGGCGGCGGCGCGACGTCCAACTGATCCGCCTCGCCGACAGCCAGGTCGGAGATGGTGTGGCGCTGGCCGCCGACGGCCGGGCGCACGGCTGGGAAGGCGTCATCGTCAAGCAGCCGGCAAGCCGTTACGCCTCCGGACGCCGGAGCGCGCAGTGGCAGAAGCTGAAGTTCACGCAGTCCGAGGATTTCGTGGTCGGCGGCTGGACGGCGCCGCGCGGTTCGCGCCGGCACATCGGCGCCCTGCTCCTCGGCTACTACCCCGCCGGCGGGCGCGTGACTCGCACAACGCCGCTCATCTTCGCCGGCCAGGTGGGATCCGGCTTTACCGACACCGAACTCGATCGGATGGCCGAATGGCTCGCGCCGCTCGTCACGGATACGGCGCCCTTCGCCGAAGTGCCGGCGCCGTACCGGCCCGAGACGCGCAACTGGGTGAAGCCGAAGCTGGTGGCGCGCGTCACGTTCACGCAGTGGACACGCGAGGGAATCCTCCGGAACCCGGTCTACCACGGGCTGCGCGACGACATTCGGCCCGCCGCAGTCCGCCACGAGAACAGGCGGCCGGCCGCCGCTCCGCAGCCGGCCCGAAGAAGCGGGCGCGGGCGTGCCGCCCCGGAACCGCGGCCCGAGCCGCCGGCGGCCGACCACCTGCTCGCGGAGGTGGACACGCTGGAAGCGAGCCGGCGCCAGGGCACGCTCGTCCTCGCCGATGGCGCGCGCGTGCCGGTCGGCAACCTGCACAAGGTGTTCTGGCCGGAACCCGGGCTCACGAAGGGCGACCTGCTGCGCTACTACCTGCGCGCCGCGCCCTATGTGCTGCCCGTGGTGGCCGGCCGGCCGCTCGTCATGAAGCGGTTCCCGAACGGCGTGGACGGCAAGTCGTTCTATCAACACCGCGCGCCGGACCCCATCCCGGAGGGAACCCGGGTCGCGCTCGTGGCGGAGAAGCTGGGCGACGGCGCGGAGCGATCGGCCGACTCCGAAGTGCCGTACCTGATCGGCGGGCAACCGCAGACGCTGCTCTACATGGCGCAGCTCGCCGTCATCTCGCAGGATCCGTGGTTCTCGACGCTCGACCGGATCACGGAGGCCGACATGGCGGCGCTGGACCTTGACCCGATGCCCCGGGCGCCGTTCACGCGCGTGCTCGACGTCGCCCGCTGGCTCCACGACGAACTGGAGCGGCTCGGCGTGCCGTCGTTCGCCAAGACCTCCGGCTCCGAGGGCCTGCACATCTTCATTCCGCTACCGGCCGGCACACCGTACCAGGCGGGGATGATCTTCTGCCAGATCGTCGCCACGGTCGTCGCCGCGCGCCATCCGGAAGCGGCCACCGTCGAGCGCACCGTCCGGCGCCGCCCCGACGACGCGGTCTACATCGATACCCTGCAGAACATCTACGGCAAGACGCTCGCCTGCGCCTACAGCGCGCGGGCCAGCCCGTTCGCCGGCGTCTCCGCGCCGCTCACCTGGGCCGAGGTGCATGACGGCCCGCGGTCCGGCCTCCAGCCGCGCGACTTCACGATGCGCTCCATCCACGCGCGGCTGGACGAGGTGGGCGACCTGTGGGCCGGGACCCGGACGGTGGCGCCGGCCAATCTCGAAGACGCCCTGGCCCGGCTGGAAGCGGCCGTCAGCGCGCCCTGACGGGCGCGTCGGAACGAACCGTTCCTCGTGCGGGACACACCTGCCATGGGCTACTCGACGACGATCTGTCCAATCGTCCACGGATGCTCGGTGCAGATGTACTCGTGCTCGCCCGCCGCGTCGAGGACCACCGAACCGGAATCGCCCGGCCCGATGGGGCCGGTGGTCCACGAGCCGTCACGCGCCGAGAGGGTGTGGCTCAGCCCCGTCGGATTGGTCCAGGTCACCCGCGTGCCCGCGGCGACCGACGCGCGCGTCGGGGTCAATCCGTAATCGTCGTGCCATTCGTCGTTGCGCCCGGTGTTCTCGTTGCTTTGAGTGATCACACGCTTGAGCTCGATGGTGTCGGTGCCGGCGACCGGTCCCTCGAACGGCAGCACGGTCGGTGGCGGCTCCGGCGCGGGCCGCGGCGGGACGGTCCCGCCGAGCTTGAACGCCCAGACCAGGCGTCCCATCGTCAGGGCCACGTACTGCTCGCCGTCGATCGCGTAGGTCACCACCGGGCCGCCCCCAAAGCCGTTCGAGCCGAACAGGCCGATCTGGCCGGTCTGGAACTGCCACAGCACCTCGCCCGTCCGCTGATCGAAGGCTCCGAGGTTGCCGTCGGCCTCGGTGTGGAACATCAGGCCGCTTGCGGTCGTCAGGGCGCCGCTGCTGTTGCAGTCCGACCACGGCACCTCGTGCTGCCAGACGATCCTGTTGGTGCGGCTGTCGAGCGCCACGTGGAGGCCGTGCTGCTTCAGACCCGGCGCCCGGACGGTGGTGCCGGTGAAGAACCATCCGTTCTCGGGGCGCTTGATCCAGCGCGGATAGACGCACGCCATACCGAAGAAGTACCCGTTGACCGGGCTGTAGGACATCGGCGCGAACCGCATCGTCATGTAGGGGATGAACTTGTTCGGCAGGTCGGGCCCGATCGGGTCGTAGTAGCAGCCCGCCTCGAAGCCGGGGGGAATCATGTCCGGATCGACGCAGTCGGAACCGACCCGGTCCGCGCCGACCGGGAAGGGCTGCGTCGGCGAGGTCCGCAGGAATTCGTTCTGCGGCACCGGCCGTTCCTCGATCGGGAATACCGGCTCGCCGGTCGCGGCATCGAGCAGGAAGAGATACCCGTCGGTACGCATCGCGGCCAGCGCCTTGCGGGTCTCCCCTTCCACCTCGGCGTCGTAGACGATGAGCGGCGTCGCCAGGTCGTGCTCCCACAGCTCGTGATGCACGAGCTGCCGGTGCCAGCGGTACTCACCGGTATAGAGGTCGAGCGCCACCACCGACGACGTGAACAGGTTGTCGCCCGGCCGCAGTTCGCCGCCCCACATCGGGACCGCATTGCCGGTGCCGACGAAGAACAGGCCGAGGTCGACGTCGACGGTGGGAGTCATCCAGACGCCGCCGCCGCCGAAGCGCCAGACGTCGCTGTCCACCGGCCAGGTTTCCGAACCGAGGACGCCCGGCTCCGGAATCACGTCGAAGAGCCAGCGCCGTTCACCGGTGCGCGCGTCGACGGCCACGATCCGCCCGCGCAGATAGCTGTCGCCGTTGGCCATGCCGGTAATCACGAGGCCGTTGGCGTACGTCGACGGGGACGAAATCCACTGGCCGAACTGCCCTTCCACGCCCACCAGGTGCTCCCAGACCTGCTCGCCGGTCTGCTGGTCGAGCGCGATCAGCCGCGAGTCGCTGAGCCCTGCGAACACCAGCCCGGATCCGAGGGCCACGCCCTTGTTCATCCGGCCGACCGGCGCGTTCACCCGCCAGCGTTCCTCGCCAGTGGTAGCGTCGAGCGCCCGAATGCTGTTTCCGGTGTTCAGGAACATCAGCCCGTTGCGCACCACGACGGTGGAGCGTGACACCTCGCCGCCGCCCAGCTCGGTCACCCAGGCGCCGCCGAGCTGCTCGATGTTGTCGGGCGTGATCTGCGTCAGCGACGAATGCCGCGTCTGGCCGAAGTGACCGCCCGCGAGCGGCCACTCGTCGGCCGGGTAGCCGCGCCAGTCTTCGTTCTGGGCGCCAGCGATGCCCGTCAGAAGGAACGGCAGCAGACAGAGAGAAACGACCGCCAGGTGGATCCGACGGAAGAAGTCAGCCATTCGGCGAGCTTAGCAAAGCCCGGGAGCGTGCGGCATCACTGATCGCTGGCCCGGTACCAAACGGGAGAGGTCCACGCCCGCTCCTGGATACTCCACGGCAGGTCGGGACTGGAGCATGCCGCGGGACGGTCCTCCGGAGACAGGGCGGCGCATTGATACCCGTTCCAGCGGCAGCTCGGATTCTCGACGACCCGCGCGTAGTAGACGGCGGACCGGGAGGGATCGAAATCCGGATCCGTCCAGACCGTGCAGAGCGAGGACGCGCCCTCCCCGCTCAGCGCGCAGGTCTCCCGCGATACGTCAGCGCCGTTGTCAGGGTCGCCGGCAACGTCGTAGATCGCCTCGTGGAACCGGCCGTCGTCGCCCACCCAGCCCTTGATGATCTGGATGCGCTGCAGCGGGGTCCCCGGATACGCCTCGGTCCCCGGATCGGCCAGCGCCGTGACGAAGAAGCTGGGGGCTTCCGACCCCTCGCGATCCGGCAGCACGCTGCCCATCGGCACGCCGGTCTCGTACGCCTCGGCGATCATGTCGTTGCTCGTGCACAGGTCGGGCAGGTCCCAGCCGCCGAACATCCGCGCCTGGATCCGGACGCCACTCGTGCCGAACGTCTCCTTCCGCTGCATCGCGTCGAACAGCGCGTCGCGGGAGTTCTCCTCCGCCCAGACGCCGACCAGCCCACCCGGGTTGCGCAGTGGATGCGGGGCGTAGGCATCGGTCGTGAGGCGCTTCTCGAGGTCCGAATCGACGTTCGAGTTGTGGCCCTGGTAGTCGTACTCGTCAGTGTCGCCCGGCAGGCCGTTGTGGCCGTCGGTGCTGGCGATCAGGCCAAGCTGGATCGGGTTGATCCCGATGCGTTCCTCCCGGGCGATGCCCTCGATGAGGGCGTAGCGCACGAAGTCGAGGCGCGACTGGCAGCCCTCGCCGCGCAACCCGCCTTCCCCGGTCCCGTCCTCGCAGTCGGGCGGCCGCTGGCCGTCGATATAGCGGACCTTCTCGAAGTCGCACAGCTCGTCCTCGCCGCCGACCACATCCCACATCCCGCGCCGGCACTCGGACTCGCCCTTGGCCTGCATCATCTCCACCAGCGGCTCCATCTCG
Organism: Vicinamibacterales bacterium; assembly: GCA_965202655.1. Classification (GTDB taxonomy): domain Bacteria; phylum Acidobacteriota; class Vicinamibacteria; order Vicinamibacterales; family UBA8438; genus VXRJ01. The sequence continues at coordinate 913,725 of CBDBBK010000002.1, read as the reverse complement.
CTGCGCAGCGCGGCCCGCTCCCGCTGCTCGTCGATCGGCAGGCCGCCCCAGTCGAGGGTGAACATCTGGCCGTTGGAGATGTTCGGGTTGTGCGGAATGGTGAGCGCCTCGCAGCCGGTGCCGGTGTCGTTGCACCGCGCCTTGAGGCGGGTCCAGAGGTCGCGCGGCTGGTCGGCGTCTATCCAGGAGATCGGCAGCTCCGGCGCGATCTCGTTGCGCAGGATGACGTTGCGGTGCACCTTGGAGCGGCCCGGAGCCCGGGTGTACTCCCAGGCGTGGAACGCCGTGAACGAGCAGTCGCTCGAGCGATCGTAGTAGCGCTCGGCCGCCTCCTGGGTCGCCTCCCAGGCGGTAAGCAGGCCGTCGCGGCACTCGCGGCCGTCCTCGCCGCAGACCAGCGGGCTCCGGCCGGCCGCCCGTTCCGCCTGCCACGCGGCGCGTTCCTCCGGCGCGCCTCCCGGCCGCAGGCCGCGGCAGGCGGCCGAGTCATAGACGGGCGAGGAGGGATCGGTGCAGACCGCGACCTCGCCGAGCCACTCGGAATGGTCCGTGACCGCCGCGAAATCGAGAGGGCGGGCGAGCCGCGCCGTCCGGGTCGGCCGGCCGTCGGCGTCGACGGGACTGAGGCCGATCTCCTCGCCGCGGGCGAACCGGTAGGCATCGTCGGGCGTCTGGAAGCCGCCGCGTCCCAGGGCATCGATCGAGAACGCGGTGTGCGTGTGCAGATCCCCGAAGAACGCCTGCCGGAGCGGATCGTGATGCGCGCACGGCTCCCTCGGCGCCAGATCGGCCGGTTGCGCGGGCGCGCTCGGGGGGCTCCACTCCACCACGGGACGGCCCTGGGCCGCCGCGGGCGACGCGGTCTCCTCGGGAGGCGCCTCCGCCTGCCCGCAGGCGAGCATGGCCACAATCATCAAACAGGCTGCGAGTCGTGCCGTCATTCCAGGCTCTCCCACGCGCATCCGGGACGCGTCTGTTTCATTTCGGTTCGCCGGCGCTCTCCGCCGGCAGTCGTACTTCGTAGCTCTCCCGCAGGGCCCGGTAGCCGGCCTGGCTCCGGTCGCGGCGGCGCTCCTGGCGCAGGTCCGCGACGACGCGGTCCCGCACCTCGGCAAGCGCCGGCGCCCGGGAAGCCGTCCGGCCATTCACGCGCACCAGGTGTTCGCCGTAGGTCGACGCCACCGGCCCCTGCCAGTCGCCCGGCGGCAGTTCGGACACGGCGTGTGCGAACTCCGCTCCGAAGAGTCCGGCGATCTCCTGATCCGTCCGATCCGCGTAGGACCGGGCGAGCATGAAAGGGTCGCCCAGCCGTTCCCAGTCGTCGCCGCCGTCACCGCCCACCTGGTCGAGCAGGGCCACGGCGTCGCGCCCCGCGTCGGCCCGGCGGTCACCGGAGAGAAACACATGGTCGAAGCTCGTCCGCGCCGGCCGCCGGTAACGCTCGGCCTCCCGCGCGTAGTACTCCGCGATCTCGTCCTCGGACGGCGGCCCCGCATCGCCGGCGTCCTCAAGGAGGAACGTGAGCTTCTGGGCGAGGCGGCGGCGCACGATGGCATCGTCCCGGCCGAGGCCCAGCCGTTGCGCCTCGCGATAGAGGATTTCCTCTTCGACCGCCTCGTCCACCAGCTCGCGCAGCTCCGTGGGGTTCGGCGGCCTGCCCCACTGCGCCGTCCAGCGCGCGCGAAGCTGCTCTACCTGATCCGGGGTGACTTCGACGACCGGGCGCTCGTCCGCGCGGTCGCCCACCCAGTAATCGACGGCGAACACCGCCGCCCCCAGCAGCACGAAGGCCAACAGCAGGGGATCACGCAGCCAGCGGGGCGCAGCGTCTTGCGGCATCGGTCAGGCGACCGTGAATCAGCCGCATGATAGCAAGCTATCCGGACTCGAACTGCTCTTCCTTGAGGCGGAAGCCGTCCGCCAGTTCCGGCTCCCGATCATCGTCGAGGACGCGGTGCGCGATGTAGTCGCCGAGCACCGGCCCGAACTTGAACGCCTCCGCGGATCCGCCGCCGGCCAGCCAGACGTTGTCCAGATCCGGGTGGAGATCGATGATGAAGTTCTGATCGACGCTGCTCTCGTAGTGGCAGGCCCGCGTCTCGTTGATGGGCGCACCCACCAGGTCCGGGAAGTGACGCTCCAGGATCTCGCGCGGACGGTCGTGGTACTCGGGGGCTATCCACCGCTCGGAAAAGTCGGGATCCTCCGGCGGGCGGCCGCCGGTGCGCACGCGGAATCCCCGATGGTCGGGCGGCAGGGCCGGCCAGCCGGTGCAGCCCGGCACGCCGTAGCTTGGCATGTAGGGATAGGAGAAACGCGTGTCGGCCTGCGGCACCGCGAAATAGAAGACGTGCCCCATGGCGATGCGGATCCGCCGCCCCATCAGCTCGGGCAGGACCTTCGGGAACCAGGGGCCGCACGCGAGGACGACCGTCCCCGCCGACAGGGTCTCGCCCGAGGCGAGCCGCAGCGCAGCGAGCGTGCGGCCTTTCCGCGCGCCGAACTCGGCGCGGTCTATCCGGATCGTCCCGCCTTCGTCCTCGAAGACGCGCGCCGCCGACTCGATGGCGCGCCGCGCCCGCACCACGCCGGCGCCCGGTTCGTAGAGGGCGACGCCGAGATTGTCGAACCGGATCCAGGGCCACCGGTATACCACCTCGTCCGGCGCGAGCACTTCGTAGGGGGTGCCCAGCGCGTCCCAGTGTCCGCGCGTCTCCGCGAAGTACTGGTTGGTCTCCTCACGCAGAATCAGGTCCCCGGTCTGGAAGAAGAGACGCGGCAACAGCCGGGAGCGGTGTTCCTCGTCCCAGGCGAGCCAGCGGCCGATCGACTTCTGCGCCCAGCCGGTCCAGTGCCGCCCGTGGGGCCGGTCGCCGTAGGACGTCCGGACCCCGCGGGTCTCGCCGCCGGAAGTCTGCCGGGAATTCCCCGCGCCGTAGGCGTCGACCACCGTCACGCGGGCGCCGAGACGCTGCAGGTGCAGCGCCGTCCACATCCCGAACGTCCCCGCCCCGACGACCACCACGTCGGGCGAGGCCTGCGGCCGCACGGCGTGGACGCGTCCCGCGCCGCTCGCGGCGAGCGCGGCGCTGGCGCCCATCACCTGCAGGAAGCGGCGCCGGCCGACAGGGGAAGAATCGCCAGGCACGCTGGCCGGCCATCATAGCACCGCGCGTGCTGAAACTATCCCGCTTGACGTATCGTCTGAACTCTTGACGTAATCGTCTCAAGATCGCGGGACGCGCAGGGTCGAGTCCCGCAGTGACCAGGAGGCAAGATGCTCCCACGAGTCCGGTTTCTGATGGCACTCTGCGTCGTCGGCGTGGTGGCGGCGACAGTCGTTCCCGCCGCCGCCCAGACGAAGCTGCTCCGTTTCCCCGACATCCACGGCGACCGCGTGGTCTTCACCTACGCCGGCGATCTCTGGCTGGCGCCGACCGACGGCGGCCAGGCGACCCGATTGACGGCCCATCCCGGGCTGGAGCTCTTCGCGCGGTTCTCGCCGGACGGATCCCGCATCGCGTTCACCGGGCAGTACGACGGCGACGAGCAGGTCTACGTCATCCCGGCCACCGGGGGCGTGCCGCAGCAACTCACCTACTACCCCGCCCGCGGTCCGCTCGCGCCGCGCTGGGGCTACGACAACCAGGTCTACGACTGGTCGCCGGACGGGCAGGCGGTGCTCTTCCGGTCACTGCGCTACAGCACCGACCTGTCCGATAGCCGGCTGTTCCTGGCGTCGGCCAACGGGGGGCTGCCGATCCCGCTGGAGATGCCCGAGTCGGGCGCGGGCGACCTGTCGCCGGACGGCACCCGCGTGGTCTACTCCCCGCTGTTCCGGGACTTCCGCACGTGGAAGCGCTACGAGGGCGGCTGGGCGCAGGAACTCTATATCTTCGACCGCGAGACCCATGTGGTCGAGCGGGTGACGACGCACCGGCGGGCCGACCGCGACCCGATGTGGATCGGCAACGCCATCTACTTCACGTCGGACCGGGACGGCACGCTCAACCTCTACCGGTATGACGTCGGGTCGCGCGAGACGACGCAACTGACGGAGAGCGACACCTGGGACGTCCGCTGGCCGGGCGACGACGGCGCCAACCGCATCGTCTACGAGCTGAACGGCGAGCTGGAGATCTACACCATCGACGAGGGGACGTCGCGACCCATCGCCATCACCGTGCCGGACGACGGCCTCGCCAGGCGGCCGTCGCGCATCGCCGCGGCGAACCTGATCGAGGACGCGGAACTCAGCCCGAAGGGCGAGCGCGCGCTCTTCGTGGCGCGCGGCGACGTCTTCACGGCGCCGATCGAGAACGGCCCGACCCGCAACCTGACGCGCAGCTCGTCGGCGCACGACAAGTGGGCGCGCTGGTCGCCCGACGGGCGGCGCATCGCCTACGTCTCGGACGCGACCGGCGAGGACGAGATCTACCTCGTCGCCCAGGATGGCTCCGGCGAGCCCGAGCAGCTCACGACCGGCGGCCAGGCGATGCGCTATACGCCGGAGTGGTCGCCGACCGGCGATCACATCGCGTTCAGCGACAAGGACGGCAAGCTGTACGTCATCGACGTCGAGACACAGGCCGTGATCGACGTGGCCGACGAAGCCCGCGGGCTGCTGCGCGACTACGTCTGGTCGCCGCGCGGCGGACACCTCGCGTTCTCGATGACCGACGCGACCGGGTTCAGCTCCATCTACGTCTGGACCCTGGCGGATCGGGAGCTGCATCGGGTCACCGGCGAGTACTTCCACGAATGGAACCCGGCGTGGGATCCCGAGGGGAACTACCTCTACTACCTGTCCGACCGGCAGTTCGCGCCGCAACTCGGCTCGTTCGAGTGGAACTACCTCGTCGATCGCGAGACCGGCATCTACGCCCTGGCGCTCCGCCGCGACGTGGAGCACCCGCTGCCGCCGGAGAGCGACGAGGTGGAGCTGACCGGCGACGACGCGGATGACGACGGCGATGAGGCGGACGAGCCGGACGACGGGGACGAGGACTCCGACGCCGGCCACGACGAGGACGGGGACGAGCCCGGCGACGAGCACGAAGGCGGGGACAACGACGGGGACGACGAGGACGCACCCATCGCCATCGACTTCGACGGCCTCGCCCAGCGCGTCGTCCGGCTGCCGGTTCCGTTCGACAACTACGTCGGCCTGAGCGGCGCCAACGACGGCGTCTTCTTCATCCGCGGCGGTCCGCAGTACTACGGGCGCGGCGGCAGCGTTCAGCCGGCGCTCCGGCGGTTCACCTTCGCGAATCGGAACACGGAGACGATCGCCGACGGCATCGGCGGCTACGCCGTCTCGCGCGACGGCGAGAAGGTGCTGGTGCGCGAGGGAGGCGCCTGGAACGTCTATCCGGCGGGCGGCGGCGACGCGACGCGGGTCTCGACGAACGGCCTGATGGTGGACCGGGTGCCGGCCGAGGAGTGGGAGCAGATCTTCGACGAAGTCTGGCGCCGGTTCCGCGACTTCTTCTACGTCGAGAACATGCACGGCTACGACTGGGACGCGCTGCGCGAGCGGTACCGCCCGATGCTGGAGCATGTCGGGCACCGGTCGGACCTGAACTACGTCATCGGCGAGATGGTGGCGGAGCTCAACGTCAGCCACGCCTACATCGCGGGCGGCGACTGGGAAGCGCCCGACCGTCCCGACGTCGCCCTGCCGGGCGCGATCTTCGAGCTCGACGCCGAGTCCGGCCGCTACCGCATCGCCGAGATCTTCGCCGGGCACAACGAAGAGCCGCGCTACCGGTCGCCGCTCACCGAGATCGGGATCGACGCGCGCGTCGGCGACTACGTGCTCGCGATCGACGGCGAGGAACTGCTCGGGTCGGACAATCCCTACCGGGTGTTGCGCCACCGCGCGGATCGGCCCGTCCGGCTCACCCTGAACGCGGAGCCGACGTTCGACGGAGCGCGCGAGGTGTCGTACACGCCGGTGACCCAGGAGCGGAGCCTGCGCTACCTGACCGAGGTGGAAGCCAACCAGCGCAAGGTGGCCGAGATGACGGACGGACGGGTCGGCTACCTGCACGTGCCGGACATGGGCGCCCAGGGGATCCAGGAGTTCATCAAGTGGTTCTACGGCCAGGTCCGCAAGGAAGGACTCGTCATCGACGTCCGGGGCAACGGCGGCGGAAACGTCTCGCAAATGCTGATCGAGCGCCTCGGCCGGCGTGTCCTCGGCACCAGTTTCTCCCGGACCTACGACACGCCCGACACCTACCCGGCGGTGGCGTTCCACGGACACCTCGTCTGCATCCTCGACGAGGACTCCGCCTCCGACGGCGACATCTTCCCCTACCGCTTCCGCGAGGCGGGGCTCGGGCCGCTGATCGGCAAGCGCTCGTGGGGCGGCGTCATCGGCATCACCAGCCACGGACCGCTCATCGACGGCGGCGCGGTCAACGTGCCGCAGTTCGGCACCAACGCGGCGGACGGCAGTTGGGTGGTGGAGAACGTCGGCGTGGAGCCGGACATCGAGGTCGAGAACGACCCGCGCTCGGTCATCGCGGGGCAGGACCCGCAGCTCGAGCGGGCGGTCGAAGAGGTGCTGCGGATGATGCGGGAGGACCCGAAGGCGCTGCCCCAGCGGCCGGCGCCGCCGGTCAAGACCCCGTAGGAGCCTGAGGACTTGTCGTTAAATAGCGACTGGGCGCCCGCAATTCAACTGGATACACATGGCGAAGCGCAAGTTCAAGACCGTCACTCCGCAACCCGTGGCCGCACCCGACGCCGAAGCCCTGTTTCAGGAGCTCAAGCCGCGAGACGACTCAATTCAACATCTCTGGGCTCATCAAGCCGATCTGATTCGCTCCTACCACACTGCGCACACCGACTCTCCACACGTCGCACTTGAACTACCAACCGGCGCAGGCAAGACTCTGGTCGGGCTCCTCATCGCCGAATACCGCCGCCGCCTAGGTGAGAGAGTCCTGTACCTTTGTCCCACCAGACAACTTGTCCATCAAGTCGCAGATCATGCTCGCGACTATGGGCTCCGTGCCCGCGTCGTCTTGCCCCCAACCTATCAGGACCTCAACGACTATCATCTAGGTACCGTGATCGCCGTAACAACATACAGTGCTCTGTTTAACACAAACCCTAAATTTAACGATCCACAGTCCATTCTGTTAGACGACGCCCACGCAGGGGAGAACTATGTAGCTGGTCTTTGGTCGCCTCGAATTTTGCGCGCCGACCACGATAACTTATACCGAGCCATTCTTGACTTGTTCAGCGCGCATCTCGATCCATGGTTCCGCCGCGCCCTTTTCGAGACGTCACCTCCTCCGGAGGTTCGTTTCAAGGTTGAACTCCTTCCACTTCCCAAAATATTGAGCCAACTCTCGGCTTTGATAGACTTGCTCGAAGAACGGCTCACGGACAACCAAAAGTTCCCGTGGCGCATGGTGCGCGAAGCCCTCCAAGCGTGCAGTGTGTTCATTAGCTGGGGCGAGATTCTTATCCGTCCGTTAAGCCCACCGACAATGCGGCATGCACCCTTCGCTGAGGCGACGCAGCGCGTCTATATGTCAGCGACGCTCGGCGCTGGTGGTGAACTTGAGCGCATCATGGGAGTTCGAAAGATCGCGCGTATCCCCGTACCGAAACAGTGGGAGCGACATAGCGCCGGCCGCCGGTTTTTTATTCTGCCAAACCGATCAATGGACGCCGAGTGCATCGATACTCTGCAAACCAAGACGGTAGCCCAAGCATCCCGCGCGACTGTACTAACCCCCACTTCGTTTGTTGCAAAGAGAATCACGACCCGCCTTCGAAAGGCAAAGGTCCAAGTCATGACGGCTTCCAATATCGAAGAGTCGGTCGACTCCTTTGCGCAATCAGAGAGAACCGCCCTCGTACTCACTAATCGATACGACGGAATCGATCTTCCCGGTGAAGCATGCCGTTTGCTTATTCTCGACGATCTGCCTGGTGGAGTGAACCTCCAGGAACAGTTTCTACTCACGCGGCTGCGCGCCACATCTCTTCTACGCGACCGTCTCAGAACGCGCTTAACCCAAGGTGTCGGTCGATGTACGCGTGGTCCCAATGACTATGCCGCCGTACTGCTGACAGGCAGTCGCCTTTTTGAGTTCTGCGCGAAGCAGGAGAATCGCGCCTGCATGCATCCTGAACTCCAAGCAGAACTCGAATTCGGCATCGACAACAGTGAAGACTTGTCGGTAGCCGCGGTGCTAGAGCTGCTCGGGCAGTTCTATCAACAGAGTCACGAATGGGACGCGGCGGAAGACGACATCAACGCACGCAGAGAAACAAAGCACCGAGTTACCGATCCCATAGCCCAGCAACTTGCCGCCGTTGTGCATGCAGAGATCGACTACGTTTATTTTCTTTGGAATCAGGACTATGGCAACGCCCTCGAGCGCGCTACTGCAGTCACCGATGATCTTGGCGGGCCGTACCTAGAAGGGTATCGCGCATTCTGGTATTACAATGCCGGTATTGCGGCCTGGCTCGCGGCGAAGGGGGACGAGCAGTGCGAATTGGCATCACGAGCGAGGGATCTATTCAAACGGGCAGCAAGAGCCTCGAAATCTATACCGTGGTTTGCCGAGCTAGGTAGCTTGTCGTCCGCACCACTTCCCGACGATGTCGAGCACGGGCGAGTGGCGGAGGCCGTTTATGGCCAGCTTGAGAAGTTTGGATTCGTAGGCCCGCACTTCGAGAAGGAGATGAGTGCGTTTGAATCAAATTTAGAATCTACTGCGGCCAAGACGTTTGAGCCAGCGCTCTCGTTACTGGGGCAGCTGTTAGGCTGGAATGCTTGGAGACCCCAGGGGGATGGCCAGCCGGATAGTGTTTGGGCTCTGAGTGACAGACTGGCGATTGCGTTCGAAGCAAAGAGCGACGAGAAGCCCGAAGGAGGAGTGTCGATAAAAACCGTTCGACAGGCACTGACACACGGCACAAGGGTGAAGAACGACGGGATTCGAGCAGGCAGTTTGGACGTAATTGTGGTCGTCGCGTCTCCGCGAAGCAGTGTAGACTCCGCAGCTGCAGATCTGGCCGAAGATCTTCGGTATGTTCCGTTGGATCGACTGCGGGAGATAGGAGCTAAGGTCCGTGCCACTCTACGGGAACTCCGTTCTCGTCTCGGTGCTACGGCGGAGGCGTCGCGAGCAGTCGCGGAGATTAGCAGTGCGTACGCGCAGAGCGGACTCATGCCGAGGGAGATCGGTGAGGCTTTAACCGCAACGAGGCTCCACACGCTACCGAGAGTTTCCGGGAAGTAGCCTTCGCGTTTTCGACGTCGACTTGATTTGGCGAAGTAGATTCAAGTCGCCCTTGACCGTAATTCCAGCCCACCGATACGGTCGCCGACGGCTGTCGATCGCCCTCCAGACCATAATCCTTGACCTTGTAGCCGGTCTTCGGGAGATGCCGAGTCGTTCGTGCACGACGCGACGCCCCCTTCAAGGGCATGCGTTTTCTCCCATTCAAACGGTAAATACTGTCACGCAGCTCTCCGGAAGTGCACTACTGCGTCGCAGCGCGGCGAGGAGGGCGCGACAGGCGCTGGGTCCGTTCTCGCTCGGGAGGATGGCAGCGATGTTCACCCGCGAGGAGCGGTCGGTGAGTCCTTGAGGGCCTTCCGCGCGGTAGCGGGCGAGCCACTTGTAGGCGGTGCGCACACTCACTCCGGAGGCGTGGGCCGCCTCCGCTACGCGAAGTCCTTCCTCCAGGATGCGGCGTACCACGACCTCGCGGCCGTGCGGGGTGAGTCGGGCATACTTGTGGATGTTCATGCGGGTTCCTCTCCCTGGCTAACGGTTTGGTGTTACCCATTAGCTTCGGGCATCGGGCCCGCATGAACAACCTACCGAGAGATCACAGCTAGACCACGGTTCGCGCCTTGCCGACATAGAGGTTCGGAGTTCCATACACGTGAGCAGGACCGACGATTTCTCCTGGGCCGACGTGGTCTTGATGATCGAGGGCCGTGGCGAGGAAGCGGTCGAGGTCTGCGGCGTTGCGTTCGCGTCTCTTCCGACGCGTTGAGGGAGTTACGAATTCGTGGACAATAAGCACGGCCCGCACTGCATTCCGACGGCTGGCCTCCGCAAGCACGGCCGCAGTTGCCGTGAGAAGTTGATAACGCACCCGCCGGACGTGGGGTTCATCGATATGCAGGGCGAATCGGTCGAGCAGGGCTTCGATCCGGTCGACTGCCATCGAACGAGGATTCGACTCGCGTGCGGCGCGCGCACGCTGGTACTGATCGGCAAGTTCGTGGCCAAAGGTCTCGTCTGCCTTGGCTTCGATAGCGATCACTACGGGTCCGTGGCCGTCCTCGGCGACGACGAGGAGATCGATGTTCGCTGGTCCCCGGAAGCCGTCTATCGTGATGCGGGCTTCCGGCTCGGCGCACCACCGGCGCAGGGGCCCGATGTCGCGACAGGCGGCAAGGACTTGTGCGATGTCCGGCTGTAGGCGAGGCGCGGCATCGAGCCAGGCACGGGCGTTCTCTTTGGCGCTGCGCTCGTCCTTCCAATGGCCTCGCTTCGCACCACCGAAACACCGCAACCTCCACTGGTCCATAGTGGTCAAAGGGCGATTGCCCTTGTGGATGGTGCCGACGGCGAGACAATCCGTCTCCCTGGGAATGCCGCGGTCAGCGTCCACCGTGCGCCGCCCTCCTCATCTCGCCGGCGATTGTATCCGCGTCCCGGCTGACCGACGTCGACACCCGCCGCAGCAGGCCCAGCACCGTCCACCTCAACAGCTTGATGTGCTTGGCGGCGAGCAGCACACCGTCGGCGCCGATCACGAGGAAGACCCGCGGAGCGACCACGCAGGCATCGGTGTCAACGACCGGAAGGGCGACGGTTGACACGTCGAGCGTGCCCCCGTCGATGACAACCGGCGACCGAAGAACGACGGCGTTGAAACCATGCCGACCGCCAGCTCGCGCTGTCGTTCATGCGCCATCCACGCCGCCGCCAGCGCAACGCGGTCTCAGCGCTAGCACCAGCGACCACGCCCACCCAAACGCACCGGCACGACGACTGGCGATACGCCAAGGGACAGTTCCGGTAGGTCGTTCCCCCGCCGCGACCGCACCCGTCCGTCGCGTCGTGGTGCTGTATGCTCGCCTGCGATGGGAGCTGACCGACATTCGCGGGTTGTTCGATGGCAAGGTCACTCGGTTGCCCAACTGGGTTTCGTTAACAACACCGTGCTTGCTTTGACTACGGCATCCATCGGTTTCGCCGTCTCTCGGGAGTTGAGTGGCTGGCAGTCGTGTCTCTTGGTGATCGGGATCGTGTGTCTCGTCTCTTCCGCCGGCCTTGCCCTCTGGTGCGCAGTGAACCGACTCGAGGATTTTCGAGAGTCTGCACAGCTAGCGCGGCGCAGAATGGGCATCATGGAGCTGAGGGAGCGGCGCCGCAAGAACCGGAAGCGTAGCAAGCGAACGTGGACACTGCTCTACTGGCAACTGGGGACGTTCGCCGTTGGCGCCCTATTGGCAGTAGGCGCCCTTGTGTTTCGGGCGAGCTAGAGCGGGACATCGTCCTGCGGGGCGCTGTTGTGGGCCAACTCGAAGGCTGGCGCGACGCGGCGCAGGAGTGCCAACATCCAGGTCTGTCAGCGTAGCAGTTCGTGCATCATCACGCGTATCGCCGCTTCGGAGTCGGTCGCGTCGAACGGAAAACAGGCCATCTCCAGAGCGCCCTCATCAACAAATCGGAACATCCGTGGTTCGCGAAACGCCGTGGTCGTCGGATAGATCAGGGCGACGCGTCGGCAGCCGTAGCGCTTCCCGTACGCGAAGAGTTGGTACGCGTCGCCCTGACTGACGCCATGGTTGGGCGCGGCGGTGTCGAGATGCTTCCACTTCGCGTCCAGAACGAATCGGCACTGCCCGTGCTCCATCAGGACTACATCCGGTTTCAGCCGAAAGGCTGCCGCGCCGGCGCTGTCCGTCGCCAGAGGTCGCATGGGGCCCTGGGCGCGCACGATGAACCGCCGCTGGTGACGACGGAGGGCGGCAGTGACGAAGTCCTCGAACACTTCCTCCATCGGAAACAGCAGCGCACGGTTGACGTGCGATCCGCCGAACGTGGCGAGACCGTGGCCGAACAGGAACAACCCAACCCATGGCATCACGGCGTCGTAGTGCCGCATTGAGCGGTCCACACGATGCCGCTCCCAATCGTCGTCTGGGTTCGTCGAAGGTGGCACGTTGGAGAAGACGATGCGCAACTGGTGGACCCGCTGTCGGTTGGCCGGATGGCGCACGACACGCGTGAGCCGCCGCAACGCGAGGTGGATCAGCCGGTTCGCGGGTCGGTCCGCAGTGAACTCATCGTAGCCCACGTAGAAGCGCGAGCGGTCCACCAGATTCTCGCGCACATGCGGCGGGAACAGAATCCGCCCGCGCAGACATGGCAGATTCGCCTCCCGAGTCCGGTACGCCCGAGCGAGGCCTCGCCGGGTCAGCACGATGACGTTCGTCAGGAACAGGTGGACGAAGGCTTCAAGCATGTCGAAGCGGCGAACCTCGCGGATACTGGCCGCGTCAAGCTGCGCTTGCCCGAGACCGCGCCAGTCTCGCAACATGGCCAGGAAGACCCTCCGGGTGCATTCGTGCAGGCTCCCTGAGGAATCGGCGGGGCCGTCCGTCTGGTCGCCACCGTGCCTGTTGGGCCTTCTCGACTCGTTCCCGACGTTCGCAAGGTCGATCTTCGGCAGTATTTCAATCGTCGTTCCTTGGCGCGTCTCAATCACGCCGACGTAGTTCCGTGCGTGGAGGCGACCGTGCTGGAACGCGAGGACCGGTCGGTGCCGGCCCTCCGCATCGGTCGGCTGGGAATGCGCGAATCTCTCCAGATCGCGCAACTCGTCCTCACGCAATCCAGTCAGCGGCTCGTACTCTCGAAGAACCAGTAAACGCGGCGTCGTGCGTCTCGGACGCGCCGTCGGCGCGTCCGAGACGGAGGCGCGTGTGCTCGTCCCCACCGTTTGGCGTTCCGGTGGGTTATCACCCGCTCGGGTCACGGAGGCCAGCCCGCTTTGGTCATGAGCGCCCACGGTCTGCATGGTCAGCCATCCTGTGTCGCGCTGTCTCCTTCCGCCGCTGTCTCACCCTTGTAGATCCGTTGGTACGCGGAAACGGCGGTCCACAGGCCGTCGGCAGGCGCCAACTCGTACACGGCCCGGCTGGCATCCACAAGACCCGATCCGACCAGTTCCTCCGGCGGGTCCGACTCCCGGACGAAGCCGTTGTCGTTCAGAACGGCGCGGATCTTCTCCCAGTCGTCGTAGAAGTACTCTTGCAGCAGCGGCATGATTCGGGTCCGGAAGGTGCTCGCGAGCAACTCCAGTGTGTCTACTCCCAGGAAGTACGTGTGGCCGATCTGGTGCTCCCGGTCGAGCAGGACGGCGATTCGACGATTCATCGCGGCAAGGAGCGCTCGGCAATCCACGCCACCTACGTCCGTACCGACGCCGGGATGGAGCGGATCCGGCATCATTTCCTCGAAAACGAACCGGCGTCGTAGCGCCGTGTCCAGCAGGGCGATGGATCGGTCCGCGGTATTCATTGTCCCGAGGACATGCAAATTCGGCGGCACGCCGAAGACCGCCTTAGAGCCAGGCAGTGTCACGCGTGCCTCGTCGTCCCGACCGATCCGTTTCGAGTCCTCGATCAGGGTGATCAGTTCGCCGAAGATCGCGGCGATGTTGCCGCGGTTGATCTCGTCGATGACGAGTACGTAACGCCGGTCCGGATCCTGCTCCGCGCGCTCAGCGATCCGCCGAAAAACGCCGCGAGACAACTGGTACCGGACATCTCCGACGCTCTGTGGTTCGGCTGAGATGTCCGCGTCGCTCACATCGCCCACCAGCACGGGCCGGATGCCCTCAACGAAGTCCTCGTAAGTGGTGTTCTGGTGGAAGGTGACCATCTTGATCAGGCCCGCGTCCCGGTATTCGTCAAACCGGCGCTTGATGGCGGCGCGGTCTTCCCGCTCCTCTTCTGACACTTCGTGGACGCTCCGGCCCCCGACAATCGCTACCGACTGGGTGACCGTGCGCCACGTCTTTCCAGTGCCGGGTGGCCCATAGAGGATCAGATTCAGGGGGTGGGGCTTCACTTCTATCCCGTTCCTCCGTAGCTCTTCGTGGAGCAGTGCAAACGTCGGTTTGTACGCAACCGCCGTCGCAAACGCCCTGTACGTGGCGCTGTCCCGCGGGACGCCCGCGAAGGCCCTCTGGTCCGTCTGGGCCAAGCTGGCCGAGGCCTTGTTGATCCAGTACACGTGGAGTCTGCTGCGTTTATTCAGTTTCAGTCCGTCGCGCTCGGTGTAGTCGTTGCTGTGAACGACGCCTATCGCGCGCCCTTCGAACCCGGCGCGGACCAGGATGACGTCTCCCCGCCTGGGCTCCGCGAGAGGATACGGGGTGCGCGGAGGGTCGCCCTCAGTCGTCTCCTCACTCCATGAACCAGCGCGGCCTCCTGGTCTGGATGCGTCCGTGTACACAGCGTTGCTCCCGGCGAAGTCGGTCCAACGGTCCTCCCCATAGGCTTGTGTGCCGACCTGGAAGTACCGGGACTCGACCGTGATCAGCGGAGATCCCGACATGTACTGGAAGAACACGAACGTGTTGATCTCGTACGCAAGGCATTCTGGGAAGGTCCGCTTGGCCTTGTCCATGGCCGACACGTACTCTGCATGACCACAGCGCTCTAGGTCCATGCCGCGGTTCGCTGGCAGATGTTTCAGCGCATCGGCAGGCACGAAGTAGTTCGGGTTGATCAGGCACAGCGTATGCGTCAGCTTCTTTATCGCTACAAACCTGATTCCCAGAACCTCCCGAAACAGCTCCGGATCGATTTGCGGCTCGTCCTCGACTGCCTGCCGGAACAGACGCCACAGTAGATCGGGCCTGAATTCACGTCTGTCGTTGAAAACGGCGGGAGCGCTTGGAATCGGGCTGGGAAACGTGTAGAGATCCGCATTCTCCGGATCCGGCGGAGGCGCTAGCCCGAAGTACTTCGCGACACTGGGATAGACCCTCGGCCGCTGGTTCTTGGTGTTCTTCTGAGCCAAAGAGTAGAAGAACGAGAACGGATCGATTCCCGGATCACCATTCCTGAGCAACTCGGGTCTGCCGTCCCCCCCCCAGTCCACTTGGTTGACCTGGGTGATCAATCCGGCTTCTCCTGCCCCCAGAACGGCCCGCGCGAGTTCTTGGAACCAAGGCGCCCAGTCGTGGATTCCCTTCACAATGATCTGCTCCTTCGTGACGTAGGCAGGTCGAGAGGCCGGACAAAAAAGCGAGGACGCCGGTCGATCCGCCCTCCGATATCCCGAAGTTCATGTCGGCCCGTGACCGCGACACCTTCCCCAGAAGGCGCTCCCGGGGCTTCGTTCCCGGCACGTCCGCAGTGCGGAGAACGAATTGTCCCACGGCGCCTAGTGGTCCGTCACATCACAATATTCGGATAGACGGACTTGAGTTTATAGCGAGCATCGTCGACCTTCATCTGCCAGTCGACGCCGCGTTGGGTGTGGTTGACGTCGCTGGACCACGCCGACACTTCGTCGTGCAACGTCTCGAGGTCGCCGATGCGGCGTCCGCGCAGGCATTGGCGCGTCATGGCGCTGAGCTCGTTCTCCGCGATGTTCAGCCAGCTCCCGTGTTTGGGCGTGTAGCAGAACGCGAGGCGACGAACCAGTTCTCGTGCCCGCACCGGCTCGAACACTTCGTAGAAGGCGCCCTTCGTGTGCGTATTGAGGTTGTCGCACACGAGGGTGACCCGCGGGCAGTCGGCGTAGCGGCCTTCCAGCAGCGCGGCGACCTCGACCGCCCAGTCCGCCTTCGTACGCCGGGCTCGGGCCGTCGCCTGGCGCCAACCCGCCAGCGGCTCGCTGAACAGGAACACCGAGGCCGTGCCGGCCCGTTCGTATTCGTAGTCGACGCGACGCGGGCGTGTCTTCGTGGCGGCCACCGGCGGGCGCGTCTCCTGGACCAGCTGCACCGGCTGCTCATCCATGCACACGACGGGGCTGGCCGGGTCGTAGGGTTGCTGATACAGGTCCAAGACCTGTTCCATGTGCGCCACGAATTCGGCATCGGCCTGCGGCGGGATCACCCAGTACTCGAGCTTCCGCCGGGTCATCGCGTTTTTTTGAGCGTCCGCCGGATCGTTTCATGGCTGACCGACTCGACCACCCCCAACTCGACGACACGGCGCGCCAACAGCCGCAACGACCAGTTCGCGTAGCCCTGCGGCGGCGACCCCAGGCGCAGGGCGATGACCTGCGCCTCCTGTTCGCCGTCGAGCAGCTTCAGACCGGGGGGCAACACCCGCCGTTTGCGTTCCAGGGCCCGCTCGAAACCCGCTTGAACGCAGCGTTGGCGAATGTTCTCGACGGTCTTCGTGCGGCACGACAAGGCGTCGGCGATCTGCTGGTCGGTCCACCCCGGTCCGTCCACATCCGCCTGCAAGAGAATCTGAGCGCGCCGCACCTTCTCGCTGCTACCCTTGAGCTTGCGGACCGTCTGTCGACAGATCTCGCGTTCCTGGGCGCTGAGTCGAACGATGTACTTTTTCTCCGGCATGAAAGCTGTTTCGGCTCGAAACCAGCTTCCCGATAGTCCTAAGGTTGACACGTGACGGACCACTAGCTGCCACACAACGCAGCTTCCCTCCGTCCCTCCGCCGTCGTCTTGTCCGCGACTGGTTTCTGGCGTGCGATACCGTCCGGCGATCGACCACTGCGGTGCGGCCATGGTTTGCTGCTTCCATCCGCTGCACAGGACACGCGCTGGCGCGGTGTCGCCGCACGAACGCGCCAGCCGGACCTCCCACGTGTTCGTGACGTCATTGACGCTACAATACTTACTGCCCGATGTCTGAGGTACACATTTGGCGCGTCGAGCTAGCCAAGGAAACCGCCTTTGCCGTGTGATCCCACAGAGATCCTCTGCGAGGTGCTCGGACAACCCGCTGTCAGAGGGTTCGATCCGGCAGCGCGTGATTATCGGTGCCCCTTCCTCGGCACCAGATGCAGTAAGCGCAGCACTTCTCTCGGCGACGTGCCATATCCCGTCTGCTCGATCCGACGCACTATTGCCGGCCAACCGAACCGGATCTGCGTTTGCCCGAAGCGATTCTATGCCGTTGATTTTCTGCCGGACATCGTCGCCAATTGCTGGCCCGGCGATCCGCCCGCCAACCCTCAAATCGCCCGTGAAGTCCAGATGGCGGAGTTCGGCAATGTGGATTTCGTCATCGCTGACATCAGACAAGGCGGAACAATCTCTGACTTCCTCTCTGTCGAACTGCAGGCCATGGACATTTCCGGCACCGTAATGCCCGCCTACAAGGCACTACTGGCCGACAGAGATTTAGACCGGCGTCCCAAGTACGGACTGAACTGGGGCAATGTTTACAAGCGCTATATCACCCAGCTCATACGCAAAGGCTATTTTCACCACCATTGGGGAACCAAGATCGTCGCCGTAATGCAGGATGTCGTCTACGACTACATCTGCGACTGGGCCGAATTCATGCGTACCGACGACGTGAAGAACAACACGGTCAATATCATCTTCATGGCTTACCGCTACGAAGACGACCGCGACAACGCTGGAACACCGAGACTCGTCCTCGACACTGTGGAAGGCACCAGCCACGCTAACCTCCAGCAGGCAGTTCTCTACAAGGAAGCACCATCACGTGCCGCCTTCTGTGAGCGGATTAGACGTTCGCTTGACCGCCCTCAGGATAGTTGAGCCAGGCGGCATTTCAACCACTGGTCCGCGCGACCAGCCTCGCGTCTCCCGTGTCGTCGTGGCGCTGAAGCTGCCGCTGGACTTTGCTCGCTACCTCCAGGTTCGCGGCTCGAAAGCAAGCCAAAGCGGAACACTGGAAACACAGACTCTCAGGAAGGGTCTCGCGCGTCGCCGTCTCCCTGCTGCAATCCTCTGGTCCACCGATCGGCGGAGACCGGTGCAGATCGCCCTCTGCAGAAATCCGACGGCGGTTCGCTGATCGTTCCGAGAGCCCGACGCCGGATAACCACACCGTCGGCCTCAACCCGCCGTCGTGGCAGCCTACCGCTAGCGGGAGCGCCGCAGGGAACGGGCGCTAGGGACCAGCTCAGAAACAGCTTGACTCGCTGAGCATCCTGCCTCACAATGCTCACGTTTGCTGCATCGTGTGGCAGGACGCTGCATTATGGGCTAGATACGATGGTCGCAAAACCGCGAATCTCCGTGGGCCTGTCTGAGCAAGAGTACAGCGAACTCTCGGCTCTCGCCGAAAAACATCGCATCTCTCTCGCTTGGCTCGGTCGGCAAGCCGTTGTCGAGTTTCTGGAGCGATACCGGAGCGATGAACTTCAGCTTCCACTCACGATGTCGTCCGGGAGACCGCCCAGACGATGACCGATCGCCCATGGACAGCCATCGACCTATTCTGTGGCGCGGGCGGCCTCTCCGAGGGCTTCCGCCAAGCAGGATTCCGCGTCCTTGCGGGCAACGATCTCGACCCCTTCGCCGCCGATACGTACGTGGCGAGCCATCGCGAAGCGCAGTTTCTGCCGGGTGCCATCGAAGACATTTCTGCCCGCGATTTCCTGAGAGCCGCAGGGATTAAGAAACGGGAGTTGGACTGTCTCATCGGTGGCCCGCCATGCCAAGCGTTCAGCGTCTACAACCACCAGCGCGGAATGCACGACAAGCGGAGTGGCTTGTTCCGTGAGTACCTACGCGTCGTCAGGGGACTGATGCCCAGATGGGTCGTCATGGAGAACGTCACCGGCATCACGTCGACCGGTGACGGTCAAGCCGTCGAGAACATCCTCGCCGGCCTTGGAGACCTTGGGTACACCGTCGAGACGCGGATTCTCCGAGCGGAGGAATACGGTGTACCGCAGGAGCGCCGCCGCATCTTTTTTCTGGGCAACAGGCTGGGCCTCCCGATCCGCTGGCCGGCACCGACCCACGGCCCTGGACTCCGCCCCTTTGTCACGGTGTGGGACGCCATCGGGGATCTTCCGCCGCTCGCGAACGGCGAGGTTCCCGAGGGTCCGATACGCTACCGCACGGCGCCGAGGACTGATTACCAAGCGTACCTTCGTGGCGACTCCGTGCGCGTCGCAAACCATGCCGCCCCCTGCCTTGCGCCAATTAACCTTCGCCGGATGCAGCACATTCCCGAGGGCGGGAGCTGGCGCGACGTACCGTATGAGCTGTTGCCCGCTGGGATGAAACGCGCCCGCCGATGTGACCACACGAAGCGCTACGGTAGACTTCGCAGAGACGGGCTTGCTTCTACGATTCTCACCAAGTGTGACCTGCATTGGGGAGCCTACATTCACCCCGAACAGGATCGTACTCTGAGTGTCCGCGAAGCTGCCCGCCTCCAGTCCTTCTTCGACTGGTTCCTGTTTGCTGGTCCACGCACGGAACAGTACGTGCAGGTCGGAAACGCCGTTCCGCCACTTCTCGCGAAGCAGATTGGGTTGGCGCTCATTGAGGCCGGCTCCAGATGGGCACCGCGCTACACGTCCCGCTTGGAAGTCGAGCCTGCCAAAGCGGACGCTGCTGTAGCGTTGTGACGCTACCTCCCGAGAGCCGTGTTGATCGCCGCCGCATACACGTTTCGCTCCGGGAGATTCATCGGGGCCGTAAATGCCAAAGCAACTTGGTCCACCGTCGTCGTGAACTGCTCCGAGAGCGTCATGGCGCGTCGCCGGCCTGCCGGCACCTCCGGCCCCAACTCGTAGCTCCGGAACGTTATCGCCCCCGGGCTTGGGTGGATGTTGTGCAGATTGCCGCCCAGCCGCTCCCGAATCCGGCTATAGACCTGCTGGGGGCAGACGAAATAGAGCCCCTTCGTGCATCTCTCTTCGAGTCGGAGTACGTGCCCCTTGTAAATGATCTGCGGGAGAATGCGCTTGTTGACGTTCTCCCAGTTCATGCCGGCATCGCTGTAGCCGGGGTTCCGACCCTGCGGGTCTCTGAACGCCCGGCCCGCGAAAAAGCGCCGCGCCTGGTCGCTGTAGTTTCCCGTCGTATCGATCGTCTGGACCTCAACCGCTGTCAGTTCGTCCAGTGCGCCATGGGCATCGAGCTTGGCCAGAATCCAGTCCACGTAGTACGCCGCCGCACCTTGGCCTTGAGGACGTGGCAGGGGCAGTTCCTGGCCCCAATAGCGACCGAACACAGCGACGTCACGCCCGGTCATGCCGCCGACCGCGGCACGCCCCTCTACGTCGGCCGGTCGGATGAGCTCAGCATCGGGCCCGAAAGCCTCAACCGCAATCTCCTTCAGAATCTGAAAGTCGTCGGCGTACATTCGGTTCGGGCAGCAGATAACTGGCTCCGGCGCGGTCACTTGCTGCACCGAACACGCCCCATGATTAGGCTTGATGCAGTCGCTCTCCACGAAGGGGCAGCGCTGCTCCGCCACGTCGTCGGCGGCAGCCGGGTCTCGAGGGGCATATCCGAAGAACTCCTTTATCTGCAATGCCATGCGGTAACCTCTTATTGAGCTACAAGCGGAGGCAGTAGCCTTGGATCGAGTGAGTCCTGAGGTGCGCAGCGCCACCATGCGCGCGATTCGCAGCAAGGGGATGAAGCCCGAGCTGGCGATACGCCGCCTAGTGCACGCCATGGGCTACCGCTACCGCCTACACCGGCATGATCTCCCTGGGCGTCCCGATCTCGTCTTTCCCGGTCGGCGCCAAGTAATCTTCGTGCACGGGTGCTTCTGGCACCAACATCCGGATCCGAACTGCAAGCTTGCCCACCGACCGAGATCGAATCTTGAGTACTGGGAACCGAAGCTCCGCCGCAACCAGGAGCGCGACATCGAGCACCGTGCCCGGCTGACCGAGCTAGGCTGGGACGTGCTCGTGATTTGGGAGTGCGAAGTAACCCGAGAGGGCGTCGCCGAGCGCGTCCGCGAGTTCTTGGGGCGAAGGTGAGCCCAGCCAGCGATCGGCGGAGCTTCGACAGGCTGTTCATTCAGGGCTCCCGCGGCACCTGAGTCTCGAACCGAGGGTCAGCGCGTCGACCAATCCCCGTCGCCTCGATCAGCACCAACAACCCCGAGAATCCTACCATCCTCGCGCGATTGGCGGTGGCGGCGACGACTCGCAAGTCGAGCCGCTAAGTGCGGTTCTCGCCTTCGCCGAGTACACGAAGAAGCTTGAAGCCGATGGGCTTGGATTCATGGCGAATTAGTTTGAATCCCACATACCACAGCTAATCCGCAGCCAGCACCACGACAGAGACCGGCTCGTCATCTGGCTGCCATACCAGCGTCCTTCCGTTGACGCCGTCCAGATCCCATCCGCCGATGCCACCATGACCGCGAGCCGCCTTCACTGACGCCGTGGCGCAGGACAAATGTGTCGCTCGTTCTAGGTGCGAGTCCAGATCCGGGATAACAACATCTAGGTTCTGCGGCAACTCCTGTAAACGCTCGATCAACTCTGCGACAGTCATGGTGCTCCTTCCCAGCGCCAACTATAGACGGACAGAGGGGGGTGGTAAACTCACCGCCGTGCTAGAGAGCATGTGGGCGCAGTGGCTGACGGTGGCCTACATGATCCTAGGCACGATGGCTGCAGTGGTCGTGCTGTTGCCGATGGTGATCCGGGTGTCCGAGGCGCTGAGGAATCACCTTGGCCGCACAGCTTGGAACTACCTAGTCATTTTCGTAGGCGTGCTGTTTATGGCGTGGACCGTCTTCGCGGCGTGGATGCTGCTTGAAGAACGGCGGCAGGGGCAGGAAATCCTGGAGCGACTCTTGCCCCTGTTCGACCAGATCAGGCCGGAACCGACCGATCCAGCCGAACCCAACGCGTAGCGCACACCCGCTCGCCGCTCGATGCCACACGCCCGACAGTGGCGGCGCTTCCCGCGCTTGACGAACCTGTGGCGGTCCAGCACCGCGTGCACAGTGCTGATGGCCGGATACAGCAGCGCTGGATACCGTCGCCGCAAACGCTCGCGGATCCTCGGAGCACCGCAGCCGGGATACTCGCGCTTGAGACGCACGATCAGGGTCTCAATCTGCGACCGGTTAGCGTGCCGATACGGTCGTCGGCTCCGGTCGATCAGCCTCTCCAGACCGCAGTCCTTGTAGCGTGCGAACCCTGTAGCCGGTCTTGCCGGATACCGAACTCCCGGCAGAGACCGGCCATCTTCTCGCCGTGCAGGCGCCGGACAACGAAGGGAAGACGTTCGCCCAGGACGCGACACTCCCTTCGGGGCATGCCTCTCTCTCAGCGAAGGGGAGAGAGTGTCACCCTCTCTGGCGTGCCCGACTACTGCGTGACGAGCGGCGCCAGGCAGTCGGCGGGGCTGACGTCCAGCGGCCACCAGCTCGCGAAATCGTTGTCGGAGGCGGCGAGCGGCATGACCAGCGGGAAGCTGTCCGGCTGGAACGCCCCCGTCCCGCCGGCCTCGCCGTAGCGGCGCGCCAGCGCGTCACGGAAGCGGCCGGCTTCGGGCGCCTCGAAGATCGCGTAGTAGAGCTGCCGCGTGCTGGCGGCGCCTTCGCCCCGGACCACGCCGATGCAGACCGGCGCGGGAACGGCGTCCGGCAACCCGGATTCCTCCGCCACCCGGAGCAGGTCCTCCGGCGAAAGCGCGCTCCCCAGCGACTGGCGGTACTCCGAGGCGAGCACCAGCGGCACCGCCGCCGTCGGCGGCGACACCATCGACTCCATCGTGCGGGTGAAGATCTGCTGGAACAACTCGGCGCGAAGCTGGTCCGAAGTCTCCAGCACGAGCAGGCCGGCGCCCCGCCCCGGTCCGCGCAGCGCGACGTTCCACTCGGAGACGAGGCCGGCGTCGACGACGTACGGCTCGGCCAGGCTGCTCTGCACCGTCCACCAGAACAGCCCGCCGAGCACGGCGAGCGCCGCGAGCGCGATTACCGCCTTGCGCATCTACCCTCCGCCGCTCCGTCTTGCGGCGGCCGGCGGTGTCCGGTCCGCGCGCTTGCGTTCGCCCCTCCGCAAAGCAGTCCTAGTTCGCCAGCGGATGCGGCCGTATCTGGAAGCGGATGATCTCGCTCGTCGCTCCCTTACCGCCCTCGAGGTGATGCGGCGACCCCGTGTTGAAGCTGGACCAGACGCCGCGCCCCTTCCAGCCGGTGTCCGGATCGTCGATCCGCCCGTCCAGCCCGCGGCTGTAGAAGCCGAGCGGGTACGGGACGCGCATGATCACCCATTCGCCGCTGTCCGGATCGAGCGCGAGCAGCGCGTCCGACGTGGTGCCGGTCGCGATCGGCGTGTTCGCGCCGAGGCCGAGCGTGTCGAACTGGTCCACCCAGTTGTAGTAGTGGTAGTCGGCGTTCGCCGAGCCCTCGACGCCCCGCAGCTTCGGCCCCGGAGTCGGATAGAGGGTCCATCCTTCGCGGCAGTGCTGGCCGGTGGCGGTCGGCCCGTTGAGCACCGCGCACTTGCTGCGGTCGAAGCTGGCCATGTGTCCGCTGCCGCCGAGCGCGGTCCAGATCACGCCGTTGCGGTCGACGTCGATGCCGCGGGGACCGTAGCCCCAGTCGTTCGCGTCGCCGGCCGGATCGTACGGCGGCTCGTAGACCTCGGAGATGCAGGTCTCCGGCGGATTGTCCCCGAGGTCCAGCCGGATCAGCTTGCCCGGCACGGGGAAGCGCCGCGTGATCCAGACCGACCCGTCGGGGTGGGGGATGACGCCGTAGGCGCGCTTGAACTTGTCGAGGCTCCCGACCCGTGTATCCCGCGCCGGATCGATCTCGACATCGCCGTTCCAGTCCGGCTCGTTCCACGGCTTCGTGATCTGCCCGTCGCCATTGGTGTCGATGACCGTCGGGCACCAGCCCTGCGACACCTGCTCGTCGCCCGTCTCGTCGTAGAGGCGCGTGTTCAGCCAGCCGATCGCTTCGGTCGAGCCGCTCAACCACAGCGTGTCGTCCGCGTCGTCCGCGAACTGCAGGTGGTGCGTGAAGTAGCAGGTGTCGATCAGCTCGAACTCACCCGTCTCGGGGTCGTAGTAGGAGACCTGCCGGGTCTCGTCGCGATGCTGAATCGGGTAGTACTGTGCGAACCGGTTGTCCGAACCTTCCAGGCACCAGTCCGGCACGTCGTTCGGCCGCACCGCCTGCGTGATCCAAAGGCGGTTCTTGTCGTCCAGCATCGGGTTGTGGGCGCTCCGGCTCTGGAGGTTGACCGGTTCGTCGCCCCAGTAGAGCGACGGAATCCGGGTCGACGACCCCTGATACGAGACGGGCCGCCTGGGCCGCTCGATGCGCGTCGGCAGATCCATGCGGACCGACTCGTGGGTGCGCGGATCGGTGATCACGAGCCCGGCGCCGCCGACCCCGTATATCGGGCCGTTCGCGTTGAGCGTCGGGTTGCGCTTGTCGGTCGTGATCTCGTCGTGGACCATGCCGCGCGGGTGACCCCATTCCCACATGCTGAGCACGATGTTGCGTTCGCGCCCCTGCGGGCGGGGCGGGGCGGGCGGCAACTCGCCGGCGGCGATCCGGTCGCTCCACTCGGCGTACAGCTCAAGCGCGCGCGGCCGGCCCATGCGGTTGAGCTCCACCGACATCGCCGGCCCGGCGCCGCCGGCCAGGAGGCGGTGCTCCCACGCGTCGACCGACGAGTCGAACTCGTCGAGATCGAGCATCGGCATCTCGCGTGTCGCCTTGTTGCCGAGCTGGTGGCAGAGCTGGCAGCCGTCCTTCAGCCGGTCAACCCAGTCGGCCTGGGTATGCATGGTGGCGCCGATGCCGTTGCCGCGCGGCCCCGTGCCCGGGAAGTCGCTCGCCGGCGGCACCTCGAGCAGCGAGTACCAGTAGTTGGCGGGATAGATCTCCGCCGCCGCGGCCGGCGAGGCCGCCGCCGTCGCGGTCAGGGCGACATCGTCGCCGGGCCGCGCGGGCGTCCTGTCGGAATCGGCCAGCCCGTACCCGCGGACCCATACCTCGTAGTCGGCCGCGGGGAGGTCCGGCACGAGGAACCGTCCGTCGTCGTCGGTCACGACGATCTTCCGGAAGCCGGTCTCGAAGTCGTCCGTCTCGGCGATCACCCAGACGCCGGCCTCGGGGCCGGCCGCGCTGGTCACGACGCCGCTGATGTCCTCGTCCTGGGCCGCAACGGGCGGACCCAGTAGCGCGAGGCCCGCCGCCAGGAACGCCGCCGCCGCGCAGCCACCGATTACTTGCCGGCTCGTGGTCATGTCGTGCCCTCCCTGTCGCCGCTGGCGCGCCCTGCCGGGCGCGTTGGAAGTTTCGCCGGCGCGAAACTTCTACGGACTGCTAGCGCCATTGTGCAACCTGCTGGCGCGTCCCGCAACCCCTTGCCCGGGATCAGAGGCGGCCGCTCCGGATGCCGTAGGGCCGGCGGGCTCCTGCTCCGTGCCGTGAGCCGGTTTCCCTGCCGGCTGCGCACTCCCGGATAGCCCGTGGCGGCATGGCGCCACGCGCAAGGACAAGGGAGGCACTCGATGGAGGAGATCATGACGGCGACACGAACGGCAACCGGACGTGCGGCGCCGCCGGCTGCCCGCCACACGCGGGAGAACGGCAGCCTGCTGGCGGAGTTGGAAAAGAGAGCGCTGGTCTGGATGGCGGCTCGGTTGCCCGCCGGGATCAACGCGGATCATCTGACGGCGCTCGGGCTGGTGGCCATGGCCGGGGTGGGGGCGGCGTTCTGGGCCTCGCACTGGAGCGATCTGGCGCTGGTCGTCGTCGTCGTCGGCCTCGCGCTCAACTGGTTCGGCGACAGCCTCGACGGAACGGTCGCCCGTGTCCGGAAGCACGAGCGGCCGCGCTATGGCTTCTACGTCGACCACGTGGTCGACATCACGAGCATGTTGCTGCTCTGCGCCGGTCTGGCGCTGTCGCCGCACATGAGCCCGGTCGTGGCGATGGTGCTGCTGGCCGCCTACCTGATGCTCTGCGCCGAGGCCTATCTCGCGACGCACGCGTGCGGCGTGTTCCGGATATCGCTGCTGAAAGTCGGTCCGACCGAGCTCCGCATCCTGCTCGCGGCCGGCGCCGTCCGGCTGCTCGTGAGCGGGTCGGAGGTCGAGCTCTTGGGCGCGACCTGGCGGCTGTTCGACGTGGGCGGGGTCATCGGCGCCGCCGGCCTGTTCGGGGCGCTGGCGTTTTCCGCCGTGCGCAACGGGCTGGCGCTCTACCGGGCGGAGCCCCTCCCGCGATGACCGTGGAGGGGCTGCGGAGATGGCTCGTGTTCAACGTCGTCGGCTCGATGGGAGTGGCCGTGCAACTGGTGGTGCTGGTCACCCTGACCGAGGTGGCGGGTCTCGACTACCTGGTTGCCACCGGGCTGGCGGTGGAATCCGCCATCCTGCACAATTTCGTCTGGCACGAGCGCTGGACGTGGCGGGACCGGGGCTTCGGCAGGCTTGGGTGGGCAGCGCGCCTGCTCCGGTTCAACCTGGTGACCGGCACGTTGTCGATCTCCGCCAATGTCGTGTTCACCGGGCTCTACGCCGAAGCGCTCGGCATCCACTACGCGCTCGCCAACCTGATGGCGATTGCGTCCTGCTCGGTGCTGAACTTCATTGCGAACGACCGGTTCGTCTTTCGACGGAGCCCGGCGCGCTCACAACGCCTCAGGGTTGCTCCACGGTGAGGCGACACAACAGCGTGTTGTGCGTTTCGAGGTCAGCGGTCCAGATCAACTGCGCCCCGTCCCGCCACCCAATCGCGTCGTAGCCGCCTCGGGGTCTGACGTCGGCTTCGCTGTGCTCCACCGCTGACGGCCATCGGGCATCGTCGAATCCGGGTGTGCGCCAGCCATCAGGCTCCGCCAGCACCGCGAATCCGCACGGGCCGACGCCCGGCACCGGCTCGGCCTCGTCTTCGCAAGCGCGGTCGAGCGGGGCGTCGTGGATCACCAGGCATCGCCAGGCGGAATCCGTGACCGCGACCGTCGCTCCCGTGGTGACGTCGGTGAACTGTGCGATGAGTCCGCCGTCGCCCATCTGCTGGTTGCTGCGGCCGATGTACTCCAGACCCGTGTCGTCCTGCTTGAAGTCCCTGGCGACGAAGTTCAATTGCAGGGGGTAGTCGGCGTTGAAGACGAACGCCTCGGCGTTGAACGACCGCTCCGTCGTGATCGGCGTCGAGTCCTCGATGATCAGGCGTTCGCCCAGGTAGAAGGCGAACCAGTTGTCGGCCCAGACCTCGCCCCGGATAGACACGGCGCCCGGAGTATCGACGACGATGACTTCGGGCGGCGCCTGCTGCTGGCTGTCGCAACCGCCCAGCACAGCGGCCAGGATCCCTAGCGTCCAGATCCTCCGCACGGCAGTTCCCAGTGAAAGCGCCCGGAAAAGCGCCGTCAGTCGACGATGGCCTGCATGACGGCGTTCTGGAAGTCCGCCCGGAGCGGACCGCCCGGCGTCTGCACCATCAGAATCGCCGTCAGCTCTTCCCTGGGATCGACCCAGTAGGCAGTGCCGAATGCGCCAAGCCAGCCGAAGCTGCCGGTGGACCGGTGGTCGCCACGGGCCGCGACGCTGTCGAGCACGACGTCCACGGTCAGTCCGAATCCCAGTCCAACGGCCCCTGCCTTCTCGTACAGGTCGCCGACGTGATTCGACGCCATCAGTTCGACGGTCCGGGAGCCCAGCAGCCGCGTTCCGTTCAATTCACCGTTGTTGACCAGCATCTGGGCGAACTGCAGGTAGTCCTCGGCCGTCGACGAGAGACCGCCGCCGCCCCCATGCAAGGTCGTCGTGGCCACCCATTCCGGCGCCGGGCGAACTTCAAGGCCTTCCGGGGTGCGGCCGTAGAGCGTAACGACGCGCGGCTTCTTGTCCTCGGGCACGTTGAAGGCGGTGTCCTTCATTCCCAGGGGCTCGAAGATCCGCTGCCGCAGGAACTCGTCGAACGTCAGTCCCGAGGCGACCTCGACGATGCGCCCCAGCGTGTCGATTCCCGCCAGCCCGCTGTACGACCAGCGGGCGCCGGGCTGGAAGTCGAGGGGGGCCGCTCCGAGCGCAGCCGCCCAGTCCGCGACGGTGCCGGTCAGGTTGCGAGGCGCGATGCGCGACGTCGCCTCGCCTGCCGCGCCACCGCTACCGAGACCCGAGGTGTGGGTGATCAGATCCTGCACCGTGACCTCGCGGTTCGCCGGCACGGTGTAGATGTCGTCTTCCTCGCCCGCGGAGTCCGATCGCGGCATCGCCACCTTCGTATCCTTGAACTCCGGGATGAAGCGGGACACCGGATCCGACAGGCGGACCTTGCCCTCTTCGACCAGCATCAGGATGGCGACGGCGGTCACCGGCTTCGTCATCGAGGCGATCCGGAAGATCGCGTCCTTGCGCATCGGCGCCTTCGCTTCGATGTCCATCAGGCCGTGCGCCTCGAAGTGGGCGACCCGTCCGCGACGCGCGACGACGGTGACGGCCCCGGAGATCTGTTTCGCGTCGATGGCGCGCTGGATCATCTCGTCGATCCGATCGAGACGCTCCGCCGACAACCCCACCTCCTCCGGCGTCCCGGCGGGCACCTGGGCTCCGGCGGGGACGGCCCCGAGCAGGGCAACGAATACGAGCATCGACGACACGCGGGCAACGAGGCGGGCGGCGTCACGGGCAGTCTGAACGCGCATCAGGAACTCCTTTGATCGAGAATCGACCGCGGCTGAGCCGCAGCTTACCGCATGAAGGCGGCAGAATGAACGGGCGGTGGCGGTAACGGGGATTTCACCGGGCGCGAGGCTGGCCAGGGCGGGGCTCCTGGCCATCCTCGTCGTTGTGGCCGGCGCGGGCAGCCCGGCCGCGCTCCAGGCCGGACAGGCTCCCGGACAGCAACCCGGGGGCGGGGCGACCGGGGCGGTCGACGCTGGCGTGCTGACCGGCCGCCCGACCGTCCGTCCGCCGCGGCTGTCGCAGCCGCCGGTAATCGACGGGCGGCTCGACGACGCCGTCTGGCGCGAAGCCGCCCACATCACGGAGCTCGTGCAGCGCCGGCCGTTCGACGGGATCCCGGCCAGCGAAGCGAGCGACATCCACCTCGCCTACGACAGCACGAACCTCTACGTCGGCCTGCACGCTCACTACGTCGACCCCGGCATGATCCGCGCGAACCGGCGCGACCGCGATCAGACCATCGAGGACGACCTGTTCCTCATCTACCTCGACCCCTTCCTCGATCAGCAGCGGGCCTACGTCTTCACCGTCAACGGCTACGGCGTGCAGGGCGACGCGATCCTGCAGGCCGGCGTCCTCGGCGGCGGCCGCTTCGGCGTCCCCCGCGGCGACGCCTCCTGGGACGTGCTGTTCGAGACCGCGGCCGAGTTGGTCGACGACGGCTTCGTCGCCGAGATGGCCATCCCCTTCAAGAGCCTCCGCTACCCGCGGCGGGAGGCCGGCGTCCCGCACCGCTGGGGGCTGCAGATCGCGCGCATCGTCGGCGGCCACGACGAGGCCGACGTCTGGTCGCCCACGTCGCGCGACATCGCCGGCTTCCTGCCCCAGATGGGCGTCCTGGAGGGAATGACCGACCTGTCGCGCAGCCACAACCTGGAGATCCTCCCGACGCTCACGGCCATCCGGTTCGGCGCGCTCGACCGCGCGACCGGCCGCTTCGCGGACAAGGACCCGTCGCCCGAGGGCGGCGTCAACCTGAAGTACGGCGTCACGTCCAATCTCACCGCGGACGTGACGTTCAACCCCGACTTCTCGCAGGTCGAATCGGACCTGCCGCAGATCGAGGTCAACCAGCGCTTCGCGCTGTTCTATCCGGAGCTGCGTCCGTTCTTCCTCGAAGGCGCCGAGATATTCGACATCCCGGCCCCGGTCGCGGCGGTTCACACGCGCCGGATCGTGGACCCCGCGTACGGGGCCAAGCTGACCGGCAAGGTCGGGCAGACCACCGTCGGCGTCCTGTACGCCAACGATGCGGAGCCCGGCAACCCGGATGACGCCGACGACCCGGCGGCCGGGGCGGCGGCGCACGCGTTCGTGGGGCGGGTGCGCCACGATCTCTACGCCGAGTCGCACGTGGGGGCCATCTTCACCAACCGGGAGCTGGACGGCCACAGCCGGCTCGGCGGCGTGGACGCGCGATTCCGCCTGGGCGACACCCACTCGGTGTCGTTCCTCGCCATGGGCACGGACCATCGGGACGGACCGGACGCGAGCGCCCAGGGTTACCTGTTCGACGCCGCGTTCCGCAAGCGCGGAAGGAACCTGCGCTACTCCGTGGGCACCTACGCGCTTTCACCCGGCTTCCGGACGGACCTCGGGCACGTGCCGCGGACGGACCAGCGCCTCACGACCGTCACCGGTGGGTATCGCTGGTGGCCGGAGCACTGGCTCCGCAACTGGGGCCCGGAGTTCCTCTACACACGCAGCTACGACTTCGCCGACGTGCTGCAGGACGAGATCGCCGACGCGGGCATCAACCTGGCGCTCTTCCGGAACATGTTCGTGGCCGGCAACGTGCGGCGGGAACTGGAACGCTATGGGGGCGTGGACTTCTTCAAGACCCGCTCGCGCGTCTTCGGCCGGGTGGATACCAGCCGGCGGGTCGGATTCACCCTCGAATACCGGCGCGGAGACCAGATATTCCTGGACCCGGCCCACCCCTACCTCGGCCACGAGCAGGGGATCTCGGCCTCCATGAACCTGCGCCCCGTCCCGCGCCTGCGTTCGGCGATCAACGTCACCACCAACCGGTTCACCGATCCGATGCGCGGCCGTGAGGTCGTGTTCGACGTCCGGATCTTCCGGGCGCTCACGACGTATCAGTTCACCAACCGGCTGCTCTTCCGCAACATCAGCGAATACGACACGCTGGACCGGAAGCTCGACCTCAACTTCCTGCTCACCTACCGCGTCAACGCGGGCACGGTCTTCTATGCGGGCTACGACGACCATCACCAGCAGGCCGACCTCATCGAGGGCGACCTGCTGGACTGGTACGACACCGGCCGCCGGCGCCTGCTGGTGACGGGACGCCAGCGGACGAACCGCGCGGTCTTCCTGAAGTTCCAGTACCTGTTCCGCTACTGACGCGGCGGCGGGGAGACGCACTGATGTACCTCGTGAAGGTCCGAAGCGCGCGTGGCGGCGCTGGTATACTCCAAGGCGTCACGAAAGGCTGGAGGTCCGCCATGTTGCGAGTGGTCGTGTTTCTCGCGTCGCTGTTGGGTCTGGTCAGCGGGCACCCTCTTGATGCCCAGACCTGCGATCCCGCCGGAGACGGAGATGTGACGTTCGTCTGCGGCACGACCAATCCGGAAGATCTCTACGCGGTTCCGGGCGCCCCCTGGGTGATCGCATCGGGACGATACTCCGCTTCGGAAGGTCCCGTCTACGCGGTGAGCCTTCGTGATCACAGCGTCCAGGAGATCTTCCCTGCGGGAGCGTTGCCGCCAGAGCACGACCGCGATACCTATCGCGCGTGCCCCGGTCCGAACAACGTGTTCCAGCCGCACGGACTGACCCTGCGGGAGGGCCCCGGCGATGTGCATACGCTCTACGTGGTTGGTCATGGCGCGCGCGAGGCCATCGAGGTCTTTGCGCTGGATGTCGGCGGCGCCGTGCCCACGATGAAGTGGATTGGATGCATTCCGGCGCCGGAGGGCACCGCCCGCATCAACTCCATTACGGCGCTGCCGGACGGCTATCTTGGCGCGACGAACTTCGACCGCGAGGGTGGGGAGCTCTGGGAATGGCATCCGACGACGGACTGGGTCGAAGTGCCCGGTAGCCAGATGCCCGGTCCCAACGGTCTCGTGTCCTCGGACGACGGGCAGTGGTTCTACATCGGGGGCTGGAGCGATCGGGCGCTGGTGCGGCTGTCACGCGGCCAGAATCCGGTGCGCGTCGACCCGATTGCGGTTGGCTTCAACGTCGACAACGTGCGCTGGGGACCCGACGGCAAGGTCATCGTCGCCGGCCACCTGACCCAGTGTGAAGACGTCGATCCTTGTGAGCCGTCGGCCGCTCGCGTGGCCGAGGTCGATCCGACGACGTTTGAAGTCCGGCAATTGGTGGACTACAAGGGAAACGAGTTCTTCAGGCTCGGCACCGTGGCCATCGAGGCGAATGATGAGATCTGGATTGGCGGGATCAGGGGCAGCTATGGGATCGCCCGATTCCCACGCTAGATGATCGACACGTCGCCGCGGTTGCAGAAACACGCAGTTACTGATTCCAAAAGACGCGCCCGTAGCTCAGCTGGATAGAGCGTCGGCCTCCGGAGCCGAAGGCCACAGGTTCGAATCCTGTCGGGCGCGCCAACCTCTCAGGCCCTTTTCCCCAACGGAAAAGGCCTTTTTCTTGGGTTTTCCGTCCGTGCCGCTTGCCGCTGTGTCGACGAGCCTGCTGGCCTTTGTGCGAATCACGACGCGTCCGGGCATTCCCCGGCGTGGAGCACGTCAATCCCCTCGAGGAACGCACTTCCCACCCAGGAGCAGGTCCCCGACGAGGCCGCACCGGCCGGCCGGCCGGCGGTTCCGCTTCTGACTAGAACGTGAGCTTCATGCCAACCTGGATCTCGCGAGCCGCGAACGCCGAGTTGATCAGGCCGAACTCCGTGCTGTTCGGATTCTGGCGGGTGCCGATGTCGAAGTTGGTGCGATTGAGGATATTGAAGAAGTCGAAGCGAAGCTGCAACCGCGCGGCCGTCGAGAACGGGAGAAACACGTTCTTGCGGAGTCCGACATCCAGCGTCGCGTACCAGGGTCCGCTGATGGGCGTCATGGGCAGCGTCCCCGCCTCGAGCATTTCCGGGTTCAGAAAGATAGCCGGGTCGCCGCTGCCCCCCTCCGCCAGGAGACTGGGATCGAAAAGACTCACCCGGCCGTCCTCGAGGCGGAAGACGCCGGTTCGGCGTTGCAGCTCTTCGGCGTCGATGCCCGTCAGATGAACGGTGTTGACGTAGGCTCGTGAACCCCGGTTGACGGTGCCCCGCCCCGAGACGATGCTGATTGCCTCGCCCGAGTGAATCCGGACGAATCCGCTCAGGTTCCAGCCACCGACGACCGCGCTGAGCGCGTTGCGGTTGTTCATCCAGCGCCGTCCTTCGCCGACGGGAATCTCCCACACCCAATTGGCGTTCAGGGTGTGCGTGATGTCGTACTCGGGACGCATGATCTCGAGTTCGGGCTGGGCGTTATCGAAGAATGCGCGGAAATTCGACTGGCTGCCGGGAAAATCCGTCAGCACCTGTCCCCAGGTGTAGTTGAACTGCGCAGTGAATCCTGCCCGCCAGGCCCTGCGGACCTCAAGCTGGAGCGCGTTGTACTCGGAGTAGGAGTGATTGCCGACGACGTCGCCGACGTAAGTATTGGGATTGGTATAGAAGTAGCTCAACGGTAACGTGGCGCCGTACTGCTCCCCGCCTTCCCCATCGAAGAAGAAGATCCGGTTGGGGGCCAGAAAGCCGCCGACGTACTGCCCGATCTCGCCGTTTCGAATCCAGTTCTGGACGCCCCCCGACTGCAGAAAGCCGCCCAGGCCCAGCAGGGGGAAAACCTCCAGCGGTTCGCCGACTCTGGGGTCTCCGTTCGCGGCGAGGTTCCGCCGCGCCCGCCGGAAGTCCTCCACGAAGGCGTCCGGCAGCAGGAGCTGGTTCAGATCGATGGCGCGGAGGAGGTCGGTGCCGCGGTTTCCGACGTAGCGCACCTCGACTGCGGTGTCGGCCAGTAGCTGATGCTGCAGCCCCACGTTCCACTGCTGCACGTACGGAGTCCGCAGGTCGGGATCGAACGTGAACAGGGCGGCCGCGGAATCGGCCAGGATGCCATCGCGCGCCGTCCGGGGCACCTTGAATTCAGGTACTTCGACGGGAACCAGTCCAGTGCCGCTGACCGTTCCGCCGATCCCCGGCAACACGACGGTCTGGCGCAGGCCGTCGTTGGCGCCGAGCGCATTAGACACCGTCGTCATGTTGTTGTCGATCACGTAGTTCAGCGCGTATCCGGCGCGCAGGACCGTCTTGTCGGTCAGTTGCCGGGCCACGCCGATATTCGGAGCGAAGTTGTTCCTGTCGGCGTTGAAGAACGGCCGTCCGTTCACCGATCCGGCGAAATCGACGACAGCGTTGGGGTCGAGCACCGCTTCGACCCCGCCCACCGGCAGCAGCGCGAGGCCCTGCGTCTCGTCGGGGACGGCATGCAGCTCCCACCTCAGGCCGAATGTCAGGCTGGTTTCCGGGGTGATCCGCCAGGTGTCTCCCGCGTAGAGGTTCATGAAGCTCTGGCTGAGAATACGTCTCTCCGTCGCTCCGTCCACGAACCCCGACGTCTGCGAGATGACGTTGAACGTCCGGTAGGCTTCATCGACGACTCCGCCGAGAGTTGCCAGCAGCCCGGAAGCCGTGTCCAGCTCGTCGGAAGCGATCCCGCCGGGGAACAACCCGGGCACGAGCGGATCCGGGGTTCCGGCGCCGAAGCCGAGCGAGTAGGTCGGCACGAGTCCCGCGTCGTTGTAAGCGTTGACCTGTGACCAGCGCGCACTCCCGCCCACCTTGAAGGTGTGCGCTCCGTTGACCCACGTCAGGTTGTTGCTGAACTCCAGGTTGCGGACGTCGCGTCCCTGGTCCATGAAATTCCGGACGGGATTCGTGAAACCCGCGAAGCTCAGACGATAGCCGTCGGGGAAGGCTTCGTTGTTGGCGAACCACGCCCGGTAGCCCTGGAAACCGAAGCGCGCCTCGTTCACGGCGCTCTGGCCGAGCGCGCTCGTCAAACCGAACGACACGAGATTGCGCCTCGAGCCCTGGCCGGCTCCTGGCCGCCCCGGAAAGACGGCATCAATGTCGTTGAACACGGAGTTCGGCGTGTCCAGGCGGAAATGATGAAACGACCCGGTCACCGAATGCCTCGGGTGCATCACGTAGTCTCCCCGGAACACGAACCACCGGGAATCGGTGTCGGCAGGGCTATTGAACCGGTATCCGGCCGTGTTCCGGCCGTCGCCCACGCTGGAGTCATTGGGCGACGGCGTCGACTCGACCAGTGATCGCATGGCCGGATCGGAGGTGATGTCCGTCACGTTGAACAGGTTCACCGTGCCTACCTGGCCGTTGTCCTGCCTGACATAGCTGAAATCGCCGCGGCGCGCGGAATCCGTCAGGACGTGACGAACGACGGACGCGGTACCGGGCTCTCGCTCTTCTTCGTAGTTGAAGAAGAAGAACGCCTTGTTCCTCACGATGGGTCCGCCGACGTTGAAGCCGAACTCATGGACCCGCACTCGCTCCTTTTCTATTCCGGCGGCCTTGTTGAAGAAGTTGGTGGCGTTGAGCGCCTCGTTCCTGTGATAGAAGAACACCTCGGTGTCGAATGAATTGCCCCCGGAACGGGTCACGAACTGAGTCTGCGACGCCCCCAGGCCGTCGTCGACCTCCGCGTTCCCGGTCGTGATGCTTATCTCCTCGATGAAACTCTCCTTGACGGGCAAGGTCCCGAACAAAGCGTCCGTCCGAACGAACGCGTCCTGATTCGTGACCCCGTCCAGCGTGAAGTTGTTGAAAGTCCCTCGCGTGCCGTTGATGGACGCGGTGCGCGCGCCGGACGGGCCCGTCACGCCCGCCTGGGTGAGGGCAAGCTGCGTTACGTCGCGGCCATTCAAGGGCAGGTCCCGGACCTGTTCCCGCATCAGGTTGGTGTTGAGCTCCGCACTGACCGTGTTCATAAGCGACTGCGGCCCGGCCGCCGCCACGACGACCGTTTCGGCCACGGCGCCCACATCGAGGACGATCTCGATGGACGTCGGCGCGTTCAGGGCGACGCGGACGTCTTCGACCACGGTCGTCGTGAAACCGGCGGCGTTCGCCTCCACCCGGTAGGTTCCCGCGGGCACCTGGGGAAACAGGTAGAGCCCGCGATCGTCCGAGGTGGTGGTCCGCGCGACGCCCGTGTCGACTTGCGTCATCGTCACCGACGCGCCCGGCACGACCGCCCCGGACTCGTCCCGCACTGTCCCTTCGACTCTGGACGTCAGGGGCTGTGCGGCGGCCGGCGCGACCGCCGCGAACAGGACTCCCGTTACGAGAGCAATCGCCGTTATGCCGGTGAATGGAGCCGTGAGACGCCCGAGGACTTTTCTGGACAACTGGAACGCTCCGCCTTCTACGCGCCCTTTGCGTATATTGCCGTGCCCTTACGACGCACCGTCAACGCTAGAATACGCATTCAGCCCATGAGACGGTCCATGAAGCTGCGGAGCGCGCCGATCGCGCTGTCCGTCGTCTTCCTGCTGGCGCTCTCCCCCGCCGTCGACAGCGGCCGCGCGCAGGAACCGGAAGAGCGGTTCGTCACGATCGACACCCTCAACGTCCGCGACACGCTGTATCACCTCGGCGAGGGCGGCGCGAACGGCCTGGCTCTCATCGACGAGATCAACGGCGGAGTAGTCCTTGTGGGGACCAAGCTGCCGGGGTGGGGGCAGCCGGTGATCGACGCCGTCTACCAGGTCACCGACCTGCCGGTGACGACCATCATCAGTGCACACGCGGATACCGATCACACCGGCGCGAACGGCGAGTTTCCGGACGTGACCGAGATCATCGCGCACGAGAACACTGCCGCAAACATGGCCCGGATGGACGTTTTCGCGGGCGGCGCGCCCGGGCTGCCGACCACAACCTTCACGGACCGTTTCGGCCTGCTCGAGGATCTCGACCGGATCGAGCTGTACCACTTCGGTCCCGCCCATACCGACGGCGACATCGTGGTCGTCTTCCCGGAAAAGCGCACGGCGTATCTCGGAGAGCTGTTTCCGGACAAGGCGGTCCCGGTCATTGACACCGCCAACGGCGGGAGCGGCATCGCGTTCCCGGAGACGCTCGCGAAGGCCGTGGCCGCCATCGACGGCGTGGACCGGGTCATCACCGCGCATGCCCCGATCCCGACGACCTACGCGGGGCGCGGCCGGCGCGACCGCGGCGACCGGCGCGCCTGGACGGGATGGCTGACCTGGGACGACCTGCGGGAATACGCCGACTTCAACCGGGACTTCCTGGCCGCCGTCCGCGCGGCGCACGAGGCCGGGCGGAGCGCCGGCGACGCGGCCGCAAGTCTCGAGCTGCCGGAGCGTTACGCCGACTACGACATGGAGCAGGCGCGGGCGAACGTCGAGGCGATCTACGCGGAGCTCGAAGGCCGCTGACGGCGGCGAAGGAGACAACATGATGGGGTGGCGTGCGGCGGCGGGCAGCTCCCTGATGATGCTTGCCTGCGGCATGGCGACAGTCAGCGCCGACGACTGGCCGGAGTTCCGCGGCGAGGGCCGTCTGGGCGAATGGCGCGAGACCGGACTGATTGAGACGTTTCCCGCCGAGGGGCTCAAGGTCCGCTGGCGGATGCCGATCAAGGCAGGGTTCTCCGGGCCCTCGGTAGCCGACGGCCGGGTCTTCGCGACCGATTGGGAACCGACGGACGGCATGCGGGGCACCGAACGCGCCATGGCGTTCGACGAGGCGACCGGCGACGTGCTGTGGGTTCAGGAATGGGAAGCCGACTACGCCGGCATCCAGTGGGAGGTGGGCCCGGGCGCGACCCCGACGGTTGACGGCGACCGCGTGTACATGCTCGGGCGCACCGGCGTGCTCTCGGCCCTGCGCGTCGACACCGGCGAGCTCCTCTGGCGCAAGCACTACGGGGAGGACTACGGCGTGGACCGGATGCAGTGGGGCTTCGACTGGGGATTCGCCAGCGCCCCGCTGGTGGACGGGGAGCGGCTCATCTGCTTCATCGGCGGCCAGCCCGACGCTCGCGTCGTGGCGTTCGACAAGATGACCGGCGAGGAGGTCTGGCGGGCGTTGCCGAGCGATGAGGACCTCGGCGTCGCCCAGCCGATCATCGTCGAGGCGGGCGGCGCGCGCCAGCTCATCGTCTGGAACCCGGAGGAAGTGGCTTCACTCGATCCCGTCACCGGCGAGATCTACTGGCGGCAGCCGTACATCGTCGGCGGGGCGATGACGGTGGCGGTCCCCGTGCAGGTGGGAGCGCAACTCTTCTTCACCACCTTCTACGACGGTCCGATGATGCTGACCCTCAACCAGGATCGGCCCGAGGCCACGGTGGCGTGGAAGGGAACCAGCAACAGCGAGATCCGCACCGACGGACTCCACGCGGTCCTGGCCACGCCAATCATCGACGGCGGCTACATCTACGGCATCTGCAGCTACGGCCAGCTCCGCTGCCTGAACGCCACGACCGGCGAACGCATCTGGGAGACCCAGGAGGCCACCGTCGAGCGGCGGCGCTGGGCGTCCGGCTACATGGTGCGGAACGGCGACCGCGTGCTCATCAACAACGACCGCGGCGAGCTGATCATCGCGCGCCTCAGCCCCGAGGGCTACGAAGAGGTGAGCCGCACCAGGCTCATCGCCCCCACCTCGCCGCCCGGCAACCGCCGGGAACTGCGATTCGTCAACTGGGTCCATCCGGCCTACGCCAACAAGCACATCTATACGCGCAACGACGAGGAGATCGTCGCGTATTCGATGGACGCGGCCGACTACGACTGACTCCGGGGCGCCCGGCCCGGAGCAGGCGCCACCGGAACCGCGTCGTCGCGGGTGCCATCGAGCATGTCCTGCACTACCCGGGTGGGCAGGCGGCGCGAAGGACGCGGGTAGACATCCGGGCGGTTCGGTGCGCCGAGGCGAACGGCGCCCGCGCGGGCCCGTCGATGCAGCTCCGCGTGGGCTTCGTCCTCGGTCTTGCGGTTGGGTGGGTCCAGTTTGGCCACGATGGCAACCCTACCTCGATGCGGCGAAGCCGACGATGGGCGGATGCGCGAGGAAGTCGTCCCAGAACGCATTGCCGCGTTCGGATGGCTGCAACGAGACGTCGACCCATCGGAACTCGCGGAAGCCCGCTTCGCGAAACGCTTCCTCATACGTCTCCGGCTGGAGATAGAAGTTCTGCACGTCGAACTCCCGGCCGTCGGCATTGATGAGCGTGAACCGAACGATATCTCCTTCGGACGGCGGGCTCGCGCAGGTTCTTTCGAGTCCGTACTTCCGCAACATAGCGCTCGACGGGGGAGGATTCGGGACATTATCGTTGAGGCCGACGAACCGTCCGCCGGGCCGTAGCGCGCCGTGGCAGGCCTTGCAGAACCGCCGGAGCCGCTCCGCGCTTTGGGCATAGCCGAGCGAGTAGACCGCGATGACCACGTCGACCGGCTCGGGCAGGACGAACGCGGCGATGTCGGATTCCCGGTACTCGCAGCCGAGCGGATTGCGCCGCTCCTCGTCCGCCGCCCGCCGGATCATCTCCCCGGAGACGTCCACGCCGGTCGCTCGCGATGCCCCGGCCCGCTTGAGCCATCGCGTGTAGAACCCGTCGCCGCAGGCCATGTCCAGCGCCGTTGCGCCGGCGATGTCACCAACCAGCTCGCCCAGCGAGTGCTGTTCGATGGCGCCCCGGAACGGCAGCCGCATCGATTCGGCATACAGGTCGGCGATGCTTTCGTATTCCTTGATCTGATCCATAGGTTCCTCCGTTTGTGATCGTAGCAGCCCCAGTCTCCTAGTCTCCGTACACGAACGCTTCCAGCTCGCCATGGACGCGCTCGATGGTCCCGGCGGACGGCGGCGGCGTGAACGCCGACACCACCAGTGCCGTCACACCGTTCACCAGCAGCGCCCAGAGGGCGCCGTGCATGCCCAGCGGATGCGGCGCGACCACGAGCGTCACGTAGAGCGTAGCGAGGCCGGCCGCGATGCCTGCGACGACGCCCGCCCGGGTGAGGGTACGGCGGGTCGGGAAACAGACGCCGACCAGGCCCGGCAGCAACTGGAGGGCGCCGGAACCCGAGAGCGTGATGAGCACGACCAGGAAGTCGAAGGTGCTGACGGTCAGGACGTAGCCGACCGCGAGGAGCAGGACGACGAACCCGCGTCCCACGCGCAGGTAGTGCGCCTGGCTGGCGCCCGGCCGGACGTAGCGGCGGTAGATGTCGTGCGTCAGGACGGTCATGTTGGAGTGCAGGATCGAATCGAGGGTCGACATCGCGGCGGCGGTGGCGCCGGCCAGGATGGCGCCCGTCAGCCACGGCGAGACGTGCGCGAAGAGCAGCTCCGGGAAGATCCGGTCCGGGACCTCGAGACCGGGCATCGCAACGGCGCCGCCGAGACCGACGAACGCGGCCGGAATGTAGAGGGTCATCAGGTAGATCGGCGTCGTCGCGCCGAGCGCCTTCAACGTCTTCGCGTCGACCGCCGTGTAGTAACGGATGAGCATGTGCGGCTGGAGGATGATGCCGAACGACAGGGTGACGATCATCCCGATCCACATGCCCGGCGTGAAGAACCCGTTCGGTCCCGGCAGGGTGAGCAGGTCCGGGCGCTGCGCGGCGACCTCCCGCCACAACTCGAGCGGGCCGCCGAACAGCTCGTAGGCGAGCACGAGCGCGCCAATCCAGACGGCGAAGTACATCCAGACGCCCTGGAGCACGTCGGTCCAGTAGACCGCCCGGAGCCCGCCGGCGATCAGGTAGAACGCGGCCACGACCAGCAGCAGCAACGTCCCGACCTCGAACGAGACGCGCCCGTCGGTGGCGACGGTGATGATGTAGCCGAGCCCCTGCGCCTGCACCTGGATGTACAGGATGGTGAAGACCACCGACACGAGCGCGACGGTGACCCGCACCGCTTCAGACTCGTAGAAGTCGGCCAGCAGGTCGGCCGGCGTGACGTAGCCGAACGCCTTGCCCAGCGCCCAGATGCGCGTACCGAGGAAGTAGGTGATGGCGCCAGCCAGCACGGTCCACGCGCCCGCCGCCCAGAAACCGATGCCGTGCGTATAGAAGAACCCGCCCGAACCGAGAAACGCGAAAGCCGAATGGAAGGTCGCGACGATGGTCAGGTAAAGGACGACGAAACCGGCCTTCCGGCCGTAGAGCATGAAGTCCTCGACGTCGACGGTCAGGCGCCGGTTGGCGAGCACGCCGAGAAGGAGGGTGATGCCGATATAGGCGACGATCAGCGCGGTAGCTACTTCCCAGGCCTCCATCAGGGTTCCCTCTCGCGGAGTGCCGCCGTGCTAGACCTGCCGGCGCCAGGCCCAGATCAGGATGCCGATCAAGGCGACGTACACCGCCAGCAGCGCGGAATACAGGAACGGCGCGCCGAGAATCCAGGGTTCGGTGCGATTCAGCACCGTATGCGTCACCGGTGGC
This sequence comes from Vicinamibacterales bacterium, assembly GCA_965202655.1. Lineage (GTDB taxonomy): Bacteria > Acidobacteriota > Vicinamibacteria > Vicinamibacterales > UBA8438 > VXRJ01. Next base: position 872,538 of record CBDBBK010000002.1, on the reverse strand, counting down.
AGGGCAAGAAGAAGCACCGCCACGAACGCGACGGTGGCGATCCAGCCGTCGCGGGTCCGGGGAACCAGGTGCGAGCGCCGGGGCGACCCTGACCGCACGGAACCCTACGCCTGCGCTTCCACGCGGACCGTCACGACGTCCGTCTCGTGGTACTGCTGGTGCCGCACCGAGGATGCGAGGTGGCGCAGCAACCGGAGCGAGACCTCCTCTTCGACCTGCGCGCCGGTCACGCGGTCCCCGAGCACGGCGATGCGATCCTCGATGTTCGACTCGTCAGTCGCCGCGATGAACTCCAGTTCGGCCGCGCGGCCATCATTGCGCGCACTGATCTGCAGTCGGCGTTCGCTGGCGGCCTCTTCCTCGTCAGGTCGAATGAGCGAAAGCAGCGTCTCCTCCCCGACCGCGCGGAGGCGGTCCGTCATCGCCTCGTCCCAGCCGCGGCTGGCCGCAAACTCCGTCAGGAACTCGTCGATCTTCGGATAGGCGTCGGTGTTCAGGTCGGTCTGGAGGCGGAGCGGCCGCGGCCGCGACAGCTCCCAGAACAGCGTCATGAGGATCGCGGCGAGACCGCCCGACGTCATCCCGTTGCCCAACAGTGCGCCCCAGGCGCCGAGCCCGTCGGCGAAGAGCAACTCGTTCTGGAAACCGAGCCCGATCCAGAATCCGACACCCGCGACGACGCCCTTGCGGTAGTCGACGCCGTCCTCGACGACCACCCGCATGCCGAGCACGAAGAGCGTGCTCATCAGAACGATGGTGTACGCCCCGACCACCGGACCCGGTATCGCGAGGATCAGCGCCATGAACTTCGGCAGGAACGCGAGCACGATGAAGGCGGCTCCGATGGCGACGCCGACGGCGCGGGCGGCGACGCCGGTGATGTCGGTGACCGAGACGCTCGAGGAATAGGTCGTGTTTGGCACGGTGGCGGCGAGTCCGGACAGCAGGTTCCCGACGCCATCAGCCGCGACCGCGCCCTGCACGACGCGAAAATCGGTCGCCCGCGGCTTGCGCCGCGAGACGCGCTGAATCGCGACGCTGTCACCGATCGTCTCGATGGCGCCGATCAGCGTCACGAAGACGAACGCAGGCAGAAGCGACCAGAAGGCGAGGCCGAAGTTGACGTCGAACCCGGGCCAGCCGCCCGCAGGCAGTCCGAACCAGCCTGCTTCGACCACCAGCCGCGTGTCGTACAGCCCGAACCAGGCGGCAGCCACGCACCCCGACGCAATGCCGATGACGGGCGCCCAGAGCCGCCAGTAGCCGGCGGCCCGGAGCGTGACGGTCACCGTCATCAGCAACGTGATGATGACGCTGACGGGAGCCGCACTGGGCGACGATCCCTCCGGCACGTCGTCCAGCATCCCGAACATGATCGGCATGAGGGTCACCGGAATCAGCATGATCACCGTGCCGCACACCGTCGGCGTCAGGACGCGGCGCAGCAGCGACAACTTCGTCGACAGTCCGAACTGGAACAGCGCCGAGATGGTGACCAGGGTCGCCAGCAGTCCCGGTCCTCCCTCCGCGAGCGCGGTGACGCACACCGCGATGAACGCGGCCGACGTGCCCATGAGCAGCACGTGGCCGGAGCCGACCCGGCCTACGCGGACGGCCTGAAGGATCGTCGTTATTCCGCTGATGGCGAGCGCGGCGAACGCCGCCCACGAAAGGAAGTCCTCACCGGCGCCGGCCGCGCGCACGACGATGGCCGGTGTCAGGACGATCCCGGCCACCGTGAGCATGGCGAACTGAAAGCCGAGGCCGATGGCAAGGGCAGGCGGAGGCGTTTCTTCGGGCTCGTAGCGAAGCTCCCTTACGTGATCAGCGGACATTTGCCATAGGCTCCTTTCCTGCCCGATTGCGTAGTTTGTACACCATTCCCCCTCGTTGCACGCGGCGAGAATCGCACGGCCGGGAGCGCCGGCCGCCGGTGGTCCGGGAAACCGCGCTACAATGGCCCCATCTCGTAGCACGGACAACCGATCCAGATGGCAAAGGTCGAGAGCCGGGTACCGGGGGGGAAGGCGGAGTTGGCGGGCCCGCCCAGCGGCAAGCACGTCTGCGTCTACCTCGGCGGCCGCCGCGGCCGGGACCAGCGATTCGTCGACGAGGCCGACGCCCTGGGCCGCATGATGGCGGCCGAGGGAATCGGCCTCGTGTACGGCGGTGCGAGCATCGGCCTGATGGGCGTCCTCGCCAATGCCGTCCTCGAAGAGGGAGGCTACGTCACGGGAATCATCCCGCGGCAGTTGTCCTACCAGGAACTCGCCCACGAAGGGCTGAGCCGCATCGTCGAAGTCAACACGATGCACGAACGCAAGCACCTGATGCAGAGCCTCGTCCAGGGGTGCCTGGCCCTGCCCGGCGGGTTCGGCACGACCGAGGAGATCTTCGAGGCGCTGACGTGGTCCCAGATTCCGGTGGAGATGCACGAGAAGCCGTGCGTGTTCGCGAACATCGACGGCTACTTCGATCACCTGTTCGAGTTCCTCGACCACGCCGTCGAGCGCGGGCTGCTCCTGCCCCATAATCGGGAGCTCGCGTTGCAGGCGCCGACGGCCACCGGCGCGCTGCAGAAGATCCAGGCCGCCTGGGCCGAAGAAGAGCAGGCGATCCTCGACGTGATCAAGTCCTACGAGGCGTGACGCCGCCGCCGCGGGCATGCAGTACGCGGCCGCTTCGGACGCCGGCCAACGCCTGACGCTGGATGCCTTCGTCCGCGAGCTGGAAGACTGGCGCGGGTACGGCAAGGAAACCACCGTCGCGGAGTACGCCGGCGTTCCCGTTCTCGCCAACGAGTTCTGGACTTCCCGGCAGCGGGCCGCGCATTCCCTCCACGAGATCTCCTACCGCGCGTGCTTCAAGCCGCAACTGCCGCGCTTCTTCATCACGCGGCTGACGGAGCCCGGGGACCTGGTCTTCGACCCGTTCATGGGACGCGGAACGACGCTGCTGGAAGCCGCGCTGCACGGCCGGCAGACGCTGGGCAACGACGTCAATCCGCTGTCTCGCCTGTTGCTCGAGCCCAGATTGGACCCGCCGTCGGTGGAAGCGGTCGCGAATCGGCTGAGCGCGCTGACGCTGGACGAACCGGCGACGCTTCCCGACGGCTTCGACGTGTTCTTCCACGAACGCACGCTGAACCAGATCTGCCGCCTCCGGGAGCACCTGCGCGAGCGGGACGCCGCCGGTTCGACCGACCGGGTCGATCGCTGGATCCGGATGGTCGCCATCAACCGGCTGACCGGGCATTCACCCGGGTTCTTCTCGGTCTACACGCTGCCGCCCAACCAGGCGACGACCATCGAACGCCAGCGCAGGACGAACGAGCGCCGCCATCAGCGGCCGGAGTACCGTGACGTCGCCAACCTGATTCTGCGCAAGACGCGTTCGCTCCTGCGCGACGTGCCCCGCGAGGCGCCCACGGGGCGGAATTGCGGGTTCTTCCGGCAGCCCGTCGGGGAGCCCTTCGCCCACGGCGGGCCACCGGTGTCGCTCGCCGTCACGTCGCCGCCGTTCCTCAACGTCGTCAACTACCGGAGGGACAACTGGATGCGGTGCTGGTTCGCCGGCGTCGATCCCGACGAGGTCGGGATCACACAGACCGGCAACCTCAAAGCGTGGCGGGCGCTCGTCCGGGAAACGCTCGCGAACGTGGCGGCGATAGCGCCGGGCGACGGCGTGTTCGCCTTCGAGGTGGGCGAGGTTCGGAGCGGGTCGCTGCTGCTCGATCGCGTCGTCGTCGACGTGGCCCGGGAAACGCCGTGGGAACCCGTCCTGGTAGTCGTGAACGAACAGACGTTCACGAAAACCTCGAATACGTGGGGCGTCCTGAACAACCAAGGCGGAACCAACTCCAACCGGATAGTCGTGATGCGGCGCCGCTGACGCCGGTTGCATCGGCCGGGTGTTCGGCTACACTTGGCGGACCGACGGCCGGCCGCGACCGCCGGCTGATTCCAGGCCCCTCAGGGGCCCGCGAGGAGAGCAAGGATGGCCGAACGAAGTCTGGACCAGCGTCACCCCGATCCCGGAACGAGCCGGCGAGAGTTCTTCCGGTTCCTGGCCGCCAGCCCGTTGCTGGGCCTCGCCGCGTCCGGCCTGCCGGCGAGCTGGCAGCGCGCGCTCGCGCATGAGGCGGAACGGGGCGTCGGATCCGTAACCTCGACGCCGCTGTGCCGTGCGTGCGGAACGGAGATCCCCAATTGGCTGGAGCAGCCGCGTTTCGGCGCCGCTCAGGACCCGGTGCTGCCTCCCCAGAATGCCATCGAGGACCAGTTGCAGGGCCAGATGGTCGAGTCGCCGGAAGAAGCGATCAACGTCTGGGACTTCGAGCGCGTGGCGCACGCCAACAACCTGCCCCAGCACTGGGACTACCTGCACATGGGGGTCGACGACTACGAGACGAGGCGGGCCAACCGGGAGGGATTCCAGCGCCTGATGCTGCGTCCCCGGCGGCTCGGCGGCGAGGCGCTGGCGGAACTCGACACCTCGGCCGACCTGTATGGCCGCCGATTCGCCTCGCCCCTTTTTCTCTGCCCGGTCGCGAGTCTCGAGGCCTATCACACGCAGGGAGAGAGCGGCGCGGCGCGGGCGGCGGGGGCCACAGACATCCTCCAGATGCAGTCGCATCAAAGCTCGCAGTCGTACGTCGAGATTGCCGAGGCCCGAGGCGAGCCGCACTGGTTCCAGATCTACACGGTGCCCGACTGGAACGTTAACAAGCGCGTGATCGACCGCGTCGCCAGCGCCGGCTGTCCCGCCCTGGTGTGGACCATCGACCTGCTGGGCGGCAGCAATCGCGAGCTGCAGCGCCGGACGCTGGCCGGCGAGGGTTACGAGTCGGTGCTCTGCCAGAACTGCCACCAGCACCATCCAGACTACCTGCGTCCGATGCGGGCCGGTCTGGAGGGCCCCGAAGGCGAGCGCTACCCCTATACCTGGGACTACATCAAGCGCCTAAAGGACGCCAGCGACATGAAGCTCATCCTGAAGGGCATCATGACGGCGGAGGGCGCGGAACAGGCGATCGAGCACGGCGCGGACGGGATCTTCGTATCCAACCACGGCGGCCGGGCCGTCAACAGCATGTGGTCGTCGATCGACTCGTTACCCGAGGTGGTCGGCGCAGTCAGGGGCCGGGTGCCGGTGTTCATCGACAGCGGCGTCCGCCGCGGCACCGATCTGTTCAAGGCGCTCGCGCTCGGGGCCGATGCGGTCGGGATCGGCCGCCCCTATGTATGGGGCCTCGGCGCCTTCGGAGAAGACGGCGTAACCAAAGTGATCGATTTGATCCACGCGGAGTTGCGGATCGCCATGCGGCAGACGCGGACGACGTCCGTCGAGCAGATCACGTCCCGCTTCGTCATGGAAAGCAAGAGCACCATCATGATGCGCGACAACCGGTTCGGCTTCGGGCTTTGATGGAAGCGGCCGGGCTCGGCGGTGGTTCGGAACTGGGAGGACACAGGATGCTCGTCGCACGTCGAACACGTTTCTTGCTCCGCTCCGCGGCCGGCGTTGCCGTCGGTCTCGCCATGCTGGCCGGGTCCGAAGCGGCGGCGCAGTCCACGGTCGAGTTCACCGTGTCCGGAACCTCGACCGTCCGGGGGTGGACCTGTTCGGTGAACGGAACGGCGGAGGTCACGCCCGGTTCGTCCGCGCCGGCCCCCGGCTTCGACGCCGGGGTCCAGTCGGCCACGCTGACCGTCCAGGTGGCCGACTTCGAGTGCCCCGACGAAACCATGACCGAGCATCTCCAGGAGGCGATGAAGCCGGAGGAGTTCGGCCAGATCACATTCGAACTCGAGACCTACGAAGCATCCGGCGCCGGCGCCCAGGCCAATGGCTCCCTCACCATTCAGGACGTCACCACGCCGGTGACCTTCCCGATCTCGCTGACGCCGTCCGGTGCGGGCGTCGAGATCGCGGGCGAGGTCGGGCTGGACATGACGGCCTACGGCGTGGAGCCGCCCGTCGTCATGCTCGGACTCCTGCGGGTCCGGCCCGAAATCCGTATCGAGTTCAGCGGCCTCGTCGTTCCCTAGCGATACCTGACGGCTTGGTTACGTTCATCAGGGAACGGATCCTGAAGGGCGTTCACCTTCATAGCCCGGCGCCGAGACGATACCAGCGAAAGAGCTCGAAGATCTCACGCCGGTCCTCGTCTTCCACGGGGAATCGACCCGTCTCCCGGATCACTTCTCCAATGACGGCCGCGTCCGGATTGTCGAATCGGTCAAGGACCAACCTGCCGGCGTCGCTGAGGGGCTCGTCCAGGAATGGCCGCGCATCGACACCGACCAGGTAGGCGCAAGTGGATTCGTAGGGCACGCCTTCACCGTTGTGATCGACGCCGTACCGCCGATCATCCTCTTCAAGGTAGTGTTCCAGGCAATGGACGACACCGGCGAGGTCCTTGCTTTGCTCTCTATCGTTGAAGGCCACCAGTTTGAGCAGGACATAGAGGGGCAGCGGGGCCACCGGAACCGTCGGCCCTCCTTCGATCGGAACGGAAACAGTGTTGGGCACAACCTGGCCGAAGCCAGCCATGTTCAGGACGAAGCCTTCTCCGAGTTCCAGATACCCATCCGGCGCGAGCGCTTCGCTGAACGGAAGGATGTCCACCCAACCCCCGTTACGGCGCTGCAGACGATGCGGCAGGCGTGTGCGCGTGAACCCGTAATCGGCGAGTCGGTCCTTCAGGTGTTCGAAGTCCGCAAGGGTCTCGACGGCGACGGCCACGTCCGCATCGTTCGTCATACGGTCCGGCCGGGCGTCCAGAAGCAGTTCGGGAACCAGTGCTCCCACGATTCCAAACGGGATTCCCAACTCCCGCAGGCCGCGCGCAAGGTCGGACACGACCGGCATCAAGACAGGATCAAGGCGCGGCATCGTCGAGAACCCCGGGCAGAAGCAGTTCGGCGGCCTCGAGCGCCTGCCCTGTGCCCCGATACCGCAGCTCGGCGTAGGCCAACAGGTCCGGCGCGACGGGCAGGTCGTCGTCGGTCTCACCAGCTAGCGCCAAGGGACCTGGTGGCTCGATGACCAACAGGTTGCCGCCTCGTGCAGGCTGGGCCACCAGGGCTTTCTGGGCTTCCCGGTCCTCGAATGCACGGAGGGGCGCGTAAATCTCCGTCTCGGCCGCACGAAAGAAAGGTACGCGTCGCGCAGCCTGGTCGGCGCCGGTCAGCGCCCAGGGCAGCCCACGCTGGGCAAGCACTTTCCGCAGCCGCAGCCAGATCTCCTGTTTCCCTTCGGCTCGCACCTGGAACCGCCGTTCCGTGAGCCTGGGACGCAGCCCTTCGACGTAGGCCTGCACCCACAGCGCAGCCAGCGCCTGCCGGTCAACTACTCTCCGACCGTCCTTCCCCTTGAGCAGGAGTCCGCGCACGCCCAGGTCGTTCATACATCCAGCAACGGTCCCGAGAGCCATGTCCGCCTGATCCGCCAGGGCGCGGTACGGCGCATCGGCGAGTTCCGGACGGATGAGGATGGCCATGACCGTCTTGATCCAGCCCTTCTGCGGCCGGCCAGGGGCGGGAGCCAGTTGCCTCTTCGGCGGGCGACCCTCCACGTGAACGAACAAGCCGGGGGCTTCCAGGTGAACGTTGCCGGCGAGATCGAGGTAGTCGATATCCGCACGCTCGAGGACGGCTGCCTGTTGCGGGCGGACGTGCGGCGCCAGCACGAGGAGCCTGTCACCCGCGCGGCCAGGGGGCAGGTTCGCCCGGCGTCCGTTCAACTGTTCGACTACGACTCCCACGTCCTGATGACGGAGGTGCCGCTTCTCTTCGACGAGGTACCGGACCGCGCCCCCTGCGGCCTTCCAGGCGACGATGGCGTCGAAGTCGGGAGCTTCGCCGAGTACACGGATCTCGGCCTTCGGCATCCACTTCCGCAGAGCGTGCCGGTATCGGTTGAGGTCGAGCGCGGCTCCCGGCCGAGTCATGTTCATAAATATATCATGTTCATTAATAATGAACAATGCATATTCATGAACATCAACGCCCCGCTACACCTCGCCCGCAACCATCACCGGATCGCCGGGACTAAGCGGCCGATCGGGAGCGTGCCCCGCGTCGGCCCCTGCCCTCAGGCCAGGTCGAACCGATCGAGGTTCATCACCTTGGCCCAGGCGGCCACGAAGTCACCGACGAACGCCCCCTGCGCGTCGTCGCATGCGTAGACTTCCGCGAGAGCCCGGAGCTGGGAGTTCGAACCGAAGACCAGGTCGACGGCGGTGCCGGTCCACTTGACCTCGTCCGTCCCGTTATCGCGTCCCTCGAACACGCCTTCAGACGCCGAGGACGCCTGCCACGTGGTGTTCATGTCGAGCAGATTGACGAAGAAGTCGTTGCTCAACGTCTCGGGCCGCCGGGTGAAGACGCCGTGGTCGGACTGCCCGACATTCGCGTTGAGGACGCGCAGGCCGCCGACGAGCGCCGTCATTTCGGGAGCGGTCAGGGTCAGCAACTGCGCCCGGTCCACCAGCAGCTCCTCGGCGGCGCGCCGGTGTCCGTTCCCGACGTAGTTGCGGAAGCCGTCCGCCTTCGGTTCCAGCACCGCGAACGACTCCTCGTCCGTCTGGTCCTGCACCGCGTCGGTGCGCCCCGGCGCGAACGGAACCTCGACGTCGTGCCCCGCGTTCTTCGCGGCGGCCTCGACGGCGGCGCACCCGCCCAGGACGATCACGTCCGCGAGCGAGACCCGCTTCCCGCCTGACTGCGCGCGGTTGAAGTCCTGCTGGATCCCTTCCAGGACTCCCAGCACGTTCGCCAACTGGTCCGGCTGGTTGACTTCCCAGTCCTTCTGCGGCGCGAGGCGAATGCGCGCCCCGTTCGCGCCGCCTCGCTTGTCGCTGCCCCGGAAGGTCGAGGCGGACGCCCAGGCGGTCGAGACCAGTTGCGAAATGGACAGTCCCGACTCGAGGATCCGGCTCTTGACGGCGCCGGCGTCGTCCGCATCAATCAGCTCGTGATCGACGGCGGGCACCGGGTCCTGCCACAGGAGCTGCTCGTCGGGAACCTCGGGTCCGAGGTACCGCGCGACGGGCCCCATGTCGCGGTGGGTCAGCTTGAACCACGCCCTGGCGAAGGCGTCCGCGAACTCGTCCGGGTTCTCGTGGAAGCGACGGGAAATCGGCGCGTAGATCGGGTCCATCCGCAGTGCGAGGTCCGTCGTCAGCATGACCGGCGTGTGCCGCTTCGACGGATCGTGGGCATCCGGTACAGCGCCCGCGCCGCCGGAGTCCTTCGGCACCCACTGATTCGCCCCCGCCGGGCTCTTGGTCAGCTCCCACTCGTAGCCGAACAGGGTGTCGAAGAAGCTGTTGTCCCAGGTCACCGGAGTGGGCGTCCAGGCGCCCTCCAGCCCGCTGGTGATGGTGTCGCCGCCCTTGCCGCTGCCGAAGCTGCTCGTCCAGCCGAGGCCCTGCTCCGCGATCCCGGCGCCCTCGGGCTCGGGGCCGACGTGGTGGTCCGGCGCGGCGCCGTGGGTCTTGCCGAACGTGTGCCCCCCGGCAATGAGGGCGACCGTCTCCTCGTCGTTCATCGCCATCCGGCCGAACGTCTCGCGAATGTCCCGACCGGCGGCAACCGGATCCGGATTACCGTTCGGACCCTCGGGATTCACGTAGATCAGGCCCATCTGCACCGCGCCGAACGGGTTCGCGAGCTCCCGGTCACCGCTGTAGCGCTCGTCGGCAAGCCATTCCGTCTCGGACCCCCAGTAGATGTCCTCCTCGGGCTCCCAGACATCCTCGCGCCCGCCGGCGAAACCGAACGTCTCGAGCCCCATCGACTCCAGGGCGCAGTTGCCCGCGAGAATCATCAGGTCGGCCCACGAGAGCTTCCGGCCGTACTTCTGCTTGACCGGCCAGAGCAGCCGGCGCGCCTTGTCGAGGTTCGCGTTGTCGGGCCAACTGTTGAGGGGAGCGAAGCGCTGCGTGCCGGAGGCGCCGCCGCCGCGTCCGTCGTAGATCCGGTACGTGCCGGCGCTGTGCCAGGCCATCCGGATGAACAGCGGCCCGTAATGGCCGTAGTCGGCCGGCCACCACTCCTGCGACGTCGTCATCACCGCCTCGATGTCCTTCTTGACGGCATCCAGGTCGAGCGTCTTGAACGCTTCGGCGTAGTTGAACTCCCCACCCATCGGATCCGACAACGCGGAGTTCTGGTGGAGCACCTTCAGGTTCAGTTGATTCGGCCACCAACGCAGGTTCTCCGCAACCCGAGCCGCCGTGTGCCGGTGACCGACTACCGGGCACTTGCCCTGGCCCGCCATCTGGTCTTCAGCCGTGTCGTGCATCTGCTTCAATCCTTTCTGTTCGCGCCCGCGATGTCGACCATGACGCCACAACCGCGGCAGACGAGAATATCATCGGACTGCCATGCAGGCGACAGTGCGCCCGCTGCGGTCGAACGGATACCGGCACAACGCCCGGCTGGCCATCCTCGTCTTCCTGTCCGGCGCGGCCAGTCTCGTCTACGAGGTGCTCTGGCTCAAGGAACTGAGCCTGTTGTTCGGGAGCACCGCCTACGCGGCGTCCACGACGCTCGCCGTCTTCTTTCTCGGTCTGGCGGCCGGTGGCGCCGTCTTCGGCCGGTGGTCGCCGCACCTGCGATCGCCGCTGCGGGCCTATGCCTGGATCGAAGTCGGGGTCGCGGCGTCGGCGGCGCTGTACTTCGTGCTGCTCGAGGTCTATTTCCAGTTCTACGGCCCCGTCTACGACGCGCTCGTCGACCGGCCCGCCGCCTTCAACGCGTTCCGGGTCACGCTGGCGACCCTCGTGCTCCTGCCCCCGGCCGCCCTGATGGGCGGCACGTTGCCGGTGCTGGGCCAGCACCTGGTGCGTCAGCCGAACGAACTCGGCCGCACCGGATCGTGGCTATACGCGATCAACACGATTGGCGCGGCCACCGGCGCGTTCCTCGCCGGGTTCGTGCTGCCGCTCGCGCTTGGCTTCGACCGGGCGTACCTGCTGGCCATGGCGGTCAACGTGGGGGTCGCCGGTCTTGCCTGGCGGCTGTCGCGAAGCGACGACCGGGAAGCCGCACCCGATGCGGATCTCCCGGCCGACGGCCACCGGCGCCGGGAACGGCGCGCGAAGGGCGCGCGAAGCCGGTCGGCGGCCGCGTCGGCCGGCGGCGCGGCCAGCCCCGCGTGGCTCCTCGCCGCCGTTGCCGGCCTGACCGGCGCGTTCGCGCTCGGGCTCGAGGTGCTCTGGACGCGGATGTTCGCCCAGGTACTACAGAACTCCGTCTACACGTTCTCGACCATCCTCGTGGTGTTCCTGGCCGCACTGGCGGCCGGCTCCGCGATTGCGAACCGCCTCTGCCGCGTACGGGCGGCGCCGGCGCAGGTGCTCTGGATGCTCCTCACGCTGTCGGGACTCGGGGTCGCCACCACACCCTTCGTCTTCCATGACCTGACCGCCGGGGTCAGCACGCTGGCCACCGGCGACGCCTGGATCTCGTACGTCGTCTCGATCTTTGCCAACACGATGCTCCTGCTGTTCGTGCCCGCGGCCCTGCTCGGCAGCGTCTTTCCCTACCTGTTGCGGGCGGCGGAAGGATCGCCCGCCGAGCCGGGCGCCATCATCGGCCGTCTCGGCGCCCTCAATATGGCCGGCGGTGTCGTCGGCTCGCTCGCCGCGGGATTCGTGCTGCTCGGGACGATCGGGCTCTGGAACAGCATCCGGCTCATCGCCGCCGGGTACCTGGTCCTGGCCCTGGCTTCCGCCTGGCGCGGCTGGCCGACGCCGCGCGCGCGGCTGCTGCCGGCGACGACCACGATCGGCGTGGTGGCGCTGCTCGGCACGCTGCTCGACGCCTCGCGTCTGGCCGTCGTCGACGTGGCGACGGGGCGCGGCGAGGAGTTGCTCGCCACCTGGGAGGGCCCCGACGGCGTCGTGGCGGTCACCCAGCGTTCCGGGAACCGGCGCATCAAGATGAACAACTTCTATACGCTGGGCGGGACCGGCTCCATCGAGCAGGAGCAGAACCAGGCCCTGCTTCCCCTGATGGCGCACCCGAACCCGCGCGACGTCTTCCTTCTCGGTCTCGGCACGGGCATAACCGCGGGGGCCGCGCTGAGGCATCCGGTCGAACGGCTCCGGGTCTGTGAGATCACGCCGGACGTGATCGCGGCCGCCGCCGCATACTTCAGCGAGCCGAGCGGCGGGCTCTTCACCGACCCGCGGGCGTCGGTCCGCGCCTGCGACGCCCGCAATCACCTGCTGGGCACGGCGGAGCGCTACGATGTGATCATCGCCGACCTGTTCGTCCCCTGGCGGGCTGGCGTCGGCAACCTCTACAGCCGCGAGCACTTCGAAGCGGCACGCAACCGCCTGACCGCGGGCGGGCTCTTCGTCCAGTGGCTGCCGCTCTACCAGGTGTCCCGGCGCGAGTTCGACCTGGTGGCGCGCACCATGCTGACCGTCTTCGACCAGGTGACCCTGTGGCGCGGCAGCTTCAGCGCGGAATTTCAGTTCGTGGCGTTCGTCGGCGCAACGGGGCCGACCGTGCTCGACCCCACCGTCATTGAACGCAACGGGCGGTACCTGAGCGGCGGGGCGCCACTGCCCGACGCCACCGCCCTCGCGGTGACGCTTCCGTTCTACGCGGGAAACCTGTCGGCGGCCGACGGACTGATTCCGCCGGGGCCCATAAACACCGACGATCGGCCGCTCGTCGAGTACCTGGCGCCGGTGACCCATCGGGAAGAACGCGCCGGGGCGGCCGGATGGTTCAATTCCGCCGACCTGGCGGCCTTTCTCCGGCGCCTGACGGAGTTGGCGCCGCCGGCGCGCGACCCGCACCTGGCGCTGCTGAGCGCAGCCCAACGGGACTTTGTGACGGCCGGTTTAAGCTACTACGAGGGCGCGGTTGCTCTGCAACTCGGGCGCGACGCCGAAGCCGATGGGCATTTCCGCGACTTCGCGCGGCGCATTCCGATCGAGTTCCGCCCGCCGATCGACGAGGAAAACACGGAGGCCGACGTCATCCCGTAGCCCCCGGACGGAACGTCCAAACCTGCGGAGGTACAAATGAGCATGCGTCTGGTGCAAGTGGCCCTGGCCGGCCTGCTGCTGATTCTTACCGCCCAGGACGCGGCGGCGCAGGTCGTGAGATGGCAGGTCGACGACCGGACGCGAGAAGCCATCGTCTACGCGCCGGCGTCACCGGGAGAGGAAGGAGCTCCGCTCGTCCTGGCGTTCCACGGGTTCGGCGACAACATGCAGAACTTCCAGCGCACGAATATCCACGTCGCCTGGCCGGACGCGATCGTCGTGTACTTTCAGGGGCTCCCGACGCGCCGCGGCCTTCCCGGCTGGCAGTCGGAACCCGGTGACGCCAACCACGACCTCCAGCTCGTTGACATCGCGCTTGAGTCACTGCGCGAGACGTACCGCATCGACGACGATCGCATCTACGCGACCGGCTACTCGAACGGCGGGGCGTTTACCTACCTTCTCTGGGCGGAGCGTCCCGAGGTGTTCGCGGCATACGCCCCCGTGGCCGCCCGCCTCCGTCCCTCCGTGCGGCCCACGGAGGCCAGGCCGGTCTTCCATGTGGCCGGCGCGCGCGATCTCGTCGTTCGCTTTTCCGATCAGGAAGCCGCCATCGCGACCGCCATCGAAGTGAACGGCGTCGACGCTACGTCAGACTGCGGAGCCGGCTGCACGGTGTACGGAGCCGATACCGCGGCGCCGGTCATGACCTGGATCCATGCGGGCGCCCACGTCTACCCGCGCGGCACCAGCGAGCGCATCGTCTCCTTCTTTCGCGGACATTCCCGCACGCGCTGATTGCGGGCGGCAGTGAATCGCCGCGTGCTAGGATCGTCAAGGCACTCCCAGGGGGGCCGCTAGCTCAATTGGCAGAGCAGCAGACTCTTAATCTGCGGGTTCGGGGTTCGATTCCCTGGCGGCTCACCACTTCTTCCTCAGCACGTCGCGACTTGCGCCTGCCGAACCGGATAGATTGACATCAAGGCGCCAAGTTCCCCGTGGCCGGATGGAGGCTCGGTTCCCCTTGACCCACGCGGGCTTCGGCTACCGCGGCGTGTCTGGCGGTGCAGGCGTGTCCGGCGCCGCATCGAGTACGTCTCTGAGCCAGAGGCGCGCCTCCGCGTCGAACTCGCTCTCGACGCCGTTGATCGAGAACACCGTCACGTCAGGCGTGAGTAGCAAACGTTTGCTGTCGCCGTTCCGACGTTCAGTGATCTCCACCCGCGCACCCGCCCCCAGCGTGAGGTACGGATCGCGATCGGGATGAACGCCCACGGGGCCGGTCATTTCCAGCGCCAGAGCCTGACTGTCGTGCTGGCTGGACGCCGAGACCGACACAGAGCTCTCGTCGGCTTCATTCTGGGGTGTCGGTGGCGTCGGCGGTGTCGGCGGTTGTCCGGCGGACATTACGGCTACCAGGAACAGTGGAAACAGCATCGCAACCTCTCCTTCTTCGGTTCGTGACGCCTCTTGGCGCCACGGCGTCGCTCTTCCGTACGACGTTCCGGCGGCGGGAATAGTTCGGCGTCGGCTACTGCAGCAGGTCGAAGAGGTGCGTGTACTTGACGATGAGGCTCTTGCCGCTGCCGATCGGGATGTAGTCGAGAAGGCCGTCCGTCTGGTTGTAGACGATGAACAGTCCGGTGTTGCCATCCTGCAGCCAGCCGAAGCGGAGGTTGATCGACCAGAGATCGGCGCTGTCGTTGTACTGCAGGAACGCCTGGGTGAACACGCGCGGCGAGAAGTTGTAGGCGATGCGGCTCGTCGCCAGGTTGGTGATGACGTGGTCGGCCGGCAGATCGATGTCGTTGCGGGTCCAGCGCAACTCCAGGTTCAGCGTTTCGCCGCGGCGGAGTTGCAGTGTCGGGCCGGCTGACCGGAGGTTGCCGCCGAAGAAACCGCTCCCCTGGAATCGAAAGCCCCAGGCGACTGGCGCCGATCGGTTGGAGCTGTAGAAGAGGTTCGCTTCGTGCCACTGGTACGAGCCGGGCGCCACGTTGACGCCCGAGATCGGGAAGGACTCGACCACGCCCTCCTCCCGGATGTTCCAGGCGGTGATCAGGGACGAGCTGTCATCGAACTCGATGACGCTGTCCATGTGGAGGAGCGACGTCTCGACGAACCGGCTGTCGATGGTCCAGAAACGGTTGAACGTGACGTGGGGCTGCAACTCCTGGATGTGAAACCGGTTGGGACCGGGCCGCGTCGTGTTGAAGATCCCGAAGTCCACCTTACGAAATCCCGTGCGCCGGACGAAACCCACTTCCGGGTTGAAGTTCTCCCCCATCTCCATGTAACCGGCGCGGACCCGCCAGCTCTCGGCGTTGTAGTCGAGGGCGGTATCCCAGGCGTAGTCGCGATCGCGGAGCCCCGGCGTCTGCGTCCGCGATGCGAACCCCGAGACCAGGCCGTTCTGTCCGAAGCCCCAGCGTCCGTCGACGGCGAACGTCCGGTTGAAGTTGTCCGCGCCCGCGAGCGCGCCGGTCGCCTGCCGGCTGACGAGCAGCCCTCCGATGCTCGACCGGTTGGGCAGGTCGCGGCGCATCCGCGCCACCGTGAAGTTGTTCGCGGGAGTGGAATCCCCTACCGATTCGGTCTGCATGTTCAGAAAGCCGACGGTGACGGATTCGGTGACCTTCCCGGACAGGCGGGCGCCGCCCAGGATCGGAATCGCCTCGCCGCCCGCGCCGATGCCGATCCGCCGACTAAAGAAGAGCTCGGTCTGCCCCGGGTCGTTGAACGCCGCGCCGCCGCTGTTGCTCACGGTGAACGCGCCGGCGTTCTCGAGGAAGAACGGCCGCTTCTCCGGAAAGAAGAGGTTGAACCGGTCGAGGTTGATCTGCTGATCGTCCACCTCCACCTGCGCGAAGTCGGTGTTGTAGGTGAGATCGAGAGCCAACCCCGACGTCACGCCGTACTTCAGATCGCCGCCGAAGTCGCCCAGGTTGCTCGTGATGTCGCGCGCGGCGCCGACGTCGGGACGGCGCGCCGTCTCGCCGACGACGTACGGTGTCAACTGCAGCGTCCGCCACAGTCCTTCGGGCGCCACGATGCCGGTCACCTGGCCCGCCTGCGAGACCCGGAACAGATCGAACTGCCGCGGAATCGGCGCCCAGTACGCCGTTTCGTTGCGGCGGCGGATGTTGCGCTGGAAGTTGACGCCCCACGTCTGGGCGGAACCGGCCGGGAACCGGAGCGTCCGGAACGGAATGGCGAACTCGGCGCTCCAGCCAATCTCGGAGATCGCCGTCCGCACCTGCCAGACGCCGTCCCAGTTCTGGTTGAAGCCGCCGCCGGCGCCGCGCGCCTGGCCTCCCTGGCCGGTCCGTCCCATGCCGCTGCCGCCCGCTCCCTCGTTGGCGAGCTGGCCGTCGTATTCCTGTCCCGACGGCGAGGTTCCGAAGATGAAGCCGTTCTGCCGGTCGAGGAAGGTGTCGAAGATCAACTGGAAGCTGTCGCTGTCCGTAAGGGACGAGTCGCGGCGGCTGTCGGTAACGATGATCGACGCGGGGTCACGGTCGTAGCAGACGACGCCGACGTAGATGGTGTCGGCGGTGTAGACCATCCGGACCTCGGTCCGTTCCGACGCGGGCTGCCCCTCGTCGGGCTGGTTCTGCACGAAGCCGGTCGCGGGGACCGCCGCCGCCCACGCGGGGTCGTCCAGCACGGCGCCGTCGAGCGCCGGCGGCGAAGCAGCGGCTACGGCGGTCAGCGACCTCGCGCCGCCGATCGACGCCACCTGGAACCCGGCTGCGGCAGGAGCCGGCTCGGCGGGCGCCAGATCGGGGGCCTGGTCGGGCGGCTGCGCCGCCGCGGGGCCGGCAAGCAGGCCAACGGCCAGCCCGAATGCTGCGAACAGCCTGAACGACAGCCCGCCGGAACGCCATCGTAGTGGGCAGCGGCCCATCGCTTCCCTGCTCCGGCCGCCCGTCAGTCGAGAACGTCGAAAAGGTAGCTGTACTTGAGAATGACGCTGCGCCCGGCGTACTCGGGAAGGTACTGGCCAATTCCCTCGGTTTCGTTATAGACGAAGAAGAGGCCGGTGTTGGCATCCTGCAGCCACCCGAACCGGAAGTTCACCGACCAGAGTTCCGCGCTGTCGTTGTGCTGCAGCAGCGTCTGCACGAACACCCGCGGCGAGAAGTTGTAGCCGAGGCGGATGCTCGTCAGGTTGGTGATGGTGCTGCCGCTCGCGAGATTGATATCGTTCCGGCTGTAGCTGAGGGACAGGTTCATGATCTCGCCGTAGCGGGCGCGGATCCGTGGCCTCAAGGTCACAATGTTGCCGCCGAAGAACCCACCGGCCTCGGCCCGGATACCAGCGCTGAACGGCGCGGACCGGCTGGAGTCGTACGAATAGGAGAACTCGCTCCAGTCGTAGCGGCCGGCCGGGATGGACAGGCCCGACACACTGAATGGCTCGAAGACATGCTCACTGCGGACGTCCCATGCGAAGCCGGTGGACGAGCTGTCCTCGAACTCGCCGGTGAAGTGCATGTGGAGATAGGACGTCTCCATGACGCCGGCGAAGTTCCAAAAGCGCGACAGGTTCACGTGCGGCGTAAGCTCCTGGAACTTCAGGAAACCTTCCGGCCGCGACGTATTGTTGACTGCGACGTCGTACTTGCGGAAACCGCGCCGGCGAAGGAAGCCGACCTCCGGGTTGAAGTCCTCGCCGTTCTCCTGGTAGCCGCTGCTGATGCGCCACATCTCGGAGTTGTAGGAGCCGGAGAGGCTCATGGCGTGGTCGCGGCCGGTGTAGCCGGGCGTCTGGGTCCGGCCGACGAACCCCTGCACCATGCCGCTCTCCCCGATGCCCCAGCGGCCATCGAGCGCATAGGTGCGGTTGTGATTCTCCGACCCCGCGAAGACGCCGGTCGCCTGGCGGTTGACGAACAAACCACCGATGCTCGACCGGTTCGGCAGGTCGCGCCGCATCCGCGCCACCGTGAAGTTATTCGCGGGATTGGCCGTGTCCATCCCCTCGGTCTGCATGTTGAGGAACCCGACCGTCGTCGTGTCGGTCACCTTGCCCGAGAGCCGCGCACCCGCCGTGATGGGAATGGGCGTGCCCGCATCGGTGATCCCGATCTGCCGGCTGAAAAAGAGCTCGGTCTGTCCCAGGTTGCGTCCGCTCGCCGTGCCGTTGCTCACCGTGAACGCGCCCGCGTTCTCCAGAAAGAAGGGCCGCTTTTCCGGGAAGAAGAGGTTGAACCGATCGAGATTGATTTGCTGATCGTCCACCTCGACCTGGGCGAAATCGGTGTTGTAGGTCGCATCGAGCGTCAACCCGGAAGTGACGCTGTACTTCAGGTCGCCCCCGAAGTCGTTCAGACCGCTCACGCCGCTGCCCGGATCGGAGTCGCGTGTGGACAATTCGCCGTAGACGTACGGCGTCAACTGCAGGTTGCCGGTCCCGCCGACCGGTGCGAACAATCCCGCGAGCTGCCCCGCCAGCGACACGCGGTAGAGGTTGAACTGGCGTGGCAGGGGCGACCAGTACGCGATCTCGTTCCGGCGCCGGATATTCCGCTGGAAGTTGACGCCCCACGACTGCTCCTCGCGCGCCGGATACCGGACCGTGCTGAACGGGATGGCGAACTCGGCGCTCCAGCCCACGTCGGAGATCGCCGCCTGCACCTGCCACGCCCCATCCCAGTTGATGTTGAAGCCACCTGCGCTGCCGCGCGAGAACCCACCGCCACCGGAGCGCCGGAACCCGCTGCGCTCGCCTCCCTCGTTGATCACCTGGCCGTCGTACTCCTGCCCGGCCGGCGTGGTTCCGAAGACGAAACCGTTCTGCCGATCCGAGAAGGTGTCGAAGACGATCTGGAAGCTGTCAGCATCCGTCATCGACGAATCGCGCCGGCTGTCGCTCATGATGATCGACGACGGATCGTCGTCGTAGCAGACGACACCGACGTAAATCATCTCGCCGGAATAGACAATCCGGACCTCGGTCCGCTCGGATGCGGGCCGGCCCGCATCCGGCGCGGTCTGGCGGAAACCGCCGACCGGCGTCGCAGCCGCCCAGGCAGGATCGTTCAGGACATCTCCGTCGAGGGCCGGAGGTGCTTCCACCTCGACCGCGCGAATGATCTTCGCGGTCCCCTGCGCGGCGATTTCGAAGCCGGCGACGGGTTCCGGTTCGGCTGGCGCGCTCCCCGACCCCGAGCCGACATCGGGAGCCTGCTCGCCGCTCGCCTGCTCGCCTGTCAACGGCCCCTGGCTTCCAATCGCCTGTTCACCCGCCGACCGGCCCTGGGCCGCAACGGCTGTCACGGTGGGCAGGCACACCAGCGCGACGAGCGTGAAGCCCAGCGCAGTCCACCGGCTGATTCCGAATCCGCGCCGGCCGGCGACGATGTGCATCAGGGTTAGGCGGTTGACCGAAGCGCAACGGTTGCCGTCAATAAGAAGGACGCCCCGCGCCGTGCCCCGTTTACCCCACGCCGGACACGACGGCCGCCTCAATCCTATCAGGTCTGCCGGAGCCGCGCCCTCCCGAGCTTGCCCCTTGCCGCCGCCCGTGTTCCCGGTCAAGACTACGGTGCGACTCCGAAGAGTCGGTTCATTCAGGAGAGCAGCGACTATGACTCGAAACACCCTGACCCGGATCGCCGGGACCCGTCAACGGAACCCGAGCCGCCGCGCCCTGCCTGGCCTCGTCGCCTTCGCGGCAACGGTGCTGATGGTGGGGGCGGCGCCGGCCGCCGCCGCGACCTGCGACAGCCTGACCGGCCTGTCGCTCGAGCGGACCACCATCCGCAGCGCGACGCTGGCGCCGCAGGGGTCGCAATTCGATCCGGATGCCGGCCTGCCGGCCGACCTGCCGTCGATCTGCCGCGTGGAAGCCGTGACCGAACCGGCGATCAACTTCGAGGTGTGGCTGCCGGCCGAGGGCTGGAACGGCAAGTTCCACGTCTCGGGCAACGGCGGCATGGCCGGCGTCATCAGCTACGCCGCGATGGCGAACGCGCTGCGCCGCGGCTACGCCGTCGCCAGCACCGACACCGGCCACGTCCGGCCCGGCACGAGCGGGTTCGACGCCTCCTGGGCCATCGGCCGTCCCGACCTGGTGGAGGACTTCGGCCATCGCGCGGTGCACGTCACGGCGGAGCACGGGAAGGCGATCGTCACCGCGTTCTACGAACGGCCGCCCGCCTTCAGCTACTTCGTCGGCTGCTCGAAGGGCGGCCAGCAGGCGCTCATGGAGGCCCAGCGCTATCCGGACGACTTCGACGGCATCGTCGCCGGCAACCCCGCGAACGACTGGACGCGGTTCTACGCAGGCGCGCATCTCTGGTACTCCCTCGCCACCCTGCGCGAACCGGAAAGCTATATCCCCCCGACGAAACTTCCGCTCCTGGCCGATGCTGTCAACGCGGCGTGCGACGAGCAGGACGGGATTGCCGACGGCGTCCTGGACGACCCGCGCCAGTGCGCGTTCGATCCCGGCGCCCTCACCTGCGAAGGTGGCCGCGACGGCGACGACTGCCTGACGCCGGCGCAGGTCGAAGCGGTCAGGTCGATCTGGGCGGGCGGGCGCAACTCGGCGGGAGACGTGATCTTCCCGGGCCTGGTTCCGGGGGGCGAGAACGGCCCGGGGGGCGGCTGGGGCGCCTGGGTGACCGGCCGGGAGCCGTTCACCAGCCTCCATTGGCTGGCGGCGGACGGCTTCTTCAAGTACCTGGTCTTCGAGGATCCCGACTGGAACTTCCGGGCGTTCGACTTCGACGCGGACCTGGAGTTCGCGCTCGACAAGGTGGGACCTGCGCTCGACAGCGACGATCCCGACCTGAGCCGCTTCCGCGACAACGGATCGAAGCTGATCGTCTACCACGGCTGGAGCGATCCCGACATCTCGCCGATCGGGTCGATCAACTACTACGAGTCGGTGGTCGAGGCGGCCAGCGGCGGGCGGGAGCAGGCGATCGACGCAACACGTGACTACTTCCGCCTCTTCATGATCCCCGGCATGGGCCACTGCTCCGGCGGCCCCGGCTACAACCGCGTGGATCCGCTGCCGGCCCTCGAGCGCTGGGTCGAGGAGGGGATCGCCCCCGATACGCTGCTGGCGACCCGCGTCGAAGAAGACGAAGTGACGCGCAGCCGGCCCATCTGCCCCTACCCCGACGCCTCCATGTGGGACGGCGCGGGCAATCCCGACGAGGCGGGCAGCTTCGCCTGCACCGCCGCCCGGTAGCGCGTCGCGCACCGACGCGCGGAGTCCCGAAGAACCGCGCCGTGAACCTGCATCTCGCCGTCCTGCTCGTCTACGCGGCGGCCCTGATGGGCCTCGGTCTCTGGATCGGCCGCCGGGTCCGCGGCGCGGCGGACTTCTTCGTCGCGGGGCGCCGGCTCGGACCAGTGCTGCTCGGCTCGACGATGCTGGCCGCGAATATCGGCGCCGGCTCCACCGTCGCGGCGGCCGGCCTCGGCTATGCCGACGGCCTCAGCGCCTGGTGGTGGGTCGGCTCGGCGGGCATCGGATCGATCGTTCTCGCCCTGTGGATCGGTCCGCGGATGCGGCGCATCGCCGCCCGCCACGGCCACCGGACCCTGGGCGACTACCTCGAGCACCGCTTCGGCCGGGAGGTGCGGGCCACCATCGCGCTGCTCCTCTGGTTCGGGACGCTGGCGCTGCTCGCCGTGCAATTGATCGCGATCGGCTGGGTGCTGAACGTCGTAGTGGGCCTCGACCGGTGGGTCGGCTGCCTCATCGGCGGCATCGTGGTGACCGCCTATTTCGCCGCCGGCGGACTGCTGACCGCGGCCTGGGTCAACGTCGTGCAGCTCGCCGTGCTGCTCGCCGGCTTCGCCGTCGCGCTGCCGCTGGCGCTGGGGGCGGCGGGCGGATGGGAGACGGTGCGCGCGGCCACCGCGGCCATCGACGGATACTGGAGTCCCTGGCAGGGCGGCGCGTCCGGCTGGTTCTACCTGGTGATGCTCGGGCCGGCGTTCATCGTCTCGCCGGGGCTGGTTCAGAAAATCTACGGCGCACGCGACGACCGCACGGTCCGGATCGGCGTCGGCGTCAACGCCCTCGTGCTGCTCGCGTTCGCCAGCGTGCCCCCGCTGCTCGGCATGATTGCCCGCACGACGCACCCGGCCCTGCCGGAGCAGGCGCTCGCACTACCGACCCTCCTGATGGACGCGCTCCCGCCCCTCGTCGGCGCGCTCGGCCTCGCCGCCCTGTTTTCGGCGGAAGTGAGCTCCTCCGACGCCATCCTCTTCATGCTGGCGACGTCGCTGTCGCAGGACCTCTACCGCCGGTTCGTCAACCCGGCGGCGGACGAGCGGCGGATGCTCGCGGTGGCCCGCATGGCGGCCATTGCCGGCGGCGCCCTGGGCACCGTCATCGCCATCGTCGCGGTTTCGATCGAGACGGTCCTTGCCATCTTCTACACGCTGCTGACGGTCAGCCTGTTCGTACCGATACTCGCCGGCCTGTACACGCGCCGCGTCGGGACGCCCGAGGCGCTGGGCGCCATCGCGGGCGGGGTCAGCCTGTTCATCGTCGCGCAGGCCGCGGGTGGCGGCGCCCGCATCGCGGGCTGGACGCCCGCCATGATCGGGTTGGCCGGCGCCGCGATCACCGCGCTGCTGGTGCTCGCGTGGCGGCGCCCGCCGCGGCCGCAGACCGGTTGAGGCGGGCGGCGGCGGCACGAACCTCCGCCGGGATCGACTGCGGTGTGATGTCCCCGGCGGCGGCATAGCGATCCAGGCGGTCGAGTTCCGCCACCAGACGCGCCGCGAAACGGTCGGGTTCCCGATCGATCGAAGCCTCGAGCGATGTCGTCGGAGGACAGCAGCGCACCTCGATCCCGGGCGCCTGCCGGCCGAACGTCGCGGCGCAGCGCCGCATGACGAAGGGCTTGGCGACCAACAGCGCGCGGCCGACGGCGACGCCCGCGCGGTCGAGGGCGGCGAGACCGAGGCGGACGTTCTCGAGCGTATTCGTCGCCGCCGGCTCGGTCACGATCGCGTCGGCGGGAACGCCGTCACGCACCAGCCGGTCGCGGAACACCATCGCCTCCGGCGCCGGAAAGCGGTCGCGGGTCATCCGGCCGTAGTGCCCGGTCACCAGGACCACCGGCGCGTAGCCGGTCCGGTACAGCTCCGCCGCGCGCGCCGGCACCGCGAACGCCTGGCTGCCGAAGACGAAGATCACGTCGGCGGGGGCCGGCGGATCGGCGACCGCGAGGAACTTCCAGAGCGGACCGGCGCGGTGCGCAAGCACGGCGTCAGCTTAACAGCGCGCGGTGGAACACACGCCGCACGCGGGCGGCGGCCTGCCCCGTCCGCCGGGTGCTATCATCGACTGTTACCTGCCGTGCCAGACAACCTTCCATGACACGCGCGCTCGTCACGGCCGGCCTGTTGCTTCTCGCCGCGATTCCCCCGTCCGCCGTAGCCGCGCAGGAACCCGCCGGCGGACTCACGCTGATCGACGCAAGCGGCCGGCGGGGGGTCGAGACGGTCACCCTGCGTGATCAGGAAATGATCGCGCTCGCGCGTCTCGCCGGGCTGTTCCGCTTCGACCTGAGCGAGGACGTCCGCACTCGCACGGTGACGCTGACGATAGGCGGCCGTACGGTGATCCTGACGGCGGAACAGGCCATCGCGTCGGTCGACGGACGACTGGTTTCGCTCGACGCACCCGTCTACCGGCTTGGCGGCGACTGGTTCGTTCCCCTCGACTTCATCAACCGGGCACTGGCGCCGGTCGCCAGCCAGCGGGTCGAGTTGCGGCTCGCTTCACGGCTGCTGCTTGCGGGCGAGGTCCGGATCCCGCGCGTGGCGGTCCGCTACGGACCGCGCGGCGAGGGCGGCCGGCTCAGCCTGGAGGTGATTCCCGAAACGCCGTACGAGTTGATCGAAGAACCGGGCCGCCTGCTGATCCGGTTCGACGCCGCCGCGATCGACCTGGTGGCGCCGCCCACCCCGCGCGGCGACATGGTCCGGGCGATAACGCACGACGCATCGCTGCCCGGCCTCGCCCTCGACCTCGGTCCAACGTACGGCGCCCACCGCGTCATCGGCGCGCCACCGCGGTTCGCGGTGGAGCTGGAGCCCGCCGCGCCAGCCGCCGCGGCCGGGAGCGCCGCCTCCACCGGCGCCGAGGTATTGGGCGACAGGGCGAGCCGTCCCGTGCTCCGCACCGTCGTCATCGACCCCGGTCATGGCGGCGATGACGAAGGCGCCCGCGGTCCGAACGGGACCCTGGAGAAACACGTCACGCTCGCGGTTGCCCGGCGGCTGCGCGCCGCGCTCGAGAGCCGGCTGGGCGTTCGCGTGATCCTGACGCGGACCGACGATCGCGGCGTCGCGCTGGACCAGCGCGCCGCCATCGCCAACAACAACCAGGCCGACATCTTCATCAGCCTGCATGCCAACGCCTCGCTCAGTGAGATTCCCGCCGGCGCCGAGGTGTTCCACCTGAGCATCGACGAGTACGGGCCCGAGGCGCGGGAGATTGCCGAGCGCAAGGGTGAGTTCCTGCTCGCCGCGGACGGCCGGCAGCGGGAGATCGACATGGTTCCCTGGGAGCTGGCGCAGGCCCGTTATCTCCCCCGCTCTGCACTTCTGGCCGCGGTGGTCGAGGAGGAACTGGCGACGCGCGTCCCGATGAACGAGCGCCCCCGCACGGTGGCTCCGTTCCGCGTGCTCGCGGGTGCGAACATGCCCGCGATTCTCATCGAGATGGGCTACGTCTCCAATCCGGAGCAGGAAGCCCAACTGGTCGATCCCGGTTTCCAGGGATCGATCGTCGACGGGCTGGTCGCCGCCGTCATCCGATTCCGTAACCGTCTGGAACGGGCCGATTTCCTGCCGCTGGATGTTGAAGCGACCGGCGCGGGCGATCGCCGGCAGGCGGTGGAGGCTGCCGAAGACGTGACCCCACGCGGCCGGGGGCGCAACTAGCGATGCCACGCCGCGGCTGGAACCAGCGCGCCTGGGTTACGGCGGCGGCCCTGCTGGGACTGCTCGCCGCGGCCCTGGGCGTCACGGTGTTCTTCGCCGTTCAGCGATGGGAGGCGGCAGCCGGAGTCGCGTCGGCAGGCGAAGAAGGCCCCGCCGGGTCGAACAGCGGGGCACTGCTCACGGCGACCCTCTATTACGTCACGGAAGACGGGCGCGCCCTCACGCGGCACGAGTCGTTCGTGCCGTACGGGACCGATCCCCTCACCAGGGCGCGCGCCGTCGCCGAGCAGCAGCTCACTCCGCCGCCTGCGCCGCTCCTCTCTCCGTTTCCGGAAGGCACCAGTCTGCGCGCCATGTACCTGGCGGAGGACGGAAGCCTGTTCGTCGACCTGAGCGAAGAGGTAACCACGGGACACACGGGCGGTTCGCTCGACGAACTGTTCACGGTCTACGCGCTGGTCAACGCGCTGACGGTCAGCGTCCCGGAGATCGTGGCGGTGCAGATCATGGTGGAGGGACGCGAAGTGGACACGCTGGCCGGGCATGTCGACCTGCGCCAGCCACTCGAGCCGAGCCTGGTCTGGGTGCTGGGTGAGGACGAACTCGAGCGTGCGGAGGATCCGGACGGCGAGGATCCGTCCGGGGATGAGCCCCCCGGAGACTCACTCGTCGACGAAGCGGACAACGACTCCGGCCCGGAAAGGGACGACCGCACATGACCGACGCGCCACGGCCCGACAACCGCGCGGTCTCGGAGCTGCGCGAGACCCGGATCACGCCCGATTACCTGTTGCACGCGGAGGGCTCCGCCCTGATCGAGGCGGGGCGCACCCGCGTCGTCTGCGCCGCGAGCGTCGAGGACCGCGTACCGCCGTTCCTGCGGGGCGAAGGGCGCGGCTGGGTCACCGCGGAGTACGGCATGCTGCCGCGCGCCACCACCACCCGGTCCATTCGCGAGGCGGCAAGGGGTCGGGTCGGGGGACGGACGCAGGAGATCCAGCGGCTGATCGGCCGTTCGCTTCGTGCCGTCACCCGTCTGAAGGATCTGGGCGAGCGGACCATCCATGTCGACTGCGACGTCATCCAGGCGGACGGGGGAACCCGGACCGCGTCGATCACGGGCGGGTTCGTCGCCCTCGCCCTGGCCCTCGACAAGCTGCGTGCCGACGGCATCATCGCCCGGCTGCCAATCGAGGACTACGTCGCCGCGACGAGCGTCGGCATCGTCGGCGGCCAGGCCGTCGCCGACCTCGCCTACGACGAGGACTCGCGGGCGGACGTCGACATGAACGTCGTCAAGACGGGCGATGGCCGCTTCATCGAGGTGCAGGGAACCGCGGAGGGCGAACCCTTCGACCGCGCCGCGCTCGACAGCCTGCTCGGCCTCGCGAGCGATGCGATCGACCGGCTCATCGAGTTGCAGCAGTCGGTCGTCGGCGACATCGTTCGCCGGCGCCCGCGATGACCGTCGTTATCGCCACCGGCAACCCTCACAAGCTGCGGGAGATTCGGCGCCTGCTGGATGGGCTGGCCTGCCGCGCCGATCCCATCAGCGAGCATGCCGCGGTGCCGGAGCCGGATGAAACCGGAGCCACGTTTGCCGAGAACGCACGGCTGAAGGCGCACTACTACTCCCGATTCGTTCCCCACCTGACCCTCGCCGAGGATTCCGGCCTCGAGATCGACGCGCTGAACGGCGCGCCGGGCGTCCGATCCGCGCGCTTCAACGGCGCGACCTACACCGAGAAGTTCGACGCGCTCTACGCGCGGCTGCGCGAACGGGGCGCGACGGCCAGCCCGGCGCGCTTCGTCTGCGCGGTGGCCGCGGTCGAGGGCGGACGGGTCGTGTTCGAGACAATCGGCACGATAGAAGGACAGGTCGCCGAGAGGCCGGCCGGCGACGGCGGATTCGGCTACGACCCCATCTTCTTCTACCCTCCGTTCGGCTGCACGCTGGCGGAAGTGAGCGCGGACCGGAAAGCCTCCGTCAGTCACCGCGGCGCCGCGTTCCGGCAGGTCCGGACGTTCCTCGAGTCCCGGCTCAAGAGCCGGGCTTGAGCGTTCCGGCCCGCCGCGCCGCCTCGAGCAGCTTCAGGTTGAACTGAACGGCGCCAGCGCTCTGCGCATCATCCTTCGGCTCCCTGGGGCAGGACTATCGTAAAGACCGACCCGCCGCCCGGACGGTTCGCGGCCTCCACGGTGCCGCCGTGCAGTCCCACGAGATGCTTGACGATGGCCAGCCCCAGCCCCGTGCCGCCGGGGTTTCGCGCCCGTGAATCCTCTACCCGGTAGAAGCGCTCGAAGACCCGATCGAGATCGGTATCCGGAATCCCGGGACCCCGATCCGCGACGCGGATACTGACCGCCCTCCCGTTGCCGTTGGCCGAAGCCGTGATGTCGATGCTGGTGCCTTCGGGCGCATAATGCGCCGCGTTTTCCACCAGGTTCTTGAGGACATCGTGCAGCTTCGCCGGATCGACGCTGAGCCGGGTCGCACTCTGGTCGATGTCGGAGTCGATCCGCTGCTCCTTCGCATGCAGCACCGGCGCGAGTTCCGACGCGATGCCGGAAATGAGCGTCTCGGTGGCGGAAGGCCGCAGATGCAGTTGCTCTCTCCCGGAGTCGAGGCCGGCAAGCCGCAGCAGATCCGCCACGAGCCGCTCCATCCGGCGGGTGTGCCGCTTGATGATGTCGAGAAACCGCCGCTCCGCCTCCGGGTCCGACTCCTCCTCCAGCGTGTCGACGGCGCCGCGAATGGCCGTCAGCGGCGTGCGGAGCTCGTGCGAGACATTGGCGACGAAGTCCTGGCGGATCTGCGCGGCGCGACGGAAATCGCTGATGTCGTGCAGCACGATCACGACGCCCGGTTCGTCCTGAGCGGTATACGGCGCGGCGCTCGCGAGGCAGATCTTTACCGGCTCGGTGCTGAGCGTGATCTCCACGCGGGTCGATCCGCCCGCCTCCAGGGCCTGACCGATCTGCTTGGCGACATCCGGGTGCCGGATCAGCTCCACGTAATGCTGGTCGACCGGCAGGTCGGGAATCTGCAACATCTCGCACACGGCGTCGTTCGCCATCTGCACGCGCCCGCGTGCGTTCACGACCAGCACGCCCTCCGCCATGCTCCCGAGAATGGCGTCGGTCAGGCGGCGGTTGCGCGACAGTTCCGCGAGGCGTCGACCCAACTCCTGCACGGAGGCGTCGAGCGCGCGCGCAACGGTGCCGATCTCGTCGTTACCGTAGTTCCCCGCGGGCGGCGTCAGGTCGCCCTGCCGATAGCGCTGCGCCGCCTCCGCGATCGTCTGGACGCGGCGGCTCATGGCGGTCGAGGTAATCCAGGCGAGGACGAGGGCGCCGCCGAGCGCAAGCAGCAACCCGACGGCGGTGGCGCCCTGCACGGAGGTGATTTGGTCGTCGACGGCGGTCAGCGGGAGCGCGAGCCGGACGAAGGCTATGTCCGGGTGATTCACGGCCACCGCGGCGTACAGCAGATCGCTATCGACCGTGGTGCTGTAACGCCGCATCACGCCCACGCCGGCATCCTGCGCGATCGCGATCTCGGGACGGGCCCCGTGGTTCTCCATCGCCGCGAGCGACGCGCCGTCTTCCGCCGAGTCGCCCAGCACGCGGCCCTCGGCATCGATGACCGTGACGCGCGCATTGAGCCGTTCACCCAGCGAGTCGGCTTCGCGATCGACGTCGGCCATCGAGCGGCCGCCTCCGCTCCGTTCGAAGAGTTCGGCGACGAGCCGGGCCTCGTCCACCAGTTCGTTCGTGATCCGGTCGAGCAGTTGCCCTTCCAGGGACCAGGCGACCAGGGCGGCCGCCAGCAGCAGGCTCAGGCCCGCGATGGCGAAGGCGGCAAGAAAGAGCCTGGTGCGTAGCTTCATGCGGGGGCCGGCTCGCGTTCCACCAACTTGTAGCCGAACTGCTTGACGGTGACGATTGCCGACTCGAGCACCGGCAACTTCTCACGCAGCCGGCGGATATGAACGTCCACGGTGCGGGTGCCGCCGGTATACGTGTAGCCCCAGACGTCCGACAGGAGGACGTCTCGGGACAGCACCCGGCCGCGATGCTCGATCAGGTACTTCAGGAGGAGGAACTCCTTCGCCGTCAACCGCACCTCCGCGCCGTCGCAGGTGACGACGTGGCGATCCGTGTCGACCGTCAGCGGCCCGACGGTGAGGAGACTGCCGGCGGGCCGTTCGCGGCGCGCGCGCCGCAGCACGGCCCCGACGCGGGCGACCAGCTCCTTGGGGGAAAACGGCTTCGTGACGTAGTCGTCCCCGCCAAGCTCCAGGCCGACAACCCGGTCGGTCTCCTCGGTCTTCGCCGTCAGCATGATGATCGGAACGTTGGAGATCATGGGATCGGACCGGATCGACCGGCAGAGGTCCAGGCCATTCTCGCCGGGCAGCATGAGGTCGAGGATCACGAGCGCCGGCGGGCGCGTGCGGACGCTCGAGACCACGCCGATTCCCGACGCGAAGATCTCGGACGTATAGCCCGCCTTCTGGAGGTGGTGCGCCACCAGCTCGGCAATGTCGCGGTCGTCCTCGACGACCAGTATCCGTTCGGCGCCGTTTTCAGTAGCCAGTTCTTCCCTCCTGTGCGTGGTGACGGACGTCGCGGCCCGACACCATGAAGATCACCTCTTCGGCGACGTTGGTCGCATGGTCGCCGATACGTTCCAGGTGACGCGAAATCAGGATCAGCTCGAGCGCCGGCTCGGTCGTGGCCGGATTCTGCAGCACGTAGCTGAGCAGTTCCCGGAACACCTGTTCCTTCAATCCGTCGAGCTCGTCGTCGCGGTCAAGCACTTCGCGCGCGAGGTCGGTCCCGTGGCGGACGTAGGCATTGAGCGAATCGCGCAGCATTCCCTGCGCGAGGTCCGCCATGCGGGGAATGTCGATGAGCGGCTTGACAGGCGGATGCTGCAGGTAGCGGAAAGTCGCCTCCGCGATATTGATTGCGAAGTCGCCGATACGCTCCAGATCGCTGTTGATCTTGAGGCCGGAAACGACGACGCGGACCTCCTCGGCGCCCGGATGGTGGCTGACCAGCAGTTCGTAGCAGCGCTTGTCGATCTCGATCTCGAGATCGTTGATCGGTCCGTCGCCACCGAGCACGCGCTCGGCCAGATCGAGATCGCGGCTGACAAGGGCCTGGACCGACGCCCGAACCTGCTCTTCGACCTGCCCGCCCATGGCGAGCAGGCGTTCCTTGAGCGTGCTGAGCGCTTCGTCGAAGTCCGCGATGGCCGATCTGTTGTCACCTCGAACAGGCTTCACGGCATGCATCCCGGATGTCCCGCCAGAGTACTCCCAGCGGCGCGGGCGCGGCAACCGCCAGGGCGTGGCAACGGCGCGCGGGGGTTTCTCACCCGTGACAGGGTCGTAAATTCTGCGTGAATTGACCCGAACGCAGTTTTCACGGGGCCGCGGGCAAGGCCTCCAGCAGGAGATCCAGCACGCGAATCACCTCGCCCGGGTTCCGGACGCGGTAGCGGGCCGCGGTGGGCCGATCCGACGACGCGACGACGATGGAAACACCGGACCCGCCGAGGTGGCTGAAGACGTCCTCGTCGGTCACGTCGTCGCCGATGTAGACGACCGCCGACGGGTCGATCTCCAGGGCCTCGATCAACCACTCCACGGCACGGCCCTTGTCCCAGTCGATGTCGGGGCGCAACTCGAACACCTTCTTTCCGCCCTCGCGGCGCAACGCGGGATGGCCCTGGGCCACCTCGCGCACCGCGGCGTCGATGCGCGCCACATCGCCGGACGCAGCAAGCCGGTAGTGGGTGGAGACGCTGTAGCGCTTGCGCTCCACGAGGGCGCCGCCGATACCATCGAGCGCGGCGCGCAGGGCACGCTCGGCCGAGTCCACTTCGGGCAGAAGGGTCGCCGCCGCTTCGTAACGCAGCCCGCTTCCCCGCGGCCCGTCGATGTCCATGCCGTGGCAGCCCGCGTAGCCGAGCTGATCGAGCTGCACGAACTCGCGCATGACCGCGATATCACGCCCCGTGACGATCGTGACCGGGCAGCGCCGGGCGAGACGGGTGAGCCGATCGCGCGTGCCAGCGGCGAGCGTCGCCTGCTCCGGACGGTCGACGATCGGGGTGAGGGTGCCGTCGTAGTCGAGGAACACGCCGGCGCGCCCGCGCGTCAGCCGCGGCAGCCAGCGTTCGGCCTCGTGAGGATCGAGCGCCAGCGGCAGGGCGCAGGTCGAGCAGGTGGGCGCCGCGATCACCGTCCCGCCGCCTGCTCCGCCTCCCGCAGCACGCGCAGGAGGTTGCCACCCCACAGCTTCGCAATCTCTTCTTCGCTGTAGCCGCGGCGGACCAGTTCGACGGTGACGTTCAGCGTCTCGCTGGCGTCGCTCCACCCCACCACTCCGCCGCCGCCGTCGAAGTCGGAGCTGATCCCGACGTGGTCGACGCCAATCAGCTCCACCGCGTAGTCGACGTGATCGATGAAGTCGGCGACCGTCGCGTCGGGGTAACGCCGATCGAGCGCCTCCACCCGCCCCACGTAATCCTCGTGCGGCTCGGCGCCCAGCTCCTCCGACGGCTGCCCGGGAATCATGCCGAACGCGTTGCGGATATTCCGGTACTCGATGGAGCGGCGGCGCGCGGACTCCGTCAGGAAGGCGCCCACCGCCACCACCTGCACTACCCCGCCGTTCTCCGCGAGCGCGCGGAGCTGCTCGTCGTCCAGGTTGCGCGGGTGCTCCATCAACGCGTGCATGCTCGAATGCGAGGCAATCACCGGGACGGTGGACAGCCGGACGGTATCCAGCATCGCCGCCTTCGAGATGTGCGAGACATCGACCAGCATCCCGACCCGGTTCATCTCGGCGATGACCTCCTCGCCGAACGGACTGATGCCGTCATGCTCGGGCACGACCTCCTCGTCCGGATCCCGCAGGCTGCTGGTCGCGGAATCGGCGATGTCGTTGTGGCCGCCGTGCGCCAGGGTCATGTAGCGCGCACCGAGGCCGTGGTAGGTCTCCACCAGCGACAGGTCGCGACCGATCACCCAGCCGTTCTCGATGCCGATCAGGGCGACCAGCTTGCCCTCGGCCGCGATCCGCTCCACGTCGTCCGCCGAGTACGCGATGGCGACCTCGTCGGGGTACATCTGCTCGGCCATGCGATGGATGGCGTCGAACTTGGTCCGGGCGTCGGCCTTCGCCTGGGCCTCGTTCTCCGGTGTCCGCTCCGTCTGGCCGACGTAGACGATCCAGAAGCCCGCGTTGAGCCCGCCCGCGCGCATCTTCGGCAGGTCGACCTGGAAGTCCCCGTCGACGCCCGGATCGACCCGGCGCGTCGCGAAGATGAGAGGGATGTCGATATGACTGTCGAGCGTGATGACCCGGTCGTGGATCTCCGTCGCGGTCGCCAGAAGGGCCCGCTCCGCACGCTCCTCGGGCGTTCCCCAGTTGCAGCCGGACAAGATCGTGGCGGCCAGCGCCAGCGTCGCGGTTATGGAGATCGTCCTCACCGTCAGCGTCATCTCCCTGCGGGCGCGTTAGGCGGCATCAGCATACTACGCGGGATGGCGGCGCTGCTCGCCGCTGCCGGCGCCCCGGGCAGGGTCAGGTCGATCCGGACCGCGCCGCCAAGGTTCTCCGTCGTGTGCACCGCCAGGTAGAGCCGACCGCCCCGGAGGGCGTGCATCTCGGGGCCGCTCAGCCGCAGGCGCCCCGCCGTGCTCGCGCCGCCGCGACGGGCGAGCTGGCGCACCACCGGGCCGTTGGCGGCGTCCTCAGCGGGACCGCGCCGGTGCAGGGCCACCGACAGCACGTCGTCGTCGAACAGTCCGAACGCCGACACGCGGTAGGCGAGCGTGCGGGTCGCCGTGTCGAGCACGAAGCGCGACCTGACCGACAGTCCCTCATCGGCCAGCACCGCTGCCTGGAGGGCGACCGGTTGGGGGGGCTCGACCAGGCTCGGCGTGAAGTCGGGCGGCCGCCGGTGGGACGTGCCCTGCTCGTAGGCATAGGCCAGCTCGATCAGGCGCGACTCGGACCAGGGCCGGCCGAG
Organism: Vicinamibacterales bacterium; assembly: GCA_965202655.1. Lineage (GTDB taxonomy): Bacteria > Acidobacteriota > Vicinamibacteria > Vicinamibacterales > UBA8438 > VXRJ01. Next base: position 839,545 of record CBDBBK010000002.1, on the reverse strand, counting down.
CAGTTCCAGTCCGACCGGCATGCCGTCGGCCGCCTCGCCCGCCGGGACCGTGATCGCCGGCAGCCCCGACACCGCGCTCAGCGCGCAGTTGCTTCCCTGTTGCGGCTGGCCTATCGGCCGGGCGGTCCGGCGAATCGTCGGATACACGAGCGCGTCCAGCTCCTGCTCGTCCATGAGGGCCACGACAGCGTCGCGCACCGTGTCGCGCTTCGCGATCGCTTCGCGGTACTCGTCGGTATCGCGCGTCTCGACCTCGAGCGTGTTCTGCAGGCCCACTTCGAGGATGTCGTGATACAGCCCGGTCTCGACAAAGTCAGCCACGGTGCGGACGTAGGCGCCCGGCGTCGCCTGGAGGTAGGCGTTCAGATCGAACCGGAATTCCTGGCCAATCACCGAGGCGCCCTGCGTCAACTCCGACACGTCCGGTTCGGTGATCTCCATCGGCGTGGCGCCGAGCGCTTCCATCTCGCCGACCGCGCGCTCGATCACGTCGCGGACCGGCCGTTCCGCGTTCCCCTCGCCGAGCAGCGCGTCCACGACCCCAATCCGGGCGCCGGTCAGGCCGTTGGGATTCAGCGCGGCGGTGTAGGTGTCGGGAATCCGCCCCTCGCCCAGGCTGGTCGTCGGATCGGCCGGATCCGGACCGACGGTGGCGTCGAGGGCCAGCGCCAGATCCTCGACCGAACGCGCGAGGGGGCCGCCGATGTCCTGCGTCGTGGAGAGGGGAATGATGCCGTCGCCGCTTGCCAGGCCGCGCGTGCCGCGGAGCCCGGCCAGATGGTGGTGGGCCGACGGTATCCGGATCGAGCCGCAGGTGTCGCTCCCCATGCCGAACGCGCCGAAGCTGGCTCCCACCGCGGAGCCGGTGCCGCCGCTCGAACCACCCGGGTTGCGCTCCGGATCGTACGGGTTGCGGGTCTGCCCGCCGTACGACGCCACCGTGGTGATGCCGCGGGCCAGCTCGTGCATGTTGGTCTTGCCGAGAATGATCGCGCCCGCCTCGCGAAGCCGCCGCACCTGCGTCGAATCGTCCGGCGGTACCGACGTGGCGAGGCCCAGCGTGCCCGCGGTGGTCGGCATGTCGGCCGTGTCGTAGTTGTCCTTGACCACGACCGGAATCCCGTGCAGGGGGCCGCGCACCGCGCCGCTCGCCCGTTCCGCATCAAGGGCGGCGGCCGTCTCGCGGGCGTTCGGGTTGATCGCGATCATGGCGTTGAGGGTCGGTCCCTGCTGATCGAACGCCGCAATGCGGGCGAGATAGCCATCGACGAGATCGACGGACGTCACTTCCCCCGACTCCAGCGCGGCGCCCAGTTCCCGGACCGACTTCTCCATGACGTCGAAGCCGGGCGGGGCGGCCGACTCGCTGCCGCAACCGGAAGCCGCAAGCATCAGCAGCGGCAGCAGGAGCGCCGATCCCGGCCGGAGTCGCCTCAGCATGTTGCCTGCCATCTCGTCCTCCCTCCTGCGCCGACGCGACCGGACGGCAACCGCCGCAGTTTCATCACGGCCTCCCTAGACGAAACGGCACGGCGCCCGCATCGCCCGATCGAGCCGGGCGAGGTACTCGCCCCGCGGGATTCCCACGGCGCCGAAGCGGGCAAGGTGGGGCGTAACCCATTGCACGTCGAGCAATTGGTAATCCCGCGCGCGCAGCCGGTCGACGAGGGCCGCGAGCGCTACCTTGGACGCGTCGGTTTCCGTGTGGAACATCGACTCGCCGAAGAAGGCGCCCCGGAGCGCCACGCCGTACAGCCCGCCCACGAGAGCGCCGTCGCGCCAGATCTCCACCGAGTGAGCATGCCCTTCGCGATGCAGCGCGCCGTAGCTTTCGGCGATCACCGCGTCGATCCAGGTGCCATCCATATCGGGCCGCGACGCGCAGCCGGCAACCACGCGATCGAACGCCCGGTCGATGGTGACGTCGAATCGCCCCTGCCGGAGCACCCGTTTGAGCCGCCGCGGCAGATGGAAACCCTCAAGTGGCACGATACCCCGCTCGGGCGGGGAAAACCACCGGATCTCGCCGTCGACCGACATCGGGAAGAACCCGGCCTGGTACGCCCGAAGCAGCATGCTGGAGGAAATCATCCCGAATGTCGCCCGAATGTCGTATATATGATGCATGGTCACCGAGTCGCACACCCAGACCGAGTTCACCTCCGAGGCAGTCACCCACAGCATCCGCATCCGGGTCCGGGCGCGCTATTCGGAGGAGCATTCCGAGCCGTTGCAACAGCGCTGGCTGTTCCTTTACACGATCACCATCTCTAACGAAGGAGACGAGACGGTGCAGTTGATCAGCCGCCACTGGCGGATCACCGACGGGGCCGAGCAGCTCCAGGAAGTGAAGGGACTCGGCGTAGTGGGCCGCCAGCCGACGCTCGCGCCGGGCGAGTCGTTCGAGTACACCTCCGGCTGCCCGCTCGGCACACCGTTCGGATCGATGCAGGGGACCTACCAGATGGTCACCAACGAAGGCGAACGCTTCGAAGCCGAGATCGCGCCGTTCGTCCTCTCTGGTCCGTACACGCTGCACTAGACGATCGCCGCCAGTGGGTCCGCCGGTCTCCAGACCGGCGCAACCAACCACCTCGCCAGGAGACCGCCGCCAGTGGGTCCGCCGGTCTCCAGACCGGCGTAACAAACCGCCTCACGCCGGCCGCAGCGCCTCCACCACCACGCCCGCCGCCTCGAGCCCGTCGCGCAACTGCCGCGCGATGGCGTCGGCGCCCGGCGTGTCGCCATGCACGCAGATCGTTCCCGCGGTCAGGGCAACGCGCGTACCGTCGATGGCGGTGACCGCGCCGTCGCGCACCATGCCGACTGCCCGCTCGACGGCCAGTTCCGGATCGTGGATCACGGCGCCCGGCTGGGTGCGCGGCACCAGCGCGCCGGTCGCCTGGTAGGCCCGGTCGGCGAAGACCTCCGGGACGACGGCGAGCCCGGCGTCACGCCCCGCGTCGATGAGAGGCGATCCCGGGAGGCCCAGAAACGCCAGGCCGGAATCACACGCCGCCACCGCGCGCGCCACCGCGTCCGCCAGGGTCCGGTCGCGCGCCGCCATGTTGTAGAGCGCGCCGTGCGCCTTGACGTGGCGGAGCGCGACCCCTTCGGCCTCGGCAATCTCCTGAAGCGCCTCCACCTGCCCGCGGATCAGCGCGTCGATTTCCGCCAGCGGGAGGTCGAGCTCGCGCCGGCCGAATCCCTCGCGATCCGCGAAGCCCGGATGCGCGCCGACGCCCACCCCGGCCTCGCGCGCGGCGCGAACCGTCGCCCGCATCGTCTCGGGATCGCCCGCATGCGCCCCGCACGCGACGTTGACGGAGGTGACCACCTCCATCATGCGCCGGTCGAGCGCGCGCGCCTCGTCGCCCGGCAGCTCGCCCAGATCGCAGTTCAAGTCGATCCGCATCGTCATGGCCGCGCCTCCTCGCTCCCGCCGGTGAGCGCAATCTGACGTTCCGCCGCCGCGATCGCGCCTTCGAACCAGACCATCCACTCGTGCCCGTGCTCCTCCATGAACCCGGTCGACACGCGGCCCGCCGCCATCACGAACGCGCGCCGCTCCGCCACCGAGAGGGTCTGCACCACCCCCCCCGCCGCCTCGAACGCCGCGATCGCGGCGGCCGTGCGGCGGCGCTCCTCGGCCCGCGCCAGTCGGGCGATTTCACCGACGGCGGCGATCATTACCTGGCGCAAATCGACCGGAAGCGCCTCGTACGCCTCGTCGCGCATCAGCCAAAGGCCCGCTGGATACCCATGATCGTCACGGGTCAGATGCCGGAACCGGGCGTCACCCTCGACCGCCGCGAGGTCGATCACGCTGCCGGCCCGGCCCGCCATGGCCCCGTCCGGCCCGGCGGCGGCGCGATTGCTCCACGCGACCGGCGCCGGTGTCGCGCCGACGGCGCGCGCCCACGCCGCCAGCACCGGCGATTCGTCCGTCCCGAGCGTGACGCCGCGCAGATCGTCGGGGCCGCGCACCGGCCCCGCGCCGGTCGCGATGCCGCGCCAGCCGCCCCCGCCGGAGAGCCCCAGCAGCCGGAAGCCGGATTCCTCCAGCAGGGCATCGCGCATCCGCTCGAAGAAGACTCCGGTGAAAACCAGCTCCACCACCGCGTCGGACTCCAACAGGTATGGCACGTCGAGGACGTGGAACTCCGGCACCAGGCGGGCCGCTTCGGGTGTCGACGCCAGATAGAGGTCGATGTCGCCCGCCGCGAGCGCGTCGAGACAGGCGTCAGGCGCGCCGCAGGATCCGCCTTCCGTGTCCACCTCGACCGAAAGGCGTCCGCCCGAGAGCGCTTCGATCAGGTCGCCGGCCGACGCGATGGTGTCCGGCGCGCCGCTGCCGGCCGCGCCGGGAAGCGTCAAGGCGGCGAGAACGAGGCGGATGGCGGCGCCGGTCACGGTCACGATCCCCAGACGGTCTTCACTGGCGGATGGCTGGAATCATGGGCGCAGTCAGATCCACCTGCTCGCCGTTCGCCACGGCCGCGAGGTGCTCCTTGAGGTGGCTCTTGAACTCGGCGACATCGACGACTCTCATGGCCCTATTGTCGGCCAATCCGGACCGGTTGTGTCCCGACCATCGGCTCCTGAACGCCCTCAGGTGCCCCTTCAACGATTTCTCCCGCCGCACCTCGGCATCGCACGGATGGCGTTCCAAGCCGCCGAGTACGGGCGACAACGATCGCAGGTTGGACAGCACGAGGCTCAGCACATACGCAGTGTGTCCAAACGACTCGTTGTCGTTTGCACAGGTCAAGACATCGCCGCGACCATCACAGCCACGCTGATGCTTGCCGCTGATGTCGAGCAGTATTCCTCTCTTGCTTCTACAGCCGTCGCCCACCGATGCGAATCACTAGCCTCGTGTGCTTGACCAGCTCGTGCCTGAAGGTCTCGACGGTCTTGCGGGATGGCCTCTTGGGCATGGGCGCAGTACGACGGACGCTCAGACAGCCCTGTACGACCGCACGGGCAGCGCTCGGGTTTCGAGCGTGGCCAGATCGAGCGTCGCGGAGGCGTTGTCGATATCGAACCCCACCACGTTGCCCCGGGCGTCGAGATCAACGTTGATCCCGGCTGACACTTCACGTGTTTCCACGCCGGGGCCAGCTTTGAGTTCGACGTACAGGCTGTCAGTCTCCGGGTAGTAGTGAAGCTTCATGACGCATCCCTTCGAAAGCCACGATCGAAAAAGGCATTGTGGATTGTCTCACCGTCGTCCAGCGTCACCACGCGGAGAACGCGCGGGCCGGTCTCGCCGCCGGGTGTCACCTCGCCCCAGAAACGGACGCGACCGTCCGGCTGCGTGTCGCGCCGGAGCGGTGCGGCGATTACGTCGACGCACCACGCGGGATCGATGTACGGGCGCTTGCGGCGTACCTGCTCGTCGAAGTAGCGGGTCGTCTTCATCAAGATGACGGGAATCACTCATGCCGGCGCGGGTCCGGGTAAAAGCGCCCGGTCAGCCCCGCCGGGGAATCGTAACGGGTATTCCGACTCAACGGCGGGCTCCCGCCGCCACCGAGGAGCGGCGCGCCGGTCAGGCCGGCGGATCGAGCGACGCGCGCTCCGAATCCCCCATCTCGACGCCACCGTCCGGGAAGTACTCGGTCCAGCGATCGCTGACGCGGCGGGCGATATCGGGCCGGCAGGTCAGTTCCTTGGGGAACGATGGCTTGAGCCGTGCGTCGATCACGATGGGCGGCGTGTAGACGAGGTGGTGCCGCACGACCCGCGTGGCGGCGGCATGGATGTCGGCGGCCGGCTCGAAGCGGGTGAACGTCGTCCAGAGGAAGTTCATCGGCGAGGCGGCGGCGCGGTCCGGTTCGTCGGTCAGAACGACGAGAGGCCAGTCGCGGAACGCCGGCGCCGCGGCCAGACGGGCGGCGGCATCGGGTTCCGACGCATAGCCGGGCGCGCCCACGACGAGGCAGCCGGGGCAGAACATGTGAACGGCCGTAACCCCCTGCGGCAGCTCCGGGGCAGAGAACGCTTCCGGCAACGTCCGGACCGGCGGCCCGAGGCCGAGCCAGACCCCCTTGGATCCCCGGTTCACCTCCGGACCGGTGTAGTCGAGGGTGTCCATCGACAGGTTCGAGAAGACGTAGAGGTCGGTCTCGGGATTGGTCCGCTCCAGCAGGTGGACCAGCGTGCGGCGGAAGTCGCGCAGGTCGACCGGCTGATCCGTGACGAGCAGGAACTTGGTGAGCGAGAGCTGGCCCTCCCCCAGGATCCGGAACGCGCTCGCCATCGCCTCGCGCGCATAGCGCTGGCGCACCACGGCGGCGCCGAGCGAGTGGTAGCCGGTCTCGCCGTACGACCAGAGATCGACGACGCCCGGCATCACCAGCGGGAACAGCGGCGAAAGCAGCTCCTGGAGAAGATCGCCTATGAAGAAGTCCTCCTGGCGCGGCTTGCCGACGACGGTCGCCGGGTAGATGGCGTCACGCCGGTGCGCGATCCGCTCGACGGTCAGCACCGGATAATCGTGGGCCAGCGAGTAGTAGCCGTAGTGATCGCCGAACGGTCCTTCCGGCCGCCGCACGTGGGGGGCGACGGACCCGATGAGAGCGAACTCGGCGTTGCCGATCAGGCGGTGCGGCCCGAGACCGTCCACCACCGGCAGGCGCTCGCCCGCCAGCAGCGAGGCGAGCATCAGCTCCGGCACGTTCTCCGGCAGCGGCGCGATGGCGGCCAGCATCAGGGCGGGCGGTCCGCCCAGGAAGACGGTCGCCGGCAGCGCCTCGCCGCGCGCCTCCGCCGCCGCGTAGTGAAAGCCGCCCCCCTTGCCGATCTGCCAGTGCATGCCGGTCGATCGCGCGTCGTGGACGTGCAGGCGGTACATCCCCAGGTTGTGGCCCGGACGATCCGGATGCTCGGTGTAGACGAGGGGCAGGGTGATGAACGGCCCGCCGTCCTCGGGCCAGCAGGTGATGGCGGGCAACCGGTCGAGCCGCACGTCGCCCGTCACGACCTCGGCGACCGGCGCGATGCGCCGCGGCCGCGTCCCGATCCGAAGGAGCGAACCGGCGACGTCACGTGCCTCCCAGAGCTTCCCCGGCGTCGGCGGCATGATCGTTTCGGCCAGCTCGACCACACGCCGGATGAACTCCAGCGGCCGCGTTCCGAAGGCCAGCTCGGCACGGCGCGCGGAGCCGAACAGGTTGGTGACCAGGGGGAACGCCGCGCCGGCGACGTTGGTGAACAGCAGCGCCGGGCCGCCCGCCGCGATCACCCTCCGGTGAATCTCCGCCGCCTCCAGGACCGGATCGACCGGCGCGTCGATTACCGCGAGGTCGCCGTCACGCCGGAGCTGCTCGATGAACGCGCGCAGGTCCGTGAACCCGCGGGATGCGACCGCCATCACTCGGGGAGCGCGAACGCCCAGAATCCAAGGCCCGACGCGATGGCGACGTACTGCCGGCCGCCGACCTCGTAGGTCATCGGCGACGCTTTCCAGTCCTGGTTGAGCGGGATGTGCCAGAGCGGCGCGCCGCTCGCCGCGTCGAGCGCCGCGAACGCTCCACTGTCCTCGCCGAAGAAGATCAGGTCGCCGTCGGTCGACAGGACGCCGGAGTAGGTTTGCGCTTGTCCTGTCTGCGCGTAGCTCCAGACCGTCCGGCCGGTCTGGATGTCGATGGCCCGGATGAACTTCTGGTTGGGGGATCCGTCCGCGAGGCGGACGGTGCCGCCGAGCCAGCTCCGGCCCCGCTGCCAGTCCTGATCGTTCTTCGTGTAGGTCATGCACGATTCGTGGGCCAGCAGGTAGAACAGCCCGGTTCCGGGGTGATAGCTCGTCGCCCACCAGTTGGTGGCGCCGCGGATCGCCGGGCAGACGTCGGTCCCTTCCTCGGTCGGGTCGGTGCCGGGCCGCACGACTGGCCGGCCCGAATCGTCGAGGCCGTCGGCCCAGGTCTGGTTGACGAACGGCTCGCCGAGGAGAAACCGTCCGTTCGTTCGATCGAGCACGTAGAAAAAGCCGTTGCGGTTGCCTTGGACGAGCAGCTTGCGCGGCTGGCCGTGGAACTCCTCGTCGATCAGCAGCAGCGGCTCCTGTGCGTCCCAGTCGTGCGTGTCGTGCGGCGTGAACTGGAAGTACCAGACCATCTCGCCGGTCTCCGGCCGCAGCGCCACCACTGAGTTCGTGTAGAGGTTGTCACCCGGGCGGCGGTCGCCGTTCAGGTCGGGGCACGGATTGCCCGTCGCCCAGTAGAGCAGGTCGAGCTCGGCGTCGTAGCTGCCAGTGAGCCACGTCGCGCCGCAGCCGCGCCGCAGCACCTCCGGGTCGCCCCAGGTCTCGGAGCCCGGCTCCCCCGGCGCCGGAATCGTCCAGAACCGCCAGGCGCGCTCGCCGGTGTCGGCGTGGAAGGCGTCGAGGAACCCGCGCAGTCCGGTGTCGCCGGCGCTGATGCCGGCGACCACCAGGTTGCCCACGACGAGCGGCGCCGCCACCGCGCCGTAGTGTTCGCGGTAGTCGTCCATCTCGGTGTCCCAGATCAGCTCGCCAGTAAACCGGTCGAGGGCAATGACGTGGGCGTGGTCCGTAACCGTGAAGACGCGGTCGCCACGCACCGCGACGCCTCGGTTCAACCCGATCGCCGGGTCGCCGACCAGTCCCTCGGTGCGCGGCTGCGCGTAGCGCCAGATTTCGCGGCCCGTCGCCGCGTCGAGCGCGTACACCTGATTCACCGCGGTGACGTACATCACCCCGGCGATCACGACCGGGGTCCCCTCGATCATCGGCATGTCGGGAATCGGGTAGAACCACTCCAGCGCCAGGCGGTCCACGTTGTCACGGCGGATCCGATCGAGCGGGCTGTGCCGGTTCCCGCTGTCGCTGCCGTGGTACGAAGGCCAATCCGTGAAGGGTTCGATCGGGGCCTCCCGCCAGACGTCACCCTCCCGCCGCATCAGGCGGATGTTCCCGTCGTCCGTCCGGAGCTGCGCGTCGAAGCCACTCTCGTTCAGGATGGTGCCGGCCGCCGTGCCGCCGGCGGCGAGGGGCAGTTCGCCCGGCCGCGGACGGGGAGCGCGCGGGTCGCGGGCAGCCGGCGCCGCCGTGGCCGCGAGTTCCTTCAGGTACGCGATGAGCGGGTCGAGCTCGTCGGCCCCGAGATCGAATGCGGGCATGCCGCGGGCGGGGTTTCCGTCGGTGATGATGCGCGCCAGATCGCCGGCCCCGCGCGCATGCACGACGGGCAGGATCGAGCGCGCGCGGTCCGATCCGGCGCCGTCCCCGCCGTGACACAGCGAGCACCGCGATTGGTACGACTCCTCCCCGTCCGCCACGGCGAGCAGAGCCTGGTGGAACGCAGCCGGGGTTTCACCACGGGCGGCGGAACTCAACAAGGCGCAGACGAGCACGACGCCGGCGGCCCGGCCCTTCTCCGGGAATCCGTGCATGCGGCCATGATATGCCGCCCGCGGATCGGGCGCGGCGCCCGGAAGCCCGGGGCCGGCTGACTACAATGCCGATATGGACAGACGATTCCTCGGCAGCGCCGCCGCACTACTCGCCGTTTCGCTGCTCGCCGCCCTCGCGCCGCTTCCCCTCGGCGCCCAGGCGAGCCGTTATCCGGCCTCCCGGCATGGCGGCAACTACATGTTCAACTTCTACTTCCCTCCGGCGCCCAGTTCCACGCCGTGGGCGCCCGTGTGGGCGCCGGACGGCGCGTCCATCGCGGTGGCGATGGCCGGATCGATCTGGCGGGTCGACCCGGAGACCGGCGTCGCCGACGAGCTGACTACCGGCGACAGCTACCACTCGTCGCCCGACTGGTCGCCCGACGGCGAGTGGATCGTCTACACCGCCGATCACGACGGCGCGCGGATCCAGCTCGAGATGCTGAACGTCGCGACCGGCGCCACGCACGCGCTCACCGACGACGATCAGATCTACGCCGACCCGGTGTTCTCGCCGGACGGCAGCCGAATCGCCTACGTCGCCACGACGCCGAACGGCTACTTCAACGTCTACATCCGCCCGATCGCTGGCGGCCAGTGGAGCGGCGAGCCGATCGCGGTGACCCGCGACAACGACTTCGGGCGGAACCGACTCTACTTCGGTCCCTGGGACATGCACCTGACGCCCGCCTGGCTGCCGGCCGGCGACGAGTTGCTGCTGGTCTCGAACCGCGACATCGCGCTCGGCTCCGGCAACGTCCTCCGCGTGCCCGCGCGAGCCGGCGGCATCGGCGAGGCGACCACCGTGCTTCGGGAACAGACCCTCTACCGGACGCGTCCCGACGTGGCGAGCGACGGCCGGCGCTTCGTCTATTCGTCGACCAGCGGCGCTGCGGATCAGTTCAACAACCTGTACGTGCAGCCGACCGTGGGCGGCGAGCCGTACAAGATCACGTTCTTCCAGCACGACGCCTTCCATCCCCGGTGGTCGCCCGACGACGAGTGGATCGCCTTCATCACCAACGAGGGAGGACTGCCGCAACTGGCGCTGCTCGAGACGCACGGCGGCGCGCTGCGAACCGTCACCATCGCGCACCGGCGCTGGAAACGGCCGATGGGAGTGCTGTCGGTGACGACGCGCGACGCGGCGACCGGCGCCCCTGCCGCGTCACGCATCCACCTGACCGCGGCCGACGGCAAGTTCTACGCCCCGCACGACGCCTACGCGCGGATAGGCGTCGCCGGCGACCACGCCTTCCACCAGACGGGACGGTTCATGGTCGAGCTGCCGGCGGGACGGGCCAACCTGACGGCGGTCAAGGGCTTCGAGTACTGGCCGGAGGAAGTGACCGCCGACATCGCGGCCGACGCCGTCACGGAGGTGACCGTCGATCTCCGCCGGATGACCGACATGGCGGCCCGCGGCTGGTACAGCGGCTCCACGCATGTCCACATGAACTACGGCGGCAACCTGCACAACACCCTCGAGAACCTGATGATGATGTCGGACGCCGAGGACCAGGATGTGGTCGCCGAGCAGGTGGCGAACAAGGACAACCGCATCCTCGACTACCAGTTCTTCGTTCCCGGCGGCGGCCCGCATCCGGTCTCGACGCCGGAGCGCCTGCTGGTGGTCGGACAGGAATACCGCCCGCCCTTCTACGGCCACGTCTTCATGTTCGGCATGCGCGACCACCTGCTCTCCCCCTTCACGATGGGCTACGAAGGGACCGCCATCGAGAGCCTCTACCCCAGCAACACCGACATGTTCCGGAAGGCGAAGGCGCAGGGCGCGACGGTCGGCTACGTCCACGCCTGGACGGGAGAGGACGATCCGCTGGACGGCAACCTCGGCGGCGGCAAGGGATTCATCGTGGATGCCGCGCTGGGCGCCACCGACGCCGTGGAATGGTCGGACGCCGCGCGCGCCGGCTTCTACCCCGTGTACGCCGTGTGGAACAACGGCCTGCGGATCACCGCGACGGGCGGCGAGGATTCCATCAGCAACCTGCACCGGATGAAACTCGTCGGCTCCGTCCGCACGTATATCCACACGGGCGGCCACGGCCTGGACCTGGACGCCTGGCTGCGCGGACTGCGCGAGGGACGCGCATTCGTTTCCAACGGCCCGCTCGTCGAGCTGACCGCGCACGACCGGTCGCCGGCCGCGAGGGGCCGGATGCCGGGCGATACGATTGCGCTTCCGGCGGGCGGCGGCGCCGTCGAGCTGACGGGGCGCGTCCTGTCGATTGAACCGCTCGAGCGGGTCTTCGTCGTGTGCGGGGGCGAGGAACGGGCCGACATCCCGCTCGGCGGCGACCGTCTGAACGCGACGTTCACGCTGGAGGTCGCCATCGACCGGAGCACGTGGTGCCACCTGCGCGCCGAAGGCAACCCCGCCGAGCGCGGCGTGCTCGACGTGGACTACGCCCAGGCGTTCACCAATCCCATCTGGTTCACCGTGGACGATCAACCTGTCCGCGACCGTGCCGCAGCCGACTACAGCATCCGGTGGATCGACCGGCTGCGCGAGATGGCCGACGCCTGGCCGGGATGGCGGTCCGACCGGGAACGCGCGCACGTCTTTGCCCAGTTCGACGAGGCGCGGGCCATCTACGAGGGATTCGCGGCCGAGGCCCCGTAGCACGGCGGCATCGACGAAGCCGCGGCGCGCCGCGGCGCCCGGTTGCCATTCCGCCCTGCGGTCTTGATGCCATTAGATATAGCGATTATCATGATAACTGCTATGTTTGATGGCGAAAGGACGTTCGTTCCCCGCTGCCTCGACCTCGAGCGTCTGCTGGCGCGGCGCTCGGTCTTCCTGTTCGGACCACGGCAGACCGGGAAATCCACCTACGTTCAGCACCAGCTCGCCGATACCATTACGGTCACCTTCTCCCTGCTGGATCAGGGACTGCTCACCTCGATCCTGGCCGATCCGACGCGCATTCGCCGAGAGATCGAAGCCCGCGATCTTCGCGACACGGTGATCTGCATCGACGAGATTCAGAAGTGCCCGCCGCTCATGGACGAAGTCCACCTCATGATCGAAGAACGCGCCCTCCGCTTTCTCCTGACCGGATCAAGCGCCCGGGCGCTTCGGCGCAAGGGCGTCAACATGCTCGGCGGCCGCGGCAGCGACCGGGTGATGCATCCGTTCTGCTGGGTCGAACTGGGTGACCGCTTTTCGCTCGATCGGGCGATCAACCACGGACTCCTCCCGCCTCACTACCTCTCGGACGACCCGGACGAAGGACTCGCGTCGTACGTCGACCGGTACCTGACGGAGGAGATTGCCGCTGAGGGCCTCGCCCGTAGCCTGCCCCGGTTCGCCCGGTTCCTGCAGACGGCGGCGACGACTAACGCCCAGATGATCAACTACTCCAATGTCGCGCGTGACGCGCAGGTCCCGCGCCAGACTGTCGTGCAGTGGTACGACGTGCTGCGGGACACGCTGATCGCATTCGAGTTGCCGGCCTGGCCCCGGACCATCAGGCGCAAGGCGATCGAGACCGCCAAGTTCTACTTCTTCGACACCGGAATCGTCCGCGCACTGCGTCGCCTGCCCTGGATCACCGACGCGTCCGCTGACTTCGGCGAGTTCTTCGAACACTACGTCCTGCTCGAGCTCCGGGCCTGGATCGACTACCGGAAGCCTCGCACCCCGCTCGCCGGGTGGCGTTCCCGCTCCGGTTACGAAGTCGACTTCATTCTCGACGACCGGATCGCCATCGAGGCCAAGTCGACGCGCCACGTCCAGTGGAAACACTTGCGCGGCCTGCGGGCGCTCCGCGAAGAGCGCCTCGTTGAACGGTCCATCGTCGTCTGCCGCGAGGAACGCCCGCGCCTCGAAGACGGTATCGAGATCTGGCCGCTGGAGTTCTTCCTCGCGGCGCTGTGGGGCGATGGTCTCTGAACACGCCTCGATCCGCTTCCCCGGAGTAGAATCTCCTGCCGGCGCGGACGCAATGTCCGCCCACGAAACACGAAGCAGGGGGCAGGAATGGCCGATCGGATAGCGGCGGGCGGACTTCAGGTCGACCGGGAGCTGTACGACTTCATCAACGACGAGGCGCTGCCGGGTACCGGCGTCTCCCCGGAAGCGTTCTGGGCCGGCTTTGATTCGCTCGTTCACGACCTGGCGCCGCGCAACCGGCAGTTGCTCGACAAGCGCGAGGAGCTGCAGCGGCGAATCGACGCCTGGTACCGCGAGGCCCGGGACGAGACGATCGACCTGGAGGAATACAAGAACGTCCTGCGCGAGATCGGCTACCTGGTGCCGGAGGGAGACGACTTCACGGCCCGAACCGCGAACGTCGACCCGGAGATCTCGACCGTCGCCGGCCCGCAGCTCGTCGTCCCGGTCACCAACGCGCGCTACGCCCTGAACGCGGCGAACGCACGCTGGGGCAGTCTGTATGACGCGCTCTACGGCACCGACACCATCCCGGAGGACAACGGCTGCGAGCGCACGGCCGAGTACAACCCGGTCCGGGGCGACCGCGTCATCGCGTGGGCGCGCAGGTTCCTCGACCGCGTGGCGCCGCTGACGGGGGGCAGCCACGCGGATGCGGCGCAGTACTGGGTCTCCGGCGGCGCTCTCGCCGTCACGCTGAAGAACGGCTCCACGCAGTGTCTCGCCGACGCGTCGCAGTTCGCCGGCTACCGCGGCGAGTCGACCAGTCCCTCCGCCGTCCTCCTCCTGAACCACGGCCTCCACATCGAGATCCGGATCGACCGCGGGCATCCGGTCGGCAACGTGGACGGCGCCGGCGTGCGCGACATCGTCCTGGAAGCGGCGACCACCACGATCATGGACCTTGAGGATTCCGTGTCGTGCGTCGACGCCGAGGACAAGGTGCACGCCTATCGGAACTGGCTCGGGCTAATCAGGGGGACGCTGACGGCGTCGTTCGACAAGGGCGGACGGACGGTGGACCGCGCGATGAACGCCCCGCGCGAGTACACCGCACCCGACGGGTCGACAGCCACCCTGCCCGGCATCAGCCTGATGCTGATCCGGAACGTCGGCCACCTGATGACGAATCCGGCCATCCTCGACAGCGAGGGCAACGAGGCGCCGGAGGGGATTCTCGACGCGGTGATCTCGTCGCTGATCGCCGTCCATGACGTCCGGAGCGGCAACAACAGCCGCGCCGGCTCCATCTACATCGTGAAGCCGAAGATGCACGGCCCGGAGGAAGTCGCCTTCTGCGATCAGACGCTCGCACAGGTGGAGGACATCCTCGGCCTCGACCGCCACACCATCAAGATCGGCATCATGGACGAGGAGCGGCGGACGACCGTCAACCTGAAGGAGTGCATTCGCGCCGCGGCCGACCGGGTCTTCTTCATCAATACGGGCTTCCTCGACCGGACCGGCGACGAGATGCATACGGCGATGGAATCCGGCCCGATGATCCGCAAGAAGGAGATGAAGACCGCCCCCTGGATGGTCACCTACGAGGACTGGAACGTCGACGTCGGCCTGGAGACCGGACTGCCCGGCCACGCGCAGATCGGCAAGGGGATGTGGGCGATGCCGGACCTGATGGCCGAGATGCTGAAACAGAAGATCGGCCATCCCGAACAGGGCGCGAATACCGCCTGGGTGCCCTCCCCCACGGCCGCGACGCTGCACGCGACCCACTACCACGCAGTGGACGTGGCGGAGCGCCAGGAAGTGCTTCGTTCCCGCCCGCGCGCCGACCTCGACATGATCCTGACCATCCCGCGCGAGGAGAGTCCCGACTGGTCGCCGGAGGAGATTCAGCAGGAGCTGGACAACAACGCGCAGGGAATACTCGGCTACGTCGTCCGGTGGGTCGAGCACGGAGTCGGCTGCTCCAAGGTTCCTGACATCAACAACATCGGCCTGATGGAAGACCGCGCCACGCTCCGGATCTCGAGCCAGCACATCTGCAACTGGCTGTACCACGGCATCTGCACCGAGGAGCAGGTACGGGAGACGCTGCAGCGGATGGCGGCGGTGGTCGACGGCCAGAACGCCGGCGATCCCGACTACCGGCCGATGGCGCCCAACTTCGACGACAGCATCGCCTACCAGGCCGCTTGCGACCTGATCTTCAAGGGACGCGAACAGCCGAGCGGCTACACGGAACCGATCCTGCACGCGCGGCGGCAGGAGGCCAAGGCGAAGTACGGTCGCTAGGCCGCGAGACGACGATTCCGATGGAGCCCACAGCCACCGGTCCCGACGCCATCCCGGCACACTACCCGCGTCCGGTCACGCTGGCCGACGGCGGCGCGGTGACCGTCCGCCTGATGACGCCGGACGACGTCGACGCGGTCGTCGCCTTCGCGCGCAGTCTCGCCCCCGAGGAGCTGATGTACCTGCGGGTGAACATCACCGAACCGGATGCGGTGGAGCGCTGGGCGCACTACATCGAGACGGGCCGCACGCTCACGGTGCTGGCCCTCGACGGCGAACGGGTGGTGGGCGAGGTAAGCCTGCTCCACAGCCGGACGAGCTGGACGCGCCACATCGGCGAAGTGCGGCTGCAGGTGGCCCCGGTGGCTCGGCGGCGCGGACTGGCGCGCCTGCTGGCGGAGGAGATCGAGTGGATCGCGCGGCAGATGCGCCTTACGATGCTGACGGCGCGCATGACGCTCGATCAGGAGGCGGCGCAGGCATTCTTCCGGCAGCTCGGCTTCCGGCGTGAAGCGGTGCTGTGGGACTACGTGATGACGGCAGACGGGACGTTGCACAATCTGCTGATCGCCACCAAGCGGCTGTAGCGCCAGAGCGCCGCGGCCACGCTGTGCCGCGGCGACGGCGACCGGGACGAGATCGACCAGGACAAACGGACGAGGAGGAGACTGTGGCTGACGAGACTTCCGCCGGATTCGATGCACTGCTGACCGAGGATCGCGTCTTCGCGCCCCCCGAGGAGTTCGCAAGGAACGCGAACATGAACGACCCGGACATCTACGCCAGGGCGGAAGCCGACCCGGAGGCGTTCTGGGCCGGCATCGCCGGCGAGCTGGAGTGGAGCCGGCCGTGGGACACCGTCCTCGACTGGCGGCCTCCCGACGCCAAGTGGTTCGTCGGCGGCAAGATCAACGCTAGCGTCAACTGCGTCGACCGCCACGCGCTGGGCAGCCGGCGCGACAAGCGCGCCATCGTCTGGGAGGGCGAGCCGGGCGACCAGAAGACCCTGACCTACGGCGAGTTGCACGTCGAGGTCCAGAAGTGCGCCAACGTCCTCAAGAAGCTGGGCGTCGGCCATGGCGACCGCGTGGCGGTCTACCTGCCGATGGTCCCGGAGCTGCCGATCGTGATGCTCGCCTGCGCGCGGATCGGCGCCGTGCACAGCGTCGTGTTCGGCGGCTTCTCCGCCGAATCGCTCCGCGACCGGATCAACGACATGCAGGCCAAGCTGCTCGTCACCGCCGACGGCGGATTCCGCCGGGGCGGCGTCGTGCCGCTCAAGGAGATCTCGGACGCGGCGCTCGACGGCGCGCCGAGCGTCGAGGCGGTGCTGCTGGTGAAGCGCGAGGGGCTCGAGACGCCGTTCCAGGTGGTGGCCGGCCGCGACCACTGGTACCACGAGCTGATGGGGCAGGTGTCGGACACGTGCGAGGCGCGCGAGAACGACGCCGAGGACCTGCTGTTCACGCTCTATACGTCAGGCACGACCGGCAAGCCGAAGGGAATCGCGCACACGACCGGCGGCTATCTCACCGGGACCTACATCACGACCAAGTGGGTGTTCGACCTGAAGGAAGACGACATCTACTGGTGCAGCGCCGACATCGGCTGGGTGACCGGGCACAGCTACCTGGTCTACGGCCCGCTCGCCAACGGCGCCACCTGCGTCATGTACGAGGGCGCGCCGGACACGCCGGGCCGGGATCGCTTCTGGGACATCATCGAGCGCCACAAGGCGACCATCTTCTACACGGCGCCCACCGCCATCCGCGCCTTCATGAAGTGGGGCCCGGAGCATGTCGCGAAGCATGACCTGAGCACGCTGCGGCTGATCGGATCCGTCGGCGAGCCGATCAACCCCGAAGCGTGGATGTGGTACCACCAGCATGTCGGGGGCGGACGCTGCCCGATTGTCGACACCTGGTGGCAGACCGAGACCGGCAGCATTCTCATCACGCCGCTGCCGGGGCTGACCACCCTCAAGCCGGGCTCCGCCTCGCGGCCGTTCCCGGGCCTGCGGCCGGCGGTCGTGACCGAAGCCGGCGAAGAGGTGAAGGTGGGCGGCGGCTACCTGGTGCAGACGCGCCCCTGGCCGTCCATGCTGCGGACCATCTACGGCGACCACGACCGCTACGTCGCCACCTACTGGGGCCGCTGGGGCCACGCCACCTACGTCACCGGCGACGGGGCGAAGGTGGACGACGACGGCTACTTCTGGCTGCTCGGCCGCGTCGACGACGTCCTCAACGTCGCCGGCCACCGGGTCGGCACGATGGAGGTCGAGAGCGCCCTCGTCGATCACCAGGAGGTGGCCGAAGCGGCCGTCGTCGGCAAGGAACACGAGATCAAGGGGCAGGGGATCTGCGCCTTCGTCACCCTCAAGGAGGGAGTCCAGTCGTCGGACGAGAAGGTGGAGGAACTCCGGCAGCACGTCGCCACGAAGATCGGCGCCATCGCCAAACCGGACGAGATTCTCTGGACCGTCGATCTGCCGAAGACCCGCTCCGGCAAGATCATGCGCCGCCTGCTCCGCGACATCGCGGCCGGCAAGGCGCTGGGCGACGTCACGACGCTGGCAGATCCGTCCATCGTCGCGAAGCTCCGCGAGCAGTACGAGGAGAAGGAAGGCTAGCGTACGCGCCCCATCGTCCCCGACGCGACGCCCGCAAGGCGGCCGGACAACGTGTAGCCGGTAGCTGGCGACCGCCTGCGAATAACATCTTCGTCATGCGTGTCGTGAGTTGGAACGTAAACGGTCTCCGCGCGTGCGCCAGAAAGGGCTTCCGCCGGTTCCTTGCCGCTGCCGACGCCGACATCGTCGGCCTCCAGGAGGTGCGCGCCTTCGAGCACCAACTGGAGCCGGAGGTGCGCGCGCCGGACGGCTGGCACGCGGTCTTCTCGCCGGCGGAGCGCCCCGGCTACAGCGGCGTCGCCCTCTACTCCCTCGAGCCGCCCGCACGCGTCGAAACCGCCCTGGGCGAGCCGCGCTTCGATGCCGAGGGGAGACTGATCATCGCCCGCTTCGGACGTCTGGCGGTGGCGTCGGTCTATTTTCCGAAGGGGAGCGGCCGGGACCGAGACAACAGCCGCGTCCCCTACAAGCTCGACTTCTACGCGGCCCTGTTCGACCGGCTCCAGCACCTGCGCCGACGCGGACCGGTGCTCGTCGTCGGCGACTACAACACGGCACACGAGCCGATCGATCTCGCCCGCCCCGGCGCCAACGCGCGGACCAGCGGCTTCCTGCCCGAGGAACGCGCGGAGTTGACCCGCTGGATCGACGCGGGCTGGGTGGACACGTTCCGGGCGCGGCATCCGGACGAGGCGGGCCACTACACCTGGTGGCGGCAATGGGGCGGGGCGAGAGAAAACAACGTCGGCTGGCGCATCGACTACGTGCTGGCCTCCCCCGCCGCGGACCGGCGGGTGACCAGCGCGTTCATCTGGCCGCACGTGACCGGTTCCGACCACTGCCCCGTCGGCGTCGACCTGTCCAGCTAGGAGCCGGTCCCCGCGCTGCTAGTCCTTGTCGGCAGTCGCGGCCTTCTGCTACCGTCAAAGGCTGAATGGCCGCAGGAGGATTCACGCGCAGGGGGCTTGCACGTCGCGGCCCGGACTGGCGCATGCTGATCGCCGCCCTGGCGATCGCGCTGGTCGGCGCCACTTCCAGCAGGGTCGTCTGGCACGAAGAGCACGCCGGCGATCAGGATTGCGCGGTCTGCCAGTTCCGGCATCAGCCGGCGGCCGACCTGACCGTATCGATCCAGATCGGCTCGATGGACACTCCGAGACTGCTCGTCCCCGTTCCGCACGCCGGATGGGTCGCCTCTGGCCACATCTCTCGCCTCCTCGCCCGCGCCCCGCCCGCGTAGCCGCCTTTCGCACCTCGGCTGGCTCTGACCGGCGACATCGCCGCTACCCGTTCGCGACGCGGCGAGCGCATCCGCCCGACATGAGGCGGGTTCCGGATCGCTCATTTCGAGCGTTCCCCGGCCATCCGCCAGCCATCCGCAAACCGGGAAGGAATGCGAGCAGTCGCTCGCGGTGGGGAGTTCGACCATGGAGTGCAGGAAGATGAGATTGACAAGCGTGGCGGCGGTCGTGGCCGCCGCCCTGATGATGAGTAGCATGGCCGCGCCCGCCGCCGCACAGGAAACCGGCAGGGTGAGCGGCACGGTAACGTTGGCGGATACGGGAGGCCCGATCCACGGGGCGGTGATTCTGGTGGTCGGGTCCGGAGCGTTCGCATTGACCGACGAAGACGGCAGGTTCACGGTCGAGAACGTGCCGCCCGGCGACTACGAGGTGCTCGCGCAGCGCGAGCACCTGACGGCGGGACGGCAGATGGTGAGCGTCCCGGCAGGTGGAGAAGCGACCGTAGACTTCGCGCTCGGGCTGTCGCCCGTCCACGAGGACGTGACCGTCACCGCGTCGGTCGCCGGCGCGGAACCCACGTTCGAGGCGTTCAACGCCGTAACGACGCTTGACTCGTTCGACATCGTCGGCAACGCGGAGGGAAGTCTGGGCGATGCGCTGCGCAAGGAACCGGGCGTCGCCAGTCGGAGCTTCGGTCCCGGATCCAGCCGCCCCATAATCCGCGGCTTCGACGGCGACCGCGTGCTGATCCTTCAGGACGGTGTCCGAACCGGCGACCTCTCCAGCCAGTCCGGTGATCACGGTGTGACCATCGACCCGAACACGGCCGAGCGGATCGAGATCGTCCGCGGCCCCGCGACTCTGCTTTACGGATCGAACGCGGTGGGCGGCCTGGTCAACATCGTGACGCCCCACGAGAGCTACCGCGACTCGCTTTTCTCAGGCACACGAGCGCAGTTCAACGCCGACAGCGGTAGCGCCAACAGTCAGCTCGGCACGAACGGCAGCGTCCAGCACGCGCAGGGGAACGTCCTGTTCTGGGCGGGCGGCAGTACGCGCCGAACCGGTGATTACCAGACACCCGAGGGAACGATCGAGAACTCCGCCACCGAACTGACGAACGGACAGGCGGGTGTCGGCTACTTCGGCGGCAACTTCTTCGCGAGTGGCGGCATCACGATGGAGAACGGCCGCTACGGCGTTCCGTTCGCGGGCGAATTTCACGGCCACCAAGTGGAGGAAGACGACCACGGCCACGAGGACGAGGACGATCACGATCACGAGGAAGAGGATGACCACGGCGACGAAGAAGGCCATGAGGACGAGATAGCGATCGATCTCGACTCGCGGCGCCGCGTCGGCCGGTTCGACATCGGAGCCCGCAACCTGGACAACAGCCTCATCGACGGCATCCAGCTCAGCGTGAGCATGATCGACTGGGAACACGACGAACTGGAGATCGATGAAGGGATCGAAAGCATCGGCACGATGTTCACCAACCGGACGACGCTGGTTCGCGCCGAGGTGGATCAGAGCCAGACCGAGCGGCTGGCGGGCAAGTTCGGCGCCTGGGCGCAGTTCCGCGACTTCGAGGCGGTCGGGGTCGAGGCCCTCGCGCCGCGGACCGACCAGACGTCGTTCGCAGCCTTCGCCTACGAGGAGCTGAACCTCGGACGCGTCCGGCTGCAGTTCGGCGCGCGTGTCGAGCAGAACGACTACCGGGCCATGGAACGGACCGGCGGACATGCGCACGACGACGATCACGACGAAGACGATCACGACGAAGACGACCACGACGACGACGATCACGACGACGATCACGACGACGATCACGACGACGACCACGCCGACGACGACGACGACCACGCCGACGACCACGACGACGACCACGGTCATGACGAGGATGACCACGACGACGACCACGACGAGGAGGAACATCACCTCGAGGCGCCGGACCCGCGTGACCGCGACTTCCTCGGCGCGTCGGCCTCGTTCGGCCTGCATGCCGACCTGGGCGCCGACACCGCGTTCGTGGCCAATTTGACCCAGTCGCACCGCGCACCGGCGCTCGAGGAGCTGTACAACTTCGGCCCGCACGTCGGGAACCTGGCCTTCGAGGTGGGCAACCCGGACCTGGCCGCGGAAACGACGCTTGGCCTCGACCTGAGCCTGCGCCACCGGTCGGACCGCGTCCGGAGCGAACTGAACTTCTACACCTACGGCATCAACAACTTCATCTACGGCGAACGGACCGACGAGGTGGAGGACAACCTGATGGTGCTCGACTTCACGCAGGGCGACAGCCGGTTCGTCGGGTTCGACGCCCGGAGCAGCGTCCGACTGGCGGAGAGCGCGTGGGTAACCCTCGGCCTGGGCTACGTCGATGCGCGGCTCACCGCGACCGACGAGCCGCTGCCGCGGATTCCGCCGCTGCGCGGCACCCTGAGCCTGGACGTGCCGGTCGGCGGGTTCACGTTCAGCCCGGAACTGGAGTTCGCCGGCGCGCAGGACCAGGTGTACCACGGCGAGACGGCAACCGACGGCTACTCGGTAGTCAACCTGCGGGCGTCGTATGTCTGGCCGCGCCAGCACACCGCGCACATCCTGAGCGTCACCGGCTACAACCTGACGAACGCGACGTACCGCAACCACACGTCGTTCATCAAGGACCTGGCGCCAGAGATCGGCCGCGGCGTGCGGGTGGGCTATTCCGTTCGGTTCTTCTAGCCGAACGAAGCCCGGTCGCCGCCGCGTCAGCGCAGGACGACGCGCGCGACGACCGGGTAGTGGTCGGAGGGGTACCGCCCGTTGTCGTGATCGATGACGGTTTCGACCGAGCGGACCCCAATCGGCCCGCCCACGAGGATCCAGTCGATACGGCCCTCGTTCGCCCGCTCCGGCGGACGGAAGTCGCTGGACGTTCGGGCCGGGCCGAGCGTGCGATCCGCGAGAAGCCAGGCGTCGCGCAGGCCGGTCGCCGTCGCCGCTCGCCACGTATCGCTGTTCTCTGCCGTCGAGTTGAAGTCACCGATGGCCAGAACCGGCGTGTCCGCGGGAAGCGCGCCGACCCGTTCCGCGATCATCGCGGCGGAGTTCACCTGCCGCTCTCCCTGCCGGAGCGTCAGATGCGTGTTGTAGACGTAGAAACGGCGGTCCGAGGCAACGTGATGGAAATGCGCCCACGTGACGATGCGAGAAACGCGGCGGCGGAAGCCGGCGCCGGTTGGCCCGCCCGGTGTCGGCGAGAGCCAGAAGGTGCCCGACTCGACCGGCAATAGCTCGCGGTGCCGGTAGAAGATCGGCACGTGTTCGCTCAGGCCCCGACCGCCGTTCAGGCCGCGATCGACGCCGATCCAGCGATAGTCGGGCAGCTTCGCCGAGAGGTAATCGAGCTGATCGGCGAGCGCTTCCTGCAAGCCCGCCACCTCCGGTGCGATGCGGGCAATCGTGTCGGCCACCAGCGAGCGGCGGTGCGGCCAGCCGTTGTCGCCATCTTCCGCGCTGTTGAGCGACGTCCGGATATTGAACGTCATCACCGTGAGCGGAAGTCGTGCGGGTTCGGCTTCCTGCGCCTCGGGCGCGTGGCCGGCAGCGATCGCCAGCAAGGCCGCGACCGGGGCGGCCGCGAACGTGGCCCCGACAGAGCCAACGGTGCGATGCGCCGGGCGAGGCTTCATCGGCACAGTCTACAGGGACGTATGGGCGGCCCATGATCCTCCTGGGGCCGCATCGGATAAGGTGAGACAGGCGATGACGACAGCGGCGAAGGTGGCCAGCGGCGCAGCGACCGAGCAACTCGACTTCCGGATCGAGGGACTCGACTGCACCAAGGAAGCGACGCTGATCCGGCGCGAGCTGGCGGGCCGCCCCGGTGTCTGCAACCTCTCGTTCCACGTCATCGAGGGGCGGATGACCGTGGACATCGACCGTGCGCTCTGCGAGCCGGACGAGGTCACCTCGGCAGTGGCGCGGCTCGGCATGAAGGCGCACCCCTGGACGCCGGCCGCGGATGCGTCGGGAGCGCCGGCGGCCACCTCGTTCTGGGAACAGTACGGGCGACGCCTGCTCGTCGGCACAAGCGGCGCGGCCCTTGCCGGCGCCCTCGCGTGGCACGGCATCGAGATGGGGCAACTGACGGCGCCGTTCACCGCCGACGATCTTGGCGGCGCCGGCCTTGAACCGATCGTCCTCGTGCTTTTCGTCATGGCCATCGCGGGAGGGTTGTTCCATTCCGCACCTGCCGCGGTCCGTTCGCTCGTGCGCCTCCGGCCCGACATGAACGCCCTGGTCCTCGTGTCGGTCGTCGGCGCGGTCACGCTGGGGGAATGGGCGGAGGCGGGAACCCTCGCCTTCCTGTACGGACTATCCGGCCTCATAGAGAGCTGGAACGCCTTGCGGGCGCGGAAAGCCATCGGCGCGCTCATCCGGATCTCGCCGGCCATGGCGTCGGTGATCCATGGGGACCATGAACACCGCGTGACCGTCGACCGCGTGGCGGTGGGCGCGCATGTGCGGGTCCGGCCGGGCGAACGTGTCCCCTGCGACGGCGTGGTCACGGCCGGCAGCTCGTACGTCGATCAGGCGCTGGTAACCGGCGAGTCGGCGCCGGCCTGGAAAGCGGCGGGCAACCAGGTGTTCGCGGGCACCCTGAACGGCCACGGCGTGATCGAGCTGCGGACGACGCGGCCCGCCTCGGACACGGTCCTCGCCAGGATCATCCGGATGGTGGGCGAGAGCCACCATCACCGTGCGCAGTCGGAGCGCTTCATCGACACGTTCGCGCGCTACTACACGCCGCTGATGTTCGTCGTGGCGGCCGGGGTCGGCGCCCTTCCACCCCTTCTGGTGGGCGGCGCCTGGGACTACTGGTTCTACCAGGCGATGCTGATCCTGCTGATCTCCTGTCCATGCGGCCTGGCCATCTCGACGCCGGTGACGATCGCCGCCGGCCTCGCGGCGGCGGCACGCCGCGGCGTGCTGATCAAGGGAGGCCTTCATCTCGAGTCACTCGCGCGCATCCGCGCCTTCGCATTCGACAAGACCGGCGTGGTCACCGAGGGCGAACCGGAAGTGCGCGAACTCCGGCCGGTCGGCGGGCGGTCCGAACGCGACGTGCTGTCGCGCCTGCTGGCCATCGAGCTGCGGAGCGAGCATCCGCTCTCCCGCGCCATAGTCCGCTACGCGCGCGACCGTGGCATCGACGCGCCCGACCTGACGGATTTCACGGCGGTCGAGGGACGCGGCGCCGAGGCCACGGTGGACGGCCAGGACTTCTGGGTCGGCAGCGCGCGGTTCGCCCGCGAGAAGCTGGGGCACGACGAGTTGCCGCGCGAGCTGACCGAGTTGTCGGACGCCGACCGGACGGTCGTCGTCTGCGGGGTTGGCACGGAACCCTGGGCCGTGGTGACGCTCTCGGACCCCATCCGGTCCGAAGCGGCCTGGACGATGTCGCGGCTCGCCGCACAGGGAATCCACCCGGTGCTGCTGACCGGCGACAACCGGGTGACGGCCGGCAGCGTCGCCGCCCGCGTCGGACTGTCGGACGCACGGGCGGAACTCCTGCCGGAAGACAAGGCAGCCGCCATCGCCGAGCTGCGCGCCGATCGCGGCGCCACGGCCATGGCGGGCGACGGCATCAACGACAGCCCGGCCCTTGTCGCCTCGTCCGTTGGCATCGCCCTGGGCAAGAGCGCGACCGACCTCGCCGTCGAATCGGCCGACGTCGTGCTCATGCGCCCCGACCTCCGCCTCCTGCCGTTCCTGATCGATCACGCGCGCCGGGCCCGCACGCGCATCATCGAGAACATCGCGTTGGCCCTCGGCGCCAAGGCGCTGTTCCTCGTCGTCATGGCCTTCGGCGCCGCCACGCTCTGGATGGCCGTCGCCGCCGACATGGGCGCGTCACTCCTCGTGACCTTCAACGGCCTCCGCATGCTGCGCTATCCGGGGCACCGGTAGGTCAGGAAGGAACGTATCTCGACGTGCCTCAGTCGGTGAAGAAACCCGCCTTCAGGTCTCCTTCGGGGACGAACCGCGCGACACGCCGGCAGATGGCGCGCAGGGCGCCAAGCGCAAGCTGCCGATGCATCGGCACCGTAACGACCTGGCGGGCACCGGTCGGCCCGACCCGAACCAGGGTCGCGTGGCGCCCCCGCGTGCGACAGGCCAACCGCCTCGCGCAGGTTGCCGACCAGCTCGTCCAGGGTGCGACCCTGCGTCACGACCGCCGCCTCCATGCACTCGGCCACGTACCAGCCCTCGCTCTCCGTCACGACCACGTGAATCGTCGACGCGGCCGCGGCGGCATCGACCACGTAGGCGGGAGAGGGCTCCCGGACCACCATGGCCGCTGCGACTGGCGTCGCGGAAAACACACCCGTGCGGCGTGGACTCCGGCGCAGTCCCGTGCCGTCAGGACGTCGTGGCGTTTCGCCGGCGCAGGTACTCGACCGTAATCAGAAGAAGGACCGCGAAGAGGACGAGGAACGTGGCGACGGCGAGGATGGCGGGGCTGATCTGCTCGCGGATGCCCGACCACATCTGCCGCGGAATGGTGCGCTGGCCGCCGCCCGCCATGAACAGCACGACCACGACTTCGTCGAACGACGCGGCGAAGGCGAACAACCCGCCGGACAGGACGCCGGGAGCGATCAGCGGCAACTGCACGCGACGGAAGGCATAGAGCGGGCTCGCTCCCAGGCTGGCGGCGGCGCGCAGCAGGGTGGGGTCGAACGCGGAGAGCGTTGCGGTGACGGTGATCACGACGAACGGCGTCCCGAGGGCCGCGTGGGCCAGGATGATGCCGACATGGGTCTGCGTGAGCCGCAGGTCGGAATAGAAGAAGAACATCCCGGTGGCGGAGATGATCACCGGCGTCACCATCGGCGAGATCAGCAGCGCCGTCACGAAGCGGCGCATCGGCATCGCGGGACTGGCGAGTCCGAGCGCCGCCAGCGTGCCGAGCGTGGTGGCCAGCGCGGTGGCGGCCACACCGATCAGCAGGCTGTTGGCGAGCGGGCCGGTCCACGTGCCGCCGGCCGCGATCTCCCGGTACCAGCGCAGTGACCAGGCGTCCGGGTCGAGCCGCAGCATGCCTTCGGTGAACGTGAAGTACGGCTCGGCGTTGAAACTGAGCGGGACGATCACCAGGATCGGCGCCACCAGGAAGACGAAGATCAGCGTGCAGACGCCCAGGTAGATCGCGCGAAGCACGCGCTCCTGCGGCGCCATGGGGGGACGGGCGATTGCCGTCTCGCCTGCTGCCATCTCAGCCGAACCTCATCCGATCGATGCCGATCAGGCGGTCGTACACGACATACAGCGCGATGATGCAGGCGAGCAGCACGCCGCCGAGCGCCCCGGCCAGCCCCCAGTTGAGCGACGTCTGCATGTGGTACGCAATCAGGTTGGAGATCAACTGGCCGCTCTGTCCCCCCACGAGGGCCGGCGTGATGTAGTAGCCGATGGCCAGGATGAAGACGAGGAGCGATCCCGCACCGACGCCCGGCAGCGTCTGGGGCCAATAGACGCGGCGGAACGCCTGCCAGGGGCCGGCGCCCAGCGAAACCGCGGCCGACATCTGCTGCCGCGGTATGGCGCGCATGATCGAGTAGAGCGGCAGCACCATGAACGGCAACAGGACGTGCGTCATGGCGACGGCGGTGCCGGTCATGTTGTAGACCATCGCGAGTCGAGCGCTGTCCGGCACGAAACCGATCGCCACCAGCACGTCGTTGATGACCCCCTGCTGCTGCAGGAGGACGATCCACGCGGTGGTCCTGACCAGGAGCGACGTCCAGAACGGGACGAGGACCAGGGCGAGCAACAGGTTGGCGCGACGGGGCGGCGCCTGCGCGATCAGGTGCGCTATCGGGTAGCCGAGCAGCAGGCAGAGGCCGGTGATGCCGAGGCTGACGAGCAGGGTCCGCCACAGGAGCGGCAGGTAGATGCGCCGCTCCGGCGGCTGCCGGACAATGGCGCCGTCCGCCCCGCGATCGAGATCGAGCGCATTGAGATAGTGGCGGATCGTGAAACGGTCCCCCGCCGTGGCGACCGCGCGCCACGTGGCGGGATCGGCCCACGCCGGATCGGCCGCCACGAACGCGGCCCGCCAGCCGCCGGCGGGCGGTCCCTCCCCGTCCGGCAGACTGCGGGCGGTCCGGACGAGGACGCTCCGGAGACCGCCGCTCACGCGGTTGACGCGGCCCGCTACCCGGCCGATCGCCCGCGCATCGCGCGCCTGCCGCAACTCGCGCCCCGCCGCGGCGAACGTCGCCTCGTCCGGCAGCCCGGAGCGATCCCACTCCTGCAGGCGGCCGACCGTCTCGGACAGCGCATTTGCCACCACCGGGTCGTAGACGCTGCGCGACAACATGACGGCGAGCGGCGCCAGAAAGGTGACGCCGATGAATGCGACGAGGGGTAGCGTCAGGCCGACGGCGCGCAACTGCGGTCGGGTGAGCATCTCAGCGGGTCACTGCGCGAGCCAGGCGGCGAAGCGTTCGTTCAATTCGTCCTGGTGGTCGCTCCACCACCGCCAGTCGTTCTGGAGGGCCCTCTCCAGGTGTTCCGGCGTCGCCGGCATGTGCGGGTCCATCTCGACGCCAGTGTCGAAATGCGTCGTGATGAGCGGCGCCGCCGAACGCCGCGTCGGGCTGTAGGAGATGTAGCGTCCGAGCCGCGCCATCGACCGGGCCGTCGTCGCGAACCGGACGAACGCAAGCGCCGCCTCGTAGTTCCGTGTCCCCGCGACGATTCCCATCTGGCCGACATCGAGCACCTGTCCGTCCCAGACGATGACGAACGGCTGCTCTTCAATCACCTGGGCGTTGAAAATCCGGCCGTTGAAGGCAGAGCTCATCACGACCTCGCCGTCCGCCAGCATCTGCGGCGGCTGTGCGCCCGCCTCCCACCAGACGACTTCGTCCTTGATCGTGTCGAGCCTCGCGAATGCACGGTCGATCCCTTCGGGGGTGTCGAGCGTTGCGTAGACCTCGTCGATCGGCACGCCGTCGGCGATCAGCGCCCATTCCAGGTTGCCGAACGGCGTCCGGCGCATCCCGCGGCGGCCGGGAAACTTCTCGAGATCGAAGAAGTCCGCCATCGTCTCGGGACGCTCTCCGGGAAAGAGCTCCGAGTTGTAGGCGTAGATGGCCGAGGAAAAGATGGTGCCGACGGCGCACTCGGTCTGGGTGCCGGGCAGGAAGTCGTCCGCCGCCGGCGTGCCGTCCGGGGCCGGAAGCAGCAATTCGGTCGCGATCGGTTCGAGCAGCCCCTCGTCGCACGCGCGGACCGCGTCGGCAATCTCCATGTCGACGACGTCCCAGTAGACGTTGCCGGTGTCGACCTGCGCGCGCACCTGCGCAAGCCCGCCGGTGTAATCCTCCAACCGGACGGGAATGCCGGTCTCCGCCGTGAAGCGCTCGTGGTAGCCGAGGACGCAGGCGCGCGTGTAGGCGCCGCCCCAGGACGTGACGGTGACCGACGGGCCGCCGTCCAGGCAGGCCCCCGCCGCGATCAGCAACGCGAAACCGATCCCGGCCCCCGCCGCCCTCACGCCGACACCTCGTCCTCGCGTTCGCAGTTCAGCACGCGGCAGTCGGTCGGCGTCCAGCCGACGCGAATCCGGTCGCCTTCCAGCACCGCGCCATGCCCCACGATGTTCTGGATCTTGACGACGAAGCCGGTTTGCCCGCAGACGGTGACCCGCAACCGCAGGTGATCGCCCAGGAACGCAATGTCGTCCACCGTCGCCTCGAACTCGTTGGTGTAGAGCCCCGGCCTGGGATCGACCTCCACCCGCTCGGGACGGATCGAGAGCGTCGTTTCGTCACCCGGGCCGCACGGCGCGACGCGGAGCGCCTGCACGTTGGATCCGCCCACGTCGACGTCGCACAGGTCCTCGTCGCGGAACGCGGTTACCCGCCCGTCGAGCCGGTTGTTCTCCCCGATAAAGCTGGCCACGAAGGCGCGCTCCGGCTCCTCGTAGAGCGCCTCGGGCGGAGCGATCTGCTCGATCTGGCCGGCGCGGAAGACGGCGACCCGGTCCGACATGACCATCGCTTCCTGCTGATCGTGGGTGACGTACAGGATAGTGACGCCGAGCGTCCGGTGAATCCGCCGGATCTCGTACTGCAGTTCCTCGCGCAGCCGCCGGTCGAGCGCGCCGAGGGGCTCGTCCATCAGGACCAGTTGGGGCTCGAACACCAGCGCGCGGGCAATCGCCACGCGCTGCTGCTGGCCGCCGGAGAGCTGCCCCGGACGGCGATTCTCGAAGCCGCCGAGGCGCACCAGTTCGAGCGCGCGCCGCACCCGCGCCGCCTGCTCGTCGCGCCCGAGGCGCCGGACCTCCAGCGGAAAGGCGAGGTTCTCCCCCACCGTCATGTGCGGGAAGAGGGCGTAGTGCTGAAACACCATGCCGATGCCGCGCTGTCGCGGCGGCACCCTCTCCACCGGCCTGCCGTCTATCCGGATCGCGCCCGACGTCGGCGTCTCGAAACCGGCCAGCATCATCAGGCAGGTGGTCTTGCCGGAGCCGGACGGCCCCAGCAGCGTGAGGAACTCGCCCTTGCGGACCCGGAGGTCGACGTCGCGGACGACGAGCGTCCGCCCGTCGAAGCTCTTGCTGACCCCGTCGAACTCGACGTACGCCGCGTCCTGATTCGCTGCTGTCATGCTTCGGGAATCGTACGGCAGGCGCTCAGCGCCGCGCCATCGCCAGGCAAACGGCGGGCACGACGAACATGTTGAGCGCGGTGGAGGTGACGAGTCCGGTGACGATCACCAGGGCGAGGGGAGCCTGGATCTCGCTGCCCGGCTGACCGGCGCCGAGGGCGACAGGGGTGAGGGCGAGCCCCGTCGACACGGCGGTCATCAGGATCGGAATCAGACGGTCGACGGACCCTCGGACCACGGCCGCACCAGCCTCCATGCCCGTCTGCTGCAGCCGCCGGATGTGCGTCACGAGCATGATGCCGTTGCGCGACGCGATTCCGAACAGCGCAATGAAACCGATGAGCGAGGCGACCGAGAGGATGCCGTCGCCGAGGAAGACGCCGGCGACGCCGCCGATGAGGGCGAGCGGCAGGTTGATTATCACAATCGCCGCGTCGCGCGCCGATCCGAACGCCGTGGCGAGTATCAAGAATATGCCGGCGACCGCGGCCAGGCCCAGGGCGATCAGCAGGCGCGACGCGGCCTGTTCCGCTTCGAACTGTCCGCCGTACTCGACGCGGTAGCCGGCGGGCAGCGCGACGCCGGCATCGACCCGCGCCTGGACGTCGTCGACGACGCTGCCAAGGTCGCGTCCCGCGGTGTTCGCAGTGACGACGATCCGCCGCTCGCCGTTCTCGCGCCCGATGAAGTTCGGCGAGCGGTCCTCCACGACGTCCGCCAGGCTGCCGAGCGGAACGCGCGCGCCTGCCGGCACATCGAACAGGGTCTGTCCCACCTGATCGAGATCGGCGAGGTCCGGACGGGCGTGACGCAGGACGAGCGGGACCAGAACCGGGCCCTCGATGATCTGTCCCACCTGACGGCCCAGCAGCGCCGTCTCGAGCGTCGCCGCGGCCTCCCCCGCCGGCAGGCCGTGGCGGGCGAGCGCGCCGCGGTCGAAGCCGACGCGCACGGTCGGAATGTCGGCCTGCGGCTCGAGCGCCACGTCGACCAGCCCGTCGATCCCCGTCATCGCCGCCGCGGCGTCGTTGCCCAGCGCGCGCAGCACGGCCAGATCGCGGCCGAAGATCTGCACCGCGATGTTGGCGCGCGAGCCCGACAGCATGTGGTCGATCCGGTGCGAGATCGGC
Organism: Vicinamibacterales bacterium; assembly: GCA_965202655.1. Lineage (GTDB taxonomy): Bacteria > Acidobacteriota > Vicinamibacteria > Vicinamibacterales > UBA8438 > VXRJ01. Next base: position 808,276 of record CBDBBK010000002.1, on the reverse strand, counting down.
TGGCCAATCGTGATGTTCGTGCCCGGCACGAGCGACAGGCGCTCGCGGATTTCCGCCAGCACCGTCTCCCGCGGCCGGCCGCCGGGCGCGAGGCGCACGTCGATCTCGGCCGACTCGACGCCCTGAACGTGCTCGTCCAGCTCCGCGCGGCCGGTCCGGCGCGACGTCGCTTCGACTTCCGGCACCTCGAGCAGTAGCCGCTCGATGGCGCTCCCGAGGGCGTCCGACTCCACCAGGCTGGTGCCGGGAAGCGTAACCGCGCTCACCACCAGCGCGCCCTCGTTGAAACTGGGCAGGAAACCGCGCCCCATCCGCGGCGTGCTGGCGAGCGCGATGACGAACAGGAACACGGCGGTCCCGATGACCCACGCCGGCCGGCGCACGACCGACGGAAGGATCGCCCCGTACCACCGCCTGAGCGTCGCCGCGAGGCGCGGCTCGCGCCCGACGCGGATGCCGGGCGCGCCGGGCAACAGATACGCGGCGAGCGCCGGGGTGACGGTCAGCGCCACGACGAGCGACGCCCCGAGGGCAATCAGGTACGCGAAGCCGAGCGGCTGCAGTAGCCGCCCCTCGACCCCGGCCAGAAAGAAGAGGGGCACGAAAACGAGCATGACGATGACCGTCGCGAAGACGATCGACCGCCGGATCTCGCGGCTCGCGTCGATGACCACGTCCAGCACCGGCCGCCGCGCGCCTTCCGGGAGGCGCGCATTCTCGCGGAGCCGGCGCGTGACGTTCTCGACATCGACTATCGCATCGTCCACCAGGGCGCCGACCGCAATCGCCATCCCGCCAAGGGTCATGCTGTTGATCGTCAGTCCCGCCGCGCTCAGGCTCGCGACCGCGGCGAGGAGCGACAGCGGAATCGCCAGCAGGGTGATGGCGCCGGCGCGCAGGCTGGCGAGAAAGATCAACGTGATGGCGATGACCAGCAGCATGCCGTCGCGCAGGGCCGTATTCAGGTTGCCGATCGCCAGTGCGATGAAGTCGGCCTGGCGGAAGAGCCGTGTCGAAAGCTGCATCCCGGGCGGCAGCTCCGCCGCCAGCTCGTCGAGGACGCGATCCAGTTCGCGCGTCAGGGCCAGCGTATTGACATCCGGCTGCCGATGGATGCCGAGAATCACGGCCGGACGGCCATTGTGGGATCCCTCGCCGCGCTTGAGCGATTCGCCAACCCGCAGTTGAGCGAGGTCGCGGATCCGGATCGGCCGCATGTCGCGGGTGGCGACCACCGTCTCGCCGATGCCGTCGATCCCCGTGGCGCGCCCCGATCCCTGGATCAGGTACTCCTGGCCGCCGGCCAGGCGAAACCCGGCGGACGTGTTCCGGCTGGCGCCCCGAAGCGCCGTCTCGACCGTACTGAGCGGAACGCCGTAGTCGGCCAGCCGGACCGGATCGACCAGCACTTCGTACTGCCGGCGTTCGCCGCCGATGACGGTCACCTGTGATACGCCGGGTGTCGCCAGCAGCCGGCGGCGAACCACCACTTCCGCCGTCGTCCGGATTTCAAGCGGCGTCGGCGCGGGGCCTCCCGAGGCGGCGGCCGACTCCTCCGCCGGCTCGAGGGCCACGAACATGATCTCGCCCATGATCGACGAGAGCGGCGCCAACACCGGCGGCTCCACCTCCTCCGGAAGCCCCGCGACGACCGTGCCCAGCTTCTCCGTCACCGTCTGGCGGGCGCGATAGGGATCGGCTCCCCAGTCGAAGTCGACCCAGACGACGGCGATGCCGACCGCCGTCGCGGAGCGGATGCGGCGGACCCCGGAGGAACCGTTCAGCGCCGATTCGATGGGAATGGTGACCAGGGACTCCATGTCGCCCGGCGCCATGCCGTAGCCCTCGACCAGCACGGTGACGGTGGGCGCCGTCAGGTCGGGGAGGACGTCGACCGGCATGCGCGCGGCGACGACGGCGCCCCAGGCCAGGCCGGCCGCGGCCAGGGCGGCCACCACGAGGCGGTTGCGGACCGACCAGGCAATGAGCGCGTCGAGCATGGGTCAGGACGTGCTCCGGCTCGACGACGCGGAACCGCCGGCGGGCGCGCTAGCGCGCCCCGGCGGGCGCGTTGGAAGTTTCGCGGACGCGAAACTTCTACGGCGCAAGCTCCTAATCGTGCGTGTGGCCATGCGCGGGAACCTGGGGCGAGAGGGCCGCGAGACGGATCAGCGGGGCGCCGCGCACGACGATCCGTTCGCCCGGGGCGACGTCTCCCACCACCTGCACGGCGCCGCCTTCGCGGTTGCCGAGCGTGACGGGACGGCGTTCGAACGATTCACCCCCGAGCTGCACGAAGATCACCGGCTGGCCCGCGTCATCAACCACGGCGCTTTCCGGTACGGTCACCGTTTCGGTCACCGCCGAGAGAAAGAGCCGCAGCTCCACCGCATGACCGATCGCGATCCGCGGATCGGGATCGCGCAGCTCGTACGTGATCGGCACGGTGCGGGCGACCGGATCGAGAACGCGTCCAACCGCTACGAGCCGGTCGAGGGGTACCGGAACCCCCAGGCCCGGCACGTGGAGTTCGGCGCCCGCGAGATCCGCGATCCGCGGGAGAGCGGCTTCCGGCACCGAGCCCACGACATGCACCCGATCGACCGCCACCAACTGGAACAGCCGCGTAGCCGCTTCCACGCTCGCGCCCGGGGTGGCATCCGAGAAGGCGACCACGCCGGCAATCGGTGCGCGCAGCACGAAGCGAACGTCGCGTGCGCCTTCGCCCTGGCCGGTCCGTGTCGCATCGAGCTGGGCAAGATGCGCTTCGGCGGCCTGCAGCCGGGCCTCGGCGGTTTCCTCGGCGACGCGGGCCTCGAACTGCCGCCGCTCCGGCACCGCCCCCGCCTCCACGAGGCGATCGACGCGCGCCCTTGCCGCGCGGCTCAGTTCGAGCGCGCTGCGCGCCTCCGCCACTGCCAGTTCCAGTGCCGGCCGGTCCTCGCCGTGCCCGCTGTGCGGGATCACTTCCGCCAGCGTGTCGCCCTGCGCCACAAGCGATCCGATGGGCAGGGACGGCAACTCCTCCGCGAGGCGGCCCGCCACCGGCATCGTGACGTCCGCGCGCCCGCCGGTGCGGGGCGCGATCTCGGCCGCGATCACCAGGCTGTCGGCAACCGGGCGGACCTCGGCCCGCGCGGTCGCGAAGTCGAGAGTCCACTGCTGCTCCTTGAGGAACGGGATGGTCCCGTCGTCCTCCTCGGCGGCGCCGGCGGCGAACGCGGCACCGGCCGAGCCGACGGTCACGCTCCCCAGGCGATGCCGATCGGCGAAACCGGAGGCATCGAGCTGGATCTCCAGATCGTACGTGCCCGCGGCCGACGGCGTGACGTCAATGCCGAAGATGCCGGGACGGGTCGGTTCTTCGGCAGTGAACGTCTCATCGCTGGCTCCGCGCAGCACGACGGCGGCGCGCCCCGTCCGGACCGCTTCGAAGGTCGCGAGATCGGTCAGGTGGATCAGAAAACGGCTTACCTCACCCGCCACCAGCACCGGGTACTCGACGAAGAGCTCGGTGTGGTCGGTCCAGCGCGTCTCGACGACGGACGGCCGCTCCTCGGCACCGGCCACGGGCGGATCGCCCGGCGCCGCGCCGGGGGCGCTGCATGCGCCGGCAAGAGCCAGCGCCACGATTCCGGCCGCCGTGCGGGTCATGTTCATGGAACCGTCATCTCCCCCGCCGCCCGGTCGAGCTCGATCGCCGCGCGCCTTGCCGCGGCAAGCAGCTCCAGCTCTCGCAGAGTCGCGCCGAGCGTTACGCGATGCGCGTCGAGCAACTCCAGCACACCATACTCCCCTTCTTCGTACGCTGTCTGCGCGATCGACGCCAGCTCCGCCGCCGGCTCGACCGAGGTGGCCCGGTACTCGCCGGCGAGAGAAAGGTACCGGCTCGCCGCCGTCCGCGCGATACGCACTTCCCGTTCGATGCGGCCACGCAGAACGTGGCGTTCCGCCTCGATCCGCGCCCGTGCCGCTTCGGCCCGCACCGCCTGCAGTTGCCCCCGGTTGAAGAGCGGAACGCCCACCGTCGCCGTAACCGCATAGCCGGCGTCGGCGCCAACCAGCGGATTGGCGCTTCGCTTCAGTCCGGCCGTCACCGCCGCGCCGGGCAGTCGCAGGCGCTCGGCCGCGCGCCGCTCGATCGCCCAGCGGGTCTCGCGCGCCGCGAGCGCCCGATAGTCGGCCCGCTGCGCCAGGGCGCGGGACAACAGCATCTCCAGGCTTTCCGGAGCCGCACCGGGCGAGAGGTTGTCGAGCCGGCCGGCCGCCACCAACCCGTCGGGATCGGAGCCGGGCGCGAAGAACGCGGCGAGATTCGCCTGCGCCGCCGACTGCGCGATGCGCGCGATCGCCAGGTCCGCCTCGACGTCGGCCACTTCGCGCTCCGCCCGCTGCCGGTCGAAGCGCGATCCCTCGCCCTCCTGCTCGCGCACGCGGAGCAACTCGACGAGCCGTCGCAGCTCCATGACGCCGCCGTCGATCGCCACCGTCCGTTCCTGCGCCAGCAGCAGATCGGCAAACGCCAAGCGGAGCGAAGCCTCGAAATCCAGCAGATCGGCGTCCGCTCGCGCACCCGCCGCCTCGGCCGCGCGGCCCGCCGCCGCCCCGAACAGGCCGGTCCGTCCGCGCAGCGGAAGCTCCTGCGAAACCAGCAGGAAGTCGTCCCGGCCACCCGCCGCATCCTCGCGCGTGTAGGTCACCGTCGGGTTGGCGAGCAGGCTCCGTTCCAGGGCATCCGCCTCCACCTCCCGGACCCCGAACCGGAGGGCCCGGACGGCCGGATGCTCCTGACGCATCCGGGCCATCGCCTCCGCCTCGGTCAGCGCCTGCGCATGAACCGGCGCCGCGCCGCCAGTGAGCGCCATGACGCCGCCGACTACGACTCCGACGACCAGGCGGGTGAGCATCTCACCGTCTCGGGCGGCACGCCCGTTCGCTTCACGCAACAGACAGTCATCGAGGTTCTCAGTGGTACCCATGCGTATATCGGTAACGGCCCCGCCCGGGTCTGTCAACTGCAGCCGTCCGGCCGCCGGGGTTGCGCCCGCGCCGCCCGCCGATCTAGAGTCCTCACCGGCGCGTCCGCCGCCCCGGGGCGGGCGCGTGGCGGCGACCCCGACCACCGGACCCCGGGCACTGCCGGTCCGGAACCACTCCAGGAGAAGACATGGACAGCAAGGCATCGGCGGTCTGGAAGGGCGGACTCAAGGACGGCAACGGATCGATCACGAGCGGCAGCGGCACGCTCTCCGATACGGCCTACACCTTTGCGACGCGATTCGAAGGCGCGGCGGGGACCAATCCGGAAGAGCTGATCGCGGCGGCCCACGCGGGCTGTTTCTCGATGGCGCTGTCGGCGGTCCTCGGGAACTCGGGTCTGACGCCGGACCACGTCACGACCAGCGCCACGGTGACGCTCAGTGCGGTGGAGGGCGGCTTCGCGGTAACGAAGATTCACCTCGACTGCACCGCGAAGGTGCCGGGCGCGAGCCAGGAAGCCTTCGACGAGGCGGCTAACGGCGCGAAGACGGGCTGTCCGATCTCGAAGCTCATGAACGCCGAGATCACGCTGGACGCCACGCTCGAGTCGTAGCCATGACGCGCGCCGCGTTGGCAGCGGCCGGCGTCGTCCTGGCGCTGGCCGTCACCCCGGCGGCACAGACGGATCGCCCACCCTTCTACACGTGCGTCGAGGGGACGATGGCGGTGGAGGCGCCGCTTGTCGGCGTCGAGCTGTGCGACGCGGCGCCGACCGACGCGCTGCTGGCCCGCGCGGTGGAAGACAATCTGCAGGTGCGGAGCGGCGCCCTGGTGGTTTCCGCCGATCCGGACGGCATCGGGGCAACGGAGGGCCTGCAGGCGGACGACGTGATCTACCGGGTGGCAGGCGTCGACGTCGCCGGCGCGGAAGCGGCGGCCGAACGGCTTGCCGGCATCGTCACGGAGCGTGACACGTTGGCGAACTTCCTGCGCGGCGGTCGGCCGTATCTCGTGAAGCTGCGGCGGTAGCTCCCCGATTCACACGTCCGAAACGCGCGGCTGCTAAACTGCGGTTATGCGTCTGATCCGACCGAACCGCCGCCGGTTCCTCGCGACCGCGGGGGCGTTCCTGGGAGCGGCGCCGTTTCACGCGCTGGCGTGCCGCGTCGCCGAAACGGGCGAGACGTCCACAGCCGCCGAAGCCGGCGCTTCGGACATCGGCTACGGGCCGCTCGAGCCCGTGGCCGACGGCACGACCGGCCTGCCACTACTCCATCTGCCCGCCGGCTTCCGGTACGTGACGTTCGGCTGGACCGACGATCCGCTGGACGACGGTCTCGTAACCCCGCCGGCGCATGACGGGATGGCTGCCTTCCCCGCCGCCGGGGGGCTCTGGTGCGCCTGGTGCGCAACCACGAGCTGCGCGACGGCGTCGCCTTCGCGCCCCGGCCGGTGTACGACCCGAACGGTGGCGGCGGAACCACGACCCTCGACTTTGATCCGGCGGCCGGGGAACTGGTGGGCGCGCACGCCAGCCTCACCGGCACCGCCGTGAACTGCGCCGGCGGACCGACGCCGTGGGGGTCGTGGCTCACGTGTGAAGAGACAGTGCTCGGACCGGGCGGCGATCCCGACTACGAGCTGCCCCACGGTTACGTCTTCGAGGTGCCGGCCGACGGCGCGGCGTCGGCCGAGCCGTACCGCGCGATGGGACGCTTCGTCCACGAGGCCGTTGCCGTCGATCCGGCCACCGGCATCGTGTACGAAACCGAGGACCGGCGGTCCGCCGGGCTCTACCGCTTCCTGCCGGATCAGCCGGGCAACCTGGCCGCCGGCGGCCGCCTCGAAATGCTGGCCATCGACGGCGCGCCGGACTACGACACGCGGACCGGTCAGACCGTCGGCGACTGGCATCCAGTGACCTGGACGCCGATCGCCGATCCCGATCCGGCGGATATCGCCGACGACAGCCTCTACCTGCAGGGCGTCGCGGGAGGCGCCGCGACGTTCGCGCGGCTCGAGGGCATCTGGCACGGCGGAGGCCGGATCTACGTCGTCTCGACGACCGGCGGCGACGTCGAAGCCGGTCAGGTATGGGAGTACGACCCGGCCGGCGAGCGGATCCGCCTCCTGTTCGAATCCCCCGGCAAGGACGTGCTCGACATGCCGGACAACCTGACGGTCAGCCCGCGCGGCGGCCTCGCGCTCTGCGAGGACGGCGACAACGACAACTACGTCCTCGGCCTGACCCTCAGCGGCCAGATCTTCCCGTTCGCGAAGAACAACGTGGTGCTGGACGGCGAACGGAACGGACTCGCGGGAGACTTCCGCCACCGCGAATTCGCCGGCGCCGTCTACAGCCCGGCCGGCGACTGGCTCTTCGTCAACGCCCAGACGCCGGGAATCACCTTCGCGATCACGGGACCCTGGGGCGCCGGCCTGCTCTGAGGGCGCGCCAGCACACCAAACCGCCACAGCGGAGATAATCGGCGGCGTGAAACGTCTGGGCGCCGCCCTCCTGGCCGTCTTTCTCCTGCCGGCGGCGACGGCCGCAGCCCACCCGCTCAGCTTCACGCAGGTGACGCTGACGCTCCAGCCGGACGGCGTCTTCACGGCCAATCTGATCTACGACCTGGACGCCCTCGCGCTGGGCGTGCCGCTCGACACGGACGACGCCGAGCTGGTCGCCGCGCTGTCGGGACTCCCGCCGGACGAGTTCGAACAGCGCGTCGACCGGCTGCGCACGCTGTTCGAACGGCGCGTCCGCGTCCGCTTCGACGGCGAGCCGGCCCCGTTCGACGTCGCGTTCCCCGACTACGGCACGCCGCGCGCCACGGAGGCGGAGATCCCGACGGTACTCGGCCTGACCGCGCGCCTGACCGGACAGATTCCGGCCGGCGCAGCCGATGTCGGCTTCTTCGCGTCGCGCGCGTTCGGCGAAGTGCATCTGACGGTCGTCGACGACGCACGCGACATCGAAGTCCGATCCGTGCTGGAAGCGGGCGCACGCAGCGAGCCGTTCGACCTCACCGCGCCGGTCGAGCCGCCCGGCCGCGCAGAAGTGGCGGGACTCTACGCCCGGCTCGGCTTCATTCACATCGTGCCGGAAGGAACGGATCACATCCTCTTCGTCCTCGGCCTGTTCCTGCTGAGCGCGCGGCTGCGTCCGCTCGTCTGGCAGGTCACCGCGTTCACGGTGGCGCACGCGGTCACGCTGACGCTCGCGGCGTTCGACGTCGTGACCCTGCCCCCCCGCGTCGTCGAGCCGCTCATCGCCCTGTCGGTGGCATACGTCGCGATCGAGAACGTGCTGACCGACCGCATGACGCGGTGGCGGCCGGCCGTCGTGTTCGGCTTCGGTCTGCTGCACGGCCTCGGCTTCGCCGGCGTGCTGGGCCAACTGGGGCTGCCTGAAGAGGAACGCCTGTTGGCCCTGCTCTCGTTCAACGCGGGAATCGAGGCGGGTCAACTGGCCGTGATCGCCACCGCGGCGCTCGCGCTGGGATGGTGGCGGACGAAACCCTGGTACCGGCGGCGCGTGACGGTGCCGGCGTCGCTGGCGATCGCCGCGGTCGGGCTGGTGTGGGCGATCGAGCGCGCCCTGGGGTGAAGGCGCCGGCCCAAAGGGCACCGGCCGCCCGTCAGGCGGACGGTTCGCTCTCGGCGCGGCGGGCGATCAGTCGCCCGATCGCCTTCATCTTGCTCCAGAAGAAGTCGAACTGACCGAGCACGGCGCCGTAGCCCAACAGCAGAAGCTGGTAGACCGGCAGCATGATCACCAGGTAGATCAGCCAGCCGACCCACCCTGGGGTGTCGGCCGGCAGCAGCCACGCGGTCACCGGCCCCTTGAGCCCGGCCGTGGTCATGCCGGCCAGCGCGAACGCGGTCAGGATGGCGACGACACCGGCGGGGCCGACGCCCCACCGCGACTTCATCCGCTCGACCAGTCCGCTCCGCTCCATCAATCGGCCTTTGGGGTTGACATGGGTCGCGCCGCGCCCGGTAAACGCCACCGCGGCGTGTCGGGTCGGATCGTATCAGACCGGCTCCGGACCACCCGCGCGACGGGGGCGGCCAGCAGCCCGTGGTGAAACCCCGCGTGACACCGAGAGCGGCGAGGCGCCCGGCTGACAAGGCGCGACGAGGGAGCCTATTGGCCATAGGCGACCGAGGAGCAACGCCGTTCAGCCGGGATGCATCGCCGCCCGAATGTAGCGGGGTTTCACCACGGGCTGCTAGGGCTCGCGTGCTAGAATCCGGGTTTCGCGCAGACTCCAATTGAACGAGGGATTGGCAATGATCAGGGTGACTTTTTCGCCGCCGTGGCGCCCCTTCGTCCTGACTCTGTGCCTGGTCGCGGCGGGGTTCTTCCTGCCGGCGGCGGGCGCCGAGGCACAGGACTGGCCGAGCTGGCGCGGGCGGGCGCAAACCGGCGTCTCCGAGCTGACCGGACTGCCGTCGAGCTGGTCGGTGGATGGTGAGAACCTGGTCTGGTTCCAGCCCTACATCGCGCGGTCGACGCCGGCCGTCTTCGACGGGCGCGTCTGCGCGAACGGGCGGACGGGCGAGGATGTCGCGAAGAAGGAGATCGTCACCTGCTGGAACGCCGAGGACGGCACCCAACTCTGGGAGCACACGTTCAGCGTTCTGAACACCACCGTCCCGTACAACCGCGTCGGCTGGGGAAGCGTCACCGGCGATCCCGAGACCGGCTATCTCTACGCGCTGAACGTCGACGGCCATCTCCATGCCTTCGACCGTGACGGGGGCATCGTCTGGAGCTGGCGCCTGCACGAGGATCTGGGACGGGCGTCGGGCTACGGCGGCCGGACGTCGACCCCCATCATCGACGAGGACCGGCTGATCCTCAGCGTCATCGGCTCGAGCTGGGGCGATCTCGGCGGTCCTCCCCGGCATCGCTACGTGGCGTTCAACAAGGCGAACGGCAATGTCGAGTGGGTCTCGACGCCGGGCGGCCAGCCGGCCGACATGAACACCCAGTCGGTGCCGATCATCGCCGTCGTGAACGGGCAGCGGCTGATCATCGACGGCAACGCCGACGGCCACATCTACGCGCTGCAGGCCCGGACGGGGCAGAAGGTCTGGGAATTCCACCTGAGCCAGCGCGGCATCAACGTCTCGCCGGTCATCGACGGCACCACCGTCTACGTCTCCCACAGCGAGGAGAACATCGATCAGGGCACGATGGGCCGCGTCGTCGCACTCGACGCGACCCGCGAAGGCGACATCACGGAGACGGGCGAGATCTGGCGGATCAACGAACTGGCGGTCGGCTTTTCCTCCCCGCTGATTCACGAGGGCCGCCTCTACCTGATCGACAACTCGGCGAACCTCTACGCGATTGACGCGTCCGACGGGACCGTGCTCTGGGAAGAGAGCGTCGGCAACGTCGGCAAGTCGTCGCCCGTATGGGCCGACGGCAAGCTGTACGTCACGGAGGTGAACGGCAACGTCCACATCCTTCGACCCGGCGATGACGGCGTCGAGTTCCTCGACAGCGACGAACTGGAAGTCGAGGACGGTCGCTACGCGGAGATTTACGGTTCGTTCGCCCCTGCCTACGGCCGACTCTACGTCACGGCGGAGTCCGGCATCTACTGCATCGGCGACACCGACGCGGCATTCGCCGCGATGCCGGGCGAGACGCCGCCGCTCGGCGCGGAGTCGGCGGCCACGGATACGGTCGCGAGCATCCAGGTGCATCCGGCCGAAGTGATCTCCAGCGCCGGCGAGACCCTCCGCTTCCGCGTCGAGGCCTTCGATGCGAACGGACAACCCCTCGGCCCGCGCGATGCAACGTGGTCTCTCGACGGACTGGAGGGGTCGCGCCTCCGGGTCAACGGAGAATTCCAGTCGCCGCCCGGCTCGGGCAATCAGGCCGGACGCGTGGTCGCAACCGTCGGCGACGTATCCGCGGGGGCGCGGGTCCGCATCTTCTCGCAGCTCCCCTGGGCGGAGAACTTCGAGACTGGCCGGCCGGGGCACTGGGTCGGCGGCGGCGGCAGCCTCGCGGCGGTCGACGCAGGCGGCGAGCAGCTCTTCCGCAAGGGTCCGTCGCGCACCGGCATCCACCGGCACGCCATCTACATCGGCCCGTCCCGCATGTCGAACTACACCGTGCAGGCCGACGTGATGTCGACCGAGAAGGGCCGGCGGCGGCCCGACATCGGACTCATCAACAGCGGCTACACGATGGACCTGCAGGGCAACCACCAGCGGATCGAGGTCCGCTCGTGGGCGGCCGAGCTGCGGATGGCGGAGCGGTTTGATTTCGCGTGGGAACCCAACGTCTGGTACACGCTGAAGCTGCGCGTCGACACCGACGACGACGGCGCGCTGATCCGGGGCAAGGTATGGCCCCAGGGCGAAGCGGAGCCGGAGGCGTGGACGGTGACCGTCGAGGATCCCGAACCGGTCCGCAACGGCAGCCCCGGCCTGATCGGCTATTCGCCGATCGACATCTACTACGACAACGTGCGCGTAATGGAGAACCAATGACTCGACTGTCGCTGATTACCGGAACCTCCCCAGAAGCTCACGCCGCAGAAGTTTCGCGCCAGCGAAACTTCCAACGCGCCGCCCGCGGCGCGCTAGCTCTCGTCGCCGCCCTGGCCGTGCCGGCTGCCGCGCAGGAGGTGGCGATGTTCGGGAACACGCCCGACCGCAACATGGTGTCCGACGAGACCGGCGTCGTCTCGGAGTGGGACGTCGACACCGGGCGGAACGTCCTCTGGTCGCAGCCGGTGGGATCCCAGGCCTACGGCGGGCCGGTGGTGGCCAACGGCCGGGTCTACGTCGGCACGAACAACGAGGGGCGCCGCGATCCCGCGCTCGAGGGCGACAAGGGCGTCGTCATGGCGTTCGAAGCCGGGAGCGGCGACTTCCTCTGGCAGATGGTCCATCCGAAGCTGTCGTCGGGCCGCGTGAACGACTGGCCGCTGCAGGGCGTCTGCTCCACCGCGTTCATGGACGGCGACCGCATCTGGTACATCTCGAACGAGGCCCATGTCATCTGCCTCGACGCGAAGGGTCTGGCCGACGGCAACGAGGGACCGTTCATGGACGAGGAGAACCTGGGCGACCAGAACGGCGACATCATCTGGTCCTACGACATGATCGGCGAGCTGGACGTCTTCCCGCACAACCTCGCCACCGGCTCGCCCCTCATCGTCGGCGACGTCCTCTTCACGGTGACCAGCAACGGCGTCGACGAGGGGCACGTCAACATCCCGTCGCCCTTCTCGCCGGACTTCATCGCACTCGACAAGAACACGGGCGAGCTGCTCTGGGAGTCGAACCCGGTGAGCGAGGGAATCCTGCACGGCGCCTGGACCAACCCCGCCTACGCCGTGGTCGAGGGCCGCGCCCAGGTGATCTTCGCCGGCGGCAACGGCGTCGTCTACAGCCTCGACCCGGAGACCGGCGACCTGCTCTGGGAGTTCGACTGCAATCCGAAGGACTCCGAGTGGATCCTGGGCGGGCGGGGCACGCGCAACAACATCCTGTCGACCCCCGTGGTCTACGACAACAAGGTCTACATCGGCGTCGGCCAGGATCCGGAGCACGGCGAGGCGCCGGGCCACTTCTGGGTGATCGACGCCACCGGCAGCGGTGACGTGACCGACACGCACGTCGTCTGGCACCGCGGCGGTGAGGACTTCTACCGGACGATGTCGACCGCCGCCATCGCGGACGGCGTCCTCTACATCTCGAGCCTGTCCGGCTTCCTGCACGCCCTCGACCCGCAGACCGGCGAGGAGTTCTGGACCTACGACACGTTCGCGGCGGTCTGGGGCTCGCCGTTCGTCGTCGACGGCAAGGTCTTCCTCGGCGACGAGGACGGCGACGTCGCCGTCCTGCGCGCCGGCCGCGAGATGGAGCTCCTGGGCGAATACAACCTGGGCGCGGCCGTCTACTGCACCCCGGTCGTCCGCGACGGCATCCTCTACATCCTCACGCGGAACCGCGTCTGGGCGTTCCAGGAGGGTGCTCAGGGCGAGCCGTTCTAGCCCGACCATCGTCGCCTGCGGCTCCGATGGCCGCCCAGCCGCGCCTACCGGGAGTCTGCACCGTTCGACGGCGCAGACTCCTCGCTCACCGCAGGCCGACGAGCCCCGTTACGGACCGGGCCAGCGCCGGCGCGTCGTAGCCGACCCCTTCCTTGAAGACCAGGGTCACGTTCCGGATCTCGGCCTCGCGCCGCACCGGGTCGCCGTCGATGACGACGAGGTCGGCCAGCTTGCCCGGTTCGATGGACCCGAGACTGGCGTCCTCTCCCAGGACGCGGGCGCCGTTGAGCGTCATGATCCGGATGACCTCTTCCGGACTGAAGCCGGACTCGAGCAACAGCTCGTAGTGCCGCTGATTGCCGTAGCCCGGAAGGGCTCCGCCCAGACCGGTGGGATCGACACCGGCCGCCAGCAGCCCGCCCGCCTCGACGAACATCCGCTCGAACTCCTGCGCCTTGGGGAACAGCGTCGCCATCGGCGCGTCGTCGCGCGCGGCGATGTCGTCGCGCGCCTGCAGATACTCCTCGCGGGCGCCGGGAGCCAGCGCGTCGAGGACGCGTTGCTCCAGCGGCGGGCGGTTGGGGACGTGCAGCTCGTAGACGGGGAGCGTCGACGTCATGGCGACGCCCTGCTCGACCAAGGCGCGGATGGTGGCCGCCACCTCCTCGCCTTCCAGATCCACTTCGAGCAGGCTGCGCTGCACGCCTGGCGGGCAGACGCCGGGCTGCTTGTTCGGGACGTAGTCGCTGTTCGTGAAGAAGCCGTGCTCGATGTTGTCGATCCCGAGGTCCACCGCCTCCTGGAACGAGATCGAGCAGAGATGGCCGGTGACCTTGACGCCCCGCCGGTGCGCCTCGTCGATGGCCGCGGCCAGTTCCGCGTCGCCGATGCGCGTGTAGGCCTTGAACCAGTCGACGCCCTCGTCGGCCCAGTAGGCGACGACGCGGCGGGCGTCTTCGGGAGTGCCGACCTGGAACATCTGCTCCATCGCGCCGGCTCCCGACAGGTACGGTCCGGTGATGTACATGCGCGGGCCGATGTCCCGGCCCTCCTGGATCGACCGCTTGAGGTTCAACTCGCTGTAGGGCGAGAAGGCGCCGGTCGTCCGGATCGTGGTCACCCCGCTGGCCAGGTACAGGCGCGGCGCGCTGAAGTTGAGCTGCACGCGCCGGCCGCGGGTCATGTAGAACGTGTGGTCGTGCAGGCCGATGAAGCCGGGGATGACCGTATGCCCGTCGAGGGCCAGCACGCGGGCGCCCTCCGGGATCTCGACATCCGCGTCCGGGCCCAGGGCGGCGATGCGGCCGTCCCGGATCAGGATGGTCTGCCCGCTGGCGGCCGGCGCGCCGGTCCCGTCCACCACCTGCACGCCGGTCAGCGCCACCGTGGGGTCGTCGACATCGACGAATTGCCGGACGGCGGCGGACAGCGACGCGGCCGGCTGCGCTGGGGCGGGCGAAGCGGCGGCCAGTGCCGAACAGGCGGCCGCGAGGCTGGCGAACAGAATGCGTCTGACAATCAGCGTGCGCATGGCGACTCCTTCACACGGCCGGGAGCCCGTGGTGAAACCCCAGCTACCGCTCTCGGTGCTACGCGGGGTTTCACCACGGGCTCCCAGGTTCCGGAACCGTCAGCGGCGGCCCGGGGGCGGCCCGCCGGCGACGTCGAAGACCAGTTTCATCCCCGATTCGAGGTGTTCGGCGATGTGGCAATGTAGCATCCACCGCCCGGGGTTGGACAACTCCAGCAGGAGGTCCGCGGTCGAGCCGGCCGGCAACAGCGTGGTGTCCTTCCAGACCAGGTTGTCGTTCGGCACGCCGTCGCGGCTCAGCACCAGGAAGCGCTGGCCGTGGATGTGGACCGGGTGCTGCATGGCGTGCACCGCATTGCGGTCGTTGCGCAGGCGGATCCTCACCACGTCGCCGCGCGCGAAACGCCACTCGATGGCGTCGTTCTCGAGGCCCGTATCGAGGTCGCGCAGGATCCACCGCACCTGATCGGTGGTCGTCACCCAGTTCATGCGCGGCATCGTTCCGCTCCATTCGACCGGGTTGAAGAACGACCGGTCCACGTTCAGCAGCGGCTCGATCGGATCCGGCAGGTCGCCGATCTCCAGCGTCAGCAGCAGCCGGTGCTCCACCGGCCGGTCGAACTCGTCCCGGTAACGCTCGATGTCGGCGGCGACGTCCGGGTGGCTTCGGAGCTCCCGGAAGCTGGCCGCGTGGTCCGGCGCCGCCGGGGCATCGGTCACCGTCACCGTGCCCAGCGTCGTGTCGTCCGGAAAGTAGTTCCCGTAAACATGGTCGATCGCCTGCACGCGGTTGGCGAGCGGAAACTCGCCCGGCGTGTCGAAGCGCACGTCGACGATGTAGCGCTCGGCCGGCGCGATGACCACGCTGTCCACCCAGGCCTGGCGCTCGAACCTCCCGATGTCGGAGGCCACGAGCTTGATCGCGGCGCCGCCGAACGACAGGTTGAACGTCCGCGTGTTCGACACGTTCGTCAGGAAGAAGCGGACCACCTCGCCCCGCGCGACGGTGAGGCGATAGTCGGGCTCGCCGTTGACGAGCAGCAGGTTGCCGAAACGCCCCATCATGGCGTGGGTGGCCCGTTCGCGGCCGAACGGCGCGAGGCCGGCCGCGCCGACCAGGAGGTCGTCGAGCATCAGCACCTGCTCGCGGTTGGCCGGCCCGAAGTACTCCGGGTCGGCCGCGTCCACCCGCAGGTTGCCGTACAGGCCCAGGTCCTGCTGAACGTCCTCGCGGTGATGGGGGTGATACCAGTAGAGGCCGGCGTCCGGAAAGTGGATCCGGTACTGGAAGGTCTCGCCCGGCTCGATGGGATCCTGCGTCAGGCCGGGGACACCGTCAAAGCGGTTCTCGAGCCGGATGCCGTGCCAGTGGACGGCGGTCGGGAATTCCAGCCGGTTGGTGACGTTCACCGTGATCGTGGCGTCCCGAGGCACCTGGATGAGGGGACCCGGGTACTGCCCGTTGAAGCCGTACATCGTGAACGTGCGGCCGCCGATGGTGCGCTCGACGAGACCGGCTTCCAGGTCGAGGGTGCCGCCGTCGCCGAGCCGGACGATCTCGCGCGGGCGCGCCGCCGGGAGTGGGTCGGCGGCGGACGGGAGGAACGGATCGACGGGCGGCGTGAGCCGGCCGACGCCCGGCATCATCGCCACCGACGGATGCATGGGCGGGCGCGTCCAGCCGCGTGCGGGAGGCGGCAGATCCGCGCCTCCGACCATTCCCGTCACGGCCAGCAGGTCCTCCGGCTCCATCCGCATGCCGGCCGACGTGCCCCGCAGCACGATGCGTCCGTCCCATGCCGGCCCGTCGGGATTCGCCTCGGCGGTGACGAGCAGCATGAACTTGTCGAGGTCCACCGGCCCGACCGTCGTCCGGCCGTTCGCCACCGGCCCCAGGTTCACGACCGGCCGGAGCCGCGGGGTCGTCGCCCAGGCCACGTAGCCGCTGTAGTCGCCGAGCGTCGCCGGATCGGGCAGGCCGTCGACGTGGAACGTCAACTCGAATCGGTGGTGGCCGTCGACGGTGACCGGCACGCCGAACGGAGAGGAGGGCGGCGTCAGCTCAACGTAACCCGCCGCGCCGGGGTAGTCGGGGGCGTGAATCAGCTCGATGCAGTACAGGTCCGGGTCGGCCGCGGGACCCCGCACGTCGAGGGCGGGACACCGGAGCGCGTCACCGGTCTCCTGCCCCGCCGCGGGTGGGAGGGCGACCGCCGCGACCGCTCCAGCCACGAGCCATGCCATGAGGCTGGCGCCGAGACTCGCTGCCGGACGGTTCCGGTGGAAGCCCATGGAGGCCAGTCTGCCGCAATTACGCCGTGCCCGCCAGATGCGCCGCCAACGCGACACTCTCGACCGCCCGGTCAAGATCAAACGTCGCCAGGTCGACTTCCCGCAGCACAGGCTTCAACTGTGGCTCGATCTGAATGCGCAGGCGCTCAACCTTGTCGGGCGACATGTCCACCGGTCTCGTTCCCGGCACGGCGAGCTTGCTTCTCAGCAGTGACACAAGCGACCCGTCGCTGATGTCGACGCTTCCGGATGTGACGGCGTGGTCCAGATCGAAGTAATCGCGAATCGCCGGCTCTGGACGCGTGAGGGCAGCTCGCAGCTTCTCGGCGTACGCTTCACGAAGTGACAGGGCGCGGGACAAGAAGACCGGAATGGCCGGCGCATTGCTGAAGGGGTCGAGGAGCACGGTGTGGGTGCCGAGCAGGGCGGGCGGGTCGACAATCGGCTCACGAAGACTCACTTCAATCTTGATCGACTCGTCGCGTCCGGTGACCGCCGACGCATAAGTGATGCGCGCACCGTACTGAGTCGACTCGTTGAAGCCGTGCAGCTCCCGGTCCAACCGCAGACACCGTTGCCGCGACGGCAGCCCGTTCAGGTGCCCCCTGGTCGAG
The DNA here is from genome assembly GCA_965202655.1 of Vicinamibacterales bacterium. GTDB lineage: Bacteria > Acidobacteriota > Vicinamibacteria > Vicinamibacterales > UBA8438 > VXRJ01. The sequence continues at coordinate 790,829 of CBDBBK010000002.1, read as the reverse complement.
GCAATGAGGCGGCGGCGTTGGCCACGCGCCGAGGGCACGGCCGTGGAGATGGTGAAATCGAGATCCTCGCTCAGGCGAGCGTAGTCCGCGTGGACCTTACTGAGGCAGATTCCGCCCTTGAACACGGGCGCGGCACCTCCCAGCGTCCGCAGGTCAGCAAGAATCAGCGAGCAATAGTAGTCCTTTTCGACGAGCCGTTCGCTGAACCCTGTCGCGGCGCTGGTGAACCGGAGTGCATCGCGGAACAACGCGGCATCATGATGGTAGCCCGGCGGCTCACTCATTGAAGACGACGCCCCACCGCCGGTCCACGGCACCTCGCTTCGGACGCGTGGGACACCAGGGAATGAGTGCGCTGGTCGCTGGCACTTCGCGTTCCAGTTTCTTGAGAATCACCGTGTCCACACCCTCGAGTTCCAGCAGTTTTCCGATGCGCCGGCGCGTGCTCGTGTTGCCGAACCGGACAGCGGCATCCACAATCTCGCCACCGTCGACCTTCCCGAGACGAAGTTCGTCGCGAATCCAGCCGTAGGCTCTCGGCAGGCTGTCGAAGCGCGGCCAGTCGTACACGGCGTCAACCAGGCTCCGCGCGCGTGAAGAGTAGATGGCCGTTGCCCCGTCCGGCGTGGTGAATGACTCGACACTGCCCAACCGATCGGCGCTCACCTTGATCAGGGTAAGCATGGCGCTGCCGATCCGGCGTTCGCCGGACACCCGGTTGTTGTACGCGTACACCCGGTTGGGAACCTGCTCGTCCCAGCCATAACGATGAAATGCACTCGGACCACACATCTGATAGCGTCCGCCGCGGTCGGCCAGAAGCGTCTCGAGGGCCATGAACTCGCTAGGGCTCCAACGCCCTCCCGGGGGTATACGCGGTGGCACGAGGTACAGCCCTCGACGGACTCTGGCGATGAGCTTCTTCCGCGCCAGACGACTGAGAAGCTCGCGTGTCTGGGCGGCCGTGATCCGCAGGGCGCCGGCGATTTCTTCCGAAGCAACCGCCGGTTTGCCGCGCATCTGGATGTAGGCGAACGCCTGCGTCTCCAGCTTGCCAAGGGCCGTGGACATGGTTATATATAATTTATCATTAATTGCCTTAAGGGCAATTAACTAAAAACATAGCACACTCCTCCCCACCTTCAGACTGGTGATCGGGTGTGACGGTCAACGGATGGCCAGCGCGTTGACGGGATCTCCAGCACAGCCGCCCCGGCGGACCAACTACCCCTCGGCGTGAGGCTAGAAATCGGCGGGGGCGGGCGCGTTTCCGCCGTCCCAGTCCTTGACGGATCCGTCCGCCGCCTTCAGGAACCCGAGCAGGCATCCCGGGGAGCCGTCCCGGACGGGGTGGCAGCGCGCCTTGACCGTGTCGCCCGGCCGGATGTAGTCGCGGGTGACGCCGATCTCCTCCAGCCCGTTGCGGTCGGTCGCCTCCAACGCCCATATCCGGGACTCGCCGTCGGGGCCCTCCACTTCCACGTAGAGCCAGGAATGCGGGACCAGCAGGTGCAATTCGGTGACCACGCCCTCGATGTCCGTGAACGTGTCCGAGTAGTTGCCGTGGGAATGGTGCGCCCCGGCCGGCAACGCCAGGGCAACCGCACAGACCGCCGCAAGAGTCAGTTTGAACCGCATTGTCGCCCTCCTCAAGCTAGAACACTGCCGGGACGCGGGGCGGCGCCGGGAAACCGTTGGAGTACGTGGACTCGTAGCGAAGCCCGGCCCCGTTCTCGTCGAGCCATCCCAGGGACTGCTGGAAGAGCGCCGGCTCGGGATAGCCCCGAGGGACGGTGCCTTCCAGGATGTAGAGCTTGTTCTCATGCATGTAGAGCGAGACGAACGTGCGCGACTCGTCGGGGTTGGTCAGGTGCAACTGGTGCCCCTCGACGCGATCGACGGTGTTGTAGCCCACGTGGGTCGCCTCGGCGTCCCTCTGCAGGAACCTCCAGGTCGCGTAGAGCATCGCGCCCCGCACGTCGTGCCTCCAGTACCCCTCGCCGGTAAGGCCGCCGCCGCTGCACCGTTCCGCGCCCGGCGGACAGTCCTCGGTCCGCTCCGTGAGGATTCTCTCCGCGTGGTTGTAGTCGGCCACCGTCACGGTGTAGCGGCTCGAACCGGACTCGGCGGCATAGACACGGGCCGGCAGCTCGGCCCCGAACTCGGAGACCCAGGTCGTTTCCGTCACCTGCGGCGCGCCCGGAAAGTTGCACGTGAAGCGATCTTCCTGACTCGCGAACTCGATCCACTCCTGCGCCGGCGCGGGCGCGGGAATGGACAGGATTGACGCCATCGCAACGACGGTAATCAGGCGCATGTCATCCCTCCCCCGGACGGTTCCTCCCTCAGGGTTCCTGCCGGCAGCGGTCCGCTCCGACACCCCGCCCTTCGGCGCCCGCGTCACGATAGACCGCGTGGCAGTTGTCGCAGGCGTCGTTGAGCTGGTCGGTCACCGCGATGACGGCGTCGCGGCTCCTCGACTGCGACGCCCGATAGGCGGCCCGTCCCGCTTCGACGAGCGCGTCGGTGAATTCCTGCCAATCTTCCCGCTCCACGGGAACGGGCCTTCCGTTCTCGCACCGGCGGCCCGGCGCCAGGAACAGGGGCGCCGACTCGGCCAGCGCCAGCGCGGCCAGATCGATGGCCTCCCAGCCGGGATACACCGTGGTTCCCCACTCGACGAAGTCGAACGACCGGGAGCCCGTCGGCGGTGGAATGTCGGCGCCCGGGTCCTTGATCTGCACGTTGAAGACGGTATTGGACGCGGGAAACGCGATGGCCCGCATCAGTTGGGCGAGGTTGGCGATCGGGACGGCGGCGATGTCCCCGCCGGCAGCGGAGGCGGCAGCGGTGGGCGAGGTGGGCAGCGCCACGCCCGGCAACGCGGCGTCGGTCAGCTCCTCCGGCCCGGCCGGAAAGCCGCCGGCCTGAAGAACGTAGGCTCCCAGGTCGATCGAATCCTGCCGGGAGAGGGGCGCCGGCGCCTGGAGGGGCATGGTGTTCTGGATCTTGTCGACCAGCTCCACCACCGGGCGGGCGCTCCAGATCGAGAGAAAGCCGTCGCCTGCAAGCGGGGGCCCCACGGCGCCTTCCAGCGCGTCGCCGTGGCAAGTCGCGCACTGTTCCTGGTAGACCTGCTGGCCGCGTGCGGCCTGCTCGACGGTGTACACGCCCTCCGTCACCGTCTGCGCCTGGGTGGCGTGCCCGACGAGGATCCACGCCGGGGCAAGTACCGCGATCGCCACACGCTCGAATCGAAGCGGCGCGACCATCACGAACCTACCTTAACGCCCGTCGCCCGCCCCCGCAAGACACCAGCAATCGGCGTGACTGGAGCCTGCCCGCTGCGCGCCGGGGCGTAACCGTCAGAGACTCCGCCTTGCCAACGTGCCGGGACTTGTGGAAAGCTACGCCAGCTACTTTTCTGAGACCTGCCGCTGCGTCTCGGCGTTCTGCCGAAACTGAAGCTTCAATCCTCACCAAAGCGGCTGCCTGATGTTCGCGCGGCCTCATGAGGAGGCAGAGAGGGCCTGTCATTGTCAACTCGGCGGCCACCTCGGCGCGTTCGCGGCCAATGACGGCCGACTTCACTCGGAGGACTAACACATGTCAACCACGACCGGCACCATCAAGCGCATGACCGACAGGGGCTTCGGCTTCATCGCCGCACCCGACGGCGTCGAGTACTTCTTTCACCGCTCCGCTTGCACGACCACGCCATTCGACGCGTTGCGCGAAGGCGACACCGTGACATTCACGCTCGGACAGGGCCCGAAGGGTCCCCGCGCCGAAAACGTCACTCCCGCCTAGCAATCTGCGCCGCAGGAGATTCGCGGAACCCGGCGGTTTGCGCGGGAGGGTGAAGCTCGGCGGTTGAGCGGCCGATACGACGCCTGATGCCTCAGAAGGTCTCAGGGTTCCGGGTCCGCCTCAACCACGGCATGATCCACGTCCACGCCCAACTTGCCGTCGCCACCGACTGCACCTGGCACTTTCTCTCGTCATCCGGCAAGACCATCATCGAGATCCCGACCAGCGAGGTCGTTGGCATCAACACTGGCGCGAGCGTGTCGCGCCTTGACGGGAAGAACCGTCAAGAGCCCGCCCGTCTCCTCCAGGCGGCACGATGAACCCTGCCGGGGTGGTCAGAACGAGCGCGTGTAGCCCGCCTGAACGCTGATCTCGCGCACGCCGAACGTGTGGTCGATGCGCGGCATCCCGAGCGCCGACCCGTCCCCTCCGGTGCGGAACACCAGATCGGCCGCCGAATAGCGGATCTCCAGCCCGACCCGGTTCGCCAGGCTCCCCCACTCCACGCCCGCCCCGGCAACCCAGGGCCGCAAGGTGTGATCGGCCTCGGCGCGGATCGATGCCCCGCCGATGTCGGAACCACGCCGCACGGTCGCGTCCACCCAGTGGAGGCCGGTGACGAAATAGACCGATCCGCCTTCGCCCAACAGGCCGCCCGGCGCGTACCCCAGCCGGACGTTCGCGCCGAAACCGCGGTTCTTCTCAACGCTCCACGGACCCGGCCACACATCTCTGTCGCCAACGCCGGTGCCTTCCCGCAGATAGCCCGCCGGGCCGGCCCCGCCGTGGAACGCCGCCTCGAACTCCCCGGAGACATACGCGCGGCCAGCGACGAAGGCTCGGTAGCCGAGCGATGCCCGCACCGTGCCGAACCCGCCCTGCGCGTCGTTGGTCGCCGTCTCGTAGCTCTCGGGCGGCACGTCGAGACCGATCCCCTTGGTGTAGTCGGCGCTGGCCCGGTCCCAACCGGCCGCGACTCCCGCGTACAGCCCGTCCTGCGCAGCCGCGTATTCCGTTGCCGCGAGCACCAGAACGCAGGCCGCGAACGGACAGAATCTTCGCAGCATCGTGCTCTAGTTTGCCACGCCCTCCATCTCGTGGGCCCGCCCCGGCCGGAATCGCTTCAGGAGAACGTCAGGAGAACGCCAGAAAACTTAAGCAAGACTTCAGTTGAGGACCACTCCGCTCTCTTACGCTCTGTGGGCCATTCACCACGACCAAAGGAGAGCAGTTTTGATCTCATCGACTCGGAAGACAGAACAGTGCGCATCCCGCTGGTGCGGGCTGCTGGCGATATGCCTTTTGGGGCTCGGACTACTGGTGGACGGGCCGGCCTATGCCCAGCCCGCCGGCTCGGTGCAGGGAACCGTCGTGGACGATGGCGGCGGAGCCGCCCTGGCGGGCGCCGTCGTTACCATCGAGGAACTCGGGCTCTCGGCAACCACGGGACCGGACGGAACCTTCGTCATCGACGCGCTTCCGGCCGGTGATTACACGCTGACGGTGACGCGGCAGGGATTCGCGCCACTCACGTCCCGCGTTTCCGTGGCGGCCGCCGCGCCGCCGGTGCGCCTCGATCTGCGCCTGCCGGCGGCGGAGTTTCAGGAACAGGTCGTGGTCACCGGGATTCGAAACGAGCTGGCCCTCGCCGAAGAGACGGAGACGGGCAGCCGACTCGGTCTGAGCGCCATGGACGTTCCAGCGTCGCTCAACGTCATCGACAGCTCGATGATGGAAGCGCGCGGCTACCAGCGAATCAGCGACGCCGTCGAGACGACGCCGGGCGTCGTCGTGGGACAGAACCCGGCCGCGCCGTCGAGCTTCTCGATGCGCGGCTTCACGCGGTCGCAGATCACGGTCCTGCGCGACGGGATCTGGCTCGGTCCGGCCAACATGGTCATGCGGCCGCAGAACACCTTCAACCTCGATCGGGTGGAGGTGCTGCGCGGACCGTCTTCGGTTCTCAACGGACAGGGCGCGGTGGCCGGCACCGTGAATGCCATAACCAAACAGGCCACGCCCACGGAAACCACGCAATGGAACGCGCTGTTCTCCTACGGGCGCTTCAACACCTACCAGACGTCCGTGGGGGTGAACGGACCGATAACCGAGTCGCTCTGGTATCGCCTCGACTTCAGCAGCTACGGCTCCGACGGCCATGTCGAACGGATGAACCCAAGCTCGTCCAACGCCACCGGCAGTCTGCTCTGGCGGCCCAACCCGCGCGCCGAGCTGAAGTTCAGCTTCGATCTGCTGGACGACGACGTCGGGTCGTACTTCGGGACGCCGTTGCTTCCGGACTCCGATGTCGTCGAGCCGCTCGACGTCATCACGACGACGACGGGAGAAGGTATCGATGCGCGGACACGCTTCCTCAACTACAACATCGGAGACGCCATCAACGACTCCCGCCAGTTGCTGCTCCGCTCCGACGCGGAGTTCCGTCTGAGTGATCAGGTCACGCTCCGCAACACGCTGTACGGGTTCGGCGCGGACCGGGACTGGCAGAACGGCGACGGCTTCGCCTATTGCCCCGCGGTCTTCGATGTGTGCCAACAGGCCGGCGTGGTGCAGCGCTACTACGGCTACTTCTGGCTCGACCACGACCAGCGGCTCGTCGGCGACCGCGTGTTCCTCGATATTCGTACGCCCACCGGCGCAGGTGAGAACCGGGCGACGATCGGCTTCGAAGCGTCCGCGCTGGACTTCGAGCGGACGCGCGGCTTCCGAATCAACGTGCCGCAGGCGCCTGGGGACGGCGTCGATCTGCTGAACCCGGTGCCCGGTGTCTACGGCCAGCGGGAACTGCGCGGGATCGCTCCGACCTACATCGACTCGCGGGCGTTCTTCATCGAGGATTCCCTGGCGGTGACGAGCCGACTGCGGGTGACCGGAGCCCTGCGCTACGAGGCCATGAATCTCGAGCGCGTCAACCTGAACGCGGCGCGGGAGGTCGAGGGGGGTGGCTTCGAGCGCGGGTTCCGCTGGTGGAGCTGGCGCGCCGGTGCGGTAGTGGACCTGCATAGCGACCTCGTGGCCTATGGTCAGATCAGCAACGCGAAAGATCCCGTGGACGCCAATATCTTCCTCGTCAACAACAACCGGGACTTCGACCTGACCGACGCCCGGCAGTGGGAGATCGGCCTGAAGGCGGATCTTGCCGGCGGGCGGACGCAGGTGACCGCCGCGTGGTTCGATATCGAGCGGGACGACGTGCTGGAGCAGTTTGCCCGCGACAGCGCGACGACCATCGGCGGCATCGCCTCGCGGGGGTTCGAACTGGCCGCAGCGGCCAACCCGTCGGAAGGGGCGCGCCTCGGAGCCAGCCTCGCCATCACCGACGCGGTCTTCCGCCCGTCCGCCAACTTCGTGCAGTTCGCCGGCAACACGCCCCCGAACGTGCCGACCGCCCTCACCAACCTGTGGGCCAGCTACCGCAACACGGGTGGCCCGCCCATCGAGATCGGGGGCGCGGTGAGAGTGGTGGGCGACCGTCAGGCCAACAATGCCAATACCATCGCCCTGAACGGCTACGCGCTGGCGGACGCCTGGGTCGCCTGGGTCCACGACCGCGTGCGGTTGACGCTCACCGTCGACAATCTGACCGATACGGCGTACGCCTCCTGGTCCGACGTGTTCTACCTGGGCCACACGGACCCGTCGTTCTTCTACGCCAACACGCTGATGCTGGGCGCCCCGAGAACGTACTCGGTCATGCTGCAGACGCGGTTCTAGTTGTCGGCCATGGGCGCACGCGCCGGGACGGCAACGCCTGTCGCGGCCCTCCTGCGACGCTGGCTGATCTGGACGCACCGCTACGTCGGGATTCCCCTCAGCCCGCTGTTCGTCCTCTGGTTCGTCACCGGCGTCGTGATGATGTACACCGGCGGCATGCCAGAACTGGCATCGGCGACGCGGATCGAGCGCCGGGCGCCGCTCGATCTCTCGCAGGTCCGTCTGACGCCGCACGACGCGTTCGAGCGTGGCGGGGTCGGGCAACCGGCGACCGGGGCGAAGCTGTTGTCGGTCCTGGGACGGCCGGCGTACCGCTTCGACGGCGTCACCGTGTTCGCCGATACCGGCGAGCGGCTCTTGCCTCTCGGACCGGACGGCGCGCGGGAGGTGGCGCGCCAGTTCACCGGCGTCCCGGCGTCGGCTATCACCTACGACCGCCTGGTCGTGGAGCCGGATCAATGGATGCTGATCGCCCAGCAGTTCCTGCCGGCGCACAAGCTGCGGATCGCAGACGACCACGGCACGGAGCTGTACGTCGAACAGTGGACGTCCGAGGTGGCCATGGTGACGACGCGCCGGAGCCGTGCGCTGGCGTGGATCGGCGCCATCCCGCACTGGTTCTATCTGCCCGCGCTCCGGATCGACCGTCCGTTGTGGGAAGCGGTCATCGTCTGGACGACGGCGGTTGGCTGTCTGATTGCGATCGCCGGGCTGCTGCTCGGCGTTACGCAGTTTCGGTGGAGGCGGACGCAGCGCGGACAACCGCGGATTCCGTATGCCGGCTGGCTCCGCTGGCACTACCTCACCGGTGTCATCTTCGGAGTCGTGACCTTGACATGGGTCTTCAGCGGCATGCTGTCGGTGCAGCCGTTCGCATGGATGACCGCGCCGGGCCTTCACGTTCCGCCCGAGGCGTTCGGCGGCGGAGCGCCGGCGCTGGCCGACTTCCCGCCGATCGACGGGGTGGCGTGGGACCGGGCGACCTCCGGGCGGGCGGTCAAGGAGGCCACGCTGCTTCGTATCGACGGCGAGGCGCACTACGAAGTCGTCCTGGCGCCGGAGCCGGCGGCCGACGCCGCGCGGAACGGCCATGACCGTCTGCTGGTGGCGGCGGACACGCTGCTGCCACGGCGCGCACCGGTCGCCGTCGACACCCTGGTCAGTCGGCTCCAGGCGGCGCTGCCGGCCGTCCCGATGACCGGCGCGACGCATATGGACAGCTATGACGGCTACTACTACGGCCGCGGGGCGGACGCGCCGCCACTACCCGCGGTGCGGCTTCAGTTCGCGGACCCGATGCAGACCTGGATCTACGTGGACCCCGCGACAAGCCGGATCGTCCGGACCGTCAACCGCTATAGCCGCCTCGAGCGCTGGCTGTTCAACGGGCTCCACAGCCTGGACTTCAACTTCTGGTACGCGCGGCGACCACTCTGGGACATCGGCCTCATCGCCCTCATGACGGGCGGGCTGCTCTCCAGCGGCATCGGCCTCTGGCTGGGCATCGGGCGTATGCGCCGCGCCCTGGCGCGCCCATCCCGTTGACGCACCCTTCGGTGGCAGTGGCGGTGGCGGCTACTCCCGCGCGTGGGGAATGAGTGGTAGATCGCGCCGGCGCCGCCGCGGCTACTCCCGCGCGCGGGGAATCAGCTCCAGCGTGATCCGTTCGCCGTCGCGAACGACAATCACTTCGGCGGGCTGGCTGACGCGGAGCAGGTCGAGGGCGAACATGTAGTCGTAGATGTCGCCCACCTCGCGGCCGGCGAGGCTGACGATGACGTCGCCCCCTTCAAGGCCCGCCTCCGCGGCGGGGCCGCCGGCAACGACGCCCGAGAGAGCGAGCCCTTCGGTTTCCTGCGTGTAGTCCGGGATGGTGCCAGTGTAGATCCGCATCATCGCGGTGCCGCCCTGCTGCTCCTCGCGCTCGACGCGGACGAAGTCCGGCGGCTCGGGCCGGAGAGCGAGGTTGGCGGTGACCGCGGCGGCCAGGTCCACGATCTTCGAGATACCGTCGTAGTTGAGCGTGTCGGCGTCGTCCGACGGCCGGTGGTAATCCTCGTGCGTGCCGGTGAAGAAGTTCAGGCTCGGAACGCCGACGCCATTCAGACTCCGGACGTCGGTCGGCAGGTACGGGTCGGCAACGAACGTCAGCGTCAGGCCGACCGGCTCGTTCAGTTCCTCCACGAGATCCGTCCAGATGGAGCTGCTGCCGACCGCCTGGACATTGACGGTGTTCTCGCGCAGACGCCCCACCATGTCGAAGTTGAGGTAGGCGGCGATCTCGTCGGTCGGCACCGGCGGCCGATCGACGAAGTCGTCGGAGCCCAGCAGGCCCAGTTCCTCTCCCGACCAGAACGCCAGGATGACGCCCCGGTCGCGGTCGACGCCGGCCAGCCGCTCGCCCACCGCGAGGACGGCGGCGGTGCCCGACGCGTTGTCGTCGGCGCCGTTGTGGATCTCGCCCATTTCCTCCCCGCGCGCCAGTGAATCGCCGCCTCGGCCGCGGCCCAGATGGTCGTAGTGGGCGCCGAGGAGGAGGTACGGCTTGTCGACCTCCGCATCGCGGGTGGGCGGGAGCCAGCCGATCACGTTGTGGCCGGCGCCCGGCTGCCGCTCGAGGCGAACATCGAGTGATGCCGTGAGAGGCAGATCGAAGCCGGCGATGTGCGGGTTTGCGGTGTCCAGCTCCGCCTGCACGTCGGCGAGCGAACCGCCGGCGCTCTCGATAATCGCGGCGCCGAGCGCGCCGTCTACCGTCACCGCGACCAGGCCGGCCTCGCCCATCGCGTTGTCGAAGGTGAGCGGCGCGAGCTCGCCCGCGTTGGGCGACGTCGGGCCGGTGACGACAATCAGTCCGACCGCGCCGTGCTCGCGCGCCACGAACGCCTTGTTGCGGAGTTGGGCGACGCGCGCCAGCTCGCCGCGCACGTCACCCTCCGACTCCTCCGGGAAGTACCGGAGGACCACGGCGATCTTGCCTTCGACGTCGAGCGTCGCGTAGCTGTCGTAGCTGAAACCGTCGGCGCCCTCCGGGACCGACAGGCCATAGCCGGCGAAGACGAGCGGCGCCTCCACCGGGGCGGCCTCGGAGAACGCGAGTCCGCGGACGGATAGCGTCCCGCCACCGGACGGGGCGGGCAACTCGACGGGCGCGCCGTCGGGGTCGGTCAACGCGATCGTCGTGCCGGCGTCCTCAATCCCGGCGTTGAACGGGAACTCGTGGCGGTAGGCGTCGTGCCCCGGCAACGGCTCCGCGCCGATCGACTGCAACTGGCCGATCAGGTAGTGGCCGGCCATCTGTTCACCGGTCGAGCCGGTGAGCCGGCCCTCGTAGTCGTCGCTGGCCAGCGTCTCCACGACCGTCCGGATGTCGTGGGGCGGCGGCGGACCGCAGGCGGCCACCAGGACGAACAATCCGATCAGCGATCCCGCGCACGTACGCACTCTCATCGTCTATCTCCCCGAGACCCCGGGATCATTCTTGCACGGCCGGCGCACCGGCGGCGACCGGCGCCGGCGGCAGCAGCTCGACCACCTCGCCCGAGAGCGAACTGACGCGCGCGCCGGGCGTGACGATGCCCGCCAGGTTCATCGGGTCGGCGGCGGCGACGCGCACGCCGCGGCCCCGATCGATCCGGCCTCCATCGCGCCGGACGATGCGAAGCAGCTCCACCGCGTCCGGGCGCGCGAACTGCTCGCCCACGAACCCCGCGACGAAGCGGCCGCCGCGCACCTCACCCCGGGCTTCCATCCGGCGGAGCGACGCGAGCAGCTCGCGCCAGGGCGGCATCAGGGTCTCGCGACGGACCAGGTCACGGAAAACAACCCCCCAGCGCAGCAGCAACTGGCGCGCAAAGGCATCGGCGCGTTCGCGTTCGGCCGGTCCGCCCGCGCCGGCCTGCGAATCCCTGCTTCCCGGTGCGAGCAACGCCCAGCGGCCGGCGGCATGCCGGGGTCGGGCGGCGCGGAAGCGACCCTCGCCGCGGCGCCGCTTCGGGTTGGTCAGGGCGCGCAGATTGTCGAACCCGTCGGCGGTCACCAGGCCGGCCGCGACCAGTTCCCAGAGACCGTCCTCCACCTCGCTCGTCAGCCGGCCCGTCTCGTGCACCAGTTCGCGGAGAAACGACGCGCCCCGGCGCTGGAGGGCATCGAGCACGGCCTGGGCGGGATGCGACAGGACGGGCAACCCGTCGCCCTCCGGATGGCCGCCCGGGGGGAGCAGCCAGTCGAGGTCTTCCCGCAGGAAGAGCGCGACCGGCGCGACGCGCGTCGGGCGGACGCGGCGCGGGCGGCGGCCATCGGCCGGCTCCGGGCGCTCTTCCCCGTTCCGGACGTCGAACGCGGGGTGGGGCGACAGCCGTCCCCACATCACCTCGCCCGACAGACACAACTGATCGAGCATCTCCGGGTCGTACTTCGCCATGCGCGCAGCCAGGACGTCGCGCTCCCAGGCGGCGGCCGACACCTCGCAGCCCTGCAACTGCTGAATCACCTGCAGCAGTCCGGAAGCGCCGTGCAGCTTCGTCCCGCCCGCCAGACGTTGCCAGCGCGCGAGGAAGCGGACGAGATCGGCCGACGAAACCGGTTCGATTTCCCGCCGCAGGCGGCCCAGCGTGAGGCGGTGAATCCTTGCCAGGACGCGGCGATTGCACCACTCCGTCTCCGCCTCGCCGGCGCGGCCCGCCGCCGTGAAGCGGCCGCGAAGCACTTGGCCTTCACCTTCGAGGCGGGTCAGGGCCGCGGTGATGCGGTCCTCGGGGAGCGCAAGCGTGGCGGCGAGGGCGGAAGCGGTCACCGGGCCGACCGAGTCGAGCCAGCCGCGCAGCACTTCGGTCACGGCGGCGTCGGCGCTGTCCGGAACCGGCTGATCGATGTCGGCAGGCTCCGGGTCGAGAACCGCGTCGGGATGCGCCAGTCGCGCGGTGCGGGTCCGCTCCGTGGCGACCCAGAACGAAAGAGATGCGGGTGGCGCACTGGATGGCGGCCCGGAGTCCGGCGCACCGGCTGGCGTGTCAGTCGGCTCGTCGGTAGGCGCATCGAGGGTCAGCGTCGTGGCCCGGCCGGTTTCGGAAAGCTGCGCGAACCAGTCCCGCCAGGCATCGCGCGGCGGAACGAGGACCAGCGTCAGCAGGGCGTCATGGAGCTCCTCGGGGTCGCGCACGACCGGCCACGCTTCCTCCGCCACCTCCCGGATCGCCGTCTCGTCGAGCGCGCCGATCTCGCCGCCGTCGTCGCCGAGCGTCCGGCGCAACTGCACGGCGCGCGCGCGGCGTTCTTCGAGAGGCGCATCGTCGAGGAAGGCGTACGGGTTCGCGTTGAGGATCTCGTGGCCGAGCGGCGACGGCTCGGCCGTGTCGATCGCGTGCGTTCCGATGGTTCCTGCCTCAATGCCCGCCACCAGATCGCGCAACCCGTCGATGTCCATCGCCTCGTGCAGGCAGTCGCGGATGGTCTCGTCCACCAACGGGTGCTGCGGGATGCGGATCTCGCCGCTCAGGTTCTCGGCGCACGCCACCTGATCGGGAAAGACCGCGGCCAGCAGATCGTCGGATCGCATCCGGAGGATCGGCGGCGGCACCTTCTTTCCGCCCGCGAAGCGGAGAATGGCGAGCGCGCGCGACGCGTTCCAGCGCCAGCGCGCGCCGAACATCGGTGACGGAAGCATCGCCTGCGTCAACACCGCTTCGACCGACGCCGGCTGCAGGAACCGGAAGACCACCTCGAGGGGAAAGCTGTGCTGCTCGGCCAGCGAGATGACGAGGCCGTTGTCCGTGGCCGCCGCCTGGAGCTCGACGTTGAAGCTGCGGCAGAAGCGCTTGCGGAGCGCGAGGCCCCACGCGCGGTTGATGCGGGCCCCGAGCGGCGCGTGCAGCACGAGTTGCATCCCGCCGCTCTCGTCGAAGAAGCGTTCGGCGACGAGCATGCGGTTCGACGGGGCCGCGCCCAGTACGCGGACACCCGCCCGCACGTAGGCGACGGCCTGTTCGGCCCCGGAACGATCGAGACCGCATTCCCGAACCAGGAACGCGATGGCGTCATCGTCGGCGTCCCCCTCGGCCAGGCGCTCGCGGACGCGCGACACCTCGTCCGACAACTCGCGCGTCCGCCCCGGCGCCTCCCCCAGCCAGAACGGCACCGACGGCGCGGCGCCGTGCGCATCCTCCACCCGGACCCGCCCCGCCTCCACCCGCCGGATCCGCCACGACGTCGTGCCGAGCAGGAAGACGTCGCCGGCCAGACTCTCGACCGCGAAGTCCTCGTCCACGGTCCCGACGGTCGTCCCCTCCGGCTCGGCCACGACCTGGTAGTTGGCGTTGTCCGGGATGGCGCCGCCCGACGTGATCGCCGCGAGGCGGGCGCCGCGCCGCGCGCGGACGACGCCGTTCACCCGATCGCGGTGCAGCCAGGCGCCATGCCGGCCGCGCGACGAGGCGATGCCGTCCGACAGCATCGTCACGACCTCGTCGAACACGTCGCGCGGGAGGTCGCGGTAGGACCAGGTGCTCCGGATCAGATCGAACAGCTCGTCCTCTTCCCAGTCGCCGGTCGCCGCCGCGGCGACGATCTGCTGCGCCAGCACGTCGCGCGGCCACGGCATCACCGTGCGTTCGTCGAGCCCGCCGCTCCGGATGGCGCGGACGAGCGCCGCGCACTCGACCAGCTCATCGCGCGTGGCCGGGAAGAAGCGCCCTTTCGGAATGAACGTCCGGTCGACCTTGTGGCCGGAACGTCCGATCCGTTGCAGTGCGACGGCGATCGAACGGGGCGTGCCGATCTGGCAGACGAGATCGACCGAGCCGACGTCGATGCCGAGCTCGAGCGACGCGGTGGCGACGATGGCGCGAAGCCGCCCCTCCTTGAGGGCCGCCTCGGCCGTCTGCCGCAGGCGGCGCGACAGGCTGCCGTGATGCGACAGCACGGCGTCCTCCCCGAGGCGCTCCGCCAGTTGATGCGCGACGCGCTCGGCGAGGCGCCGCGTGTTGACGAAGACAATCGTCGTGCGGTGCGAGAGGATCAGCTCCGCGATACGGTCGTAGATCTCGCCCCACATCCCGGTGGTGGCGACGGCCCCCAGCTCCTCCTGCGGCACTTCGACCGCCAGGTCGAGCTCGCGGCGGTGGCCGGAATCGACGATCGCGGTCTCGCCGCCGTCCAGCTCCCCCGTCAGGAAGGACGCCACCTCGATGATGGGCTTCACCGTCGCCGACAGGCCGATCCGCTGCGGCCGCGAGCCCCCCGCCTCGCGCACCAGATGGTCCAGCCGCGCCAGGCTGACCGCAAGATGCGCGCCCCGCTTGTCGTCCAGCACCGCGTGGATCTCGTCGACGATCACCGTCGCCGCCGTGGAGAGCATCTTTCGGCTGCGTTCCGCCGTCAGCAGGATGAAGAGCGACTCGGGCGTCGTCACCAGGATGTGCGGCGGCCGGCGCACCATCTGTTCGCGATCCCAGGCGGGCGTATCGCCGGTCCGTATGGCGGTGCGGATTTCCGCCAGCTCGGCGCCGGAGGCTTCCGCCAGCTCGCCCAGCCCGTCGAGCGGCTCCTGGAGGTTCCGGTGGATGTCATTGCTCAGCGCCTTGAGCGGCGAGACGTAGACGACCGAGGTCCGGTCGTCCAGCGGTCCTTCGAGCCCGTCCGCCACGAGCCGGTCGATGCAGCTCAGGAACGCGGCCAGCGTCTTGCCCGAGCCGGTAGGGGCCGAGATCAGCAGGTCGCCCCCCTCCCGGATCAGCGGCCACGCTTCCGCCTGGGCGGGCGTCGGCTGACCGAACTTCTGTCCGAACCAGGTCGTAGTCAGTGAACAGAAACCGTTCATCGCGTTCCCCACAGTCTACGCCGTGCCGGCCCGGCGCCGCGCCGGCCGGCCGGAACGGGGGTAGGATGGGAGCGCGTCGGAAAGACACGGCGATGGCGCGCAGCGACCACTATCTCAAGACCGAGCTGTACGAGCTGGTCCGGAATGACCCGGCGATCTTCGAGTTCCTGCAGGCGGGCTCGCTCGACGGGATCTGGTACTGGGATGTCGAGCGGCAGGATCAGGAGTGGATGAGCCCCCGCTTCAAGGAGGTCTTCGGCTACCGTGACGACGAAATCCCCAACACGTCCACCTGGTGGCAGGAGAACATCCATCCGGACGATCTGGCGCTGGCCCTCGATAACTTCGGCAAGCACCTGAAGGATCCCACCCACCCCTACGATCAGATCGTCCGGTACCGCCACCGCGACGGCGGCACGGTCTGGGTCCGGTGCCGCGGCCTGGCCATCCGGGACGACACCGGGAAGCCCGTCCGCCTGCTCGGCTGTCACACCGACGTCACGGCGCTGAAGCGGGCCGAAGAGGACCAGCAGCGGCAGGCGAACGAACTGCGGGAGGCGCGCGACAGCGCCGAGCGGGCCAACCGGGCCAAGAGCACGTTCCTGGCGAACGTGAGCCACGAGATCCGGACGCCGCTCAACGCGGTGATCGGAACCGCGGAACTGCTCGGGGGGACCGAACTCACCCCGGAGCAGCAACGCCACGTCGAGGCGATCCACATCTCGGCCGAGGCGCTGCTCGACATCATCAACGACATCCTGGACTTCTCGAAGCTGGAGGCGGGCCGGATCGAGGCCGACCCCTGCCCCTTCCGGCTGCGGGAGCGGATAGCGGCGTGGGTCCGCTCGCTCGCACCGCGGCTGCACGAAAAGCCGGTGACCCTGGCCACCGAGGTCGCCGAGGACGTCCCGGACGCGCTCATCGGCGATCAGCGCCTGCTGCGGCAGGTGCTGGCCAACCTGCTGTCGAATGCGATCAAGTTCACGGCGGCAGGACGGATCGATCTGCGTGTCCGGACCGAGACGCGCGACGGCGGCGGCGCCACGCTCCGGTTCGAGATGGAGGACACCGGAATCGGCATCCCACCGGAGAAACAGCAGGTGATCTTCGAGGAGTTCGTGCAGGGAGACGCCTCGACAACCCGCCACTACGGGGGCACCGGGCTCGGTCTGGCCATCGCCGCACGCATCGTGGACGTGCTGGGCGGCAGGATCGGTCTGGAGAGCGAGCCGGGCAAGGGCAGCACGTTCCATTTCACGGCGCGCTTCGCGCTGCCGGCGGCCGAAGCCCCCGGCGTCGAGGTCGTCGCCGAGCCCGCCGCCCCGGCGGCGGCGCTGGGACCGCTGCGCATCCTGGTCGTGGAGGACAGCGTCGCCAACCAGGAGGTGGCGATCGGCATGCTGGAAAAGGGCGGCCACACCGTACGGGTCGCCGCCAGCGGCGCGGCGGCCGTGGCCGCGACGTCGGACGAGTCCTACGACGCCATCCTGATGGACCTCCAGATGCCCGAGATGGACGGCTACGAGGCGGCGCGGCGCATCCGGCGGCGCGAGGCGGCGACCGGCGCGGCTCCGGCGACCATCGTCGCCCTGACCGCCCGGGCGTCGCGCGGCAGCGAAGCCTACTGCCTGCAGTCCGGATTCGACGGCTATCTGCTCAAGCCGTACCGTTCCCGCGAGCTGTTCGACGCGATCGCGACGGCGGTGGGGGTCGAGCGCGAGGCCGCGGCGGCGGCCGCGAACCCGGACGCCGGGGCCGAGCCGCGATCCGGCGCGCCGCCCGGCGACGGCGCGGGTCTCGACTGGGATGCGGCCCTCGCCGCGCTGGACGGCGAGAGCGAGTTGCTGCGCAGGGTGGTCGGCGGCTACCTTGGGCAGCAGGCAGCCCTGATCGATGAGCTGCGCGGCGCCCTGGACGGAGGCGAGCTGGGAGTCGCCCGCCGCGTGGCGCACACGATCGCCGGGTCGCTTCGCCTGTTCGAAGGGGCGCGCGCGGTCACCCTCGCGCATGAGCTGGAGGATCGGGCCGGCGAGGGCGACTCGGGCGGCGCGACCCGGGTCTGGACCGCTCTCGAACCGGAACTGAACGCGGTGGATACCGAACTGCGGACCTGGATGGGAGACTGAACGGGTGGCAACCGTCCTTGTCGTGGACGATTCGGCAGCCGACAGGGCGCTGGCGCAGCATCTGCTCGAGAAGCAGTCGTGGACCGTGCTGCAGGCGGAACACGGACAGGCGGCGATCGAGCAGATGGCCGCGGGCGAAGTCGACCTGGTGCTCACCGACCTGGTCATGCCGGAGATGGACGGCCTCGCGTTCGTGGAACGCGCGGCGGCGGACCACCCGCTCGTGCCGGTCGTGCTGATGACCGCGCGCGGCAGCGAGGAGATCGCCGTCAAGGCGCTCGAAGCGGGCGCGTCCAGCTACGTGCCGAAGAAGCTGCTCGCCCGGGATCTGATCGAGGTCGTGGAACGGATCCTGGAGACCTCGCGCGAGCGGCGCAGCTACAAACGCCTGCTGGGACACCTGCAGAACGCCTCGTTCGTCCTGGAGAACGACCTCGGCCTGATCACGTCGCTCGTCAGTTACCTGACCGGCATCCTGCGCGACTCGGGCATGTTCAACGAGACGGATTGCCACGGCGTCTCGACCGCACTCGACGAGGCGCTTACGAACGCCTACTTCCACGGCAACCTGGACGTATCGTCCGAAATCCGGGAACACGACCCGCGCGGCTACCGCAGGCTGGCCGAGGAGCGCCGGCACGTCGCTCCGTACCGCGACCGGCGCATCATCGTCCGAGTGGCGCTGAGCGAGGATGACGTGCGCTTCGTGATCGCGGACGAGGGACAGGGCTTCGACGTCGACGCGGTGCCGGATCCGACGCTGCCCGAGAACCTGATTCAGCCGAGCGGGCGGGGCATCTTTCTGATGCGCACCTTCCTCGACGAGGTCAGCTACAACGACCTCGGCAACGAGGTGACGCTGCTGAAGCGCCGGCCGGCGCCCCAGCCGCAAGACTGACGGGGGCTATAGCAGCGAGCGCGCCCTGGCGGGCGCGTTGGAAGTTCCGCTGGTGCGGAACTTCTGCGTCGCAAGCTCCTAGGAAGCCCGGAAGACCTGGTCGCACGCGCGCTGGAACCGCCGGTCCAGCGCTTTGGCATCCGCGCTACGAATCGACCCGAGCCGGCGCCGCGCCGCCACGAGCCGTTTCACTTCGTCGCGCGCCGCGCGCTGCCGGGCCGCGCGGTCACCCTGCTGTCCGATCGTGTTGGACGCCATCCTCTCGCGCCACTGCCGCGCAAGAAGCTGAGCGGGCGATTCCCGGGCAATGTCCGCCGGCGCCGGCTGGTCCTTCGGCAGGAGCTTCTCGGCCCGGTCGCACAGCGCTTTCAACTCGGCGAGTTGCTGCTCCACGTCCATGCCGTCCGGCGCCGGGGCCTTCTTGTCCTTCCGACGCTCCTTGTGGCGGTCGAACAGCACGTCGCACGCGGCGCGGAAACGCTTCCAGATCGCGTCGGAGCGCGATCGCTTCACCGGGCCGACCGCCTTCCACTCGGTCTGGGCCTGCTTCGCCTCGTTGATCGCGGCGGCCAGATCCTCGGCGTCGGCGAGCGCCTCGACCCGTTCGCACAACGCCACCTTCGCGGCGTAGTTGTCCGCCCAAACCTGCTTGCGTTCCGCCAGATCGGCCTTGCGCCGCTCGAAGAAGGCGCCGCCAGCCTTGCGGAACCGGTCCCAGAGCTTCCGCTGGGCGCCGAACGGCGCCGGACCGAGCTCCTTCCACTCCTTCTGCAGCTCGGTCATCCGCTCGGCCGTCTTCATCCAGTCGGTCGAACTCGCGAGCTGCTCCGCCTCCTCCACGAGCTCGCGGCGGCGCTTCAGGTTCTTCGCCTGCGCTTCCTTCCGCGCGGCGAAGTACGCCTCGCACCGCGGATAGACCTGATCGTGCGCCGCCTTGAAGCGCTCCCATAGCGCCTGACCACGCGCCTTCGGCACGTCCGCCGCCTGCCGCCAGCGCTTCATGAGGTCGGTGAAGGCGGCCGCCAACGCGGCGTCGTCCTTCGGCGACCCGTCCTCCGACGCCAGCGCCTCCATCTCGCGGCAGAGCGTCTCCTGGACGCCCAGGTTGGCCCACTGCTGCCAGTCGGCAAACTCGCGGAGCTCGCGCACCGTCACCGTCAGCTTCGTGACGCGCGCGCGGAGCTTTCTCGTGATCGCCTCCCGGTCGTGGCGCGACGGCAGCGGCGGCATCTCCTTGAGGGCGTGCCGGGCATCCCGGAGCAGCCGCTCCGCCTCGCCGAGCGACACGCCCTGGTCCCCCGCCATGACCGTCGCGACCCGATCGAGCAACGTCTCGAGCTGCTTCAGGTTGTCGCGGGCCTCCTGCTTGCGCGCCGCCTTCGCTTCCACCGCCTCCAGCCTGCGCTGTTCCTCTTCCGCCGCGGCCGCCTGCCTGCGCTGTTCCGCCTCCGCTGCCGCGGCCTGCCGCTGCGCCTCCTCGACCGCCTTCGCTTCCGCCGCCTCCGCCGCCTGCTGCTCGGCCTCGCGCCGCGCCTCGACCGCCGTCCGGTCGAGCGCGAGAAGTCGATCCTCCGCCGCGGTACGCGCCTCGGCGAAGCGCGCGCCGACCGCCGGATCGACCGGCCCGTCGAGGTTCGACCAGGTCTCCAGAATGGCGTCGAAGTCGCGGCGGCCCTGCTCCAGGTCCGTCGTCGACTCGGCCAGCGATTCGAGCCGTTCGCATTCGGCGACCCCGAGGTCCGGACCCGGTTCCGGCTCGGCCGGCGCCTCGGGCTCGTCCGGTTCGGCGCACGCCTCGAGTTGCGCGCGGGCCCACCGGCCGGCGGCCTTGCTGTGCGCGGTCCGGGCGATCAGATCGAGCGTCGCCTCGTCGGGCGCGGCCTCCGAGAGCCGTTCGCAGGCGGCGAGCGCGGGCCCCTTCAGTTCCGCCTTGACGGCAACCGCCAACAGTTCGTCGCGGCTGGCGATGCGGGCCACCGCCTCCACCGCGAGGTCCGTCCGCTGTGCCCGGCGGGCGATCGAGCCGAGCCTCGCTTCGTCCGTCACCCGCTCCAGCGCCGCGCGGGCCACCACCTCCGACTTCGCGGACCGCGCGATGCGCGCGACGGCATCCTCGTCCGTCAACACCTCGAACGCGCCGGTCAGGTCGATGTCGTCCGCTGCCTCGATCAGCGTTTCCCGCACGCCTTCGACGGCCTCGGCCCGCGCCGCCGCATCGTCCCCCGGATCCTGGAGAAACCGGACGAGCGTCCGGAGGTTGGGCATCTGCTCGACCGCCGCGAGACGCACTTCAGGCGCGGAATCCTCGCGCGCGATCTCGATCAGAAGATCCACCGCCTCGTCTTCCAGACTGCGCACCGCCGCGATCCGCACGGACGGATCCTCGCTCTGCCAGGCAGGCTGCGACCGAATTCGTTCAAGCAGCTTCATTGAACGGCCGAGTGGACAGGCCCCGGTGGATTATGCATACTCGGGGCCAGTTTTTCGAGCGGCGAAGATCGGGACGAAAACGCCGCAAACGGGCCATTCTACGTTGATCAGGCCAGTAAACACCCTTCGGAAGTCGGATGCAATCCCGGTCATTTGGATCCTGAATTCAGGATCTTGAACACTCCGGACACCGTAGGGAGCGGCGAGACGCGGCCGCGAACGGCCGCAAAAGGAGCAGGACCGATGTCTTTTCGCAAAGCAGTCATCGGCGGGATGTTGAGCATGATGATGATGGCACCCGGGCAGGCAGCGGCGCAGAATCCCAGTGTGGTGATGGAGACCAGCATGGGCAACATCACCATTGAACTGTTTCAGGATCAGGCGCCGATCACGGTTGAGAACTTCCTTCAGTACGTCGACGACGGCTTCTACGCGGGAACCGTTTTCCACCGGGTGATCGAAGGCTTCATGATCCAGGGCGGCGGGTTGAACGCCAACCTCAACGAGAAGCCGACCCGCGCGCCGATCAAGAACGAGGCGGACAACGGCGTCAGCAACGACCGCGGGACCATCTCGATGGCGCGGACCAACGTGGTCGACAGCGCGACCGCGCAGTTCTTCATCAATACCGTCAACAACGCCCGCAGCCTCGATCACCAGGGTCCGCAGAACTACGGCTACGCCGTCTTCGGACGCGTGACGGAGGGCCTGGACGTGGTGGATGCGATCGCCGGGGTCAACACGGGACGGCAGGGACCGCACCAGAACGTCCCGGTCGAGCCGATCACCATCACCGGCGTCTCCCGGCAGTAGGCGGATTCGCATGCAACGTTCCGGACCGCAGAGTTCCGTCGTCGCCGCCGTCTGCCTCGTCGCTCTCCTTGCCGTCGCCGGTCCCCTGCCGGCGGCGGCGCAGGAGCCGCCTCCCAATCCCCACGTCGTCGTCGAAACCACGATGGGCGACTTCACCATCGAGCTGCTGCGCCCCGACGCGCCGGCGTCCGTCACGAACTTCCTCACCTACGTGCAGGACAGCTTTTACGACGGTACGGTCTTCCACCGGGTGATCCGCGACGTGATCGTTCAGGGCGGCGGGTTCCTGGAGGATCTGTCGCCGAGGATCGAAGGGCTTCGCGGTCCCATCCTGAACGAAGCCACCAACCGCGTGGCGAACCGGCGCGGAACGGTCGCCATGGCGCGCCTGGGCGAGCCGAATTCGGCCCGCGCGCAGTTCTTCATCAACGTCAACCACAACGATTCGTTCGATCACCGCGATTTGACGGCCCGGGGATACGGCTACGCCGTTTTCGGACGGGTCGTTGACGGGATGGACGTGGTGGACGACATAGCTCGCGTCCGGACGACACGGGTCGATCGCATGGACGACGTCCCACGCGATCCGGTCATCATCAAGACCATCCGACGCGTCGAGCCCTGACGAGCGTCGCCTGCCGCCGGCGCCGGCAAGACGGGTCAGAATAGGCAGCAGGCATGCCTTCAACGACACCGGCGGCCGGCGCGCACGTGGAGGAACGCGTCCTCGACGTCATCGCCGAGCTGTCGGGCGAGTTGCGCGGGGGGGCGGACGCTGGCGCCGTCGACGTCAAACGCGACGACTCCCTCGAGACCGACCTCGGGATCAGCAGCCTCGAACGGGTCGAGTTGCTGATCCGCCTCGAACGGGCTTTCGGCGTCCGCCTGGGCGACGACGCCATGATGGAGGCGGAAACCCCGGCGGACCTGGCCGCGGCGATCACCCGGGCGGCGGCGGCGCCCGCCGCGGCAGGAACACCTCCTGGCGGCGCCGGCGCAGCGGAAACATCTCGCCGCGGCGCCAGCGCAACAGAGATTCCTCACCGCGGTGCGGGCGCACCAGCGGCGCCAACGCACGCGGATACGGCTGCCGCCAGCTCCGCGACGGTTGGGGATCCCTCCCACGCGCGCACGATCGTCGAGGCGCTCGCGTGGCACGTCGAGCGGACGCCCGACCGCGTCCACATCCACCTGCGCGAGGACGACGGCAGCGAAGTTCCCCTGACGTACGGCTGGCTGTGGGACGAAGCGCGATCGGTGGCGGGCGCACTGACCGCCCGCGGCCTGGGACGAGGCGACCGCGTCGCCCTCATGCTCCGGACGGAGCGCGCCTTCTTCCCCACGTTCATCGGCACGCTGATGGCCGGCTGCATCCCCGCGCCGCTCTACCCGCCGTTCCGCGCCGACCGGATCGAGGAGTACGCCACCCGGCAGGTGGCGATCCTGCGCAATGCCGGCGCGCGGCTGCTCGTCGCGTTCCCCGAGGTGCAGAGGGTGGCGGGGCTGCTCAAACAGCAGGCGCCTTCGCTCGAGGCCGTCGTCGGCACCGGCGCCCTCGCCGGCGAGGCGCGACGGCCGGTCCCGACGACCGGTGACGATCCGGCGCTCATTCAGTACACGTCCGGCAGCACGGGGGAACCGAAGGGCGTGCTGCTCACGAACACCAACCTCCTGGCCAATGTCCGGGCCATCATTACGCGCCTCGAGTTCCGGGCGAACGACGTCGGCGTGAGCTGGCTGCCTCTCTACCACGACATGGGGTTGATCGGCGCCTGGCTCGGCACGCTCTATACCGGCGCCCCGCTCGCGCTGATGTCGCCGCTCGCCTTTCTCGCCCGGCCGGTGCGGTGGCTGCAGGCGCTCTCCACCTACCGCGGCACGGTCTCGCCGGCGCCCAACTTCGCGTACGACCTCTGCGTCTCGCGGATTCCCGACGACGACCTCGAGGGGCTGGATCTGCGTTCGGTGCGGACGCTGCTCAACGGATCCGAAGCGGTGTCGCCGGACACGCTGCGACGCTTCAACGAGCGGTTCGCGCCGTGCGGGCTCGCGCCGACCGCCATGCAGCCGGTCTACGGCCTTGCCGAGTGCTCGGTCGGCCTGGCGACGCCGACAATGGGAACACCGTTCCGGATCGACCGGATCGACCGCGAGCGCTACGAGTCGTCGGGCGAGGCGATGCCCGCGGCAGACGGCGACACCCACGCCCTGGAGTTCGTCTCCTGCGGCCGCGCCCTGGACGATCACGCCATGACGGTGGTCAATGATGCGAACGTGCCGGCGCCGGAGCGCCAACGCGGCAGAATCCGCTTTCGCGGCCCGTCGGCGACGAGCGGCTATTTCCGCAACCCCGAGGCGACGAGCGCGCTGATCGGCAGCGACGGCTGGCTCGAGACGGGCGACCTGGGCTACCTCGCGGACGGCGATCTCTTCATTACCGGCCGTTCGAAGGACCTGATTATCAAGGCGGGACGCAACCTCGCCCCGCCCGAGGCGGAAGAGCTGGCCGGCGCGATCGAGGGCATCCGCACGGGCTGCGTCGCAGCTTTCGGCGTGCGCGACGAGAAGCGCGGAACGGAGCAGTTTGTCATCGTCGCGGAGACGCGCGTCACCGACGCCAAGGCACGCACCGCGCTCCGCCAGTCGGTGAACCGCGCCATCACCGGCGCGATGGGCGTCGCGCCGGATCGGATCGTCCTGGCGCCGCCGGGATCGGTCCTCAAGACCTCAAGCGGCAAGATCCGCCGCGGCGCGACGCGGGACGCCTGGCTCAGTGGAGCCGTCGACCGCGGGCGCGCCAACCTCGTGGCGCAGTGGGTCCGCCTCGGGGCCACGTCGGCGGGCGCGATGGTGGCCAGGCAGGCGACCCGGGCGGGACGCCTCCTCTTCAGCGCCTACGCCTACACGCTCGTGCTCGGGACGGCCATCCCCGCGTCCGTGCTTCTGCGGTTCTGGCCGGTCGGCCGATCCGATCGTCTCGTCGGCCACTGGACGCGCCTCGTGATGGCGCTCGGCCGTTGCCCCATTGACGTTGTGACGCCGAAGAACGGGCCGATCGAGTCGCCGGTCGTCTTCGTCGCCAACCATGCCAGTTTCCTCGACCCGCCACTCATGATGGCGACCGTGCCGGTCGGGGTCCGGTTCGCGGCCAAGGCGAAGCTGGCCCGCTATCCGATGGTCGGCCTCGCGATCCGCCGGGGCGGCCACATCCGCCTGCACAAGTCCGATCAGGCCCAGAAGGTAGAGGAAGCGTCCACCATCCGCGGGCCGCTCGACGCCGGCGATTCGCTCTTCATCTTCCCCGAAGGAACTTTCGACCGGGTCCCGCGCCTGCTTCCCTTCCGGCTCGGCGCCTTCCGGGCCGCCGTCGATGCCGGCTGCCCCATCGTTCCGGTCGCCATCCGCGGCACCCGCCACATCTGGCCCGCCGACACGCTGCTGCTGCGTCCCGGCCCCATCACCGTCACCTTCGGCGAACCGATTCACCCCCAAGGCACCGACTGGTCCGAAATCGTCCGCCTGCGCGACGAGGCGCGAGCCTTCATATCCACGCACTGCGGCGAGCCCTGACTAGCGGCTTCAACCCGCTTCGTCGGCCAGCTTCCGCAGCGGCTCGCCGGTAAGCCGCCAGACGGTCCACTCGTCCATGGGGACCGCGCCGGCGCGGCGGTACGACGTGATCGCCAGTTCGTTCCAGTCGAGGACCGACCACTCGAACCGACCGCAGCCGCGGTCGACAGCGATGCGGGCGAGATGCGCGAGAAGTCGCCGGCCGTAGCCGTTGCCGCGGTGCTCCGGGGAGACATAGAGGTCCTCCAGGTACAGACCGGGGCGCGCCAGGAAGGTCGAGAAGGTGTGGAAGTAGAGGGCGAAGCCGACCGGCTCGTCGCCCGCCCGGGCCACCACCGCCTCGGCGTGCGGCGAATCCCCGAAGAGCGCTTCGTGGATCAGTTCCTCGGTCGCCACGACCGCGTCCAGAAGCTTCTCGTATTCGGCCAGCTCCCGGATGAGCGCGAGGATCAGCGGTACGTCGGCCGGCGTGGCTGGGTCGATCCGGAACGTTGCGTCAGGCTGCGCCATGCCGTCGCGTCCCTCAGGCGGACAGGCGGTCGAACGCCTGCTCGATGTCCGCGATCAGGTCCTCGGCCGCCTCGATCCCGACCGAGAACCGCACGAGGTCGTCCGGCACGGGAGAGCCGGGCCCCTCCGACATCCGGCGCTGCTCGGCGAGGCTCTCGACGCCGCCAAGCGACGTCGCGTTGTGGAATACGCGGAGCAACCGGACAACCCGCGCCGCCGCGCTGGCCCCGCCGGCCATCCGCATCGAGACGACGGCGCCGAAGCCCCCTTCCATCTGGCGGGCCGCGATCGCGTGCCCGGGAAAGTCCGGCAGGCCGGGATAGCGCACCTCCGCGACGGCGGGATGCCCGACGAACGCCTCGGCGATCCGCTGCGCGCTCCGGGCCGACTCCGTGACGCGCAGGACGACGGTCCGCATGCCGCGCAGCAGCAGCCAGCTCTCGAAGGGGCCGAGCACGGCGCCGCGAAAGGCCCGCTCGCGCCGGCACGCCCGCCAGAAATCGTCCTCTTCGGCCGCGACCAGCGCCCCCGCGAGCACGTCGGAGTGGCCGTTGAGCTGCTTGGTCGCAGAATGCATCACGAGATCCGCGCCATGCTCGATGGGACGGGTCAGTACCGGCGTCGGCACCGTGTTGTCCACGGCGAAACGGGCGCCCGCTTCGTGCGCAATCTCGGCGGCGACGCGCAGGTCCGTGATGACGCCACCCGGGTTGGCGGGGGTCTCGGCCCAGACAATGCGCGTCTCGCCGGGGCGAAGCGCGGCGCGCAGCGCGTCCATGTCGCCGTTCGGGACCAGATCCAGCTCCAGTCGCTTCCGCTCGTGCTGCATCTCCAGCCAGCGGCGCAGCATCCAGTACATTTCGATCGGCGCAACGACGTGGGCGCCAATCTCCAGCGTCTCGAACGCGCTGATGGCCGCCGACACCCCGGAGCTGAAGAGCATGGCGGCGCGCCCTCCCTCCAGGGTCGCCAGCAACCGCTCCGGCGGCTCGTAGCTCGGGTTCTGATCGCGCGTGTAGATCCGGCCGGCGGTCGCCTTGCCTTCCGGCGTCCGCTGATACTGCACCGCGGTATGGATGGGCGGGACCAGTCCGCCGGTGGGCGCATCGACCCATCCGCCCGCCTGGGCGGCGATGGTGGACGGCCGCTGATTCGAAGGAAGTTCAGACATAGGAGCGGGAGTGTATACCGGCGTGGACCGGGCCGCCGCGCCGGGCCGCCGCACGGGGGGGCTCCGGGCTACTCCCGCACGGGGGTCGACGTCGACGGCGATGTCGCGCCGGGGCTCCAGGCTACGCCCGCGCGGGGCCGATGTCGACGGCGATGTCGCGCCACTTGCCCTGGTGGAAGCGCGCGACGCTCAGGGTGGCGCGGGCCATGTGGCCGAGCACGATCGCCAGCCAGATGTCGGCCGCCTCCAGGCCGCTCGTCGCCTGGAGGTAGGTGCAGAGGCCGATCGGCACGATCACCTGCGAAATGATCGAGATGTAGAGCGGGCTCCGCGTGTCGCCGGTCCCCTGCAGGCCGCCGGTGTAGACGAGCGCCACGGTGACGAAGACGGCGGACACCGACAGGTACGCCAGCAGTTGACGGCCCAGCTCGAACGCCGGCCCGCTCGTCATGCCGAAGACGGCCAGCAGCGGGCCGGGAAATGCGAGGAACGAGGCGCCGATCAGCGCCGCACCGACCACGCCGAAACCGGAGGCGACGACCGCGGCCCGCGTGCTGCGCTCCGGGTGCCCGGCGCCCAGGTTCTGGCCCGCCACCGCTGCCGCGGCCGCCATCAGACCGACCGATGTCCAGGTGATCAGGGAAAAGAGCTGCGTGTAGCCGACCGAGTACGCCGCCTGCGCCTCGGCGCTCTGCCCGAGCGACCCGACGAACCGGATCAGGAGCAGGCCGGCGATGTTCATGACGACGCCCTGAAAGCCCGTCGGCAGGCCGAAGCGGAAGAGCTCCCGGATGATCCCCCAGTCGGGCGCGAACGACATGCGCCAGGAGAAGTGGACCACCAGGCGATCCGAGAAGAGCAGCCAGAGGAAGACGAGCGCGGTCGCGCCGGTCGCAATCGCGGTGCCCATCGCCGCGCCGGTGGTGCCGAACGCCGGAATCGGCCCCAGCCCGCCAATCAGGATGACGTTGAGGACGACGTTCAGCCCCGTCATCACCGCGCCGAGGCGGAGCGGCGTGCGCGCATCGCCGGCGGAGCGGAGCGCGCCGCTCATCATGAAGAAGATCAGCATGCCGATGCTGAAGACGAACATGATCCGGAGGTACGGCAGCGCCTCGGACTGCACCTCCGGCGCGGCGTTCACCAGCGCGAGCAGCGCCGGCGCCGTGACGTAGCCGATCGGCGCGAGGATCAGCAGCGACATCACGACCGCGGTGAGGAACGCCTGATAGACGGTGCGATTCACCTTGTCGTGGTCGTTCGCGCCGGCGAAACGGGCGACCAGCACGCCCATCCCGCTGAAGACGGAGGCGACGAAGACGATCACGAGGATGAATATCTGGGTGCTGACGCCTATCGCCGCGTTGCCGATGTGGCCGACGACGTTCCCGACCATCGCCTGATCGATGATCCCCTGCATCCCACCGATGATGTTCTGCAGCATGGTGGGCCACGCGATACGCCAGACGGCCCGCGGGAGCGGCCCCTCGACGATCGCGCGATCAAACGTGCGTTTTGGCCGGCCCTTGTCGCTTTCGCTCATCGCCAGGAGGAGGTCGATGCGGGCCGCAGTAAGATGAACGTCCTACCGTGCCGGTCGAATCTCCGCCACTCTATCAGATTGCCTCTTGCCTGCAGGACGCGGGCCGCACCCCCCGGACGGGGCTGGACGCGCATGCCCTGCTGGCGCCGAAACCGATACGCCACGGCTGGCGACCGGGCGAAATCCCGGACGACGCCAGGGCCGCCGCCGCGCTCGTGCTCCTGTATCTTCAGGACGACGCGCCGCACGTTCTGTTGACCGTCCGCGACGGGCGGCTTCGAAGCCATGCGGGGCAAGTGTCGTTCCCGGGCGGGCTGGTGGAGCCGGGAGAGACGGTGCGGCAGGCGGCGCTGCGCGAGGCGTTCGAGGAGGCCGGGATTGCGGGCGCGGACGTCGAGCTGATCGGCGCGATGACGCCGATTTACATCAACGTGAGCGGCTACGTGCTCCACCCGATCGTCGGCACGGCCGGCCACGCGCCGGCCATGCGCCGCGGGGCGGCGGAAGTGGCCCGCCTGCTGCCGGTATCGCTCGACGACATTGCCGACCCCGCGAACCTGAGGCTCGGCGTTCGCTGGCGGGACGACCGCTGGTTCGACGTGCCGTACTTCGCGTTGCGCAACGAACGCGTCTGGGGCGCGACGGCGATGGTGCTGGGCGAGTTGCTGTCCCGGCTCGATCTCGGGCCGCGCAATCCGTGGTGACGGCAGGACCGCGCCCCACATCGCGTCCCGGGCCGCGGGCCCGCGCAAATCGGCACGGAACTGCACGGATCGTCCGATAAGACAAACCAGAGAGAGGACTGCATCCGATGGCGAAAGCAGGTGCAAGCGGCGGGCGGCCGCCCTCCCGAAAGGGGCGGAAGCGGGACGCGCCGTTGCTGGAAGGCGTCTCGAGCGGAATCGACCTCCTGGCGCGGCGGGGCGGCGGCGACGAGGTGGTGAACCTCGACGCGGCGGCGGAGTCGCGCTACCTCAACTACGCCCTGTCGGTCATCACGTCGCGGGCCCTGCCCGACGTGCGCGACGGGTTGAAGCCGGTGCAGCGCCGCATCCTCTACACGATGTGGCAGCAGCGGCTCCGCGCCGACGCGAAGCCGCGCAAGTGCGCGAAGGTCGTCGGCGACGTGATGGGGTCGTACCACCCCCACGGCGACAGCGCCATCTACGACACGCTGGTCCGGATGGCGCAGCCGTTCACCCTGCGCGAGCCGCTCATCGACGGATCCGGCAACTTCGGCTCGCTGGACGGCGACGGCGCCGCAGCGATGCGCTATACGGAATGCCGCCTCGCCCCCATCAGCGCCGAGCTGCTGGCCGAGATCGACCAGGACACCGTCACCCTCCAGCCGAACTACGACGGCACGAAACAGGAACCGGTGGTCCTGCCGGCGCGGATGCCGAACCTCCTCGTGAACGGCGCCACCGGCATCGCCGTCGGCATGGCGACCAACATCCCGCCCCACAACCTGGGGGAAGTCTCGACGGCGCTCGTGAAACTCGTCGACAACCTCGACCTGACCAGCGAGGAGCTGGCCCGCTACGTGACCGGGCCCGACTTCCCGACGGGCGGGACGCTCGTCAACAGCCGCGACGAGCTGCGGCAGATCTACGTGACGGGTGGCGGCACCCTGCGGATCCGCGCGACGTGGGAACTCGGGAAGGCCCACCGCGCCTCGAAGACGGTCCACATCACGTCGGTGCCGTACGGCGTCAACAAGGCGCAACTGGTGGAGCGGATCGCCGACGTCGTGATCGGCCGGAAGCTGCCGCACCTGCTTGACGTCAAGGACGTCTCGACCGACGACGTCCGGATCGAGCTGGAACTGAAGCGGGACGCCGACGAGCGGAAGGTGATGGCGTACCTGTTCCGCCAGACGCCGCTGCAGTCCACGTTCCCGGTCAATCTCACCTGTCTCGTGCCGACCGAGCATACGGGCGTCGGACGCCCGGAGCGACTCAACCTGAGGGACGTGCTTTGGCACTTCCTCCACTTCCGCCTGGACGTGGTGACCCGACGGCTGGAGCACGAGCTGGCCGCCCTCACGAAGCGCATTCACGTGCTGGAGGGCTTCTCGCTGGTCTTCGATGCGCTGGACGAGATCATCGCGCTGATCCGGCGGTCGGACGGGAAGGCGGATGCGGCGGAGCGCATCATGGAGCAGTTCCCGCTCGACGCCGAGCAGACCGACGCGATCCTCGAGCTGAAGATCTACCGGCTGGCGCGCCTCGAGATCCTGCTCATCCGGCAGGAACTGAAGGAGAAGCGGACGCGCGCCCACACGATCACCCTCCAGCTCCGCGACGAGGACAGCCGCTGGGCGATCGTCCGCGAGGAACTGGTCGAGGTCCGGAAGACCTACGGCGATGCGGCGCGCAACCCGCGCCGGACCCGGATCGAGGGACCGGACGAGGACGAGGCGACCTACAGCGCGGACGACCTGATCGTCGACGAGAACGCCGTCGTCCTGGTGTCGCGCGACGGCTGGGTGAAGCGGCAGCGCGAGGTCAAGGACCCCTCGACGACGCGGCTGCGCGAAGGCGACGCCCTGCTGGCCGCCGTCGCCGGCAGCACGCGCGCCGTGATGGTCTGCTTCACCAACTTCGGGACGGCGTACTCGTGCCGCCTGATCGACGTCCCGGCGACCACCGGCTACGGCGAGCCGATTCAGCGTCTCTTCAAGCTGAAGGACGGCGAACGGGTGGTGTCGGTGCTCAGCCTGGATCCGCGCCTCGCCCCCGGCATCGCGGACACGTCGGACGGGCCCGAGCCGCGGACGCACGCGGTGGCCGTCACCACGGATGGCTACAGCCTCCGGTTCAGCCTCGCGCCGCTGGCCGAGCCGAGCACGCGGGCGGGCCGCCGGTTCGCCCGGCCGGCGGGGACCGGCGAGGTCCTGGGGGTCGTCCCGATGACCGGAGACGAAGTGTTGATCGCCGCCACCCGCGAGCGGCGCGCCATCCTCTGCCCGGCTCGCGAAGTGAACTTCCTGTCGGGTCCCGGCAAGGGCGTGCGGCTGATCCGGCTCCAGAAGGACGATCAGGTGATCGGATTCGTCGCGTCGACCGGCGCCCGCGACCTCCTGACCGTCGAAACGAACCGGGGCTCCACGCAAAACATCAGCACGGCGAAGTACGAGGTCGTGGGCCGGGGCGGCAAGGGACGTGAGCTGATGCAGCGCGGCGGCTTCACGCGGGTCGTCCCGCGGCCGGTCACCGTGCCGGCATTGAACGGAGACTGAAGGGACGCATGGTAAGCTTCGGATCCCCCCTCCGGACGGACAGGACCGTGGCGCAGTCATATACGGCGAAGGACATCACCGTTCTCGAAGGCCTCGCGCCGGTTCGCAAGCGGCCCGGCATGTACATCGGCGGCGTGGGATCCGCCGGCCTGCACCACCTCGCCTGGGAGATCTTCGACAACGCGGTCGACGAGGCGATGAACGGCCACGCCCGGCAGGTGCGCCTGACACTGCACGCCAGGGGCTCGTCGATCACGGTGACGGACGACGGCCGCGGCATCCCGGTCGACCAGCACAAGGGCAGCCGCAAGAGCGCGCTCGAGGTGATCTTCACCACGCTGCACGCCGGCGGGAAGTTCGGCAACGGGTCGTACCGGACGGCCGGCGGCCTGCACGGCGTCGGCGCCAGCGTCGTCAACGCCCTGTCGGAAGAGCTGGTCGTGGAGTCGAAGCGTGACGGCGCGCTCTGGCGGCAGACGTTCCGGCGCGGCAAGCCGACCGGGCCGCTGGACCGGGTGAAGCCGGCGCGCGGCTCCGGGACGACGGTCCGGTTCCGCCCCGACCCCCGCATCTTCCCGAAGACGAAGTTCGACGCGGCGCTGCTCCGCGAGCGGATGGAGATAGCGAGCTACATCCATGGCGGCGTCGAGTTCGTCTTCGAGAACGAGGCGGAGAAGCAGAGCGAGACGTTCCGCCACGACGAGGGCCTGCCCGACTTCCTCGCGCGAATCGTCGGGGAACAGGACGCCGCGCCCGTGCACGACGCCGCGTTCTCCCTCGCGCGCGACCAGTCGGAGAGCGGCACCCGGATCGAGCTCGTCCTGCAATGGACGGAGTCGACGGAAGAGCGGCTCCGCAGCTACGTCAACGGCATTCCGACCGGATCGGGCGGCACCCACGAGACCGGGTTCCGCGCGGGGCTGGGCAAGGCGATCCGCAACTTCATCGAGACGCACAACCTGACGCCGAAAGGGGTGACGCTGACCGCGGACGACATCCGCGAGGGGCTCGCCGGCGTTCTCAGCGTCTTCGTGATCGACCCACAGTTCCAGGGCCAGACCAAGGACCGGCTGAACAACCCGGAGATGGTCCAGGTGATGGACGGCGCCATCCGGCCGGCGCTGGAGCACTGGCTGAACCACAACATCAGCTCGGCCGAGGCCATCGTGGGGCGCATCGTCCTCGCCGCGCGCGCGCGCCAGGCGAGCCGCGCCGCGCAGCAGGCGGTTTCGCGCAAGAGCGCCACCACCAACCGCCTGAACCTGCCGGGCAAGCTCAGCGACTGCACGGGGACCGCGCGTGGCGAGAGCGAGCTGTTCATCGTCGAGGGGGATTCCGCCGGCGGCTCCGCGAAGCAGGGCCGCGACCGGACGCGGCAGGCCATCCTCCCGCTGCGCGGCAAGGTGCTCAACGTCGAGAGCGCGCCCGCGTCAAAGGTATTCGAGAACAAGGAGCTGACCGACGTCGTCACCGCCCTCGGCTGCGGCATCGGCAAGACGTTCGACATCGGCAAGCTGCGCTATGACCGCATCATCATCCTGGCCGACGCGGACTCCGACGGCAATCACATCGCGACGCTGCTGCTCACCTTCTTCTACCGCTTCCTCCCGAAGCTCATCGCGCACGGCAAGATCTTCCTCGCCCAGCCGCCGCTCTACCGCGTCGACATCGGCAAGCAGACCTACTGGGCGCTCGACGACGCCCACCGCGACGCCATCGTCAACGCGCACACCAACGGCCGGGGCAACCCGGAGATCACCCGCTTCAAGGGACTCGGCGAGATGATGCCCAAGGTGCTCTGGGAAACCACGCTCAACCCCGAGACCCGCCGCCTGCTGCGTGTCGCCGTCGACGATCAGCACCGCACCGACCGGGTGATCGCCAACCTCATGGGCAAGGACCCGTCCGCGCGCTTCCGCTTCATCATGGACCGGGCCGACGAGGCGCTCGACCTCGACGTGTAGCGCACCAGCTTCACCTCATCTGCGACATCTCGACTGCGGCAACCGTGCGCGGCTAAAGTAGTACAGGTTCCTAGGCAGCCCTATCGCGCTACGGCACAGCCCGTTTCGACAAGCAGCGGGCCGTGCGAGCGGGAGCACCGAGAGGTGGTTAGGCAAATGGACGTGACGCTCAACTTGACACCTGAACTAGAGCACCGCCTGCAACGAGCAGCGAAGCGGCACGGCGTGTCCGCCAGCGCGTACACGGTGCAGTTGCTCGATCGCCACGTTCCCAGCGATGGTCAAACCACGGCCCTTGCGACCCTTCTTCAGTCCTGGATTGACAACGAGGATGACGCGGCGGAGCAGCGAGAGACCGGCGAATACCTCACTCGCGCGCTCGACGAAGACCGTCTCTCCGGCCGTCAACTGTTCCCGGCGGAGCACAAGGGCATCACCTGGTGAGCCTGGTCGTCGCACTCGACGCCGGTCCGCTGGGTCTCGTAACGAACCCGAAGCGATCGCCCGAGAGTTTGGCTTGTGCCCAGTGGCTTCAGGCTCTAGTTGCGGCCGGCTCGCGCGTCCTTCTGCCGGAAATCGCCGATTACGAGGTGCGCCGCGAACTGGTGCGAGGCCGCCGCCACCAAGGACTCCAACGGCTGGATGCGTTGGCTGAAACCGTCGAGTACCTGCCGCTCACGACCACAGCGATGCGGCAGGCGGCCGTGTTCTGGGCAGACGCTCGTCAGCGGGGCCAACCGACCGCCGACGACAGGGCGCTTGATGGCGACGTCATCCTGGCTGCACAGGTCGCAACCATGGACCTGGGATCCGGCATCGTTGCGACGACGAATGTCGGCCACCTTTCGCGTTACGTGCAAGCAGCAGTCTGGCGGGACATCCCCGCAACCCATGATGGCTAACGAAGACACCGGCGGTGCCACCGGCACAGCATTGAGCACATGGGGATCCGACTCCTGGGAAAGCCGCCTTCACGCCGTGCTCCTGATTGCCGCCCCTGCCACCTCGGCCACCGCGAGATTCGGACCTGGGCCAGACTGCCAAACACCGCCCTCGATTTAAATTCCAGGAGCTTCGTCGATGCCCCTTTTCTCCGTCTCAAGAAAGCATCTTCGCGCCGTACCACAGCGACCATTCCCTTCTGAGAAGGCGCTTCAGCATCTCATCGAATCGAACTTGGATGTTGTCTTCAAGTGTCGGCTCGTCGCGACAGAGTTCTCGACGGGCGCGCAGCACGCCGGTCGGATCGACACATTGGCCCTATCAGAAGACGGCAACCCCGTCATCATCGAATACAAGAACGTCGAATCCTCGGATCTGATTACGCAGAGCTTGTTCTACTTGGCGTGGATCCACGACCACAAGGGAGACTTCCAGGTCGCGGCTCAGGTCGCACTTGGCGAGAAAATCGAGGTCGACTGGTCAGCGGTGAGGGTGATCTGCATCGCACCAAACTACCGGAAGTATGACTTACACGCGGTCCGCGTGATGGGTGCTGGGCTCGAACTGTGGACCTATCGCTTTTTCGAGAACGACGTAATCTACCTGGAGGAAGTATTCCAAAAGTCAGATCCCGGCGTCGGCACCCAGCCTGGAGCAAAGAATCCCGTCATGATTGCCGCGGGGAAGAAGGCGGCCCTTGCCCGCGCGACAGGGTCCTACTCATTTGACCAGCACGTGAAGGGCAAGCCTCAGGGTATTCGGGCGCTCGCCCTGGCAGTCAACGACTACGTAACTGGCCTCGATGCTTCGATCCAGGTCGTCCCCAAGAAGTTGTATGTGGCCTACAAGACCTCCCAGAATATTGTCTGCCTCGAAGTGCAACGGAAGAAGTTGTATTTGTTTCTGAAGATCGATCCCAAGCGCAGCGCCGGTCCAAGAGGTCTCAGTAGAGACGTATCACAAGTCGGCCACTATGGAACAGGCGACCTGGAAATCACCGTCACGAGTCAGCAAGATCTTGATCTGGCGAAGCCGTTCATCAAGGAAGCTTACGAGGCAGTGGGAGGGTAGCTATCATCTCTCGGTAGGCTGTTCATGCGGGCCCGATGCCCGAAGCTAAAGGGCATCACCAATCCGTTAGCCAGGGAGGAACCCGCATGAACATCCACAAGTATGCCCGACTCACCCCGCACGGCCGCGAGGTCCTCGTTCGCTGCGTCCTGGAGGGGCGCGAACGCGACGCCTATACTGGAGCCATGCCCCGACTGCATCGAATCACCCAGGATCCGGACATCATGGGAGGACGCCCGTGCATTCGAGGGCTTCGCGTGACGGTCGGGGCCATCGCGCGGCTGCTGGCCGCCGGCCACGACACCGACGAGGTGCTGGCCGCGTATCCGTATTTTGAGCGCGACGACATCAGTCAGGCGCTGGCCTACGCCGCATGGCGCAGCGGGGAGCAGGAAGTCACGGTCGGTTCGAGTTGAAGCTCCCGATCGACTGAACCTGTCGCCTCAGTGGATCGAGGCGCTGGCGGACGCGGGCATCGAGGCCCGCTGCCGCAACAGTAGAGCGAACGTCAGAACCGGTGCTTCAGGCTGACCGTCACCGTCTGGTACCCGATCCCACCGAACTCGGCAGCCGCAAGTCTTGATCGGTCACACCTGTCCGTGACACAGTGGATTCAATCCACTCTTGTGGAGGGGGATGGCCCGCGCGGGTCAGCGTGGGGAAAGCCGGCCTTGGTCGGCTTTTTCCATTCAGGTCAGCAAGATCCTACCGTAGCCACGGATTCTGCCGTCGTAGCGTTGGCGGTTGCACCTCGCTGCCGCAACGTAGGGGAACGTGCAGGATCGAGAGGGTCTCCGCGATGGCGCCCAGCAGCGCTGCGTAGCTGGAGGTGACGTCGGCGAGCGGGGGACACGCGTCGAGGGAGAGGATCAGCACCGGACCGACCGAGTGATCGCCAACCTCATGGGCGAGGCCCCCTCCGCGCGTTTCCGCTTCATCATGGACCGGACCGACGAGGCGCTCGACCTCGACGTATAGCCTCCGGCGAATCGAATCACTGGCGAACGGAGTCTCGGGCCGGGACGATGGAGTAGCATGGCTCGTATCCAGAGACCTGCGATGACCCCCAGCATCGACGAAGCAGCTCTGCTCGGAAGAATCACCTCGAACCCCGATATTTTCGGTGGCAAGCCCGTCATCAGGAATCGACGCCTGGCCGTAGAGCATGTCCTCGGCATGCTGGCGGCGGGCGACACGTACGAAACCCTGCTGGAGGGCTACCCCTGGCTCGAACGTGACGACATCCGCGCCTGCATCGCTTATGCCCGCCGGCCGATCGAACGATCCCTAACCGTTTGAGTCCTCACGGCCAACCAAGTGATTCAGCGGATCCGCAGCACAGTCACTGCCAAGGCATCCGCGCTGGAATCTGAGTCCCAAGCTTACGGCCTGCACCTGCGATCTACAGTCAAATTGGTCGAGCTAGGTCCGTGACGAGAACTCCTTATGTTCGAGCATCCAGATTTTGTGGAGTACGAATTCGACGAACTTCCGAAAGATCGGGAGCTTTCCTTGGTCGAAGACGAGTTCATGGGGGGAGTGGAGGCGGCGCTACTGAAGAGCTTCTCTGGGGATGACTATGATCCTCCAGGGGCCTTCTCCCGAGCCGCGGTGAGATTCATCGAGGCAAATTCGGCAGAGCTCTCGTGGTTTCCAAACCTGGCGACACGATTCCATAAGTTTCCGATTCGCCTTCCTCGAACAGCGTTCGTCAGGTGCATCAGCAGTGACACGTACGACATCGATTACATCGTCTTCGTCAAGAAGGAGTGGCTGCGTGAGCAATTCGCTAGAGAGCACGCCACGTTCGTTTTGGTGGACGCCATTGGCGTCAAGGATGCACTGCGAAGCAATGCGCTGTCGCAACGGCAACTGCTTCGTCTCAGAGAAGAGATCGACCTCCTAGCGGCTCAGCATTCGGGTCTTTCGTTCGTGTCCGTCGCCGACAGCCTGGTGATCAAAACAGAATGGTCCCTCGCGCCCTACGAGACCAGTGCTGCAAACATTTACTCGCCTGAAACACTGGTGCGCGTGGTCGAGCAGCTTCAGAAGATCTACGGGTATGTTCTTGGCCTATCGGTGTACGCGGTCTTCACACAGGGGGCCAACGAGTACTACGAAGAGAGAGGACTCCACACGTCTGATACCGGCAATCACGTCTGCCTCAACAGCCTTGGGGTGCCCTTCGCCGAGCTGTTGGCGATTGATCGGGCCGTTTCCGAGACGATCAAGTCCGGGAAGTTGTTACCTCATGAGCTGTACATGGAAGACACGTTCCTTCACTCGCTACGTATGAAATGTGGCTTCAAGCGCAAGAATCTAGCAAAAGGGCAATATCAAGGTCACCTGATGCGTGGTCCTGGGGCGTTTTACGCTGCATCCATCGGTGAGATCCTTCACAATCTGGAGGAAGACGCTCACGACCAGATGTAGTCGCTCACCGTTAGTGCACTCTTACCATTTTGACTTCGCAACGGGGGTAGGTGACGTGTCCCCAGACACTGGAGTCGCGATCGTTCTCTATGGCGGTGCGCATGATTCCCAGAATGACTGGGACTAGGGCATCCATGATCCTCGCGCCATCCCTTACTTGATCTCGTCCCCAACCCTCTCTCGGGGTCGAACCTCCATGAACGGTCTGGTTGCGCAACGTATATAGCCTTCGGAAGACCACTTGAAGCAGTCCAAAAACATTGCCATCCGCAAAGCGCTTGCGGAACGTCCTTGTATCCGCGCTGAACTTCCTCCTCCACCCCTCGCTAGTCTCTTCATTTCGGACCCATTCCCAGAACGGTTCAAACACGTACTTGTTGTCCATGAGCATTCGGATTGGTCCAGCAAACTGCATTAAGATAATTGACCGTAGTTTGTCGCGCATGTCCTCGGCCACGATCTTCCGAAGGAAAGAGTCGAAAGCACGCCTTTCGGAGGAACTACTGTCCTGTGAGCTAGGTAGCGTCGAACCATAGGCTGCGTTGAATGCTATCCAGAGAAAAATAAATCGCTCTTCGCTGTCGACTGACGCTTCCTGACTTCGCCGGTACCACGCGTCTGCTCGCCTGAGCCGATCTTCGTTGTGTTGGCTCATGGGAACTTGACTGGCTCTCTTGGCGGTGTCTGTCATGGGTCGCTCTGTTCGGTGGCGGCCGGTCAAGTGGACGGGGAAACCTAGGAGCGCCCAGACCAGTATCTGGCGTAGGTACTCGTAGTTTGCGTGACTCGCCGGCGGAATTGCATGGCTGGGCGGAGAGCTAGTTCGCCTCACTTCTTGACCGGTCCGAGCGCGAACAACGCCTTGGAGACGTGCTCAGGAACGGCTCCACTGGGGTCCGCCCTGCGGACCGTCCGGCTCCTTCCAAGCCTCCCGTTCAATATCTCGACGCTTGCTTCCGCTGAAGCGACAGTCTGCGACTTGATCTTGACGCCGCTCATCATGGTCGAGTGAATCCCCCGACTCGTCCGGTCGTCATGTATGGGGACAAGGACATTGCCGATATGGTCCTCGGTCAATTCGTCTACAACCGCCCCGTGCGCCTGTGAGGTCAACTGCCCATGGGGGATGCAAGGAACGAGAGCAAGTATCCACCAAGACACCCATCGTTGTGGGGTGCCACACGGATGATGTGCTCCGAGGCGGCCCACCCATCCCATTCTTCCGGGCACATCGTTACGCGGCCCACCGTTCCCGATCGCGTAACGAGCAGCCACCCCTTTCTGACAGTCACTTCGTCCAGGTGCTCTTGCTCGCGCGACAGATACTTTAGGGGATTATGGCGGAGAGTGCCCATGAGTGAGAACATCAGCCGCCGCAGGCTATTCAAGACAATCGCCGACCTCCTAGCTGTTCTAGGCGTTGGCTATATGACGTGCCCGGGCAAGCGGCCCGATGGTATCAGCGACCATCAAGCCCGGGAGGGACTCGCCACCAGAGTGGTAAGCGGCGACGCTACCGAGCACTGCGATCCTGTCCCTGAATTCACAGAATGCTGGTCCTCCGCTGACACCTTTGATGGCAACTCCATCTATGAAGTAACGACCTTCGACGCAGGCGCTTACGTGCCCAGAGAAGAAGCAGGGATCAACGTTTTGGACCAGCCATGGGAACCCAAGCCACCCAACCGGTGTCCCGGTAGGAACTTGCTCGCCGAGTGGTACTAGTTCGATCGCTTTTTCAGGGACGGGACGACCTTCGAAGTGTGCAGAGGTTTCCAACCAGGCAGAATCTAGACTATTGTGGAGTCCTATCTTCCTAGTCTTGGTCGGTACTTGTAGAAGTTGCCCGCTGGAATAGTGCTGCAGGGTTATCATCTGTCCCCATGTCCTAGCGTTTCGGACAACGTGTGCGGCGGTTGCCAAAATGAACCTGTCGTCGTATTGGTCAACGACGAACCCGGTCCCGCTAAGGTCAGGTGTTGTGATCCTTACAATGTAGGGAGTGAGTGTTTTCACATGCTTGTTCCAGTCCATCTATTTTCTCCTTTCTGGCGGGGGTTGAGCGGGCTGCGGCGGGGATCTGCCCCGCTCAGACAAGGGCTGATTCGCCGTTTCAATGGCCGGACGCTACTCCGGAGCTATCAGTCCTTGTAGCCCCCGCCAGAGAGGGGCCGCAGCCCATGAAATCGAGTGGTTTGTGGTGGTTCATTCTGAGACTGACGACCGGCAGTCCGAACAAATCGCTTGGCCTTGGATCTTCGGCTTCCATTGTCCGCAGACTGGGCACAGTGCTTCTATTCCCGGAACCGGCGTGTTCGTTTCTTCTAGTGCCTTCAAGATGGCCCCTGCTGCCGCATCGACCTTGGCGCGTTCCTGAACACGTATCTGGTAGCCCCATGCGCGGCCGACCTTGACCCCGATGAATAGACCCAAGCCGATGCCGAGCAGGAACTCCATGTGAACTTCCGATGGTGAAGAAGGTCAGTGAAGTCGATCTGAGGGCGGAAGGCGAACCTTCAACGCGCCAGACTCGATCTCTCGAACGTACTCCAAGAATTGTTCAACGGTCTGTTGAAGACACTGCTTCGAACCAGGACTCAAAGAGCCGTGAGCTGTCCTCTTAGCCTTCTTGACTTACGAACAGGTTGATGGTCTCGACGGGCCTCCGTCCCTGGTTTCGATACCCGAGATGGGGGCGTTCGGTGTTGTAGTGCTGCAGCCAGGCATCCAGGTCGGCCTGTAGCGGCTCGACACTCTCGTAAAACGTCTCGCGCATCTTGACGCGGAAGAACTCGTCGAGGACCGTGCCGTTGAAGCGCTCGACGAATCCGTTGGTCCTGGGGGTCCGGACCTTCGTGCGACGATGCTCGCCCGGCGCCGCGCCCTCGACATGGCGTTCTCGAAAGCAGGGGTTGCGTTTTTCGAGAAACGCCGCCTGCTCGGGGCTGAGTCTACGAGGCTTCGCGCCCACCGCTGACGGACGTTCTCCTCTGGCGTGTCCTTCCTGAGCTTGCCAGTGACAAAGCACCGGATTTTGCCCGAAGGTATGAACGGGATCACGTCGGCGCGCTTACTATCTCTGTTGTCGTTATCGTTCATGCGCATGTCTCCGCCGACTGACCACTACCGGCAGCGGTACGTCGGCCGCGCCTCATAGAGATAGTCGGTAATCCCGGAGCCGAAAGTGGATCACTGCTCCAGTCTCGCCGGCGCTGGTCAGACTGGCCGCAGTAGCGCGAGGGGCAGAACCGCCATGGCTGCCGAGGGCCTGCCCCGGTTTGGCAGGGGGACTACCGCCACCCTCGAGAAAAGCCGCGCTGGCACCGGATCCAGCACGATGTGCTCCGACGCGAGTCCCCGGCCCCATGCGCGAGGTCATCTGCATCGGAGAGACTATAGACAAATTTCGGAAAAAGGAGTCGGCCTCCGGAGCCGAAGGCCACGGACCGTCAAGGGCGTTTCGTTCCGGTCCCACGCCCACGGGATCAGGGGGACCGAACGTCAGAAGCGGTGCTTCAGGCTGACGGTTACAGCCTGGTACCCGATCCCACCGAACTCGATGGCGGCGTCGAACGGAGTGACCCCGTCGGCCTGCACCGGCGCGTGGCTGCGGATGAGGTTCCACGTCGTGTCGTGCTGCACGTCGTCGAATCGGGCCTGGCGCACGCCGACACCACGGGACCCGCTCGGCTTCCTTGGCGGTGAACACCGTACGGCCCGCGGAGAGCAACCCGCTGACATAGCTGGACAGGCCGGAGCGCCGGTCATGAACCATGACGCGTTATCCGCTCATAATGCGGATTTTTCAACATGATTATTACGAAGCACCACAATCGGTTGGCGGGTTCCGCGTAGGACGCGGATTGTCCAGCACGATTTTCTTTCGCGCAAAATTCCCGGAATCTGACAACCATCATCCGCTCGCACTTCGGCGCGGCCAATGGGGGCGAACGTCAGAACCGGTGCTTCAGGCTGACAGTCACGGCTTGGTACCCGATCCCACCGAACTCGATGGCGGCGTCGAACGGAGTGACCCCGTCGGCCTGCACCGGCGCGTGGCTGCGGACGAGGTTCCAGGTCGTGTCGTGTTGCACGTCGTCGAATCGGGCCTGGCGCACGGTGAGCCCGATCGAGGTTTGCCGGCTCAGCGCGTAGTCGACACCGGCCAGTAACTGGTAGCCGAAGACCGTCGTCTCGGCCCGCGTATCCAGGATGCTGGCGGTACCCGCGGCGGCGCGCTTGGCGGCATCCGGCCAGTCCTGCTCGAATTCGACTTCCAGGTACTCCGCCTCCGGCTTGCGAACGAACTGTACGTAGTAGCTCAGTCCCGTCACGGCCCAGCCGACGCCGGCGCCGACGTACGGCGTCCAGTTCGACCCGTTACGGAAGTCGTAGTACGCGTTGGCGAACATCTGGTGCGCCGCGTAGTCGCCATTCCACTCGTACGGCGGCTCGTCGGCGCTCCACTCCGTGGTCTTTCCCGAGAGTGCGGGATTGGCGGTGCCGCCGACGGGCGAGGTGGAATCACCCACGTACCGGTGGAGGTACTCCATCTCGATCCGCACCGGCCCTGCCGCATACCCCGCCGCGAAGCCGGCGGCGAGGCCGCGGCCGTGATCGAACTCGTTGGTCAGCATCACCGCCGGCATGGTCTCGAGGCACGCTGCGTCGTCGACCGGTGGAGTCACCGAACTCGGATAGAGCAGGACATCGCAGCGCGTCGGGTGGTTGACACCGCTGAGCGAGGAGCCGACGGCGGACGGATTCACGACGCCAAGCTGCAGGCCCACGTAGAAGCCTCGCCGATCGTCCTGCGCGTCTGCGACAGCCGGCATCCCGACCAGCACGGCGCATGCGGCGGCCATGAGGACGCCGCGTGACAGGTAGTTGAAACTGCATCGAGTGTTCATGGCGCGGTAGCTTAGCGGGACAGCCTCCGAGGCGGCGAGCGTCGGGCCCGGACTGCGAGCTACGCCGCGACGCCCGCCGGCAACTGTCGAAGGCGGGCCACCAGCTCCGTGCGATCGAGAGGGAGGTTGGTGAGGAACTCGCCGTGCCGGCGTGAACCTCGCCAAGGTGGACGCCGCGGCGGTTCGGGGAGAAGCGCGTCGATCAGGCCGAGATCGAAGCGATAGAGGATGGTTCCGTGGTGGAGCAGCGTGCGCCGCAGGCGGCGCTGGGCGTGGCCGGCGAACTTGCGGTTGCCGAGGGCGAGGTCGGTGCATTGGACGGAGACGTGCGGGAGGGAGAGGGTATCCGCGCTGGATCCCAGCAGCGCTGCGTAGCTGGCGGTGACGTCGGTGAGGGCCGGGCGCGCGTCGAGGGAGAGGACGAGGGCGACGCAGAGGCAGCCCGGGCCGACGAGGACCGCTCCCCCACCGGAGTCGCGGCGCAGGACCGGGATGTGGCGGGCCGCACAGGCGTCCAGGTTCGCCCAGGCCTCCGCAGAACCGTTGCGGGGGAGGACGACGGCGGGACGATCGGACTCCCAGACGAGTAGCCGTTCCCCTCCCCGATAGTCCTGGGGCGCGTTGCCGGCGGGGACGGCGCCGCACGCGCCGCGCTCGAGGCTTGCCAGCGCGTCCCGTTCCTCGCGCAGGCCCGTCGCGGGTGGCACCACGCCCAGGTCGGTGAGCTGCATGGGGGCTGGCGGTACAATCCGGGCAACC
This sequence comes from Vicinamibacterales bacterium, assembly GCA_965202655.1. Lineage (GTDB taxonomy): Bacteria > Acidobacteriota > Vicinamibacteria > Vicinamibacterales > UBA8438 > VXRJ01. The sequence goes on along the minus strand of CBDBBK010000002.1, from coordinate 747,087 downwards.
AACAGTGACTGATTCTGCCGCGACGGAACGGACGGGGGCAGTCTATCTGGACTGCGCCGCCACCTGCCCGCTGGACCCCCGGGTGGCGGCGGAACTGCGGCGATTCTCCGAGGTGGAGTTCGGCAACGCGGGCAGCCGGACGCACGCATTCGGGCAACTCGCCCGCCAGGCGGTCGAACGGGCCCGGGCCCACGTCGCGCGCGTCGTGGACGCGGGACGGAACGAGGTGGTGTTCACGAGCGGCGCCACCGAGGCGAACAACCTCGCGATCCTGGGGCTGGAGGCGCACGGACGGGCGCATGGCCGGCGGCACCTGGTCAGCACGCGGATCGAGCATCATGCCGTGCTGGAGCCGTTACGCGCCCTCGCCGAGCGCGGGTTCGAGCTGACGCTGGTCAAACCGGAGCCGGGCGGATGGGTCGATGCCGGCCGCGTCGCCGAAGCCGTGCGTCCCGATACGCTGCTCGTCTCCGTGATGCAGGTCAACAACGAGACGGGCGTCGTGCAGCCGGTTGAGACGATCGCAGAACACCTGGCGGACGCCGGATCGGAGGCGTTCCTGCACGTCGACGCGGCGCAGGGATTCGGCAAGGCGATCGAGCCGCTGCGGTCGAAACGGATCGACCTCATCGGCATCAGCGCGCACAAGATCTGCGGCCCCAAGGGGATCGGCGCGCTGATCGCCCGCCGGCGCGGCGCCGGGAAGCCGCCGCTCGCACCCCTCCTGCACGGCGGCGGCCAGGAGATGGGGCTGCGGCCCGGCACGCTTCCGGTCGCCCTGATCGCCGCGTTCGGCCGCGCCGCGGAACTCGCGCTCGACGAGCACGCGGCGCGACGCGACGCCGCCGCCGCGTTCGAACGGCGCCTGCTCGACGGGCTCGCACCGCTCGCGCCGCGCGTGAACGGCGACCCGGAACGCCGGATCCCGACCATCCTGAACCTCTGGATCCCGGACTGCGACAAGGAAACGCTGATCGAGGCGTGGGCGCCATTCGCCGCCATCTCGGACGGCGCCGCCTGCACGTCGCAGTCCTACACGTGCAGTCACGTGCTGGCCGCGATGGGCGTCGACGGGCCGGCGGAGACGGGCGCCGTCCGGCTGTCGTGGTGCCACCTGACGGAAGCGCCCGATCTGGAGGCGATGGTGAGGGCCTGCGGGTCCGGAGACCGGAGCGGCGGCGCGGGCCTCACCCGGGGCAGCGAGCCGCGCGCCGAGCGGGTCGCCACGGGCAGGCCGTCATGACGCCGCGCCGTCCCGCCGGCGAGGTCATCCGCTACAAGCGCTCCCGCTTCGCCACCCGCCTGCCGAAGCATTACCGCTACACGCGGGCCCACTACTGGCTCCACCGCGAATCGGACGCCGGCCCGTGGCGGATCGGCCTCACCTCGTTCGCCACCCGCATGCTGGGCGACCTAGTAGAATGCAACATTACGCTGGCCGCGGGCGACCCCGTAGGGGTGGGCGAGCGGATCGGCACCATCGAGGGATTCAAGGCAATCTCGGACCTTTACGCCGTGGCGGAGGGACGCTTCGCCGGAGCGAACGGGGCGCTCGATATGGACATCACGCTGGTCGAATCGGCGCCCTACGCGGACGGCTGGCTGTATGCCGTCGACGGCGCCGCCGACCCGGACAGCCTGGACGTGGAAGGCTATATCTCCGTCCTCGACGCCACGATCGACCGGATGCTGGCGGCCCGGGGCGAGGGGGATCCCGATGCCTGAGGCGCGCGCCGACGGTCGCCCCGCCCGCTACATCATGGTGGGGGGCTTTCTGGGCGCCGGCAAGACGACCGCCATCCTGTGCCTCGCCCGCCACCTGACGGACGCCGGCCAGCGGGCGGGACTCATCACGAACGATCAGAGCGTCGGACTGGTGGACACGACGCTGGCCCGCGCCGAGGGCTTCCCGGTCGAGGAGATTACCGGCGGCTGCTTCTGCTGCCGCTTCAACACGCTGATGGAGGCGGCCGACAAGCTGACCGCCGACGCGCGGCCCGACGTCTTCATCGCCGAGCCGGTCGGCAGTTGCACCGACCTGCGCGCGGCCGTGAGCTACCCGCTGCGCCGGATGTACGGCGACGCGTTCGAGATCGCGCCGCTCAGCGTCCTCGTCGATCCGGTTCGCGCGCTCCGCATCCTGGATCTGGAGCCGGGCCGGTCGTTCTCCGAGAAGGTGCGCTACGTCTACGACCGGCAACTGGCCGAGGCGGACGTGATCGTCGTCAACAAGACCGACATCGTGGACGCCGGGCGCCTGACGCGCCTGCAAGAGGCCCTCGCCGAGCGGTACCCCCGCGCTGAAGTGATCGCGATGTCGGCGCGCGGCGGCGACGGCGTCGCCGGCTGGTTCGAGCGGGTGACGGGCGGCGCGCTCGGCCTCGACGACTCGCCCGACGTCGACTACGAGACCTACGCCGAGGGTGAAGCGCTGCTCGGCTGGCTGAACGCGACGGTGCGCGTCACGGCCGGTGCGCCGTTCGACGGCGACGCCCTGCTGCGGGAGCTGGCGCAACGCATCGCGGCGACGGTGGGCGCCGGCGAAATCGCCCACCTGAAGATGACGCTGACGGCGGAGGAACTGCCGTCCGACATCGCCGTGCTGAACCTGGTGGCGGGCGACCGCGGGGCGGAGATGGCGCACACGCTGAAGGCGCCGATCGACGCGGGCGAGCTGATCCTGAACCTGCGGGCCGAAGCGGACCCGGAACTGCTCCACGACGCCGCGCTGGCCGCGCTCCGCGGGTGGGAAGCCGAGGGCGACGGCCGTCGCGCGGCGATCGATCACATCGAGCACTTCCGCCCCGCCAAGCCGGAGCCGACGTACCGCATGGCGACCGCCACCGCCTGATCGCCCGAGGGCAGGAAACCGGAATGAGCGACCGCGAGCGGACCGATCCCCCGGCCCAGGCCGGCAAGGCGCCGGTCGGTGACGTGCAGGCTGGCGACGCGCCAGCCGGCAACGGGCAGGTCGGCGACGTGCTGACCGGCGACGTGCCGGCGCAGGAAGGCGGTGGCGCCAGCGCTGCACCGGCGTTGGTCTACTGCCGGTGCGCCTACGCGCGCGTCGTACCGCTCAAGGTAAAGGACGGCGTCCTCGAAGCGCTCGCCGCCTCCGGCGTCGATTTCGACGCCGCCCCCGACCTGTGCGAGATGTCGGCGCGGCGCGACCCGCGCCTCAAGGAGATCGCCGGCGCCGGGCCGGTGAAGATCGCCGCATGCTATCCTCGCGCGGTCCGCTGGTTGTTCAGCGACGCCGGCTCGCCCCTCGACAAGTCACAGGTCACGATTCTGAACATGCGGGAGCAGACAGCGGAAGAAGTGGCGCAGGCCATGCTGAACGGCGACTCGGGGCCGGAGGAGACGGAGGAGAACGAATGAGCGGCGCCGGCGCGCTCTCGCTGCCCGTCCTGCAGGTGGCCCTCTACGAGGGGCGCGGCGCGGAGCCGATCGACGCCGACCGCCGCTTCGCCCTCATGGGCGCGCTGCTCGATCGCGGCTACCGCGTGACGCGCGTGACCGAGGGGGCCGCCGCGCGCGCCGACGACGGCAACGCGCTCGCCGTCCTCGGCTGCTTCTCCGACGATCAGCCGGCCGACGCACTCGGCACGGACGGCGGCGGACGGGTCTGGTTCCGCGACATCGGGGACGCCACGCCGGACGCCGTGCTCGCCCAGGTCGAGGCGATCCGCGCCGAGTGCGACGCCCGCAAGCCGGGCGACTGGAAGCCGTGGTTCCCGGTGATCGACTTCGACCGCTGCACCAACTGCATGCAGTGCCTCAGCTTCTGCCTCTTCGACGTCTATGGCGTCACGAAACAGGGGCAGATCCAGGTCCAGAACCACGACAACTGCAAGACCGACTGCCCCGCCTGCTCGCGCGTCTGCCCGGAGGTGGCGATCCTCTTTCCGAAGTACCGCCACGGACCGATTCATGGCGGCGAGGTGAACACCGACGACGTGCGGCGCGAGGCGATGAAGGTGGACATCTCCGCCCTCCTCGGCGGCGACATCTACGCCGCCCTGCGCGACCGGAGCGCCAAGGCGAAGTCGCGCTTCTCGAAGGAGCGGGACGAGGAGCGCGCGCTGAAGGAGCGGCAGAAGTGCCTCGTCAAGCTGCAGGCGAACCTCGACATTCCGGCCGAGGTGCTCTCCAGCCTGCCGACGCTCGACGAGATTCAGGCGAAGGCGGACGCGGCGAAGCGCCGCGCGGAGGAAGTGCTGGAAGCGAATCGGGCCGCCGGCGAAACGGTCAGCGCGTCCCGGGAGTCCTGATACCCATGGTCCTCGCCCTCGCCCACCGGATGTTGACCGAGCCCGATCCGCGGGCGCTCCGCAAGCTCGTCTGGAACATGGGCGTCAAGGGGGTCCGCTCCGTTCAGCGGTACAAGCAGCGGCTCAAGCGGGGCGAGCACTTCCCGCCGTTCCTTTTCATCTCGGTCATCTCGGGCTGCCAGTTGCGGTGCCAGGGATGCTGGGTCGACGTCGAGGCGCCGAGCCGCAAGATCGAGCTCGACGAGCTGAACCGCATCGTCGGCGACGCGAAGGCGCACGGCAACAGCTACTTCGGCATCCTCGGAGGCGAGCCGCTGATGCACCCCGAGCTGTTCGATCTCTTCGCCGCGCATCCGGACTGCTACTTCCAGCTCTTCACCAACGGCCACCTGATCGACGACGCGCGGGCCGCCGAGCTGCGCCGCCTCGGCAACGTCACGCCGCTCGTCAGCATCGAGGGGACGTCCGTCGTGAGCGACGAGCGGCGCGGCCGCGCCGGCGTCCTCGACAAGTCGATCGCCGGCCTCGAGGCGTGCGCGCGGAACCGGCTGGTCACCGGCGTGGCGACCAGCGTCTGCAAGACGAACATCGACGACCTCGTGCAGGAGGAGTGGCTGCGCCGCCTGATCGGGATGGGCGTCCACTACGCCTGGTTCCACACCTACCGGGTGACGGGACCGAAACCGTCCGTGGAACTGGCCCTCGATCCGGAAGAGGTCCTCCGCGTCCGGCGGTTCATCGTCAAGATGCGGGCGAAGCTCCCGATCGCCATCGTCGACGCCTACTGGGACGACGAGGGACAGGCGCTCTGCCCGATGGCGACCGGCGTCAGCCACCACATCAGCCCCTACGGCGACATCGAGCCGTGCCCGATCATTCAATTTGCGACCGAATCGGTCTATGATCGCCCGAGCCTTTACGAGACGATGTCGCAGTCCGCATTCCTGAAGGATTTCCGCGAGACGGCGGCCGCGACGACGCGCGGCTGCATCGTGCTGGAACGGCCCGACCTGGTCCGCGAACTGGTGGACCGCCACGGGGCGCGTGACACGACGCAGCGGCAGACGGCGGCGGCCGAACTGGCCGCGCTGACCGGCCGCGGCAGCCAGCATGTCCCCGGGCAGGAGATTCCGGAGGAGCACTGGGCCTACAGCTTCGCGAAGAAGCACTGGTTCTTCGGATTCGGGGCCTATAGCTGACCGCACGTTTCGCAGCACCCATGGAAACCGCCGCGCCGACCGTCCCGTTGCCGCTCATCTCGCTGCCGCGCGCGGTGCCGGAGATGCCGACCCGTCCGCCGCAGGAGACCATCCCGCAGACGCGCGGCGAACGCGAGCTGATCCTCCGGCAGGTGAAGGACTACGTCGCGGAAGCCGAGAACGAGCTGACGCCTCCGCTGGTGCTCGACGAGTTGCGCGACCGGGCCACCGCGCTGGTCACCCGGCACGGGATCGACCCGAAGTACGTCGACTACGTCGGCACCATCCTGAACAACGAGGTCTGGCGCGAGCAGCTGTCGGCGGTTCCCTACAACCGGCGGCTGCTGCTGATGCCCAAGTGCCTCCGGGTCGAGGACCGCTGCCCCGCGCCGTTCGACGAGTTCGGCCTGCTCTGCAAGCAGTGCGGCCTCTGCTCCATCCAGGATCTGCAGGAGGAAGCCGAGCGGCTCGGCTACGCCGTGCTGGTCGCCGAAGGGTCCGCCATCGTCATGGCGCTGATCCAGACCGGCAAGATCGAGGCCATCGTCGGCGTCAGTTGCCTTTCGGTCCTCGAGCGGGCGTTCCCCTACATGGAGTCGGCGGCGATTCCCGGCGTGGCCATCCCGTTGCTGCAGGACGACTGCAAGGACACCGCGGTCGACGTCGAATGGGTCTGGGACTTCATCCACGCGACGAGCGACGACCGGACGCGGCGGCTCGATCTCGACGCGCTGCGAAAGGACGTCGAGAGCTGGTTCGAGCCCGCCGCGCTCGATGCGGTGTTCGGCGGACCGGCGGCGGCCGGAACCGAGGCGCTCGCCCGCGCCGAACTGACCCGCGCCGGCAAGCGGTGGCGGCCGTTTCTGACGGTCTGCGTCCACCAGGCCCTGCAGGACGATCCGCACGCGGCGGTGCCCGACGCGCTCCGCCAGGTCGCGGTGGCGGTCGAGTGCTTCCACAAGGCGTCACTGATCCACGACGACATCGAGGACGGCGACGCGCTCCGTTACGGCGAGCCGACGCTGCATGCGACGCACGGCGTGCCGGCCGCCATCAACGTCGGCGACCTCCTCGTCGGCGAGGGCTACCGCCTGCTCGCCGAGAGCGGCTTTCCGCCCGAGGTGCGCGCCGCCATGACGGCGATCGCCGCGCGCGGCCATCGCACGCTCTGCCTCGGCCAGGGCCAGGAGCTGTTGTGGGCGCGGAGCCCGAAGCCGCTCGGCTCCCGGCAGGTGCTGGAGATCTTCCGGCAGAAGACGGCGCCGGCCTTCGGCGTGGCCCTCGAGCTGGGGGCGGCGGCGGCGCAGGCCGAGGAGGACGTGTTCGAGGCCCTGCGCAAGTACAGCGACGCCCTCGGGGTCGCCTACCAGATCCGGGACGATCTGGACGATTTCGCACCTTCGGCCGACGCACCGGACGACATCGCCGCGCTGCGTCCGTCCCTGCCGCTTGCGGTGGGTTACGAGCAGGCGAAGTCGGAGCCGGAGCTGCGGCCGATCCTGGCGCGCGCCTGGCGCCGCGAGCGCGTGAACGGCAGCGCGTCGCCGGAACGCCTGCGCGAACTGCTCGACCGGTTCGAGGCGGTGGAGCGGAGCCGGCGGATGATGGAAGGCTACAAGGAAGAGGCGATCCGCTCGCTGCCCGGCCTGACCAACCCCAGCCTCAAGGGGCTGCTGCGCCGGGTCATCGGCAAGATCTTCAGCGTCGAGATTCAGGGCTGGTGCAGTGAGTTTGAGGCTCGAAATGCTGCAGGTGGCCAGACTGTCGCCGACGCTGCTCGGTGACGCGGCCGACCTGACCGCAAACTTCCTTTCCTCCCGGCTCAACCCCGACGGCGGCTTCCAGGATCGCGACGGCGCGAGCGACCTTTACTACACCGTCTTCGGGCTCGAGGGACTGATCGCCCTGCAGCGCGAACTGCCGGCCGAGCGGGTGCGCGCGTTCCTCGCCAGCCACGACGATCCCGGCAAGCTGGACTTCGTGCACGCCAACTGCCTCGCCCGTTGCTGGGCCGGGCTCGGCGCGGCGGACGAGGCGCCCGCCGGCGCACTGCGCGAGCGGATCGAAGCCCACCGCACGCCGGACGGCGGCTATAGCCAGACCCCGGACGCGGAACACGGCTCGGCCTACGGCTGCTTCCTCGCCGTCGGCGCCTACGAGGACCTCGGCGTCGCGGTTCCGGATCCCGGCGGCGTTGTCGCCTGCCTGGAGGGTCTGCGCACGGCGGAAGGCGGCTATGCGAACGACCCCTCCATCCCGGTGGGCCTGACGCCGCCGACGGCGGCGGCGCTGACCCTGCTGCGGCGCCTGTCGCATCCCGCCGCGCCCGAAGCGGCGGAGTGGCTGCTGGCGCAGCACGTCGCCGAGGGCGGCTTCCGCGCGGGACCGATGGTGCCGGCGCCCGACCTGCTGTCGACCGCGACGGCGATTCATGCCCTGGCCGGCGCCCACGTGCCGCTCCAGCCCATCAAGGAACCCTGCCTCGACTTCATCGACAGCCTCTGGAGCAACTCCGGCGGCTTCTACGGCAGTTGGGACGACGACGTGCAGGACTGCGAGTACACGTGGTACGCGCTCCTCGCCCTGGGGCACCTGAGTCTCTGAATGGCGTTCGACGACGAGCTGGCCGGCGCGCTCAATGAGACGCTCGACCGGTTGACGGACACGCTGCTGGCGGAGCGGAACGCCTACGGGCACTGGGTGGGAGAACTGTCGTCATCGGCGTTGTCGACCGCGACCGCCGTCATCGCGCTGACGCTCGAGGCGCGCGCCGGCGGACGGGCGGCGCCCCCGCCCCGCGCCACGGCCGGCGTCGACTGGCTGATCCGCACGCAGCGCGACGACGGCGGCTGGGGCGATACGACGGACAGTCCGGCCAACGTCAGCACGACCGCGCTCTGCTGGGCCGCGCTGACGATTGCTGGCGAGGGCCGCGGCGGCGCCGCGGAGGCGCTGGAACGGGTCCGGGACTGGATGACGCGGGCCGCCGGCAGCCTGGAACCGGAGGCGCTCGGCCGGACGATCGAGGTGCGGTACGGGAAAGACCGCACGTTCTCCGTCCCCATTCTGACGGTGCTGGCCCTGGCCGGCCTTCTGGACGACGACTCGTCAGCGGGTGGCGTCCCCAGCAGATCGTTTAGCGCATCGCGCAGTTCCTCCGCGCGTGATGGCTGGCGGCGCGTGCCGCAATTGCCGTTCGAACTGGCGGCGGTGCCCGCCGCCCTGTACCGCTGGCTCCGCCTGCCGGTGGTGAGCTATGCCCTGCCGGCCCTCATCGCGATCGGCCTGGCACGGCACCGGCAGCGGCCGACGCGCAACCCGGCCACGCGCCTTACGCGCGGCGCCGTCACCGCCCGGACGCTGCGCCAGCTCGCCTTGCTGCAACCCAGCAGCGGCGGGTTCCTGGAAGCGACGCCCCTGACCAGCTTCGTCGTCATGAGCCTGGTGGCGGCGGGCGAGACGTCGCACCCCGTGGTGGCGCCCGGGATCGCCTTCCTCGAGCGCTCGGCGCGGGCGGACGGGAGCTGGCCGATCGACACGAACCTCGCCACCTGGGTGACGACGCTGGCCGTCAATGGGCTGGCGCGCCGGTCCGGCTGGCGGGAGCGGCTTCCCGCCGACGAGCGCCGGCTCCTGATCCGCTGGCTGCTCGATCAGCATCACCGCGCCTACCACGTCTACACGGCGGCGGAGCCGGGCGGATGGGCGTGGACCGACCTGCCGGGCGGCGTTCCGGACGCCGACGACACGCCTGGCGCCCTGCTCGCGCTGCATGCGCTCACCGACCGGGGCGATCCGGCGTCCCTTGACGCCGAGTGTCTCGACACGGTCGCCGCCGGGGTCGGATGGCTGATGGGCCTGCAGAACGCCGACGGCGGCGTGCCCACCTTCTGTCGCGGCTGGGGCGCGCTGCCGTTCGACCGGAGCAGCCCCGACCTGACCGCGCACGCGTTGCGCGCCTGGACGGCGTGGCGGCCGGCGCTCCCGAAACCGCTTGCCGCCGACTGCGGCCGCGCCGTCGACCGCGCAGTCCGGTACCTCGAGCGGGCGCAGCGGGAGGACGGCTCGTGGGTGCCTCTCTGGTTCGGCAACCAGCGTGCGCCGGACGAAGAGAACCCGGTCTACGGCACCGCCCGGGTCCTGGAGGGGCTCGCGGCCCTCGACGACGCTACCGCGCCGCGCGCGGCCGAATCCCGCGCCGCATCCTGGCTGGCCGCGGCCCGAAGTTCCGACGGCGGCTGGGGCGGCGCGCCGGGCGTTGCCCCGTCCATCGAGGAAACCGCCGTCGCCCTCGGCGCACTCGCCGCGTGGCGCCGACGCCCGCGGGCCGGCTCGCTCGACCCAGCCGACCTCGCCGCGGTCGACGCGTCCATCGAGGCAGGCGTGCGCTGGCTGATCGACGCCACCGACGGCGGGCGGCGAGCCCCCGCCACCCCTATCGGCCTCTACTTCGCCCGCCTCTGGTACAGCGAGGCGCTCTACCCGCGCGTATTCACCCTGGCCGCACTCGCCTCGGCAGCCGGAATCGGCAAGAATACCTGCCGCTAACCATTGGAGTTGCGCAGGCTCTTCCCTCGGGCCGATAATGGGGCACGGCGCACCTCTGGATAAGAAAGAACTCCATGGTCTTCGTCTACTGGGACAACTCCAACATCTACCACGAGGCGCAAAGGCTCGCCGAAGAGCATGAGGGCACGCCTGGAGCCCGCTACCTTGTACGCGTACATTTCGACAACCTGCTTCGCCTGGCCCACGCCGACCGCCCCGTGACCCGGGGCGTGGCGGCGGGGTCAATTCCCCCGGAAATGCAGCAGCTCTGGAACCGGATGGAGAATCGAGGTGTCGAGGTCAATCTGTTTGACCGTGGCGCACGCGACCAAGGTGAACAGGGGGTGCCCGATCAGTGGCTGCAGTTGCGCATGCTTGAAGACGGCTTGGATCACAACGGGAACCCGGGCGTTATTGTGCTGCTCACCGGCGATGGCGCTGGCTACATGCATGGCCGGGGATTCCACCGCACTCTGGAGCGAATGCACGGAAGGGGCTGGGGGGTTGAAGTCCTGTCCTGGACGCATTCTTGCAACCGCGGCATGCGTGAATGGGCGGAAGAACACGGTATCTTCATTGCGCTCGACAACTACTACGACGCGATCACCTTCCGTGAACCATCCCGGCCAGGCTACGAGTTCGCCCCACCGCGAGATCAGACGGCCCTCGACCTGACGAATCGCCCCATGGCGCAGGCACGGCGGAACGGCTAACTAAGCCGTTGCCGCGTGGGCAGACCCGGGTTCGTGCAAACTGCATGCACTACCACCGGACGTACAACCCGCCGAATCGCGAGCGGCCGCGCCGCTGCATCTATCCCTTCGCCAGTAGGCACGCATAAACACCAGGCGGCACTTCCGGCGGAGCTTCTGCAGAGTTGTTAGACTGCATCCGATGTTACGGGCGCTGTGCGTGTTCCTCGTTGTCGTATCGCTCTCAATGGGATGGAATCTCCTGTGGCGCACAGTGGTCTCTCAACGCGACGTGTCTCAGGGTGTTGCAGCGGACCACCTGTCCCCCACTGCTACCGGCGGATCGTGGTTTGCCGTCACCCCCGAGAACGACGCGCGCGCTATCGCCGCACGGGTTGAAAGAGAAGAACGCGAATCGCACGCGCCAGCGCTCCGGGACCGACCACAACCGCCAACCACAGAGCCGTCCGGACAGCGCGAGGGCCAACGTGCCCGCGCCGAACGTCTATCCGAGTCACGCGTATCGCGCAGTTCGAATTCTGGGCGTACCTTGCACAGCGCGAACCGAACGCGGTGGCTAGCAGCCTCCTCCCAGGACCGTCTCGCCACAGCCGAGGACTTCGTCGCGCGATTCTGGCGCACAGACGGTTATCGACCGGAACTGATTGACCAGATGCGGCGCCAGGGCGGTCTTCGCGCCGCGGCCCAACAGCAGGTGGCGTGCATCGGTCGAATGCTGGAAAGCCTGGAATCGGATGCTACTGTAGCCATCGCTGCTGCAGTCTGCTACCAGACGAACTAGATTGAACATCTTCCTACCGTTCTTTCGATGCCATTTGCATTGAAAGGAACAGGGCCGCAGGTTCTTCCCGCACCCTCGCCAGAATGCGTCCTACTGCGTGGCCGCAGCACGCTATGATCATGTGTTGGCCGCCCGCCGGCGGCCAGCGTTGACGATGACACCCTTCGAGTTCCGGTTGCCGACCCGCCTGTTCTTCGGCGCGGGGTCCATCGCCCGCGTCGGCGAGGTGGTGCGTGAGCTGGGGTTCGCGCGGCCGCTGCTGGTGTCGGACCACGGACTGGAGGAAGCGGGCCACGTCGACCGGGCGGTGGCGCTGCTGCGCGCGGCGGACATCGACGTGACGGTGTTCGACGACTTCGACGTCAACCCCGATACCGACATGGTGGCGCGCGGCGTGCGCTTCGCGGAGGAGCTCGGGCCGGACTCGGTCATCGGCCTGGGCGGCGGCAGCTCGCTCGACTGCGCGAAGGGCATCAACCTGCTGCTGACGAACGGCGGCGCGATGATCGACTACAAGGGGTACGGCAAGGCGAGCCGGCCGCTGCTGCCGATGATTGCCGTGCCGACCACCGCCGGGACGGGGTCGGAGGCGCAGAGCTACGCCGTCATCGCCGACGCCGCCACGCACATGAAGATGGCGTGCGGCGATCCGAAGCTATTCTTCACGGTCGCGATCCTGGACCCGGAACTGACGCTGTCGCAGCCGGCCGCGGTGACCGCGGCGGCGGGATTCGACGCGATCGCCCACGCTACCGAGACGGCCGTGACGACGCGGCGGACCGCGGTCTCCGAACTCTTCTCGCGCGAGGCGTTCCGGCTGCTGGACGGCAACTACGAGCGGGTCCTGACGCATCCCGACGACCTCGCGGCGCGGAGCGCGATGCAGCTTGGCGCGTTCTACGCCGGCGTGGCCATCGAGCAGTCGATGCTCGGCGCGGCGCACGCCTGCGCGAACCCCCTGACGGCCCGCTACGGCTTGACGCACGGCGTCGCGCTCTCCATCCTGCTGCCGCATGTCGTGCGCTGGAACGCGGCGGCGAACGGCGATCTGTACGGCGGGCTGCGCGACGCGTCCGCCGGCAGCAACGGCGCGGGCAACGATCTGGCCGCCCGACTCGTCGAAATAGGGAGAACGGGAGGTTTCCCGCCCGACCTGCGGACGGCCGGGGTGACAGAAGCGGACCTGGCGGAACTCGCCGAAGCGGCAGGCCGGCAGTGGACCGGGACTTTCAACCCGCGGCCGTTCGGCGCGCGCGAAGCGCTGGAGGTGTACCGATGCGCGTACTGAAGCGCTCTCTGATCATCGTCCTGTGCGCCGCCGTCGCCGGCGGCGGGCCGGCCGTCGCGCAGACAGCGGCGCCCGCCGACACCTGGGCGCAGTTTCGCGGCGACCCCAGCCTGACCGGCGTGTCGGGCGCCACCGTGCCGGACGATCTGGAACTGCTCTGGACCTTCGAAGCCGGCGAGTCGATCGACTCGTCGGCCGCCATTGCCGGCGGCACGGTCTACGTCGGCGCATACACCGGCGAGCTGATCGCGCTGGACCTCGAGACGGGCGACGTCCGCTGGCGGTACACGGCCAGCGAGCGGATGGGGATCGGCGAGTCGTCACCCGCGGTGGGAGACGGGCGCGTCTTCATCGGCGACCTGGCCGGCGTGCTGCACGCCGTCGACGCCGCCACCGGCGAGGCGCTCTGGACCTATCCGACGCAGGGGGAGATCAAGTCGTCGCCGGTCCTCGTCGGCGACCGCGTGCTCATCGGCTCGTACGACGGCTACCTCTACGGCCTCGACGCGGTGACCGGCGAACTCGCCTGGCAGGTGGAAACGCAGAACTATGTCCATGCGACCCCCGCCGTCATCGACGGGGTCGCGTACTTCGGCGGCTGCGACGAGGTGTTCCATGGCGTCCGGGTGTCGGACGGCGAGAAGGTGGTCAGCCTTCCCGCCGGCGCCTACACCGCCGCGTCGTCCGCCGTGCGCGACGGGCGGGCCTACTTCGGGACGTTCGACAACGAGGTGATCAGCCTGGATCTGGCGACGCACGAGATCCTCTGGCGCTACGAGCATCCGCAACGGCACTTTCCGTTCTACTCCTCGGCCCTCAACGTGGACGGCGCCGTCGTGATCGGCGGACGCGACCGGATGGTGCATGCGATCGACGAGGCGACGGGCGAAGCGCGCTGGACGTTCATGACCCGCGCGCGGGTCGATTCGTCCCCCGCCGCCGCGGGCGGGCGGGTCTACATCGGATCGGGCGACGGCCGTTTCTACGTTCTCGATCTCGCCAGCGGCGAGAAGCTGTGGGAGTTCGACACCGGCGCGCCCCTCTCCGCCTCCCCCGCCATCGCCGGCGGCAAGGTGGTGATCGGATCCCAGGACGGCGTCCTCTATTGCTTCGGATGACGCGGGAACGACGCGGTTACGGCTGTCATATAGTGGAGATTCGATGAGCACCGCGGTCGAAACGGAGGTTGGCAGCTATTTCGTCGCCAACTACCCGCCGTTTTCCGTCTGGACGGACGACGCGGTGGCGGAGGCGGCGCTGCCGGCGCTCGCTTCACCGTCCGCGGACGTGCCGCTCGGGCTGTACCTCCACATCCCGTTCTGCCGGAAGCGCTGCCACTTCTGCTACTTCCGGGTCTACACGAACAAGAACGCCGGCGAGGTGCAGGCGTACCTCGACGTGCTGGCGCGCGAGTGGGAACTCTACGCGGAGCAGCCCGCGATTGCCGGGCGCCCGCTCGACTTCGTCTACTTCGGCGGCGGAACGCCGTCGTTCCTGTCGGTCCGGCAGCTCTCCGGCCTCGTCGAGCGCCTGTCCGCCGTAACACCCTGGTCCGACGCGCGAGAGATCACGTTCGAGTGCGAACCGGGAACGCTGACCGAACCGAAGCTCTCCGCGATCCGCGACCTCGGCGTGACCCGCCTCAGCCTGGGGGTCGAGCACTTCGACGACGCCATCCTCGAACTCAACGGGCGCGCGCACCGGTCGCCGGAGATCTTCCGGGCCTACGATTTCGCCCGGTCGATCGGATTCCCGCAGATCAACATCGACCTGATCGCCGGCATGCTGGGCGACACCGACGCCAAGTGGCGGGATGCGGTGGAGCGGACGGTGGCGCTCGATCCCGACAGCGTCACCATCTACCAGATGGAGTTGCCCTTCAACACCACCATCAGCAGCGACAAGCTGCACGACGGCGGCCAGTTCACGGAGACCGTGGCCGACTGGGGGACCAAGCGGCGCTGGGTCGACGAGGCGTTCGCCGAGCTGGAACGCGCCGGCTATACCGTCGGCAGCGCCTACACCGCCGTCAAAAGCCCGGGGCAGACGACCTTCGTCTACCGCGACCGCCTGTGGCAGGGCGCCGACCTGGCCGGCCTCGGCGTGGCCTCCTTCGGCCACGTGAACGGCGTCCACATGCAGAACCTCGATTCCTGGGGTCCGTACGTCGCCGCGATCAACGAGGGGCGCCTGCCCCTCAACCGCGCCTACCGGCCTACCGACGAGGAGCGGCTGATCCGCGAGCTGGTGCTGCAACTGAAGCTGGGGTCGGTCCGTCCCGCCTACTTCCACGACAAGTACGGCGTCGACATCCGCGACCGCTTCACCGCGCCGCTCGCCTCGCTCGCGGCGGACGGGTATCTGACGGAATCGTCCGCCGAGCGGGTCCGGCTGTCGCGCGACGGCCTGCTGAGGGTCGACAGCCTGCTCCCCCGCTTCTTCCTGCCGGCGCACACCGACATCCGGTACACGTGATCCGCACTCCTCCGATGGCGTCGTTCCCACACCTCTATCCGCTCGATACCGTCTACCGGCGCGCGGGCATCGATCCGCCGGAGGCGCGGGTCGTGGCGGAGGACGAGATTCCACCGCCCTACCGGTCGCTGCTGGTCCACGAGAACGACATGACGGTCACCCTGGAGCGCCATTTCGGCGGGCGGATCGTGCTCCGGCCGCTCGGCGTCTTCACGCGGGGCGGTTCGTATTTCCGCCGCGTCCTGCTGGTGCAGGAGGAGGCGGGGCAGCCGGTGGAGATGGGCGCCATCCGGATAGACCTCGACGCGTTCGACGCGACGCTTCGCAGGAAGATTCTCCGGAACGAGATTCCCCTCGGCCGGATCCTGCGGGACGGGCACGTCGACTACCGGAGCGTGCCGAGGAAGTTCCTGGCGATCACGCCCAACCCGGAGATGATGGGCGTCTTCTGGATGCGGGAGCCGCGCCTGCTGTACGGCCGGCGGACCGAGATCCTCCGGGAGGGACACAAGGTCGGCGACATCGTCGAAGTGCTGCCGCAGGTGATCCGCTGATGGCCGCGACGCAGCACGCCGATGCCGTCGTCATCGGCGGGGGTCCGGCCGGCGCGACCGCGGCCACCGTGCTCGCGCAGCATGGCCGGCGCGTGACGCTCGTCGAGCGCGAGACCTTCCCGCGCTACCACATCGGCGAGTCCCTCATGCCGTACACGTGGTTCACCTTCGAGCGGCTCGGCGTCCTCGACTGGTTCGAGCAGGCCGCGTGCCCCAGGAAGTACAGCGTGCAGTTCGTCTCGACGAGCGGTCAGGTGTCCCAGCCGTTCTACTTCTTCGAGACGATCAAGCACCCCTGCGCCACCACCTGGCAGGTGCTCCGGAGCGATTTCGACCGGATGCTGCTCGACAACGCCCGCGCCCGGGGGGTCGACGTCCGCCAGGGCGTAACGGTGCGCGAGCTGTTGATGGACGGCTCCCGCGCGGTCGGCGTCCGGGCCGTGTCCGGGGACGGCGTCAGCGAGGAGTTGCGGGCCGGCGCCGTGATCGACGCGTCGGGGCGCGACACGTTCGTCGCTTCCCGGCTGAACTGGAAGCGGCGCGATCCGGATCTCGCCAAGATCGCGATCTTCAGCTATTACCGCGGCGCCAAACGCGACCCGGGCCTCGACGAAGGGGCCACCACGGTCGCCTACATCCCGGAAAAAGGGTGGTTCTGGTACATCCCGCTGCCGGACGACGTCGTCAGCGTCGGTGTCGTCGCGGAAGCCGACTATCTGTACCGCGAGACGCGCGACCCGGAGGCCATCTTCGAGCGGGAGGCGGCGGCCTGCCGGTGGATCGACGACCACCTGCAGCCGGGGACGCGGATCGAGCCGGTCCGCGTGACCGGCGAATTCAGCTACCGCGCCGACCGAATCGCCGGCGACGGATTCTGCCTGGCGGGCGATGCGTTTTCCTTTCT
Organism: Vicinamibacterales bacterium; assembly: GCA_965202655.1. Lineage (GTDB taxonomy): Bacteria > Acidobacteriota > Vicinamibacteria > Vicinamibacterales > UBA8438 > VXRJ01. Next base: position 730,351 of record CBDBBK010000002.1, on the reverse strand, counting down.
CGATCCGGTCTTCTCCACCGGCGTCTTCCTGGCCCTCAAGAGCGGCGAGATGGCGGCCGATGCGGTCCACGCCGGTCTCGACGCGCCGGACGGCGTGACGGCCGGGACGTTCGCCGGCTACGAGCGCGACATGCGGTGGGCGCTCGATCAGTTCCGTCAGCTCGTGCTGTCGTTCTACAACCAGGCGTTCAGCTTCCGGGACTTCATCCGCGCCCATCCCGAACTGCATCCGCGCCTCGTAGACGCCCTGGTGGGCAACGTTTTCGCCGACCTCGAACCGCTGTTCAACGCGCTGCAGGAATTCTCCGCCCGCACGTCTCGCGGGCTACAATCGGCACGTTGACCGGGCGGACGCGAGGCGTGACGAGCGAGTATCGCCTCAGGCGTCGCGTGCAGTGGCACGAGACCGACGCCGCCGGCATCGTCCATTTCTCCTGCTTTTTCCACTACATGGAGGAGGCGGAGCACGCCCTCTGGCGCGAGGCGGGCCTGAGCATCGCGGCCCCGGACGCCACGGTGGGCTTCCCGCGCGTCGCCGCCTCGTTCGATTTCCGCCGGCCGCTCCGCTTCGAGGACGAATTCGAGGTCCACATCCGGATCGTGGAGCTGGGCGCGCGTTCCATCCGGTACGCCACCGAGCTCACGAAGGACGGACAGAGCCTCGCGACGGGATCGCTCACGATCGCGTGCGTCGCGCGGGAACCGGGCCGGCCGCTCCGATCGACTCCCATTCCGGCCGAGATCGCCGAACGGCTCGCGGTGGCCGGCCCCGGGGCGGACGAGTGACGGAAGCGGAGGACGCTACTTCGTCCACCGTCGAGCCGGACGCCGGCCCGCCGCCGGACGACTGCCTCCCGCGGAAGACCATCATCGCCGCGCAGGAGGCCCGCCTGCAGGCGCTGCTGCGGGCGATTCGCGGACGGAACGCGTTCTACGACCGGAAGTTCGCCGCCGCCGGCATAGACGTCCAGGGACTCCGGCAGGAGGGCGGCCTCACCGCGCTGCCCTTCACGACCAAGGAGGAACTCGTCGCCGATCAGGCGTCGAATCCCCCGTGGGGCACGGCGCTGACCGAGCCGCTGGAGCGCTACGTGCGGTACAACCAGACATCGTCCACGACGGGTGAGCCGCTGCGCTGGATCGACACCGCCGAGAGCTGGCAGTGGATGCTGGAGTGCTGGAAGGCGGTCTACCGCGCGGCGGGAGTCACGAACCGCGACCGCATTCTCTTCCCCTTCTCGTTCGGTCCCTTCCTCGGCTTCTGGACCGGCTTCGACGCGGCCTCCCAGATGGGCGCGCACGCGATCCCGGCGGGCGGGATGACGAGCCTGCAGCGGCTCGGCCTGATCCGGACGCTGGAGCCGACCGTCGTCTGCTGTACACCCACCTACGCGCTCCGGTTGCTCGACGTGGCCGGGAAGGCGGGAGACGGTGCGTCGCTGGCCGGGAATTCGGTCCGCCTCATCATCGTCGCGGGCGAGCCGGGCGGCAACATTCCGGCGACACGGCGGCGGATCGAACGTGGCTGGAAGGCGCGCGTCATCGATCATCACGGCCTGACCGAGGTGGGGCCGGTCAGCTTCGAGTGTTGGGAATGCCCGGGATCGCTCCTTGTCAACGAACGGGAGTTCATTGCCGAGGTGATCGATCCGGATGGCGACGACCCGGTCCCGGACGGGGAGCAGGGCGAACTGGTGCTGACGAACCTGGGCCGTACCGCCAGTCCGATCATCCGGTACCGCACGCGCGACCTCGTGGTCCGCGCCACCTCGCCCTGCGTCTGCGGCCGCACGTTTGCGCGGCTCGACGGAGGGATCGTCGCGCGGACCGACGACATGGTGAGCGTCCGCGGCGTCAACGTCTATCCTTCCGCCGTCGAGGCCGCCGTGCGGGGCATCGATGCCGTCGTCGAGTACCGCTGCACCATCCGGCCGGCGGCGCCGCCGGACGCGATCGCGCTGGAGGTGGAAGTGACGCCCGATGCCGACGAGGCAAGCGTGATCGCGTCGCTCGCCGGCAGGCTGCGCGACGCGTTTGGTCTGGCGATTCCGGTTACCGCGGTGCGCGCCGGGTCGCTTCCGCGTTTCGACATGAAGTCGCGCCGCTTCGTCGTCGACAGAAACGAGGTCGCAGGATGAGCATTAACGGACTGGCCCACGTCATGCTGGGCGTCACCGACCTGGAAGCGTCCCGGGCGTTCTACTGCGGCGCGCTGGGCCTGAACGTGGTGCGCGAGGCCCCCGGCTTCCTGTTTCTCGACACGGGGACGGTGACGCTGTGCCTGAGCGAACCGCACGCGACGCTCTCCGAACACCCGGGTCCCACCGAGGTGGTCTTCGCGGTCGATCACGTCCGCCAGGCCTACGACGCGCTCCGCGCGAACGGCGTGGAGTTCCTCCGGGAGCCCGCCAACGTGACCGGGACCGAGTGGGCCGCGAATTTCCGCGATCCCGACGGCCATCTGCTGTCGGTCTTCGGCCCGGCGTAGGCGACGTCCGGGCGAAGACGTAGTAGCATGAGCCGGTCCACGAGAGTTTTCAGGAGGCTGGTGTCCGTGCGCCGATCATTCCCCTTTGTTCGAACTTCCCGATCTTTCCGGATCGCGGGCGCGATCCTCGCCCTGGCGATCCTCCCGGCCGCGTGCGGCGGCGGCAACGGCGGCGGCGACGCCGGCGAATCGTCCGCGCCGTCCCGCCAGTTCCTCAGCCTGGGATCGGCGCCGGCCGGCGGGGCGTTCTTCGTCGTCGGCAGCGCGCTGGCCGAGGTGGTGAACGAAGCCGGCGCGTCCCTCGGCTACAACGTCACCGCGGAGGCGACCAGCGGGTCGCAGGAGAACATCCGCCGACTGGCCAGCGGCGAGCTCGATGTCGCGTTGTCGAATGCGGCCATCACCTACTTCGCGGTACGCGGCAGCGAGGGCTGGGACCGCGCGTATCCGGTTCGGTCGGTCATGACGCTCGCCCCGAACGTCGCGCTCTTCGTGACCCAGGCGTCGTCCGGCATTTCCACCATCGACGATCTGCGCGGCCGGCGCGTCACCGTCGGCCCGGCGGGGGCCGGGTTCGAGTATTTCGTCGCACCGCTGCTCGAAGCGCACGGCGTCACCTACGACGACTTCTCGCCGCTCAACGCGACGCAACAGGCCGCCGTCGACATGCTGACCGACGGATCCGCCGACGCGACCTTCCTGGGCGGCGCGGTGCCGACCGCGTCGATCACGCAGGCCGCGGCCTCGATGGAAATCACCTTCATCCCGTTCGGGGATCCGGAAAAGCAGGGTCTGATCGACGAGTACCTCTTCTTCCGGCCGGCCACGATCCCGGCCGAGACCTACCGCGGCCAGGCCGAGCCGTTCGAAGGCCTCGACGTCGGCTCCATGCACCTCATCACGTCGGCCGACGCGCCGGAGGAGTTCGTCTACAACGTGACGCGGCTGCTCTACGAGAACCGCGACCTGGTCGTCGAGAAGCACGCTGCGGGCCGCGCCATCAATCCGAACAACGTCGTGCGTGACACCGGGACGGAATTCCATCCCGGAGCGATCCGCTTCTACCAGGAAGCCGGGATCTGGCCGCAGTAGGCCACGCCGTGGCTCAGCCCCAGGATCCCCGCGACTATCGCCTGCTGGCGAGCGGCGCACTGGGGGTGTTCCTGTGCGTCTTCACGCTCGTCGAGGTCAACTACCCGCTGCTGGCCCCGCAGAGCCGGCTGGCGCTCTTCGCGCTCGCGGGGCTGGCCCTGTGCTTTCTGCAGGTCCCGATCCATCCGTCCCTGAAGCAGCATCCCGCGGCGCGGGCCAGCGACGTCGCCCTTGCGTTCCTCGCTGTCGGCTGCTGCGGCTACATCGTGATCCAGACCGATCCGCTGTTCGAAACCTGGTGGATCGACGGAACCGCGCTGGGCAATCGCGCCGGTTTCGAGACCGCGCTGGACACCGCGATAGGCCTGGTCGGCCTGCTACTCGTGATCGAAGGAGCCCGGCGGGCGCTCGGCCTGGCCCTGCCGCTGCTGGCCGGCGCGTTCATCCTCTACGCCCTGTTGGGTGCGACGTTCCCCGACTGGCTGTTTCCCCACCGCGGCTACACGGTGGAGCGCATCGTGGCCCAGACGTTCCTGCACAGCCAGGGCGTCTTCGGAGTGGCCCTGAACGTGATGTTCACGTACGTGTTCCTGTTCGTCATTTTCGGGGCCTTCCTGGAAGCGACGGGCGCCACGCGGTTCATCGTCGACTTCGCCGAACGGGTCTTCGGCCGCAGCTCGGGGGGACCGGCGAAGGTAGCGGTCCTGAGCAGCGGGCTGATGGGGTCGCTCTCGGGCAGCGCCGTCGCGAACACGGCAACCACGGGCACGTTCACCATCCCGATGATGCGGAGCGCGGGATTCCGGCCGGTGACGGCGGCCGGCGTGCAGGCCGCGGCCAGCTCGGGCGGGGCGCTCATGCCGCCGGTGATGGGCGCCGGCGCCTACATGATGCTGGAGATCGTCGAGCCGCCGGTGACCTACCTGGAGGTCATTCGGGCCGCGCTCATACCGGCGCTTCTCTACTACCTGTCGCTGCTGCTCATCGTCCACTTCCACGCGAAGCGGATGGCGGGCGCGATGGCCAGCGCGCCGGCCGGCGCAGCGTCGGGCGACGCGGCGCGGGACGCGGGCGGGGCCGGGAGTGAAGCGGAAATCTCCCGTTCGGCCGGCATCGTGTTCGGTTCCGCGCTGGCCAGCCTGATCCTGTTCCTGCTGCTCGGCTATACGGCGTTTCGCGCCGTCACGCTGTCGCTGGCCATGATCGTCGTCGTCAGCAGCTTCAGCCGCGAGACCCGCCTCGACTGGCGCGGCACGCTGACGAGCCTCGCGAACGCGGCCCGGGGAGTCGTGCCCCTCGTGGCGGCCGCCGCCTGCGTCGGCATCATCATCGGTATCGTGACGCTCACCGGCGTCGGCACCCGCCTGCCCGCCACCATCATCCCGCTGGCGGAACAGAGCCTCTTCCTGGCGCTGGTGTTGATCATGGTGTCGTCGATCATCCTCGGCATGGGGCTGCCGTCGGCGGTCTGCTACCTGCTGATGGCAACGCTGATCGGTCCCGTGCTGGGCGACCTCGGCGTGATCCCGCTCGCCGCCCACCTGTTCATCTTCTACTTCGGCATGATGTCGATGGTGACGCCTCCCGTCGCGCTGGCCGCGTACGCCGCCTCGTCGATCGCCGACACGCGCATCATGCCCACCGCATTCGCGGCGTTCCGCTTCGCGCTCGTCGGCTTCACCCTGCCCTACATGTTCATCTACCGGCCGGAACTCCTGATGCTGACGCCGTCCGGCGAGGTGGCCGGCTGGCTGGAGATGCTGCTCCCGGTCGCCATCGCCACGCTCGGCGTAAGCTGCTTCGCGGCCGGAATAGCGGGACAACTGCGCGCGCCGCTCGGCCTCGCGCTCCGCCTCGCGGTGTTTGTCGCGGCCGCCCTGCTGCTGGCCCCCGGGCCGACGGCAACCCTGGCGGGCGTCGCGGTGCCGGTGTTCGACCTCGCTGGCGTCGCGCTGTTCGGCGTGGTTCTCGCGCTCAATCGCCCGGCCGCGTGATACCGTGGCGTTGGGGCCCATGGACTTCGACGCGTACGACCTCGACGACGACATCTACGACGAGATGTTCGAGCCGGACGGCGCGCCACGCCCTCACCACCGGCCCCTGCACGAGGCGATCCACCGGCTCCCGACCGAGGAGCTGACCGACATCCAGGAGCGGGTGACGCGCTCGTTCCTCCACGAGGGCATTACCTTCACCGTCTACGGCGACACGGAAGCCGAAGAGCGGATCATCCCCATCGACTGCCTCCCGCGCATCCTCTCGGCCACCGAGTGGCAGGAACTCGAGACCGGCCTCAGGCAGCGCATTCTCGCCCTGAACCGGTTCCTGGCCGACGTCTATGGAGACCGGCGGATCATCGCGGACGGCGTCATACCGGCCGACATGGTCGACGGCTGCCCGCAGTACCGCCAGGAAATGCGCGGCGCGACGCCGCCGTGCGGCACGTGGGTCGCGGTCTGCGGCACCGACATCGTCCGGACCGGTGACGGATTCGTCGTGCTGGAAGACAACCTGCGCGTGCCGTCGGGCGTGTCGTACATGATCGCGAACCGGAAGGCGGTCAAGTCGAACCTGCGCCGGCTCTACCGCCGCTGCCACGTCCGGGAGGTCGAGAACTACGGCCAACTGCTCCGGGACACGCTGATCGAGCTGGCGCCGGCCGGCAATTCGGATCCCTGCATCGCGCTGCTCACCCCGGGGGTCTACAACGCGGCCTACTACGAGCATCTGTTCCTGGCGCGCGAGATCGGCGCCGAACTGGTCGAGGGCCGCGACCTGCTGGTCCGCGGCGGTCACGTCTACATGCGCACGACGGAGGGGCTGCGCCACGTCGACGTGATCTACCGCCGGGTGGACGACGACTTTCTCGACCCGGACGTCTTCCGTTCCGATTCGCTGCTCGGCGTGCCCGGCCTGCTGCAGGCGTACCGGCTGGGCAACGTCGCCCTCGCGAACGCGCCGGGAACCGGCGTCGCGGACGACAAGAGCGTGTATTCCTGCGTGCCCGACATGATCCGTTACTACCTGTCGGAGGAACCCATCCTGGCCAACGTGCCGACGAGGCTCTGCCGCCGGCCCGAGGACCTGGAGTACACGCTGGACAACCTCGACCGGCTCATCGTCAAGCGGGTGGGCGAATCGGGCGGCTACGGCATGCTGGTCGGACCGCACGCGACACCGGCCGAGCGGGACGATTACGCGAAGGCCCTGCGCGCGGACCCCGCCGACTTCATCGCGCAGCCGGTCCTGGCCCTGTCCCGCGCCCCGTGTCTGATCGACGAGCAGATCGAGCCCCGCCACGTCGACCTGCGTCCGTTCGTCCTGCGGGGGCGCACGACGCGGATCGTCCCCGGCGCCTTCTGCCGGGTGGCGCTCCGCCGCGGAAGCATTGTCGTGAACTCCAGCCAGGGTGGCGGAGGCAAGGATGTCTGGGTGATCGACGGCGCCGGCCCGGAAGCGTAGCAACCTGGGATGCTCTCACGCAGCGCCGAAGGGCTCTACTGGACCGGCCGCTACCTGGAGCGCACGGACCACCTTTGCCGCCTGCTGCGGGCGCAGGTGGAGACGCTGGTCGACCGCCCGGTCCGCGAAATCCACTTCGGCTGGCGGCGGATCTACGCCTCCCTGGGCCGGCTGCCGCCCGGCGCCAACGTCGCCCTCGGCGGTGCCGATGACGACCTCACCCTGGCCGATGCGTATACGCTGGCGGACCACCTGACGTTCGAGCGGTCGAACATCGATTCGGTCTGGAACGGCTTCTCGATGGCGCGCGAGAACGCGCGGCAGATGCGCCACTGCATCAGCGCCGAGTACTGGAGCTCGCTCAACCTGGCGTGGCTCCGGCTGAAGTCGCAGCGCATCGAACAGATCTGGAAGACGGCGCCGGAGGCCTTCTACACGGAGGTGTCGCGCGACATCGACATGCTCGACGGCGTCGCCGCCACGACGATGTACCGCGATGACGGCTGGCGCTTCCTGGAACTGGGCCGCTACACGGAACGGGCGATGCTGATGATCGCCCTGCTCCTGGCGCATCTGACCACCTGGAACCACCAGGCCGGCGGGAACGAGCAGGCCGAAGACGCGTGGTCGAGCCTGCTGCGCATCGGCGAGGCGGTGGACGCCTACCGGCGGCGTCACGGTGTCGAGGTGCGTCCGGCGCGCGTCATCGACCTGCTCGTGAACGATCCCCGGCTGCCGCTGTCGCTCTGCCACTCGTTCGCGATGGCGACCGCCGAACTGCACGCGCTTCCGATCGGTCCGGGACCTACAGCCGACGCGCGGCAACTCGCGTCGCGGATGAGCGCGGCGATCCGGAACGACTGGCCGGCCGGGTCGGCCCTCGACGCCCGCAACGCGCGCCTGCGCACACTTCAGGCCGAGTATCGGACGTTCCACGGCCTCGTGATGAACGCCTACGTGGGGTACGAGATGGACGGAGCCCCGGTTCGATGAAGCGGCGGGTTCGCTGAACCGGTGGGGTCGGTGACCCGGCCCCCTGCCCGATCAGGCGATCAGGCGGTTTCGCTGGCTTCCGCGCGCGATCCCTTGATCGGGATGATCTGGTCGAAGCCGCTGATCCGGAACACCTCTTCGATGTGGTCCTTCATCTCGCACAGGATCAGCTTGCCGTTGGTCGCCTGCAGCTTCTTCGCGGCGATCAGGAGTACGCGCATCCCGGAACTGCTGATGAAGGTCAGGCGGCTGAAATCGACGATGAGGGCCTGTTCACCGCCAGCGATGCGTTCCATCACCACTGACTCGAACGAGCGGGCGTTCGCGCTGTCCAGACGGCCGACCGGCAGCAGCACCAACGCCGCGCCATCCCGTTCCTCTGCCACTTCAATGTTCATCAATCAATCCTCGGAACTCCGTTCGGTAACGGCGCCGTCAGCCCCACGGACTATTCCGACGTCCGCTGTAAGTCATGCTCAAGCGTCAGGCAGTTCTTGCCATCCACGTACTCGTAGTGGATCCGGTTGGCGAAGCTCTTCACCAGGTGCAGCCCCAACCCGCCAATCCGGCGTTCCTCGAGCGCGGAATCCAAATCGGGCTTCGTGTCATCGGTGGGATCGAACGGCGCTCCGTTGTCCTGAACCGTCAGCAACAGGCTATCGTCCTCAACCCGCAGGATGATGTCGATGCGGGGATGCCCGACACCGTTGAACCCATGCATCACGGAGTTGGTGATCAGTTCGTCCAGGGCCAGATTGATGACGAACACCGTCGGCTCCGGCAGCCCCTGAGCGTCACCGTACTCCTCCACCTTGCGTGACAGGTTCTGCAACTCGGTCACGCGCGGCACCATTGAGATGTGCAGCACGTCGTCAGGCATCCGCAAATCCTAGCATGACTTACATGCGCTTGAGGACGAGGCAGGTCATGTCGTCCACGACCGGCGCGCCGGCCGAGAAGTCCGCTATCCGCCGCCACACGTGATCGATCAGGGCTTCGGGAGCAAGGGCGGCCGCTTCCACGAAGGTCTGATCCAGCCGTTCCTTGCCGTACAGGTCGCCCTGAAGATTCACCGCGTCGGTCAGGCCATCGGTAAAGAGGAAGAGCGTCTCGCCCGGCTGCAGCGTGATCCGGCGGCTGTCGTAGTCCATGCCGTCCATCACGCCCATCGCGAGGCCGCCGGTTGCGTCGATCACCCGGCACGCGCCGTCCTGGTCGACAACGACCGGCGAGTCGTGGCCGGCGCAGACGTAGTCGACCGTGTTGGCTTTCAGGTCGACGAGCGCGACGACGCCGGTCACGAAGAAGCCCATCGGGTTCTGGCTGCAGAGCCGGTTGTTCGCTTCGGCGACGACCGCGCCGGCATCGTCATGCTTGGACGTGGCGGTCTTGATCGCGGAATGCGCGGCCGCCATGAACAGCGACGCCGCCACCCCCTTGCCGGAGACGTCGCCGAGCACGAGACAGAAACGCGAGTTGGGCAACTCCACCATGTCGACGAGGTCGCCGCCCACCGCCTGCGCCGGCGTCATGCGGGCGGTGGCGAAGAAGGCGTCCAGTTCGACGTTCCCTTCCCGCACCAGGGCGTGCTGCACGACCTTCGCCATCTCGAGGTCCTGCTCCATCGCGTCCTGGGCGAGACGCAACTGCTGGTTGCTCGTCTGCAACTCCTGCGTCCGCTCGGAGACGAGCGTCTCGAGCTGCTCCTCACGCATGAAGACCTGCACCGTCATGTCGTTGAAGACACGCGCCAGGCTTCCCAACTCGTCCTGTCGTTGAACGACCTCACGCATCGCGCCCTTGTCGGGGGGACGGCCCGACTCCACTTCCCGCGCGGCGTCGGCAATGACCTCGATCGGACGGGTAAGCCAGCGCGTTCCCCAGAGCGCTCCGGCCCCGGCGCCGCCGAGCAGCACCAGCGCGATGAGGGTGGTGCTGAACACCTCGGCGAACACCGTCTCGACGATTTCATCCAGACTGACGGCGATCGCCAGACCGCCGATCTGGATCCCGCCGGCGTTGATGATCGGCGAGGCGACCCAGAGTCCGCGGTCGGCAGGCGACAGCAGGGCCAGAGTGGCCTCGCTCACGACGCGGCCCTCGTCCATCGCCTGCGCCATGACGGCTTCGGCCCGCTGACCGTAGACGGCGCGTGCATCGGTGACGCTTCCGTCGGTCTGCATTCCCGGCCGCGGCGCCGCGGCGGCGATCTCGCGGTTGAGGTTGACTACCCAGAGCGCCTCCAGGTTGCGCGAGCGGACGTACACGTCCGCGTCACTCTGGTAGACCGAATACAGGAGGTTGCCGTCACTCCCTTCGATCGGCAGACCGACCTGCACGAACTGCGGCGTGTCCTGTCCGGCAATCGTGACGTACTTGAATGCGGCGCCATCGGCGGGCCGCGGCCCCGCGGCATGCTCCGCGATCCGTTCGGTCCCGTCACGCAGGAGCCCCAGTTCCGCATCGTGGGGCAGCGGACCCTCGGCCAGCGCGGCGGACAGGCTGCTGTACCGGATGGCGCCCGAGTGGTCCGTGACCCGGATCTCGCCGATGACCGTCGTGTCGACGATGCGGCGCAGTCGCTCCTCGATCTCGCCGCGGTCCCACTCCGCCAGTTCGGCCGAGTAGATGAACCGGTCCAGGATCGTCGCCTGCGCCACCATCTGCTGGCCCAGGATCCCCTCGATGACCGCCGAAACGTCGGCGCGCTGCGAGGCGTAGACGTTGGTCAGGATCTCCTGTTCACCGAAGTTGAGCGCGTTGCCGACCTGCACGATGCGCGGCTTGTCGACTCCGCCGACGCCGACGTACTTGTAGACCTGCTGATCGATCTCGCGCACCTGGTGGGGCTGCGTGATGACGTCGCCGCCGTCGAGCGGCGACGCGAGCAGGACATAGAACTTCGACGCCTGGGGCTGCACCGTCGGATCCGGATCGAAGGCGAACGGAACCAGCTCGCCCTCCGGGTCGCGCACGTTCGTGAGGTACGCGAACGCCGACTCGTCGGTGATCCAGAACTCGTCGAGCACCGTCTGGGCGACGACGCTGTCGAGCAGGGCAATGACCTCCGGCGGCGACATGCCGGCCGCTTCCGCCGCGGCCACCATGTTCGCCGTCAGGCGCGCCTGCGCCGTCATCTGCCCGTCGAGCGTCACATCGAGCGTGCGCGCCACGTTGGCGAGCGAGATCTCCCCGATCTCGGCGAAGCTCGCGGCAAGCAGTTCCGACAGGTTGACGGCCGATGCTTCCGCCTCCTGGCGGAGGGCGGTGGCGGTGTTGTAGAGCTGCGTCGTCGACGTGGCGGTGATGGTGAGCGTGAGCAGGAGCGCCGCCGCCAGGAAGCCGCGGACGGCAAGCCGGAGCCTCGGTGACGATTCCCCTACCGCAATCGGCGCCGCCGCCGTGCCAACTGCTGCGTCAGTCATTCCACCACTCCCCAAGGCATGAAACTACTATATTTGATCGCAGGCTGCGGAACGCCGAGGCGGCCACTGCCTGTCACGGCGGTCGCCAGTCCCGCGGCGGCGGCCGCTCCCGCCACGGCTACATCCGCCACACCGCGAGGAACTGCACGGTGTTTTCGTCCGCAGCGGCGCCCAGCTTGTTCCGCCAGTACTGATACTCGATGCCGACGAAGATCTGGTTGGCCGCGGGGGCGCCGCCGACGGCGTTGCCCAGATCCCACACGAACTGCGGCTGGGCCAGGATCCAGCCGTTCACATTGCGGTTGAACGGCACGTCCTCGGTGATGGTGGTCGGACCGATGTACTCCGCGTGCCCCATGAAGTTGAACGACTGGTTCCCGATGCTGAAGACGGAGAGCCAGTTGATGTCGAACATGTAGGTGTGGGTCGTCTTGGCGACGCCGCTGGCCATGCCGGGGTTGCCGTCGAGGAACGCCGTGATATCGGTGTTCAGGAACACGAAGCCGGGAACGTTCCAGGACAGCCGGACCCCGGGAAGGAACTTCAGGAAGTTCGCGTCCGCGTCGATGTTGATGCCGCCGATCAGCGCGACGTCCCGGATCGGCCCTGCGCCCACGGTGGAACCGGAGACTTTCGAGAAGCTCAGGGTGGGGTACCACTCGCTATAGATTTCCACCTCGTTGAAACCATCGATGCCCACGTCCTCGATGATGTCGGCGAAGAAGAAGCTGTCGCCTCCCTTCCAGGTGGAAGCCTGCTGCAGCGTCAGGATATGGGTCGTCGCCGTGGTTGCCTGCGGCGTTGCGAACGGGTTCACGAGGCGGCCGAACTGGTAGTGGAACTCCGTCTGCGCCGAAGCCGTGGACGCGGTCCCCAGCACCAGCGCCAGCACGGTCGCTGCCGTGGCCCATCGAAGAGTAGTCATGCCTTCTTCGTCCTCCGGATGCCCAGATACCATATGTTAACATCTGGTGGCGTTGCCCTTAATATGCAGGGCGGTTTTTGAGGGCCATACCATAACCCTAGCTTGCACATCTTAATAAGGAGTCCGTTCCTATGCAACGCAGCACCACCGGCGGCTACGCCGTCGTGCAGGTCGAAGGGGAGGAAGTCCGGGCGTTCGTTCCCGCTCCGCTGCCGCCCGCGCCGGCCCTCGCGATCGACGGCGGGGTTCCGCGCGCCCTGGAAGCGGCAGCGACCGCCATCGGCCGGCTCGACGCCGTCGGCGCCGCCACCCACCCGCACGCGCAAGCCCTGCGCTACGCCTGCGTCCGGCAGGAAGCGATCGGCTCGTCGCACATCGAGGGCATCGACGTGTCGATGGAGACCCTGCTGAAGGTCGAGGTGGACGGCCCGTCGTCGTCGACCGGTGACGACGTGCTGGAAGTGGCGAACCATGTGCAGGCGATCGAGCAGGGCCTCGATCGGCTGCAGCAGGATCAGCCGCTGTCGAACCGGCTGCTGCGGGAGATGCACGCGCTCCTGCTCGACAGCCCGCGCGGACAGAAGAAGATGCCGGGCGCGTTTCGGCGGGCCCAGAACTGGATCGGCGGGCCGCATCCCCTCAGCGCACGCTATGTTCCGCCGCCGCCGGCGGAAGTGGAGAACTGCATGGCGGCGCTCGAACGGTTCGTGCATGCCGCCGACGAGCGCCTGCCGCTGCTCGCGCGGGCCGCCCTGGCCCACGCGCAGTTCGAGTCGATTCACCCGTTTCTGGACGGCAACGGCCGGGTGGGGCGCCTGCTCGTCACGTTGATGCTGCACGAACTCAACCTGCTGCGCGACGCGGTCCTCCCGCTCAGCGCGTATCTCTACCGTCACCGGATGGCGTATTACGACCTGCTGAACACCGTCACCCGGACCGGCAACTGGGAAGCCTGGCTCGAGTACTTTCTCGAAGGCGTCCGCGCGGCGGCTGACGGCGCGGTCGTACTGGCCGGACGGCTGACGGATCGCTTCGCCGCGGATCGGCAGCGCATCGGCGAGGCGGGCCGCCGCGGCCGGTCGGCCGCGCGCGTGCACGAGGCGCTGATTGCGCGGCCGGTCGTTTCGATTCCGCTCCTCCGGGCGGAAGCGGAAATCTCTTTCCCCGCCGCCGCCAACGCGATCGAGCTGCTGAACGGCATGGGAATCACGCGCCAGATCAGCGTCGGCGCGCGGAACCGCATCTTTGCCTACGACGCGTACCTGAAGATCCTCGCCGAGGCCGGCTGACCCCGGGGCATATGATAGGGGCGATGCGGGGCACCGGGTCGACCCGACGGGCGATACTGGCCGTGGTGGTCGCGCTCGGCCTCCTCTCCGCGCCCTCCATGGCGGCGCTTGCCGGTGGGGCGGGATCCCAGGCCACGCCGGTGGCGGCCGATCTCCCCCCGGCGATCCCCATCTTCCCGCTGGAAGACGTCATGCTCTTCCCGCGCGCGTCGCGGCCGCTCCACATTTTCGAGCCGCGCTACCGCCGGATGGTGGCCGATGCGCTCGCCGGCGACCGGATCATCGGCATGGTCATGCTCCGGCCGGGCTACGAGGACGAGTACGAGGGGAATCCGCCGATTTACGAACTCGGCACCGCGGGCGTAATCGCCGACGTCGAAGAGCTGTCCGACGGCCGGTACAACATCGTGCTGCGCGGCATCACGAAGTTCCGCGTCACGTCGGAAGACCAGAGCCGGCTGTACCGGATGGCCGACGTCGTGGCGATTCCGGAACCCGTCGCCGAAGACGAGCGCGGCCCGCTGCGCCGGCACCGTCCCCTGCTGCTGGAGCTGCTCGCGCTGGACGACGCGGGCGACACGCCGACGCCCGAGGACCTGCCGGACGAGGCGCTGGTCGACGGCCTCGCCCAGTTCCTCGGCATGAGCCGTTTCGACCGGATGGACCTGTTGCGCCAGAATGGTTCGCTGGCGCGCGCCGACGCCCTCGTCGCGATGCTCGATCGCGGCGAGTTGTCGCGATGATAGGCGGCCTGCCACCCGCATTGAGAGGTTGAGATGACCGGATCCCCACTTTCCGCTACCTCCCCGGCCACGCCGGCTGCGCGCGTCACGCGCCGGGACCTGCTGCGCGGCGCGGGCGCGCTGCTCGGCGGCGCGGCGCTGCACGCGGCCGCCCCGGGACGCGCCCGGGCATCCCTGGAAGCCACGGCCCAGACCGATCCGGTCGGCCCGTACGACTCCAGCGTCCTGCCCGACGGCGTCCGCTCCCGATTCGTCGCGGACGTCCACGGGCTCGACATGCACCTGCTCGAGGCAGGACACGATGCGGCGAACCGCCGGCCGCTGCTGCTCCTCCTGCACGGCTTTCCGGAGCTTGCCTATAGCTGGCGTCACGTGCTCGTTCCCCTCGCGGAGGCCGGCTACCACGTCGTGGCGCCGGATCAGCGGGGCTACGGCCGGACCACCGGCTGGGACCCCGACTATGACGGCGATCTCCGGTCCTACAGCCGACTGAACGTGGTCCGCGACGCCCTCGCGCTCGTCTCCGCGCTCGGCTACCGAACGGTCGACGCCGTGATCGGCCACGACTTCGGATCGCCGATCGCCGCCTGGTGCGCCGTCACCCGCCCCGACATCTTCGGCGCCGTCGCGCTGATGAGCGCGCCGTTCGGCGGCACCCCGAGCTTTCCGTTCGACACCGCCGACAACCCGCGCCCACCGGCTCCGGCCGAGCCGGACATCCACGCGGAGATGGCGCGCCTCGGTCGCCCGCGCAAGCACTACCAGCGCTACTACACGACGCGCGACGCGAACCCCGACATGTGGCGCGCACCGCAGGGCGTGCACGACTTCCTTCGCGCCTACTACCACCACAAGAGCGCCGACTGGGAGGAGAACCGGCCGTATCGCCTGGCCGGATGGACCGCGACCGAGGTGGCGAAGATGCCCACCTACTACATCATGGACCTCGACATGACGATGGCCGAGACGGTCGCCCGGGAGATGCCGACGGCGGCCGAGATCGCCGCCAACACGTGGCTGCCCGAGCGCGAGCTGAGCGTGTACAGCGAGGAGTTCGGGAGGACCGGATTCCAGGGGGGCCTGCAGTGGTACCGCTCGGGCGTCTTCTCGGAAGAGTCGCGCACCTTCGCCGGCCGCACCATCGACATCCCGTCGATGTTCATCGCCGGGACCAGCGACTGGGGCGCGTACCAGCGGCCCGGTTCGCTGGAGCGGATGCAGGAGTCGGCCTGCACCGACATGCGGGGCGTTCATTTCATCGACGGCGCGGGCCACTGGGTGCAACAGGAACAGCCGGAGGAAACGGCGCGGCTGCTCATCGACTTCCTGCGTGACGCGAAGACGGGCGACGCCTGACAGACCGCGCCGATGCCCACCAGGATCATCGCCGCGCTCGTTCTTGCGCTGCTCTGCGCAGTCGGACCGGAGTCCGTCAACCCGCCCGCGGCCGCCGCGGCGGCGAACGGGAAGCTGGAGCACCGGGTCGTCATCCTCGCCTACGACACGAACGACGTTCGGCTGCCGATGGCCCTCGACGCGATCCGGTTCTGGAACGAGGTGGCGGAGGAACTCGGGCTTTCCCTGCGCCTGACCGAGGAGCTCCGCATCGGCACGCCCATCATGCGTCCCCTCGAGAACTACGCCCGGTCCATTTCGCAGCGCGCGGGCCGGCTGCGCGGGGGGCCGAACGAGCCGGACGCGCCGGCCGAGGTGACCGATCTGGACGCCCAGGCGGTGCTGCTGCTGTCGCGCCAGGACCTGATGTCGTTCGCGTGGCCCGTGCCGCGCCACCGGGGCCGCTACTTCGTCGCGATCGAGCAGGACGCCACCGCGATGGCCTTCAATCCGAACATCGCGCGCAACATCCTCGCGCACGAACTCGGACACACCCTCGGCTTGCGACACAACCGGAACCCGACGACCCTGATGTGCGGGCCCTGCCAGACCGGCGGGCTGGCGAAGGACCGGCCGCAGTACATGCAACTGACGGACGCCGACCGCGCCCGTCTCGTCCAGCGTTACGCTTCCGGGGAGGAACCGGACGGACTAGAATGACGCCTTCCGCCGGAAGCAGTTCACCAGAAGGAGTTGCCACGATGATGACCCGCAAGACGCTTGTCGCCCTCGGCCTGTTGGTGTTTGGTCTCGGCTTCGCGGCCGGGCAGTTCGCCGACTTCGAGCCGGTCGCCTCGGCGCAGGGAGAGAAGATCTTCGAGATGCGCACCTACACCGCGCATCCCGGACGGCTCGACGCCCTCAACGCCCGGTTCCGCAACCACACGACGCGGATCTTCGAGAAGCACGGCATGACCAACATCGGCTACTGGACGCCGCAGGAGGCGCCGCTCTCGGACAACACGCTCGTCTACATCATTTCCCACGACAGCCGCGACGCGGCGCAGGCGAGCTGGGATGCGTTCCGGGCCGATCCCGAGTGGTCGCGGGTTTCCGAGGAATCGCAGCGTGACGGCCGGATCGTGCAGAACGTCGACGTGCTCTGGCTGGAAGCGACCGACTACTCGATGATCAAGTAGTCCCGTTCGATCATCCAGTAGCCCCGTCTCTTCGCCACCACCCCGAGCGCCGGAGGGCACACCGTGAAGGGGTCTTTCTGTCTCGCGATAGTCTGCGTGGCCGTGCTCGGCTCGATGGCCGCCACGCAGCAGACTGACGACGCGCCGCCGCCGGCGCCGGCGCGCAACGACGTGGCCCGGCCGCTGGGGCCGGAAAACGAAGTGCTGATGCTGCGCCACCAGTACCTGGCGCGCGGCACGCACGAGATGTACTACCGGGCGAGCGCCTACGGCGTGTGGCCCTGGTTCGAGCAGATCGGCGCCCGCATCGTGGGACAGTGGCAGGTGGTCCATCCGGACGGCAGCGCCGGCCACCCGGAGTTCGACGAGGGATACCGCCTGGCCCGCTACGCGAGCTTCGAGCACTGGCGGCAGACCCGCGGTCCGGCCTCCAGCGCGCTGGGGGGCAATGGCCCGAACCGCCTGCGGAGCGACGAGGCGCTCCGGATCCGGCAGACGTTCGCGCGCGGATCGGAAGGCGGCTATTTCCTGCAGGGCCTGACCGCCACGACGCCGCCGCGGTACCTGCCCGGCGTAGTCGGCGAGCAGTATGAACGCATCGATACCGGCGCGGCGCCCGATCCCGGAGACGAACTCATCGCCGTCCGCCGCGACGCCGATCAGGGCGCGGGCCGGGAGCTGGTCGTCCTGACCTACCGCCGGATCCGCGAGGGGTCATTCGGCGGCCTGCTCGACGGCACGGTGACCGCGGTCTGGCCCTTCGAGGAGAAGCTGGGCGCCCGCCCGATGGGACAGTGGCGGGTGATACATCCGGACGGCGCCGCAAGCCGCACCGAGCCGAGCGACGCCCACGACGAGATGATCACGATGACCCGCTATGCCGGCCACGACCACTACCGCGCCCTGCAACCGGGCCGGGCGGTGCTGATGGGGGGCAACGGCCCCGACTGGCGGGCGTGGCGGGACGCCGTGAACGCCATCGGGGCCGCCACGCTCGACAGCCGCGTGGAGTTTCTCGAGGGCTACTTCCACCACGCGCCGCCGACCTACATGCCGCCGCTGCGGGAGCGCTACCGCCGGTCGGACGGGGCCGCCGCCCGCTGACGGCGGTCCGTCAGAGCGCCGACTGGTTGAACCCGCCGAGCCCGGCGTAGGTGCATTCGCCAGCCAGGTCGTGCTCGATGCGGAGCAGGCGGTTGAACTTCGCCGTCCGCTCGCCGCGGCAGCCGGATCCGGTCTTGATGTGCCCGCACCGGGTTGCGACCGCGAGGTCGGCGATGAACGTGTCCTCGGTCTCCCCGGAGCGGTGCGACATATAGGCGCCGTAGCCGTGCTCCTGGGCGAGACGGACGGTCTCAAGCGTCTCGGTGACGGTGCCGATCTGGTTCAGCTTCACGAGAATCGCGTTGGCCACGCCCTTGTCGATCGCCTCCCGCAGGATGCCCGGGTTCGTGCAGAGCAGATCGTCGCCCACCAGCTCGATCCGCGCGCCGAGCGTCCGCGTGAGCTGCGCCCAGCCTTCCCAGTCGTTCTCCGCGAGGGCGTCCTCGATCAGGACGATGGGGTATCGGTCGATCCACGAACGCCACAAGTCGATCATCTCGGTCGTGCTTCGCACCGACTGATCCGACTTGAACGCGAGGTAGCCGCCGTCACGCCACATCTCGCTCGTCGCCGGGTCGAGGCAGATCGCTATGTCGGCCCCGGGACGGTACCCGGCCGCTTCGATGGCTCGGAGAATCAACTCGACGGCCTCTTCGTTGCTCGCCAGATCGGGGGCGAATCCACCCTCGTCGCCGATTCCGGTCGACTTGCCGTCCGCCTTCAGGAGCGCCCGGAGGGCGTGAAACGTCTCGATCCCCATCTGGAGCGCCTCGGCGAAGGTGGACGCGTTGTGCGGCGCGATCTTGAACTCCTGGAAGTCGACGGTATTGTCGGCGTGGCGGCCGCCGTTGATGACGTTCAGGCAGGGAACCGGCAGCACGGCGCCGTCGCTGTCGGTGCCGCCGTGGAGGCCCTGCAGGTGCCGGTAGAGCGGCACGCCCACGGACGCCGCTTCCGCGCGGGCCGCCGCCATCGAGACGCCGAGCATCGCGTTCGCGCCCAGCCGCGCCTTGTTCGGCGTTCCGTCGAGCTGAATCATCCGCCGATCGAGCCCTTCCTGATCGGCGGCATCGCAGCCCCGTAGCGCGTCCGCGATCTCCCCGTTGACGTTGGCTACGGCCTGGCGCACTCCCTTGCCGCCGTAGCGCCCGTCGCCGTCGCGCAGCTCGGCCGCCTCCCGCTCGCCTGTGGAGGCTCCGGACGGGACGCGGGCCTCGGCGACGGTGCCGTCGTCGAGGTGGACTCGCGCCTCCACCGTCGGGTTGCCGCGGGAATCGATCACTTCGAGGGCATCAATCGCACGAATCTTCATCGCTGCCGTCCACTCCTTGTGTTTGCCGGCGGAATGCCGCCGGCCGGGTCTGGGGAAACTGCCGCCGCGACGCTACGCATGCTCGCGGGCGAGCGTGTCGTTCAGGGTGACTCCGAAGCCGGGACCGTCGGGCACGCGCAGGATGCCCGCCTCGAACCGCTCGGGCGGGTCCAGCAGATCGCCGCGCCAGTCGGCTTCGTTCCACTGGTATTCCAGGATGTCGAAGTTCGACATGCCGGCGCAGGTGTGCGCCGACACCATGGTGCTGACCGGTCCGCTCGGGTTGTGCGGCGAGACCAGCACGCCGTGCAGTTCGGCCACGGTGGCGATCTTCGCCATCTCGGCGAGTCCGCCGCAGTGCTTGACATCCGGCATGATGATGTCGACGGCGCCCTCGCGGCAGAGCGGCTCGAACCCTTCGACGCCGAAGAGGAACTCGCCACCCGCCATCGTCTGGCTGATGCCTTCCTTGATCGCCTTCGTGCTCGCGACGTCGGTCGGCGGCACCGGTTCCTCGTACCACGACAGTTGCTGCGGCTCGAGCCGGCGCGCCACCTCGATGGCCAGCGGCACGTCGAAGAAGCTGTGGACGTCGATCTTCAGGTCGACGTCCGGACCGATCGCCTCGCGCATCGCTTCGATGCAGGCGATTCCGAGCTCCGTCGCCGCCTCGACGTCGGCCGCCGGCCCATCGAGCGGCGGAAAACCGTCGAACGGCGCCGCCTTGATCGCGCGGAAGCCGTCCGCCGCGGCCTGACGCGCGTTCGCGGCGAATCCCTCCGGCGTCCGGTCCGACGTCGCGCGGTTGATGTTGGCGTAGGCCGGCAGATCGTGACGGAGGGCGCCCCCGGTCAGGTCGTACACCGGCGCGCCGAGCGCCTTGCCGACGAGGTCCCATTGCGCCTGCTCGATGGCGCTGAACGCGGTGGCCAGCCCGCGGTCGCCGCCCGCCGCCGTCGCCCGGCCGTTCTGCCGGTAGCGCTCGATCTCGAACGGCGACCGGTCGCGCACGAGGTCGAAGAACTGCTCCAGCTCGGGCATGTCGGTCCGGCGCCCCATCGACGCCTCGCCCAGACCGGTCATCCCGTCATTGGTCGACAGGCGCACGAAGATCCAGGTGGTCCGCCCCGTCGCGCGAACGACGATGGTCTCCATCCCGGTGATCCGGACACCGAGTTCCGCCTGGCCGAGGGGCAGGCGCGCCGCCGCCGCGGCGGGTCTCCGCGGCGCGGCGGCGGCCGTCGCGGCGCCGGCGAGCGCCGGAAGCGTGGAGAGAAACGTGCGTCGCCCGCAGGGCGTAATCATCGAAACCTGGACGCCGCGTGCGCCCTAGCAGCCTAGTGGCTCATCGAATAGAGCAGGACGTTGATGCCGAGACCGTAGCCGTCCGGCGAGAACTGTTCGAAGAAGCGCGGGTCGTCGGACTCCCGTTCCCACGCGTCCGCGACGTCGGTGTTGTGCGTCATCACGACCAGAAAGCGGTCGTGCCGGTCGGTGATCGCGCGGAAGTGGGCGACGTCGCTGTCGCGGCCGCGTTCGGACGTGGTGCGCCCGCCGGAGCGGTACCAGAACTGGATGGAGGTGATCTGCGGCACCTTCTCCACGTGCGTCAGCGCCGTGAAGACCGGATGGTCCATCGGAACGTCGCGGATCGGGTACTGCGACGGCGGGAGCACGCGGCTGATCTCGCTCACCCAATGGTCCCACGCGCGCGGTCCCCAGAAGTCGTCCACCCAGAGGAAGCCTCCCTTGAGCAGATAGTCCCGCAGGCCCGCCGCCTCCTCGCCGCTCAGGCCGATCGTCCCGACGTCGGCGGCCATCAGGAACGGGCAGTTGAACAACTCGGGGTCGGTGAGCCGGACGACCCAGTGGTTCGGTTCGCCGCGGTTGTCCGTGCTGATCTCGGTCGACGTGAGATCTTCGAGGCGGTGCATCAGGTTGATGCCGGCGAACGGGTAATCGGTCGACCAGCCCATGCCGAGCGCCTCGTAGCGCACCTGGTCGTACATCAACTTGCAGAAGGTGAAGCCCCGGTCCGGCATCGAGTCGGGCGGGAAGCGGGCGGGCAGGTTCCCCTCGCCCACGCCCCAGCCCCACTGCGCCGACCCGACCGCGAGGAGGCCGGTGAACAGGAAGGCGACGACCAGCAGGACAACCCGACGCGCCACGGTCCTGAGGATACCCCAGTTACGTATGATGTAGGGCCACCCCGATGGCGGGGACCGTGGAAGGGACGATAGCGCGATGCACAAGATGAGAATGTCGACGAAGTTGGCCGGCCTGCGGACGGCGCTGCTGGCCGGGATCATCCTGCTGGCGGCGTCGCCGGCGCTGGCGCAGCACGACCACGGCGGCGGTGACACGGCGTCGGAGAGCGAGCTTCCGGAGAGCTTCGCCGAGCCGATGCCGCTCTATGACGTCTCGATCCGCGGCCCGCACGCGCATCCGATCTCCACCACCAACCCCGAGGCGCAGGCGTACTTCGACCAGGGCTTCGCGCTGATGTACGCCTTCGCCAAGGAGGAAGCGACCCGGTCGTTCCGCGAGGCGTGGAAACGCGATCCGGAGTGCGCTATCTGCTACTGGGGCGAGGCGTGGTCGTGGGGCTCGTACCTGAACGGCCCGATGCGGCCGTTCGAGGCGCCGCATGCCTACGCGGCGATGCAGGAGGCGGTAGCGCGGATGGACGGCGCGAGCCCGAAGGAGCGGGCTTACATCAAGGCGATGACGCACCGCTACGTCGAGGATTTCGATCCGGAGACGCGCCGCGAGCAGGACGAAGCGTATGCCGAGGCCATGCGCGGGCTGGCCGAGGAGTACCCGGACGATCTGGACGCGGTGACGCTCTACGCGGACGCGCTGTTCCTGCTCGAGCCGCGCCGCGGGCTGCGTGACCTCAACGATCCCAACGTGCAGCGGCTGCACGGGGTGCTCACGAGTGTGCTCGACCGCGACATCCGCCATCCCGGCGCCTGCCACCTCTATATCCACGCCACCGAGTCGACCGTTAATCCCGGCCTCGCAGCCGGCTGCGCGGAGCATCTCGGCGACGGAGTTCCGGGGGCCAGCCACATCAACCACATGCCGTCGCACACCTGGAACGAGATCGGCCGGTGGGCCGACGGCGTGCGCTCCAACCTCGACGCCTGGCATTCCGACCTGAAGGCGGAGCGCAACGAGGGTATTGCGATCTACCCGAGCCACAACCTCCACATGCTGCTCTTTGCGGCCTCGATGGACGGACAGGGGGCCATCGCGGCGCAGGCCGGAAAGGACTACACGAAGCTGACCGACGACACCGTCTACGAGGTGCTGACGCTGCTCCGCTTCGGCCGGTTCGACGAGGTGCTCGAGGTTACCGAGCGGCCCGAGCAGGAAGGCTCGGCCGGCCTCTGGGACTTTGCCCAGGGCTACGCCCACCTGCGGAACGGCGAGTCGGACTTCGCGCGCGTCTATCTGGATCGGGTTCTGGCGCTCGCCGAGAAGACCACCGCGCGATTCCGCTTCGATGAGGTGCGGCTACTGCTCCAGACGGTAGGAGGCATCCTGGAGGGCGAGCTGCAGCGCGCGGAAGGCGATCTCCAAGCGGCGATCGACACCTTCCAGCGGGCAGTCGCGGTGGAAGACCAACTCGAATACTCGGAGCCGGAGCCGCTGCCGTTCGCCGCGCGCCACTGGCTCGGCGCGGCCCTGATCGAGGCGGAGCGGTATGCGGACGCCGAGCAGGTCTACCGGGATGAACTCGAGGACCATCCGAACAACGGGTGGTCGCTGTTCGGCCTGCTGACGGCCCTCGAGAAGCAGGGGAAGCCCGCCACGGACGTCGAGGCGGAGTTCACGGAGAGCTGGGCGCGCTCCGACACCTGGATTCCGGCGTCGCGCTTCTAAGGCGCCGGGATGCGGACTCCTAGAATCCCAGGCCGCCGCCGCCGAAGCCGAAGCCGAGACCGAAACCGACGATCCGGGAAGCCGCCGTGTTACGGCCGGCCACCATCTGACCGAAGAACGCGTTGAGGCTGACCGTGTCCGTGACGTTGGCGAGCAGCCGCCCCGCCACGAGATGTCGATCTTCCTCCAGCCCGGGGAAGCGGCTCGGTGAAAAGCCGGGGCCGCCGATGTCGATCCCCGACAGCGCGTTGACCATCTGGTAGTCGGCGCCGAGAGTGACCGAGCCACTCACCGGGATGAAGACACCCACGTTGAGGAACGCCTCGGACGGGATGTCGACCGTCTCGCTCGCCCCGGAAGCTCCGACCGCGCCGGGGTTGACCTCGGTGCTTGCCCGGGCCCGGTAGCCGATTTCCGCCGAGAAGCCCGCCGCGTCGGCGAATCTGCCGATGATGAGCGACGTCTCGAGGCCGTGGCCGCCGTCACCTATCGAATTGATGTAGCCGGTGTCGTAGGGGCCCGCGGCAATCGCCCCGATACGCAGCGCGACGCTCGGCGCGTCGCTGATCAGCTCGTCGACGACCCGCCACGTAATGGCGATGTTGGAATCGTACAGGCCGCTGTAGCTCTCCTGCCCGCCCGACGGACCGACCCCGCCGGCCACGAAACTCCGCGCGAACGCCGACTGCACATCGATGGCCACGGCGTCCGTGAACGCGTAGTTGACGCCGAACCACACCGTGTTCTGGGCCAGATTCGCGTTGGTCGCCTCGAGCGGCCCCTTGACCTTCGTGGTCTCGCGAAAGAACTCCTTGGCGTTCTGGTTGACGTACGTGATGCTGAAAGTGCCGGTTCCGGGCTCCGCGAGCCATGGCGTTCCCTGTGCGAACGCCGGGGGAACGAGCAGAAGGGCGATAAACGCCGTAGTGGCGGAAACGATGGACAGGAATCGCAGGTACTTCGACATTGGGTGCATTTCTCCCTCGAACTGGTTATCGGACAACGTAGCGGTCCCGGACGGCCCGCGCTACAGCTTGTAGCGGCGGCTCAGGAAGTAGTGCACGAGCTCCATCCGGAGATTGCACTCCTCGCCCTGCACGGCCCCGCCGCCGCACACCGCCGTCACGGCTTCGTCGTCGGGCGACCCGGTTTCGTTGCCGTCGAAGACCGCCACGAGGCTGGCGGTCAGGCTCACCGCCCGATCACGGTCGAGTTCGTCTCTCTGGACCGGACAGGAATCGCAAACGAGAAGGTCGAACGTGAGGGCCTTGCCCTGCGAATAGGCGGCGCGCGGGCTCACCTTGCCGGCGCCGGCGCCGATGGAACCGGACGCCTCCACCGAACCCTGAACGAGAAAGATGCCGGCGGCAAGCAGCACGGCCAGAAAAAAGCAGCGTTTCATCTCTTGCACTCCTCCAGACGAATGAATCCTTCTAAGTGACACCTAACCTCTTGATTTTACCGGTACTCGCCCCGCCGAGGCAGCCTGCCCGCGCAAGAAAAAAAGGTAGGCCGCCAGCAGAATCGACAGGCCCGTCACGGATCGGGGGCGGCTTCGATCAGGCGCTCCCAGAAGGCGTCGTTGAATGTGGAGCCGTCGCGCGAGCCGGCGTCGCCCAGGCGGCTGACCACAAGGTCCAGACCGGGTACGACGTAGAGCTTCCGATCGCGCGCGCCCTGGGCCGCTACCAGATCGGCCGGCGCGGCCGCGATCAGCGTGCCCGCGGTCGGGACGGGGGGAATCGCCCAGGACTGCGAAGAGTCCTGTCCGTTGACCCACCACAGCAGGCCGTACGACGGGTTCAGCGTCTGCGATGGCCGCAGCATCTCCTTCAGGTACTCGGCGTCCCGAACGACGAAGTCGCCGTCCCACGTGCCGCCGGCCAGGATGAACAGGCCGAAGCGCGCCAGGTCGCGCGCGGTGGTGGCAAAGCCCGTCCCGATAGCGGAGGCCACCCAGGGACGTGGCTCCCACCGTGAGTCCCGCATGCCGAGGCGCCCGGTCAGCCACGCCCGGGTGACCTCGTTGCGGTCCAGGCCGGCGATGTCGGCAACGATGCGTAGCAGATGGTGATAGGCCGGCGTGTTGTAGAGCCACGTCGAGCCCGGCGGGGCGTCGTACTCCAGCGCGGGCGTGAGGCCGGTCGTCATCGCCATCAGATGGCGAATGGTCACCGCGCGTTCCTGTTCCGCCAATGCCTCGGTCCAGCGACCCAGGTGATCGGTGACCGGATCGTCGAGCGTCAGCAGCCCCCGCTCCTGCGCCATGCCAACCAGGACGGCAACGACGCTTTTCTGCACCGAGGCGACATCTTCGATCGCATGACCGAGCGCGTTCGGGCCGTAGCTCCCGTTCGCGTGGCTGCGCGACGGGGATTCCAGCGTCCGGTGGCGTTCGGCCAGAATCCGCCCGCGGTGGAGGATGACGACGCTGGTCGAATCCCGTTCCCCGGCGAGGGCCAGCGCCGCGTCGAGCCGTTCGGCGTCCCAGCCGGCGGCCGCCGGATCGACTGTCCCCCAGGGCCCTTCCGCCGGCGGAAAGTAAAGCGCTTCTCCCACCGCCGACGCAGCCGACGGCGACTCCCCGCCGGCCGGCTCCGGCGGCGGCGGGGACTCCGGATCAGGACCCGCACAGGCCAGCAGCAGCGAGACAACCGCCGCCGGTCCGCCCAACGACCAGACTCGCGCCCTCGCCATGATCACTTTCCTCAGCGCACCAGTCGCCCGTCGCGGACCCAGACCTCGTCGCCGACGGTGACTGTCGTATCGGTAAAGAAGTTCCAGCGGACGTAGCCGCCGGTCACGGTTCCGCCCAGCTCGGAGTTGTCGCCGAGCGACAGACGCACGATGCCGGCGCCATAGCCGTAGTACGGGATCCAGGGGTTGCGCTCCGGCACCGCCAGCAGCGGGTTGAAGCCGAGAGCGAACTCCCGGAACGCGCGGGCCTGCTGCGGCACGCCGGCCAGTTCCGCCTCCGCCGCGTCCTGGCCCGACTCGGCGGTCACGCCGGCGACCCGGCCATTCTCGATCCGCACCGTGAGTCCGGTTACCGGGCGGCCGTCCCACTGCGATGGCGGGAAGGCGATAGTCCCATTGACGCTCTCCTCGATGGGCGCCACGCGGATGGCCCCGGATGGCAGCTCGATCTCCCGGTCGATCAGGATCACCCCCCGGTCGGTCCGTTCCTTCGAGGCGTTGCCGTCGCCGAAGTTCACCGGCCGGTGGCCGATGCGGAAACGGATATCGGTGCCGAGGGGCGACGTCACGCGCACCTCCGCGTCGCGCATCGCCTCGACAAAGCGCCGCTGGGCCGAGGCAAGCGCGGCGTAGTCGGTCCCGAGCAGGGCCCGCTGATAGGTAGCGTCGATCACCGCCTGAACCGGCATCGGCTGACCGGGGATCGGAAACGCGCTGCCGTTCTGGGTCCAGTGGAAATGGATGGTGCGCCCGATCCCCTCATGCAGCAGATCCTGGAGGGCCGCGTAGACGGCATGGTCCGGCCGCGCTCCCGGCAGCATGATCGCCCCGTCGAAGTCCCGGAGCATCTCGCGGTAGGCGGCGCGCGCCGCGTCACGGTTCCGCGACAGCAGGTCGCCGTCCCAGTCGGCCGGATGCGGCTCTTCGATGACGTCGATCACGCCGAGATCGATCGCGCCCGCGCGCATCAGCGCGTAGCGCAGCGGCGGTATCAACTCGTCGAACTGGCCGGGCCGCGCGACGAGGAGGATCCTCTCCCCCGGCGCGGGCGCAAGCCGGCGCACCAATTGCTCGGCCATCGCCTCCCAGTCCATGGTGAGGCGCGGCTGCGCCGACAGAGGCGCCGCACTCAGGAGCGCGACGGCGACGATGAGAGGTCTTGCGATGTTGACCATGGTGACACGCCGCTGTCTCCTGAGCTTCACGTGGCTTGGTAGCGGTACTGCCATGGTGTCTTGACAGGGCGATCCAAGAAGCCATAGCCTCTACTTGGTCGTCCGAATCTAGCCTATCAATGGACGGCCTACTAAGGGGCCCCCGCGGGGGCCCTTTTTCACGCCTCGAAGGAGCATCCCTCCATGGAACGGGTCGCTGTATTCGTCGATGCAGGCTATCTCTTCGCCCAAGGCTCGATCGAGCTCTGCGGAACGAAACTGAGGCGTGGAGAGATCAGTCTTGATCACGAGGCGGTAACAGCGAAGCTCAAGACCTTCGCTGAGGCGGCCCTGGAACTCCCGCTGCTCAGAATCTACTGGTACGACGGCACTTCCCAGGGCCCGACCTCTCAGCACCTCACGCTCGCTGGCCAGGCGAACGTCAAGGTTCGGCTCGGTTTCGTCAACTCGCAGGGGCAACAGAAGGGCGTCGATTCTCTGATCGTGACTGACATGATCACTCTCGCCCGCAACCGCGCCATGGCAGGGTGTGTACTGCTGTCTGGTGACGAAGACCTCCGGGTGGGCGTCCTGCAGGCGCAAGAGTATGGCGTTCGAGTTCACTTGTTGGGCATCAGACCAGCAACCGGCAGTCAGTCGCTCTTTCTTCTTCAGGAAGCCGACGTGACACACGAGTGGGGTGCCTCCGATCTCGGGTTCTTGCGCTGCAGCCCTCCACGACTGAGAGTCGACCCACCATCCCCCGCTACTGCCAAGACTCCAACGACCAGCGAGTCCACCTATCCGTCAGACAGCCTGACAGCAGTTGCTCGGCAGCTTGCAAACGAAGTGCCGCCGACTGAGGTGGCTGCACTCGTCAGCATGATCCATGCCACGAATCAGCGACCGCATCAGTACGACTCGAAGCTTCTGGCAATGTCGCGCAAGACACTCGGTGACGATCTCGATTCGTCGCAGAAGTCCAAGGTGCGCGCAGACTTTCTCAGTGCGCTCGAGGCCCGTCAAGACGACCAACGCTAACGGCAGCTACCTCACTGTCTCACTGATGGCATGTTCCCGTGCCGGGCGTCGCCAGAATCTCGGTCTTCAGCGGTTCTGTTCGTTCAGGCTCCAGTCGTAGTCGTACTCGACGGCCCCCTCGAAGCCTTCCAGGAACGCCGCGAGCTCGCCCGCGGCGTACTGGCGCAGATGCTCCATCACCGTTGCCTCGGTGTTTCCGAAGTCCTCGGCGTACCAGTCGTAGATGCTGGAGATAACGATGAAGTCGTCGTCTACGACATCGACGCCCCGGAAATTGTTCACGTAGTCCCGCGCCCCGGCTTCGAGCAACTCTTCCGTGTTGGCGGCGGTGAAGGCGGTGTCCAGCAGATGCGGGCAGCCGTAGGCGGCGCAGTTGACGGCGTAGTGGATCCGTTCGTCCTGCCAGAGGGGCCGCAGGATCCCGTGCTCCATGTGGTTGAGCGTCAGCTCCTCGCCGGTAACCCGCGCATGCACGTCATCCCACGGCCCGGTATAGGGCACCACGCCCTCGTGGATGTCCCGGATCGTCTCGACCGGATAGGCATCGAGCACCACCTTGACGGTCAACGCGTTGTAGAAGTTGATCCAGTACGCCATCTGTTCCGCGCGTGAGTAATCGCGCGGGTCAAGTCCCTGGAGGTATTCCAGATACGCGTTCAGCTTCGCGGTGTCCGCGGCATTCGCGGCGAGGCCTTCGTAATCGACGAGATTGACCCCCATCTCGTCGGTGGCGAGGTAGCCGTCCAGAATGTCCTGCCACGGGCCGTGGTCGAGCTGCTCGACATTGGCGTCGTCGCTCACGTCCCACCCTTCGATCTCCTCCGGCATGGGCGCGTCGCACGCTGCCGCCAGCAGCGCGGCGCCCAGCAGGAACGACGTTAGCCGGACCCTCCGTGGCTGCTGCGTTTCCCCGATAGAGACGATAGTCATTGTCTTGCTTCCCCCTGGTGGCCGGGATGTTTCTTCCTGCGTCGTCCCAGATCGTAACCGAGTGCAGCCAGTATCAGAACGAACTCCAGCCAGCGGATCCAGAGCGGCTGCAGGTACGGATCCATGGCGTAATCCTGCAGGTTGAGACCGGTGACGTAGCTCAGGAGGACGGCGACCGAGGCGGTCCAGGCCCAGGCGCTCGGGAAGACGGCGGCGAACGGGAGCAGCCAGAGCAGGTACCACGGATTCACTACCGGGGACACGACGAGCAGCGCGCCGTACAGCCAGTCGCCTCGCGGTATCCCGCCGCCGGCCTCGTGACGGATGTACCGGCGAAGGTAGTACGCCCAGAACAGCGCGAAGCCCAGGCCCAGCGCGAGCCGCGCGCCGAAGCGCGGCATCACCGTCGCGGCCAGCCCGAAGGCGGCCGAGTTGAACTCCCACTCGCGGGCGAATACCTCGAGCGTGGCCAGGTCCGTGCCCCCCTGCAGGGCGAACGGGGCGTACAGCGCCGCGACTGTCGCGGCAAACAGGATCCAGTGACGGACGTGCGCGCGCGCCAGCACCAGCGGCGCGAGCACCAGCCCGAACACCTTGGCCCCGGTCGCGAGGCCGAGCAGGACGGCGGCGCTCCGCCAGTGCCTGTCCCGCGCCAGCACGATGGCGGCGATCAGGAGACAGGCGCCGGCGCCGTCCGGGTGCGCCGTGAAGGCGATCTCCTTGACGACCAGCGGACACCACGCGTAGAGCAGGACGTTGCGGGCCGGCGCGAGCCGCAGCAGCAGTCCCAGCAGGACGAGGTCGACGGCGATGAGGATCGCCTGCAGCGCCGTGACGCTGCCCGGCTGCACCCAGTAGCCGAGCAGGAAGATGAACTGCGACGTCGGCCCGTAGATGGTGGGCAGCTCCGGGTAGTTGATCCCGCCCAGCACGCCCTGAAGCAGCGCGGGAACGTTCGGGTCGAGGAAGAACGCCTCCGGCGCGGCGCCGTAGGGCGTGCCGGTGGTCGCGAAGCGGTAGGCGTCCCACAGGTAGCGATAGAAATCGTCCTCGTAGAAGGGGCCGCCCGCGAGGCCGCAGAGCCGGAAAACGACGGCCCAGAAGAAGAGGCGGCCGATCGGCGCCGGCTCGCCGCGCCGGCGAAGGAACCCGTAGAGCCCGAAGACCGGCAGGCCGGTCCAGGCGACGAGCATGAGGAACGCGGAAAGACCCGGTTCGCCGGGTTGCCGCGCCAGCAAGGCGAGGGCGGCGTAGCCGATCGCGCACCAGAGGCCGACCGCGTCAACGTAGCGCCGGCGCGATGTATCGCCGCTCGAATGCAGCGGAGGTCTCACCACGGGCTCCACGCTGGCGTGTCAGGGGCGCGGCGGCTGGTTCTGCTCCGGAAAGTAGCGGGACAGCGTGGGAGTGGCGGGCTTGGGCGTCAGCCACGAGACGACCACCATCAAGAGCGACGAGCCGATCAGCATCGGCAGCACCGGCATGAAGCCGAGGACGTCGGTGCCGCCCGGCGTGCGCGTGACGATCTCGGTCCCGGCGAACGTCCAGACCGGAATGGTGACACCCGGCGGCGGGGCGGGAACGACCGCCTGCAGCAGGGCGACGCCCGCCATCGTCGCGGCGGTCCAGATCACCACCGCGAGCGCCCCCCACTTCGTGCTGCCGCGCCAGAAGAGGGCC
The DNA here is from genome assembly GCA_965202655.1 of Vicinamibacterales bacterium. Classification (GTDB taxonomy): domain Bacteria; phylum Acidobacteriota; class Vicinamibacteria; order Vicinamibacterales; family UBA8438; genus VXRJ01. The sequence continues at coordinate 699,594 of CBDBBK010000002.1, read as the reverse complement.
GCCACGAGCAGCGGCAGCATCGACGTGAAGCCCGAGAAGGCGTACTGCACGGCGAGGCCGAATATCCCGGGCGGCATGTTGAGCGCGATGACGTAGGCGATCAGCGCGATGAGCACGACGAATAATCGTCCGGTCTGCACCTGGACGGCCGGCCCGAAGCGGGAAGTGCCGCCGTAGTAGGTGAAGACGTCCTCCGTGAACATCGTCGAAAGCGCGAGGATCTGCGAGTCGCTCGCCATCACCGCCGCCATGATGCCGGCGCCGAGCAGGCCGGCCAGCCAGAGCGGCGCGTAGTATTCCAGCATCAGGATGATGACGTCGTCTCCCGCCGCCGCGCGCTGCAGCGACGCGGTCTCTTCCGCCGTCAGCGAGTCGCGCTCGGCCGCCAGCTCGGCCCGCGCCTCGAGCTTCGATTCGATGGCCGGCACGTCGGTCATCGCATTGGCGGCGAGACCCAGGAACGTGCACGGCAGCCAGATGGCGAGGATGCAGAGGGGATAGAAGATCACCGTCTTCCGGAACTGCCCCATCCGCCGCGCCGTCAGGCAGAAGATGGAGATGTGCGGGAACATGATCGACGAGAGCGGGATCAGCATGTAGCTGAAGAAGAAGCGCGGCGGGATCCGCTCGCGGGTCAGGAGCGGCGCGCTCTCCGGCGAGTCGAGCAGCCGCTCCATCGCCTGCGGGAAACCGCCGATGCTCACACCGATGAAGATGATGGCCGCCGCCCCGAACGTGAGGAACAGGACGGTCTGGAACGTGTTGACCCACGCGGTGCCGCGCATGCCGCCGAAGAAGACGTAGCTCATCACGACGGCGGCGACGATCGCCCCGCCGAACCAGTAGGGCACGATGCCGCCGCTCACCGCGCTGAGCGTCGTCCCGCCGCCCATCACCGCGATGACGATGTAGGGCACCAGCAGCGCCGCCTGCAACGCGAAGATGGCGGTGCCGATGTGGCCGCACTCCCAGCGGTCCCGATACATCTGCACCGGCGTCATGAAGCCGTGGCGCTTGCCGAGCGCCCAGACCCGCGTGCCGAACAGGTAGAGCGTCACCGGGATGATGAACGCCGACGACGACCCCATCAGGCCGTAGGTGACGACGCCGTTGGCGAAGGCGTGCCCCGCCGATCCGAGGATGGTGAACGCCGTCATGTTCGTGCCGAACAACGACAGCAGGAAGACGTACTGGCCGAGCGATCGGTTCGCGAGGAAGTAGCCCTCGGCGTGCTCCCCGCCGGGCGCGCGGCGGAACGCGAAGATGCCGATGTAGAGGACGACGCCGAGGTAGGCGATGACGACGAGCGCCGGGATCACGGCTTCGGCTCCCCCGCCGGCGGCCCGTCAGTCGCCGCCTCGGCCTCGGGCTGCGAGTCGACCTCGAGGTGCGCCGGCCACGCGTAACGGACCAGCGCCCACATCAGCGCGGCGACGGCCAGCGAATAGGCAGCGTGATAGAAGAGCCCGATCGGCAGGAAGCCGAACACCAGCGGGCGCGCGGCGTCCCAGAACCAGGTGTCCTGATGCAGCAGGTAGAGCGCGGCGACGGCGGCCGCCAGCAGCCAGTTGGTCGCGCGCGTCGGACGTGTCATCGGCGCTCGCCGATGGCGTAGAGATGCCGGGTCGTCCGGATGAAGATCTGCCCGTCGGAGACCGCCGGCGAACTGAGGCAGTAGTCGTCGAAGTCGTTCTCGGCCAGCAGCTCGAACTCCGGTCCGGCGCGGAAGACCGAGGTGAGGCCGTTCTCGTTCGTCACGTAGATCTTCCCGTCGGCCAGCACCGGAGACGCGCTGTAGGTTCCGCGGCTGAGCCGCTCCGGCCCGTAGACCGCCTCGCCGGTCTTCGCGTCCATCACGAAGACGATGCCGCGGTCGTTCACCACGTAGAGGTACTCGCCGTCAGTCACCGGCGTCGGAACGTCCGGCCCGTCGTCGGTCCGCCAGAGGACGTGCGTCTCGAGCACGTCGCCCCGGCCGCCCGGGCGCAGCGCGAGCATCGGCCGGATGCGCGTGGGCGCGTAGATTACGCCGTCACGGACGAAGGGCGAGGCGACGATCCGGTAGTTCCCTTCGCGGCGCGGGTTCAACCCGTCGGCGCGCCAAAGCTCCTCGCCCGTCTCGGGATCGTGCCCGGTCACCGCATCGCCCCCGGTCAGGACGATTTCGGTGACGCCGTCGTATCGAAGCAGGGCCGGCGTGCTGTAGGAATCCGGCGACTCACGCCGCGCCTGGGTCGGCCGCTCCACGCGCCAGGCCGTCTCGCCGGTCGCGGCGTCGATGCGCAACAGGTACGACGGATCGTCGGTCCGCATGCCATGCAGCACCTGCACGTAGAGCGCGCCGTCGTGAAGCAGTGGCGACGAGGCGTAGCCCCAGTTCAGCCCGAACCGCCCGTACGATGCCTGAATGTCACGCTGCCACAGTTGATCGCCGTCGAAGTCGAACGCGGTCAGGATGCCGGTGCCGGTCATCACCCAGACCCGTTCGCCGTCGGTCACCGGCGACGGCGACGACAGGTTCTGCTTCCGCAGCCGCCGGTTGCCGTCGCTCAGGTGGCGCTGCCACAGCACGGTTGCATCCGCCCGGTCGAGCGCCCAGAGTTCGATGTTGTCGTCATCGACGGCCACGTTGAGGAAGATCCGTTCGTTCCAGATGACCGGGGTGGAGCCCGACCACGCGGGCATTTCCAGCTTCCAGGCAATGTTCCGCTCGGTGTCCCACTCGACCGGCAGGCCGGTCTCGGAACTCACCCCATCCCGCGTCGGCCCCCGCCAGTTCGGCCAGTTCTCCGCCGAGACGGGAGTTGCCGCAATCGTCGCCACCGCAAACCAGGCCAGGAGACACACCGTTGTTCGCCGCATCGTCATCATGGCGCTCATCCTAGATCACCTCGGTCGGGACCGATCGGCGACAGGGGCATGGACGCGGGGATGGCGGCGTTACACGCTTCGCCGGTGCTCACTGGCGTCAGTCCGCTGCTCCGGCGAGATCGAGCAGGAAGGCGTACTGGAGGGCGATTTCGCGGTACTGCCGATAGCGGCCGGAGGCGCCGCCGTGACCGGCGTCCAGGTTGGTCCGGAGCAGGAGACGGCGGCCGTCCGGCGGCGCGACGGTCCGGCGGCGGGCGATCCACTTGGCCGGCTCCCAGTACTGCACCTGGGAATCATGAAGGCCGGTCATCACGAGCAGGTGCGGCCAGGCGACGGGGGCCATGTTGTCGTAGGGAGAGTACGAGCGGATGTAGGCGTACGCGGCGGGGTCGTTGGGGTTGCCCCACTCGTCGTACTCGCCGGTGGTCAGCGGGATGCTCTCGTCGAGCATCGTCGTGACGACGTCGACGAACGGAACCTGCGCGACGACGCCGTGGAAGAGGTCGGGCCGCAGGTTGACGACGGCGCCCATCAGAAGGCCGCCGGCGCTGCCCCCCATCGCGTAGAGGCGCCCGGGGTCGGCATGCCCTTCCGCCACGAGGTGCTCGGCGCAGGCGATGAAGTCGGTGAAGGTGTTTTTCTTCCGCATCAGCTTGCCGGCGTCGTACCAGGGACGGCCCATTTCCTGCCCGCCGCGAATGTGCGCGATGGCGTACGTCATGCCGCGATCGAGCAGGCTGAGTCTGGGGGACCGGAAGGACGGGTCCATGCTGATGCCGTACGAGCCGTAGCCGTAGAGGAGCAGCGGCGCGGGACCGGGGGCGTCCCTTCCACGCCGGCGGACGAGCGAGATGGGAATGCGCGCACCGTCCTCCGCCGTCGCGACGAGGCGAAGGGTCTCGTAGCGGGCCGGATCGAAGTCGCCCAGCACTTCCTCGCGCTTCAGCAGCGTCCGCTCCCGCGTCACCATGTCGTAGTCGTATATCGACGACGGCGTGGCCATCGAGCTGTAGTGGAACCGGAGGGTCGTCGTCTCCGGATCGCGGTTCGTGGCGATGGAAACCTCGTACGCCGCCTCGCGGAACGCGATCGTGTGCGGCGCCGCGCCGCCCCACGGGTGAACGGAGAGCTGCGTCAGTCCGTCGCGGCGTTCGGCGAGCACCAGGTGGTCGCGGAACAGCTCGAAGCCCTCGAGGAACACGTCGTCGCGGTGCGGGATCAGCTCCCGCCAGGCGTCGCGCCCCGGGCGCGCTCCCTCCGCCGCCATCAGGCGGAAGTTGACGGCGCCGGCGTTCGTCCGGATGTAGAACCGCCCGCGGTAGTGATCGACGTCGTATTCGTGCCCCCGCTCGCGCGGCAGGAAGACGACCGGCTCGGCGTCCGGATCCGACGCGTCAATCAGGCGGTACTCCGTCGTGATCGTCTGGAACGAACCGATCAGGAGGTACCGGCGCGACCGGCTGCGCCAGACGCCGCAAACGAACGTTTCGTCGGTCTCCTCGAACACCAGCCGGTCGTCGGCCGGGTCGTCTCCCAGCCGGTGGCGCAGCACCTGGAACGGGCGAAGGGTCGTCGGATCGTGCCGGGTATAGAGAAGGGTCCGGCTGTCCGCGGCCCAGGCCAGGCTGGCGGTGACGTCCGGGATGACGTCGGGCAGATCGTCGCCCGTCTCGAGGTCACGCACCCGGATGGCGTACTGACGGCGGCCCACCATATCGACGGCGTAGGCCAGCAGCCGATCGTCCGGACTGACCTGCAGCGCGCCGACCGAACAGAACTCGTGGCCCTCGGCGACCCGGTTGACGTCGAGCAGGAGCTGCTCGCCCGGCGGCGGACCCGCCGCGATTCCCGCCGGCGCGGGCGCCGCCGCGTCGTCGATCCGGACCCGGCCGTGGATCTCGTACTCCCGCCCATCCTCGAACCGGACGTGATACCGGTAGGCGCCATCGCGGTACGGGACCGACATGTCGGTCTGCTTGATGCGTCCCTTGATCTCTTCGAACAACGCATCCTGAAACTGCGCCGTGTGGGCCATCGCGGCATCGGTCCAGGCGTTCTCCGCCTTCAGGTAATCGACGACCTCGGGATTCTCCCGCTCGCGCAGCCAGTAGTAGTCGTCCACCCGCACGTCGCCATGCATCTCGTGGCGGTGGGGTCGCCGGGGGGCGAGGGGCGGCGCCGCGATCTTCGCCATGAGCTACTCGACGCGGAGAGCGCCCATCGGGTCGATCCGGGCGCCGCGCCGGGCGGGAAGCCAGCTCGCCAGGAGACAGATGGCGATCAGGACCGCCGACACGCCGACGAATACGACGGGGTCGACCGGGCTCGTCTCGTACAGGAGCGCCTGCATCCGGCGCGTGAGCGCGGCGGCGGCGGCAATGCCGATGACGACGCCCGCCGCCGCCATCCAGGCGGCCTCGGTGACGACGAGCCGGCTGACGTCGGACGCCTGCGCGCCGACCGCCAGCCGGATGGCGAGCTCGCGGCGGCGCTGCGCGACCATGTAGGCAATGACCCCGTAGAGACCGATCCCACCCAGCAGCAGCGCGAGCGCGGCGGCAACGGCCAGGAGCACCATGACGAATACGCGCTCCTGTTGCGAGCGGGCGATCAGCGTCGCCAGCGTCTCGACGTTCGAAACCGGCAGGTTCGGATCGATGGCGCCCACGACTTCACGGACAGCCCCGGCGAGGCCGGCCGCGTCCGGCGCGCGAACGACGAAGCGCATCGCCGCCGGCACCGGTTCCCGGCCGCCGATCTGGCTGATCCACGGGTAGTACGTCATCTCCGGTGGATCCTCGTTGAACCCCAACTCGTACACGTCGTCCACGACGCCGACGACGCGCGACCACGCCTCGCCCTCCTCGGCGTTCGGCGCGCCGGCCGCCCGGATCCCCTTGCCGATGGCGCTCTCGCCCGGCCAGTACGATTCCGCCAGCGAACGCGAGACGATCACGATGGGCGCATCCCGCCCCGCGTCCAACGCTTCGAACTCACGCCCGTCGAGCACGCCGATTTCCATCGCGCGGAAGAAGCCGGGGGAAACCTGCTTGATCAGGAAGACGTTCGGGATGTCGTTGTCCTCCGTCGGCTGCCCCTCGATACTGTGACCGGCGGCCTCCGCCGTCCCCCCGAAGGGCAGCGCGGAAGCCGCCGCGGCTGCCGTCACCCCCGGCAACGTGGCGAGGCGGTCGACCACGGCGCGATGGAAGTTGAGGCGCGACGCCGGCGTTTCGTACTCGCGCGCGGGAAGCGCGACGGCGAAGTTCAGGACGTTGTCCGGACTGAAACCGGGGTCGACGGCAGCGACCCGCTGGTACGACCGGACCGCGAGACCGGATCCGATGAGCAGTGACAACGCGAGGGCGATCTGCGTCACCACCAGCCCCCGTCGCAGGAGTTGGCGCCGGCGTCCCCCGGTGACGGCGCGCACGCCTTCCGTCATCCGCGCCGCCGCGGCCGACAGGGCGGCCGCGCGGACCGCCGGCAGCAGGCCGAGCAGGAGGCCGGCGGCCACCGACACCGCCAGGCCGAACAGCAGCACGGCGCCATCTATCGACACTTCGTCCAGGCGCGGCAGGTTCCGGGGACCGAAACGGACTACGAGACGCACGGCGGCCCCCGCGAGCGGCAGCGCCAGCAGCCCGCCGCCGATACCGAGCGCCAGGCTCTCGAGCAGCAACGACCTCGTGAGGCGCCCGCGCGTCTCCCCCAGCGCGGCGCGGATCGCCAGCTCCCCCGCGCGCGCCTCCGAACGGACGAGGAAGAGGTTCGCGACGTTCGCGCAGGCGATCAGCAGGAGGAATCCGACCGCACCCAGCAGGATCCAGAGCGTCGTTCCGATGTCGCCCACGACGAACTCGCGCGCCGGGCGCACCAGCGGGCGCAGGCCGGCGTTCGCCAGGAACGTCGCCGCCGGCTGATCCGGAAACGTCTCCGGCAGATTCGACAGCAGTGTTTCGAGCTCCGCCTGCACCTGCGGCAGCGAGACGTCCGGCGCCATCCGCCCGATGCCCTGCGCGCCGAACGAGCCCAACTGAAGCGCGGCCCGGTTGATGCGAAGCGGCCTCCACAGTTCCGCGTCGGGCTGGGACGGCACGACGAGTCCGGGAGGCATGACGCCGACCAGTTCGACACGGTCGCCGTCGATGTCGACGATTCGGCCGATCACGTCCGGATCGCCGCCGAACCGCCGCCGCCAGAGGTCATCGCTCAGAATCGCGACCCACCGCGCATCGCCGCGTTCGTCGTCCACCGTGAAGGCCCGGCCGAACCGCGGCTGGGTTCGCGCCACATCGAAGAATGACGCGGTAACCCGCGCGCCGCTCACCCGTTCCGGGTTCCCCGCGCCGGTGAAGCTGGCCGCTCCCCCCTCGATCATGGCGACACTTTCGAGCGTCCGGCTTTCCTGTTCGTAGCGCACGTAGAGCGCGTCGGAGATGGGGAGCTGGTCGAGCTGCGTGAGGGCCGGCGCGGCATGCTCCAGCATGACGAGGCGTTCGGAGTCGGGAAGCGGCAGCGGCCGGAGCAGCACGGCGTTGACGACCGTGAAGATGGCGACGTTGGCGCCGACGCCGACCGCCAGGGTGAGGAGCGAGACGGTCGTGAAGCCGGGCGAGGCGGCGAGGCGCCGGACGAGAATGTGGAGCGCCCCCATGGCGAAAGCTACTTGCGGAGGGTGCGGTCGACGTACGCCTGAACCGCGGCCAGGACGCGGGGCGAGAGCCAGGCTTCGAGCACTTCCTCGTCGACCGATCGGAGGCCGGCCACCGCGCGGTCGCGGCCCGGGCCGCGGATGAGTCGTTTGGTCAGGGCGAAGGAAACCGGCGGGAGCGCGCCGAGGCGGGCGGCGAATTCGACGGCGCGGTCGACGCACGCCTCGGCCGGCGCGACTTCGTCGACGAAGCCGTTCGCGAGCGCGTCGGCCGGCGTGCACGTGAGGCCGCCGTAAACCACCGCCTGCAGGCGGTGCGCGGGAACCGCCAGGCGGAGGATCTCGAGCGCCATGGCGGGAAACGGGACGCCGACGGAAAGCTCGGGCGTGCCGACCCGGCCCCCGCCGTCCGCCATGACCCGATAGTCGCAGGCGCACGCCAGGATGCAGCCCCCGGCGATGGCGTGGCCGTTCACGGCGGCTATGAGCGGTTTCGGAAAGGTGTAGGCCCGGAAGAAGACGTCGCCGAGGAGCGGCAGAAACGCCCGGATATAGTCGCGTCCACCCTCCATCAGCACGCGCAGATCGACGCCGGCGGAGAAGACCGAGCCGGTGCCGGTCAGGACGACGGCGGCGGCGTCATCCGACTGCTGCAGCTTCGCCAGTTCCGCGCTCAGCCCGCGGGCGAAGTCGGTATCGAAAGCGTTGACCTTGCCGTGGCGCATCCGGACCACGGCGACCCTGTCGCGTTGCTCGATCGTGAACATGCAGACTCCTACTCGGTGCGAAGCGCCCCCAGCAGCGGGGTGCGGGCGGCGGCAACGGTTGCCGCAACCGACGACGTGAGGCCCGCCGCGATCACGACGATCAGCAGCACGGCCAGGGACACGACAGGAACCGCGCCGCCGCGCTCCAGCCAGGCCGGCGCGATGGCCACGATGGCGCAGGCCGTCCCCGCCAGCAGGCCGGGAAACAGGAGAAACGCGTTCTCGGCCAGCACCATCAGCGAAAGGTGCCGCGTGTTGTAGCCGACGGCGCGCATCAGGGCCAGCTCGCGGCGCCGCTCCAGGACATTCCGCAGCAGGATGGCGCCGAGGCCGAAGGTGCCCAGGATCAGGCCGAGGCCACCGAGGGTCTGGAAGGTCGCGAGATACGTGTTCTCCACCTGGTGGAACGACGCCAGGCGTTCCGCGGCGGAAACGGCGTCGAAGCCGAAGTCGGCCAGCCGGTCTTCCAGCGCGGCGCTCACTTCCTCCATCCGATCCGGCGGCGCGTCGACCAGGAACACCCGGTAGCCGTCGTAGTCCGGAAAAACGCGTTCGAAGTTCGCTTCGCCGATCAGCAGCTCGCCCTGGAATACCGAATCCGCGAGCGCGGCGACGATGCGTAGCGTCACGGGCCGGTCGGTCTCCCGGTTCAGGACGAAGTCGTCGCCGATGCCGAGATGCAGCGCGTAGGCCAGGGATGTCGCGTCCGCGATCGCGGGAATCGCGCCGTCGTCGAACGTCCGGTCGAGCAGCAGCCAGGGGTTCGCTTCCTCTTCGGGGGTCTCCGCCGCGGTGGCCCCGAAGGTGAAACGCCGCTCGGCCAGGAACTCCGCCGTGGGCGCCAACACCCGCGGGTCCTTTGCCTGGTAGAGATTGAGGCAGCTCGCGTCCTCGCCCGGACGCAGGCGGAAGCGCGCGAGGGAGACGCCCGCCAGCGCTTCGCCGTCGCCGAACAGATCGTCGATGAACAGCTCCGCCTGACCCGCCGCGCTCGACGGGTCGTGCACGATCGGCAGGAGCGACTCGGCGAGCAGCGTGTAGCCTCCCGTGCCGGATCCGCGGTCGGTCACATCCGTCTCGCCGTCCCTGCGGAAGGCGTCGACGGCGACGATGATGAAGACGGCGAAGGCGATGAGCGCGATGCACAGGACGCTGCGGCCCGGACGGTACGCCGCATTGCGGTAACCCACCTGCGTGAGCGATCTTCGCCCGCGCGACTGGCGGTCCGGGCTACCTCCCATCCAGGTCCAGGCGAGCGCGAGCGACGCCAGCAGCAGCGACATGCCGCCTGCGAAGAAGCCGGCCGTGTTGCCGATGACGCCGAGCGCGGCGGCCCCGATCAGGGCGATCCCGATACCCCCCAGCGTCAGCGCGATCCACCCGGCGCGCCGCTCGCCCGCCCCCGTTTCATCGACCCTGGGCACGCCGGTCACTTCCGCCACGCCTCCGGTCAGCAGGCTGCGGGGCGTCGCCGGCGAAAGTGCGCGGAGCGTCCAGGCGATCGACAGGAGCGCCGCCAGAATCCCACCCGCGGCCCCGGCCGCCAGCGTGGCGGGCGACGGATCGAGCGCGAGGCGGGTCGTTCCGACCGCGTCGATCCAGAGGGTGCGGAACCCGAACATGATCAGCCAGGCATAGCCGACGGCGCCGGCAACCCCGATGGCGCTGCCCGCCGCCGACAGCACGAGCGCTTCGCTCAGGAAGAGGCGCCGGATGGCGCGCGGCGTCCAGCCGGTCGCGCGCAGCAGGCCGAGCTCGCGCAGCCGCTGTTCGACGCCGAGGCGGAAGAAAAGGCTGGCGAGCAGCAGCGCCGACACCACCAGGAAGAAGCTGAAGTAGATGAAGTAGAGCCCGAAGTCCGTCGCGCCCGCCGAGGCCTCGAGGGCCAGCGTCCGCGCCGGATAGACGACGAAGCCGAGGGCGAGCGGGTCGAGGGTCTCCCGGAGCGCGCCGCCCACCTCCGCGGCGACCGCGTCGAGGCCGGCCGCGCCGCCGTCCGCGGGCGTCAGGCGGACCGAGGTGACCTGGCCCCAGCGCGACGCCCACATCTGCTGACCCGTCCCCAGCGGAATGAAGGCCTTCGGCGTGGTGCGGTAGTCATCCCAGTACGTCTCGTCGACCGGACGGATCAGTCCGAGATCGACCGGAAACGGGGGGTCCCAGTCGATGACGTCGGTCGCCTCGGTGATGCCGGGGTAGTCGGGCGTGAGGTCGGGATCGGCGGCGGCGCCCTCGATCGGGACGACGCCCGCGACGCGCAACTCCGTTTCACGGGTGGTGAGCAGGCCTTCGTCTTCCCAGAGGTAGTACTCGATGGTGAGGCTGTCACCGGGACTCGCTTCCAGATCGTCCGCCGTCCACTGGTTGAGGATCACGGGCGGCGGTCCCGCCGCTGCGTCGGCGGCCGGCGCCGGCGCGTCGAGCCGGGAGAGGTCGCGCGCCGTGATCACGGAGTACGGCGTGACGCGCTCGCCGATCCGCAGCTCGTTCGAGAGGTACGACAGGATCGGCTCGGCCGCCAGACCGCGCGCCGCGGCGACGTTCTCCACCGCGCCGACGGTCGCGTCCGTCAGCAGGCCGGCATCCGATTCGACCGCGATCGTCCCCTGCTCGGGGATCGCGCGGACCCGCAGGCCGAGATCGGCGAGCGCCGCAGTGGAACGGACCGCGGCCTCGGCGATCTCCTGGCGCGCGGCGTCGCCGGCGTCAGCCGCCTCGAACCCGGCCGAAACGCCTCCCAGAAGCAGCGTGTTGACCTGTCCCTCCGTCTCCAGTTCCTCCTGCAGGCGCGACAGGGGGACGAAGACCGAGCGGGCCAGACCCTGCGCGGGACGGAACGAGAACTCCCCGAGGTCGGCCGGATCGAGCACGCGCGTCACGCCGAGGCGGAGCGTCCGGCCCACATCGTCGCGGCGTCCGTGGAGCGAACTGATCGGCACCGCCGAGGGCCTCTCGACACGGACCAGCAGCGCGTCGTCGGGCTCGACCCCCAACTCGCCGGCAAGTCCGCCACTGGCGAACGCGGCGTTGCGGTCGAAGACGAAGCGGTCGGGATCGCGGCCGTGGAACGCCCAGAAACGGTCGTCGACACCGTACACCTGCACGCCGGACGCCCGGCGGCCGCTCGCCTGATGGGTCACGAAGCCCTCGACGGCAACCATCGGAACGGCCGCCGCGAACCGTGCCGCCATTCCGTCCGCGGCGAGCAGGGCGGCAGCGGTCTCTTCATCGACGAAGCGGCCGGTCGTGACGACGCGGTCGATGGCGCCAAGCCGCTCAAGGGCCAGGGCGCGCAGGCTGGAGCGGACCGACGTGCCGACGAGCAGCGCGCCGGCGAGAACCGCGACCGCGACCGCGACACCGCCCACGACGGCCAGATTGGTGCGCCAGTAATGGCCGAGATTGCGCCGGACGAGTGCGCGGACCGCCATGCGATGCTCCGTTGGCGGCCTATCCGCCCGCGGGCGTCAGCCGCTGGTTGTCGAGGCGGTAGCGGATCGGGCACCGCGCCGCCAGTTCCTGGTTGTGCGTAACGATCAACAGCACGCTTTCCTGTTGCTCATGCAACTTGAACAGCAGGTCGGTCACCGTCGCGGCCGAATCACGGTCCAGATTGCCGGTCGGTTCGTCGCACAGGACGAGCGGCGGTTCCTGGATCAGCGCCCGCGCCAGCGCGACGCGCTGCCGTTCGCCGCCCGACAGCTCCGACGGACGGTGATCCATCCGGTCGGCCAGCCCGACCTCCTTCAACAACGCCGCCGCCCGCTCGCCCACCGCCGCATCCGGCTCGTTCACGAGCGTCGGCACGAGGACATTCTCCAGCACCGTGCACTGCGGCAGCAGCAGGTGATCCTGGAAGACGAAACCCACCTTCGAATTCCGGAAGCCGGAAAGCTCGACGTCGTTCAGCGTGAACGGGTCGGTACCTTCGAGGGTAACGCTGCCGTTCGTCGGCGGCTCGAGGGCGCCCACGATGTAGAGGAGCGTGCTCTTGCCGCTGCCGGACGGCCCGACGATCGACGCCGCGGCGCCGCGCTCGAGCGACAACGAAACGTCGGTGAGGATCGGCAGCGGACCGCGCGCGGTGGGATACGCCTTGGAAACGTTCCGGACGTCCAGCACCCGCGCCCCCCGCTCGTGATCGCCTGGTTACGACGCCTTCTGCAGCGCGCGCGGGCGGAAGAGAAAGTCGACGATGTTGCCTTCGTGCGGCTGCAGCCAGTTCAGCCGGATGGTCGGAATCGGTCCCAGGTTCAACCGATCGATGTTCCGCGCGTCGAGCAGATCCCGCTCGAAAGCCGCATCCGACGTGAGCGCGGTCGCCACGAGCGTCGGGCCTATCGACCGGATCATCTTCGGCTGCGGACACTCGACGACGGTGACGAACGGGAACATGTACTCCTTCTTCGCCATCGCCACGTCCGGCGACGCGCAGTAGACAACGGTCGGGCGGACGTAATCGCAACGCTCGCGCTGCACCAGCCGGCCGTCCGGATGGTGGGCCGCGGTCGTCTCCTCGACCCCCTCCTCCTTGAGCGCATTGTCGATGTCGGCCGATATCGCCGGCGCCTGTCCCGGCACCGTGAACGCGGCGAGAGCGGCGTCCGGATCCTCGGGGGGCAGCGGCGCAACCGGTCCGAGCCGCTCCGCCAGGGCCTGGGCGATGGCCCGGCCGTGCCGCGGCGTCCAGATGCCGGAGCAGTTGATGCAGCTACGGCCGCTGTTGATCAGCACGCTGTCGACCATCAGGTCGAGATGCTGTTCCCAGTTGTCCGCCTCGTCGTCGCCCAGCAGGATCTTCGAGAAACCGGGACCATGCACCTGTACGCCGGGATTCCCGGCGTATTGCTCCACCGTCGCGGTGCCACCGAAGATCAGGCTGCGGGAACAGCTGTTCAGGACCGCCGCCCCGACATCGCCGAGCCCCGGATAGAGCGCGACCGACTCCTTCGGAACGCCCGCCTCGAAGAACGCCTGGGTCATCCGCCAGGGGGTCCACGGTTCCTGCGGACCCGGCTTCAGCACCAACCCGATCTGCAGCGGAATGATCGGCAGCCAGAGGCTGTGCACGCCCGGCGAGTTCGACGGCAGCACCATGCCGAGCACCGGCGTCGTGGCCTGGTAACTCCGCATCACGCCGTCCTCTTCGCCGAAACCGCGGGCGAGGATGCCGGGATCGAGCCGCCTGGTGAGCGACGCCAGGATGTCGTCGATGTGATCGAGCACGTACCGCAGCTTCTCCATGTTCATGCGGCACATGTGCTCGGGAAGGCCGGTAGTCGCCGACTGTTGCCGGACGAAGTCCTCTGGCGTCTGCGTCCCGTCGCCGAGCGGTAGCTCGGCCGACGAGAAGAGCTCGGCGCCCTTCTTGACCATGGCGACGAGCTCGTCCGGCGGCACCTCGCGGAGCGCGGAGCGCGCACGCTCCGCCTTGCGGAGATCGCGCGCAACGATGCCGGGGTTCGCCTGGCTCACCTCCGCCACCGGCTCGCCGGTGTCGAAGTGAACGACCTTGTCGACTTCAAGGCTCCGGTAAGGCTCGCCCCACCGGAGCGCCGGGAAGTGAATCACGGCGCGCACCAACGGCTAGATGCCGTCAGCCACCTCGATGCTGATCGTCTCGCAGAGTCCCTCCTGGGTCGCGTGGAGGTCGTCGCCGATCTGGACCGTCAGCTCGTACGTACCCGGCTCGACCTGCAGCGTGTAGGCGTTCGAGCCGTCGCCGAAGTGCTGCCAGCCCTGGCCCTGCGGGATCACTTCGCCGACCGGGAGGCAACCGGTATTCAGTCCGACATGAAAGTGGCCCATGCCTTCGCGCGGCGTGTCGGTCTCCGGATCGAAGCCCTCGGGGATGGCCGAAATGGGATAGTTCTCCGCGCCCATCTCGACTTCGACGTCGTGGTCGCTGGACATCGCCTCACCGTCGAGCGGGGCCACGAAGAAGACGCGCGGCGGTCCGCTCGGCGCGGCGTCGGCCATCGGCTCTTCGGCCTCCATCTCCATCGGCTCTTCGGGGGCCATCTCGCCACCACCGCCGCCGCACCCGGCCGCGGCCAGGGCGAAAATCGCCAGCGTGATCAGCAGGTTTCGGTTCAGCAGTTCGGTTCGCATTGTGGGTCTCGCTCCTTCAAATAGACGGCGTTCGTGCGCCGTTACGCCCGCTCGGTTGATTGTCCGCCGGGGGCCGCGCGAAGCGGCCTCCTCATGATACCCGACCCGGTCAGTAGACGCCGACCGTTGTCGAGGACGCCAGGGCGCTGAACGGGCGGACGCCGCTCACGCCGTCCCACGGATACTGCTCGCAGGGCGGTTCGCGTTCTCCTTCGTCCCGCTCGAGGAACCGGGGGACGAAGAATTCCTTCGTCAGCGTCGTCAGCATCACCCGGCCCGTGTCGCCGTAACCCACCTCGCGGTCCGCGTCGTCCGGATCGACCACCTGCAGGACCGCGCGCGGCTGGGGAGCGTAATAGGTGATCTTGTAGCCGTCTTCCGGTCCGCTCGGCGGCGAGCCGGCAAGCCCCATCAGCGTGTTGCCATAGGTGGGGGTCATGTAGACGCCGTCGAGCAACTCCTCGTGCGCGAAACGGTTCCACTGCGGCGTGAACTCCGTACCGCCCGCGAAGATGCCGGTAATGCCTGTCTCCCGGATGCTCGATCCCTCGTCCTCGAGACGCGTGGCGAGCGCCTCGATCAGTTTCGGGGTGGAGAACAGGCACTTGATGTCGTGGCCGGCCGACAGGACCGTCAGGGCCTGATCGATGACGTGCGCCTGGTACGCCTTGAGATGGTCCATCCACCCCTTCTTGATCAACTTGATCACCCAGCGCGGGTCGAGATCGACACAGAAGCAGATGCCGCCGCGATACTGCGCCAGGTGTTCGACGGCGAGGCGCAGGCGGCGCGGACCGCTCGGGCCGAGCATCAGCCAGTTGGAGCCCTTCGGGAAGCACTCGTCGGGGAGCGTCTCCGAGAACAACTCGTAGTCCGTCCGGAAATCGTCGATCGCGATCCGGCTCTTCGGAATGCCGGTCGTCCCGCCGGTCTCGAAGACGTAGACCGGACGGTCGGCAAGCCCCTTGGGCACCCACCGCCGAACCGGTCCGCCGCGGAGCCACTCGTCCTCGAAGTGGCCGAACTTCTTCAGGTCGTCGAAACCGTTCACTGCGCCGCGGGGATCCCATCCCGCCCGTTCGGCCCAGCCCAGCCAGAAGGGGCTGCCGGTCGCGGGATCGAAATGCCACTCGACCACCTCGCGGACCCAGGCGTCGAGCGCCTCGCGGGCGGCGGCGGAACGGCCGTCGGTATCGGTAGCCGGTGCACTCATCGAGCGGGAATCTTACACTAGCAGTCGGTGGTGAACCCCCTGCTACCTTCGAGCGGGGTTTCACCACGGGCTCAAGCGGAGAAACTGGAAGATGGCAGGAACGAACACGGCGGGCGGGACGGACGTGGGACGGCTCGAACGGATCTGGATCAAACGCTTTCGCCGCGGGCCGATGGACCCCGTGCAGCAGGCGGAACTGCGCGCGGGGCAGGGTCTGGTCGGCAATGCGGATCAGGGCGGCAAGCGGCAGGTGACCCTCATCTCGCGCGGCGAGTGGGATCGGGTGAGCGAGGCGATGGCGGACCATCTCGATCCCGCCATCCGCCGGGCCAACGTCCTGATCTCCGGCATCCGGCTCGAAGGCACGCGCGGCCGCGTGCTGCGCATCGGCTCGTGCCGCTTCCGCATCAACGGGGAGACCCGCCCTTGCGAGCGGATGGACGAAGCCGCTCCCGGGTTGCGGAACGTGATGCGCAACCCGGGATGGGCCGGCGGCGCCTACGCGGAGAGCCTGGACGACGGCGCCATCGCGCTGGGCGATCCCGTCTCGTGGGACGACCAGCAGCTAGAGTAGCGCGTCCGCTTTCGCGGCAAAGACGAAGTCGCTCTCCGTCAGCCCATCGATCTTGTGCGTCCAGATGACGACTTTCACCCGCCCCCACGCCAGGTAGATGTCGGGATGGTGGAACTGCTGCTCCGCCATCTCTCCCACCTTGACCGTGAAGTCGAGCGCCTGCCGGAAATCGTCGAACTTGTACACCTTCTCCAGGTGATGCCCCTCGACGACGTTCCAGTTGCCGCCCAGCCGCTCCTGGACGGCGGCCAGCTCGTCGCCGGCCAGCGGCGGCACGCCGCCCTTGCACGGAATGCACTCCTGCTTCGCCAATTCACTCATCAGGTCTCTCCCCGGTTGCTCTCTACGATGATGCCTGTTCCGCCGCCGCCAGCGATGCATCCCACGCTTCGCTCATGCGGCTCGACGCCAGCCACAGCCCGCCATCCACCACCAGTGTCACGCCCGTCACGAACGACGCCAGGTCCGAACAGAGATACAGCGCCGCCTGCGATACGTCATCGGTCGCGCCCAGTCGCCGTAGCGGCGTGGTGTTGACGGTCCGCGCCTTCGCCTCGCCCACCAGCAACCGCCTGACGCCCTCGGTGCCGGCGATCGGTCCCGGGGCGATGCCGTTCACGCGGATCCCGTGGGGACCCCACTCCACCGCCAGCACGCGCGTCAGCGCGTCGACGCCCGCCTTCGCCGCCGATACGTGCAACTGCGCCGCCGTCCCCAGATAGTGCAGCGTCGCGCTGATGTTCAGCACGCTCCCCCGTTTCTCCTTCAGGTGCGGCAGGGCCGCCCGGCACATATGGAACGTGCCCTTCAGGTCGATGTCGACCACGGCGCCGAATCCGTTGGGTGACAGATTCTCCGCGAGGCAGAGGAAGTTCCCCGCCGCCCCGTTCACGAGGATGTCGAGCCGTCCGAAAGCCTCGACCGTCGACGTCACCGCCGCCTCGGCCGCCGCCGGGTCCCGCACGTCCCCGGCCGCCGCGAACCCGCGTGCGCCGCGCGCTTCAATCTCGTCCCGTACCGCCTCCAGCGGTTCCGGCCGCCGCCCGTTCACCGCCACGTCGCACCCGTGGGCCGCCAGCGCGAGCGCCATGCCGCGGCAGATGCCGGAACCGCCGCCCGTCACCAGCGCCGCCTTCCCCTTCAACAGGTCCGCCTGAAACCCCATCATCCGTTCACCGCCTCCCCGCGCTCACCGCGCGTGCGCCGCGCACGTACAATCCACGGCGTTGGGCCTGCTCGCGACCGCCACCAACGCCTTCCCGCTCTGGCTCATTCTCGCCAGCGCGCTCGCCCTCTGGCGTCCCGCGTCGTTCACCTGGTTCAGCGGCCCGCTGATCCCTCTTGGGCTCGGCCTCATCATGCTGAGCATGGGGATGACCGTCGGCTTCGAGGATTTCCGCCGCATCGTGCGCGAACGCGCGAACGTCCTGCCGGGCGTCGCGCTCCAATATACGCTCATGCCGCTGCTCGGCCTGACTCTGGGCCTGATCTTCGGCCTCCCGGCGCCCTTCGCGGTCGGCCTGATCCTCGTGAGCTGCTGCCCGGGCGGCACCGCGTCGAACGTCATCGCGTTCATCGCCCGCGCCGACGTCGCCCTCTCCGTCGCGATGACCACCGCCTCGACGCTGCTGGCCGCGCTCGCCACCCCCGCGCTGACCGCACTCCTCGCCGGCAACCGGATCGACGTGCCCGTCGTCGGCCTGCTGACCGACACCGTGCAGGTGGTGATTCTCCCCGTCGCGGCCGGCGCGCTCCTCAAGGCCCGGTTCCCGCGCGCGTGCGACCGCGTCCTGCCGGTGGCCCCGCTGGTCGCCGTCCTCGCGATCATCCTGATTGCCGGCTCCGTGATCGCCGGCAACCGCGAAGCGGTCATCGACGCCGGCCTGCGCCTGCTCCTGGCGGTCCTCTCCCTCCATGCCGGCGGCTTCGTGCTCGGCTATACCGCCGGAAAGCTCTGGCTTCGCAAGGAACAGGCGGCGCGGACCGCCGCGATCGAGGTCGGCATGCAGAACTCGGGCCTCGGCGTCGTCCTCGCCCAGCAGAACTTCATCAATCCCCTGACCGCCGTCCCGAGCGCCATCTCCGCCGTCCTCCACTCCCTCGTCGGGAGCGTCGCCGCCGCCCTCTGGCGCGCGTGGCCGGGGCGTTAGCAGCATGACACGGCTGCAACTGTTCATCGCCACCGCGGAAGCGGGACGTGTCTGGAACCGGGCCCGGAGCCGGTGCGTCATCATGGGTACGTGAGCCAAGCGGCACTCCGCAACACCGAAGACTGGCAGGCACTCCTCGAGACCCGCATGGCGCGGTTGCGGAACGAGGCAGGGCTGACTGCAGTGGCCGCTGCCGTGATGACCGGCAGGCAACTGGTTGCCGTGGCCGCCAGTGGCGAGCGTCGACGAGGTTCGGGCATCCCGGTGACCGCCGGCGACCGCTGGCACGTCGGCTCGATCACCAAGTCCATGACGGCTACTCTGCTCGCCGTGCTCGAAGACGACGGGCAGTTGTCCCTGGACGACACGTTGCCCGCGTTGTTGCCCGATGTCGCCATCGCGGAGGGCTGGAGTGGCTGCACGTTGCATCACCTGCTGACGCACACCGGTGGTGCGCGCGCGAACTTTCCCTACAGGGTGCAGAACGTCTGGCCCGACACCGCCGAGGAACTGGTCCGAGCGCGGCGCCGCCACGTCGCCGACGTTCTCGCCAGGAAGCCTCGATACCCCTCGGGCAAGCGGCACGAGTATTCCAACGTTGGCTACACCATCGCCGGCCACATTGCCGAAACGATCACCGGTAAACCCTTCGAAGTCCTGCTCCGGGACCGCGTCTTCGCCCCGCTGAAACTCACGAGCGCCGGCTTCGGCCCGCCGCGGGGCGATGGCCCGAATCAGGAGCCGGTCGGACACGTCGCCTGGTTCCGCTGGTTCCGCAAGCCGATGGACCCGTTCACGACGCGCGCCGACAACTCGCCGGTGATGGCGCCCGCTGGCGTCGTTCACATGACGATCGGCGACCTGGCCCGCTACGGCGCGGTCCACCTCGGGGGAGAGTCCGGAAGCTTGCCGGGCCTGCTCCCGCAGTCGGCATGGAAGCGGTTGCACACGCCGTTTCTCGACGATTACGCATGCGGCTGGGCCTGCTACACGAGCGACTCGGCCGGCGGTCCCGTGATCTGGCACAACGGCAGCAACACGATGTGGTACGCGTTGCTGGTTGTCCTGCTTGCCAGGAATCTGGTGCTGGCGTTTGCGACCAATGACGGCGCGATAGGCGTGGCCGAGGCCGCTTTCGTGAAAGAGGCCCGGGAGCTGACCGCGCTGGCGCCGGCTCCGTGATCGGGCGCCTCGCGCCAGCCGTCCTGTCAGGCGGGCCGGTGCGGCCGCGGTACTACGGCCGTCCGCTCTGCTCTTCGGAGCGCTATGCGTGCGACCCTACTGGCCGCCGCCGGCCTCCCGCTCCTCGAGCCGCGCGCCGGCCAGGATGCCCGGCATCGCGTAGTTCCCCTCGTGGCAGGCGTACTCGAAGATCGGGTCCATGGTCGACTGATGCAGCAGCTCGACCGTCCAGGGCTGCGTCCAGGTGTCGGGATCGGTCAGCGTGATCGCCTGCCGCAGGACGGTCGGGCTGATCCGGGTGAAGCGCTCCACGAGGTGGAGGTTCTCCGTCGCGCCGCTGAAGCCGGTCTTCGGCGAGTAGTTCCGGGTCTCGACCACCAGCGTGTCGCCGTCCCAGCGGCCGCGCGAATCGCCGGCCCAGAGCCGAACGTCCCCGTCCACGTGAGGCCGGTCGTCGATCGGGATCAGACGGCTGAAATGTCCCATCTCCTGGAAGATCGCCACGTGGGTGGGCGTCTGCAGCAGTTGGAAGTAGCTGTTGTAGCCCGAGCCCATGTTCGGCGCCTGGAAGTGGAGGCAGCGGTCGCCCAGCGTGCGGTCCTCCGGGCCGTCGGACGGATGCGCCGCCCGGTAGGCGCTACGCTCCGCGGCGCGCGCCTGGGCGGCATCGGTCAACGGAGGGATCCGGCCGTTCGGCGGGTCGATGACGAGCGACGTGCGGTTGTCGAGCTGTCGCTCCACCAGCCAGAAGGCGTTGTAGTTGCCGGTGATGACATCGAAGTCCTGGAACTCGGCGTTGCCGAGCGCCTGTTGAATGAGCCGGTCGCCCAACAGGTCGCCGGCCTGCTCGGCGTCGCGGAACGCCTCGATCCGCTGGGTCAGTTCGGCCAGCTCCTCGTCGGTAAGCGTCGCCTTTTCGCCCAACTGTTCCGGACGTTCCATCGGGGTCGCGCTGTTGTTCGCCCAGATGCCCGACAGGTCCGGCTGCCCCAAGGCGTTGCGGGGCGCCGCGTAGTTGTCCTGCCCGAACGCCGCCGGCGCCACCCCGACCAGGATTGCAATCGACGCCACTCCCACGATCAGATTGCGGACAGTCATGTGATCCCCCTGAACCTTGCCAACCCCCGCGAAACGCCCCCAGCCCGCCGTCCTGAAGCCAGCGAACAATCAACGATAAACGCTCCCGGGCGGGAGCGCAATCGGAGGCCCGCATCGGGCCCCAGTCCCGCCGCATGCTACAGTTTTCGGTTCGAAATCACCTGGCACGGGCTGCCAGGACCCCAGAGAAGGAGCAGCGCCGATCGTGACGGATCACCTCATCGCCCCCCATGGAGGCAGGCTCGTAGACCTCTTCGCCACCGACGCTGACAGCGCCGCCCTGAAGGAGGCATCTCGCGACTGGCCTTCCCACGACCTCACGGAACGACAGCTCTGCGACCTCGAGTTGCTGGGCGCCGGTGGCTTCTCGCCATTGACCGGCTTCATGACGCGCGCGGACTACGACGGCGTCTGCGCGGACATGCGGCTCGCGGACGGCACGCTCTGGCCCATTCCGATCACGCTCGACGTGCCGGAGGATCTCGCCGCGTCGCTCTCGCCGGGATCGAAGCTCGCCCTTCGTGATCCGGAAGGCGTGATGCTGGCCGTGGTCGACGTCGAGGACGTCTGGCAGCCGGACCGCGACGCGGAGGCGGTGGCGGTCTTCGGCACCGACAACCCCGAGCACCCCGGCGTCGCGCACCTGCTCGACCGCACCCATCCGTACTACGTCGGCGGGCGGGTCACCGTCGTGCAGCCGGTGACGCATTACGACTACCGGCAGATTCGCCATACGCCGGCCGAGCTCCGGGCGCAGTTCGGAAAGCTCGGCTGGACGAACGTGGTCGCCTTCCAGACCCGCAATCCGATGCATCGCGCGCACCAGGAACTGACGTTGCGCGCCGCGAAGGAAGTAGGCGCCGATCTGCTGATCCATCCCGTGGTCGGCATGACGAAGCCGGGCGACGTCGATCACTACACGCGCGTGCGCTGCTACCAGGCGCTGCTGCACCGTTATCCATCCAACACCGCGCAGTTGTCCCTGCTGCCCCTGGCGATGCGGATGGGCGGCCCGCGTGAGGCGGTCTGGCACGCCATCATCCGGAAGAACCACGGGTGCACGCACCTGATCGTCGGCCGCGACCATGCCGGCCCCGGGAGTGATTCCGCCGGCAACCCGTTCTACGGGCCGTACGACGCGCAGGAGCTGCTTCGTGCGCACGAAGACGAGCTGGGCGTCACGATGGTGCCGTTCAAGCTGATGGTCTACGTGCAGGATGCCGACGCCTACCTCCCGATAGACGAAGTGGAGGAGGGCCGGCGCACGCTCAACATCTCCGGCACGGAGTTGCGCGAGCGCCTCGCCGAAGGACGTGACATCCCGAGCTGGTTCACCTTCCCGGACGTCGCGGAAGAGTTGCGCCGGAGTCACCCCCCGCGCGGCCGGCAGGGCTTCACCGTCTTCTTCACCGGACTGTCCGGCTCGGGCAAGTCGACCATCGCGAACGCCCTGCTGGTGAAGTTCCTGGAGTTCGGCGGCCGGCCGGTTACGCTGCTCGACGGCGATCTGGTGCGCAAGAACCTGTCGAGCGAGCTCGGCTTCTCGAAGGAGCACCGCGACATCAACATCCGGCGCATCGGCTACGTCGCCTCCGAAATCACGAAGAACGGCGGCATTGCCGTCTGCGCGCCGATCGCTCCCTACGACACGGTGCGAAAGGACGTCCGGCGGATGATCGAGCCGCTCGGCGGCTTCGCCCTCGTCCATGTCGACACGCCGCTCACGGTGTGCGAGCAGCGCGACCGCAAGGGCCTCTACGCCAAGGCGCGGGCCGGCATCATCAAGGAGTTCACCGGCATCTCCGATCCCTATGAAGCGCCCGCGGATGCCGACGTCACCATCGACACGACGTCCCTCACGCCCGACGAGGCGGCCCAGCGCATCATCCTGCACCTGGAGCGCCAGGGTTACATAAGCGCCGAGGAGTAGAGCGTCGATGACGGCTCGCGACGATGCGTTCGCCCGCTTCCGCGAAGCGATGCGCCGTTTCGACGCCGCCAATGCGGAGGATCCCAACACCGAGGTAGAGGGCGGCCGTCCTCAGCCGAAGGAACTGGTCTATGCCAGTCGCATGACGGCCGCGCTCGACCGGTTTGCCCCCGACGCCAACGAAACCGTCCAGCTCGCCGCCCGCTGCCAGCACATCCGGCGCTGGACCATTCCACGCGGCGACTACCCGGAGGGCCGCGCCGGCTACCGCCAGTGGCGCACCGACCTGGCCGCCTTTCATGCCGACACGGCGGCCGGCATCCTCGGCGATGTCGGTTACGACGAAGCGACGATCGCGCGGGTCCGGTCCCTCGTCCGCAAGGACCGCCTGAAGGCCGACCCCGAGGTTCAGCTCCTCGAGGACGTCATCTGTCACGTCTTCCTCACCCACTACCTCGCCGACTTCGCCGCGAAGCACGACGATGACAAGGTCGTCGACATCCTGAAGAAGACGTGGCGCAAGATGTCGGACGAGGGCCGCGCCGCCGTCCCGTCCCTGGAACTGCCCGAGGCTATCCGATCCCTGGTGGCGAGGGTCGGCCCTTAGTCGACGGCGAAGCAGTAGAACAGGCCGGCCCCTCCCGTGGCCACCAGATTGTCCTGTGAGCAACCGCGTGACGGGTGGGCGGTGTTCCAGGATGAACCCGGCGTCGTGAAGGAGTAGCGGTCGGCGTGGCCGAGCATGGCGCTGCCTTCGCCATTGCTGGTCCAGTTGCCGCAGGTGCGGTCCTCACCCACCGGAAACGCCGTGCCGTCCATCTGCGTGCCGGTCAGCACGTCGTGCTCCGTGAAGTCAGGGTCTCCGTCGATGCGTGACGCGAACTGGTTGCCGTTCTCGTCCAGCGTGTAGGTCCAGTTGAAGTTGGAGTTGTCGAAGTGCAGACTGTCGACGCTGGTGGCCATGACGAGGCCCTCCGAGTTCGCCCACGGTCCCTCCCCGATCCGATCGCGTGCGTTGACGGCTCCCGGGCCCTGCGTGCTTAGGTAGGCCCGCCAGGTGCGGCTGCCGCCGCCCGCCCCGGCGGCCAGTGTCTGGCAGTGGGCGTCCGCGCCGTCCAGCCCGCCGAGGTTGGCGCCGTCACCGAGGCCGGTACTGGTGATGAAGAAGCCCATCGGAGGCGGCTCCTCTTCCTGTTGCTGGGCCATGGCCGATAGCCCGGACAGAACCAACGCACCGAAGACCGCCGTAGCTGCCAGCCGGATTCGTTTGTTCCTCATCTGAGTGCTCTCCTCTCAGGATGGCGAACGGGTTACTGTCGCTCAGCATACTAACCCACCATCCCAACTTGACTCCCTGGGTGCAGGTGGGACTACAATCCGTCTGACGCAGATGCTCGTACCGACCTTCGCTCCCGGCTGCGCCTGTTGTTGCTGCTGTTGTATGGGGCCCCAAGGGGCTCCCCTGGGCGACGGTCGTACGCGTTCGGATGCATTGATGGCGTAAGCGAACAGCAGACATCAGACGACGCGCGACAGACTGAGAGCCTGGGGGGCGACGCCCTCCGGGCTTTTTTTGTGGCCGCGGCGAGAGAACGGTCGAAACGCATGAACGGAACGCACAGAGTGAACGGGATGGACACGGTAGCCGACGGCGGCGCGCCGCGCGCGAGGTTTTCCGCGTGACGGAGGTCGCACCCGTCCTGATCGGCTTCGTCGTCGGCCTGCTGGTCGGGGCGACGTCCACCGGCGGCGGCGCGCTGCTCACACCGGCGCTGATCCTGATCGCGCGCGTGCCGGCGCCGGTCGCGATCGGCTCGGACGTCCTGATCGCCAGCGCGATGAAGCTGTTCGGAGGCGGCTTCTACGCGCTGCGCCGGGAGGTGCACTGGCCCACCGTGGGACGGCTCGCCCTCGGCTCCATCCCGGGCGCCGTCGTGGGCCTCGTCATCCTGGGTGCGCTGCCGGCGACGCAGATCGACTACTGGCTGACGCGGGCTCTCGGCCTCGTGCTGGTGCTCGCGGGGGTTGCGCTCTGGCTGCGCGTCCGCTTCAGCGACAGGTTGCGGCCGGCGAAACAACCGGCGCCGCAGGTTACCGTGGCGATCGGTTTCGTTACCGGCGTTCTGGTCGCGACCACAAGCGTGGGGAGCGGCTCGCTCCTGCTCTGCGCGCTCGTGCTCGCGTATCCCCTTGGCGCGCGGACGACGGTCGGCACCGACCTGGTCCACGCGCTCTTTCTGTCGGCGGCGGCGACGGTCGGTCATGCCGCGGCGGGACGCGTCGATTTCGCGCTGGCGGGCCTGGTGCTTTGTGGCGCCATCCCCGGCGTGCTGATCGGCGCGCGGATGTCGATCGTGGTTCCGGAACGCACATTGCGGACCGGTCTGGCAACCGTGCTGCTGTTTCTCGGCATTCACTTGGCGATGTTCGGTGGGGCGCACGGTATTTCGATGGCGTACGGAGGCATTTGGTGAGCACTACGGTTCTGGAACGCGCGGAACGGTTTGAGAACGGGTACGCGGCGGAAAACGACCTTGCCACGGTCGCCGCCATGCTGGAGGGGACGCCGCCGGAGGACGTGCTGCGCTGGGCGGTGGACGAGTACGCCGACCGGCTGACGTTTGCCACCGGGTTCGGTCCGGAGGGGTGCGTTCTGATCGATCTCATCGGTCGCCACGCACTCCCCATCGACATCTTCACGCTCGACACCGGCCTGATCTTCGAGGAAACCCGTGATCTCTGGCGGCGGCTCGAAGCGCGCTACGGCCTGACGATCCGCGGGGTGAAGCCGGCGCTGGCGGTGGACGAACAGAACGCGTTGTACGGCGATCGGCTCTGGGAACGCGCACCCGACCGCTGCTGCGCCATGCGGAAGGTGATCCCGCTGCGCGAGGAGCTGGAAAACGTCGATGCCTGGATCGCCGCGATCCGGCGCGATCAGACGCCGCAGCGCGCGAACGCCCTGACGGTCGAGTGGGACGGCAAGTTCGAGATAGCGAAGGTGAATCCGCTCGTCACGTGGACGGCGAAGGATGTCTGGCGCTACCTCGCGAAGCACGACGTGCCCTACAACCCGCTGCACGATCAGGGCTTCCCCAGCATCGGCTGCTGGCCGTGCACGACCTGGGTCGCGCCGGGCGAGGACCAGCGGGCGGGACGCTGGCGGGGCACGGCGAAGACCGAGTGCGGCCTGCATACGGCGCCCGAACCGGAGACCGTGTCGGCGGATCCGTGACACAGGGATCGAACCACAGATGCAGCTCTTTCCCGCGTTCCTGAAACTGAACGGCCGCCGCGTGGTGGTCGTCGGGGGCGGCCCCGTCGCCGCCTCCAAAGTGCGCGGGCTGCAGGAGGCGGGGGCGGAGGTGACGGTGATCGCGCCGGCCATCGTCGAGAAGATCGCGTCGACGCCCGGCGTCACGCTGATCCGCCGCCGGTTCGAGCCGTCCGACCTCGACGGCGCCTGGCTCGTCGTCGCCGCGGCATCGCCCGCGGTGAACCGCGAAGTGGCGCGCGCCGCGGGCGACCGCCAGCTCTTCGTCAACGCGGTCGACGATCCGCCGAACGCCAGCCTCTATCTCGGCGGCGTGGTGCGTCGCGGCGGCGCCACGATCGCGATCTCCACCGACGGCCGGGCGCCCGCGATCGCCGGTCTGCTGCGCGAGGGACTCGATGCAATCCTCCCCGAGACGGATCTCGAGCGGTGGCTCCTCGAGTCGGATCGACTGCGCGCCCGCTGGCGGCGGGACGACACGCCGATGGAAGCGCGCCGGCCCGAACTCCTCGACGCGCTGATCGGATTGTACGAACGCGACGGGCGGCGGACGGCCGCGCCCGATGGCGGCGGCTTCGTCTCGCTGATCGGCGCCGGGCCGGGCGATCCGGATCTGCTCACCGTCCGCGGGGCGCAGCGCCTCGCCGAAGCGGATCTCGTGCTGTACGACGGCCTCGTGCCCGAATCGACGGTCGCGCTGGCCACGCGCGCGCAGCACTTCAGCGTCGCCAAGCGCGCCGGACGTCCGGCCGTGACGCAGGAGACCATTCAACGGCTGATGATTCGCGGCGCGCGCCGCGGCAAGCGGGTGGTGCGGCTGAAGAACGGCGATCCGTTCCTGCTGGGGCGCGGCGGCGAAGAAGCGCTGGCCCTGGCGTCGGCAGGAGTGACGTTCGAGGTAATCCCGGGCGTGACGTCGGCGGTGGCGGCGCCGGGCCTTGCAGGCATTCCGGTGACCCATCGCGGCATGACCACGGGTTTCACCGTCGTGTCGGGGCACGCCCCGGAAGCCTATGAACCGATCCTGCGGAGCGTCGCGCCGGGGTCGATGACCATCGTGGTGCTGATGGGATTGCGGAATCGCGAGCGGATTGTGCGGACGTTGCTCGATGTCGGGTGGCGGGCGGACACGCCGGCCGCGGTCGTGCTCGGGGCTGCGACCCCCGATATGGCGACCTGGAACGGTCGCCTGGATGCGCTGGGAGACGGGCGGTTCGAATGGCCGGGCGCGGACGGGACGACCGTTCCGGAGCGCGGCAGTGAACCGTCAACGCCGGGAACGCTTGTTGTTGGTGAGGTGGCGCGGCTGCGGCTCCTGATCGGAGCCAACGCGGAGCGTAGCGCCGACACGCGGATCGATGCCGAAGGGGCGGCCCGACGACGCCGCGCCGGGGGGCGGGGACGATGACCTGGAAGACAAGACTGGCGGAACGGATTCCGGCGGATCTCGGCGCGGAAATCGATCTCTTCGAAAGTCAGATCGAGCTTCGGCGCCAGGGAAAAATCGACGAGAAAGTCTTCGCCGAGACCCGGCTGCGCCGAGGCGTTTACGGGCAGCGGTACGACAACGGACACCGGGACGACGGAACGGGTCCGAAACCTCTGCCGTATTCGGCGGACAAGCTGACCAAGGGTCCCGACACCGTGTGGGACGCCCCCGGGATGCAGCGGATCAAGATTCCGATGGGGCTGCTCGACCCGGCGCAGATGCGAACTCTCGCCGACCTGGCGGAGGAGTACAGCGACGGAGTCTGCCATGTGACCACGCGGCAGGACATCCAGCTCCACTTCGTCCATATCGATGACACGCCCGACCTGATGCGCCGCCTCGCCGCCGTCGGCATCACGACGCGCGAGGCATGCGGCAACACGGTCCGGAACGTCACCGCCTGTCCGCTCGCCGGCGTCTGCCATGGCGAGACCTTCGACGTGACGCCGCATGCGGTGGCGTGCATGCACTTCCTGCTCGGCCACCCGGACACGCAGGACTTCGGCCGGAAGTTCAAGGTGGCGTTCTCCGGATGCCGTGACGAGGCGTGCGGACTGGTGGCGATGCACGATCTGGGACTTGTCGCCGTAACGAGGAACGAGAACGGTGTGGAGCGGCGCGGTTTCGAGACCTACGTCGGCGGCGGGCTCGGTGCGGTGCCGTACCAGGCGAAGCTGTTCGACCCGTTCCTGCCGGTGGAGGAGCTGCTGCCGACGGCGCAGGCGATCGCGCGGATCTTCGCTCGCCTGGGCGAGAAGAAGAACCGCGCGCGGGCGCGGATCAAGTTCCTCGTGGCGCAACTGGGCCTCGAAGAATTCCGCCGACTCGTACTGGAAGAGCGGGCGGGGCTGCCGGAAGACCCGCGGTGGACGGCGCACCTCGCGGACGCCGCGGCCGGCCCTCCGGCTGCGCCGGGACCGTCCTGCGACGCGCGGCCGAACCCATCCGGCGTTCCCGTGACGCTTCACATCAGCAACGCGAACGCCGACGCCGCCCGGCAGCGCCTGGACGGCTGGGCGCAGACCAACGTCTACCACCAGCGCCAGGCCGGCTACGCCGTCGTCACCGTCACCCTGCCGCTGGGCGATCTGACCTCCACCCAGATGCGCGGCCTGGCGTCGCTCGTCGAGCGCTACGCCCGGGGCGAAGCGCGGGCGACGGCCGAGCAGAACATCGTGCTGCGGTGGGTGCGCGAGACGGATCTGCGGGAGCTGTACGACGGGCTGCGCGCAATCCGGCTGGATAGTCCGGGAGCCGGGACCATCACCGACATTACGGCCTGCCCCGGCACCGACACGTGCAAGCTGGGGATCGCCTCGTCACGCGGCCTGGCGGCGGAGCTGGCGAATCACCTCGGGCGGCCGGACAGCGCGACCGACCCGGCGGTGCGCGGACTCCGCATCAAGACCAGCGGCTGCTTCAACTCGTGCGGCCAGCATCACGTCGCCGATCTCGGTTTCTATGGCGTCAGCCGGAACATCGGCGGCTACGCCGTGCCGCACTTCCAGGTGGTGCTGGGCGGGCAATGGACGGAGAACGCCGGATCCTACGGGCTGGCGTCGGGCGCGATTCCGTCGAAGCGCATCCCGGAGGTGATCGATAGAATCACCGGCCGGTTCGTCGCCGAGCGGCAGGAGAACGAGACGTTCCAGGACTACACGCGGCGGATCGGCAAGCGCGCGCTGCGCGAGATGTTCGCCGACCTCGCAGCGGTGCCGTCGCACGACGACGACCCGTCCTTCTATTCCGACTGGGGCGACCCGCGCGAGTTCACGTTGGGAGACATGGGCGTCGGCGAGTGCGCCGGCGAAGTGGTCACGCTCACCGAGTTCGACCTGGCGGCGGCCGAGGCGCAGATTTTCGAAGCCCAGTTGAGGCTGGAGGAAGGCTCGCCGGCAGAGGCCGACGCACTCGCCTACCGGTCGATGCTGTTGGGCGCCCGCGGGCTGATCAAGACCGAGTTCGTCGACATCGGGGACGACGCCGACACGATAGTCCGCGAGTTCAGGACCCGCTTTTTCGACACCCAGGTCTTCTTCGACAAGTACGCCGGGGGGAAGTTCGCGATGTACCTCTTCCGCCGGCACGGCTCCGGTCCGCGCGAGACCGAAGAGACTGTGCACCACCTGATCGAGGAGGCGCAACTCTTCCTCGAGGCGTGCCATGCCTGCGCCGCGCGGCTCGCCGCACGGCCGGCGGGGAGCGCCGGCGCGGTGTCCGCCGCGGCGGAAGCGCCGACCGCCTGAGGCCAACCGGACTCGATGGTGCAGGCCGCCCGGATGGATCACGCAGTCGACGTCGACGCCATCGAACGCTTCAGCGTGAAGCTCTTCCTGGCGGAAGGCCGCGCGGTGCGGCCGCGTGACATCATCGATATCTTCCACCGCTGGATCCGGGAGCGGGCGGTGCCCGGCCTGCTGATCGACGTCGCCGACTACGGCCACCTGCCCGAGTCTCCGAACGTCCTGCTCGTGGCCCACGAAGCGAACTACGTCTTCGACTGCCACCAGCGCGCGGGCTTCGCCTACGCCGTCAAACGGAAGACGCCCGGCTCCCTCGCCGGCCGCATCGCCGACGCCGCGAGCACGCTCTTCTTCGCGGCCCGGCGCCTGCAGCAGGACACGGCCGACGACCCGGACGGTGCGATGCCGTTCGAGGCTGACCGGATCGAACTGGTGGTCAACGATCGGCTGCACGCGCCGAAGGATCCTGACGTGGAACGAGAGCTTCAGGACGCCGCCGAACAGGCCGCGCGCCTCATCTTCGGCGACGCGCGCGTGGAGTCGGCTCCGCTCGCGGACCGGGATCGCACCGGCGTGACGATTCGCATCGCCAACGCGCCGGCCCTCAAGACGCTGGTCTAGGAGGATGGTCGCCTACGGCACGGGGGGAGCGCCCCTGGCATCAGAATAGCTAATACTGATAGCGCTTGCTATCAGTTAATGCCGCGTCTACAATGTCCGTTCCACCCATGCAGATCGAGGCCCTCCGTATCTACTGCGACGTCGTGCGGCATCAGAGCTTCTCGCGGGCCGCGCTCGCCAATTCGGTGTCGCAGTCCTCGGCCAGCCAGACCGTGCGGCAAATCGAGCGGCGGATCGGCGCGCAACTGATCGACCGTTCCCGGAGGCCCTGGCGACTGACGGCCGAGGGCGAGCTGTTCTTCAAGGGATCCCAGGAGATCGTCGAACGCTACCGCGAGCTCGAAGAGTCGGTGAAACGACAGACCAGCCGGGCCGCCCACACGGTGCGCCTGGCGTCGATCTACTCGGTCGGCATGCACGACCTGAACCAGTACGTCGACCGGTTCCGCGCCGCGGAGCCGGGCGCGCACGTCGACGTCGACTACATGCATCCCGACGAGATCCCCACCTGCATCCAGAGCGACCAGTACGACCTGGGATTGCTGGCGTTCGCGGCACCCGGACGCGACCTGACGGTGGTGCCGTGGCAGGAGCAGACGATGATGGTCACCTGCCTGCCGTCGCACCGTCTTGCCCGGCGCAATGCAGCCATCGGACCGTGGGAGCTGGCAGGCGAAGCGTTCGTGACGTTCGACCGGGGACTTCCGGTGCGGCGCGAGCTTGACCGCTACCTCAGGCGGAACGAAGCGGACGTCCATATCGTGGCCGAGTTCGACAACATCGAGAACATCAAGCAGGCGGTGGAAGATGGCGCCGGCGTCGCGATCCTGCCGGAACCGACGCTCCGCCGCGAAGTGGAGCTGCACGCGCTGGTCGCCGTGCCGCTCGATACGCTCGACGGCGAGGCGCCGTTCGTCCGGCCGCTCAGCATCGTCCATCGCCGCGGCCGCCGGCTCAGTCCGGCGGTAACCGAGTTCATCCGGGTGCTCCGACAGGCGAGCGCCGAACAGGCCGCCTGACCGGGAGGACCAGCATGCAGGAAAGACACTCCGCTCCCGGTGCCCCTGTCGGCGTCCCCCCCGAAGCTCAGGGCCTGTACGACCCGGCGTCCGAGCACGATTCGTGCGGCGTCGGCTTCGTCGTCAACATCAAGGGCCGCCGCTCGCACAAACTGGTCCGCCAGGCGCACGAGGTGCTGAACAACCTGCTCCACCGCGGCGCCTGCGGCTGCGAGAAGACCACCGGCGACGGCGCCGGCATCCTGCTGCAGCTTCCCCACAGGTTCTTCCGGAAGGCCGCGCCGGAGGCGGGTATCGACCTGCCGGAGCCGGGCGCCTACGGCGTCGGGATGATCTTCCTGCCGCGCGACGCCGACGAGCGGCGGCGCGTGGAAACACGCTTCGCCGAGATCGTCGCCGAGGAGGGCCAGCGGCTGCTCGGCTGGCGCGACGTGCCGACCGACAGCTCGCATCTCGGCGCGACGGCGCGTAGCGGCGAGCCGGTAATCCGGCAGATCTTCATCGGCCGGAGCGCCGAACTGGACGGCGAACCCGATGCCCACCTCCGCTTCGAGCGGAAGCTGTACGTCATCCGGATGCGCATGGCGCACGCCGCCGACACCCTCGCCCTGCGCGAGCGCGCGCTGTATTACGTCGCCAGCCTCTCGTCGAACACGATCGTCTACAAGGGGATGCTGATCTCGGATCAGATCGAGCAGATGTTCCCCGATCTCGTCGATCCCGACGTGGAGACGGCGCTGGCCCTGGTCCACTCGCGCTTCTCCACCAACACCTTCCCGTCGTGGCCGCTGGCCCACCCGTACCGCTACGTCGCGCACAACGGCGAGATCAACACGCTGCGCGGCAACATCAACTGGATGCGGGCGCGCGAGTCGCTCTGCCGCTCCGGGGCGTTCGGCGACGACGACCTGCAGAAGCTGTTCCCCCTGATCCGGGAGGGCCAGAGCGACACCGCGACGTTCGACAACGTGCTGGAGTTCCTCGCGCTCACCGGACGCCCGCTCGCCCACGCGGTGCTGATGATGATTCCGGAGCCGTGGCGCAACCACGAGTCGATGAGCCCGGAGCGGAAGGCGTTCTACGAGTACCACGCCTCGCTGATGGAACCGTGGGACGGGCCGGCGTCGATCGCGTTCACGGACGGGAAGGTCATCGGCGCGGTCCTCGACCGGAACGGCCTCCGCCCGTCACGCTACATCGTGACGAAGGACGACCTGGTGGTGATGGCGTCCGAGGTGGGCGTGCTCGACATCCCGCCGGAGAACGTCCTGGTGAAGGAACGGCTTCACCCGGGGAAGATCTTCCTGGTCGACACGGCCCAGGGACGCATCGTCGACGACGAGGAGATCAAGACGGAACTGGCCCGCGAGCAACCGTACGCCGACTGGCTGGAACGGGAACTGATCCACGTCGACAGCCTGCCGGCGGTTCCCGCCGACCCGCCCGCGCCCCGTTCGTCGGTTCGCCACCGGCAGCGGGCGTTCGGATACACCGAGGAGGACCTCCGCATCCTGATCGCGCCGATGGCGCAGAAGGGCGTGGAGCCGACCGGGTCGATGGGGACCGACACCGCCCTGGCCGTCCTCTCGGACCGGCCGCGGATGCTGTACGACTACTTCAAGCAACTGTTCGCGCAGGTGACGAACCCGCCGCTCGACGCGATTCGCGAGGAACTCGTAACCGACATGGGTTCGACCCTGGGCTCCGAAGGGAACCTCCTCGCGCCCGGCGCGCGTTCGTGCCACCACGTCAAGGTCGACGCGCCCGTGATCGCCAACGGCGACCTGGCGAAGCTGCGGGCGCTGGACGACCCCGCGTTCCGCGCGGTGACGCTGCGGATGCTGTTCGACCCGGCCGAGGGCACGGCCGGCCTCGAACGGGCGATGGACGATTTACGCGAGGCGGCGAGCGCCGCGGTGGCGGACGGCGCGACGCTGCTGATCCTGTCGGACCGCGGCGTGGACGCAAATCACGCGCCGGTACCGGCCCTGCTCGCCACGGCCGGCGTTCATCACCACCTCGTGCGCGAGGGCACGCGGACCCGCTGCTCGCTCATCGTCGAGACGGGCGAGGCGCGCGAGTGCCATCACATGGCGCTGCTCGTCGGCTACGGCGCGGCCGTGATCAACCCGTATCTCGTCTTCGAGACGATCGAGGAACTCCTCGCGGACGGCGAGGTGCAGGACATCGACCTGGAGCAGGCGCTCGCCAACTACATCAAGGCATGCACCAAGGGCGTGCTGAAGGTGATGTCGAAGATGGGGATCTCGGCGCTGCAGAGCTACCGCGGCGCGCAGATCTTCGAGGCGGTCGGCCTCGATCGGGCGTTCGTCGACACCTGCTTTACGTGGACCGCGTCACGCATCGGCGGCATCGGCATCGACACGGTGGCCGAGGAGGTGATCCGCCGCCACGCCCAGGCGTTCGAGGATCGCCGCCGCGAGGACGACGAGCTGGACACCGGGGGCGAGTACCAGTGGCGGCGCGACGGCGAGTACCACCTGTTCAACCCGGAAACGGTGTTCAAGCTGCAGCATGCGACGCGCAGCGGCCAGGACCGGATCTACCGGGAGTACGCCACGCTGGTAAACGACCAGAACCGGAAGCGGGCGACGCTGCGCGGCCTGCTCGAACTCAAACCGGCGGGCCAGGCGATCCCGATCGACGAGGTGGAGCCGGCCGAGGCAATCTTCCGGCGCTTCTCCACCGGTGCGATGTCGTACGGCTCGATCAGCGCCGAGTCGCACGAAACGCTCGCCATTGCGATGAACCGGCTGGGCGGCAAGTCGAATACCGGCGAGGGCGGCGAGGATTCGGCGCGCTATGTTCCCGACGCCAACGGCGACCTCCGGCGGAGCGCCATCAAGCAGGTCGCGTCCGGCCGGTTCGGCGTGACGAGCGAGTACCTCGTGAACGCCGACGACCTGCAGATCAAGATGGCGCAGGGAGCGAAGCCGGGCGAGGGCGGGCAACTGCCCGGCTTCAAGGTGTACCCCTGGATCGCGAAGGTGCGTTACTCGACGCCGGGCGTCGGGCTGATCTCGCCGCCGCCGCACCACGACATCTACTCCATCGAGGATCTGGCGCAACTGATCCACGACCTGAAGAACTCGAACCCGGAGGCGCGCGTCCACGTGAAGCTCGTGGCCGAGGTGGGAGTCGGCACGGTTGCCGCCGGCGTCTCGAAGGCGCATGCGGACGTGGTGCTCATCTCCGGCCACGACGGCGGCACCGGCGCATCACCCCTGACCAGCATCAAGCATGCGGGCGTTCCGTGGGAGCTGGGCCTGGCCGAGACGCAGCAGGTGCTGACCCTCAACGACCTCCGTGACCGGATCGTCGTGCAGGTGGACGGCCAGATGAAGACGGGACGCGACGTCGTCATCGCGGCACTGCTCGGCGCCGAGGAGTACGGCTTCTCCACCGCACCGCTGGTGGTGTCCGGCTGCATCATGATGCGCGTCTGCCACCTCGACACCTGCCCGGTCGGCATCGCGACGCAGAACCCCGAGCTCCGAAAGCGCTACTCGGGGAAGCCGGAGTTCGTCGAGAACTACTTCCGGTTCGTGGCCCAGGAAGTGCGCGAACTGATGGCGGAGATGGGTTTCCGGACGATGGACGAGATGATCGGCCGCGCCGACCGGCTCGACATGAAGTCGGCGGTCGACCACTGGAAGGCTCGCGGAGTCGATCTCTCCACCATCCTGCATCAGCCCGACGTGCCGCCCACGGTGGGCCGGTTCTGCACCGAGCCGCAGGACCACGGCCTCGACCAGGCGCTCGACAACACGCTGATCGAACGGTGCCGTCCGGCGATCGAGCACCGGACGCCGGTGGAGATCGAGCTGCCCATCCGGAACGTCAACCGGACCGTCGGCACGATGCTCGGCTGCCGCATCACGCAACGCTGGGGAGCCGAGGGGCTCCCCGACGAGACGATTCGCATCCACTTCACCGGCTCCGCCGGCCAGAGCTTCGGGGCGTTCCTGCCGCGCGGAGTGACGATGACGGTGGACGGCGACGCCAACGACTACTGTGGAAAGGGCCTTTCCGGCGGCCACCTCGTGGTCCGGCCACCGGCCGCGTCGACGTTCGTCGCCGAGAAGAACATCATCATCGGCAACGTGGCGCTGTACGGCGCGACCGGCGGTGAGGCCTTCTTCCGTGGAATTGCCGGCGAGCGGTTCTGTGTCCGGAACAGCGGCGCGCACGCGGTGGTCGAGGCGGTCGGGGATCATGGCTGCGAGTACATGACCGGCGGTCGCGTGGTCGTCCTCGGCAGGACCGGGCGGAACTTCGCCGCCGGCATGAGCGGAGGCGTCGCCTGGGTGCTCGACATCGACGGCGGATTCGCGACACGGTGCAATCCCGGCATGGTCGATCTGGAAGCGCTGGCCGACGACGACGTGCCGGTCGTGCAGGACCTGCTGGCGCGCCACGCCGATCTGACCGGTAGTCCGGTCGCGCGCCGTCTGCTGGAGGACTGGCAAGCGACGCGCGCCCGCTTCGTCAAGGTGATGCCGCGAGACTACAAGCGGGTTCTCCAGGCTGAGGCGCGCGCGCGGGCCGAAGCGCGCGAGCCGGAGTTCGCGGAGCTGATCGGGGTGGCGTCGTAGCCGCGGGGGCGAGGGCGCGAACCGGACGGAACCGATGGGCAAGCTGAAGGGATTTCTCGAAATCGACCGGCAGGGGGCTCCCAGGCGGCCGAAGGCCGAGCGGGTGCACGACTGGAACGAGGTGTACCTGCCGTACGCCGACACCGAGCTGCGCGCACAGGGCGCGCGCTGCATGGACT
The DNA here is from genome assembly GCA_965202655.1 of Vicinamibacterales bacterium. GTDB lineage: Bacteria > Acidobacteriota > Vicinamibacteria > Vicinamibacterales > UBA8438 > VXRJ01. The sequence continues at coordinate 663,603 of CBDBBK010000002.1, read as the reverse complement.
GCGGTATTCCCTTCTGCCATCAGGGCTGTCCGCTGGGCAACCTGATCCCGGACTGGAACGACCTGGTCTACCGCGGCAAGTGGCGTGACGCGATCGACCGCCTCCACAAGACCAACAATTTCCCCGAATGGACCGGCCGCCTCTGCCCCGCGCCGTGCGAGGGCTCATGCGTCCTGGCGATAGACGACGACGCGGTGACGATCAAGTCGATCGAGCTCGCCACGGTGGAACATGCGTTCGAGCAGGGCTGGGTCGAACCGCAGGCGCCGGCGATCCGCACCGGAAAGACGGTGGCGGTGATCGGCTCCGGCCCGGCCGGCCTGGCCGCGGCGGATCAACTGAACCGCGCCGGCCACACCGTCACCGTATTCGAGAAGTCGGACCGGATCGGCGGACTGCTCCGCTACGGGATCCCCGAGTTCAAGATGGAGAAACGCTTCCTCGACCGGAGGCTCGACATCATGGAAGCCGAGGGAGTGCTGTTCCGGACCGGAGTGAACGTCGGCGTCGACGTTTCCGCGGCGGAGCTGCGGGACCGCAATGACGCGTTGCTGCTTGCCGGCGGCGCGGGCTGGCCGCGCGACCTGAAGGTGCCGGGTCGGGAGCTGAAGGGCATTCACTTCGCGATGGAGTACCTGACGCAGCAGAACCGCCGGAACGAGGGCGAGACGATCCCGGACGCGGAGGCGATCACCGCCACCGGCAAGCACGTCGTGATCATCGGCGGCGGGGACACCGGGGCCGACTGCCTCGGCACCGCACACCGGCAGGGAGCCGCTGCGGTCTCCCAGTTCGAGCTGCTGCCGCGGCCGCCGGAGGAGCGGGCGTCCGACAACCCCTGGCCGACGTGGCCGAACATCTTCCGGGTGTCGGCGGCGCACGAAGAGGGAGGCGACCGGGTCTACTCGGTGTCGACCGAACGGTTCACCGGAACCGAAGACGGCCGCGTCGCGAGGCTGCATGGCCGGCAGGTGGAGATGGTGCGGGCGGACGGACGGCTGTCGTTCGAACCGGTGCCTGACACCGAGTTCGAGCAGAAAGTCGACCTCGTGCTGCTCGCCATGGGGTTCCTGGGTCCGGAGCGGCCGGGAATGCTCGAGGAGTTGGACGTGCGCCTGACGGGGCGGGGGAACGTCTGGCGGGACGAGAACTGGATGACCTCCGTGCCCTCGGTCTTCACTGCGGGAGACATGCAGAGGGGGCAGTCGCTCATCGTCTGGGCGATCGCCGAGGGACGGAGCGCGGCGCGAGGGATTGACGCCTGGCTGATGGGCAGCTCGAGCCTTCCGGCGCCGGTCTGAAGGACTCGCTCTGCCCGGCGCGCACCGGCTCGGGGCGACGGCGCGAACACCGGCTGCCTAAACTGGCAAGAAACTTGCATGCGCCTTCGGGCGTATGGCTTCCGGGACACGCCGCGCACGCACGACGACCTCCCGGCGCAGGACGACGACCCTGCCTGCCGGACAGTTACGTTTCATGCCGAAGATCAGGCTGAAGTCGCTCCCTGACGAGGTCAGGCCGCTGGCGATGCTGGCGGAGATCAATCAGGCGCTGACCATGGCGCAGTCGCCCCGCGCAGGGCTGCAACGGGCGTTGGAGATTCTCGACAACGACTACGGCGTCATCCGGAGCGCGGTCGTGCTCTCCGACCCGGATAGCGGACGCATGCGCGTCTGGGCGTCAGCGGGGGTACCGGGTGAGGGGCGGCACGCCGAGTGGGAGATGGGCGAAGGGATCACCGGACGCGTAGTCGCCTCCGGTCAGCCCGTCGTGGTGCCGCAGATCAGCCAGGAACCGGAATTCCTCCATCGGACCGGCCGCCGGCCGAAGGGGGTTCGTTCCGAAATCACCTTCCTCTGCGCCCCCATACCGGGCGCCACGAAAGCCATCGGCGCCCTCAACATCGACTTTGCTTTCGATGCGAAGCGCCACTACGACCGCGACCTGCATGTCTGCCGCGTGGTCGCCAGCATGTTCGGCCAGGCGATCCGCCTGAAGGAGGCGGCCGAGGCCGAACGGCAGCGCCTGCTGGACGAGAACATCCACCTGAAGGCGGAACTGAAGGAGCGTTACGACTTCGCGCAGATCATCGGGACGAGCGGCCCGATGCGACAGGTCTACGAACAGATCACGCAGGTGGCGGCGACCAATACGACGGTGTTGATCCGGGGCGAATCCGGTACCGGCAAGGAGTTGATCGCCCACGCCATCCACTACAACTCGACCCGCGCGAAGAAGCCGTTCATCAAGGTGAGCTGCGCCGCGCTGCCCGACTCGCTCATCGAGGCGGAGCTCTTCGGTCACGAAAAGGGGGCCTTCACCGGCGCGGCGGCGCGGAAGAAGGGCCGCTTCGAACTGGCCGAGGGCGGCACGCTGTTCCTGGACGAGATCGGCGACATCAACCTGTCCACGCAGATCAAGCTGCTCCGCGTGCTGCAGGAGAAGGAGTTCGAGCGGCTCGGGGGGGTCGAGCCAATCCGTGCGAACGTGCGGCTGATCGCGGCCACCAACGCGGATCTCGAGAAGGCGATCGCCAGCGGCACGTTCCGCGAGGATCTCCACTACCGGCTCGATGTCTTCACCATATTCGTGCCGCCGCTGCGGGAACGGAAAACCGACATCCAGCTCCTGACCGACAGCTTCATCGAGAAGTACTCGGTGGAGCATCGGAAGGAGGTGAAGCGGATTTCCACGCCCGCCATCGACATGCTGATGGCGTACCACTGGCCGGGGAACGTGCGCGAGCTGGAGAACACCATCGAGCGGGCTACCCTGGTGTGTGACGGCAGCGTCATCTACGCGCACCATCTGCCCCCCAGTCTCCAGACGGCGGAAGCCTCCGGCACGGTGACGCGGGTTTCGCTCGCCGATGCAGTAAGCGCCTACGAAAAGGACCTGCTGCAGGACGCCCTCAAGACCACCCGCGGGAATCGCGTCAGAGCAGCCAGACTGCTCGATTCCACCGAGCGAATCGTCAACTACAAGGTGAAGAAATACGGGATCGACTGTCGACGTTTTCGGTAGGATAATGAGACTACATTTTTGTATTCTCTGATTCAGTTCCTAGACAATATTGTAGATTCTTGCCTCTGCGGGACGGCCCCTCCGGATGCGCGCCCGCACCCTGCACCCCCCAGGACACAGCAGAAACCGCCTGATCAGGCCATCTTCAGCCACCGGAGGGTCCCGCGAGGCTTCCCGACAAGATGGGCGGATGGACTCACTCTACCTAAATGTAACTTCTGCGTATAATTCATACATAAATGTAGCCTTCGGTTTCCCAGCCTCCCGCCCGATTCCCCCGTCCGACACCTCTCCCCGTCTGTTTTTTGCCCCTGGGTCTGCGGGCCGCACTCTGCCGTCATTCGGGAAACCGCTGGCGGGCACAGTTGGCACGGTTCTTGCTTGCACTTAGGGCGACGTTAGCAGCAACGCAGTCCGGCGCCACGCCGGCTCGATGCGACAGCCGGTCGGATCGCCGGCGCAGCACGAACGGTAACTGGGAGAGAGCGCATGAAACTGATCACGGCCATCATCAAGCCACACATGCTCGACGACGCGCGGGATGCCCTCGCGAAGGCGGGCATCGCCGGGCTTACGGCCACCGAAGTCAAGGGCTTCGGCCGCCAGAAGGGACACACCGAGGTGTACCGCGGCGTCGAGTACTCGGTCGACTTCGTCCCGAAGATTCGCATCGACCTGGTGGTCGACGACGACCTCGTCGATGCCGCCATCGAGGCGATCACCGGGGCGGCGCGCACGGGCGAGATCGGCGACGGAAAAATCTTTGTCAGCGACGTGGGGCAGGCGATCCGGATCCGCACCGGCGAGACCGGCCCGACGGCACTGTAGGAGCCACTCCACGATCAAGAGCAGGAAACCACTCATGACACACGCAGTTCGCCACTCACTCGTCCGTTTCAGCCGTCTCGCCCTGCCGGCGCTGCTCCTCGTGGTGCTCGCGCCCGTGGCAGCGTTCGCGCAGGATGACGTCACGGACGAAATGTTCGCCGTCAACAACACCTGGATGCTGGTCGCCACCTTCCTGGTGTTCATCATGCACCTCGGCTTCGCCTGCCTGGAGTCGGGACTGACGCAGGCCAAGAACACCGTCAACATCCTGTTCAAGAACACCGGTGTCATCGCGATCGGGTTGCTGACCTACGCCTTCGTCGGCTTCAACCTGATGTACCCGGGCGATTTCTCGATCGGGCAGTTCTTCGGGTTCGCCGGCTTCGGCATCGACGCGGGCGCCGAAGGCATCACCAGCGCCTACAACCCCGGCTATACCTACTGGACCGACTTCATCTTCCAGGCGATGTTCGCCGCCACCGCGGCCACCATCGTCTCGGGCGCCGTGGCCGAGCGCATCAAGCTCGGTTCCTTCCTGGTCTTCACGACCATCTACGTCGCGATCATCTATCCCATCGCCGGTTCCTGGAAGTGGGGCGGCGGCTGGCTCGATCAGATGGGCTTCTACGACTTCGCCGGCTCCACGCTGGTCCATTCGGTGGGCGGCTGGGGCGCGTTGGCCGGCGTCATCGTGCTCGGTCCGCGGCTCGGCAAGTACCTCAATGGCAGGGTCAGACCGATTGCGGGCCACAGCATGCCGCTTGCCACCATCGGGGTCTTCCTGCTCTGGCTCGGCTGGTTCGGGTTCAACGGCGGCTCGGTGCTGAGCGCCGATCCCGGACTCGTATCGCTGGTGTTCGTCACCACCGCGCTCGCGGCGGCGGCCGGTGTGATCGGCGCGATGATCGGCTCGTGGTCGGTCCAGCACAAGCCGGACCTGTCCATGGTGCTGAACGGATCGCTCGCCGGCCTGGTCGGCATCACGGCGGGCGCCGACACCGTCAGCGTCAACGCGGCGATGGTCATCGGCCTAGTCGCCGGATTCATAGTCGTCGCCTCGGTCATCATGATCGACCGCGCACAACTGGACGATCCGGTCGGCGCCATCTCCGTCCACCTGGTCTGCGGCATCTGGGGCACCCTGGCGGTCGGGCTCTTCAGCGTCAATCCGGACCACTCGTTCGTCACGCAGCTCATCGGCGTCCTCGCCTATGGCGCCATCTCGATGCCGGCGGCGCTGGTGATCTTCTACGCACTGAAGGCAACCATGGGCCTCCGGGTCAGCGAGGACGAGGAACGCATGGGCCTCGACGTCGGCGAGCACGGGATGGAGGCCTACGGCGGCTTCCAGATTCAGCATCTTCATCAGTAACTGACAGCTTCAGGAGGAACAAGCACATGAAAGCCACACTTCGCATCATCACCGTCGCCTTCGCGGTCACCGCCGCGGCCGGTCTCTTCGCGAGCCCCGCCGCGGCACAGAACGGCGGCAACGTCAGCCTCAGCAGCGGCGTCGACCTCGTCAGCGACTACTACTTCCGCGGCATCGTGCAGGAGACCGGCGGCTTCATCGCCCAACCCGCGCTCGACGGAAGCATCACCTTCGGCAACGCGTCGATCACGGCCGGCACCTGGAGCAGCCTCCACTCGGTCGGCGACGAAGGGTTCTCGGGAGCGCCCCAGAGCTTCTACGAGACCGACTTCTACGCCGGGATCGGCGCTTCCGCCGGCATGGTGGGCTTCGACGTCACCTACACCGCCTACATGAGCCCGCGCGGGAGCTGGGGCACGACCAAGGAACTGGCTCTCGGGTTGAGCGTGGATGACGGCTACGTCAGCCCCTACGTGACGGTCGCGGCGGAGCTCTCGGGTGGCGCCGACGGTTACAACACCGGCAACTACCTGGAGTTCGGCATCGAGCCGGCGGCGCCCCTCGAGGATGCGCCGGTCAGCCTGTCCTTCCCGATAGCCATCGGCATGAGCCTCAGTGACTACTACGAGTACGAGAGCGCGCCCGGCGTCATCTCCGACAGCGGATTCGGCTTCCTGTCGGCAAGCGCGGCGCTCGGCATCCCGCTCGACGTCCCGGAGGCGTACGGCTCGTGGGAGTTGGGAATCGGCGTGACCGCCTTGGTACTGGGCGAGGGCGCGAAGGCGATTGACGGTGGCGACAGCGGCACCAAACTGCTGGCCACGTTTGGCCTGAGTCTCGGGTACTAGCAGCTCTGAAGCACGACTCTGCCGTCCTCCTCTGCAGAGTCCGGCCGGGGGACCGAAGGCTTGACCCACCTTCGGTCCCCCTCTTTCTGTTTCCCGCTGGTGTTGGCCGCTTGGTAAGATACGCTGGTTTGTCGTCAGCGCAGCAGCCCGGCCTGTGCAGAGCCCGGGCAAATCCCGCGAGGAGGCTATTCGAGATGAACTGGCGAGGCGGCAGCGCAGCCCGGTTGTGCGCGTTGGTGGCGGTGGCCGGCATGGGAATGGGCGTGGTCGCGCCGCAACCGGCGCTGGCGCAGGAAGACGACAGCCGCGTCGCCACCACCATCGGCATGGACTTCAGCCATGCGTATTTCTTCCGCGGCATCAAGCAGGAAACCGGTGGCCTGATTGCCCAACCCTACGCCGACGCTTCCTTCTCGCTATTGCAGCGCGACGAGGGATTGACCGGGGTCACGTTCTCGATCGGCACCTGGAACAGCCTGCACAGCGGCGAGACGGGCGCGAGCGGCCCGGCCACCAACGTGGCGCCGTGGTACGAGTCGGACTTCTTCACCGGGTTCACCCTCGGACTGGAAGACTGGAGCGCCGGCCTCACGTACACGTCGTACCTCAGTCCGAACGACAGTTTCTCCACCGTGCACGAACTGGCCCTCACGCTCGCGATGGACGACAGCGATCTGCTGCAGTTTCCGCTGTCGCCTCACGTCGGCCTCGCGATTGAAGTGGACGGCCAGGCGGACGGCGGCGCCTCGGAGGGCGTCTACGCGGAACTGGGGATTGAACCGGCGATTGCCACACTCGCCGACCGGATAACCCTCACGGTGCCCACGACGTTCGGCTTCAGCCTGAGCAACTACTACGAAGACGGCGAGGGGATCGATGACGCCTTCGGCTACTTCGACATCGGCGTTGTGGGCAGCATGCCCCTCCCCGTGCCGGAGGGGTACGGCGCCTGGGAACTTACGGGCAGCGTACACGCGCTCCTGCTCGGCGACTACCTCAAGATGCTGAACGACGGCGAAGAGGTGCAGCTCATCGGCTCCATCGGCTTCAGCATCGGCTACTGACGGCACCCAACAGGCGACCAACCGTGCGCTGATCGACACCGCGATGCTCCCCACGAACCACGCCGCGCCGATCGACGCCGGTGGAATCGCCCTCACGGCGACGTGGCGGACGCAACTCGACGAGGCGCGCGACGAGCTGCAGGACAACACCCGGGATGCACGCGGCGGCCTTCGTTGGCTCGGCCGCTACACGTCGCGGATCGACGACATCCTGCGCGGCATCTGCCGCGCCGCCGAAGGCGCCACCCACACGCCGCACGCGCTGATTCCCATTGGCGGGTACGGCCGGGGGCACCTCTGCCTGCACTCCGACATCGACCTGCTGATAGTCCTCGACGGTGACATCGGCGCCTCCGAAGAGAAGTTCATCAGCGCCGTCCTCCATCCGCTCTGGGACCTTGGTTTTGAGGTGGGTCACCAGATCCGCCGTTTCGCCGAGTTCTCGCAGCCCGAGGTGGACAATCCCGAGTACCTGACGGCTCTGATGGAGGCGCGCTTCCTGGAAGGCGACCGCGCTCTCTTCGAGCGGGTGACCAGCACGTGCCTGTCGAGCGATTCCCCGTGGCGGCCGGCGATGCGCGGGGCTCTCGTCGATCTGATCAAGCAGCGGCTGTCACGCTTCAACCACACCGTTTTTCACCTGGAACCGGACGTCAAGGACTCCCCCGGCGGGCTCCGGGACGCGACCGCGATCCGGCTGCTGCTGGGCATGGAAGGCGGCGGGCACGACGACGCGTACATCGACCCCGGGCGCCTCGCCGAGGCCGAGGATTTCATGCTGCGGGTGCGCTCCATCCTGCACATGGAGCGCAGGCGCAACGCGAACGTCCTGGAACACGGGTTGCAGGAAGTAGTCGCGAAGCTGTTCGGGTCGCCGGGCGAACAGGCGGGGCGTCAGGTGGAACGGCTGATGAGCACCTACTACCACCATGCCCGGCGCATCAACCGGTCGCTCCAGACGCTGCTCAAGGCGGCTGCCGCGCCCGGCCACGCCGACATGGCGGTGGAGCCCATCGACGACGACCTCGTGCAGGCATGGGACGGCATCCGCTTCGCCGACGGGACGCGCGCGTCGCTGCAACCGCGCATCTGGCTCCGGCCCTTCGAGGAGGCGCTCGCGCGGGACTCGACGGTGTCGGAACAGGTGCTCACCTGCGTTGAGCGGCATGGCGAGCGCTACATGCCGGAGGCGTTCTTCCCGACCGACCGGGAACGCGATCAGTTGCTGGACCTCCTCCGTCCGCGTCCCGGGTTGTACGACCGGCTGGAAGAGATGCACAGCCGCGGGCTGCTGGGCCGGATGTTCCCGGAGTTCCAGAAGATCTACTGCCAGGTGACGCGCGACTTCTACCACCGGTACACGGTGGACGAGCACACCCTTCGCGCGATTCGCAACGTGGAGCATCTCTGTACGCCGCTGACCCACAGCCGCAAGCGGTTCGCGGGCCTGCTCAAGGAACTGGCCGAGCCGGAACTGCTCGTCCTGGCGCTGATGTTCCACGATGTCGGCAAGTGGACGAACAAGAACCACGCCGAAGAAGGGGTCCGGATGGCGAACGACGCGATGCGGCGCCTCCGCCTGCCGGAACGGTCGCGGCAGATGGTCGAGTTCCTGATTCGCCACCACCTGCAGATGTCCGTGGTCGCGTTCCGGCGCGACGCCGAGGATCCCGACACGGTGATCGGCTTCACGCGGCTCGTCGGAACCGAGGAGCGGCTGAAGCTGCTGACGTTGCTGACCCTGGCCGATGTGGACGCGGTGAGTCCCGGCGTGCTGACGCCGTGGAAGGAAGAAATGCTCTGGCGGCTCTACGTCGAGGGCTACAACCAGTTGACGCTCGGCTATGGCGACGATTCGATAGACCACCAGGAAGTGGCGCGGATCGCGCTGAACGCGCAGCGTCCCCACGACATCAGCGAGGCGGAGCTCATGTCGTTTCTCGAAGGCTTTCCGCAACGCTACCTCCGCCTGGTGGACGGACCGGTCGTCTACGACCACCTTCGTCTGGCCAAGGACCTGCAACCGGGCATCGTGCGGCCGATCCTGAACACCCACGAGACGTCATGGGAACTGAGCGCCATCGCGCTCGATCAGCCGCGGCTCTTCTCCAATATCTGCGGGGTGCTGTCGTTCTTCGGCATGGACATCATGCGCGGCCACGTGATGAGCAACCAGCATGGCGTGGCGCTCGACATCTTCGAGTTCGAGGATCGCGAGAAGTTCCTCACCCTGAACGCGTCCGCGCGCGACGAGCTGGAGGGACTGCTCGAGGACGTCATCGGCGGGCGGGTGGCGATAGACGAGAAGCTGAAGGGCCGCTGGCGCGCCGGCCGGAAGAAGCTGCCGGTCGAGCCCATCACGCCCCTCGTGCACTACAACAACCACTACTCGAAGCGCTTTACGGTGCTGGAGATAGTTGCCCCCAACGGATGGGGGCTGCTCTACCGGGTAAGCCGCGCGATCGCGGACAACGGCTGTTCCATCGACCTGGTGTTGATCAACACCGAAGGAACGAAGGCGCTCGACGTCTTCCACCTGACGGAGCAGGGAGGCAAGCTGACCGAAGAAACACAGGAGCGATTGAAGGCCGACCTGGAGCAGACGCTCCGGACGACGCCGGATCGCTGAGCGGCGCGCGACTGAGGGGCGCGCCTGGACGAACAGCGGCATGAAACTGATCAAGGCGATTGTGAGACCGAACAAGGTGGACGAGATAAAGGACGCGCTCAACAAGGCGAACATCTCGGGAATCACCGTGACCGAGGTCCGGGGACATGGCCGGCAGCGGGGCCACTCGTCGGTCTATCGTGGCCGGGAGTACGAGATCAGCCTGTTGCCCAAGACGAAGATCGAGGTGGTCGTGGCCGACGACAAGGTCGAGACCGCCATCGACGCGATTATGGACACGGCGCGGACCGGTGAGATCGGCGACGGACGGGTGTTCGTCCTGCCGGTCGAGCAGAGCCGCATCATTCGGACCGGAGAACGTGACGTCGTCTAGGAGGATCCTGGGCGGCGCGTCGCAGAGGGTGGACAAGGGTGTGCGTGCGGATGGTCGAACGTCGCGCGAGGAGGAACACCACGGGGTAGCGACCAACAACGATGGAGAGGTAACGGAATGACAGCGAATGACGTGATGGCGAAGATCGAGAAGGAGGGGATCCGCGTCGTCGATCTCCGGTTCATCGATCTACCGGGACTGTGGCAGCACTTCACGGTGTCCGCCAGGGAGTTTTCGGAAGACGTGTTCGAGGAGGGAATCGGCTTCGACGGATCGAGCATCCGCGGGTTCCAGGAGATCCAGGAGAGCGACATGCTGCTCTTCCCGGATGCCACCTCGGCGTTCATGGACCCGTTCGCGGCCGAGCCGACGCTCTGCCTGATCTGCAACGTGAAGGACCCGGTGACCGGCGAGGACTACTCCCGCGACCCGCGCCACATCGCGCAGAAGGCGGAGAACTACCTGAAGTCGACCGGCATCGGCGACACGGCCTACTTCGGGCCGGAGCCGGAGTTCTTCATCTTCGATGACGTCCGGTTCGGGCAGGGCTACAACGAGGGCTACTACCACATCGACGCCGGCGAGGGCTTCTGGAACGCCGGACGTGTGGAGAATCCGGACGGCGCGGGGAACTCCCGGAACCTCGGCTACAAGATCCGGTACAAGCAGGGGTACTTCCCGGTGCCGCCGATGGACAGCCATCAGGATCTGCGGACCGAGATGCTCCTTGCCCTCGAAGCGCTGGGCGTCGAGATCGAGGTGCACCACCACGAGGTGGGAACCGCCGGCCAGGCGGAGATCGACATGCGGTTCGACTCGCTCGTCAACATGGGCGACAAGCTGCTGAAGTACAAGTACGCCATCAAGAACGTCGCGCGGAAGCACGGCAAGACGGTGACCCTGATGCCGAAGCCGGTGTTCCAGGACAACGGCTCCGGCATGCACGTGCACCAGAGCATCTGGAAGAACGGCCGGAACCAGTTCTTCGCGGCCGGCACGTACGGCGACCTCAGCGAGACCGCCATCCACTACATCGGCGGCATCCTGAAGCACGCGCCGGCGCTGCTCGCGCTGACCAACCCGACGACCAACTCGTACCGCCGGCTGGTGCCGGGCTACGAGGCGCCGATCAACCTCATCTACTCGATGCGGAACCGGAGCGCGGCCGTCAGGATCCCGGTCTACTCGAAGAGCGAGAAGGCGAAGCGGGTCGAATGCCGGTTCCCCGATCCCACCTGCAACGGGTACCTCGCGTTCAGCGCCATGCTGATGGCGGGCCTCGACGGCGTTCAGAACAAGATCATGCCGCCGGAGCCGATGGACAAGGACCTCTACGACCTGCCGCCGGAGGAACTGGGCAAGATCGAGAGCACGCCGGGCGACCTGTCGCAGGTGCTTGACGCGCTCGAGGCGGACCACGACTTCCTGCTGAAGGGAGACGTGTTCACGCCCGACGTCATCGAGAACTGGATCTCCTACAAGCGCGAGAACGAGGTCGACGCCATCCGGCTGCGGCCCCATCCGTGGGAGTTCGCGCTCTACTTCGACATCTAGTTCGAACCAGGGCCGCGACCGGTCGCAAGTTCGTCACCCTGCGGTGGCCCGAGGCGTCTTCGCCGGCGCCTCGGGCCGCTGTTTTTTTCGCGCCGTGCAGTCGTCGGTTCGCCGGCGTCCATGCCGGTGTCCGCCTGCCCCGTTTGCACCAGTCCGCCCGCTCCCTGATACTCCCACTCAGGAATGCCCACAGCCGAGCCGGAAGTCATCACCGCACGCGACATTTTCCTTGCGGCGCAACTCGCACCTGAACGCGCCGCGGCGTTCCTCGAAACGTGCGGACTGCGCGACGGCGCCGCGGCGGATGCGCTCCTGCAGCAACTGGCTGCCGATCTGCCGAGCCGGCTGGCGCTGGGCGAGATGGCGGAGATGCTGTTCGACGCCTTCGCCACGACGCCCGACCCCGACGCCGCCCTGGTCGGGTTCTGCCGGTTCGCGTCGGAGCACACCCCGAAGACCACCTTTATCAACAACCTTCGGGTGGACCCGCGCGTCCTGGACGTGCTGACGCAGATCCTCGGCACCTCCCCCTTCCTGAGCGAGATCCTGATTCGCAACCCCGAATACCTCCACTGGTTGCGCCACGAGTTGGACCGGCGGCCGCCCGACCGGGACGAATACGCGATCGAGGTGAACCGGCTGCTGGACGAGATGGCGGTCCCCGAACACCAGGTGGACGCGCTGAAGCGGTTCCAGCGACGCGAATTCCTGCGCATCGCGGCGCGCGACCTGTTCGGCATGCTTGACGCCACGACGCTGACGACAACGACCGCGCAACTGTCGAACCTGGCCGACACGCTGGTGGACGGCATGCTGCGGATCGCGTCGGCGGAAATGGCGGCCCGAAAAGGGGGACCGCTGCCCGGCCGCTTCGCCGTCATCGCCATGGGGAAGCTGGGAGGCGGCGACCTGAACTACAGCTCCGACATCGACCTGATCTATGTCTACGAGCTGCCGGGCGGCGACGACGATCCCGCGGCCGGCGAGGCGCACGAGCGCTACCAGAAGCTGGGACGCCGGTTGACCGGCCTCCTGAGCGAACACACGAGCGAGGGATATCTCTACCGCGTCGACATGCGCCTGCGCCCCCTCGGCCAGCGGGGCGCGCTGGTCTACTCGCTGCAGCAATCGGTGCACTACTACGAGACCACGGGCGAGACGTTCGAACGCTTCGCACTCCTGAAGGCCCGGCCGATTGCCGGCGACCGGGAGCTCGGTGAGAAGTTCGTCGAGCGGGTGGCGCCGTTCGTCTTCCGCAAGTACCTCGACCATGCCGCCATCGAGGAGCTGGCCCGCTACAAGAAGCGCGCGGACCGGGCGCATGCCAAACATGGCGACCTGGACGACAACATCAAGGAAGGGCGCGGCGGTATTCGCGAGGTGGAACTGTTCGCACAGGTCTTCCAGTTGATCTACGGCGGCGAGCACCCGTCACTCCGCACCGGCCACACCCTGACCGCGCTGCACGAGCTCGGCGCGCTCGGTTTCGTCGAGCCGAACGAGCAGCGCGATCTCCAGGTGGCGTATATCTTCCTGCGCAACATCGAGCATGGGCTGCAGGCGGCCCAGGGCCAGCAGACGCACAGCCTGTCCGGGACCGAACGAGGCCTGCGCGCACTGGCGCGGCGGCTCGGCTTCGATGAGATGGAAACGCTGACCGCGGTGCTCGACACGCACCGCAACAAGGTCCACGCGATCTACGCCAACCTTTTTTACGAGGAGACCGAAACCGAGGCGCTGGCGGGCCGCACCATCTTTCGCCTCCTCGCCGGCGAGATGGAGGACGACGAGGCGCGCCGACGGCTGGCGCGTGCCGGTTTCGACGATCCCGCCAGCGCCCTCGCCGCCCTCCGGGCGCTCGACGCGGCGCCGACCACGGGCCGGGCGTCGGCGCGCAACCTGCTGTCGAACCTCCTGGCGACCATCATGGCGGACGATGCGCGGCTGTCCGCGCCCGACCGCGTCCTGATCCGCTTCGAGCGCGTCGTCTCGAAAGCCCGCGGCGCGACCGGACTGTTCCGGACGCTGCTCGAAGACGCAGGGTTGCGGCACCGGCTAATCGCGGGGCTCGACGCCGGCGACCTGTTCGCCGCGCGCCTGTCCGCCTATCCGGAACTGCTCGACTTCATGGCGTCGGCCGTGCTCGACGCCGAGGCCTTCCGGCGCGCGGTGAAAGAAGCGTTCGCCGAAGTGCTGGCGGGGGACGGGGACCTGCAATCGAAGTTCGATCCCTTCCGTCGCGTCAAGGCGATCCAGGAGTTCAAGGTGCTCGTCGAGTGGCTCAGCCGGCGGGAGCCCACCCCCTTGAACGAGAAGCTCTCGCTCATTGCCGACTGCGCCATCCAGGCCGCCGCGCACGCGGCCAGCACGGCGCCCGCGGTCACCGCCCGATCATCTCCCGATACGTCGAACTTCGACACCGGCTGGACCGTTCTTGCCCTCGGCAAACTCGGCAGCTCGGAGTTGACCGTCCACTCCGACCTCGATCTCGTCTTCCTCTACGACGGCGATCCCTCCGACGCCGGGCGATTCCAGGCTCACCAGAAGTTCGTTCGCGCCGTCTTCGACCTGCTGTCGAAGCGCACCGCCGCCGGCGCCGCCTACGAGATCGACACCCGGCTCCGTCCGGAAGGCAAGATGGGCGCCCTGGCCATTCCGCTCGTCGCCTTCGAGCGCTACCTCAACCACCGCGCCGAGATCTGGGAACGGATGGCGTGGACGCGGGCGCGATTCGCGGGCGGCGACCCGGCGCTCGGCGAGAAAGTCCAGTCCGTCGTCAATCAGTTCGTCTACGGCGAGTGGTCGCCAGGCATCCCGGAGTACGCGCAGCATGTCCGGGGACGAATCGAGAACGAGCTGGCGCGGGAAGCCACCGGCGGGCGCTTCGACATCAAGCGGGGCAAGGGCGGTCTTGCCGACATCGATTTCCTGCTGCAGATCCTCCAGCTTCGGGCCGGTCGCGACGACGAACGGTTCCGGGTCCAGGGCTCGCGACGCCTGCTCGCGACGCTGCCCGACACGGAGTACCTGCCGGCGGACGAAGCCGGCGCCCTGCGCGAGGCCTACGCCTTTCTGCGGGAACTGGAAACCGTCCTGCGAATCGAGTCCGACACCGGCACCAATGCCATTCCCACGGAACCGGCCGCCCTGGAACCTCTCGCGGCGCGCCTCCGCACGCCCGCGTCGGGCAGCGAGCTGCTGGAGCAGTACCGCACGACGACGGATCAGGTTCGCCGGATCTACACGGCGGGGATGGCGCGCCTGTCAGCCTGACAGCCGCGCCGACTCCTACGGGACGGTGTGGAAGTGGCCGTGGGCGGGATCCCACACCTGTCGACTGCCGGTGCTTTCCGCGGTGAAGGTATAGGCGATGACGCCGGCGATGGCGACGAGGACGGCCGCAATCGCGTACAGCCCCAGTTTCGAGCGGGATTCGGCCTTGTTGGCGCAGCACGCCTTGTACTTGCGGCCGCTTCCGCAGGGGCACGGATCGTTGCGTCCGACCTTCGTGGCTGCCATGGCGACTCCCCAACTGACTCGTGGGCAGGAGTATATCGCGAAGCCGGTCCGGAGGCCGTCGCACCCGGTGTAGCCCCGACGACCCTCAGGGAATCAGCAGCAGCTTTCCGATGTGACGGCTGGACTGCATGACCCGGTGGGCCTCGGCCGCGTCCGCCAGCGGATACGTCGCGTGAATCGTCGGCCGTAGCCGGCCGCCGGCGACGTGGGGCCAGACGTGCTCCCGCACGGCGCGGGCAACCGCCGCTTTCTGGTCGACGCGCCGCGCACGGAGGGTCGAGCCGGTGACGGTGAGACGCTTCGACATGAGCGCCGCCAGATTCACCTCGGCGCTGGCGCCTTCCATCAGCGCAATGATGACGAGACGGCCTTCGAGGGCGAGGCTGTCGACGTTGCGCTGCAGGTAGGCGCCACCCACCATGTCGAGGATGACGTCGACGCCGCGTCCTCCGGTCGCTTCGCGTACGACCCCAACGAAGTCCTGCTCCCGGTAGTTGATGGCCAGATCCGCCCCCAGCGCGGTGCAGGCCGTGCACTTTTCGTCGGTGCCGGCCGTCGCGAAAACGCGTGCCCCCCGCAACTTGGCCAACGGGATCGCGGCGGTCCCGATGCCGCTCGATCCGCCATGCACCAGGAAGGTCTCCCCCGCCGCGAGACGGCCCCGCTCGAAGACATTGGTCCAGACCGTCATGTAGGCCTCGGGCAGGGAGGCCGCATCCCGGAGACTGACCGTGTCGGGAATCGGCAGGCACTGCGGCGCCGGCACAACGCAGTACTCCGCATAGCCGCCGCCACTGACGATGGCGCAGGCCTCGTCGCCCACCGCAACCTCGGCCACATCCCCACCGACCGCCACGACGGTGCCGGCGACCTCGAGGCCCGGAATGTCGGATGCGCCTGGAGGCGGCGGATAGCGTCCCTCGCGCTGCATGACGTCGGCCCGGTTGACGCCCGCCGCCGCCACGCGAACGAGCACCTCGCCGGAACCCGGGCGCGGCGTCGGGCGCACCACCGGACGTAGCGCCTCGGGCGGGCCGGGATCGCTGATCTCCACGGCGGTCATCGTCTCTGGCGGGGTCACGGGTGTCGGCATAACGCGCGAGTATAATCGTCCGGCACGCGGCGCCGTGAGCCGCCCGACCCGACCGATGGCCTCCCAATCGTCCCATCACGCCCCGGTCCGCATTGTCCTGGTCGGCTACGGCAGGATGGGCCGGGCGGTCGACGCGATCGCGGAATCGAACGGCTGCGCGGTGGTCGAGCGACTCGACATCCACAACAACCGGGACGGCTCGGGGATCGATTCACCGGCGCTCGACGGCGTGCAGGTGGCTATCGAGTTCTCGCTCGCCGACGCGATCGTGGCGAACGTCACGAAGCTGGCGGCGCGCGGCATCAACGTCGTCATCGGCACGACCGGCTGGAACGACCGCGAGGCCGAAGTGCGGCGGTTGGCCGACGATGCGGGGATCGGCGTCGTGCATGCGGCCAACTTCTCGCTCGGCGTGAATCTCTTCCAGGCCATCGTGGAACGCAGCGCGGCGCTGGTGGCGCCCCATCAGGACTTCGGCGCGTTCATCCAGGAACATCACCATGCGGCGAAGCGGGATGCGCCATCCGGGACCGCTCTCGCCCTCCAGGCGGCGATGCAGGGCGCCGGCTACCGCCGCGACATCGACACGGCGTCGACCCGCGCCGGCAAGATGCCCGGCACGCACACGGTCGGCTACGACGGCCCCTTCGAGACGATTACCCTGACCCACACCGCGCGCGACCGGGCAACGTTCGCGCGGGGCGCGATCGAGGCGGCGAAGTGGGTGGTGGGCCGGCAGGGATGGTTCACGATGCGCGACGTGCTGGGGCTCGACTGAAATGGCAACCCACTGGGCAGGCTGCGGACCGGCGCTCGTAACGCCGTTCACGCAGGCGGGCGAACTGGACGAAGCGGCCGTCACGCGCCTGGCCCGACGCCAGGTCGACGGCGGCGTTCACTTCCTGGTGCCGTGCGGCACGACCGGCGAGAGTCCGACGCTGTCGCACGCGGAGAAGATCCGCGTCGTCGAACTGGTCGCCCGCGCGGCGGACGGTCGCGTGCCGGTGCTGGCGGGCGCCGGCGGCTACGACACGCGCGCATCCGCCGAGCTGGCCGCCGACATGGCGCGCGCCGGGGCCGACGGGATCCTGTCGGTGACGCCGTACTACAACAAGCCGACCCCCGACGGGCTTTTCCTGCACTACGCGACGATCGCCGAGGCGACCGAGCTGCCGCTCATCGTCTACAACGTCCCGAGCCGGACCGGCTGCAACGTCACGCCCGCCACGCTGCGGCGCCTGGCCGAGATCCCGAACGTCGTGGGCGTGAAGGAAGCCTCCGGCGACCTGGGTCAGATGTGCGAGATCTGCCAGACGATGGCGGACGACTTCGCCGTCCTCTCCGGCGACGATGCCTTCACCCTCGCCCTGATGGCGCTCGGCGGCCGCGGGGTCATCTCCGTCATCGCCAACGAGACGCCGGACGAGATGGCGGCGCTGGTCGACCGCGCCGCGGCGGGGGATTTCGCCGAAGCGCGCGTCATCCACAACCGCCTCCTGCCCCTGATGCAGGTGAACTTCGTCGAGTCGAACCCGATCCCGGTGAAGGCGGCGCTGGCGGAAATGGGCCTGATCGAAACCGCCACCTACCGGTCGCCGATGGCGCCTCCCCGTCCGGAGAGTCACGCGCAGATCATCGGCGTCCTAAAGAGCCTTGGGCTCGTTCCGGTCTAGGTGCGGGCGATCTGGCCCGTCTTTCGCACCAATTCACCACTCAGTCGGCCTGTCGCAGAAGGGTGAAGAACCGTTCGAGGTCGAGCCACTTGTAGCCTGTGTTCTTCAGAACACCGTAGTAGAGATTGAAGCCGTCCACGTACACAATGGTCTTGGGCAAGGTGGGTGGCAGGAAACTCAGACAAGAAAAAGGGGCGGCCATCTAGCTGTGATCTCTCGGTAGGTTGTTCACGCGGGCCCGATGCCCGAAGCTAATGGGTATTGCCAACCGTTAGCCAGGGAGGAACCCGCATGAACATCCACAAGTATGCCCGACTCACCCCGCACGGCCGCGAGGTGCTGGTACGCCGCATCCTGGAAGAAGGACTTCGCGTGGCGGAGGCGGCCCACGCCTCCGGAGTGAGTGTGCGCACCGCCTACAAGTGGCTCGCCCGCTACCGCGCGGAAGGCCCTCGAGGACTCACCGACCGCTCCTCGCGCCCGCACCGGTGTCCGCATCGGACGAGTGCGGCGCGCCGCGCCCAGGTGGTAGCACTGCGTCGCGCCCGGCGTACCTACCGGGACATCAGCGGCACCCTGGGTGTGGCTCCGAGCACCGTGGGACGGATCGCGCAACGCGCCGGCGTCAACCGGCTGTCGCAGCTGGAGCCGCCGGCCGCGGCGCACCGCTACGTCTACCCGCACCCGGGAGACCTGCTGCACCTCGATACCAAGAAGCTCGGGCGCTTCGTGCGCCCCGGACACCGGGTGACCGGCAACCGGCGCCAGACCTCTCCCGGAGCCGGGTGGGAGTTTGTCCACGTCGCCATCGACGACGCCTCGCGGGTCGGCATCGCCGCCATCCTCCCGAGCGAGAACGGACTCAGCGCCTGTCGCGCCCTCCTCGACGCGCTGCGCTACTTCGCCGCGCTCGGCATCTCCTTCCGACGGGTCATGACCGACAACGGGTCCTGCTACACCTCCCGGGCCTTCGCCCGCCTCTGTCGGCGACTCAAGCTCAAGCACATCCGCACCCGACCCTACTCGCCGCGAACCAACGGCAAGGCCGAGCGCTTCATTCAAAGCCTGCTCCGGGAATGGGCCTACGCGCGCACCTACCTCGACTCCGCCCAGCGCGCCGATCACCTGCCCCGCTGGCTCCATCACTACAACTGGCACCGCCCGCACGCCAGCCTGGACTACCAACCTCCCATCCACGCCCTCAATCCGCCGCTGAACAACGTGGTGGGTTTACACATCTAGACCGCCCAACCGGCTCAATGCCGGGGAGTCGTACGCTACTTGGAGTGTAGCGCGATCACCTGCCGCCATCAAGTGTCCTCTTTGCCTTCTTGACGTACGAACAGGTTCAACGCCGACGCACAGGCGCTATCGGCGGACCACTTCGGCGTCGGTGATCTCGACCCTGTCGACCGGCGTCTCGCCATCGGTGGGGACCGCTTCGATGGCCGACACGATGTCGAGGCCCTCGGTGACGACGCCGAACGCCGTGTAGGTGCCATCCAACTCGGGGGAGGTGTCCGTGACGATGAAGAAACTGGTCGACGCGCTGGAGGGATCGTCCAGTCTGGCCATCGAAATAATGCCGCGGACGTGCGGCGTGTCGTTGAACTCCGGTTCCAGGTTCTGGATGAAGCGCTGCTGGCGATCGGTCAGCATGGCGTTGCGCGTCGGCAGGTGGCCGCTCTGGATGACGAAGCCGGGGACTACGCGGTGAAACGCGATGCCGTCATAGACGCCGGCGTCAGCCAGGCGGAGGAAGTTCCGGACGTGGTTCGGCGCACGGTCGGGATACAGGTCGATCGCGATCCGGCCATGCGTCGTGTTCAGCACGACGCGGTACGCCGCCAGTTCGGCGTCGGTCTCGGTAGTGAACGGCGGCACTTCCGGCGGCGGCCTGTCGCGGATCGTGGCGGTCCGGACGACTACCCGCTCGATGGCGCGTCCTTCCGCATCGATCGGAGTCTCGGAGATTCGCGTGACGACGTCCATGCCGTCCGCCACCTGCCCCCAGACTGTGTATTGCCCGTCCAGCCCCGGCTGATCGACAACGCAGATCAGGAACTGCGCGCCGCCGCTGTTCGGGTCGCCCGGGGCGACTACGGCGGAGACGGTCCCTCGGAGATGCGGCGCGTCGCTCATCTCCCCGTCCACCAGGCCCAGGCCGCCCCGGCCGTAGTCGGCCGACCGCTCCGGATCGGCGGTCAGGGGATCGCCTCCCTGAACGATCCCGTTCGCCACCATCCGGTGAAACGTCGTGCCTTCGTAGGCACCCTGCTCGACGAGCTGCATGATCAGCCCGACGTGATTCGGCGCGACGTCGGGGCGAAGGTCGATCGCAATCGTCCCCAGGTCCGTGTCGAGGACCAGTTGCTTGCCGGTCATCTCCTCGACGGTGAGCGTCGCGACGAACGGCTCACGCTCCGCCTGCTGCGCGACGGCGGACGAGCCTGTCATGAGGGCGAGGGCGACGCCCGCGAACGCGGCCGACAGGCATGGAGGGCGCATCGGTAACCGACAGTATTATGCCTCGGTGACCGCGACGGACGACGATCGGGTGCGCTGCCCCTGGGGTGCGTCCCACCCGCTCTACCTGCCGTACCACGACGAAGAATGGGGCGTTCCGCTCCATGACGATCAGAAGATCTTCGAGATGCTCGTCCTCGAAGGCGCGCAGGCCGGGCTGAGCTGGCTCACCATCCTGAAGCGGCGGCCGGCCTACCGCCGAGCCTTCGACGGGTTCGATCCGCAGAAGGTGGCGCGGTTCGACTCGCGGCAGGTGGAGCGGCTGCTCAACGACGCCGGCATCATCCGGAACCGGATGAAGATTGCCTCGGCCATCAGGAATGCGCAGGCGTTCCTGTCCGTGCAGGAGGAGTTCGGCACGTTCGACGCGTACGTCTGGCGTTTCGTCGACGGGCGCCCGAAGCAGAACCGATGGCGGTCGTGGTCCGAGGTGCCGGCGCGGACCCGGGAGTCGGACGCCCTCAGCAAGGATCTGAAGTCGCGCGGCTTCTCGTTTGTCGGCTCCACCATCTGCTACGCGCACATGCAGGCGACGGGCCTGGTGAACGATCACCAGGTCGATTGCTTTCGTTACGACGAGGTGCGGGAACTGGGGCGCCGGGCCGTGTGACCGAACGGCCCGACCGTGAACCCGGGAAGGGTGGCTACAATGGCGGCCTGGCCCGGCGGTACCGAAGGAGAAGGACCATGACTCGGAAGTGGACCACGGCATTGGCGGTAGCGGCGGCGGCAATCGCGGTCATCATCGGCGCCTGCTCGGGCGCCGACAGCCAGGAGGACCGGAACTTCCCGCGCAACGCGGAGGAGTTCCACGCCCTCTTCCAGGAGGTCTCGAACGCGGGACGCTGGGGCCCGGACGACGAGCGCGGCACCGCCAACCTGATCACGCCGGACAAGGTGCGGGAGGCGGCGGGGCTGGTTCGGAGCGGCATCACCGTCTCCCTGGCCCACAGCCCCATGCCGGACGAGGCGGCCGACAACCCGGACAGCGCCTTTAACCACACGATGTCGGAGAGCCTGACGAGCGACACCATCGAGTTCACGTATCACGGCTACGGCGTGAGCCACATCGACTCGCTCTGCCACTTCGCCTATCAGGGCATGCTCTACAACAACGTGCCGACGTCGGCGAGCTCGGCCGAGGAGGGCTGCACGAAGAACGGGATCGACAACTTGCACCAGGGGATAGTGACGCGCGGCATCCTGCTCGACATCCCGCGGCTCAAAGGCGTGCCCTACCTGGAGCCGAGCGAGCCGATCTACGTCGAGGACATCGAGGCCTGGGAGGAACAGGCGGGCGTAACCGTCGGATCCGGCGACGTCATCTTCATCCGGACGGGGCGCTGGGCGCGGCGCGCGGCGGAAGGACCGTGGCAGCTCTCGGGTAACTCTGCCGGTATTCACGCGTCGGTCGTCCGCTGGATCCGCGAGCGGGACGTCTCGTTCGTCGGGAGTGATGCCGCGACCGACGTGCAGCCGTCCCTGGTGGAGGACGTGAACCTGCCGGTCCATACGCTGTTGATCGCCGCGATGGGAACCGACATTTTCGACAACATGGACCTCGAGGCGCTGGCGGAGACGGCGGCGGCCGAGAACCGCTGGGAGTTCATGTTGACGGCAGGACCGATCCCGGTCATCGGGGGGACGGGGTCGCCGTTGAATCCGATCGCGATCTTCTAGCTGACCCGGTCCGTCCGCTTCCAGCGCCTTCAGGCTGGCGTGACCGTCATCACCGGGCCTGCAGATCGAGGAGCACCTCGCGGTGGCCGACCGGCATCTCCACGCGCATCGGCGGGTCCGTACTTGCGCTGGCCTGAACCGTGACCTCCCGGATGACGGCGCCGGTGACGGCATCGAGGAATCGACCCGACATGGTCACGGGCAGTCGCAACCGCACGTGCGAAGGCCCCGGCCTCTGCTCCATGTAGCCGATGAAGCGGTCCGGCGACTGGAACGCGAACACCTGCCGCAGTCCGTCCGATGCTCGCAGCATGCTCCCTGCCGTGGGAGTGTTGACGAAGCGGAGCTGTGACAGGTCCGGTGCGGATGTGAGCGCTTCCATCGCGCGCGACTTCTGCCGCCGGATGCGGTAGAGCCGCGTCGTTCCCTCCGTGCTCTCCAGGGCGAGATCCCGTCGTTGATCCAGTCGCGCGAGGCGACTGCGGAGGCGCCTGGGGTTGCGGTACTCGTCCGCGTGCACGACGACGTACCCGACGTCGACCTCCTGGAGCCACCCCACCGCCAGCGTGGAGGGAAACGCGCTGGCCAGATGCGCCGTGCCGTCGAAATCCGGCGGCGCGAAACCGCCGAACCCGTTCACGAGCGGACGCCAATGCACCGTCGACGCGAGCAGGTACTTCGCGTTGTAGTGGAAGTTCCCCGTCCACGTATAGATTGGCAGCTCGACGACAGCGCCGGGCCACGTGGACGCGGCCAGCATCTGGTGGATGCGCGTCGCGTGCGGGAATGTTGCCGGGGTATCCGGCGCGTGAAGCGACTCGGCAGTGGCCATCGCCAGCAGGGCGACAGTTGCGAGCGTCTTGCGATACGCCGGCCGCCACCGGAAACCGCTCCAACCGATTCCGGCAAGGGCGGCGAGCGCGAAGACAACCAGCAGGCCGAAACGATTGACTGCGCGGAGCCCCCGCAACGGCGGCACCAACTCGTACGCCCAGGTGTAGACCGGCGTGAGGGCGCCGAGGGACAGCACCACGCCGATGCCGGCAGCCGCGAGGAGCATCCGGCGAGTCCCGCGCGGTGCGATCCTGCGCCGTCGACCGATGGCGACCGCGGCCAGCACGAGCGTGACGACGCCCGGAAACAGCACCCCGGGGGCACTGCGCAGGTAGCCGCCGCTCCAGGTTTCCTGGTGCGCGATGGCGGCGGACGCCAGATAGCTGCTGAGCGCCGTTGACAGTGCAGCCGTCTCGAGAACGGGCGGGCGGCTGTAGGCCACGTCAAGATAGGGCCGCAGGACGACCAGCAGGACCACAAGGCTCACTGCTGCCGCCGCCCCAAGCTGGAGCAGGGACCGGACGCCGTCGCGGCTGCAGAAGGCCGGCGCACGCGCCAGCGCGGCGGCGCCGAGGGCGAAAGTCACGAAGACCACGAGGTACCCTGACGTCAACGCGGCGCCTACCACGCACGCGCCGAGCCCAACCGCATCCCTCGCCCGCCGCCGTGTCACCACCCGATGGAACGCGAGAAACGCCAGCGGTAGCCAGTAGACGTGCAGCGCCTGCAGATGGGCCACGCGGAACAGCAACACGGTGCTGAACGAGAACAGGGCGCCGGCCAGCAGACCCGCCCGGTGATCGCCGGTCCAGGCTCGGACCAGCGCATACATAGCGAGCGCGGTGAGCGTGAAGCCCAGCAGGACGAGCACGTTGTGAGCGACGATGGGCGACGCGCCGAGCCAGAGGATCGGCGCGCCGATCGCGCCCGGCACGAGAAGCGGCTCCGTGTAGCCAAGCGTGCCGGTGTGAGGATGGAAGATGTTCGCATCGAACAGGCGCAGGGGATCTCGCGGTAGCTGATGCGCAATCCACGCCAGCGCCCACGCGTTGAGCCAAACGTCGTCATGAAAGAGGGTCAGGCTCAGGTCCGCTGCGAGGGGCCACGTGTGAACCACGGCCAGGAGCAGGAACAGGACCGCCGCCCGCAGCGCCGGCGCTGCCGCGATCGATCGGCAGGAAGCAACTGTCCGCAGAACAACGTCCACGTCAAACAATCGGTTGACCGTGCAGCAGGAATGAGAGCACTACCAACGCGGCGGGAAGCAGAGTACCAGATCCGGGTTGGGTCCCCAGGGAGAATCCATCGTCCCGAAGCGCCCTGTCCGGCTACAATCTGCCCACCGAATGGATCTCGAAGCGCGCATTTCCACGTTGTTTGCCCAAGGCGCTGACGCCGACCGCGCGGACGCGCGAGCAGCGTTTGCCCAGTTGCGGGCGCAACTCTCGGCCGGCGATGTCCGCGCGGCGGAGCCGGACGCCGACGCGCCGACGGGTTGGCGGGTGAATGCCTGGGTCAAGCAGGGCATTCTGGTCGGCTTCCGCTGCGGCGACATCGTGCCGTTTGCGTCGCCCGACGACACGTCCCCGTGGCTCGACAAGGACACCCTGCCGCTCCGGCCACTGTCGGCCGAGTCGCGCGTGCGCCTGGTGCCGGGGGGATCGTCGGTGCGCGACGGCGCCTATCTCGGCGCCGGCGTCATCTGCATGCCGCCGATGTACATCAACATCGGTGCGTACGTGGGCGACGGCAGCCTGATCGACTCGCATGCGCTGGTCGGCTCGTGCGCGCAGGTGGGCAGCGGCGTTCACGTCAGCGCCGGCGCGCAGATCGGCGGCGTGCTCGAGCCGGTCGGCGCCCTGCCGGTGATCGTCGAGGACGACGTACTCGTCGGCGGGAACACCGGCCTGTATGAAGGGGCGGTGGTCAAGCGCCGCGCCGTGATCGGAGCCGGCACGGTTCTGACCGGCTCGACGCCGATCTACGATCTGCCGAACCGGCGGGTGATCAAGCCGGCGGCGGGCGAGCCGACCGTCGTGCCCGAAGGGGCGGTCGTCGTTCCGGGCGCGCGCGCGGTCACCGCCGAGCCCGGTCGGGAGTGGGGCCTGTCCCTCGCCACGCCGGTAATCGTGAAGTACCGGGACGCCAAGACCGACACTCGCACCGCGCTGGAAGACTGGCTTCGGTGATTCAATGATGGAACCTGCCGCCACCGACGTTGTCCGTCTCGCCCGTTCACTCATCGATATCGAGTCGACCAGCGGCCACGAAGCCCGGGCGACCGACTGGCTCGCCGCCTGGCTCCGGGGCCAGGGCTACGAAGTCACCGAGCAGCCGGTCGCCGACGACCGGGTCAACATCATCGCGACGATCGGCTCCGACGATCCGGAAATCGTCTTCTCGACCCACATCGACTGCGTGCCGCCGTTCTTTCCGAGCCGCATCGAGGGCGACGTCCTGCATGGCCGGGGCGCGTGCGATGCGAAGGGCATCCTGGCGGCCGAGATCATGGCCCTCGAACGGTTCCGGGTGGCCGGCGAGACGCGTGTGGGGCTGCTTGTGGTGGTCGGCGAGGAGCGGGGCAGCCACGGGGCGCATGCCGCGAACCGCCTCGCGACGCGTTCCCGCTACCTGATCAACGGCGAACCGACCGACAACCGGCTGGCCCTGGGGACGAAGGGGGCATTCCGGGTGCGCATTTCCGCCGCGGGACGGGCGGCGCACTCGGCCTATCCGGAGCTGGGAGAGTCCGCCATCGATAAGCTGCTCGACGCGCTCGTGGCGCTCCGCGAACTCGAGCTGCCGTCGGATCCGGTGCTGGGTCAGGCGACCTGCACGGTAGGGCTCATCAAGGGGGGTGTCGCCCCGAACGTGATCCCGCCGGAAGCGGAGGCGGACGTCAACTTCCGCACCGTCGGACCGTCGAGCGCCATCCGCGCGCTGCTCGACGAACGCCTCCGGGACGTCACGGTCGAAGAGATTCTGGACGTGCCGGCCGTACGCCTCATGACGCGGCCCGGCTTCGACACGCAGGTCGTCTCGTTCGCCACCGACATCCCGTTCCTCACGTCGTGGGGCCAGCCGCTGCTGCTCGGCCCCGGCACCATCCATGTCGCGCACACCGACCGCGAGCAGGTGGCGATCCCGGAGCTGGTCGGCGCCATCGACCTCTACGAATCGCTGGCGAAGCAGCTACTGGACGAGCCCTAGGCGGTAGAGCGCGATCGCAACCGCTGTCGCGACGTTGAGGGAATCGACGGCCGGATCGAGCGGGATCCGGACAGTCGCGTCGCACCGCTCCAGCACGGGCTGACTGACGCCGTCGCCTTCGTTCCCGGCGATCAGGACGAACGGGCCCTGGTCCTGCGAGCGGGCGAACGCCTCCAGGTCGGCGGCGTCACCGGCCGGGGTGAGAGCGATCAGGCGCGCGCCGGCGTTCCGCAACCGCTCCAGCGACCCCGGCCACCCGCTGGCGCCGGCAATCTCGAACGACAACGCGAGGGTGGTCGCCATCGACGTGCGTATGGCCTTGCGGTAGAGCGGATCGGCGCACCGGGGCGACAGCAGGACTCCCGCGGCGCCGAAGGCGGCCGCGCTACGGAAGATGGAGCCGACGTTGTCGGGATCGGCAACGGCGTCGAGGGCAACGACCGGCGCACCGGCGCGGGGCGGCGGCAGGCCGCCCGGTGTCGAGCCGTCCGCGGGCCGTTCCCCCAGGGCCAGGCATCCGCGATGGAACCGGAAACCGGTGATCCGGCGCAGCTCCGACGAGCCGGTGACGTAGACGTCGGGCGGTGGCCCGATGACGCCGGGTGGCGCCGCGGTCTCGGGCTGCGCGACGTTCGCGACGGCCGCGTCAATGGCCCGCCTCAACCGCTCGAGCGCGCTCTCGGTGACGAGCAGCGCCCGCGCACGGAAGCGGGAGGCCAGCAGCCGTTCGACGGCGAGCGATCCCTCCGCGACGAACAGCCGTCGCTCGCGCATCAGCGCCGGGTCCGAGACGACGCGGAAGTCGCCGATGCGCGGGTCGTCGATCGCGCCGATGGGGACGGGTATCACACGGACCGGACGACCGATCGCTGGCTGCGGTGGCCGTCGAGCACCTCGAGACCGAGCTGCTTGCTGAGATACACCTTCGATTGCCGGTTGTCAGCCTCGTTCGGCTCGAACTTGATCACGTTGAACTGCAGGTGGTCGAGCGTGCCGCGCATGCCGTACAGGCGGTTCTTGGTCTTGACGACAATCTCGGCGAAGCCGTTGTCGTGCGCCCACGCCTCCTGCTCCTCGGTGAGCGCCCGGAAGAAGCCGCGGCCGCGCCAGTCGCGCCTCGTCCCGCCGATCCAGCTATAGAGGATCTTGCGCCCCTCGAAGTCGATCGCGGATCGGAGCCGCCTCACCAGGTCCGCCAGTTTCGGTACGGTCTCCTCGATCCGGAGCTCGTGGGACACCTTGTAGGCGACCGGCACGACGGTGGATGGATCGTCGGGCAGGGGCGCCTCGGCCATCAGGATCTGGTGGTCGCGATCGCCAAGGCGGGCGATCACTTCGTCGGCGCGTTTGCGGCGGGGGAACTCGCCGAAGTACTCCTCGATGTACTCGATTTCGAGGGCGCCCTGCTGGAGGCCGTACTGGCGGATCTGGTACTCCATCAAGATAAGGTTACGCCGCGTCGGCGCCGTTGCGGAAGAGAGCCGCGGCGCGTTCCAGCGCATCGGGATCGCCGACGATCACCGCGGTGTCTCCCGGCTGATACCGAAAGGTGTCGTCGCGCCGGTAGATCGGCACGCCGCCACGCACGACGGCGATCTGAATGGCGCCGGTCTGCCGGCGCAGATCCAGCGTTCGGGCGTTCTCTCCATCCGCCGTCGATCCTTCCTCCACTTCGATCAACTCGAGCGCGTCGTGGATGCCGAGATGCTGCAGCGCGTCCAGCGCCAGGTCGGGCGCCGCCGTTCCGCGCAGCAGCCCGTAGTGCTCGTCGCGCACCGCGTTCAGCTTATGGGCGATGCGGCGCGGCGGGATCTCGTAGCTCCGGAGGGCGCGGGCGAACAACTCGAGCGACGCCTCGAATTCCTCCACCACCACCTCGTTCGCGCCAAGCCGCATCAGGTCGTCCATGGCGCGGACGTAGCGGGTGCGCACGATGATCGTCGCGCCAGGCGCCAGTTCGCGCGCCGCCGCCACGCCGCGGCGTTCCTCCACGGGGGACGAGATCGTATAGACGATGAGGCGAGCCCGCGCCCCGCCGACCTCGGCGAGCATGATCGGATGCGCGCCGTCGCCGTAGACCGCCAGCAGTCCATCGTCGTGGGCCTGCCGGACGAGCGCGCCGTTCTGATCGACCACCACGCACCGAATGCCGGCCGCCTGCAGCATCCGGGCCAGGTAGCGGCCGGCGATACCGTAGCCGACGACGACGGCATGGTCCCGCAACGCGCTCAGTTCTTCCCCGCCACGCCCTCCGGAATCGGCCACCCCCTCACGCCGAACCGTGCCCCGCACGACCTGGCCGATCGTTTCCGACAGGCGATACGCCGAGCCAATCAGGAACGGCGTCGCCATCATCGAGAGCGCGGCCGCGGTGAGGAACACCTGGTAGTCGTCGCCGGCGAAGAGCTCCAGGTCCAGACCGACCGCCGCCAGGACGAACGAGAACTCCCCCACCTGCGCCAGGCTGATTCCGCTCCGCAAGCCCGTTTCGAGGCGCGACCCGCGCAGGACCACGGCGCCCGTCGCGATCACCGCCTTCGCGACCATCAGCAGCAGCGTCCCTCCGAATACCACGAGCGGTGCATCCATCACGACGCCGAGGTCCAGCAGCATGCCGATCGACGTGAAGAAGACGCCGCTGAACAGCGAGCGAAACGGGATGACGTCGGAGAGCGCCTGCAGGCCGTATTCCGACTCCGAAATGACCAGGCCCGCGATGAACGCTCCGATGGCGAGGGAGAAGCCAGCCTCGGCGGCCACCAGCGCGGTCCCCAAGGCGACGAAGCCGACGCAGAGCGTAAACAGCTCGCGGTTGCGCAGCAGGACGATCCGATCGAGGGTGGCCCGCACCACCGCCCGGCCACCGAACACGAGCGCGGTCATGGCGGCGAGCCCCACCAGGACCTCCACCACCGCCCCGCCGGCGTCCGCCGCCGCGCCCGCCGCGAGCGGCAGCAGGAGCATGATGGGAACGATGCACAGGTCCTGGAAGAGGAGGATCGAGATCACCTCGCGGCCGTGCGCCGTGTCCAGTTCGCCCCGGTCGACGTATGCCTTGGTGACAACCGCCGTCGACGACATAGCAGCCAGCGTGCCGTAGAAGACGGCGCGTCCCGGTGGCAGGCCGGCCGCCAGACCAATGCCAAGCGCCAAGGCAACGATTCCGGTCACCTGCAGGCCACCGGCGACCACGACGGAACGCCCCCACCGGAGGACGTCGGAAAGCGACAGCTCCAGACCGATGGCGAAGAGCAGCAGGACGACGCCGATCTCCGACAGCGCCGAGACCTCGTCCGCATCGGGGATCAGCGCGAACCCGGACGGGCCGATCAGCACCCCCACGGCGAGGAAGCCGACCAGCGGAGGCAGGCGCAGGCGCTGCGCCAGCGCGACGACAGGGATGGCGAGACCGGCGATGATCGCCAGATCGCGCAGGATGCCGAGATCGTGCACCGTCCGTCAGCGTCCGGTTGCCGCGAGTGAAACCGCTTCGCCTGGCGACGCGGCCAGGTTGGTGGAGAGCCAGCGCTCCACCTCGGCGATCGGCATCTGCTTGCGCGCCGCGTAGTCGGCCGCCTGATCCGGACCGATCCGGCCGACCGTGAAGTAGCGCGCCTCCGGATGCGCGAAGTACAGCCCGCTGACGCTGGCGGCCGGGGTCATCGCGGCGCTCTCCGTCAGGTCGAGGCCGGCCGGGCGCGCATCCAGCAGGTCGAACAGCTTGAACTTCTCGCTGTGATCCGGACAGGCCGGATAGCCGAACGCGGGACGGATGCCGCGATAGCGCTCGGCGATCAGGTCATTGTTGGAGAATTCTTCGTCCGCGCCGTAGCCCCACTCGCGCCGGACCCGTGCATGCAGGTACTCCGCGAACGCCTCCGCCAGCCGGTCGGCGAGCGCCTTCACCATGATGGCGTGGTAGTCGTCGTGGTCCGCCTCGTAACGGCGCACCAGATCGTCCACGCCGAGGCCCGCGGTGACCGCAAAGGCGCCGATGTGGTCGCGCCGGCCGGCGTCGCGCGGCGCGACGTAGTCGGCGAGCGAACGGTGCGGACGGTCGCCGCCGGACGACTCCTGCTGGCGCAGCATGTTGAACCGGACCAGCTCCGCGCCCGGCTCCGCCGCGGCGTTGCTGCGCGGCGCCTCCCGAAGAACGATGTCATCCCCTTCCGACGCGGCGGGCCAGAAGCCGTAGACGCCCCGCGCGGTCAGGCTGCCGTCGCTGACGATCTCCTCCAGCAGCGCCGTCGCCCGTTCATGCAGTTCGCGCGCCGCCGCGCCCCGTTCGGGGTGGTCGAGGATGTCCGGGAAACGTCCCTTCAGTTCCCACGCCGCGAAGAAGAACGTCCAGTCGATGAACGGCGTCAGCTCGTCCAGGGCCACCTCCACGCGCCGCCGGCCCGTGAACGCCGGTACGGGCAGGTCCGCCGCTTCCCAGTCGGTCCGGAACGGATTGGCGCACGCCTCCGCGTACGGCACGAGCGTCCGTTCCGCCCGCCCCGCGTGCTGGGCCCGCAGCCGGTCCTGATCGGCGCGGTTCGCCGAATCGAATGCAGGGCGGCGGTCCGGATTGAGCAGGCCGGAAACCACGTCGACCACGCGTGAGGCGTCGGCGACATGCACCGTGCTGCCGCCGTATGCCGGCGCAATCTTCACCGCGGTGTGCTGCCGCGACGTCGTCGCGCCGCCGATGAGCAGCGGCGTCCGCAGAGTCCGCCGTTCCATCTCGCCCGCCACGAACACCATCTCGTCGAGCGACGGCGTAATCAGCCCGCTCAGGCCGATCAGGTCGGCCTGCTCCTCCGACGCGCTGCGCAGGATGGCGTCGCACGGCGCCATCACGCCGAGGTCCACCACGTTGTAGTTGTTGCAGCGAAGCACTACCGCCACGATGTTCTTGCCGATGTCGTGGACGTCCCCCTTGACGGTGGCCAGCACGATGGTCCCCTGCGACATGCCGGCGCTCTGCTCCGCCTCCATGAACGGCTGCAGGTACGCCACCGCCTTCTTCATGACGCGCGCGCTCTTCACGACCTGCGGCAGGAACATCTTGCCCGCGCCGAAGAGATCGCCCACCACCTTCATACCGTTCATCAACGGGCCTTCGATCACGTCGAGCGGACGGCCCACCCCCTGCCGGGCTTCCTCGACGTCGGCTTCCACAAAGTCGACGATGCCCTGTACCAGCGCATGCGCGAGACGCTCGTCGACGGTCGTCTCGCGCCACGAGAGGTCTTCCCGCCGCTCACGCGCGCTCCCCTTTACCCCTTCGGCGAAGCGGACGAGCCGCTCGGTGGCGTCGTCGCGCCGGTTGAAGATGACGTCCTCGACATGCTCCAGCAGATCCGCCGGGATTTCTTCGTAGACGGCGAGCTGGCCCGCGTTGACGATCCCCATGTCGAGGCCGGCGCGGACCGCGTGGTAGAGGAACGCGGCGTGCATCGCCTCGCGGACCGTGTTGTTCCCCCGGAAGGAGAACGAGAGGTTCGAGATGCCGCCGCTGACCTTCGCTCCGGGGCAACGCTCCTTGATCTGCCGTGTCGCCTCGATGAAGTTGACGGCGTAGTCGGCGTGCTCTTCCAGACCGGTGGCGACCGCGAGCACGTTCGGGTCGAAGATGATGTCCTCGGGCGCGACACCCGCTTCGCCGGTCAGCAGCCGGTAGGCCCGGGCGCAGATCTCCACCTTCCGCTCCACCGTGTCGGCCTGGCCGGTCTCGTCGAACGCCATCACGACCATCGCCGCGCCGTAGCGCCGGATGCGGCGCGCCTGATCGAGGAACAGCCGTTCGCCCTCCTTCAGGCTGATCGAGTTGACGATGCCCTTGCCCTGCACGCACTTCAGCCCCGCCTCGAGGACCGACCACTTCGAGCTGTCGACCATGATCGGGACCCGCGCGATTTCCGGCTCGGTGGCGATCAGGTGGAGGAAATGGCTCATGCACGCTTCGGAATCGAGCATTCCCTCGTCCATGTTGACGTCGATGATGTTGGCGCCGCCCCGCACCTGATCGAGCGCCACCTCGGACGCCGCGGCGTAGTCCGTTTCCTTGACGAGACGCGCGAAGCGGCGCGATCCGGTGACGTTGGTCCGCTCGCCGATCATCTGGAAGTTGCTGTCGGGGCGCAGGGTGAGTCGCTCGAGGCCGCTGTACTCGGTGACCCGCCCGGCGCCGTCCGGCGACTGCGGCCTGCGCGGAGTGACATCCGCCACCGTCTCCGCCAGCTTGCGGATGTGCTCCGGTGTCGTCCCGCAGCAACCGCCCAGAATATTGACGAAACCG
Source organism: Vicinamibacterales bacterium (assembly GCA_965202655.1). Classification (GTDB taxonomy): domain Bacteria; phylum Acidobacteriota; class Vicinamibacteria; order Vicinamibacterales; family UBA8438; genus VXRJ01. The sequence continues at coordinate 631,093 of CBDBBK010000002.1, read as the reverse complement.
CTCTCGGCGAACTCGCGCAGCAGTTCGGCGGTCTCTTCCGGATGCTCGTCGTACTCCCCGAACGCATTCGGCAGGCCCGCGTTCGGGTAACAACTGATCCAGGCGCCGGTCGCCACCCGCGCCAGGTCGGCCAGGTACGGCCGCATCTCGCGGGCGCCGAGGGCGCAGTTCAGGCCGACCGCGAACGGCTCGGCGTGGGCCATCGAGACCCAGAACGCATCGATCGTCTGACCCGAGAGCGTCCGTCCGCTCCGGTCGGTGATGGTGACCGACAGCATGATCGGAAGCTCGGTCCCCAACTCGTCGAACAGGTCGCGCACCGCGACGATTGCCGCCTTGGCGTTCAGCGTGTCGAAGATCGTCTCGATCATCAGGAGGTCGGCGCCCCCCTCGATCAGCGCGCGCGCCTGCTCGACGTAGGCGTCGCGCATCGCGTCGAACGTCGAGGCCCGGAACGTCTGATCGTTGACGTCGGGCGAAATGGACAGCGTCCGGTTGGTGGGGCCGATGGCCCCCGCGACGTAGCGCGGCCGGTCGGGTGTCCGCTCGGTCCAGCGGTCGGCCGCCGCGCGCGCGATCCGCGCCGCGTCGCGGTTCAGCTCCGGAACGATCGCCTCGAGGCCGTAGTCCGACTGAGCGATCGACGTGCCGCTGAAGGTGTTGGTCTCGATGATGTCGGCGCCCGCCTCGAGGTAGGCGTCATGAATCGCGCCGACGACATCGGGGCGCGTCAGGGCCAGGATGTCGTTGTTGCCCTTGAGGTCGCGGGAATGATCCGCGAACCGGGAGCCCCGGAAGTCCGCCTCGCCCAGCCGGTAACGCTGGAGGGCGGTCCCCATCGCGCCGTCGAGGATCAGGATCCGATCCTCGAGTGCGGCGTCGAGCCGCGTCCGGACGCCGGTGCCGGTCACGCCGGCGCCGTCACCGGCTGCTCACCTCCACGAAGGATCCGCAGGTCAGCATGCCGTGCCCATGGAACGGATTGCGGATCTCGGAGCCCGCCTGCACCCACGACTTGTCAGCCATCGGGCAGTAGGCGACCCGCAGCTCGCCGAAGCCCACGTCTTCGCCGTAGGCAATCAGCGCGTCGCTGAGGGGACCGAAGGCGGCGCGGGCGGTATCAAGGTCGGCCGCACCCGCCAGCGCCCGGGCGGTGGCGGCGATCATGCGGGCGGCTGAACCCATACCCTCGGCCTCGGTCGCCATCGTGCTGGCGGCATCGTTCACGCCGTCCATCGAATCGTTGGCGAGCGCCAACTGAACGTGCAGGTACGGGGCGGCCAGTCCGTCCGCCACCGCGGCCGTCGCCGGCTGCGCCGCGAACGGCGCCAGCGCCATTGCCGAAACCGCGAACGCGATCCACCAGCGTGAAACTCTTCCGTGCCTCGCCATGGTCTTCATCCTCCCGGGGCGCGCCGCCGGCCGTGGGCCGCCCTTCCCGTTCATTAACCGTACTACCGAGCGGACGCCATTGACAATCGGCCGCGCCCGCGCCGTTGCCCTCTTCGGGCAGCGGAGATAGAGTGTTTCGCATGAGAGGCCGATCCCGCCTCGCGCTGTCGCTCGCGCTCCTGTTTCTCGCGTGCGTGGCGGTCGCCGCCGCGCAGCAGCAGCCGATGTTCCGGGCCGGAACCCAACTGGTCGACCTCTATGTCACGGTAACCGACCGGGAAGGGCGTCTGGTTCCCAATCTGACCCGCGAGGACTTCGCGATCTTCGACGATGACGAACCGACCGAGATCGTGCTGTTCGAGAACACGGTCCGGCCGATCACGGTAGTGGTCATGCTCGACACGAGCGCCAGCATGGACCTGAACCGCAACCGGTTGATGGCCGGCGCAGAACAGTTCCTGCTGCGCCTGCTGCCGGCCGATCGCGCGCGGGTCGGCGCATTCAACGACAAGCTGGAGATCAACCCGCCCCAGTTCATCGGCGACCGTGACGCGCTGATTGCCGAGCTGCCCGACCTGGGCTTCGGCAATTCCACGCGGGTGTATGACGCGGCCTATGTTTCCCTGGACGCGCTGACCGGCGTGGACGGCCGCCGCGTCATCCTTCTCTTCAGTGACGGCGACGACACCGATAGCGACGTGGGCGCCGGCGACGTGGTCGACCGGGCAGTGGCCGAAGAAGTGATGATTTATTCGATCGGCTTCGAGAGCAACTACTTCAACGGCGTCCGTTACGTCACGACGCGGCCGGACCGCAACCTGCGCCGCTTCGCCGAAGAAACCGGCGGCGGCTACTTCGAGCTCACCGAGGCGGCCGATCTGGGGCCCACCTTCACGCGGGTGGCGCGGGAACTGCACAGCCAGTACGTCCTCGGCTTCACGCCCCGCACTGACGGCGAGCTTCACGACATCAGAGTGCTCCTGACCCAGCGTGGCCTTACGGCGCGGGCGCGGCGCAGCTACCTCGCACCCAGCGGCAACGCGGTCGGCCAGTGACCTGGTCCCCCCGCATCGAGCTGGCGATCAACACCGCAATCGAGGCGCACGGCCTCCGCCGGCGCAAGGCGAAGCGCGGTTTCCAGGCGGCGCACGTGCTGTCCGTGGGGTTGATCACCGCGGAGTTCGGCCTGGACGAGGACACCGTCGTCGCCGCGGTGCTCCATGACACGCTGGAAGACACGGACCTCGATCCGGACGTCATCCGGTCGCGCTTCGGATCGCTCGTCCTCCAGATGGTGCGCGATGTCTCGGAGCCACCGAAGCGGAACTCCTGGCGGGATCGGAAGGAGGCCTACATCGGGCAGATCCGGTCGACGCCGCGGTTCGGGTCGCTCGCCGTCGTGTCGGCCGACAAGATCCACAACCTGACGACCATGACGGCGGAACTCGAGCGGCGGGGCACGGTCTTCATCGAGGCCTTCAATACCGACCTGGACGGCATGTTGTGGTACCAGCGGACCGTGCTGGCGTCGGTGACGGAGCGCTGGGCACATCCGATCCTGGACGAACACCGGCGCCGGCTCGACGCCTTCGTCAGTGAAGTGACCCGCGCGCGGTCGGGGTGACAGGCGTCCTGCCGTCTGCCGGGCTGTTGTGGACCGATCCGCCCAGGGCCGCCGCATTGGTGGCCGGGTCCGGCTCCTCGCAATCGCCGGCGCAGCCGTGGCACCCGGCGCCACTGCCGCTGGGTTTGGCGGCCCCGAACATGCCACGGAGGTGCCGGTAGAGCGCTACGACGGCCGCGGCGACGATGACCGCCGCTACCGCCTCCTGCCAGCCCGCCGGTCCGCCGAACAGCCATTCCATCAGCGATTCCCTCGCAAAACGTCAGACACCCCAGCCTAACAGGGAACCCGCCTGGTAGACGACAAGGGATGCGACATAGGCCAGCACCGACATGTACGCGAACATGAAGATCGGCCAGACCCAGGAACCGGATTCGCGGCGAACGACGCCGATCGTGCTCATGCACTGGCACGCCAGGACGAAGAAGACCATTAACGAGATGCCGGCCAGCGGCGTCATCAGCACGCTGCCGTCCGGATACCGCGCCTCCTGAAGCGACGTCCGAAGCGACACGCTCTCCTCGTCCGCCTCGGCGATGCCGAACACGATCCCGAGGGTGGAGACGAATACCTCCCGCGCGGCGAACGCGCCCAGAATACCGACCCCGATCCGCCAGTCGAAACCGAGCGGTTCGATCGCGGGCTCCATCAACCGGCCTACCCGGCCCGCCACGCTGTAGCGGAGCTGCTCTCCCGCCTCCTGGCCATCCAGCGCGGCCAGCCGCTCGGCCTGCGCATCGGCATCGGTCACCGACGCCGCCACGGTGGCGCGCTCCGCCTCGTAGCGCTCCACGATTTCCGTGCTGCGCGGGTACGAAAGCAGCGCCCACAGGATGATCGTCATCGTCAGGATGATCGTTCCGGCGTCGACCAGGAACTTCCGGAGCCCGCGCCACGTCGCCAGAAAGACGTTGCGCCAGACCGGCATCCGGTAGGGGGGCAGCTCCAGGACCAGCGGCAGGCGCGGGCCCTGCAGGACCGTGCGGCGGAGCACGGCGGCGGCGCCGAGGGTCGCCGCCACCGACAGCGCGTACATCGAGAACAGCACGACGGCGCCCGCGCTGAACACGCCGAACACCCGCGCGCTGCCGGCGAAAACCACCGCGGTCACCAGAGCGAAGACCGGCAGGCGCGCGCTGCACGAGATCATCGGCAACGTCAGCATCGTGATCAGCCGGTCGCGCCGGCTCTCGATCGTGCGCGTCGCCATCACCCCCGGAATGGCGCAGGCGAAGCCCGACAGCATGGGAACGAACGCCTTCCCGTGCAGGCCGACCCGGCCCATCAGCCGGTCGATCAGAAAAGCGACGCGGGCGAGATATCCTGCATCCTCGAGCACGGCGATGAACAACCCGATCATCGCGATCTGCGGCACGAATACGACGACATTGCCGACCCCGGCGATCACGCCGTTGACCATCAGATCCTGCAGGGCGCCCGCCGGCAACAGGCCGGTCACCCCGTTCTGCAGCCAGACGGTTACCGTCTCGATAACGCCGATGAACGGCTCGGACCAGGTGAAGAGCGCCTCGAAGAGCAGGGCCATCACGACGGCGAACACGCCCAGGCCCCACACGCGATGCGTGAGCACGCTGTCGATCCGCTCCGTCCAGACAAGACTGGGAGCGGTCGCCGGCCGCACGCGCCGCACGTCCGCCACCACCTGCTCGATCCATCCGTAACGGGCGGCGATCAGGCCGTGGCCCAGCTCCAGTTGTGCGTTCGCCGCCTCCTGGCGCACGGTATCGACGGTCCGGCGCACGCGGTCGGGCAGACCCTCGACGTCATCTTCGTCGGTCGAATGCGACAGGAGGGACCAGACCGCCCAGGAGCGGCGGGCGGCCGGCGTCCGGACGAACGCCGAGTCGCCGAGCGACTGTTCCACCTCGTTGACGGCACTCTCGACGGGCGGCGGGAAGCCGGACCAGGCCACCTCTTCGCGGGCCGCCAGGCCGACGGCGCGGGTGATCGCGGCCCGCAGCGCGGCGAGTCCTTCGCCGGTGGTGGCGACCATCGGCACGACGTCGACGCCAAGCCAGTCGCCGAGCTTCGACGCGTCCACGTCCATGCCCGCGGCCTGCGCTTCGTCCACCATGTTGAGCGCCACGACCACCGGGACGCCGGTTTCGACGATTTGCATCACGAGGTACAGGCCCCGCTCGAGTGCGGCTGCATCCACGACCACGACGACCGCGTCCGGATCGTCGCCGCGGCGGCCAAGGACCTCGTCTACCGCGACCTGCTCGTCCGGCGAGTAGGTGCTGAGGCTGTAGGTGCCCGGGAGATCGATCACCTCCACGCGCGGACCGTCCGGCAGGTCGATTTCGCGTGAGGCCCGGGCCACCGTAACGCCCGGATAGTTGCCCACCCTGGCGCGTGCTCCGGTCAGCAGGTTGAAGATGGTGGTCTTGCCCGAGTTGGCGTTACCGGCAACGAGGACACGCGGGACGCGGCCGGAAGCCGTCACGTCGCGCGAGGGATGCTTGGCGAAGCGGATCGCGGCGCCGTCGGAGTCGCCGTTGCCGTCGGATGGGTCCGCGGGAGCCTCCGCATGACCGTCGGGCACAAGCGTTACGCCGGCGGCGTCGGCCGATCGGAGACTCAACAGGTAGCCGCGCAACCGGATCTCGAGCGGGTCCCCGAGCGGCGCCCGGCGCACCATCTCGATCGGCGTCCCCGGCAGGAGCCCCATTTCCATGAGGCGAGAGCCGACACGCTGCTCGCAGCCGACCCGGTGGACGACTGCCGATTCACCGATCGGCAACTGATCGAGCGTACGAAGCCCTTGATGCACGCGGAATTGAGAGTCTATCTCAGGTTCCGGCATCGGGGAACGTGCGGCGGGATGCGTCGCGTATCATCAGCAGGCCATGCGGCGTTGCGCCCGAACCACCCGTGCGGCCATTGCGGCAGCCATCGCCGTCGTCACCCTGGTCGGCCTCGCGGCCCGGGCGGACGCGAACCCCCGTGGGGCGGGCGCCGGAGCCAACGGGGACTACGACACGACGCTGGCGGCAGGCTTCGAGCTGGTCTACAACCTGGACTTCGACGAAGCCATCGTCACGTTTCGCCGGGCCGTCGCCGAACGCCCGGATCACCCTGCGCCGTACCGCTCCGTGGCGGTAGCGGCATGGCTGAAGATCCTGTTCGAGCGTGGCACGTCGTTGCTCGACAGCTATCTGGCGGGATCGATGTACGGACCGTCCGGCGAGTTCGACGATCCGCCGGAGGAGCTCGCCCGGACCTTCAGGCAGCACGTCGCGCATGCCATCCGGCTGGCGGAGGCGGCGGTCGAGGACGATCCTCTCGATCCTGACGCGCACTACGAACTGGGCGTCGCGCTCGCGCTCGACGGGTCGTATCACGCGTCGATCCTGCGACAGCCCCTCCAGGCGCTACGGTCGGCCCGCCGCGCCTATCTGGCGCACGAACAGGTGCTGAAGCTGGATCCCGCGTACCACGACGCCAAGATGCTGGTCGGCCTCTACCGCTATATCGTCTCGGTCATCCCTCGCCCCCTCCGGTGGGTGGCGTACCTCGTCGGATTCGACGGCGGGAAGCCCGAGGCGATCCGGATACTGGCGGACGCAGCCAGACGGTCTACCGAAGTGCGGACCGAGGCGCAGTTCGCGCTCGCCATGATTTACAACCGGGAGCGGGAGTTCCGGCGCGCGCATGCGGTTCTGAACAACCTGCGGCGAAGCTTCCCCCGAAACCGCCTGCTGTGGATCGAAACCGCTTCCACGTGGCTCCGCGACGGCCGGCCGGCGCTTGCCGAACTGATCCTGTCCCATGGCTTCCGCCGCCTCGATCGCGACCATCGGGACCGGATGATGGGCGAGGAGGCGATCTGGCGATTGAAGCGGGGGACCGCGCTCGTCGGGCTCGGCGAGGGCGACCGGGCGCTTCCCGATCTGGTCCTCGCCGCACGCGAGGGCGCTGCAACCTGGGTGCGTGGACGCGCTCACCTGGAACTGGGGAAGGTCCACGACCTTGCCGGCGATCACCAGAGCGCGCGGGGTCACTATGTCCGCGGCAGGCAGATCTGCGACGAGGCGGGCGACCGGGGATGCGCGCGCAGGGCGGACTGGTACCGGAGAAACCCGTATACGGGATCCCGCTAGGAGCTTGCGCCGTAGACGTTTCGCGCCCGCGAAACTCCCAACGCGCCCGCCAGGGCGCGGCAGCGCACCCTCAGGAACGCGTCCGTCGCAAGCTCCGGCGACGAACGGACGAGATTGGATGGTAGCGGTACGGGGATTCGAACCCCGGTCCCGTGGCTGAGAACCACGTATCCTAACCCCTAGACGATACCGCCACAGACCGTTGAGGGCTCACTAAGTCTAGCAACCGGCTCGTTTGACGGTCAACGCGTGCCCTGGCGGGCACGCAGGCCCTGTGGCGTGCTAGCGATCACCCCCGCCCGTCAGCAACGCATCGATCGCCGCCTGCGCCTCCAGGCTGACCGGATCGTCGGCCGCGATGGCACGGTACGCCGCAAGCGCGCTGTCGATATCCCGCTTCGCTTCGTAGGCGTGGCCAATCTGCAGATGCAGGGCGGTCAGACTCGGCACGGTGGCGAGAACCGCCTGGTACGCCTCGATGGCGGAGTCGTAGTCGCCGTTCTCGAAGTGGGCATCCGCGGAATCGAGCGCCTCCTGCAGTTCGTCACCGCGCAGGTTGGCCAGTGCGCCGCTGGTAGGCGCGGGCGGGTGGAACGGATCCACCTCCATGACGAATCCGACCCGGGCGGTGGAGCTGGCGCTGATGTTGGCGAAACCCTGGACCGGCTCGTACCCGCGGCGGCGGACCATGAACAACCACCGCCCCGACTCCAGGCCGACGAAGGAGAAACGGCCCGAGTCATTCGTCGTTCCGTCGATGCGGCGCTGGGTGCGCGGGTTCTCACCCATTACTTCCGCGCCGGCGATCGGTTCTCCGGCTATATCCCGGACGGTGCCGGCTATCAGGCCGGGCTGCGCCTCCGCGAATGGCGCAAGCACCAGCAGGAGCGACCCCACGAACAAGAACGCCGACGTTACGACTGCTACTCTCGACATGCGACGCCTCTCAGGCTGATGGCACGGATCAGCCAGTATACACTCGCAACCGGCCCTTCTGGAACCGCAAGAATGCACCTGATCCGCCCGTGGCTACGGGCCGCCGCGACAACCGCCGCACTTCTCGCGACCGTCCTGATTCCTGCCGCGGCGTCCCGGCAGCAGGATCGCGCCACACCGTTCGACGCCACCCGCCTGGCGCGGATCGGCGCGGTCGTGCAGGAGGCGATTCAGGCCGGTGATCTCCCGGGCGCGGTCGTGCTGGTGAACCACCGCGGCCGGACCATCTACCGCGAAGCGTTCGGGCTGCGGTCGGTCCGCCCGGTGCGCGAGGCGATGACCGCCGACACGCTGTTCGACGTTGCGTCGCTCACCAAGGTCGTGGCGACCGCCCCGAGCGTGATGGCGCTCGTCGAGGACGGCGGACTTCGCCTGCGCGACCGCGTCGCGCTGCACCTGCCCGGCTTCGAACGCCATGGGAAGGAAGCTATCACCGTCGAGCAGTTGCTGACCCATGTCTCCGGGCTCAGGCCCGACCTGCCCCTCGAGGAAGAGTTCGACGGGACAGACGAGGCCATGCGGCGCATTCTCGAGGAACGGCTCGAATCACCGCCCGGAGAGCGCTTCATCTACAGTGATCTCAACTTCATCCTGCTCGGCGCGATCGTCGAGCAGGTGAGCGGGCAAGCGCTCGATACCTTCGCGAACGAGCGGCTGTTCGAGCCCATCGGCATGCGGGACACGTCGTTCCGGCCATCGGCGGACGCCGCGGCGCGGGTCGCGCCCACCGAGGCATGCACACCGCTCGGATGGCCCTGCGGCGGTCCCGATGGCGTCATGCTGCGCGGCACGGTGCACGACCCGACCGCCCGCCGGATGGGCGGCGTCGCCGGCCACGCTGGACTGTTCTCGTCGGCCGACGACCTCGCCCGGTTCGGCGCCATGCTGCTCGCCCGCGGCCGGACGGCGGACGGAACGCACGCCGTGCTCTCACCGCTGACCGTCGACCGGATGATCACGGCATCGACACCACGGACGCTGTCGGTCCGGCGCGGCCTCGGGTGGGACATCGACTCGCCCTATTCCTCCGCGCGCGGCGATCTCTTCCCGGCGACCCGATCGTTCGGACACACCGGGTTCACCGGAACGTCCATCTGGATCGATACGGACACCGAGACGGTTGTGGTCTTCCTGTCGAATCGGGTCCACCCCGACGGTGGCGGGAACGTCGTCGCGCTCCGGGGACGGGTGGCGAGTCTGGCCGCCGCCGCCGTCAGCGCGGCCCGCTAGGACAGGCTCCTACATCTGGTAGAGCATCCAGTACACGACGACCCCGCTGATCGAGACGTAGATCCAGATCGGCAGCGTCCAGCGCGCGATCGCGACATGCCGGTCGAACTGGTCACGAAGCGCGCGCATCACGGTGATGACCACGAGCGGGACGATCACGACAGCCAGCACGGCATGCGTGATCAGGACCGTGAAGTAGACGATCCGGATGGAACCCTCGCGCGTAAACGGCACCGACCCCACTTGCAGGTGATAGATGACGTAAGAGACCAGGAAGATCACGGACACGGCGACCGCACCCAGCATGCAGGCGCGGTGGCGGCCGACGTGGCCGGCGCGAATCGACAGGTACCCGGCCGACAGCAGAATGCCGGACGTCGCGTTCAGCATCGCGTTCAGGTGCGGGAGCCAGGTCACGTCCGGCATCGCATCACCTCCGGTAGTCCCACGATGTCGGTTGGGTTTCCCGCGCCGGGTAGACCATCAGGGCATCCGCGCGATCAGCATCGCGCTCCAGAGTACGGGCAGGTAGACGAGCGAGCCGACGAACAGCGCCCGGGCACGCCACTCGGTACGCCGGTGCCGGAACAGGACGGCCAGCAGGATGAAGAGACCCCCGAGGGGCACCGCCACGGCCAGGTAGCCCGTTCCCGTCAGACCGACGACGGCCGGAGTCAGGCTCACGGGAACGAGGGCCGCCGCGTAGCCGAGGGCATGGCGCGCCGTCCGCCGACCATCCGGGTCGCGCGCCGCCACGAGCGGAAGGCCGGCGCGGTCGTAGTCCTCCCGGTAGAGCCAGCACAGCGCGTGAAAGTGCGGCAACTGCCAGAAGAAGACAATCCCGAACAGCACCAGCGCCTCGACGCCGAGTTCGCCGCGCGCCGCCGTCCACCCGATCACCGGCGGCAGCGCGCCGGGCACGGCCCCGACCACGGTCGCCCAGTCGGTCCGGCGCTTCAGCGGCGTGTAGATCCAGACGTAGGTCAACAGCGTCGTCAGCGCGACGGTTGCGGCGAGCGGATGCACCTGCAACGCCAACTGCCCAAGACCCACCGCGCCCAGCACGACACCGAACAGACGCGCCTCGAACGGCGTGACGTGGCTCGCGGGCAGCGGACGCTCCCGCGTCCGGACCATTCGCCCGTCGATGTCCCGTTCCTCCACCTGGTTCAGAGCGGCGGCGCTCCCCGCCACGAGGGCCGTGCCCGCCAGCACGTGGAGGGTCGTGATCAGATCGAACGGACCGGTCGCGCCCAGCCAGTAGCCGACACCGGCCGACGCGACCACCAGCGAGTTGAGGCGCGGCTTGGCCAGCGCAACGAAATGGACCGCGCGGTGAGGCGCTGCGGCGAGAGCGATCGCGCCGGCCCGCAGTGCGCTCACGCGGGAGACTCCGACCCGGCGCGCAGCCGCCCGGACGCCATCGGAGATGCGGCCTGGCGATCTGCCGCGTCGGAGAACCAGTCGCGATGCACGCGCAGCGCCAGGACGACCGACGTTACGAGGAGCAACGCGCCGACGGCGACGTGCGCCGTGTTGACTGCCACCTGCCGGCCGCTCAACACCGTCCAGCCGCCCAGCCCCACCTGGATGACGACCAGCGCACCGAGCAGCATGGACGGCCGCGCCAGTTCCGCCCGGATTCCGTGGTGGTACAGCACGTGGGCGGCGGTGGCGAAGACGAGCGCGGTCGTCAGCACCGCGCCGACCCGGTGTGCGTAGTGGATGGCGATCGCGCCGGTCCACTCCGGCGGAACGATCCCTCCGAAAACCAGTGGAAAGTCGGGAATCGCCAGTCCCGCCCCCGTGTGCCGCATCGTGGCCCCGGCCAGGATCTGCACGTAGATGACGGCCGGCAGAACGACGGCCAGCCGCGCGAGGACAGGGTCGGAGCCGGAGGCGTTCGGTCCGGCCGGCGGGTCGGACCGGACGCGGTAGTGGTCATGCCATCCGGGCGACGTGAAGATGGCCAGGCTGACGATCAGCGTGAAGAAGAGTTGCGCCAGCCCCGCGTGGCTGATCGAGATCGGCGCCGGCAGGAAGTAGAGAACCGTAATCCCTCCCAATATCCCCTGCAGGACCACCGCCGCGAGGGCAGTCCAGCCGAGTCGGCGCACCCACCGGCGCGGCTCGACCCACGCCAGCCAGATCGCCAGACCGATGGTCAGCATGCCGACCACGCTCGCGATCAGCCGGTGGCCATGCTCGTAGAAGATCCCTCCCACCATGCCGGACAGCGGGAAAGCGAACATGAAGTAGCCGTACGTGTTCGGCCAGTCGGGCACGGCAAGGCCGGAGCCCGTGCTCGTGACCAGTCCCCCGGCCGTAATCAGCAGGAGCGACGCCACGGCCAGGAGCCGCGTGTAGCGATGCAGCCAGCGCACGTCGCGCTCCGGCCGAGGAATCAGCCGGCGCTGAAGGTGAACGACAGCTCCGCGGTGGCGCCGTCGCCGACGGTGATGTTCTGCGTCTGGGCGCCGAGCATCTCGTGCCACGCCTCGACCACGTAGTCGCCGGCGGGCAGATTCGAGATGTCGAAGGCGCCGTCCGCCCCGGTGGTGGCGAAGTACGGATGCGGAAGCACGCCGACGTAGGCGTTCATCCAGCCGTGGACGTCGCACTTGAACGGCACCATCACCTCGGGCTGATCGAACGTCCGCTCCATGGTCATCCCCTGGATCGGCTGGCCGGTGTTGAACTCGGGATTGGCCGCGGGCGTGGCATGGATGTTGTGCAACGTCGGGTCGGAATTCTGGATCGTCACCGTCTGGCCCACCTGCACGCCGAAGACGTGCGGCGTGTAGCGGCAGCCCTGCTGATCGAGCAGCAGCGGCTCGCTCGGCGTCGGGTACGTCCCGGAAATCCCTTCCTTCACGTAGACGAAGACATTGCCGAAACCGCCGCCGTCACCAACCACGTAGTAGTCGGTTTCGGTGTCGGTCGCCTCCATCACGCAGACCGGGTCCGAGTTCATCCGGATGATTTCGGCTGGTGGCGCCGTGCCGTCGAACGTGACGGTACCGGTGATGCGGCTGGTGCCGGTGGCGCCCGCCGCCATGCTTGCGGCGCCGCCCCCCGCCTCGGGAATCACCGAAACGGGCGGTACGTCTGAACGGCGGCCGCACGCGACTGCCGTCGCGATCGCCGCGATGAGAACGACGGTCAAGAATGTTCGCTGTCGCATCAAACCTCTCTCCTGCACGATGTGACCTGAAAACGGGAACGGCCGCAGTGACGGTTGCGAGCCGCGACACCTGTCTAACCCGATAATTATAACCGGGATCAGCGGCCGCCCGCCGCCCGCAACTTGCGCGTGATCCGATCCTCCATCCACTGCGGATCCCACCACTCCATCGGCGTCACCGGCTGACCGTGCAGCAGCATGGCAAAGTGAAGATGATCGCCGCCCGCCAGACCGGTCTGACCGCTCAGGCCGATCGTCTCGCCCAGCTCCACGGAGTCGCCGACGGCGACATCGATGGTGGAGAGATGCGCGTAGAGCGACTGCAGGCCCAGGCCATGATCGACGACGACGCAATTGCCGTAAATGCCGAGGTAGTCGGCGAAGATGACGGCGCCGGTGTTGGCGGCGGAAACGGGCGCATTCGCGGTCGAGGCGAGATCGAAACCGAGGTGCACCTGTTGATCCACCTCCTCGCCCCCGTAGAGGTACGTGCGGTGATCCGCAAAGCCGGACTCCACCCGCGTGTTGGCGAGCTGCCGGAACGGACCCTCCCACAGTCGCCGCGGGGCGGTCTGTCCGGCGAGCTCCGCAATCGTCTCGCGGTTCTGGCGGCGAAGCTCCCGGTTGATGAACAGGTAAAGGTCAAGCAGATCGGACACCTCCGTCCCGGCATCCACCTGCTCGTCGGCCAACTGCGGGGCCTGCGCCACGATGGCGGGCACGACGTTACGCAGGAACCCGTCCCCCACCGGCAGGCGCGCCCGCCGGAACCGGCGTTCGAAAACGCGGTGGTCGAACCCTGCGAAGGCCTCGTTGCCCGCCGGGTCGCGTCCCCATAATCCAATGGGCGTCGCGAGATCCTGATCGTGCAGGAGCGCGAAGAACGCTACGCGCAAGTCGTCCGGACCGTCGACGCCGACGGCCGAGAGCGGATAGCCGGGATACTCCCGATCGCCCACCCGGACACCGGAATCGGCGTCGTCCGGCGTTACGCGGTAGACCACCAGCTCCGACCCTCCGTGGTTGATGTAATGGAACGTCGAGACGGACGACAGCCGCGGCGGATCGAAGCGGACGGTCACGTCGACCGACACCTCGCTGCTCCGCTCGCGCAGGCCGAACAGCACGGGGCGGGTAGCGGTGACGACGACGCGGGCGGGCCCGGGCGCCAGCCCCGGATGAGTCTCCCGATCGAAGGTCCGGCTGATGCGAAGGCGCGTATCGGTTTCCTGGCTCACCGCGGCCTGCGCGGCCGCGGCCCCCGAACCGTCGAGCGCGAAGAGCGTGTGGATGTCGCCCTCCTGTTCGACGTACGCCTCGAGGGCCGTGAACTCCGTCCCCGGCGCCTCCGCGGTGGCCGCGAACGACGCCGTCCGGCCAATGTACGCGGCGGGCTGCTCGATGGCCAGAGCCGGCCCCTCCGCTCGTCCCGCCGAGATCCACGCCGCCACTCCCCCGCCGATCACCAGCAGCACCAAGAGGCCAATTCCCACCCTGAGCATCCGCCAATGATACCGCCCGGTTCAGATATACTCACAGGTTGACGGCCTCACGAATGGGGCCCTGAGGAGTTTTGCGATGCATCTGCTCACACGCCATGCTGTCTGTTCCGCCGTCGCACCACTGCTCGTTCTCGCGGTCGCGGCCACTGCCCACGCGCAGCGGGGACGCGTCGGCGGCACGGTGACCGACCAGGACGGCAATCCGCTGTCCGGCGTCGCCGTCACCGCGACCAATCCCCAGGCGAACCCGCCCGAGTTCGCGACAACCACGGAGGACGACGGGCGCTACGCCGTCCTTGGCCTCGCAAGCGGTCAGTGGACTTTCCGGGCCGACTGCGATGCCGAATGTGGAGCGGCGAATGGCGAACCGCGCGGTTTTACGCCCAGCGAGGGACCGGCGACGGTATCGCAGGCCAGGACGCCGCCCGTCAACTTCTCCTTGAACCGGATCCTGCATCCACTCGAACAGGCGCTCGGCGCGGAAGCGGTCGAGGGGGTCGACCTTGACGCCATCGAGGCAGCCCAGGACGCGGCGGATGCGGCCTTCAACGCCGGCGACTACGCCACGGCGGTCAGCGGATACGAGGAGATTCTCGCCCAACTCCCCCAGTTGAGCCAGTTGCACATCAACATCGGCAACGCCTTTGCCGTGCAGAACGACTACGACGCGGCGATCGCCGCGTTCAATCGGGCGCTCGAGGGCGATCCGGGCAACCGGAACATCGAGGTCGCGATCGCCCGGCAGAAGATGGCGGCCGGCACCGCGACTCCGGAAGACATGCAACTCCTTGAAGAGGCGGCCTCCAGTCTCAGCGCGTCGCGCGAGGACCTCTACAACCAGGGTGAGCAGGCATTCGCCCGCGGCGCGACCGAGGAAGCCATGGACTGGTACGACAAGGCGATCGCGGTCGACGGGAACTGGGAAAAGCCGCTCTTCAAGCGCGCGCTCGTCGCGCTGAACCAGG
Organism: Vicinamibacterales bacterium; assembly: GCA_965202655.1. GTDB lineage: Bacteria > Acidobacteriota > Vicinamibacteria > Vicinamibacterales > UBA8438 > VXRJ01. The sequence continues at coordinate 616,076 of CBDBBK010000002.1, read as the reverse complement.
GCGACATCGAAGCCGCGAAAGAGTACTTCCAGCGCGTCGTCGACGTTGCTCCGGATTCCGAGGAAGGCGCCCAGGCGCAGGCCACGCTCTCCGCGCTCCCGTAGCAGCCCGCCGCCCGCTCCCTGTCGAGACCGTGCACCAGATCCGATCGGTCGGCGTCCTGGGCGCGGGGGTGATGGGCACGCAGATTGCGGCCCATGCCGCCAATGCCGGCCTGCCCGTCCTCCTGCTCGATCTCGATGAGGCCACCGCCCGCGACGGCCTGGCGCGGGCGCGGAAGCTCAAACCCGATCCATTCTTCACGCGCGACGCCGCCGGCCTGATCGCCACCGGCGGATTCGACACCCACCTCGACCGGCTCGCCGACTGCGACTGGATCGTGGAGGCCGTGGTGGAGCGGCTCGACGTCAAGCGGGCGCTGCTCGCCAGAGTGGAGCAGCACCGGGCGGACGATGCCGTAGTCACTTCGAACACTTCCGGCATCCCGATCGCCAGCATCGCCGAGGGGCGCGGTGACGCCTTTCGCCGGCACTGGCTCGGCACGCACTTTTTCAATCCGCCTCGCTACCTGCCCCTCCTCGAGGTGATTCCGACCGCGGATACCGACCCGGCGGTAGTCGACGCGATGACCCGTTTCGGCGATCGCGTGCTGGGCAAGGGCGTGGTGGTCGCGAAGGACACGCCCAACTTCATCGGCAATCGAATCGGCCTCTACGGAGTGTTGCGGATCTTCGACCAGCTCGACAGCTACACGATCGAGGAGATCGACGCGATCACCGGACCCGCGATCGGCCGGCCGAAGTCGGCGACGTTCCGGACGATGGACATCGCCGGACTCGACGTGACGGCGCATGTCGCCGCCAACCTGGCCGGCCAGCTGACCGACGACGGGGAGCGGGCGGCCTTCCTGCTGCCGCCGGTCGTCACCAACCTGGTGGAACGCGGCTGGATCGGGGCGAAGGTCGGTCGTGGCTTCTACCGGAAACAGTCGAAGGCGGAGGGCGGCGCGATCCTCACCCTCGACCCGGCGGCGATGGAGTATCGCGAACGGCGGGCGCCGCGCCTGGCGTCGCTCGATGCGGCCGCGTCGATCGAATCGGCCGGGGAGCGGGTCCGATCGCTGTTCAACGGCCGTGACCGGGTTGGCGACTTCCTGCGGGCAACGCTCGCCCCGACCCTCGTTTACGCCGCGCGGGTCGCCCCCGACATCGCGCATTCGATCGACGACATCGATCGCGCGATGCGATGGGGCTTCGGCTGGGACCTGGGACCGTTCGAGCTGTGGGATGCGATCGGCATCGACGCGGTCCTCGAGGCGGCCGGCGCGAGCGACGATCCCCCCCCGCTGGTCGCCGCCCGGCGCGCAGCCGCCACCTCGGCGGGGACGCGATTCCGTGACGGGCGCCTGCCCCCGGCCGCGCCCGGCCTGCAGATCCTCGGGAGCGCGAAAGCGGAACGGACACCGGTGCGGGAGAACCCCGGCGCCAGCCTGATAGATCTGGGCGACGGCGTGCTCGCGATCGAGTTCCACTCGAAGATGAACACGCTCGGCGGCGACACGCTCGCCATGCTGACGGCCGGAATCGGCGAGGCGGAAAAGAACTTCGAGGCCCTCGTCATCGGCAACGACGCGCCGGCGTTCTCGGCCGGCGCAAACCTGATGCTGGCCCTCCTCGAGGCGCAGGAAGAGAACTGGGACGAGCTGGATCTGATGATCCGCACCTTCCAGTCGACGGTCGTCAGCCTTCGTTACGCGGCGGTGCCGGTAGTTGCCGCGCCAGCCGGGCTGACGCTGGGCGGCGGCTGCGAGATCACCCTGCACAGCGACCGGGTACAGGCGGCGGCCGAGACCTACATGGGGCAGGTGGAGGTGGGCGCCGGCCTGATCCCGGCGGCCGGCGGAACCAAGGAGCTGCTGGTCCGGTTCACGGGCCTCGTGCCGCCCCGGGGCGACGTGCTGCCGCAGGTGCAGCGGGCCTTCGAGCTGATCGGCTTCGGCACCGTATCGACCAGTGCGGCCGACGCGAGGCGCCTCGGCCTGCTCCGCGAGACCGACGGCATTTCCATGAACCGGGAACGGCTTATGGCGGATGCGAAGCGCGTGGCCCTCGACCTGGCGGGCGGCGGCTACCATCCGCCGCCGCTGCTCGCCGACATCCCGGTAGGAGGCGCCGGCGTCCGCGCGGCGCTCGACCTGGGCGTCCACATCGCGTGGCGGGCCGGACGAATCAGCGACTACGACGCGCACATCGGGCGCCTGCTCGCGCGCATTCTGGGCGGAGGCGACCTGCCTCACGCCACGACGGTCACGGAACAGCACCTGCTCGACCTGGAACGGGAAGCGTTCCTCAGTCTGCTGGGCGAGAGGAAGACGCAGGAGCGGATGGCGCATATCCTGAAGACAGGCAAGCCGCTCAGAAACTGACGGCGGGAGCCCGAACGATGGTCATCGACCGCGGCGCCGGCACGCCCCTTGTGCTGATTCCGGGGATTCAGGGCCGCTGGGAGTGGATGGCGCCCGCCGTGGACGCGCTGGCCGCGCGCACCCGCGTGCTGACCGGGTCACTGCCGGGCGATACGGGCTCTTCGCACCCGATAGACCCCACGCTGGGCTTCGACAGCTACGTCGCCTGGATCGATGCGATGCTGGACCGCGCCGGCGTCACGCGCGCGGCGCTCTGCGGCGTCTCGTTCGGCGGGTGGGTCGCCCTGCACTATGCGGCGGTTCGGCCCGCGCGAGTCAGCAGCCTGACCCTTGCCTCCACGCCGGCTCCCGGGTGGCGGCCGGGCTGCCGCGTCGAGTGGTATCTCCGGGCCCCGCGGCTCCTCTCTCCCGTTTTTGCCCTCGGTTCACCGTTCCGCCTGTACCCGGAGATCGCCGCCGCGGTTCCCAGCCTGGGGGACCGCGCCCACTTTACGGCCGGCCATCTCTACCGGGTGACCCGCTACGCGATGTCGCCTACGCGGATGGCCCAGCGAGTCCGTCTGGCCGCCGCGGTCGATTTCACGGCAGACTGCGCCCGAATCCGGGCTCCCGTGCAGGTGGTGACCGGGGAAGCGGGGCTCGACCGCGTGGTGCCGGTCGAGAGCACGCGGTCGTACCTCGACGCCATCCCCGGAGCGCGGTACGATTGGATCGAACAGACCGGCCACATAGGGCTGGTTACCCGGCCCGGCCGGTTCGCCAGCGTCGTTGCGCAGTTTGCACGGAGCAGATCATGAGAGAGGCAGTCATCGCTTCCGCGGTCCGCACCCCCGCCGCCAAGGCGCCGAAGGGATCGTTCCGCAACACGCGGCCGGACGAACTGGCTGCGGTCGCCATTCGCACCGCGCTCGAACGCGCCGGCAACATGGATCCCGCCAGCATCGATGACGTGATCCTCGGCTGCGCCATGCCGGAAGCGGAACAGGGGATGAACGTCGCCCGGATCGCCAGCCTGCGGGCCGGAATACCGGTGGAGGCATCCGCGGTAACCATCAACCGTTTCTGCTCCTCCGGCCTGCAGTCGATCGCGTTCGCGGCCGAACGCATCCTGGCCGGCAACGCGGAGACGATCGTCGCCGGCGGCACCGAGTCGATGAGCCTGGTGCCGATGGTGGGCCACAAGTTCGTTCCCAACCCGGCGCTCGTCCAGAACTACCCGGACGTCTATCTCAGCACGGGACTGGTGGCCGAGAACCACGCGCGCGAGTCGCACATCACGCGCGAGGAACAGGATGCCTTCGCGCTCCGGAGCCACCAGCGCGCGCTCGCCGCCATCGACGCGGGCCGGTTCGACGAGGAGACCGTCGCGGTCACCGTGCAGCGTGCCGAACCGGCGAACGGAAACGGCGGCGGCAACGGTCACGGCAACGGACCGACGGTGCGGGAAGTGCGGGTCACGACGGACGAGGGACCGCGCGCCGACACCTCGCTCGACAGGCTCGGTTCGTTGCGGCCGGCCTTCCGGGTCAAGGGTTCGGTCACCGCCGGCAACTCGTCGCAGATGAGCGACGGCGCGGCGGCGGCGGTCGTGACGACGGCGGAGCATGCGGCCAGGCTCGGGCTCACGCCGCTCGCGCGATTCATCACGTACACCACCGCCGGCGTGAAGCCGGAGCTGTTCGGCCTCGGTCCGGTGCCGGCGATGCAGAAGGCTCTGCGCCTCGCCAATCTCACGATCGACGACATTGACCTCGTGGAGCTTAACGAGGCGTTCGCGGCCCAGGTGCTCGCCTGCCTCCGGGAATTCCCCATCGATCCGGACCGGCTGAACGTCAACGGCGGCGCGATCGCGCTGGGCCATCCGCTCGGCTGCACCGGCGCGAAGCTGACGGCGACGCTCCTGCACGAGCTGCGGCGACGCAACGGGCGGTACGGCATGGTGACTATGTGTGTCGGCGGCGGCATGGGCGCCGCGGGTATCTTCGAGCGGCTCTGAAGCGGACCGCTGGCACAGGACAAGGAGAAGACGAATGGCGACGGCAACGATGACGGCACAGGAACCCGCGGCGCAGGGCGGCGCGTGGCTGCTCGCGGAGACTGCTCCCGACGCCGTTTTCACGCCGGAACGGATGACCGACGAGCACCGGCTGATCCGTCAGACCGCGGATCAGTTCGCGGAGGAGACGCTGGCCCAGAACGACCAGCTCGAGACCAAGGACTGGGATCTGGCGCGCCGGTTGCTCGGCCAGGCCGGCGAGCTGGGGCTGCTCGGAACCGACGTCCCGGAGGCGTACGGCGGCCTGGCCCTCGACATCGTGAGCTCGGCCATCATCGGCGGGTCGAGCGGACGGTGCGGTTCGTTCAGTTCCACGATGGGAGCCCATACCGGGCTCGCGATCATGCCGCTCCTGATGTTCGGCACGGAATCGCAGAAGCAACGCTATCTGCCCCGCCTCGTCTCCGGCGAAACGGTCGGCGCCTACTGCCTGAGCGAGACCGGTTCCGGTTCCGATGCCCTCGGCGCGCGGGCCCGGGCGACCGCCCAGAAGGACGGCAGTTTCGTGCTGAACGGGGAGAAGATGTGGATAACGAACGGCGGCTTCGCCGACCTCTACATCGTCTTCGCCAAGGTGAACGGCGAGCAGTTCACGGCGTTCATCGTCGAGCGCGCCTTCGACGGCGTCGCGAGCGGCAAGGAAGAGCACAAGATGGGCCTGCACGGCTCGTCGACGACGCCGGTCGTGCTGCAGGATGTCCACGTGCCGGCGGAGAACCTGCTGGGCGAGGTAGGCAAGGGCCACCGCGTCGCGTTCAACGTGCTGAACTACGGCCGCTTCAAGCTGGGCGCCTCCGCCGGCGGCAGCGCGGAATCAGCGGTCGGCGAGGCCGCGCGCTACGCCGCGAGCCGGCAGCAGTTCGGCCAGCCCATCGCCAACTTCGGCGCCATCAAGCACAAGCTGGGCGAGATGGTCGCGCGGACCTATGCGGTCGAGTCGATGGTCTTCCGGACCGCCGGTCTCATAGACGCCGCCCACGGCGGAGCCGAGGCGGACGATGCAGCGGCGCTGTTGGGGGCGCTGGAGGAGTACGCCGTCGAATCATCGATCCTGAAAGTGGCGGGCAGCGAGACGCTCCACTATGTGCTGGACGAGAACGTCCAGATTCACGGCGGCAACGGCTTCGTCCGGGACTACCCGGCCGAGCGCCATTACCGTGACGCGCGCGTCAACCGGATCTTCGAGGGAACCAACGAGATCAACCGGCTGTTGATACCCGGCATGCTGATCAAGCGGGCGCTCAAGGGAGGGCTGCCCCTCATCGATGCGGCGCGGAAGCTGCAGGACGAGCTGCTGACGCCGACCTTGGCCGCGCCGCCCGGTGACGGACTGCTGGAAGCGCAGGCCGCGGCGGTCGGCATGTTCCGTAAGGTGGTGCTGGCGATCGTCGGTCTGGCGCTCCAGACCTACGGCGACCGGCTGAACGACGAGCAGGAGGTCCTGTCGCTCGCCGCCGACATCATCATCGACACCTACGCCGCTGACAGTTCCGTGCAGCGAGCGCGGGCGGCGTCCGCGGCGGGGGTTCCCGGCGCCGATCTGCAGGTGGATGCCGCAACCGTTTACGTCAACGAGGCGGCGATGCGGATTGACGTCGCCGCGCGGGCGGCGCTCGGGGCGATGGCGGTGGGCGATACGCTCCGCACGCACCTCGCGGCGCTCCGCCGCCTGCTGAAGGTGACGCCGGTCAACGCCGTCGCGCTCCGCCGCGGCCTGGCGGAAGCCACGGTCGCCCGGGGGGCGTATCCCGTATAGGTTGAAATGGTGACGACGAGTTCCGCGACGGCGCCCCGTGTCCGGCCCCGGCCCCGGCGGCGATCCGAAGGCCGTCTCCTGGGGGCAATGGCCGTGCTCGCGTCGGCCGCGGTGGCCGCCGCCTGCAGCCCTCCCCCGCCCGATGAGGGCAACTACGTCTCGCAGCTTCTGGAAGAGCGTGTCCTGAAGGACGAGTTCTTCCGCAGCGCGCCGGACTCGCCGGTGCCGCTCGACCGCCGGTCGTGGATGGTTCCGCTCCATTACTACGAGCCGGATCCGGAATACCGCATCCCCGCCAACCTGGTGCTCGCGGAAGATCCGCAGGTCTTCGACGTCCCCACTTCGACCGGGCTGATGCGGCAGATGGAGCATGTCGGCCACCTGGAGTTCATCCTGCAGGGCGAGCAGTATCGCCTCGACGCGCTCGTCTCCGACGGAGATGCCGCGCTGTTCATCCCGTTCCGTGACGAGACCAGCCGCACCGAAACCTACGCCGCCGGCCGCTACCTCGACCTGCCGTTCTCGCCGACCGGCGTGTACGACCTCGACTTCAACCGGGCCTACACTCCCACCTGTTACTTCGACGAGCAGTTCGACTGCCCGTTTCCGCCGCCGCAGAACCGCCTCCCCCTTCCGATTCTCGCCGGCGAGAAGCTGCCGCCCGAGGACCAGCGCCGGCTGCCGTGAATCTGCTCGGCGTCATCCTCGACTTCGACGGCGTCATCGCCGACACCGAGCCGATCCACCTCCTGGCCTTTCAGGATGCTCTCGCCGGCGGACCGATGTCGCTCTCGGACGAGGAGTACTGGGAGCATTACCTCGGCCTGGACGACGCCGGCCTGTTCGCCGCGCTGGCGCGCGATCAGAACGTGCCGCTGAAACCCGAGGCCGCAGGGCAACTGGCGACGGCAAAGGCGGACTGCTTCGCGGCGCGGGTCGCGGCGACGAACGTCGTTTACCCCGCCGCCCGGCGCTGCATCGAACAGCTCTCGGAGGACGACATCCCCCTGGCGGTCGCGTCGGGGGCGCTGCACCACGAGATTGAAGCCATCCTGACCCGGGCCGGACTGCAGCGGCACTTCGCCGCGATCGTGGCGGCGGACGACGTGGCGGCGAGCAAGCCGGCGCCGGACACCTATGTCCGCGCCGTCGAACTGCTCTGCAACGCGCTGGATCGCCCGGTTTCGCCCGCCGGCTTCGTCGCCGTCGAGGATTCGCGCTGGGGGATCGAGTCGGCCAACGCCGCGGGACTACCCTGCGCGGGCGTCACCACCAGCTATACTGCGGGCGAACTCGCCGGTGCCGCGGCGGTGGTCGACAGCCTCGACGAACTCGACCGCCCCGCGCTCACGGCGCTTCTGGGGCGTTGAGGGCCCTCGGCCATCGACCATGATCTCGGAAGACTTCATCAGGCGTTTCACCGAAGTCGCTCGATCACCCGCCCCCGACCTGGCTCCCGCCGCCTTCCTGATCGCCCGGCTCGAATACCCTCGGCTCGACACCTCGCCCTATCTCGATCAGTTGGACGAAATGGGTCGAGAGGCGGGCGCGCGCATCGCGGCGCTCGGCGAGGACGCCGGTTCGGCGCGGCGCCTGTCGGCGATCAGTTCCTACCTCTTCGGGGAACAGGGCTTCGCCGGCAACCAGGAACACTACGATGATCCCCGCAACAGCTTCCTGAACGCGGTCCTCGACCGGCGCACCGGCATCCCGATCACGCTGGCGCTGGTCTACATGGAGGTGTCGCGGCGCGCGGGCGTCGCGATCCACGGCGTCAACTTCCCCGGTCACTTCCTCCTGAAGTCGCCGCTGGAACCGGGGGCATCCGGAGGTGCGGGCAACCAGGTGATCGTCGACCCGTTTCACGACGGCGCCATTCTCTCGGAGGGTGACTGCGAGTCACTCCTGCAACGGTATGCGGGCAAGGACGCGGCCTTCGATCCGCGGCTGCTCGCCCGGGCGACCAAGCTGGAGATCCTGATCCGGATGCTGGTCAACCTGAAGCAGATTTACGTCAAGCTCCGATCGTTCCCACAGGCGCACGCGGTCACGCGCCTGCTCCTCGGACTCGATCCATCCGCCATGACCGAACTGCGCGACCGGGGCCTCCTGGCTTACCACCTGAATCACTATCAGGCTGCGCTGCGCGACCTCGAGACCTATCTGCGCTTCACGGCGAAGCCCGAGGAAGCCGAGCGCGAAGACGGGGGCGGCGAGGGCGAAGACGAAGGCGGCGAGGGCGAGGGCGAGCAAGACGAGCACGCCGAGATCTGGGAGCACGTCAAGGCGCTCCGCCGGCGTGTCGCCAGCCTCAACTAGCGCGGCGTCGGCCGCGTCGTCGCCGACGCCGTATAGATGAAATCGCCGAACTCCTAAGCGTCGTCGTTGGCCGACTTCAGATCAGTAACCCATCGCGTAGAGCAGGACGTTGATCCCCAAGGAGTAGCCGTCGGGCGCGAACTCCTCGAAGAAGCGCGGGTCATCCGCCTCGCGCTCCCACGAGTCCTGAATGTCGGTGTTGTGCGTCATCGCCACCATGATGCGCTGGCGTTCGTCGAATATGACCCGGAAGTGCGGCTCCGCGCTGTCGCTGCCGCGCTCCGACGTTCCTCCTCCGGAACGCATCCAGAAGCCGATGTTGGCGATCTGCGGCACTTCCCAGATCTGGAACAGGGTCCGGAACAGCGCGTGATCGATCGGCAGATCGACGATCGGGTACTGGCCGGGAGGCAGCACCTTGCGGATCTGGCTCTCCCACTGTTCCCACTCCCAGCTTCCCCAGAAGTCGTCGACCCAGAGAAAGCCGCCCTTCAGCAGATACTCGCGCAGGCGGTCGGCGTCTTCGTTGGAGAGCACCATCGAACCGACGGCCGAGGCAATGATGAACGGGCAATCGAACAGCGTGTCGTCGGTAATCGGGACCACCCAGTGGATCGGTTCGTCTTCGTCGTCGAAGTTGACGTTGGTGGTGGACATCTCCGACAGCCGGATCATGAAGTTGATGTCGGCGTACGGATAATCGGTCGACCAGCGGCCCATGCCGCGCCCCGTGTACTCGCTGGAGTACATGAGCCGGCAGAAGGAGAACCCGGCGTCGCGGTGCTCGGGCGGCCGAAAGCGGGGCGGATAGCGCGAGCGTCCCCAGCCCCACTGGGCGAACACGGCGCCGGCGCCGAGGGCCAGGATCACGGTGAGCGCCGCAGCCATGACGGCCGGCCGCTTCATTGGGCCATTCTGCCACAGCAGGTGTCCTGTTAATGTGGAAGCTACGCGTTATTCCCGTGGAGGGAGCACATGGCGGCACCGGTGACTAACGGTCGGCGGCAGGTTCGAGCGTTCTCGTTCAGATACTTCCTGGCAGCGGTTCTGCTGGCGCCTCTCGGTGCCTGCGGCGGAGCGGGTGTCCAGGACGACGCTCCCCCCGTGGTGAGCGCTCCCGAGGTTCCGGACGCCGACAGGGTGTTCGTCAACGGAGAGGAGCTGCCGGCCGATCTCGCGGATGCCTTCCGGCAGGCGATGCAGGACGGAGCCCCGCTCCCGGAAGATGTGGGACCGGACTGGGCCGAAGTGCAGGACTACCTCGACCAGCAGCGGACCTGGGGAGTGGGCAGTCAGCCGGTCGCGGGTGATGCTCCGACCGGGGACCTGACACGGGACATCCTGGAGCGCCACACCAGCCGGCCCGACGCGGGCCGCGCCATCGCCGCGGCGCTAGCCATCCTGGACGAGGACGGCGCCCACGAGAGGACGGCCGACGCGGCGGAGTTCCTGGCCATGCTGGCCGCCCCCAGGGTGGACGTGGGCGAGCACATCGTCGCGGGCGCCAAGGCGCTCCTCGCCTACGCACCCGACTACGACGGCTGGCCGCGCGTATTGACTGCGCTGAACGCCCGCCGGCTGTTTGGCGGAACGGCCATCGACGCGTTCTTCGAGGAACTGGCGTCCGATGCGGAGGACCCGGTGATGCGCGCCACCGGCCGGTACTACGTGGCCTCCGGGCTCATGCAGGCCGCCAACGGATTCGCACCGGGTGTGATCTTCACACCCACGACGGCGTTCCGCGGAGAAACGGCGGAAACGGAAGCTACGCGGCAGCGCGCCCTCGAGACGGCGACGGGATTGAGCGCCGGCGTCGAGGAAGAGCAGTTTCCGGGGATGTTCCCGGGCAGTCCCTCCACGCGCATGACGCTGGCCGAGGCCGAGGCTGACCTTGTTCGCAGCATCCGGTACGGCACCGTCGGCGGCACGCTGCCGGACGTGATCGGCACGCGACTGGACGGCGTGGAAGAGTCGCTGTCCGACTATCGCGGCCGGGTCGTGCTGCTCGACTTCTGGGCGACCTGGTGCCGGCCGTGCATCGATGTGCTGCCGGATCTTCGCACGCTCGTCGCCGAGGTTCCGGCGGACCGGTTCGCGCTGATCGCGATCAGCGTGGACGACGACGTCGAGACCGTGACCCGGTTCATGGAAGACCACCCCATGCCCTGGACGAACTGGCACGTCGGCCCGGAGAGCGATGTCCTGCGCCTCCTCAGTGTCCACGGCTATCCCACCTACGTACTCGTGGATGCCGATGGCAGGATCCTGGCCCGGCCCATGGGTTGGTTCCGGCCACCGATTCCCCCGAATGGGCCTGCCGGGCAACTCCCGGAGATGCCCGGCGCCATTCCCTCGCTGGTCGATCGGGCGGTGGCCAGACTCTCGCCGGAGTGATCTTCTAGGACTTCCGCCCGCCGCGGGATTCAAGCGGATTCAGAATCTCGATGCCGGGAAAGCGAGTGAAGTCGCGGTCCGTCGTGGCGATGCGAGCGCCGTGTTCGAGGGCCAGGGCCGCAAGATGGGCGTCCATCACCATGGCGCCCTTGGCCTGACCCTGCTCACACGCTCTTCGCAGCAACTGCCATGTCCGCGCGCCAGGCTGGAGAAGCTGCACGTTAGGTTGGCCCAACCAGGACTCGATCAGAGAGCACGCTTCGGAAGGCGCCAACGGTCGGGTGAAGACGCGGCGATCCGTAGCGATACGGACAAACGCCAGCAGCGTGATCAGGGCGAGGCGCACCGGCCGGCCCGACGACAACTCGGCGGCAAGCCACCGTTGCGCTGGCGCATGACGGGGGTTCTCGGAGTCGTAGGCATAGAGCAGCAGGTTCGCGTCGACCAACGTCATCGCCGGCCCGGTCCGTCGAGGAGGTCGAGCAGTCCCCCGATGTCATCGAGGTCGAGGCCAGCCCTGAGGCCCATCCGCCGCGGCTCGACCGAGAATGGTGCGGCAAGCTCTGCCTCGGAGGGCGCCTCCAACCCCCGGCGAAGACAGTCGTTGACAACTGCCTTGAAGCTCAACCTCCGACGCCGGGTTTCCTCCTGCAGCTTGGCGGCGACGTCCTCATCAAGGCTCAGCGTCGTCCTCACACAAGCGATGCTAGCCATAAAAACATCATGACGTCAATGTTTTATCATCGTGATGTCGAGCAGTTCGACATCCTTCCCCGAACCGGTGCGCTGGCCAGTCAGGCAACGTTCGGGTATAACCACCGGCATGCTCCTTCGGACCCTCATCGTCGCCTGCAGTGGCCTGGCGCTGGCGCTCGCCGCCGGTGACGCGCATGCGCAGGTGGGCGGCAATCTGGCCGCCGGACCGCCCCTGGACATTCACCTGGAGATCACGACGGGCCCGGACGGCCCGGTGCTCTCGATAACGGAACTCGATCTGATTACGGGCGAGTACTACCGGCTGAACGTTACGAGCGACGGCGTCGAGCCGTGGCGGCTCGAGGTCGACGACCTGCTGCGCAACTCGCACCTGCGGCTGGTCACCATCAACGGCATCGAGGTGCACCTGCAGGCCCTGGCGTTCCGCGCCATCGAATTCGATGTCGGCGGCACCGCCCAGTTCAGCTTTGCGCCGATCCGCACCGGCACGTTCGGTTTCACCGTCGGCGACGTCCCATCGGTCCAGCGCCAGCGCGCAGACGGCGGGCGCACCGTGACCGGGACCTTCATCGTCGAATAGCCGCCCCGCGAATCGCCAGCGGCGCGCCGACGATCGGGGCCAACCCGCCCCCGCTCAGTTGGCCAGCGGGTGCGGGCGCACCTGGAACTTCAGCATTCCCGGCTTGACGCCGGCGCCGCCCTCGATGTGCCAGGTGGCCGCCGCGCCGTACGTGGCCCACACCCCGCGCCCTTTCCAGCCGGCGTCCGGATCGTCGATGCGGCCGTCGAGCCCGCGCGTGAAGAAGCCCTGCGGATAAGGGACCCGCAGCACCGTCCACTCCTCGGTCTCCGGATCGAAGGCGAGCAGCGAGTCGGAGTTCGAGCCGGTCGCGATCGGGATGTCCCGGCCCAGGCCGAGCGTGTCCCACTGATCCACCCAGTTGTAGTAGTGGTAGTCGGCTCGCACCGGCGGGTCGGTCCCGGCAATGGTCGGGCCAGGCGTCGGGTAGAGCGTCCAGCCTTCGACGCAGTGGCGGCCCTCGGCGGTGGTCGGGCCACCGTGCACGGCGCACTTGCGGCGATCGAAGCTGGCCAGGTGGCTCGACCCGGACAGGGCCGTCCAGATGACGCCGTCGCGGTCGATGTCGATCCCGCGCGAGCCGAATCCCCGGTTCTCCGGCGGCACGTTCGGGTCGAGAACGGACGGCACCTCGTACATCTCCGTCACGCAGCTCTCCGGCGGGTTGTCGCCGACGTGCAGGCGGGCGAGCCGGCCCGGGAAGCGGTTCGAGCTGATCCAGACCGCCTTGTCGTCGGTCGGATCGCCAATGACGCCGTAGCTGCCGATGGACACCCGCGTGTCGAGCGCCGGGTCGGGGTCCGTCTCAGCCGGTCGGCCGCGCGGCGCCGGCTCGTTCCACGGCTTCGTGATGACGCCGTCGCCGTTGGTGTCGAGCACGGTGGGACACCAGCCCTGCGCGAGCCGCTCGTCGCCGGTCTCGTCGTAGAGCTTCGTGTCGATCCAGCCGATGACCTGCCCGCCGCCGCTGAAGTAGAGGGTGTCGTTCTCGTCCTCGGCGAACTGCAGGTGGTGGGTGCCGAAGCAGGTGTCGACCAGCACGAACTGCTCCCGGTCCGGCTCGTAGAACACGGCGGATCGGAAGCCGCTGGGCAGCGGGAAGTACTGCGCATAGGGATTATCCGAGCCCTCCCGGCAGTAGTCCGGATTGTCGCGGTTGCGGATCGCCGAGGTCATCCAGACCCGCCCCTGCCGGTCCATCATCGGGTTGTGCGGGTTGGCCGGGTCGTTCCAGATGAGGTCGTCCCCGTAGAACCGCGACGGCGCCGGCATTGAGCGGGCGATCATTCCCGGCACCGTCTCCGGGTCGACCCGCAGCGGGACGTTCAGGCTCGTGGCGGTGTGCGTCACCGGATCGAGGATGGTCAGCGCGTCGTTGGAGATGTTCACGCCGTAGACCGGGCCGCCGCCGTTGACCGTGGGGTCGCGCTTGTCGGTGGCAATCTCGTCATGGATGTAGTCGATCTCGGTCCCCCACTCCCACATCGAGATGACGACGTTCCGCTCGATGCCCTGCGGGCGCGGCGGGGCGGGCGGCACTTCGCCGGTGGCGATGCGGTCGCTCCAGTCGGCGAACATCTGCAGCCCGCGCACCCGGCCGAACCGGTTCATGGCGTTGGTCATCTGCCCGCCGCGCTGGCCCATCCGGACTCTGTGATCCCAAGCCTCGAGACTGGAGTCGAACTGGTCGAGGTTGTCGATCTCGCGGATGATCCGGCTGCCGAGCTGGTGGCACAGCATGCAGCCCTGCTTCTGGATGTCGACCCACTGATCCTGGTGCTGCAGGTTGGCGGCGATGCCGTTGCCGTCCTCACCGGTGCCCGGGAACTCGTCCGGCGCCGGCGGCCGGATGAGCGAATACCAGTAGTTGGCCGGATAGACGCGGGCGGCCTCGGCCGGCGTCGCCGCCACGGTCGCCTCCAGATCCACCGTGTCGCCGGGCGCCGCGGTGACCGGATCGGAATCGACGAGCCCGTAGCCGCGCACCCACACGTCGTAGGTCGCCTCCGGCAGGTCGGGAATCAGGTAGCGGCCGCCATCGCCGGTGACCACGCTCTTGACGAACTTCGTCGGCAGAGAAGTGGTTTCCGCGATGACCCAGACGCCTTCCTCGGGTCCGTTCGCGCTGGTGACCACGCCGCTGATGTCCGCTTCGGCGGCCTGCGCGCCGCTCGTGGCGCTGCCGGACGCGGAGAGGAAGACCAGGGCTACGGCGACGAACAGGGCGGCGACCGACGCTCCGGCGAAACGCTTGCTCATGGTGCTCCTCCGTGTTGCGCTCCGGACGGCGCCGATCATGACGCGATGGCGGCGACCGTTCCTGCGGAGCATGCCCCGGCAGGCGATGCCCGTCAAGGAGTATCCGCTACGGGGGCGCTGGCCCGCCACGCGACGTTCGGATATAACCACGGGCATGCTGCTTCGAGCCCTCGTCGTCGAATAGGCGTTCCGCAATCGCCATGCGGCTGTACGACGATCTCGCGGAATGGTGGCCCCTCCTCGACGATCCGGCCACCGCCTACGCCGTCGAGGCGAACCTCTATGCCGACCTGCTGGCCGAAGCCTGCGACGGACCGATCGAGTCCCTGCTGGAGCTGGGCAGCGGCGGCGGCAACAACGCCCTGCACATGAAGCGGCGCTTCCCTCACCTGCTGCTCACCGACGTCTCCGACGGCATGCTGGCCGTGAGCCGCGCCCTCAACCCCGAGTGCGAACACCGGCTCGGCGACATGCGCACGCTACGGGTGGGCCGGATCTTCGATGCAGTGTTCGTCCACGACGCCGTCTGCTACATGACGACGGAAGCCGATCTGCGCCGCGCCATGGAAACCGCGGCCGTCCACTGCCGGCCGGGCGGCGCCGTGCTGTTCGCGCCCGACTACGTCCGCGAGAACTTCCCCGGTCCCATGACGGATGACGGCGGCCGTGACGAGCCCGCGCCTTCCGGCCCCGCCGGCGCGCACGCGCGCGGCCTGCGCTATCTCGAGTGGCTCCGGGATCCGGAGCCCGGCGGCACCCAGTACGTCATCGACTACGCGTTCCTGCTGCGCGACCGCGACGGCTCGGCGCGCGTCGTGCACGACCGCCATGTCGAAGGGCTGTTCGCGCGCCAGCGCTGGCTGGACCTGCTGGCCGAGGTCGGTTTCGACGCCCGCAGCGTGCCGTTCGTGCATCCCGACGTCGAGCCGGGCCGCCACGAGATGTTCGTCGGACGCCGCCTCTGATCGAGTCGAGCTCCAAGCAGTCAATACTCGCGTCAGGACGCTGCCCGCCGAACTGCGCCGGATGCTTCCGTCGCGGTCCAAATGCAGCCCGGCCGAAGCTCAGTTCGGATCCGTCCCGGGGCCGTTCGACGCCACCACCGCCTTGACCGCGTCGAAGATCCCGCGGGCGAGCTCCTGCGAGATCCGTTCGCGGATGGCGCCGCACGGCACGAGGATGGTGTCGTCGTCCGTTTCGATGGCGACGTCCCAGCGGTCGCGCGTGATTCCCTCCGGCCGGTCCTCGACGACCTCGGTCGGGATCGCGCTCGCCTCGGGGTGACCGGGCGCGACGGCGGCGGCGATCGGAGCGCCGTTTATCAGAACGCGCGCGGCGCGGATGGACCGCTTCGGGATCTCTCGATCACCGAAGTGGAACGCGTGCGGTTCCTCCGTGAACAGCGTCAACCCTTCCTCGCCGGGAATCTCCGCGAGGATGGACCGGCCGCCGGCCTCCAGCGCCGCCCGCTCCGTCTTCCGCCGCCGCCGGTCTTTCGTCAGCGACGTCATCAGGCGCAGCGCCAGAACGAGCAGGGCGATGGCGACGAGCGCCGCCACGACGTCTCGCATCCGGGGTATCGTAACGGGAACCCCGGCGGCGATGTCACAGCCACCGAGGCTCCTGGCGCAGCCGCCTGAAGTCGCCATGGATTCGGTCATCGTTCACTACCAGGAGATCGCGCTGAAGGGGCGGAACCGTCCCTGGTTCATCGACCGCCTGGTGAGCAACCTGCGCCAGGCGACGGCGGACCTCGACGTGCGGCAGGTCCGCGCCCTGATGGGACGGATCGAGGTCACGCTCGGCCCGTCAGCCGACTGGCCCACGCTGCGGGAGCGCCTGTCGAACGTCTTCGGCGTCGCCAACTTCGCCCGTGCGGGGACCTCCCGACCGGATGTCGACGCGATCGCCGCCGCCATCGTCGAGCAGCTTCGAGCAGGTGAGGGCGGGGCGGGCGCCGACGCCAGCTTCAGGGTCCGGGCGACCCGCGCCGACAAGACCTATCCGCTCACGTCACCCGAGATCGAGCGGCAGGTAGGCGGTCGGATCAAGCAGGCGATCGGCTGGCGTGTCGACCTGGGGCAGCCCGATGTCCCGATCCGGGTCGAAGTGCTCCCCGGCCGCGTCTTCCACACCATCGGGAAGGAACCGGGAGCCGGAGGACTGCCGACGGGCGCCAGCGGCCCGGTCGTCTGCCTCCTCTCCGGCGGCATCGATTCGCCGGTCGCCGCCTACCGCCTGATGAAGCGCGGCTGCCGCGTCCGCTTCGTGCACTTCCACGCCTACCCCATCCTGTCGCGCGCATCGCTCGACAAGGCGCACGAACTGGTCGAGCTGCTCACGCGCCGGCAGTTGCAGTCGCGGCTGTACGCGGTGCCGTTCGGCGAGATTCAGCAACAGGTGGTGCTGTCGGCGCCGCCGCCGCTCCGCGTCGTCCTCTACCGGCGGCTGATGATGCGGATTGCCGAGCGGCTGGCGCGCGCCTGCGATGCAAAGGCGCTCGTGACCGGCGAGTCGGTGGGACAGGTGGCGTCGCAGACGCTCGACAATCTGGCCGTGATCAACGATGTCGTCACCCTGCCGGTGCTGCGTCCGCTCATCGGATCCGACAAGGAGGAAATCGTCAACGAAGCGCGCCGGCTCAGGACGTATCCGATCTCGATCATTCCTGATCAGGACTGCTGCACGCTCTTCGTGCCGCGCCGGCCGGCCACCCGCGCTACCCGGAAAGAAGTGGAGCGGGCCGAGCGCGACCTGCCCCTGGACGCGATGGTGGAGCAGGCCCTGGCGGCCGCCGAACGCACTGATTCGGTGTTTCCCGTGCGCCGTGGCGCGCCGGCGCCGCCGTCCCCGGCCGCCGAGGATGCTTCGCGGGTTGCCGAAGCGCCGCACGGCCTATAATCCAGCGCGATGGCCATCCTGAAGGTGGCGCGTATGGGGCATCCCGTGCTCCGCTGCCGCACGCCGGAACTCGACCCGTCGGAGGTCACTTCGCCCGAGGTCCAGCGGCTGATCGACGACATGTTCGAGACGATGAACGAGTACGCCGGCATCGGCCTGGCGGCGCCCCAGGTGCACCGCGAGCTAAGGCTGTTCGTCGCCGGCGTGGACGATCCGGACCAGAGAATGCCGCCCATGGTCATGATCAACCCAGAGATCGAGCCGATCGGGAACGGCACGGAAGAAGACTGGGAGGGCTGCCTGAGCATCCCGGACATCCGCGGCCTGGTGCCCCGCCCGGCGAAGATCCGCGTGCAGGGGCTCGACCGCTACGGCGCACCCCAGCAGTTCACGGCGACCGACCTCGCGGCGCGGGTGATTCAGCACGAGACCGACCATCTCGACGGCGTGCTCTTCCTCGACCGGATGGCGTCGTTCGACAGCCTCGCGTTCCTGTCGGAGTACGAGCGCTTCGCGTCGCGCGACTAGGTAGCGGTACGCTTCCGTTCGCTGGCGCGCTCGGCATCGAGCCGTTCCAGCTCCACCGCCGAGTGATCGGCGAACTTCATCGCTTCGGCAATCGCCCGGTGGCCCGCGCGCTCGGCAATCAGCCGGTGCATCCGCTGGCAGACGCGGCGATACGCCGGGTGGCCCTGGGGCGTCGTCCGCAGCTCGATCACGTGCATCGCCTCGCGGGCGTTCATCCGCATGTAGAAACGAATCCGGTAGGCCATCGCGACGGCATACTGCGCGACGAGCGGCGAGTGGCGGCTCGCGAGACGCGCGGCCAGCTCGGCGGAGTCACCCATCACGCGGTCCCAGTCATCGCGGGCGCCGACGACATCGATTGCTTCCGGCCGCGTGCAGCCGTGGCGCGCCGTGAGCGCCTGCCAGTCGAGCGTCAGCAGACGGTGGCGCTGCAGGTCGCGAAACGCTCCGTAGTCCGACAGGATGTCGAACGTGTAGTCGGCGTGCTCGAACGCGCGCCCGGGACGGTGCCGCCGATTGCCCCGTTCGCCGACGTAGGCCCGAAGCACGCGCACCCGTTCCTCCGTCGTCATGGCGCGGGCGCGGGTGAGGAGTTCCCCGTGCGGCAGGTGCGAGGCAGAGTAGAGCGCCGCCGCCACCACCTTCACCTCGCCGTCCGGATCGAAGTCGGTCAGCGTCACTTCATCCGCCGCCAGGCTGCCGTTGGCATCGGCGTCGGCGCCGGCGTCCTTGCCCTCCGGCGCGACGGTGATCGGCGCGGCCAGCGCCTCGGTCGCCGCCCGTCGCTCGTGGAGGTAATCGCTCCACCGAACCCCCCGATCCGGGCGATCGACCCGCTGGAGGAAGGCCGGAATCACCTTCCGGAGCTCCGGCAGCATCAAGCCGGCCACTTCGCGGCTCTCGGCCAGCGGATGCGCCCGCATCCGGAGCAGCAACGCCTCCCACGCCTGGCCGGAGCCGTAGATGCCGACGTTGGAACGGGTGGCCGCCGGTAGCAGGCCGCGCAGCGTGTCGAGCGCCTTCGCCCGGATGACCGCGCGGTAGACACCGTCGGAATCACCCTCCGCCTGGGGGTGCCTCCCGCGGAAGAGCTGCTGCATGGGCTCGATCCACCGGGCGTAGGTTTCGAACGCGCGGTCGAGCGCGGCGGCGTACTCCACGCGCTCCGCGTCGTCCTGCAGCTCACCCGGGATGACGTACTTCCAGCGCCCGTCGGGCCGTTGGGTGTAGGGGACGTAGCGCGTCGACTGCTCCAGGTACGACATCAGCCGGCCCCGCTCGAGCACCTTCGTCAGGACATTCGACACGCCCTCGCAGGCAAGGTGGGCGCCGCCAAGCTGCGCCACCGAGTCGTCGCCGTACTGATCGAAGACGCGGCGGTAAAGCGTCTCGGCCCGTGCCGAACCGGGCCCCTCGGCGCCGCCGTGATCGACATCGCCCGCCGTCTCGAGGAACTCGTCGAGAAAGAGGCGGCGAACCGACTTCGCAGACCGGGAGTAGCGGGCGAACAGCGCCCCCTTGACGACTTCCGGCAGGTTCGTGAGGACGAAGATCGGCCTGTCGGTGTTGCCGAAGTAGGGGGAAAGGGCGGCAGCCTCCGCCGGCGTGAACGTCTCGGTCGCGGCTACGGTCGACGGCACGCGATATAATACGCCCCGCTTACGTGACCCCCGCATTCTCTCACCGGATCGAGGTTCGCTTCCGCGATTGCGACGCGTACCAGCACGTCAACAACGCGGTCTATTTCACCTACTTCGAGCAGGCGCGCCTGGTGATGGCGGAGACCCTCGGCCTGCGCCGCACGCTCGACGAGGCCGGTTTGAACCTGATCCTGGCGCACACCTCCTGCGACTACAAGGTCCAGGTGGTGTTCGGCGATCAGATTGAGGTGCGCGTCGGCGTGGCCCGGCTCGGCGGAGCCAGCTTCACGCTCGACATGGAGGCGCACCGCGTGCGCGACGACACCCTGGTCGCCACCAGCAAGTCGGTGCAGGTGGTCTACGACTATTCCGCCGAGCGTCCGGTCCGCATCCCCGACACGCTCCGCGAGAAGCTCGAGGCGCTGATGAGCGGTTCGCCGGTCGTCACCTAGCGTGAGCGCGCGATGGCCAACCGGGCAAACCCCAAGGGCTACGCCAATCCCCGGCTGCTGATCACGCCGGACGAGCTGGCGGCGCAGTTGGGCGTGGCGGCCGGCTCCGCCGCGCGGCGTCCGCCCGCCGACAGCGCCCGGGTTCCCGTCGTGCTCGACCTGCGGCCGGCCGCGGCGTTCGCGACGGGCCACATTCCCGGGGCCTACCATCTCGACCTGTTCGGCATCAGCCTCGTCGATACCGACCCGGCGCCGCTCGACGCCTTCCTCTGGATCATCAGTCATCTGCTGGCGTCCCGCGGCGTCGAGGCCCGGCGACCGGTGGTCGTGTACGACGAACAATCGGGAATCCGGGCGGCGCGCGCCTTCTGGTTCCTCGAGTTCTTCGGCCACACCAACGCGAGGTTGCTCGACGGCGGCGTCGGTGCGTGGGAGCGCGACGGCTACTTCACCACGACCGAGCCGGTGCCGCCCCAAGCCGTGCGGTGGGAAACGGGCCGTGACGATACGCGCCTGGCGACGTGGCGCGACGTCGAGGCGCGGCTGAACCAGACGGATGCCGCGATCCTCGACACGCGCACGGACGGCGAGTACTGCGGCACGACCGTGCGCGCCAGGCGTGGCGGCGCCATCCCGGGCGCCATCCACGTCGAGTGGACGAACAATCTGGACGCGAACGGCGCCTTCAAGCCGGCGGACGAACTCCGCGCGATGTACGAAGCCGCCGGCGTGACGCCCGACCGCGAGGTGGTCACCTACTGCCAGGGCGGCTACCGCGCGGCCCACGGCTACCTCGCGCTCCGCCTGATCGGCTACCCGCGCGTCCGGAACTATCTCGGTTCCTGGAAGGAATGGGGCGACCGGGAGCATCTACCCGTCGAGATCCCGGCGCCGAGGTAGGTACTTCGGCCGGCCGACTTGTCGTGACGACGGGCGCGATGGAACTGCGTAGAAAGTCGATCCCGGAACTTCTGGCGCTTCATTCCTTGGTTCTCCGAGAACTGCGGGAGCGCGAGGTGCTACGTACGGAGAACCTGGTTGGCGAGCTGGCCGAGCACCTCTTCTGCGCCACGTTCGGTTGGAAACGGCATCGACCGTCTAAAAAGGAAAACGATGCAACAGGAATGGACGGGACACGCTATCAGATCAAGGGACGCCGCATCGCGGCCGGAAAGGACAAGAGACGTCAACTGGAGTTTCGGTCTCTGAAGGGGTTCGACGTTCTTGCGGCGGTACTGTTCAATGACGACTATGGTGTTGTGCGAGCGGCGCTGATTCCGGTCGCCGTAGTACGCAACCATCCGGCCCTAAGGGAGAACAACAAGGGCCAATTGGTGTTGCAACTTCAGGATAGCGTGTGGGACGCCCGCGGGGTGGAGAACGTGACGAGCGATCTCCGCACTTATTTGTCAAAGGCACCATAAGCCTGGCATTCACCGGGAAGGCGAGAGATTGAGTAGCGATTTCGGCGGTGTGCGTGCGACTTGATCACGCATGTCGCGTCGCCTCAGAAGATCGACGGCGAGCGATTCGACGTACTGCCGACCGGCGGGCCTACAAGCCGAGAGTCCTACGTGCGGATTCCGCTTCTCCGGCTAATCTGATTGACTCGGTACTCGAAATAACGGCGGAACACCTCGTTCTCGGAATAGGCCGCTGGATCGGCCCAGATCGCCCCCAGCCTTCCCACCAACCCCGCAATCCAATCGGCCGCCTGTAGTGTTTGATAGCGGTGGCTTTCCACATGGAACGGCGGCTCGATGAGATGCCGACGCGGTTTCTTGCCTCCGTACATGCTTCGCCCAGCGGCAGTGATCAGTTCCGAACGTTGATCATGCTCGTCGAGAATCACAATAAAGTTGTCTCTAGAATCGCGATCCTCACCGCAATACTCGTTGATCCGCTTGATCGCCTCGAGAAACACTCTCGCATAGAGCCGGTTAGGACGATGCGCGTTTGGTGCCGCAGTCTTCCTGACTCCGACGTAGAACACGAAGCCGCCGAGTTCTTCGATCTTGTTGAACAATCGGTTCGTGAACGTTCGAAGCTCACGATATCGAGTCACGTTGGTGACAGTAAAGAGGCTGCCCCCCTTCTTCTCCCACACTGTGGGATGTTTACCCGACCGCTGGATCTCGAAATCGAGCATCTGGCACTTGCGCTGGAAGAACCACGTTCCAAACCCGCGCACTTCCGGAGCTGGCAGTACAAATCCCGCGAGCCCGAACACCGGACTTTCCTTGTATCTCGGATCTGTGCGGCCGACATACGGACCGACATGTCCAAATTCGTCAAGGTAGGCGAAATGCGTCACCCACGAGCCTCCAAAAACACGAAAGCCCGCGCCGGAGCGCGGGCCTCGGAAAGAGGGCAATACGTGCTTGCGTCTCGCGAAGTACAGTACATCCACGGACGATCCACGTCAAGGACTGGGCTCCACGGCGGTCGGGCGCGAGAGTCTACGGTGAGCACGTGCGGCCGAAACCGAGACGGCGACAACGGCCGGAGAGGGCAGTGTGCTACGTTTAAAGGGCTGCCAGCAGCCCTCCCGCACTTCTCGCGGACCACTATCCTTGCGGAAAGAACGCGGCGATCGGGTCAGCGCTGGGCAACGCGACTCCCTGTGGACGACGGTACTCGACCGGCGGGCTCCGGAGGATCGGAAGGGCGGCATGAAGTGTAGTTCGAACGTTCAGAGGCGCACCTGTATCAGCGTGGCGGCTCTGACGGTGTTGGCGCTCCTGGTGCTGCCCGTGACGGCGGCTGCGGACGAGACGTACGTTCGGGTCGGTGTCGGAATCGACCGCTCGGCCAGCGCGCGATTCACCGACTCGGACTGCTCGGCGCATGCCCTGTACGGCTGCGGCACGGGGCAGGACGGCGCCCCGTACAGCGCGCTCGGGGACTTTGGCGCGATCGCCGCGGTTGAGGCCGGCATCGGCCGCCGCGTGGCGCCTGCCCTGCGGATTGAGGGCATCGCGCAGTATCGTCCGCGTGGGATGTACCAGGGCCGCGCCAATTTCCTGGCGCCGGACCGCCGGCAGTCGGTGTCCGCCAACCTTGCCGTGCTCTCCGGCCTTGCTGTCATTTACGCCGATCTGGCCGAGATGGGCCTGCCGGGGCTCGGCCCCCTTCGTCCGTTCGCCGGGGCCGGCGCGGGGGTATCGCGCATCGCTCTTGACGAAACGACGATGACGTTCCCGCGGACCATGACCCTGATTCCCGCCGGCCGGACCAGCAGTCTGGCGTGGCTGTTGGCGGCAGGCGTCGGGGTGCCGCTCGGGAGCAGGGCGACGCTCGACCTTGCATGGCGCTATCTGTCGTCGGGCCGCGTGATCACCGGCGCCGGGACCGGCCGAGTGCTCTATCACGACGGCAGCATCCACTACCGGGACGGCCGGCCGAACGAATTCCCCCTCGGCGAGACTCGGACGTCGCTGGCAAGCCACGGCCTGCAAGTCTCGCTTCGCTACGCGTTCTAGACGGCCACACCTGCCGCGTCGTCGTTACGCGGCGCTAACGTCGCACCCAACCGAGAACCGCTCAAACCGGTGGCGATCCAGTTCAGCCGGCAATTCGAGCAAGACACCCGCATCACGCGAAGCATTGGCCCAATCCAGGAGCAAGTGGAATTGCCACTGTTCCTGGATGCCTCCCAACCACTGCATCCCCTGGGGCGAGATGACACAGACGACGTTGGCCAGATCGCACGGGCCAAGGCATCCGGAGATCGTCAGTTGCACCGACTTGTTGAGCTTCCCGTCTTTCCACTGCTGCTTGAGCCAGTCGCGGGGCAACGGCGGGAACCCCTTGTCCGTCCGACCGCAGCAACAGCCTTCGCAGAACACGATCTGCCCGAGAACGCGGCCTCGGCCCGTAGCCAAGGGTTCGTGTCTGCCGAGCGTTTCCTGGATGCGCCGAGTCTGAGCATTCATCGGCGTGCTATTCGCGCACTCGCCAAACCGTCGCGCCACCCTGAGCGTCGAGCGCAGCAAGCGCGCGCCCATCCGGTCGCCAGTACAAGGCGCCGACAACATCCGCCACGGGCGCAGCTCCTATGGCATCGCCTTCCCCATCGCGTCCAAGCGACCACACAACGACGCCGCCGTCCCGAGCTCCCGAGGCCAGGTACATCCCGCGGCGCGCGAAGGCGAGTGCCGTAACCGTTTGAACATGAAGCGCCAGAACGCCGGGCCGCGTGCCTTCCGGACCACTTCCCTGAAAGCTCCAGACCAGGACCGCCTCGCCTCCGCCGGTGGCCAAAAGGGTGCCGGTGTCATCGAAGGCCAAGGCCGACGGTTTCGCGGGATATCCTGACATCATCGAGTCCTGCTCCGTAGAGCGACGCCAGAAGTGCACCGAGTTGTCCTGGCTGCCGCAGGCCACGATATCCCCGTCCGGGCTCAGTGCCAGCGACACCAGGGAGCCTGTCCACTCCAGCTTCTGGCGAAGCTCCCCGGTGGACGCCTCGAAGAACGTCACCCGACCGTAGCAGGCCGTCGCCAGCTCCGTGCCGGACCACGCGATCGCGCTGACGGTACTGGGATGATCGTGAGATCCCCAGACCTTCACTCCATCCGCACCATACGTGTGAACCTGCCGGGAGCAGGAGGCTGCCAGCCACTTTCCGTCCGGCGACCACGCCAGGTGCTCCACCCAGGCGCTTCCGACGTCGATAGCCAACCTGACCCGACCATCGGCGGCATTCCAGACCAGGACTCGGCCGTCCTGACCGGCCGTAGCGAACGCGGGTTGGTTCGGGTGGATCGCCACCGCGAGCACGCCGCCTTCATGGACTCCGCGCTGCGTCCAGACGGTCGCGCCGGACTTGCCGTCGAACGCGTAGACGCCACCCGCGGCATCACCGACCACCAGCGCCTCACCGCGCAGGATCCAGCCGCCGCCGATGGCGTAGTCACCGACCTCCGCAGACCAACCCCGGCGAAGAACCCCCCTCGGGCTGTCGACACTCAAACCAGACATGCCTCGAAGCCCTGGCGCATGGACTGCTCGTGGAGGTTGCGGCCGATGAAAACGAGCTGATTGCGGCGGGGCTCGTTCCCCCAGGGACGATCCGGATGTCCGTCGAACAGCATGTGGACCCCCTGGAAGACGTAGCGCCGCGACTCACCCGCGAGACTGATGAAGCCCTTCATCCTGAAGATGTCGACCCCGCGTTCACTGAGCAGTTTGCTAAGCCATGCGTTGAGCCTGCCGGGATCGACGTCGCCCTCCCTCTCGATCGCGATCGAGCCCACTTCGTCGTCGTGCTCATGCTGTGCGACCCAGGTTCGCTCGACCTCGACGGGGACTGCTCCCTTCGCGTTCGTCAGTTGCAGATCGAACTCCTCCGCCGTGTGCTGGGTGTAGAGGCCAACCCTCACCGGCGTATCGACCTCCAGGAAGAACGACTTGCGCCCTGGGGAGTCAAGCTGGAGGCTCAGGTGCTTTCCGACCGTCAACTGGTCCCCCGGGCGAACGAGATCCGCAGGTTCGGCGTATCGACGCACACACCACTCGGCACTCTCACGAAGTGCGGAGTCGTCCGTGCCCTGGTCGGGTACGACGACGAGAGACATCGTCGGATCAGGTCCCTCGGCCAGGCTGAGTTCGTAGCGGCCGCTATCGAGCGAATAGACTCCGGTCCATTCGAACGGGTATTCCGGCTCGAGGAAAGTGGGACGACGCTCGAGCACCTCGTCCAGGTTGAAGGCGCCGAGGTTGAGTACCGTATCGACGGACACGTCCGCCCGCTCGCTGCGGATGACTCGCGCCATTCGGTTCATGTCCCGGAGCCGAGCCTCGAGCCTGTCGATGGCGTCGTCGTCGACGAGGTCCGTCTTGTTGAGAACCAGGACGTCGGCGAACGCGATCTGTTCCGTGCTCTCGTCGCTTCGACCAATCTGCTGCTCGATGTGGGCTGCGTCAACGAGCGTGACGATCCCGTCCAGCGCGAACTCCGCGCGAATCTCGTCGTCCATGAAGAAGGTCTGAGCGACCGGACCGGGATCGGCGAGCCCCGTGGTCTCCACCAACACGTAGTCGAACTTGTCTCGGCGCTTCATGAGGTTGCCGAGCACGCGAATCAGGTCTCCGCGCACCGTGCAGCAGATGCAGCCGTTCGACATTTCGAAGATCTCCTCGTCAGCGTTGATGACGAGCGCCTGATCGATGCCGACCTCTCCGAATTCGTTTTCGATCACGGCGATGCGTTTGCCGTGCTCCTCGCTCAGGATCCGGTTCAGAAGGGTCGTCTTGCCGGAACCAAGGAAGCCGGTAAGGATCGTGACAGGTACGTTTCGAGGCGTGTTCATCTAGTCCTCCTGGAGCAGCGGTGCGAGCACCGGAATCTCTACGTCGAATCCCCATTCCCCTGCGGGACGGCGAGACCAGCCCGGATGAGCCACGGTTGCGACAGCCCTTCTGCCGTAGAGCCATCGAAGAGCACCCGGCGGTTTCGCAGCAGGACGACGCGCGTTGCCGGGGATGGCACTGAGCGAAGGCAGTGGGTTGCCCAGACGCACGTAGTGCTCGTCCGACGAACAGCCTCTACAACGAGCGTGCGCAACTGGAGGGCCGCGACGGGATCGAGCCCGGCCATGGGCTCGTCGAGGAGTAGCAGCGCGGGCTCGAGCACCAGGAGACCGGCAAGCGCAACCCGGCGCTGCTCCCCGAAGCTGAGCTGATGACACGAACGCTCCAGCAGATGGTCTATGCGCAAGGCCATCGCCATCTCGCGGGATCGACGTCGCGCCTCGCCGGCCTCAACGCCACGACGAAGCAGGCCCCAGGCAATGTCCTCCGCGACGGTGCTTGCGATGAAGTGGTGTTCCGGGTTCTGGCCGAGAAGCGCCACGCGTCCGTGGAGCCGGGCCGGCAGCGCCGCGCCGGGTGACACGTGGTCTCCGAGGCGAGTCATCGTGCCTTGCGCGGGTCCGTCGAGCCCCGCGAGCAGGCGCAACAAGCTCGATTTACCAGCTCCACTTGGCCCGCACACGAGCAGCCACTCCCCTCTTGCCAGGCGAAGTTCGAGTTGCTCCAGCACGAGCTGTTCGCCGCGTTCGACGTCGATGGCATCGAGGCGGACGCCGTCGGGAGCCCGAACGTCTTCGCGGGAGGCACTACGCAGCAGTGCGTTCTCCTCCGTCCGTTCGAGGCGCGCGAAGGCATGCAGGGCGCCTTCGCCGAGCAGCGGTCCCCAGACGGCAAGGGGCAAACGCGGTGACCCCAGGCGGAGGCGGGCCGCGTCACGCCGCTGAACCCACTCGCGCTGGGTGAGAACACCGTGCATGAGCGCGTGGTCGAGGCTGGCCACGACACCCTCGGGAATCCGAAGCCAAAGCAGGAGTCGGCGCAACGACGCCCAGTCGACCTGGGTGCCGAGCCACAGGATCCAGATGGCGCCACACATACCCCTGACGCTCGCCTGGACGATGACCGCGTTGGAATCCAGGACGACCCCACCAAGCAGTGCGAGCGCCACGAAGGCCAGGGTCCACGCGAGGGCAGGCTTGATCCGTCGGCGTCCACGGGCGCCCGCGAGCAGAAGCAGCGCGCCGATCCCTGAGCCGATCAGGGACAACGTCGTACTGCGTGCGCCCGCGTTGACGATCAGTACGCTGCTGGTCAACGCGACACCCAATGCCGCGACCCATAGCGGCTGGCGGCGCTCGAAGAACAGGGAGTGCTCAGCGTGAAGATGCATCACGCCTTCCTCCGAGCACTCGTTCCCAACTGCGCCCCGCGATGAATCCCATTCCGAAGAGGATGAGGATCGACATCGCGAGCCCGATCTCCCCCTGACTCAGGTCGAGGATGCTCCCGGTAGGCGGTCGCCCCGCCCCCGCCGCGGTCGCACCGAACACGGTTCCGTCGATTCCCTCATAGGCACATCCCGACAGGCCGATCACGGGCAACAGGAGCATGGCGGACGCCACGGGCGCGGACACGGTGCGAAGCCTCCTCAGCGAGTTCGGCAGGAGGTCCGGCCGACGTGTGGCCAACAGCCGCACGATGCCGACGGAGGCGACGGCTTCAAGAACCGCCAGGGGGATCTGGACAGGGGCGAACCCGAGCAGCACGGCGCCGAAGGTCGTCGCGGGCACCGTCACGTCGGACAACGCCACGGCGAGCACCGCGGCGTCCGCCACGTATACGCTCAGGCCGCCGGCACCACACGCGAGAGCGAGGCGGAGAGCCCCGTCTACACCGAGCCGCGGGAGCAATGCCCAAAGCCCAACCGTCGTCAGAGGTCCCAGCAGTCCGAGCGTCAGGAGGTTGACCCCCAGCGTCGTGAGCCCGCCGTGCGCGAAGAAGACCGCCTGCAGCAAGAGCACGAAGAACGTGGGCCACACGATGCGGCGGACGCCGACGACCAGGGCGAGCACCGGCGTAAGGCAGATGTGACTGGTTGCGCCCACGACGGGGACCGGTAGCGGCAGCAGGGTGCCGGCAAAGAGCAGGCTCGTGGCGCCCGCCATGATGACGGAGGACGACGGTGCGTTGCGTCGCGTTAGTTGCTCGCGACGCAGGCTCCAATACACCGTGGGCGCGGCCAGGGCGCTCCACGTCATGGCGTGGCTGAGCGGTAGCACACCTTCTGCCAGATGCATCAACGCCCAACCGATTCGGCCGCTGCCGAGCGACCGTCATGCCCCATCGCTACACGCGTCACAGGTTCCGAGCAGCACCACCTCATGTCCCGTCATCCGAAACCCGGCGGGAATCAGGGACTCGAGGCCCTCGACGCATCCGAAGATGTCGAACGCGTGGTTGCAGGTCGAGCAAAGAAAGTGATGGTGATGCTCGCGGTCCTTGGGCTCGTACCGAACGCCGCCGCCCAACACCTCGACCGACTCCAGCGTGCCTTCCTCAACACCCCGCTGGAGAGCGCGGTACACCGTGGCGAGACCGATACCCGTTCCGCTCAGGCGGCTCCACAGTTCCCTGGCGGACAGGGGGCCGTCCGCGTCGTTAAGGGCTCGGAAGACCGTCTGCTGCTGATTCGCTCTCTGCATGGATAAATGATAATCGATTATCATTTATTGTCAAAACTCCTCTCCGCACGGGCGATCCGGCGCAGGATTGGCCGCCTGATGCCTGCGCGTAATCGCATAGTATTGAGCCTCGTTGTCAAGTAGCCCGGCCGTGTTTCCAGTTTCCGTCGCCACAGCCGTCACGATGACCCTTGGCGCCCTCCCCGTGGCTGCCGCGCAGCCCGACGAGGCGGTGGCGGGGCGCCTCGCCCAGCTCGCGCTCGAGTGCGTCCACCGCGAGTACCCGAACAAGATCGCGCATGTCCTCAACGACGACGGCGACGCGCGTCCGCCGCGTGAGCTGACCCCGGCCTTCTACGGCTGCTTCGACTGGCACTCCTCGGTGCACGGGCACTGGCTGCTCGCCCGCCTGGCACGGTTCTATCCGGGTGCGGAGACGACCGGGACGTCCCGCGCCGCGCTGGCCCGGAGCCTCACCGCGGAAAACCTGCGGGTGGAGGTGGAGTACGTGGGGGCGCCGGGACGCGACACGTTCGAGCGGCCGTACGGATTGGCGTGGCTGCTGCAGCTTGCGGCCGAGCTGCGCGAGTGGGACGATCCCGACGCGCGGCGCTGGCGGGACGCCATCGCTCCGCTCGAAACGCTGGCCGCGGAACGGATTCGCGAGTGGCTGCCGAAGCTGACGTATCCGATTCGCGGCGGCGAGCACTCCCAGACCGCCTTCGCGTTCGGGCTCATCCTCGACTGGGCCCGCACCGCCCGGGACGATGAAATGGCCGCCCTGATCGAGCGCCGCGTCGACGACTACTACTTCGCCGACTACGACTGTCCCCTGCGCTACGAGCCGTCAGGACAGGACTTCCTCTCGCCGTGCCTGGCGGAGGCGGATCTCGTCCGCCGCGTGAAGGACCCGGACGCCTTCGCCGACTGGCTGCACCGGTTCCTGCCCGGGATTCCGGATGACGGCCGTGCGGACTGGCTGGAGCCGGCCGTGGTGACGGACCCGACCGACGGCAAGCTCGTGCACCTCGACGGCCTGAACCTCAGCCGCGCCTGGATGCTGGAGGGTATGGCGGCCGGCCTGCCCACGGGCGACGGTCGCCGGCCGGCGCTTCTTGCCGCCGCCGATGCCCACCGCGCGTCGGGGCTCGCCTCCGTCACCGGAACGACCTACGAGGGCGGGCACTGGCTGGGCACGTTCGCGGCCTACCTCCTCACCGGCCGCGGCCTGGCGCAGCCGCACGTCCCCTGACCGGCAGCCGGCGTCAGGAACGTCGCTCGGCCCTACCGTCGAAGCCGCCGTGCCGGCGTGTGGACTAAGCTGGATTCATGGGCACTCCACGAGGCGACTGCCGGTCGCTCTTCTCGTTGCCGCCCGAGTCGCACTACCTCAACTGCGCCTTCATGGCGCCGGCCTCGAAACGCGTCGCCGCAGCCGGACGGCGGGCGCTGGAAGCCGTCGAGGCGCCGTCCCGGCTGGGAATCGCCGACTTCTTCGAGCCGAGCGAACGCGTCCGCCAGCTCTTCGCCCAGATCATCGGTGCGACCGACCCGGACCGCGTCGCGA
This sequence comes from Vicinamibacterales bacterium, assembly GCA_965202655.1. GTDB lineage: Bacteria > Acidobacteriota > Vicinamibacteria > Vicinamibacterales > UBA8438 > VXRJ01. The sequence continues at coordinate 585,486 of CBDBBK010000002.1, read as the reverse complement.
TCATTCCGTCGGTTTCCTACGCCATGGCGACGATGGCGAGGAACACGCCGCTCGCGCCTGGACAGTCGGTGGTCGTCGTCGAGGAACAGTTCCCGAGCGTGGTCTACACCTGGCGGCGCGCCTGCTGCGAGTCCGGGGCCACGCTGCGCACCGTCGCCGCGCCGGACACTGCCGGCTCGCGCGCGGAGGCGTGGAACGCCGCCCTGCTCGACGCCATCGACGAGCGCACGGCGGTGGTTGCCCTTCCGGAACTGCACTGGACCGACGGCTCGCGGTTCGATCTGGAGGCCGTCGGCGCACGGGCGCGGGCCGTGGGCGCCCGGTTCGTCATCGACGGGACGCAGTCGGTCGGGGCGCTGCCGCTGGACGTTGGACGCATCCGGCCGGATGCGGTGGCCTGCGCCGGCTACAAGTGGCTGACCGGACCGTACTCCGTCGGCGCGGCCTGGTACGGTCCCGCCTTTGACGGCGGAACGCCGATCGAAGAGAACTGGATCACGCGGCCCGATAGCGACCACTTCAACGAGCTGGTCAACTACCGGGACGGCTATCGGCCGGGCGCCATCCGCTACGACGTCGGCGAGCGGTCGAACTTCGTCCTCCTGCCGATGTTCGAAGCCGCGCTGGAGCAGATCCGCGAATGGAGCCCCGAAGCGGTTGCGTCACATACCCGCACCCTCACGACGGCGGCGGTGCCGCGGCTGCGCGAGCTGGGCTGCCGGATCGAGGAAGAGCGGTGGCGCGCCGGGCACCTGCTGGGCGTGCGCCTTCCCGCCAGCGTGGACATCGACCAGCTTGGCCGCAGCCTCCGCGCACGGAATGTGTCGGTGTCGCTCCGTGGCGGCGCCGTCCGCGTCGCGCCGCACCTGTACAACGACGCCGGCGACCTCGACGTGCTCGTCGACATCCTCGCCGGCGCCGTACGAGCGTAACGGCGCCGGGGCCAACGTCGGCGTTACGTAGCCATCCGACCCTGATGAACTACTCGGCTGCCGGCGGCACGGAGCGGATACGCGGGAAGAAGCGGCCCGTCCGCTCCCTGTAGCGCCGGTAGTCGTCGCCGAAGCGCTCGACGAGCTTCGCCTCCTCGACAGAGGTCCGGACCACCAGGAGGGCCAGGGCGGCAAAGCCCGCCAGCGCGATGAACCCGTTCGCCGTCGCGAGGGAATTGGCGGCGAACGCGAGCGCCGCGGTGACGTAGAACGGGTGGCGGACGTAGCGGTAGGGGCCGCCGGTCACGAGCGTGTGCTCACGCCGCGTCACGACGGTATCCGTGATGTTCCGGCCGAGGCTGCGGAACGTCCAGATGCCGAGCGCGACCGTCGGCACACCGATCGCCACGCCGGCCCAGCGCGCGGTGGTGGGCAGCGGCAGAGAGGCCCACGTCATCCAGGCCGGGTTGAGGATGAACGTCATCAGGCCGCCCATCGCCGCCAGTCCGCACGGGCGAAGCGTGAGCAGGATGAAGAGCCCTTCCTGACGGCGATCGAGCGTTTCGCCGCTCGCCTGCGATCGGATCCGGTGGTAGAGGGCAACCGGCACGAAGACTGCCATGCCGAGGGCGAGGATTACCCGGAACGTCTGGTCGTCAGCCATCGCCGCTCACGGCCCAGCCCGGACGATGAGCGATGCCGATCTGCACGCCTCGTATAGTACGCCCATGGACTCCCGGTGGAGCGCCGCCGAGACGGCAACGTCGCAATGGCCGCCGGCCGCCGACCAATCCGCGCCGATCCTGGAGCACGATCCGGCGACCGAAGCGATCATCGAACCGACCGGCAAGCACTCGGCGCCAACCCTGCCCGAGCGCTGCGTGCTCTGCTTCTTCCACGAGGCCATCGCGAGCCTCGTGGCGGACGGCACGGCGAAGCAGGCCACCGAACTGCGATCCGAGATGGGCCCCCTGCCGGTGTACCAGTTCACCGAATCGGGCAGAACGCTGACCCTGGCGCATCCCGGGCTCGGCGCGCCAATGGGCGCGGCCTTCATGGAAGAGCTGATCGCGCTCGGTTGCCGGCACTTCGTCGCCTGCGGCGGGGCGGGCGTGCTGCGCGGCGACATCGCGGTCGGACACCTGGTGGTACCCACCGCCGCCGTGCGAGAAGAGGGAACGTCCTACCACTACTTTCCGCCGTCGCGCGAGTTGACGCCGTCGCCGGCGGCGGTGACCGCCATCCGCAGTGTGCTCGACGAAGCGGGGATCGCCTACCTGGCCGGCAAGACCTGGACCACCGACGGGCTGTACCGCGAAACACTCGACAAGGTCGCCCGGCGCCGGGCAGAAGGATGCCTGACGGTCGAGATGGAATGCTCGGCCCTGTGCGCGGTCGCCCGCTTCCGCGGCGTGACCTTCGGGCAGATCCTCTACGGCGGCGACGACGTGAGCGGGATCGAGTGGGATCGCCGCGGCTGGGACGGCCACGCCGAGGTTCGGGCGCGGCTGCTGCACCTGGCGGCGCAGGCGTGCCTGCGCATCCCGTGACCGGCGCTATGATTGGGCGGAAATATGGAGGGATCCGTGCCACCGTCCGCCGGCGACGAGGCGGCCCCGCCGCGGCGCGGTGGGGCATTTGCCGCACGCGCACGTTGCGCGTGGGCCGTGGCGTCGCTCGTCGTCGTCCAGGCCATCGTCTGCGGACTGGCCATCCTGCCCGTCCTGGCGGTGTGGCAACCGCTGCTCGCCTGGACGGAGGGCGACCCCGTCGTTCGGATGGTCGCGGCAAGCTTCGCCATCGTCCCGTCGTACGCCCTGTTCGCCATCACCCTGATGTTCGGATCGGCGCTCGCCACGCGCGTGACGGGCTGGCGAACGCGGCCTGACACCGAAATGCGCCTGGCCGATCTCGACTGGCCGCTGCTGGACTGGGTGCGCTACATGGTCGCCATCCATGTCGTGCGGCTGTTCGCCGGCACCCTCTTCCGCGGGACCCCCATCTGGAGCGCCTACCTGCGCCTGAACGGCGCCCGCGTCGGACGCCGCGTGTACGTGAACAGCCTGGCGGTCAGCGACCACAACCTTCTCGAGTTCGGCGACGACGTGGTGATCGGCGGCGACGTCCACCTGTCGGGCCACACCGTCGAGCGCGGCTTCGTGAAGACGGCGACCGTGCGCCTGGGAGAGCGTTCCACGATCGGGCTCGGCTCGTTGATCAGCATCGGCGTGACCATCGGCCCCAGCGTGCAGATCGGAGCACTGAGCCTGGTACCCAAGCATGTAACCCTGGACGGGCCCGGCACCTATGCCGGGGTGCCGGCGAGACCCCTCGGTTCGGATGCCTCTGCGCCGTCCGGGCGGTCGTCGCGTCAGTGAGGAGATGTGTCAGCAGCCATGTGCAAGACCCTTTCTACTCGACACCCGGTGATCCGTTGCGCGGTGGTTGCCGCCCTCGCCTGTCTGGGAACGGTTGGCGTGAACGCTCAGGGGGGCGCCGCCGACGGGGAATGGGGAGTGTTCGGGGCGGACGCGGGCGCCACCCGCTATTCACCGCTCGACGAGATTGACGCCGGCAACGTCGGGGACCTGGAGGTGGCCTGGCGCTGGAGCGCGCGAGACCAGGGCGATCCTCCTCCGTCCGGCCGGACGCAGATCAGCCCCATCGTGGTGAACGGAGTCCTCTATACGACCATCGGCAACCAGCGCAGCGTGATCGCCCTCGAGGCCGCCACCGGCGAGCCCATCTGGAACTGGCACCCGGGCGACAACGAGCGCCGGTGGGGCGACATCATCGAGCCCGTTGCGCGGAGCGCCGGGCGCGGCGTGACCTACTGGACGGACGGGGCGGGCGATGAGCGCATCTTCGTGGTGACGCCGAGCTTTCAACTGGTGGCCCTGGACGCGCGGACGGGCAATCTCGTGGAGGACTTCGGTTCGGCCGGCGTCGTGGACATGATGGACGACCTGCGCTGGAACGAGCGGCCGGCGGCGGAACGGGCGGGTCGAGTGGCCAACACCTCGCCGCCGTCGATTCTCGGCAACGCGATCGTGGCCTCGATCTCGCTGCATACCGGCAGCATTCCCACCCGGGCCTCTCCCAATGAGGTCTGGCCCATGAACATGCCCGGCGACATCGTGGCGTACGACACGCGCACCGGCCGGAGGCTCTGGCGTTTCAACACGGTGCCGAAGGAGGGAGAATTCGGCGTCGAAACCTGGCTGAAAGCGGACGAGTCGCTCTGGGACGTGCCGACCGGCACCCACGATTGGGTGCAGGAGCATCCGGAGCTCCTCGATGCCTCCTGGAAGTACACGGGGAACGTCGGGCACTGGGCGCCGGTGACCGCCGACCCGGAGCTCGGCCTGTTCTACGTCGCGACCGAGACTCCCACCAACGACTACTACGGCGGCTATCGGCCGGGCGACAACCTCTTCGGCAACTCGGTGCTGGCGCTGGACGCGGAGACCGGCGAGCGGGTGTGGCACTATCAGCTCACCCACCACGAACTCTGGGACTACGACATCCCCACCGCCCCCATCCTCGTCGACATCGAGGCCGACGGTGTCCCCGTCAAGGCCCTGGTGCAGCTCTCGAAGCAGGGGTTCGCCTACGTCCTCAACCGCGAGACCGGCGAACCCGTGTGGCCGATCGAGGAGCGCCCCGTAGGAGAGTCGGACGTTCCCGGCGAGTGGACGTCTCCTACGCAGCCCTTCCCCACCAGGCCGCCCGCGTTCGAACGCCAGGGCGTAACCGAGGACGACCTGATCGACTTCACGCCGGAACTCCGGGCCGAGGCGTTGGAGATCGTGGAGCAAATCCGGCTGGGGCCGCTCTACACACCGCCGTCCCTGATTGTGCCGGGCGTCAATCTCGGGACCCTCGGACTACCCGGCGCGGGTGGCGGCGTCAACTGGCCGGCCGGCGCGGTGGATGTCGAGGCGGATCTCCTTTTCGTGCCGTCACTGACGCGGCCGACGCTGTTCGGGTTGACGGACGGCACGGAAGGGACCGGCGTGCGCTACCACATCTCGTTCTCCCGGGGGGTTCCGACCGTCCGCGACCTGCCCCTCCTGAAGCCGCCCTACGGCCGGATCACGGCGATTGACCTGACCGTCGGAGAGATTCTGTGGCAGATCCCGCACGGCGAGACGCCCGACTACATCCGGGAGCATCCGGACCTTCAGGGCGTGGACGTGCCGCAGACCGGGATTCTCACGCAAAGCTCCGGACTGCTCGTGACGTCGACGTTGCTGTTTACCGGCGAAGGGCAGCGCGGCGCTCCGGTGCTTCGCGCATACAACAAGCGGACGGGTGAAATAGTCCACGAGATTTCGCTTCCGGGAGGACCAACCACCGGGTTCCCGATCACGTACCTGGCCGATGGCCGGCAATACCTCGTTGTCGCGGCCCTGGACGAAGAGAGAATCGCGGAGCTCGTCGCCTTCTCCCTGCCTTAACACCCAATACGAATCCGCTAGCGTCATCCGCGGGCGCCGCCGCGAACTCGGACTCGGTGCCGCCGGGCTCGTCTCGCTCGCCGATGCGCGCGAGCTGGCCTTGGCCAACCGGAAGACGGCCCGCTCTGGCGGCGATCCCCTCTCCGAGAAGCGCCGCGCCGCGGACGTTCCCACCTTTGCCGAGGCCGCCGAGCGCGTGCTCGAACAGAAGCGCGGCGGCTGGCGCGGCCGATGGCACGCCAAGAACTGGTGGCGGAGCATGGAACGGTACGTGTTCCCGTGCATCGGCAGCCGGCCGGTGTCCGAGGTCAACACGGCCGACGTGCTGGAGATCCTCTCGCCGATCTGGCACGCGAAGGCGGCGACCGCCAAGGAGGTCCGCCAGCGCGTCCGCTCGGTGCTGGAGTGGGCGGTCGCCCTGGACCTGCGGAACGACAACCCCTGCGACCGCGTGGTGCCGGTGCTCGGTCCGCAGAACGACATCGTGACGCACCGGCAGGCGCTGCCGCACGGGGAGGTGGCCGCGGCCCTCGAGACGGTGCGGGACGGCGCGGCGCAGCCGGCCGTCCGCCTGGCGTTCGAGTTCCTGGTGCTCACGGCCGCGAGGTCCGGTGAGGTCCGGCTGGCGACGTGGGACGAGATCGACACGGCCGGTGCGGTGTGGACGGTCCCGGCCGCACGGATGAAGGCGAAGCGCGAGCACCGGGTCCCGCTCTGCGGCCGGGCGCTTGAAGTCCTCGACGCGGCGCGGTCGCTCGGCGGCGGCAACCGGCTCGTGTTCCCGATGCGGAGCGGGCGGTCGATAGCCTCGTCGACGTTCCCGAAGATGCTCCAGTACCACGAGGTCGCCGCCGTGCCTCACGGCTTCCGCTCGTCGTTCCGCGACTGGGCGGCGGAGCTGACCGACCATCCGCGGGAGGTCATCGAGGCGGCGCTGGCTCACGTCGTCCAGAACAAGGTCGAGGCGGCATATGCGCGGTCGGACCTGTTCGAGCGTCGGCGACTGCTCATGAACGATTGGGCGGCGTATCTCGACGGCCAGACGGACGGCCCGGCGCGGCGGTGATCCGCGCGGCGTCACGGCCCGCCACGCGGCGGCGATAGGGGCCGGCCGGAGGACGGTGACGGGCTCGATTCCCACTTCCCGGAGGGACAATTTCGCCGGGAGCGACCCCCCGCGATGGGTGTGATTCGTGAACACCCATTGCGCCGCAAAACCACAGGTTTTCGGGGGGTCGCTCCCGGCATTACGGGCGGCGCAATAGGTTCCGGCCTATTCTTGCCGAAGGCGCGATCCGTCCAGCAAACACGGGCCGGTCCGGTGCGGCGACGTGGCTGGCGCCATGTGATTCGGGGCGTGACAGGAGGGCATCGTCCCAATCACACGCTGGCGCGGCGAATTCAGGCTACTTTGGGTTCGCTCAACCGAACGGTTCGAAGCCGGCTACTCGGACACGGGCTGCGACGGGTCCGATTTGATCAGCTCCTTCAACTCCTTGCCGGGTTTGAAGTGAGAGACCTGCTTCGATGCCACGTCCACTGGGTCGCCGGTCCTCGGGTTACGTCCCTGGCGCGGCGAGCGGCGACGGGAGTCGAAAGCTGCCGAAGCCGCGGATTTCGACCTTCTCCCCCGCAGCGGAGCGCCTCAACGACGCTGCCCAACACGGTATCGACGATGACTTGGGCGTGCTTCTTCGTGAGATCCGCGTCGTCGGCCATCTGCTCCACGAGCGCCGCCTTCGTCAGAGTGTCTTCGGTCATGGGTTCGTCTGTCGCCGGCAGGTTGCGCTGTAGTGGCCGTCAGGGCTCCGGGAAATTCCCGCCCGGCGACATCTCGCGCTCCCACAGTTCCTCGTCGCCGTCCTGGATCTGCTCGTGTTCTACCATTTCCGGCACTAGTGCCCAGCAATCACCCTATTATCGCCGTAATTCGCAACATGATAGCTAAAATATCGCCAAGCAACTGGTATCGTCTTAGTCATGCCCTTTTGTCTCGCACATGCGCCGCATCCTCTTCGCTAGAACAGAGAACTGGATCGTCCTGTTCCTGCTTACGCTCGCGTTCGTAGGCGCGGTGCTGTTCGGCTCGCTCGTGCAGTACCGAGCGGACGGGGACCAGCGATTCAGAAGCCTCGGAGATGCGGCCACCACCATCGCGCACTTGCCGAGGGTCGGCCGGAGCGACGGCAGGGTTTATCAACTGTCCCGGAGCCGCTACCTCGACCTGAAGAGGCCGATGATGCAGTCCGAGCGCTGGCCACACTCGACTGTGGAGAGTCATGAGCCAGCCGTTCCGCGGTATCGCTTCGATGAAGGGCAAGACGACGAATGAGTACGTTGCTAGAGTCGTTCCTGCGTGGGCTCGCGCCGAGTGCGGTCACGGAACTCTTCCTATGGCTGCTGTTGGTCTTGTTCGTCCTCTCGGCGTACTGGCTTCGGAAAGGGGAGTACCCGACCCTGACGGCGCACGCGCCGGCGCTGCTCGCATCGCTAGGCATTCTCGGCACCTTCGTCGGCATTGTGGTTGGGCTACTGGACTTCGATCCGGAACGGTTGGACGAGAGTGTCGAAGGGTTGCTGGAGGGCCTAAAGACCGCGTTCGTCAGCAGTATCGCCGGGCTACTGGCGAGTCTCGTCTTCAGAGGCGCAGAGCCGTTTCTGACGGTGAAGTCTCCCGGAGCGGCTGGATCAGGAGTTGGCGCGGAGGACGTCGTCGCCGTACTGACGGAACAGAAGGAACTGCTCCAGGCGACCCGGGACGCCATCGCGGGGGGGGGGAGGAATCGAGTCTGGCCGGGCAGTTGAAGCTGTTGAGGGCAGACCTGTCAGATCGGCGGCGGGAGGACGTCGCAATCCGTGAGCGATTCGAGGCCGAGTTGTGGAATCGCCTGCATACCTTCGCGGAGATGCTGTCGAAGTCGGCGACGGAGCAGGTGATCGAAGCTCTGAATGCGGTCATCGTCGACTTCAACCGCAACCTGACAGAGCAGTTTGGCGACAATTTCAAGAAGCTCGACGATGCGGTCCGGAAGCTCGTGGAATGGCAGGAGGGGTACCGGCGCCAACTTGAGCAGCTCCACGCACTGTACGACGAATCGGTGCGCCAGATCACGACGATTGAGGCGTCCGTGAAGCAGATCGCCGAGCGCAGCGCGAGCATCCCGGACTCGATGGAGAAGCTCGACGGCATCGTGAGCACGGCCAGCCGCGAGATGGACGAACTCGAACGACATCTCGCTGCTTTCGCGGAGCTGCGTGACCGCGCGGTCGAAGCGGTGCCGCAGACCCAAGCGCACGTGGAGGCGATGACGCAGGAAATCGCCGCTTCCGTCCAGTTGGCCAGTGAGCATCTTGCTGCACTGCAGGACGATTCCAGCGCGCAGCAGGCGAAGTCTCAAGAAATGCTGGAGCAATTGGCGCAGGCGGGCGAGAGGGTGCAGAACGACATCCAAGGGGTACAGGAGCGTGTAGCCGCCGGCATCGCGCTGATGCAGTCTCAGGCGGAAACCGCGCTGAAGGAGACGTTGAGCGCGCAGAGTCAGGCTACCGATACCTTGGTCCAGTCGACGCTTGAAAAGACGCAGCAAGCCGTTTCGCGAACCGGCGAGGGCATGAACAAGCAACTCGAAGCACTCGACGAAGGACTGGCTAGGGAGCTGAACCGCGTGATGCAGCAGATGGGCAATGCGCTGGCCCAGATCACCAATAGGTTCGTCGACGACTACAGGAAGCTCGTGCAGGAAATGGAGCGGGTCGTCAGGGCGGGCACCAAGCCATGAAAACGCCGCCGGATCGCCTGTTCGGATCGCGCCGGCCCGGCACCGGCGGCGAGCACTGGTTGACGATCTCGGACCTGATGGCGGGGCTGATGATGGTCTTCCTGCTCATCTCCGTCGCTTTGATGCGGAGCGCTTTCCTTGATCGGGATCGCATGCGTGAAGTGGCGGTGGCATATCGGGAGGGGCAGGTCGCCATCGACCAAGCGTTGCGGCGAGAGTTCGAGAACGACTTGGAGAAGTGGGACGCGGCTATAAACGCGGAGAACCTGACGTTCGAGTTCCGGTCGCCGGAGGTGCTGTTCGAGGCCGGTGCCATCGCCTTACAGCCTCGGTTCGCCACCATCCTCGACGACTTCTTTCCCCGGTATCTGAGGGTGCTTCGCGCGTTCGAGACGGTCATCGACGAGGTACGTGTCGAGGGGCACACGTCAAGCGACTGGGTGTCTGCCACTGAGGATGAAGCGTATTTCAACAACATGCGTTTGTCCCAAGGGCGCACCCGATCAGTGCTGGAGCACGTCTACAGGCTTCCTGCGGCAACCAGTGACCGGAATTGGGTCAAGCTCAAGGTCGCAGCCGTCGGATTCTCGTCGTCACGTCTCGTTATGGATGCGACTGGTCGCGAAGACCCGGAGGCGTCCCGTCGGGTGTTGTTTCGCGTAGTGACGAACGCGGAAACGCAGATTCGCACGATCCTAGAGCGGTGACCCGCGCCATGCGTCTGAACGTCGATTTTCGCGCCCTGGAAGAGGCAGCGCGCCGCATGGGGATGGTCGTGCCCGTGGAGTTAGACATCGATGTCCGACGAGGAATCGATCCGGTCGATCTGATCGACATCAAACTGATCCAAGGCCTTGAGATCGACGACCTGTTGAGCATCGAGAGCGATCCAGAGTCCGGTCTGCTGAGCTACGAGGGACGGCAGGTCGTCTTGTACATTCAGGACCAACACTGGAACATCCACGCCGTGCTCGCGGACGGGTCAGAGGGCAAGAAGGTGCATGTCGCCGACTGCGACACGTTGCAGGAAATGCGGCGTCGAGGGCGCTACGAGCGCTACGTCGCGACGAACGACGTCAGTGGCGACTTCTACGTGACCGGACAGGATGAGTACGGAGGCAGCGTCGAAGGGCAAGCCAAATTGAGGGTGTGCAAGAACTGTCTGCGTATGCTGGACTACAGGGGCTACACGAGGAATCGGAAGCGGGTATTCCAGGCGTTCAAGTGGAGTGAGTTCTTCGACACCTACCGCCCGCACTTCACCCAGATGCCGACGCGTCGGGCGGGCGTGTTCGACGGATCGTACACGCCGGACTGGGATCTCGTTTCTAGGCGGTACAAGAAAGCGCATGGCTTCGCATGCGAGAACTGCTGCGTTGACCTGACGGATCACCCCTGGCTGTTGCATGTGCACCACATCAACGGCGTCAAGACGGACAATGCTCCGTCGAACCTGAAGGCACTGTGCGCCGACTGTCACGTTAAGCAGCCGGGACACGAGCATATGGGGGTGTCGAACGGAGCTGTCAAGCTCATCGCCGACATGCGTCAGCGTCAGAACCTGTCGTGAGCGGTCGATGACCGCAACCGCTGATCGGCTGCGGCTGGTCAGGGCGGCCCGCCGACGTCTTTAAACATGCCGTGGATCGTCGTGGGAGCGCTCGCGCTCTGGCTGCTGGTTCAGGCGCGGCCATCAGGAGGGCAGACGCCTTCATGCAGTTGGTGCGGAAAATGCAGCGGACGATTCGGGGTGGGGCACGTCGCCGTTCTGACGGCGGCCCGTTCGAGCTGACTGGCGCGCCGTGAAGGCTTGACAGGTCGAATGGCCGGCGATCGCGTTCGACCTAGGCCGTGACTTTCTGAAACCCGCGCAGGCATTCTCGGCATGCCAGCACGGGTCGAGGGAATGCCAGACGGGAACCGGCATGGAGGTGGTGGCCGGGCCGCGGGGAGTGTGCGGGTGGACGACAGGGCCGGGTGCTGGTGCTGCACTCGGCGTCGGGCTACCGGGAGCGCGCGCGGGGGTTACGCTCGGCGTCGGAAGCTAGCTAGCGCAGCGGCGAATAACCGGATAGCAGAGCTGCGCCGCAGTGCGTCCGTGACGCACCATACGCCAGCCGTGAAGAGCAGGATGCCGACCGGGAACGTGAAGATGTCCGTACGGCCAGCACCCAGCGGGTAGAGCTCCAAGCCGGACGCGACCACGACCGCGGCGTAGATACGCGAAGCGAGCGGTCTCGCCAGGATGACCAGGGCAATTCCCAATGGAAACAGCCAAACGACGGGAACGACACTGCGGAGCACGGCGTCTGTTCGCGCGAGTTGGAGTTCGCGATCATCCGGGCGTTGTGGAAACAACATGGCGGCGGGGAGGGGGCGCGGTTCTCCCGCAACGGGCGACCACTCCAGCGACAGATTGAACGCGCCGCCGTGCTGCTCGTACTCCGCGCGGAGTTCGTGAATTCCCGCGTCGAGCCGGACCCGCCGAACCAGCGTGTGCATGTCGGCCGGCGGCTGCCGCCGAATCACCAGTTCGCCGTCCAGCCAAACGTCGAGGCGGTCGTCGCCTGCCCCGTGGAATTCGAATTCACCGGCTTCAGGGAGGTACCAGAAGCCGGTCCAGCGCACGCTGAAAGCACGCCTCGGGAGCAAGGGATCGTCATTCAGGAAGTCGAGAGCGATGTCGGCAGCGACATCGCTGAGAACCGGGGCGCCACTGAAGCCCACATCAGGAAAGACCTGTCGCCGCAGGCCCGTCCGTTCAGTCGCCATTGGGCCCACAACGAACAGCATCGTGGTCAACGTGACGGCCAATGCGACGGAGGCGAAGACCAGACCGCCACGTTGGCGCCGACTGAGCCGGGGAACCTGGAGTCCTACGCCCACGTTTCGATTGCCGGCGGTCGGCTCGTCGTCGGCGTTCCGTGAGATACAGTTCCCCTCGCCGCGACGGCCCGCAAGCGGACGGGGCGCGCCTCAACCTGGAATGAGACGCGCCCCGCAGGATTCAGCCCCCCAGTGTCAGGTCCAGTTGGGGCCGCCGCAGGCGGGCCACACACCCGCCGAAGGGCGGGCGGGTCTGGCAAGCCAGGGGCCGTGGCTTGGTCTGCCTTTCCCCGGCTCCGCATAGGAGGATTGCCTTTGCACCAGACCCGCCCGAAAACTCAGGAGCCGATCTGACGCTCTCCCGAGCGGGTCTGGAAACCGTCGGCGGCCGGATCGAGCGAGAACCATCCCTTCCAGAACTTTTCGTCGTGTTCCTCGGCCACATCCACGTGGCGCCAGCAGGCTAGCACACTTTTGATTATATAATGGCGATATAGAATTCCAATTAAGCGATTTTATAGCGATAATCGCTGCACGACCGCCGAAGATCCGTCGACCAAAGGGGAGTGTGGCAAGCTGAGGGCGACAGACGGGATTGCTGGAGCGCGTAGTGTTCGGCTTCCGTCGGCGCCCGTCCCCGCGCCGGCTCAGAGCGGCCCGCCGCGCGGCAGCTCCAACTAGAGGTCGCCCGGTTCAGGCATCCGGTAGCCGACACCACGCTCGTTGCGGATGTACACCGGGCTTGCCGCGTCGTCGCCCAGCTTGCGGCGGAGCCGTTTCACGACGGCGCGTACGAGCTTCGGGTCTCTGGCGCCCCGGCGCCGTCCCTGCCATGCTTGGCGCAGCAGTGCGTCGTACGTCAGTGGCCGTCCCAGGTAGACCGAGAGCACACGGAGCAACTCGTACTCAGTGACGGTCAGGTCGACTTCCCGGCCGGCCACGGTGACGCGGCGCTCCTCGTAGTGGATCGCCAGCTCCCCGAGCAGGAAGGGTTCCGGCTCCGCCCGCCGCCGCAGGGCCGCCCGCACCCGCGCCGTCAGCTCGGACGGCGAGAAGGGCTTGACGATGTAGTCGGCGGCTCCCGCATCGAGCGCCCTGACGATCGTCTCGTCCCTGTCGTAGGCCGAGATGAAGATGACCGGCAGGTCCTCGAACTCGCGCATGCCCTCCATCAACTCGATGCCGTCGGTGCCCGGCAGCATCAGGTCCAGCAGGACCAGCCGGGGCTTGTGCGTGCTGATGAGCGCGGGCAGCTGCTCCGGGTCGCCGGTCGTAACCGGGGCGTAGTCCGCCTCGGTGAGGGCGTCCCGAACGTAGCGCAGGGTCTCCGGGTCGTCGTCGACTACGAGGATGCGCGTCCGCTCCTCCCCCTCGCGGGGCTGCGGAGGGCGGCGAGGCGCGGAGCCGGCTGAGTCGGCAACGTCCTCGGCCACCGGCAGGGTGAACGTGAACCGGGTGCCGCGCCCCGCTCCGCCGCTCTCCGCCCAGATGCGGCCGCCGTGCGCCTCCACCAGTCCCTTGCATATCGACAGCCCCAGGCCCGAGCCCCCGAGCCGGCGCTCCCCCTCGCCGGCCGCCGCGCCGGCGTGCTTGCGGAACAGGTGCGGCAGCCGGTCCGGCGGCACGCCGCGGCCCCGGTCGGCAACCGAGATCGCCAGGTGGAGACCGTCCCGCGCGGCGGCGACCCGGATCGGAGACGACTCGGGCGAGTGCCGTGACGCGTTCGAGAAGAGGTTGGTGAGGACCTGGACGATGCGCCCCGGGTCGGCCATCACGCGCGGCAGGTGCTCCGGCAGGTCGATGCCGACCGCGTGTCCGGCTCCACCACTGAGGAAGGTAGTCCTGGCCTGGTCCACCAGGCTGGTCACCTCGGCGGGTTCGAGCGAGACCGACAGCGTGCCGGTCTCGATGCGCCCCTGGTCCAGCAGGTCGCCGATCAGAGCGAGCATCTGGTCGGCCTGCTCGTCGATGACCCGGAAGAACTGGCGCGTCTCGGCCGGGTCCGGGGGCCGCGAGGCGCCCAGCACGGCGGTTGCCGAGCCCTTGATGGCGCTCAGCGGCGTGCGCAACTCGTGGCTCACCATCGACAGGAACTCGGCCCGCTGGCGCTCCAGCTCCTCGAGCGGCGCCAGATCCTGCAGAGTGACCACCATCGACTCGACCGCGCCGTCGGCCGAGCGGATCGGCGTGGCGTTGACCAGCGTCGTGACGCGCCGGCCGTCCGGGACGGACAGCGTGATCTCCTCGGCGCGCACCGTCTCGGCGCTGCTCATCTGCTGCGCCATCGGGAACTCCGCCAGGGGAACCTCGCGCCCGTCGCCGCGGCGGCAGGTGACCACGTCGAGCAACTCCTCCAGCGCCTTCTCCGGCATGCGCAACGGCTCGACGATCCGCCGCGCCTCCCGGTTGAACGACACGAGCCTGCCACTCCCGCCGTCGAAGACGACGACGCCTACCGGGCAGGTCTCGACCAGCGCCTCCAGGTCAGCCCTGGCCCGTTGCTCGTCCCGGTGCGTGCGGGCGTTGGCGATGGCCGTCGCCGCCTGCGACGCGAACAGGACCAGGACCTCCTCGTCGGCGCTCGTGAACTCCGGCCCGCCCTCCTTCTCGCCGAGGAAGAAGTTGCCGACGTGGACATCGTGGTGCCGCATCGGCGTGCACTGCATCGTCTTCGAGACGATCAGCTCCGTCGAGAAACCGAGCCCCTCGACGTAGGCCGGCAGGTCCGCCACGCGCAAGGGCTCGGGCAGGTCCCGGAAGTGCGCGAAGAGCCGCGGTCCGTCCGACCACGCGGCCATCACCGCGTGCACGCCGGACGCCAGGCCGGCGGTGACGAAGTCCTGCGGCTGCCCGGCGTCGTCGACGGTCGTGATCATGCCGTAGCGGGCGCCGGTCAGCGCGCGGGCGCTGTCGACGATCTCCCGCAGGACAGTCTCGAGGTCGAGCGTGGCGCTGACGCGCAGGACCGCCGCGGACAGGCTCGCGATGCGGTCCTCGAGTATCTGTATCCGCCGTCGCAATTCGTCGGGACTCTCCATCGCTTGTCTCCTCCTTGTCGGATGTGGAGCGAAGGGCCCACGTGCCCGCACCGACACCTTTGCAATCGCATATTTCTCACTATTCTAGCCTTTTGGGTCGCCCTAAAGTCACACAATATGTGCGAGCATGGTTTCGTTGTGGTTCGTCGACTCCACCATTCGGGAGGAATTGGAACCCCAACCAGAGTGCTGTTACGCGATCGTCAACATCAGCGCGGTCGAGCGCCGCGGAGCTCTGCACACACCTCCGCAATCTGCATCAGAGTTGCCCGAGTCTTACTGATGTTCATTGCTGGAATCCCGGAGTCGGCCACGGCCCAACACACGCGCGGAATACGCGTTGACGATAGCTCCGTGTGGGTCACGGAAAACGGCGGCACCTACACGCAAGAAGTATGGCTGGCGGGCGAACCGACCGCGAACGTCACCGTGCAGGTCGTCAGTGGGAACACGTCGGCGGTGACGGTCAGCCCGGCGACGCTGACGTTCACGCCGAGCAACTACAACACTAGGCAGCACGTGACCTACACCGGAATCGACGACAACATACGCAACAACCCTCCGGCGCACCGGAGGGCGACGGTCACCTACACCGCAAGCGGCGCCAACTATGGCGGCGTCAGCCATTCGTTAATTGTCGTGGCCTATGACGATGAGCCCATTGGATTCTCTGTACAGGAGGGGCTGTCCTACGACGTCACCTTCAGCTATCTGGTGGAGCAGGGTTGCGCCCCGGCCGTGATCGACTTTGTCGCGTCCGACAGCACCCTCCTTGGCCTCTCTCCGCAGTCATACAGCTGGAACGAGCAGGACTCGAACACAGGGAAGAAGGTGCGCGCCACGTTCCACTACAACAACGCGCTTGGCGACCACCGCGTCTCGCTTGAGCGACGCGTCACCGTACCCTGTGGGAGGCCATTCCCCTTCCAGGAGATCATCTTCATCGTGCGGGACAACGACACGTGGGATCTGTCCGTCAAGGGCGTCCCGGCGTGCGGCGCCACAGTCACGGACACCTCCATGCAGCCGCAGATCGATTTCTTGCTCAAGCCCGCACCGGCGGTGGAGATGGCGACGGAGTATCGGCCGATCTCCGAAGACAACTCGGAGCCTTGGCAGGGATCCCTTCCGATCACAACGTCCGGTCGATCGATCTCCTTCTATCACTCCCCTCTGTCCTCGTTGCGGCGGGCCTTCGCCGGTTTCAAGGGATTCGAATACAGGCTCAAGGACGCCCCGGACGTCACCGCGCAATGCAAGTGGCAGTTCGGCGACGACCCTGGCGACGACGACACGGACGACACGGACGACACGGACGACACGGACGACACGGACGACACGGACGACACGGACGGCGACGACGACACGGACGGCGACGACGACACGGACGACACGGACGGCGACGACGAGAGCGGCGGTTCGACGCCGGCCAACGGGCATCCGGAGGCGGCGAACGACGTGGCGGAGACGGCCGAGGATACGGCCGTGATGATAGACGTGATGGCGAACGACATTGATCCGGACGGGGACGGGTTACGGGTGCGGACTGTCTCAGCCGCAGCGCACGGAAGCACGGCGAGCGGACCGCGGGGGGTGCTGTACACGCCGGAGGCGAACTACCACGGGACGGACCGTTTCACCTACGTAGTCATGGACGGCAACGGGGATACGGCGGAGGCGGCGGTGGAAGTGGCGGTCGTCTCGGTGAACGACGCGCCGCTGGCAGTGGGGGTGATCCCGGACCAGACGTTCGACGAGGGCGGCGGCGAGAAGTCGGTGGACCTCGGACCGTTCTTCGAGGACGTCGACGGCGACACGCTGAGCTACCGCGCGTTGTCGTCGGACGCGGACGTGGCGGTGGTTTCGGTGGCCGGGACGCTGATGACGCTGACGCCGGTGGTGTACGGGTCGGCGGTGGTGACGGTGACGGCGGAGGATCCGGACGGGCTGACGGCGGAGCAGACATTCGCGGTGGGGGTGAGCGACCTTCTGGTGCGGGCGGTGTTGGGCGACACGCTGGCGGCGATGGCGCGATCGCATCTGGCGAGCGCGCGGATGACGCTGGGACGGCGTGTGTCGGTGAACGGCGCGCCCGGCGGTTCGCGTCTGACGGTGTTGGGCCGCCCAGTGCCTCTCGACGGAGTGTCGGCGCAGGCGGCGGCGCAGCTCTTGGGCGGCTTCGGCGGCTTCGGCGGCTTCGGAATGGGGA
This sequence comes from Vicinamibacterales bacterium, assembly GCA_965202655.1. Taxonomy (GTDB): domain Bacteria; phylum Acidobacteriota; class Vicinamibacteria; order Vicinamibacterales; family UBA8438; genus VXRJ01. The sequence goes on along the minus strand of CBDBBK010000002.1, from coordinate 568,242 downwards.
TGGACCCGTTGCGGGGCTCGGAGTTCCAACTCGCACTGGGCGAGGAGGCGGCCGATACGGCGAATCCTGGCCGGTCTTGGCAGGTTTGGGGACAGGGCGACATCCAGACGTTCGCGGGGACGCCGTCGGCGGCGGGCTACCAGGGCGACGTTCGGACCGCCTACGTGGGAGTGGACACCGCGCTGTCGGAGCACTGGCTCGCGGGCGTTGCGGTCTCGCGCAGCTTCGGCGGCGGCGACTGGCGGGTGGGCTCCTCGCGCGGCGCGCTCTCCACGCGCCTGACGACCGCCTACCCCTTCGTGCGGTGGTCGGACGGTCCGACCTCGGTGTGGGCAACGGCGGGCGGCGGCAGAGGCTCGGCGGCGAACGTGCGCGTGTCGGGCCGCACGGGGACGAGCGACCTGAGCCTGCAAGTGGGTCTGGCCGAGGTGCGGCGGGAGATCGGAGCCTCTGGCGGCGGCCTGCGCTTCGCGGCGCGGGCTGACGCGGCGTGGGCGCAGCTCCGGACCGCGGCGGGAGAGGAGACGATTGACGCCCAGACGGCCGCGGTCAACCAGGTGCGGGCGGGCGCGGAGTTGTCGCGGCCCGTGCGCTGGGACAACGGACTGTCGCTGTCTCCGTTCGGCGAGCTGCACGTGCGGCGCGACGGCGGTGCGGGCCTGACGGGGACAGGTCTGGAAGTAGTGGCCGGGACCCGCCTCGCGGCGGGGCGTGTGCGGATGGACGCGCAGGGCCGGTTGCTGGTGCTGCACTCGGCTTCGGGCTACCGGGAACGGGGCGTGGGCTTGACGCTCGGCGTCGGTAGCCGCGACCGGACCGGGCTGTCGCTGTCGGTGTCGCCGCGCTGGGGTGACACGGCAACCGGCGGCGCGACGCTATGGCAGGGGCCGGTCCACCGGCGCTACGTGCCGGAGGCGTGGGCCCTGGACGCACGGGGCGAGTACGGCATGCGGCTTTCGAGCGGCGGGCTGCTGACGTGGTTCGGCTTGCTGAACCAGTCGGCCTGGGGCCGGCGGCTGATGGTCGGCGGCCAGTTCGGCATGCTCTCGTCCGGCTGGGAGCGCCAGATGTTCCGCGCTTCGCGCCGCCTTCCCGCCGAGGGAACAATGACCACGGGAGCGCCCCTTCGATGAGTCTGGAGCGTAGATCGTGGTGCGACGACGACAACGAGTGGAGTGATCCCGCGGTCGTGGATGCACACGTCTACACCGGATTCATGTACGACTACCTCCTTGCACGGCACGGTTGGCGTGGAGTTGACGGGCAGGACAGCCGTCTTGCTTCCCGTCACGGCGCTCATGGAGAATCCGCTGCGTGCGGAAGCCGACTTCGGCACGGTCATCGACTTCCTGAAGAACCTCGCGATCATGGGGGGGGCTGCTGCTCGTCGTGCTGAAGGAGCGTGATGCGAACCACTGAGTGGGAACGGCTGCTGTTCTGGGTCTTCACCGGGTTGCTGGCGGTCCTGATGGTCGGCAGCGCGGCGCAGGCCTTGCTCGACTACGCATGGGCTCGGGCGTCGTTCGAGCATTTGGGGTACCCGACCTACATCATCGTGCCGCTGGAGATCGCGAAGCTGCTCGGGGTGGCCGCAGTCCTCAGCAACGTGTCGCCGTTCCTGAAGAACCTTGCGTACGCGGGGTTCTTCTACCACCTGCTGCTCGCCCTGAGCGCGCACGTGGCCGCCGGTGATGGACCGGCGGAAATGAGTGGGGCCGTGTTGGGACTGGTGTTCTTGGCGGGTTCGTTCCACTTCGACCGCAAGCGGATATCAAGCGCCGGTGGCTGAGGGGACGAGATGCGCAGGCGTTCCGAGACGGGGATTGACAGGCAAGTGCTCCGGCACGGGCCGGAGGACTGACGCTCGGAGACTGAACTGATGAGAATCGCGCCTTTCGCAACGGCCGGACCGCAGGTCGGCGACGCCGTGCCGGACTTCTCCCTCACCGACCAGACGGGTGCGGACCGGGACCTCGCGTCGCTGATGGGGCCGAACGGACTGATGCTGGTGTTCAGCCGCTCGGCCGACTGGTGACCGTTCTGCAAGACGCAGCTCGTCGAGCTGCAAAGTCGCTACCGGGACCTCCAAGACCAGGGGCTCGGCATCGCCGTCGTCACCTACGACCCGATCACGATTCTCGCGCGGTTCGCGGAGGCCCGTGGCATCGAGATTCCGCTCCTGTCCGACGAGGGCTCGGCCACCATCCGCGCCTACGGCCTCCTGAATCAGGAGATGGACCCGGCGCGGGCGCCCGAGGACCGGCGCGAGATGATGCGCCGGTTCTACGGCATCCCCCACCCCGGCACGTTCGTGCTGGACAAGTCAGGCCGCGTCACCGCGCGCTTCTTCGAGGAGGCGATCCAGGAGCGCTCCACCGCGTCGAGCATCGTGGTCCGCCTCGGGGACTCGATTCCCGGCGCCCCCGACCGGGCCGCGACCCGCGTCGCCACCGACCACCTCGCGGCCGTCGCATGGGCCACCGACGACGTGGTCGCGCCGGGCAACCGGCTGTCGTTCGTGGTCGACGTCACGCCCAGGAGCGGTATGCACGTCTACGCGCCCGGCGACCACGGCTACCAAGTGATCCGCCTGCGCCTGACCGCGCCGGACTTCCTGCGGAGCCACGAGGTGACGTACCCACCCTCGGAGATGTATCGCTTCGAGCCGCTCGGCGAGACAGTAGCCATCTACCAAGAGCGGTTCCGGCTCGTGCAAGACGTCACGATCCCGATGCGCCGCGAAATCGGGGCGCTGGCCTCGGCGCCCGGCGCCACCCTCAGGGTCGAGGGCGTGCTGGCATATCAGGCGTGCGATCACCAGACCTGCTATCTGCCCGCGGAGGCGCCGCTGAGCTGGGAGCTCGCTTGGCGCCCGCTGGTGCGGGACTAGCTAGCTACGGAGCGAAGGGGTCGGGCAGCAGTAAGTCGCTTCGCGTCTGGGGGTGAGCGCACCGAGCGTGAGCAAGTGGTCGCAACGCTTCGACCGAGAAGGGCTCGACGGCCCGGTCACGGCACGCGACCGCTGTCCAACGCCGCTCGTGCTCAGAAGCTCAGTGCGCCGATCAGGCCAAGGCGGTGCTCCACCCGTCCCGAGCCGGTTTCCGTGCGCTCGCCAGCCAACTCCACGAACAGTGGAACTGGTGTTTGCGCCGCCTCCGTCAGCCGGACGCCCACCTGCAACCAACGGTGTTCACGGTTCCGGACTCCCAGCTCGGAACTGGGCGTCGCGCCTCGAGCCTCCGACGACCACGGTGTGCCGTCCGGCGATACCGAGGTCTCGCCCTCGGGTCGGGCCGGCTCCTCACAGTCAACGCCCAGGTTGCGGCCAGAGCCGATCCAACTCGGCCGCAGTGGCAGAGTCGCTACTGTCCTGCCTGACAATTCGCTACCACCGGCTCGACATGTCCGAGCGGACATGATCCGGCAGGTCGTACGTGATGCCCGCGTCGCCGAGATCGGTGAGGCTGAGGACATGCGTGAACGACCGCCGCCGCAAAATCTTGCCCACGACCGGAACCAACCTTCCCACCCCGCGCTTGATGCGCTCCCGCAGGCGCAGCCATGGCAGGATTGGAAGCGGCCGCCTGGGCGGGAACATCAGCCGATCGGCCTGGGCGTCGCCGACCAGCTCCCTGGCGATGCGGTAGGCGTACTGGGCGAAGTCGGCGCGGGCCTTCGGCTCGGTGACGCCGATGACCACCGGCGCGCTGTTGACGATGCAGTGCGCGAGGGCGATCGCGTCTTCGTCCGGCGGCGGCTCGCAGAGCCTGCCGAGCTCGAACAACCGCAGTCCCTCCGCGTGGCTATGGAACAGCAGAGCTTCCGGCACGCCCATCAACCAGGCGTCGTAGCACCAGATCGACATGAACGCCTCGCGGTCATCGCTGTCTAACCTGGCGCCGAGCTTCTCCGCTAATTGGATCAGGCGCGCCGAGAACGCGGCCGACGCCAAGGCCAGATGCGCCGCGCTGACCGGCAGGCCCCAGTTGTCGTGCTCCCATTCCTCGGATTCCTTGAGCAACGCCCGGATCCGCGCGTGCACGATACGGATGCGCAGCGTCAGCTTCCAGCCGTCACCGGAGGGCTCAACGCCGCGCGGCAGGAAAATGTCCAGCAGGTGCCGGAGGTTCTGCTTCAATCTGCGGACGCCGTCGTCGATCATCCTGCCGGTGATCGCGAACGACTTGCTGATCCTCGTGGCGAACCCCTCCACGATGGCGCCGGCGGCGAACGCCGCCAGGAACTGGTCTGAGTTGTGGAGGAACACGCGGCATCCGTGGTAGGCCACGGCGCGGTCGTACCACGCCGGCACGGTGGACACCTCGTGGACGAAGCGCTGGAGGCTCGGCGGTGCGCCGCTCAGGACTGCGTCCTGCTGCTCGAAGGCGGCTCGAAACAACCTTTGGCTTTCCGCCCGGTCCAGACCCTTGAGATCGCGCATGACCGCATCGGCCAGGGGATCGCCGACGCGCATGTGGGCCATGTACGTGGCGGCGAGCGTCGGATCAAGCAGCTTGGCTTTTTCGTAGCCGGAAGCAAATATCGACGGTACCTGCATGGCGAAGGTCGACCGCACTCGCACCCGAGGTCCGGACCATGCGCGAGCAACGGACTAAGACGATACCAGCTATATGGCGACATGTTGGTGATCAATAGACGAATTAAGGCGACAATAGAGAGACGCATACGCTCTGGTGCCGGAAATGGTGGCGGTAGCGCACGCCGACGTCCCTGAAGAATGAGTGTAGTTCGATTGCGCCTGCGTGCCGGTCGGGCGCTCAACTCCGACTGAGACGGCCCTCGTGATCAGCGACAATTATTTTTGCCGGGTCGGCGAGGACGCGCGAGTCGGGAAGAACTGGCTGGAGGTCTGCAACAGGCCGGAAGGTACCGAACGTCGCGGCGCGCTGGCGTGCGTTACATCCCGGAGTCCGCCTAGCCGACGGTGATGCCGATGGAAGCCGTGCTCCGCCGCCCGGCATCGTCGCGCGCAGTTACCGTCACGATGTAGCTGCCCCCGTTCTCGTAGACGTGCGCCACCGTGCGGCTCCCGCTCACGGCGCCGAGTGATTCGTCCTCGGAGTCGTCCCCGAAGTCGATCACGACGTCGCGCACGGCCGGCGCCCCGGCCGGGGCCGTGACCCTCACGGTAAACGTCACCGGCTCGCCCGCGACCGGCGCGGCGGGGGAAGCGCTGACCTCGACGCCGATGCGGGGGGCGGCCCGGACGGTGACGCCGACCGACGCCCGGCTCTGCCGCCCCGTGCCGTCGGCGACCGTCACGGTCGCGATGTAGCTGCCCTGCGCGCCATAGACGTGGGCCACGGTGCGGCTGCCCGACAGCGCGCCGAGCGATTCGGCCTTCGAGTCGTCTCCGAAGTCGACCGTCACGTCGCGCACGGCCGGCGCGCCGTTCGGGGGCGTAACCGTAACGGTGAAGGTGACGGGCTGGCCGGCCACGGGGTCGGACGGCGCCGCCGACAGCGTCACCGGAATGCCGGGCGGCGGGGCGACCTCGATGACGATCGACGAAACCGCGACGTGGCCGGCGACGTCCGTCGCCCGGACCGTCACCGTGCGGACGCCGGCTTCCTCGTAGGTATGAGTCACGCTGGCGGCGCCGACCGCGCCCAGGGCGCGGGACTCGCCGTCGCCGAAGGCGATGGTCACGCCGCGGATGGCGCGGGTCTCGTTGACGAGGGTGAGCGCGAAGGTGACGGGCTGCCCGGCGACCGGCGCCGCCGGCGTGGACGTGATGGTGATCTCGGTGGGGGTGTCGACGGTGACGGTGGCCGTTGCCTCCGCGTCGCCCGCCGACGCGGTCACCTCGGCGGTCGCCGTGGTGCTGAGAACCGTGCGCGCCTCGCCGTTGCCGTCGGTCATCACCACGCCCTGCCGCAGCGCGCCGGCCGTCGTGCCGAAGACGACGCGCACGTTCGGGATCGGGTTCTGGTTGGTGTCCAGGACCAGGGCGGCCAGCGTCGCGTTGCCGCCCCCCGGTGGAAGGCTTCCGGGTCGAAGGGTCAGGCGGACCGACGCCACCGCGGCGGCGCCGACGGTCACCTGCACGGGCTCGCTGACCGCACCGCCCGAGTAGGCCTGGATCTCGGCGACGCCGGACGCCTGCCCCGCCGTGAACGTGACGCGCGCGGCGCCGCGCACCGTGGGCGCCTCGGGTGGATGGACCGCGCCCAGCGTGGCGGAGAAGCTGACGACGGTCCCGTCGTGCACGGGCGTGCCGGCCGACTCGACGACACGCGCCGTCACCGTCGTCGAGCCGCCGGACGGGACGATCGTGTCGGCGACGGCCAGGCTCAGGGTCGACGCGGTCGGCGCCACGAGCGGCGTCGCGTTGCACGCCACGCAACACGCCGCCGCGGCCAGGTACCAGACGTGGCGCATCCAGATCCGCATGGGGCTACCGGTTCGGCGGTGGCGCCACCGGCTCGCCTGGCGGCGGCGCATCCGGGTCGTCCGGATCGGCCAGTGCGCCGTCCGCGGGGGGATCGCCGGCGGCGTCCTCCGGGGTCGCGCCGGCTTCGGGCGCCGCCGCGATCTCCGGCGGCGGCCCCGTCACGCCCACGTCGCGCTGGGTCCCGATGTGGATCGGGCTGACGTCGTCCTGCGTCAGGTTGTGCGCCCGCACGATGCGCGGCGTCAGCAGGATCACGATGTCGGTCTGCCGGACCGACTCGTCGTTGGCCGAGAAGAGCCGCCGGAGAATCGGCAGGCGCAACAGCCCGGGAATGCCCTTCAGCAACTGGCGATCCTCCTGCCGCAGCAGACCCGCCAGCAGGTTCGACTCGCCGTCGCGCAGCCGCAGCCGCGTCTCCACGTTGCGCGTCCCGAAAGTCGGCAGCGACTGGCCGGCCACCGAGATCGGCGGCCCCACCGTCGAGTTCTCCACTTCGAGGTCGAGCACGATCTCGTTCTCGTAGGTCACCCGCGGGGTCATGTTCAGGATCACGCCGACCGGCCGGTACTGGAACGACGTCAGCGGGTTGAACGACGCCCCGCCCGCCGCTATCGGCGTGAACGCCGTGGTAGGCACCGGGATCTCCTGCCCCAGGTTCAGGCTCAGCTCCGTGCCTTCCTGGCCCCGGAGCTGCGGCTGCGCCACCAGCCGCGTCTGGCTGTCCTGCTCCAGGAAGTTGACCACCGCCGCCGGCACCGCCGTGTAGAAGTCGGCGAAGCTCACGCCGCGCGAGATCGTGTTCAGGTTGAACGCTCCCGGCGCCTGACCGCCCGCCTCGTCGGACTCGGCCGCGGCCCCGGGAGCGGACTCGGGCGAGAACGTCGTCGTGATCGAGTACTGCGACAGGTCCAGCCCGTAGCGCTTCGCCCGGTCGCGGTTGACCTCGAGGATCTCGACGTCGATGATGATCTCGGCCGGCGGCTTGTCGTTGGCCGCGATGACGCGCTCGACGATGCCGGCGACCGCCGCCGTCGCCCGCACCGTGATGCTGTTGGCGGCCGTGTTCGCGAAGAACTGCGGCGGCGACGACGCGTCTATCCCGCCGACCACCGCCGTCAGCAGACCCGTCAGTTCCTCGACGTCGGCGTGCGAGACGTAGAAGGTGCGGATGACCTGCGGCGCATACGCCGCACGAGCCGCCGGCGTGTCCGGCGCGACGACGATCGTCGTCGGGTTGACCACGGCGTGGAAGGCGCCGTTGGCGGCCAGGATGCGGGTCAGGGCCTCCTCGAACGCCAGCCCCCGCAGCGTCACCGAGTAGGTGGCGTCCTCGAAGCCCTCGTCGTAGGTGACGTTGATGCCGCCGGCCTCGCCCAGGAAGTCGATGATCGCCCGCAGGCTCGCGTCGGCGAACGAGACCGACAGCGGCTCGTCCGACGCCGGGTCCAGCAGCGGCGGCTGCATCTGCCGCCGCGCCTGCTCGCGCAGCGCCTCGATGGGGGGCGGCGCCCGCGCCGCCGCCGCCTGCTCGCGCAGCGTCTGCTGCAGGCTGGCTATCCTGACCGCCGCCTGCCCGTGCGACGGGTCCAGCGCATACGCGCGCCGCCAGGCGTGCAGGGCGCCGTTCAGATCCCCTGCCGCCTCCCGCGCCGCCGCATCCACGGCGTGCGCCCCCGCTGCCTCCAGCATCGCCCGCTCCAGCGCGATGCGGTACTCCGGCCGGTCCGGGTCGTCGGCCACCGCGCGACGGTAGTACTCCACCGCCGCGTCCCACTGCCCGGCGCGCGCCGCCTCGGCGCCCTGCCGGAACGCGCGCCCGGCCGCGCAGCCGCCCGCCAGCAGCGCGGCCGACACCACGACCGCGACGGCCCCCGCCCGCCACCACACCCGGACGTAGCGCCGGCCGGCGCGGACCGTCATCTGTCTTGCAGCCCGCTCCCTACTGGTAGACCGCCACCACGCCCGTCAGGGCGGAGCCGTCCCCGGCGAACGCCGTCGCGTTGACCGTCCCCGCCAGGTGCGTCTCGTCATGCGTCGACGCCGTCCCAATCCGGATCTTGCCCGCCTCGTCCGACGCCCCGCCGACGTTCCCGATGTAGATGTTGTTGCTGCCGGTCGTGTTGACGTTGCCGGCCTCGAACCCGATCGCGATGTTGCTCCCGCCGCTCGTGTTCGCCTCCAGCGCCCGGTGCCCCAACGCCGTGTTCCCGCTGCCCGTGGCCAGCGCCGCCAGCGCCCGGTGCCCCAGCGCCGTGTTCTCGTTTCCGTCGGTCAGCGCCGTAAGCGTCCGCGCGCCCACGCCGGTGTTGTGCTCGCCAGCCGTCAGCAGGTCCAGGGAGCGGTAGCCCACCGCCGTGTTCAACTGCGCGCGCCCGCCCGCGCCGCCATCGACCAGGCTCGTCAGCGCGTCGTAGCCGAACGCCACGTTCCGCGACCCCGTCGTCGCGCTCCGCAGCGCCTGGTAGCCGAACGCGCCGTTGCGTTCGCCCGTCGTCAGGCTCGTCAGCGCATGGTGGCCGAACGCCGCGTTCCGCGACCCCGTCGTCAGGCTCGCCAGCACGCTCGTGCCGAACGGCGTGTTCTCGTCTCCCGCCGACTGCGGCGCCGGCGGTCCGGCGGGGCCCGCCGGACCGACAGGGCCCGGTGCGCCCGCCCTGCCCGCCGAACCGTCCATCCCGGCTCGCCCAGCGGGCCCCGCGGGCCCCGCTGGGCCCACGGCCCCCAGCGTCACGTAGAACAGCGCGATCGCGCTGTCGTCCGCCCGCGTCAGGGACAGAAGATACGTCCCGTCGCTCTGGTTCGCCGGCAGGGGCATCGACGCGTACGTGGCGATGGAACTGGTAATCGACAGCACCGTCGTCCCCAGCCGCACCGTCGGCCTGGAGGTACCGAAGTTCACCCCCGTGATCACGAGCATCGTCCCGTCGTGGCTCAACTGCGCCGACAGGATCACCGGTGTCGTCGTCGAGTCCGACGACGACCACGCCGGTGTGGCCCAGCCTGCCGCCACCGTCACCGCCAGGGCCGCCGCCAGCATTCTCGTCCTTGTCCGCATCATGCCCCTCCTTGCCTTTCAGAACGCGGCCCCGCGCGGGCGCCGCCGACAATGTCGTACCCCGCTCCCTGTCTCCGGTCCGCTACTCCAGCGCGATCACCGCTTCGCGCAGCTCCAGCATGTGCGCCGCCTTGATCGGCGTCGTCCCGGCCGTCAGCACCGGGTCCGTCCAGACGGGCGCCGTCTGCGCGCACGCCGCGTACGCCGCGGTCACCGCCGTCCGCAACTCCGTCATGTGCGCCGCCTTGATCGGCGTCACGCCCGCCGTCAGCGCCGGGTCCGTCCACGTCGCCACGGCCAGGCCGCAACCCACGCGGACCGCGTTGGCCCGTGTCCGTAGCTCCGTCATGTGAACCGCCTTGATCGGCGTCTCCCCGGCCGTCAGCACCGGGTCCGTGAACGGCGTCGCCGCGCGCACCGTCACCGTAACCGTCGCATCCGCCGACCCGCCCACGCCGTCCATCACCTGGTAGGTGAACGTGTCCACCCCCGACCAGCCCGCCGCCGACGCGTAGGTCACCGACAGGCCGTCCGCGTTCACGACCGCCGTCCCGTTCGACGGCCCCGTCACGACACTCGTTACCGACAGCGGGTCGCCGTCGGCGTCCGTGTCGTTGTCCAGCACCGGCACCGGCGTCTCCGTCTCCCGCCACGCCGTCACCGCGTCGGCCGCCGCCACCGGCGTCGTGTTCCCCTGCGCCACCCGCAGCCCGGACTCTCCGATCGTCACCGTCCCGCGCCGCACGCCGGCGCCGTCGACGTCCTCGGCCACCGTCACCGTCACCGTGCCGCCGCCCGACACCTGCGCCGAACCCAGCGTCACCCATGTCTCCACCGAACTCACCGTGTACTCGCAGGTCGACGACCCGCGCACCGCCACCGGCGTCGAGCCGCCCGCGCGCGCGTGGCTCACCACCTCCGGCGTCACCGTCGGCGCCGCCGGACACGTCACGCCCCACTGCGTCACCGTCACCACGCCCGCGCCCACCATCACCGTGCCCGTCCGCTCGTCACCCACGTTCGCCGTCGCGCTCAGCGTCACCGTCCCGCCGCCGTCGACCTCCGTGACGTCGGCGCTCAGCCACGAGGACGCGCCGCCCGCTACCGTCACCGCGTGGCTGCAGTGGGCCGCGCCGCTCACCGTCACGCCGCCCGCCCCGGACCCGTCCGCCTCGAACGCCACCGCCGTCGGCGTCAGCTCGACGGAGCACGCCGCCGCCGACTGCGTCACCGACACGCTGCTCGTCCCGACCGTCACCGTCCCCGTACGCTCGATGCCCGCGTTCACCGTCGCGCTCAGCGTTACCGTCCCGCCCCCGGCGACCGAAGCGACATCGGCGCTCAGCCACGAGGACGCGCCGCTCGATACCGTCACCGCATGACTGCAGTGGTCCGAGCCGCTCACCGCAACGCCTCCGTCGCCCGAACCGTCCTCCCCGAACGTCACCGCCGTCGGCGTCAGGCCCGGAGACGCCGGGCACGCCGCCGCCGACTGCGTCACCGACACGCTCGCCGCGCCTATCGTCACCGTCCCCGTACGCTCGCCGCCGGTGTTCGCCGTCACCGAGACGTTCACCGTCCCGCCCCCGGACACCGACGACAGGTCCACCGAGATCCAGTCGCGGTCGTCGCTCACGCTGAAACTGCACGCCGACGAGCCGCCCGCCGTCGCCGACTCGCTCCCGGCGCCGCTCGTGAAGCTCAGCGACGCCGTCGAACCCGATGCCGAACAGCCGTCCGCCTGTGTGATCTGTACCCGCGCGCCCCCGATCCTCACCGTGCCCGTCCGCTCCGGGCCGTCGTTCGCCGTCACCGACACCGATACCGACCCGCCGCCGGACACGCTCGTCGAATCCACCGAGATCCAGTCCTGGTCGTCGCTCACGCGGAAGCTGCAGTACGACGCGCCGCCCGCCGTCGCCGACTCGCTTCCGGAGCCGCTCGTGAAGCTCAGCGACGCCGTCGAGCCCGACGACGAACAGCCGTCCGCCTGCGACACGCTGAAGGTGTCGCTCTGGCCCCCGTAGCTGATGGTCACGTTGCGGGACCACGCCGGGCCGTCGCTTGCGGCCACCGTGACCCGTACCGAACCGCCTCCCCGCACCGAGGTCGAATCGACCGTGATCCACTGGCCCGGCGACACGCTGAACGTGCACGCTGACGACCCGCCCGCCGTCGCCGTCTGCGTGCCGCCGCCCGCGGTGAACTCCATCGACCCCGATGACCAGCTCGCCGCGCAGCCGTCCGCCTGCGTGATCTGTACGTTCACACCCCCGATCGTCACCGTGCCGGTCCGCCGGGGGCTGTCGTTCGGATCCACCGTGACGCTCACCGAATCGCCGCCGGACACCGATGTCGAACCCACCGAGATCCAGCTCCGGTTGTCGCTCACGTCCCATTTGCAAGCCGAGTGGCTCGTGGCCGTTACGTTGAACGAGCTCCCGCCGCTGGTGATGTCCTCGGACGTTGTCGATAGCGATAGCTCGCAGACAACGCCCCTCTGGTTCACGGTGAACGACGTGTCCCCGACGTATATGGTGCCGGAGCGGCGATTAGTGCTGTCGTTCTCGGTTACCGAGTACGACACGGTGTCCGACGCCCAACTGTCGATCGTGATCCAGCTACTGGACGACGTGCTGGGTCTGGCCGATGTCCGGCAGTACTCCTCCGTACAGGCGTCGAAGCAGATGGCGCCGGGCTTCGGCGGCGTATACGTCCACGTGACCGTGAACGAGCCCGACCCGGCTTCATACGTGAAGTTCTTGCTGTCCGAGGACAGTTCGTAGTCGCTGCAGGACCCGTTGCTGAACTCCTCCTGCGCCGCGGCCTCGCCGGCCGACAGCACCGCCAGGAGCCCGAAAGCGCCGATGACCGCCAGCCGGCGGCAGGACCCCGTCGTTCGCATCATGCACCCCTCCCCCGGTAACAACCCGTGCCCCGGCATGCCTCGGCGGCGCGCACCTGCGGCCGCGCGGCATACCGACGGCGCGTCCGGACACAATCCGGACCGCCGTTCACACAGAACCGAAAGCCGAAAAAGGGAATTAGCGAGCGAGAGGCCGCCAAAGACCGAGAACGACCGACGACTCCGACCGACCGATTACGGCGGACTGTAGACGAGACCGCCGGCGCGTGTCAAGACGGCGGCGCGGATCCCTCACGGCCGCTCTCCGAAATGCCGCCAGCGCAGCCACTCCTCGGCCCACGCATGCAGGTGCGGAAGGCGGTCGCGGAAGTACGTCCGTCCTGTATGGCCCAGGAGCGGGGCATAGAGCTGATCCTCGCCGGTGAACCAGAGAGCGCAGACCTCCGCACCTTCCTCGTGGCGGTTCCTGTTTCCGTTACGGCTGGATCGGATTTCAAGTATCCGCAATAGCGGGTCGCCGGTCGGCAAATCCGCCTCCCAGGCGGCGACGAAGGCCAGGCCTTCCGGGATCCGCAACCACGCATCAGCGTCACCGAGAAGACCTGCCCGGTGGTTTGACCAGTCCTGGTGGGCATGGCAGTACTCGTGCGCAACCGTGTGCAGGTTCTCGAGACTCTTGACGACGATGACGCCGAAGGCGCAACAACTCCCTCCAAACACGTATTCGGGCCGCTCGACCAGCCACAGCGGATGTGTGGCCGGCAGCTCCCGCCGCATCCGCTGGATCGACGGGTGGGCCGGCCACTCGCGGCTCATCGGGACGTGCTTCTCCAGCGCGCTGTATTGCGGGCGGGTAGGCTCACGGTAGCGATAGGGGTCCGACGCACCCACCTCCCGCGTTTCGTAGCCGGCCTTCTCCACCCGGAACCGCCGCGAGCGGCACTCCGCCGAGTGGCGCTCGCACTTCGGATAGCCCTCGAACGCGTACCGGCCCTCCGCATCCGTCACCGCCGTCCACCCGTCCGGCTGCCCCCCCACTATCGTCACCCGGGCGCCGGGAATGGGCACCATGCCATCGTCTCCCCATGAGGTTCCGATGCCCTCTCCGCTTGGGCTCTGCGGCTCGAACACCACGCCCCCGTACGTGATCAACTCCACCGGACCCGACGCCTCCGGGGGCGTCGGATCCGGGGTCGGTGCCGTCGGCGACTGGCAGCCGGCAACCGCCGCGAGCAGGCCGGCCGCCGCCAGGCTCAACCCGCGCGCAACCCGCCGCAACCGGCGCGGATCCCTCACGGCCGCTCTCCGAAGTGCCGCCAGCGCAGCCACTCCTCGGCCCACGCATGCAGGTGCGGAAGGCGGGCGCGGAAATACGTCCGCCCTGTATGGCCCAGGAGCGGGGCATAGAGCTGATCCTCGCCGGTGAACCAGAGAGCGCAGACCTCCGCACCTTCCTCGTGGCGATTCCTGATTCCGTTACGGCGGGATTGGATTTCAAGTATCTGCAATAGCGGGTCGCCGGTCGGCAAATCCGCCTCCCAGGCGGCGACGAAGGCCCGGCCTTCCGGGATCCGCAACCACGCATTAGCGTCACCGAGAAGACCTTCTCGGTGGTTTGACCAGTCCTGGTGGGAATGGCAGTACTCGTGCGCAACCGCGTGCAGGTCCTCAAGACTGTGGACGACGATGACACCGAAGCTGCAACAGCTTCCACCAAACTCGAATTCGGGCCGCACGACCAGCCACAGCGGATGTTCAGCCGGCAGCTCCCGCCGCATCCGCTGGATCGACGGGTGGGCCGGCCACTCGCGGCTCATCGGGACGTGCTTCTCCAGCGCGCTGTAGCGCGGGCGGAGAGGCTCGCGGTAGAGATAGGGGTCCGACGCACCCACCTCCCGCGTCTCGTAGCCGGCCTTCTCCACCTGGAACCGCCGCGAGCGGCACTCCGCCGAGTGGCGCTCGCACTTCGGATAGTCCTCGAACGCGTACCGGCCCTCCGCATCCGTCACCGCCGTCCACCCGTCCGGCTGTCCCCCCACTATCGTCACCCGGGCGCCGGGAATGGGCGTGCCGCCATGGTCCGGCCAAGCGCCTCCCAGTGTGTTTCCGCTCTGCGGCTCGAACACCACGCCCCCGTACGTGATCAACTCCACCGGACCCGACGCCTCCGGCGGCAGCGGGTCCGGCGTCGGCGCCGTCGGCGACTGGCAGCCGGCAACCGCCGCGAGCAGACCGGCCGCCGCCAGGCTCAACCCGCGCGCAACCCGCCGCAACCGGCGCGAATCCCTCATGGCCGCTCTCCGAAATGCCGCCAGCGCAGCCACTCCTCGGCCCACGCATACAGGTGCGGAAGGCGGTCGCGGAAGTAAGTCCGCCCTGTATGGCCCAGGAGCGGAGCATAGAGCTGATCCTCGCCGGTGAACCAGAGAGAGCAGACTTCCGCACCCTCCTCGTGGCGGTTCCTGATTCCGTTACGGCTGGATCGGACTTCAAGTATCTGCAATAGCGGGTCGCCGGTCGGCAAATCCGCCTCCCAGGCGGCAACGAAGGCCAGGCCTTCCGGGCTCCGCAGCCAGGGATCAGCGCCACCGATAAGACTTGCTCGGTAGTTTGACCACCTCTGGTGGGCATGGCAGTACTCGTGTGCAACCGCGTGCAGGTCCTCAAGACTGTGGACGACGATGACGCCGAAGCTGCAACAGCTCCCACCAAACTCGAATTCGGGCCGCACGACCAGCCACAGCGGATGTATGGCCGGCAGCTCCCGCCGCATTCGCTGGATCGACGGGTGGGCCGGCCACTCGCGGCTCATCGGGACGTGCTTCTCCAGCGCGCTGTAGCGCGGGCGGAGAGGCTCGCGGTAGAGATAGGGGTCCGACGCACCCACCTCCCGCGTCTCGTAGCCGGCCTTCTCCACCTGGAACCGCCGCGAGCGGCACTCCGCCGAGTGGCGCTCGCACTTCGGATAGTCCTCGAACGCGTACCGGCCCTCCGCATCCGTCACCGCCGTCCACCCGTCCGGCTGTCCCCCCACTATCGTCACCCGGGCGCCGGGAATGGGCGTGCCGCCATGGTCCGGCCAAGCGCCTCCCAGTGTGTTTCCGCTCTGCGGCTCGAACACCACGCCCCCGTACGTGATCAACTCCACCGGACCCGACGCCTCCGGCGGCAGCGGGTCCGGCGTCGGCGCCGTCGGCGACTGGCAGCCGGCAACCGCCGCGAGCAGGCCGGCCGCCGCCAGGCTCAACCCGCGCGCCGCCGCTGCAACCGGGCGGCGGGACCACGACCCTGGCCTCATCCGCCCATCCTCAGAATCGCCAGAACAGGCCCAGCGAGAAGCGGGCGCGCACCGATAGCCCCGACGCCGACCAAGCGCGGAGCCCCCTCGCCGGCAGGCCCAGCGTCGACGCCACGCCGGCCGCCTCGTTGCCGAACTGGATGCTCGGCGCCGTCCGCGACGCGACGACGCCGAAGCCGTCGTCCGCACGGACGCGCGGGTCCGCATCGACCTCGAGATAGGTCGCGGATTGTCCGATCAGGGCGCGCACGTCGAGACGAAGGCCCCAGCGATCCGACGGGTAGAACTTGACGCCGCCGCCCACGACGCCCACCACCACCTCGTCGCTGCTCGAAGACCGGAGGGTGACCGCATCCACCTGCTCGAACAGGTGTTCGCGGTGAATCCTGAACCGGTACGTGCCGGCGATGTCGCCGCTCGGCAGCTCGCCCGACACCTGCACGTAGCCAGCGCCCACCGACACGTACGGCACGGCGCGGCCGGCCGTCGGAAACGTCACCTGGAGCGCCGCGGTTACCGAGGCCTCGCGCAGGCTCCCGGCCCGCCCGGTATTGGTGGAGTTCACCGTCGACTCGGTGAACGGGCCGAAAGGCAGAAGCGCCTCCCACGTCCGGTCGAAGCTCTCCCGGCTTCGCTCGATCCGCGAATACGCGGTGGCCGCCAGCTCGATCCGCGGGTACGTGCTGTAGCTGCCGCTGAACTCGGCCGCGAAACGCCGGTTGAGGACGCGCGTCACGCGGAGGCTCGTTACGCCGCCGGTGGCATGCGGCCCGAGCAGTCCCGTGCCGAGTACGGGATTCAGCGGATCGATGGGCGGCACGTCGATCGGGTGCGGGAACTCCTCGACGGCCTCGTTCAGCAGCGCGGCGCCGTCACCGAAGAACCACGACCGCACGCGGCGGCTCGGCTCGCCGACCACCGTCGTGAACGGCTCGCCCGGCTCGATGGGCAGGGCGGCTCCGTCGACGGGCCGGACCGAAAACTCGCCGCCGCCGCTCACCTCCACTTCCCACTTGCGGTCGCTGGCCGCCTGCGCCGCCGCGCTGGCGGCGCTCGCGTGGACCGCCACCACGCCGGCCAGCAGCCACACGGCGGGAAGGCGCCACCCGGGCGCCGCTCGTGTTCCGGGGCGGCCGATCATGGCCGACCAGGTTCGACGACCATCCCCGGGAACGGTGTGGTCGGGGCGGGACGCCACCCTTGCGTCATGACCATTGCCAAGAGCATACTCTCACCCCGGCAGGGGCTGACGCGGGGACTGCCGTTGCTGCTGGCCTGCGCCCTGGCGTACGCCGGCTGCCGCGCGGCGCCCCCGGCCGGGGTCCGCCGCCGCAGGACGCCTCGCGATCCCCCGCCCCGGCGGATCCTCCAGCGGCGGGTCCGGCGAGAGCGGATTCCGCAGGACCCCTTGACAAGAATCATGTGATACCGTAGAGATGTCGGTTTTTTGCCGTCAGAATGGACTGGCGGGTCATCTGGAAGGAGTACAGATGGACCCCCTCAACGTGCTCGGCGTGATCGTGATCCTGGCCACGATCCCGATGCTCGTCGCCACCGTGAAGATCTCTCGGATCGTCGTAGAGGAGCTTCCCCCGAACACCGACAAGGACGCAATCGAGACCTGCCTGGAGCTATTCCGCGAGGCCCAGCACGAGATCATCATGTACGACGATGGAGACACTGGTGAGAAATCACTCTACCAGAGCGAAGATGTTGTCAGCTTGCTTGAAGAGAAGCTGGCCGATCCCCAGTTCCATGTGCGATGCATGCTGAATCAACCCACCGGCGAAACTCGGGTCGAGGAGGTACTCAAAGCCTTCCCCGACAACGCCGAGATCATCCACAGGACCAAGGATCACAGGCGCGTCCACTACAAGATTGTTGACGGCAGGAAGGCTTACGTTTCCTGTCACGACCTCGGCGCACGAGACCGCTCCCGCAAGATCATCGACTGTACCCGCGCCATGCCAGTGTTCCCATCAATCTTCAAGCAACGTCCGGTAGCACTCAGGCCGTACTTCGCAGATTTCGACACACATGCCGCCTGAGCCGTCCTTTGCACCGACACAGATCTACGTCCTCTTGGGACTCTCACTTGCCACGCTCTCTTGGCTCTTGAAGCCCGGAGAGCGTCCCTTGGGTATAGCGGGAATCCTTGCGTTTGCCTTTGTCGTAGTGCAGGCGGGCCATATCTTTTTTCATGGTGAACTCCCATTAGCTTGTAGCCATGAGATTCACAGATGGATGGTTGCCGCCTACATATTGTTAGCTAGCTCGCTCTTCTACATGACTTGGCGCGAGTATAAACAGGCACAGTCAAAGCCGCCCAAGAATCCCCAGAGAGGCGTAGAAGATTCGTAAGTTTGGGGTTTATATCGAAAGATGCCTGCGCCGGCACTTTGGTATGTAATCCCCTTCGTTTCCGTGCATTCCACTTCTCGCGTCCTGCCAGCCTCCGTGTTTCGTGTGCAAAACAATGCCGGGCGGCGGGGCGACCTCGATGACGATCGACGAAAACGGCTGTCTCCGGTCCGCTACTCCAGCGCGATCACCGCTTCGCGCAGCTCCAGCATGTGCGCCGCCTTGATCGGCGTCGTCCCGGCCGTCAGCACCGGGTCCGTCCAGACGGGCGCCGTCTGCGCGCACGCCGCGTACGCCTCGGTCACCGCCGTCCGCAACTCCGTCATGTGCGCCGCCTTAATGGGTGTAACCCCAGCCGTCAGCACCGGGTCCGTCCACGTCGCCGCCGCCAGCCCGCAACCCGCGCGAACCGCGTTGGCCCGTGTCCGCAACTCCGTCATGTGCGCCGCCTTGATCGGCGTCTTTCCCGCCGTCAGCAGCGGGTCGGTGAACGGCGTCGCCGCGCGCACCGTCACCGTCACCGTCGCATCCGCCGACCCGCCCACGCCGTCCATCACCTGGTAGGTGAACGTGTCCACCCCCGACCAGCCCGCCGCCGACGCGTAGGTCACCGACAGGCCGTCCGCGTTCACGACCGCCGTCCCGTTCGACGGCCCCGTCACGACGCTCGTTACCGACAGCGGATCGCCGTCGGCGTCCGTGTCGTTGTCCAGCACCGGCACCGGCGTCTCCGTCTCCCGCCACGCCGTCACCGCGTCGGCCGCCGCCACCGGCGTCGTGTTCCCCTGCGCCACCCGCAACCCGGACTCCCCGATCGTCACCGTCCCGCGCCGCACGCCGGCGCCGTCGACGTCCTCGGCCACCGTCACCGTCACCGTGCCGCCGCCCGACACCTGCGCCGAACCCAGCGTCACCCACGTCTCCACCGAACTCACCGTGTACTCGCAGGTCGACGACCCGCGCACCGCCACCGGCGTCGAGCCGCCCGCGCGCGCGTGGCTCACCACCCCCGGCGTCACCGTCGGCGCCGGCGGACACGTCGCCGCCCATTGCGTCACCGCCACCACGCCCGCGCCCACCGTCACCGTTCCCGTCCGCTCGCCGCCCACGTTCGCCGTCGCGCTCAGCGTCACCGTCCCGCTGCCCGCGACCTCCGTGACGTCGGCGCTCAGCCACGAGGACGCGCCGCCCGCTACCGTCACCGCGTGGCTGCAGTGGTCCGCGCCGCTCACCGTCACGCCGCCCGCCCCGGACCCGTCCGCCTCGAACGCCACCGCCGTCGGCGTCAGCTCGACGGAGCACGCCGCCGCCGACTGCGTCACCGACACGCTGCTCGTCCCGACCGTCACCGTCCCCGTACGCTCGAGGCCCGCGTTCACCGTCGCGCTCAGCGTCACCGTCCCGCCGCCGGCGACCGAGGCGACATCGGCGCTCAGCCACGAGGACGCGCCGCTCGATACCGTCACCGCATGACTGCAGTGGTCCGAGCCGCTCACCGCAACGCCTCCGTCGCCCGAGCCGTCCTCCCCGAACGTCACCGCCGTCGGCGTCAGGCCCGGAGACGCCGGGCACGCCGCCGCCGACTGCGTCACCGACACGCTCGCCGCGCCTATCGTCACCGTCCCCGTACGCTCGCCGCCGGTGTTCGCCGTCACCGAGACGTTCACCGTCCCGCCCCCGGACACCGTCGACGAATCCACCGAGATCCAGTCCTGGTCGTCGCTCACGCTGAACGTGCACGCCGACGAGCCGCCCGCCGTCGCCGACTCGCTCCCCGCACCGCTCGTGAAGCTCAGCGACGCCGTCGAGCCCGACGACGAACAGCCGTCCGCCTGCGTGATCTGTACGCTCGCGCCCCCGATCCTCACCGTGCCGGTCCGCTCCGGGCCGTCGTTCGCCGTCACCGACACCGATACCGAGCCGCCGCCGGACACGCTCGTCGAATCCACCGAGATCCAGTCCCGATCGTCGCTCACCCGGAAGCTGCAAGCCGACGAGCCGCCCGCCGTCGCCGACTCGCTCCCCGAGCCGCTCGTGAAGCTCAGCGACGCCGTCGAGCCCGACGACGAGCACCCGGAGTCCTGCGAGACCGTCACCGCCGAGTTTCCGATCCGCACCGTCCCCGACCGCGCCGGGCCGTCGTTATCGGTCACGGACACCGATACCGACCCGTCCCCCGGCACCGACGACTTGTCCGTCGAGATCCAGCCCCGGTCGTCCCACACCGGGAAGTTGCACTCCGACGACGAGCCCCCGGCGCTCACCGATTTGCTGCCCGAGCCGTACCCGAAGCTCAGCGAACTCGGGGTCGAGGCCGTCGAACAGCCGTCGTCCTGCGACACCATCACCGTCGACCCCCCGATCTTCACCGTGCCGTTCCGCGCCCGGCCGACGTTCCGAGCTACCGTGACCTTCACCTTCCGGCCGCCGAATACCGGCGACGGCGACACCGCGATCCAGCTCGTGTCGCTGCTGCTCACGTCCCAATCGCAAAGCGAGTTGCCCGTAACCGTGACGTAGAACGACTTGCCCCAGCGGGGTGCGTTTCCGGACGTTGGCGCCACCTTGTCCGGTGAAGCGCCGCACCGAATGCCGTTCTGGTTCACGGTGAACGTCATGCCCGCGGCGGTTATGCTGCCGATGCGTCTTTTGGTGCTGGCGTCGTTGGCGGCCACCGTGTACGACACGGTGCCCGACGCCCAACTGTCGATCGTGATCCAGTTGTCCGTCGTGCTCGGGGTGGCCAACGGCCGGCAGGCCCCCTCCGTACAGAACGCCAGGCAGATCTTGCCGGACTCGGGCGGCTTATAGGTCCACGACACCGTGAACGAGCCCGGCCCGCCTGCAGCCTCGAAGTCGTCGCTGGGCGAGGACAGTGCGAAGTTGCTGCAGGACCCCTCGGTGAACTCCTGCTGCGCCGCGGCCTCGCCGGCCGACAGCACCGCCAGGAGCCCGAAAGCGCCGATGACCGCCAGCCGGCGGCAGGAACCCGTCGTTCGCATCATGTACCCTCCCCATGCATTCCGCGCCCCGGCATGGCGCAGTGACGCACACTGCGGCCACGCAGCACTCCACCGGCGCGTCCGGACACAATCCGGACCGCTGGTTACAAAGAACCGAAAGCCGAGAAGGGATTAGCGAACGAAAAGACCGCCAACGACTTCGAACGACCGACGACTCCGACCTACCGACTGCCGCGGACTGTAGACGAGACCGTCGGCGCGCGTCAAGGCGGCGTGGGCCCTCACCGCCGCCTTTCCCACCGGCGCCACCGCAGCCACTCCTCGCTGAAGGCGTGCAAATGCGGAAGGTGGACCCGAAAGTACTCCCGTCCTACGGGGACATGGCCCAGCAGCTCCCTGTAATACGGCCACACGGGCTGGCTCTCGTAGAACCAGTGCGCGCAGATCTCCGCGAACTCCTCGTTGATGTTCTTCCTTCGGTAACGACGCGAGCGGGTTTCGACGTAATCCAGGAACGGATGGTTGGTCCGCCGGTCCGCCTCCCACGCGGCGACGAACGCCCGGCCTTCCGGGGTATATTGCCAGTTCGCACCGTCAGATGACCCCACCCCGTCGGGGTCTTGTACCCAATGCTGATGGGCGTGGCAGTATTCGTGCGCAAGTGTTTGCAGCGCCTCCGGGCTTCCATCCAGGTCGCGAACCGTGATGAGGCCGCCGCCGCCGCCGCCACCGCCGTAGGTTCCCGCGATGTCGCGTAGATAGGGGTCCTCGAACAGGAACAGCGGACGCACCGCCGGCAGGTCCCGCCGCATCCGCTGGATCTTCGGGTCGTCCGGCCACGCGTGGCCCATCGGAATGCGCTTCCGGATCGGGCTGTACTCCGGAGGGTTGGCACGGCCATCTGGCCAAAAGGGATCGGACGCACCCAGCTCCCGCGTCTCGTAGCCGGCCTTCTCCACCCGGAACCGCCGCGACAGGCACTCGGCCGACTCGAGCAGGCATTGCGGGTAGTCCTCGAACGCGAACCGTCCCTCCGCATCGGTCACCGCCGTGCGCCCGTGAGGCTGCCCGCCCATGATGGTCACGCGGGCGCCGGGAATGGGCATGAACTCACCCCCCCAGCTGCGGGTGTTGCCGGTGGCGGCGCGGTGCTCCGGGTCGTGAAACACCAACGGCTCGAACACCAGGCCCGTGTACGTGATGAGCTCCACGGCCGCCGGCGTCGCGGTCGGCGCCGTCGGCGACTGGCCGCAGGCGGCCGCCGCCAGCAGGCCGGCCACCGCCAGGCTCAACCCGCGAGACACGGACGCGGCCCTCACCGCCGCCTTCCCCACCGGCGCCACCGCAGCCACTCCTCGCTGAAGGCGTGCAGGTGCGGAAGGTGGACCCGAAAGTACTCTCGTCCTACGGGGACATGGCCCAGCAGTTCCCTGTAATACGACCACCCGGGCGGGTCCTCGTAGAACCAATGCGCGCAGATCTCCGCGAACTCCTCGTAGCGATTCTTCTTTCCATAACGACGCGAGCGGGTTTCGACGTAATCCAGGAACGGATGGTTGGTCCGCCGGTCCGCCTCCCACGCGGCGACGAAGGCCCGGCCTTCCGGGGAATATTCCCAGTCCCCACCGTCATATGACCCCACCCCGTCGGGGTCTTGTACCCAGCGCTGATGGGCATGGCAGTATTCGTGCGCAACCGTGTGCAGCGTCTCCGGGCTTCCATCCAGGTCGCGAACCGTGATGAGGTTGCCGCCGTAGGTTCCCGCGAGGTCGCGTAGATAGGGGTCCTCGAACAGGAACAGCGGACGCACCGCCGGCAGGTCCCGCCGCATCCGCTGGATCTTCGGGTCGTTCGGCCACGCGTGGCCCATCGGAATGCGCTTCCGGATCGGGCTGTACTCCGGAGGGTTGGCACGGCCATCTGGCCAAAAGGGATCGGAGGCGCCCAGATCCCGCGTCTCGTAGCCCGCCTTCTCCACCCGGAACCGCCGCGACAGGCACTCGGCCGACTCGAGCCGGCATTGCGGGTAGTCCTCGAACGCGAACCGTCCCTCCGCATCCGTCACCGCCGTGCGCCCGTGTGGCTGCCCGCCCACGATGGTCACGCGGGCGCCGGGAATGGGCGTGATGAACTCACCCCCCCATGAGGCGGTGTTGCCGGTGGCGGCGCGGTGCTCCAGGTCGTGAAACACCAACGGCTCGAACACCAGGCCCGTGTACGTGATGAGCTCCACCGCCGCCGGCGTCGCGGTCGGCGCCGTCGGCGACTGGCCGCAGGCGGCCGCCGCCAGCAGGCCGGCCACCGCCAGACTCACCCCGCGCGCCGCCCGCTGGAAGTGTGCAGGCTTCAGTTGCCTTTGACATCGGCGCAGAGGGCCGAACTGCGCGCCCGTCTCCCGCGTCATCCGTTCGTCCTCAGAATCGCCAGAACACGCCGAGCGAGACGCGGGCACGCACCAGCAGGCCCGATGCCGACCAGGTGCGGAGCCCCTGCGCCGGCAATCCCAGCGTCGACGGCACGCCCGCCGCCTCGTTGCCGAACTGTATGCTCGGCGCCGTCCGCGACGCCACGGCATCGAAGCCATCGTCCGCGTGGACGCGCGGGTCCGTATCGACCTCGAGATACGTCGTCGATGGTCCGATCAGCGCGCGCACGTCGAGACGAAGGCCCCAGCGATCCGACAGGTACGCCTTGACGCCGCCGCCCAGAACACCCACCACCGCCCCGCCGCTGCTCGAAGACCGAAGGGTGACCGCATCCACCTGCTCGAAAAGGTGTTCACGGTGAACCCTGAACCGGTACGTGCCGACGACCTCGCTGCTCGGCAGCACGCCGGACACGTCCACGTACCCGGCGCCCACCGACACGTACGGCGCCTCGCGGCCGGCCGTCGGAAACGTCACCTGGAGCACGCCGGTTACCGCGGCTTCCCGCAGACGCCCTTCCCGCCACGTAGCGGTGGCGGAGCCCACCGTCGACCTGTCGAACGGACCGACGAGCATGAGAGGCGCCCACGTCGGTTCGAAGCTCTCCCGGCTTTGCCGGATCCCGGCAGACGCCGTGTCCACCAGCCCGACCCGCGGGTAGGTGCTGTAGCTGCCGCTGAACTCGACCGCGAAACGCCGGTTGAGGACGCGCGTCACGCGGAGGCTCGTCACGCCGCCGGTGGCATGCGGCCCGAGCAGTCCCGTGCCGAGCACCTCGTCCAGCGGATCGATCGGCGGCACGTCGATCTGGTCCCGGAACCCCTCGACGGCCTCGTTCAGCAGCGCGGCGCCGTCGCCGAAGAACCACGACCGCACGCGGCGGCTCGGCTCGCCGGCCACCGTCGTGAAGGGCTCGCCCGGCT
Organism: Vicinamibacterales bacterium; assembly: GCA_965202655.1. Lineage (GTDB taxonomy): Bacteria > Acidobacteriota > Vicinamibacteria > Vicinamibacterales > UBA8438 > VXRJ01. Next base: position 543,935 of record CBDBBK010000002.1, on the reverse strand, counting down.
CGATGGGCAGGGCGGCTCCGTCGACGGGCCGGATCGAAAACTCTCCGCCGCCGCTCACCTCCACTTCCCACTTGCGGTCGCCGACCGCCTGCGCCGCCGCGCTGGCGGCGCTCGCGTGGACCGCCACCACGCCGGCCAGCAGCCACACGGCGGGAAGGCGCCACCCGGGCGCCGCTCGTGTTCCGGGGGGGGCGATCATGGCCGACCGGGTTCGACGACCATCCCCGGGAACGGTGTGGTGGGAGCGGGACGGACTGTCCCGGCGTCATCGGCGCCGGACGGGGCGCTGCCGACCTCGCCGGGCGCCGCCGCAGCAGCCGCAGCCGCAACGCCGCCCGTCGTGCCGGAGACCGCGTCCAGCAGCCGCTGCATGTCCTCCAGCGGCATCGGCGCGCCCGCCGGTGTCCCCGCGCCTGCCTGGCCGTCGCCACCGGCGCGTCCGCCGGCCGCGGCGGCCGGCGCAGGGGCAAGGCGGCCCGTGCCCAGGAGCTTGACCCGGTCGTATCGCGAGATCCCCGTGGAGCCGGGGCGGCGCGGAGCCGCCACGTAGCCGACCGCCGGGCGCAGCAGGACGCGCAACGCCTCCGACTCCGCGACGTCGACCAGGCGGAGCGTCACCGATTCACCGGCCACCGCCTCCGCGTCGACGAAGCGCGTACCCCCCACGCGCGACCACGCCGCGAGCACGTCCGTCAACGGCGCCCTGGTCGCCACCAGGGTCACCCGGCCCGCGTCCATGCTCAACTGGATCTCGTCGGCTGCGGCCGGCCGCGCGGTCAGGCCCGCGGCCAGCACGACCGCCGCCACGCCGCCCGCGAAAACTCGCCACCCTTGCGTCATGACCATTGCCAAGAGCATACTCTCCCCCCGCCAGGGGCTGACGATGGGTCTTCGAATGCGAACCGTGCTGACGCGGGGACTGCCGTTGCTGCTGGCCTGCGCCCTGGCGCACGCCGGCTGCGGCGCGGCGCCGCCGGCCGCGGGTCCGCCGCCGTCGGACGCCTCGCGATCCCCCGCCCCGGCGGATCCTGCAGCGGCGAGTGCGGCGAGAGCGATCCCCGATCTGCGGCTCGAGCGCCTGTTCGCCGAGCGTCCGCCGCCCCGTGACATCCGCCGCAACCCGTTCCGGTTCGGTCCGGCGACCCCGCCGGAGGGTCCGGAGCCGCCCGCCAGCCGGTCGCCTTCACCACCACCGCCGGAACGCACCGCGGCGGCCGCTCCCGACGCGACAATCGCTCCCAACGCGCCGGGCGCAGCAAGCGCCCCGCATCCCGCGGGCATTTCCCTGCGGCTCATCGGCATCGTCGAGGTGGGCGCGGCCGAGGGCCCGGTCGCCGTCCTGACCAACGACCGGGACGTCCATCATGGGCGGGCCGGCGACACCGTCGAAGGACGCTACCGGATCGTCTCCCTGGGTGAAGCCTCCGTCGAACTCGAAGACCTGGCGGGCGGCGCGCGCACGACGCTCCGGTTGAGCGGCTTCTGAAGCCCGCCGCGCCGACGACTCCGAGCTGCCTGGCGGGTCGAGTCGGTCTGCGACGTGCCGCCCATCGCCCCGGCGACGTACCACGCGCACAAGGCCCGGCAGGCGGACCCGACGCGGCTGCCGGCGCGGGCGGTGCGCGGATGGCCAGCTGTAGGTGGAGATTCGCCGTGTCTGGACAGAAAACCGCGGGATCTACGGTTCCCGCAAGGTGTGGCGGCAGTTGCGGCGAGAGGTTGCGCTATGCACCATCGAGCGGTTGATGCGCGAGTTGAACCTGCAGGGTGCAGTCCGCGGCCGCCGACTGACGACGACGATCCCGGATGACGCGGCCGACCGTCCGCAGGACCTGGACGAACGCAACTTCACAGCTACTCGCCCCAACCAACTCTGACTGGCCGACTTGACTTACGTGGCAACGTGGCGCGGTTTCGTGTACGTGGCCTTCGTCGTCGACGCATTCGCGAGGCGCATCATCGGATGGCGGGTTACGCAGACGCTTCGCACCGACCTGGTGCTCGACGCGTTGGAACAGGCGACTCCTCGCCCCGATCGGATACGTCCCTCCGGTCGAGTGCGAAGAACAGTACTATCGCCGTCAAGAGACTCCAGCCATGGTGGCCGGAGTCACATAATTCAGTCTCTGGAAAACCCGGTACGGTTCACGGCTGCCATTTCCTACGATGTCCGAGCACCGAGCACATTGAGGCGATACACGTGGCTGGGAATCACCCTGAATCGTTGGTCGCCGATCGTCGGAACGTGACGGTCGGCAAGCGGCAACTGGAAGACCAGCCGCATGAAGGCCCACTACTTCGCGGGAGCAACCGCGGAACGTGGTACCGTCACACGATACCTAGTAAACAACCCCGCCGCGGTGCGCGGAAAGCGTCGGCGAGGTTCTCGTCCCCTTGGCCCTTCAATAGTCTCCACCAAAAGTTCTCCGGCGGTTTACCGTCAGACCAAATTGAATACGGTGTGCTGGGTCGATAAAGAAAGAGGAGTTGTACTCGTCTCTCCCATAGCTGTACCTCAGAAAAAACCCCAGGCCACGCTCTGGACTAGAGATACAGCCCCACTCGACAGATCCCGACGCCGCGAGTTCGCGCACGTATTCATAGGCAGTTGCCTTCAAGAGCAATTCGGATCGTCGACACAATGGCGCATTGGCGGATGCTATGCCGAAGCCCCCACGAAGCCACAATGCGGGGTACACTTCATTGCGTAATGGAGCGTACAGCCACTGGTCTGGGAACCACTCGACGCTAACAGCCAAGTGATGTCCGTCAATCGCTCTGTCTGTCTCGTCATACCTCGCATAGTCAAATGACGCCTTGAGGTAGTTTACTGAAAAGTTGCCTTCTTCCGTATCCGGTATTATGGAGCCTTTTCCAAGGTAATCCACAAGTGACCTATTATGCTCACTGGGGACATTTTCCCCGGTGTCCTCCCACTGGAACAAGTGGCCAGCTTGGCCGTTCGAGTGGTGTCCAGCGTGAAGGCCAAAGCTTCTCGTCGTTCCTCTGTCGTCGTAGAATAGCCACTGAAAGTTCACTCGAGGCACGAACGACGGTGAGTTTATAGGAGCCGAGTCCTTATTCTCCATACGAAGACGGATCGCAGGAGTTATCGAGATGCAGGGTTGGCCGGAGCTTGACGGTCGGGAAGTGCCACGACAACTGCTTGCTCCGAACAGAACAAAGTGTGGGTAGATGTCTGCGTCGAAGACGGTTGCTTCGTCTAGCACAATTCCACGTGGGGCCCAGCGAAACGTCCCGAAAAGGTCTGTGGCCTCCAGAAATGGTGGGGGGTGGAGCGTGTCTGGCAGGTCTTGGGCGGTAGTAGTCGTGGAAAGTACTTCCGTGCTCAGCACTATAACACAGAAGAGGTGAAGGCAAGTGTTTCTGGTTGATGGATTGGTTATACTCATGGTTAATCGATTCTACTAGCTGATGGAACGCGCGCTGACAGCGCGTGCTTTGATTTGACACGCCCTCCACTGTGCTGCTCGAGTGGTCGTTCGTTTGCATCTGGTCCAAGCGGATACTCTTGCAGACGTTGTCCATGAACTCTGTAGCCAGAAACTCCCGCGCCAGACGCAGCACAACACCTTCGCGATTCCGGTTCGTTCGTCGGCGGCGGTGTCGGGGTGAACTGGACCTCGAAGATCAACGAGCGTAACGATTAGCGTTCGCCCAATCCCGCGCGCGCCGTTGCGCCTCGCTCAGATCCGTCGGTGTCATCCGCTCGGCCACGTGGTCGCGCGCAGCGACCGCCTGCTCACGGTCCGCGCCGGATAATCGGGATGCGGCTAGGTTGAACCACATGTGGGCTTCGACGTTGTCCTGCGGCACGCCTTGCCCATCGGCGTACATGATCCCGAGGTTGTGCTGCGCGTTGGCCAAGTCCTGCTCAGCGGCCGAGCGGTACCACTGGACAGCTTCAGCATAGTCCTGCGGCACGCCCTCACCGTTGTAATACCTGACCCCGAGGTTGAACTGCGCTTGGGCGAGCTCCTGTTCTGCGGCCAGACGGTACCACCGGACGGCTTCCACGTCGTCCTGCGGCACGCCCTCACCGTCGCCGTACATGACCCCGAGGTTGAACTGGGCGGTGGCGTCACCCTGTTCGGCGGCCAGACGGAACCACCGGGCGGCTTCCACGTAGTCTTGCGGCACGCCCTCACCGTCGGCATACCTGTCCCCGAGGCTGGACTGGGCGGCGGCGTACCCCTGTTCGGCGGCCAGACGGTACCACTGGACGGCTTCCACGTCATCCTGCGGCACGCCCTCACCGTTGGCATACCTGGCCCCGAGGTTGAACTGCGCTTCGGCGTTCCCCTGTTCGGCGGCCAGACGGAACCACCGGACGGCTTCCACGCCGTCGTACGGCACGCCCCAACCGACAGCGTACCTGAGCCCGAGGGTGAACTGCGCTTGGGCATCGCCTGCCTCGGCACGGGCGCGCAGGTCGGCAGGTTCTTGTGTTGGCGGTGGCTCCTGGGCCAAGAGCGGTGGAACAAGAACCGCGAGGCAAAGGGCGGTAGTGGCAGCAACGGCGGTGTCTACGACGTAGTGCTTCATCCTCACCGCCGTGTGGGTGGCCCTCGGCGGCAGCGTATCACACCCCAATGCGAGTCCGCGGAGCGGAACCACCCCGTCCAGCGGCACGTCAAGCCTTGCGGCTCCTCCACTTCGTTTCGGCCGTTCAGGTGAACCTGTCGCTCTATGAAACTCACGGGCGCAGGACCAAGCTTTCGCAGCGACAGGACCACTTCGGGTTCTGAGACCAGAACCGCTTCGGCGAACGGGGCCGCGACTGTGCTACGTCCGGGGAGCGAGAGCGACGGCGACTGACCTCAAGACGGCGAGACTCAACCGCACTTGAGAATGTACCCGCTCACCCGATCGGAAATGACCAGCTTAAGAACCACGGAAACGGTGACCGGGAGCAACTGGCTCCTGCCTTGTAGATGGCAGGAGCCAGCCGACCCAATGTGCGTACATTGGGGCTGGCGAGGGGGCGCTGCGCGCCCCCTTCGAACCCCCGGCAGCGCCCGGACCTGTCGCGCTGGCGGGGTAGCACCGGCCGACGTTCGTCCCAGCCGATGCGCGCGGCCCACCGACCACCGCGCGGTGAGAGCCGCTGGCCGCGTGTCCAGCGGGGGACTCGACGGCCCGCCGAGATCGACGTCGGCGGATGAGCGCGGGCGTGGCGGGCCAGACTCGTGCTTCCTGGCCACTGTGGCGCGATCGGTCCGGTGGCCGGCGCGATCGCCATGCGTTGACACCCTGAAAATCACAATGTACCTTGGCCTGCCCGGAGATCGTGGGCAGGCAAAGACGCTAGATATGGCAAGGCAGCAGCTGAAGTGGACGGACCCGAACGGAGTCGACCTCTCGAAGCCGTATCTGTATTTCTTTAGTACCGTGGATCCCGATACAGCTACCGAGTATCGCTACGTTGGCAAGTCATCAGGAAAAGGGGTCCGGGGCCGCCGGCTCAAAGAATCTGTTAGCAATGTTAAGAAAATCTTCCGCGGACAACCGAGAGGCGAGGAGCAACAATACCGAGCCGTCCACCTCGCGATGGCGAAAGCGTGCGAGTTCAATTGGGGATACAAGTTCTTCCCCCTGAAGAATACCCGGCTCGATGATCTGGACTGGAGCGAAAAGGAAGAGATACAGAAGTTGTCATGTAACCTGAACTGCCGTCCAACTTGGCCCGTGAAGGAGTACTCCCGGCTGAGAATGACCGATCTAGTCCCGGAGCCTGCCCAGCCCGGCCCGCGGCCAGCGCCTAGGTAGCCCGATGTCGAACCGCTCACCCGCCGCGGCCGTGGCCCGTCGGACGTTTCCAGCCGCGGCGACGCGGTTAGCCTCTACGAGCGGCGTGTCAAGCCGCTACGCGCCTCCTCCGTGGGGCTCCGGCCCTTCGGGTTGACACAACCCCCGCCCCGCCACTCAGATTGCAGTTATGGGCCTTGCGGCCCGGCCTGGACGGGGGCGTCCCGACTGCCCATAACGTCTCACGCAACCGACAAGAATAGTCCGCGCAAACCGGCGAGAGTAGTTGACGCTGACCACGCCAGCGCGTGATTCTGTCAACACCCCTCTGTCACAGCCCGAATCACATCTTGCCGGCCCGGTCGCCGCACCGGAACGGCCCGTGTTTGCTGGACGGATCGCGCCTTCGACGAGAATTGGGCCGTTCCTATTGCGCCGCCCGTAATGCCGGGAGCGACCCCCCGAAAACCTGTGGTTTTGCGGCGCAATGGGTGTGCCCGAATCACACCCATCGCGCGGGGTCGCTCCCGGCGAAATTGTCCCTCCGGGAAGTGGGAATCGAGCCCGTCACCGTCCTCCGGCCGGCCCGTATTGCCGCCGCGTGGCGGGCCGTGACGCCGCGCGGATCACCGCCGCGCCGGGCCGTCTGTCAATGGCAACCGAAAACTGCACACTTCGGGGAAGGATGTCGCGGGCGGATTCGTATTGGGTGTTAAGGCAGGGCTAGCTCTATAATACTCGTAAGTCATTAATATTAAATGATTTGATTGCAGTTAGCCGATAACCATTACCTCATCGATTCCCACTTTTTGAACGAGATTCCTCGGGACCATAGACGCCATCCCTGGACCGCGACGCAACAACCCTAGCTCATCGCCCGCCGCCGTTCAGCGCCAGCAATTCACGGAGGACTCGTGGATTGAAGAGATCAGACGGCCCACGCTACGCGGCAACCACCGCCGCGTCAAGGCCGTCGGACACATCGACGAAACACTGTCGCTAGCCGCTATCGTGGATCGTCGCCGCGCGCGGCTTGAAGCACCTTGGGCAGCTCGCCTTCACAGATTTCGTTTCCCCGACCGCGCTCTCGCCGCCGACCGCACCCTCCCTAAACGGCCATGGTAGGACGGCTCACGAAGGGCTGTTCACCGACGACTGTTCGATGCGCAACACCAACCACTGGTACGAATTCCTGCAGGTTCACGAGTCTGCCGAACCAGAATGAGGCCGCGGGTAATCCCCGCGGATGACGCGACGCGCGAATACTTCGTAGCCTTCGGTGTCGCTGACCTTCAATGAGGCCGCGGGTAATCCCCGCGGATGACGTAGCGCAACGGGTCGCCCGCCTGGTTCTCATCGGTCCTTCAATGAGGCCGCGGGGAATCTCCGCGGATGCCGCGGGGAACGACGAACCTGCTGCTGACACAGACTATGCTTCAATGAGGCCGCGGGGAATCTCCGCGGATGCCGTGGGCAGACCGTAAGGACCTGATCGCTACTCGCCAGCTTCAATGAGGCCGCGGGGAATCTCCGCGGATGCCGCGCCTTACCGGCGTGCAGGCTGCGTTCGCGGAAGTCGCTTCAATGAGGCCGCGGGGAATCTCCGCGGATGCCATGCGCCGACGCGCGATGACGCTGCTCATTCGAGAGCTTCAATGAGGCCGCGGGGAATCTCCGCGGATGCCGCCTCTGGCGGGGCACGGAAAACACCTTCACCATGTGCTTCAATGAGGCCGCGGGGAATCTCCGCGGATGCCGAACACTGGGGCGGAAGTCCCCAACGTCAACGTGTCGCTTCAATGAGGCCGCGGGGAATCTCCGCGGATGCCCTGCTGGCTTTTGGGCAACGAGAGGGCGTTACAACATGCTTCAATGAGGCCGCGGGGAATCTCCGCGGATGCCGTGGCGAACGTCCGTCAGCATGCAGAACACGTTGTGCTTCAATGAGGCCGCGGGGAATCTCCGCGGATGCCATGGAGACCCGCGGACACACGGTCGCGGACGACCGCGCGCTTCAATGAGGCCGCGGGGAATCTCCGCGGATGCCATCCGCGGGAGAAGGCGGCGTTCCTGAGCTTCAACATGCTTCAATGAGGCCGCGGGGAATCTCCGCGGATGCCGGCGAACGGCCTGGTCGATCTGACGATCCAGCGGAAGGGCTTCAATGAGGCCGCGGGGAATCTCCGCGGATGCCCCTTGACCGACCGCGCATCCTGCGCTCCAGACTTGCTGCTTCAATGAGGCCGCGGGGAATCTCCGCGGATGCCGGACGCGATGGTGGCGGACCTTTACCTGCCGGTTGCGGCTTCAATGAGGCCGCGGGGAATCTCCGCGGATGCCGCACGCCGAAGATGGGGACGAACTCGTCCTCGACGCTTCAATGAGGCCGCGGGGAATCTCCGCGGATGCCGTCTTACGGGGATAGACAAATCACTACCACCAATGTGCTTCAATGAGGCCGCGGGGAATCTCCGCGGATGCCGGACCGCTCGCAAGCTGTTGCGTCTAAAGGCGCTAACCACCTGTTTGCGAGCGGTCCCGGATTTGACCGACGAGCAGCGGTCGAAAGTACCCGCCGGTCTGGAAGCGTGGAGGCTATGTCTTGAGTTTTCAAGGATCTCCCGCTGTGCGAGCGCTGCCCGGCATCTTGTTGGCACCAGAGCGCTCGCAACGCGCGCGGCAGCGCCTCAGACGACGACCGGCTCGCGGCGCACTGCACGGAATTTCTTGCCCAAGCTGACCACCCGCGGGTCGATCCCGTCTGCCGTGCCGACGTCGACGAGGACGACATGGTCCTCTGCATGATCGATCATCTCGTCGAGTCGCGCAACCAGCGTAGCGTGTCGGCGCCGGCTCAGGCGGCACTGGAAGACGGAGAGCTGCACCCATTCGCCGTAGCCTTGCATCAACTTGAAGATGCGCCGCCATCGCTTGGGATCACTGATGTCGTAGACGACGATGTACAGGTGCTCCATCTCGTCAGCGCGTGGTGAAGTTCGGATACTCGGGGAGCTCGCCGAGCAGATACCGACCGAGCAGCCGGGACTGCATCTCCATCAGCCGCCGGTAGCTGACCCGATAGCCGAACAGCGGGTGCACGATCTCATGGCCGAGCCGCCGCTCGAACGTGGAGATGAAAGACCGCCGGGCATTCGAGCCAAGATTGACGCTACCCGCCGCGCGCTTGAAGTCGGTGGGCTGGACTTCCCCGTTGTTGATCGCCTGAAGGACGACGGAATCCGCGATGAGGGGACGAAACGGCTCCATCAGGTCCAGGGCGAGGGCCGGGCGGCCGTAGCGCGGCTGGTGGTAGAGGCCGCGGTAGGCATCGAATCCCACCGCCGTCAGCGTGACCGTCCAGGCCCGCACCAGCAGTGAGTAGGCGAACGACAGCAGCGCATTGACTGAATCCTTCGGCGGGCGCCGGTTTCTCGATTCGAAGTCGAATCCGAACTCGCCCCCCGGCGCCGACTCGTGCAGCATCGCACCGAAAGCCCGGAAGTAGCGGGCGGCAGCAGTCCCTTCGATGCCGAGCAATTCCGGGAGCGAGCCAGCCTCTTTGGCGCGGCGGCTATCGTCCTTGAGTTCGACCAGAACCGACTGGCTGCTCGCGGCACGCTTCCAGTTTCGACGCAGCAGCGTCCGGCAGTTCAGGATCTTCGCGCTTACGAGCTCCCGGGCGAACTGGAGGCACGTCGGCTCGTCGAAGCTCGCCCGGTACTGGGCGGTGCGCAACTCGACGTTCTTGTGGCCGTTGCCGATTGTGTGGCCGAAGAACCAGCCGCCATAGCTGTGCCAGGTGACGGGAATCCCGCGCCACATGAGTTCGTGCAGGCACGGTGTGGTCAGATGGATGTTACCGAGGACGACGACCTGCGACGTTTCCTCCAGCCGGGCCGTCGCCAGTTCTACGTCGTCGGCCGTAACGACGAGGGTCTCGCCGGATTTCGACACTCGCGCCCGGGGCGCCTGAACATAGAGCGGAAGCGCGTCGGTGCATGGCACCGAGATGGGGCGCGGCGTGATGTCAGCCTTGGTTAGCCGGTTCACTTCGTCCGGCAGGCAGATTTCGACCAGTGAGCATCGCGGACACTTGGGACTGTCTTCCAGTGGCGGCGGGATTACGCCTTCGGCAGCGACACGCCGCACCCCGGCAATCGCCTCGTGCGTGGCGGCGACGAGTTCGTCGTCGAATGCCACCCGCACCCGTTCCCGGCTGCCGACGAAGTAGAGCACGCCCTCGTCGCACTCGTAGCCGTGCTCGCGCAGGAGCAACGCCTGTGCGCAGAGCTGGACCCGCTCCGGGTCGTACGCCGCCCGCTCCACATGCGGTCGCTTGCCGCGCTTGTAGTCTACGGGCGTGAGCTTGCCCCCGTCCGACTCGATAAGGTCCATCCGGCCTATCAGACCCAGGTGCTCCGACGACAGCGTGATCGAACGGGCGTGGACCCGCTCCGCGTCCCCCACCTCGGACGGTGGCGGCAGGCTGCCGCCGTCGCGATTGACCCGCCGATGTGCGTGCCGGCCCTCGACCGTGTCCGACGAGTCGGCCCACTCGCCCTGGACCCACTCCAGGTAGGCCAGGCGCGGGCAGTAGACGTACTCGTTTACCAGACGCGCCGGCACCAGTGGCGGCGCATCGGCGGCGACAGGCGGGGCCGGCGAATCACGACGGTCCGGAACAGACGCCATGGCAACCTCCCGTCAGGCGGCAAGAGATCGTTTCGGTCGATCCGCCGCCCGGCGGTAGGCCGACAGGTTGATTGCGGCGGGACGCCTATCGGATCTTCGCTATCCCGTGGTTCTGGATCTGGTGCGTGATATGCCAAGGCGACACGCCGAATTCAGTTGCCAGTTCGTCTACGGCGTCCCCATCCAGGGTCGGGCTGCGCACTCTGGCCCGCAGCGCGTCGGACGGAGCCAGAAACTCGGCCGCGAACGCACGGTTCCACCGTTGGCGATCAGTGCCGGCTCGTGTGACCAATGCATCGGAGTTCGGGGATTCCAGCACCTCGGCCAGCGCGCGGCAGAACTGGAATCTCCTAGCGGTGTCATGCCCGCGACGAACCGCGAAGGCGGGAAGACCGTTATCATCCCGCGTCACGACGCCGTCCACGAGATCGGCGGCCCCGAGGTTCCTGGCCTTGGTGACGGCTCTCACGGCATCCGGCTCTTCGCCCAGTGCGCGCGCCAGATCCGCTGTAGTGGCTAGCGGCACACCATCCAGCGCCAACTGGTGACGCACATGGCGCGCAAGTGTGTATCCGGCAACCCACGGCTTGTCCGCCTGTTGCTCTGCGTGGGCACTGGTCGGCAAGGGATTAATGGCCTGAAGACGATCTAGCGAGAGGCTTCCGGACTCACCGGGCCGAAACATGGTGGCGATTGAGGCGACCTGAGCATCGAGGCGAACGGGATCGAGGACGGCCACGGCTTCTTCGAACCAGTCCTGATTTAGCGCGTCCTCAAGATTGATGACGGAAGTCCGTCCGGCCTCGTCCAAGGCGTAGGGATCCAGTCCCAGTCCTGCAGCAGTCTTGCAGAACATGGCTTCGTCCTGATCCGCTCCCTGAATCGACTCCCACTCCTCTTGCAGGAACGTCCCCTCGATGCCAAGGGACACGAGCCGCTGCACCACACGCTGCACCAGGGCCGAGCAGCACTCTCGAAATTCCTCCCGATCCACCCATGCACGCCCTTCGTCCAAGAACTCGATCCGGGACCACTGCTGCCAACTGGATGTCCAGGTGAGTTGAACCTGTTCACCGGACGGAAGCACCTGAAGATGCGGAAACGCGTAGCCGTCGCGGATCGGCACCAGCGAGTGCCGACGCCGAAAGGCCGCATCGTCCGTCTTGGCGGGGTTCTCGACTTCGTGGAGCAGGAACCACCAGTTGGCGACAAGTGACTCGGCAAGCGGGTACAGCGGAACGTAGACGCGCGACCGAACCGTATCGGTCCGATCCACGACGCGGGTGATGGTGGCGTCGTCGATCTGGATGCGCAGCGCGGCCCACGTGGCGGCCAGTTCGGGCCCGCCGAGCCCTGCCACGTCCACCCACTCGGTCTCGAACCTAACCGCCATACATCTCCTCGATGCCGCGAGGCCATTCGTTCCGATGGAGCGGATACCCCTTGTACTGGCCCAATTCTCGGTTCACCAATCGACCTTCATAGACCGTGTTCTCGTGTTTGTACCACACGTACCGAGGAAAATCCCCCTCCCACGGCTCTCCCGTTGCACGAGCGCGGATCGCGCGACGAAGCCACTCGTTGACCTGCTCCTGAGCTTGGGCTGTGTCGAGAGGGCAACACGATGCGTCAGCACGCAATCGAGGTGGGCCAGCGAAGCTGACCACGTCCTTATGTTCCGGGCTGCCGATGTAACTGACGCGGTGCGCCAAGTCGTCAAGATCGACGCCCGATCGGACGTGGACCTCACGCACGTGTGGACGGTGACGACGGGGAGCGCGCATTTTCCATGCGCCATCAGGGGACAGCGCGACAGAACAATGATAGCGCCCGGACGAGCGCGACGTGGAGTCCGTTCATTCCGCAGGAAAATCCGTCAGATCGTCGTGGGCACTGACTCCAACTGGCGCGAGCGCCCACGATGTGCCCCACTTCATAGCGGAACGTGGGATTCGGCCTCCGGCTCGTCCATCGATTCAGCCACCGTGAAGTTCATGAACTTCCCGACCGAGATCCGCCGTGCTCGCCGCAATTCGACGATACCCAATGCATCCCACGTGGCCCGCTTGCCGAGTCCTGCGTGTCCAAGCATGGCTTGAATGGTAGCCAAGCTAATCGGGTCACGCCAGATTGGCCACGTGAAGGCGAACCTGCCGCGGCGTTCACGCTTTCCACCGATGATGCCGAGTCGAACAGCCACGCCGCTCAGTCGCGGAACGACAGTGAGTACGGACAGGCCAATCGCTGCCAAGCGATTGGCGCCGTGCTGTGTTGTCTCCTTGGTCTTGGAATCCGTGGGGTCCGTAGCGCGTAATGCATAGCGAACGTCCTCGCGCGGGTCCCAGCGGAACGAAAAGGTCGCATCCGGGCGTTTCCAAGGCTCGAACAGCGCTTCACGCAAGCAGTCCGTTTCGCCAATGGCGATTTTCTTTCGCCCAACGCCCCTCGCCGGCGGCGCTGACTCCTGCGGAACGGACGCCAAGCGGGACATGAAATGCATATGGCCCTGTCCGAACAGCAAACACAGAGGCGTCGGTTCAGCCTCTTGCGTCCTATTCTTGTCTCGGATCGCTACATCGCTGGTCAGGGCCGCCCATAGATCGGACGTGTACCGCTCCTTGGTCGCAGCCATGCGGAGATGCTCGGCCGCTTCCTTCGGAGTTAGCTTCAAGTCCTTGAGTTGGCCAAACTCGTGGTGGCGAGCCAGCTCTCTCAATCCTTCCGCAACAGCGGCAACGATATCGTCCTCGGTCGCTTGCGAGGTCACAGTCAGGGTTGGTCGAACAGGAGGGTCGTCAACTGTCCAGGCGGCGCGTGGACGCCACGCGGGCCGCACGTGCTCGATCGTTCGAAGGAGGCCCAACAGAGCCAAGAACGCCAGCAGGTTATCGGCTTCCAACCCCGCCAAGCGATACACAGAGCGTTCAGACATCCCGTCGTTCCAACTCCGAAGCGCGATGGTCGGCCAGACGCAGAACCGCCTCCAGGTGCGCCAATCCCCAAATCCCGTATCGCTGCTTAAGTTCTTCGTACATTACCGCCCAGTCGGCACCGTCGAGGTCAAATGCCATTGACTGCGGTCCGGGGCCACCGACTAGCCGCCAGTGCTCGATGTCGAGGCAAGCGTAAACGTCATCGTGACCCGCACTGCCTTGGCAGGAGTCAGCGAAACTGAAGAAAGGCCGGCCGAGTCCGTGATGCGTACCAATCAACCACAGTACGAGGGCAGGGTCGTTGGCTTCTGCGAATCGCGGATGCGACCGCGCCATCCGGACCGACAGTGCCTCATGACGCCATCCAGTCGGAAGCCCGGCTCGTTCCCAAGCGCCCTTCGGCGACTGTTGACCGCTCTTGGCCATCGCGGGACCGTCGGCGCGATTCCACGCATCTCCACCTGACAACAGATCCTGAAAGCGTGCGTCTGCCTTACCGGCATCGTGCAATAACGCGGCAAGCTCCAGATCCCTCGCCACCGGTTCGTCACGACCCCAAAGAACCTGTACGAAACGATCCACATTCGTAACCACATGGCGCGTATGCTCATCGATACTCACTGGTTTCCGTGCCGCGCGCGACAGCACGTCGTCTTCAGTCGCCGGTCGGTTGTCAGCTCTCCCCGTCTCAATCGCGCCGGGGGGTTGTACTCCATGCTGGGCGAGAAGAACCACGCCTCCGGTACGACCACCCCGATAGGGAGTGTGCACACTAATGCTCTTCCGCCCCTTTGCATATCGCAACGCCTCCAGCGGCGCACGTACGGCCCGCGTGGTCGGAATCTCCTCGCTTCCGCCTCCCGACATCGACGACGATTCAACCGGCAACGCGCCCAATAGCCGATCGACCAACTCGTCGCCCGCGGCACCGTCATCCGCGAGAATCTCACTCAGGCGGCGCCACTGGCCGGCGAGAACTACGTCGCGAGCAATCCGGACCACGTGGCGCCGTTCCTGAAAAGGTCGCGCTGCCTCGTCGGCTACATCCGTGACACGCTCGTCGGAAGCTGGGGCCCAACCGAAGGCGTCGCAGCCACCCTGGTCGGCCGGCAAGACGAGCACGTCTCCCGGCCGCAATTCGTCCGGCAACACCCACCCCGTACGTGAGTCGTCGGCGCCAGCCCAACGGAACGCCGGACGGTTACCTTCGCGGGTCTTGGCCGCCACCGGGCCGCTGTCGCGTTCGACCGCGTCCGAGATGTTCGCCAGTTGTTCTTGGTTCCCGCTCCGTCCCAACCACGCTCTTGCCGACCAGACTGGCACTTCAATCATCTCCGGAACACGCGGGGGTACGAGTTCCAGTATTGGCGCCAGATCACAGCCGGCTTGGAAGTCGGCCGTGGTGATGTCACTACGCCAGACCAGCGAGACACCCGCGGACGTGCGTTCGACACCGTGTAGGAACAAACCGACATCGGGGTCTGCGGATGGCGGTGGCGAGGTCTGCGACCAAAGATCCATGTAGGCGGGCATCATTACAGGCGCACGGTCCCGCGGCGCAGCAAGCGCCGCCATGTCGGCCTTGAGTTCTTGCAGACTGCGTTCCAGTGCCTCGATACCGAAGTCAACTACGTCGTCACGGGCAATTCGGTGAAGAACTTGCCACGTCTTTGCGATGCGGTCCCCGTAGATTGCGTCGTCGGAGTTGGCTGTGACATCGCCGGCGCCCACAAGAATCGCCCCCGCGGCGGTCACGTTCCGACGGCCCGCCCGGTTCAGTCGGCCGAAGCGCTGGCGAAGTGCATCCAGCGACGCAGCCTGTGTCACCAACCCGTCTAGATCGAGATCGACGCCCACCTCCAAACATTGCGTGGCTACGACGAAGAGCGGATTCGTGATCGACTCGCGCGCCTCGCCAGTTCGAAATGGAACGAGCTTCTTGATGATCTGATCCCGTCCAACATCACGCGAGCGCCCGATCAGCAAGACAGCGTCCGCCCCGGTTTCGTTCTCAAGACTCCGTAATTGTTCAAAGACCTCGCGAGCCAAAGCGACGCGGTTGACCACAACGCCAACTGCCGGCGCGGCCAGCTCGCTCTTCTGCAAGCTCTCGGCGATCCCGCGGGCAACTCTCACGAAATCGTCTCCCGGACTGCCGTGAACGACATGCAACTTGGCGGGTTTGGGCGCCTGAAGTCGGTCCTGCAGGTCACGACAGGTTCGATCGTCTTCCGTCAGCCCAAAGGGGCGCTTAGGCTTCGCGCCTGATGTCGCCGAAAGCAACACCGTTCGCACCTTAGCTCCTCCAACCTTCTGTACCGCGTGGAGCGTCTGGCGAAACGGCTCCGACAGGTGTGCTTCGTCGAGCAGGATCAGACTGTGCATACCCAACAGTCCGGCGTGGACCGGCTTCATGCGATCAGACACGCCATAGCCTCTAAAAAGCAGTCGTGAACCTACCTGGTCAACAGTCGAGCACAGTATGGTCGGCTGCGTCGGCGTCCGCGCCCAATCGGACTCAAGCGGAGCGCCGCCGCGAAGGCGCCCGACGACCAGTGCAGGTTGTCCAGCACCGGCCAGGAGTTGCAGACGCCTGGCGACTTCGGCGAGAACCGGACGCTGTGCTTCTTCAGCACGGGTCGGATCTGCAAGGTAACTCGCGATTCTCGTCGCGCGTTCATGGGCATCGTCCACCACGAGTCGCCGGTCGACAACCAGAGCGATTCGCAACGCTGTGCGGGCAGGGGAATCAGACCGCAAGGCCATGTGAAAGACAGCCGCGTCCAAGGCTGCGGTCTTGCCCGAACCCGTGGGCAGATCCAGCACGTCGGGCCATGCGTCGCCCGCTGCCAGCAGGTCAACCAGTCGCTGCTGCCACGGAAAAGGAAGATAGCCGTGGATCGCCCGAAAGAAGGCCCCGAAGTCGCCAGCTCCAAGATCCACGCTCAACTCGCGAGGCGACGACACAGCCCCAGTCCGGTAAACCGCCCGGCGCCCAACATCACCGGACCGGCCGTCAGGCGTTCAAAATCGATGACGGCGTGAACCAACGACCGCGTGGCAAGCGATTCAGGCGTCTTCCAACGGGTCCAAGGCGGCGCGCCGTTCGGTGACCGAGCCGGCGGCGCACCTTCGATGGCCGAATACTTGCCGACCTGAATACGATCCGGATCGGGACGCGGCAAGCCAGCATTCTGGCAGGCCCCAGCAATGATCTCGCGGACTTCTCGGTCGCCTTTCCCCTTCAGATGGCGGTCCAGCACGATCGGCGTAACGCTCGCCCAAACCTGCGCCGCCTCCACGTACGGGGCTGGCGATAGGGAGCGCATCGCCGTAGCGCCCGCCGGTGCAAGATGAAGCGGCTTACTCAGGGGCGCCCCCTCCAGCTTGAGGACTCTACGCTCAAGGCCGGGATCGTAAGGCGCAACTGCATTAAAGGCCCGCACTAGTCCCGGAACAGCTCGAAGACTTGTGCCCGCAGGCGGCACCAGCGCGTAGCCGAAGACGCGGCCATCAGCATGCCGATGGCCCGCGAACGCCATCGGCACAACTGCAAGATGGGGTTGTCGGGTTGGTCTGCGATCCGCTGTATGTCCGGAGACGACCTCCGGAATCGCATCGCTCATCTCGACCTGCCGATAACCGCTCATCAACGCTCGACGCACAGCGCGGCAGACCAACGCGGATGCTCGGAGATCCGGAGTCCATCCCTCGCTCACTTCGAGAACGAGCCAATCACTCGACACTTCCGACGTCGATGTCAAGGGCGTTATGGGCACGGATGCGCCAGGCCGAATCACGGGACGAACCGGGTTTGCACGATGCGCCGCTTCCAACTCCGTCAAGCGTCCCGGATAGATAGTCCGCCGCGCTGGCACACCAGGATGCCGAGGACTGTCCGCGCTTCGCTGCAGGAATCGGCAGCGCACCAAGCTCGTCGAGTGCCCCAGGTAGGCGACGTCACGCGCGAGCCCATCAAGCGAGTTGCCCAGATCGGGAGCCGGATACTCGGGCCATACGATGGCCATTACGGGAACATCTGGACGCGCAACCGGAAACCGGCGCGGCTGGCGTGGACGTCCGTCCGGTAGCACCTTAAGGTATGTCTTCGCAGTCTTCGACGATTTCGGATCATTCGGCGGAACGAAGACGTCGGGTGCTGTCCGGGCGACATGATCGCTTGCGTGGACTGTTGGCGCCGGCTGTCCCTCCAACCACTCAAGCGCTCGCCGCTCCTCTTCGCGGCTGCCGCGAGCGGCCCACGCGGAGACCAGTGCTGAAAACACACGGTCGGGTTGCGTTGGCCAGTCGGGGGTCTCACTTGCCGGGCTTTGCGCCGCACGACACACGCCAGCCAAGAACTCGATCTCGAGCACGAGGCTCATGAGCCGTCGGACTCCTCGCCCCCGGCGCCTTCCAGAGCCAACTCTCGGCTACGCCGAACAATCTCGACCAGCTTGTCCTGCGGGTTGAGCACGATTGACTCGAATCGAAACCCAGCAGCCTCTGCGCGTTCGTACGCGTCCGTGTACAGGGCGTGCGCCGTTTCACGATCAAGATCGACGGCTTCGGTCGAACCGTCTGCTCGCACTAACTCCAGGGACGCAGATCCATCGCAGACGAGATCGCAGCGGGACCGCAACGCGTATCCCCGAGCGTCCTGCTCGGCCAGCGCGACGAGCCCGAGGGTGGCGATCAGAGCGCGTCCCGCATCGTTGCGTTCATCGCCCCCAAAGCGCAGCCTTCTCAGTCCCGCCAGCGTGATGACAGCACGATGCTCCGCGTAGGCACACGTGACGCCGAGTGGTTGAACCGTGGGGGTGATATTGCCGTGATTGATCTCGGAAGGCCGAACCTTCTTCGCGCGAGCACCTGCTTCTTGTTTATCTGGACTCCAACCTGAGCTGCCCTTGAATACGTCGACCTTCCTCAGTACACCCAATGGGTCGATGCGACTGCCAGTGCGTTGCCCGGCTGTCCTCGGCTCGATCTCGCCCGTCCGGCGGTTCGCTATCTCGTCAACTGGAGTACCGATGCCCATGATCTCGGACACGAGAGCCCGCGGGAACTTAGCGCCGAGGCCGCCGCCTTCGCCCTGACTGTGCCAGGCCCCGAACAGCAATGCCGTCGGCGACATCTCGAGCAACGCGGTGGCATCCGCCGTGTTGGCGGCCGCGAGCCGCCTGCCCACGGGGCTTTGCATAAAGGGCTCCCCGTCCTTGAGACTGTCACGCAGAATCGCGTCGTAGATCCGGTGAGGTGCATCGAGAGACGTGATCCGCTCCAGCGGACCGAGGCCGGCCGTCTGGAAGTCGACCGTCACGTATGGGATTCGGATTCCACCCCCGTCAGCTGCGATCAGCAGCGCTTCCTCTAGTCGATTTGCCTGGCTCTGAACGCTGTCGATAAGCACGCACCAGACGTCGCCACCGTTCACGCGTCGCCTCTCGAACACGTGCCTCGGCGGCGCGTCTCTAGCATCCCGTGGCGGAGGATAGGTCGGCGGGAAGAGCTTGTCCCCGGCACCGCCAACTGGCTGGAGGCGTTGGATCCGGCGAAAGGCCGCATGGTTCGTAATAGCGTCAATCAACGACGAAAGGCCCAGTGTCAGGTTCATTCGGCATTCTCTCCGTGTTGTCGAGTGCGTTGGGTGTATGCGGGCGTGGAACCCGAATCACAAAGAGCGAGACGGGCTGTGTCGGCAGGCAGTTTGCCCGGGGGCATTCCGCACCGCCACCGGCTCGCCACGTCTCGCAGACCCGCCCGAAAACTCAGAGGCCGATCTGACGCTTTCCCGAGCGGGTCTGGAAACCGTCGGCGGCCGGATCGAGCGAGAACCATACCTTCCAGAACTTTCGTCGTGTTCCCACGGTGGCGGTGTCGGCCCGGTGCGCTCGACCACCGAGTCCTCGACTTGATCAACCTCGGCTCGTCGATTGGCAGCCATCACGGCACCGGGCGGCTCCGTGTTTCGGCCACATCCACGTGACTCCAGCAAGCTAGCACACTTGTGGTGATATAAGGGCGATATATAATTCCAATTAAGCGACTTTATAGCGATAAGCACTGCACAACCGCCGAAGATCCGTCGACCAAAGGGGAGTGTGGAAAGCTGAGAGCGACAGACGGGATTGCTGGAGCGCGTAGTGCTCGGCTTCCGTCCCCGCGCCGGCTCAGAGCGCCCGCCGCGCGGTAGCTCCAACCAGAGGTCGCCCGGTTCAGGCATCCAGTAGCCGACACCACGCTCGTTGCGGATGTACGCCGGGCTTGCCGCGTCGTCTCCGCATCTCCGCGGGCAGGGCCTTCGCGTTTACGGACGACGGACCGGCCACGGCGCTGTCGGTCGACGCCGCGCTGGCATTCAGGGTTGGCGGACCGTAGTGGTGAAGAGCATGTCGGCCTCCGCTGCGGGCCGGCAGCCCGGAAACCACCGTCGACGAAGTTCAACCGAGCAGCACTGTCCGGCGCCTCGTCGGAATCAGGCGTCCGGTCTGATCACAACTCTGGTCGCCGTTCTCTTGTAGATCTCCTTCTCCGTGTCCATGTCGCCGATCTCCTCGCGCGGACGGTGACCAGTCGCGGCCGTGTCGTACTGGTCAGGAGGCAGCGGCGCGTGCGGAGTCGGTCCGGGCGTGACGGGGGCCCTGCTGCTTGCACCATGCCAGTAAGTCCGCTTGGTCCACCTTCACGGTGATCGCCACTCCGTGTCGTTCGAGCGAAATCGGAGCGTCGCCCAATTTCGCCGCGCCAGCGTGTGATTCAGTCAACACCCCTCTGTTACA
Organism: Vicinamibacterales bacterium; assembly: GCA_965202655.1. Taxonomy (GTDB): domain Bacteria; phylum Acidobacteriota; class Vicinamibacteria; order Vicinamibacterales; family UBA8438; genus VXRJ01. The sequence goes on along the minus strand of CBDBBK010000002.1, from coordinate 523,759 downwards.
GCCCGAATCACACCGCGCCAGCCACGTCGCCGCACCGGAACGGCCCGTGTTTGCTGGACGGATCGCGCCTTCGACGAGAATTGGGCCGTTCCTATTGCGCCGCCCGTAATGCCGGGAGCGACCCCCCGAAAACCTGTGGTTCTGCGGCGCAATGGGTGTTCACGAATCACACCCATCGCGGGTCGCTCCCGGCAAAATTGTCCCTCCGGGAAGTGGGAATCGAGCCCGCCGCCGTCCTCCGGCCGGCCCCTATCGCCGCCGCGTGGCGGGCCGTGACGCCGCGCGGATCACCGCCGCGCCGGGCCGTCCGCCTGGTCGTCGAGAAGCCGTACGCCGGCGATTCCGGCGTGAAACGGAAAGACCTCCTCGCGCACCCACGACACGAACCACTGGCCGTTCAGCGCGTTCGCCCAGTCGGACCAACGTAGCGTCTCGCGCGGGACCGTCCCGGAACCCGGTTGGCGGGCGTTGCGCGGATTCCGCAGCGTCCATTCCCGACGAAATCGCCGGCGTACGGCTTCACGCCGGTACGGCGTGCGGCACGGACTTGCGCTACGAGGGTCGACAGCGCAGTCGAGTGTGCTGCGCACCCGAACGGCCCACGGCGGCCCGTCTCCGACGACCGCTGCACGCGCCACCGAGCGTCCGTGCAGAGCGCCTCCAACTCGGCGTCGGAGGAAACCGGATCGAACCCAGCGGACTCTCCTGGCACCGCGGAAGATGACACCGAGCAGCAATCGTCACGACTCCGGGCCCTTGACCTGCTCGCCGATTCGAAACCGGAGCCTTTTCACGCCAGAGTTCAGGCGCTTGCGCTTCGCGCGGGCGGTACTCCCGGCAACGACCACAAGCACACCGAACACCACGGCGTTTGCGAGATAGACTCCGCCCTCACCGTCTGGCGCCTGCAACCAAGCGACTGCGAATGCTATTTGGTGAGTTCACTGTGGCTGGCGCGCCTACCGCCCGACGATCCGAACACGCTGCCCGTTGTGACTCACTTCCAGTGCCGCCCAATCCTCCTTGGTTACGGCATCGAGGATCCTCCGGCAGCGCTCCGTGTAGCCGATATGCTCCCAGAACCAGCTTGAGGCAAGAAGCGCGGACAGCGTAGCGATGAGCATGGACGACCAGAACCATGCCCCAGGGTACTGGGGCCAGCCGTTGTCGTCGATCGGGTTGCTTGTCAACTGCCCCGTCCCGCCGTGCACGAAATCGTTGAGCAAAGGCTTCAAGCTCGTCCACCAAGACAGAATCTCCGAGCAGCCGGAGCGGGACTCAAGCTCTTGGAGATGCTTCCGCGTCACGCGGATTGGCCGGTTCGGGATCTTCTTCCAGCCGTCATCGTCGCCCTCGTACTCGCCGAGCATGGCCTGCTTCAGCAGTGCCTCCACCATCGGACGCGTAAGTGCGAAGCCGGAAGCGTACAGGCCGGACTCGAACGCGCCAGCGATGGTCTGAGTATGGTTCGTGATGATGGGCGTGTAGGCGCTCGCGATCAGCTCCCGTTGCGGTACGCTGCGCTTGTGGGTCAATCGCCCGTCGGGTACGTGCTCTTCATACAGGCGGATGTAGCGGTCCAGGACCGCCCTCCTGGCGAGAGGGAAGTTCGGGCTGCGGGTTTCTATAGCCGAGAGGTTAATTTCGTACAACGGGCTGCTATTGGCGGGCTGGATCAGCGGTGCAGGTCGGGCGCGTTGACGCGCGCAACGAGACTATCCCGCCGGCCTCTGGAAGACGCTGGGCGGGGACCGACGGCAGCAACCATGCATGGCCGTGAACATGAACAACTCCACCCCTCGCAGCCTATCACCTAACGATCCTGCATGGCCCGGTCACTCCGTCTTGCGGGATCATCGTCGGGGCGCGCGCATTCTCCGATCCGCCCCGTCGAGTCCGGTCTCGAACCCGCGCCTGACTTCGACCGGGACTCTGGCCCCAGCCGCTAGCCCGGATTTCTCACGAGTGTGGTAACAAGAGGCGGCCCCTGATGGCGTAAAGTGTTGTTGTCAAAGACACTTCCAAGCCATACAGGGAGGCAGCCTCTTGTCGACACAGTGTACGCCGCTTCAGCTTGAGTTTCCACCGGCAGGCCGTCGCCGTCTGGTGGCCCGATTCGACGGTGGGACGATCACGTCCAACGCGGGAGCGGTGCTGCTGCGGGCGGTCGAAGCGTGTACGCGCGTGTGCCAGCGTGCGGCGCGCTGTTTTCAGGACCATCGAGACCCGCGTCTGGTGGAGCACACGGTCGAGGAACTGGTGACGCAGCGGGTGATGGGGCTGGCGCTGGGCTACGAGGATCTGAACGACCATGACACGCTGCGTCGGGACCCGCTGGTCGCGGCGGTAGTGGGCAAGGCAGACCCGACGGGGTCGTCGCGGTCGCGGGCTGCGGATCGCGGGGCGGCGCTGGCGGGCAAGAGCACGCTGAACCGGCTGGAGTTGTCGGGTCCGGACGCGTCGACGGATCGGTACAAGAAGGTGAGCTGCGACACGGCGGCGCTCGACGCCTTGCTGGTGGCCCTCTTCGTCGAGGCGCACGTGCGGCCGCCAGCGCGCATCGTGCTGGATGTCGATGCGACCGACGACCCGCTGCACGGTCAGCAGGAGGGGCGGTTCTTCCACGGTTACTACCGGCACTACTGCTACCTGCCGCTGTACATCTTCTGCGGCGGCCATGTGCTGTGTGCGCGGCTGCGTCCGGCGGACATCGACGCGGCGGCGGGCGTGGTCGACGAGTTGGCCCGGGTGGTAGCCCAGGTGCGGCAGACGTGGCCGGATGTCGAGATTGTGGTGCGGGGGGATTCGGGCTTCTGCCGGGAGGCGCTGCTGAGCTGGTGCGAGGCCCACCGGGTGGACTATGTCATCGGGGTCGCCAAGAACGAGCGGCTGAAGGCGCAACTGGCCGCCTCGCAGGCCGAGGCGCAGGACCAGTTCGCCTCCACCGGGAAAGCCGCGCGCGTGTTCGCCGACTTGCGCTACCGCACGCTGAAGAGCTGGAGCCGGGAGCGGCGCGTGGTGGGCAAGGCCGAACAGCTGCCCGCCGGTCCCAATCCGCGCTTCGTGGTCACGTCGCTGCCGGTCGAGACCGTCGATGCGCGGACGCTGTATGAAGATCTCTACTGCGCCCGCGGCGACATGGAAAACCGCATCAAGGAACAGCAACTGGCCCTCTTCGCCGACCGCACCAGCAGTACGACGTTCCGGGCCAACCAGTTGCGCTTGTACTGGGCAACGCTCGCCTACGTGCTGTTGCACGCCCTCCGCCGCCGGGGACTGGACGGCACCCGCCTCGCCCGCGCGCAATGCGACACGCTCCGCTTGCGCCTGCTGAAGCTCGGAGCCCAGGTCCGGGTCAGTGTCCGCTGCATCTGGGTGGCCCTGGCCGACTGGACGCCCGACGCGGACCTGTTCGTCACCGCCGCGCAACGCTTGCGCGCGCCGCCCGCCAGGAGCTGATACCAGGAGCCCGCGACACGACCCACACCGGCCGCGAAACCGGTGGTCGGGGGCGTCTGCCGACTCCGCCGTCAGACACCAGTCAAAGCACGCCTCCCGGGCGGCAATCGTCCGCAATCGCCACCGTCTCGGCAGTACCGCCCGGGTCTTGACCACGCGTCCGCCACATTCTCAGAGGCGGTGAGAAGTCCGGGCTAGGCGCATCACCGGCCCTTGCGGGCGAGGTACTCGGACCAGTCGTTCATAAGCCGCCGCCGCCGCTCGAACAGGTCCGACCGCGCGTAGGCAGCCTCAACCTTGTTCTGGACGACATGCGCCAGCGCCGCCTCGATGACTTCGCGCGGATGATCTGTTTCCTCGGCAGCCCAGTCCCGGAACGACGACCGGAAGCCGTGAGGCACGGCGGCGACCTCGTGGTACTGGAGCATCTTCGGGAACGTCGACGAGGCTATCGACCGCCCGCTCCGCATCGGGAACACGAGCCGGTTGCCGTCGCCGAGCGACCGCGCCGCGTCGAGGATCGCCAGCGCCTGCCGGTGCGTCACGATGTCGTTCTGCGGACCGAGCACCGGCACCACCCGGTCGCACGGGTTGTCGTTCCGCAGGTCCAGGGCGACCGCCCACTCCAGCACCGAGCGGACGCGCTGGCGGACCTCCTTGGCGGTCGCCGCCTTCGCGTGCCAGATCGGCGAGAGAATCTCCAGCACGTCGGCCGTGTTGACCTCGGACACCGGCCGGCTGCCGATGCACGGGAACACGTACCGTTCCATGCTCCACCACCAGTTCTTGGCGTGCCATCGGCCGCGCCAGCCGCCGCGCTTCTGTTCGAGCACGCGCTCGGCGGCCTCGGCAAAGGTGGGAACGTCCGCGGCGCGGCGCTTCTCGGAGAGGGGATCGCCGCCAGAGCGGGCCGTCTTCCGGTTGGCCAGGGCCAGCTCGCGCGCCTCGGCGAGCGAGACGAGCCCGGCGGCACCGAGTCCGAGTTCGCGGCGGCGCCCGCGGATGACGCTAGCGGATTCGTATTGGGTGTTAAGGCAGGGCAAACACGAACAGCGTGTTGCCCGCGCTCGGCCGCAGCTCCGGCGTCAGGGCGGTGAAGTGCGACGACGTGCCGCCGGTGCCGGTGCTGACCGCGACGTACTGGCGCCTGTCGACGGCGTAGGTAATCGGAAAGCCGGTGATCGCCGACCCGAGGTTTATTTCCCAGAGCACCTCCCCCGTCTCGTGGTGGAAGGCCCGGAACCGGCCGTTGACGTCGCCGCCGAAGACGAGCCCGCCGCCGGTCGCGACGAGTGACATGGTGGCGGCCCGCTGCTCGTGGAGCCAGACGGTCTCGCCCGTCTCGGCGGAGATCGCCCGCACCGTACCGGCGTTGTCGGTGCCGGGCGCCAACTGGTGCCGGTACGCGATGGCATAGAGCTCGGAGCGGCTCTCCGTGCGTTCGGCGGGGGTGTCGTCCTGGAATACCTGCGTCGCCATCATGCGCGCGCAGGTGTTGCGCAACGGCATGTACATGGTGTTGGTGAGCGGACTGTAGGCGCCCGCCTCCCAGTCCTTGCCGCCGTTCCAGGTCGGACAGGCGAAGACCTCCTGCCCCAGCGTGTTGAAGACCAGTTCCGCGTTCTCGGAGACCTCGCCGGTGGCGCCGTCGATGTCCCCGACGACGTTCTGGGTAACGGTAGGGGTCGCCCACAGGAATTCCCCGGTCGCCCGGTCGAGCGTGTACACGATGCCGGTCTTGCCGGGAATGCCGGTCAGCACGCGCCGGGTCTCCCCCGCCCGAAGCCCGGGATTGATCCACTGCACGGCGGCAGGATCCGGCGCCACCGCGGTGTCGACGAGAATCCGTTCGAACGGGTGATCGAGATCCCAGTGGTCGTTCAGGTGCTGGTAGTACCACACGATCTCCCCGGTATCGCCGTCGAGGGCCAGCGTGGAGTTGTGGTAGAGGTGCTTGTTCTCCGTTCCGCCCAGCATGAACTTCGGGGCGGGTGAGGTGACGGAGGTGCCGACGTACACGAGGTTGAGCTCCGGGTCGTAGCTCGGCACCATCCAGGCGCCGACGTGGAAGCGCTCCTCGAACGGCACGCTGCCCCAGCTCTCGTCGCCCGGCTCCCCGGGTCCCGGGATCAGCCGCCGCCGCCACAGCTCTTCTCCCGTCACCGCATCGTGCGCCACCACGACGCACGCCTGCGGCCCGCCGCGGGGCTGGCAACTGCGGCCCGAAACGACCTTCCCGTTGGCGATGATCGGCCCCGCGCCCTGCGTCGCCGGATTCACCCGGTAGTCGAGGACCTGGGTCTCCCACACCATCTCGCCGGTCACCGCATCGAGCGCGTGGATGTGGTCGTCGACGGTGGTGTCGATGATCAGCCGGCCGTAGATGGCGATGTTCCGGTTGTTGGTCGCGAGCGCCCCGAGCAGGTATTCGCCGACGTCGTCCGGGACGTTGCGGCGATGCTCCCAGATGAGGTCGCCGGTCACCGCGTCGATCGCCTGGATGACGTCGTTCGGATTCGGCATGTACATCACGCCGTTGTAGGCGAGCGGGGTGCCCGACTGGAAGCCTTCGGTGAGCCCCCGCGACCAGACCATGCGCAACTCGCCCACGTTGTCGACGTTGATCCCGTCCAGCGGGCTGTAGCCCCAGCTATCGAGCGTGCGCCGCCAGGTCAGCCAGTCGCCGTCGGCCGGCTGCTGCAGCATGGCGTCGGTGACGGGCGGAAAGTCGTCGCCGGACTGCGCGTCGACCCGCGGCGCCGTGGAGCCCAGCGCGAGCGTCAGGACGGCGACGACGCCCGGCACGATCCATCGCGAAGGGGGATGGGGTAGATACATCGTCGGTTCCTCGTCGAGCGCCACTACCACGGGCCGTGCGTAGACTTGTCGTATTCTATGCGGTAGGGAACGGACGGCGGAATATCGCCTCCTTAAGGGTCTATGCGACAGTCAACTACCGCAGTCTTCATCCTCTTGCTGGCCTTGACCGGTCAGGCCGCAGCGCAGTCCGGCGGAGTCACCGGCAGCGTCCTCGACGAGACCGGCGCCGTGCTCCCGGGCGCGACGGTCAGCCTGAGCGGCCCGGACGGGGTCCAGGTCGTCCAGTCCGACGGCATCGGAGAATACGCGTTTGCCGGCGTCTCTCCCGGTGTCTACGCCGTCACGGTGACGTTGTCCGGGTTCTCTGCCGCGACGGTGGAAGACATCGTTGTGGCCGAGGGCGCCGTCGCGGTGCCCGCCATCACGATGTCGCTCGCGAACTTCGGCGATACCGTGGTCGTCACGGCGTCACGGACCGAGGTCCGGGTCGTCGACGCGCCGGTGACGGTTTCGGTCGTCGCGGCCGAAGCGCTCGGGACGACGGCCAGTTCGAACGTCGGCGACGTCCTCCGCTCGGTGCCGGGCGTCAACGTCATTCAGCTCTCGGCCCGCGACGTCCAGGTCACCAGCCGCGAGTCCACCGGAACGGTGACCAACTCGCAGCTCGTCCTGATGGACGGCCGGAGCCTCTACCTGGATTTCTTCGGCCTGGTCATGTGGGATCTGCTGCCGGCCAACCAGAACGACATCGAGCAGATCGAAGTCGTGCGCGGGCCGGCGTCCGCCACCTGGGGCGCGAACGCCATGACCGGCGCCGTGAACATCGTTACCAAGCCGCCTCGGCAGTCGGTGGGGACGACGGTGACGATGAGCGCCGGCTGGATCGACCGGGAAGCCGGATCGACGATAGGCCAGGGCACGGGATCGCTGTTCGGAACGAACGCGACGGTCACCAGAGCGCCCACGGACCGGCTGTCCTACCGCATCAGCGCGGGTTACTACACGTCCGATGCCTTCCCCCGGCCGACGGGCCGCGTTCCGGTCATCGAAGACCCGCGGGTGCCGGGCGAAACGGTGGGCGGGGCGCCGTATCCACTGGACCGGGCCGGTGCGTTCGACGGGGCATTCGCGAACCGGGGCACGAGCCAGCCGAAGTTCGACGTGCGCGTGGACCAGGAGATTCAGAACGGCCGGATCTCCTATTCCGGAGGCGTGGCCGGCACCGAGGGGCTCGTCCATACCGGAGTCGGCCCGTTCGATGTTCAGCGCGGTTCGTACATGGGTTACGCCAAGATGAGCTATTCGCGGGGTGACCTGCGAGCCCAGGTGTTCACGAACTTCCTGGACGGCGACGCGCCGAATCTCCTCTTGCCGGATCCGGCCACCGGGCAGGCGGTTCACCTCGGGTTCAAGCAGCAGACGTTCGACGCCGAGATCGGCCACTCCACGTTCATCGGGGAGCGGAATCACCTGACCTACGGCGGCAACGTGCGCCGCAACAACTTCGATATCACCATCGCGCCGGAGGCCAACAACCGCGTCGAGCTCGGGGCCTACCTGCAGGACGAGATCTTCTTCGATCGGTTCCGCGTGGTATTGGGCGGGAGGGTCGACAAGTTCGGCAATCTGGACAGACCCGTGTTCTCGCCCCGGGTGTCGTTCATGATGACGCCGGGCGCCAACCAGACGGTGACCCTGTCGTACAACCGGGCGTTCCGGTCTCCGTCGATGATCAACAACTTCCTGGACATGAACATCGTCCAGCCGATCGACCTCAGCGAGTTGGCGGCGTTTCGTCCCTTTCTGCCTCTTCTGCTCCCGTCCGACCTGCCGCCCGCGGTCGTCCCGGGGGCCTTGCAGCAGTTGGAGCAGCAACTGGACCAGACCACCGCACGGCCGTTTCCGCTGGTCGTCCGCGCCGCCGGCAGCGACGTAGCGGTCGGCGCCGCACCACGCGTCGGGCTCAAGGAGGAATCGCTGACGGCGTACGAGTTGCGCTACACGGGGACTTTCGGTGGAAGGACAACAGCCGGAGCCGCTGTCTACCTCAACCGCCGGGATGACTCCATCAACCTTACGGAACTGCCCCCGACCGCCGATCCCTACACGCCGGCGAACCCGCCGCCGGGATGGCTGCTCCCGCCACAGACCCTGTCGCTCCTGACGCTGTTCGGGTCTGCGCTGCCGCGGACGGCGCTGACCTACGTCAACCTCGGACCGACGCAGCAGATCGGCACCGAGTTCTGGGTGGATCAGCGTATCTCGAGGTCAGCGTCCGCCTGGTTCAATTACTCGTGGCAGGGCGATCCGGAGATTCTGGATTCCGACACGCCCTACCCGGCGGCGGAACTCACCCTGCCTCCCAAGCACCGGGTCAACGTCGGCGTCTCCCTGGACGGGTCGCGATTCCTCGGAAACGCGTCCGTGAGCGCCGCCAGCAAGGCGTTCTGGTCGGACGTCCTTACCCCGGAATTTCACGGCTACTCCGACGGCTACACGATGGTGAACGGCAGCTTCGGGATCAAGTGGAGCGGCGGCGCCGTCACGACGCTGGTAAAGGCGACCAACCTCTTCAACCAGAGCATCCAGCAGCACATCTTCGGCGATATCCTGCGGCGCACCGTCACCGCCGAGGTGCGGTTCAGCTACTAGGAACCGGCGCCGCACGCCCGTCACGGGGCGCCGGCGCGCCGGTTACGGCTTGCCGAGCGCTTCGAGGGCGCTTCGCTGCCGCTCCAGGCGCGACGCGCGATCCCGGGCGAAGCGGGCGATGCCCTGATAGACCGACTCCTCGTCGAGGCGCGCCTCGGTGATGACGTCAGGCTCGGTGCCCCCGCTCCGCCAGCGGTCGTCGAAGTCGGCGTAGAGCGAGTACTCCTCGGTCAGAGCGCCCAGATTGGGGATCGGCGGCACCCGCTTGGTCATGGTGCTGACGACCATGCAATCGTAGCGCGACGCGTCGGGCAGCAGCTTCTCCCGGTAGGCCGCCGGCTGCACGGCGAACAGCTCCGTGCTGATCACGGACACGATGCGGACGTTGAGGCCCGATTCCTCGAGGCGGGGAATCACGTTCACCAGGTTCTTCGTCGAACTCGAGCCCTGCACGAAGACCGTGCCCATCGGCGGCGCGGCGGGGTCGTACTCGCGAATCAGGTAGAGGCCCTTCGCCGCCGCCTTCAGGTCGGTGTCGGCGAAGGTCGTCCGGTCCGTCACGACGAAGTCGGGCCGCGCCACGTGAATGACGATGATGCCGATCTCCTTGCACGCCAGGGCCTGCTGAACCGCTGCGAAATAGCCGGGAGCCACGTCGTTGTAGTCCCAGAAATAGAGGTTCACGACCTGGCCGCGGGGCAGGAGCGTCCACACCTGCGGCGCGAAGATGCCAAAGTGGGTGCGGGCGTCGGCCGCCGTCTCCGGGCCGGAGTGGCCGGCGAGCACGTGCAGCACGCCGAGGTCGAAGGGGCTGTCCTGGTTCATCTGGGAGAACACCCGGGCCGGCGTGTACATCAGCGGCGTGAACGCGCCGTAGGTGCCCGAGATCCCCCACACGCCGGCGTAGCCGCCGGGGTCGGTCGAGGCGTTCTGACTGACCAGGCCAATGATGGTCGAGGCGTTTCCCGCCTCCTGGATCGCCGCCTTGAGCCGTGTGCCGGACGGATTGTCCACCGGGTCGTAGTGCCCGAGCAGGTTGGCTTTCTCGACGTTGATCGAGTTGGACAGGTCCGCCGCCATCGTCATGAAGCGCCCGTCGGTGACGTAGTTCAGCCACGCTCCGATCTCGCTGACCGCCCGGCGCGGCCCCTTCTTCTCGCCGGGCTCGAGGAACAGGGCGATCCGCCGCCCCACGTCCTCCCCGGTGTGCGGGTTGCGCACGGCGATGTCCTGCGGATCGACCGGCAGGTTCTCCACCCGCAGGCGCTCGTCGAGAAACGGATTCGCGGTCGGGTCGATGCTCAGCGTCAGCGACCGTTCCACGGTTCCCGCGACGTCGAGCAGCCGCTCCGCTATCCACGCGCGCAGCCCGGGCCGGCTTTCCATCACCGACATCGCCGCGTCGACGTTCGTCTTGAACTGGATCAGCCGTTCCGGCTCGCTCGCCGGCACGCCGTCGCGGATGCCCTCGAAGCGGACGCCATAGGCCCGTTCGAAGGACTCGGCCAACCCCACGAAGTAGTCGCTGTTCAACTTGAACGCGTATGGGTGGGAGGGATAGCCGACGATCTGCTCGCGGCCGCTGATGCGCCCGTCGAGAGCACCCGGCCACCAGCCCTTGACCGTCGCGCCGATCAGGATCATCGGCCGGCGGTCGTCGTCCGGCCACTCTTCCATCGCCTTGAACGCGGCAAGCACCTGATCGAAGTCGTTCCCGTTCTCGATCGTGAACACGTTCCAGCCCCACGACACCCACTGCCGGGCGATGTCGTAGTCCGTATAGCCGGGCTTGACCACGCCTCCGACGAGGCTGTCGTCTATCCCCGCATTGTTCTGCGACACGATCACGCGGAGGCGCTTGCCGACCTGCTGCGCCAGGGCGATGTTCTTCAGCTCCTGGGCATGTCCCTCGGTCAGCGCGAACTCCCCTTCGAGGGCGATCACCTTCAGTCCGGACGGCGCTCCGACGTAGTCCCAGAACAGCGCCTTCCCGGCCGCCGTAGCGATGCCGATGCCGGACGGGCCGCCGTTGACGTCGTTGGTCACGTCGATGGACTCGGCGTGCCCCGACAGGGAGCGGATGCCGCGGCCCTTCGCTTCGGCAAAGCGGGGATGGCCGGCCAGTCCGTTCTCCTCGAGCAGCGTGGCCAGTGCGCCGGCTCCGCGACGGAAGCCCAGCGCGTCGATCGGCAGCATCGCGATGTCGGGATCGCACGCGAAGCGCGCATCGCCGGTCTCTTCGTGCTGTCGCCGCATCGCCTCGTACAGGACCATCCACAGCGCGTAACACGTGGGTATGCAGTGGCCACCCGCGAGCATGAACTTGTCGGCGTAGGCGAACTTCGGCTCCCGCAGGTCGTAGCGGAGGCCTCCCAGCCCGGGACCGGCCAGATGACAGGCCACGTTGTAGGGCGTGTAGGCCAGCGGGCCGCCGAAGTGGCCGGTCTGGGCGTAATTGCCCATCAGGCACAGGCCCATCGAGGTCATGAAGGCGACATCGTGGAACCGTTCCCGATCGTAGTCGGGCAGATCGACGGCATGGGTCTCGAGCCGGTCCGCCGCCGAAACCGTATGCAGGGTGACAGCCTGTGAAATGGGTGTGCTAGTGCTCATCGGCATCCGGGGCCGCCGCGCGGATCGAGGCGGCGAAGTCGGGATCGCATACTACACGCCGGGGGGCGCGGTGTCAGCCGCTAACTTCTCCTCGGACGAAGGGCAGGGGCGTGACGACGGCCGGCGCCTCACCGTGGCCGGTGACGACCGCGACGTGCGTTCCCGGCGCCTCGGCGACGGTTCGTGGAAGGTAGGCGAGCGCGATCGACGCTTCCAGCGCCGGCGAGTGGACGGCGCTGGTAACGCGGCCGGCCTGCGGGTTGCCGTCGTGCGAGACGGCCGCCCCCGGGGCGGGAAGCGATCCGGCACCGGCACGGTCGCCGGCGGCGCCGAGCGTCAGGCCGGCCAGCTTGCGGGCAATGCGGCCCTGGCCCCGGTGAAGGACGCGGATGATCACTTCCTGGCCGACGTAGCACCCCTTGTCGAAGTCGATGGCCCGGTCCGTGATGCCCGCCTCCAGTGGAATCGTGTCGCCGTTCATGTCGATCGGGAACGCCGGGCGCCCCGACTCGATACGAACCGTTTCCCACGCTGCGGCGTCGGCTTCGACTGCGCCGGCATCCGCGAGGGCGCGGCGCGACGCGTCCGCGACCTCCGGCGTCATCAGCAGGCGATAGCCTTGGATTCCCAGCTCATCGATGCGCGCAACCGTCAGCGGGTGGGACGCGATCGCCGCGGCGCAATGTTGATAGAGCGTCATGGCGCTCTCGCCGTCCGGCGCGCCGCCCGCGCGCACCAGGGCGGGCCAGGCGCCGGGACCGCAAAGGTCCAGCGCGACCGTGTCGGGCGTCAGGTCGGTCACCCGGACGTCCTCGGTGAAGATGAGGTCATCCCAGCGTTCGAGCAGGCGGTCCTTCACGCTGCCGTGGACATCGACGACGATCCGATCGGCTTCCGCCAGCAGGTGCATGTCCGCGATCATCCGGCCCTGCGGCGTCAGGTAGGCCGCGTAGCAGCCGCTCCCGGGCGTCAATCCCTCTACGTCGTTGGTCAGCAGGCCCTGCAGGAAGCGGCCGCGATCCGCGCCTTCAACTGCTATCCATCCGCGATCGGCGGGGGCTCGCCACGCGGCGGCGGTCCGCAGTGCGGGGTATCCGTTCGGCGGCATGACCAGATGATATGCTGCGACCGTGTCACGGCGAGCCGCTTCCGCCGCTACGTGGGCCCTCCTCCTGGCGGCGGCCGCCGCGTGGTCCTCTCCGGCTGCCCTGACGCAGGCGCCCGCGGACCCGGCGACCGGCGTCGCAACGTTCAACATCTTCGTCAACGCGACGCCGGTCGGCTTCGAGCGCGTGCAATTGACCCGGTCCGACGGAGGGGGCTGGACGATCCGCGCGAACGGACAGGTTACCGGCCCGCTGCCGAGTGACATCGGCCGTTTCGAACTGACCTATGACGACAACTGGCAGCCGGTGAGCCTCGCCGTCGACGGCGTCCGCACCGGCATCCCGTTCGTGCTCGAGACCGCTATCGCCGACGGCGTCGCTACGGGCACCCTTACGCAGCGCGACGTGCCGGAGACCTTCGAAACGACGATAGATCCCGCTTCTATCGTCCTCCCGAACTACATCTACGCGCCGTACGAGGTGCTGGCGGTACGGCTGAGCGGGGCCGGGCCGGGCACGGAACTGCCGGTCTACGTTGCGCCGCGGGGTGTGATCACCGTGCGCGTCAACGACGTCGACACGCAACGGATCGACACCGCCGACCGGACGATCATCGCGACCACCTATCGCCTGACATTCGATAATCCCGAGCAGCCGCTCGTCGCCGAAGTCTGGGTGGACGAGACGCAGCGATTGCTGCGCCTCAGCATTCCGTTCGCGTCCCTCGACGTCGTCCGCCAGGACCTGTCCGCCGCATCGACCCGGCTCACCGCCGAGGCGCACCCGGGAGACGAGCAGGTCCGGGTCCAGACGGATGGTTTCAGCCTCGCCACGACGGTGACGTCGCCCCCGGAAACGGCGCCGCCGGCCGGCGCCGATGGCCGCGCGGCGGTCGTGCTCGTGCCGGGCCCGGCGTCCTCCGATCGGGACGGCACCCGCCACGGCATCCCGATTTTCGGGCAGATGGCCGGCGCGCTGGCTGACGGCGGAGTCGTCGTCGCGCGCTACGACCGTCGTGGAACCGGACAGAGCGGCGGGCGCGCCGAGTCGGCGATGCTCGAGGACTACGCCGACGATGTCCGCGCCGTGGTCCGACACCTGCAGGAGCGCGACGATGTCGATCGGGACCGGGTCGTCGTCGTCGGCCACGGCGAGGGTGGCTGGGCCGGGCTGCTGGCGACCCGCCGGGAGGGGCGCGTGGCGGGGCTCGTGCTGATTGCGGCCCCCGCGCTACGCGGCGAGGATCGCGTGCTGGAGCAACAGCGGCTGGAGCTCGACCGGCTCAATCTCTCCGACGCCGAACGGCAAGTGAGAATCGACCTGCAGACGCGCATCCACCGCGCCGTGCTGGACGACGGCGGCTGGGACAATATTCCCCAGCCGTTGCGCGAAACCGCCGACACCCCCTGGTTCCGCAGCTTCCTGGAGTTCGATCCGGCAGACAGTCTGCGCCGCATCCGCCAGCCGGTGCTGCTTGTCCAGGGCAGTCTCGATCAGGAAATGCCGCCGCACCACGCGGACCAGCTCGAAACCACCGCGGAGAGCCGCACCCGGCGCGGCGCGACGGTGGAGCGCGTCCGCCTCGAGGGCGTCAACCACCTGCTGACCCCCGCGGAATCCGGCAGCGTCGAGGAGTACGCCACCCTGGCCGACGCGCGGGTCACGCCAGCCGTGGTGGACGCGATCATTGACTGGATTGGCCGGACGCTCGCTCCTGGCTGACGGCGAACCTCGACCGGCCGACCCGAAGCTGATCCCCGTCCGCGAGGGCGCGCGCCTCGATCCGGGCCCCGTTGACGAACGTGCCGTTCGTGCTGTCGAGATCCTCGACCACGAGTTCGGCCTCGGACGCCACCAGGCGGCAGTGGACGCGCGACAGTAGCGGGTCGGCAACGACGAAGTCGGACCGGTTACCCCGCCCTACCGTCCGGACGGCGCCCGGGGGCAGCCGGAGGGTTCGCGGTGCTTCGCCTTCCCCGCGCAAGGTCCACATTCTCTATCCCGCCTCCGGCATGATCACGCTCCCCGCGGCCATCACTTGCGCGGCGGCTGTGACGGACGAATCTCGACGCGGCTGGGCAGGCTGCGGGTCTCGTGGGCGAGCAGGTCCATCACCACCTGCGCGACATCCCCGGAGGTCAGTTTCCAGGGCGCTGCGGCATGACGGTGGTCGGAGCCGGCGAACGCGGTGCCGACCGATCCGGGCGCAACTTCGCTGACGCGGATGTTGTCGTGACGAAGCTCCTGCATCAACGCCGCCGTGAAGGCGTCGAGGCCCGCCTTCGAGGCGCAGTAGGCGGCGCCGGTCGCGAACGGATTACAACCGGCGAGACTGCTGATATTGATGATCCAGCCGCCGCCTCGGCTGCGCAGCTCCGGGATGGCGGCCCGGCAGCAATAGAAAACGCCGTGGAGGTTGGTCTCGATGATCTGCAGCCAGTCGTCGATCGACTGCTGCGCGACGGGCGCGAAATGCCCGACCCCCGCGTTGTTGATCAGGATATCGAGTCCGCCGAAGCGATCGACGGCGGTCCGGACGAGCCGGGTGGCATCGTCCGGCCGGCGGACATCCGCTTCGACGGCTTCGAGTTGGCCTCCACCATTCGACGCCGCAACCGCCGCCAGCCCTTCCGCCGCCTCGTGCAACGCGTCGGGCGACCGCCCGGAAATAACGACGTCCGCGCCGGCCGCGAGCAGGCACTCGGCCACGGCCCGGCCGATTCCCCGCGAGCCGCCAGTTACGACCGCCGCCCGACCGTTCAAATGCGGCGCCGCAACTGCCGCCTGTTCCCCGACCATGTCCTGTGTGGACACTAGAATACCGCGAACCATGCCCGTCATTGCCATTCTGGGCGCCGGCACGCTGGGCGGCGTCCTGGCCCGGACCCTCTCGCTGCGAGGCCTTGCCAGCGAGATCCGCCTCCTCGACGACAGTACCGACGTGGCGGCGGGGAAAGCGCTCGACATACGGCAGGCGGGCCCGCTCGAACGGTTCGACACCCGAGTCGTCGCCCGCCGGCCGCCCGACGGCCTGGCCGGCGCCGACGCCGTCCTGCTCGCGGGGCCGGTTGCCGGTGACGCGGAATGGGACGGCGAGGAAGGACTCGACGCCCTCCAGCAGGTGGAGCAGACGAACCGGCGGGCCCTGATCGTCTGCGCCGGCGCCGGGCATCGTCAACTGGTCGAACAGGGCGTGGCCGCGCTTGGCATCGACCGGCAACGCCTGATCGGCTCCGCGCCGGAGGCGCTGCGCGCCGCCGTCCGGGCCATCGTCGCGCTCGAGGCAGGTTGCCCGGCGTCGGAGGTGTCCCTTACCGTGCTGGGGGCGCCGCCCGACCGGGCGGTCGTACCCTGGAGCCAGGCGACGGCCGGCGGCGTGTCACTGGACGGCGTGCTGCCGCCGGCCGCCCTCGTTCGCCTGCGTGCGCGTGTCGCCGCGCTGTGGCCGCCGGGGCCGTTCGCGCTCGCCGCGGCCGCATCGCGGGTCGTCGACACGGCGCTCGCCGGCAGCGGCTATCGTCCCGCATGCTTCGTCGTCCCGGTTGCGGAACCGCGCGCACCGGCCCGCGCCCTCGCCCTGCCGGCAGGGCTGGAGGCATCGGGCGTCGCCCGGATAATCGAACCGCCGCTCAGCCCGCGGGAGCGCAGGGAGATGCAGGCGGCGCGGGCCGACTGACTCCGGTCCCGGCGACCGCATCGACCGGGGCGCGATCGAACACTTCCGCGAACGACTCGGCGATGGCGTCGCCAACCTCGTCGAGTCCCGGCTCGCCACCGCCGAGTTGCGCCAGCGACGTCACGCCGCGATCCGCCAGGCCGCAGGCGCGGATCAGTTCGAAGTCCTCCAGGCGGGTCGTGACATTCAGTGCGAAGCCGTGCGACGTCACCCACCGCGAGAGCCGGACGCCGATGGCCGCGAGCTTGTCGTTCCCTACCCAGACGCCGGTCAACCCGTTGATGCGGCCCGCCTGGACCCCGAAGCGTGCTACGGCCCGGATAATCGCTTCCTCCAGGTCGCGGACGTAGCGGTGGACGTCGCACCGGTCCGGCTTCAGCAGAAGGATGGGATAGCCGATCAACTGTCCCGGGCCGTGGTAGGTGATGTCGCCCCCGCGGCGCGCCTCGTGCAGTTCGACGCCGCGCCGCGCGAGTTCGTCCGGCGCGACGAGAAGGTTGGCGCGGCGCGCGCCGACGCCAAGCGTGACAATGGGCGGATGCTCCAGCAACAGCAGTTGATCGGGGATGCGGTCGTGCTGGCGGTCGGCTACGAGCCGCTCCTGCAGGCGCACGGCATCGGCGAACGGGACGATGCCGAGGCGGCGAACCACCAGCGGCCGGGCGGTGGGCGGTCGAGGCATGGCTCGCGTCGGCTGGACGCGCGCAGGCGGTTACAGCTGCGCGTCGTCGAACTGCTCGATGGCGTTCTTCACCGCCGACATGAACCGGTCGGCGATCGCGCCGTCGATCAACCGGTGGTCGAAACCGAGCGTCAGGTAGCAGCGATGGCGCGGAGCAATCGTGTCGTCATCGAGCACTACCGGCCGTCGCTCGACGGCGCCGATGCAGAGAATGGCCGCCTGCGGCTGATTGATGATCGGCATGCCGGCTATCGATCCGAAGACACCCGGATTGGTGATCGTGAAAGTGCCTCCCTGGACCTCTTCCGGCGTGAGTTTCTTCTCCCGGGCACGGGTTGCCACATCGACGATCGCCTCGCTCAGTTGGGCAACGGTCTTCGCGCCGGCATCGCGGATCACCGGCACGATCAGCCCCTCGCCATCGTCGAGGGCAACGGCGATCCCGAGGCCCACCTCGGAGCGGTAGCGCACCGATGCGCCATCCTCCGAGAGCGTCGCGTTCATGATCGGGACGGCGTCCAGCGCCTCGACCACCGCCCTGGCCACAAACGACAGGTAGGTCAACCGGCTGCCGCGCGCCGCGTACGCCTCGGCGTGGGCCCCGAGCAACTCGGCGACGCGAGTGAAGTCGACGTCGAAGATCGTGTGGACGTGCGCCGACGTGCGCCGGCTGGCGATCATGTGACGGGCGATCTGCTGCCGCATGACCGACAGCGGCTCGACCCGCTCGCCCACGGCGCCCGCGCCTTCCACGCCACGGGCAACGACATGGGTGAGGATGTCCTCTCGCGTGACGCGCCCGCCCGCGCCGGTCCCGGTCACTTCCGCCGGATCCACGCCATGCTCACGCGCGAGGCGGCGAACCACCGGCGAGAGCCGCGCGTCGCTACCGCCCCCGGCGGGGCGCGGCGCCAGCGTTGCACCGGCGGTCGAACTCGATGATGACGGGTCGCCCGCCGCGGCCTCTGCCGTCTCTGCCGTCTCCGCAACGGAGGCGTGCCCGGCGGCGTCCTGCGGCGAGGGGTCGGAGACCACGCCGGTGGTCACCGCTTCGCCGGGCGCCGCGATGACGGCGACGACGCTGTCGACGGCCACCGTCTCACCCGCCTGCGCGCGCAGTTCCGCCACGACGCCGCCAACGGGGGACGGAACTTCGGCATCGACCTTGTCGGTCGAGACTTCGAAGAGCGGCTCGTCGCGGTCGACGGACTCGCCGACTCCCTTGTTCCAGCGAACGATGGTCCCCTCGGCAATGGACTCGCCGAGCTGAGGCATGAGGACGTTGGTAGCCATCGTCACCGCTTGCGCGGCGAAGCGGGTTTGAACCGATAAGGGTTCATTCCCGCCCTGTCGGTCTCCAAACGCTGCCCGGGAGGGGCCGTGGGAACTTGACGCGGCGATCTAGAGGATCGCGTCCTTGAGCGGCTTCGCGATCCGGGCCTTCACCACCGTCTTGGCCGCGATCGTGATCGTCTCGCCCGTCGCCGGGTTCCGGCCGGTACGCTCGGGCCTGTTCTGGAGAACCAGCTTGCAGACCCCTGGCAACACAAACTCGCCACACCGCGTCAGTTCAGCCTCCGCAAGGTCGGCCAACTCATCGAAGAACGCACCCGCATCCTTCCGAGTGACACCCAACCTCTCTGCAAAGTGTGCGTGTAGCTTTGTCTTGCTCATGCGGCCATCGGCCATCGGTTTCCCCCCGGGTTCGCGCGCTGGTAGAGGCTCGGTGCGGCCGCGCACGCAACGGCACAGCCCCGAAAACAACCGCGCCATGCTAGCGTGCGCGGTGTCCCGTGTCAAACGAACCGGCGGCTCGCCACCAGGTTCGCGGAGCGTCGCGGGTGGCCCATCGCCGGACTGCTAGAATCGCGCCAATGGGAAACGCCGCACGGGGGCCGGAGTTGGCCGTCCCGACCGACGTCGGGCAGCACCCGTCCCTCGAGACTTTCCCCAATCCGTCGCCGGGACGCGACTACGAGATCGCCATTCGCTGTCCCGAGTTCACGTCGGTCTGTCCCAGGACCGGCCAGCCCGACTTCGGCGAGATACGGATCACCTACGGTCCCGGCGATAGCTGTATCGAACTGAAGTCCCTGAAGCTCTACCTAGTGGGATTCCGGAACCAGGGCATCTTCTACGAAGCGGTGACCAACCGGATCCTCGACGACCTGGTCGCGGCGTGCCGCCCGCGCCGGATGACGGTAGTGGGAGATTTCTCGGCGCGCGGCGGAATCACGACGCAGGTGACGGCGGACTATGTGCAGCCATGAAGTCCATGCCGCGCCGGCGGCAAGCCGCCGCACTCGCCCTCGTGCCGATCGTAGCCGCCATCGCCGCCGGTCGGACTACTGATGCGCAGGTTCGGCTGCCCGAGCTTATCGTAGAGGCGCCCGAGAGCCTTCAGGGGGTAGTCGATCGGGTGCGGGGGCTCGAGACCGAGCGGCTCGCGGGCGTGATGCGCCTGGTCGGGCTCACCGATCCGGGCGACCCGATTCGCGTGGTCATCGTCCCGGAGGAGTCACGCCTGGCCCGCGACCTGCCGGAGTGGGTGGCGGCGTTCGCCGATCCGGGGAACGACCTCGTCGTCCTCTTTCCGGCGCGCATCGGAGCCTATCCCCACGACTCGCTGGAGGTGGTGCTCCATCATGAGGCGGCGCACATTCTGACGGAGCGCGCGGCAGGCGGCGGGCGCCTGCCGCGCTGGTTCAACGAGGGACTCGCCAGCGTCGCGGAACGGACGTGGGGGATCGGCAACCGGACGCGTTTTCTTCGCGCCTCCTTCTTCGCCGGCCAGCCCACCGTCACCGAGATCGAGGGGCTGTTCGCCGGCGACGCGGCAACCGTGGCGCGGGGTTACGTCATTTCGCATGCGATCGTCCGCGACATCATCCGGCGACACGGCGCCTCGGTCGTGCCGCGGATCCTGTCGCGCGTCGCGGCCGGCGCCACGTTCGACAGCGCCTTCCTCGACGCGACCGGCACGACGGTACGGCAGGCGACCCGGCTCTTCTGGCGCAGCGCCGGCGGGTGGGAAGAGTGGATCACGTTCGTCGCCAGTCCCTTCACGCTGTGGACCGCCATCACCACGCTGGCCCTGGCCGCGATCTGGCGTCACCGCCTGCGCCGCGCCGAACGCCGCCGCGCCTGGGAAATGGAAGAGGCCCTCGAACGGGAACTCGAAGCCTGGCGCCGCGACGACCCGCCGGTCAGGAGGCTCAGAAGCGGGCGCGACGCATGATGGCTCGCGGCAACCCGCGCACCAGCAGCATTACCCAGCGCCAGACGGCGGGAGCGTAGACGACCGGCACGCCACGGTCGATGGCGCGAACCACCCGGCGGGCCACCGGATCGGGGTCGCCGGCGAACGGTGGCGGCTTCAAGCCGGCGGTCATCCCGGTCCGCACGAAACCCGGCTTGACGCAGACCACCCGCAGGCCCTCGCGCGCGTAGCGGTGGTCGAGGCCTTCGAGGTACGCGGTGAGCCCCGCCTTGGTAGCGCCGTAGGTGACGAGGGGCGCGCGACCCCGGTCGCCGGCAACGGACGAGAAAACGCAGAGCGTACCGCCTCCGGCCGCCAGCAGGCGCCGCCGGGCCGCCTCGCAGAAACCGACCGTGTTCGCGAAGTTGACCGTGGCGAGCGCCCGCGCCGCCTCCGGTTCCGATGCCGCGAGATCGTCCTCCGCCGCGAAAGCGCCGGCGGTCACCACCACCGTATCGATCCGGCCCAGCGCGCTCGCGGCGGCATCGAGCGCCGGAGCGAAGCTGTCGGGATCCCCCAGGTCGCAGTACGCCACCGGCAGCGGTTCGGGGAGTCCCGCCCGGACCTGCAGATCGCGCGCGGAGGCGTCGAGCGCGTCACGGCTGCGCCCGAGCAGGCAGATCGCGTCGCCCCGTTCCACGAGCCGCCTCGCTACGGCTCGACCCATTCCGCGCGTCGCGCCGAGCAGGACGACGTTCACGCCGGATCTCCCAGCAGCCGAACCGACTGTGCGCTCCGCAGCCGGCGTTCCGGATCCCAGCGCCTGCGCACGGCCATCCAGCGGTCGAGCCGCGGTTCCATCGCGCGGAAGTGCTCCGGCCGCGTGAAGGCGTCCTTGGCCAGATAGACCCGTCCCCCCAGATCGATCACCAGCCCGTTCAGCGCGTCGATCAACTCCTGAATGCCGTCGCCGACCGGCAGGTCGAGCGCGACCGACATGCCGCGGAACGGGAATGACAGCAGGCCCCGCCCTTCGTCGCCGCAGTTCTTGATGACACAGAGGAAGACCGGTGCGCGGCGACGGGCGATGAGATCGAGCACCTGGTGGACGCCCTCAACGCCCCGCGAGTCCGGGATCACGCATTGATACTGAGTCAGCCCGCGACGGCCGTAGAGGCGGTTCCAGTTGGCTATCCGGTCGAGCGGATAGAAGAAGCTGTAGGGTGTCTCGACGGCCCGCCGCACCCCGCCGCCATGCAGACGGTAGCGCGCCGCGTTGAACAGGCCGATCGACGTGCGGTTGAGCAACCAGCCCGGCGCCTCGCACGGCACGTCGACCGCGGACGGCGGTTCCGGCGTGTCTTGCGGCGCGCGGGCAGGCTCCTTCCAGCGGCCCCGGTAGACGATCCCGCGTCCGAGACGCGCGCCGCGCGCCAGCAGGTCGGCCCACGCGACCGTGAAGGGCCAGCCTGCGCTCGAGTTTTCCAGCGCCTCCAGGAGCGCGTCGATGCCGGATGCCCGAACGCTCTCGCTCTCGATCCAGGGCGAGGGAACGCGAGCCAGGCGCAGCGTCACCTGGAGAATATGTCCGGTCAAACCCATCCCGCCGACGGTCGCCTGGAACAGTTCCGCCTCCTCGCGGGGCGAGCAGTCGATGATTCGGCCGTCGGCGGTCCGCAGGCGGAGCGCGTCGACGTACGCCCCGATGCAGCCGTCCACATGGTGGTTCTTTCCGTGCACGTCCGCCGCGACCATGCCGCCCAGCGTGACGAAGCGCGTGCCGGGGGTGACGGGCACGAACCAGCCGCGCGGCAGAAAGAGATCCACCAGCGACGCCAGGCTCACTCCCGCTTCCGCCCGGAGTTGCCCCGTGGTCTCGTCGAAGTCGATGAGGCGATCGCCCAACACCGTGCAGGCGACTTCCGGGACCGATGGCGGCGGCAGTGAGGAATCGCCGTACGACCGGCCGAGCCCGCGGAACAGGATCGCCCGCTCGCTCAGCCCCAACAGGTCGTCCGAACAGACCTCGCGGCCGGCGACGCCGAGGCGTCCCCAGCCGCAGACGGTCGATTCCGGTTGGCTCACGGCTGGACCTCGGTCACGGCGCGGTCACCGTTCCCACGCTGTAGAGCGCCGCCACGACCCAGCCGGCTCCGCAGACGAGCAGTGAGCGGGACGACAGCAGGGTGTCCACCGGAGCGGCGCCGGCTCCGTGCACGTGGACGATGCGGAGGTACTCGAGCACGCCAAAGACGACGAACGGCAGCGTCAGGAACTCGCGTCCCGGCACCAGCACCGGCGCATCCATGCAATAGAGCGCGTAGCCCATGATGGTCAGGCCGGCCGTGATCGTCAGCCCCTGTTCCAGGAACACCTGGGTGTAACCGGCGAGGCTCGGGCGATGCGTGTCGTCGATGCCGCGCAGCAGGTCGCCCCGCCGCTTGGCGAGCGCCAGGAAGAGCGCGAGCGACGACGAGCAGAGGAGCAGCCAGCTCGACGGCGTGACGCCGACCAGCGCGCAGCCGAGCAGCACGCGCAGGACGAAGCCGGATGAGAGGAGAACGACGTCGACCAGCGGCAGGTGCTTGCCGTACAGGGTGTAGACGAGCTGCAGGCCGACGTACCCCAGGAGCACGGCCCCGGCCCCGGCCGGCGTGCCGGCGATGACAAGTCCGGCGGCGGCGGCGGCCAGGGCGGCGATCAACAGGCCGGCGGCCGGCCGCGAGACCGCGCCGGCGGCGATCGGACGCATCCGCTTGTCGGGATGCGCGCGGTCGCGTCCCGCGTCCCACAGGTCGTTGAAGACATAGGCGGCCGAGCTGACCAGGCTCATGGCCGCCAGGCCGGCCACGACCACCAGCGGATCGAACGTCCCGCTGGCCCCGAGCGCGAACGGCAGCGGCATCAGGACGAAGACGTTCTTCAGCCAGTCGCGGGGCCGGACCAGGCGGACGATGGCAGTCATCGATGCGCAGGGACAGTCACGACGAAAATCGGCGCGTTTACCACGGGTCCAGGCCGAGCAGGCGCGCGGGATTGCGCCGGATCATCATGTCGATCGCGTCGCTCGAGATGCCAGCCTCGCGCATGGCGCCGATGTACGCGCGCAGGCCGTCGGGATGGGGCGGGTTGCCCGCCTGACCCAGGTCGGACGACATCACGAACGCCGACTCGCCCAGCTCGTTGATCGCCGCGGCGTAGTCCTCCGGCGAGAGCTCGCCCGAGTAAACGGCGAGCCAGTCGATCTCCATGATGGCTCCCGCGTCCGCCATCTCGCGCATCTGGTCCATCGTCGCGTCCTGACCGAAGACGTGCGTTACCAGGATCCGCTCGACACCGCGTTCCTTCGCCGCCGGAATGAGACGGAGCACCTCTTCGGGCGCCGAGTGCCCCATGGCAAGCGTCAGGTCATGTTCCGCGATCAGATCGAACACCTCGAGCACGCCCGGGGCAGGATCGCCGTTCTCCAGGACCGACACGAACGGCGCGCCGCCGCCCGCCGCCGTCACGTAGTACTCGGCGTCGAACGTCGGCAACCAGACCACCTTGCCGCGCCCGCCCGAGAAAGCCGCCATCTGCCGGACCGCCTCCGGATTGATCCCGCCGACCGCGCGGTTCAGCACGACCCCGCCGAATATCTCGATACCGTCGACTTCCGCCATCGCGATCGCCGCGCGGTCGGCGGTCATCGTGAAGTGGTTCTTCAGCAGGATGGCGCGCATGCCTGCCGCCTGCGCCAGGCGCGCCGCTTCGATGTCGGTGACCGAGCGCGGCCGGGAGTCCGGACCGGCATGGACGTGGAGGTCCACGACACCGGCCAGCGACACCTCCGCCTGACCGCCCGCCGCGACGGTGGCGGAGGCCGCCATCGTGGCGGCGACGGCCATCGCGCCGGCCATGACCAGGAGCCGCCGGGCGCGCGCTTCGCGTGTCGTCCCCCTCATCGGTCGTCCCTCCAGGCCATGCACTATCATAGGCCCACGGGCCCGGGGGTCCTCAGCGTGCCCCCCTGTTCCGCCCCGCGAACATGCCGGCCAAGCCCGTTCGGGTCAAACCCCGTTCGCGCCCGTGGATTTGGGCGGTCTATCTCTGCCTCTTCGCCGGTTCGATCCCCTGGTACCTGCCGGCGGACGAGCCGCTGCAGCTCTGGTTCGGCCTGCCCCACTGGGTGGTGATCTCGCTCGGCGCCTACCTCGGCGTCGCGCTCTTCACGGTCTGGGTGGTCCGCAACTGCTGGCCCGATCCTGACCCGGATGCGCCCGCGGACGCGGCGGCGGATGCGGCGGACGCACCGGGCGGCGCCACGGCGAGGGAGCCGGAACGGTGAGCCTCGCGGCCGGGGCGGGGATCGCCGTCGGCCTCTACCTGGCGGTGCTGATTGCCGTGGGCTGGATCACCCGACGGCGCGGAAAGCAATCGGCGCTCGGCGACTTCTATCTCGCCGGCCGCAATCTGGGCGGCTTCGTCCTGTTGCTGACGCTGTACGCGACGCAGTACAGCGGCAACACGCTGCTCGGCTACCCCGGCGAAGCGGTCCGGATGGGCTACGCCTGGGTGATGAGCGTCGGCTTCATGATGGCGATCATCGTCGCCTATCTGCTTTTCGCGCCGCGCCTCCAGGTGATCGCGCGCCGCCATCACTTCGTCACGCCGGGCGACTGGATCGCGCACCGGTTCAATTCGCCGGCGCTCACGCTGATCGCGAACGTGCTGCTGATCCTCGCCATCTCGAACTACCTGCTCGCGCAACTGATGGCAATGGGTCACGTCACCGAGGGACTCTCGGGCGGTGCGGTCCCCTACTGGGCCGGCGTCGTCCTGCTGACCCTCGTCGTGATCATCTACGAGACGGTGGGGGGGATGCGCGCCGTCGCCTGGACCGACTGCGTGCAGGGAATCATGCTGCTCGTCGGCCTGGTCGGCCTCCTGCTCGCGGTGGTCCCGACGCCGGGGCATCTCGCCGAACTGACGGAGGCGGTGGCCGCCGCGGCGCCCGAGAAGGCGGCGGTTCCCGGATGGGAGCTGTCGCGCTACTGGTTCTCGACGATCCTGCTGATCGGGTTCTCCGGAGCGGTCTATCCGCACGCCATTCAGCGGATCTACGCGGCGCGCGACGCCGCCACGCTGAAGCGCGCGTTCAGCATCATGGTCTTCCTGCCGCTGATAACGACCGGGGTCATGTTCCTGGTCGGCATCCTGGCGATCGCCGAACTCGGCAACGTCGGCGACGCGGATCAGGTAATGCCGGCGCTGCTGACCGCCTGGGCCGGACGATCGGTGCTGCTCTACCTCCTCTCGGTCGTGGTCATCACCGCGGTGGTGGCCGCCGTCATGTCGACCGCGGATTCGGTGCTGCTGAGCCTTTCGTCCATTCTGGCGAAGGACATCGTCGGAACGACGCTGTTGCGGGGAGCGCCGGAAGCGCAGCTCACCCGGATCGGCAAGCGGCTCTCCTGGGTGGTGGTCGCCGTGCTGGTGGCGATAGCGCTGGCGCCACGGGTTACGCTCTGGGGCCTGACCGAGATCAAGATGGAAATCCTGGCCCAGGTGGCGCCGCTCTTCATACTGGGGGTCGGCTGGCGGCGCCTCACCACGTCCGCCGCCCTGGCCGGCATGCTGGCCGGCTGCGCCACCTACGCCAGCCTGCTCCTGGCCGGGCGGCCGGAAGTGTGGAACATCCACGCCGGCATCGTCGCCCTCGCGGTGAACGTCGCCACCTGCGCCGTCGTAACGTTCGTGCAGACCCAGCCCGCCTGGTCGCCGGTGGCCCCGGGTCCGGCCCGCACGCAGTAACGTGAGTCCCCGGATCGTCATCGGTGCGGTCGCCATCGCCGGTGCGGTGCTCCAGATCCTGCTCTGGTCGCGCCAGTGGGTCTACGGCGATCAGTACGCCCTGCTCCTTCCCGCGCTCGACCTTCTCGAGACGGGTCAGTTACCCCCGTTCGCCAAGACCATGAGCGGCGACGGACGGATTCCGGGGGCTCTCCTGCCGCTTCTGATCGCCCTGCCGCTCGAAGTATGGCCGGACTACCGCGCGCCGGCGCTCCTGTCCGGCCTGACGCACTTCGCCGCCGCCGCGTTGCTGGCGGTCTGTGTCGGCCGCGCCCTCGGGGCGCGGTTCGCGGCCGCCTACCTCGCCATCTACTGGCTCTCGCCCTGGCGCCTCTACCACGCCGGTTTCCTCTGGGAACCGGCCTACGTCTTCCTGCCAGCGGCCCTGCACCTGTTCTGCGCGTACCGGCTGCGCGAGCGGCCGCACGCCGGCTGGAGCATCCTCCTCGGCCTGTTGCTCTCCGCCACGCTGCAACTGCACGCATCCTTCCTCGTCCTCGTGCTGCTCACCACCGCGCTGGTTGCCAGGAGACTGATTCGGATCGACTGGCGCGGCGCCGTGCTCGGTCTCGTTGCGGGCGGTCTGACCCTGGTTCCGACCCTGCAGGCGTTTGCCGCCGGCGCCCTGCCGCCGCTGGCGCCGACGTCGAACGTGGACTACCCCCGCGTGATCCTGGGGACGCTCAACGGCCTGAGAGGAGCCGGCCGCTTCCTGCGTCTCGCTTCGCTGGACATCGGGCGGAGGCTGCGGGAAGTGGTCTGGTTCGACGCGCCGGCCGGAGAGACAGGCGTGGCGTTCGGATCGGCATTCGTAACCCTGATCTGGGCGGCGGGTATCGTGTCGCTGCCGCTCGTGCTGTATGCGGGGTGGCGCTGGTTCGCGCGCGACCCGTCGTTCGACCCCCCGGACAACCCGCGGCGGGCGAAGGCGGCCGACTGGTTCCGTGCCTACGCCCTATGGTGCCTGGCGGCCCTGTGCGGGGCGGCCGCGCTCTCGCCGGTGGTGCTCCAGGGCTGGCACGTCCTGATTGCCTTCCACGCGGCCTGCCTGCCCGTCGCGGCATGGCTGAGCGACGCGTTCCGGCGCCGCGCGACCGCCTGGCGCGCCGCCGCGCTCACGTTCGTTGCGGTCGAAGTGGCGGCCGTGCTGCTGCTCGCCTTCGGCCACGAAATGTACAGACCCCGTGCGGGCGAGGAGATCCGTCAGCAGGACTTTCCCGACGCGGTACGACCGCTGATGCCCGACCCGCAGGAGGCCCGCGGCGCGCTAGGAGCGGAACATGCGGAGCAGCCGCGTGAGCGGATCGTAGAGACGATCGACGACGCGCTCCTTCAGGGGGATGATCGCGTTGTCGGTGATCGTGATCTCCTCCGGACAGACCTTGGTGCAGCACTTCGTGATGTTGCAGTAACCGACCCCGAAGTCGTTCGCGAGGTCGCCGGCCCGATCCTCGGTGTCGAGCGGATTCATCTCGAGCGCGGCGGTGTAGACGAAGAACCTCGGGCCGATGAATTCGTGGTGCAGCCGGTGGTCGCGCAGGACGTGGCAGACGTCCTGGCAGAGGAAGCACTCGATGCACTTCCGGAACTCCTGCACCCGTTCGGCGTCGGACTGCGCCATGCGCCAGGTGCCGTCGTCCGCGTCCGGCGGGCGCGGCTTGAAGGGCTTGATCCGCTTCTTGACCTCGTAGTTCCACGACACGTCGGTCACCAGGTCCCGGATTGGCGGGAACGCCTTCATCGGCTCGATCGTCACCGGCTCGTCCAGGTTGAGGCTGCTGAGGCGCGTCATGCACATCAGCTTCGGGTTGCCGTTCACCTCGGCCGAGCAGCTTCCGCACTTGCCCGCCTTGCAGTTCCACCGGACGGCCAGGTCGTTGGCTGACTCCGCCTGCACCTGGTGAACCGCATCGAGCACTACCATTCCCTCGGTCACCTCGGTGGTGTAGTCCTCGTAATCGCCCCCGTCCGGGCCGCCTCGCCAGATCCTGAACGTTGCGCTTGCCATCTCGCCCCCCGGCCGTCAGCTCTTCTGGTTCTCTTCGATGATCCGCTGCAGGTTGTCGGGTAGCGGCGGCAGCGGCTCGCGCCGCACTTCCATGGCGCCGTCCTCGCCCCGCCGGATCACGAGCGAGGTCTTGCCCCACGTCTCGTCCTTCCCGAGGTAGTCCTCGCGGAAGTGGGCGCCCCGGCTCTCCTGCCGTTCAATGGCCGAGCGCGTCACGGCCTCCGAAACCACCATCAGGTTGCGGAGGTCGAGCGCGGTATGCCAGCCGCCGTTGTATTCGCGGTTCCCCGGCGCCTCGACCCGCTTCACGCGCTCCTGCAGCCGCAGCAGGCTGTCGAGCGCCGCGCGAAGCTCGCCGTCGTTGCGGACGATCCCCACCTGGCTCTGCATCAGATCCTGCAACTCGTACTGCAACTGGTAGGAGGCCTCGCCGCTCCCCTGCCGCTCGAGCGGCTCGAGCGCCATCCGCGCCGCGCGGTCCGCCGCCACGTCATCCACCTGCCCCTGCCCATGCTCCTTCGCGAACGCCGCCGCGTACTCGCCGGCGCGCTTGCCGAAGACCAGCAGATCGGAGAGCGAGTTGCCCCCCAGCCGGTTGGCGCCGTTCAGGCCCGCCGCCACTTCGCCGGCCGCGAACAGTCCCGGCACCGCCGACATCTGCGAATCGGCGTCGACGCGCACGCCCCCCATGACGTAGTGGGTCGTCGGGCCGACCTCCATCGGCGTCTCCGTGATGTCGATGCCCGCGAGCTGCTTGAACTGGTGGTACATGCTCGGCAGCTTCTTCCGGATGTGCTCGGCGCCGTTCGGCAGCTTCGACTTGATCCAGGCGATGTCGAGAAAGACGCCGCCGTGGGGGCTGCCCCGGCCTTCCTTGATTTCGCGGACGATGCAGCGCGCCACGTGGTCGCGGGTCAGCAGCTCGGGCGGCCGGCGCGCCTCCTTGTCGCCCTGCGTGTAGCGCCAGCCCTCCTCTTCGTTCTCGGCCGTCTGGTGCCGGTAGAGCTCGGGGATGTCGTCGAACATGAAGCGGCTGCCCTCGGCGTTGCGCAGCACACCTCCCTCGCCGCGCACGCCTTCGGTCACCAGGATCCCCTTGACCGACGGCGGCCAGACCATCCCGGTCGGATGGAACTGGACGAACTCCATGTCCATCAGCTCGGCGCCGGCGCGATAGGCAAGCGCCTGTCCGTCGCCGGTGTACTCCCAACTGTTGGACGTCACCTTGAACGCGCGCCCGATGCCGCCCGACGCCAGCACGATCGCCTTCGCCCGGAACAGGCGGAAGCGGCCGCGCTCGCGGTCGTAGCCGAACGCGGCGGCGACACGGTCGCCGTCCTTCAGAAGCTCGACGATCGTGCACTCCATGTGCACGTCGATTCCCTGGTGGATGCCGTGGTCCTGCAGGGTCCGGATCATCTCCAGCCCCGTCCGGTCGCCGACGTGCGCGAGGCGGGGGTAGCGGTGGCCGCCGAAGTTCCGCTGCAGGATCCGTCCGTCCGTGGTCCGGTCGAAGACGGCGCCCCACGCTTCGAGCTCGCGCACCCGGTCAGGGGCTTCCTGCGCGTGGATCTCCGCCATCCGGAAGTTGTTCAGATACTGCCCGCCCCGCATCGTGTCGGCGAAGTGGGTCTCCCAGGAATCCCGGTCGTCCACGTTGGCGAGCGCGGCCGCCATCCCCCCTTCGGCCATCACGGTATGCGCCTTGCCGAGGAGCGACTTGCAGACCAGGCCGACCGAGGCGCCGGCGGCTGACGCTTCGATCGCCGCACGGAGGCCCGCGCCGCCCGCGCCGATTACGAGAACGTCATGTTCGAATGTCTGGTAATCCATCGTACGGTCATGCGATCAGAGCAGGCGCAGGTCGGTCCAGATCCCCATGGCGCAGAGGCGCACGTAGACGTCCGAGAAGCCGACCCAGACCAGGCTCATCCAGGCGCAGAGCATGTGGCGGCGATTGAAGCAACCGACGCAGTCGTACGCCATCTGCTGCACCGGACTGTCCGAAATGCAGTCGTGCCGCCCACCGACGAGGTGCCGCAGGGAGTGGCAGCCGAACGTGTAGCTGGCCAGGAGGATGACGTTGAGAGCCAGAACGAGGGTGCCGACTCCGAGGCCGAACGTCGCGCCGCCCGCGCCGTCGTCGAACCAGAGCGCGTTCCAGACGTCGTAGCTCAGGAAGATGAGAAACGCGAGAGCCAGGTAGAGAAAATACCGGTGGACGTTCTGCAGGATCAGCGGGAAGGAGTTCTCGCCCCGGAACGTGTTTCGCGGCTCGCCGACCGAGCACGACGGCGGGTCGGCCCAGAACGCCTTGTAATACGCCCCGCGGTAGTAGTAGCAGGTGAGCCGGAAGCCGGCCGGCGCCCAGAGAATGAGAAACGCCGGCGAGAAAGGCAGCCAGGTGGGCCACCAGCCGGGGCGCGGCCCGAACAGGCTGTGCGGCGAGTCGCCGAAGATCTCGGGCGAGTACATCGGCGAGAGGTAGCCCTCGTAGGTGTAGTACGCCCCCTGAAACGCGGCCCAGGTGGAATAGACGAGGAAGGTGGCGAGCCCCGCGAAGACCACCGCGGGCTGCACCCACCACGCGTCGCGCCGCGCGGTCTCCCCGAATCCCCGCACCGGTATCGCAATCTGAACCCGATCCATCTGCTGCTCCACTCGTCCCCGGGAAGGCGGGCCTGAACGCGGCCCAGTGCCACCGGAACCGTGCATAGAATATCACCTGGAATGGCGGTATAGACTTGGGCGTCGCAACGGAGGAAACGAGAATGTCACTCAGGATCAACGACATCGCACCCGATTTCACGGCGGATACGACACAGGGCAGGATCAGCTTCCACGAGTGGATCGGCGACGGCTGGGCAATCCTGTTCTCCCACCCGAAGGACTTCACGCCCGTCTGCACCACCGAGCTGGGAACCATGGCGGGGCTGGTCGATGAGTTCGCGAAGCGGAACTGCAAGGTGCTCGGGATCAGCGTCGACGGCGTGAACGACCACGCGAAGTGGTCGAGCGATATCGAGTCGCTGAGCGGCAATGCGATCAACTACCCGCTGGTGGGCGACCCGACGCTTGCCGTCGTCAAGCAGTACGACATGCTGCCGGGCGATGCCGGCGAGACGTCGGCCGGGCGGACGCCGGCCGACAACGCCACCGCCCGGTCCGTCTTCGTCATCGGCCCCGACAAGCGGATCAAGGCGACGCTCACCTACCCGATGAGCACCGGCCGGAACTTCGACGAGATCCTCCGACTGCTCGATTCGTGCCAGCTCACGGCGCAGAAGAAGGTGGCGACCCCCGCCAACTGGAAGCAGGGGAACGACGTCATCATCCTGCCGGCGGTGAGCGACGACGACGCCAGGCAGGCCTACCCGGACGGCTGGCAGCGGCCCCTGCCCTACATCCGGGTGGTGCCGCAACCCAAGTAGGCGACGCTGGCAGCCAGGGTGACGGTCCGGTCAGTGGATGACCGTATCGTCGCCCATGTCCTCGAGTAACTCGAGGTGCGTGGTTTCCAGTGCCCGGACGGCCTGGATGGCGAGGTCGATCGCCTCCAGTCCGGTGCACTCGGTCCTCTCCGTCTGGATGCGCTTCCGCGTCGCGCGCAGTGTGCGCAGCACCTGCGCCCGATCGAAGCGCTGGCCCGCACAGTGGTCACAGAACGCCATTATTCAGCCTCCATGTGCGGGTAGCGGTAGTTCGTCGGCGGCACGAAGTTCTCCTTGGTGGTCCGGGTGCTCACCCACCGGATCAGGTTGAGGGCGCTGCCCGCCTTGTCATTCGTCCCGGAGGCCCGCGCTCCGCCGAACGGCTGCTGCCCCACCACCGCGCCCGTCGGCTTGTCGTTGATGTAGAAGTTCCCGGCCGCGTTCACCAGCGTACGGTGCGCCTGATCGATCGCCTGGCGGTCGGTCGCGAAGATGGCTCCGGTCAGGGCGTAGGGGGACGTCCGGTCGCACAGCTCGAGCGTCTCCGCGTACCGGTCGTCGTCGTAGACGTAGACCGTCAGGACCGGACCGAACAGCTCCACTTCCATCGTCCGGTAGTGCGGGTCATGCGCCCGGATCAGCGTCGGTGCGACGTAATAGCCGGTCGTGTCGTCGCAGGCGCCGCCGCAGACGACATCCGCGTCGGAAGCGGCGCGCGCCTCGTCAATCGCCGTCTTCTGCGTCCTGAACGACGCCGCGTCGATCACCGAACCCATGAAGTTGGTGAGGTCCGCGACGTCGCCGTAGCGGATTCCGTCGATCTCGTGGCACCAGTCGTCACCGTGCCGGTCCCAGATGGACTTCGGGATGTAGGCCCGGCTGGCGGCGCTGCACTTCTGCCCGCTGTACTCGTAAGCGCCCCGGATGAGACCGGTTGCGAGAGCCGCCGGGTCAGCGGACGGATGCGCGAAGATGAAGTCCTTGCCGCCCGTCTCGCCGACGATCCGGGGATAGCTCCGGTAGTTGGCGATGTTGGCGCCAACCGTCCGCCACATCCCCTGGAATACCTCCGTGCTGCCGGTGAAATGGACGCCGCCGAGCGACGGGTGGTTCATCGCCGGCTCACCGATCGTGCCCCCGCTCCCCGGGACGAAGTTGATGACGCCGTCCGGCAGTCCCGCCTCCTGGAGCAGCTCCATCAGGCGCCACGCGGACAGCACGGCGGTGGAGGCGGGCTTCCAGATTACCGTGTTGCCCATCATCGCCGGGGCGGTCGGCAGGTTGCCGGCGATCGACGTGAAATTGAAGGGCGTGACCGCGAGGACGAACCCTTCGAGCGGCCGATACTCGACGTAGTTCCACATCGCCGGCCCGTTCCCCGGCTGCTCGGCGAAGATCTGCGGCATGTACGAGACGTTGTAGCGGAAGAAATCGATCAGCTCGCAGGCGGCGTCGATCTCCGCCTGCAGGACCGACTTGCTCTGGTTGAGCATCGTCGCCGCGTTCACGACCTGGCGGTACTTGCCGGCGAGCAACTCGGCCGCCCGCAGGAAGACCGCCACGCGCGCCTCCCACGGCAACGCGGCCCAGTCCGGGCGCGCCGCCTCCGCCGCCGCCACCGCCTGGGCTACCGTGTCCGCGTTCCCCTTGTGGAAGGTCGCCAGCACGTGCTGATGGTTGTGCGGCATCACCGCCTGGGCCGTGTCGCCGGTCCGGACGTGCCGGCCGCCGATGACAAGCGGAATCTCGATCTGCTCGCCGGCGCAAGCCTGAAGCTGCGCTTTCAACTCCTCGCGCTCGGGTGAGCCGGGCGCATAGGCGAGGACCGGCTCGTTGACCGGGACCGGCGCATTGATATGGGCGTTAATCATCGCGGAACGACTCCTTCCTCCTGCTCTTCCAGTTCCAGTTGGTGGTCGAGGCCGCGCCGCGTCCGATCGGTGCGGCGCGACGCTTCGCCACCAACCCTTAGCAGTCCGTGGCGAAACCCCGCGTGACACCGAGAGCGGCGAGGCGCCCGGCTGACAAGGCGCGACGAGGGAGCCTATTGGCCATAGGCGACCGAGGAGCAACGCCGTTCAGCCGGGATGCAGCGCCGCTCGAATGTAGCGGGGGTTTCACCACGGGCTGCTCAAGGGTACAGCGAATCCGGCTCAGCAGTCGCCGAAGCGGGACGGGGCGGTAACGTCGAGGGCGGGGTCGTGCTTCTGATCCACCAGGAGATCGCCGACGAGGGTGGCAGTGAGCGGAGCCAGCAGAATCCCGTTCCGGAAGTGGCCGCAGGCGTACACGAGGCCGGGCACGGAAACGGAACGCCCGATGACCGGCAGCGCGTCCGGCGTCGCCGGGCGCAGTCCGACGCGCGCGCCCAGGAACGACGCCTGCTCCACCTCGGGAGCGACCCGCGCGGTGGCGTCCATGAGCGAACGGACGCCCGCGACGGTCGCCCGCTCGTCGAATCCCACTTCCTCGATCGTCGCCCCGACCAGTACCGACCCGTCACTCCAGGGAACCAGGTAACAGTCGGGCGCCCACACGACACGGCGGAGCGGCGGCGTCGGCCATCCCAGATGGAGGAGCTGCCCCCGCACGGGCCGTATCGGGAGCTGCGTCGCGCCGTCCACTTCGACGCGGCCGGACCAGCTGCCGGCGGCGACGATTGCGGTCTCGCAGTTCATCGCATCGCCCGAGGTCTCGATCCGCACGCGGTTGCCGTTGGCCCTGACG
The DNA here is from genome assembly GCA_965202655.1 of Vicinamibacterales bacterium. Taxonomy (GTDB): domain Bacteria; phylum Acidobacteriota; class Vicinamibacteria; order Vicinamibacterales; family UBA8438; genus VXRJ01. The sequence goes on along the minus strand of CBDBBK010000002.1, from coordinate 489,554 downwards.
TGTGTCGCCTCCGCGGAGGTGCGGAAGACGACGCCATGCGCGGTGGCCGCGCGGCGCAACGCGGCGGTCAGGTCCGAGGCGCCGACGAAGCCGTGGGACTGGACCAGCAGGCCTGCCGACACCGATGGGGCGAGATGCGGCTCCTCCTCGCGGACGGCGTCCCCGTCGAGCCTCTGCGACCGAATCCCGTGCTGTCTGCAGGTCGCGTGAATCTCGTCGAGCCGGGCCGCGCCGGAGGCGTCGGACGCCACCTCGAGGGTGCCGCTCCGGACGTACTGCACGGCGGCGCCGGAGTCCTCGACGGCCCGGGCAACGAACTGATCGTAGAGGTCGAGACTGCGCGCGGCGAGATCGAGCAGCACCCCCCGGTCGTGCGCTTCGATGAAGGGAGCGAGCACGCCGGCGGAGGCCTGGGTCGCGCCCTGTCCGACGCTTCGCCGATCGATGACCCGCACGCGGACGCCGCGCCGGGCCAGTTCATAGGCAATCGCACAGCCGACTATGCCGGCCCCGATTACGACGACATCCGACCGTTGGTTCACGGTGACGTTCTGCTGCAGCTTCGGCCCTGACCCGGGCCGATCAGTCTACACAGCGGCAAGCCTCATTCAAAGAGGCGCGTAATGAGAATAAGCAGCCCCGGGACCCCGTACGCCACGACAAACACGCCGAGAACGGTCAACTTGCGCGACCGGAGCGCGAGCGCGGTCACGCCGCGCGACGCGTCGAGCGGCAACCGGCGGATTGCGCGGATCGGATAGATCAGGAGCATGCCGCTCAGGTTGAACAGCAGGTGCACCAGGGCGATCTGCAGGCCGACTTCCGCGTTCGGGCCGGAAACCGCGAGCGCGGCGATCAGCGCCGTCACCGTCGTCCCGACGTTGGCGCCGATGGTGACGGGAAACGCCTGCTCGAGGGCAATCAGGCCCGCGCCGCCGAGTGGAACGAGCAGCGATGTCGTGATGGAACTCGACTGCACCATGACGGTCACCATCGCGCCCGCGAGCATGGCTACGATCGCGCTCGCCTGCAGGGCGCCGTTGACCATGCGCTCCACGCGCGAGTGAACGGCGGAGCGAAGCACCTTGACCAGCAGGAAGAGTGCGATGAAGATGCAGCCCGCACTCAGCCCGATCAGCACGACCGCCTGCGCTCCCTGAACCGGCATCAGCGCGGCAACCCACGCGAGCGGGGCAAAGCCCAGATCGATCGCCGTGCTGAGCGGGCTCTCGTAATCCATGCCCCCGATCCGGTCGCCCAGCAGGTCCGCCATGGCGACGGCGGTGTTGCGAAGGTAGCCGGTCATCAACTCCAGCGGCAGCAGGATGATCACCGTCAGGACGTTGAAGATGTCGTGGCAGATGGCTACGGGAAAGGCGCGCCCGAACTCGTCCTTCCGGCCGATGTGGGCCAGCGACACCAGGGTAGCCGTGACGGTCGTTCCGATGTTCGCCCCCATCACCATCGGGATGGCGTTGCCCAGCGGCAGGGGATTCTCGGGGGCGGCCACGAGCCCCACCACCATCGCGGTAGTGACCGACGAACTCTGGACCAGCGTCGTGGCCAGGAGACCGACCAACAGTCCGACGAACGGGTTGGAGGTGGCGGCGAAGAAATCGTCGATGATGTCTTTGCCCAACAGCTCGAAGCCCTCTCCGAGGCCGTTGACGCCGACCATGAAGACGAAGAGGAGGCCAAACGCGCTCAGCAGCCGCGGAGCCACGGCGGGCTGACGATCAGGGGCCGGCGAGGTAGCGGGCACGTCGACTTGAAGCCTTCAGCTTTCCACAGTGCCCAGTCGGCCCCCCAACCGGTGCGGGCGCGCGCATTCTACATCACGCGGTGATGCCGCGGGTTACAGCCGTGTATCGCATGCCTTTCCAATCGGACGCGATCGGGACATAATCAGATCGAGGCACGAAGGCGCCGGACAGGGCCTTGCGCTTGCCGCCCTGCCGGCCGGGCGAGGAGTGCCACGATGGACATAAGACCCGCAGCTTTCGTTGCCGCCGCCGCCGTCGCCGCCGGTGCGGCGGGAATCGGCGCCTACCTTGCCGTGCGTGACAACGCGGCGCCGGTAGCCGACGCCGAGTCGGACGCACGCCTGGCGATGGCCGCCACCGCCGGCGCGGCGATGCCGGTGGACGCCACCGAGCAGGTGGTTGCCCCTTCCGCGCTCGACCCGGCCACGCCTGAACCGGAACCCGAGGCCGCCGCGGCGGAGGTTCCGCCGGCCCCGCCGCGCGTGGCGGAGCGTCGGGCCGCACCGCCGCCTCCGGCTCGAGCGCCTCCACCGGCGCCCGAGCCAGCACCGGAACCTGAGCCCGAGCCGGAACCCGAACCCGAACCGGAGCCTGAGTCGCGTGAGGCGCCGGAGCCCGACCCCGACGTGGAGGCGTCCGGCGGCATCGATGCCGGTGCGGCAGAGCCAGCCGCCTCCAACGACATCGAGACTCGTGGGCCTCCGGATGGCGCAACGCCGGCCGAGGCTCGTGAGGCCGCGGACGGGCTCCCCCCGATCGACGGCTGGCGCCGAGTCGAGCGCCCCGCCGATTCAACGGCTCCGGACGAACCCGACGTGGCGGAGGCCGCCGGCGACGCCCCCGCGCCGGCGGCCATCGGCGCGGACGGCTGGCCCGTCGCCCGGACGGCGGACGCGGCGGCAACTTCGGCCTCGGCCCCCGGCGCGGATGCCGCCACGGATGCCGGCATCGATCCCCTCCGCGTGCGGGGACTGCCCGGCGCGCCGGCGTCCGGGGAACTGGTGCTCGACGCCGATTCGGTGATTGGCCTCCAGATCGACACGCATGTCTCGAGTGACAGCGCCGAAGTGGAGGACGACGTGCAGGCCCGCGTCAGCCGGGACGTCATCGAGCAGGATCGCGTCGTCGTCCCCGCCGGCACGGTCGTCATGGGCTCCGTCGTCCTGGTCGAGCAGGCGGGGCAGTTTCGCGGCACCGCGCGGCTCGGCGTCCGCTTCCATACGATCGTCTTCGGCGACGGCGAGGAAACGCCGATCATGACCGAGACCGTCTACCGCGAGGGCGAGTCCCAGGGGAAGCAGAACGCGGCAAAGGTCGGCGGCGGCGCCGTCGCCGGCGCCATCCTGGGCGCCATCTTCGGCGGCGGGCGCGGCGCTGCGATCGGCGGAGCGGCGGGCGCCTCGGCCGGCACCGCCGCCGCTGCCGCCGGCGACGCGGAGCCTGCAGTATTGGCGGCGGGCACCACGCTCACGGTTCGGCTCTCGCGGCCGGCGACGATCGCGGTCGAGCCGTAACCCGGGCGTTCAACGGATGCAACGCCCGGCTGCTACCGTGCGCGGCGTGCCGCAGCGGGACGAGATCGCAGAAGCCGTCCTGACGCGCGACGAAGTGGTCCGTTACCTCCAGGGAGGCGGCGGCCGCACCCCCGACGAAGCGCAGGCCGCCATCGAGAGCTATCTCGACGAGCTCCGCACGACCCAGCGCTACCGGATGTACCGCGCCCTGCAGCATCCGGTCTATCCGATCCTCCGCAAGATCGAACGGATTGGCGAACGTATCGACGTGGTCCGCGACGCGACGCGGGAGGGCCGTGTCATCTACGCGTCGAACCACAAGAGCCACATCGACTATCTGGTCCAGCCGCTCGTGCTGGATGACAACGGCATCCGCCCGCCGGTCATCGCGGCCGGCATCAACCTGTTCGGGGGCGCGCTGGGTCTGATCCACAAGCACGTGACCGGCGCCATCCCGATCCGCCGGGAAACGAAGGACCCCGCGTACCTGGTCACCCTGAAGGCTTACGTCGCCGAGTCGTTGCGCCGCACCGACCTGTTCCTCTACCTGGAGGGCGGACGCAGTTACAGCGGCGCGCTGAAACCGTTCAAGACGGGGCTGCTCCATGCCGTCGCGTCCGCGAAGCGGAGCGATACGGTGATAGTTCCGACCGCCATCGCTTACGACCTCGTGCTGGAAGATTTCATCCTGTCGCGCCAGCACGTAAAGCGCACGCAGCGGCCGTTCAGCCAGGAAGTGGCCGAGATGATCCGCTACGCGGTGGGCTACCGCTCGCGCAGCATCGTCACCTTCGGCGATCCGATTACGTTCGACGGGTGCGACCCCGATGACCGGCGCGACATGGTACGCCTGCAGCGACGGATCCGCCACGCGGTCGGCCGCTGCTACAAGGTCTTCCCGTCGGCGTTGATCGCCACGGCCCTGCGGCCGCCGATGGAGCGCGCGGCGCTGGAGGATCGGATCGACGACCTGATTGCGATCCTGCTGTCCACCGGCGCCAACCTGGATGTCACGACCGGCCGCGAAGTGCTCGACGTCGCGACCGAGCCCCTCGTGACACGGGGGATCATCGTGGTCGACGGGGGTCGTTACCGCGTGCGGCAACGGATAGTGCTTCGCTACTACGCGCGCACGATCGAGCACCTGTTCGCGCCGCCCCGCGCATCCGCCCTGACCCATTAGGAGCCCGTGGCGACCCTTGCTCGTTGACCGGCTCTCCCGCTGGCTCTTCCTGACGGCCGCCGACAGCCGCCGGCTGAAGGCTGCCGCGGCGCGCTACGGAATGCGTGGTCCCGGCTCTCCGGCGGCGCGGTTCATCGGCGGGCGCAACCTCCCGGAAGCGATCGAATCGGCCCGCGCGATCGAACGACGCGGCATGACCCACACGTTCAACTACCTGGGCGAGCATGTCCGGACGGCGGAAGCGGCGGCGGAGGCGACGGCGGCCTACGGGAACGTGATCGATCAGGTGCGCGCCGCGCACATGGAATGCAACCTCTCGATCAAGCTGACCCAGCTCGGCCTGGAGATCGACCCGGGCCTGTGCGAAGCGAACCTGCAGCAAATCCTCGACAAGGCGAGTGCGGCCGGCTGTTTCGTCCGGATCGACATGGAGCACTCGGCGTTGCTGGAAGAGACCCTCCGGATTGCGGTGGCGGCGCACGCCCGGCATCCCGATGTGGGCACCGTCCTGCAGTCGATGCTGCGCAGGACGCCGGACGATCTCGCCCGGCTCAACGAAGCGGAGGTGCCGGTCCGGCTAGTGAAGGGCGCCTACCGGGAGGAGGCGGAAGTTGCCTTCCCCGACAAGCGGGACGTCGACCGGGCATTCATCCGCCTCGCCGAGACGATGCTCGAAGACGGCGCCGAGCCCGCCTTCGCCACGCACGACCCGCGGATGATCCGGGCGGTCAACGCGGCGGCGGCGGCGCGCGACATTCCGGCTGAACGCTACGAGTTCCAGATGCTCTACGGGGTGCGCCGCGATCTGCAGTCCGCGCTGGCCGCCCGGGGCTACGGCATCCGCATCTACCTGCCCTTCGGCGCGGACTGGTTTCCCTACTTCATGCGGCGCCTGGGCGAACGTCCCGCCAACGTTCTCTTCGTCGTCCGCAGCCTGCTCCACGAGCAACTCGGCGCGCACCGGCCGTAGCGGCCCGTGGCGCAACGCCTCGCTCATCGACTCAGGACGGGTCCAGCCGACCCTGACGGACCGCGTAGCGCCGGGCATGGCGCAGGTCGAGACGCCAGTCGTAGTAGGTCAGCTCGACCGCGTCGGGACCGAGCGTGAGGCGGCAGAAGCCGTTGTTGCCCCGGCCGGGACGGAGACCGAGGGCCTCCGGGAACCGGGGCGCGGTCTCGCCCCACGCCAGCTCGGCGGCGGATGACCGAAGCTCCGCCTCGGTCCGGCGGCTGTAGGGATATCCCCCGTGTCCGATGCAGCTCCCGACGAACGGCGCTGCCTCCGAGGGATGGTAGAGCGCGCAGTGGTGCTCGTCGCCCCAGAACCAGAGGTCGACGAGCCGATCCGCGACGGCTTCGCGCGCCACGTCGTCGGCCAGCAGCGGACGCGCCCCGGTCCGGCCGTACGGCTCGCTCTGGGTCAGGAGGATGTTCACCTGGCGGCGCTCCCGGCCGCGATGCAGTTGATCCCGGAGCCAGTCGAGCAGCGCCGGGTCGTTGCAGCGACCGTTTCCGAAGTATGCCGTGTCGAGCGCGATGACCTGGTAGCGCTCGTTCGAGAGGCAGAAGTAGCTCCCCTCCTGCGGCTGTTCGTGGATGCGTCCGGCGCGGCCGCGTCGTCGCTTCTCCTCGAGGAACCCGAGGTACGGAATGCCGTGCGAGTCCATCTCGTGGTTCGCATTGAGCGCATAGAACGGCATCCGCCGGAGAACCCAGCGGTCGAACGCGCGGTCGAAGCAGCGCGCGAACTCGCTGGCGGTCCCCGTGTAGTAGATGTCGCCGAGGTGGATCGCCTGCCCCGCGCCGACCGCCGTGCCGGCATGCTTCGCGATGTAGCGGGCGTGGTAGTAGCCGGTGCCCCAGTCGGAGAAAAGGGCGACGACGGCGGCGCCGTCCGACTCGCGCGTGCGCAGCGGATAGCGGAAACCGGTGGACCACGCGTCGTGCCGCGGAAAGGGTGGCTTCGGCGTCGCCAGGCGGACGCCCCACGCGGTGACGGCGGTCACGCGGTGACGGCGGTCACCACCCAGGCGGCCCAGTCCGCACGCGTCTCGAACTGGCGGCGCGCCGGATCGATCCGGATGGTCCGGCCGCGCGAGTCGTAGCCGGGAAAGCGGAACGGAACCGGCAGGTTGACGTGGCGCTCTTCGGCGCCGACTTCCGCGAGCGTCGCCGCGAGTGCCTCCGCCGGAGCGCGAAGAACGCCTTCGGCGTCATCGAGCAGCGCTGCCGCCCGGGCCGCCGATGGTGCGGCCCCGAGCGCGGACGGAGCGGCATCCAGCGCCCTCGGCGCGTCGTCGCGCAGCAGCGACTGCAACACGCCGACGTCATCGAGCGTGGCGGGCCGACCGACGGATGCAGCAGCAGAAAGACGCCCCCGTGGAGTGGCCGGAACCATTATTAATATTTACCAGCTATAATATTAACATGCAGGTCGTTTATGGCATTACATATTCAACTTAGTGCTATATTAGTTTAATAGTACAGTGTGGATGCAAGCCGGACGGTCATAGAGGCCAATTCTGGATCGCAAGCCGCCCGACGCTCCCGTGAATACGGCAATAGGTATGACCCTATGAAGACAACCGTTGAGTTGCCGGACGACCTGCTGGTAGCCGCGAAGATCCGAGCTGTAGAGACGCGTTCGACCCTGCGGGAGTTGATCGAGCAGGGACTCCGCCAAGTGCTGGATGAGCAGCCGCATCCACCGGGGAGGAAGCACTCCCGGATCGACTGGGTGACGGTCGACGGCGGGCTTCCCCCCGGAGTCGATCTTCAGGACCGTGCCGCGATGCACGACTGGATTCGGCGCGACCGATGATTGCCCTCGACACGAACCTTCTCGTCTACGCGCACCGTTCCCCCGCAGCGAGCCGCTCCTCCTCGATTCGGCGACGTTCGGCGGCCGCGGCGGCGGCTTCGGCGCGATCCAGAGTCCAGCCGCATTCATCGGCGATGGGCGCGATGGCCGCATCCTGAAGGAAGGACTCGCGTAGCGGGATGGCCGTGCTACGGTCTGCGGCGCGACCGCCCACGGCCGACAGGCAAAAAATCTGCTTGACAGGTTTTTCCAGACACCCCTGCGGAACTTCCCGACCTGCCGGTAAACCCGTCGTTCCAGCGGGCTGACAACGCCGCAGGACCACGCGGCCACGAATCGCGGCAACAGGTTCATCTGAACCGCGCCGCGACCGCCATGCCTCAACCTAAAGGCCCCAAATACAGGGACTTACACTGGGAGTATGAACACTCCCACGACTGCCGAAACCAATCAGTCCCTGTCTCCCGACGACCTGCGCCGGAGATGCGAAGAGCGCAACCGCCTGGAACACGAGATCGCCGAACTCTCCGCCCGCATCGACGCCGCCGTCTACGAACTGCTGGTCCGCATCCGCCGCTTCGACGAACTCGAGGGTTGGTCGGGCGCGACGTCCTATGCGCAGTGGCTGAGCTGGCGGGCCAACCTGGCGCCCGGCACGGCCCGCGAGTACGTGCGGGTCGCCCATGCCCTGGCGAAGCTGCCAAAGACCTCCGACGCGCTGCGGCGGGGGCAGGTCTCCTACTCGAAGGTGCGCGCCATCACCCGGGTCGCTACGCCCACGACCGAGGATCGCCTGCTGCATCTCGCCCACCAGGGGACGGCGGCCCACCTTGAACAGATCGTCCGGGCGTGGCGGCTGTGCGACCGCCAGCACGAGGGGCGGGAGGACCGCGAGCGGCGGCGGAATCACCGTATCAGCATCTATCCCGATGCCGACGGCATGTTCGTCGTCCGGGGGCGGCTGACGCCGGAGGTGGGCGCGGTGGTGCGCCGGGCCATCGAGGCGGCCTCCGACCAGCTCTACCAGGAAGCGAAGGAGGCGGAGCCGCAGAACATCGACTCGCCCGGCTGCCGACACGCCGACGCGCTGGGGCTGATTGCGGAGAGCGCGCTGGCGGCGAAGCTCGACACGGGCACGGCGAGCGACCGGTACCAGGTGGTCGTGCACGTCGACCCGGACACGCTGAAGGAAGACGTTTCCGCGGAAACGTCGGGGGGCAACGGGCAGGCGGCGCTGGAGGAGGCGGGTGGCATCCGCGTTTCCGCGGAAACGTCGCGGCGGCTTAGCTGCGACGCCGGCAAGGTGGTGATGCGGCACGACGCCGACGGCAACATCCTGGACGTCGGCCGCAAGACGCGGACCATCCCGCCCGCGTTGCGCCGGGCGCTGGCGTCACGCGACCGGCATTGCCGATTCCCGGGCTGTGAGGCGCGGCGTTGCGATGCCCATCACATCAGGCACTGGGCGGACGGGGGCGCGACGAAACTGGAGAACCTGGTCCTCTTGTGTCGCCGGCACCATCGCCTGGTGCACGAGGAGGGCTACACGATCACGCTGGACGCCGAAGGCCAGCCGCAATTCACGCACGCGACCGGCCGGCCGCTGCCGATGGTGCCCGCCATGCCCGCCTGGAGTGGTGATCCGCTTGCGCCGACCGACGCGAAGCTCGCCGAGGACGGCATCCGGATTGACTCCGATACGTCGATCCCCAACTGGGACGGAAAGCACCTTGACTTGCCGTACGTCATCGACGTGGCGTGGCGACCGGGAGATGGTTCGGGTGTGGAGGAAACCGCGTGACTGCGACTCGCTAGCCGCCGATGACATCCACGTAGGGATCCGCGACTGCGTCGAGGTCGGCGCGGAATCGTGCGAAGTCTGCGGCCGCTGCTAGTCCACCCAGTCCGCGATGAAGATGTTGGTGTCGCCTTCTTCGGCGGCGTCGCGGTTGGACCCGAAGATCAACTTCGAGCCGTCGGGAGAGAACATCGGGAAACCGTCGAACACGTCGGTGAACGTGATCTGCTCCAGGCCCGTGCCGTCGAGGTTGATCATGAAGAGGTCGAAGTTCCGGCCGTCCGGGTTGTGCAGGTTCGACGAGAAGATGATCCGCTCGCCGTCGGGGTGCCAGTACGGCGCGAAGCTGGCCCCGCCGAAGTCGGTGACCTGCTGGACGTTGCTGCCGTCGGCGTCCATCACGAACACCTCGACCGACGTCGGACGCCAGAGCCCCTCGTCGAGCAGCCGCTTGTAGTCGTCGTATTCCTCGCCGTCCGGGATCTCGCGGCCGCGGAAGATGATCTTCGAGCCGTCCGGCGAGAAGAACGCACCGCCGTCCGGCCCCTGGCGGTGCGTCAGGCGGCGAACGCCGGAACCGTCCGGGTTCATCGTGTAGATCTCCATGTCGCCGTCGCGCACGCTCGTGAAGACGATCGTGCCGTCCGGCCCGACCGTCGCCTCCGCGTCGTAGCCGGGCACATCGGTCAGCCGCTCGATGCCGCTGCCGTCGGCGGCGGCGCGGAAGATGTCGAAGCTGTCGTAGATCGCCCAGACGTAGCCCATCGCGAAGCTGGGCGGCGGCGGACATTCGGCCCCGCCGAGGTAAGTCGAGGCATACACGATCGATTCGCCGTCCGGATAGAAATAGCCGCAGGTGGTGCGTCCGTCGCCGTTGCTCACCATCTGCTGGTTCGACCCGTCGAGGTCCATCAGGAAGATCTGATCGCACGGCACCCCTTCGCGCGTCGACTGAAAGATGATCCGGGAGCCGTCGAACGAGAAGTAGGCCTCGGCGTTCTCTCCGCCGAAGGTGAGCTGGCGGATGTTGGCCAGGTGCCTTTCGCCATCCCCTGAAGCCCCGGCATCGGCGGCCGGCATCTCCCCGGCGACCGGCATCTCCTCGGCGGCCGGCATCTCCTCGGCGGCCGGCATCTCCTCGGCGGCCGGCGCCTCGTCACCGGGTTCTTCGGCCGGCGCGCCGCACCCGGCGGCGAGCGCCAGGACCAGAACGATCGGCGGGACCGGACGGGTAAGCGTGTCGAATCTCAACGGCATGGCGTTGCTCCCTCGTTGAACGCGTTTCCGCGCGAGCCCAGGCCCCCGGAGCAAGCGCTACTGGCGGCCCACCAGTTCCAGCAGACCGAGCGTCAGCCATGGTACATAAGTGATTACCAGCACGCCAATGCCCAGGATGATCAGCAGCGGCACCGACGCGCGGTAGACCTCGAGCAGCGGCCGGTTGAAGCGGTACGACGCGAGGAACAGGTTCAGCCCGACCGGCGGCGTCAGATACCCCAGCTCCAGGTTGGCGATGAAGATGATGCCGAGATGGACGGGATCGATCCCGTACGCCGCGCCGATCTCCGAGATGAGCGGCACGACGACGACGATCGCCGAGAAGATGTCCATCACGCAGCCGACAATCAGCAGGAAGACGTTGAGGGCGAGCAGGAACAGCAGCGGCGAGTCGATCCGCTCCTGCGTCCATTCCAGCAGGCGGAACGGGATGTCCACGTCCACCATGTAGGCGGTGAAGCCCTTGGCGACGGCGAGGATGATCAGCACGCCGCCAATCAGGACGACGCATTCCCGGAACGCCGCGCCGAGGCCGGGACCGAGCCGGAAGTCGCGGTGGACCAGGCCGGTCACGATCGCCGCGTAGAGCGCCGTCAACGCGGAGGTCTCGACCAGCGTCGCGCGGCCGCTCAGCAACGCGCCCAGCACGACGAACGGCAGCAGCAGCTCCCACTTCGCCTGCCAGAGCGCGGACAACGCCTCGGGCCCCGCGAACGGGTGACGGCCGGCACCGGTCCGCATCCCCTCGCGCATGCCCCACGCGGCGACCAGGCCGATCAGCAGCAGGCCCGGCAGGATGCCGCCGATGAAGAGGTTCTCCGGCGCCGTCTGGGCGACGATGGCGTACAGGATGAGCGGCATCGCCGGCGGCAGCAGCAGGCCGAGCGAGCCGGACGCGGTGAGCAGACCGACCGAGAAGCGGTCCCGGTAGCCGTCGTTCAGCAGGGCCGGCAGCAGCAGGCCGCCCAGGGCCAGGATCGTCACGCCGGAACCGCCGGTGAAGATCGTGAAGAACGCGCACACCACGGCGCAGACCACCGCCGTCCCGCCCGGCATCCAGCCGACCAGCGCGCGGAAGACCCGCAGCAGCCGCTCCGACGACTGCCCCTGGGCGAGGATGAACCCGGTCAGCGTGAAGAGTGGGATGGACGGCAGGTGCGGCTCGGTCGCCAGGTCGTAGGCGTAGAGCGGCACCGCCGCCGGGTCGAACGCGTCGACCATGTAGAGAAAGACCGCCGCGCCGGCGAGCACCGTGAAGATCGGGGCGCCGGCCAGCGCCGCGACCACCACGAGGAGCACCCAGGGCCATCCCGCCCCGCCCGCGACGACACAGGATGCCTCGTCGACGTTGGCGCACGCCGCGCCGGTCGTGCTGAGCCAGATGCCCGCGATGATTCCGAGCGCCGCCGCCATGCGGCCGGCCCAGCTCCCCGCTCCCCATGCCAGGCGGACGGCGATCAGTCCGAACGCGAACGGCAGGACCAGTTGAAACGCCCACGACGGAATCCCGAGGGCGATGTCGCCCCCCACGTCCATCTCGATGGCGACGACGTCGATCGCCGACCAGGCGAGCAGGGCCGACACGCCGGCGCCCACCATCGCCGCGAACGCCTGCGCGATCCGCCGCGCCCGTCCCTCGGGAATGAACGTCGCCGTCGCGAGGGCGATCAGCTTGTTGCGGCGCGCCGCGAGCCCCGCCCCGAGGAAGCCGACCCACAGGGTCAGATGCTCGACGAAGGGAATCGACCCGGGGACCCCTCCGGCCAGGAACGGACGGATGACGATCTCGGCGAGCGGAAGCAGCGCCATCGCCCCCAGGGCGCAGGCGGCGATCAGTTCCTCCCCGGTGTGCAGGAAACCGAGCAGGCGAGGCGTGCGCCCGGCCTCCGTCTCGCTCCGGGTAGTCATCTATCGGTCAGTGCGGCGCCGCAGCACGCGGATGGCACACGGCGACGCGCCGTTCATTACCGGTTGCGATACTCGGTGCGGGCCTGAACCGCGGCATCGTAGACGTCGGCGGGGACGCGGGTTCCGCGCCAGCTCGCGGTGAGCGTCTCGGTCACCGCTCGGAAGGCGGACGCTTCCGCGTCGCTGATCGAGTGGACGGTGAGCCCGCGCTTCTCCATTTCGGCGACGGCATCCTGGTCCTGACGCGGCACCTCGGTGAAGAAAAAGTCGGCCATCTTCTCCGCGCTCTCCCGGATCGCGGCCCGGTCCGCTTCGCTGATCCGCTGCCAGGCTCGCTCGGTCATGACGGTGGCGCCATAGATGGGCCCGAGCGGAACGTCGAGCATGTGCGGCGTCTGGCGGTACCACTGGAAGACGAGGGCGCCGTACGGCGGGCTCGGATACGCGTCGATCAGACCGGTGTTCAGCCCCATCAGCACATCGGTCAGTGCGAGCGGCACCGGGTTGAAGCCGTTCTCCTTGTACCACTGCACCATCCCGTCGTCGCCGGCCGCCGTGAACAGCTTCGCCCGGCGCAGGCTGTCGAGGTCGGTCACCGGATCGGCGGAAAAGACGTGGACCCAACCGCCATGGCCCCAACCGATGAACACGAGGCCGTTGTCGGCGAGCGCGTCGCGCATCCGCGGCATGAGCGCATCGAGGACGTGGCGCGCCTCGGCGTCGTCCGCGAAGAAGAACGGGATGCCGAACACGTTGAAGGCCTCGTCGATAGCGGTCAGCGCGGGCAGCGTGAGCGCCGCCACCTGCGGGTTGTTCATCCGCATCCGCCGGATGATCGTGGACTCGTCGCCCGTCGTGCCGCGCACCTGGAGCCGGACGCGGCCATCGGTCGCCTGCTGCCACTCCGACGCCATCTGCTTCAGCGCACGGTCCCAAAGCGAGTTGGCCGGCAGGATGGTGCCGAGGCGCAGGTTGGCCCGCTGGGCGTCGAGTAACGCCGGAGCCGCGATCAGCAGCAGGGCAACCACGGCAATCCGAAAAACCGTACCCCGCATCGTCCCGCCCGCGGCGAGCCGCCTCACCGGGGACGCGAACTTCTCTCTCATGGTCGAATCTCCTGCTCCTCTTCGTCGTCGAGCGGCGCGAAGAAGAGATCGTCGATATGGTCCAGCAGGACGCGCGCCTGCCGCTGCGCGATCGTGTTCAGCAGCCGGTTCTCGGGCACTTCATCCACGTCTATGGCGATTGCCGTTTCCAGCAACTCCTGAAACTCCTCGCGGTTCTCCTCCGCAATCGCCACGCCCGTGGCCAGCGACAGGTAGGGACCCGCGTCCTTTCCCTCCGACAGCTCCACGGCCCGGGCGAAGTGTTCCCGCGCCCGCTCGTAGGAGCCGCCCATCGCCTCGCCGACGGACTCGAGCGTGATGAACGCCACGTGCAGCGTGCCCCGCTCGTAGTCCTCGTCCAGCTCCAGCGCCCGGTCGAGCAGGGCGCGGGCCACCGGGAGGTCGGCCACCAGCGCCGGTTGATCGAGGCCGAGCGAGATGGCGAGAATCCACGCGCCGCCCAGATAGTACAGGCTCTCGACGTCGGCCGCCTCGAAGACCGCGACCGCGCCCTCCGGGTCCGCAAGCAGCCGCTCGCCAATGCCGGGGTGATCCACCTCGACGTTCCGCAGCCCGTAGTCGCGCGCCCGGAGGTACATCCGGCGCGCCCGTTCGTTCAGCTCCCCGGCGAGGACGTAGTCGTCCCACTCCGCGATGGCGGCGTCGGCCTGCAGGAACGCGTTGGCGTAGAGGAGAAAGCCGGTATTGGCGAACAGCAGGACGTCCTGGCGCTCCGGGTCCGCATCCATGATCGACTCGATCGTCTTGAGGAGGAACGGGAGCGAGTCGCGCACCAGTTCCGGATCCTCTTCCGCGAGATAGACGGCGGGGTTGACCAACGTCGGCAGCACCGCGTTGACCGCCATCGTGCGGAGGGAGCAGCCGGCGAGCGAAGCGACTACGAGCAGAACCGCGGCGAAGCGCGCCGCGTTTCGAAAAGATCTACTCATCCAGGCGGTGTTTTGATGGGTGCGTGACTTGCGCCGGTCACGTTCGATCATACCAGCCATGCCGCGTGGCATGATCTGCGGCATGGGCGCCTTCGTGACGATTCCGGGCGGGTGGTTCGTCATGGGAAACGAAGGGGGGCAGGCGGACGAGCGGCCACCGCACCGGGTTTGGGTGGATGGGTTCGAGATGGCCGTCGACCCGGTCACGCGGACGGAGTACGGCCGCTTCCTGGAAGCGACCGGTCGCGACCGCCCTCGGGAGTGGGATGCTCCGGCCTTTGCCCGCGGCGACCTGCCGGTGGTGGGCGTGAGCTGGAACGACGCGGTCGTGTACTGCCTCTGGCGGTCGTCGGCCGGCGGTGAAGGCCGCCGTGACCGCTCCATGCCGGTTCGGCTGCCGACCGAGGCGGAATGGGAACGCGCCGCCCGCGGGGGACGGAAGGGGTGCGACTTTCCGTGGGGCGAGAACGGCGGCGTTCCCGACTGGATCCCGAACGCCGGCCGTGGACCGCTCGAGGGCCCGTGGCCGGTCAGCCTCGGTCCGCCCAACCGGTACGGCGTGCGGGGCATCGCCGCGAACATCCACGAGTGGTGCGCCGACTGGCATGCGCGCGACTGGTACGCGCGGTCGCCGGCGCGGAATCCGTCCGGACCCCGCGGCGGCGTGCGGCGCGCGTCGCGCGGCGGATCGTGGCGCCACGCGGTGACGATCAGCCGGGTCGCGGCCCGCAGCAAGCTCGATCCGTCGTTCCGCTATACCGACTACGGCTTCCGTGTCGTGCGCGACCTGCCGGCGAGAGGCGAACGGTGACCGACGCACCCGGGGCGGGCGGCGCGCGCCCGGCGCGCCGCGACACACTGGACCTCGCGCTCGACGTCGCTCGGGCCGCGCGCGCCGAAGGGGGACGCGCGCTGATCGTCGGCGGGTACGTTCGCGACCGCCTGCTCGGCGCCGGGAGCATCGACCCGGACAACCTCGACCTCGAGGTGTACGGCCTGGCGGCGGATCGCCTGCGCGGGTTGCTCGATCGCTTCGGGCGGGTCGACACGGTCGGCGCCAGCTTCACGGTGTTCAAGGTGGGACGGCTCGACGTCTCCCTCCCGCGCACCGAGTCGAAGACCGGCAGAGGCCACCGGGGCTTCACGGTCACCGGCGACCCGGCGCTGCCGGTCGGGCAGGCGGCGCGCCGGCGCGACTTCACGGTGAACGCGATCGCGTGGGACCCGCTCGACGACGAGTACCTCGACCCCTGCCGCGGTCATGACGATCTCGAACGACGCTGCCTTCGGATGGTCGATCCCGATACGTTCGGCGACGACAGCCTGCGGGTTCTCCGGGCGGTCCAGTTCGCGGCGCGGCTCGAGTTCGACGTCGACGAGGCGACGAAGGCGCGCTGCCGGGAGATCCCGCTAGACGATCTGCCGGCCGAACGGATCTGGGGCGAGCTGGAGAAGCTGCTGCTCCTCGCCCGGCGGCCGTCGATCGGATTCCGGCTGGCGCGCGAGATCGGCATCGTCGACCGCCTGTTCCCCGAAATGCACGCGCTGATCGACTGCCCGCAGGAACCCGAATGGCACCCGGAGGGAGACGTGTGGGTGCACACGCTGCTCGTCATCGATCGGGCGCGGGAGCGGATCGACGATCTGCCGCGGCCGCAACAGCTCGCCATCATGCTCGGCGCGGTCTGCCACGACTTCGGCAAGCCGGCCACCACCGCATTCATCGAGGGACGGATCCGGTCGCGCGACCACGAGGCGGAAGGAGTGGCGCCCTCCATCACGTTCCTCGACCGGTTGAACGTCCATTCGTTCGACGGCTACGACGTCCGCCACCAGGTGCTGGGCCTCGTCGCGCACCACCTGAAGCCCGGCATGTGGCGCACGGCGAGAGACGGCGTCGGCGACGGGGCCTTCCGGCGACTGGCCCGCAAGGTGGATCTGGAGCTGCTCGCGCGCCTCGCGAAAGCGGACTGCCTGGGGCGGACCGGCGAGTTCGACTGCACCGCGATGGACTGGTTCCTGGAGCGGGCCCGCGCGCTCGGCGTGCAGCATGGCCCGCCGCCGCCCCTCCTGCTGGGGCGGCACCTGCTGGAGCTGGGCGTACGCCCCGGGCCGGAACTGGGACAGCTCCTGAAGCAGGTCTACGAGCGGCAGCTCGAAGGCGAAATCACGACGCTCGATGAGGCAACCACGGCGGCGCGCGAACTGATCAGCGACCCGCACTGAGCAGGCGCGCGAGGACATCGGGCGCGATGTTGCCCCCGCTCAGGACGGCCACGGTGGCGCCGCCCTCGCCGTCCGCGCCCGCGCCGGAGGCCGCCAGGACCGCGGCGACGGTGGCGGCGCCGCTCGGCTCCACGACCAGGTGCGCCCGGGCGGCAAGCCAGCGCACCGCGCCGACTATCGCGTCGTCGTCCACCGTCACGATGCGGTCGATCAGCGCCGCGGCGTGCGCATAGGTGAGGTCTCCGGGGCGGATCGGGATCAGGCCGTCGGCCAGGCTCTCGACCCGGTCGAGCGTGACCGGACCGCCCGCTGCGACCGACCGGAGCATTCCCGGCGCGCCGACCGGCTCGACGCCGATGACCCGCGCGCCCGGACGCAGCGCCTTCACCGCGGCGGCGACGCCGGAGGCCAGTCCGCCGCCGCCGATCGGCACGTAGACGGTGGCGACGTCCGGGAGGTCGTCGACGATCTCCTGCCCGACCGTTCCCTGGCCCGCGATGATCTCCGGGTGATCGAACGGCGGAATGATCGTGAGGTCTCGCTCCCGGGCTACCGCCTCGGCGCGGGCCCGCCGCTCGACCGAGGTGGTGCCTTCGAACATCACCTCCGCGCCGAGCGCCCTCGTTCCCTCCACCTTCACGGCGGGCGCCGTCGTCGGCATCACCACCACCGCCGGCAGGCCCAGCGTCTGCGCCGAGCAGGCGACCGCCTGCGCGTGGTTGCCGGACGAATAGGTGATGACGCCCGAGGCGATGTCGCCCGCCTCGGCGAGCTGCGAAATCAGGTTGAACGCGCCGCGGATCTTGAAGGCCCCGGTCCGTTGCAGGTTCTCGCACTTGAGGTGCAGGGGGCGGCCCGCGGCCGGGGAAACGTCGACAAGGGGCGTGCGCCGGGCGATGGACGCGATGCGGCCCGCCGCCGCCCGGATTGCGTCGATTGTCACGAGGTTGCTCATATACTGATGCGCCGATGCTGCCGGCGCGCTCCTTTCTGGTCCTGCTGCCCGTCCTGCTCTCGGCCGCTCCGGCGTTGGCGCAGCCGCCGGAGGAGCCGATCGGCTGGTACGTGGCCGACGTCCGCGGCTCGATCGTTCCCTTCCCCCGGAATGAAGAACTCGCCGGGGCGCGCGGCCTCCGCGCCCCCGACACGCCGGGCACCGGACTGGGATTCGACATCGGCGCGCATGTCTATCCGTTCCGCCTGTGGATTGTCACCTTCGGCATCGGGGCCAGCTATCACGTCTCCGCCGCCAGCCAGGCGCCGGCGGAATTCTCGCCGATGCCGGATGGCCCGCCGCTCCGGAAGGAATTCACGGCGATTTCGCCCCAACTCTCGTTCAACTTCGGCAACCGCGCCGGCTGGAGCTATCTGAGCGGCGGCATCGGCCGCTCCCGCCTGTCGCTCTACGCGGAAGGATCGCGGGCGCCGGAGCAGCGGACCGCCAACACGCTCAACTACGGTGGCGGCGTCCGCTGGTTCACGAACGATCATCTCGCCTTCACCATCGACGCGCGCTTCTACGCGATAAGTCCGCTCGTGCAGATGGACGAAGTGCCGGCTTCACCCCGCATGACCCAGATGACGCTGAACGTCGGCGTCTCGTTCCGCTGACGGCCCGGCCGGCACGCGTGCGATCATAGTGCCCGGATGCGACGGGCAACGCTCCTCGATTTCTTCGACGACCGGATCCGGTCGGGCCGGCCATTCCTCGTCTATGACGGGGGCTACCGCGCGCATACCTGGTCCTACGACGACATCCGGCGCGCGGCGGGGCGTTTCGCCCGGAGGCTGGCACGGGCGGGAATCACGCCGGGAGCGGCCATCCTCCTCTGGGGGGAGAACCGGGCCGAGTGGGTGGTCGCCTTCTGGGGATGCCTGCTGGCGCGGGCGGTCGCCGTGCCCATCGACGTGCGCGCATCGCCCGACCTGGTAGGACGTGTCGCCCGGATCGTTTCGGCCCGGATTGTCGTCGCCGGACGCGATCTGCCGGTTCCGCCGCTCGACGGCGTCGAACGCTGGGATCTGGACACGCTGCTCGAGGGGGACGCGCCCGGCGGCGACGACGACGCCGGCGATGCCGTCGCGCTCCCGGACGGCGTCAGCGGCAGCGACCTGGCCGAGATCATCTTCACGTCCGGCGCAACCGCCGAGCCGAAGGGCGTCCGCATCACCCACGCGAACGTCCTGGCGAACATCGTCCCGGTCGAACGCGAGATCCTGAAGTACCGCCGCTACGGCCGCCCGTTCTTCCCGCTCCGCTTCCTCAACCTCCTGCCCCTCAGCCACATGTTCGGCCAGGCGATGGCGACGTTCATTCCGCCGATGCTCGAGGGGGTCACGGTCTTCATGCGGGGCTACAACCCGGCCGACATCGTCCGGCAGATTCGTACGCGCCGGGTGTCGGTCGTGGTCTCGGTTCCGAAGATCCTGGAGGTGCTGCGCGACCACGTGATCCACGAGATGCCGGAAACCGCCGCGCCGCTCGACCAGCCGGAGCCCGTCGCCCGGCGCTGGTGGCGCTACCGGCGGGTCCATCGGATGTTCGGCTTCAAGTTCTGGGCGTTCGTCGTGGGCGCGGCGCCGCTGGATCCGGAGGTCGAGGCGTTCTGGTCCCGCCTCGGCTTCCTCGTCATCCAGGGCTACGGCCTGACCGAGACGGCGCCGATCGTCACCCTGAACCATCCGTTCCACGCGCGGCGCGGATCGGTGGGGACGCCGATCGGCGGAGTCGACGTGAAGATTGCCGACGACGGCGAGATTCTCGTCAGGGGCGCCAACGTCACGGCGGGCTACTACAACGCGCCGGAGGCGACCGCCGAGGCATTCCGCGACGGCTGGTTCCACACCGGCGACATCGGCGCGTTCGACGGCGAGGGACGCCTCACGGTGCGCGGCAGGAAGAAGGAGATGATCGTCACGCCGGACGGTCTGAACGTCTTTCCGGACGACGTGGAGCGGGCCCTGCGGGCCCAGACCGATGTCCGCGACGCCGGCGTCGTCGGCGGCGGGCCGCCGGGGGGCGAGCACGTCCACGCCGTGCTCGTACTCGAACCGGACGCCGGCGCCGACGCCGACGCCGTCGTGCGGGACGCCAACGCGCTGCTCGAGGACCATCAGCGGATCCGTTCGTTCTCGGTGTGGCCGAACGGGGCGCTGCCCAGGACCGAAGGGACGCAGAAACTGAAGCGCGCCGCGCTCAGGCGCTGGGTCGAGCAGGACACCCGGGGCTCGGGCGATAGGGGCGCGGAGGCCGGCGAACCGGCGGCGGGCACGACCGTAGAGGAGGTCGTCGCCCACTTTGCGCATGGCCGGACCGTGACCGGCGCGACGACGCTGGACGAACTGGGGCTCAGCTCCATCGAGCGGATCGAACTGATGCTGGCGCTCGAGCGGCGCTTCGACACCACGGTGGACGAGACCGCTTTCGCGGCGCTGTCGACGGTCGACGACCTGCGCCTGCTCGTGGGAAGCGACCTGGGAGCGAGCGATGGAGGGGGCGCGGCCGCGCGCGCGAGCGCCCCTTCGGGAGAACCCGGGACGGCCGCATCCGCGGCGGAACCGCCAGCCGGGCGGAGCGACGGCGCGCTGATCTTCCCCACCTGGACCCAGCTCGCCCCGTTGCGCCTCTTCCGCCGTCTCGCGCAATCGTTCTTTCTGCTCCCGCTCGCCCGCTGCTTCGCCTGGACGCGGGTCGAGGGACTCGAGCATCTGGCCGGCACGGCGGATCCGGTCCTCTACGCCGCCAATCACCAGAGCCTGATGGACGGTCCCGTCATCCTGGCGGCGCTGCCGGCCTCGCGCCGCCGGGTCGCCACGGCTGCCGCCCGCGAATGGTTCGCGCCGCACTTCCACCCCGAGCGCTTCGCATCCGGCGAGCGGTTCCGGACCAGCCTGGCGTACTTCCTGGGGGTGCTCTGCTTCAACATCGCGCCGCTGCCGCAGCGGACCGCGGGGGCGCGTGAGGCGATGCGGCATCTCGGCACGCTGCTCGGCCAGGGATCGTCGGTGCTGATTTTCCCGGAAGGGCGGCGGAACGTGACCGGCCACATCGATCCCTTCCAGCCCGGTGTCGGGATGCTGGCGTCCCGCCTGCAGGTGCCGGTGGTGCCGGTGCGGATCGACGGCATCGACCGCGTCCTGCCGATCGGCGCCCGGTACGCCTGGCCCGGGCGCGTCCGCGTCGCCTTCGGCGAACCGCTCCGGTTCGACGGCAGCGACTACGCCGCCATCGCCCGCCGGATCGAGAAAGCGGTCAGGGAACTCCAGTAACCCGCGGCGCACTCCGCGCGACACCGGGATCGGTGAAGCGCCCGGGGCGAAACCTGCCAGCCGCCGGCTCCTGTATAATCCGGCCCACCCCGTGGCGAAGGACGACCTGATCGACGTACAGGGCACCATCGTCGCCGTGCACAGCGGCGGCCTGTACCGGGTGCAGTGCGACTCCGGCCACGAGGTGCTCGCCCAGCTCAGCGGCAGGATGCGCCGCTTCCGGATCAAGGTGGTTCCCGGCGACCGCGTCACGGTCGGCGTCTCTCCCTACGACCCGAACCGCGGCATCATCACCTTCCGCGCACGCTAGCGCTGCCGTTCCTGCGCTTCTCCGGTCATCGGGACGAAGCGGACCGGCAAGACCGAGTCGGTGGTCGTCCCGGCCGCGGTCTTCGTCACGATCAGGATGTCCTGGTAGAAGCTGCCGACAGGAATCACCAGCCGAGCGCCGACGGCGAGTTGCTCCACCAGCGCGGGTGGCACGTGATCCGGCGCGGCGGTGACCACGATGGCGTCGAACGGCGCCGCTTCCGGCCAGCCCCGGTAGCCGTCCCCGGTCCGCACCTCGACGTTGTCGTAGCCCAGCCCGGCAAGCAGGTCACCGGACCGCTCGGCCAGTTCGGTGACGATTTCAATGGTGTAGACGCTGCTGGCGATCTCGGCCAGAACCGCCGCCTGATAGCCGGAGCCGGTGCCGATCTCCAGCACCCGGCTATCGGGCCGCAGCCCCGCCGCCTCGGTCATGAACGCGACGACGTAGGGTTGCGAAATCGTCTGTTCGTAACCGATCGGGAGGGGATGATCGTCGTAGGCGCTGGCCGCCAGATCCGCCGGGACGAAGCGATGTCTCGGCACGGCGGTCATCGCGGAGAGGACTGCCTGGTCAGAGATCCCGCGGTCGCGGAGCTGTCGTTCCACCATCTGCTGACGCTCCTCGAGGCGGTCGCCCGGACCGCCGGCTTGACGCTGGGGCGCTGACTCGGCCACGCTCGCAGTCTCGCCGGCGGACTGGACCGGACCGGCGGCGCACCCGGAGGCGTTGAGGGTGGCTGCGCAGGCGGCGGCGACGGCAGCGAGTATCCTGCAGGCGCGCCGCCCGCGGCGACGATCAGGAGATCGACGATGTTCTGGCTGTTGATGGCAATCGGGGTCGGTCTGGCCGCGCTGGCGCATGCCGCGCCTTTTCCGTTCCTGCTCGATGCCCGTCCGCCGGCGCCCTCGCTCTGGAAGATGCCCGAGGGCGACGGCGCGCCTGCGGTCTACCTGACGTTCGATGACGGCCCGAATCCGACCGCCACCCCCGACCTGCTCGACGTCCTCGCCGAATTCGACGCCCGCGCCACGTTCTTCATCATCGATCGCCATTTGCATGAGGATACCGCTCCTCTCGTTCGACGCATGTTCGAAGAGGGACACGCGGTCGGCATTCACACCGACACGCGCGGTTGGGCGTTGGTTTCGCCCGAGGTGTTCGCCCGGCGAGTCCACGCCGCGGCCGCGCGCATCGAGCAACTGGCCGACGGAACCCCCTGCCGTGCGTTCCGGCCGCACGCCGGGTTCCGGAGCGGCTGGATGTATGCCGGACTGGAGCGCGCCGGCTACAGCCTGGTGGGTTGGGGATGGAGCCTCTGGGACTTCAACTGGTACCGCCGGCCGGATCCGGTCGGCCTGGCCGCGCGACTTGCCCGGCGCGTCTCCGGCGGCGACATCATCGTGATGCATGACGGCCATCATCGAGACCCCGTCGCCGACCGCGATTACACGGTCGACACGGTGCGCCTCCTGATCCCGAAGCTCCGGGCCGACGGCTATACGTTCGGGACCATCTGCTAGCCCGCGGCCAGGCGCGCCGCGACGACGGAGGCGCCCAGCAGGGCGGGATGATCGGTCCGGATCACATGGACCGGCATTGCCGCCATCAGGTCCGCCATGGGGCCCTTGCCGCGGAACGGATCGAGGAAGGTGGGGGAGTCGAGGGCCGGGAGAATGTGCGGCGCGATACCGCCGCCGATGTAGACGCCGCCCGTCGCCATCCCCCGGAGCCCCAGGTTGCCCGCCTCGGCGCCGAGCGCGCCGACAAACAGGTCGAGTGTCGCAGCGCATCGGGGACAGCGTCCGGCGAGCGCACACCGGGTGATCCGGTGGGGCAGCGTCGCGGGCGCGTCGCCGTCGCCGGCATCGGCGGTCGGACACCCGCCGGCGCCACGTGTCAGGGTGTGGATGTTGACGAGCCCGGGACCGCAGAGGACATCTTCGAGCGAGGCGCGGCCGGTCCGCGCGGTCAATGCGCGGAGCAGGTCGATTTCCGCGTCCGTCCGCGCCGCGAAGTCGGCGTGGCCGGGTTCGCCGGCCACCGGGACGAATTCGCCGCCGACCCGGTGCAGGATGGTTTCTCCCAACCCGGTGCCCGGTGCGATCAGCGCCGCGTTGCCCGCGGGGTCGGGCCGTCCGGCCTGCAGCGTCACGAGTTCGTCCGGGGTCAGGACCGGGAGCGCGTGGCCCATCGCCACCAGGTCGTTCAGCAGCCGGACCCGCGGGATGCCGAACCGCTCCCCGATGCTCGACGCCTCCAGGCGCCACGGGACATTGGTCAGGTCCGATGCGTTGTCGCGCACCGGTCCGGCGACGCCGAAGACCGCGGCGTGGATCGCCCGGTCCCCGCGGTGGCGGTCCAGAAAGCCGGCGAGCAATGCCTCGATGCCGTCGTGCTCGCGAGTCGGCACTTCCGCCAGCGCAAGGGGATCGGGCCGTCCGCCGTCCGCTTCGGCGAAAAGACCGCAGACCGTCTTCGTGCCGCCGACATCGGCGGCGAACAGCGTGAACACGCTTGACTTTATGATCGAACGGTTGCATCGTTCCACCGTTCGCGCGGGTCGGCGCGTCAACTTGGCTGCGCGCGCGCGAACCGGCCAGACCTTACATGTCGCGGACGTTGCAGAAGCCGGCGACGCCGTCGGAAGAGGAACTGCAGCGCCACTACCACAGTCGGCGGCAGATTCGGGAGCGCTACCCGGACCTCCGGGAACGGTGGATCCGCCACCTCGAAAAGTGGGGACTGATCCGGCCGGCCGTCCGCACCGCCACTGACACGTACTACGGGTTCCGGGATCTCGGCGTCGTCAGGCGCGTTCAGGAGGAGGTCGCCGCCGGCGGCTCGTTCCGCGGCGCGGTCCGGTTGCTGCTGGCCGAACAGGATGGCCAGCTCTCACTCGACTTCGATACGGTGCATGGCGAAGCGCAGCCGGCCAAGGTCATCGCGCTGCCGCGCCGCGATTCGCTGGCGGCGCGGCCTCCCGCCGCCTCCAGCGCGCAGAGGTCGGAGCGGGCAGCCCTTGCCGCCCGCTTTTTCCTGGAAGGTTCCGAACTCGACGAGCAGCCGGGCGACGGACAGGAACGGGCGCGCGTCGCCTACCAGAAGGCACTGCTGCTCGACCCGACGCTCGTTCCCGCGCTGGTCAACCTCGCGAACATCCACTATGCGCGTGACGAACTGGTGGAGGCGCAGGCGCTCTACGAACGGGCCCTGTCGCTGGATCCGGACTGCTTCGAGGCAGCTTTCAATCTGGGCAACATCCACCACGATCTCGGCCGCTACGACGATGCCGTCGCCTGCTATACGGACGCGCTACGCGCGAACGACAGCTATGCCGACGCTCATTTCTACCTGGCGGTCACGCTGGAGAAGACCGGCCGCTCGATGGACGCGAAGCCGCACTGGCGCACGTACCAGGGACTCGCGCCGGACGGTGAGTGGGTCGACCTGGCCCGCGAGTTCAGCGAATAGCGGGGTCAGGAGCCCGTATAGGGGCTCCTAGTAACTGTAGTCGTCGAAGTCGTAGGGGTCGTGCTTCTTCCGCTTCCGGCGGGTCTTGTAGAAGTCGCACTCCGGACACCACGCCGTCGGGTTGAAACCGCGTTGTCCGGCGTACGGCTTCACCTCGCTGTGCCCGCAGTACTCCGTGCCGTCGGTCAGTTCCTGGTGCCACCGGCAGGCGCGGAACCGGGAGAGGGCGGGATCCGATTCCTCGGGTGGCAGAAGTGGTTCGTCCTGCTCCCCGCGGACCGGATCATCAAGCATGATCCCAGTCTATCAGGCGAGTCGGGGTTCCGGCCGTGGCGAGAGATTACGCCACCGGCGCGGCGGCAGCCGGTTCACGGAAACTGGCGATGGAGACCTGCGCGGCGGCCCGCTCGGCGATCCGCAGGAACGCGCGGCCGGCGGGCGAATCCGGCTCGGCGCTCACGATGGGGGTGCCGGTGTCGCTGCCGACGCGGATCGGGGCATAGAGCGGTATCTGTCCCAGGAACGGTACGCCCATCTCCCCGGCGACATGCTCGCCGCCTCCCCGCCCGAAGAGATCCGCTTCCGCGTCGCACTGCGGGCAGGCGTAATAGCTCATGTTCTCGACGATGCCGAGGGTCGGGATGTTCAGCTTGCGGTACATCCCGACGGCGCGGCGGCTGTCCGCCAGCGAGACGGTCTGCGGCGTGGTCACGACCACGGCGCCGGTCACCGGCACCGTCTGGCTCAGGCTGAGTGCGACGTCCCCCGTGCCGGGCGGCATGTCGACCACCAGGTAGTCGAGCTCGCCCCAGTTCACGTCCTGAAAGAACTGTCGCACGACACCATGCAGCATCGGGCCGCGCCAGATGATCGGCGCGTCGGCGCTCGTCAGGAAGCCCATGGAAACGAGGCGGATGCCGTGCTTCTCGGCCGGACGGATCTTCTTGCCGTCGGACTCGAGCTTCGCGTCGACGCCGAGCATGATCGGGACGTTGGGACCGTAGACGTCCGCGTCGATGATGCCGACGCGCCCGCCGTAGCGCGCGAGCGCCACCGCGAGGTTGACCGCGACGGTCGTCTTGCCGACCCCGCCCTTGCCGGCGCCCACCGCGATGATGTTGCGAACTCCCGGGATCGGCTGCTGCTGGGTGGCGGAAGCCGCCGCCGAGCGGACGCTCGCGGTCATTTCCACCGCGACGTCGGCAACGCCGTCCAGGGCCGCGACCACCTCGCGCGCCTGTTGCTGCATCTCGTCCTTGACGGGGCAGGCCGGTGTCGTCAGTTCGATCGTGAAGGCGACGCGGCCCCCGTCGATCACCAGGTTCTTGACGAAGCCGAGACTGACGATGTCGCGTCCCAGGTCGGGATCGGTCACCGCGCGGAGCGCATCGAGTACTGCCGTGTCTGTGATGTTCATGAACTTGCGGAAACCTGAGCGTTACTGCCCCCGCGCGGTTATTGCACCGCGATACGCACCTCGACATGCGTCCTGTCCGCCCCGGGCGGCGCAAGCGCATACCGCAGGCAGGCGCCATCGTGGACGCCCGGCGGCACCGGAAGGTGAAGGCGATGTTCGAACAGGCTGGTACCGGACCCGCCACAGAGCGTGCACGGGCCGCTTTGCAGTTCGCCCCGGCCGCCACACGCGGGACAGGTGTGACGCACCGTCAAATCGAGCGGCAGGCGCACCCCTTCGAGTGCCTGACGCGCGGTCAGCTCGAGTCGCGCGTGGCGGGTAACGGGATCGTCTGCCGCCGGTTCCTCCGCCCGGAACGCGGCCAGCATGCCCTCCACGATCGGCCGCATCGACGGGAAGTCGACCGCCACCTCGTCCGCGAGGACCGGGTGGCGCAACGACTCGCGGCGCATGCCCACGCCGTCGATCGCCCGCACGGTGCCAGGCACCCTGTCGTCCAACATCCGATTCGTACGATAGGAGCCGCTTCGAACCGTGTCAAGGTGCGCGGGGCGCCGCCCTGGTGTACGATCCCGCGCGGCCCGGTTCGGGCCCGGCGAGACGGACAGGACGATGGACTACAGCATTCAGAGCGAGGCGCGGGCGGGACACTGGGTGGCGTGGCTGACGTCGCCGGGAACATCGACACCGGTCGGATCGGTGCTGATTCCGGGGCAGACGCAGGAAGAAGCGGAGTCGAACGCCAGGCAGTGGATGGACCGGATCTCCAGCGATCCGGCCCTGCTGCCACCGCCGCCGCCGCCCACCGAGGACGAAGGCGACGACGCCTCCTGAAGGCGCGGCAGCGCGCCGCGGACGGCGCGTGGAAAGTTTCGCTGGCGCGAAACTTCTACGGCGCGAGTTCCTGGGGCGCAGGCTCCTCGCCCTGGCCGACGATGGCCACAAGGTGCAACTGGCGACTCGGGCCGGTCCAGCGAACGGCGCCGCGCGCGGTTGCCGCGCGGGCCATCAGGTCGACAAGGGGTTGTGGAAGCGCCTCCGCGAGACTGCCGGGGTTGCAGGCGACGGATCCGGTCTCGTTGACCACCGCTGAGAGATAGAGACGGTCCCGCGCGCGCGTGGCTGCGACGTACAGCAGGCGCTTCGTTTCCTCCAGGTCCCGAAAGCGTTCCTCCTGATCGGCCGGCGTCCGGTACGGCGAGACGCCCACCCACGGCTCGCCCGCGGTGTCCGTGGCCACCCGGATCGCCGCTCCCGCCAGACCGGTGCCGCGGCCCAGGTCGACCAGCATCACGATCGGAAACTCCAGCCCCTTGGCGGCATGAACCGTCATCAGGTTGACCGCGTCGAACGCGTCGACCACAGCATTCGAGACGTCGCCCGAGAGGTGATCGATGTGATCGGCGACATGCGCCATCGTGGCATAGCCCCGGTTCTGCACGCGCCGGACCAGGCTTCGGATCTTCTTGACGTTCTCGCGGGCCTGTGCGGGGTGACCGTCGCGCAGCTCGACGGAGTACGCCGATGCCGCGAGGATCCGGTCGAGCACCTCCGCGGGAGGCAGGCGATCGACGAGGCCGATCCATTCCGGGACCGTGTCGCGGGCGAGGTCGAGCACCGTGCGATCGTGAACGTCGAACGCCGAGGCGGCAGCAGGCGGCGTTTCGTCCAGCAGGACCGCCGCGAGCTGTCCCGCCAGCGCGGCGAGCGCGGCGTCCGAGATGCCGATGAAACGCGACCGAAGCAGGGCGGCGGCGCGGAGCTCCGAACGCGGGTCGGCCAGATAGCGGATCAGGGCGCGGACATCCTTGATCTCGTCGGTGTCGAAGAAGCCGAGCCCCTTGTAGACGCACGTCTGTATCCCGCGCGCGTTCAGCGCCCGTTCGAACTCGCGATGGCTCTGGCGGGATCGGAAGAGGATGGCGATGTCGTTGGGATCCGGACGGCGCGGCGCGCCGGTACGGCGGTCGCGCACGCGGCCCGTGTCGAGAAGGCGCGAGACTTCGTCGGCGACGAGGTCGGCGGTGGCCTCGACGCTGTCCGCAACCGCGACGGCCACGACCGGATCGTCCGGAGCCGTGACCACCGGGGCATCCACGGGAAAGTGGTCGCGCTCGTCGAAGCGGAAGGCGTCGCGGCGCCCCGACACCTTCGGAACCGCCGCGAACAGGTCGTTCAGGAAGGCGAGCAGGGCGGGGACGGTGCGGAAGCTGTTGGATATCGACTGGCGAACGCCGGCGGTCGTCGCCCCAGCTACAGGATCCTGCCCGACCTCACCTGCGCCGGGAGAGGCGCCCTCCTCCGCTTCACGCAGGGCGGCGACGGCATCCGCGGCCTCGTCCAGGACGGCGACGTCAGCGTCGCGGAAACGGTAGATGGACTGCTTGCGGTCGCCGACGACAAAGACGCTCGGCGGAAGCTTCGCGTCGTGGACCAGGCCGGCGCCCTCGCCCCACGACTGCACCAGGAGCGAGACCAGCTCCCACTGCAGGGGACTGGTGTCCTGGAACTCGTCGACGAGCACGTGGTGGTAGCGGGACTCCAGGCGGAAGCGTGATCGCGCGAACTCGTCCATGCGCCGGAGGAGCGCCACGGCCCGCTCCAGCAGGTCGGAGAAGTCGAGCAGGGCGCGTGCGTCGAGCTGCCGGCGATAGGCGTCGACCGCGATCGAGAAGAGCCGCTGCACGCCGCGCGCCATCACGAGATTGATGTCGTGGTCGAACCGTGCCAGCACCTCGTGCACGATCGGCGCCGCTTCGACCGCCGCCGCACGGAAACGCCTGGCGCGCCGACCGCTGCCGGACAACTGCGCGTCCGTCATCCGCTTGCGGGGCTTCCCCTGCTGGGTCAGGAAGTACATCCGGCAGCGGTCGAGCGCGGCCCGGATCCGGACCGGGTCGCGTTCCGCCAGCACGCCCAGGTCCGCGATGTCGCGGGCAATGACCGCGAACGGGCCGGCGTCCGGGCCGTCCGCGAGCAGGCGGCCGAGCACGCCATCCGGGCCCTGCAGGCGCGCCGCGAGACGTGACACGGCGGCGCGGCATGCATGCGCCGCCGTCAGATCGCGGGGCGTTCCCGCGAGGAAGCGCCGGATCGTGGTCTCGGCCCCCAGCCGGCGGCGCAGCAGCTCCGTCAGAGCAACGCGAATGCGCCACGGTCCGATCTGCGCCAGCAGCATGGCGAGATCGGGATCGCTCTTCGCCACCCGGGTTCCGGCGCCGAGCGCCTGCTCTACCGACCGCCGGATGATGTTGGGGATCTCGGTTTCGTCCGCCAGTCCGAAGCCCGGGTCGAGGTCCGCCTCGAGCGGGAACTCGTGAAGCAGCGAGAAGCAGAACGCGTCAATCGTGCTGATAGAGATTTCGCCGAGGCGGTCACGTAGCCGGGTCCACCGCTCGGCTCCTTCTTCGGAGCTGCGGGCGTCGGCCCGCAACTCCACCACGATCCGCTCGCGCATCTCCGCCGCCGCCTGGCGCGTGAACGTGATCGCGAGGATGTTTGCGGGATCGACACCGGCGCGGAGCAGGTTGAGGTACCGGGTGACGAGCACCGTCGTCTTGCCGGTGCCGGCCGACGCTTCGAGCACGATGTTGCGGGTCGGGTCGACCGCCGCAGCGCGCGCCGGGTGATCAGGCGGGTCGACGGGCCGCGGCGCGCCGGCGCGTGCGGGAGGTGTTTCGTCCGACGCCGCATCGAAGGGCAAACTGCCCTCAGAGATCCTCGACATAGTCTTTCCGGCAGACCGTCTGGTACGGGCACATCGTGCAACGGAAAAGCTCCGCCGGCCGCGGCGGGCAATCGCCGGCTTCGATCCCCGCCACCGCCGCGAGAGCGCGCGCCTCACCGTCGTCCATGGCGTCGGCTGCCTCGCCCCGCCCCTCCATCGGCACCGTCAGCCGCGACTCGCCGAAGGCGGCGTACATGCCTCCGGCGGCCCGCCAGTCGCGGCCGTGGTAACCACGCAACTGCTGTTCCGCGCAACGGGCGTAGAGGGGCAACTGCAGTGCGCGCGACCGGTCCGGGGCGCGGCCGATCTTGTAGTCGACGACCGTGAGCGTCCCGTCGGCATGCAGGTCGACACGGTCGGCTTTGCCGCGGAGCTCAACGGTGCGGCGAGCCGTAGCGGGACCCAGTTCGAAATCGCCCGCGATCCGGTACTCGGTGAGCCGTCCGACGATGTCGGCGGTCCCGCGCTCCGCCTCCCGGCTGAACAGCCGCTCCGCCAGACCGGGCGAGGCGGGCGAGCCGAATAGCCAGGCGCCCGCTACCGCCTGCTCCGCCGGTGGCAGCCGGGCGAGTTCGCCTTCCGCGACGGCAGCGAACCGTTCGAGGGCAGCGTCGAACGTCTCGAGCGTGATGGCCCCGTGGCCGTCGCTCTGCCACGCCCTGAAGAACTCCTCGAACACCCGGTGGAGAAAACGGCCCCGCTCCAGCGCCGTCATCGTCTGTTCTTCCTCGTCTTCCTCTTCCAGGCCGAGGGTATGGCGCGCGAAGTACTTGAACGGGCAGTCGAGGTAGCGCTCGAGCGCGCTGACGGCGTAGGCGGCGGGCGCCTGCGGACCGATATCGCCGCGGAGACGGTCGCGCGCCGTGCCGGTCTCGGCGCGGGCGAGACGAAACGCACGCCAGCGGCCGGCGGGGGCGTCGGCGGCCGCCGGGAACGCCTCCGGCGAGGCCGCCTCGCCGGAGTCCGGCGCCGCAACCCGACCGAATGTATCGACATCCAGGTCTTCCAGCATCGGCGAAGCAGCCACCGCGGCGTCGTCCTCGAGGAGAAAGGCTGAAATCTGCACGCGATCCCGCGCAACGTCGAGCAGGTCCCGGAACATGGCGCGCGCCGCCCGCAGCCGCTCGCTCTCGGGCGGCCACCCGAGGGAGGCCAGCATGCCTCCCGGATAGAAGATGTTCCTCTCCCCTCGGGGAGGCCAGTCCGCTTCGATCAGGCCGGCAAGAAAGACGTGGTCGAAGCGGCCGTAGGCCGCGGCGTGCGGATCGATCAGGTGAACGTCGCCGTCTCGAACGGCGCCGCGCTCGGGCGGATACGTCCGGCTCTCGATCCGGCGTCGGACCAGCGTTGCGACCTCGGCGAACGTCACTTCGGCCTCGTCGGCGCTCAAGGCCCGGTGGGCGGTCTCAAGCGCGGCGAGCGCCTCGTGTATCAGCGCGCGGGTGCGTGCGGTCCGCGCGGTTATCGAGTCCGGGGGATCCGCCAGCGGCGCGACATGACGGTGCAGGAACTCCCGGAGCGCGGCGAGGTGACCCGCAAGAGGCCGGGGTCTGTCGAGGTGGGCGAGTTCGGCGGGTGCGGCCTCCTCGTCTTCCCGCCCGAAGTCGAAATGGGGATTGCGGAAGAGGGACATCGTCGACGCGCTGCGGTCCCCGGCGGCGTACTGGAGCACGAGGTCGACCGCCGCGGCGTACGGCTCGGCCGCGAGCGGGAGACCGTCGCCGGCCCGCGGGCGGAGGCCCGCTTCGGCGAAGACCGGCGGCGCGAGATAACCGTACGGGAGAGGGCGGGCCACCACCACGGCGGCGGAAACCTGCGTCGCGCCTCCGCCGGCGTCCCCGACGGCGCGCGCGATGCCGCGCAGCTCCTCCTCGCGGTCACGCCAGAGGAAGTACGCGCGATCGCCCGCCTCGCCGGCGGGAACCACCAGGCGCGGCGCCGCCGCCGATTGCGGAGCGACGCGGTGCTCGTCGATCTCCGGCAGGAGGTGATCGAGGCGTTCGCGCAAGCCGCTGTCGAGCACCGCGTCGGTGGCGATGATCGTGACGCGCGCGAGGCGCGGCAGCCGGGCGAGCAGGTCATAGTCGGCCGGGTAGAGCCCGGCCGGATGCGCGACCTGGTCGGGAACGGTGACGATCACCTCGGGAAGCGGCTCGCGGGTGCCTGCGTCGCAGAGATGATCCCGCAGGCCGTGCTCGTCGAGCCCTCCTGCCTCCTCCAGCCGGCGCTCGTAGGCACGGAAGGCCGCCACCAGGAATCGAGTCTGATCCAGCAGGCGGCGCGCGCCCCGATCGAGGTCCGCGCTGGGTTCGAGATCGTCGACCAGCAGGCGCTCGAACGCGTCAACGGTTCGCTGGCGCCGGCGCAACTCGTCGTAGAACGCGAGGAAGGCCGTCACGATGCCGGCCCGCAAGCGGAACGGCGGGGGCGCGCCGGCCGCCGAGGCGTCGCGGGCCGCCAGGCCGCCGAGCACTTCCCGCTCGACCTGCGTCAGCAGGCGCACCCGGGTCGCTGCGCGTTCATGCAGCCAGTCGTACCAGTCCCCGCGGGGGAGGATCGCCGGGCGTGCGGCACGGGTGGGGTTCCCCGCACTCAGCTCGCGCAGTGTCCGGCGCAACTGATCGGCGGCGGCCCGCGTCGGAACCAGTATCGCCGGCTCGCCCCCTTCGAGTGCGAGCCGCGCATCAGCGACACGGGCCGCGATCGCCCGCTGGTACGCGCCCAGTGTGGGGGCGGAAAACAGGCGGGTTTCACGCGGTGTGATGACGGTGTCTGCGGTCGCCATTCACCGCGCTCGACGCCTTCGCGACCACCGGTTGCGCCCGGGGGTGTGGATGACCGGTGGAAGATCGGTGGAACCAGCGTGCATTACGTGTCGAGAAAAGATTTTCTGTCGTCTGTTTGCTGTCATCAGGCGGACTTGCCGCTTGTGGACGCCACTTTCGCATTCCTCTTCGCTTGATCGTCTCACGCGCGCCACTAGAATTCCCTAGGTTTCCGGCACGTAAACAGCCCCCGATCACAACACGACATTGGCCGCCCGCAACCCCACCCAGCACTTCCGCGAGACGATTCACGGACGAGAGTACGCCATCGAGGTAGGTCGAGCACTCGGCGGAGGGTGGCGTGCGTCGCTGGTCCGGACGGCGGGGGTCCCCAACGCGCTGATGCCCTTCTACGGCGCGACCCCAGACGAGGCCCGCGACCGCCTGACGGGCTGGCTCGCCGCCGCCCACAGGGCCGCGGCGGCCGCCAGGACACCCGCATAATCCCACACACCCGGACTGGCGTTATAGTCCGAATGTGATGCGTCTCGCGCGGATTCCGCGAGCATTCGTTGTTGTCGCGTGCCTCTGGCTGGTCGCCGCACCGCCCGCCGGCGCGCAGCCCGATGTCGGCGTCCCGGCTCGGGAACGTCCGGCGGTTCGCCTGCTCGCCACCGGTGGGACCATCGCCAATCATCCGGATGGCCGCCTGACCGTCGACGAACTCGTCGCGCTCGTTCCGGAGCTGGACCGGCACGCGACCATCGAGACCGAGCAGTTCGCCAACGTGGCGAGCAGCGCGATTACGGTCGACCAGTGGCTGGCGCTCGCCCGGCGGATCAACAGTCTGTTCCGCGAGCGGTCGGACCTCGCGGGCATCGTCGTCACGAGCGGTACCGACACACTTGAGGAGACCGCGTACTTCCTCAACCTCACGGTGCGGAGCGACCGCCCCGTGGTGGTGGTCGGCGCCATGCGGATGCCCGACGATACGAGCTATGACGGCGCCGCCAACCTGTTGCACGCGGTGCGGGTGGCGGCGGCGCCGGTTACGCGCGGCCGTGGCGTCGTCGTCGTCCTGAACGGCGAGATCCACGCGGCGCGCGAGGTGCGGAAGAGCCACGCCCAGAGACTCGACACGTTCGAGTCGGGCGCGTACGGCCTGCTCGGCGTCGTGGACGAGGACACGATCGTCTACTACCGCAGGCCGGGACGGCGGCACACGCGGCGCAGCGAGTTCGATATCGCCTCGATTGACCGGTTGCCTCGCGTCGACATCGTGATGACTTATCTGGACGCACCGGGCGACCTGCTGCTTTCCGCGCGGGAGCGCGGAGCCGAAGGCCTGGTGATGGCGGCGAGCGGCGCCGGAGCGACGACGCCCGATCAGAGCGACGCGCTGCAGCAACTGGTCGAGTCGGGCATGATGGTGGTGCTCGCCACCCGCACCGGAGGCGGTCGCGTCCCGGCGCGGCGACGGCCGATGGAGACTCCCGCGGACGGTAACGGTGATACCGACTGGCGCTACCATCCCAACCGCGTTTCCGCGGAAGACCTGACGCCATTGAAAGCGCGCATCCTGCTGATGCTCGCGCTGGCGGTGACCGATGACGGCAACGAAGTCCAGCGCATGTTCAGGATCTACTAGGAGCGCCTGGTTACGCCGACGTCCCCGGGATTGCGCGCGGATGCGGTGGAGGACGCCGGCTCGATGATCGTGCCCGGGGTCGTGCTGGCGGCCGGCCGGTCGTCCCGGATGGGGCGGCCCAAGGCGCTGCTGCCGGCCGGCGGCGGCGAGACCTTTCTCTCGCGCATTGTCCGGACGCTCCGCGAGGGGGGCGTGCGGGACGTCGTCGTCGTCGCCGCCGGCGACGGGCCGCTACGCGAGATCCGCGCGGCGCTCGCGTCTCCCGTCCCGGGGGCGCCGGGCACCGGCGGCGCGGCATTGTCCGGCGCCAGCCCCGACGCGAGAATCGTCCTCAACCCCGATCCGTCCCGCGGCCAACTCTCCTCCCTGCTCTGCGGCCTGGAGGCAGTCGACCAACCGGACGTTTCCGCGATGCTGCTCACGCTGGTCGACATCCCGCTCGTGGAACCCGGCACGGTCCGCGCGCTTCTGGACGCCTACTCCCGTACCCGCGCTCCCGTCGTGCGTCCCGTCCGGGCCGACCCGGCTATCGGAGAAGCCCCGCGGAGGCACGGCCATCCGGTCATCCTCGACCGGGCTCTCTTCGATCCGCTCCGCGCCGCCGATCCTGCCGAGGGCGCCAAGCCGGTCATACGCGCCTGCGAGAGCCGGGCGGTTGCCGTTCCGGTTGCCGGCCCGGGCGCCTTCGTCGATATCGATACGCCCGAGGCGTACCAACGGGCGTTCGGTTCCGTAATAGAATGAGGGATCCCGGCGCCCCGACGCCGGGCCGTGGGCCAGTGGCGCAGCTGGGAGCGCGCGTGAATGGCATTCACGAGGTCACGGGTTCGATCCCCGTCTGGTCCACCACTCCCGCACTCGATCAACGCCGATCCGGCGGTAGCGCAAAGACCCAGATAACGCCCCCCTGGGGCACCAGCAGCTCGGCCTCGAAGTGCGTATTGACGGCACGCTGCATGCCCGCGGCATCGACGCCCCAGCCGGACTGCACGGCGATGTACTGCACGCCGTCGATCGCGTAGGACGACGGCACGCCGATGACCCCGGAGTTGGTCCGCTGCTCCCAGAGCACGTCACCGGTCTCGGCGTCGAAAGCCCGGAAGTACCGGTCGTTGGTGCCGCCGGCGAAGACGAGGCCGCCACCGGTGGTCAGAATCGGCCCCCAGTTCTGGGAATCGGGGAACTCGTGCGTCCAGACCTGTTCGCCGGTGGCCAGGTTCCAGGCCTGAATCTCACCGATGTGTTCGGCGTCGTCGACGACGAACACCGTCTGCGATGCCCCGGTGAAGCCGCGCCCCGGCACGTAGTCCACCTCCACGCCGACCATGTCCGAACAGAGGTTCTCGTTCGCAGGGATGTAGAGGTAGCCGGTCTGGGGGCTGTAGGCGGCCGGCGGCCAGTCCTTGCCGCCCCAGAGCGACGGACAGAAGGTGGCGGGCTTGTTGGTGCCCGGCTTCCGCTCCTCGTCGTACTCCGGCCGGCCGGTCACCGGATCGATCGAGGTGAAGACGTTCTGATACACGTAGGGCTCCGCCTCGACGAAGTTGATCGCGTCGGCGGTCCGCTCGAGCATCCACAGGTAGCCGTTGCGGGCCGGATGGACCAGCGTCGGGATGGTGCGACCGTCTCGTGGCACGTCGATCAGCAGCGGCGCGGAGACCTCGTCCCAGTCCCAGGAACCGTTGTGGTGGTACTGGTGGTAGCCCTTTATCTCGCCGGTGTCCGCATCGAAGGCGACGACGGAGTTGGTGTAGAGGTTGTCGCCGGGGCGCTGATCGCCGATCCACGGACCGGGATTGCCGGTACCCCAGTAGGTCAGGTTGCGCTCCGGGTCGTACGACCCGGTGATCCAGATCGACGCGCCTCCCGTGCGCCACGTATCGCCCGGCCACGTCTCGCTTCCCGGCTCGCCCGGCGCCGGAATGGTGTGCGTGCGCCACACTTCGTCGCCGGTCTCCGGGTCGAACGCCGCCACGAACCCGCGGATGCCCCGCTCGCCGCCCGACGCCCCGACCATCACCTTGCCGCTGGCCACGAGCGGCGCGATGGTCATGTAGTACCCGGTTCGGTAGTCGGCGACCGCCGTCTCCCAGACAAGCTCTCCCGACACCGCGTCGAGGGCCACCACGAAGGCGTCGTGCGTCGTGTAGTAGACCTTGTCGCCGTACAGGCCGACGCCGCGGTTCGTGCGATGGGGATGGGCCATGTCCTCCGGAAACACGCGGTTGTAGATCCAGAGCTGTTCACCCGTCCGCGCATCGATGGCGATGACCCGGTCCTCGGGGGTGGTCACGAACATCCTGCCGTCGTTGACGACCGGCGGGGCTTCGTGGCCGGATGTCACCCCGGTCGACATCGTCCAGACCGGCACGAGCCCGGCGACGTTCTCCGTCGTGATCTGATCGAGCGGGCTGTAGCCCCAGCTATCGTACGTGCCCCGATACATCAGCCAATCGGCGGGATCCGGCGAGCGCAACCGCTCGTCCGTTACCGGCGTATAGGCCGCCTCCGGTTCCTGGGCCGGTACGGTGGTACACGCCACCGCAGCCGCCAGGACGCTCACCGCCGCCATCGTCAGGAACCGTCTGAACTGCCGTGTCGTCATCTCGTCCTCCGTTCCCGTACTGCACATCGTGCCATGAACCGGCCCTCCAGTTGAAACCAGTCGGCGGCGACACTAGAATTCCGCCCATGAGCGACTTCGACGTGCGGATCCGCTGCCAGAGTTGCGGGGCCCAGATGACGCTGACCGACCCGGTCAACTGGCAGTTCGGCCAGGTGTGGCCCGCCAACCAGTTCTGGAAGTGCGGGCAGTGCGGCCGGAATTTCTGGACCACGTACCCGGCACCGAAGCCTCCCGCCCCGCCAAAGCCCGCGGCGCCGCCCAAGGAGGCCGCCGGATAGACGGTTGACATCCCTCCGGTGGTTGCCTAGACTGCCGCCTTTAGGGGATCGGCGGTGGTGCATCTGCCCGGTGGCCGGACCCCTCGGAGGGACGGTATGCCGACAGGCACAATCGCACGTCTGTTGATCGACAAGGGCTTCGGCTTTATTCGCGACGAAGGAGGCATCGAGCACTTCTTCCATCGGAGTTCCGTGCGCAGCGCGGTCTTCGAGTTGCTGCGCGAAGGCCAGCGCGTCGAGTTCACGCCAGAACACTCGGAAAAGGGCCCGCGCGCGGGCGAAGTCCGGTTGATCGACTCGTAATCCGCCGGCCACACCCTGCCCGCACCAGTTCCGGCTCCCATTGAGGTCGAGTTGCGTTCGGCCGCCGCTCCAGGAAGCGAACGGGGCCCGGTGGCCCTCCCGGTCTTCAAAATCGGTCGCTCCCCGCTGACGCGGGGGGGCTGGGTTCGACTCCCAGGCGCTTCCGCCACTCACTGACGCCGTTCCGGCCGGACCGCCCGCAGGCGTCGAACTGCCGCTATTCCACCTGGCGGTTGACTTCCACCGTGGAATCCGCGGCGGTGGCGAGCGCCACCAGCTCCAGCTTGAAGACAAACAGGTTCGACACGAGTGCCAGCACGGCAAGGGACGCGTGAATCCCGGCTGGCAGGACGCCGGTATCCACCCCACCCCCGAGGATCGCGGCCAGCATCGTCAGCGCCATGGCGAGCGTCCCCCAGGAGAAGACGGGCCGGCGCGCCCGCGCGACGGCCAGATGAAGTTGCTCCGGCAATCCCGCCTCGGTGGCCGCCTCCCGGATCGCCTTCCCCTTGCCGATCAGATAGAACATCGTCATCGAATGCGCCAGAAGCGTGATCAGCGTGAAGAAGATACCGAACGACACGTGGCGGGCCACGTCGGCTGGCGCCGAGGCAAGAAAACCCAGGAGCGTGCAGTAGCCGAGACCGCCGATACCGAGGAGGGTAACCGTGATCAGCGCTGCCGTCATGGCGCCGGCCCGGCGGGAGCCGCGCCCGAATCGGCCGCCCACAGCTGAAACTCCGTTGGACCCGACTCACCGTGGACGGCGGCGTGCGCGCGCTCCAGTCGACCGCGCAGCACGTCGAAATGGGGCGCCGGCAGACCGATCCGGCCAAAACGGTCAGCGCGATGGTGATCATCGCCATGGAAGTCGGAGCCGCCGGTGACGGCCAGCCCGTGCCGCTCGGCCAGGCGACAGTAGCGCGCCTGATCGGCCGGGCCATGCTCGCTGTGAAAAGCTTCGATGGCGTCGAGACCGGCCGTGGCCAAGGCCGGGATCAGATGGTCCTTCCGGAGCAGACGGGGGTGCGCCAGCGAGCAGATACCGCCGCCGGCCTGAACCAGCGCCACTACTTCCGCTGGCGACGCTCCGGTGCGGGCGACGTACGCCGGTCCGCCGTCCGCCAGGTAGCGGTCGAAAGCCTCCTGCACCGACCTGACATGCCCCGCGTCGACGAGCGCGCGCGCTACCGTCGGACGCGCGACGGCCCTCCCCGATTCCTCCGCCTGGCGGATTAGATCCCCTATATCGACCGGAACGCCGAGCGCGCCGAGTCTCTCCGACATCGCCAGGGCGCGGCGCGCGCGATCCCGCCGGGCCGCCTCGAGGAAGGGCTCGACGCCGGGGGGGTCGCTGCGAAGAAAGTAGCCGAGCATGTGGACGTCACGTTTCTCGTGCACGGCCGTTATCTCGATTCCGGGCAGGAAGGCGAGGCCGCGCGCCCGCGCTGCGTCCGCCGCCTCCCGGATCCCCGCCAGGGTATCGTGGTCGGTCACGGCAAACGTGCGAATCCCGGCCGATGCGGCCCGCTCGATCAGTTTGGCCGGCCGCAGTGAACCGTCAGACGCTGTCGTATGGGCGTGGAGGTCGATCATGCAGGCGACGCACCCTCCCGCCGCCCCTGCAGATCACGGTACTCACGGATCAGCAACTGGAGATGCTCCCGTTCTTCCCTGGCGAACTCCAGGAAGATCCGCTTTCCCTCGGAGTCCTCGAAACGCTCGCCGTAGCGCCGGAAGAAGCGGTGCGATCCCCGCTCGCAGCGAATGCCGATCCGGAGCGCCTCCTGGTCGTCCACGCCGGCAGCCAGTTCGTCGGCGCCGGCGGCGAAGAGGTTGTTGGCAGCCCCCTTGAAGAACAGGAAGGTCGGCCATCCCTCGAGGCGGGGATCCTCTTGCAGCAACTCGGCGTAGCGCGCCTCCAGGGTGCCGAGGTGTTCCTTCTCTTCCTCCGCCAGCTTGAGGAAGATCTGTCGCCCGCGATCGTCGCTCGTCAGGCGTGCGGCGCGCGTGTAGAACTCCAGACCGCTGCGCTCGGTAGCTATCGCGATGCGAAGCGCGTCGCGCGCGAACAGCAGCTCCGTCGCCACCGGCTCGCGTGACGGATAACGTCCCTCCCGGCACGCGTCGCATGTGCCGTGGATCTGCACGACGCTCTCCTCCCGGTCGAAGCCGCGATCGTCTGCAATCTCTTCGATCAACGCTTCGATATCGGAAGAGATGAACTCGTACGACTGGCTGCAGGCCCCGCAGATCAGATGGAAGTGGCGGGGGTGGCGGTAGGCGTGCTCGAAGCGGGCGCGCCCGTCACCGAAGTCCACCTTTCGGGCAATGCCCGCGTCCACCATCCACTGGAGCGTGCGGTAGGTGGTCGCGCGGCTGATCCGGTGCCCGGCCGCGCGCATGGCATCGACCAGTTCATCAGCGGCGAAATGGCCTTCCTGCTGCAGGAAGAAGTTGACGATCTGATCGCGCTTGCTGGAGCGACGTCCCCCCGGCGGACGATGACTCTCGACGAACGCTTCACGCGGTTCCATTGCGCTGTTCCCGTGACGCGACGCGCTGCCGGCGACCGGTGGCCTCGGGCGTGGCCCGGCCCTGCCTGCGGCTAAACGCCGAACGACTGACCGCAGCCGCAGGTAGTCTTGGCGTTCGGGTTCCGAATGGTGAAGCCGCCTCCCATCAGGTTGTCGACGAAGTCCACCTCGGCCCCGCCCAGATAGCGCACGCTGATCGGATCAACGAACAGCGTGATGCCGTTCGACTGGAAGATCCGGTCCGACTCGGCGTCACCTGGCCCGTCCTCGATCATCAGCCCGTACTGGAAACCGGAGCAGCCGCCGCCCTGCACGAAGACGCGCAGCCCCGCCTGGGGCTTCTGCTCCTCTGCCAGCAGGGCATGGATCTTTCCCGCGGCGGCATCCGTCACGTTTACCGGCCCGCTAGCCACCATTGTCTCAGCCACTGTTGTCTCCCCTGATGCTTCGCCAGAAACCGTTGAACACCGATTATAGCGCGTGCCGGGCGTCCGCCGTCGGCACGGAAACCGTCCGGCGGTGGCGTTCGTGCCGCCGTCACGCGATAATCGGGTCCGCATGCCTGTTCGCCAGTCCCCCACCGACCTGCTGGCCGATGCCGAAGGGCGCTGGCTCCGGATCGCCGACGATCGTCCGGAACTGGCTGCGGCGGTAGATCTGCAGCGCGTGCTGGTGACGCGCGGCGCCGAGGTGGCGACCGACGCCGAACGGCTCACCCGGGGGGCGAGCGCAGCGCCGCCGGACCTCGCGGAGCGTCTGGCCCGCGAGGACGCGCCGGTGCTCGACCTGGCCATCGACGACCTGGACGTCGAGCGGCTCACCACCGCGCTTCTCGGCTTCTGCGACGATTTCGCGGCGGGTGGGGCAGGCGATCCGGCGCGCCGGGTGCGGGCGGCTCTGGA
The DNA here is from genome assembly GCA_965202655.1 of Vicinamibacterales bacterium. Taxonomy (GTDB): domain Bacteria; phylum Acidobacteriota; class Vicinamibacteria; order Vicinamibacterales; family UBA8438; genus VXRJ01. The sequence continues at coordinate 448,751 of CBDBBK010000002.1, read as the reverse complement.
GTGCGGCGACATCGAGACGGGTTCCCTCCTCCGGGCATCGCTCGCCCGGCAACAGACGGCGATTCGGATGCGGGCGGAGCATCTCGGAGTGGCGCCCGATCTGGTCTGGCTGGTTGCCGAACTCACGGTCGGGCCCATCGCGCACTACCTGCAAGAGCAGGCGCTCGGGCCGCCGGCCGCGGTGGAGGTGCGCGCCGCCGCCGCCGGGTGGCGGCACGGGCACTGCCCCGCGTGTGGATCGTGGCCGGCCCTCGCGGAAGTCCGGGCGGGAAAGCGTCATCTGCGTTGCTCGTTCTGCGGCGCCGATTGGGCGCCTGCCCCGACCGCATGCGTCTATTGCGGGCGAGCGGACGACGGCTATCTGGTTGCCGCCGCGCAGACCGCCACGGATCCGGAGCGTGCGCGACGCGTCGAATTCTGCCGGGGCTGCGGCGGCTGGCTGAAGCAGGTGGACGTAACGGACGCAACGCCGTTCGTGTTGCTGCCGGTGCTGGATCTCGAGACCTGTGACCTGGATGCGTCGGCGGCAGGACGCGGTTACGTCCGGCCGCCGATGCGCGATCTCCCGACGCGAAACCTCCCCTGTCCGCCACCGGAGGAGGAGACCGTAAGATAGGTACTGGATGCGGAGGATGTTGACGACGACCGTCGCCGGGCTCGCCGCCGCCCTGCTCGTGGTCGCCACGCCGGCCGGAGGGCAGGTGCGTCCGCCGCACGGATCGCTCTTCCCGCCCGAGGATCTGGGTCTGCTCGAAGGCCCGGACCGCGACGCCTGGCAGGAGCCGGAGTTGATCATGGACGCGCTCTCGATCGCCGATGGCGCCGTCGTGGCGGACGTCGGCGCAGGAGGCGGCTGGTTCACCGTGCGGCTCGCCCAGCGGGTGGGACCGAACGGCCTCGTCTACGCGGAGGACATTCAGCCGCAGATGATCGAGTCGATCAACCGTCGTGTGAGTCGGGCCGGGCTGACCAACGTGCAGACCATCATCGGGACCCCGAGCAACCCGATGATCCCGGCGCCCATCGACGCACTGCTGATGGTGGAAGTGTACGGCCAACTCGAGGATCCGGTGACGCTGCTCCAGAACGTCATCCCGCGGCTGAAGCCAGGCGGCCGGGTGGGCATCGTCGAGTACCGCCTGGACGGCAGCGGACCCGGCCCGCCGCTGGAAGAACGCGTCGAACCCGAGGCCATCATCCGCGACGCCGAGGCGGCCGGGTTGCGCTTGCAGTCGCGCAACGATCAGTTTCGCTTCCAGTATCTCCTGGTCTTCGTCGCGCGCGAGACGGCCGAGCCGATCGACTAGCAGCCCGTGGCGACGATGCAGGTCGCGCTGACCATCGCCGGAAGCGATTCGGGAGGCGGCGCCGGCATCCAGGCGGACCTGCGCACCTTCACGGCATGTGGCCTGCACGGCGCGAGCGCGGTCACCGCCGTCACCGCCCAGAACGACCGTGCCATCACCGCGGCGTATCCGCTGCCGCCGGAAATCGTAGCCGCGCAGATTGACGCGGTCAGCGAGGGTTTCACGCTCGATGCGGTCAAGACCGGCATGCTGGCGACCGCGGCGATCGTCGAGATCGTGGCGGAACGGCTCGCCGCGATCGACGCGCCGCTCATCGTCGACCCGGTACTGGTGTCGTCGAGCGGTGTCGCGCTTCTGGATGATGCGGGAGTCGAGTTGCTGGCCACGAAGCTTCTGCCGCGCGCAGCGGTAGTGACCCCGAACCGGATGGAGGCGGAACGGCTGAGCGGGATCGCCATCGCCTCGGTCGCCGACGCCGAAGCCGCGGCGCGGAAGATCCGCGCGCTCGGGCCCGGCGCCGTCGTCATCACCGGCGGTCACCTGGGCGACGGGGACGCCACGGTAATCGACGTGCTGAGCGACGGCACCGGCGCCGTCCACCTGGAGCTTCCTCGCCGGCGCGAGCTCGCCCGCCGGCACGGTACCGGCTGTGCCCACAGCGCCGCCCTCACCGCCGCCCTCGCCTCCGGCCGAAGCGTCGTCGAAGCCAGCCGGGAAGCCCAGCGCTACGCGGCGAGTCTGGCAGCCCCCGCCCTTATACTGTCGTAGATGGCAGTCGCAGCCTTCCTGGTAACCGACACCGCCCTGGATCCGGCGGCGTTGATCGACACGGTGACGGATCGGCTGGCCGGCGCCCCGGCCAGCGCCGGCGCGGTCGCGTCGTTCCTCGGCACGGTCCGGAACGAGAACCGGGGACGGCGGGTGGAACGGCTCGAGTACGAAGCCTACGCGCCGCTCGCACTGAAGGCGTTCGAGCGGATCGCGTCGGAGGCGGACGAGCGATGGCCGGACACCGTCCTGGCGGTGCACCACCGCGTTGGCGTTCTTGCGATCGGCGAGGTGAGCGTCGCCATCGCGGCCGCGTCACCACATCGGGCGGATGCCTTTGCCGCCTGCCGCTACGCCATCGAACGGATCAAGCAGATCGCGCCGATCTGGAAACACGAGTTCTTCGAGGGGGGAGACGTCTGGATCGAGGGAGCGACGGCGGATCCGGACGACGAAGCGGCACGGCAGACCGCGCTGGAGCGGGCATGCGTGTGACAGTCAGGCTCTTCGCCCGCCTTCGCGACCTCGCCGGAGCCGCCGACCTCGACCGGGAACTGCCCGACGGCGCGACGGCGCTCGCCCTCTGGAACGGTCTCGCCGCCGAATTCCCGGAATTCGAACCGTATCGGGCCACCGTATCCGTCGCCGTCAACGAGGAATACGCGCGGATGGATGCCGCCCTTGCCGACGGCGACGACATCGCCTTCCTGCCGCCCGTGTCCGGCGGTTAGGATCACGGCAACAGGACAGTCCGCCGGGGCCCGGGAGGGCTTCCTGCACAGGCAACGGACGATGTTCGACAAACTGCACGGCATCCAGGAACGGTACGACCAGCTGATGACGCTGATCGCGGATCCGTCGGTCCAGGCGGACCAGGCAGCCTATCGGACGCACACGCGCGCGCTGGCCGAGCTGCAGCCGCTCGTGGAGAAGTACCGTGAGTACGAGTCCATCGTCGACGAAGCCGCGCAGGCCAGGGAACTGATCGACAGCGACGACGCGGAGCTGCGCGATCTGGCGCGGCAGGAACTCGAGACGCTTGGCTCACGGCGCGAGACGCTGTTGGGCGAACTCCGCGTCCTGCTGGTCCCGAAGGATCCGAACGACGAGCGGAACGTCGTCCTGGAGATCCGCGCCGGCACGGGAGGTGACGAAGCAGGGCTGTTTGCGGCCGACCTGTTCCGGATGTACAACCGTTACGCCGAGCGGCAGGGATGGCGCACCGAGGTCCTCTCGTCCAACCAGACGGGGGTTGGCGCCATCAAGGAGATAGTCGCCCTGATAGAGGGCAAGCAGGTGTACAGCCGGCTGAAGTACGAGAGTGGCGTCCACCGCGTCCAGCGGGTGCCCGCGACGGAGGCCAGCGGCCGCATTCATACGTCGACGGCGACGGTCGCGGTGCTGCCCGAAGCGGAGGAAGTCGACGTCACGATCGACCCGAAGGATCTCCGCATCGACACCTTCTGCTCCAGCGGCCCCGGCGGGCAGAGCGTCAACACCACGTACTCCGCCGTCCGCATCACGCACATCCCGACGGGTCTCGTCGTCTCGCAGCAGGACGAGAAGTCGCAGATCAAGAACAAGGCGAAGGCAATGAAGGTGCTTCGCTCACGCCTCTACGAGATGGAGCTGCAGCGGCAGCAGTCCGAGATAGCGAGCGACCGCCGCGGGCAGGTGGGTACCGGCGAGCGTTCGGAGAAGATCCGCACCTACAACTTCCCGCAGAACCGGATCACGGACCACCGCATCGGCTTCACGACGCACCAGTTGCCCGCCGTGCTCGAGGGCGACCTGAGCGATCTGATCGACGCGGTCGTGACGTACTACCAGTCGGAGCGACTCAAGGCCGAAGAGCAGGCGGACGGATCTCCGCTCGCCGAGAAGGCGACGGCGTCGTGACGCCGGCTCCTCCCGCGCCGCTCGCCACGACCGCCAGCGGCGCCACCCTGTTCGAAGCAGTGTCGGCGGCCCGGAAACGCCTCGTCACCGCTGGCGTCGCGGACGCGGAGGCGGCGGCCGACGCCGAACTGCTGGCGCGGCACGCACTGGGCTGGGATTGGGCCACCTGGCTTGCCCACCGGGGCCGACCGGCGCCGGATGGGTTCACGGCGCAGTATGCGCCGCTCGTCGCGCGGCGTGAACGGCGCGAGCCGGTATCGCAGATCACGGAAGCGCGCGAGTTCTGGGGATTGCGGTTTGCCGTGGGACCCACCGTGCTGACGCCGCGGCCGGAAACGGAACTGATCGTCGAAACGGCGCTGGAGGTACTGGCGGATCGGCAAGATGAGTCCCTGGCGATTGCCGACATGGGAACCGGGTCGGGATGCCTGGCGATAGCGCTGGCGCGCGAGTTCCCCCGAGCGACCGTGACCGCGATCGATCAGTCGGCGGATGCCCTGGACGTGGCGCGCCGGAACGCGGCGGCGCACGGGGTCGCCGGGAGAATCGAGTGGGTGCGCGCGCCCTTCCAGGCGTGGCTCGGCGGCGGCGGGAGCGGCGTATGCTTCGACCTGGTGGTGGCGAACCTGCCCTATGTTCCGAGCGGCGAGATGGATGCACTCCCCCCGGAAGTGCGTGACCACGAACCGCGGCTGGCGCTGGACGGAGGGATTGACGGGCTGGTCCCCTTGCGCGACTTGTTGCGGGCCTGGCGTCGCGGCGCCGAGAGGACCAGCGCGTTCGGCCGGCTGCCGAGTCGCGAGGCGGGCGCCTGGTTGCTCGTCGAAATGGGAGTGGGACAGGCCGACCCGATCCGTTCGATCGTCAACCGCGCGCCAGGATTCGACCTCGCCGGCATGCGGGTCGACCTTCAGGGAATTCCCCGTGTTGCGGTGATTCGCAGGCCGTTGTGAGAAGCACCATGGTTGACTGTCTCTTCTGCAGGATCGTGTCGGGCGAGATTCCGGCAGACATCGTCTACCGGGACGACGAGTTGATCGCGTTCAACGACATCAACCCGCAGGCGCCCACGCATGTGTTGATCGTGCCGCGGCGGCATATTGCGACCCTGAACGACATCGCCGTCGAGGACCAGAATCTGATCGGCCGGCTGATCCACCGCGCCGCGGCTATCGCCGCCGACCGCGGCCACGCCGAGACGGGCTACCGCACCGTTTTCAACTGCAACGCCGAGGCGGGCCAGACCGTCTTCCACATCCACCTCCACCTGCTCGCCGGCCGCCCCATGACGTGGCCGCCGGGCTAGCAGCCAGGAGCCTGCTTCGCAGGAGTTCCGCGCCAGCGGAACTTCCGACGCGCCGGTCACGGCGCGCGGGCGTACCCCTCCCACGGGACTACAGTCGGCGCAGCAGGTCCGGGAGATCGGTGAGGGCGCGGATCACGGGCACCTCGTTGTCCACGCCGGTGTGGGGAACCGAAGCCGTAGCTGCCGAGCGAATCAGCAGGACCGCCGACATGCCGACCTGCCGCGCCCCGGCGATATCGTGGGTCAGGCTGTCACCCACCATGACCGAGCCGTCGGCGGCCGCGCCCGCCGCGTCGAGGGCGGCGCGGAAGATGCTCGGATGGGGTTTCAGGTAGCCCTGCTCGAACGACGAAACGGCGACGGTGACGTACGGCTTCAACTGGAAGTGCGTCTGGAACGTGTCGAGCGGGCGGTGCGTGTTCGAGATCAGGCCGATGCGGTAGCCCTCGTCGCAGAGCGCGGCGAGCGCCGGCTGAACGTCCTCGTACAGCGTGAAGTGATGGCAGGCGGCCCACTCCTCGTAGATTTCGTACGCGCACGCGTCGAGTTGTTCGCCGCGCGCGCCCATTTCGGTCAGGACACGCCGGGCGTAGCGGACGAACGGATCGGGCCGGTAGACCGCATCCTGCAACTGATCCAGCTCGCTCGATGCTTCCCGCACCGCCGCGTCGTAGAGGGTCGGGTCCGCTTCCAGACCGTGGCCGCGCGCAAACGCGCGGTAGCCCTCGCCGTCGAAGACCGGACCGGGATGAATGAGCGTGAAGTCGACGTCGAAGAAGACCGCTTCGACGCGCCGGCCCGACGCCATGCGCGTCATTATATTTGCAGCTAAGATTGAGGAACTCCGCTCTGAACCGGGAGCCGTCGCGCCCAACCCTGCCATGCCCGACTGGAAAGACACGCTCAACCTGCCGAAGACCGACTTCCGGATGAAGGCGAGTCTGCCGAGGACCGAGCCGGAAACCATCGCGCGGTGGGAAGGGATCGACCTGTACGGAAAAATCCGCGAGCGGCGCCGGGGAGCACCCCGCTACATCCTGCATGACGGACCGCCGTACGCGAACGGCGAGATTCACGTCGGCACCGCACTCAACAAGATCCTGAAGGACATCATCGTTCGCTCGCGCACGATGGCGGGCTTCGATGCGCCGTACGTTCCGGGATGGGACTGCCACGGTCTGCCGATCGAACTGCGCGTCGACCGCGAGCTGGGCGGCGGCAACGCAAGCGGCAAACGGGCGCTGTCCGCGGTGGAGGTGCGTCGCGCCTGCCGCCGTTACGCCGAGAAGTACATCGACATTCAACGCGACGGTTTCCGCCGGCTCGGGGTCCTGGGCGCCTGGCGGGAACCGTACCTGACGATGCGCTACGCGTACCAGGCGGCGATCGTCCGGGCGCTGGGAGCATTCGTTCGGAAGAACCTCGTCTACCGCGGCAAGAAGCCCGTGCACTGGTGCATCGACTGTCAGACCGCCCTCGCGGAAGCGGAGGTCGAGTACGAAACTCACCGCTCGCCGTCGATTCATGTCGAGTTTCCGCTGGCGGACGACAGCCGCGGCGCGCTCGCGACACGGGTTCCCGCACTTGCGGGGCGGCAGGTGTCGGTGCTGATCTGGACGACGACACCCTGGACCATCCCATCCAACCTGGCAGTCGCGTTCCATCCGGACGTGACCTACGCGGCCTACGCGACAACCAACGCAAACCGCGACTCGCCGGTCGGCGATGCGGCCGTAATCGTCGCCGAGCCGCTGGCGGATCGCGTCGCCGCCGAAACCGGCCGGACTCTCGGCGAGCCGCTTGCGACGTTCAGCGGACGCGATCTCGAAGGCATCCGCTTCCGCCATCCGCTCTACGACCGTGACTCCCTCGGCGTGCTGGGCGACTATGTCACGCTCGACCAGGGCACCGGCGCCGTGCACACGGCGCCCGGGCATGGCGCGGACGACTTCCATACCGGCGTGCAGTACGGCCTGGACATCCTGGCGCCCATCGGCGCCGACGGGCGTTTCTTCGACGACGTCGGCATCGTCGGCGGGATGCCGGTATTCGACGCGAACTCGACCGTAACCGACGCCCTCGACGCCGCGGGACGGCTCTGGCGGCGCACCGAGGTCGAACATTCGTATCCGCACTGCTGGCGCTGCCAAGCGCCGGTGATCTTCCTGGCCACCGCGCAGTGGTTCATCGCGCTCGACCGGGACGGGTTGCGCGAACAGGCTCTCGAAGCGATCAGCGGAGTCGACTGGTTTCCGTCGTGGGGTGAAGAACGCATCCGGCAGATGTTGGCGAACCGTCCGGACTGGTGCATCTCGCGCCAGCGCTCCTGGGGGGTTCCCATCCCCGCGCTCTACTGCACGGAGTGCCGCGAGGCGATCCTCACGACGGAGTTGACGGACCGCGCGGCGGCCGTCTTCGAAGAGCATGGCGCCGACGCCTGGTACGAGCGCGAACTGAGCGAGTTCGTACCTGACGGATTCACCTGCCAATCGTGCAACAGTGGCTCTTTCGCGCGCGAGACGGACATCCTCGATGTCTGGTTCGACTCCGGTTCGAGCCACGAGGCGGTCCTGTCTCCACACCCGGAACTGGAGTGGCCGGCGACGCTCTACCTCGAAGGCTCGGACCAGCACCGCGGCTGGTTCCACAGCTCCCTCCTCGTCGGCATCGGAACGCACGGCGCCGCGCCCTTCCGGCAGGTGCTGACACACGGCTTCGTCGTCGATGCGGCCGGGCACAAGATGTCGAAGTCGCGCGGCAACACCGTCGATCCGAAGACCGTGATCCAGCGCCACGGCGCCGAGATCCTCCGGCTCTGGGTAGCGATGGCCGACTACCGGGAGGAAATGCGGCTGGGCGACGAGATCCTCGCGCGGGTCGTCGAGGCGTACCGGAAGATCCGAAACACGTTCCGGATTCTGGTGGCCAATCTCTACGACTTCGATCCCGCGACGGACCTGATGCCGGTGGCGGAGATGGACGAAGTGGACCGCTACGCGCTCGCCCGCTACGGCGAAACCGGGGTCGCGATTCTCGCCGCCTACGACCGCTATGAGCTGCAGCCGATATCGCACGCGCTGAACCACTTCCTGACCGTCGACCTGAGCGCGTTCTACATCGACCTGTCAAAGGACCGGCTCTACACCTTCGCGGCCGGGTCGGCGGCCCGACGCTCGGCGCAGAGCGCCATCTACAGGATGACCGACGGCCTGGCGCGCCTGTTGGCGCCGATTCTCCCGATCACGATGGACGACCTCTGGTCCCACCTGCCGGGGTCCCGGGAAGAGAGCGTTCATCTGGCCGACTTCCCGGAAGGATGTGACGAACTGGTCGACCGTGAGCTGCTCGACCGCTGGACGCGGCTCCGCGCGTTGCGCGACGTAGTGAACGTCGAGCTGGAAGCGTTGCGACAGGCGAAGGTCGTGGGGACTTCGCTGGAAGCGGCGGTGGCGCTGCGGGCCAGCGGCGCGACGGCGACCCTGATCGAACGGTACGCGTCCGATCTGCCGACCCTGTTCATCACCTCCGAGGCCTCGGTCAAGACGGACGATGGTCTGCCCGTGGATCCGGAGCAGGCGACGTTGGCGGGGGCACAGTTTACGGAGCCGGGCGGCGCGGCGGTGATCGCCGCGGGCCGCGCCGTGGGGATCAGATGCGACCGGTGCTGGCGCTACGTCCCGGAAGTCACCGATACCGACCCGGCGGGAATCTGCGAGCGCTGCGTCGGCGCGCTGGCCGAGGCGGTGGAGCGTGTTGTCTGATCCGGCCGGTTCGGATGGCCGCGCGCCCATGCCGCGCCCGGACCCGGCCCTTGCGCCGCCGTTTCCGTCGCGGCGCCTCCTGTTCCTGATCGCCGCCACGATAGTCGTCGCCGATCAGGTGTCCAAGGGAATGGTGCGCGCGTGGTTGCCACTCCATTCCTCGATCACCGTCATTCCGGATCTGCTCGACTTCCGGTACGTCCGGAACACGGGCGCCGCGTTCGGCCTGCTTAACAATGTGGACATTCCGTTCAAGCCGGCCCTGATGACGGCGATCGCCCTCTTCGCCATGATAGCGATCGCTGCCTACGCCAGCCGAACCACGGCAGAGGAGCGCCTGACGAGGCTCGGCCTCGCGCTCGTTCTGGGGGGCGCCCTGGGCAACCTCATCGACCGGATAACAACCGGCTACGTCGTCGATTTCGTCGATGTCTACTGGCGCGACTGGCACTTCTGGGCGTTCAACGTCGCCGACGCGGCGATAACCGTCGGCGCAGGGTGTGTCATTCTTGACATGATCAGGAGCCCGCAGGAAGTGGAGCGTGAGGCGCGTGACCCGCTCGCAAACGGCTCCCGGCAGGAATAGCCCGAATGTATCCGCAACTCTTCGAGCTCTTCGGCGTCAGCATCTACACCTACGGCCTGATGCTGGTCGCCGCCTACCTCATCGGACTCCGCGTGGCGGTGGCGCGGGGCCGGGCGCGCGGGCTGAACGACGCACGCGTGATGGACCTCGGCATCCTGGTGATTGTCGGCGCCCTCGTAGGCGCGAAACTGCTGCTGTTCGTCGTCGAGTTCGATCACATCCTGGAAGATCCGGCATTCATCTGGACGCTTCTCCGCTCCGCCGGCGTCTTCTACGGCGGTCTCCTCCTCGCCGTCGTGGCGGCTTTCTGGTTCATGCGGCGGCACCGGATGCCGCTGTGGACGACCTGCGACGCTTTCGCGCCGGGAATTGCGCTCGGCCAGGCGGTAGGCAGGGTCGGCTGCCTGCTTGCCGGGTGCTGCTACGGGGAGCCCACGGATCTGCCGTGGGGGGTTACCTTCACCGATCCGATCGCTGCGGCGAACGTCGGCACGCCGCTCGATGTCGCAGTGCATCCGACACAGTTGTACGAATCCGGCGCAACCCTCGCGATCATGGGAATCCTGCTCGTCCTCGAACGACGCGGCCGGATGTTCCCCGGGCAGCTCTTCTGGAGCTATCTGCTTCTGTATCCGCTCGCCCGCTTCGCGATCGAGTTCTTCCGTGGCGACCCGCGGGGGACGGTTTTCGACCTGCTCTCGACGTCGCAGTTCGTGTCCGTGCTGCTGATTCCGCTCAGCATCGTGATGCTGATCCGGCTCGGACGCACGCCGGGCAGCGGATCGCCACGACGCGCGGCCGCGCACGCCACGTAGGATCCCGTGGCCACGCCGGGCGATCCGCCAGCGGACCCGCCGGTAGTCGAGGAGTTCGAAGTCCCCGCCGGGGAAGCCGGCGTCCGGCTCGATCAGTTCGTCACTACCCAACTCGACGCGCGCGGAGCGGGAGCGCGCACCGCGTGGACGCGCTCGCAGGTCCAGCGACTGATCCGCAGCGGACACGTGCAGGTGGCGGATGCACGCGCGCAGGGGCCTGCGCGGGCGCGCATGAGCAGCCCGGTTCGCGAGGGCGATCGGATCCGGGTCGAAATCCCGCCCGCAGCGCCGGCGGCGCCCCAGCCGGAAGCGTTGCCGGTCGACATCGTGCATGACGACCCGGACATCGTCGTCGTGAACAAGCCGGCCGGCATGGTGGTGCATCCGGGCGCCGGACATGCGGCGGGCACTCTCGTCAATGCCCTGCTTCACCGCCTGGACGACCTGAGCGGCATCGGCGGCGAGCTTCGGCCGGGCATCGTCCACCGACTCGACCGGGGGACGTCCGGCCTGATGGTGGTGGCGAAACATGATGCCGCCCACGCCGAGCTGGCGCGCCAGTTCAAGGCGCGTGAAGTAGAGAAGACGTACACCGCGCTCGTCTGGGGTGTCGTGCGGCAGGGCCGGCGCATAGACCTCCCGATCGGCCGGGATCCCTTCGACCGGAAACGCATCTCGGCGCGCGCGCGACGTGCGCGCGACGCCGTGACGCGGATCGCGAAGGCGGAGGCGCTCGCCGCGATGACCCTCGCCGAGGTCGTTATCGCCACCGGGCGGACGCATCAGATTCGCGTCCACCTGAGCGCCATCGGCCACCCGATCGCGGGCGACCAGACCTACGGCGGGCGGAAGCGGCATGCTCCCGAGGGACTCCGCGACGTGCACCGGATCGTGCAGCGGCTCGACCGGCCGTTCCTGCATGCGGCGCGTCTGGCGTTCACGCATCCGTGCGACGGCCGCCGCCTGGCGTTCGACTGCAATCTTCCCGACGAGCTGCAACGGATCGTCGAGGAACTGCGGACGCTGGAGGCCGCGCGCGCCGGCAGGCGCGTTTGAGCTATTGGATGACGTCGGTGACGGGACCGGAGGCAGTCGTACCGGGTCCGGCGGCGTGTCGGGGCGGCACCGCGGCCGGGGTGAGCGCCAGATGGAGCGTCTCGTCGATCGTCGAGACGTAGTGGATCTCCATCTCGCGACCCAGCTCCTCGCCGAGATCCTCGTTGACCCAGGGCTCGTTCCGCTTCGGCAGAATGACGTGGTGGATGCCGAGCTGACGCGCCGCGAGCACCTTCTCCTTGACGCCGCCGACCGGTAACACCAGGCCCGAGAGCGTTATCTCGCCCGTCATGGCGATGTCGCCTCGAACCGGGCGTCCGGTCAGCTCGGAGACGAGCGCCACCACCATCGTCAGGCCGGCGGAAGGCCCGTCCTTTGGGATGGCCCCCGACGGTACGTGGATGTGAATGTCGCCGTTTCCGTAGAAGTCGGCGTCCACGTGATAGCGGGCGGCGTTCGTGCGCAGCCAGGAGACCGCGGCGGATGCCGATTCCTTCATCACGTCACCCAACTGGCCGGTCAACTGAAGGCCGCTCCCGTTCGTCATCCGCGCCGCCTCGACGAACAGCACGTTCCCGCCGGCGGGCGTCCATGCCAGACCGGTCGCCACGCCGGGGCGCCTGGTCCGCTCCGCTACCTCTTCGTCCTGGAACTTCGCGGGGCCTAACAACTCGGTCACGAGCTCCGGCGTCACGGACACCGCCACTTCGTCTCCCTCGGCCCGCCGGCGCGCTACCTTGCGGCAGAGCGCTCCGAGTTCCCGCTCCAGGTTCCGGACACCGGCTTCGCGCGTGTAGTTGCGGATCAGCGTCCTGAGCGCCCTGTCGGTGAACGTGATCTGGGTAGCCGACAGGCCGTTCCGGTCCACCTGCCGGGCGACCAGGTGCTCGGTTGCGATGGCGAGCTTCTCGTCCTCGGTATAGCCGGGCAACTCGAGGACTTCCATCCGGTCGAGCAACGGCGGCGGAACGGGATCCAGGAAGTTCGCCGTCGTTATGAACAACACTTCCGACAGGTCGAACGGAACATCCAGGTAGTGGTCGCGGAACGTGTTGTTCTGTTCCGGATCCAGGACCTCGAGCAGGGCTGACGCCGGATCGCCCCGAAAGTCCGTGCCGAGCTTGTCAATCTCGTCGAGGACGAGGACCGGGTTCCTGGTCTCCGCGCGTCGCAGACCGCGGATGATCTGTCCGGGCAGCGCACCGATGTAGGTGCGCCGGTGGCCGCGGATTTCCGCCTCGTCACGCATGCCGCCCAGTGACACCCGCACCACTTTGCGGTCGAGCGATTCGGCGATTCCCTTGGCAAGCGACGTCTTGCCGACGCCGGGCGGACCGACGAAGCAGAGGATCGGCCCCTTCAGATCCGGCTTCAGCTTGCGCACGGCCAGGTATTCCAGAATCCGGTCTTTCGCCTTCTCGAGACCGGAATGCCCCCGATCGAGCGTCTGCTTCGACCGCTGCAGATCGATCGTCTCTTCGGTACGCGTGTTCCAGGGAAGCGAAACCAGCCAGTCGAGGTAGGTGCGCGAAACGGTGTACTCCGCCGCCGCCGCCGGCATCTTCGACAGCCTCTCCAGTTCGCGCCGCGCCTCCTTCGCGACCGCTTCCGGCATCCCCGCCGCCTCGATCTTCTCGCGGAGCTCGTCCGCCTCCTTCGCCTGATCGTCGGTCTCGCCCAGTTCCTTGCGGATAGCCTTCATCTGCTCGCGCAGCAGGTACTCCCGCTGGCTCTTTCCCATCTCCGACTGGACCTGCGACTGGATCGTCGAGCGGATATCGAGAATCCCGATCTCCTTGGCCAGAAGCTGACTGAGCCGGGCCAGTCGCTCGCGGACGTTGAGCGTTTCCAGGACCGCCTGCTGTTCCTCGGAGCCGACGGTCCGCAGACTCGAGGCGATTACGTCGGCCAAGCGACCCGGCTCCGTGATGTTGTCGACGAACGCCGGTACGTCGTCGGATAGATGCGGCGACGCCGCCACGACCTGCACAAACTGCTTTCTCGCGGTGGCGACCAGTTCGTCGATGGTCTTCCGGTCGCCGTCTTCCGCTACGTCCTCCGCGCCGTGAACGGCAGCTACGTGAAAGGGGTCGATGGCGATCAGCCTGTCGAGCGCGATTCGACCGATTCCCTCGACGAACAGCCGGTAACTGCCATCAGGCAGCGGGAAGATCTTGTGGACCTGCGCCAACGTGCCCACCGGATAGAGGTCGTCCTCGCCCGGCTCCTCCAGCGCCGCGTCGCGCTGGGTAAAGACGGCAATCGACTGGCTCTCTTCAAGCGCGGTCTCAATCAGTTTGACGGAGCGGGGACGCCCAACGGCAAGCGGCATGATGCCGCCCGGAAAGAGCACCGTGTCGCGCAGCGGCAGCACGGGGAGCTCTGGCGGCACCTCGTGCTTCTCCGCCGCCGCGACCGCCGTGGGACGTCCACCGTCAGCCATCGCTAGCCCTGATAGTCGGTGAAGAGCGAGCCAGGCGTCCGGCGTGCCTCGACCATCTGTTCCCGCTCGATCGCCGACTCGCGCTCCGCCTCACACTCCGTGCAGCGGACGGCGAACGGCAGCGCTCGGAGCCGCGGCGTCGCGATCTCCGTCCCGCACTCGTAGCAGTACCCGAAACTCCCGTCGTCGAGCCGGTCGAGCGCCTCGGCGATCCGGTGCAGCGTTTCGGTCTTCATCTGCAGCACGGCGAACTCGATGTCACCCTGGATATCCATCTCGGAGGCTTCCGCCTCGTCGAGCACGTCCGGCGCGGCCGACGCGGCGTGCTCCAGGCGAGTATCCCGCATCTTGTGCTGCACCTCACCGATGATCTCGAGCCGGCGTGCCTCGAGCATCTGCTTGAGCTCCCGGTAGCGATCCGGATTCAGCTTCTTCTTCGTATTGCGTGTTGGCGTCGTCATGATGCCTGCTCCTTTCCAGGCGTTTGGTTCCTCCAGCGCGGCGCTGCTTTTCGCATCGGGCGCTGCCGATCTGAATGCAAAATCCATGCCATCGGAAACGGCGCTATTTGGTTAGACGACAGAAACACCGGTTTGGTTTCGCATGGCGTTTTGTCCCCGGAAGAGGACGCAGCGACCACTCGACGTACCGCTCCTGAGGTCACCGGGGGCCGGGACCCGGACCTTGCTGTCATAATTCGACCACGATGCCGAAACGGCAGTGTCCCCTCTGCACCGGCCGCAAGGCGCGCCGCGCCTGTCCCGCGAAGGGCGCATCGATCTGCTCGGTCTGCTGTGGCACCAAGCGGCTGATCGAAATCGCGTGCCCGCCCGACTGCGTCTGGCTCCAGTCCGCCACCGCGCACCCGCCTGCGGTGGTGCAGCGGCAACGGGAACGTGACGTGCACTTCCTTGTGGCGTTGCTGCACGGCCTGACGCCGCCGCAGCAGGCGCTCGGCTATCGGCTCCTGGCCCTTCTCGGTCAGGAACGCCCTGATCTTCCCGGGCTGTGCGATGCCGACCTGGTCGAAGCGGCCCAGGCGATGGCCCAGACCTCGGAGACGGCGAGCCGGGGCATCGTCTACCAGCACACTGCTCAGACCGCACACGCGCGGCAACTGGTGAAGGAGATGACCGCGGTGGTCGAGACGGCCGCGGAACAAGGCGCGTCCGTGCCCGACCATGACGTTGCCAGCATCTTCCGCCGGATAGAACGCGGCGCCCGCGATGGACGGGAGTTGCTGGGGGAAGAGGGCGGTGAAACGGCCTGCATCGCCATGCTGAGACGCCTGGCGTCGGCCATGGCCCGTGATGCGGACGCGGTGGGCGGCGGCGCGGAGAATGCCTCGGCGCACACGCCGGCATCCGGCCTGATTGTCCCTCCTGGTATAGAATAAGGCGCTCATGGCAAGACGATGCGACATCTGCGGCAAGGGTCCCAGGATGGGCCGAAATGTCTCGCACGCCCATAACGTGACCCGACGGCGTTTCCAGGCGAACATCCAGACCGTCCGCGTGGTGGTCAACGGCGGCGTGCGGCGGCTGAAGGTCTGCACCCGCTGCATCCGGTCGAACCTGGTAGTCAAGGCCCCGTAGCCGCCGGCCCGGCACGCCACGAAGACCCCGAACGGGAAGCAGTCCCTTCCAGGCAGGATCGTTGCCCCGGACTCCCGTCACAACGACACGCGCACCGCGCGCAATCGGTCCGTACTCTCAGGCGATCCGTAGCGGTGACCTGCTTTTCGTCTCCGGGCAGGTAGCCCTGGATCCGGAGACGGGCGAGATGATCGAGGGCGACATCAGCGTTCAGACCGAACGCGTGCTCCGGAACCTTGACGCCATCCTCAGCGCAGCCGGCGCTACGCGGGCCGACGTCATCAAGACGACCGTCTATCTCGCCGACATGAACGACTTCGCGGCGATGAACCAGGTGTATGCCACCTTCTTCGCCGATCCCGCGCCGGCCCGTGCCGCTGTCCAGGTGGCGCGACTGCCGAAGGACGCCCTGGTCGAGATCGACTGCATCGCCGGGGCCGGCCCGGCCGCAAGAGCCGGCTGACTCTCTTCTACTGCTGGCGCAGAACGCGTTCGACGTTCAATACGCCGGGGACGGCGCGAACCACCTTGATCACCCTCTGCAGGTGCTTCAGGTCGAGGATGTCCATGGTGACGCTGATGTGGCCGTGCTGATCCTCGCCCGACGACGCCTCGACCTTCCGGATGTCGATCCGGGCATCGGCGATGCGCGAGGTGACGTCGGCCAGCATGCCGCGACGGTCCTCCACCTGGATCGTGAGGCAGACCGTGAATGACGCGTCGCGATCCGCTTTGCCCCAGACTACGTCAATCCGGCGCTCCGGGTCGTACAGCAGGTTCAGCACGTTCGGGCAGCTCGCGGAATGGACTGACACACCCTTGCCTCGCGTCACGTAGCCGACGATCTTCTCGCCCCGTATAGGGTTGCAGCAGCCGGCGCGGAAGACCATCAGGTCGTCGAAGTCGCGTACCTTGATAACATCCCGGTTGGGCCGCAGAATGCGCCGCACGGCGGATGTAACCGACGCTTCCTGCTTCGGTTCCTGCAGTTGCTCTTCCGGTACCAGCCGGTCGAGCACCTGCCGGGCGGCGACCTTCCCGTAGCCGACGGCGGCGTACAGGTCGTCCGGCTTCGTCGCGTTGAAATCCCCGCAAATCGTCTCCACGGCGCCCGTGTCCAGTACCGTCCTCGTCTTGAGGGCGAACCGACGCGCTTCCTTCTCTATCAGCTTGCGCCCAAGATCCACCGCCCGCAGCTTCTCTTCCGCGTGGATGAACTGCTTGATCTTGTTACGCGCGCGTGTCGTCGCGACGATGTTCAACCAGTCACGGCTCGGGTTATGCCCCGCCGCCGTAACTACTTCGACGATGTCGCCGCTCTCCAGGCGGGTTCGAAGCGGCACCATCCGGCCGTTGACGCGTGCGCCCACACAGGTGTGGCCAATATCCGTGTGGATGGCGTAGGCGAAGTCGATCGGCGTCGCGCCACGCGGCAGCGCCTTCACCTCTCCCTTCGGCGTGAAGGTGTAGACCTCCTCCGGGTAGAGATCGATCTTCAGGCTGTGGATGAACTCGGTCGGGTCCGGCACCTCCTTTTGCCACTCGAGCAGCTGGCGGATCCAGAGGAAGTACTGCTCGTCTCCCTCCGCCCCTACGCGTCCCTCCTTGTACTTCCAGTGTGCCGCGATGCCCTCTTCGGCGATCTGATGCATCTGCTCCGTCCGGATCTGCACTTCGAACGGAAAGCCCCGGTCGCTGACGACCGACGTGTGCAGCGACTGATAGCCGTTGGGCCGGGGCATCGCGACGAAGTCCTTGAACCGGCCCGGTACCGGCGACCAGGTCTGGTGGATGGTGCCAAGCGCGGCATAGCAATCGTGCACTGAACGTGTGATGACCCGGACGGCCACCAGGTCGTACACCTGATCCAGCGAGATTCGCTGCCGCTTGATCTTCTCCCGGACGCTGAACGGCTGCTTGATCCGCCCTTCGATGGTGAGGACCGGAACACCGGCCTTCCGCAGCTTGTCCGAGAGTGTCAGCTTGAGCCGCGCCACGGTTCGGTCGGTCGCCTTTCGCCGCTTGTCTATCAGTGTCCGGATGGACTCGTACTCCCCGGGTTCCAGTTGACGGAACGCCAGCTCCTCGAGCTCGTGTTTCACCTTGCTCATTCCGAGCCGGTGCGCAATCGGTGCGTAGATGTCGACCGTCTCCTGCGCGATTCGCAGCCGGCGCGACTCCGCCAGGTGGTCGAGGGTCCGCATATTGTGGAGCCGATCGGCCAGCTTCACGAGGATGACGCGAACATCGTCAACCATGGCGAGCAGCATCTTCCGGAAGTTCTCGGCCTGTCGCTCCTCGCTCGAGGAGAACTGCATCGCGCCGATCTTCGTGACGCCCGCCACAACGTGCGCGATGTCCTCGCCAAACAGTTCGCGCACCTTCTCCTCGGTGGTAAGGGTGTCTTCCACCACGTCATGCAGCAGGCTGGCGGCGACCGCGACATCGTCGAGGTGCATCTCCGCCACCAACTCGGCCACCTCGAGCGGGTGCGTGATGTACTCCTCGCCGGAGCGACGCGTCTGTCCCGCGTGCGCCACGGCGGAGAAGTCGTAGGCCCGGCGCAGGAGGTCAGTGTCGGCGTCCGGCTTGTACGCCTGGACTCTCTCGATCAGTCCGTCGAGGCTGCTCATAAAAAAAGCCGGGCGCCCTCACGAGCGCCCGGCCCCTAACGCCGATCTTGTGGAGGGATGGCGGTTACTGAACGCCTATTCCCCTTCGGCCCCGGCTTCTGCCGCCGCAGCCGCGGCGGCCTCTCCACGCGCCTCCTCCTGAATCTGCTGGGCCAGGTCGCGCAACTCATCCGCCTGGGCGATCAATGCGTCCTGCTCGTCTACGTCATCGGACATGTTCGCCTGCATCCGAAGCAGGATGTTCTTGTAGATGAGCGCGTCGACGTAGCGGTCGTTCAGCTCGATCGCCCGGTCGGCTGCCTCGATCCCCGACAGGATGTACTCCGCCTTCTCGTCCTGCGTGATGCGGAAGTCACGGAACGCCTTCTCCCAGAAGAACGTCGAGATGGTGTAGTAGGCCTCCGGGTTGTCCGGCTCTATCCTGGCGCGCTCGCGCAGCGCCTCGATCGTCTGGTCGAAATCGCCGCTCCGGTTGTAGAAGCCGGCAAGCTGCAGGTATACGGTCGGGTCGTCCCGCCGCATGTTCCTCACCTCGAGCATGATCGCCTCGGCGTCCTCGAAGAGGCCCGACTCCTCGAAGAGCTGCGCGAGGACGAAGTAATTGTCGGGGTTGGCCGGATCCAACTGGATCATCTCCTGCAGCAGCACGGCGCGATTGGTCGGATCGTTCATCCGATCCGGACCGTAGGCCGCTACCAGGTACTGCATCGCCAGCGTCTGGAACTCGGGGTTCGGGATCTCCTCGGAAGCAAGCCGGTAGTACTCGACGGCGCGGTCCAGGTACGCATCGTTTTCGGGATCGCCCCTGAACGCCGGCGTGTAGAGGTTGTCGTAGGAGTTGGCGATGTAGAAGTAAGCTACCGTCATCACCTGGGACAACTCGCTCTCCGGATCGTCCGCGATGACTTCGAGGACCTGCTCGTATTCCTCGATCGCGCCTTCATAGTCGGCCCTGCCGTACAGCATGTTGGCTTCCTTGAAGGTCCGCATCGCTCCAAGCTGATCGAAGAAAGCGCACGAAACCAGCGGCATCACGAGCGCCGCGACGAGGACCAGTCTCAGGAAGGTGCGTCCGGTCTGCATGATGTTCTCCTTCTCGGCTTATCGCCAGCCTGCCTAGCTGACCGGTGCGGCGCCGGCGGCGCGGCGCATGCCTTCCGTCACGATGCCTACCTTCTCGACGCCAGCGCCTCTCGCGGCGTCAATCACGTCGATGATCTCGCCGTAGGTGAGGGTGCCCGCGCCAGCGATGAACATGGTCTTCTCGCGCCGGGTCTCGAAGATCTGCCGCAAGTCCGACTCCAGCGTCGCCATGTTCATGGGCTGCTGGTTGACGGAGATGCGCCGATCCGCGGTGAACTCCAGCACGATCTGGCTGCTGTCGGTGGCCGCCTGCGCCGAGCCCTGGGTCTCGAGCGGCAGATTGATGTCCAGACCGCGCTGGCCGAGGGGAAGGGCCGCCAGGAAGATGACGATCAGAACCAGCAACACGTCGATGAACGGCGTGATGTTGATCTCGGAGTTCGCCGCGACTTTCGACGCTCCGACGACGACGTCGGCACCGTGGTGCTTCTTCTTCGACATGATCGACTACTCCCCTCCGGCGGCCCCGCCACCCAGCTCGCGCTCGGTGATGAGGCCGACGTTCTCGATGCCGGCCCGCTGCAACTGATCCAGCAGTTCCATCACGGTCGAGTACTGGGCATTGACGTCGCCCTTGACCAGCAGAATGCGCTCCAGCTTCCGGCCCAGGGCGTTGTTGATGGAATTGAGCAAATCGCCCGGCGTCGTCTGCACATTGTCGACGAAGTACCGGCCGTCCGCCGTCACCGCCACCACCGTGTTGTTGTCGTTGTCCGGCTTGTCGGCCGTATTGGTAGCCTCCGGCAACGTCAACGTCACGCCCGCCTGCAACAGAGGCGCAATGAGCATGACGATGATCAGGAGCACGAGCATCACATCGGCGAGCGGCGTGATGTTGATCTCGGAATTAAGGCCGTCGCCCTTGTCGCCAACTTGCATCCCCATGGTCTGTTCTCCTCAAGTGAATTCGTGACCCGGATGCGTCCGCCTCGAGGACGGACGCATCCGGCCGAAATCTCCTGGCGAAGGTCTACGACTTCTTGATGAAGTAGTCGACCAGCTCGGACGACGAATTGTCCATCTCGACGGCGAAGTACTCGAGGCGCCCGGTCAGGTAGTTGAAGAACCAGACCGCCGGAATCGCCACGAACAGACCGATGGCCGTGCCGACCAGAGCTTCCGAGATACCGCCCGAGACGGCGCCCAGACCGCCCGACCCCGTCGCCGCGATCCCCTGGAACGCGTTGATGACGCCGATCGTGGTCGCGAGGAGGCCGACGAAGACGGCCGTGGAGCCGATGGTCGCCAGAATGCCCATGCCCCGCTTCAGGTCGGACGACGTGAGCGCCGACGCCCGCTGAATGGCGCGGTGCACGCTGTCCACGACGTCGTCCTTGTTCAGGGCGACGCCGCTATCCTGCTGGAACTGGTACTCCTGGAGCCCGGCCAAGACCACTTTGCCGAGGTGGCTGTACTTGTAGTTCTTCGACTGCGAGATGGTGATCGCCTCCTTGAGCTTGCCGTCCTTGAGGTGCTTCGCCACCTGAGGCGCGAACACCTTCGACTGCTTCGCAGCCTGGACGAACGTGAACAGCCGCTCAAAGAAGACGCCTACCGAGGCCATCGACATGATTACCAGGACGCCCATCAGCAGCCTGACCGCCATCCCCATCTGCTCCCAGAGTTCGAGAAAATCCATCTGTTCCTCCTCGCGGGCCCCTAGCAGGCCCTCAACGACTCCGATTCCACTGGTTGAAGCGAACTGAACCCGGACTACTGCAGCGTGAAGTTCACGGTCACCGTCATGATGACCGGCACCGGCACGCCATTCAACAGCGTCGGCGTGTACTGCCACTGCTTCACGGCGGTGATCGCGGCCTCATCCAGCAGCGGCACCGACCGTAGCACCTTGACGTCGGTCACCGCGCCCGTCGGGCCGATGACCGCCTCGAGAATGACGACACCCTGGACGCGGGCCTGCTGGGCCACCGGCGGATAGACCGGCGGGACATCGCGGACCTTCGTCGGCGGGCTGATGTTGCCTCCGACACGCACCGGCTCGGGCGGCGGCGGTGGAGGGGGCGGCGCGCTGGGCAGTCCACCGACGATGCCGCTGACGACACCGCCGACGACACCGCCCTCGACGCCGCGCACTTCGGAGAGATCGAAGCCGGTCTCCTCGACGATCTGTTCCGGCGCAACAATTGGCGCTGCGTTCGGATTGACGTCGATGACCGGCGCCGGCGGGGCTTCTGCCGCGGCCGGTGGCGGCGGTGGTGGTGGCGGCGGCGGCGGCGGCGGCGGCGCGGCGACGAAAGCCATCATCGTCGCCGGCGTCGGCAGCGCGTCGACCGCCATCAGCGGCACGATCACGAACGCGCCGATCGCCACGACGTGCGCGATGATCGACAGCGGCAGCGTGTACCACTTGCGGGCGCCCACCTGAATGGACGGGTTCGCGATTTCCCCAAACATCACCGGCGCCTTCTTCGGCGGCGGCGCACCCTTCTTGGGTGCGGCGGCAGCCGACGGTGATGCCTTTGACGGCGGATTCGTTCTCTGCTGCGTATCAGCCACGGAAACGCCCTCCTGACCTGCTCGACGCGCTTACACCGATTTCCAAGGCGGCGATTATAGCAGGCCGATTGCCGGTGTCAACGACACGGAACACCCTATCCGCGCCTTCATTCTTCTTCGACACCGACCCGCCGAAAATGGCCCGCTCCACTGTCGCCGCCACTCCCGCCTACTGCATCCAGGCGACCACGAGCGGGGCAAAAATCACGGCCACGATCGTCATCAACTTGATCAGAATATTGAGGCTCGGCCCCGACGTATCCTTGAACGGATCGCCCACCGTGTCGCCGATCACCGCGGCCTTGTGCGGCTCGGAGCCCTTGCCCCCGTGGTGACCTTCCTCGATGTACTTCTTGGCGTTGTCCCAGACTCCGCCGGCGTTTGCCATCATCAGCGCCATCAGGACACCGGTCACGAGCGCCCCCGCCAGCAGGCCGCCCAGCCCGGAGATCCCCAGCAGGAAGCCAGCGGCAATCGGTGCGAGCACGGCGATGAGCCCCGGAATCACCATCTCGCGGATCGCGGACCTGGTCGAGATCTCGACACACCGCGCCGAGTCGGGCTCCGCTTCCCCTGCCAGAAGACCCTTGATCTCCTTGAACTGCCGTCGGACCTCGCCGATCATGTCGTTGGCCGAGCGCCCGACCGCGTTCATGGTCAGGGCCGAGAAGAGGAAGGGGAGCATTCCCCCCAGCAGCATGCCCAACAGGACGTTCGGGTTGTCCAGCGCGAGGCTGAGCAGGCGCGGCTCGAACGCCGCCGCGCCTCCTGCCGCCGCCACCGCATTGTCCGCCGTGGCGCGGAACGTGCTGAAGAGCGCGAGCGCCGTCAGGGCAGCCGAACCGATGGCAAAGCCCTTGCCCATGGCCGCCGTGGTGTTGCCCACCGCGTCGAGCGCATCGGTCCGATCGCGGACGTACCCCTCGCAGCCGCTCATCTCGGCAATCCCGCCCGCGTTGTCGGCAACCGGACCGTAGGCGTCAACTCCCAGGCTGATGCCGAGCGTCGAGAGCATGCCCACCGCCGCGATGGCGATGCCGTACAGCTCGGCCTGCGCGAAACTGAACCAGATGGCGAGGCAGATCACGACGATCGGCAGCGCACAGGACATCATCCCGACGCCGAGGCCGGCAATGATGTTGGTGGCCGGACCGGTCTCGGACTGCTGCGCGATCCGGTGCGCAGGCGCCTTGTCCTTGCCGGTGTAGTACTCCGTGATCTGCCCGATCAACACGCCCGCCACGACACCCGCCACGACGCACCAGACGATGGCCCACGGCATTTCGAACAGGGCGACCAGCGCCATGGCGGCCACGATGACGATCGCGGAAGCGGCGATCAGTCCGTTGTGCAGCGCACTGCCGATCTTCGCCTCGTCGTTCGTCCTGACGGCGAACGTGCCCAGTATCGACGCGAAGATACCGGCGCCCGCCAGCAGGATCGGGAACACCACCAGGTGCCCCTGCAGGGTTGCGAACGACCCCTCGTCGACGCCCCAGAGGGCGCTGGCCGACGCCGCGCTGAGCGCCCAGGCGAGCGCAATCGAGGAAATGATGCTGCCCACGTACGACTCGAACAGGTCGGCCCCCATGCCTGCCACATCGCCGACGTTGTCGCCGACGTTGTCCGCGATCGTGGCGGGATTGCGGGGATCGTCCTCCGGAATGCCCGCCTCCACCTTGCCGGAGAGATCGCCGGCCACGTCCGCGGCCTTTGTATAAATCCCGCCGCCGACACGTGCGAAGAGCGCGATGGACGACGCCCCGAGGGAAAAGCCGAAGAGCGATTCGACGGCGCTCGCGCCCGCACCTCCGAGGCCGCCGTAGGCGTAGTAGAGCCCGGAGATACCGAGCGTGCCGAGCGCGACCACGGTCAACCCCATCACCGCGCCGGACGAGAACGCCACCTGCAGCGCCGACGCCAGGCTCTCGGTGGCGGCATGCGTGGTCCGGACCGCCGCGCTCGTGGCCGTCCGCATGCCGACCCAGCCAGCCGATGCCGACAGCACGGCGCCGAGCAGGAACGCGATTCCGGTGAGCAGCGAATTCCCGGGCAGGAACGCCACGAGGACCACGAACATCAGGCCCACGAAGCCGGCCAGGACAGTGTATTCCGTCCGCAGGAAGGCCATCGCGCCGCGCCGGATGAGCGCCGCGATCCGTTGCATCCGATCCGTTCCGGGGTCGTGGCTGTTGATCCGGCGGATCAGGAATAGAGCAAACAGGGCGGCGACGACCGGCGCACCCCACCCGAGCGCAAAGTACAACTGCTGTTCCATTTCTCCCTCAATGGACACGGCAGGCGGCGTCCGCCTGCGCGCAAACCCCGGAAACTAACTCGCCGCAGCGTACGTGTCAAGGATCGACGGGCGAGTCCGTTCTTTCACCGTCCAGCTTCTCCCGTTCGGTTCGGAGCCGTTCACCCAACGCCATCCCGCCAGTCAGGAATACCTGCAGTCCCTCCTGCACGGTGAGCGACGGGAACGAGACGACGGACCTGGGATAAATGTGGATGTCACCGAAATAAACATGGTTCGTCGGAACGTAGACGGCAACATGGGTCCACGATTCCCACTCGCCGTCGGCCGCCCCGCCGACCGCGCCCGCCGGCCCGTCGCCCCCTTCCAGCCTGAACTCCTTCGTCAGGAATCCCAGCACCAGTCCCCGCTTCGGATCGTCCACCAGCACCACCCGCTTGAAGCCGACCTGCGTGTCCGGCGAGAAGGCGGTGACAAGCTGCTTGACCGTAGCGTAGACCGTGCCGAAGAGCGGCAGCCGGAGCAACCACTCCTCACCCCGGCTCAGGAGCCGGCCCATGAGCACGTTGGTCGCCAGCGCCCCCACCAGCACAACCAGGGCAGCGAGCGTCAACAGGCCCAGCCCCGGGATCTCGCGCCCCAGCCAACCCGAATAGATCGGCCCCATCACACCATCGATGAGGCCGAACAGCCAGATGAATGCCGCCACGCTGATCGCGATGGGCACGATGACGACGATTCCGGTGATCAGGTTCCGCCGCAGCCACTGCATCGTTGAACGATCTCCAACGGTCTCCCGAACGCCCGTCCGAACCTCAGAACAATCCCCGGGCCAGCACGCCTCCTGCTAGCGCCAGCCTATAGAAGGCGAAGGGATCCAGGGAATGACGGACGACATAACGCAGGAAGTACTTTATCGCGAGGTAGCCGACCACCGCCGATACGACGAACCCGACCCCCATTGCCACATCGCCCCCCGGGGGCACTCCTTCACGAGACAGCGCGACCGCCTCGCGCCCCCCGGCCGCCAGGATCGCGGGAATGCCCAGCAGGAACGCGAAGCGGGCCGCGGATGCGCGCCCCAGACCCAGGAGCATCGCGACTACGAGCACGGCGCCGGAACGCGACACCCCCGGAACAAGAGCCGCCGCCTGCGCCATGCCGAGCAGAAGGGCCTCCCGGATGGTGATGTCGGTTTCCTCCCGTCCACCCCTGGCCGTACGCTCCGCCACCAGCATCGCGGCGGCGCCGACCGCGAGGGCGACGCCGGCCACCTCCAGGCTCCTGAGCGTGTCGGCGATCCAGTCGGCCGCCAGCAGTCCGACGATCCCCACGGGCACCGTGCCCGCGGCGATGGCCCGAAGGAGCGCGCTGGGGCCGCCGCGGTCAAACCAGGTTCCCGGGGTGAAGGCGGCGCGAAGCAGCGCGGACACGTCGGCGCGGAAGTAGGTCAGCACCGCGGCCAGCGTGCCGAGATGGACGGCGACGTCGAACGCCAGGCCGAAGCGGGGATCGACGGTCCAGCCGAACACGCTCCGCGCCAGCAGCAGGTGGGCCGAACTGGAAACCGGCAGGAACTCGGTCAACCCCTGGAGGATCCCGAGGAGCGCTGCCTCCGGCGGGGTCACTGACTTCCAGGGAATCAGCCGGCTACGACGCTCTCGCCTTGCGGCGCCGCCGGGACGGGCGAGCCGGAGCCGCCGCGGCGGCCGCTCCCTGCGCCGCGGGCGTCGCGCCCGCCTGCTGCGCCCGGGCGGCGCGCCGCTCGGTGATCGCGATGGCGATGATCGAAGCGACGAAGATCGTGGAGTAGGTGCCGCTTATCACGCCGACCAGCATCGTGAAGGCGAAGCCGCGCAGCACCTCCCCCCCCAAGACGTACAGGGCCAGCACGGCGCCGCCGGTAGTTCCGGACGTGATTATCGTGCGCGCGAGCGTCTGGTTGATGCTGGTATTGACCAGATGCGCGAACGTGTCGCGCCGCATGAGGCGGAGGTTCTCGCGCACCCGGTCGAAGATGACGATCGAGTCGTTCACGGAGTAACCGGTGATCGTCAGCATGGCGGCGACGACATTGAGCGACAGTTCGTAATCGAACAGCACGAGCATCGCCAGCGTGATCGCAATGTCGTGCGCCACCGCCACGACCGCGCCGACCGCGAACGAAAAGCGGAAGCGGAGCCCGATGTAGACGAGGATGCCGGCCATCGCAAAGACGAACGCGTTGATGCCGCGGCGCTGCAGCTCTTCGCCGATAGTCGGACCGACGAGCTCCTGGCTGATCACCTGGAATTCGCCCAGCGTGTTCGCCCGCAACTCGGCCGCGACCTCGTTGGCTCCCGCCTCCAGGCTCGCGCCCGACTCGGGACCGGTGATCGGGAGCCGCACCAGCACCTGGTTGTCGCCCGGGTCGCCGTACTGCTGAACGACCTTCTCCTCGATGCTGACGAGAGCGTCCCGCACCGCTCCCTCGCCGGTCGGCTGCTCGAACTGCAGCACGATGAGCGAGCCGCCGGAGAAGTCGATGCCGAGCGGCAGGCCGCCCCTGGCGAACGCCAAGGCCACGCCGACCGCAATCACCAGCGCCGACAGCGCGAACGCCGCCCAGCGCAGGCGAACGAAATCGATGTGGGGGACCTTGAGAAGCGGCATCGTCCTGCGGCGGCCTCAGATACTCAGCGTCGCTGCCCGACGGCGCGACAGGATGGTTTCGAACAGCGTCCGCGATACGAAGACGGCCGTGAACACGTTCGAGACGAGCCCGAAGAAGAGCGTGGTCGCGAAGCCCCGGATCGGTCCCGACCCGAACTGGAAGAGGAAAGCCGCCGCGATCAGGGACGCCACATGCGTGTCGATGATGGTCAGGAGCACGCGGTCGAAGCCGGCCCCCACGGCCGCCTTGATCGTCTTCGCGGTGCCGAGTTCTTCCTTGATCCGCTCGAAGATCAGGACGTTCGAGTCGACCCCGATGCCGATCGTCAGGATCAGGCCGGCGATGCCCGGCAGCGTCAGCACCGCGTCGATGTAGGCCATGCAGGCCATCAGGATCAGCAGGTTCAACACGACGCCGACGACGGCGTTGATTCCCGCCAGCCGGTAGAACAGCAGCATGAAGATGGCCACCAGGATCAGGCCTGCTATCGACGCGGCTACGCCGGCGCGGATCGAGTCGGCCCCGAGCGTCGGGCCGACGGTTCGTTCCTCGAGGTAGGTGAGAGATGCCGGCAGCGCGCCGGACCGCAGCGTGATCTGCAGATCCTCCGCCTCCTGCTGGGTGACGCCGGTGATCTGCCCGGTGTCGGTGATCCGGCCCTGAATGACGGGGGCGGTTCGAACCTGTCCGTCAAGGATGATCGCCAACTGGCGGCCGAGGTTGGCGCTCGTGGTCTCCCCCATCTTCGCCGCGCCCTCGCGGTTCAGGGTGAAGCTGACCGCAGGCTGATTGAATTCGTCGAGCGACGGCCGCGCGTTCCGCAGATCGCGGCCGGTGACCGCGGCGACGCGCCGCACGAGGTAGTAGAACGGCTCGAGCGAACCCGTGCCCGACGGGCCGCTCATCACCTCCATGTCGGGCGGAACCACTCCGTTGCGCGCGGTCAGCAGCGCGTCGCGGGACGCCGCCGGACCCTCTTCGACCAGTTTCAGCTCGAGCAACGACGTCGACCGGATGAGCGACTTCGCGCGCGCCACATCCGAGACGCCGGGCAACTGCACGAGGATCTGATTGCCGCCGATGCCGTGCGGCGCGACTATCGGTTCGCTGACGCCCAGCTCGTTCACGCGCCGCTCGATCGTCTCGAGCGCCTGCCTCACCGCTTCCTCGCGGAGCGTCGAAGCCACCGGGCCACGCATCCGGAACGTGTAGACACCCCCCGCTCCGGGCTCGCGGTCGTACGAAACCGACAACCGCTCGTCGGAGATGGTCCGAAACTCGGCGTCGCGCTCCGTCGGTACGCCCTCGATGCGAATGGTGGTCGGATCCGTGGCGATCGCCGTCACGGTGTCCATGCCCTGGAGCGACAACTGCTCGGCCACCTGCTCGGCCGCGGTCTCCGACTCGACCTGCAGCGCGTCGTCGGTCTGGACGCGCAGCACCAGATGCGCGCCCCCCTGCAGGTCCAGCCCCAGGCGAATCTTCTCGCCCGGCGGATAGACCCCCCAGGTCGCCAGTCCGGTGACGGCGACAATGAAGAGCAGCTTCCATTGCAGGTTCTTCTGCATGGCGGTCTCCTTCGGTGCGGCGCCGTTCCGGCGCTACGACGTACTCCCGTCCTGCACGACCGGCTCCTGGCCCTGGTAGCCGCCGATGGCGCTCCGGGAGACTTCAATCCGCACCCGGTCAGCGATCTCCACCTGCACCGACTTGTCGTTCACCTTCGTGATCGACCCGTAAATGCCACTGGTCGTCACGATCCGATCCCCCACCTTCAACGCCCCCTGAAACTCGCGGATCTTGTTCTGCCGCCGGCGCATCGGCATCCAGATGACCACGTAGAAGATCCCGAGGATGAGGATCAGCGGCAGGAACTGCACGAGCAGGCTCGGCTGCTGCCCGGCCGGCGGCTGCGCCATGGCGAAAAGCGTCACGGCGTCGTCGAGGATCAACATGGATGTTCGAGATGCCTGAACCCGGATCTACGGCGCGAGCATGTCCACGGACGCCGACGACCCGCCGGCGTACGCGTGATGGAAGGCTTGCCGGAAGCGTTCGAACCCGCCCGACCGGATAGCGTCCCTGATCCGTTTCATGGTGTCAAGGTAGAAGTGTAAATTATGCAGGGTATTGAGAACAGCACCGGTCATCTCGCCGGCCACCTGCAGGTGCCGCAGGTAGGCGCGAGAGACGTGGCGGCACGTGTAGCAGCCGCATTCCGGATCGACCGGCCGGTCATCCTCGGCGAACGCCGCGCCCTTTATCGAGATCGGTCCGTTCCGCGTGAACAACTGGCCGTTGCGGCCATTGCGGGTCGGCAGGACGCAGTCGAAGAGATCCACGCCACGCGCCACCGCTTCCACCAGGTCCGGCGGCGTGCCCACCCCCATCAGATAGCGGGGCCGATCCTCCGGGAGGCACGTCGTGGTCGCTTCGGTCATGCTGTACATCGTGTCAATCGGTTCACCGACGCTCAGCCCGCCGATCGCGTAGGCGTCAAAGCCCAACGCCACCGTCGCGCGCGCGCTCTCCTCGCGCAACGCCCGGAACATCCCCCCCTGCACGATGCCGAACTGCGCCTGGCCCCGTGTCGTCATGATCGCCCCGGCGCCCGCCGGCGAACCCTGCAGCCTTGCATGCCGCGCGCGCGACCGCTCCGCCCAGCGCAGGGTGCGTTCCATCGACTCCCGAGCCCCAGATTCCGTAACCGGCCAGGGCGTGCACTCGTCGAACGCCATCGCGATGTCGCTCCCCAGGCGGCCCTGGATGTCGGCGGCCGATTCCGGCGTCAGCGTCTGCTCGCTACCGTCGAGATGCGAGCGGAAGCGCACTCCCTGCTCGTCGATCACCCGTCGCGCGGCCAGGCTGAACACCTGATAGCCGCCGCTGTCGGTCAGGATCGGGAGGTTCCACCCCATGAAGCGGTGCAGGCCGCCGCGGCGCGCGATCAGCTCGTCGCCCGGACGCAGGTACAGGTGGTAGGTATTCGCCAGGATGATCCCCGCGCCGAGATCGTTCAGGTCGCGAGGCGTCAGCCCCTTCACCGCGCCGCCGGTCCCGACCGGCATGAACGCCGGCGTGTCGACCGCGCCGTGCGCCGTCATCATGTGTCCGCAGCGCGCCGCCCCGTCAGTCGCCGTAACGCGGAAGTGGAACGTGGCGTCACCGGAATCGCGACTCACGAGCGCGTATACTACAGGTCACCTGTGCAGCGCCTGCGCGTTGGCGTGATCTACGGCGGCCGGTCGAGCGAACACGAGGTTTCCATCGCTTCGGCCGCATCCATATTCAGTCAGCTCGATCCCGCACGTTACGAGCCCCTGCCCGTCTATATCGATCGCGACGGCGGCTGGACGGTGCCTGACGAGCCGCCCTCCACGCGATCGGCCGGCACGGTGATCCGCACCGCGCGCACCGGGGGCGCGACCCCCGCGGGTGAGGCGCGGAACGTTTCCGGGGGGTCCATCCTCCCGCGGCTCAACCTTGATGTCGCCTTCCCGATCGTCCATGGTCCCGGGGGAGAGGACGGCACGCTGCAGGGGCTGCTCGAGATGCTCGACCTGCCCTATGTGGGCGCGGGCGTGCTCGGCTCGGCCGTCGCCATGGACAAGCCGGTCTCCAAGGTGCTGTTGGCCGCGCACGGTCTTCCCGTCGTGCCGTACGAAGTCGTCCGCGGCATCGACTGGGACGCCGATCCGGACGCTGTGGTGTCCCGGATTGAAGCAGCCCTCCCCTATCCCCTGTTCGTCAAGCCGGCGAACCTGGGATCCAGCATTGGCGTGTCGAAGGCGCGTGACGTGCGCGCGCTGCGGACGGCGCTGGCCGACGCCTACGCGTACGACGACACGCTCATGGCGGAAGCCGCGGTGCCGGCCCCGCGTGAGATCGAGTGTTCGGTGATGGGAAACGACACGCCCGAGGCATCGATGCCGGGTGAAGTGGTCCCGGCCGGCGAGTTCTATGACTACGAGGCCAAGTACCTCGACGACCGGTCGCAGGTCATCGCTCCGGCGCGGTTGAGCGATGCCTGGATCACGCAGATCCGGGCCATGGCGATCGAGTCCTACCGCGCGCTCGGGCTGGCCGGTCTGGCGCGAATCGACTTCCTGTTCGACGAAGCGGCGGGCCGGCTGTATGTGAACGAGGCGAACACGCTGCCCGGGTTTACGACCATCAGTCAGTATCCCAAAATGTGGGAAGCCTCCGGCGTCGCCTACCCGGAGCTGCTCGATCGCCTCATCGATCTCGCCCTCGAGCGGCACGCGCGCCGCCGTCGACCCCGCCGGGCTCCCGCCGGGAGCGCGGGCTCCACCTAGCTTCAGCGGCGGAGTCAGGAAACCGGCGGATTGGGTAGACTGACAGTTCGTACCAATGATTCTGGTAGACAGGCACACCGAAAGCCACGGGGCGCCGTTCCGGGCCACCCTTCGGATCAAGCCCGCGGCGCGGGTCGATCTCATCGACGTCCGGGGCAAGCTGCGCGACGAGTTCGGTCCTGAATTCACCCGTTACCCGAAGGCCTTCTACATTTCGGACCACACGACGGCCGGCTATCTCGATCAGCGCCTGGCGAAAGTGCTCGATCATGACAGCGACAACATTCAGGACTACCTCGATGTCTTTCTGAAGCTGTTTCCGGCGGGGGCCGACTACAACCACGACAAGCTGCATCTCCGAACCGAGCTGTCGGACGAACAGCGTGCCGTGGAGCCCCTCAATGCCGACTCCCACCTGGCGTTCATGGGCAGCGGCATGCGCAGCGCCGCGTCCTACGAGCTGCACGGTGACGAGCCGGTCTGGTTTGTGGAACTCGACGGCGTCCATGTCGGCGGGACGCGGTACCGCCGCACGACGGTCGTCGCGTACAACGGCGAGGAAGACGTGGCGCAGAGCCAGGTGCGGCTGCCGGCATCGCCGCATTCCATCGACGCCCAGAACCTCCGGGACCCGGGTCTCGGTCTGATCGGGCAACTTGAGGAGCTGGCCCGTACGCACCAGGTGTCCTTCGGCCGCTTCGACGTGTCCCTGGCGGTGGACGAGAACGACGCAGGGCTCACGGTCAACGAGTACGAGACCCTGCTCATGACCCATGACCTGCGCGACGTTCTGAAGAACCCGGTTCGCTTCGTCGCACAGATAGGCAAGGAGGCGCTCCAGTCGCCGCGGGCCATACCCGCCAAGGCCCTCAACTACGCGCAGTACGACGCGGTGCAGGTGTTCAACCGGCTGATGGATCAGATCGGCGCCCGCCGATCGTTCGTCGAGCGGGTCGTCAACCGCGCCCTGGCCCTTCCCGTATCGCATTTCCTGCGCATGAAGCGCGGTATCAGCCTCCCCGTCCTGGACCGGCAGGGTACGGGTGTGGGGGAGATTGGCTGGGGCACCTACCAGAGCCCGATCCTGGTCCAGTGGAAGGGCGCCGGCGCCTCCACCCGAACGTTGAACGTGCGGCTGGTCAGGTTCGTCTAGGAGCGGTCTTCTACTGCTGCGGATCGTCGCCGGCGCTCCGGAACGGCTGTACGCCGTCCCACACCAGCACGCGGTCCATCCGATCACCCTCTTCGACGGCGTCCGCTGCTTCGATTCCGGCGACCACGGTGCCGATGACCGTGTAGCGCCCGTCGAACTGCGGCTGGGGCGACAACGTGATGAAGAACCGGCTGCCGCCGGTATCCGTCGCATCCCGCGCCATCCCGACGGTGCCTCGCAGGAACGGGCGCTGACTCAGTTCATCGCGTAGCGTGTAACCGGGTCCACCCGTGCCGTCACCGCGCGGATCGCCCGCAAAGACCACCTGGTGCCGCTCGACGCGGTGGAACGTCAAGCCATCGTAGTAGCCATCCCTCGCGAGAATCATGAAGCTCTCGACCGCGAGTGGAGCGTCCAGGACCGCCAGCTCGATCTCGATCGTGCCGTGGCGTGTCTCGAGATAGACATGCGGCGATACGTCCGGCGAAACCAGGTGAGGCGCCGCGAAGTCCACGCGGCGCAGACCGGGCGCCGGCCTGATCGCCGACTGATGATCGCCCGACGGATTCAGGCCTTCGAGCCCCGCCGCAGCAGCAACGCGGACCGGCCAGTCTCGATCGGCAACCGCCGCCCGCAGCGTTGCCAACGCGCCTTCGCCGCCGCAATTCCCAATTGCCTCGATGATCGCCGCGCGGGCGACGTGCGACGGTTCCGATTCCGCCGCGGCGTATGCCTCCGCCAGCGCCGCGGCGGAGTCCGCCGGGCAGCGCTCGCCCAGAAGCCGTGCGGCCGTCATCCGGACGTCCACATCTTCCGCCCGAAGCCGATCGATCAGCAATCCGGGCAGGTCAGTCGCATCAATCGCGGCCAGTGCTTCCAGCACGGACGGCACCACGCGCGGATCGTCGTCTTCAAGCATCGACCAGAGGCGAGACGTCGCCCCGGCCGGATCGACGTGGCGCAGGGCATCCGCGAGCGCCTGCCGGACGCGCCAGTCGGAATCCGTCCCGAGCCCCGACAGGACGAAGACGAACGACTGCGGATCGGCAGCCGCCAGGGCGCGAATCGATTCCGCCCTGATGTACGGGGACGGGTGGCCGAGCAACTCGATGAAGACCTCGATCGATGGCGTCGCGCGGTGTCTGGCCAGCGCCTCCAGCGCGGCGCGCCGGAGGGGCTCGTCGAGGCGCCGGATCCGGACGAACCGGTCGAGCGCCTGGATGGCGTCAGGATGGTCGATCGCACCGAGAGCGCGGATGGCGGCAGCGACCACCCGGTGATCGCGCCGGTCGAGATCGAGCAACTCGGCAAGCGGTTCGATCGCCTCCGCGTCACCCAGGCTACCCAGTCCCCCCGCCGCCAGCGACACGCCGTGGCTGCCCGCGACGCCCGAGAGTGTCGCCAGCGCCGGCAACGCTCGGATGTCCCCGGTGCGGCCGAGTGCATAGGCGACCGGCCACCACCACAGAATGGGCTGCTCCGCGTCACCAATCACCGCTTCGGCAAGGGGCTCGTACGCCCCGAGTTCACCCAGGGCGTAGAGGCCGTTGCGAAACGCTTCCACTTCGTCCGAGAGCGGATAGGAAAGGTCCTCGGGCTCCACGTCGAACGCGGCGGTGACGTAGCGGCGCACCATGGTCCCGATATCGGGCGCCGCCGCCGAGGCGCCGAGCCGGGCGAGCGCGCGGGCAGCGCGCCCCTGCACTTTCGGAGAGGTGTCGCGCAGACTCGCGACGAGCGCGTCGGTCGCGGACGGATCGCCAATCAACCCGAGCGCGAACGCCGACATCTGTCGAACCTCCGGTTCGCCGTCCGCAAGTCGCGCGATGAGCGGCGCCACGCCGTCAGAGAGTCCGACCCGCCCGACCGCCAGCGCGGCGCGACGTCGGACGTAGGGCTCCGGGGCTTCCAGCAGGGCAATCAGGCTGGGCCGCAGCGGCGGCGGAGGGGGCGGCACGGCTGACGCCGACAACTCCGCCGAGTCGCCGCTACCTTCGCCCTCCAAGCCCGGATCGGCCGGCGGCTGCGGCGCCTCCGACGGCGGATCCTCCAGGCGGCGCTCGTCCTCGAGACGCAGAATCCAGGAAACCTGTTCCGAAACCGAGGGCGGGGCGACGACTACCGGGGCTTCCCGCGTCGCGCATGACGCCGCCCCCAAGGCGAGCAGGATCGGAAGAAACAGCTTCGCACGAAGGATGAACGACGCGCGCGGCGGGAGGAATGCACGTCGGCCCCGGGACATCGCGGGCGCCATGATAGCATGCGGTTTTGGCCCCCTCGGACGATCCTGTCAGCCGTCTCTTCGACCTCGAGCGGTTCGGAATCAAGCTCGGCCTCGACAACATCCGAACGCTGGCCGAGGCGCTCGATCACCCGGAGCGGAGCTTCCCCTGCATCATCGTCGCGGGCACCAACGGCAAGGGCTCGGTGGCCGCCACCGTCGAGCGGGGCCTGCGGGCGGGAGGCTATCGGACCGGACTCTATACCTCGCCCCATCTGATCGACCTGGCGGAGCGCTTCGCCATCGACGGCGAAACAATCGACAGCAGCACGCTCGCCGCCGAGGCGCTGACCGTTCTGGCTACCGCCGACACCCTGCAGACCTCGGGCCGACTGCCACATCCTCCGACCTTCTTCGAAGCAACCACCGCCCTCGCACTGTCGCTTTTTCGCCGGCGACGGGTGGAAGCGGCAGTCCTTGAAGTCGGACTCGGAGGACGTTTCGATGCAACGAACATCGTTACGCCGGCGGCGGTCGCCATTCCCTCCATCGACCTCGACCACCAGCAGCATCTCGGGAAGACCATCGACGCGATAGCAGCCGAGAAGGCCGGCGTCATCAAGCCCGGATCCCCGGTCGTGACCGGGGAAACGAAACCGGAGGCCCGGCAGGTGCTGGATGCAACAGCGGCGCGACGCGGCGCGCGTCTCCTTGACGTCGACGATGGCGTTACCGTGTGCTGGGGAATCGACGATGCGGGCCTGACCCGCATCAGTCGGCTCACGACCCGGCGCCGCGACTACGGTCCGTTGACCCTCGCCCTGCGTGGCGAGCACCAGTTACGCAACGGGCTGGTCGCCCTTCGCCTGCTGGAAGAACTCGATGGCGCGGGCCTCCGTGTTTCCCGCGACGCGATCGCCGCGGCGCTCACGGATGTCCGCTGTCGCGGACGGCTCGAGCTGGTCGACGCCGCCCCCGGTTGCCGGGTGCTCCTCGATCCCGCGCACAACGTCGCGGCCGCCGCGGCGCTCGCCCGCTACGTGAAGTCCGTCGCGCCGGCCGGCCTGCCGGTCGTCTTCGGAGCGCTTGCCGACAAGGACGCGACCGGTATGCTCCGCGCCCTCGGCGACATCGCGACCCGAGTCGTCTGCGCGCCCATCGACAGCCCGCGAGCGCGTTCCGTGGACGAACTGCGCCGTGCCGTCCGCGCCGCGCGCCCGGACCTTCCCGTCAGTACCGCAGACACGCCCGGCGCCGCCCTCGATCAGGCGTGGCGCCATGGTCCGCTCGCATTGGCCACAGGCTCGATGTACCTGGTCGGGGCCCTGCTCCAGGGACTGCCGGCGCCGGGCGAAACGCCCCGTCGCTGACCTTGCGCGGGTACAATCGAGCAGAGTGGGGGCAGTCCATCGACACGCGATTCTCGCGGCCGCAGCGGCTGTCTTCCTGCTGCCGGCGACCGCTTCGGCGCAGCTCTTTCCGAACCTGCCGTTCGACTACCGCCAGGGACACTACGAGGTGCTGAGCGGATCGCACCTCCGACTCAGCGGCGAGGTGCAGATCAATGGTGAGGACTTCGACCTCTCCGCCGATCAGGTCGACATCTATATCGAGGCCGAGGAAACCGAATCCGACGGCGACGACGGAACCGTCGGGGAAGGTGAACCGGGCAGCGATGGAGAAGCGGAGTCCGAAGCGCAGGACGGGGATCCCGAAGCGGGCAACGGCGAACCCGAGGATGATGCGGACGAGGATGACGAGCCCGTCGATCCCCTCGCCAACGTCACGGCGCGTCTGGTCGCCTCCGGAAGCGTCGTCTACTCCGGGCTGGACGCGCACATCTCGGCCGACCGGCTGGAGTACCGGACGGAGGATCAGACCGCGGTATTCGAGAACGCCAGCGGATCGATCTCCCTCGCCGACGAGGTGGACCGCAGCATGTTCGGCACGCAGGAACCCGACATGCTCTTCTACGGCCAGCGCATCGAGCGGCTCGCAGCCCGCACCTACCGGATCACGAGGGGGGCGTTTACGAGTTGCGTGCAGCCCACCCCCCGGTGGGAGCTGGTCTCCAGCTCGTTCACGATCAACCTCGACAGCTACGTCATGCTGCGGAACGCCGTGCTCAAGGTGAAGGGCGTTCCGGTCTTCTATATCCCGGCGCTTCCCTACCCGATTCCGGAAGAAGGACGCGCGACCGGCCTCCTGATGCCCACGTGGGGAAACTCCTCCTACCACGGCAGCAGCCTCAGCAACGCGTTCTTCCTGGCTCTCGGCCGCAGCCAGGACGTCACGCTGTACAACGACTGGTACACGTCGCTCGGCGGCATGGGGTCGGCGGCGGAGTACCGCTACACGCGGGGGGGCGGATCGCAGGGGAACGCGCGGATCCACTACCTGAACGAGCACGAGGCGGAAGTCACGGGACGGGGCGGCACGTTCACCCGAAATGCGCGCAAGAGCTACCGCCTCACGGGTCAGACGCGGCAGGCGCTGCCGGCGGGATGGATGGCGCGCGGCCAGCTCAACTACTTCTCCAATATCGACGTGCAGCAGACGTACAACCACAACGTGTTCGATGCGTCCAACAGCTCGCGCAGCATGTCCGGCAACGTGAGCGGCCAGGTCGGCCGCTACCAGGTAAGCGGCACGTTCGACCGGAGCGAGACGTTCTTCGGCGGGACGCACTCGGCCGTCTACGGCGGCGGCCCGCGGGTCACGGTCGGTCAGGGCAAGACGGAGATCCCGGGCACCCCGCTCTATTACTCGTTCGACACCGAGTACGTCCGGTTACTGCGGGCCTCGCGGGTCCGGAGCGCAACAACCACTGATGTCGTCGACTCCGGGTTGAACCGGCTCGACGTCAACCCGACCCTTCAATTCCCGTTCACGCAGTGGCCCTTCCTTACGTTCGACTCGAGCGCGCAGTTTCGCTGGACCTACTGGGACGAGAGCCTGGCGGACCGGCGGCAGGTGCCGGTCGGCATCGGCCGGGCCTTTTTCGAACTGGCGAGCACGGTGACCGGCCCCTCGTTCGTCAAGATCTGGGACACCCCGGACAGCGGGTACTCCGAACGGATGAAGCACCTGATCGAGCCGTGGTGGGGCATCCGCCGCGTCAGCCCGATCGACACGTTTGACCAGATCGTCCGGATCGAGGGGATCGATTCGATCGTCGGCGACATCTGGCAGTACCAGTACGGGCTGGACACGCGTCTGTTCGCGCGCGTGTACGAAGGGGGGCGGGGCGAATCGGTAGCCCGCGAGATCCTGTCGGCGTCGGTGACGCAGAGCTACTACACGGACGCGAACGCCTCGCAGTACGACCGGACGTTCCGGACCAGCTTCACCGGCGCCAGTCCGACCCACTGGTCGCCGATGTCGTTCGTCGTCCGGGCCGATCCGACCCGCCAGATAGGTGCCACGATGCGGGCCGAGGTCGATCCCACCTACCGGACCCTTCGGTCCATTTCGGCGGAGGGAAGCTACGAACGGGGAGGCTGGTTCGAGGTGCGCGGCGGCTGGAGCCAACGTCGATTTATCGCGCAGCTCCCCGGGTTCAACGACAGGAGCCGGCTCGACCACTACCTCAACGCGTACACGTCGCTGCGAACACCGAACAACGTGCTGGGAGGCCTCTACTCGTTCAACTACGACTTCCGGCGCGGACACCACCTGATGCAGCGGGTGCTGGTGTATTACAACGCGCAGTGCTGCAACATCAGCTTCGAGTACCAGGTGTACAACTTCGAGGGACTCGGCGCCCGCGCGTTCCTGCCGAATGACCGACGGGTCAACGTTTCGTTCACGTTGGCCGGTCTCGGCCGCTTCGCGAACGTCTTCGGAGCTCTCGGGAGCGGCGTCAACTAGACGCCTGCGGGCGCGGGCGGCGAGGGCTGCCGGATCGCCGCTCCATGACCCCATCGATGCCGCATCGCGTTCTCGTCACCGGCGCCGCGGGCTTCGTCGGCCAACACCTGGTGGCCGCGCTGCGGGCCGACGACTCCGACGCGGTCCTCACGGCCTGGCGACGCTCCGATGTCGACCTTCTCGACGCCGACGCCGTCACCCGCGCGATGGCGGCAGTTCGGCCAACCCGGGTTTACCACTGCGCGGGCGCCGCCAGCACGGCGAACTCCTGGCGGACACGCGCCACGACGCTCCGAACCAACGTCATCGGCACGGAACACCTGCTGGACGCGCTGCAGGCTCACGCTCCCGGGGCCCGCGTGCTGATCCCCGGCTCGGCCTTCGTGTATCGCCCGAAACCGGCGGCCCTCACCGAGGACGACCGGCTCGGTCCGATCAGCCCGTACGGCCTGAGCAAACTGGCCCAGGAAATGCTCGCACGCCATGTCGCCGCCGCGGACGGTCTGGACATCGTCCTGACCCGATCGTTCACCCACATCGGGCCGGGCCAGAGCACGGGGTACGCCGCATCCAGCTTCGCCAGCCGGATCGCCCGGATCGAAACAGGCGGTGCGGACCCCGTGCTCGACGTCGGCGCCCTCGACGCCCGGCGCGACCTCCTCGACGTGCGCGACACGGTCGCGGCGTACCGGGCGCTCATGGACCGGGGCCGGAACGGGGCCGTCTACAACGTCTGCTCCGGCACTGCATATCCCATGCAGACGGTGCTCGATCGCCTGCTGGCGCTCTCGGACCGCACCATCGGGGTGCGGGTCGATCCGGCACGCCTGCGGCCCAGCGACTACCCGCTACTGCTGGGTGACAACGCGCGGCTGGCCGAGACGACCGGCTGGCGTCCCACCGTCACCCTGGACGACGCTCTCGCCCGCCTGCTCGACGATTGGAGAGCGCGCGTGCGGGAACCGGCGCGCTGAACCGGGAAGACCTGCGCGTCCTCGGGGCTGTTCCGGGAGTTCCTATACGGTACCGAGCAACGTCCGGACCCGCTCCTCGGTCGGCGGATGCGTACTGAAAAGGGACATCATCCCGCTCCCGCCGAACGGCTTCATGATGAACATGTGCGCCGTGGCCGGGTTGGCGTCGAGGGGAACGCGCCGCGAGGCCACCTCGATCTTCTTGAGCGCGTTTACCAGGCCGTAAGGACTCCCGACGATCTGCGCCGCACCGCGGTCCGCCGCGAACTCGCGCGACCGGGAAATGGCGGCCTGTATGAGGGCCGCCGCAAGCGGCGCCACGATGATCGTGGCGAGCAGCGCCAGCGGGTTCCCGCCCCGATCGTCCCGCCCTCCGAAACCGCCGAAGATCGCCGCCCACTGCGCCATGTTCGCGATCATCATGATGGTTGCCGCAATGGTCGCCGCGACTGAGCTGATCAGGATGTCGCGATGCTTGATGTGCGCCAGTTCGTGGGCCATGACGCCTTCGATCTCCGTATCGCTCAGCACGCGAAGCAGACCGTCGGTCGCCGCCACCGCCGCGTGCTTCGGGTTGCGGCCGGTGGCGAAGGCGTTCGGCGAACCGTCCGGGATGACGTACACCTTCGGCATCGGCAACTCCGCGCGCTGCACGAGGCGGGCGGTTATCCGATAGAGCTTGTGATCCGGCCCCACCTCGCTGGCGCGGTACATCCGCAGGACCACCTTGTCGGACCACCAGTACGACCCGAAGTTCATCACGACCGCGAACACGAAGGCGATAATCAGCCCGCCCGAGCCGCCAAACCACTGTCCGATTGCGAGCAGCACGCCGCTCAGCAGGCCGAGCAGCAGAGCCGTCTTGAATGCGTTTCCCATTTCCGGTTTTCTCCTGTCCCCGATTCTACCAGTCCCGCGGCTGGCGACCCTGGCCGCCCGGTCAGCGCAGGGGTCTCACCACGGGTTTCTGGCGATCAGTCCGGCGACCAGGGCCGCGCGCCATGTGAGATCCGCGGTCAGGAGGTGCTCGTCGAGCGCGTGTGCGCCGTCTCCCACGGCGCCCAGGCCGTCCAGGGTCGGCACGCCGAGAGCGCCGGTGAAGTTGCCGTCGGATCCGCCGCCGGTCGGGCCCTCACCCAGCTCGCGCCCAAGCTCCGCCGCAATGGCGCGCGCCGCCTCGTAGAGACGGGCTACCGCCGGGGTCCGTTCGAAGGGAGGCCGGTTGAAGCCGCCGGAAACATCAACCACCGTGCCGGCGATAGTCGGGCGCAGCGCCTGCATGGCTTCCTCCAGCCGGCGTGCGTCAGCCATCGTCTTCGCCCGGACGTCAACGACCGCGCGCGCCGAGTCCGCGACCACGTTCGGCCGGCTGCCCCCCTCGACGATTCCGACGTTCAACGTCACTCCGCGCGCCGGATCGCGCAACGCGCCGATCGCCGCGATCTGCGCCGCCAGCTCGTCGATCGCGCTAGCGCCGCGCGATGGATCGATCCCCGCATGCGCGGCCACACCCTGGACGCGCACGTCGAACTCGGCGCAACCCTTCCTTCCGGTCTTGACCCCGCCACCCGGCAGTCCCGGCTCCAGCACCAGCACTGCCCCACTCCGCCGGGCTTCGTCTTCGATCAGACCACGCGACGTCGTGCTTCCCCGTTCCTCGTCCGCGGTCAGCAGCATGGTGACACGGCGCTCCTCGAGCCGCCCCGTCGCCGCGAGCGCGCGCAACGCGAGCAGGCCGATCCCGATGCCGCCCTTCATGTCATAGATACCCGGACCATGCAACCGGCCCTCTACTTCGCGAATCGGCATCCGCGCCAGTTGCCCCACCGGCCAGACCGTGTCGAAGTGCCCCAGGAGCAGCACCTGATCGCCGGAGCCGTCGCCAAACCTGGCGAGCAGGTGGTCGCCGCAGCTCTGCGACGGAACCCACTCGATTTCCGCCCCCTGTTCTCGCGCAAGCGCCGAAACCAGGCGACCGCAACGGTTGGCGGCGTCGCGGTCGGTGGTGGGTGATTCCGCTCCGACCAGCGCGACTATCGTCTCGACCAGCCAGTCGTAGTGGGCATCGCAGAACTGCCGGATGGCCTGCATTTGAGGCATAATACGTTTGTGGCGCGCGTCGATGCGGCGTGTCGGATTCTACTGGCGGCTGGGGTCGCGCTGCTCGCCCTGATCGTCCTTTCGGGCGCCGCCGAGGCCCAGCGGCGGCCGCTGGCGCCCCGTCCCTTCCCGACTCCGGGGGAACCGACGCCCGAGGCGGAGCCGTCCCGTGACGGCGCCGGGGCCGCCGCGACCGCCGCGGCGGGACAACCCGCACAACTCGACAGTCCGGCTTCGCCGGGGCCGGTCGCGGCAGCCGGTCTCGAGGCGCCCACCGAGGCGGAGCTGGGCGTCAATATCTTCCCGAATGCGCAGTACATCGCGTCGTACGACGCGGGACGAGGGCAGCGCTTCCACCTGTTCGGCGCCAGCGCACCGTTCACCGATCTCGTGTCGTACTACTCCACCGTGCTCGACGAACGGGGCCGCCGCGTCTACGACCGTCCCGCGATTCACCAGTTCGAGACGGCCCGGTTTCGGGATCGCGAGATGGACTATCGCCCGAGCGTGACGATCAAGGACTACACCTGGAACGGGTCGCCCGGTTATCCGAATATCGCGCCGGGAGGGGACCCCGCGGCATTCCCGACGATCATTCAGATCACTACCCTGCCGAACTCGCCGGCAGCCAGCGACGGACGCTAGCGCGCCCTGGCGGCCGCCGCGACTACTTCGCCGGAACGTAGATTTCGCGCCCCTTCCGGAACTCCGCGGACTTCTCGTCGAGCCCCGCCTGCACCGCCGTCCGTTCGTCCAGGCCCCGCTCGGCCGCGTAATCGCGAATCTGCTGCGTGATCTCCATGCTGCAGAACCTGGGCCCGCACATCGAGCAGAAGTGCGCCACCTTCGCGCCCTCGGCGGGGAGCGTCTCGTCATGGAAGGCGCGGGCGGTGACGGGATCGAGGGCCAGGTTGAACTGATCGTCCCAACGGAACTCGAAGCGCGCCTTCGACAGCGCGTCGTCCCACGCCTGCGCCCGCGGATGGCCCTTGGCGAGATCGGCGGCGTGGGCCGCGATCTTGTAGGCAATGACCCCCGCCTTGACGTCGTCCCGGTTCGGCAGACCCAGGTGTTCCTTCGGCGTGACGTAGCACAGCATCGCCGTTCCGTACCAGCCGATCATCGCGGCCCCGATCGCCGAGGTGAGATGGTCGTAGCCGGGCGCGATGTCGGTGGTGAGGGGGCCGAGCGTGTAGAACGGCGCCTCGTCGCACCACTCAAGCTGCTTCTCCATATTCTCCCGGATGAGGTGCATGGGCACGTGGCCCGGTCCCTCGTTCATCACCTGCACGTCATGCTCCCAGGCGATGCGCGTCAGTTCGCCCTGGGTCTTGAGCTCGGCGAACTGCGCCTCGTCGTTCGCGTCGGCGATCGACCCGGGGCGCAGTCCGTCCCCGAGCGAGAACGAGACGTCGTACGCCTGCATGATTTCGCAGATCTCGCGGAAATGCGTGTAGGCGAAGTTCTCCTCGTGATGCGCCAGGCACCATTTCGCGTGGATCGATCCACCGCGCGAGACGATGCCGGTTACGCGCCGCCCGGTCATTGGGACGTAGCGAAGCAGAACGCCGGCATGCACGGTGAAATAGTCGACGCCCTGCTCGGCCTGCTCGATGAGCGTGTCGCGGTAGATCTCCCACGTCAGCTCCTCCGGCCGCCCCCCGACCTTCTCGAGCGCCTGATAAATCGGGACCGTTCCGACCGGCACCGGAGCGTTCCGGAGGATCCACTCGCGCGTCTCGTGAATGTCGGGCCCGGTGGACAGATCCATGATGGTGTCGGCGCCCCAGAGCGTCGCCCACCGGAGCTTTTCCACCTCTTCGTCGATGGAAGAACTCACGGCCGAGTTGCCGATGTTCGCGTTGATCTTCACCAGGAAGTTCCGGCCGATCGCCATCGGCTCGAGCTCCGGGTGGTTGATGTTCGCGGGAATGATCGCGCGCCCGCGCGCTACCTCCGCGCGGACGAAGTCGGGATCGAATCCCTCACGCAACGCCACGAATTCCATCTCGGG
Organism: Vicinamibacterales bacterium; assembly: GCA_965202655.1. Taxonomy (GTDB): domain Bacteria; phylum Acidobacteriota; class Vicinamibacteria; order Vicinamibacterales; family UBA8438; genus VXRJ01. Next base: position 405,364 of record CBDBBK010000002.1, on the reverse strand, counting down.
GGTCACCTCGCCGCGGCGCGCGTAGTGCATCTGGGTGACCGCGCTCCGGCCCCGGAAGGCCGGACGATGGAGCGATACGGGCATCTCGACCGATCCGGCCGGCCGTTCGGCCCGCGCCGACTCGGTCACGTCGCCGCGCGCCAGAATCCAGTCCCGGCGGAGGGGCGTGAGGCCGGCGCGAACGTCGACGTCGTGCGGGCCGCTCGTGTCGTAGACCCGGAGCGGCGGTTCGTCGCCGCTCAGCGTGATCTCACGCATCGGCACGCTTACCCGTTCACCTCCGGCATACACCTTTCGTGAATTGGGGAATGCGTCGGCGAAACGGGTCGCGGTGTTGGCCGAAACTGCAGAGGGAACGGCGGGGCTCGCCATGGTGTCTTGCTCCTCCGTCCGCGCGCGCTGGCGGCTCGCGGAAAGACCGCAGCCCCCAGGGGCGAAACTGCGTCGAATATAGCACGCGCCCCCGGAGGTCGCAGCCAGCGGGCGAGATAGTACAATCGCTGGTATGCGGGTGGCGCTGGGAGCCGACCATGCCGGGGTCGCACTCAAGGATCGGGTCCGGCGGGCACTTGATCCGACCGGCGACCACCGCGCGGAGGGCCTCGCCGCCGACGTGGTCGACCTCGGCGTCCACTCGACCGATCCCGCCGACTACCCCGACGTGGCCCGGGAGGTGGCGGCCGGCGTCGCGAACGGCGCGTACGACCGGGGCATCCTGATCTGCGGCAGCGGCGTCGGCATGTCCATCGCCGCCAACAAGGTGCCGGGCATTCGCGCGGCGCTGGTCCACACCGTCGACAGCGCGAGGCTTTGCCGCGAGCACAACGACGCGAACATACTGGCGCTCGCCGGCCGGTCGCTGGCCGAGACGGACGCCCTGACCATCATCAAGGCGTTCCTCGAGACGCCGTTCGCCGGCGGACGCCATCAACGCCGCGTCAACAAGTTAGCGGCAATCGAACGCAGCCCTCACCATGACTGACACGCTTGACGCCCTCGACATCGCCGCTCCACTCGCCGCGCGCGACCCGGAGATCGCCGCTGCCATCGCTAACGAAGTCAACCGGCAGAACGATGGCCTCGAGTTGATCGCCTCGGAGAACTTCACCAGCGCGGCGGTCATCGAGGCGATGGGATCCGTCCTTACCAACAAGTACGCCGAGGGCTATCCCGGAAGGCGCTACTACGGCGGCTGCGAGTTCGTCGATGTCGCCGAGTCGCTCGCCATCGCGCGGGCGAAGGCGCTCTTCGACGCCGAGCATGCCAACGTGCAGGCCCACTCCGGAGCGCAGGCGAACATGGCGGCGTACTTCGCGCTCATCAAGCCGGGCGACACCGTGCTTGGCATGAACCTGGCGCACGGCGGGCACCTGACGCATGGCCACCCGCTCAACTTCTCCGGGCAGCTCTACACGATCGTGCCGTACGGCGTCCGGCGCGACGACGAACGGATCGACTACGAGGCCCTCGAGAAACTTGCGCGCGAGCACCGGCCGAATCTGATCATGGTCGGGGCCTCCGCCTACCCGCGCGTCATCGATTTCGCGCGGATCGCCGCGGTCGCGTCGGAGGTGGGCGCCCCGGTCGTTACCGACATGGCGCACATTGCCGGCCTGGTCGCGACCGGTCTCCATCCGAGCCCGGTGCCGCATTCCGATGTCGTCACCACGACAACCCACAAGACGCTCCGCGGTCCGCGCGGCGGCCTGATTCTCTACCGGGACGCGCACCGTAAGGCGATCAACCGGGCGCTCTTCCCCGGCGTGCAGGGAGGGCCGCTCATGCACGTGATCGCCGCCAAGGCGGTCTGTTTCCGGGAAGCCGCGGAACCGGCATTCGCGGATTACCAGCGGCAGGTGGTCCGCAACGCGGCACGCCTGGCGGACGCGCTCGCGGCGCAGGGCTTCCGGATTGTCAGCGGCGGCACGGACAACCATCTGCTGCTGGTCGACGTCCATTCGCGCGGCCTGACCGGGAAGGTGTCGGAGGAAGCGCTCGGCCGCGCCGGAATCACGGTGAACAAGAACGCGATCCCGTTCGACGAGCAGCCGCCGATGGTGGCAAGCGGAATCCGGTTGGGGACGCCCGCACTCACGACCCGAGGCATGGCGGAAGCAGAGATGGAAACGGTGGCGGAGCTGATTGGCCGCGTGCTCGCCGACCCCGAGGACGAGCGCACCGCCCGCATGGTCCGGACCGAAGTGGAAGCGCTATGCCAGAGGTTCCCCCTGTACCCGACTCCGGCGCCGAGCCCGAGCGGGAGCTGACGGTCGAACCGGACGCCGACGCCCGGCAGGACCCCTGGGAAGAGGCGGAGTTCGAGATCCAGATCGACGGCGATCTCGAGTCCGATCCCGACTTCGAACCCGATGCCGGCGATGCCGCGGGGACCGCGGGCGCCGGAGCCGCCGCCGATCTGACGCCGCGCGTGGCCGAGGCGCTGGCCGACGACGGACCGCTGGCCCGCGCCCTTCCCGGCTTCGAAGCCAGGCCGAGCCAGCGCCGGATGGCTGCCGCCGTGGCGCGCCTGCTTCGGACGGACGGGGTCCTGCTCGCCGAAGCGGGAACCGGCACCGGCAAGACGCTCGCCTACCTGGTGCCCGCGATCCTGAGCGGCGAGCGGATCGTGATCTCGACCGGCACCCGCAACCTGCAGGACCAGATCTTCTACAAGGACCTGCCCGCACTGCGGGATGCGCTGGGCGTCACGTTCAAAGCCACCTACATGAAGGGACGCGGCAACTACCTGTGCCTGCACCGTTTCGAGACGGCGCGGACGGAGGCGCAAATCCGACTGCTTCCCACCGCGGACGGCGACAGGCTCGACCAAATCGCCGAGTGGGCCCAGCAGACCGAGACGGGCGACCGCGCGGAAATCGAGGACCTGCCGGACGATTTCGCGATCTGGAACGACTTCGCGGCCACCTCGGAGAACTGCATCGGGATGGACTGCCCCACCTACCGCGACTGCTTCATAACGACGATGCGGCAGCGTGCGGTCGAGTCGGACCTGGTCATCGTCAATCACCACCTGCTCTGCGCCGATGTGGCGGTGCGCCATCTGGCGGACGGCGCCGGGAGCGTCATCCCGGACTGCGCGACGGTCGTCATTGACGAGGCGCACCAGTTGGAAGACGTCGCGACACAGTCGTTCGCCAATACCATCAGCAACTTCAAGCTGGACGAACTCGAGCGCGACGGGAGGCGCGTGGCGTCGGGCGCCGGGGAGAGTCCGACCCGGCCTACATCGACCGAGGACGGCGCCGGCGACGAACGGGCGGCGGGCGGCGGCGGCCTGAGCGACGCCGACGTGCGCGAGCTGCACGAGCGGCTCGACGCCGTCCGGGCCGACGCGCGCAACTTCTTCGCCCTGCTCGAACCGCTGGCTCCCGGCCGCGATCGAATCCGCGTCAGCGCCGACATGCTGGCCCCGGCGGCCGAAGCCGGCCGGATGCTTGCCCGCAGCCTGGGCGACCTGGCCGACCTGCTGTCGAAGGCAGCGGCGCCGGCGGAGGACGCCGATCTCGCCAACCTGGGACGCCGGGCCGACGAACTCCGGGAACAGGTCGGCTTTCTCGTCGCGGCGGACGATCCGCGCTTCGTCTACTACCTCGAACGGCGCGGCCGCGGCACGTTCCTGCGCGCCGCCCCGATCGATGTTTCCGGCATCATCCGCGAGCTGCTCATCGAACGCATGCGGTCGGTGCTCTTCACCTCGGCGACGCTGACGGTGGATGGATCGTTCGAGTACCTCCGCGGCCGCCTCGGCATCGATGACGCCGCCGAACTGCAGGTGTCCTCCGAATTCGACTATCGCCGGCAGGCGATCCTGTACTTGCCGCGCCGCATGCCGCCACCGGGGGACCGCAACTTCGCCGACGCGGTCGCCCGCGAAGTGCGGGCCCTGCTGGACGTCACCGAGGGACGAGCATTCGTGCTCTTCACCAGCCATGCCAACCTGGAAGCGGTCCGCGCCCGGATCGAGCCGGTGTCCCCATTTCCGCTCCTCGTGCAGGGAACCGCGCCGCGCAACGCCCTCCTGCGCGAGTTCCGGACGACGCCGAACGCGGTGCTGCTTGCCACTTCCAGTTTCTGGCAGGGCGTTGACGTCGTTGGCGACGCCCTGAGCTGCGTCGTGATCGACAAGCTGCCGTTCGCTTCACCCGGCGATCCGCTCGTCGCCGCCCGGCTGGAACAGATCACCGGCGACGGCGGGAACGCCTTCGCCGACTACCAGGTGCCGCTCGCCATCCTGACGCTTCTGCAGGGACTGGGCCGCCTGATCCGCCATCGGACGGACCGGGGGGTACTCGCGCTTCTCGATCCGCGGCTACGGACCCGCGGCTACGGCCGGCGCTTCCTGAAGTCGCTTCCCCCGGCCCCGGTGACGTACGACCTGGCCGACGTCGACCGTTTTCTGAACGGCGATAGACTGGATCCGTGATGCGACACCTTGCCGCGGCTGTCGCTGCCCTCCTCTGGACCGTCCCGGGGCTCGCCCAGACGACCGGGGTCGTCCAGGGCGCCGTAGCCGACGCCGACGGCGCCTCGGTCGGGGGCGCGCTGGTGATTCTCCTCCCGATGCGCGAAGGCAGCGAGGCGATTGAACTCGAGACCGAGGCGGACGGCCGGTTCGCCCGTGCCGACATCCCGTCCGGCTTCTACACGGTTACCGCGGCGCTCGGGGATCAGCGGAGCGAGGTCTACCGGATCCAGGTTCGCGACGGCCGCACGGCGGACATACGCTTCATCCTCGAAGAGGGTCAGCGCGTCACGCCCTGGCTTGCCGCCGGCGGCGATGAATCGGAACTCGATTCGCTCTTTGAAGCGGGGGTCGCCGCGAACCGCAACGGCGCGTACGCCGAGGCGGTCACCTACTTCAATCTCGGCGTGCAGCTCTTCCCGAGTTGCGTCGAGTGCCATTACAACGCCGGTGTCGCACACGGCGCGCTCGAGCAATGGGACGAGGCCGAGCGCGCCTTCCAGGGCGCGCTTTCGGTGCAGCCCGGCTACACGGCGGCGTACTACGGCCTGTCGGATATCTACGGCAGGTCGGGGCGGCCGGAACAGGCCATCGCCGCCCGCGAAGAGGCCACGCGCCTGACGCTCGCCGCGATGGCCACGAACCAGGCGCAGGCGGCCGACGCGGTGGAGTTGGGCATCGTGTTGCGCGAGGCCGGCAACCTGGAAGGTGCGCGCGCGCGTTTCGAGGAGGCAATCACCCACGACCCGTCGCACGCGCCGGCGTACTACTGGCTCGGCGTAACGCTCACCGATCTGGACGATCCCGCCGCGGCCACCGCCGCGCTCTACCGCTACCTCGCCCTCGACGAGACCGGCGACCATTCCGACGACGCACGGTCGCGCCTCGCCGTTCTGGACCCGCCGCGGTGAGCGCTCCGCCGTCCGCGGATCGGCTCGCGGCGAACCTCCGTTCCGTCCGGGACCGGATTGCGCGCGCTGCCGCCACGTCCGGCCGTGACGCCGGCAACGTCCGGCTGGTTGCCGTCTCGAAGACGTTCCCGCTCGACGCGATCGCTGCGGCGGCCACCGCCGGGCTGGCGGACTTCGGCGAGAACCGCGTGCAGGAGGCGCTCGGCAAGATCGAACGGGCATCCGGCCTGCCGCCGATCCGCTGGCACCTGATCGGTCATCTGCAGTCGAACAAGGCGCGTCAGGCGGCCGTGAAGTTCAACTGGATTCACTCGGTCGACAGTGTGAAACTGCTTCGCCGGATCGACGCCGCCTCGGCTGACGCCGGGACGCGCCCGGGGCTGCTGATCCAGGCCGACCTGGCCGGTGAAGCCCGGAAACATGGAGCCGGCGACAATGAGTTGCGCCGCCTCTTCGAAGCCGCTTCCGCCTGTCGCGCCGCGGAAGTGCGGGGCCTGATGCTGATGCCTCCGTGGAACGACGATCCGGAACAGACCCGCCCGTACTTCCGCCGCCTCCGCGAGCTGCGCGACACGCTGCGGGGGGAGGGCGTGCCGGAGTCCGCCCTCGCGGAACTCTCGATGGGGATGAGCCACGACTTCGAGGCCGCGATCGAGGAGGGCGCGACGATGGTCCGCGTCGGCACCGCCCTGTTCGGGCGGCGCACGCCGCCCGCCTGAGGCTGGGAGCTAGGAGCCCGTGGTGAAACCCCGCGTAGCACCGAGAGCGGTCAGTAGCGGGGGTTCACCACGGGCTCCTAGACGGTCCCGTCGCGAAGCTCCGCCGCTCCGCGGACGGCGCGATCCACGTGCTCGCGTGTGTTGTAGACGTGCGGGCAGAGCCGAAGTCCGCCGGTCGCCGCCCCCGCCACGCCGTGCCGCTCGTAGAGGGCAGTGACGAGCGGACCGCGCCGTGCGGGATCGACCGCGGCGATCGCGACGCCGCCGCTGAGCTCGGGCGTCATCGGTGTGACCAGCTCGAAGCCGGCTTCCCGCAAGCCGGCTTTCAGCAGCGTCGCCAGCTCGACCACGCGCGCCTCGATCCGCGCCAGGCCGAGGCGGTTCTGAAACGCCACCGTGGTGGCGACGGCGGCCAGCGCGGCGTCGTCGCGCTGTCCCAGCGACTCGAACTTCCGGGCGCCCCGCGGCCGGGGGGCAACTTCGCCGCCCCAGCTCGGAGCGACGATGCTCGGCCAGATCTCCTCGACCCGATCCGCCCGGACGTAGAGCAACCCCACTTCCTTCGGCCCGAGAAACCACTTGTGCGCGCTGCCGGTGTAGGAATCGCAGCCGAGTTCGCGCAGGTTCACCTCCTGCGCGCCCCAGCTCTGGGCGCCGTCGACATGCACGTGGATCCCGCGGCGGTGAGCGACCTCGCATAACTCCCGCACCGGAAGCCGCACGCCGCTCACGTTGGACACGTGGGTCAAGGCCAGGACCCGCGTCCGGGAGGTGAGCGCACGCTCGAAAACGGTGACCAGCTCGTCGACGCCGGACGGCGCCGCCGGCGTCGTCACCCGCGTTACCGCCGACCCGTAGCGCGCGGCCCGGACCTCCCAGGCGACGTTGTTGGTGGGGTGGTTCTGGTCCCAGACGACGACCTCGTCCCCGGAGTCGAGGGGAAGCCCGGCGTTGATGACGTTGTTGGCCTCGCTCGTGTTGCGCACGAGAGCGATCTCGTCCGCAGTAACGCCGAGCTGGGCCGCCACCGCCTCGCGCGACCCCTCGAGGAGCGGCCCGAACTTCGCCCGGTTCGGGAACGAGCAGTCGACGTCGATATCGCGCGTCAGCTCGCTCACCTGCTCGGCCACCACGCGGGGCGACGGGCAGAGATTGGCCGCGTTCATCGGAACGCGTTCTTCGCGGAACGCGAACTGCCGCCGCACCTCCTCCCACAGCGCGGCCGGCGCGGCGCTACGATGCGACTGGGCGCCAGCCGGACGGACGGGCAGGAGCGGATGGACGACCGTCGTGGCCGCAAGCGTCTGCAGGAACCGGCGCCGAGTAGTCTCGACGGTCATGAAGGACCTCCCGTGTTCTAGCGTGCCGCGGTAATCCTGGCGCCGGCCAGCTCGGCTATCGCGGCCAGGGTCGTCTGGGCGGCGTTCAGCCCGAGGCGGAAGTCATCGTCGGTGTACGTGACGTAGAGATCGGTCGGCTGGTGCCAGTGCGGATTCCAGCCGGCCCCGATGTGCATGCCACGCTCATTCTCCCGCAGGCTGATCGACGGCGTGATGTTCATGAACGGCATCGAGTCGGTGTTCGTCATGTGGGGGCCCACCGTCGCCGGGTAGTCGGTTGCGTAGGCGTCGTTGGCCGCCTTGAAGCGAAACGCCAGCTCGCTCGACTCCGCGGCCAGTTCCGAGTTCGACTGGAACTCGATGTTGACGTCCGCCTCGGGCCGCTGATCCGGGCTGACCACGCCGTCCGGCCCGGGCGCCCCATGATCGAACAGCATCATGTCGTGCTGGATCATCCCTAGCCAGCGCGGCTCGGGATAGCGGCCCGACCCGGGCGGATCTTCGAGGCCCTGCCGCTCCCGTCGCTGCTCGACGTAGGCGCGGCTGCCGTTGAGCCCGGTTTCTTCATCGTTCCAGAGGGCGAAGCGTATGGAAACGTCGGTCGCCACGTCCGGGGCGCTCAGAATACGGGCCAGTTCCATCACCAGCGCGGTACCCGACGCGTTGTCGTCGGCCCCCTCGCCGAAGCCATGTCCATCCATGTGGGCGCCCAGTATGTACATCTCGTCGGGCCGCGTGGCGCCGACCTTGGTGCAGTGCACCTGGGACCGCTCACCGTTGGTCGGTTCCTCGAGGTTGAGCGCGCGCAGGGCCTCGTCCGGCTGCATCATGGGATCGCGGACGACTCCGGTACGCGCGCGGTAGCCGAAGATCGAACTGCCGCCGGGCCCGCTCCCGTTGCGCCCGATGCGCCCGCCGGTCGGCGTCGGGCCGGTGGGATTCAGCGCGTCCCGCGCGCGCCCGCCGCCCCTGGCGCGGCTTTCGCGCGGGGGCGGATCGTAGGTGTAGTGGAGCCGTTCGGTGGGGCAGCCCGCCCCCTCGAGCTGGGCCTCGATCCAGTCGACCGCGTCGCGGTTGCGCCGCGTCCCCTGCCGCCGGTCACCAAACTGCGTCAGGCCCTTGATGACCGCCTTGTAGCGTTCCAGATCGAGCCGGCCGACCAGCACGGCGATCGGGTCGCTCGCATCGCCGCCCGCATCCGCGTTCTGCTGCCCCGCGACGACGCCCGTATGGCCCGGGCCGGTGATCAGCACGCTGGCGACGGCTATTCCCGCTATGGTCGCACGCATCGGCGCCTCCCCCGTGAATGTGTTGTCAGCGCACCTGGTGGAGCATCCGATCCCAGCGCGTGCGCGCGAAGAAGCCGACCGCGTCCGAGGCGGCGCGGCGGACTGCGGCGCCGAGGCCTGGTTGGGGAATCACGACCGGCGGCCCGGCGTCGTACGACCAGTAGATCACGACCGCCTTGCCCTTGACGTGCTCGGCCGGCAGCGGCCCCCAGAACCGGCTGTCCTCGGAGTCGTCGCGGTTGTCCCCCATGGCGAAGTAGTGCCCGTCGGGAATCAGAACCGGGCCGTGGTTGTCCCGGCCGCCCACCGCCTCCTCTCCCGGACGGAGGCTCCGCTCATGCTCCGGCAGGTACGGCTCGTCGAGGGCCAGGCCATCGATGTAGATCCGCTTGTCGCGCACTTCCAGCGTTTCCCCCGGGAGACCGATGATCCGCTTGATGAAGTCCCGCTCCGGATCGATCGGGTACTTGAAGACCACGATGTCCCCGCGCTCGACATCGGTCTTGGGCAGCACCGCCTGCTCCGCGCCGGACAGGGTCGGGCCGAAGACGAACTTGTTCACCAGCAGGTAGTCCCCCACCAACAGGTTGTGCTCCATCGATCCCGTCGGGATGGTGAACGCCTGCACCACCCAGGTCCGGACGAACAGCGCAAGGACCACCGCAATGATGATGGCTTCCAGGTACTCCCGCGCCGTCGACTTCCGGAACGGCACGGCCGGCGGTGGCGCCGACGGATCACGACCCGCGGGCTGGCGCTCGCGGCCCGCACCCGAAGCGGGCCCGTTTCGCCGTCCGCCGCGCCCCGCGCCTCGCCTCGCCATCATCGGTTGGTCCGGGGCGTCTTGCCCGCGGCCTGATCATCGTCGCCGACACGCAGCACGGCGAGAAACGCCTCCTGGGGGATCTCGACGCTGCCGACCCGTTTCATCCGCCGCTTTCCTTCCTTCTGTTTCTCCAGCAGCTTCCGCTTGCGCGTGATGTCGCCGCCGTAGCACTTCGCCAGGACGTTCTTCCGGAGCGGCCGCACCGTGTCGCGGGCGATGATGCTGGTCCCGATCGCCGCCTGGATCGCGACTTCGAACATCTGGCGCGGTATCAGCTTGCGCATCCGGGTGACCAGTGCCCTGCCGCGCGCGTAGGCATTCTCACGGTGCACGATGATCGACAGCGCATCGACCGGATCCCCGTTGACGAGCAGATCCAGCTTCACGAGCGGCGATGTCCAGTACCCGCTCACATGATAGTCGAGCGACGCATACCCCCGGGAGATGGTCTTCAGCCGGTCGTAGAAGTCGAGAACCACCTCGTTGAAGGGCAACTCGTAGGTGATCATGACGCGGTGTGCGGCGTGGTACTCGAGCGCGCGCTGCACGCCGCGTTTCTCCTGGCAGAGCTTCAGGATGGCTCCGACATGGTCCGCCGGCGTGAGGATCATTGCCGTGATCACCGGTTCCTCGACCACCTCTATCCGCCCCGCGTCGGGCAACTTGGCGGGAGAGTCGATCTCGATCACCTCGCCGTCGGTGGTGGTAACCCGGTAGAGCACGCCGGGCGCGGTCGTCACCAGGTCCATGTCGAACTCGCGCTCCAGCCGCTCCTGCACGATCTCCATGTGCAACAGGCCGAGGAAGCCGCATCGGAAACCGAAGCCGAGGGCCGCGGAAGTCTCCGGTTCGAAGAAGAAGGATGCGTCGTTGAGCCGCAGCTTCTCGAGCGCTTCGCGCAGGTCGGCGTACTCGTGGCTCTCCACCGGGTAGAGACCGGCGAATACCATCGGCTTCATCTCGCGGAAGCCCGGGAACGGATTCGCGGTGGGGTGCGCCGCCTGCGTCACGGTGTCGCCGATTCGTGCGTCGGTGACGTTCTTGACGTTGGCGATGATGAAACCCACCTCGCCGACGCCCAGTTGGTCAACCCCCTGGGGCTTCGGGGAGAAAACTCCGACCTGCTCCACTTCGCAGTCGTGCGCCGCCGCCATGAAGCGGACCTTCATGCCGGGGCGGACGGCGCCGTCGACGACGCGTACCAGGATGATGACGCCCCGGTAGGCGTCGTACCACGAATCGAAGATCAGCGCCTTCAGCACCCCCTCCGGATCGCCGGACGGCGGGGGCACCTGGCGGACCACCGCCTCGAGGATTTCCTTCGTCCCGAGACCCTCCTTGGCGCTTGCGAGGAGCGCCGTCGACGGATCGAGACCGACGAGATCCTCGATCTGCAGCGACGCCTCGTCCGGCTGGGCGCCCGGCAGGTCCACCTTGTTGATGACCGGAATGATCTCCAGGTCGTGGTCGACCGCCAGGTAGGCGTTTGCGACGGTCTGGGCCTCGACACCCTGCGAGGCGTCGACCAGCAGCAGCGCTCCCTCGCACGCGGCGAGGGCGCGGGCCACCTCGTAGGAGAAGTCGACGTGGCCAGGGGTGTCGATCAGATTGAGGATGTAGGTCTCGCCGTCGTCCGCGACATAGCTGAGGCGCACCGCATGCGCCTTGATCGTGATTCCCCGCTCGCGCTCCAGGTCCATGGAGTCGAGCACCTGCGCTTCCATCTCCCGGGGACGGAGCGCGCCGGTCAGCTCGAGGAACCGATCCGCAAGGGTCGATTTCCCATGATCGATGTGCGCAATGATGGAGAAATTGCGGATCTGGCGGTGGTTCATGGGGGCGGGCCGAACGGCCGCGACAATTATACGCGCCGGTCCGGGAGCCCGTGGCGAAACCCCCGCTACATTCGAGCGGCGATGCATCCCGGCTGAACGGCGTTGCTCCTCGGTCGCCTGGGGCCAACAGGCTCCCTCGTCGCGCCTTGTCAGCCGGGCGCCTCGCCGCTCTCGGTGTCAACGCGGGGTTTCGCCACGGGCTCCCAGCGGCACGAAGGGCTGCGGCGGCGTCGGCCCGGTGTAGTCGGCGCGGGGCCGGATCAGGCGATTGTTGGCGTATTGCTCGAGGACGTGGGCCGTCCAGCCGGAGATACGGCTGACTGCGAAGATCGGCGTGAAGAGCCCGATCGGGATGCCGAGCATGTGGTACGTCGAGGCCGAATAGAAGTCGACGTTGGCGTCGATCCGGCGCCCGTCCTTCATCACCCGCTCGATGGTCCGGGACATGGCGAACCACCGCGTCTCGGTCTGCTTCGACAGCGTCTCGGACATCCGGCGGAGGTGGGTGGCGCGCGGATCCTCGGTGCGATAGACCCGGTGGCCGAAGCCGGGGACCTTCTGCTTCTTCGCCAGCATGCCGCGGATGGCCCCTTCCACCACGTCGTCCGGGGCGTCTTCGCCGAGATCGAGCAGCATCCGCATCACCTCGGCGTTGGCGCCGCCGTGCAGCGGGCCCTTCAGCGCACCGATCCCCGCGACCGCGGTCGAATAGAGATCGCTCAGAGTCGCGGCGGTGACCCGCGCCGCGAACGTCGAGGCGTTCAGTTCATGGTCGGCATGCAGGATGAGCGCGACGTCCAGGGCCCGCGCCGCTTCGCGCGTCGGCCGCTCGCCGTTCAGCATCAGCAGGACGTTCGCCGCATGGTCGAGCGCGGGGTCGGGGTCGATGGGTCCGCCGCCGGCCGCGAGGCGACCCCAGGTGGCGACCAGGCTGCCCACCTGTGCGGTCAACCGGACGGCGGTGCGGTATGCGGTATCGGGATCCTGCACCGCGGCGCCGGTCCGCGCGTCCGCCTTCGGATCGACCAGTGCGAGGGCGGAAACGAGCGTGCGGAGTGCGTCCATCGCATCGCCCGGCGGCAACGTCCGGATGAGCCGGAGCATGGACTCGGGCAGCGGACGGGCAGCGGCGAGCTCCGAGCGGAGGTCCCCCAGCTCGGCGCGGTTCGGAAGACGGCGGTGCCAGAGGAGATGACACACCTCTTCGAAGGTCGCCTCGCGCGCCAGATCGTGGATGTCGTAGCCGCAGTACGAGAGCAGGCCCTGCTCGCCGTCGATGTGGCAGATGGACGAAGACGTGGCGACGACGCCCTCGAGACCTCCCTTCTCCGCCATCACGACGCCTCCTCCACCCAATGGGCGGACTGCGCCGCGACGGAGCGAGGAACGTCCGCCCCTGCCTCACCGTGGCGGCGGGACCGCCCGTGGGCCCGGGTCTCCGCCAGCGACGCGCCGGCCGCGTACAGGAAGCCGAACCCGAAGAAGGCGAGGAACGGCGCCATCATGTACGCGCCGGCGGTGAACGCCCAGACCAGCGCCGCGCAGAACCCGGCGCCGAAGACAAGCTCCACGAGCGGTTGCCGGCACGACACGAGGTGATAGCGGCTGTCCGCCGGCAGCGTGGCGCCCGACGTCGCCCCGCCCGTCACTCCGTATTTCGGCGTGCGCCGGAAATCGCCGGTGCGGCTGGTCAGGGCCTCGATGACCGCCACCGCGTTATTGACCGCCAGACCCAGCCCGAGGGCTATCGTCGCCGGCAGGTCGCGCAGCCGCGCCTGCCAGCGGCCACCCAGCGCCCGTTGGCTGACGCCGTAGAAACCGGACACGGAGACGGCGGCGGCCGTGAAGAACAGCGCGTCGATCCAGAGCAGACGGGGATCGCCGCCGGGGCCGGTCCGTGCCGCGATCGCGGGAACGATCAGGATCGAGAGGGCGAGCAACAGCAGGTAGTTGAGATTCGCGGTGAGGTGAAGCGCCGCTTCCAGCTTGACGCGGAACGGCAGCGGGGCGCGCAGCACCGCGGGCAGCAGCTTGCGGCAGGACTGCATGGACCCTTTCGCCCAGCGATGCTGCTGTGACTTGAAGGCGTTCATCTCGACCGGCAGTTCCGCGGAAACGACGATGTCCTGGAGGAACACGAATCGCCAGCCGGCGAGCTGCGCACGGTAGCTCAGGTCGAGGTCCTCCGTCAGGGTGTCGGCCTGCCAGCCGCCCGCGTCCTGAATGGCGGCGCGCCGCCAGATGCCCGCCGTGCCGTTGAAGTTGAAGAAACAACTGCCGCGGTACCGGCCGCCATGCTCCAGGACGAAGTGCCCATCGAGCAGCAGCGCCTGCGCCCGCGTCAGCAGCGAGTAGTTGCGGTTGGCGTGGCCCCACCGGGTCTGGACCATCCCGACCCGCGGGTCGGCGAACGGGGCGATGGCGCGTTCGAGAAAGTCCGGCGGCGGCATGAAGTCCGCGTCGAACAGGGCGATAAGGTCACCCGTAGCCACGCTCAGCCCCGCGCGCAACGCACCCGCCTTGAAGCCGTCGCGTGAAGTTCGGTGGAGGTAACGTATCGCCACGCCGCGGGCTCGCCACCGCCGGACGGCGCGCGCCGCGATTTCCCTCGTCGCGTCGGTCGAATCGTCGAGCACCTGCACTTCGAACCGATCCCGCGGGTACCGCAGGCGGGCGACCGCGGAGATGAGGCGCTCGGCGACATGCCGCTCGTTGAAGATCGGCAACTGAACCGTGACGCGCGGCAACGCGTCGCTGGCAGGATGCACCTTCGCGCGCCGCTGGCCCCGAAGATACGACCAGACCAGCAGACTGCGGTGCGCACCGTACACGCTGAGTCCGCAGAGGGTTGCGAAGTAGAAGACGAGGACGATCCCGTCCGCCGAGGCCATGTGGCCGCCAAGGTACCCGCCCGCCGCCCGGTCCGTCAACCGGCGCCCGCTGTGGTGGAGCGGACCAAATCGCGGAACCTGTTATTAAATCTAATCGCCATAAAAATTAATATGTAGGCCGAGCCCGACCCTTTTGTATTAAACAATAGGTTGAATTTATTAATATAAATAGCCCGCTCCCGTAGTACTACCGGAAATAGCAGCACTGCTGTGGTCGACGTTGAGCGGGCTCCGGCTTCCGTAGCCCCCGAGGTTCGAGGTCAGCCAGCCGGGCGTCCGAGCAGGATCACCTGCGCGACGGAGTACTGCCGGGAGTGCGTCAACGTGAGGAGCGTGCTGCTTCCGCCCAGTTCATCGAAGCGACGTTGCGCGCCACCGTGCAGCACCAGGGTGGGAGGTCCGCCGCGGCGCACGACCTCGATGTCACGCCACAGAACTCCGCGGGACCGGCCCGTGCCGAGCGCCTTCATCGCCGCTTCCTTGGCGGAGAACCGCGCCGCGAAGTGGGATGCGGGCGAGCGGCGCCTCCCGCAGTAGGCCGCTTCGCCGTCGGTGAAGATTCGCGCCACGAAGCGGTCACCGTAGCGCAGCAGCAGGTCGTCGACGCGCGCCACCTCCTCGATGTCGATCCCGATCCCGATGATGTCGGTCACGACGCGGTCGCGGTCGGATAGTAGAGGATGCGCTGGCAGCTCTCGCACCGGATGAGCGAATCGTTGCGCCGCACCTCGTTCTGGAGTTGAGGCCGAAGCCGGACCTGGCAGTCGCCGCAGCGCCCGTCGCGCATGGGGCTGACGGCCACCCCCTTGCGGTGACTGGCGACGCTTTCGAACAACGCCAGAACCGACGGCTTGAGTTCCGCGACCAGCGCTGCCCGCTCCCCAACCTTCCGTTCCGTTTCCCCCTGCAGCCGGTCCCGCTCCGCTTCGAGCGTCTGCCGCGCTTCGGCCACCTCCGCCTCGGCGGTCTTCAGCGCGGCGCGGGCTGCGTCGGCCTCGGCAACGATCTCGTCCGCCTCGATCATCATTTCCAGCAGACGATCCTCGTGGCCCTGCTTGTCGGCTTCGCCGTGCGAGATTTCCAGTTGGACGGCGTGGAATTCCTTGTTGGTCTTCACCGCCATCAACTGGTCCTTGAAGCGGGTAAGGCGCCCCTCCACCTCTGCCAGCTCCTTCTCGATACCGACGCGGGCAGTCTTCTGTTCGGCCTGCCGCGCCTCGATCTTGTCAACCGCGGTGTGGCTGGTCTGCAACTGTTCGTCGAGTGCGGCGATCTGTTCGGGGAAGCGGTCGATCGACTGTCGCGCGGCGGCGACGTCGAGATCAATCTGTTGCAGGCGGATCAGTCGTTCGAGGTCTGGGTGCATGAGAGAGTGGTGGGCCCGCCAGGATTCGAACCTGGGACCACCCGGTTATGAGCCGGTGGCTCTGACCGCTGAGCTACGGGCCCATGCAGCATTATGACGTCCCTCCCTCGAGGAACGCGCGAAGCTTCCGACTGCGCGATGGATTCCGGAGCTTCCGGAGCGCTTTCGCTTCGATCTGGCGAATCCGCTCGCGGGTGACGGCGAAATCCTGCCCCACCTCCTCGAGCGTATGTTCGCTTCCATCGCCCACGCCGAAGCGCATCTTGATCACCTTCTCCTCACGCGGCGTCAGCGACTTGAGCACCGACGCCGTCTGTTCCTTCAGGTTCCGGTCGATCACGGCATCGGCGGGATTGACGGCGTGGCGATCCTCGATGAAATCGCCGAGATGGCTGTCTTCCTCTTCGCCGACCGGCGTCTCGAGCGAAATCGGCTCCTGCGCGATCTTCTGCACGCGCCGTACACGCGCGGCGGGAATGTCCAGCCGCTCGGCCAGCTCTTCGATGGTCGGTTCGCGTCCGTACTCCTGGACCAGCGAGCGTTGCGTCCGGATCAGTTTGTTGATGGTCTCGATCATGTGGACCGGAATCCGGATCGTCCGGGCCTGGTCGGCGATGGCGCGGGTAATCGCCTGCCGGATCCACCACGTTGCGTACGTGGAGAACTTGTAGCCGCGCCGGTATTCGAACTTGTCGACCGCTTTCATTAACCCGATGTTCCCCTCCTGTATCAGGTCGAGGAACTGCAGCCCGCGGTTGGTGTACTTCTTGGCGATCGAGACCACGAGCCGGAGGTTGGCCTCGACGAGCTCCGTCTTGGCCCGTTCCGCGAGCAGCTCGCCCCGCCTGATGACATCCAGAGCCTCGCCGCGGGTTCCCGCCGTTTCGCCAAGCTGCGTGGACCGGTCGCGAATGTTCTTCCGGAGTTCGCGTTGCCGCCGCCCAAGCGCCTTCCGTTCGCCTTCCGAGAGACGCGTGAGGTTCGACAGGCGCAGGCGGCGGTTGACCGTCCGGAGTTCCCCCTGATCCCGTCGCATCTCGGCCGCGGTCGCCTTGAACAGGTCGATCCACTCGCCGATCACCGGGTCGGTGAACTCGATGTCCCGCACGAGGCGCGACAGGGCGACCCGGGCGCGCAGCAGGCGATACCGCATCTGATTCCGGAGCGCGCGATTCGGCTTCGGGACCTTCGCCAGACGCGTGCGCTTCCGCTTCAGTTCGGCGCTGGCGGCGCGTATCGCATCGACGTCACGCAGGAACTGCTCGCCGCACTCGCTGATCCGGTCGGCGCTGAGCGTTTCGTCATGCAACACGATCAACTCGCGCGGCGTCCGATCGCCCCGGCGCAGTTCTTCGCCGAACCGGATCACCTCCGCGACGACGGCCGGCGACCGGGAGATCACCTTGAGCACGAGGAGCTTGCCCCGCTCGATCCGCTTCGCGATGGCCACCTCGCCCTCACGGGTGAGGAGGGGAACGGTTCCCATCTCACGCAGGTACATCCGGACCGGATCGCCGGTCTTCTCCACCACGCCGGGCGTCAGGTCGAGCACGCCGTCGGCTCGGCCGTCGGACGCACGGTCCGCCCGGGCCCGCTTCGACTCGGCGTACTTCTCCTCGGATTCGACTACGTCGATCCCGGCCGCGTTGAGCGCCGCGAACAGTTCGTCAAGCTCGTCGGAGGTAACTTCGGGGGGGAGCAGCTCGTTGATCTCTTCGAAGAGCAGGAAGCCGCGTTCCTTTCCGACGACGACCAGCTGCTGGATCTCGTCGTATTTCTCGTCGATCGACAACGGCTCGTTCGGCATACCGTTACCTCGCGCGATCTCCGCGGCCGCCGCGCACGGGCACGATTCGCAGGCGCAGATTGTAGCGAATCGCTTGCATCGTCAAAGCCCCGCCCCAACCATATGTCGCGCCGGGCGCTCCTGTCACCTGAAGGCGGGCCCGTCCGGCTCTTCAGCCGCCAGGGACGCCGGTCCGTCAGGGCGGATCAGGGCATCGAGCCGGCGCTGCAGATCCAGTTTGTGTGCGAGCAGCGCATCGCCGATCTCGCCGGACGCGCCCTCGCGCTGCCGGCGATCGATCTCCTCCTGCACTTCGGACAGCTCGCGCCGGTAGCGCCGCCGTTGCAGCTCGTCACCACAGTCCTCGACACCGGCCGGCGCTACTTCCATTGCCGCGATCGCGCCCACGAGGGCCGTCTCTTCCTCCGTCAGCCGCTCCAGCATCGTCTCGGCCAGGCTGGCCGCCGGCACCTCGGCAAGGCTGTGCGCGACTTCCAGGATGGAGGCGGTCCGGAGACCCTGGAAGTGCCCCGGCTCAAGCTGCAAGAGGACCTGCCGGGCCGCCTCGGTCTCGTGCATGACGGCCCAGATCAGACCTTTCTCGGATTCCTGGGGATCGTGCGCCGCCGTTCCCTCCGGCGCTTCGCCCGAGGGTTCTGGACGCCGCCCGGCGATCTCCTGCCGGATGGCGTCGCGCACCACCGCCTCGGTCGCGCCGGCGCGGTGGGCGATCCTGTCGGCGAACTGGTCGCGCGCCACCACGTCGGGAATCCGCGCCGCGATGGCGCGCATCTCGTTCACGAAACCGGTGCGCTGACTCTCGCGCGTCAGATCGCGGGACGCGGCCGCGCGCTCGAGCACGTAGTCGAGGTACGGCGTCGACCGCTTGAGCCGATCGACGTAGTACGCCGCGCCATGCTGACGGATGGCCGTGTCGGGATCCTGGCCGTCCGGCAGACGGACGACGTTCACCTGGAAACCGGCGGCAATGAGCAGTTCGCCCGAACGCGCCGACGCGCCCGCCCCTGCCGTATCGGGATCGAAGCTCAGGAGCACCTTGGTGCAGAAGCGGCGGAGGAGCTTTGCCTGCCGCTCCGTCATCGCCGTGCCGCACGTGGCCACGACGGGCGCGATTCCCGCCTGGAGCGCCTGCGCCAGGTCGAAGTAGCCCTCGACGAGGATGGCGAAGCCGCGCTGGCGGATCGCCCGCTTCGCCAGGTGCAGGCCATAGAGCGTGCGGCCCTTCGTATAGAGCGCGGTCTCGGGCGAGTTGATGTACTTCACCTGCTGATCGCCGCCCAGCGCGCGCCCGCCGAACGCGATCACCGATCCCGTCTCGCGACAGATCGGGATGATCAGCCGCTGGCGGAAACGGTCGATGGGAGGACGTCCGTCCGTCTCGCTGATCAGGCCGCTCTTGCGGAGCAGTTCGATCGGCTGTCCGGCATCGAGCAGGTGCCGGGTCAGACCGTCGCGGCGCGGCGGCGTGCAGCCGAGACCGAGGCTCCCGGTCGTCTCGGGATCGATGCCGCGCTGCTCGAGATACGTGCGGGCGCCGGCGCCGGAGGCTGCCGCAAGCTGTTCACGAAAATACTCCGCGGCCAGCTCGTGCACCTTCACCAGTGCTTCCCGCTCCGCCTCCGCGGTCCGGTCACGTTCGGGGTCTTCGGTTTCGGGGAGCTGTACGCCGACGCGCTGGGCGAGTGCCGCTACCGCCTCCGGGAAACTCAATTTTTCGTACAGCTCGATGAACTTGAGGACATCCCCGCCGGTCGAGCAGCCGAAGCAGTAAAAGAACCCCTTGTCGGGGTGGACGTGGAAGCTCGGCGTCTTCTCGCTGTGGAAGGGGCAGAGCCCCTTGTAACTGTTGCCCGCTTTCCTGAGTGGCACTACCTCCTGGATCACCCGCACGATGTCGGCCTGCATCTTCAGATCCGCGATGAAGCCGGAGGGGTAGCGCGCCACGGTCAGCTAGTCCTTCAAGGCAATAACGGTGACGCCGCTCCCGCCGTGCTCCGGCGCGGCGGCCGAGTATTTCTCGACCAGGGGATGACCTTTCAGGAACCCGGCAATCGCGCGACGGAGCTGTCCGGTGCCGTGACCGTGAATGACACGGAGTTCACGGCGTTCATGCAGCACCGCGCGGTCGACGTACTTCTCGACACGGGCGAGCGCGTCGTCGACCCGGCAGCCGATCAGGTTCAGCTCCAGCGGCGGGGCGCTCTCCTCGGCGACGTTCACGGTGACGCCGCCGCGCGTGGATGACTTCGGCCCGGCGCCGCCGCCCGAGGATGCGCGCACCGGACCGATCGGGCGGAGGTCGTCCACCCGGACATGGATCCGCTTGCCGAGCGCCTCGACTTCGGCGTCGGTGCCATTGACGGTCGCCAGAATGCCGTCGAGACCCAGGCCGGCTACATGCACTCGTGTTCCGGGCGCCGGGAGCTCCGTTGCCGGGGACGTGTCCGCCCGGTCGGCGGTCAGGCGGGGAGGAGCGGCCTCCGGCGCGGCAACTGGCGGGCGATCGACCGCCGATGGAGTTTCGCCGCGCGCCCCTGCCGCCACCGCATCCAGCGCTTCCACCGCGTGTTTCTTCAGCGAGCCGGTATGGCCTGTCGACAGTCGCGGCGCCGGGCGGTCCTGCCGCGCCGCGCGCTTTCCGAGCGCGCCGCTGCGCTTCCGCAGATCGCCCACGATCCCCTCGATCTCCCGGCGGGCCTTGCGCAGCTCGGCGTCGATACCGCTTCGGAGCCGCTCCTTCGCCTCGGCCTCCCGTTCGCTCAGATTCCTTTCCGCGGCGGCGAGCCGTTCCCGCTGCTGCTCGAACGCGCGCCGGTCGGCCGCCAGTGCGTCGCGCTCCTTCGCCGCCTGCGCCAGGTCCCTCTCAACCTGCGCGAGGTGGTCGGCGAGTTGGGCCTCGCGCGCACTCCGGCGCGCGCGCGCGTCGTCGATGATCGAGGACGCTACGCCGAGCCGGCCCGCGATCTCCAGGGCGAGGCTCCGGCCGGGCGAGCCGTAGGTCAGCCGGTAGGTCGGGGCGTAGGTCTCCGGGTCGAAGCCGAAACCGGCGCCGACGACCCCCTGGGTGGTTGCCGCATACGACTTCAGCATGTCGTCGTGGGTGGTTGCCAGCACGAGCGCGCCGCGCTGCCGGAAGTGATCGACGATCGCCGCCCCGAGCGCGCCGCCTTCCAGCGGGTCGGTTCCCGCCCCGACTTCGTCGAGCAGCACCAGCGCGGGATTCCGCAACCCTGCATCCATCGCGACCATGTGCGCAATGTGGCCGGAAAAAGTCGAAAGGCTGTTGGTGATCGACTGCTCGTCGCCGATGTCGGCGAACAGCGATCGGAAAACCGGAAGCGAAGCGCCCGATGCCGCCGGGACGTGCAGCCCCGCCTGCGCCATCAACGCCAGCAGGCCGGCCGTCTTCAGCGCGACGGTTTTCCCCCCGGTGTTCGGGCCGGTCACCACGAGTGCGCCGGTTGGCGGCGTCAGCACGATGTCCACCGGCACGGGCTCCTCGCGCGAACCGCCGGCCGCGGCCGCGTCGCCGGAGCGATCCGGATCCGGCGCCGAGGCGGCCGCCCGACCCACTACCGCCGGCATCAGGAGGGGATGCCGGGCCGCCGGCAACTCGATCCGCAGATCGTCGCTGAGCCGCGGCTCGACGCCATCGGTCAGTCTCGAGAATCGTGCCCGCGCCTGCATCAGGTCGAGTTCCGCGACCGATTGCAGCGTTCGCCGCAACTCGAGTGCCCGGGTCCGGAACGCGTTCGACAGGTCAAGGAGGATTCGGTGCACCTCCTGCCGTTCTTCTTCCTCGAGGGCGACGATCTCGTTGTTGATCTCGACGGTGCTGAGCGGTTCCAGGAAGAGGCTGGCGCCGCTGCCGGAACTGCCATGGACGATTCCCGGAATGGCGCCGCGGTGTTCGGCCCGGACCAGCAGGACAAACCGGCCGGCCCGTTCGGTCACTACCTGCTCCTGGAGGTACTTCGCCGTCTCGCGCCCCCTGAGGTAGGACTCGAGCGTGCCGCGCAGCCGCTGGCGCAAACGGTGCAACTGCTGCCGGATGGCGGCCAGGCGCGGCGTCGCGTCGTCCGCGACCTCGCCCTGCGGCATGATGCGCCGCTGAATGTTCGCCGCCTCGCGGTCAAACTCGGCCAGGCCGCCGGCCGCCGCCGCCAGCATTGGCCACTCGCCCGGTCCGTCCGGCTGATCGGCCGCTGCCCGGATTGCCTTCGCCGCGGCAGCGACGGAGAGCAGAAAGCGGGCGAGTCCCATCAACTGTGCGGGATCGAGCGGCCGGCCGTCGATGGCGAGGGTCGAAATCGTGGTCTCCAGATCGTCCGGCGCTTCGAGCGGGAGCGAGTGATTCGCCTCGAGGTAGGCGACGGTCTCGGTTGTCGCCCGAAGCGCGTCGGCGACCGCCGCCGGATCGGTCATCGGCGCCAGCCGGCCCGCCGCAGACCGGCCGATCGGGGTCAGAGTGAGGCTGCAAACCGCAGCGACGACACGGTCGAACTCCAGTGTCCGTAGCGTTGCGTCGTCCGTCGGCAGGGATGGCATCGTGCTGATTCAGCCTATCCCAACGCAGCGGTCAGAGGTGATTGATCTGATGCGCGACGACGGCGGCGCCGAGGCCGTTGTCGATGTTGACGACGGCGACGCCGGAGGCGCACGAGTTCAGCATGCCGAGCAGGGCGGCGAGACCGCCGAAGCTGGCCCCGTAACCGACGCTGGTGGGGACCGCGATGACCGGCGTCCGCACCAGGCCTCCGACGACGCTGGGCAATGCGCCTTCCATCCCGGCCACGACGATGGCGACGCGGGCCGCGTCGAGCCGTTCGCGTTCCGCCAGCAGCCGGTGCAGGCCGGCGACCCCGACGTCGTACAGGGCATCGACTCGGTTGCCGAGCGTTTCCGCCGCGACGCGAGCCTCTTCGGCAACCGGCAGGTCCGAGGTTCCCGCTGCTGTAACCAGGACCGTACCGCGGCCGGTCGGTGGGTTCGCGGCCGGCCGCGCGATTATCCGGGCCGTCTCGTGCCACTGCGCGTCCGGAACCAACGCGCGCACGGCATCGACGGCCTCCAGGGTGGTGCGGGTGACGAGCAGCGGATCGCCGGCGGCGACGATCCGCTCGGCGATGGCGGCGATCTGCGCCGGCGTCTTGCCCGCGCCGTAGACGACCTCGGGATAGCCCTGCCGGGCGGCGCGGTGATGATCGACACGGGCGAAGTCCAGATCCTCGAACGGCGCGCGGCGGATGACGTCCATCAGGCGGTCTTCCGCCTGGCGAGGCTCGATCGCGCCCTTCGCGAGGGCTTCGAGCACTTCGCGCACGTCGTCCTGAGTCATCGGGGAATTGTGGCACAGCGCCTGCCTCGCATTCGCGGCTGATCGCGAGCGGCGACTGATGGCAGTTGGTGCATCGACGGCAGCGCTGGACCCGCCCCGGAGGATCGCGACGGCAACATGGCGGGGCCCGTCGCGAAATACCGGCCGCTGCTTGCCTCCGGGCGGGTCGTTGCATAGGCTGAATCCATGGCGCTGCCGGACCGGATCACTATCGAGCCGGGCAAACGTAGCGGGAAACCCTGCATCCGCGACCTGCGCATGACGGTTTCCGACGTGCTCGACTATCTGGCGTCCGGCATGTCCGAAGAGGACCTGCTCCGGGACTTCCCGGACTTGACGCGCGAAGACATCCGGGCCTGCCTCGCCTTCGCCGCTGATCGCGAGCGGCGACTGGTCGCCGTCGGCGGAAAGTGAAACTGCTCCTCGACCAGAATCTCTCACCGCGTGGAGGTAGACGATGACTGGAATCCTTGATGTGCGGGGGCCGAACGCCGCCTACGGACACGCGACGTTACTGCTTTTCGGTGCGTTGGTGAAGCTCACCGCCGACTACCTGCTGACCTCGAACCTCGGGGACTACGTCTGGCGTCTGTTCTGGGTGCTGGCGACCGCGTTCTGGACCTTCCGGCTGTTGCGTCAAACGAATCAGCTACCGGAACAGGACAGCTCCGCGACGCTCCTGGCGCGCCGGGCGTCCCTCACCGTGATGGCGATGACGTTTGCCGGTGCGGCCGTCTCGGGGAGATAGGCCTTAGCGCCGACTGATCTGACCCCCGGCTGCTTCTCGATCCCGGTGCGCTACTCTCCCGCCGTGCGCAGGAACGCGGGCAGGTCCTCGTCGAGCCTGTCCGCCCCTTTCTCGTCGACGTCGATGTCCAGATCGATGTCGGCAGCCGGATCGCCGGCCCTCGCGGCATCTTCATCGGGGACATCCGGCAGTTCGATGGTCGGCCGGCGCGCGATGGAGAAACTCGACAGCGCCCGCGCCTTCGCAATCGCCTGATCGGCGGCGGACTCCTCCACCGGCTCGACCGCCGGATGGTCCGGCACATCGATCCGGGCGGCTTCCGCCTCGCCGCTCTCTTCGACGATCTCCGGCGCTGACGATCCGGCCACGGCCACCACCTCCGACGCAGGCGATCCGGCCACCGCGACCGCCCGCTCCGCTTCCTCCGCCTCCTGATCCTGCAGGGCGACGTAGGCGTTCAGGTCATTCGGCGTCGGGGCGGCGGAGGCGGCGACGGCAACCGATTCCGGCTCCGCCGCCGCCGGCTCCGGCGTTTCGAACTCGGTGGCGATTACGGTGATCTTCACCTCTTCATCCATGGTGGGATCGATGACCGCGCCGAAGATGATGTTGGCATCCTCGTGAGCCGCCTCCTGCACCGTACTGGTCGCCTCGCTCACCTCGATCATCGACAGGTCCTTCCCGCCCGTCACGTTGACGATGACGCTGCGGGCGCCTTCCAGGCCGGCGCGTTCGAGCAGCGGGCTCGAGACCGCCCGGGTCGCCGCGTCCATGGCGCGAGACTCGCCCGTTCCCGTGCCGGTACCCATGATCGCGGGGCCCTTGGACGCCATGGTGGTCTTCAGGTCAGCAAAGTCGAGATTGATCAGCCCCGGCACGATGACCAGATCGGCGATTCCCCGGATCGCCTGGACGAGCACGTCGTCCACCACCTCGAAGGCCTGCGTCAGCGGCAACGACCTGTCGATCGCCCCGAGCAGCCGGTCGTTCGGAATCGTGATCGCCGAATCGGCCGCCGCCTGCAGTTTCGTGAGCCCCCGCTCGGCGCGCCGCGCCCGCATCCGCCCCTCGAAGGTGAACGGCATGGTCACCGCGGCGACCGTCAGCGCACCGAGCTCGGACGCGAGCGAAGTAACGATCGGAGCCGCCCCGGTCCCGGTACCGCCACCCATCCCGGCGGTGACGAAGACCATGTCGGCGCCCGCCAGCGCGCCAAGGAACTGTTCCGTGTCCTCGAGCGCCGCCCGCTCGCCGATCTCGGGGTCGGCGCCCGCTCCCAGGCCGTTGGTCAGCTTCGACCCGATCTGCAACCGGATCGGCGCGTGGTTCTGTTCCAGCGCCTGCGTGTCCGTGTTGGCCACTATCAGGTCGACGGTGCCGCCGCCGAGGCCCGCTCTCGCCATCCGGTCGACAGCGTTGTTTCCACCTCCGCCGACACCGATCACCTTTATGCGGGCACCGGTTCCGGAAACATCCTCCAGCGTGATGCGGAGCGCGCGCTCCGCAGGGGTCTCTTGTTCGTTCATGAGAAGTACTCCTTGAAGAATCCGCGCAGCCGGCCCGCCACGCGGCGGAGACCACTGGACGATCGTTCCCGGTCCAGAGCCCGGTGCCGGTGTGCGTACATCACCAGTCCGACCGCGGTGGCGAACGACGGATTGCTGACATGGTCGGTCAATCCGCCCACCCCCATCGGCGTCGCGCGGCGAATCGGCAGATTGAAGATCTGATCGGCAATCTCCGGCAGGCCGTCCAGCACGGACCCGCCGCCGGTCACCACGAGGCCGGAGTGGAGCGAGTTCTCGTACCCACCGGCGCGGAGGTCGTCCCACAACTTGTGGAAGATCTCCTCGGCGCGGGGCTGCAGGACTTCGGCGAGCAGGCGGCGCTTCAGGACCCGGGGCTGGCGCCCGCCAACACTCGCAATCTCGATGGACTCTTCATCGTCCACGAGTGACGCGAACGCGCAGCCGCTCCGGCGCTTGGTCTTCTCGGCCTCGGGGATCGGCATGCGAAGCTGGACCGCCGCGTCGTTCGTGAAGTGATCGCCACCGATGCCGATGGCGCCGGTGTGCCAGACGCTGCCGCGTTCGAATACGGCAAAGTCGGTAGTGCCGGCGCCGATGTCGACGAGGACCACCCCCAGTTCCTTCTCGTCCGTGGTCAGGACCGCATCGGTCGCGGCGATCGGACCCAGCACCGTGCCGGCCACCTTCACACCGGCCCGGTTCACGCAGGCGATCAGGTTCTGCATCGTCGACGTGCTGCCGGTGATGACGTGGACGTTCACCTCGAGCCGCGCCCCGGTCATCCCCACCGGCGAACTCACGCCGTCGTGCTCATCCACCATGTAGTCCTGAGGCAGGATGTGCATCAGTTCGCGTCCGTGAGGCAATTGCGCCCTGGCGTGGGCCGACTCGATAGCCCGCCGGACATCGGTCCGGTCGATCTCGCGGTTCTTGCCGGCCACCGCCACCACGCCACGGCTGTTGAACGCTCGGGCGTGCTCACCGGAAAGCGCGACCCACACGGTGTCGATCTCGACGCCGGCGGTCAGTTCCGCTTCCTCGATCGCGTGCTTGATCGCTTCGACCGCCGCCTCCAGATTGACGACGACGCCGCGACGGATGCTGTTCGAGGAGGCGGCGACGCCGATGCCGATAATGTCGAGGCTGTCGTCGTCCATCACCTCGCCTACGACAGCGGCGATCTTCGACGTCCCTACGTCGAGTCCCACCAGATACTGATCCCTACGTGCCACGATGCCTCCGTCGGCCGCATCCCGCACGGCCTGCCGTTGCCGCCTCTTCCACCACCGGTCCAGTCATGGCCGGGTCCCCTCCAACACTGCCTATCGCCGGACGGACGACGCCACTTCCATCGCCGCCGGACGGACGAACACCTGCCGGCCGAACCGCATGTCGACCGCGTCGACCGATGCAACCCCGCGCCGGATAGCCTGCGCAACATCGACGTACGCCCGAAGCCGCTCCGCGAACGCCGTCTCTCCAAGATGGATGAAGGCGGGGTCGCCGCTCAGCAGCACAACCGCATCGTGCGGATTGCCGACCTCGATCTGCGAGACGCGCGCAGCGAGAACCGGGTCCGTCGCAAGCTCCGCCACCACGCGGGCGGCGAGGGCGGTTCGCGCGCCGCGCACGGCGCCGTTGTCGGTTTCGGCCGGCGCTGGCAGGCCATCCACGATCGGCAGATCAATGTCCGCATAACGGGGTCCGAACTGATCGATGAGATACCCGTCCGCGTCCATCAGAAACAGCCGCTCGCCGAAACGGGCCAGCGCGACCGGACTGCGCTCGATCACCCGCACCTTGACGGTCGACGGAAAGACCCGCCGCAGGGTTGCGTCGCGGACCCAGCCGGAACCGAGCAGCGCGCCGCGGGCCTCCTCGAGGTCGGCTTCAAGGAGGTTCTCGCCGCGGAGCGGGGCCAGCAGGCCATGCAATTCCCCCTGTGACATCCGCGCCAGTCCCGCAACCGCAATCGTCTCGATGGCCAGCGCATCGGTGTGGCGCGCCGCGTACGCCAGTGGGGCCGCGCCGGTGACAACCGCCAGCCCGACCAGCGCCCGGCGCACCCATTGGCGGCGCCGGCGCGCAGAGCGCGCACGCGCCAGCGGGCGGCGTGGCTTCCGCTTCGGCGCTGCGCGCCCGGGCCGGGCCGCGGCGGGGCGCGGGGTCATCCCGTCCTCCTGTCCAGGGCCGCCGTTATCCGCGGACGCAGCCCGCCGATGGCGCCGGCGCCGAGGATGACGACGGCGTCGCCATCTCCCGCCGCCGCCGCGACCCGTTCGGCCGCATCCTCGTGGTTTGCCGCGACTTCGATCGGAATGTCCGCGTGCCGCCGGACGGCTTCCGCCACCGCGCCGGCATCGATGCCTGCGATCGGGCTCTCGCTTGCCGCGTGCAGCTCCGTCAGGATCACCTGGTCGGCAAGGGCGAGCGCGGCGCCGAAGCGATCGAGCAACCGGGCGGTCCGGCTGTAGCGGTGCGGTTCGAAAACGAGAATCAGACGGCGCGGATTGCGGAGGCGGGCGGTCTCGACGACGGCGGCGATTTCGGTCGGATGGTGGCCGTAGTCGTCAATCAGCTCGACGCCACCCGGCGCCTGAAACGTCTCGAAGCGGCGCCCTACACCCGTGAATCCCGCGAGCGTGGCCGCGGCATCATCCGGTGCGACACCCATTGTCATCGCCGCGGCGATAGCGGCCAGCGCGTCCAGCAGATTGTGGCGTCCCGGCACGGGCAGCGCCAGGTGGCAGGCCTCGCCGCCAATCAGCAATTCGCAGCGGGTGCCGTCGGGACCGTAGACGGGTTCGAGCGCGCGGACGTGCGCCGTCGTCGACGTTATGCCGAACCCGCCGCGCGTCGCACGGTCGTCGCCGTGCGCTTCGACCAACGCCCGCAGGCGCGGATCGTCGGCGCACCATACCACCTGCCCGCCGGCCGCAACGACACGCTGGACGAAGGTCCCGAAAGCCGCTTCCAGACCGCCGATCCCGTCGTAGGCCTCCAGGTGCTCATCGTCCACGTTCGTCAGAACCGCCACCTGCGGGGCCAGCACCAGAAACGAACCGTCGCTCTCGTCCGCCTCCAGCACCATCACGTCGCCGGCGCCCTGGCGGACGTTGGCGCCGAAGGGATGGGCGACACCGCCGACCACCACCGTCGGGTCGAGCCCGGCGGCTTCGAGTACAAGCGCCGCCATGGCCGTGGTCGTGGTCTTGCCATGCGATCCGACGACGGCGAGGGTCCGCTTCGTCCGGGCCAGCTCTGCCAGCATCGCGCCGCGGCTCACGATCGGGACACCTCGGCGCCGAGCCTCGACCAACTCGGGATTGTTCGCCGGAACGGCGGACGAGACGACCACAAGGCCTGGCGCCGTCGGCTGATCGAGATGTGACGCGTCATGGCCCACGGCGATCGGCAGGCCGGCCGCACGAAGGCGCTCGACCGTGGCCGAGGCGGCGAGATCGGAGCCGCTCACCTCGTACCCCTGGCCGTCGAGCAACGCGGCAATGCCACTCATTCCCACTCCGCCAACGCCGACCATGTGAACCCGCCTGACTCCTTCGAGCACACGTGACGTCCCTTCACACCCTCGCCGACCGTCATCCCGCCGCCGGGGCAAGCCCCATGAGTTCTTCCGCCCGCTGGGCGATGCGGTCCGCCGCATCCGGCCGCGCCAACCGCCTCGCCGCCGCACTCATCGACCGGCGCCGCTCCGAGTCGTTGGCCAGCGCCGCCAGTCGTTCCGCGAGCAGTGAATCCAGCTCCGCTTCTTCAATCGTCTCGGCCGCCCCCGCCTCGGAAAAAACCGCCGCATTCCTTCGCTGATGATCGCCCGCCGACACCGGCAACGGCACCACGACTGCGGGCAGACCCGCCGCCGCCACTTCGGCGAGCGTAGTCGCCCCCGCCCGGCACGCTATGAGGTCCGCCGCCGCCATCTCGTTCGCCATGGCGTCGAAAAACGGCTCGACCCGCGCGTCGATTCCCCTCTCCCGGTAGCCGTCACGCACGAGTTCGTAGTCTCGCTCCCCGGTCTGATGCGTCAGGTCGATGCCTTCCGGCACCGCAGCGGCGATGGCCGGAGCGGCGGCGAGCATGGCAGCGTTCAACCGGTGCGCCCCCTGCGATCCGCCGACCACCAGGATGCGCGAACGCCCCGCCGGGCGCGTCGCGCGCGCGGCGGCGGCCTCGAAGAACGCGGTGCGAACCGGGTTGCCGGTAACGAACGCCTTCGTTCCGAAGCGAGCCGCGGCCGACGCAAACGAGACCGCCGCCGCCCGGACCACGGGAGCAAGCAGCCGGTTCGTCAATCCCGGCACCGCGTTCTGCTCCATCAGCATCGTCGGTCGGCCGCTGAGCGCCGCGGACAGCACGAGGGGTCCGGCGCTGTAGCCTCCCAGCCCGATCACCAGGTCCGGCCGCGCACGCCGCAGCAGGCGAACCGCATCGGCGAACGAGCCCGGCATCTCGGTCAGTCCCCGCAGGATCGCCGGCAACGACTTGCCCACCAGCCCCGCGCTTCTCACCGCCACGAACGCGAAGCCCTCCCGGGAGAGCGCATGCGCCTCGACGCCGCGCCCCGTGCCCGCGAACAGGACGGAGGCCTGCGGATGCCGCGCGAGCAGGGCGCGCGCCACGGCGATCCCCGGAAACAGATGGCCGCCGGTTCCACCTCCCGCAAACACCACCGTCATGTCCTGGCCGACGCGTGTTGCGACACGTTCAGCAGTATTCCCATCCCGACCAGTCCGATCAGCAACGACGACCCGCCGGCGCTGACGAACGGCAGCGGGATTCCGGTCGTCGGCACGATTCCCAGCACGACGCTGATGTTGAGGAACGCCTGCAGCGCCACCATCGTCGTCAGACCAAGGGCAAGGAAAGCGCCGAACCGGTCGGGCGCGTGGGTTGCCACCACGAATCCGCGCCAGGTAATGACCGCGAAACAGGCGAGGACGACGGTGGCGCCCAGCAGGCCGGTCTCCTCCGCAATCACCGCGTAAATGAAGTCGGTATGGGGTTCCGGCAGATAGAAGAGCTTCTGGACGCCCCGCATCAGGCCCTTGCCGAGGATGCCACCGGTCCCGACCGCTATCAGCGACTGGACTACCTGGAACCCGCCTCCCAGCGGATCGGCCCACGGATCGAGGAAGGCGAGGACTCGCGCCCGCCGGTACGGCACCTCCCAGATCAGCACGTGGAGCAGCGGCGCCGCCAGCAGCGCCAGTCCGATGACGTAGCGGTAGTGCAGCCCGGCCGCGAACACCATGACGCCGAGAATCACGAGGATCGCCATCACCGTTCCGAAATCCGGCTGCAGCAGGATCAGCAGCGTGGCCACCACAATCGCCCCGGCGAGGGGCAACATCGCGCGGAACGACGAGTTGACCCGCGCCATCTCGCGATCGAGCTGCGCCGCGGCAAAGACGATCAGCATCAGCTTGGCCAGCTCCGAGGGCTGCACGCCGAAGCCCGCGATGCCGAACCAGCGCCGCGTGCCGTTGATGGGTGCCGAGAAGAGAACGGCGATCAATGCGAGCGCGGTAATCGCAAGTCCGCCCCAGAGCAGCGCCGGGTGCTTCAGCTCGTGATAGTCGAGGCGCATTACTCCCCACAGCAGCAGGCCGCCGGCCACCACCCAGGTCACCTGGCGGAAGAGGAAGAAGTCCGCCTGCTCGAACCGCTCCATGGCGAGCATCGCCGACGCGCTGTAGACCATCACGACGCTGACGCCCAGCAGGACGAGCGTCGAAATAAAAAGGGGCTTGTCCGATTTCAGCTTTCGCGCCATACTCGCCGTCCGCTTCGCCGCCCGCTCCGGACTACAGGTCCGGAACGCTCAACCCGATACACCCGGGTGCCGGAGCGGTCAGCAGTCATCAGTCGGACCGGGGGGGAGACACCGACCTCGCAGACGAGGGATGGTCTGCGCTCCCAGCAGCCGGCTCTCCACCGCGCGGCCCGACTGATGACTGCTCATCACTCCAGTGCTTCCACTGCCTCCCTGAATGCCGCCCCGCGCGCGGCGTAGTTCACGAACATGTCCAGGCTGGCGCACGCCGGCGCCAGCAACACCGTTCCCCCCGGACCGGTTTCGGTGGTCGCGGTCGCGACCGCCTCGGCCAGAGTCTCCGCCGCGCGCACCGTCACGTCCGGGGCAAGCGCGGCGCGAATCCGATCGCGCGCTTCACCGATGGCCACCACCACGGCGCGGCGGTCGACAAGCGCGGAACGCAGATCCTCGAAGCGCCCGCCCTTGAAGCGCCCGCCCAGAATGACGGTCAATCCGGGACCGAAACACTCGATCGCGGCGCGCGCCGCCACCAGGTTCGTCGCCTTGGAGTCGTTGACGTAGCGCACGCCGTTCACTTCCCGGACGAACTCGAGCGTGTGGGGCAAGCCGGTGAACGTTTCGACCGCGCCCGTCATCGCCGCGGGGGCGACACCGGCGATGGACCCTACCGCCGCCGCGGCGGCGACGTCGCTCAGCAGGTGACGGCCCGGCACGCGGACCGACGCGCGCGGAATCAGGCGCTCCTCGCCGGCTGCCGACCGTCGCGTGATCCACTGCTCGGTCACCTGGACGCCGTCATCCAGTGGCGTATCGACGGCGAAGCGGAGCGCGCGGGCGCGCCCCTTGCGCGCCAGTTCGAGCACCGCCGGGTCATCGGCGTTGATCACCATCGCGTCGTCGCTCGTCTGGTTGGCGAAGATGCGGCCCTTCGCCTCGGCGTACTCCGCGAAGCTGGCGTGGCGGTCGAGATGATCCGGCGACAGGTTCAGGCAGACCGCGATCCAGGGGCGGAACGTGTCGGTCAGCTCCAGTTGAAAACTGCTCACCTCGACCACGTGAACCGCATCCGGCGTCGACGCCTCGACCTGGCTGCTGAGGGCGACGCCGATGTTTCCTCCGACGACGGCACGCCGCCCATGCGCGTCGAACATCCGCCCCGTGAGCACGACCGTCGTCGACTTGCCCTTCGTGCCGGTCACCGCGACGATGCGCCCCTGCAACCATCGCGCCGCCAGTTCCACCTCGCTCATCACCGGGATGCCCCGTTCCCGGGCCATCGCCACCTCAGGCACGCGAGGTGACACACCCGGGCTCAGCACGATCAGGTCGGCCGCAGCAAACGTTTCCGCCCGATGCCCCCCCAGTTCGAGCGTGACACCCGCCTGGCGCAGTTCGCCCGCAGCGTCCGGCGTGTCGGCGAGCCGTTCGCTGAGGATGACGCGCGCGCCGCGCCGGGCGAGCAGCGTGGCGGCCGCCACGCCGCTACGGCCGGCGCCCACCACCACGGCCTCCGCGCCGGTCACCGAGTAGCCGCGCGTTACGTGCGTACTCATCGCAGTTTCAATGTCGTCAGGCTGAAGAGCGCAAAGACGACCGCCAGGATCAGGAATCGACTGATGATCTTCGGCTCGCTCCAGCCGATCTGTTCGAAGTGGTGATGGATCGGCGCCATCTTGAAAATGCGCCGGCGCGTCAGCTTGTAGGACCCGACCTGCAGGATCACCGACACCGCTTCCATCACGAAGACGGCACCGACGATCGGCAGCAGAAGCTCCTGCTTGATCAGCAGCGCGACGGTGCCCAGAGCGCCACCCAGGGCGAGCGATCCGACATCGCCCATGATCATGTCGGCGGGGTACGAGTTGTACCAGAGGAACCCGAGTCCGGCCCCGACGAGGGAGCCGCAGAAGATCGTCAGCTCGCCGGCCGGCGGGAATCGGACCAGCAGCAGGAACTCCGCGATCTCCGCATGGCCGCTGACATACGTAAGCGCGGTGAAGGCGCCGGCGGCCACCGTGAAGATGCTGATCGCGAGGCCGTCCAGACCGTCCGTCAGGTTGACGGCGTTCGACGCGAAGACCAGCACCAGCATCGCGAACGGGACGTAGAGCCAGCCGATGTCGGGCGTGAACTGCTTGAAGAAGGGGAACAGCATCTCGGTGCTGTAGGCCCCGGTGGCGGAGAGCTGGAGCAGCGCGACACCGACCCCGGCTCCCACCGCCCCCTGCAGCACCAGCTTCCCGCGCGCCGA
The DNA here is from genome assembly GCA_965202655.1 of Vicinamibacterales bacterium. Classification (GTDB taxonomy): domain Bacteria; phylum Acidobacteriota; class Vicinamibacteria; order Vicinamibacterales; family UBA8438; genus VXRJ01. The sequence continues at coordinate 372,237 of CBDBBK010000002.1, read as the reverse complement.
CAGACCTCGGTGCGAGCCACCCCGCACCTTCAGAAGGTCGTCCGCCAGGCCAATCGCGCCGAAGGCCGCCGTGGCGATGAGCGCAATCCGGATATAGACGTTCGCCAGATCGGCCCAGAGCAGCGTGGGGACGAACGCCGCGGCCAGGATCAGCAAGCCGCCCATGGTCGGGATTCCCTGTTTCTGCTGATGCGTCGCCGGTCCGTCGTCACGAATCGGCTGCCGCGCGCCGAGCGCCCGGAGCCGGCGGATCGTGAACGGGCCGAACGCCAGCGTCACGACGAACGCCGTAATGCTCGCGGCCGCGGTCCGGAAGGTGATGTACTGCACGACGTTCAACACGCCGATGTACTCATGCAGCGGGAAGAGAAGGTGGTACAGCATCAGGCCCATACCTCCTTCAGCCGGTCCGCCACAATCTCGGTGCGCGTCGCGCGGGAACCCTTGACCAGCACGAGATCGCCACGGCGGACCTGCCCGACCGCCGCGTCCGCCGCGGCGTGGCTGTCCGCACAGACGACGACGGCGGTGGCGGACAATCCCGCGCTGCGTGCGCCGTCGGCGAGTGCTGCGGCGTGTTCTCCTCCCACCGCAATGATCAGCCCGAAGCCGGCGTCCGCCGCGGCCCGGCCGCTCTCGCGGTGCAGTTGCGTTGCGCGATCGCCCAGTTCGCGCATCTCGCCCAGGATCGCGACGCGCCGCGCCGGAGTGGCGTCCCGCCCAAGGGATGCCAGCACCTGGGCCAGGGCGGCCGGGTTGGAATTGTAGGAATCATCCACCAGCATCACGCCGTCGCGCAGGCGGGTCACTTCGCCGCGGCGGGGCGGCGGCCCGAATGCGGCTGCGGTCTCGAGCATGGCGTCCAGCGGGACGCCGAACCGGATTCCGACGGCGACGGCGGCGAGAAGGTTCGCGACATGGCCCGTCCCGACCAGGCGCGTCCGGACGGATGCCTCGCCCGCCGGCGTGCGGAGCCGGGCGGACCAGCCGTCGGGGCCGCGATCGTCCACGTCGATCGCACACACATCCGCACCGGTTGCCGCCCCGACGCCGAAGGTCGCCACGCTGCCGGGGAAACCGCCGACCCGCGCCATCGCCCGCGGGTCGCCGGCGTTCGTCACCAGGTGGTCATCCGCGCCCGCCCCCTCGAGAATCTCCGCCTTCGCATCGGCAATCGCCTCGATGGACGGGAAGGACTCCGCGTGCACCTCCCGCACGTTGGTCCAGACCCGGACATTCGGCTCGGCGATACCGACCAGCGTCCGGATCTCCCCCGCATGGTTCATCCCCAACTCCATCACCGCCGCCTCCGCGCCATGGCGCAGTTCGAGCAGCGAGAGCGGAAGGCCGATGTGGTTGTTCAGGTTCCCGCGATTCCGGACGACGCGATGACGGATCGCAAGAAACGCCGCGGTCAGCTCCTTCGTCGTCGTCTTTCCGACACTCCCGGTAATCGCCACCACCTGTGCCCCCGACCGCCGCCGTATGTGGCGTGCGATCGACTGGAGCGCCTCGGTGGTATCGTCGACGACGAGCACCACCGGGGCCGCTCCCGTCCCGCCGGACCCGGGCAACGCGTTGCGGTCGCTCGCGATCACACCCGCCGCTCCTTGATGCAGTGCGTCGGCGATGAAACCGTGACCGTCGAACCGCTCGCCGCGAATCGCGACGACCAGTCGCCACGCCGAATCCGGCGGCTGTCAATCGAGAAGCCTTCCACGGTGCGCTCCGGCGAACCGGCGACCACGATGCCGCCAGCCGCCGCCGCCAACTCGTCCGCCCGAAGCCGCACCGGCTCCCCACCTGCCACCCTCCCGTCACGCCCCGCTCCTGCCGGCGCGCGTGGCGAGCGCCGCGCGGGCCACGGCAGCATCGCTGAACGGCAGCACCTCAGGCCCGATCACCTGTGTCCGTTCATGGCCCTTGCCGGCAATCACCACCGTGTCGCCCGGCGCTGCGTCGCGGATCGCCTCGGCAATCGCGCGCGCCCGATCCGGGACCGCGCGATAGTCGGCGCCGCCGCTTCCGGCTGCGATCCCGGTTTCGATCTCCCGGATGATCGCGAGCGGATCTTCCGAACGCGGGTTGTCGGAAGTGACGATCACAATGTCGCTCCACCGCGCCGCGGCCGCCCCCATCAGGGGGCGCTTCGTCGTGTCGCGGTCGCCGCCGCAGCCGAAGACGGTGATGACGCGCCGAGTCGCGAGGGGGCGGATCGTCTCGAGCAGGCGGCGGAGCGCATCGTCGGTGTGGGCGAAGTCGACGATCACGTTGATGTCGTCGGACGGCGTCGACACCCGTTCCATCCGGCCCGGCACCCCCTCGACCGCCTCGAGTCCCGCCTTGATGGCGCCGGACGGCAGGTCCAGCCCGACACCGGCGGCGACGGCGGCCAGCAGGTTGCCGGCGTTCGTGCGGCCCACGAGGGACGAGCGGATGTTGATGGCTCCGCGCGGCGTTGCGGCGGCGATCCGCGTTCCATCAGCGCCGGTGTCGATCCGCGTGGCGGTGACGTCAGCCGGCGTGTCGAGAGCGTACGTAACCGGCCGGCTCACCATCGCGGCAAGGCGCGCGCCGAACGGATCGTCGATGTTGACGATGGCGGGTCCCCGGTCGGCCAGCAGCTCGAACAGCCGTCCCTTGGCGGCGAAGTACGGCTCCATTCCGCCGTGAAAGTCGAGGTGGTCGCGCGTCAGGTTCGTGAAGACGCCGGCGCCGAAGTGAACATGGTCGACGCGGTGCAGCGCGAGCGCATGGGACGAGGTTTCGAGCACGCAGGCGCGCGCGCCCGCGTCCCGCATGGCGCGGAGCATGGCATGGACGTCCGGGGCCTCGGGAGTCGTGTGGACCGCCGGCTGCTCGTCATCCGCGCCGCGGCGGGCGATGCGATTCGAGACGGTGCATATCCGGCCCGCGGGGATCGCCGCCCGTTCGAGGACGGACTCGATCAGGTAGGTCGTCGTGGTCTTGCCGTTAGTGCCGGTCACTCCGATCACGAGGAGTTCGTCGCTCGGGTTGCCCTGAAACGCGGCAGCGAGCGCGGACAGGGCGCTACGCGCATTCGGGACCGACAGCCAGGAAACCGGCAGGCCGGCCGGCGGCGCCGTCTCTCCAACGACCAGGGTCGCGCCACGCGCGGCCGCATCGACCGCGAATTGCGCGCCGTCGAACTGCGCGCCGGGCACGGCGACGAAGATTGCTCCGTCGGCGACACGACGCGAGTCGTAACAGACATCGGCGACCGGCACCTGGAGCAGCGCTGCGTCAAGCGGGGGCGACGCGCCGCCCGGCGCGATCCCGGCGCGCGCCAGCAGCATGGCGACGGTCACGACACCCCCCGCCATCACGGTTCCACGACCGGGCCATCCGGCAGTGACGGCGCGTGGCGATCGAGCCAGACGATCGCGTCGCCGCCCGCCTCGATAGCGGTGCCGGGCGCCGGCTCATGCCCGGCGACGACACCGTTTCCGACGATACGGGCACCCAAATCGAGTCGCGCCAGCCGTTCGGCCACCTCCCGCGCACTCAGTCCGCGCAGATCGGGCATCCAGCGACCGGTCGAGACGGGCTTGTGCGGGCCGGCGGACGGCTGTTCCACGGGCCTCCGGTCACCGGAGGCGCCGTTGGCGACGACGATGGGTGCGGCGCCGTCGCCGCTCGCCGGCACGTCGAGCCGCCGGAATGCCTCCGAAGCGATGCGCTGGAAGATCGGCGCCGCCACCGCGCCGCCGGTGTAGACGCGCTGCACGACGCCGTTGATCAGCGCGGAGCGGGGTGTGTCGATCATGATCAGCATCACGAAGCGAGGATCCTCGACCGGCGCAAAACCGACGAACGAAGCGTTGTGGTCGTAGTGCGAGTACACGCCGTCAATCAGCTTCTCCGCCGTACCGGTCTTGCCGGCGATCGTGTAGCCCGGCACCCGAGCGTTGCGTGCCGTGCCGCGCTCGACGACCTGGCGCATGATGTCGGTCAACTCGGCCGCCGTCTGTCGCGAGATCGCGCGGCGGATCACCCGGCGCTCGCGCTCCTCGCGACCGTCGGGCCGGACGACCGCGCGCACCAGGCGCGGCGCGATCAGATCCCCGCCGTTCGCCACCGCCCCGACCGCGGCCGCCACCTGCAGCGGCGTCACCGCGACCTGGTAACCCATCGCGATCGAAGCGATGGCGCGGTCGGTGAGCGACTCCGGCGTCCAGACCAGGCCGGAACTCTCCGACGGGAAGTCGGCGGACAGGGCCTGCCCGAAGCCATAGCGGCGGACGTAGCGGCTGAGCCGTTCCGGTCCCAGCCGCAGTCCCACCTGGATCGCGCCGACGTTGCTCGATCGGACGATCACGTCTTCGAACGTGAGCGGATCGGTCCTTCTGAAATCGGGGATCCGGTCGCCGGCGACCACTATGTAGCCGGCGCTCACATCGAAGACCTCGTCGCGCTCGACGACGCGCTCCTCGATGGCGGCGGAGGCAGTGACGACCTTGAATGTGGAACCCGGTTCGTAGAGGTCCTGCACGGCGCGGTTGCGCCGCCTCTCCGGCGTGGCTTCCGCGAAAGCGTTCGGGTTGAACGTCGGCTCGCTCGCAAGCGCGAGGATGTCGCCGTTGCGCGGGTCGAGCATCACGACGGCCCCGGCATCCGCGTTGTGGCGCTCGATGCCGGCGCGCAGCTCGCGCTCGACGACGTGCTGCAGTTGCGCGTCGATCGTGAGCTCGATCGTGGCGCCGACGGTAGGGGGCCGTTCGATTCGGCTGAACGCCTGGCTGCGGGCATCGGTCTGCACCAGCACCTGGCCGGTGTCGCCGCTGATCTCGCTGTCGTACGTCGACTCGATTCCGGCGAGCCCCTGGTTGTCGGTCCCTACGTAGCCGAGCACGTGCGCGGCGAGCGCGCCGTTCGGGTAGTAGCGGCGGTTCTCGGTCAGGAAGCCGATGCCGCTCAGGCCCAGCTCGGCGACGCGGCGGGCCTCGTCGGGGGTCACCCGGCGCTTGACATAGGCGAACGCGTTGCGGCGACCGAACCGTTCGGCGAGCCCTTCACGCTGCGCCCGCGTGCAGTCGTCCAGCGCGCGGCACAGCGCGGCGGCGGTCTCCGCCGGATTCTCCACCTCGGCCGGGACCGCATAGATCGTGTCGGCGTCAACGCTGTAGGCCAGCACGCGGCCATGCCGGTCGACGATTTCCCCCCGCTTCGGATGAAGCTCGATGACGCGCTGATGCTGGTCGCGCGCGCGATCCGCCAGGAAACTCCGGTCGACCACCTGCAGGTGGACGAGGCGCGCCTCGATTCCCGCAATCCAGATGGCGAATCCGCAGCCCGCGACGATTACCCGGCGGCGCAGCGTCCGGCGCCAGTCGAACGGCGGCGGCCCGGACCGGCGCGAGTTGCGCCGGATGACGTGCTCGAACCAGAGGCGGAACCGGCCGTGGCCGTCAGTTTGCCTGCGCATCCACCGCCTCGGCCGGCCGCGAATCGCCGCGCCGTTCAATCACTATCGCCTCGTCCGGCGCCGGCGCCGCCAGGTCCAGTTGCTCTGTCGCGATGCGTTCAATCCGGGCCGGCGCCCGGAGGCTTTCGATCTCCAGCCGGAGATGCCGGTTCGTCTCCAGCTCGCGCGCCTGGTCCTGACGCAGTCGTTCCACTTCGTAGCCATGCTGCAGCAACTGGAAGTGCTGCCAACCGGTGACCAGCAGCAGGATCACGAGCGGGAGCACGACCAGCAGCAGGCGCTGGAACTCGCGGTGCCGCTCCGGATCCACGTCGCGGTGAATCCGGCTGTTGCGGATCTCCTGCGTATAGAGGTCGTTCAGGAGATCTTCCTGCTTCATGCGGACCTCTCGGCCGCGCGCAGCTTCGCGCTGCGCGCCCGCGGGTTGCGCGCCCGTTCGCCCTCCGACGGACGGAGCGGACGCCGGGTAAGGACGCGGACGGTGGCGGCGGTGTCCGCCAGACCATCCCGTTCGAGGCGCCGAAACGTCTGCTTGACGATCCGATCCTCGAGCGAATGGAACGTGATCACGGCCAGGCGCGCGCCGGCGCGAAGGCGGCGGCAGACGGACTCGATCCAGGTATCAAGGCCCTCGAGTTCGCGGTTCACCCAGATTCGGAGCGCCTGGAACGTGCGCGTTGCAGGATGAATCCGCCAGCGCCCCGGGCGTCCTACCGCCCGGCGGACGGCGTCGGCCAGTTGACCGGTCGAGGCGATCGGTTCCCGTTCACGGACGGCGGCGAGCCGGCGCGCGATCCGCCGGGCGTGCCGGTCCTCGCCGTACCGATAGATGACGTCCGCGAGTTCCGATTCCGGGGCCTCTCGCAGCAGGTCCGCCGCGGTCGGACCCGTAGTGCGGTCCATGCGCATGTCCAGCGGCTCGTCGCGCCGGAAGCTGAAGCCGCGCGGGCCGTCGAGTTGCATCGACGAGACCCCCAGATCGGCCAGCGCGCCACCGTCGATCGACTCGACGCCGCGCGCATCGAGGGTAGTGTCGAGAGCTCGGAAGTCAGCGTGCGCCAGTTCGACCCGATCGGCAAACGGACGGAGCGTCTCGCGCGCGAGCGGCAGTGCATCGGCATCACGGTCGATGCCCAGCAGGCGATGCGCTCCCGTCTCGAGCAGGGCGCGCGCGTGGCCGCCGGCCCCGACCGTGCAGTCAACGAACAGCCCACCCCGCGACGGATCGAGCAGCGTGACTACCTCGGCCGCCATTACCGGGGCGTGCGGCGTCGGCGCATCGCGAGGCGTCCGTTCGGTACCAGCCATCGTCTTCCGCCGGTCCTTCTTCTTCTGTCAGATCCCGTAGTCGGCCAACGCGGTCAGGTCGTCGTCGGTCAGCGGCTCCTGCTTCAACTTCTTCGTGAACCGGGCCTGGTTCCACACCTCCAGATGATCGAGGTTCCCGAAGACCCGGGTTTCTCCCACCATCTCCGCCGCCTCGCGCAGATGGCCATGGATCGAGACGCGCCCCTGCTGATCGAACGACGCCTCCTGTCCGAAGAAACTGACGCGATCGATGTAGCGCTGGCGCGCGGGCAACGTCGCCGGTACCTCCCGCAGGCGTTCCTCGAGAGCGGTCCAGACCGGCATCGGGTAAATCAGGACGGACCCTCCGGTCAGGCTCGTGACGTACAGCGTGTCGCCGTACTGGGCGGAAATAGCCGTCCGGAAGGCGGTCGGCACCTTGAGCCGACCCTTGTCGTCGATCCGAGCGGAGATGCTCCCCCTCAGCAACTGGTTTCCCTCATTCCCGTTGCCGCCACGCGCAGCCCCGCGCAGCTACGTCACTCCACACTAGTCCACTTGACTCCACTCGTATCCTAGGTGACGCCCGTCTCGATGTCAACGGGGAAACGGGCTATGGCGACGGAAAGGCGCGAGTGTAAACAGTTAGTGGACGCGGTCGTTCCAGTCGCGGCCGCCGCGGCCTTCGTAGACATCGAAGCGCTTGCGGAGGCGGCCCATCTTCCACTTGAACCAGCGGTACTTGATGTCCGCAACGACACCGAGCCGGCCGAAGCCGATGCGCCGGTTCGGACCGCCCGCGCGAAGCTGGAGGTAGAAGTAGCCGACGACCAGGCCGCCGAGATGCGCGATGTGAGCGACGCCGCCGCCGCGCGGCACGGAGAGAAAGGCAATCGCGCCGATGATCATCACGAAGTACTTCGCCGGGACCGGGAAGAGGAAGAACATCAGGATCGGCGTTTCGGGGTAATAAAGCGCGAACGCCATCAGCAGCCCGTAGATCGCACCCGATGCGCCAATCGTGACGGCAAGGTAGGTGGCGTCAGAGAACCCGAACGGCAGCAGGGCGATGGCGATCGTCGCCAATCCCGCCCCGATACCGGTGATGAAGTAGTACCGGAAGAAGAAGCGCGATCCCCAGAGGCGCTCGAGCTGCACGCCGAACATCCAGAGCACCAGCATGTTCAGCAGGATGTGGCCGAATCCGCCATGCAGGAACATGTAGGTGAACGGCTGCCAGAGCCAGAACCGCGTCAGGACCGCGGCGGGCCGCAGACCGAAGTACTGGGTGAAGAAGCTCCCGAGCGGCGGCACGAGCGCCATCGCCACGAAGACGCCGACGTTCGTCCAGAGAAGTAGCCTGACCGCCGGCGTCATCATCCCCGGCCCGAACGTGTAGCCGCCGCCGTAGTCGAACCTTCGCATCGGGCTCATCGTACCATTACGTCTCTCCGCGCTAGCGCAATCGCGCCATGACCTGTTCGATGGCGAGATCGACTTCCCGGATCCGCAACGCCCGGGCTGCCACGAACAGCACCGCAACGCCCGCCGCGATCGACGCCATGACGCGCACGAGGCGCAACGAGAGGGACACGCCTTCCCACGCCTCCGCCAGCCAGCCGTGCAGCCACCATGCCGCCAGACCCATCGCCGCGGATGCAACGGTCATCTTCCCGAGCATCAGGAAGACGCGCGGCAGATCGAGTCCGTCCAGCCTCCGTCGCAGCAGCAGGAGCAGCGTCATCGCATTCGCGATGGCCGCAATCGACGTCCCGAGGGCCAGACCGCGGTACCCCATCACCTGCACGAGGATCAGGTTCAGCGCGATGTTCAGGGCCACCGCGGCCATGCTGACGGCGGCCGGGATACGGCTGTTGCCGAGCGCATAGAAGCAGGGAACCGCGATCCGGACCGCGGAGTACCCCGCCAGCCCCGGCGCATAGAAGATCAGCGCCGCCGCGGTCGCGGCGCTGTCGGCCGGCATGAAGCTGCCCCGCTCGAAGATCAGCTCGACGACGGGCTGGCCGAGGGCGATGAGGCCGACCGTCGCCGGGACGCTTACCGCCAGCATCAGCCGGAGCGCGCGCGACACCGCGGCCCGGATCTCGTGCGGTTCGTTACGCGCCGCATGCCGCGAGACGACCGGCAGGTTCGCGGCCGCGATCGAGACGCCGAACAGGCCGATCGGCAGGTACATCACGCGGAACGCGTAGCCGAGCCACGACACCGCGCCGGTCCCCTGGCCGGTCGCCAGCACCATGTTGACCAGCAGGTTGATCTGCACCGCCGCGCCAGCCAGCGTGCCGGGACCCATCAGCCGGAGCACCTGCTGCAGGCCGGGGTCCGACGGCTTGAGGGATGCCTCGTACCGGAAGCCCTCCCGGAAGAGCACCGGCGCCTGCAACGCCACCTGACCGATGCCGCCCAGCAGCGCGCCGATCGCGATGGCGATGATCGGGTCGAGCCCGAGCCCCGGCATCAGCGGCACGAGCAACGCGCCCGCCGCGATGATGCCGACGTTGTACATCGCGGGCGAGAGCGCCGGCGCGAAGAAGCGGTTGAGCGAGTTGAGCATCCCCATCATCGCCGCGGCGATCGCCACGAGGGTCAGGAAGGGGAAGAGGATCCGCGTCAGGAGCACCGTCAGCTCCAGCTTGCCCGGCACCTCGGCATACGACCCGGCGAGCAGGCGGACCAGCGGTTCGGCGAAGACCATGCCGGCCAGCACGACGACGCCGGTCATGACGATGAGCGCATTCAGCAGTTGGGCGCCCAGCCGCCACGCCGCCGCCCGGCCGTCGTGGGTCAGCTTGCGCATGAAGGTCGGAACGAATGCCGCGCTCATCGCCCCTTCCGCGAACAGATCGCGCATCAGGTTCGGAATGCGCGTCGCCACGTTGAAGGCGTCCATCGCATTGCCGGCGCCGAAGAGATAAGCGAGCACCTGGTCGCGCACGAGGCCGAGAATCCGGCTCGTGAGGGTCGCGGCGCCGACGACGCCGGCGGACTTCGCCAGGCGGGCGGACGGAGACGATGCGCCGCGGGCCGGTTCCGGGCCGTTGGGGTCGCCCGCGGGTGGAGGCGCGCCGGCCCCGGATTCGGTCATACGGCGAAGCGGACGTTGATTACGTCGCCGTCCCGCACGATGTAGTCCTTGCCTTCCAGCCTTACCTCGGCCTGCCGGCGGCAGTCGGCGAACGATCCCCTTTCGATCAGGCGGTCGTGGTCAACCACCTCGGCGCGGATGAAGCCGCGCGACAGATCGGAGTGGATCTCCCCAGCGGCCTCCTGCGCGCCGGTTCCCGCCGGGATCGACCAGGCGCGGCATTCGTCCTCGCCCACGGTGAAGAAGCTGATGTAGCCGAGCAGGTCGTAAGCCGCGCGAATCACCCGATACAGTCCCGGTTCCGAAAGATCCAGGTCGGCCAGGAACGCGGCAGCATCCTCCGGATCGAGTTGTGCGATCTCCAGCTCGATCTTCGCGCAGACGTTGAGCGCCTGGATGGACGGACCGGCCACGAAGTCGTCCAGACCGGCGGCCGACACCGCTTCGCCGATCGCACGCCCCACCTCGCTCTCGTCCACGTTCAGCACCAGGAGCAGCGGCTTCTCGGACAGAAACTGAAAGCCGCGCAAACGCCTCGCGTCGTTCGGGTCGAGCCGCAGTGCGCGGAGCGGCGTCCCCGCTTCGAGCGCCTCGACGCAACGCTGGAGCACCGCCAGCTCCGCTTCGCCCTCCCGAGCCTGCTTCAGTGCCCCCTTCTGCCTGTCCTGCTCCAGCCGTCCGAGCCGTTTCTCCGCCACCGCGAGGTCAGCCAGAATCAACTCGTCCTCCATCGCGCGGGCATCGCGTCCCGGGTCGACCGACCCGGACGGATGGGGTACCGCGTCGTCATGGAAGGCCCGGACGACATGCAGCAGGGCGTTGGCCGTCCGATAGGGCGCGACATCCACCAGCGCACCCGCCCTGGCGGCGCCGTCCGGACCCGACCGCGCCGCCATGTCCGCGAACGTCACCGCAGCCGGCGTCCGTTTCTTCGGCGAGTACAAGCCCGCCAGCCGATCGAGCCGCGCATCCGGCACGTGCGCCTGGCCGATGCTCGCATCGTTGCGGCCTCCCCCTCGCCCCTCGTGTCCTCGCGTCAACAGGTGGAAAAGCGTCGTCTTCCCGGACGAGGCGAAGCCGATCAGTCCTGCGCGCAGCATGTCGCCGGAGAGTGTCGCACACTCACTCGGCGCCCGGCGCGGCGTCGGACGCGAGCCAGTCCCCGCGCACGGGGCTGAACGTCTCCAGCGTGAAGGTATCGTCGAGCGCCTCCGCCTGGTGGGCCGCTCCAGACGGGATGCGGAGCACCTCCCCTTCCCGCACCACGACCTCGGCGCCATCGATCATCACCCGGAGGGCGCCCTGGAGGACGTATTGCAGTTGCTCGCTCGCATGCCGGTGGAGCGGGACGAGCGCGCCCCGCTTCAGGTAGACCTGGGCGAGCATCTGCCGCTCGCCGGCAACGATCTTGCGCGAGACCAGCTCGGTCACCTTGTCCAAAGCGAGATCGTCCCAGCGATGGACGACCGGAGCGGCGGGCATCGGATATCCTCCGGTTCGGGAAAGTGGCTACGATCCTTATAACTCTATGATATCAAATAGGTTGTGCCGATTCTCGGCAGGTGCTTGCGTCGCCGTCGCCATGATATAGTGTGAGTGTGCTCGTCATGCCATCAGGCTGGCCGGCGCCCGGCGCTTCCGCTCTCCCCGGAGGCTCCGGAGCATGAAGCCGCCGGCCATCGCCAACGGAACTTCAGCCGGCCATCAGACCTCGGCGGCGCACCGGACAGGGGGGCTGACGCGCGGACAGTTGCATCGCTTCTACCGGACGATGCTGCTCGCGCGGCGCCTTGATGACCGGGAGCTCCAGCTCAAGAACCAGAGCCTCAGCTACTTCCAGATCAGCGGCGCCGGCCACGAGGCGGTGCAGGTGGCGGCGGGAATGGCGCTACGGCCGGGACACGACTGGATCTTCCCCTACTACCGCGACCGCGCGCTGTGTCTGACGCTCGGGCTGACGGCGGAGGAGATGCTGCTCAGCGCGGTGGGCGCCAGGGGTGAGCCCTTCTCCGGCGGCCGTCAGATGCCGACCCACTGGAGCTCGCCGCGCCTGCAGATCGTCTCGCCGTCAAGCTGCTGCACGACACAGTGCCTGCATGCGGTCGGCGCGGCGGAGGCAGGCGACCTGCGGCGACGGGTTTCCGACCTCGAAACCGTCGTTGACGGCGCCGATGACGAAGTGGTGCTTGTCTCTATGGGAGACGGCCAGACGAGTGGTGGCGAGTTCTGGGAATCGCTCAACACCGCCTGCAACCGCAACCTGCCGATCGTCTACCTGGTGGAGGACAACGGCTACGCGATCTCCGTGCCCGTCGAGGTGCAGACGGCAGGCGGCGACATCTCGGGCCTCGTCGAGTCTTTCCCCGGCCTCCACGTCGTGCGCGTGGACGGCACCGACGGCGTCGCCAGCTACGAAGCGATGAGCGAGGCGGTCGCGTGGGCTCGCGCCCGTTCCGGCCCCGCCTTCGTGCATGCGCATGTCGTCCGTCCGTACTCCCATTCGATGTCGGACGACGAACGGCACTACAAGAGCGAGGAAGAACGCGAGGCGGAGGCGGGGCGCGATCCGCTGCGCCGGTTCGCGCAGTTCCTCCGCGAAGGCGGCCATGCAAACGAAGCGGAGCTCTCCGCCATCGGCGACGACGTCGCCCGGGAGATCCAGCAGGCGACGGACCGGGCCATCGCGGCGCCCAAACCGGACGTCGGCGAAGCGACGCTCTACGTTTATTCCCCGGACATCGATCCCACCTCGGCGGCGTTCGAGTCGACCCCGGGGGGAGGCGGAGACGCAACCGGCGCGGCCAACGTGGAAGGGCCAAAGTCGGACACGATGGTCACCGCCATCAACCGGACGTTGCGGGACGAGATGGGACGCGATCCGCGGGTCGTCGTCTTCGGTGAGGACGTCGCGGATGCGAGCCGGGCCGAAATCCTGGCGGAGGTGCCCGGCAAGGGAGGCGTATTCAAGGCGACCCTCGGCCTGCAGCGCGCCTACGGAGCGGATCGCGTCTTCAACTCGCCGCTTGCCGAGGCGAACATTGTCGGACGCGCGATCGGCATGGCGATCCGCGGGCTGAAGCCGGTCGTGGAGATTCAGTTCTTCGACTACATCTGGCCGGCAATGATGCAGATCCGGGACGAGTTGACCATGCTCCGCTACCGGTCGAACAACGCCTGGTCCTGCCCGGTCGTGATCCGCGCGCCGATCGGCGGCTACCTCAGGGGGGGCGCGCTGTACCACAGCCAGTCGGGCGAGAGCATCTTCGCCCACTGTCCCGGTCTCCGGATCGCCTTCCCGTCGACCGCGGAGGACGCGGCCGGCCTGCTGCGCACGGCGATCCGTTGCGACGATCCGGTCCTTTTCCTCGAGCACAAGCACCTCTACCGCCAGACCTATAACAAGGGGATCTACCCGGGCGCGGACTACACCCTGCCGTTCGGCCGCGCGGCGGTCCGCCGCGAGGGATCCGACGTCACGGTGATCACCTGGGGCGCGCTGGTGCAGCGGAGCCTGCTGGCCGCGCAGCGCGCGAGCCAGGAGGGGATCGACGTCCGGGTCATCGACCTGCGAACCATCGCACCGTACGACTGGGACGGCATCGCCGAAGCGGTGCGCGCGACCAGCCGCGTCGTCATCGCCCACGAAGATCAACTCACCTGCGGTTTCGGCGGGGAACTGGCGGCACGGATCGCGGACGAACTGTTCGATCAGCTCGACGCGCCGATCAAGCGCGTCGCCGCGCTGGACTGCCCCGTCGCCTACGCCCCCGTGCTCGAGGAGGCGATCCTCCCGCAGGCGTCCGACATCCTCGACGCCGTGCGTGAGGTGGCGGGCTACTGATCCGATCCCCCGGATTCTGGGTTCCGCTCGTCATCGCGCTGGTCGGTGCGGGAGCGTCCGGCGGGCAGCAGATAGAGCACCTCCGGTCCACGGGCGGCCTGCCGGCGCACATCGTGGGCACGTTCCGCGAGCCGTCGGTCTATCAGGAGTCGGCCGACGGCTACGCCTACGTCTTCGACCGGCGCGGTCATGCCGTCTACGGTATCGCCCCCGGCAGCGACTCCGCCGAGCACCTCGTGCAGATAGGGCCGGAGGAGGGGCGAATAATCGCGGCCAGCACGTTCGATCTGGGGGCAGGCAGTCGATTCGTCGTTGCCGACGGGCCGGACGGGCGCGAACGCGTGCAACTGTTCGAGGATGACGGCACGCGTGTCGGCAGTTTTCGGATCCCGGGCCGCGCGGCGCCCCGCCTGACGCTGGGCGACTGGGTGCTGAACGGAATCGGTTCGCTCGAGTTCACCGGCCGCGCCATCCTGATCAACCAGGCCGAAGCAGGCGGCCTGATCACGCTCTACACCCTGAACGGCTACCCGTACCGGACGATAGGGTCGTTCCGCGCCACCGGCCACGAGTCGGAGCGCGATCTGCACCTCGCGCTCAACAGCGGGCTCCCGCTCGCCGACCCCGAGACGGGCGGCTACTACTTTGTCTTCCAGGGCGGGCCGCCCGCGTTCCGGAAGTACGACCGCGACGGGGCCCTGCTGTACGAACGCGCCGTGCAGGGTCCGGAGGTCGACCCGATCGTCAACAACCTGCCGGCCGTCTGGCCCGAACGGACCGACGAGCGGGGACGCACCCTGCCGATGGTGCCGCCGAACGTCCGGACCGCCGCGCTCGATCGGCGCGGCAACCTCTGGATTGCGCTGTCGGTGCCCTACGTCTATGTCTACAACCCGGCGGGCGAGAAGATCCGGACCGTACAGCTTGAGGCGGCGGGCCCCGTACTGCCGTCGAGCCTCTACTTCCCCGACGAGACGCGCATGCTCGTCGCGCCCGGCTGCTACGAGTTCACCGTCTGGTGAACGGCCAGGCGCGCCGCAGGAGTCCGTGACTACTGGACGCGGCGGGACTCCACCTGCTTCAGGGCGTCGTCGATCAGGGACTCGTTGTCGGCTTTGGTGAGGTTGCGGCGGATCAGCTTCGAGGCGATGGCGAGGGAAAGGTCGACCGCTTCCTCCCGGATCTGCGCGACGGCCCGGTCACGCTCCAACTGAATCTGACGCCGGGCGTTCCCGACGATCGACTGCGCCTCGGTCCGGGCCTGCTGCCTCGTCTCTTCGCGCAACCTCCGGCCGTCGGCGCGGGCCTCGGTGAGGATGGAGTCCGCCTCGATGCGCGCCTGGCCGATCAGCGCCTCGGCTTTCTCCTGCACCTCCGCCAGTTCGCGCTTGGCGGTATCGGCGTCGTCGAGCGACTTTCGGATCCCCTCCTGCCGCTCCTCCAGCGCGTTGAGGAGCGGCTTCCACGCGAACTTCCTGAGCAGCGTGAAGAGGGTCAGGAAGACCGCGATCGCCCAGAAGTACAACCCGGGTTCGATGCGGACAAGGTCCATGAGGGTTCCCTACTGGAGCAGGACGATGACCAGAATGAAGACCTCGGCGAGGATCGCGACGCCTTCAAGCAGGAACAGCGGCAGGTTGACCGCGCCGGTGATCTGCGCGGCGGCGCTGGGCTGCCGCGCTATGCCTTCCGCGGCGGCGGCGGCGAAACGGCCGATCCCGAGGCCCGCGCCAATAACGATCAGTCCGAGCCCGAGCGCCGCGCCGACGATGTACAAGCCTTCCATCCGTGGAACCCTCCGTTTCGTTGTGTTTGTGTCTTGCGATCAGTGATGGACGTTGATGGCCATGCCGATGAACACGGCCGTGAGCAGAGTGAAGACGTATGCCTGCACCAGGATGACGATGATCTCGAGCGCGCTGATGCCTACCGCCAGCGGGAGCGAGACGGCCACGCCGACGCCGACGCCGGCCGCCGCGCCGAAGAGTTCCGAGAAGATGAAGACGAAGCCGAGGATGGAGAGAATGGCGATGTGCCCGCCCGTCATGTTGGCCGCAAGCCGCATCGTCAGCGCGAACGGCTTGACGAACATGCCCATCACCTCGATCGGGATCAGCAGGATGTAGAGCGGCCAGGCGAGGCCGTGCGGCACCAGGTTCACCCAGTGCCTGACGAAGCCGTGGGCCAGCGTGCCGGCGACGATGATGGAGAAGAAGGTGACCGTGGCAAGCCCCGCGGTGACGTTGAAGTTGGCCGTCGCGGTGGTGCCGCCGTGGATGATGTTCTTGACCACCGAATGTTCGCCGGTGTGCAGCAGGTAGTGGTCAACCAGTCCGACCACTTCGAACATCGGGATCAGTCCGACCGCGTTCGCGACGAGGATGAAGCAGAAGAACGTGAGCACGAGCGGCGCCCAGGTCTTGACGTACTTGGCGCCGACGTTCGGCAGCACGATCGAGTCGCGGATGAACACGACGACGAACTCCAGCGCGTTCATGAAGCCGGCCGGGATCATCCGATCCTGCCGCAGGTACCGGCGGACGGTGAACGTGATCAGCAGGAAGACGAATGTCGCGACGAGCAGCAGCATGAACACATGCTTCGTGATCGAGAAGTCGATGCCGAACAGCGGCGGCAGGTGCAGAATCGGGTGCTCGAGCGATCCGTTCGCGACGTGCGAGATGATCACCTCGCCGGCGTCGAATCCTTCGGCGGCGTGCTCGGCCGCCGGGTCGACGGCGTGGTCATCGTGTTCAGGCTGGAGCATCGTTTCGCGGCGTCAGTTCGAGTACAGCCGTTGCAGGTGCACGGCCTCGGCCAGATGGAAGGCGACGAAAGAGACGGTGAAGCTGCCGATGAACCAGATCGGGTCGAGCGACAGGATGGCTATCGCCAGGGCCACATAGAGGCCGAACGCCACGATCTTGCCGAGGAACAGCCGGAGCATCAGCTTCGATACGCGCTCGGGGCTTTGCCGGTAGGCCCGATCCATCGCCACCAGCGAGCCCGTGGCGACAACGAGCGGACCCAGCATGCCCAGCAGCACCGCCGGAGCCGCGGCGGGGACGGCGAGGGCCACGATGGCGCCGGCGGCAACGACAAGCGCGCCGGTGATCCAGGCTGTCCGCATCTCCATCATTCCGTGTCGGGTCGCGTGTTAACCGTGCCGTCGTCCGCCAGTTCGTCCGGCGCCACCTACTGGCGCCAGACCACCTTCGCCATCTCGTAGAAACCGACCACCAGCCCGATCAGCAGCCCGACCAGAAGACCCCACGGCTCGGTGCCCTGCCAGCGGTCCAGCGCGTAGCCGGCCCCGCCGAGAAGCAGAATCGCCCCGATCAACGTGTAGCTGGCGGCCGCCGCCGGTCCTGCCCTGCGGATGTTCTCTTGCAGGAAACGGAAGGAACGCGCCAGGTACGGGTCTCGCTCGTCGGGCATGCGAACGCTCGCCAGTGGCGCGTGTCCGAGCCGTCCGGTTTGCCGGTCAGCATCCGGCCAGCCCCGGACGGCCCCCTCCCGAAGCAAAACAAACGGCCAATCATAACAAGCAGGTACGGTCCGGGCAAGGCGCGCCGGACCCGAGCGCATCGAATTCCCGGCATGGAGGGACGAACACCCGACTCCATCAAAAGACACCCATAAAACCGTTTCCACAAACGGTTTTTATGGGGGTAAACCGCGAGCTGACCCTACTGGCTGCGTGAAGGAACTGGCCGCCCGGATGTGAGCGCGGCGCGAAGCGAAGGTGCTCAGTTGCCGGCCGCGCCCGGGAAGGAGGCCTCGGACATGTCGATGGCGACCATCGCGCTGTCGAAGAGCTGGTCGGGAAGGAGGCCGAAGAGGAGTGAGCCGATGACCGCGATGACGAGCGCGGTCGCGATGGCCGGCGTCATGCTGATCGCGGAGCCGAGCTGCTCGTCCTTGAGCCACATGAACACGATGATGCGGTAGTAGTAGTAGAGCGAGATGACGCTGTTGACGACGAAGATGACGGCGAGCCACACGAGGCCCGATTCGATCGCCGCGCTGAACAGCCAGAGCTTGCCCATGAATCCGGCCGTGGGCGGGATGCCGCCGAGCGACAGCATGAAGATCAGCATCGCGACGGCGGCGAGCGGCTGGCGCAGATAGAGGCCGCTCAGATCCTTCAGCTCGTCTCCCACCACGTCCTTCCGGCGGAGCATGGTGATGACGGCGAACGCGCCGAGCTGCATGAAGAGGTAGACGAAGAGGTAGACCATCGCCGCCGCCACGCCGCGGCCAGTGCCCGCCACGAGCCCGATGAGCACGTAGCCGGCGTGGGCGACCGACGAGTAGGCGAGCATCCGCTTGGTGTTGGTCTGCGTGATCGCGGCGATGTTGCCGACCGTCATCGTGATGGCGGCGAGCACCCAGAAGATCAGTTGCCAGTCGGCGATGAGGCCCGGCAGACCCTCGACGAAGATCCGGATCAGCATCGCGAACGACGCCGCCTTCGAGCCGACCGACAGGAACGCGGTCACCGGCGTCGGCGACCCCTCGTAGACGTCGGGCGCCCACATGTGGAACGGAACCGCCGCGATCTTGAATCCCATGCCGGCCGCCACCAGGATGATGGCCAGCAGGAGGATCGGCGAGCCCTGCGAGTTGGCGACCGACTCGGCGATGCCGGCCAGGTTGGTGGTGCCGGTGGCGCCGTAGAGCAACGACATTCCGTAGAGCAGGATGCCGAGCGAGAAGGCGCCGAGGAGGAAGTACTTCACCGCCGCCTCGTTCGAGCGCTGGCTCGGCTTCAGGAAGCCGGCCAGGATGTAGAACGAGATCGCCATCGTCTCGAGGCCGATGAAGAGGGTGATCAGGTCGATCCCGCTCGCCATGAACATCATGCCGAGCGTGGCGCAGAGGATCAGGAAGCAGTACTCGCCGGGGCGCACCCCCTCGACCTTCAGGTAGGGGGCCGACATCAGGACCGTCAGGACCGCCGACAGGATGAAGATCGTCTTGAAGAAGGCGGCGTAACCGTCAATCGCGAGCAGGCCGGCCGACACCGTGGTATCGACGCCGGCGAACGCGAGCACGGCGCCCCCGGTGACGACCAGCGTCGCCAGCGTCGCGCCCAGAATGGCGCGATCCCCCTTCGGGAACAGGACGTCGATCACGAGCACCATCAGCGCGCCCGCCGTCAGCAGGATCTCCGGCAGGATGTAGTAGAAGTCGGCGGCGGTGAATCCGGCTGGCATTCAGGTTCCTGTCGACGGTTAGTTCCCTGCCGCGTCGTCGGCGGCGGGGCTGGCATCCACCGCCACCTCGACCGATCCGTCTCCCGCCTCGCGCAGCGCGAACCGCGGCGTGTACTCGGCGTTCACCCGCATCATGACCTTGTCGACCGAAGTCTCGAGCCGGTCGAGGAACGGCTTCGGGTAGAGGCCGATCCAGACCGCCAGGATCAGCAGCGGCACGAACGTCGCGAACTCGCGCAGGCTGAGGTCGGGGAGCCCCTCGTTCTTCGGGTTGTCCACGGTCCCGAACATGGTCCGCTGGTACAGCCAGAGCATGTAGGCGGCGCCCAGCACGATGCCGCTCGCGGCAAAGAACGCCCAGGTCTTCGAGACGACGAAGATCCCCTGCAGGATCAGCAGCTCGCCGATGAAGCCGTTCAGCGTCGGCAATCCGATCGACGACATCGTCATCACCAGGAAGACCGCGGCGTAGATCGGCATCACCTTCGACAGTCCGCCGTACTCCGCGATGAGCCGAGTGTGCCGCCGCTCGTAGACGATGCCGACGATGAGGAACAGCGCGCCGGTCGAAATGCCGTGGTTGAGCTGCTGCACGATGCTGCCGGTGATGCCGACCGGCGTCAGCGCGAACATGCCGAGCATCACCATCCCCATGTGGCTGACGCTCGAATACGCCACCAGCCGTTTCCAGTCACGCTGCGCCATGGCGACGAGCGCGCCGTAGACGATCCCGATGATGGACAGGATCACCACCGCCGGCACGAACGCCGCCGACCCCTCGGGCAGGATCGGCAGGCTGAAGCGAATGAAGCCGTAGGTCCCCATCTTCAGCAGGACGGCGGCCAGGATGACCGATCCCGCCGTCGGCGCGTCGGTGTGCGCGTCGGGCAGCCAGGTATGGAACGGGAACATCGGCACCTTGACCGCGAACCCGAGGAAGAACGCCAGGAAGATCCACCACTGCAGGTCGTACGGGATGTTCAGCTCGTGGAACACCGTCACGTCGAACGTGTACACCCCGGTGATCGAGTGCTGGTAGAAGTAGACGGCCAGGATGCCGAGCAGCATGATGACGCTGCCGACCAGGGTGAAGAGGAAGAACTTGATCGCCGAGTACAGCCGGTTGTCGCTCCCCCAGATGCCGATGAGGAAGTACATCGGCACCAGCATCACTTCCCAGAAGAGGAAGAAGAGCAGGAAGTCGAGCGAGACGAACGCGCCGATCATCCCGGTCTGGAGCATCAGCAGGAAGATGTAGTACTCCTTCACCCGCATCTGGATGGCCGTCCATGACGACAGGACGGCAATGACGCCCATCATCGTCGTCAGCAGGATCAGGAGGACGCTGAAGCCGTCGACGCCGAGGCTGTAGGAAGCGCCGATCGACGGAATCCACTGCAGGTGCTCGCGGAACTGCCACTCCGGATTCGTGCCGTCGTACCAGAACCAGAGCGGGAGCGACACCAGGAAACCGGCGACGGCCGTGATGTTGGCGATCCAGCGGATCAGGTTCCCGTTCTGCTGGCTGACGAACAGCAGGATGATCGCGCCGATCAGCGGCGTGAACAGGATCAGCGACAGCAGCGGGAAGTCGAGGACGTTATTCATGACACTGCACTCGTGGCCAGGCTAGCGGGCAAACAGGTACCACGTGAT
The DNA here is from genome assembly GCA_965202655.1 of Vicinamibacterales bacterium. Classification (GTDB taxonomy): domain Bacteria; phylum Acidobacteriota; class Vicinamibacteria; order Vicinamibacterales; family UBA8438; genus VXRJ01. Next base: position 351,682 of record CBDBBK010000002.1, on the reverse strand, counting down.
GAAAGCGAACACCCCGACCAGCGTGGCGAACGCGTAGTTCTGGATCAGGCCGGTCTGGACGCGGCGGAACACGTAGCTCGCCTCCCCGCAGACCCAGGCGGTCAGGTTGACCAGGCCGTCGACGACGTACTTGTCGAGGACGTGGGATACCCATGACCCCATGATGGTGGTCCAGCCGGTGCCGTTCACCGCCCCGTCCACCACGCGCTTGTCGACGGTCCAGAGGCCGCCCGCACTCCCCATGGTGCCCCGCACGACCGTCGCGTCGTACAGCTCGTCGACGTAGTACTTGTTGGTCAGGACGCGGTGGGCGCCGGCGAAGGACGCGGCCATCTCCTCCGACTTCTCCGGCTGCTGCACGTAGTTCCGCCGGGCGAACCAGATGCCGCCGACCGCGAGCAGCACCGAGAACGCCATCAGCGCCCACTCGATCTCGTAGTGGTGCTCCTCCTCGGCGGCGTGCAACGCGCCCACGGTAAAGCTCGGCTCGAGGAAGTGCTCGATCATGTTGCTGCCGCCGAGCGCGGCGGGCACGCCGACGAAACCCGCGACGACCGCGCCGATGGCAAGCACGATGAGCGGCGTCGTCATGACGCGCGGCGACTCGTGGGGCCCGTGCCAGGCATGCCCGTGCGCGTCGCCGTGGCCTTCGCCGTGCGCATCCGGGGCCGGCCCGCGGTAGGCCCCGAAGAAGGTCATGTTGATCAGGCGGAACATGTAGAACGCCGTCATCAGGGCGGTGAGGGCGCCGAGGCCCCAGAGGATCGGGCTGTGCAGGAACGTCCGGTAGAGGATCTCGTCCTTGCTGAAGAAGCCCGACAGCGGCGGGATGCCCGCGATGGCCACCGCGCCGATCGTCATCGTCCAGAAAGTGATCGGCATCTTCGACTTCAGGCCGCCCATCTTCCGCATGTCCTGCTCCTCGTTCATCCCGTGGATGACCGATCCGCTGCCGAGGAAGAGGAGCGCCTTGAAGAAGGCGTGCGTCATCAGGTGGAAGGCGCCCGCCGCGAACGCGCCGACGCCGGTCGCGAGGAACATGTAGCCGAGCTGCGACACCGTGGAGTACGCCAGCACCCGCTTGATGTCGTTCTGGACGAGGCCGATCGTCGCCGCCATCAGCGCCGTCAGCACGCCCACGACCGCGACGACCGCCATCACCATCGGCGCCTGCTCGAACAGCACGGCGTTGCGGCAGACCATGTAGACGCCCGCCGTCACCATCGTCGCGGCATGGATGAGCGCGGAAACCGGGGTCGGGCCTTCCATCGCGTCGGGCAGCCAGACGTACAGCGGAATCTGCGCGCTCTTTCCGGTGGCGCCGATGAAGAGCAGGAGGCAGATGAGCGACAGGACGCCGAAGCCGACCGCCGCGGTCTCCACCGGCATCGCGGAGGCCGCCTCCGCCACGGCGCGGAAGTCGAGCGTCCCGAACGTGAAGAAGATCAGGAAGATGCCGAGGATGAAGCCCCAGTCGCCGATGCGGTTGACGATGAACGCCTTCTTGCCGGCGTCCGACGCGCTCTTCTTCGTGTACCAGTAGCCGATCAGCAGGTACGAGCAGAGCCCGACCCCTTCCCAGCCGACGAACATCACCAGGAAGTTGCTTCCCAGCACGAGCGTCAGCATGAAGAAGCAGAAGAGGTTCAGGTAGCAGAAGAAGCGCGCCACCCCGCCCCGCGGCTCGTGGTCGATGTAGCCGACGGAATAGATGTGGATGAGGAATCCGATGCCGGTCACGACCAGCAGCATCATCCCGCTGAGCGGGTCAAGGGTGAACGCCCACGGGACCTCGAACGAGCCCATGCCCCCCACGGTTTCCAGCGGGATCGGCGGGATCCAGTGCGCCACCTCCACCCGGTGGTACCGGTCGGCGTCGCCGAGCAGTTGCGCGAACGCGTAGACACTCAGGACGAGCGCGCCCGCCATCGTCGTGACGGCCAGCATGCCGGCGGTCTTCTTGCTGAAATAGCGGATCCCGATCAGGCCGTTGATAGCGGCGCCGATACCGGGCAGGAGCGGGATCAACCAGATGAGGTCCATGGAACTACCGTGCTACCACCGCATCAACTGAATCTCGTCGATGTTGACGGTCTCCTTGTTGCGATAGAACGCGATGATGATGCCGAGACCCACCGCCGCCTCGGCCGCCGCCACCGCGATGACGAAAACGACGAACACCTGTCCCGCCAGGTCCTGCAACTGATGCGCGAGGGCGATCAGGTTGATGTTGACCGCGTTCAGGATCAACTCGATCGACATGAAGATGATGATGACGTTGCGGCGCACCAGCACGCCGATGACGCCAATCATGAACAGCGCCGCGGCCAGCAGGCTGTAGTGGAGCGGCGTAACCTCGAGCAGGCCCATCGTTACTCCCCGCTCCTCTCGTCCGCTTCGCGGATCGCGCCCAGTTGGCGCTTCGCGAGCACGATGGCGCCGATCATCGCCACCAGCAGCAGCATCGACGCCAGCTCGAACGGAATCAGGTAGTTGGTGTAGAGCACCCAGCCGAGCTGCTCGGTGTTGCCGGTCGCGTAGGGCGTGTCGGAGCCGAGGCCGCCCGTAGTGACCGCCGTGCCCGTTCCCCGGTAGGCCACCACCACGGCGATGCCAACCAGTTCCGCCAGCACCGCGCCGGCCAGCACCAGACCGGTCCGGGCGGCGCGCCGCGGGTCGGAGAAGCGCTCCGGTTCCTTCTTGAGGTTGACGAGCATGACGACGAACAGATAGAGCACGACGATCCCGCCGGCGTACACCAGCACCTGGATCACCGCCACGAACTCCGCCGCGAGCGTCACGTAGAGGATCGCCACCAGGAGGAAGTTCATCACCAGGAACAGCACGCTGTGGACGGCGCTGCGGGCGGAAACCACCGCGATTCCCAGGCCGAGAATCGCCGTCGCCAGCACCCAGAAGACCAGTGCGTCAACCATCGTCTACAGCAGCACCTTCAGCACGCCGGTCACCACCAGGTTGGCGATCGCGACCGGGATCAGCACCTTCCAGCCGAGGGCCATCAACTGGTCGTAGCGGTAGCGCGGAAGCGTCGCCCGGATCCAGATGAAGACGTAGAGGAAGAGGAAGACCTTGCCGGTGAACCAGATCCAGGGGGGCACGAAGTCGAGGAACGCCAGCGCCTCGATGCCGGGGAACGGCCGCAGCCAACCCCCGAAGAACATCACCACGACGATCGCGGAGATGACGATCATGTTGGCGTATTCCGCCAGGAAGAACAGCGAGAACCGCATGCCGCTGTACTCGGTGTGGAACCCGCCGGTCAGCTCGGTTTCCGCCTCCGGCAGGTCGAACGGCGCACGGTTCGTTTCGGCCAGGCCGCCGATGAAAATCAGCACCAGGGCCACCGGCTGAATGAAGGCGAACCACAGCCCGCTGTCGCGCTGCGCCTCCACGATGTCGACGAGGTTGAGCGTGCCCGTCGTCAGAATCACGCTCACGAGCGTCATCGTCACCGCGATCTCGTAGCTGATGAGCTGCGCCGAAGCGCGCAGGCTGGCCAGCAGCGGGTATTTCGAGTTCGACGCCCAGCCGCCGAGGATGATCCCGTAGACGCCGATCGACGTCACCGCGATGATGAACAGCAGCCCGACGTTGACGTTGCTGACGTAGTAGAGCGGGTCAGGCCCGAACGGCACGACCGACCAGACCACCAGCGCCGGCACCAGACTCATGATCGGGGCCAGCGTGAAGACGTAGCGGTCCACCTTGCGCGGGGTGATGTCCTCCTTGAGGATCAGCTTGATGGGGTCGACGATCGCCTGCAGGATGCCGTACGGCCCGACGCGCATCGGACCCAGCCGCGACTGCGCCCAGGCGATCACCTTCCGCTCCATCAGCACCAGGAAGGTGACCGCGACGAGCACTGCGTTCAGCAGTATCGCGATTTTGAGCAACGGGGCGACAAAGGTCTCCAGGAAGGCGTCCATGGCGTTCGCCGGCCGGGCCGCAGCCTACCGGTCCACCTCCCCCAGAACGATGTCGATGGTGCCGATCAGCGCCACGACGTCCGCGACCATGTGCCCCACCACCAGGCGCCGGAGCCCCTGCAGGTTGCAGAACGACGGCGGCCGGACGCGGAAGCGGTACGGATTGGTCGACTTCCCGTCGCTCACGATGAAGTAGCCCAGTTCTCCCTTCGGCGACTCGATCGCATGGTAGGTCTCGCCGGCGCGCGGTTTCAGCAGGCGCGGCACCTTGCCGACGAACGGTCCTTCCGGCAGCCCCTCGATGGCCTGGCGGATGATCCGGATCGACTCGCGGAACTCGTCCATCCGGATCAGGTAGCGGTCATAGGTGTCGCCGTTCGTCCCGATCGGGACGTTGAAATCGAACTCGTCGTACGCCGCGTACGGCTCGTCCTTGCGGACGTCGCGCAGCACGCCGGAACCCCGGAGCGGCGGACCGCACAGGCCCAGACTGATCGCCTCGTCCGCCGGAATGACGCCGACGTTGCGCGTGCGCTGCAGCCAGATGCGGTTGTTCGTGAGCAACGTCTCGTAGTCGTTCAGCTTCCCTTCCATCAGGTCGCAGAACGCCAGCACCTTCCGGTCCCAGCCGGGCGGGATGTCGAGCGGCAGGCCGCCGACCCGCATCGAGTTGTACGTGAGCCGCGCGCCGCAGAATTCCTCGAACAGGTCGAGGACGAACTCCCGCTCGCGGAACGCGTAGAGCAGGACCGTCATCGCGCCGATGTCCATCGCGTGCGTGCCGAGCCAGAGGCAATGGCTGGCGATCCGCTGCAACTCGGCGAGGATGGTCCGGACGTAGCGCGCCCGGCGCGGCACCTCGACGTCCATCAGCTTCTCGACCGTCTCGCAGTAGCCGAGGTTGTTGGTGGCGGCGGCGACGTAGTCCATCCGGTCCGTGAGCAGGATGATCTGCGTCCAGTCCCGGTTCTCGGAGAGCTTCTCGATGCCGCGGTGGATGTAGCCGATGACGCAGTCGGCGTCGATCACCCTCTCGCCGTCGAGCTTCAGCACCACGCGCAGCACGCCGTGCGTGCTGGGGTGCTGCGGCCCCATGTTGATAACGAGCTCGTCCGTGTCGAACTGCGTCGACGAGGCGCGCGGAGCCGCGAGCGTTGTCGTCATCGGATCGGCCACGCTATTCCATCTCCTCGTCCGGGGCGCCCACCATCGTTTCGTCCGGCAGGTTCCGGACCCGCAGCCAGTCCTGCGGGTTCTCCATCAGCAGCTCGCCCGGACCCTCCAGCGGATAGTCCTTCCGCTGGGGGTAGCCCTGCCACTCGTCCGGCATCAGGATCCGGCGCAGGTCGGGATGGTTCACGATGTTCACGCCGAACAGATCCCACACCTCGCGCTCCAGCCAGTTGGCCGCGGTCCAGATCGCGGTGACCGACTCGATCGGATCGTTCTCGCCGGCCCGCACCTTCACGCGCAGCCGGTGGCGGTGCCGGGTGGAGTAGAGGCAGTAGACCACGTCGAAGCGCTGCTGCCGCGGGGGCCAGTCGACCGCCGTGATGTCCGAGCAGTAGTCGAACGCGGTCGCCGGATCGTCGTGCAGGAAGTGCATGACGTCAAGCAGGCGATCGGCGGCGACGATGACCGTCCAGTCGCCCACCCAGTAGGCAACCTGGGACACGGCGCCCGGCACGCCCTGCTGGAGCGCGGTGACCACCGGCGGAAGCGCCATCCCCTCGGGGGGCGCCTGATCCTCGGGGCCCTTGGGCGGCTCCGGCGGAGCTTTCGGCTTCGGCTTCGGCCGCGGACGGGCAGCGGCCCCCGGCGCGGGCACGGGCTTCGGCCGGGCGGGGGCTCCCGCCTCGGGTTGGGGCGCGGGCCGTTCCGGCGCGCCGCCTCCCTGCCCTTCCGGCTTGGTCTCGTCCGTCATGGAAGTGGTCGCCGCCCCTGCCGTCAGGCCCAGTCGAGCGCGCCCTTGCGCCAGGCGTACACGTAGCCGATCACCAGGATGAAGAGGAAGACCAGCATCTCGATCAGGCCGAAGAGCGCCAGCTCGTCCATGACGACCGCCCAGGGAAACATGAAGACCGTTTCGACGTCGAAGATGACGAAGAGCATCGCGACCAGGTAGTACCGGACGCTGTAGCGGTCGCGCGCGTCGGTCAGCGGCTCGATCCCGCACTCGTAGGGCTCCAGCTTCACCTTGTTGAAACTGCTCGAATGGACCAGTTTCGAGATCATCAGGGTGAAGATCGCGAATCCGATCGCGACGAGAATGAACAGGAGAATCGGGATGTAAGCGTCGAGCATCTTTGGTTCGGGAGCGCGCCCGTGCGGGCGGGAAAACCGCGCAGATTCTATATACTCGCATCAGGTTTGACAACCCATGTCGCACTACCGCGCGGTGTTCGCGCTGGTCCTCGTGCTGACGGCAGGCGCGCTTCTCGCCGCCCAGCCGACCTCCGCCCCCACCGAGCGGCAGATTCTGGTTTCGGTCCTCGACGACGACGGGGGCCCGGTTCCCGATCTCACGACGACGGACTTCGAGATCCGCGAGGACGACGTGCCCCGCGAGGTGCTCCGCGTCGAGCCGGCGGCTGACGGCCGGCACGTCATCCTCCTTGCCGACACCAGCCAGGCCGCCGTCCGCGCCACCTCCCACATCCGGAGCGGCCTCGAAGCGTTCGTGGACGGGATGCATGGCGACAACGAGATCGCCCTCGTCACCTTCGGCGGGGCGCCGCGCATCCTGGTCCCCGCCACCCGGGATCTCGAACGGCTCATCGAGGGCATCGGCGAAGTGTTTCCGCGGCAGGGCGAAGCCGCGTACCTGCTCGACGCCATCGACCAGGTGGCGGACGGGATCGTGCAGCGCGCGCCCGACCGGCCGGTAATCGTCGCGGTGGCGAGCAACGGGATCGACTACAGCAACCGGAACGCCCGCCAGACGCTGGAGGCGGTGGACGAGAGCGGCGCCGCCGTATACATCTTCTCGCTCATCGATCGACGCAACGCGCCGGCCGGCTTCGGAGGGTTCGGCGGCAACCTCGATCGGCAGCAGCTCATCGAGCGCGACATGGTGCTCCAGCGCGGCCCCTCGGAGAGCGGAGGGCGCCATCGGGACCTGATGGCCAGCTCCGCGCTCGAACGCGCGATGGACGATCTGGTGGCGGAACTGCGCGGTCAGTACCTCGTCACGTACTCGCGCCCCGGCGCCCTCATCCCGCCCGAGACGGTTTCCGTCGACGTGAACCGCCCGGACCTGGAAGCGCGCGGCACACCCCTCAGACGTGAAGGAGAACGGCCGTGATGCGGATCGACCGGGCGATCGCGGCGGCAGCCGGGGCGTCGCTGCTGGCCATCACCGCGGCCGCCCAGCCGCCTGACGCGCAGCCCCCGACATTCCGGGCGGGCATCGATGTCGTTTCGCTCAGCATTACCGTCACCGACCGGGACGGCCGCTTCGTGACCGACCTGGAACAGGGTGACTTCCGCGTCTACGAGGACGGCGTCCAGCAGGACGTCACCTTCTTCACGAAGACCCAGCTCCCCATTGCGCTCGCGCTGCTCATGGACACCAGCGCAAGCATGGACGAGCGGATGACCACCGCGCAGGAAGCCGCGATCGGTTTCGCCGAGCGGCTCCGGACCGAGGACCTGGCGGAGGTGGTCGATTTCGACAGCCGCGTCGATATCCTGCAGACCTTCACGAACGACATCGAGCGGCTCGAGACCGCCATCCGCCAGACCACCGCGGGCGGCTCAACCTCGCTCTACAACGCGCTCTACATCGCGCTGCGGGAGATGGCCAAGGCGCCGTTGCAGGAGGCCGACCTGCGCCGCGAGGCGATCATCGTCCTCTCGGACGGCGAGGACACCTCCAGCCTCGTCACCTTCGATGAAGTGCTCGAGCTGGCGAAGCGCTCCGAAACCGCCATCTACTCGATCGGCCTGCAGTCGGACGAAAGCCGGACCCGCCGCGGATTCCGCGAGGCGGATTTCGTCCTGCGCCAACTGGCCCAGGAAACCGGCGGCCGCGCCTTCTTCCCGGAGAAGGCGGAGGAGCTCCAGGCCATCTATCAGCAGATTTCCGACGAGCTGTCGAGCCAGTACGCAGTCGGCTACATCTCGGCCAACCCGCTCCGCAACGGCGCGTGGCGGCGCATCGTCGTCCGGGCCGACCGGGAGCACGTGACGGCGCGAACCAAGCAGGGTTACTACGCGCCGAGCGGCTGACCATGAACGCGATTCCGCTCGTCCTGTACGCCATCGCCGGAGTCGCCTACGCCGTCCATTTCTGGCAACGCACCGCACGGTCCGGGGAACTGGCCACGATGGCCCTCGGCGCCGGGTCGCTCGTCCACACCTTCATCATCGGCATGCAGACGATGCAGGTGGGGCATGTCCCGCTGGCCGGCACCACCGGCGCCATCTCGGCGTTCGTCTGGGTGCTGGCCCTCGCCTATCTCTACACCGAGATGACGACCGGCGAGCGCGCAATGGGCCTGTTCATCGCCCCGCTGCTGGTCGCGCTGCAACTGATTCCGGCCATCGGCAACAGCGTCTCCGCGCGTCCGCCGGTGCTGGAAAGCCGCTGGTTCGAAACCCATGTCTCCTCGCTGCTGATGGCGTACGCCGCGTTCGCCCTCGCCTGCGTCATCAGCGTCACGTACCTGCTGCTCTTCAAGGAACTGAAGGGAAAACACCTGGGCGTCTTCTACGCGCGGCTGCCGTCGCTGGACAACCTCGACCGGATGAACAGCCGCGCCGTCGCCATCGGCTGGATCTTCCTCACCGTCGGCCTCACGGTCGGCGGAGTCTGGCTGCTGCAGGTGGGTTCGGCGACGGCCGACCCGCGCGTGCAGGCGATGTCGCTGCTCGATCCGAAAATCTTCACGGTGCTGCTCTGCTGGGGCGTGTACACCTTCGAGCTGTACGCGCGCCGCGCAATCGGCTGGGGCGGCCGGCGCGCGGCCTGGCTGTCGGCGATCGGCTTCGCCATCCTGATGCTCAATTTCGTTCCGATCGGCTACTTCGGAACCGAGAGCCACAACTTCTACACGCTCGACTGACGGCACTGCAGGCGGACGGATGCACCTGTTCCTTCTCGGGGCGAGCCACCACAGCGCACCGGTTGACCTGCGCGAGCGGATCGACTTCGAGCGGCGCGGGATGGCCGACGCGCTGGCCGGGATCGCCGGACTCGACGGCGTCGGCGAGGCGGTGGTGCTCTCCACGTGCAACCGTTCCGAGATCTACACGGCGTGCGAAGACGCCGAACGGGCGCGCGACCGGCTGACGTCGTTCATGAGTTCGTTCCACGACGTGCCGGAGCCGGAACTCGCCCCGCACCTCTATGGCCGGAGCCAGGGCGACGTGGCGCGACATCTGTTCCGCGTCGTCTCGGGACTCGACTCCCTCGTCGTGGGCGAGCCGCAGATCGCCGGCCAGGTGAAGGACTCCTTCGCCGCCGCGTCCGAATGGGGCTTCACCGGCGCGTTGCTCAACCGCCTGTTCCATCATGCCTTCGCCGCCGGCAAGCGGGTCCGCGCGGAGACCGGCCTGGGAGAGGGAGCGGTTTCCGTCAGCTACGCGGCGATCTCGCTCGCACGGAAGATCTTCGGCACCCTCGCCGGGCGCCGGACGCTGGTGGTGGGTGCCGGCGAGATGGCCGAGTTGACCGCCACGCACCTGGAGTCGCAGGATGTGGGGCGGATCGGCGTCGCCAACCGGACCGCGGCGCATGCCCAGGCGCTCGCCGCGAAGGTCAGCGGCGTTGCCGTGCCCTGGGAGTCCATTACGGACGAGCTGACGGCGACCGACATCGTCGTCACCGCGACCGGGTCGTCGAAGTGGATGCTGACGCGCGAGCATGTCGCCGACGCGATGCGGCCGCGGCGCGACCGGCCGCTCTTCATCATCGACATCGGCCTGCCGCGCGACGTGGAGCCGGCCGCAAGCAAACTTGAGCAGGTCTTCCTCTACAACATCGACGACCTCCAGACGATCGTACGCGAGAACCTGGCGCGCCGGCAGGCGCAGGTGGACCGCGGCGAGCAGATGGTCCGCGAGGAGGCCGAGGCCTACATGCGCTGGCTGCGGTCGCGCGGCGCCATCCCCACCGTCGTGGCGCTCCGCGAACACTTCGAACGGACGCGGCAGGAAGAGATCGAGCGCCTCTCGCCCAAGCTCGCAGCGCTGTCTCCCGAGGCCCGGGCGCGCGTCGACGAGGTGACGCGCCTGCTCGTCGAGCGGTTGCTGTCGTCCCCGACCGAGCGGTTGAAGGACGCGCCGGACGACGAGGCCGCCGCCACCGACGCCGACACCCTCAACCGCCTCTTCCGCCTCCGCGATCAGCCGGTGCGCCGCCGGTGAGCGGTCTCCGGATCGGCACGCGCGGCAGCCCGCTGGCGCTCTGGCAGGCCAACCGCGTCGCCGCCGCCATCGCCGGGTGCGGCGGCCCGCCGGCCGAATTGGTCATCATCAGGACGACCGGCGACCGGCCGTCGGAGCGTCCGCTCGCGGAAGAGGGCGGCAAGCGCCTCTTCGTCAAGGAGATCGAGGAGGCGCTGGCGGACGGGCGCGTGGACCTGGCCATCCACAGCGCGAAGGACCTGCCGGCCGACCGCCTGCCCGGCCTGACGGTCAGCGCGGTGCTGGAGCGGGCGGATCCTCACGACAGTATCGTCCCGTCGGCGGATGGCCCCTCCGGCGGCTCCGCGGACGGCCTGCTTGCCACCGGCGGGATCCGGATCGGCACCGGCAGCATCCGGCGCACGGCGCAACTCCGCCACGCGTATCCGCAACTCGACATTCTGCCGATCCGCGGCAACGTCGGCACCCGGCTCCGAAAGCTGGACGACGGCGACTACGACGCGCTCATCCTCGCCGCAGCCGGCCTCCAGCGTCTCGACCTCGCCCATCGGATCGCCGCGCACCTGCCGTTCGACGTTTGCCTGCCAGCTCCCGGGCAAGGGATCCTCGCCGCCGAGTACCGGGCCGGCGACGAGCCGACCCGCGACCTGATCGCCGCGCTCGCCAACCGCGAGACGGTGGCCGCCCTGACCGCCGAAAGAACACTCGTCGAGGCCCTCGGCGCCGACTGCCGCACGCCCCTGGGCGCCATGGCCACCGTCGACGGGGGCAGGCTCCGGCTTCGAGTCGTGGTCGCCGCCCCCGACGGCAGGCAACTCATCCGCCAGGCCGGGGCGGCGCCTCTGGACGATGCCGCCGGGCTGGGCCAACGGGTTGCCCATGCGCTCCTGGAAGCCGGCGCCGCCGACCTGCTCGGCCGGCCGGTTGGGGCGCTGATGGGTGCACCGGGGGGTGCGCCGGCCCGTGCGCGGGCCTCCGGACCGACGTCCACCCCGCACCTCCCCCTCGCCGGCCGGCGCGTGCTCATCACGCGCCCGCGCCATCAGGCGGCCGACTTCGCCGACGCGCTCCGCGCCTTCGGCGCCGATCCGGTGATCGTTCCGATGATCCGGATTGCCCCTCCGGAAGACGACACCCCCCTCGCCCGCGCGTGCTCCGAGGCCGCCGGTTTCGACTGGATCGTCTTTACGTCGGCCAACGGCGTCGAAGCCCTGCTGTCGAGGCTCGCGGGCGCCGACCCGCGGCTGGGCCAGGCGAAGGTCGTGGCGGTCGGCCCCGCCACGGCCGCGCGGCTCGGCCACTACGGCGTCCGCGCCGACGTCATCCCGGAGCAGCACCGTGCCGAGGCCGCCGCCGAGGAACTGATACGCAACCACGACCTCGACGGCGCGCGCATCCTCCTCCCCCGCGCCAGCCTCGCGTCGCCGGAACTTCCGGACGCGCTGCGCGGGGCCGGAGCCGCCGTCACCGACGTGGTGGCCTACCGCACAATCGCGGTCACCGACACCGGCGATACGGACCTCGCCGGCATGCTCGACCGCGGCGAGCTGCAGGTCGTGACGTTCACCAGCCCCTCCGCCGTCCGGACGTTCGTCTCGCTGCTCGGAGGACCCGATCGCGCCAGGAGGCTCCTGGCCGACATCGCGGTCGCCTCCATCGGCCCGGTGACCACCCGGGCGCTCGAGGATCTGGGCCTCGGGGCCGACATCGTTCCCGCGAAGGCGACCGTTCCCGCCCTGGCGGAGGCAATCGCCCGGCACGGGTGACGGTTGTGTAGAGTAGGCAGTGTGGTGGATACCGTCAGGGTGTCGGCGGCGCTCGACCTGGCGCGTCGCCCGCGCCGGCTGCGCCGGTCGGCGGCCATGCGCGACCTCGTGCGGGAGACGCGCCTCTCGCCGGCGAACCTGATCTACCCGCTCTTCGTCTGCGAGGGCGAAGGGGTCCGCCGCGAGGTGCCCTCGATGCCGGGCGTCTGTCAGCTCTCGGTCGACGAGGCGGTGGCGGAGGCTTCGGCCGCCGCCGCGGAGGGCGTCCCCGGCGTTCTACTGTTCGGGCTTCCAGCCGCGAAGGATTTCGTCGGCACCGCCGCGGATGACGACGCCGCCCCCGTGCAGGCGGCGGTCCGGGCCATCAAGCGGGCGACGCCGGACGTTCTGGTAGCCACCGACGTCTGTCTCTGCGAGTACACGTCGCACGGCCACTGCGGGATCCTGGAAGGCGAGACGATCCTCAACGACGCCACGGTCGAGCGTCTCGCCAGTGTCGCCGTCTCGCACGCCCGGGCCGGCGCCGACATCGTCGCGCCCTCCGACATGATGGACGGCCGCGTGGGGGCGATCCGCGACGCGCTCGACGATCCCGAACACGACGGCCAGTATGCCGACGTGGCGATCATGTCCTACGCCGCCAAGTACTGCTCGGCCTTCTACGGCCCGTTCCGCGACGCCGCCGATTCGGCGCCGGCGTTCGGCGACCGCCGGACGCATCAGATGGACCCGGCGAACGCCGCCGAAGCGCTCCGCGAAGTGGAGCTGGACATCGAAGAAGGCGCCGACATCGTGATGGTGAAGCCGGCGATCCACTACCTCGACGTCATGGCGCGCGTGAAGGCGACGTTCAACGTGCCGCTCGCCGCGTACCACGTCAGCGGCGAGTACGCGATGCTCAAGGCGGCAGCGCGAAACGGCTGGATCGACGAGCCGCGCGCAATGATGGAGACCCTCACTGCCATCCGGCGCGCCGGCGCCGAGATCGTGATCACCTACTACGCACGCGAAGCAGCGCGCAGCCTGGCCTGACGCCATCGGCCGGTCCGGCCGGCCTGACGCCGCCCGCCAGTCAGTCGATGATGATCGGATCGCCCTCGTTGTCGAGGTCGATGGCGAGCGCGTCGGATCCCGCCGGGTACTCGTTGGACTCCAGGATGAAAGCGATGATGTCGTTCAACTCGTCCGCCGTCAGCCGCCCGGGCGCGTCCTGCGGCATGGTGGCGTTGGTGTAGTCGGCGAACTCCCAGAGCGTCTCGCCGCTCCAGCCGCCGACGAAGTCCGGGCCGACCAGCCCCGGCGCCATCTCGCCACCCATGAGGTTGGTGGCGTGGCACGCCGCACAGTGCTCCCGATACGATTCGCGGCCGCTCGCGGCCTGCGCCGACGTATAGACCCCGTCATTGATCGTGCGTTCCTGGGCCGCCGCCGGCGTCATTCCGAACGCCGCCGCCGCCAGAACCGCCAGACCCAACGCCAACACCAACTGTCTCATCGAACGTGTCATAGCCCCCACTGCCTCACGACAAACGTCTATTGTGTCACAGCCGGCACGCCGGCCGGTCGGTCCGTCAGCCCGCGTTCAGGAGCCTGCGTGTCCACCCGGGCGCGCCTTTTCCAGGAGCAGCTCGAAGTCCTGGCCGAGATCGAACGGCGGCGGTAGCGCGTCCATCCGTTTCAGCGCGCGGCGGTAGCGCCAGTACGGCCGCCAGCCCCGGACGGCCCGGTGACGGCGGGCGATCTCGGCGTCGACGCGCTCCGCCGTTTCGGCATGGGCGGACGGGTCCGGGCCGACGCCGGAGACCGGCTCGCCTTCCGCCCCGGCCTCTGCCCCGGCCCCGGCGGCCGGCGCGTTCACCGCCAGCGACGTGCGCGGGACAAGCGCGGCGCGGCTCCGCCAGCCGGGAACGACGCCGAGCGCGCGAAGTCCCCGCCGGAGGCCGATGGCCCGGATCCGGAGCAGGCGGAAACCGGTCTCCTCAAGCAGCCGGATCAACTGCGGGCGCGTGAAGAACGACAGGTGGCCCTGCCCCAGAAGCGGCAACTCGTCCCGCCCCGCGGCGGCGACGGCCCGCTGGAGCGGCCGGACGTCCGCGTCGCCGTTGGGCGTAACCAGCCGCAGCCGGCCGCCGGGGCGCAGGATGCGCAGCGTCTCCTGCAGGTGGCGGCGCGGATGGATCACATGCTCCAGCAGATCCTTCTGAACGATGTAGTCGAACGACGACGGAGCGAACGCGGCGTCCTCCAGCGTGCCGTGATGAACCGTCGCCCCAAAGCGGTCTCTGGCATACCAGGCGCCGAAACCGGATACCTCGACGCCTTCCACGCGCCAGTCGCTGCCGCGCGCAAGAGCGTCCAGGAGAAACCCGAGGGCGCTCCCCACCTCGAGCAGACGCCCCCCGGCGGGACGCAGGGCGCGCAGCTCGCGCGCGAGGAAGAAGGCGTCGCGCTCGTAGCGCTGGCGCTGGCGCGCGTACTCCGCGAAGCCGTGCGCCGACGACGTGTCGAAGTAGTCGGCGCCGTAGAGCGCGTCGAGGGCGGCGGGGTCAAGCCGCGGCCGCACCTGGCGGAAGCCGCAGCGCCCGCAGACATGGATCCAGGCAGGCCCCACACCGGGCAGACCCGCTTCGAGTAGGGGCGTCATGGATCCGGAAGCGCCACAGATGTCGCACGGGTCCCCGTCGTTCGGGGACGCCGCCGCACGGGTCATGGGGCGGCATCATACCGTCCGGCGGCCGGATGTCAGGACGCCGGCGCACCGGAGCCCCGTGATATGGTTCGCTCCCGATGCCGCCGACCCAATCCGATCGCCTCTTCGAGCAGGCCCGGACCGTCCTGCCCGGCGGCGTCAGCAGTCCCGTCCGCGCTTTCGCATCGGTCGGCGGGCAGCCGCCGTTCATCGCACGCGCCCGCGGCGCCCGCATCACCGACGTCGACGGCAACCGCTACATCGATTACGTCATGTCGTGGGGGCCGCTCATCCATGGCCACGCCCCTTCCGGCCTCACCCGGGCACTCCGCGCCGCCGCCGCGCGCGGCGCCAGTTTCGGCGCGCCGACGGCCCTCGAGGTCGATCTGGGGAAGCTGGTCTGCCGCCTCGTTCCGTCGGTCGACCGCGTCCGGTTCGTCAACTCCGGGACGGAAGCGACGATGAGCGCGGTGCGTGTCGCGCGGGCGGCGACCGGGCGCGATCGCATCGTGAAGTTCGCCGGGTGCTACCACGGCCACGCCGACAGCTTCCTGGTCGCGGCCGGCTCCGGCGCGATGACGCTGGGCGTGCCGACCAGCCCCGGCGTCGCGCGCGCCACGGCGGCCGACACGCTGATCGCCCGCTACAACGACATCGGGTCGGTCGAGCGCCTCGCGAAGCGGCACCGCGGGAAGATCGCCGCGGTAATCGTCGAGCCGATTGCCGGCAACATGGGCGTCGTGCCGCCCGCCGACGGCTTCCTGGCAGCACTGCGCAAACTGTGCGACGCGGACGGCATCGTGCTGGTTTTCGACGAGGTGATCTCCGGCTTCCGGGCGGCGCCGGGGGGCGCGCAGGAAGCGTACGGCGTCCTGCCCGATCTCACCTGCCTCGGGAAGATCATCGGCGGCGGCCTGCCGGTCGGCGCGTACGGCGGGCGGGCCGACCTGATGGATCGCGTCGCCCCTGCCGGCCCCGTCTACCAGGCGGGCACGCTGTCGGGAAACCCCCTCGCCATGACGGCCGGGATCTGGGCCCTCGAACAACTTTCGGCCGACCTCTACCGGCGTCTGGCCGGCCTCGGCGAACGACTGGCGGACGGCCTGCGCGACGCCGGGAGCGAAGCGGGCGTGCCCTTGACGGTGAACGTCGCCGGCTCGGTGCTGACCCCCTTCTTCAATCCCGGGCCGATAACCGACGATGTCTCGGCCACCGCGTCCGACACCGGCGCCTACGCCGCCTTCCACCGCGGCATGCTGGCCCGCGGGGTATATCCGCCTCCGTCCCAGTTCGAGGGCTGGTTCCTTTCCGCCGCTCACACGGAGCGTGACGTCGATCGCACCATCCGGGCGGCGCGATCGACTATTAAAGGTATAGCATCTATTTCTTAATATAAGGCGCCCTCCCCCGGGCTTCATATTAAAAATTCGCCGTCTTTCTTTATTATGCAGGGCCACGCGGTCAGCCCGGCCGGCCATCCTCTCCGTCGCCTGTCGGCACCACCCCGACGGCGCTATCATGCAGACAGGAATGGCGACTGAAGTGCGCGTGCATCGAACGAGTCCCGTGCCGGTCGGCGGGCTCACCCTCGGCGGCGGAGCGCCGGTCGCGGTGCAGTCGATGACGATGACCGATACCGCCGACGCGGTGGCGACGGCGCGGCAGTGCATCGAACTGGCGGAAGCGGGATCCGAGCTGGTTCGGGTTACCGTCAACCAGGCCGACGCGGCCCGCGCGGTGCCGGAGATCAAGCAGCGGATGCTCGACGCGGGAGTGGCCGCACCGCTCATCGGCGACTTCCACTACAACGGCCACCAGCTCCTGACCCGTCACCCCGACTGCGCGGCGGCGCTCGACAAGTACCGGATCAATCCGGGCAACGTCGGCACCGGCGCTCGCCGGGACGAGCAGTTCCAGACGATCTGCCGCGTCGCCGCCGACCACGGCAAGCCGGTGCGGATCGGCGTCAACGGCGGTTCGCTCAACCAGGAACTGGTCATGGCGCGGATGCAGGAAAACACCGACCGCGACCTGGGGATGACGTCGGAAGCGATCATCAACGAGTGCATGGTGATCTCGGCCGTCGACTCGACCGCCCTCGCCCTGGAGAGCGGCCTGACCGAACAGCAGATCGTCATTTCCACGAAGGTGTCGCGCCCGCGCGATCTGGTGGCGGTCTACCGGGCGCTCGCCCGGCAGACCAGGCAGCCGTTGCATCTCGGCCTGACCGAGGCGGGAATGGGCACGAAGGGTCTCGTCTGGTCGGCGTCCGCGATGGGAATCCTCCTCAACGAGGGAATCGGCGACACGATCCGCGTTTCGCTCACGCCGAAGCCGGACGGCGACCGGCGCGAAGAAGTCTACGCGGCGTGCGAACTGCTGCAGGCGCTCGGGCTCAGGTCGTTCGCGCCGAGCATCACCGCCTGCCCCGGCTGCGGGCGCACGACGAGCACGACGTTCCAGGAACTCGCCGAACAGATCCAGGCCTATGTCCGCGGCATGATGCCGGTGTGGAAACAGACCTACGACGGCGTCGAAGAGATGACCGTCGCCGTCATGGGCTGCGTCGTCAACGGCCCGGGAGAGTCGAAGGCCGCAAACATCGGCATCAGCCTCCCCGGCACGGGTGAGGCGCCCACCTGCCCCGTGTACATCGACGGCAGGCACGCCACCACGCTGCGCGGCTCGTACGACGAGCTGTCGGAAGCGTTTCGCCAGTTGATCGACGACTACGTCGAAGCCAACTACGCCCGAAAACCGGCGGCGACGGCCCCGTGACCGGCCGCGCGCCAGGCGCCGGCGGTGGTGCCGCCACCGAGACCTCGTCCGGAACCGCGATTCGCCTGGTCGCCATCGACATCGACGGCACGCTGCTCGACGGCCGCGGCGAACTCCCGGACCGGAACCGCGACGCCGTCCATCGCGCCGCGCGCGCCGGCATCCACGTAGCGCTCGCAACCGGCCGCGCGTTCCATCATGCCCGCCCGATCGGCGACGCCCTGTGGAACGAGACCCTGGCGGAAGATCGACTCACCTTCCTCGTGAGCAACGGCGCCCTCGTCAAGCGACTCGACGGCGCGACCCTCGCGAGCCGGTTGCTGCCGCGCGAGGTCGCACGCGGCATCATCGCGGCGACGCGGCCGAAGCACCGAGGCGTCGCCGCCATCTTCGACCGGAACGACGCCCGCCAGTACGTCTACGACGGCATCGACTGGAGCCACCCGCGACGGCAGTGGTACTACGAACGGAACCGCGCCTGGATCACGCGGGCGGAGCCGATCGAGGAGGCGCTGACGGAGGACCCGGTGCAGGTCGGCTACACCGGCAGCGTCGCGCAGATGCGCGCGCTCGCCGATGTCGTGCGCGCCCTTCCGGAGGCGGATCGCGTCACCATCACGCTGACCGAGTACGCGGCGCAGGACTTCTCGCTGCTCGACATCATCACGGCCGGGGCCTCCAAGGGCGCGGGACTCGCCGTGCTGGCCGGTCGCCTGCAGATTGATCGCGACAACGTCATGGCGGTGGGCGACAACCTGAACGATCGGGAGATGCTGGCATTCGCCGGCGCCCCGGTCGTGATGGGGAACGCGGTCGCTCCGCTCCTCGATCGGGGCTGGCCGGTGACCGGCACGCACGACGACTGCGGGCTCGCGCAGGCTCTCGACGGGCTCCTGGAAGCCCGTGGTGAAACCCCGTTCAGCACCGGGAGCGGGTGAGGCGCCCGGCTGACCAAGCGCGACGAGGGAGCCTGTCGGCCCTATGCGACCGCTCAGCGCCAGGGCATGAGCGCCTCGATCCACTCGATGCGCGTCAGATCGTTGTAGATCACCGTCACCATCAGCATCATCAGGACGACGAAGCCAGCCAGCAGCATCCGTTCCTTGACGCGCATGCTGAAGTCGCGGCGGCTCACCCCCTCCATGGCCATGATGAAGATGTGCCCGCCATCGAGGATGGGGATCGGCAGAAGGTTGAGGATTCCCAGGTTGAGCGAGATCATCGCCATCAGGCTGAACAGCGCCACCCACCCCACCTGGGCGGCACCGCCGGAAAGCTGGGCGATGCCGACCGGGCCGACCAGTTGCCGCGGCGAGGTCTCGGCCGTCACGAGGCCGGCCAGGGTCTGGAAGATCAGCCCGGACCACTCGTAGTTCCGCTCCAGGCTCATCGAGAACGCCTCGAAGAAGCCGGGCTCCACCACATGCAACTCGTACGGCGAGAAGCCGACGCCGATCATGGCGCGGTCTCCCTGCATCTCCGGGGTGACCCGCACCTGCTCCGTCCGGTCGCCGCGCTGGACGGTGAACGCGAGCGGCGTGCCGGCGCTGTTGCTGATCCGGTCGACGAAGTCGCCTCCCGCGACGTCCGCGCCGTCGATGGCGACGATGACGTCCCCCACCTGCAGGCCGGCGCGGTCAGCCGGGTCGCCCGGCGCCACGTTGATGATCTGGGGACGCATCTCCGGTCCAACGCCGAGGTCGCCCATCTCGTACTCGGTCCGCGCCGCCGGCACCACGTCCAGGGTTCGCTCGCGGCCGAGGCCGTCCCGCACGACCACGGGGATCTCCCGATCCGCGCGCGGCATGACGGCGACGAACAGATCGTCCCAGGTCTCCACGGCGCGGCCCGCAACGCTGACGATCTGCTCGCCCGGCCGGATGCCGGCCTGCTCGGCCGGTGAATCCTCGACGACCCGCCCCACGACCGGCGGCTCCTGTTCGTAGGCGGGCACTTCGGCGCCCTGGTAGAGCACGCCCCACATCACCAGGACGGCCAGGATCAGGTTCATCGCCGGTCCCGCGATCAGGATCAGGAAGCGCTCCCACTTGGTCTTCGACATGAATTCGTCGTCGCCCCCCGAGCGCGCCTCGCCCAGGCTCTCGCCTGCCATCTTCACGTAGCCGCCGAGCGGAATGACGCTCACGCAGTAGTCGGTGTCGCCCCGCTTGACGTTGACGATCTTCGGCCCGAAGCCGAGCGAGAAGGTGAGCACGCGCACGCCGAGCCGCCGGGCCACGACGAAGTGCCCCAGCTCGTGGACGAAGACGAGCACGCCGAGCACGAAGAGAAACGCGAGCAGGCTGGTCATGCGCTTGACTCGATTGTAACGCCCCTTCCGATCTTCAGATCGTTAGACGGTCGCGGCGGCGGCGGCGTTCCTGGCCCAGGCGTCGAGGTTACGGACATCGGCCAGTGTCGCCGGGGCAGGGTCGGAACGGCCGGCGGCGCGGTCGAGCGCCGTTTCGATGACCCGCGGGATCCCCGTGAACGGCAGGCGCCGTTCCAGGAACGCGGCTACCGCGACTTCGTTGGCGGCGTTCAGCACCACCGGCAGCGCGGCCCCGCCGGCGAGCGCCTGGCGCGCGAGACGGAGGCAGGGGAACCGTTCGGGGTCGGGCGGGTGGAACTCCAGCCGGCCCGCCGCCGCCAGATCGAGCGCCGGCAGCGGCGCGCTCCACCGCTCGGGGTAGGAAAACGCGTACTGAATCGGCAACCGCATGTCGGTGACGCCCAACTGCGCCAGGAACGAACCGTCGCGAAACTCCACGAGCGAATGGACGATCGACTGCGGATGCACGACGACGGCCAGTTCATCGGCGCCCGCGTCGAACAGCCAGCGCGCCTCGATCAACTCCAGCCCCTTGTTCATGAGCGTCGCCGAATCGACCGTAATCTTCGGCCCCATCGACCAGGTGGGATGCCGTAGCGCATCCTCCGGCGTGACGTGCTCCAGATCGGCGGCCGAACGCCCGCGGAACGGGCCGCCGGACGCGGTCAGGATGTAGCGGACGACATCCGCGCGCGGGCGCCCGTCGACGCATTGATGGATGGCGTTGTGCTCGCTGTCCACCGGCAGCAGGTCGACGCCGTTCCGCGCTGCGGCGTCGACCATCAGGGAGCCCGCCATGACGAGCACTTCCTTGTTGGCGAGCGCGATCGTCTTGCCCGCCTCGATCGCAGCCAGGGTTGCGCCGAGGGCGGCGGTTCCGGACGAAGCGCACAGGACCACGTCGACGTCCGGATGCGTCGCGACCGCGGTCAGGCCATCGTCGCCGAAACCGGCCGCCACTCCGGTCTCGAGCGCCCCCGACGCGGTCAGGCGATCGAGCGCCTCGCACGTGGCGAGCGAGACGATCTGCGGCCGCGTGTCGGTCACCTGCGCCGCGAACCGATCGACGTTGCCGCCCGCCGCCATGCCGACGACACGCAGCCGATCCGGGTGCGCCGCGACGACGGCCAGGGCGCTGCATCCGATCGACCCGGTGGAACCGAGAATCGCAATCCGCTTCATTGACGCGTCACCTGGCGCCCAGCACCAGCCCATAGTAGACCGGCGCGGCGAACAGCAGGGCGTCGATCCGGTCGAGGACGCCGCCATGCCCCGGGATCAACCCCGAGGCGTCCTTCAGGCCGGACGCCCGCTTCAGGTGTGACTCGAACAGGTCGCCCGCCATGCCGAGCAGGGCCAGCGTCGCCCCGAGCGCCACCCGCTGCGCCGGCGGAAGCGCCGGCATCCACCACGCGCCCACGACGGCAAACACCGCCGCCGCCACCACCACCCCGCATAGCGCGCCTTCCACCGTCTTCTTCGGACTGACGGCCGGCGCCAGCGGACGGCGGCCCAGCGTGCGGCCGCCGTAGTACTGGGCCGTGTCGCTCATCGCAATGGTCGCCAGCAGCAGCAGCAGCGATTCGCGCCCCGCCTCCAGAAAGACCGCAACGAGCGCCCCGAGCGGCAGCCCGAGATACAGGAGGGCGAACCCGGCGGCGCCGACAGCCGCCAGCGCACCGTCGCGGCGCTTTTCGGCGAGCGCCGTCAGCGCGATGACGAGGCCGCCGGTCATGGCGACAAACGGCAGCGCCCCCGGGGCGAAACCGACCGCTGCGGCGGTTGCGACGGTCGCCACGCCGCTCGGAACAGGATTGAAGACCACTCCCGCGGCCCGCGCGAGCCTTGCGTACTCGACGAACGCCAGCACCAGAAACACTCCCGCCAGCACCACCGTGGCGATGGCCGGCAGCAGCCAGATGGATCCGAGAAGGATCGACACCAGCGCGGCGGCGCTGAGCAGTCGGGTCACGGTGGCGGGCTTACTGGCCGACCGCCGCCAGTTCTTCCGTGATCCCGCCGTAGCGGCGGCTGCGCCTCTGGTACTCGAGGAGCGCTTCGAGGAAGTGGCTAGCGCGGAAGTCGGGCCAGTAGGTGTCGGTCACCCAGATCTCGGTGTAGGCGATCTGCCAGAGGAGGAAGTTGCTGACGCGCATTTCGCCGCTGGTCCGGATCAGCAGATCCGGATCGGGCTGCCCGGCCGTGTAGAGCAGAGCCGCGAAGCGCGCTTCGTCCAGTTCCTCCGGATCGATGCCGGCATGGATCGCGCGGCGCGCCGCGGTGACGATCTCCGCGCGGCCCCCGTAGTTGAGCGCGATGTTGAAGACCAGTCCGGTATTCCCGCTGGTCCGTTCCTGCGCGGCATCCAGCTCGTCGCAGACGTCGGAAGGAAGCTCCGCCCGGCTGCCAATCAACCGGAAGCGGATGTTGTTGTCCATGAGCGTGGCGAGTTCCAGCCGCAGGTACCGCTTCAGCAGGCCCATCAGGGCGGCCACTTCGGCGGGCGGACGCTTCCAGTTCTCGACCGAGAAGGCGTAGAGCGTCAGCGCGCGGAGGCCGAGACGCGCGGAGAGTTCCACCGTCTCCCGCACCGCCTCGATCCCCGCGAGGTGTCCCTCCACGCGGGGCAGGCCACGCTGCGCCGCCCACCGGCCGTTCCCATCCATGATCACCGCGACGTGCGCCGGCAATCGTTCGAAGTCGATCGACCCCGCCTGGTGAGCTTCGTCGGACCCTTCCCGGGTCCAGGCAAGAACGTCGTCACGAGCCATCGTGCCGGTAATGATAAACAAATCCCACCCGGCGACGGGGACGGCGGCGCCGTCAGGCGTAGATGACCGACACCAGGAACAGTCCCTGGGGCGGCGCGGTGGGGCCCGCGCGCGAGCGGTCGCGCGATGCAAGAACGCCGGCCATGTCGCCGGCCTCGCGGCGTCCGGCGCCTGCGTCGACGAGCGTGCCCGCGATGATCCGCACCATGTGGCGGAGAAAGCCGTCACCCGTAACCGTGATCGTCAGGCCGGGCGTCTTGAGCGGGGAGGTCGGCCCGTGCGGCTCGACAGTCAGGGAGTGAACCGTCCGGACGGTCGACGCCGCGCTGGCGCCCGCCGCCTGGAACGCCGCGAAGTCCCGTTCGCCGGTGAGGGCGACGGCCGCCATGCGCATCCGGTCGACGTCGAGCCGATCCGTAACCCGCCAGGCATAGCGGCACAGGAAAGGATCGGCGATCGCGCCGGTCTCGATCTGGTACCGATAACTCTTCCGCTTCGCGCCGAAGCGGGCATGGAACCGGTCTTTCGCCTCCGCCACCTGCCGCACGCGGATGGCGGCGGGGAGCTTCGTGTTGAGAGCCCGGACGAGCGCGTCGGTCTCGATGCGATGCGCCAGCCGCACGCTGGCCACCTGCCCCAGCGCGTGGACGCCGGCATCGGTACGCCCGGCGCCGTGGACCGTCACGGGACGCCCCTCTATTTCACCCAGCGCGCGCTCGATCTCCCCCTGAATCGACCGCCCGACCTCCTGCCGCTGCCAACCCACGAAGTCGGTCCCGTCGTACGAAAGCGTCAGCTTGAGCGTCCGCATCCCGATCCGCCCGTCAGCCCCTCGTGAACTCCCGCCAGCGTCAATCCGTCCGCCGCTGCTGCAGTTCCCAGAGCTTCGCGAACTTCAGAAAGACGTAATAGCTGTTGAGAATCGAGACGAGCAGGCCCGCCGCGCCGTCACGGACGCCGCCGCGGAGGAGGTAGTTGCGAAGGAACGCGGCGGGCGCCTGCAGCGCCAGATCGGAAACCCCGGCCCGGCGGCCGTTCTTCCGCATCTGTTCCGCCGCGAGCGACGTGTAGCGGTCGATGGTCCGGAGATGATCCGCGATATCGCGGTACGGATGATGTTCCAGCTCGCCGTGCAGGCGGCCCGGGGAACCCTCCAGCACCACCGACTCGTGGACCAGCACGTCCGCCCAGTGCGCGTGACGGCGATCGTAGAGGCGCAGTTGCGGGTCCGGGTACCAGTCGGTGCTCCGGATCCAGCGGCCCAGGTAGCGCGTGACGCGCGGGATGCGGTAGCCGCGCGCCGGCGGGGCGGACGCGAGCACGGCGCAGATCTCGTCGGCGAGGGCCGGCGTGACCCGTTCGTCGGCATCGAGCGACAGTACCCAGTCGTGCGCGGCGAGCGCGGTGGCGTGGTTCTTCTGCGCGGCGTAGCCGGCCCAGGGATGCGTCTCGACGCGGGCGCCCGTCTCCCGAGCGATGCGCGCCGTCTCGTCGGTGCTGCCGGAATCGACGACGACGCACTCGTCCGCCCAGGCGACCGATTCGAGCGCGCCCCGGATATTGGCCGCCTCGTTCCGAGTAATGATGACGACCGACAGGGAGGGCATCGGCGCGCGTCAGTATACTTGCCGTCCGATGCAGCCGAGCGAGGTGCTCCAACGGTTCCGGGACGCGGAAGCGCTGCTCGAAGGGCACTTCGAACTCACGTCCGGCCTTCACAGCCCCGGCTACCTGCAGTGCGCGCTGGTGCTCCAGCATCCGGACCAGGCCGAAGCGCTCGGCGCAGCCATTGCGGAACAGGTGCGCGAACTCGCGCCCGCCGTGGTGCTGTCGCCGGCGCTGGGAGGCGTTGTCATCGGCCAGGAGGTGGCGCGGGCCCTTGGCGTCCGCGCCATCTTTGCCGAGCGGAAGGAAGGCGCCCTCGTCCTGCGGCGTGGATTCACGCTCGCCCCCGGCGAGCGCGCGCTGGTGGTGGAGGACGTCGTCACCACGGGGGGATCGACCCGCGAGACCATCGAGGTCGCCCGCGCGGCGGGGGCCGATGTCGTGGGGGCGGCCGCCATCATAGACCGGAGCGGCGCCGCCGCCCGCTTCGACGTGCCCTTCCGCGCCCTGGCCACGGTTGCCTACCCCGCCCTGGAGCCGTCCAGGTGCCCCCAGTGCGCCGCCGGCGAGCCCGCCGTGAAGCCGGGCTCCCGCTCCCCCGCGCAGGCTTGATGGTTTCCCTCCATCTGGATACGGCCCGGACGTGGCGAGGCGGCCAGCAACAGGTACTCCTTACCGTGCTGGGGCTGCTCCGGCTCGGGCAGCGGGCGGTGCTGGCGGCTCATCCCGAGGGCGAGCTCATCCGTCGCGCGCGGGCCGCCGGCGTGGACGATCCGTTCCCCGTGGCCCCGCGGACGGAGATGGACCTGCGCGCCGGCTGGAAGCTCGCGGGGCTGTTGCGGGAGATCCAGCCCGACGTGATTCACGCGCATGACGCCCACGCCGTGGCGGCGGCGGGGCTCGCGATGTCGATCGCCCGCGGCCGGGCGTCGGCGGTGCGCGAGCGCGAGGCGGCGACGGGGAGCATCCGCATGCGTGGCCTGACGGCGCTGATCGCGTCGCGGCGCGTTGACTTTCCGGTTCGGCGGAACGCCTTTTCCCGGTGGAAGTACCAGCAGGTGGATCAGTTCATCTGCGCGTCGCGGGCCATCCAGACGATCCTCGTACGGGGTGGCGTCCGCAGCGACCGGACGGTCGTCGTGTACGAGGGGGTGGACGTGGAGCGCATTGCGGCCGCCCCGCCCCTCGACATCCGCCGCGCGTTTCAGTTGCCGGCGGGATGCCCGCTCGTCGGCAACGTGGGTGCCCTCGTGCCCCACAAGGGGCAGCTCGATCTGGTCGACGCGGTGGCGGCCCTGGTGCGCGACGTGCCGGATGTCCGCGTCCTGATCGTCGGCGAAGGCGAATTGCGCAGCGAGCTGGAGCGGCGGATCCGCCGCCATCACCTGGAGGCGCACGTCATCCTGACCGGATTCCGCGACGACATCCCCTCCCTGCTGCGCGGGCTCGACCTGTTCGTCATGAGTTCGGTCACCGAAGGCCTCGGAACGTCGGTGCTGGATGCGATGTCAGCCGGGATCCCGGTGGTCGGAACGCGCGCCGGCGGCATCCCCGAGAGCATTGTCGACGAAGAGACCGGCCTGCTCGTTCCTGTGCGCGACCCGGCGGCGCTCGCACACGCGATGACGCGGATGCTCCTCGACAGCGGCGCGCGGCGCGGGTTCGGCGAGGCGGGCCAGCGCCGTGCGCGCGAGCGGTTCACCGCCGAGCGGATGGTGAACGAGACTGCCGCGGTCTACGCCGCCGCGGCCGGCACCAGTCGTTCAGCGGACAGTCCGCGTTCCCGCGCGGTTCCCTGAAGCCGCAGCGGTCGAGCATGCCGATATGGCAGAGCGCGAAGTCGTACTTCACGGGATCGTCCGGGTCGAGGCGACGCAGTGACGCGGTGATTTCGCGCGCCATCGGAAGCCCCGGGCTCCGGTAGCGCGTGAGGCCCAGGCACTGCCCGACCCGGATGATGTGGACGTCGAGCGGGACGATCAACCGGGCGGGACGGACGCCGTGCCACGCCCCCACGTCCAGCCGATCGCGGCGCACCATCCAGCGAAGATAGAGATTGAAGCGCTTGCACGCGCTGCCCTTCGACGGGCGCGGAAAGAAATAGCCGACGCCCCGCCGGGGCGCGGCGCCGACGGGGGAAAGCGCGCTGCCGCCGCGGCCTCCCGCGCGCGCGCCGTAGACGTCCTCGAGGCCGTCGGTTGCCAGCGCACGCTCCGAAAAGCGATCGATGGCGCCGGCCACGTCCTCGGCGTCCGGATCGTACCCCTCGAGGAAGCACGCCTCGATCGATCCGTGCGTTTCGAGCATCCGCCGGAGGATCCAGAGAAGTGCGACGAGGTCGGCGCCGCGTGCCCAGCGATGCGTGATGGCGCCGACCGCTTCCGCGTCGCGCCAGGGATCGAACCGTCGCACGAAGCGTCCGGGCGACCGCCCCATCGCCCCGAGCAACGCATCGACCGACCGCAGCACGCTCGCCACGCGGCCGAACGCGAGCGCGGAGGCGCAGAAGCCGGCCACCTCAAGATCGCGCGCCGCGCCGTAGCGGCGGACCCGGTGGATGGGATCGGCGATGTCGGCGCGACGGTCGAACTGCCGGTAGAGGCGGTCGAGCGCATGCCGCGCCTCCGGCGGAAGGCCGCCGAGCGGGGAGCGGCCCCGCCCGCGCGTCACGGCGCCGGCCAGGCGATGACGTCGGCGCCCGGCGCGGCGTCGTTCGAATAGACCACGCGCCCGCCCACCACGGAGGCGGCGACCGCGCCCCGCAGCCGCCAGCCGTCGAACGGGGTGTTCCGCGCCTTGGAGCGGAATGTGTCGGCCGCGACTTCGATCTCGGTATCGGGCGCCAGGATCGTGATGTCGGCGGCCGAGCCCACGGTCAGGCTGCCGCCCGGAATCCCCAGAATGCGCGCCGGGTTGCACGTATAGAGCTCCACCATCCGCCGGAGCGGAACGACGCCGCGGTGCACGAGCCGGTCGAGACTCAGGGAGATCGCGGTCTCCAGACCGATGATCCCGAACGGCGCGTGCTCGAACTCGCGCGCCTTCTCGTCGGCATGGTGCGGCGCATGATCGGTCGCGATCGCGTCGATGGTCCCGTCGGCGAGACCGGCCAGCATCGCGTCGCGGTCGGAGGCGGCGCGGAGCGGCGGGTTCATCTTGTAGTTGGTGTCGTAGCGGAGATCCTCGTCGGTCAGGATGAAATGGTGCGGCGTCACCTCGCACGTCACGGGCACGTCGCGGGTCTTTCCGTCGCCGACCGCGCGGAGCGACGCGGCGGCGCTCATGTGCGCGACGTGGTACGGACCGCCGGTCAGGCCGCTCAGGCTGACGTCGCGCGCCACCATGATCGACTCCGTCTCAGCCGGCTGGCCGCGCAGCCCCAGTTCGGCCGCCCGGAACCCTTCGTGCACGCCGCAGCCCTCGGCCAGCGTCGGATCCTCGCAATGGTTGATGACCGGCACGCCGACCATCGCGGCGTACTCCAGCGCGCGGCGCATCATCAGAGCGCTCGCCACCGGATGCCCGTCGTCGCTGATGCCGACGCAACCGGCGTCCCGCAGGGCTGCCACTTCGGTCATCTGCTCGCCGGCGGAACCGACCGAGACGGCGCCTACCGGATAGACCCGGGCCAGGTTCGCCGCGGCCGCCTTCCGGAGAATCTCTTCCGTGACGCCTGCGTGGTCGTTCACCGGATCGGTGTTCGGCATGCAGGCGACCGCGGTGAAGCCGCCCGCCACCGCGGACGCCACCCCGGTCGCCACGGTTTCCTTGTGGGTTTGCCCCGGCTCGCGCAGATGGACGTGCATGTCGATGAAGCCGGGGCAGATGACGAGGTTGGACGGCACCTCCACGACCGTGGCGCCCTCGACCGGCAGCAGGTCCGCGCCGAGCGCGGCGATGGCGCCATCGGCAATCAGGATGTCGGCCCTGCCGTTGATCGCGCGGGCCGGATCGACCACGTGGCCCCCACGCAGGAGGACCGCTCCCTCGTTCGCCGAACGGTTGGTCGACATCACCCTTCCCCTCCTCCGATTGCGCTGCCCGCGAGCAGGTAGAGGACCGCCATCCGCACGGCGACGCCGTTCGCCACCTGATCGAGGATTACCGAAAAGGGTCCGTCCGCCACTTCGGAAGCTATTTCGACACCACGGTTCATCGGCCCGGGATGCATCACGATAACGTCCGGCTTCGCCCGCGCGAGCCGCGCCGCGGTCATGCCGAACAGTGCGAAGTACTCCCGCAGCGACGGGAAGTAATGCCCGCGCATTCGCTCGAGCTGCACGCGAAGCAGCATGACGACATCGGCGTCCTCCACCGCCTCGTCGACGGATGTCGTCGCACGCACGCCAAACCGGGCGGCGTCGGGCAGCATCAACGTGCGCGGGCCGCAGACGCTCACCTCCGCTCCGAGTTCCGTAAGGGCCAGGACGTTCGACCGGAGCACGCGGCTGTGCAGCAGGTCGCCGACGATCGCCACCTTCAGTCCCTCGATGCGCCCCTTCTGCTCGCGGATGGTGAACGCGTCGAGCAGCGCCTGGGTCGGATGTTCGTGCATGCCGTCACCGGCGTTGACGACCCGCGCGTCGCACGTCCCGGCAAGCAGTTGGCACGCGCCCGATGCGCCGTGGCGGACAACGATCATGGCGGGATCCATCGCCTGCAGGTTGCGCGCCGTATCCGCCAGCGTCTCTCCCTTCAGCAGGCTGGAGGAGCCGCCGGCAATGCTCACCGTATCGGCACTTAACCGCTTCTCCGCGATTTCGAACGACATGCGGGTGCGCGTGCTCGGCTCGAGAAACAGATTGACGACGGTGACGCCGCGCAGCGCCGGCACCTTCTTGATGCGACGGGTGCCTACCTCCTTCATCGCCTCCGCGGAATCGAGGATGAGCAGCAGCTCTTCGCGGCTCAGGTCGGCAATGCTCAGCAGGTGTTTCGAGCGGATCCGGTCGGCGGATCCGACCTGCGCGCCCGGTATCCCCTCCGCCGGACCCGTGAGATCGAGGAGGCCGCCGCCGCCGCCGCCGGCCCGCGCTTCGATAGTCATCACGTCTCCCCGTGCGCGGCGTCGCCGACCATGTCCTGCATTCTCTCCACGCGCACTTCGTCCGTACCGTCTTCTTCGCGCAACAGAACGGCGACGCTCTCGCGGCGCGAAGTGGGGACGTTCTTGCCGACGTAATCCGCCTTGATCGGCAGTTCGCGATGGCCGCGGTCGACGAGCACCACGAGCTGGATGGCCTGCGGGCGACCGAAATCGATGATCGCGTCGAGGGCGGCGCGAATGGTCCGTCCGGTGAACAGCACGTCGTCCACCAGCACGACGCGCCGGTCGTCGATGGAGAAAGGAATGTCGGTGCGGTGAAGCACCGCCTGCGGCCCAAGCGCCTGGTGCATCAGGTCGTCGCGGTACAGCGTGATGTCGAGCGAGCCGGTCGGAATGTCCTGCCCGGTGATCTCGCCCAGCAGGCGGGCCAACCGATCCGCGACATGGACGCCGCGGCGGCGGATGCCGATCAGCGCGAGATCGCCAGCGCCCCGATTCCGCTCGACAACCTCATGGGCAATCCGCGTCAGCGCATGGCCGATGCGGTCCGCCGCCATCACCACCGGCATCGTCACCTCTTTGCGGCCTCGCGGGACCGCGCTTAAAGAGCCGAGCCGATGCTACCACACGCGCTACCAGAGGAACCGGAAGCCGAGCTGCATCTGCCGCTGGGGCTGGACCAGCGCCGACCCCAGGCCGAACTCGGGATTCGTCGTGACACCGTCCGCCAGCGTCACTTCGCGCTGATCGAAGTTGCCGACACGGAACGTCCCGGTGTTGAAGACGTTGAACACTTCGAACATGGCCTCCACGGTGGCGCCGCCGGCCGCGATCCGTTTCGTCAGGCGGAGGTCGACGTTCCGGAGCATCTCGTTCCGTTCACCGTTGCTCGGCGCCAGCCGGCCGGCCACGACGGCCCGGGCCTGCGACCCGGATGGCCCGACGCTGAAGCCCGGGTGGTTATGGAAACCCACGGTGGGATCCAGGGCGGTGAACGGAGAACCCGACTGCACCGTGAGAATGCCGCTGATCTGCACCCCGCCGGGCAGCTCGCCGACGCCGCTCGCGACCAGGCGGTGCGGAATGTCGCGACTCGACAATCCCCAGTCATAGTCCGGATCGGTGGGATCCGTAAGCGTCAGCCCCCCGGACGAGCGCTCGTTGTCATCGTTCGACCGGTCGCGCGACCAGGTGTAGTGCGCCTGGAACTGCAGCCCGCGCGCAAACTGCTTGCGGAGGCCCGCCGTCACCGCGGTGTAGTCCGAGCGCGCGATCGACGAACGGACGAGGATGGTGCCGTAGCGCGGGTTGATCCGCTCGCCCGTATAGACCGGGCGTCCATACGCATCGCGGCCGGGGGCGGGAACATTGGCGTCGATGTTCGCGGTCAACTGATCGCCCTTCGCGTACATCATGTCGAGGGTTGCCGCGATACCGCTGCCGAGGTCGCGTTCGTAGCCGACGTTGAAGCGGGTGGTGCGCGCATCCTCGAAGTCGGGGGAAACGTAGCTGAGGCCCGGGATCAGGCCGGCCGGCGGGTTCGCGTTGTCAATGTGATCACCGAGGGGCGCGTAGCCGATGTCGCCCGGCCTCACGATGGCGTTGCCGTAGCGCGGGAAGACGCCGGTCTCGGTATGGGCCGAGAAGAGCAGCAGCGCGGGGGTGCGGGCGTAGAAGACGCCGCCGCCGCCCCGGACGATGGAGGAATCGTCAACCGCCCAGGTGAAGCCGACCCTCGGCGCCACGTTGTTGAGGTCGTCCGGTACGTTCCTCCCTTCCGGAAGCACGTGATCGATGCCCCCCTCGTTGAAGCTCGCATCCCACCGGATGCCGTAGTTGAGAGTCAGACGCGGGTTCGGAGTCCAGGTGTCCTGAGCGTAAAGCCCCAACATCTGCTGATTGACGTCGAAGTTCGGGTTGCTCACGTCGCCGAAGAAGATGCGCGCCCGGCTGGCGCGCCCGGACAGGAAGTCGTCGATGGAGTTGAAGTCGTACCGGCCGTCGGCGTTCCCGGCGAAGTACTCCGACGGGTTGTCCCACGTGAAGTCGACGCCGATGCGGATGTCGTGCTGTCCGGTCAGCACGGAGTACCGGTTCTGGACCTGCAGCTTCCGCTCGTCGATAAAGATCGGCAGGTACCAGGGCTTGCCGAACGACCCGAACGACGGCGAGAAAATCCGGAAGTTCGCCTGGAGATCCGATTGCTCCAGGTTCGAGAGGCGATCAAGACTGTCCGTCGCATACTGCAGGCGCAGTTCGTTGACACCGGCTGAACCCACCTGCGACACGAGCGACGCGACCAGGGAAGTTGTGTCCTCGAGCTTTCTCGATTCCTCCGCCACGTAGTCCGACGCACGCTGATAGTCGGTGATGTTGTAACGGACCGACAGGTTGTTCCGGTCATTCAGCCGGTGCGTCAGCTTGCCGAAGAGGATGAGATTGCGGGTCTCGCGAACGAACGCGCCGCTCGCGGTTCGGCCCAACCCGGCATCGGGCGCCGCTATCCCATCGTCGTTCGGCGTGAATCCGGCCAGCAGGTTCGGGAACAGGTTCGCCACCGCGTCGTACTGTCCGCGGCCGCGAATATCGCGAATGAACGGCTGCGTGCGCAGCGTCTGATCCCACGAGATGAAGTAGTGCGTCCGGTTCTCCAGAATCGGACCACCGATGGACGCGCCACCGTTGTAGCGCCGGAACTCGTTGACGTCGTAGCGGCCGTCGTCCGCCGAAACCCCACGGTGCGCGTCGAGCGGCGAGCGCAGCAGGCGCGCGCTCATCTGGTTGTTGCGGAAGAACAGGAAGGCGGACCCGGAGTGGACGTTCGTCCCGCTCTTGGTCACGACGTTGATGTAACCGCCGCCCGAACGGCCCACCTCCGGCGCATAGCCGCTCGTCACGACCTGGAACTCCTTGACCGATTCCTGCGCGATGACCAGGCCGTCGTTCTCGGTCGCTTCTCCGCCACGGCCATAACCGAAGAAGGCGCTCTTTGCGTCGGCGCCGTCAATCGTCAATCCCGTGTTGATCCCGCGCTGGCCGGCCAGCGAGATGCCGCCGCGCTGCGGCTCGAGCTTCACGGTGGGCTTGAGCAGGGCGAACTGAACGAAGTCGCGCCCGGAGATCGGCAGGGCGGAGATTTCCGTCTCGTCGACATAGCCGGCAGCGCTTGCGCGTCCCGCCTCGATCAGCGGCGTCTCGCCGGTGACGACGACCGTCTCCTCGACCCCAGCCAGCCCCAGTGTGAAGTCGAGGTCGATCACCTGCCCGACGAGCAGTTGCACCGCTTCGCGCCGCACCGTCTGGAAACCCGAAAGCGCTACCTCCAGGTCGTATCTCCCGCTCGGGACCAGCCGCACCGTGTAGAAGCCCTGGCCATCGGTCACTTCGGTCCGCGTCAGGCCGCGTTCCACATCACGCAACACGACGGTCGCGCCGGGCACGACGGCACCCGATTCGTCGATCACATGCCCCTGCACGGTCGACAATGACTGCTGCGCATCGGCCGGCAACGCGCCGGCCGCGACCAATCCCAGCAACACCACCCCGGCTGCCCGGAGACGTACCGTCCTCGCCTGCATCCCGCTGACCATTACCATCCTCCGTTCGGGTGCGACCGCACGCACGGACCGTGCGCCGATCCGGCCGCCAAGTGACCTGGCCAAGACACTAACAACGCCGCATTTCGCGGGAATGACACGCGGGAAAATTCATCGGACGTATACTCGCGCCGTGTTGGCTCCCGTCGATGTCGATGCCGCGGTTCTCGCGAACCATCGATTATCTGACATTTACAACATCCTGGAAGTCGAGGCCCCGGAGATTGCCGCCCGGAC
This sequence comes from Vicinamibacterales bacterium, assembly GCA_965202655.1. Taxonomy (GTDB): domain Bacteria; phylum Acidobacteriota; class Vicinamibacteria; order Vicinamibacterales; family UBA8438; genus VXRJ01. The sequence continues at coordinate 318,545 of CBDBBK010000002.1, read as the reverse complement.
ACGTCCCGGGCAGTTCGTGATGGTGAAGCGGGCGCTCGGCCGGGAACCCCTGCTGCGGCGCCCCTTCTCCGTTTTCGAAGTGTTGCGCTACGGTGACGGAACCGTGCGTGGACTCTCGCTGCTGAGCAAGGCGATCGGCACGGTGACCCGGGAACTGTTCGCCCTCGAGCCGGGTGAACGGATTCGGTGCCTCGGACCGCTCGGGCAGTCGTTCACACTCGTCGATCCCCCCGCGGCGGCCTGGATGGTGGCGGGTGGGGTGGGGCTGGCGCCGTTCGCCACACTGGCGGAACAGTTGCGGAAGCGAGGCGTCGAAACCACGCTCTTCTACGGCGGGCGGTCGGCGGACGACCTGTACCGTATACCGTTCTTCGAAGCGCTGAGCGTGCGCGTCGTGCTGACGACGGAAGACGGCACGCGCGGCGAGGCCGGCCGGGTGACCGCGCCCCTGCGGCGGGCACTGGCCGCGGCCGCCGGCCACCGGCAGCGCGTGCAGGTATACGCCTGCGGGCCGACGCCGATGATGCGGGCCGTGGCGGAGTTGATGGCGACGGCCGGCGGCGAGGGCCGGCTTGGCCTCGAGGTGTCGCTCGAACCCGTGATGGGATGCGGGATGGGCGGTTGCTACAGTTGCGTCGTGCCGGTAACCGGGAACGGGGCACGGTTCGTCCGCGGCTGCGTGGACGGACCGGTTTTCGAAGGAACGCGAGTCGCGTGGGCCGACCTGACCTGAGCGTCGACGTTGGCGGCCTTCGCCTGACCAACCCGATCATCGCGGCGAGTGGCTGCTTCGGTTACGGCGTCGAGTACGCGCATCTCGTCGATCTGGCGTCGCTCGGCGGGGTGGCCGTGAAGGGACTGTTCCTCGAACCCCGCGACGGGCATCCGCCTCCCCGCATCGTCGAGACGCCGGCCGGCATGCTGAACGCGATAGGCCTGCAGGGAATCGGCGTCCACCGTTTCGTCGACGAGAAGCTGCCCCCGCTACGCGACGCGGGCGCCACCGTGATCGTCAACATCTGCGGTTCGACGGTCGCCGAGTACGCGGAGCTGGCGCGGATCCTCTCCGACGCCGACGGCGTGGCCGCGATCGAGATCAACATCTCGTGCCCCAATATCAACGAGGGCGGACACACTTTCGGTTGCAGCACCAGTGGCGTCGGTGACGTCGTGCGGGCCGTCCGGGCAGCGACCCGGCTGCCGATCATGCCGAAGCTGACTCCGAACGTCACCGACATCGCCTTGATGGCCCGCGTGGCGCAAGAGGCCGGTGCGGACGCCGTATCGCTGGTGAACACTTTCCTGGCGATGGCGATCGACGTCGAGACGCGGCGGCCCCTGCTGTCGAACGTGGTTGGCGGGCTGAGCGGGCCGGCGATCCGGCCGATCGCGGTACGGATGGTGTACGAGTGCCGGGCCGCGATCGCCATTCCGATCATCGGGATGGGCGGGATCGCGAGTGCGCGGGACGTCGTCGAGTTCCTGATCGCGGGGGCGAACGCGGTTCAGGTGGGAACCGCCAACTTCGAGGATCCGGGAATCTGGCCGAAGCTGACGGAGGGTCTGCTCCAGTACCTGGAGCGGCACGGGTGCGCCGGAGTATCCGAACTCGTCGGAACCGTCGATCTGACGGGGCGGGAAACCGCCTGGGTCAGTTCGTGACCGCGCGCACGACGCGCACGAACAGTAGTACGGCGCGCACCCTGCCCGAGAGGGGGCGCGCCAGCGCGTCACGACGCAGAGAAGTCCCGCGGCCCGCGAAACTCCCAACGCGCCCACCAGGGCGCGCTATTTCGCCGTGATCACGAAGTGGCCGCGACGGTTGCGGGACCAGCAACCCTCGTGGCTGTCGCTGCAGAAGGGCGACTCTTCGCCCCGGCTGACCGTCTGCACGCGGCTCGCCTGAATCCCCAGGCTGACGAGGTAGTCACGCACCGCGGCGGCGCGTTCGTCGCCCAGCGCGAGGTTGTACTCGTTGGTGCCCCGCTCGTCGCAATGTCCCTCCACGCGAATCCGCGTCGACGGCCACATCCGCATCCAGTCAGCGTTACGCTGCAGGATCGTGCGGGCTTCCGCCAGGATCTCGGATTCGTCGTAGTTGAAGAACACCGGATCGAGCGGTGCCGTGCTGTTGAGCTCGTCAAGTGACATGCGCTCAAACAACTCCTCCGGACTCAACGGACCGGGAGGCGGAGGAGGCGGAGGCGGTGGAGGCGGTGGAGGCGGCGGCGGGGGTTCCGGCGCCGGAGGTGGCGGAGGCGGAGGTGGTTCCGGCGGCGGGTTGCCACCGCATGCCACGGCGCCGAGCACCAGCACGGCACTCAGACCAACTGCCATCAGGTATCGCCAGGCTGCTTTCATGGTTCGATCTCCAGCGTTCAGCGTCCCTCGCCTCCCACCCCGGTCACTCGGGCCGGGCGGCCAGCGGCGCCTGGGGAGGACACCGCCATCAAGGGCGAAAGGTTACTGATTTTGACCAAAGCATGTCAATCGCCAACCGAAGTCGCCGGCAAGAGTGATCCTGGAGGCCGGAACGGCCGATAAACCAGAGGATGGCGCCCTCCGCAACGGCACCCAAGACCGTCGTGGTCGCCAATCCGGCGAATGCCGTCCGCGACCGCTTCTCGGCGGCCCTCGAGGGCGCCGGCCACACCACGATCGGAATCGGCAGCGAGCCCGAGCTCTTGTCCTGCCTGCGCAGCCGGAGCGACCCGATCGACCTGCTTGTCGTGGACCTTCGACTCGGCCGCCCCGGCGGTGTCAACCTGGTTCGTTCCATTCGTTCGCTTGAGAAAGGCCACTGGCCAATCCTCGTCTTCAGCGGGTCGATCACTACTGCGGGTGAAGTGCGGGACCTCGCCGAACTGGGCGTTCACGGCTACGTCAACGAGCACAGCGGCACGGAACGCATCGTTCCTTCACTGACGCCGCACCTCTTTCCCGACAGCTTCAACCGGCGCGTAAGTCCCCGTGTCCGGCTCGGCATACCGGTCACCTGCCGGGTCGGAGGAACGATCACCGCCGCCTTCCTGTTGAACCTGGGCAAAGGAGGAATCGGGGTGCGCACCATGATGCCGCCCGCAACCGGCACGGCCGTTTCCGTCCGATTCCGCCTTCCGGGGGCCGAGCAGGATCTGGAGTTGGACGCGCGCGTCGCCTGGAGTGATCAGCGGCTCGGCATGGGACTGCAGTTCGAGCGTGTATCGGCCTCGGATCAGGCGGCCATCGATCAGTTCGTCGACCGTCACGGCGCCGGCGCCAGCGCCGTTGACACTCCGCTGGACTTCTGACTACGATTTTTTGTTCCTGGTCGTGGCGCGCGTTTGCGGGACACGCCAGGCTGCAGTCCCTCTCGACGAACCTGAGCCGGTGTTGTTGAAAGAGGTACGACCCGGTGATTGAAGTTCAGAACGTCACGAAACACTACGGCCCGGTCGCCGCCGTCAGCGACGTCAGCTTCCGCGTCGAGAAGGGGCAGATCCTGGGATTCCTCGGCCCGAACGGGGCCGGGAAGACCACCACCATGCGCGTGCTGACCGGCTGCGTGCCGCCCACCGGCGGGACCGCGAAGATAGCCGGCTTCGACGTCATCGATGAGCCGATCGAGGCGAAGCGGCGGACCGGTTACCTGCCCGAGACGCCGCCGCTCTACCCCGACATGACCGTACGCGAGTACCTCACCTTCTGCGCGCGCATAAACGGGCTGCCGTCGTCCGAGCGGAATCGGCGGATCGACGACGCCATGGCGCGGACCAGCGTGGGCGACATGGCGGATCGCCACTGCGCCAAGCTCTCGAAGGGCTACCGGCAGCGGGTCGGCCTGGCGCAGGCCATTCTCCACAACCCCGACGTCCTGGTTCTGGACGAGCCGACCGCCGGACTGGATCCGAAACAGATCATCGAGACGCGCGAGCTGATCAAGGCGCTTGCCGGCGACCACACGATCATCCTCAGCACCCACATCCTTCCCGAGGTTTCGCAGACCTGCGAGCGGGTCGTGATCATCAACCGCGGGAAGGTGGTGGCGGAGGATACGCCCGAGAACCTGACGGGGCGCCTGCAGGGCTCCGATACCGTCCGCCTGCGCATCGAAGCGGGCGGCGAGGATCCGGAGGCCGTGTTGCGCGGAACACCGGGGGTGGCCTCGGTAAGCGTCGGCGCCCCGGACGGCGACGGCATGCTGGTGGAAGTGCAGGCGGAGTCGGGGGCCGATGTCCGGCGCACGCTCGCCAACACGATCGTGACCCGCGGCTGGGGCCTGCTGGAAATGACGCGCGCACGCCTCAGCCTGGAGGAGATCTTCCTCGAGCTGACGACCGAGGAAGCCGATGAGCCGGCTACCGGCGAAACGCCAGTCGCGGAAGTCGACGCCGCCGGCGAAGCGCCGGCGGGCGAAACGGCGGAGGAGCAGGACAATGGCTAACGTCCTCGCGATCGCGCAAAAGGAGTTCCGCGCCTACTTCGTATCGCCCATCGCCTATGTCGTGGTCGGCTTCTTCGCCCTGCTGTACGGCTACTTCTACGTCGCCAGTCTCAGCTTCATGGTGCAGTTCAGCGCGCAGGCGGGCATGTTCGGCGGCGGTCCGCAGACCATCAACATCAACGAGTTCATGATCCGGCCGCTCCTCGCGAACACGTCGATCGTGATGATGTTCACCCTGCCCTTCCTGACCGCCCGCGCGTACGCCGAAGAGAAGCGTTCCGGCACCATCGAGTTGCTGCTCACCTCACCGCTGACAGACCTCCAGATCATCCTGGGAAAGTTCCTGGGCGCGATGGCGCTCTTCACCATGATGCTGGCGGTCACCGGCGTTCACATCGTCATCCTGTTCATCTACGGCGAGCCGGAACTCGGCCCGATCCTGAGCGGCTACCTGGGTCTCTTCCTGATGGGCGCGTCGTTCGTTTCGCTCGGGCTGCTCGTGTCGAGCACGACACGGAACCAGGTCGTGGCGGGCGTGGTGACCTTCTCGCTCGTCCTTCTCTTCTTCGTAATGGACTGGATGCAGGAGTCGGCGGGACCGGTGGCCGGCGCCGTCATGCGCGCCCTGGCGATCCGGGCGCCGTTCGACGACTTCGCGCAGGGCGTAATCGACACGGCGCATCTCGCCTATTACGTCAGTTTCATCGTGTTCGGCCTGTTCCTGACGGCGAAGTCGGTCGACAGCGAGCGGTGGCGCGCGTAGGGGTCCGCACCGGGTAGGACGAGAACGATGGTGAACAGGATTCTGGGAGCGCTTGGCTGGGTCGGCGTCGCCCTCGTGTTCGTTGGCGTTGCGGTCCGGTTCCTTCTTCCCGAACAGCAGGAACTCTGGTACTGGCTGGCCGTCGCCGGCCTCGCGCTGGTGGCGATTCACACGGCGACGCAGTGGCGCGAGATTCTCGCGGTTGTCGGGCAGCGGCAGGCCCGCGCCGGCGCGATCGCCACGACAGGGATCGTGCTGGCGCTCGGCATCGTGGTCGCGGCCAACTTCATCCTGTCGCGGCAGAACCGGCGCTGGGACCTGACCGCGGCGCAACAGTACTCCCTGTCGGATCAGACGCGCCGCGTGGTGGAGTCGCTCGAGTCGCCGGTCAGCGTCCTCGTCTTCGCCCGTGAGGCGGAGTTCCCGCGCTACCGCGACCGGTTCGACGAGTACCAGTACCTCTCACCGCAGGTGGAGGTGGAGTACATCGACGTCGATCAGAACCCCGTGCAGGCGCGGCAGTACGAGATCGACGTCTACGGGACGATCGTCTTCGAATACGACGGGCGGACGGAACGCACCACCACCGACACCGAGCAGGACCTGACCAACGCTCTGATCAAGGTCGTGGAGGGAGAGGAACGGACCGTCTACTTCGTTCAGGGACACGGCGAGGCGGACCCGCAGGGTGATGCGCGCGAGGACTATCGCGCAGTGACCGGCGCGCTGGAACGCGACAATTTCCGCATCGAGACCATCGTGCTGGCGCAGGCGGCGGAAGTGCCCGCGGACGCCACGGTCGTCGTGGTGGCCGGCCCGGACACGGACCTGCTGCCGGGCGAGACGGACCTCCTGCGCGACTACCTCGAGGGCGGCGGCAAGCTGCTGCTCCTGCTCGACCCGCCCGAGACGAACGACGACCCGCCGGCGCCGAACCTCGAGGCGCTCGCGGCCGACTGGGGCATCGAGATAGGCGACGACGTGGTCGTGGATGCGAGCGGGGTCGGCCAGCTCCTCGGCACCGACGCGTCGGTGCCCGTCGCCGCCACGTATCCGCCGCACGCGATTACCGAGAACTTCGCCCTGCTGACCGCCTTCCCGCTCGCGCGGTCGGTCCAGCCCGTGGCCGGCGGCGCCGGCGGGCGAACCGCGGAGCCCATCGTGCAGACGGGCGAACGAAGCTGGGCCGAGGCCGACCTGAGCCAGCTCCAGACCGGCGAGGTGACGCTGGATGAACCGGATGGCGACCGGCCCGGGCCGGTGACCATCGCCGCGGTCGTGTCCCAGACCGTGGACCGACCGGACACCGCGAACGTGGACGAACCGGCAGACGAGGCGGCGGCGGATGAGAGCGAAGGCGGTGACGAGGCGGCTGACGAGCCGCCGCTCCAGGCCCGTCTGGCCGTCTTCGGTGATTCCGATTTCGCGTCCAACGCGGCGGTCGGCATTCAGGGGAACCGGGATCTCCTGCTCAACGTGGTGAACTGGCTCGCGCAACAGGAGAACCTGATCGCCATCCGGCCGCGCGAACCCGAGGATCGGCGGATCACGTTGACCGCGGACCAGCAGACGCGGATCTACTGGCTGTCGCTCGCGATCGTCCCGGGAGGCATCCTGGCCCTCGGCTTCCTGACCTGGTGGAACCGGCGCGGTTAGCAGGAGCGACCTTAGGAGCGTAGCCATGCGAGGCCTCCGGTCCACGTTGGTGCTGCTGGTGACGTTCCTCGTCATCGGCGGTTACGCCTGGTTCGTCGAGCGCGAACGGCCGCCCGCCTCCGAGGCGGACGCCCCCGAACAGGCGTTCGGCGATCTCGAAACCGACCACGTCACCGCGCTCACCGTCACCGCCGGCAACGGCGACGTGACCGAGGTGTCCCGGGCCAGCGAGGGGGCGAACGACTGGACCATGACGTCACCGGTCGGCGCACCGGCCGACAACAACGCGGCGACGGGGATCGCCAGCACGTTGGCGAACCTGGAGATCCGCCGCGTGGTCCAGGAAAACGTCACGGATCTGTCTCCCTTCGGCCTGGCGCCCCCGGCGTTCAGCGTGACCTTCACGGCGGCGGGCGGAGAGCCGCGCACCGTCATGGTGGGAGACGAGACACCGACCGGCGGCGAACGCTACGCCACGATCGGTGACGGCCGCCTGCTGCTGATTCAGGACGCCCTGGAGACGATGCTCAACCGGGAGACGTTCGACCTCCGCGACCGGTCGGTGCTCGAGTTCACCGGCCCCGATACGACGTCGCTCACCGTCGAGCATGCGGCCCCCCCGGCCGATGGTCAGGTGGAGGGGACGCTGCGCTTCGAGAAGGCGGAAGGAGACTGGCGGATCGCGGCGCCGCTCGATGTCCGCGCCGACTTCGGTCCCGTGGAAGCGCTCGTCGGACGCGTCGGATCGGCGGAGATGCTGTCCATCGTCGAGGAAGCCGCCGAGGGCGAAGCGCTCGCGGAGTACGGCCTGGAGACGCCGCGCGCGACCGTCGCGATCGGGGTGGCTGGCGAAACCCACACGTTGCTGATCGGCGACGAGACTCCGGAGATGACCGTCTGGGCGCGTGACGCCTCCCGCTCCCTGGTCTTCACGGTCGACGCCGCGATGGTGGACGAGCTGTTGCGGGGCGCCGAGACCTACCGGCAGACGGATCTGTTCGACTTCCGGCCGTTCAACGTGACGGAGCTTGTGATCGAACGCGAGGGCCGGACGATTCGATTCGAGAAGGAGGTCCCGCCGGAGGGCGACGACGACGCGGACGCACCGCTCGTGTCGACCGCCGGCGATGTCTGGCGGCGAGTGGAACCGTCCCCCGCGGAGATCGAACGGACCGAAATGGACGCCCTGCTGCGAGGGCTCTCGAACCTCTCGGCGGATGGATTCACCACGAGCCGCGGCGGTCTCGGCCTCGACGACCCCACGTTGCGGGTGACCGCGACGTTCGGCGACGGCGAGGCGGAAACCGTCCTCATCCGCCGGACCGACGATGCCGCGCACGGCGCCCACGGCGACGAACCGGGCGCCGCGATCCTCGCCGTCGCGGACATGGACACCGCCCTGGAGGCGCTCGACGCGCTCGACCCGAACGTGTCCGCGGAGTGAGCCGTGCCCTCTGTCGCTCGGCTCCGGTTCGCCGGTTCCCTGGTGGTCATCGCGCTGCTCCTGGCGGGCTGCGTCGTTCGGCGGCCACCGGAAACCGTCACCCTCCCCGGCGCGGCCGACCTGCCGGGCCGGACCGCACCCGAAGGCGCCGTGGACGTCGGGGCCGCCACGCGGCTCGGTTCGACCCTCGATGCGGTATTCAATGACCTGGCCCTCGGGCCGGTCGTGTGGAGCGTGGAGGTGCGCGCGCTTCGGAGCGAAGCGTCCGCGCTTCGGGACGAACCGTCCGCGCTTCGAAACCCGGCGCTCGCGCCAGGAGACGAACGACGTGCGGTTCCCGAGGGGACGCTCTACGCCCGTAACCGGGACCTGTTGCTGACGCCCGCCTCCACGATGAAGGTGGTGACCGTGGCCGCCGCCGCCGAGCGGCTCGGCTGGGATCACCGCTTCGAGACCACACTGTCGGCGGCAGGCGAGATCCGCGGCGGCACGATCGAGGGCGACCTCGTGGTGCGGGGCACCGGCGATCCGACGATCAACGCGCCGGGCACCCCGGATCTCTTCGCTCACTGGGCGGCCGAGCTGCGTGCCCGGGGAGTCAGCCGGATTGCCGGACGCGTCATCGGTGACGACGATGTGTTGGATGGCGGCAGGCGGGGCGACGATGCAGCCGGACTCGGCGCCGGCTGGGCATGGGACGATCTGGCCCTTGCCTTCTCGGCGCCCGCCGGTGCGCTCCAACGGCATGAGAACGTCGTGGAACTTGCCGTATCACCGGGCTATAGTCCCGGCAGTCCGGCTCGGATCGAGATCCGCGCGCCGCGTGTGACGCCCGGTTCGGCGGGTGGCGTCACGCTGATCAACCAGGCGGTGACACGTGCGTCCGGGGCCGAGACGAACGTCCGCCTGAGCCGGCGGCCGGACGGCGGAGCACTGATTATCACCGGGGAGATTGCGGTCGGCGCGCCGCCGGTCGTTCGGACCGGCGCGGTCTCCGATCCCACGCTCTTCTTCGTGCAGGGCCTCCGGACCGAACTTCAACAGGCCGGCGTCCAGGTGGACGGGGAAGCGATCGACATCGATCAGTTCGACCCGACGGTCAAACGCTCCCTCCGCCAGCGGCTGCGGCCGCTCGTCCGGCATGAATCCGAGCCGCTGTCGACGATTGCGGTCGACCTGATGAAGCGAAGCCAGAACCTGTACGCCGAATCGTTCCTGCAGCACCTGGGCGCCGCTACCGGAGGGACCGGCGCCGCGGGACCGGCCGTGGCGGCAGCCGTGCTCACCGAATGGGGAATCGGCGGATCCCGCGCCATCGTCGCGGACGGCTCGGGGCTCTCCCGCTACAACGCGCTGAGCGCCGCCGGACTGCTCGACGTGCTGGCCCGCGTATGGCGCGATCCCCGCCACCGCGAAGCGTTCGTCAACACCCTCCCGGTGGCGGGCCGCGACGGTACGCTACGCAACCGGATGGTCGGCAGCGCCGCCGACGGCATGGTGCGGGCCAAGACCGGATCGATGACACGCGTCCGCGCGCTGGCAGGCTATGTCATAGCCCCCGGCGGCGAGCCGATCGCGTTCGCGATCCTGGCGAACAACTACACCGTCCCGTCCGCGGTGATAACACGCGCCATCGACGCCGCGGTGGTTGCCATCGCGGCGCACGCCCGCCCCTGAACACCGCTACCGCGCCGCGACCGGATCGGGGACGCCCGCTTCCGCAAACCCCCGCGCACGCAGACGGCAACTGTCGCACCGCGCGCAGGGCCGCCCGTCGGGCGCGGGATCGTAGCAACTGTGCGTCAGGCCGTAGTCGAGGCCGAGCGCAATGCCGCGCCGGATGATCTCCGCCTTCGTCATCGCGATCAGCGGCGTATGGACACGAAAACGCGCCCCCTCTACCCCCGCTCTCGTCGCCAGCGCGGCGAGCCGCTCGAACGCCCGGATATACTCCGGCCGGCAGTCGGGATAGCCGGAATAGTCGAGCGCGTTGACGCCGATTACAAGGTCCGCGGCGCCGAGCGCTTCCGCCCAGGCCAGCGCGAGCGACAGCAGCACCGTATTGCGGGCCGGAACGTAGGTGGGCGGGATCGCGTCGTCGTCGAGCGGCCGGTCTTTCGGTACTGCTCCCGTGCCGGTCAGCGCCGATCCCCCCATTGCGGAGAGTGCGACCGGCAGTTCCAGGTGCGCGTCCACGCCCAGCGCGGCGGCGACGTGACGCGCCGCGTCGACCTCCTGCGCATGCACCTGGCCGTAGCGGACCGTCAGGGCATGGAGAGCAAAGCCGTCCGCCCTGGCGATAGCGCCGGCGGTGTACGAATCGAGACCGCCGCTCAGCAACAGTACCGCGTGACGGCCGGCAGAATCAGACGCCACGGGTATCCGCGCCCCAGAGGTACTTGTGCAACTGCACCTGCACGCGGGCCGGCAGATGGTCCGCCAGGACCCACTCGGAGAGCACGGCGGGCTCCAGTTCGCCGTGAACCGGCGACAGGAGCACCGCGCCGCAGCGCCGGTCGAGCCGATGCTCCCGGACGACGTCCCGCGCGAATTCGTAGTCGGCCCGGTCGCCGATGACGAACTTCACCTCGTCGTGCGCCGCAAGACGCTCCAGGTTGCCCCAGTCGTTCCGCGCCGACTCGCCGCTGCCGGGACACTTGACGTCGACCACCTTGACGACTTCGCGCGGCACGTCCGAGATATCGATGTGGCCGCCGGTCTCGAGCAACACCGTCTTGCCGCCATCCAGCAGCCGCTGCATCAAGCGGTACACCTCCGACTGAAGCAGCGGCTCGCCGCCGGTGATCTCGACCAGCGGACAGTCGTAAGCCGCGACGCGCTCCAGAACGTCGTCCACGGATGCCGACTCGCCCTCCGTGAAGGCGTACTCCGTGTCGCACCATCGGCAGCGCAGGTCGCAGCCGGTCAGGCGCACGAAGACGCACGGCTTCCCGGTGAAGCTCGACTCGCCCTGAATCGAATAGAAGATCTCGTTGATCGTCAGCATCGCTCTCAGGCCCGGCCGATACGAGTGACGCCTGTCCGCGGGCAGCGATCCGCGACCACGCAGTCGTTGCACAGAGGATAGACCGGCCGGCAGACGTTCTGGCCCCAGGTGACGAGATAGAGGTTGATGGAAGCCCACCAGCGGCGGGGCGCGGCGTCGTAGAGGGCCAGTTCGGTCTTCTCCGGCGTGCGGGTCGTGACCCAGCCCAGGCGATTGGCAATCCGGTGAACGTGCGTGTCGACGCAGATGTTGCGCGCGCTCCGGTGCGCCACGATCAGCGTCAGGTTGGCGGTCTTCCGGCCGACCCCGGGAAGCGTGAGCAGTTCCCGCATGGTGGTCGGGACGCGGCCGCCGAAATCGCGGACGAGCTGCCGGCAGGCCTCCTTCACGTGGCGCGCCTTGTTCCGGTAGAAGCTCACCGGATAGATCAGCCGCTCGATCGTCTCCGTATCCAGCCTCGCCATCGACCACGGGGTCGACGCCTTGCGGAACAGGCGGGTCGACGCCTCGTGCGTCACCGCGTCCTTCGTCTGCGCCGACAGCAGGGTGGCGATCAGCACCTGGAACGGATCGCCCGCCTGCTCCTCGGCCACCTTCTCGATCGCGGGAAGGTCCATCCGCTCGATCGCCCGGCCGATCCGGCGCATCGTTACGCCGATGCCGCGGGGAGAAGTGAACCGGGACGGCATCAAGGCGGCGATCAGTACCCCTGCGACCGGCAGTAGTTGCAGTGCACGCACTCGACCGACGGCTCGATGACGCAGCGTCCGGGCGGCGGGTCGCCCGCGAGACGGCCGTCACCGAACCGCGCGTGGCTCGCATCCTGACCGGGATGGGACGGCGCCGGTGCGGCGAGTGTGCCGGGAGCCGGCGGCGGCGCGCCCTGGCGGCGCTCCAGGTGAGCCCGGATCGCCGCGTCGATGGCAGCCCGGACGGCGGAATCCGTCATCGGTCGGCCACCGGCGCCAGATGCACGGAATCGACCACGCCGACGACCGCCACTTCGACCGGGGCAGCCGCGCGGCGGACGGCCGCGACGGCGGCGCGGCCTTCACGAACGACGAGCACGCGTTCGCCGACACCCGCCTGCGCGGCGTCGATCGCGAGCATGGGTGCGCCAGCGGGCTCGTCCGAGGCCGTAACCGGCTGCACCAGCAGCAGCTTCTGCCCTTCGAGGCCAGGGTCCTTCAGCGTGGAGACGACGTCACCGATGACGCGCGCCAGGTGCATGGTACGGGCTTCCCCAGGGGCCCTGAGCCAGTCAGCCGGACGACAGTTCGACCGAATCGACGATACCCACGATCGCGGCGTCGACCGGCACATCGCGCAATCCCCGCGCCATCCGCGCCGAGCTGCCGGTGATGATGAGCACGGTCTCTCCCGCGCCCGCATCAACGGTATCGATCGCCACGAGGTGATGGCCGCGCGGCGTGCCGTCCGGAGCTATCGGCTGCGCGACCAGCAACTTGCTGCTGACGAGGCGCTCGTCCTTGCGCGTCGCCACGACAGTGCCGACCACCTTGGCGAGAATCACGACTTACGGTCTACCTACTTGCCCGCCTTGCCGATCGGGAGCGTTCCCTCAAGGTGCTCATGCGGCCGCGGGATGACGTGGACCGACACCAACTCCCCTACCCGCCGTGCGGCCGCGGCGCCCGCGTCGGTCGCCGCCTTCACGGCCGCCACGTCGCCCCGCACGATGGCGGTGACGTAGCCGGCGCCAATCTTCTCCCAGCCGACGAGGGTCACTTTCGCCGCCTTGACCATCGCATCGGCCGCCTCGATCATCGCGACGAGCCCCTTCGTCTCGACCATGCCCAACGCTTCGCCCATGTAGTCCTCCGCGCGCCCGCGCGATGTCGCTTACTTCCGCAAACGGGAGATCGCATCCTCAATGAGGGACGCGAGTTCGGCGTATGTTAGCCGAATTTCCGCGTCGTCGCCCGACCGGCCGCCGCCTGCGCCGACCGCGACGGTCGCCCCGCCGCCCGGCGACGCGGGTGAATCGTCGACCAGGCGCTGGCCCGGCGACGAAGGCGCCTCCAGCGTCTGGCACTCGGCTTCATCGCCCGCAACGATGCCATCGTCGCCCTCCGGGCAGATGGGCGCCGGCGCCGCGATGCCGTACGTGCCGCGCAACTCCTGCAAGCGGTTCACTTCCTCCCGCGACAGGAGCCGTTCGCGGCCGAGCAGACGGGCCACCACGCTGATCCGGGCGAAATGCTCGACGGTCTCCATCTTGTAGTAGGCGGGCATCAGCCGATCCGCCACGGTGATGGCGCCATGGTTCGCGAGCAGCAGGCCGTCATGCACGGCGATGTGGCTGTCGACGGCGTCCGCCAGCTCCTGCGTCGACGGCGTGCCGTAGTCGGCGATCGGTATGCTGCCGAGGGTGGTGACCACCTCGGCGAGCACGGCGCGATCCAGCGGGATGCCAGCCACGGCGAAACCGGTCGCCACCGGCGGGTGCGCATGAACGACGGCGCTGATGTCGCTTCTCCGGCGGTAGACGGCCAGATGCATCAGCAGCTCGGACGACGGATCGCGTTCCCCCGCCAGCTTCCTGCCGTCGAGATCGGTCACCACCATCATGTCCGGCGTCATGAACCCCTTCGAGACACCCTTCGGCGTGGTCAGGACCCGGTCGCCGTCAAGGCGGACGCTGATGTTGCCGTCGTTGGAGGCGACGTAGGCCCGCTCGTGCAGTCGGCGCCCCACCTCGACGATATCGGCGCGAAGCGCTTCGGTCTCTTTCATCGTGATTGCCGGCGGCATCCCGTCAGGCGGTCTTCCGGAACGCCCGCAGGCACCGCTCCGAACAGAAATAGTACGTCTTGCCGGACACCCGCGCCGTTATCGCGCGCGTCGGTTCGACGTAGGTGCCGCAGACCGGATCGCGCACGAGCGATCCGCCCCTCACGGCCCGCTTCCCCGAGCCCGATCCGCGGACTCCGCCGATCAGGCCGGAGACGAACTTCCAGACCAAGCGGAGGATCAGCACGAGAAAGACGCCGCGCAGCAGCCATCCCAGCATTGGATCGCCCGATACTAACAGTCCACGGCGGGGCGGCCCCGCGCCCCAGTAGCCTGCGACGCAGAAGTTCCGCACCCGCAGAACTTCCAACGCGCCCGCAGGACGGAGCTAGCCCGGGTTCAACAGGGCGATCATCTCGCGGACCGCCCGCTCCATGCCGACCAGGACGGCACGGGCGATCAGGCTGTGGCCGATGTTCGCCTCGACGATCTCCGAGATGGCGGCGATCGGGCGGACGTTGACGTAGGTGAGACCGTGACCGGCCAGCACCTCGAGGCCTTCGTCCCGGGCGAGGCGCGCCACTTCGGCCACGCGCGTGAGTTCCGTCCGGCGGGCGCCGGCGGAGCGGGAGTCGGCGTACGGACCGGTGTTGATCTCGATCGCGCCGGCCCCGGCGGCGCGGGCGGCATGGACCTGCGCGGGATCGGGGTCGATGAAGAGACTGACCGCGATGTCGGTATCCGCCAGCCTCTCCACCGCATGCGTCACCGGCGCCCGCGCGGCGCCGGCGACATCGAGGCCCCCGGTTGTCGTCAGCTCGTCGGGACGTTCCGGCACCAGCGTGACCTGATCCGGCCCGACGCGCGAGGCGATGGCGATCATCTCCGCCGTCGCCGCCATTTCCACGTTGAGCCTGGTGGCGATCACGTCGCGGAGCAGTTCGATGTCCCGTTCCTGAATGTGGCGGCGATCCCCGCGCAGATGAACCGTGATCCCCTGCGCGCCGGCCAGTTCGGCCAGGAGCGCGGCGGCGATCGGTTCCGGCTCCCGCGCGCGGCGGGCCTGCCGCACGGTGGCGACGTGATCGATATTGACGCCGAGACGCATCACGCTTGTCCTCGTCGGGGTACCTGCTTCGGGGCACCTGCCGGAATCGCTCAAGCGAGCGACTCACGCGCCGTCCGGGCAATCTGGGAGGCTAGGGCCTGCACCGCTTCCCGGTCGCGCCCCTCGATCATGACACGGAGCAGCGGTTCGGTGCCCGAGTACCGGACCAGCACCCGGCCCCCGCCGGCGAGTTGCGCCTCGGCCCTGCCCACCGCGGCGCCCAGTTCCGGCACCGTTTCAATCGGCGGCATGCGCGCGACCGGGACGTTCACGAGGACCTGCGGCAGAATCGTCAGGCCGTCCACGAGCTCGGCCAGATCCGCCTCCTGCTCCGCCAGGGTCCGCAGCACCATGATCGCCGTGGCGATCCCGTCGCCGGTCGGCAGGAAGTCCGAGAAGATGATGTGGCCCGACTGCTCGCCCCCAAGCGCCAGTCTCCGCCGCTGCATTTCCGCATACACCGCCGCATCGCCGACGCCGCAGCGGTGGAGACCGATGCCGGAATCCCGGAGGGCGCTCTCCAGGCCGTAGTTGCTCATGACGGTCGCCACGATACCGCCGTTCGGCAGTCGGCCCGCGTCGCGCAGGGCGCGCGACACGACATAGAGGATGCCGTCACCGTCGACGAGGCGGCCGCCGGAATCGACCGCAATCACCCGGTCACCGTCGCCGTCGAACGCGAAGCCGGCTGCGCATGCTTCCCGCACGACCGTCGCCTGCAACCTCTCGGGATGCATCGATCCGCTCACCTGGTTGATGTTCCGTCCGTCGGGCGCGGCGTGCAGCGTGACGACGTCGATCCCCAGGCGCCGCAGCACGTCGGGCGCAACGGAACTGGTCGCGCCGTGCGCGCAGTCGATCGCGACCCGCATTCCGTTCAGCGCCGACGCGCCAGCGACGCCGATGAGATGCTCGACGTACAGCGCCACGAGGTGCCCCGCATCGGTCGCCGCCACCAGGGGGCTGCCGTTCACGGCCCGCGACCCGTCCCCTCCCAGGCGACTCTCGATCCGTTGCTCGACCTCGCGCGTCGCTTTCGCGCCGCTGCCCGCAATCAGCTTGATCCCGTTGTCGGGATAGGGATTGTGGGACGCGGAAATCGCCAGACCGGCATCGAAACCCTCGCTGGCCGCGAGCAGGGCGACACCCGGCGTCGGCACGACACCCACGCTCAGAAGCTCGCCGCCTGCCGCCCGAACGCCCGCGGCAAGCTGCTGTTCGATCCAGGCTCCCGACTCCCGGGTATCGCGACCGCAGACGATGCGGGGCGCGGCGGCTCCGTGCGGCCCGGCCCGCAACTCCCCGGCGATCGCCGAGCCGAGCCGCAGGATGGTCTCGCCGTCGAGGGGCGGCGCGCCCGGAACGCCGCGCACGCCGTCGGTACCGAACATCCGGACGCTCATGGACGATGCGGCTAGCGCAGGGTTACGCGGATGCTGGAGGGATCGACACCGCTCACGCCCACGTCCGGAGCGGACGTGACCGTCACCGGCAGCGTGAAGTGGCCCGGTCCGAGGTTGGCCAGGTCGACTGACGCCACGACGGCGCCCGGGGCCAGACTGTTGACGATGCTCGCGGCGCCCCGCACGCGCACCTCCACGTTCTCCGGCACGTCCCCCGCCACGTCGTAGGTGTCCGGCACGTTCTCGAGACCGAGCGGCGCCACCATCCGGCGCTCGATCACCGGCTCGCGCGCCACGCTGAACCAGAAAGCAAAGCCCAGAGTCAGGGCCAACAGTTTCAGGCTCAGGTCGCCGAACAGAAGGGCTCGCAAGCGGCGCATCACGCCACCTCATCCGTCGTCGAGACGGGACGCGCGCGGCGCCCCGGCTGCACGAGTCGCTCAAGCCGCTCGGCTAGCCGGGCCGGATCGACGTCCCGTTCGAGCTCCCCGTCGACGGCCAGCGAAACCGCTCCGCTTTCCTCGGAAACGACAACCGCCACGGCATCCGACTCTTCCGTCAACCCGATGGCGGCCCGGTGGCGCGTGCCGAGCCCGGTGCGCTGCGGCTGAACCGTCAGCGGCAGGAAGCAGGAGGCGGCGGCGATCCGATCCTCCTGAACGATCACGGCGCCATCGTGGAGGGGCGAGTTGGTCAGGAAGATGCTGACCAGAAGGTCATAGGTGACGCGTGCATCGAGGGGGATTCCGCTCTCGACGTAGTTGCGGAGGCCGATGTCGCGTTCGATGGCGATAATCGCGCCCACCTGCCGGCTCGAGAGCAGGCCCGCCGCCATCGCCACCTCCGCCAAAGTCTCTCCCGTCGTGTCGTGACGCGAGAGGTACCGCACGAACGGCGCCTGCCCCAACCGGGCGAGACCGCGACGGATATCGGCCTGAAAGAGCACGATGGCGGCGATGACGACATAGCCGAACATGTCGCCGATGATCCAGTTGACGGTCCGGAGCGACGCGATCTCCGAAACGTAGTACAGGCCTACCACCAGCGCGCCGCCGAACACCACCTGGATCGCCTGCGTCCGGCGGATCAGCTTCAGGAACTCGTAGATGATGAACGTGACGACGGCGATGTCCAGCAGGTCGCGCCAGCCGATGTCGACGCCTCCGAGAAGCCCACCGATTCCTTCCAGCGCCATCTGCTGATGCCTATGCCGCAGCGCGGATCAGATCGACGACCCGCGCCACGTCCCGCTGCGCATCGACGTGGTGGACGCGAACAATGTGAGCCCCCAGGCAGACGGCGGCG
Organism: Vicinamibacterales bacterium; assembly: GCA_965202655.1. GTDB lineage: Bacteria > Acidobacteriota > Vicinamibacteria > Vicinamibacterales > UBA8438 > VXRJ01. Next base: position 300,682 of record CBDBBK010000002.1, on the reverse strand, counting down.
GCGACCGCGCCGGCCGTGCCCCATTCCCGTTCGGCGGGCATCCGCTCGCCAAGTGCGGCCGAGAGAAACGACTTGCGCGACGGCCCGACCAGGATCGGCCGGTCGACCGCCCGGAGCGCCGGCAACGCCGCGAGCGCGGCGGCCGTCTGGTCGGCGCGTTTCGCGAAGCCGAGTCCGGGATCGATGATGACCTGCTCTCGTGGCAGCCCGGCAGCCTCCGCGCGCCCGATGGCCTCCCCCAGTTCGGTTGCCACCTCGCTGGCGATGTCGTGGTAGCTCGCGCGCGCGTACATGTCGCTCGAATCTCCCCGGTTGTGCATCAGGATCAGCGGTGCGCCCGCCGCGGCGGCGGTAGCCGCCAACTCGGCGCCCGCCGCGAGCGCCGAGACGTCGTTGACCAGGTCTGCTCCCGCTGCGAGCGCCGCCCGGGCCACGTCCGGCTTACGTGTGTCGACCGAGATGGGCAGGCGGAGCCGGCCGGCGAGGCGATCGAGCACCGGTATCAGCCGGCGGCGCTCCTCGTCCGACGGGATGGGGTCGGCGCCCGGCCGGGTCGACTCCGCGCCGATGTCGATCAGGTCGGCGCCCGCCGCCGCAAGCGCCTGGGCATGGTCCGCGGCGCGATCGGGGTCGAGGCAGGCTCCGCCGTCGGCAAACGAATCGGGAGTGACGTTGACGATGCCCATGACGAGCGTGCGGAGGCCGAGCGCCAGCGTGCGCCCGTCAGGCAACGCGAGCTCGTACCGCGTGCGTGGCGTCACTCCTGCGGGACGGCCTTGTCGAGCGAGGGAACTGGCGGGACGACCGGCTTGGTCTGCTCTTCGGGATCCGGGGCAACGGGACCGGCCGAACGCTGGGTCGGCTCGGGAGCCGGCTCGTCGATGGGCAACCCCTTGGCGATCCGTTTGACCTGATCGCCGTCGAGCACCTCCCGGATCAGCAACTCCTCGGCGATCCGGACCAGTTCGTCCTTGTGGGTTTCGAGTTCATGCTTGGCGCGCTCGTAGTTCTCGGTGACGATGCGCTTGATCTCATCGTCGATCCGGACCGCGGTCCCCTCGCTGTAGTCCTGCGACTGCGCGAAGTCGCGCCCGAGGAAGACCTGCTCTTCCTTCTTGCCGTAGGTGAGGGGTCCGATCTCGTCGCTCATGCCCCACTCGCAGACCATCCGGCGCGCCATGTCCGTGGCGCGATCGAGGTCGTTTCCGGCCCCCGTCGTGACGTTGCCGTTCGTCAGCTCTTCGGCGATGCGGCCGCCCAGCAGGATGGCGATCTGATCGTTCAGGTAGTCGCGCGAGTAGTTGTGCTTGTCGTCGACCGGCAACTGCTGCGTAACACCGAGCGCCATCCCGCGCGGAATGATCGTCACCTTGTGGATCGGATCGGCATGCGGCAGCAGGACGGTCAGCAGGGCGTGGCCCGCCTCGTGGATGGCGGTCACCTGCTTCTCGTCGTCACTGATGATCATCGAGCGCCGCTCCGAGCCCATCAGGACCTTGTCCTTCGCGAACTCGAAGTCCTGCATCTGAACCACCTTCTGGTTGAAGCGCGCTGCGTTGAGCGCCGCCTCGTTCACCAGATTGGCCAGGTCCGCGCCGGAAAAGCCGGACGTGCCACGAGCCACGACGTGGACGTCGACGTCGTCCGACAGCGGGATCTTCCGCGTGTGGACGCCGAGGATCCCTTCGCGCCCCTTGACGTCCGGGCGGTTGACGACGATGCGCCGGTCGAAGCGGCCGGGACGAAGCAGCGCCGGGTCGAGGACATCGGGCCGGTTCGTTGCCGCCACGAGGATCACGCCCTCGTTCGACTCGAAGCCGTCCATCTCGACGAGCAACTGGTTCAGCGTCTGCTCCCGTTCGTCGTGTCCGCCGCCCAGGCCGGCGCCCCGGTGGCGGCCCACCGCATCGATCTCGTCGATGAAGATGATGCACGGGGCGTTCTTCTTGCCCTGCTCGAACAGGTCGCGAACGCGCGACGCGCCGACGCCCACGAACATCTCGACGAAGTCGGAGCCGCTGATCGAGAAGAACGGCACGTTCGCCTCGCCGGCGACGGCGCGCGCAAGCAGCGTCTTGCCGGTTCCCGGCGGCCCCATCAGCAACACGCCCTTCGGGATGCGGCCACCCAGCTTCTGGAACTTCTGCGGTTCCTTCAGAAACTCGATGATTTCCTGCAGCTCTTCCTTCGGCTCCTCGACGCCCGCGACATCCTTGAAGGTGACCTTCTTCTGCGCGCTCGACGACAGCTTGGCGCGGCTCTTGCCGAACGACAGCGCCTTGTTCCCGCCCGACTGCACCTGGCGCATGAAGAAGATCCAGAAGCCGACGATCAGCAGGATCGGCGCCCACGAATACAGCAGCGTCGTCCAGGGGCTGCCGGTCGCTTCCTCGGCGTTGACCTGAACGTCGCGTTCGATCAGGCGGTTGGCCAGGCCTTCGAACTGCGGCGGCGCGAAAGTACGGAAGGATTCGCCGGAGGTTGTAGTGCCCGTCACCTCGTTGCCGGTCAGCGTGACGTTATCCACCTGGCCGGTCTCGACCTGGCGCATGAACTCGCTGAACGAGATAGCGTCGTCGCCCGCCTGGTAGGTCGTCGAGAAGTTCCAGATCAGCGCGACGACTACGATGACCAGAGCCCAGAAGGCGAAGCTCCGAACGGACGGATTCACTCCATTCCTCCCAATTTTGCTACTTTCAAGACTAACACGCCTTCATCCGGGGCGGTAATCCGGACATCTTCCGCCAGACCGTGCCCCGCCACCCACACCACCCCCAGGCGGGGATCGATCACCAGCGGGATGGCCGCCCGCTCGGCGCGGCGGATCTTCCGGTCGACAAAGAAGTCCTGCAGCTTCTTGGCTCGCCCCCCCAGGCCGAGGGGCCGGAAGCTGTCGCCGGGGCGCCAGTTGCGAACCAGGAAAGGCGGCGTCACGCTCGCCGCCCGGACCGCGACCGTGTCACTCCGGGGATCGCGGAGGCTCGAGGTACTGGCGGGCATCGCGGAGACCCGCAGCCCCAACTCCGCGATCAACGCCTCGCCGGGTACCGGCAGCGGGTACTCGAAACCGTCCGGCCTGTGCCGGGAGTCCGCGCGGCGTCCCGGCCGGCCGCTTCCGTCCCGGCCTCTCGGCGGACCACAGCAGAGCCAGCCGTCGCGCCATTGCACCTGAACGCCGGGAAGGTCGACGCGCGGCGGCCCGCTCTCGCCGGCGCGCGCCATTTGCAGCACCTGGGCGACATGATGGAACCCGACCCGGTGGCCGCCCGCACGCTTGAGGGCTCCGCGGACCAGCCGCCGCGCCAGCGCCGGCGGTTCGGTTGCGATCCGTGCGGCGTCGATCGCCGTCTCCCCGCCCCTCTCGCGCACGGCGAGCGGCTCGGCTTCCTTCACCGCCGCGTCGATCCAGTCGGCGTCGGCCCCGGCGATAGCCGCGGCGCGGGCGAGCGCGTCCGCCACCGCCGGGGAGCATTCCCGCTCGAGGACGGGCAGCACCCGATGCCGGATCCGGTTACGGAGCACCGTCAGGTCCTCGTTGCTCGGATCTTCGCGGTGGGGCAGGCCCCGCTCGCGCAGAAACGCCCGCAACTCGTCACGTCCGACGTCCAGCAGTGGCCGGATCACCGATCCGGCGCGAGCGCGGATGCCGGCGAGGCCGGACGGTCCGGCTCCGCGCACCAGGCGGAGCAGCACGGTCTCCGCAAGGTCGTCCCGGGTGTGTGCCGTGGCGACGCGATCGGCCGTTCCGTCGGCGGCCAGCCGGGCGAACTGTTCGTAGCGGACGCGATGCCCGGCGGTCTCGAGGGACGTCCGGTCCGCCCGTGCGCGCGCCGCGACGTCGATCCGTCGAACCTGCAGCGTCAACCCGAGATCCGCGGCCATCGTCTCGCAGAACCGTTCGTCCGCGTCCGCCTCCGCGCCACGCAACCTGTGATTCAGATGGAAGAGGCCGGCAACCGACCAGTCGGCCTCGACCGCCAGGTCCACGAGGATGGCCGCGAGCGCGACCGAGTCGCCTCCGCCCGACAGCGCCACCGCGACGCGCCCGCCGGGGGGAATGAGACCGAACTGGCCAATCGCCCGCAGGACGCGCCGATGGAGCGGCGTCAGGCAGGAACGACGCACAACGCCTGATTGTACGCTGCGTCAGTCGCTCGCGACGGCGCCCGCAAGACCTGGCCACGAATACCAGCCTGCGCGCCAGCGGACCGGAAATGGTGCCGGTGCAGGGACTTGAACCCCGGACCTAGCGGATATGAGCCGCTTGCTCTAACCAGCTGAGCTACACCGGCAGGAACCCTGAATTATACGTCAGCCCCGCGCCATCACCGGATGAGCATCGCGTCGCCGTAGCTGTAGAAACGGTAGCGGTGCTCGACCGCCTCGCGATAGGCGGCGAGGATCCGCTCGCGGCCGGCGAAGGCGCCGACGAGCAGCAGCAGTGACGACCGGGGCAGGTGGAAGTTGGTCAGAAGACCGTCCACTACGCGGAAGTCGAACCGGCCCGTGATCGTCAGGTCCGTCTCTCCTTCCGATGGCCGCAGCGGGTAGTGCAGGCGGGCGGCTGCTTCAAGGGTCCGCGTCGTCGTGGTGCCGACCGCGATCACCCGGCGGCCGTTGCCGCGGGCGCGATTGATCGCCTCGGCGGTGGCGGCCGGCAGGCGGTACCGTTCGGGTGCGACGCGGTGATCCTCCACTACCTCGGTACGGACCGGTTCGAACGTCCCGTAGCCGACATGGAGGGTGACGTTGCACCGCTCGACGCCGCGGTCGGCAAGGCGGTCGAGGAGCGCGGGCGTAAAGTGCAGGCCGGCCGTGGGGGCCGCCACCGATCCGCGCGAGGCGGCGTACACCGTCTGATAGCGCTCCCGGTCCGCCGTGCGGTCCGGCCGCTTGATGTACGGCGGGAGCGGAACATGCCCGAGCGCGTCGATTGCCGCGTCCACCGAGCCGGTCGCCGCGGCCAGACGGATCGTGCGCCGGCCATGGAAGTGCCGCTCGAGCACTTCCATCTCCAGCCGGTGGCCGCCACCTTCGAAAAGGACGCGGGCGCCGGGGCGCAGCTTCTGCCCCGGGTGGACGAGCGCGTCCCACCGGTCGTCCTCGATCCGGCCGAGCAGAAGGCATTCGACGGCCCCGCCGCTCGGATGGCGCCGGCCGAGCAGCCGCGCGGAGACCACGCGGGTGTCGTTGACCACCAGCAGGTCGCCCGGCGCGAGGAGATCCGGCAGCTCCGTGAACGTGTGGTGCGATCGGACGCCAGTGTTCCGGTCGACTCGCAGGAGGCGCGACGCGTCGCGCTCCGGCGCCGCTTCCTGTGCGATCAGTTCATCGGGAAGCCGATAGTCGAAGTCCGACAGGCGCATCGCTCTCTCCCTGCCGGCCCGCGGGCGAATCCGTGAGTCCGCGCAGCCGCGGCCCAGTCAGTACGCCCAGCGCAGGAGCACGGCGCCTACGGTGAACCCGGCGCCCACCGACACCAGCAGCACGCGCGCTCCCTTCCTGAGGCGTCCGTCGCGCAGGGCGTCGGCCAGCGCCAGCGGTATCGTGGCCGCCGTGGTGTTGCCGTAGCGCTCGATATTGATCACCACCTTCGCGGGATCGACGCCGAGATGCTCCGAGGCGCTCATGATGATCCGCCGGTTGGCCTGGTGCGACACGAAGAGGTCGAGGTCATCCGACGTGAGCTGGTTGGCGTCGAGCACGCGCTGGCAAATCTCGGCCATCTTGCGGACGGCGAACTTGAAGACCGCGGGGCCGTCCTGATGCACGTAGTGGAGCCGCTGGTCCACCGTTTCGCGCGTCGCGGGCTGGAGACTGCCTCCCGCCGGCATCCGGAGCGCCGGCCCGCCGCTGCCGTCGATCTCGTGCGCGAAGTCGATGATCTCCAGGCCGTCGTCGTCCGCCGGCGACACCACCACCGCGCCCGCGCCGTCCCCGAACAGCACGCACGTGGCGCGATCCTTGAAGTCGATGATCGACGACATGACGTCGGCGCCGATCACCAGCGCGTGTTCGTGAGCGCCGGTCGCCACCATCTGGGCGCCGGTCGTCAGCGCGTAGGTGAACCCGGAGCAGGCCGCGCCGAGATCGAAGCCCCACGCGTTCGTGGCGCCGATCTTGTGCTGAACGAGGCAGGCGGTGCTCGGGAAGAACATGTCGGGCGTCGTGGTGGCAACCACGATGAAGCCGACCTGGTCCGGCGTGAGGCCCGCCTCCGCAAGCGCGGCGAGCGACGCCTCCTTCCCCAGGTCGGACGAGGCCACGCCTTCATCGACGATGTGGCGTTCGCGGATGCCGGTCCGCTTCAGTATCCACTCGTTCGATGTGTCGATCATCCGCTCCAGATCGGCGTTGGTGAGGAGGCGTGGTGGAACGTAAGTACCCAGGGCGGCCACCTTGACTCGCCGCAACCGGCCGCCGCGCGCAAACTGTCCCTTCGCATCGTTCGCCACTCGTTCAGTTCCTCCGCTTGCCGCGCTACAACAGGCGCGGATGCCGCTTCGGGTTCTGAAGCCCGAAGTAGTCGTAGGCCCGCGCCGTCGCCATCCGGCCGCGCGGCGTCCGGTCGAGGAAACCCGCCTGAATCAGGTAGGGCTCGTAGATATCCTCGATCGCGTCCTTCTCTTCGCTGATGGCGGCGGCGAGACTGTTCAGGCCGACCGGACCGCCGTCGAACTTGTCGATAATGGCGTGAAGCAGCCGGCGGTCCGCCTCGTCGAACCCGCGGTCGTCCACTTCGAGCAGCGCCAGCGCGTCGCGCGCCACTTCGAGGGTAATGGTCCCGTCCGCCCGCACCTCGGCGTAGTCGCGCACGCGGCGCAGCAGCCGGTTGGCGACACGTGGCGTGCCGCGCGAGCGCCCGGCGATCTCGCGGGTGGCGTCGGAGGCGATCGGCACGCCCAGAATCCTCGCCGACCGGGTGACTATCTCGACCAGATCCGCCGCGGTGTAGAAGTCGAGCCGATGGACGATGCCGAACCGCGCCCGGAGCGGCGCCGTGATCAGCCCGGCCCGCGTGGTGGCGCCGATCAACGTGAAGCGCTGGAGCGGGACCTTCACCGACCGCGCCCCCGGTCCCTGCCCGATGACGATGTCGAGTTCGTAGTCCTCCATCGCCGGGTAGAGGATCTCTTCGATGACGGGACTCATCCGGTGGATCTCGTCGATGAAGAGCACCTCCCGGGCCTTCAGGTTGGTCAGGATGGCGGCAAGATCGCCGGGACGCTCCAGAACGGGGCCGGCCGTCGCACGGACCGCGACACCCAGCTCGTTGCCGATCACGTAGGCGAGTGTCGTCTTTCCGAGTCCGGGAGGGCCGTACAGGAGCACATGGTCGAGCGCTTCGCTCCGGTTGCTGGCCGCCGTAATGGAAACGGTCAGGTTTTCGCGGACCCGGTCCTGGCCGATGTAGTCGTCGAGGGCGCGGGGGCGGAGGCCCGCCTCGTACTGCGCTTCGTCGTCGGTTCCAACGGTGCTGAGGACACGATCGGTCGTTTGCACGGCTGCCTCATTCTAAGCCGTCACTGCGTCAGTTCCCGGAGCGCCCTCCGCAACGTCCCCTCGAAGTCTTCCCGTTCCGCCTTCAGCGCGGCGGCGGCGGCCCGCTCGGCGTGGCCGCGCGGATAGCCCAGGTTCAGGAGCGCCGAAATGACGTCGCTCTGCAGTTCCGCTTCCGCCGGAGCGCCTTCCCCCTCCACCGCACCGGGCAGGATCGGGGTGGACAGCTTGTCCTTCAGTTCCAGGCCGATCCGCTCCGCCGTCTTCCGGCCGATGCCCGGAATGGCGGTCAGGCGGGCCACGTCGGCGGTGCGGATCGCGCGGACCAGATCGGACGGCTCGATCCCGGAGAGGACGGCCAGCGCGAGCCGCGGACCGACGCCGTTCACCGCGATCAGCCGTTCGAACAGCTCCAGTTCCAGGCGGGTGGCAAAGCCGAAGAGCGACAGCGCTTCCTCACGGACGTGGGTATGGATACGGAGATCGACGCTGGCGCCCCTGTCGGCCACCGCATAGAACGTGGACAGCGGGATCTGGACGTCGTAGCCGACTCCGCCCACGTCGACCACGATCCGGTTCGGCGTCTTCTCGGCGAGCGTGCCGCGGAGTGCCGCGATCATGAACCGATGGTGTGCGCGTGGCAGATGGCGACACCGAGCGCATCGGTCGCGTCCAGGGTGGCCGGCGGCTCGGTCAACCCGAGGAGCAGCGCCACCATCTGCTGCACCTGCTGCTTCTCGGCGCCGCCGTACCCCACCACCGCCCGTTTGACCGCCGCCGGCGCGTATTCGGTCACCGGCAGGCCGGCCTCTGCCGCGGCCAGCATCACGACGCCACGGACATGGCCCAGTTTGAGCGCGCTGCGGACGTTACGCGAATAGAAGAGATCCTCAATTGCCACGGCGTCCGGCTCGCACTCGCGGAGCAGTCTCGCCAGCTCGTCGTGGATCCGCTGGAGCTTTTCGGGGAAGGAGGCCTGCGCCGGGGGACTGAGGGCTCCGAAGGTGACTACGCGGTGGCGGCTGGCGTCGGTTTCGATGCAGCCGTAACCCGTGTGCGCGGAGCCGGGATCGACCCCGAAGATTCTCACGCCAGCGACGCCTCTATTTCCTTTTCCTCGATGTCGAAGTTCGACCAGACGTGCTGCACGTCGTCCAGATCCTCGAGTGCGTCCATCAGCCTCAACATCTGCTGGGCGGTCTTCCCCTCCAGCTTGACGAAGTTCTGCGGCAGCATCGCGATCTGCGCCGACACGGGCGAAGCGCCCGCCGCGTCCACCGCGGCGCGGACCGCCTCGTACGCCTCGGGGGTGCTGACGATCTCCCAGTTGGCGCCATCCTCGCGGAAGTCGTCGGCGCCCGCATCGATCGCCGCCGTCATCAGCGCCTCCTCGTCCGCGCCTTCCTGGGCCACGATGATGTGTCCCTGCTTGTCGAACATCCAGGCGACGGAGTTGGTGGTGCCGAGATTACCGTTGTGCTTCGACAGAACGTGCCGGACCTCACCCACCGCCCGGTTGGTGTTGTCCGTGAGGCAGACGATCAGGAGCGCCGCCCCGCCCGGGCCGTACGCCTCGTAGGTCACCTCCTCGTACGAGACGCCCGGCTCCTCGCCGGTGCCGCGACGGATGGCGCGCTTGATGTTGTCCTGCGGCATGTTCGCCGCCTTCGCCTCCTGGATCACGGTGCGGAGGCGGGGGTTGGACGCGGCGTCGCCGCCGCCGTCGCGCGCGGCGACCGTCAACTCCTTGATGATGCGAGTGAACAGCTTGCCGCGGCGCGCATCCGCCACGCCCTTCTTGTGCTTGATCGACGCCCACTTGGAATGCCCTGACATGAGGCTCTGCTCCGCTGCTGACCGGCCGCGCGGCGCGTGCGCCGCCCGGCTCATTATCGCACGGGCCGGACGCCGGGCGCAGGCGCGGGTTCAGCCCCGTGCGGACCCGCGGCGCCGCGCGATGATCACCCAGACCTCGGCATCGGGCGACCACTCCGCCCCCTGGTAGTCGCCGAGCACGGCGTCGACGGTGAAGCCCGCCCGTTCGAGATGATCCGCCATCCGCGGCACGGTCACTGTCCGGAACGCGATCGAGAAGCGGTGGACCCGCCGGCGGGGGCCGAACCACTCGACGAATTCCTGATCGAAGACGGTGAGACCATCGCCCCGTACCTGCCGGACCGACTCGATCAACGTCACGCGGCGTCCCCCCGGCAGGAATCCGCGCAGGACCGCCTCCCGGTCGTACTCGCGCCAGCGCGCGAGACCTGCCGCCAGGTCGATGCCCAGCGTGCCGCCCGGCGGCAGAACCCGCGCCGCGGCGGCCAGCGCCGCATCCAGGTCGTCATCGGTCAGCAGCGACTGCAACATGCCGTAGGGGGCCATTACCAGTGCGCAGCGCCAGCGGCGCCGAAACGGAAGCGCCCGGATGTCCCCGCGCACGATCGACGTCCGGTCACTCAGGCGGGCGCGGCGCAGCTTCGACCGGAGCCGGCGCAGCATCGGAAGGGAACGGTCCACCCCGACCAGGCTGGGAGCGGCCCGCGCCACCGGCAGCGACAGTCGTCCGGTCCCGCAGCCCAGCTCCAGCACCGTCCCCCCGGCGCGACGCGCCAGATCCACCCAGAACCGGACGTCGCGCCGCCCCTGCGTCCGGCGGTTCTCCCAGTCGTAGAAGGGAGCGTAGGCATCCCAGCCGTGCCATCCCTCCGCCGGCGTGGTGTGTCGTTCCATCGGTGCGCCGGCAGTATAGGATCGCCGAACGACCGCGTTCGCCCGGCCGTGGCCGAACGTCAACGGCCGCCGGGAACAGGGAGCAGACAAGCCATGAAGACGCTGGCCTTCCGTTCGACCGCCATCATCGCAACTACCGTCATCGCCGCCGCGGGCGCGGGCGGCGCGTTCGGGCAGACCGCCGGTGGAGGCGCCAGCGGACCGTGGCAGACCTACGACACCTCGAACGGCGAGTGGATGAGCTACGCGGGAGACGTCAAGGGGACGAAGTACTCGCCGCTTGACCAGATCGACGCGACCAACTTCAGCGACCTCGAGATCGTCTGGGAGTGGCGGTCGGTCGACAACTTCGTCAGCATGACGACGCCCCACGGCGGCGAGTGGTCGGCGCCTCTGGACACCATCGTCGAGGCGCTGGTCGAAGAGACCCCGAACCTGTACCGGACCAGCCAGCCACCCAACCCGTCGCGGCTGCAGGTGACGCCGCTGATGGTGGACGGCGTCCTCTATTTCAATACCCCGCTCTCACAGGGCGTGGCGGTCGATGCGGCGACCGGCGAGACACTCTGGATCTTCAACCCGAAGGGCTACGAGGAGGGTACGCCGTCAATGAGCGGCCCCTGGACGCAGCGCGGGGTCGCCTACTGGACCGACGGCGAGGGAGACGAGCGCATCTTCTGGGGAACCGGTAACGGCTACGTCGTCTGCGTCGAGGCGAAGCTCGGCCGGCCGTGCGCCGACTTCGGACCGAACGGCAGCGGAATGGTAGACGCCATGGTCGGCATCCCGCGCGTCGACCGCGAAGCGCGCGACTACCTCAACGCCCTGCTCTATTCGATCAACTCGCCGCCGATCGTCGTGCGCGACAAGGTGATCCACGGCTCGCAGATCGCCGACCGGCGAATCACGAAGGAGGCGCCTCCCGGCTGGGTGCGCGCCTGGGACGTGCGGACCGGCGAGCACGCGTGGGACTTCCACACCGTCCCGAACAGCGCCGACGAGTACGGCGTCGACACCTGGCTGAACGAGTCGTGGCGCTACTCCGGCAACGCCAACGTCTGGTCGATGCTGGCCGGCGACAACGAGCTGGGGCACGTGTACCTGCCGACCGGCACCACGACGAACGACTACTACGGCGCCGACCGGCCGGGCGACAACCTCTTCTCGGAATCGATCATCGCGGTCGACGTCGAGACGGGCCAGCGCGTCTGGCACTTCCAGGCCGTCCATCACGGGCTGTGGGACTACGACTTCCCGACGCACCCGAACCTGGTCGACGTCGTCGTCGACGGCCGGCCGATCAAGGCGCTGGCGCAGATAAGCAAGCAGGCGTTCGTCTACGCGTTCGATCGCGAGACGGGCGACCCAATCTGGCCGATCGAGGAGCGGCCGGTGCCTCAGGAGACGAACATGCCCGGCGAGGTCCCCGCGCCGACGCAGCCGTTCCCGACGAAACCGGCGCCGTTCGACTACCAGGGCGTGACGATTGACGACCTGGTCGATTTCACCCCGGAGCTCCGCGCCCTGGCGGAAGACGTGGTGAGCAACTACATCATCGGCCCGCTCTTCACGCCGCCGAGCCGCCCCATCGAGGGAGGCACCCAGGGAACTCTCATGCGGCCGCCCGACTTCGGCGCCGCGGGCTGGGCGGGGGCGGCGGTCGACCCGGAGACCGGGTGGCTGTACGTGCCGTCGCGCAACATCGCCGTCGCCATCCCGCTCTACGAACCCGACCCCGCCCTCGGAGCGACCATGCGCTACACGCACGGCGCGCCCGAGGCGCAGCGGCTGGCGCAGATCCGGCAGGGCCAGAACTACGAGGCGCGGATGCCGCAGGGATTGCCGCTCCTGAAGCCACCCTATTCGCGCATCACGGCAATCGACATGAACACCGGCGAGCACGTCTGGATGGTGCCCCTCGGCAACGGCGACCGGATCCGGAACCATCCACGCCTGCGCCACCTCGACCTGCCGCCCCTCGGGGACGGCACGATCGCGGGGCCGGTGTTGACGAAAACGCTGCTCATCAGCTCGGTGCCGACCGCGGGCAGCCAGGGCGGGCCGGGGCTGGTCGCCTGGGACAAGCAGACGGGCGAGATCCGGGGCGCGGTGGACCTGCCGGCGGGACCGGTCGGCACGCCGATGACCTACCTGCTCGACGGCCGGCAGTACATCGCCGTCGCCATCGGCGGCGGGCCGCGCATCGTCGCCTACGCGCTACCGGAATAGAAAGTCGAAATCGCCTCGATGACGCGATCCTGCATCGCGACGGTCAGCTCCGGATAGATCGGTAGCGCGAGCGTCTTCGCCGCCGCCGCCTCGCTCGCCGGGAAGTCGCCCTCCGCATGGCCCAGGGATCCGACACAGGGCTGGAGGTGGAGCGGGACCGGGTAGTAGACCATCGTCTCGATCTGCCGCGCGGCTAGGTAGGCCCGGAGGTCGTCCCGACGCGCCGGCACGCGGATCACGTACTGGTGGTACGCATGGTGGTCGTGTCCCCATGCCGCCGCCGGCGGTTCGACACCCTCCGCCGACAGGTGCTCGTCGTAGTAGGCGGCGCGGGCGCGGCGTTGTTCGATCCACGCCTCGAGATACGGCAGCTTGGCCGAGAGAATCGCCGCCTGCAACGCGTCGAGACGGAAGTTGCCGCCCACCGTCAGATGCCGGTAGCCGGCATCCGCGCCATGGTTCCGAAGCCGGCGCAGCGACGCCGCCAGCGCCGGGCTGTCGGTCGCGACGAGACCGCCATCCCCCATCGCGCCCAGGTTCTTCGTCGGATAGAAGGAATAACAGCTCGCCGTTGCGCTCCCGTCCGCCGGCGGCGGGGCTCCCGGCTCCCCGGGGTACCGCGCGCCCAGCGCCTGGGCGGCATCCTCCACGACCGCGGCGCCGTGCGACCCGGCGGTTCTCCGGATGGGCGCCATGTCGGCGTACTGGCCGAACAGGTGAACCGGAACAACCGCCCGGACCTTTTCGCGCAATTCCGTCTCGCGCTCGAACCACGCGTCGAGCCTCGCCGGGTCGAGCGTGTACGTCCGGCGGTCGATGTCCACGAAAGCCGGCCGCGCCCCGACCCGCAGGATGGCGCCGACGGTCGCGAAGAACGAATAGGGCGTGGTGACGACCACGTCGCCCGGCCCGATACCGAGCCCCATCAGGGTGGCCAGCAGCGCGTCGGTGCCGGACGACATTCCGACCGCGTGGGCGACGCCGAGGCGTCCGGCCATCGCGCGCTCGAACGCTTCTACCGCCGGGCCGCCGATGTAGCGGCCAGAATCGACGACATCGCGGATCGCGCGCTCGACCCGGGGCCGCGTCGTCTCAAGCTGCGCGGCCAGGTCGAGGAACGGGACGCGCATCACGTCAGGCGTTCAACTGTTTCGCCATCGGGATGAAGACGATGCCGTTGACCGTCCGCTCCGCGCCCGTCTGGCGAAAACCGAGCTTCTCGTACGCCCGCACGCCGAACCGGGAGGAGTTGACCGTCACCCGCGCCAGGTCGGGATTGGCGGCGCGCGCATCGGCCAGGGCCAGCTCCAGCAGGCTCGTGGCGACGCCATGGTGCTGGTGCGCCTTGTCGACGAAGAGCAGCGCGACATGGTTATTCTCGCGGATCTCGATCATGCCGACCGGCGCGCTCCCGGCTACGGCGACACGAACGAAGTGGTTCTCCGTCATCCGCGCCACGAGGGCGTCCGCCCCGGCGAACTGGTGGAACTCCGTAATCCCTTCCGGCCCGTAGTCGGACGCGATGAACTCGTCGAACGCCGCGAGCACCATCTCCGAGACGGCCGGCGCTTCGTCCACCCGCATCGGACGGTACTCGATCGCCGTGCTCAAGGACCAAGACTCCGCAGATAGTTGACGACGTTCCAGATCTGTTCGTCGTTCATGCGGTTGGCGTAGCCCTGCATGTCGGCGCTGACCCCCTCCTTGATCACGGTGAAGATCTCGCCGTCGGTCTCGCCGTGCTTCCAGACGTCGTCCGTGAAGTCGGACGGCACGCCGCCCGCATGGGACATGTCGCCGTCGCCCCGCCCGCTGTTGCCGTGGCATTCGCGGCACATGAAGACGTAGAGCTGCCTTCCCGCCGCGCGCGACTCCGGTGTCGCCTCGATCGGGTTGACCAGCGCCTGCGCCTCCGGCTGCTGATGCGGCTCGGCGGGATGTTCGTGCGCGGCCAGCGTCAGTCCGGCCGTGGCGGCCAGGACGACAGCGAAAACGAGCATCAGGGCGACTGGATCATTCCTGCGGCGCATCGAAGTTCTCCCACATGTATTCCGGATGATAAGTGTGCAGATGGACAAACAGCTCGTTCACCAGGTTGACGGCCCGGTTGACGCCGTAGCCGTGATGCGACGGCTTCGCCACCACTTCGACCGTCAGCGCGCCGCGCCGGACGGAGCATCGCACGCCGGCGCGGCGTGGATCAATCCGCCGGTGCGGGGGCAGCTCGGCGGACGTCCGGCCCCGTATGAACTTGCGGAGGGCGGCCGCAAGCGGCGAGCGCGATCCGACGTTCGGAAGCAGGTCGCGAAAGGTCAGCGTGCCGGCCGCGGGATCGTAGAGCAGCGTGAACGGCGCCGGGGCCAGCCAGCCGAAGCTGAACCGGCGCCGGCCGCCGCGCGCCGGCTGCTCGGCAAGGCCCCGGAAGACTCCGCGATCGGCGTAGTCCTGCAGGCCCGCCCGTACCTCCGCGAGAGGCTCCAACTATCCCTAGTGGTAGTACGACATCACTCCCGGTTCCACCTTGCCGAGGAAACCGGGCGGGTACTGATCGCGCAGCCAGAACTCTTTCCTGGCCTGCACGTTGATGACGCTGGGTCGGCTCTCGTCAAGCGCCACCTGATACGCCCGCTCCAGAGCGGGACGCATCTCGTCGGCGCGGGTGACGTACTCGCCATGGGCGCCCAGCGCCTCACCCAGCTTGTCGTAGCGCAGGTTCTCCTGGAACAGATGCACCGGCAGACCGATGGTGTTGTTCTGCTGGCCCGACCAGGTGCCCCACGCGTTGTTGTTGTAGACGACAATCACGGCCGGGAACCGGTACTTGGAAAGCGTCTCCACTTCCATCGCCGTGTAGCCGAATCCCGCGTCACCGGTGATGGCGACAACCGGATGCCCCTGGTAGTCGGCCTGCGCGCCGACGCCGTGGCGGACCGCCGCCGACACCCCGATGGTGTAGCCGATGTCCGGACCGATCGCGCCGTACTGGTAGGCGCCGTTGACGATCTGCGCCGGCCGGTGCGCGCGGAGGTAACGCCGCGTGTACCGGGCGATGCCGTAACCGCCCTGCAGGATGGTGGTCCGGTCGGCCGGCAGGTTGCCGTGGTGGAGGAACTGCGCCAGCTCGCGGGCGATCACCGCCGGATGCACCGCGTCGGTGTAACCCACGCCGGTCTGGTAGTACTCCTCGTTCTCGGCCTCGAACGCGGCCCGCGCCGCCGCCACCTCGGCGACCCACGCCTCGTGCCGCTGGCTCGGCATTTCAGCCGCCAGCGCCTCGAGCGCGGCCCGCTCGTCGCTCACGATGCCGAGTTCAATCGGCAGGTTGCGGCCGATGTCTTCCGCCTCCGGATCGATGCGGATGTAGCGCGTATCGGGACCGAAGGCGAACTCGCCCTGCGTCGGCATGCAGTACTGCCCGACGAGCAGGACGACGTCCGCGCTCAGCAACGCCTGCGGCGCCGCGTCGGCCGACAACTCGTGGTCGGCGGGGAACTGCCCCTTCATGGCGCCCGATTCGACCACCGGGATGTGCGCCCGCTCGGCCAGCGCGCGGAGCGCCTCCCAGGCGTGGCTGTAGAGAACGCCGTTGCTCGAAACGATGATCGGCCGCTCGGCGTTGCGCAGCAGCTCCACCGCGCGATCGATCGCCCGCGGGTCGGGATGCGGCTTCGTGTCGGTCCGGTACTTCGTCTTGTCGAAGAAGTACTCCACCTCGGTCGCGTCGTTGAAGCGCGCGCGGGAGATCTCGGCCGGGAAATCGATATGCACGGGCTTCGGCACGCCGCTCTTTAGCTGGCGGAACGCATACCCGGCGTACTCCCAGGTGCGGGCCGGCGTGATGAGCCGCTTGCCGTACTTCTTGATCCCCTCGGTCAAGGGCTGCTGATACTGATCCTGGATCCCCTGCTCGGTGTCCTCGGCGAAGATCGTCTTGTTGCTCGCCAGCACGAGCACCGGCGAGCGGGCCGAGTTGGCGCAGGAGATGGCGCAGATCATGTCGGTGAAGCCGGGGCCCTCGGTCCCGGAGGTGGCGGCCACCTCGCCGGTTGCGCGGCAGAACGCATCGGCCGCGTGACACAGCGATCCTTCGTGCCGGCCCGAGTAGGTCGGGATGCCGGTGTCGGCGATGGCATGCACCACGTCGTAGTTGCCCGGACAGGTGAAGAGCGCCTTGACCCCTTCCTCCTTGCACGCGCGGGCAAACACCTGCGCGCCCGACATCGGGAAGTCCACCTCGGGAAGCGTCGCCGCCTTCGCCGCCTCGAACTCCGACGGGATGGTGATCGGCTTGATGTCCTCCTCGGCCGCGTACGCGGTGCGCCCCGCGCCGAAAGCCGCCGCCGCGCCCGCCCCACCGAGCGCCGCCTTCCGCATGAACGCACGCCGTGATTCCGCCGTCGGCCGACCGGTCCGCTTCTGCCGCCTGCTGCTCTTCATGGAACCCTCCATCGGCGGATGCTAATCGCGCCGCCCGCACCTGTCAAAAAAACCTCCGCCGCGACGGTTGCCGGAGCCGCCGATCGACATCCCCCGCTTCACTCGACGGCCACGGACGGCGTATCGCGGGCGCAGCGGGCCCCGACATTGCTCGTGTGGCTCTCGGCGGAGAAAGGCAGCCGAACCGAGAGGCGGAGCACTTCCGGATAGTTGAGCCACGAGGCGCCCCGCATGATGCGAAGATAGCCGGCCGCGGGCGGCTGGGGATCGGTCACCGGACCCTCCGGATAGAAGTCGTCGATCCAGCCGTCGACCCACTCCCAGACGTTGCCGATCATGTCGTGCAGGCCGAAATCGTTCGGCGGCAGGGATCCGACCGGCGCCGTGTTGACCCAGGTGTCGGCGCCGCCGACAGCGCCGCTGCAGCAGGTCAGGTCTCCGAAGTTCGCGTAGTCGCGCGTCACCTCGTCGCCCCACCAGTACAGCCGCCCTTCCTGCCCCGCGCGCGCCGCATACTCCCACTCCGCCTCGGTGGGCAGGCGCGCCCCCGCCCAGGCGCAGAAGTCCGCCGCGTCGTCCCACGAGAGGTGGACGGCCGGATGGTCGTCCGCCTGCGGGAAGTCCGGCTGGACCGGCCGGCCGCGTCCCGTAGCCTCCACGAACCGCGCGTACTGCGCCACCGTCACCTCCGTCGCCATCAGATCGAACTGCGACAGGGTCACCGCGTGGCGGGGACGCTCGCTCTCCAGGCAGAGCGCATCGCCGGGGACGCAACCCATCTGGAACGTCCCGGCCGGAACCGTCACCCAGGGGAGCTCGACCGGCTGCGCGACGGCGCCGGACCCCGCGGCCGCAACCGCTGCGAACCAGACGCCGCGGGCCGCCGCGCGCATGCGCGTCATCCCTTTACGGCGATCCCGTTCACCTCGAAGCGCGCGCCGAACAGCAACGGCCCGGAGCCGAGAAACGCGCGCGCCGGCGGATCGTCGTTGAAGTACTCGGTGTAGACCTGGTTGAACTCGCCATAGAGCGAGACATCGGAGCAGAAGACCTGCACGTTGACGAGGTCGTCCATTGTCATGTCCGCCTCGGCCAGCACCGCCTGGATGCCGTCGAGGATGTTCCTGGCCTCCTGCGCCGGCGACGCGGGCGGGCGTCCCGTGTCCGGATCCAGCCCGAGGCGTCCGGCCACGTAAAGCGTGTTGCCGACCAGGACCGCGTCGCTGAACGGCGCCGTGGTGGTGCGCCCCGGGAGGTTGATCGCGCGCGGCGACGAATCCTGCGTGGCGTTCAGGGTGATGGCGGCGCTCGCGACGAGCGCGCCGACGACAATCCCGGCGACGAAAACGAGTGCTGTCCGCTGCATCTTCATGGTGCCAGTCCTCCTCTGCAAGCTATCGTCACCCGACTCAGGCGCCCGTCAGGAGCACGGTCGAGCCGGTTGTCCGGCGCGCCTCGAGATCGCGGTGCGCGTCGGCCACCTGCTCCAGCGGGTAGGTCTGGCGCACGTCGACCTGCACGATGCCGCGGCCCATCACGTCGAACAGTTCCGCCGTCGTCTCCTCCAGCTCGGCCCGGGTCGCGGTGTAGCTCGCCAGCGTGGGGCGCGTCAGAAAGAGCGATCCCTTCGCCGCCAGCACGCCCGGGGCGAACGCTTCCACGGCGCCCGACGCATTGCCGAAACTGACCATCAGGCCGCGCGGCTGCAGGCAGTCGATAGACGCCCGGAAGGTGTCCTTCCCGACCGAGTCGTACACCACGGGCACGCCCTTGCCGCCCGTGATCTCCTTCACCCGTTCAACAACATTCTCTTCGGTATAGACAATCGGATGGTCGCAACCGTGCGCGCGGGCCAGCTCCGCCTTTTCGGGAGTGCCGACGGTGCCGATGACGGTGGCGCCGAGGTGCTTCAGCCACTGGCAGGCAATCAGTCCGACGCCCCCGGCCGCAGCATGGAACAGCACCGTCTCGCCCGCCTGCACCGCATGAGTCCGCCGGATGAGGTACTGCACGGTGCATCCCTTCAGCATGGCGGCCGCCGCCTTCTCGTTCGAGATCGCGTCGGGGACCCTGACCAGTAGCCGCGAAGCGATGACGCGGCTCTGGGCGTAGCTGCCGAGGCTCATGCAATAGGCGACCCGGTCGCCCACCGCCACCTCGGTCACCCCGTCGCCCACCGCTTCGACGACACCCGCACCTTCGTTGCCGATCGTCAGGGGAAAGGAGGGCGCCGGGTACAGGCCGGTTCGGAAGTAGACGTCGATGAAGTTGAGCCCCGACGCCGTCTGCCGGACTACCGCCTCGCCCGGTCCCGGATCGGAGACGTCGACCGCTTCCCACCGAAGCACCTCCGGGCCCCCGTTCTCATGGATCCGAATCGCGTGTGTCATCCTGGTCGCTCCGTTCGTCCGTGCGGGCCGCCGCCCATCGAAAGGTGCTCATCTTAGCAGCCGGGGCTTTCGCCACGAGACTGGTAGGATCGCGTCGAGATGAGCGGCGCGGCCCCCAACCGGGCGACCGGCTATTTCGACGCGGAACACCCGCCGGCGCCCGATCTGCTCGCGGATTGCGTGCACTGCGGCTTCTGCCTGCCGCCGTGTCCGACCTACGCGCTCTGGAACCGCGAGACCGACTCACCGCGCGGCCGGATCCACCTGATGAAGGTGGCGACGGAGGGCAAGGCCGCGATCACGCCGGCGTTCGCCCGGCACTTCGACACCTGCCTGGGCTGCATGGCGTGCGTCACCGCCTGCCCGTCCGGCGTGCAGTACGACAAGCTGATCGAGGCGACACGGGCGCAGATCGAACGGCAGTTGCCGCGTCCGCTCGCCGACCGGCTGTTCCGCCGGTTGATCTTCGCCCTCTTTCCGTACCCCGCACGGCTCCGGTGGGTGGCGATCAAGCTCTGGCTGTACCAGCGCTCCGGCCTGCAGTGGCTGGTTCGCAGGACCGGCCTGCTCGATCTGCTGCCGTCGCAGATCCGCGCGATGGAGGCGGTCGCGCCGCGCTTCCCGCTCGGCGGCGCGTGGTCGTCCATGCCGGCACGCGTGCCGGCGGAGGGAACGCCTCGGCGCCGCGTGGCTCTGCTCCTCGGCTGCGTCCAGCGTGTCTTCTTCAGCAACGTCAATCAGGCGACCGCGCGGGTGCTGGCGGCCGAAGGGTGCGACGTCGTGATCCCGCGGGCGCAGGGCTGCTGCGGCGCGCTGATGCTGCACGCGGGGCTGGAAGCGGACGCGGCCGCCATGGCGCGGAAGTTCATCGACGCATTCGAGCCGTCGCTGGCCGACGTCGACACCATCGTGATCAACGCCGCCGGGTGCGGGTCGACGCTGAAGGAGTACGGTCACCTGCTGCGCGACGATCCGGCGTACGCCGAGCGGGCCGCGGCCCTGGCCGCCAAGTGCCAGGACGTCTCGGAGGTGCTGGCAAGCCTCGAGCCGCGCGCGCCGCGCCACCCGATCCCCCTGCGCATCGCTTACCACGACGCCTGTCACCTGCAGCATGCCCAGGGGGTGAGCGCCGAGCCGCGGCGCGTGCTGTCCACGATCCCCGAACTCGACGTGCGCGAGGTGCCGGAAGGCGGCCTGTGCTGTGGATCGGCGGGCATCTACAACCTCGTCGAGCCGGAAGCGGCGGGCGATCTGGGGCGGCGGAAGGCGCGCAACGTGCTCGCGACCGGCGCCGACGCGGTGGTCTCGTCCAACCCGGGCTGCCTGTTGCAGTTGCAGAGCACGCTGGAGGGCGAGGGACGTCGCCTCCGTACGATGCACCTGGTCGAACTGGTGGATGCGTCGATGCGCGGCGACGCACCGTAAGCGGGGCCGGAACCGGCCCTACAGGCCGCCGGGGCCCCGGCCGGCGTTGAGCCGGCCGTCCGGATCGAACTCGCGCTTCACCGCGCGCATCAGGCCGAGGCCGTCGCCGATCGGCCCCCAGGGATCGATGCGGCCCCGGAGTTCGGCGCTGCCGCGGCGGATGACGGCCGATCCCCGGCCGACCGGCAACTGGTCCCGCAACTCGCCGATCACCCGCGCCTGAGCCTCCGTCGAGCCGTCCAGGCGAACGTCGACCACCCCCAGGCCGGCCCGCCCGGAGGCCACCACGGCAACCCCGGCCTCGACCGCCCGGTCACGTAACCGAATGAGCGTCGGGAAGAGCTCCGCGGGCACGGTGCTCAGCTTGACCAGCGTCGAGTCGCCGTCCCAATGCTCCGCATGCCGCCGCCACGCGGCTTCCTCCGCCGCACCGTCCACGACGCTCGCCGCGACACCCTCGGAGCGGGCAATCGCGACCGCCGCGTCCGCCTGCTGCGCGACCGACGCCTCCACCGACTCGAAGCGAACGAGCAGCCGCGGCGGCGTGCCGGCCAGCTCGACCGCCGTCGGCGTGAGCCGGGATCCGGCGACGGCTACCGCAGCGGCCGCGATCGCCTCGAGCGTGCCGGCCGTCACCTCCACCGTGCGCGATGCCGGCGGAAGGGGAGCCAGCTTGAACGTCGCGGTGAGGATGACGCCGAGGCAGCCGAACGATCCGGTCAGCAGCCGCGACAGGTCGTAGCCAGCGACGTTCTTCACGACGATGCCGCCCGCCTTCGCCACCTGTCCGTCGGCGCGGGCGACACTGATGCCGATGATCGCGTCGCGTGGCGTGCCGTGGCCGTGCCGGCTGGGGCCGCTGTCGTTGGCCGCCACGATGCCTCCGATAGTCGCGCGATCGGGCCAGGGGGCATCCCAGGGCAGGCGCTGGCCATGTCCCGCCAGCTCCATGTTGGCCGATGCGAGCGTCGCGCCCGCTTCGATGGTCGCGGTCAGGTCGCCATGCCGGTGCTCGAGCACGGCGCCGAGCCGCGCCGTGGAGAGCCGCAAGTCGATCGCGCCGGGCGGCGCCCCCCAGCCCAGTTTGGTGCCCCCGCCCGTCACGACCACCCCGAGCCCTTCCCCGGACGCCCAAGCGAGCGTCTCGGCAAGCGCTTCGGTGGTAGCCGGCGCCGCGACCAGGCGCGGACGGACGCCGTCGGTGGCGTCGCGGTCGTTTCCGGGCCGCGCTTCAGCGATTGCCGGGAGCGCCATCAGAGACGATCCGCCAACCCCGCCGCCTCTGCCGGATGCCGGCGGTACGGCCCCGGCACCTCGCCGCACAGCCGCGGCGTCGGGAAGATCTTGTCCGGATTGCAGACACGCGTCGGGTCGAAGGCGCAGCGGACCAGTTGCATCGTGTCGAGATCGTTCTCGCTGAACATCTTCGGCAGGTGCACCGCCTTGTCGGCCCCGACGCCATGCTCGCCCGTGATGGATCCACCGACGTCGAGGCAGTACGTGAGTATCTCCGACGCCACCTCCTGGGCGAGTTCGGCCTGCCCCGGGATCCGCTCGTCGTAGCAGACGAGCGGGTGGAGGTTGCCGTCGCCAGCGTGGAAGACGTTGCCGATCTTGAGTCCGGAGCGCTCCGACAGGTCGCGGATCCGGTTGAGGACCTCCGGCAGGCGAGTGCGTGGAATCACGCCGTCCTGCACGTAGTAGCTGGGCGATACCCGGCCCATCGCCGCAAACGCGGCCTTGCGCCCCTGCCAGAAGCGGGCGCGCTGATCGGCAGTCCGCGCCACCTGGATCTCGCTCGCGCCGACTTCCTTGCACACCTCCTGCACGCGGCTGAAGAGCGCGGTCACGTCAGCCTCGGCGCCGTCCAGCTCCACGATCAGAATCGCCTCCGTCTGCGGGAAGTTCGGGTGGACGGCCGCCTCCGCCGCCTCGATGGTGACGCGGTCCATCATCTCGACCGCGGCCGGAATGATGCCGGCGCTGATGATTCCCGACACCGCGTTGCCGGCCGCCTCGGTCGAATCGAAAGCGGCAAGCAACGTCTCGACCGCGGCCGGCTTCCGGAGCAGGTTGAGGGTGACCTTCGTCACGACCGCCAGCGTGCCTTCGGATCCCACCAGGACCCCGAGGAGATCGAGCCCCGGCGCATCGAGCGCGGAGCCGCCGATATGGATCAGATCCCCGTTCGGCAGGACCGCCTCCACCCCCAGCACGTGGTGCACGGTGAAGCCGTACTTCAGGCAGTGGGCGCCGCCGGAGTTCTCCGCCAGGTTCCCGCCGATCGAACAGATCACCTGGCTCGACGGGTCGGGAGCGTAGTAATAGCCGTCGGCCGCCACCGCCTTGCTCACGTCGAGGTTCATCACTCCCGGCTCGACCGTAATGCGCCGGTTCGGGATATCGATGTCCAGGATCCGGTTCATGCGCGTCATCACGATCAGCACGCCGTCCGGGTGCGGCATGGCGCCGCCCGAGAGGCCCGTCCCCTGCCCCCGCGCGACGAACGGGATGCCGCGCTCGTGACATAGCCGGACCACGCCCTGCACCTGCTCGGTGGTGGTGGGAAGCACGGCCGCTCCCGGCTTCGACCGGAGCTTCACGAGACCGTCGGTCTCGTAGGTCAACAGTTCGCCGTCATCGCGGACGACGCCGTCCGGACCGACGATGCGCTCCAGTTCCTCTATTACCTGCGCGTCCATGGCACCCATTGTTCAGTTCGCCCCCGGGGCTACGCCCGCTCCAGAACCTGATTTCCGACGGGAAGCGTCCGCACCCGCACGCCCGTCGCCGCGTAGATCGCGTTCGTGAGGGCGGGAGCGACGGGCGTCACCCCCGGCTCGCCCAACCCGCCGAGACGCTCGCCAGAGCGTATGAACTCCACGCTGACGGCGGGCACATCGGCGAGGCGGATCATCCGATGATCCTGGAAGTTGCTTTCGACCACCCGGCCGCCCGCGATCGTGATTTCGGCGACCATCGCCGCCGAGAGACCGAAGATGATGCCGCCCTCCACCTGCGCCGTCGCCGTGTCGGTGTTGACGACATCCCCGCAGTCGACGGCCGCATACATGTTCTGCACGCGAAGCCGGCCCTCGGGCGTGACCGCCACGTGCGCGACCTGCGCGACGATGGAACCGAAGCTCTCGGCGATGGCGATCCCGCGCCCCTCGCCCGCGGGGAGCGGCCGGTCCCAGTTGGCCATCGCCGCGACGCGCTCGAGCACGGCCCGAAAGCGCGGCTCGTCGCCGAGCAGCTCGCGCCGGAACCGGTACGGATCCTGGCCGGCCGCGTGCGCCAGCTCGTCGATGAACGACTCCTTGAAGAACCCGTGCTGCGAATTGTGCACGGACCGCCACTCCCCGACCCGGATGGGATGCGGGACGTCCCGGTCCTCGAACCGGATGTCGTCGATGGCGTACGGCATGAACAGGGACTCGCCGTCACCGCCGCCAGCGTAGTGGGATGCTACGGCAACCGGATGGCCGGCGGCGTCCAGGGCGCCGGCGAACCTCGCCATGGCGGCCGGCCGGTAAAAGTCGTGCTGCATGTCGTTCTCGCGGCTCCACACCATCTTGACCGGCGTGGGGGAAACCGCCTTCGCAATCCGGACCCCCAGATCGACGTAGTCGAAGGTGAACGGCAGCCGCCGGCCGTACCCGCCGCCCAACTGCAGATTCGTAAGCTGAACCTGGTCGGTATCGAACCCCAGCGCGGAGGCGGCGGTCGAGCGGGCATTCAGCGGATCCTGGGTGCCCGCCCACACCTCGGCGCGGTCGACCTCCACGCGAGCTGTGCACGCCATCGGCTCCATGGTGGCGTGCGCGAGGAACGGCACGCGATAGTCGGCGGTGACGACCTGCGCGGCTTCGTCCGGCATCGCCGGCGCCGCGCCGAGGGACTCGTCGAAGGCCGCGAAGATCGAGCCGCTCGACACGTCGCCATGGCCGGCATCGTCGAACACCGGATCGAGGGCGGCCAACGCCTGACGGGCCCGCCAGTAGCTGTCCGCGACGACGGCTACCGCCTCATCGAGCTGGACGACGCGTTGGACGCCCGGCATCGCCAGGGCGGGAGTCTCGTCCACCGAAACCAGCGTGCCGCCCTGGACGGGCGCGATGTCGACGGCGGCATACAGCATGCCGGGCAGCGTGACGTCGATGCCGTACCGGGCGCTCCCGTCCACCTTCGGGGGAATGTCGAAGCGTGAAACGGCCGTGCGCCGCAGCGTGTACGTGTCGGGATCCTTGAGCACCGGATACGTCGGCGCCGGGATCGCCGCCGCGGCCCGGGCCAGTTCGCCGAAGCTGGCGCCCTGTCCCGATGCGGCGTGCGTCACCCGCGACCGGGCGGCCGTACATTCCGCAGCGGGAACGCCGAACCGCTCCGCCGCGGCGGCAATCAGCATCTCTTTCGCCGCCGCGCCCGCGACCGTCATGCCGTAGCCGGTGCCACGGACGGCCGTCGACCCGCCGGTCGCCTGCGTCCCGAACCAGCGGGCCAGCCGGTACGCCCCGTAGTCGATCGCTCGGCCGAGGGGCGCGGGCAGCGAGTCGCCGGTGAAGGCCCGCAGCAGATAGGCGTTGGCGTAGGCGTCGAGGGCGGGAGCTTCCTCGATCCGGACGAGATCCCAGTCGGCCTCCATCTCCTCGGCCGCCATCATGGCGAGGGCGGTCTGGGAGCCCTGTCCCATCTCGCAGTGGGGGATGAGGATGGTGGTGAAGTTGTCGGGCGTGACCGTAATCCAGGTGGTCAGCTCGCCCTTCTCCTCCGCGTCGTCCGACACGACGGTATGGCGGCCCGGCGCAAGGGCCACCCCGGCCACTCCCAGCACGAAACCCCCGCCGACGAGCGTGCCGGCCCCGATAAACGCGCGTCGCGTCCACTTGCCCATGGCGCCCTCCGGTCAACCCCTCGAGAGGTCGTGAATGGCGCGGCGCACGCGGGCGAACGTGCCGCAGCGACAGATGTTCGTGATCGTGGCGTCAATCTGCTCGTCGGTAGGATTGGGCCGCTGATCGAGCAGGGCCGACACCGCCATGATCATCCCCGACTGGCAGTACCCGCACTGGGGCACCTGGTGCTCGATCCAGGCCTGCTGCACCGGATGCAGGGTGCCGCCGGCGGCGAGACCCTCAATCGTCGTGATGTCCGCACCCTCCGCGGCCGAGACCGGCAGCGTGCAGGTCCGCACCGCGCGTCCGTTCAGGTGCACGGTGCAGGCGCCGCAGGCGGCGATGCCGCACCCGAACCTCGTGCCGGCGAGCCCCAGCGTGTCGCGAAGCACCCACAGCAGCGGCGTATCGGGTTCGACATCGACGGAGCGGGTCTGCCCGTTCACGTTCAGGGTGATGGCCATCGTTGCGCCTCCTGATCCGCCGCGATCCTAGCAGCCCGTCGTGAAACTCCCGCTACCTTCGAGCAGCGACGCATCCCGCCTGAACGGAGTTTGACCACGGGCTGCTAGGGCCTCGAATACTGATCGATAACCCGCGAAATGGCCCGCTGGCAAACGCGACAGAATCCGACGGGATTCCGTGAGAACATGATGCAGTCGATCTCGGAGCGATAGAGACCGGTCGGCTCGTAGGACGCCCCTTCGAACGCCCCCACCTTGCCCGCGTACGGCATCCCGGCGAGCAGTCCCGTCTCGTGTTCCATCTGGGCGGTGAAGAGCGCATCCACGTCCGTCTCGGGCGCGCCTGCGGTCCGGAGTTCGTGCCGCTCGCGCTGCGCCTCGATGCTGCCCGCCTCGAACGCCGCCTTGTCCCAGGGAGTGGGCAGCGGCGTGCCCGGCTCGATCAGGTCACCCCACTTCACATTCGCCGGGTCGTGCAGCGCCGTGACGTTCGGTTCCCACGGCTCCGGGTGATACGACGCGCCGGTTTCGTAGGCGACATCCGACGTGTAGTACTCGTCGGCGAGGCCGGCGAAGTGGTGTCCGAATTCGTGGATGAAGACGTACTCGGCAAACCCTGTGCCGGCCGCCACGGTCGCCTGAAAGTTGAAGATGCCGCCACCGCCGTACTGGTCTTCGTTGACGAGAATCTCTATGAACTCGTACGGCGCGGCGGACAGGGCGTCGCGTAACGCACGGTTGTCGTAGGTGAGGATGTAGCGCTCGGAATCGAAGACGTTGTACTCGACCGAGAGCGGCGTCCGCCGGAACTGCCCGGCCCGCGGCCGCGTCACCCCCGACTCGGCCGACGCGAGGTCAAGGCCCCAGACGTTGAAGTCGCCGCGCCGGCTGCGGAACGGCTCCTCCTCGAACAGCGCCCCGACGAGGCGGCGCGCATCGGCGCGAAACTTCTCGAGCTCGTCGGCGGCGTAACCGTCACCGACCACCAGCAGGTCCACCTTCTCCGCGGGCGGTCCATTCTCGAACAACGGCCAGACCTCCCCGGCCGCCACCCGATCGGCTGGATTGACGAAGCGGGAGTTCGGATCGATGACGGTCGACCAGATCTCGTGGAAGGCATTCTCGACGTCGCGAGCCTTCAGGACCACCTGCACCGGCTGGCGCGGCCAGGGGAAGCGGAGCGACTCGTGGAACGTGCGGTACGTCTCGCGGTATTCCGGCGTCGTTTCCCACTCACCGTAGATCGAGGCGAAACCCCGCGAGTAAATGACCCGGTTCGTCCGGCGATCGATCACCTCGAAGAGGTACTTCCCGAGATTGAGGTCATCGATCAGGCGGGTCCGGCTACCGGGCCACGGTCCATCGGATACGACCTGATCGAGTGCGACGGTCTCGGTCCCGAGGCCGCCGCCGTGGAAGTAGTCGACGCGCATCGTCTTGTCGAGGAAGTACGCGTCGAAGCTCTCGTCATCCGGCGCCTGGCGCCGGGCCTCCACCTCGACCGGTTCCGGTCCCCTGGCCGCCAGAACGGCGCAGGCCGCGAGAATCAGCAGCCCGGCCAGGCCCGCGAGCCGTCGGCGAAACGCCCGCATGACCGTATTCTAGTCGCTGACCGCCAGTTCGCCCGGCACGATCGGCCGCGTCCGCGGGAGCCGCCCGCGGTAGGACAGGTAGCCTGTAAAGGCCAGCACCGCCACGAAAACGGTCAGCTTGGCGACATCGCCGGGCCGGCCCGGCGGCAGCACTGCCCACAGCAGCCAGAGTGCCGGCTGCGCCAGGCACACCGCCCAGAGCGACCCGTAGAAAAACCGCCGCTCGTGTCCCTCGCCCTTCGTGGAAGCCTTCACCCGGGGCAGCCATCCCACGGCTCCCAGGAACCAGATCGTCGCCGCTATCGGAAAGTACCCTGCGTCGTAGATCTGCCGCATCCGCCAATCGCCCGTCGCGATTGCCCATGCCAGGCCTGCGATATGCAGCACGGCGAACGTGACCACGGCGCTCCACGCGAACGTGTAGCACACGCGCCGGTACAGTGGGTTCGGCCGGTCCTCCGTAAACCGGATGATGTACGGTCGTGGCTCGACGCCCGGCAACCGGCCGCGCAGCCCGGCGATCCCGGTCCCCACCAGCACGACGCCCAGCCAGGCCGCCATCCGCGCATCGAACCCCGATTCGAACAGATCGAACGTCAGCGGACCCGGCAGAATGAAAAACACCCATATCCAGATCGGCCAATGCACGACCCGGTAGTACACCTTGTTACGCGCGCGGATACGCCGGTCGCCGGCGAACTCCACGGGGATCCCCCGTTCGTCCGTACCGCCGGCCACATCCCCCGATTGCAGTGAAGTCATCATGACGAAGAAAACGCCCGGACTCGACCTTCGAGCCCGGGCGTCACGAAAACTCCCGGCAGCGACCTACTCTCCCACGGAGTCGCCCCCGCAGTACCATCGGCGGTAGAGGGCTTAACTGCCGTGTTCGGCATGGGAACGGGTGTTTCCCCTCTCCTATGACCACCGGGAAAATGTGGAACGGCCCCTCCCGTGCGGCCGTTCATGTCAAAGAGCCGACAACCGAATACTCTGCAAACGGCAGCTTTCCAACCACGCAATGTAAAACAAAAAGGTCAAGCCTCACGGCTGATTAGTACCAGTAAGCTCAAGCTCTCGCAAGCCTTACACATCTGGCCTATATACCTGGTGGTCTTCCAGGAGCCTTCAGGGATCCGAAGATCCAGGGAGATCTCATCTTGGGGAGGGTTTCACGCTTAGATGCTTTCAGCGTTTCTCCCATCCGAACGTAGCTACCCAGCGCTGCCGCTGGCGCGACAACTGGTACACTAGAGGTTCGTCCATCCCGGTCCTCTCGTACTAGGGACAGCCCCCCTCAAATCTCCTGCGCCCATGGTAGATAGGGACCGAACTGTCTCGCGACGTTCTAAACCCAGCTCACGTACCGCTTTAATCGGCGAACAGCCGAACCCTTGGAACCTGCTACAGCTCCAGGATGCGATGAGCCGACATCGAGGTGCCAAACCTTGGCGTCGATATGAACTCTTGGCCAAGATAAGCCTGTTATCCCCGGCGTACCTTTTATCCGTTGAGCGATGGCCCTTCCATGCGGAGCCACCGGATCACTAAGGCCTGGTTTCCCATCTGCTCGACGTGTATGTCTCGCAGTCAAGCTCGCTTCTGCCTTTGCACTCTACGGCTGATTTCCAAACAGCCTGAGCGAACCTTCGCGCGCCTCCGTTACAATTTGGGAGGCGACCGCCCCAGTCAAACTACCCACCAAGCAATGTCCCTGGCCTGGATTCACAGGCCGAGGTTAGAACACCGAAATGCTAAGGGTGGTATCTCACCGACGACTCCCCCGACCCCAAGAGGCCGGGTTCAAAGTCTCCCACCTATCCTGCGCATAACACACCAGCATTCACTACTAAGCTGTAGTAAAGGTGCACGGGGTCTTTCCGTCTTACCACGGGCAACCGGCGTCTTCACCGGTACCACAATTTCGCAGTGCCCCTCGTCGAGACAGCGCCCAGATCGTTGCGCCATTCGTGCAGGTCGGAACTTACCCGACAAGGAATTTCGCTACCTTAGGACCGTTATAGTTACGGCCGCCGTTTACCGGGGCTTCAGTTCAGAGCTTCGCTTGCGCTAACCCCTCCCTTTAACCTTCCGGCACCGGGCAGGCGTCAGACCCTATACGTCGTTTTCGACTTGGCAGAGTCCTGTGTTTTTAGTAAACAGTCGCCTGGGCCTCTTTATTGCAACTCCCTCCCGCTCACCGGGCATGCCGGATCACGGGCGGGAGCACCCCTTCTCCCGAAGTTACGGGGCGAGTTTGCCGAGTTCCTAGACGAGGGTTCTCACTCGCGCCTTGGGATATTCTCCCTGCCTACCTGTGTCGGTTTGCGGTACGGGTACCTGAATCGTCAAAACCCTTAGAGGATTTTCTCGGCAGCATGGCAGCACCCACTTTGCGACCTTGCGGTCTCGCCATGGCACCTCGGGGCCACGAGCCACCGGATTTGCCGGCGGCTCCCCCTACATGCCTGAACCTGCACTTCCAATCGCAGGCTGGGCTGGCCTTCTGCGTCCCCCCATCGGTGGATTCAGGTAGTTCCGGAATGTTGACCGGATGTCCATCCGCTACGCCTCGCGGCCTCACGTTAGGACCCGACTGACCCTGAGCGGACGAACCTTCCTCAGGAAACCTTAGGCTTTCGGCGGAGTGGATTCTCACCACTCTTATCGCTACTCATGCCGGCAGGGTCACTTCTCTACGCTCCAGTGGTCCTCACGGTCCACCTTCACTGCCCAGAGAACGCTCCTCTACCACTTACCGGACCCCGAAGGATCCGGCCAATCTACGGCTTCGGTACTGTGCTTGAGCCCCGTTGAATTGTCGGTCCAGAGCCGCTTGACCAGTGAGCTGTTACGCTTTCTTTAAAGGATGGCTGCTTCTAAGCCAACCTCCTGGTTGTCTCGGCGTCCCCAGTTCCTTTCCCACTTAGCACAGATTTCGGGACCTTAGCCGGTAGGCTGGGCTGTTTCCCTTTCGACCCTGAAGCTTAGCCCCCAGAGTCTCACTCCCGGGATGCGAGTCGTCGGCATTCGAAGTTTGGTTGGATTCAGTAAGATTGTGGTCCCCCTAGTCCATCCAGAGCCCTACCGCCGACGCCGACCTCCCGAGGCTGCTCCTAAAAGCATTTCGAGGAGAACGGGCCATCACGAGGTTTGATTAGCCTTTCACCCCTACCCTCAGCTCATCCAAGCCGTTTTCAACCGACACTGGTTCGGGCCTCCACGTGGTGTTACCCACGCTTCACCCTGGCCAAGGGTAGATCACCTCGTTTCGCGTCTACTCCCCGCGACTGAACGCCCGTTTCGGACTCGCTTTCGCTGCGGCTCGCGTGTCGCTTAACCTCGCCACGAAGAGTAACTAGCCGGCTCATTATGCAAAAGGCACGTGGTCAGGCGTTGGCCGGCGAACCGGCCCATAGCCCTCCCACTGCTTGTAGGCATACGGTTTCAGGTACTATTTCACTCCCCTAACAGGGGTTCTTTTCACCTTTCCCTCACGGTACTGGTTCACTATCGGTCGCCAGGGAGTATTTAGCCTTGGGAGATGGTCCTCCCGGGTTCACGCGGGATTTCCCGTGTCCCGCGCTACTCAGGAACCTGCCCAGCGAGCCAGCGTCCTTTCGTCTACCGGGCTGTCACCGTCTTTGGCCGATCGTTCCAGATCGTTCGACTAGAGCACTGGTTGGTAACTCGCCGGCCTTGCGGCCTGGCAGGCCCTACAACCCCGGCGTGCAAGCACACCGGTTTGGGCTGATCCGCGTTCGCTCGCCGCTACTGACGGAATCACTATTGTTTTCTGTTCCTGCAGGTACTGAGATGGTTCACTTCCCTGCGTTGCCTTCGACGGCCTATGAATTCAGCCGCCGATACCCAGGCATGACCCTGGGTGGGTTTCCCCATTCGGAAATCTCCGGATCAACGTTCGTTTGCAACTCACCGAAGCTTATCGCAGCTTGCCACGTCCTTCATCGACTCCTGGCGCCAAGGCATCCACCGTACGCCCTTAGTAGCTTGACCTAAGAATGTCTCCCGGCTCCGCCGGGGCACGCCCGGCCGGCCGGAAATCACACTGCGTCTTCAAAAAACTACCGTTTGCAGAGTATTCGGTTGTCAAGGATCCGGTCCGGAAACTGGTGGAGAATACCGGGCTCGAACCGGCGACCTCCTGGTTGCAAACCAGGCGCTCTCCCAGCTGAGCTAATTCCCCAGCGTATCCTGAACACTGGTGGGCCTGGGTAGATTTGAACTACCGACCCCACGCTTATCAAGCGTGTGCTCTGACCAGCTGAGCTACAGGCCCCGATCAGCCCGTGACCCTCGGCTGCGCCGGGGTCCCTTCAAAGCTGGACAGGACAGGCGACATGTTAGCCCACGCAACGCGCGGCCCGACGTCCAACGCGTTCGACCGGCCCGTGACCGAAACCACGGGCGCGGAGGCGAGTATCAGATCGATCTCGAGGTGGCGCGTCGACGCGGACGGAGCGTCCGTCCGACGCGCGCTTCTCTAGAAAGGAGGTGATCCAGCCACAGGTTCTCCTACAGCTACCTTGTTACGACTTCACCCCAATCACCAACCATACCTTCGGCACTTGCCCCCCTTGCGGGTTAGCTCGGCGACTTCTGGTACAGCCGACTTTCGTGATGTGACGGGCGGTGTGTACAAGGCCCGGGAACGTATTCACCGCGGCATGCTGATCCGCGATTACTAGCGATTCCAACTTCATGCAGGCGAGTTGCAGCCTGCAATCCGAACTGAGACCGGCTTTGTGCGATTGGCTCCCCCTCGCGGGATCGCAGCGCTTTGTGCCGGCCATTGTAGCACGTGTGTAGCCCCGGACATAAAGGCCATGCTGACTTGACGTCATCCCCACCTTCCTCCGGTTTATCACCGGCAGTCTCCGCAGAGTGCCCAGCCGAACTGATGGCAACAACAGACAAGGGTTGCGCTCGTTGCGGGACTTAACCCAACATCTCACGACACGAGCTGACGACAGCCATGCAGCACCTCTACAGCCGCTCCCGAAGGAGAGGGCGGCTTTCGCCGCCGGTCGTCTGCTGTTCAAGCCCGGGTAAGGTTCTTCGCGTTGCGTCGAATTAAACCACATGCTCCACCGCTTGTGCGGGCCCCCGTCAATTCCTTTGAGTTTCAGCCTTGCGACCGTACTCCCCAGGCGGAATGCTTAACGCGTTAGCTCCGGCACGGCGGGGATCGATACCCGCCACACCAAGCATTCATCGTTTAGGGCTAGGACTACCGGGGTATCTAATCCCGTTTGCTACCCTAGCTTTCGCTCGTCAGCGTCAAGACCGGTCCAGGATGCCGCCTTCGCCACGGGTGTTCCTCCAGATATCTACGCATTTCACCGCTACACCTGGAATTCCGCATCCCTCTCCCGGCTTCTAGCCGCCCAGTTTCGATTGCAGTTCCCAGGTTGAGCCCGGGGATTTCACAACCGACACGTGCGGCCGCCTGTAAGCCCTTTACGCCCAGTAAATCCGAACAACGCTTGCCCCCCCCGTATTACCGCGGCTGCTGGCACGGAGTTAGCCGGGGCTTCCTTTAGCGGTACCGTCACGCCCACCGGGTATTAACCGGTGAGCCGTTCTTCCCGCTCGACAGGAGTTTACAACCCGAAGGTCTTCATCCTCCACGCGGCGTTGCGTCGTCAGGCTTTCGCCCATTGCGAACAATTCCTTCCTGCTGCCTCCCGTAGAAGTCTGGGCCGTGTCTCAGTCCCAGTGTGGCCGTCCGCCCTCTCAGGCCGGCTACCGATCGCAGCCTTGGTGAGCCGTTACCTCACCAACAAGCTAATCGGACGCGGGCCCATCAACAAGCGCCAGGTCCGAAGATCCCCGGCTTTGATCACCGTCCATCCAAGGACGGGATGTTATGCGGTATTAGCCCTCCTTTCGGAAGGTTATCCCCCACTCGAAGGTAGGTCACCCACGCGTTACTCACCCGTCTGCCACTCTACTTGCGTCCCGAAGGACGCGTTCGCGTTCGACTTGCATGGATGAGGCACGCCGCCAGCGTTGATTCTGAGCCAGGATCAAACTCTCAAGTTGAAAACGTGGGCGCCTGGCGCCCCGGAGGACACCGTGCGCGCGAACCCAACAGAGAGCCATTTGGCTCTGCGCTGTTTCGAATTTGTCGTCAGGCTGACACTCGACGTGGTGCTTCACGTCGCTGTCCTGTCCAGTTTTCAAAGAACCCGGGCGCGGGCGGGGGACTCCCCCGGCCGCGACGGCGTGTCAGCAGAGACACACCGCCCGGCGGCCAGACCGCTTAGAGTACAGAAGCCGGTGGGTGGTGTCAAGGTAGCGGCGGCGTCAGCCGCCGGTGCCGGCCGACTCCGGGCGGAGCCGGATCCGTAGCGCCCGACGCCCGACCTGGAGAATGAAGGGCGGATGGTCGGCCGCCACCGTGTGGAACCGGTCCTCGATCCGGGCGCCGTCCACGCGCACGCCTCCCTGGCGGATCGCGCGGGTTGCCGCCCCCCCGGACGGGGCGAGCCCCGCCGCCACCATGATGGACGAGAGGCGCCGCCCTTCCGGCGGCGTCCCGCCGGTCCACTCGTCCACGTCGTCAGGCAACTCGCGCCTCGAGAACCGCCGCTCGAATGCCTCGCCAGCCACCCGCGCGGCCGCCCCGGAATGAAAGTCGCTGACGATCCCGACCGCGAGATCGACCTTCGCCTGCTTGGGATGAAGATCCCCCCCGTCGACCCGGCGCCGGAGCGCATCGACTTCCGCCAGCGAGAGGTCGGTCAGCAGCTCGTAGTAGCTCCACATCAGGTCGTCGGAGATCGACATCAGCTTGCCGAACATCTCTCCCGCCGGCTCGGTGATGCCGACGTAGTTGGCCGACGACTTCGACATCTTCTCGGTCCCGTCGAGGCCGACCAGCAGCGGCGTCGTCATGACGATCTGCGCCTCGACGCCGAAGGGCGGCATGATGTCGCGGCCGACGTTCAGGTTGAAGAGCTGATCCGTGCCGCCCAGCTCGACGTCGGCCCGGAGATGGACCGAGTCGTACGCCTGCGCCAGGGGGTACAGGAACTCGTGGATCGCGATCGGCTGGCCCGCCTCGTAGCGCTGCCGGAAGTCGCGCCGCTCCAGCATCTGGGCCACGTTGTAGCGCGCCGCCAGACGAATCAGCCCCTCGCTGCCGAGCGCGCCGAGCCACGAGCTGTTGAAGTCTACGACGGTGGCGTCGGGATCCAGCAGCTTGAAGACCTGCCGCTTGTAGGTGTCGGCATTGGCGTCGATCTCCTCGCGGGTCAGGGCCGGGCGCGTCTTCGAACGGCCCGTCGGGTCGCCGATCAGGCCGGTGAAGTCGCCGATCAGGAAAGTCACCCGATGTCCCAGATCCTGGAAGTGCTTCATCTTCCGGATCAGGACGGTGTGCCCCAGGTGCAGGTCCGGGGCGGTCGGATCGAATCCCACCTTGACGGTCAGGGGGCGGCCCGTCTCGGCGGACCGCATCAGTTTCGAGCGCAGTTCCGCCTCGCGGACGACATCGACGCATCCCTTCGTCAGGTACGCAATCTGTTCGTCAAGCGTCATTTTGAACCGCCCATTGTAGCCGCGGGCCGTGATCAGGCAGGCGCGATGAAGCGGCGGCCATCAATCCGCCAGCCTTCCGCCAGCACCGCGGCAATTGCCTCGGGGTAGATCCGATGCTCCTCGATCAGGATGCGGGCGGCGAGGGTTTCGGGCGTGTCTCCCGGCTCCACCGGCACTGTGGCCTGCCGGACGATCGGCCCATCGTCCAGCTCCGGCGTGACGATGTGAACCGTGGCGCCGCTCACCGCCACGCCGTGGACCCACGCCTGCCGCTGCGCGTCGAGGCCCGGGAAGGCCGGGAGGAGAGACGGATGAATGTTCAGGACCCGGTTCGGGAAGGCCTCGACGAACGCCGCGCTCAACAGGCGCATGAATCCGGCGAGACAGACCAGACCGACCGAACGCCGCCGCAACTCGCTCACCATCGCCAGATCGAACGCCTCGCGAGACGGGTAGTCGGTATGGCGCATGACGAGCGTCTCGACACCCGCTCTCGCCGCCCGCTCCAGGCCGGGCGCGTCCGGCTTGTTGGAGATGACGACGGCCAACTCCGCATCGAGCCGTCCGCTGGCTACGGCGTCGATGATTGCCTGCAGGTTGCTGCCGCGGCCCGAGATCAGCACGCCGATCCGCCGGCCGCCGATCCCCCTCTCCGCCGCCGTGCCGCCGCCTGCGCCGCCAGCCATCAAACCCGGCTCACTCCGTCAATAGGACGCCGTCTGGTCAATCGGCGCGTATTCCACCCGCTGCTCGCCCGCGCGAACTTCACCGATCACGCCTGCGCCCACCTCGCCGCAGGTGATCAGCTTCGCCACGAGGTCGTGCACGTCATCCGGCGCACAGGCGACCACCAGGCCTATCCCCATGTTGAACGTCCGGTACATCTCCGCCTCCGGCACGGCCCCTTCCGCCTGCAGGAAGTCGAAGATCGGCAAGCGGCTCCAGCGGTCCGGATCGATGACAGCCGTACACCCCTCCGGCAGTATGCGCGGCAGGTTGTCGGTCAGTCCGCCGCCCGTGACGTGCGCGATGCCCTTCACCCGACCCGTGTCGATGGCCGGGCGGACCGTCGGCGCGTACGACCGGTGCGTCCGGAGCAGCTCTTCACCTACCGTGCAGCCGAGCGCTTCCACCTCCGAATCCACGGTGAGGCCGAGCGTGTCGAACAGGATGGCGCGGGCGAGCGTGTAGCCGTTCGTATGCAGGCCGCTTGAAGGCAGGCCGATCAGCGCATCCCCGGGACCGATCGAACGGCCGTCGAGAATCTGCGCGCGGTCGACCAGGCCGACGACGAAGCCGGCCAGGTCGTATTCCCCGTCCGCGTAGAATCCCGGCATCTCCGCCGTCTCTCCACCGAGGAGCGCACAGCGGTTCTGCCGGCAGGCGGTTGCAATCCCTTCGATGACCTCGGAAGAAACTTCCGGCGACAATCGGCCGGTCGCCAGATAGTCGAGAAAGAAAACCGGACGCGCCCCCTGCACCAGGATGTCGTTGACGCAGTGGTTCACGAGGTCGGCGCCGACGGTGGTGTGGACGCCGGCCGCGAACGCGACCTTCAGCTTCGTGCCGACGCCATCGCAGCTTGCCACCAGGACCGGTTCGTCCATCCCGCCCAGTTCCGGACGGAACAGACCGCCGAACGTCCCGATGTCGCTCAGGACGCCGTCGCTGAACGTGCTCCGGGCGAGGTGCTTGACCCGCTCGACCACTGTCTGGCCGGCATCTATGTCTACCCCCGACGTCTTGTAGTCCACGGCCGTCTAGAACTCCAGCATCTCCATCGCCGTCTCGACGGCGGCGCGTACCTGGTCCGACTGCCCTTCGGCCCAGTAGAGGTCCCGCATCAGGACGTAGAACCGTTCCTCCGCGAGGTCTTCGTCCAGCATGTCGAACGCGTCGCGCAGCAGCAGCAGTACGTTTGCCAGATCGTCGCGCGCCATGATCGTCTCGAGCGCCAGTTCCGGCGTCCGCAGCGCGACCGCGCCGACCGCGAGCGCAATCGGCGCGCGGCCCGGATCGGCCGCGTCGACCCCGGCGTCAATCAGGCCGGCAAGCGCCTCGGCATGCCCCGCCATCGCGAGCGCGGCGGCGGCGGACGACGCCGCCCGCAGCAGTTCCTGATCGTCGCCGGCGCTACCCACGCCGTACTGCAGGGTCCCGACTACGTAGTCCAACTGGCTTCGACAGTCGACCCCGAGCAGGCAGGTTGTCGCCGAGACGATCGGCTGATCGGGATCTCGCGGGTCGACCGCGGTCCCCGCGATCGCCCGAAGCGCCCGGTCGTCACCGATCTTGCCGAGGGCAAGCAGTGCGTCGTCCCGCAACGGACCCTCCTCCGAGGCCAGCGGCAGCAGTTGATCGACGGCCCAGGCAGCGCGCTGCTCGCCGAGCGCCTCGATCACGGCCGAGCGGAACGCCGACTCGCCTCGGTTGATGTCGGCCGACAATTGCCCCCGCACCGCTGGTTCGGCGGAGTGCGCCGCCAGCGCCCGAATCAGTTGCGGCCGGACGAACTCCGACGTCTCCTGCTCGAGCGCCCGGAGCAGGCGTCCCGCCAGCGAAGGATCCGGACGGTATGCCGCCGCCTCGTAGGCGACCGCGCGGACGCGATCGTTCAGCGACTCGAGCGCCTCCCGGAAGTACGCGTCCACCCGCCGGTCGGGATAGCCGGAGAGGATCACGGCGGCGCGGAACTGCACGTAGCTGTCGGGATGCGTCCGGGCCGCCTCGAGCAGCGCCGGGATCACCACCGCAGCGTCGGTCCGGCGCACGGCGCGCGCCGCTTCGGCCCTGACCTGATAGGTGAAATCGCCCAGCGCGGTGATCGCCTGCGCCAGGTCAGGCGGCGCCTGGGCATGGACGGACACGCCTCCCACCGTCACGCCGGCGAGCACCCACGCGCAGACCGCAACCGCGCCGCGGGCTGCTAGGGAATGGCGCGCCGTCACGGCTCACCCTGCCTCCCGTTACCTGCCTCCGGCGCCATCTTGAGCACCATCTGCATGTAGGCATCGGAATCCTGCGGCGGGGCAACCGGGTACTGGCGCGTATAGCAGGCGGTGCAGTACTGCCCGTTACGCTCGCCCACGGCGGCGCGGAGCCCGTCGATACTCAGGTAGGCCAGCGTGTCGGCGCCCATGAAGTCCCGAATCTCGTCGACGCTGCGCGAGGCCGCGATCAGTTCGTCGCGATGCGGCGTGTCGATACCGTAGTAGCACGGCGCCACGGTCGGCGGGCAACTGATGCGCATGTGGACCTCGGCCGCCCCGGCTGCCTTGATCATGGCGACGATCTTCTGGCTGGTCGTGCCTCGCACGATCGAGTCGTCCACCAGCACCACCCGCTTGCCGTCCAGCACGCTCCGGACCGTGTTCAGTTTCACCTTCACCTTCAGGCCGCGAACCGCCTGGTGCGGCTGTATGAAGGTGCGGCCGACGTAGTGGTTCCGGATCAGCCCCATCTTGAGGGGGATGCCGGAGCTCTCCGCATAGCCGATGGCCGCCACGAGCCCCGAGTCCGGAATCGGCACGACGACATCGGCGTCGACGCCGGATTCCTCCGCCAGCCGGCGGCCCAGGTTCGTCCTGACCGCGTTCACGCTCTGGCCGAAGACGTAGCTGTCGGGCCGCGCGAAGTAGACATGCTCGAAGACGCAGTGTGAGACCTGAGTCGGCGGGAACGGCTTGTACGAGCGCAGCCCGTCACGGCCTATCACCAGCACCTCGCCGGGCTCGATCTCCCGTTCGTAGGTGGCCCCGATCAGATCCATCGCGCAGGTCTCGGAGCAGACCACGTACGCGTCATTGATGCGGCCCAGCGCCAGGGGACGAAACCCGTGCGGGTCGCGCACCGCGATCAGGTTGTCCGGCGTGAGCAGGACCAGCGAGAACGCCCCGCTCACCTGCGAAACCGATTCCACGATCGCGTCCTCGGGCGTGGCCGCGGTCGACTTGGCATAGAGATGAAGAACCACCTCGGTGTCGCTGTTGGTCTGGAAGATCGAGCCCTGGCGTACCAGCCGATCGCGCAGTTCGGCGGCGTTCACGAGGTTGCCGTTGTGGCACAGCGCGATCTGGCCATGCGCGCAGTCGATCAGGATCGGCTGCGCATTGACGATCCGGCTGTCGCCGAACGTCGAGTAGCGGACATGGCCAATCGCCGACGCTCCGGGCAGGTTGGCGAGCAGGCTGTCGTTGAACGCGTCGCCGACATAACCCATGGCGCGCGAGAGCTTCACGCGGCCGTCGACGGCCGACGCGATGCCGGCGGACTCCTGCCCGCGATGCTGGAGCGCGTACAGGCCCAGATAGGCGAGAGACGAAGCGTCCGTGTGCCCGTGGATACCGAAGACGCCGCACTCGTCGTGGAACTTGTCGTCATCCAGCGGCTCGCGACGCGCCCCGGAGGCGGCGTCCCGTGCCCGACCGACCGCCGACGCGTGCTCTTCTGCGCTCATGCGGCCGTCTCCTCAAAGTGACGCGATAGGCCATTCGACCACGCCTGCTCCGCCTCCGCGAGCGGAACATCCACCGGCGCGTCCGATCCGCCCTCGATGGCAAACCGCAACCGCGCGCCGCCGGTTCGTCCCAGAACGCGCGCCGGGACTCCCGCCGCGGCCGCGACCGCGGCCACCCGGTCGGCGTCCGCTTCCCGCACCGACACGACAATCTGCGACGCGGCCTCTCCGAAGAGCGACGCGGCCGCCCCCCCCGCGCCGGCAGCCGCGGGCGGCAGGGTCACGTCGCAGCCGATGCCGTTGCTGTCGAACGCACATTCGGCCAGGGTCACGGCAAGGCCGCCGTCGCTGCAGTCGTGCGCCGACCGGATCAGCGCCTCGGCCGCGAGCAGGGCCATCAGTTGCTGCAGCGCCCTTTCGTCGGCCAGATCGATTGCCGGAGGCACGCCCCGCAGGATGCCGTGCACCACCTTCAGGTACTCGCTCCCGCCCAGCGTCCCGCCCCGGGGCCCAAGGAGCAGAATGACATCGTCAGCCGCGCAGAACGACCGCCCCACACGCCGGTCCGCATGATCCATTATGCCAACCACGCCCAACACCGGTGTCGGCAGGATCGCCTGACCGTCGGTTTCGTTATAGAGGCTGACGTTTCCGCCGGTTATCGGAATCTCCAGCTCGCGGCAGGCGTCGCCGATACCGGCAACCGCACGGGCGAACTGCCACATGATCTCCGGCCGCTCCGGGTTGCCGAAGTTGAGGCAGTTCGTGGCGCCGACCGGCTTCGCGCCCGCGCAGACGACGTTCCGGGCCGATTCCGCTACAGCGAGCATCGCGCCGCGGTACGGGTCCAGCCAGCAGTACCGTCCGTTGCCGTCGACGGAGAAAGCCAGCGCGCGGCGGGTTCCCTTGACCCGGACGACGCCGGCGCCGGCTCCCGCCGGGGCGACCGTGTTGGTCCGGACCATGTGGTCGTACTGCCGGTAGATCCAGCGGCGACTGGCGATGCCGGGTGACGAGACGAGGCGCAGAAACGTGTCGTTGGTGACGGCATCCGCCGCCAGCGCGGCGGTGTCGAGCGTCTGCCGCTCCGCCAGATCGTCCGGCTCGCGCGTCGGCCGGTCGTAGAGAGGCGCCTCGTCGGCGAGCGGCCGATTCGGAATCTCCGCCACCACTTCACCGCCGTCGCGCACCCGCAACAGGCCATCCCCGGTGACGTCGCCGATCCGGACCGCGTGCAGGTCCCACTTCTCGAAGATCCGATCCACCTCCGATTCGCGGCCCTGGCGAACGATGAACAGCATCCGCTCCTGCGATTCGGACAGCATGATCTCGTACGGCGTCATCTGCGATTCGCGCTGCGGCACCCGCGCAACGTCGATGTCTATGCCCGCGCCGCCGCGCGCGCCCATCTCGCACGACGAGCAGGTCAGCCCCGCCGCGCCCATGTCCTGAAGCCCGACCAGCGCATCGGTGCGCAGCACCTCCAGGCACGCCTCGAGCAGCAGCTTCTCCATGAACGGATCGCCCACCTGCACGTTGGGACGCTTCTCGGCGGAGGCATCGTCGAACTCGGCCGACGCCATAGTGGCGCCATGGATCCCGTCGCGGCCCGTCTTTGCGCCGACGTAGTAGACGGCGTTGCCGGCGCCTTCCGCGCGGCCCCGGATAACGCCCTCGGCCGGCGCGACCCCGAGGCAGAAGACGTTAACCAGCGGGTTGCCGGCGTAGCTCTCGTCGAACCCGACCTCGCCGCCGACCGTAGGCACACCGATGCTGTTGCCGTAACCGGCGATTCCGGCGACGACGCCGTCGATCAGCCGGCGCGTCGGCCCATCGTCCGGCGGCCCGAACCGGAGCGCGTCGAGCAGGGCGATGGGGCGCGCACCCATCGTGAAGATGTCGCGGATGATACCGCCGACGCCGGTCGCCGCCCCCTGGTACGGCTCGATGAACGACGGGTGGTTGTGCGATTCGATCTTGAAGACCGCGACCAGGCCGTCGCCGATGTCAATCACGCCGGCGTTCTCGCCCGGCCCCTGGACGACGCGCGGCCCGGTGGTGGGGAGTGTCCGGAGGTGTATCCGCGAGCTCTTGTAGCTGCAGTGCTCGGACCACATCACCGAGAAGATCCCCAGCTCCAGCAGGTTGGGATGGCGGCCGAGGATGGCGACGATCCGGTCGTACTCGTCGCGCGTCAGCCCGTGCGCCGCAATGGTCTCTTCATCCATCCGCACCGCGCCGTGCGCCGCGTCGCTGGACGTCATCGTGCGGCAGGGCCCGCCACGGCCGCGCCGGGCACGGCTGCCGCCACGCCGTCCCGCGCCAGCGCGGCCGCGACCGACTCGAAAACGACACGGCCGTCGGTGCTGCCGACCGCCGCCTCGCATGCCCGTTCCGGATGCGGCATCAGACCCACCACGTTGCGCGCCCGGTTGGCGATGCCCGCGATCGCGCCGACCGATCCGTTGACGTTCCACGCCTCGTCGAGCGTCCCGTCGGGCGCCGTGTAGCGGAAGATCACCTGCCGGCCCGCCTCGATCTCGGCCAGTGTCGTGTCGTCGGCGTAGTAGTTCCCTTCGCCGTGGGCGATCGGAATCCGGAGGACCTGCCCCGCCGACGCGAGGCAGGTGAACGGCGTGTCGGTGGCCTCGACGCGCAGGTGGACATGCTCGCAGATGAACTTCAGATCGCGGTTCCGGCGCATGCCGCCGGGCAGCAACCCCGCCTCGAGCAGGATCTGGAATCCGTTGCAAATGCCGATCACCGGTCCGCCTGCCGCCGCGAACTCGACGACACGCTGCATGATCGGGGAGAAGCGCGCGATGGCGCCGGTCCGGAGATAGTCGCCGTACGAGAAGCCTCCCGGCAGGACCACCAGACCGGCATCCGCGAGAGAGTCCGCCTTGTGCCAGATCAGCTCGACGTCATGACCGAGCACGCGCCCGAGGGCGTAGGCGGCGTCGTGGTCACAGTTCGATCCCGGGAAGACGACAACCGCCGCCTTCACGCCTCCACCTCCACCCGGTAGCTCTCGATCACCGGGTTGGCGAGCAGCCGGTCGGCCACCTCCGTGGCCAGCGAGCGCGCCTCGTCCGCCGACGCCGCATCGACATCGAGCTCGAAGTACTTCCCCTGGCGGACGTCACGCACCGCGCCGTAGCCGAGCGTCCCGAGCGCTCCCGCGATCGTCTTGCCCTGCGGATCGAGGATCGACCGCTTCAGGGTCACGTACACCTTGACCGTCACGAGGCTTTCTCCCCAGCGCCGGCGCCGACCGGCTCCGGGGCCCCGGGCGCGACGCCGGCGTCGCCCGCCGCGAACGCGCGCGCCATGATCGCGTCGACATGCCGGAGCTGGACGTCGAGGTCGAACGCCTCCTCTATGGCCTCCGGCGGCAGCACGGCGGTCACTTCCGGATCGTCGAGCAACAGCGCCTTGAAGTCGCGCTGTTCGTCGTGCGACCGCATGGCGTTCCGCTGAACCAGCAGGTAGGCGTCCTCACGCGACACCCCGCGCCTGGCCAGCTCCAGCAGGACGGTCCCCGAAAAGACGACGCCCCGCGAGCGTTGAAGGTTCTCCAGCATCCGGTCGGGATAGACGACCAGCCCGCGGACGATCCGGGTGAACCGCCGGATCATGTGATCGAGCGCGCAGAAGCTGTCGGGCAGGATCACGCGCTCGACCGAGGAATGGGATATGTCCCGCTCGTGCCAGAGCGCGATGTTCTCGAGGGCCGCCGCGGCGTTCGCGCGCACCACGCGCGCCAGTCCCGTCACCTGCTCGCAGCCGATCGGGTTCCGCTTGTGGGGCATCGCCGACGAGCCCTTCTGCCCCCTGGCGAACGGTTCGGCCACTTCGCCGATCTCGTTCTTCTGCAGGCCCCGCACTTCCACCGCGAACTTCTCGAGGGAGGCGGCGGTGATCGCGAGCGCGCCGAGCAGTTCGGCGTGGCGGTCGCGCTGAATCACCTGCGAGGCAACCGGAGCCGGCGTCAACCCCAGGCGGTCGCAGACGCCCCGCTCGATCGCCGGGTCGAGATGCGCGTAGGTTCCGACCGCCCCGGACAGCTTGCCGACGTTGATTCCCTCCCGCGCCCGAACGACCCTGGCGCGATCCCGCCCGAGTTCCGTGTACCAGAGGGCCAGCTTGACGCCGAACGTCATCGGCTCGGCGTGGACGCCGTGCGTTCGCCCGATCATCGGCGTGCGCCGGTGCGCATCCGCCTGCTCGCGGACGGCCGCGCGCAACCCGTCGAGGTCGGCCAGCAGCAGGTCGCACGCCTCTCGCATCTGCAGCGCCTGCGCCGTGTCGATCACGTCGGACGACGTCATGCCGAAGTGGAGCCACCGCGCCGACGGTCCCACGACTTCCGCGACCGCCGTCGTGAAGGCGATGACGTCGTGCTGCGTGGTCGCCTCGATCTCGGTCACGCGCGCCGCGTCGACGGCGCCCTTCTCGCGGATGTCGCGCGCGGCGTCCCGCGGAATCAGACC
This sequence comes from Vicinamibacterales bacterium, assembly GCA_965202655.1. Classification (GTDB taxonomy): domain Bacteria; phylum Acidobacteriota; class Vicinamibacteria; order Vicinamibacterales; family UBA8438; genus VXRJ01. The sequence goes on along the minus strand of CBDBBK010000002.1, from coordinate 256,505 downwards.
ATGCTCGGCCATCGTCTCGGCCGCGGCGATCTCGACGCTCAGCCAGGTGTCAAAGCGACGCTGCTCGGTCCACAGGCGTCCCATCGCGGCCGGCGTGTAGCGGGGAATCATCGGCGCTGCCTCGTCTTCATGCTCCGGTCTCCGACTAACGCAGGTCGAGCCGGGAAGGCTCCATCGGCTCGGCGACCGGACCGACCAGCGCACCGCCGAGCGCACCATTCCGGAACAGGTCGTTCGCGACGCGCTGCACGTCCTCGGCCGTCACGGCCGCGTAGTTGGCGAGCGCCTCCGCCACCGTCATGTGGCGGCCGTGGTACATCTCCCCGTAGGCCAGCTCCGCCATCCTCCCACCGGTACTCTCGAATCCCAGGAGCAGGTTGCTCTTCACGTGGTCCTTCGCGCGCTGCAGTTCGTCCTCCGGCGGCGGCTCCGTCTTGAAGGCGCGCAGCGCCGCGACAGTCAGGTCGACCACCTGGCCTACCGCCGCCGGCCCGCAGCCGGCGTAAATGGTCACGAGGCCGGCGTCCCGGTAGCCGGCCATGCCGCTTCCCACCGAGTAGGCGAGACCGCGCTGCTCGCGGATCTGCTGGAACAGGCGGGAACTCGTGGTCCCTCCCAGCATGTCGATCAACAGGGCGAGCGCGTAGCGGTCCGGATGCCGCTTCGGATAACCGCGCGCGCCCAGGCAGATGTGAACCTGCTCCAGCCCCTTGTCCCGCACGTCGAACCGGACGCCGGTCTGCGGTTCGGTGTCCTGCACCGGTTCGCATCCCGCGGGCACGGTGGCGAACGCCTCTTCCACGAGCGCGCCCAGATGGTCCGGATCGACGTTCCCGGCCGCCGCCACGATCAGGTTCTCCGCCCGGTAGGCCCGGGCGAAGTAGTCGTTGAGGGCCGCCGCATCGAAGGCTGAAACCGTAGCGGCGGTCCCGAGAATCGACCGGCCCAGGGGATGGCCCGGAAAGAGTCCCTCGGTGAACAGTTCGTAGGCCAGGTCTCCCGGCGTGTCCTCGACCTGATTGATCTCTTCGAGGACGACGTTCCGCTCCCGCACGATCTCCGGTTCCGGGAAGACGGGATGCAGCAGGAGATCGCTCAGCAGATCGACGGCGTGCGGCAGGTGCTCGTCGAGGGTCAGGACGTCGTAACCGGCGCTCTCGTGCGACGTGTACGCATCGAGATTGCCGCCGATGCTGTCGACTTCCTGCGCAAACTGCTCCGCCGTCCGGGTGGTGGTCCCCTTGAACAGCATGTGCTCGACGAAGTGCGCGATGCCGGCCTGGGCGGGATTCTCGTGACGCGAGCCGCGCGCCAGCCAGACGCCCAGGCTGACGGAGCGGACGGACGGCATCGGGTCGATGAGCAGGCGGAGCCCGCTCGGCAGGACGAGTCGCGTGATCGATCGGTCGGTCCGGTCGGGAGTGGCTACCGCCGTCGCCACGGGTGAGGGACGGCCAATCGTGGGGGACACGTAAACGTCTGTAAAACCTATGGTTAAGGGAATCTCTGGAGTCAGAGATCTTATCACGCTGGCCATGCGCGGGGCAATGACGCGTATACGATTGGTGCGATCCACCCATCGGCGTGGCATGACGACACGCGAGGTCCTGACCGAATTCGAACCGGAGGCGCTGGCGTCCGCGCTGGCCACCCTTGACGCCCCCGCGTTCCATGCACGGCAGATTTATCGATGGCTCTACCGCCGCGGGGTCACCGACTTCGGCCGGATGACCGACCTCTCCGGCGAGCTTCGCGCCCGGCTGGACGAGACGTTCGTCGTCCCGACCCCCGAGATCGCCGCGCGCCATGACTCCGCCGACGGGACCGTCAAGTTCCAACTCCGCTTCGACGACGGGCGGGAAGTGGAGACGGTGTTCATTCCGGACACTCCGGCCATGACCTTCTGCGTCTCGACCCAGGTCGGCTGCGCGATGCAGTGCGGCTTCTGCCTGACCGGGAAGATGGGACTGCTCCGCAACCTCACGGCGGGCGAGATCGCGGCGCAGGTGCGGCTGATGGCGCATGCGCTCCACCTGGCGGATCGCCGTTTCAACATCGTGCTGATGGGGATGGGCGAGCCCCTGCACAACTACGACGCCACCATGAAGGCGCTCCGGATACTGGCCGCCGACTGTGGCCTCGCGGTTCACCCGCGCCGCGTGACGCTCTCGACCGTCGGCGTGCTGCCGGCGCTCGAACGGCTGGCGCAGGAGCCGCTCATGCCGAACCTGGCGGTCTCGCTGCACGCGACGACCGAGGCGCTGCGCGACCGCCTGGTCCCCGTCAACCGCGCCTACGGTCTGGCCGACCTCATTGCCGCGTGCCGCCGCTTCCCGACGAAGCGGCGGGACCGCATCACGTTCGAGTACGTCCTGCTGCAGGGCGTCAACGACAGCGTCGCCGACGCCAGGCGCCTGGCCCGGCTGCTGCACGGCATCCGGTCGAAAGTCAACGTGATTCCCCTGAACGAAGCGCCCGGGATACCGTTCCGCCGGCCGACCGACGCGCAGGTCGATCGCTTCGCGCGCGCACTCGCGGGGCGGGGCGTCAGCGTTTCGGTCCGGAAGAGCCGCGGCCGCGACATCCGCGCAGCGTGCGGGCAACTGATCGTCGGCGGCACGCGGCCCAGCGCCGGCCAGCGCGCCGCCGCCCTGCTGTCCTGACGCGATCAGGCAGGAGTAAGCGGCCGCGCCGCAGAGGCGGTCATGGGCGCCGGCCCAACCGGCGGAATCCGTTCTCCCGTCATCGCCTCGCCCGCGCCGGTCAGGCGCACGCGGACCCGCTGGTTGCCGGGGACCGTCTCGGGCAGGTGGACGCGGAGGTAGTTGTCGGTCAGGACGGTCGTGCCGGCGCCCGTCGCCTCCGCCACGCCGGCCAGCGTGAGGCCATCGCGCACCGCACCCACCTGCGACGCGCGAAACCGCGCCGAGAGCACCGCACCCGCGTCGCGCAGCGCGCGCGCCCGCTCGCGGATTGCCGGTCCAGGCACCTTGTCCCGCATTCCCGTCGCCTCCGTCCCGGGCCGGTCCGAGTACGGAAAGACATGCAGGTACGTGATCGGACTCTCCGCAACGTAGCGCAGCGTGATATCCGCGTCGGCGTCGGTCTCGCCCGGGAAGCCAACCACGAGATCGCTCCCGATCGCGGCGTCCGGCCGCCGCGCACGAACCTCGTTCACCACCCGGCGGTACGCATCCAGCGTGTAGGGCCGGCGCATTCGCCGCAGCAGCGCATCGCTCGCATGCTGCAGCGGCAGATGCAGGTGCGGCGCGAACCGCCGGCTGCCGGTCACCAGCTCCACCACCTCGGGCGTGCAGTCCATCGGCTCGAGCGAGCTGATCCGGATGAGCAGGTCGGACGCGTGCGCATCAAGAGCATGCAGCAGGGCGGCGAGCGAAGACGGCGGATCGAGATCGCGGCCCCACGATCCGAGGTGCACGCCGGTCAACTGCAGCTCGCGGTAGCCGGCTTCCACGGCGCGGTCCACCTCGTCGAGCACGCGGGCGAGCGGAACGCTCCTTCCCCGGCCCCGGGTCGACGGGATGATGCAGTAGGCGCACTGCTCGTCACACCCCGTCTGCACCCGCAGCGTCCACGCCGTCCGGCCGTGTTCGCCCGGCGGAATGAGGGCGCCGCACGCGCCGTCGCCGCCGCCGAAACGGACCGCGGTGGTGGGGGCCGCGGCCTCCAGGACTCGCTCCGCGAGCGCTTCCTTCTCGGCGTTGGGGACCACCGCGACGACGCCCGGCAGCGCTTCCAGGGCCTCGGCGTCACGCGATGCGTAGCAGCCGGTGGCGATCACCTGCGCGCGAGGGTTCACCCGGGCAATCCGCCGGACCGCCTGCCGCGTCCCCTGATCGGCGTTGGCGGTCACCGTGCAACTGTTCACGACGACCACGTCGGCGTCTTCGACCGGAACCCGAGACGCGCCGGCCGCGCGCAACCGGCTCTCGAGCCCGAAGGAGTCGGCCTGATTGACCCGGCAACCGAACGTGATCACGGCGAATGTCACGGCTCGCGATCATACCGCCGGCGGCGGGCGTACTCCTGGAGAGGAGCGCGGGCAGACGCGTGAAGGTTAGCCGATGAAGCGCAACACGGCGCCCTACTGAGTTGCTTCGCCGTAGCCTTCGAGCACCTGATCGAGGGCGAGCACCCGCCGGACGGCGTCGCTGATTGCCCTCCCGGTGAACGAGGCGCCGGCAATGGGCCGGATGTCCGCGCGGATGCGCAGGGAGTCGTGCAGCACCTCGTCGTCGAACTGGCGGAGGAAGTCGGACGGGGCCATGTACTGGGCCGGCTCGAAGAAGACGGTGACGTCGACGCGCTTGATCCGGCCCGCCGTATCGAGCGAGATCAGCAGGCTCTGCCGTTCGGTCTTCGCCGTGTGCGTGTCGATGTAGGCGCGTCCCACCACCTCGTCGCCGTCGCGGGCGATGTAGCGGGGGAAGATCCGCCCGTGCATGCCGACGCGGGCGATGGCCGCCACCGTCGACATTTGCTCCGGCTCCAGGATTACCCGATCACGCGTCACTACCGCCCCGGGATAGGCGAGTTCCAGGGCCTCCGCCCGCGTCATCAGGCCTTCCTGGGCGTGCGTCCGCACCGCTGGCGCCGCAAGCGCCAGCGCGATCACGAGAGTGGCCGCGACCGGTTTCGTCATCGTCACGGCAGGCGCCGGTTACTGGCCCGGCATCAATCCCGTCACCTCGGTCCGCACGCGGTAGAGGCCGGTCCGCGCCGTCATGTAGAGGGTACGGCCGTCGTTTCCGAACGCCGCGTTTGCCGGCTGCTCGTCGGGGCGGACGGTCCCGAGAAGTTCGCCTTCCGGACTGATCACGGCGATGCCGCCCGGGCCGCTTGCCCACAGGTTGCCCATCGTGTCCACCGCGAAGCCGTCCGGTACACCGGCATCCTCGCTGTCCGTCAGATCCAGCAGCACGCTTCCCTCGCCGACCGTGAGGTCCTCATTGACGGGATAGGCCATCCAGATGCGCGCTTCCTGATCCGAGTTGGCCACGTATAGCGTCTGCTCATCGGGCGACAGTCCGATGCCGTTCGGCCGTGACTGTCCGTCGGCCAGAAGTGTCACGGTGCCGTCCACGTCGAGCCGGTAGATGCCGTTCCAGTCGAGCTCGGCCGCATCCTCACTGGCGAGACCGTACGGCGGATCCGTAAAGAACGCGGCGCCGCTGGAGTGATAGACGATGTCGTTCGGGCTGTTGAGCCGCATGCCGTCGTACCGATCCGCCAGCGTGATGCGCGTCCCGTCGGGCTCGATCCGCGCAACGCGCCGGTTCCCATGCTCACACAGGACAACGCGGCCTTCGCTGTCGACGGTCAGTCCGTTCGATCCCCCCTGGCCGTTCGTCTCCAGTTCGGGCAGGAAGACCGGATCCAGGAAGACGCTGGAGCCCTCCTGCTCGGACCACTCGTAGACGCGGTCGGCGGGGATGTCGCTGAAGAGGAGGGAGCCGTCTTCCGCTCCCCCAATCCAGACCGGTCCCTCGATGAACTGAAAACCCTCGCTGAGTTTTTCTACCACCGCGTCGGGTGCGACCAGTCCGTCAAGGCCGTCGACCGTCCCCGCTGCCTCGAAGACCGGCGCCGTGTCGACCATCGCTTCGGGTTCCGGCGCCGGTTCCTCAGCCGGTCCGCCGCACGCAGCGAGCATCCCCACGGTGATCAATGCGAAGGCCATCGTTGAAAGTTCTCGATGCATCAAGGGTTCCTCCATTCTGGTCCGACCCGATCTTAACGAATCCGGCGGACGGCACGTCACGGCACGGGCTCGATCTTCAAACGCCGCCGCTTCGCGCGCAGCGTCTTGAGCGAAATACCCAGCCGATTGGCGGCGGCGGTCACGCGCCCGTCGACGGTATCGAGGGCGCGTACGATCAGCGCCCGCTCCACCTCCTGCAGGGCGGCCGCCAACGGCTGATCCGTCGAGAGCGTCACGGTCTCGCGCGCCGCTGCCGAAGCCGGGACGCCGTCGCCATGCAGAAGGAAAGGAAGGCGTTGCGTCGTTACCCGCGTGCCGCCAGTGGCAAGCACAACCAGGCGATGCATCTCGTTTACCAGTTGGCGCACGTTGCCCGGCCACGGGTAGTGCATCAGCGCCTCCATCGCGTCGCCGGACATCTGAAGGCGCTGCTTGCCGTAGCGCGTGGCGAACAGGTGAAGGAAGTACCGGACGAGCGGCGGGACGTCGCGCCGCCGCTCGCGCAACGGAGGGATGTGGATGTGGACGATGTTCAGGCGGTAGAACAGGTCCTTGCGGAACCGTTGCTCCTGCACCCGTTGCGCCAGATCCGCGTTGGTGGTAGCGAGAATGCGGACGTCGACGACGGACGGGCGGGACTCCCCGACCGGATGCACCTCACGGCTCTCGATCAGCCGGAGCAGTTTCGGTTGCACGCGCGGGTCGATGTCGCCGATCTCGTCGAGCAGCAATGTGCCGCCGTGGACACTCCGGACGACACCGAGCGCATTCTCGTGCGCGCCGGTGAACGCGCCGCGCCGATGGCCGAAGAGCTGTGCATCGACCAGGTCGGCGGGCATGCTGGTACAGTTGTACGGCGCGAACAGCTCGCGAGGACGGCCGGAATGACTGTGGATGAAGCGCGCGAGGACTTCCTTGCCGGTGCCGGTTTCCCCCGTGATCAGAACCGGCAGCTCGCTCGGCGCCGCCTGTTGCGCGAGACTCGTGAGGCGACGCATCTCGCCCGACGTCCAGACGAATTGAGAGAAACGACCTGTGCGGCCCGCCTCTCCGGGAGCGACACGGCTCCCGGCATGGCTCCGCTGTGTCCTGACGTGGCTGATGGGTCTCACAATCGGGTGGGCGCGGGAGGCCGACGACGCCAACCGATGAGTAGCTACTACCGATGAGCCTAGGGCGGTAGTGTTGTACCACAGGCCCGGCACTTTATCCACCGGCCCCTTCCGGCCTCCACATCCTGATGCCTGATTCCCCGCCGGTCGGGCGCCCGGACGTTCCACTCCATTTGGCCCTCGTGCCGGTCGTGCTGCTGATCGCGCTGCTTGGGGCTTCCGTCTACCTGTTCGGCGACGAGTCGTCGTCCGGACCGAACCAGATTGCGCTGGTGCTCGGCACCGCGGTCGCGGCCGTCGTCGGCCTCGTGGGCGGTCAACGCTGGAAGGACCTGGAACGGGCAATCAGCCAGGGTATTTCCACCTCCATGGGCGCGATCCTGATCCTGCTGACGGTCGGATCGGTGATCGGCACCTGGATCCTCGCCGGCGTGGTTCCGACGATGATCTACTACGGGCTGTCGATCCTGGCGCCGTCGGTCTTCTACGCCGCCGCCTGCATCGTCTGCGCGGCGGTGGCGCTCGCCACCGGAAGCTCGTGGACCACGGCCGGAACGGTCGGCATCGCTCTCGTCGGCATCGCCGCGACGTACAACCTCAACCTGGGTCTGGCGGCCGGCGCGATCATCTCCGGCGCCTACTTCGGCGACAAGATGTCCCCGTTGTCGGACACGACGAACCTCGCGCCCGCCGTTTCCGGCACGGAACTCTTCACGCACATACGGCACATGGTCTGGACGACGACGCCCAGCTTCGTGATTGCGGTCGTGCTGTTCACCGTGGCCGGCGCCGTTGTCGGTACGCCCGAGGGAACCGGCGACGTGGCGGCAGTGCTGGCCGCCCTCGACTCGGCATTCGTCATCGGTCCGCATCTTTTGATCCCGGTAGCGTTGGTACTGCTGCTGGTGGTCCGGAGGATGCCGGCGTTTCCGGCGCTCCTGATCGGCGCGCTGGCGGGTGGCCTGTTCGCCGTGCTGTTCCAGCCGGACGCGGTGCTCCGCTATGTCGGCGAGCCGGAACTGTCCCGGCCCGTGGCGCTGACCAAGGGAGTGTGGCAGGCGCTCTACGGAGGGTACGTGCTCGACTCCGGCAACCCCACGCTCGACGACCTGCTGTCGCGGGGCGGAATGGCAAGCATGCTGACCACGGTCTGGCTGATCATGACGGCGATGATGTACGGCGCGGTGCTGGAGGCGACCGGCATTCTGCAAACGCTGGCCGGCCGGATTCTCCGCACGGTCCGCAGCACCGGATCCCTCATCAGCGCCACGCTCGCCACCTCGTTCAGCGTCAACGTCCTCGCATCGGATCAGTACATCGCGATCGTGCTGCCGGGACGGATGTTCCGGAGCGAGTACGAACGCCGCCGCCTCGACCCGAAGAACCTGTCGCGGACACTGGAGGATTCCGGGACCCTCACCTCGGTCCTGATCCCCTGGAACACCTGCGGCGCGTTCATGGCGCAGACGCTCGGCGTTTCCACGCTCACCTACGCCCCGTTCGTATTCTTCAACCTGATCAACCCGTTCGTCGCGGCCTTTTACGGCTTTGCGCAGATCGGGATCGCGCGTCTTCCCGAATCGGCGCCCGGTGACGGCGCAGTCGCCGAGGCGGGCGAAGGCCCTGCCCTTGACCGTTATCGATGAACCGTCGTGCAAGGAGCGGTTGTGCCCTCTTCCGGAAACGAACCTCTGGTCACGCGTGACCGGCTGATCGAGTCGGTCCTCCAGTCTCTCCCGGAGTTCGACGCCGGCACCGCCGACGACATTCGTCAACTGCTGAATCACGAAGTCGACAAGGCGGGGTCCGGCGCCCTGCATGGGCTGAACGAACGCCTCGCCAGCATCGGCTCCGACTGGGGCTACTACCCCAGGGACGCGCTTGCGGGCCGAATCCACGAGCTGCTCTCCGAGCGCGTCCTCAAGCGGGGTTCACGCATCGTCGGTCTCGAGTACGCAGCGAGCGTCATCGGTGATCCCGTCGTCATCTTCGCCAATCACCTTTCCTACGCCGACGCGAATCTGCTGGATGTGCTCTTCAGGCGCGCGGGCGCCATCGCGCTGGCCGACCGCCTGACGGTCATCGCGGGACCGAAGGTCTACTCGAGTCTTCGGCGGCGCTTCTCCAGCCTCTGCTTCGGCACCGTCAAGACGCCTCAGAGCAGCGAACGCTCGACGGAAGACGCTGTGATGTCGCCCGGCGACGTGGCGCGCGCCGCGCGCCGCTCGATCGACATCGCGAAGGACAGGCTTCGGCAGGGGGAGGCGCTGCTTGTCTTTGGTGAAGGGACCCGAAGCCGCAACCGCGGCCTGCGCCGGATGCTCGCCGGGGCGACGCGCTACCTCGACGTTCCGGGCGCCTGGGTGCTGCCGATGGGCATCGCGGGGACGGAGGAGCTGTTCCCGGTCGGAGTCGAGAAGCTGCACCCGACCGAGATCGTGGTTCGCGCGGGACGCCCGTTCCCCGCCGACACGCTGATGCAACGGGCCGGGCCGGATCGGCAACTGGCCATGGACGTCGTCGGTCTGGTGCTCGCGAGCCTCGTGCCCGGTGAGTATCGCGGCGAATACAGCGATGATGCGGCCGGCCTGGACCACGCGAGACGACTGGTCGAAACGCTGTACGACTGACTCTGACCGGACGTTGCTGTTACCCGTCCGCCGCTCACTCACCAATTAACCGTTGCCGGTATCTGGCGGGAGAGAGTATTGGCACGGAGAATCCGTCCGCGAGCGCCAGTATGTCTGCGTCGCCGGTCACCAGCGCGTCAGCTCGACCGACGAGCGCAAGCTCGAGGAAGGGCCGGTCATACAGGTCGCGGCAGCGAGGAACCTGCGGCGGCGGACTGGGAACCGTAACGGTCTCGCAGAACGGCAGATAGTCGTCGAGGATGTCCTGCCGGTCGCCCGCGGTCAGCGAGAACTTGGGGTAGGCGAGGACCCGGATCAATTCGGTCGTGGTCTGCCGACTGGCGAGGGGGCGAATACGTCCAGAGTGCCAGGCGCTGCGTAGCCACACCAGCGTCCCAGCATGGAACAGGAGCGCCGATACGAGAACGTTCGTGTCCAGTACCGGGCGAGACCGTCTCATTCGGCCGCCCGAGCCCACGCGATAGCGTCGGTCACGTCGGCCTCGGAGAGCCCGAGTTCGGCGAGTTTCGCACGCACGCCATCGGCGCGGTTGACCCGAACCGGCGTGAGCACGATACGGCCGTTTTCAGTGGTCACATCGAAATACTCGGTGGTTTCCACGGCAGTTGTAACGGCCTTGGGCAGGGTCAACTGGTTCTTGGAGGTGAGCTTGGCCAGCATGATTGTCCCTCGTGGGATAAACGCCTAGTAAGGAAACAATAATCCCTTTCTCCAGCACTTGCAAGGAGCACTGCCGGGCTGACAGCGGCGCTGACCGGGGTTACACTTGCCCGTACGTTGAGCGCCGCTGATCTGACGCTGGCGCAGGTGGACGCCATCACTGACGGAATTGCCGCCGCGGCACATCACGGTAACGGCGACACGGCAACCAAGGCGGATCTGGCCGCGTTGCGCGCGGACCTTGCGGCGGACATGGCTGCACTGGAAACACGGTTGACGTGGCGACTGGTCGGTGCGATGGCCGCCATCGGCGCCGTCCTGCGCTTCATCGGCTAACCGGGCCGGGCCCGGCCCGTCAGAACCGGTCTTCGAAGGCCGCGGTGCTGCGAATGGCGACGTCCCCCGCGGCGTCGGCGACGAGAAAGCAGGCGGCGATCCCCCGCGCTTCCGCCCAGGCGAGTCCGTCGTCAGGACCCATGACGTAGAGCGCGGTCGAGAGGATATCGGCGTCGAGGGCGCGCTCGTGCCAGACGCTGACGCTGAACGGTTGCCGCGCCGGCGCGGGACGACCGGTGCGGGGGTCGAGAATGTGACCGACGCGCGTGCCGTCGGGCAGCGTCAGGTCGCGCTCGGATCCGCCGCTGGTCGCGAGCGATCCTTCCGACAATGTGACTTCGAGCGCCGCGTCGTTGCGCCGGGCCGGATGGGCAATCGCGACCGGCCAGCTCGCGCCGGACACGGCCACCTGCCCGCCGAAGTCGATCATCCACGCGTCGGCGTCGCTGCCCTCCGCGCGCCGCACCCGGTCGATCGCCTCTCCCTTACCGAAAGCACCCGCGTCGACCGTCACGGAGGCGTTGCGCGTAATCGCGCATCCCGCCGGGCCGCTACGCTCGACCGCCAGATGTGCCCACCCTGCGCTGCGGAGCGCCGCCTCCAGCGTCGCGTCGTCCGGCCGGCGGCCGTCGCCGCGCAAGTCCCACACGTCGATCAGCGATCCGATCACCGGATCGAATGCGCCCGCCGTGGCGTCCCGCCAGGTCGCCAGGTGCTCCAGAAGCTCGCATATCGCAACCGGCGCAGGCATCGCTTCGCCCACGGGATGCCGGTTCAATCGTCCCAGCACGCTGTCGCCGCGCCACGTGCTCAGCTCCGCCTCGGTCGCTTCGACGATACGCACCATCCGTTCGAGCTGCGCCAGGCCGGTCGCGCGGTTCGGCGCATCAGCCGCGAAGGTGGCGACCGTCCCCATCAGGTAGACGGACCGCTCCACGCGCTCCGCAGCAAGAGCCACCGCCACCGAAGCGCCGCCGACGCCGAGCAGGAAGGCAGCCAGCAACCGGTATCCGACGCGCCGCGCGGCGCGTGCGGTCATGACGAGACCCGCACGGGGTCGGAGATGTTTCGAGCACCGGCCGGTAGCCGGTTGATGCGCCAGCCGTTTACCCAGTGGGTCGTGTAGCCCAGAACGAACACGACGCTCGCCACGATATGCGTCCAGATGGCGACGCTGAGCAGCAGGGGCGACGTCACCACCTGAATCAGGTATCCCGAGAACGCCATGATGGAGAAACCGGCGAGCGACGTCCAGCCCGTCCAGCGATTAGCCGGGTTGGGCGAGTAGAGCTTCCGGAACGTGTGCGACCGGAACACCATCCCGAAGAACGCGACGAAGAACGGGGCGGTGATCACGTGCGCGGTCAGCATCGCCGGTTCCCACGGATGGTTGATGATGGCGAACGGATCGTCGGTCTGCAGCAGGTACTTCATCCAGAAGTAGACGATGCCCGTCGCGGCGACGGTCACGTGCAGCGTATTGAAGGACCAGCGTTCCCACCAGGTCACGGTGCCGCTTCTCCGCTGCCAGCGTCCGAGCCAGCCCGGAGGACCTCGTCGAGGGCGAGGATGCGGCGAACCGCCTCGTTCACGGACCGGGTGGTCAGCGTCGCGCCCGCGATCGGACGTATCGCGCGCTGAATCGCCAGGTCGTCGCCCAGCGGCCTCGCGTGGTACTGACTTCTCCACCGCTCAGACGGGATGTACTCCGGAGGTTCGAGGAACGCGGTGACGTCTATCCGCCGCACCCTCCCGTCCGGCTCGAGCGAGATCAACAGGCTCTCCCGCTTCGTGCGAACGATGTGGGTATCGACATAGGCGCGACCCACAACGCGGTCCCCCCGGGTCGCAACGTAGCGCGCGATGATCTTCGTATCGAGTTCGCCTCGCGCCAGGTCGGCAATCCGTTCCGCCTGCGCGTCCGTCAGGTAGACCCGGTCGGCGTCGATCAACGCGCCCGGGAAGACATCCGCGAGCGCCTCCTCGCGCGAGACCACGCCCGACTGCGCCGACGCGGCGCCGGTGGCGAGGACGAACAGCGCGGCACCCGCGATCGCCGCGCGCCGCCACGTTGTCCATCCTCTGCTCACCGGTTGCGTCATGGCCTTGCGTCCGTCAGAAGGCGTAACCGACGTTGATGTTGAACTGGTTCACGCCGCTGTCCACCGTGTTGTTCACCCACATGTGATCGACCTTGAAGACAATCCCCGGAACCGGCTTCAGCTCGAAGCCGAAGGTCGTGTAGGTGTTGTTCTTCGAAGGATTGCGGGTGAAGCCCGCGACCACCGCCGCCTGCGTGTCCACTTTCTCGTAGCGGACGTACGGCGTGAGCGCCACGCCTCCGGCCTCGGGCACCTGCGACAGGACGTCATAGCCGAACTGCACGTAGCCACCCGTCATGGCCTCACCGACCCCGTTGTTGCCGGTCAGGCCAAGTACCTGATTCAACTCGGCGGTGTCGTCCAGATTCGCCCGCGCGTAGAGGGCGCGGAAGTCGAACCCGCGGACCTGCGCCTGACCATGCACGTCGAAAATGCTCGTGCTGACCGGATAGACGACGTCGGCTATCTCGATGTCGCCCTGCCCGGATCCACCGTTGTAGAAACTGGCGCCGAAGAAAACGCCAGGCGTCGGCGTGATGTCGAGCCGACCGGTGATCGCCATGTTCTCGGCCTTCGCGCTGCCGCCCTTTTGCCGGCCGCCGCGAACCCCACTCGAGGAGAACTTGGACCCGTTGAAGCCGTTGACCACGTAGGCGCGAGCCGAAACCAGGTCGTGGGCGAAGTAGAAGCCGCCGCCGTTCTCCCGCCAGGTGCTGGGGATGATGCTCTTCTCGGTCACCGGCCGCTCGGCCCCGATGAAGACGGTCGGCTCGTGGAACTCGTTCACCAGACCCATCGGGACCAGCAGCATGCCGGCGCGCAGGCCGAAGTTCTCGGTCGCGAGATAGTCGACGTACGCGAACTCGACGAAGATCTCCTTCGCGTGCTCCACCTCGATCTCGGAGTTGAAGAGAAACTTGTCGTTGAAGCGGTAGCCGAAGTACATGATGGCGCGCAGGTAGTCGAACTGCGTCGTCTTGTCGGACGCGTAGTTCTCGTACAGCGCCTCGCCGTAGCCGGCGATCGACACGCCTGCGTCCTGCGCGTAGGCCGCCGCGGCAGACGGCGCCAGCCCGAGCGCCCGCGCCTGATCGATCGTCACTTCCCGATCCGGCTCGCCGCTCCGGAGGCGTTCCACCTCTTCAGCCAACAGTTCGATCCGGCGCTCGAGTTCCTCCACGTCGGCCTGCTGTTCCGTTTCGGCTTCGGCTTCGGCTTCCTCCGGCGCTTCCGCCTCTTCGGCGTTCTCGACCGGCGCCTGGCCCGGCTCGGGCTCCACCGCCGCCGGATCACCGGCGCCGTTCGGCCCTCCCGCCTGTGCGAACGCCACGCCAGCGCCCCCGAAAAGTGCCGCCACCACGATCGCGACTATCACCGTACGCATTCGTTCCAGAGTTCCATTCACTGCACAACCTCCACTCGCGGAAGCGGTTGCGCAGCACCCAGCACGCCCCTAGAATGGGACGGCTTGCACGTGACGGGCGCCGAGCAACCCTGTTTGCCAGGAGCTGCGGCCAAAGCGTCGAGCCGGCTCGTCCGGTGTTGCCGCACCGGGCGAGCCTCCTTCTCTGTGTCCCCGAATCAAAGCCGTCGATGCCGGGGGAACGGCGTCTCCGCAGCCGCGTCCAATAGAGATGGAATCTCAATTGGCGGGAGAAACATATCCGACCATTTAAGTCGGAGTCAAGAGCTTAGTGAGATTCGTATGAGAAAGCCCAGAAACACGAACGCCCGCGGCCGGCCGGAACGAGGTGGGATCCCGCCCGCATGAGCGCACCGCCGCTCGCCTACCGGTCGATCTTCTTCTTCTGGCTGCCCCTCGCCGGCACCTGGCTGATGATGGCGGCCGAGGGGCCGTACCTCGCCGCGATCATTGCGCGCCTGCCCGATCCGACGCCGAACCTGGCGGCGTTCGGCGTCGCCTTCGCCTTTGCCATCATCATCGAGTCGCCCGTCATCATGCTGATGAGCGCGTCGACGGCGCTCGTCGAAGACGGGCCGAGCTACCGTGCGCTCCGGCGCTTCGGGCTCTGGCTGACCGGGATCGTGACGGCCGGACAGATCGTCGTCCTGCTGCCGCCGGTATTCGATCTCATAGCGCGCGGGCTGGCGCTGCCGGACGACGTCGCGCGCCTGACCCACGGCGGGTTGCTGATCCTGCTGCCGTGGCCCGCCGCGATCGCGTACCGGCGTTTCAGGCAGGGACTGCTGATCAGCAACCACCAGACGCGGCGGGTCGCGTACGGCACGGTGATCCGCCTCGTGGCGATGTCAATTACCGGGTTCGCGGCGTTCCGTTACACCTCGCTGCCCGGGGCCTGGGTCGGAGCGCTTGCGCTGTCCGTCGCCGTGATGATCGAGGCGGTCGCGAGTCGCGTGATGACGCATCGCCTGGTTCCGGAGCTGCTCACCCGGCCGCGCGCGCCGGAGCGAATGGCGGAACTGTCGATGCCCGCCATCACGCGCTTCTATACGCCGCTCGCGCTGACGACGCTGCTGGCGCTCTCCATTCAGCCGATCGTCACCTTCTTCATGGGCCAGGCCCGCTTCCCGCTGGAATCGCTCGCGGTGCTGCCGGTGGTCCACGGCCTCACCTTCGTCTTCCGGGCCATGGGGCTCTCCTACCTGGAAGTGGCGATCGCCCTGCTCGGCCGCCAGCGCGAGCACTTCGTACCCCTCCGCAACTTCGCCGCCGGTCTGGCCGTCCTGGCGTGCGCCGGCCTGTCGGCGATTGCGTTCACGCCGCTTGCCGACGTCTGGTTCAACACCATCTCGGGACTGAGCGTGGCCCTGACCGCATTCTCGCTCCTGCCGACGCGGCTCATGGCGCCGTTTCCGATCCTCTCGGTCACCATGCACACGCAGCGCGCCCTCCTGGTGCATGCCCACCGCACCCGGCCGATCACGACCGCGACCATCGCCGAAGTCATCGCGGTCGGCGCCATCCTTGCGTTGACCATCCGCCAGTTCGACCTCGTCGGCGCGGTGGCGGCGTCGATCGCCATCCTCGCCGGCCGGCTTGTCGCGGTCGCCTGGCTCTGGCCCTACTGCCGCAGCGTCCTGAGCGAGGATCGCGCCGCCGCGCACGCGGACTGAACCCGAAGTCGCGCCGCGTCGCGGAAGGCGCGACAATAGGTTCATGCCCGTGCCGCTCCCGGCGCTCTGGACCGCCGAGTGGATCGTCATCGGGTTCTTCGCCTACCTGTCGGCCCTCTGCCTGCTGCGCCCCTTCCCGGCCGGCGCCCGCCGGCGCATCCTCCTGGTCAGCGGCCTCTGCATCGCCGCGCCGATCCTGATCGCACAGAGCCGGCCCTCCCCGGCGCTTCAGATCGTCCGCGAGTGGATCCCCGGCCTCTATCTGATGGAGGGCTACTGGCTGTGCGGCCACTTCTTCCGCGCGCCGATGACGGGAATCGAACGGCGGCTGCTCTCCCTCGACACCGCGGTGTTCGACCGGACGCGCCTCCGGGCGCTGCTCGCCCGCGCGCCGGGCGCCGTCGCTTCGTGGTTCGAGCTCGCCTACCTCCTCGCCTATCCCTTCGTCCCGGGTGCGTTCGCCGCGCTCGTCGTCCTGGGTGAACGGGCCCGGGCCGACGAGTTCTGGACGGCGCTGCTCGCGGCGTCGTTCGCCTGCTACGGCATGCTGCCCTGGATTCAGACCCGGCCACCGCGCGCGCTCGCCGCGGACCGTCCGCTCTACGCGCCGCACCACGGCCTTCGCCGGCTGAACGCCGTCGTCCTCCAGCGGATGAGCGTGCAGTGGAACACGTTCCCGAGCGGCCATGCGGCGTCCGCCACCGCGGCCGCGCTCGTCGTTGCGTCGACCGGTCACGCCACCGCGGGAGCGGTGTTCGCCTTCATCGCGGCGAGCATCACCATCGCGACCGTCCTGGGCCGCTACCACTACCTCCTCGATACCCTGCTCGGGCTCCTCATCGGCCTCGCCGGGTGGGGAATCGCCGGTATAGTGACGTGATCCGGCCTGCGCCGGAGTCGTCGGACTCTCGCATCGCAGCGATTGTCCGACCGCGGGAAAGGAAGAACCGTATGCGCACCATCCTCGCCACCGTCGCCCTGATCGCCCTCGCCGCGGGCGCGCCCGCCCCGGCGGCCGCCGCCGACTACCACCACATCCACCTCGTCGCCACGTCCGCCGCCGAAGCGAAGGAGTGGTACATGACCCACATGGGCTGCACCGACTACGGCCGCCACAACGCCTGCGCGGCCGGCGACGACGTGCTGATCATCTTCTTCGAGCGCGAGCCTACCGGGCCGAGCGTGGGCAGCGGGGTCGATCACATCGGCTTCTCGTTCCGCGACCTGGAATCGAAGATGGAGTCGTTCGAGGCGGCCGGCATCAAGATCCTGGAACCGATCCGCGAGGTCGACGGCCTCTTCAAGCTGGCGTTCATCGAGGATCCGTGGGGAACGAAGATCGAGGTGGTCGAGGACCACGAGTGGCTCGGCTTTCACCACCTGCATCTCCGCTCGGCCGACCGCGACACCGCCTACGACTGGTACGAGAACATCTTCGGTGGTGAGCGCGACAGCCTGAAGGGGCGGATCCCCGGCCTGCGCTACGGCACCGTCTGGCTGCTCATCTCACCCCACGAGGGCGAGCTGGCCCCGACCGAGGGGCGTGCCTTCGATCACCTCGGCTGGCAGTTCCCCGACCTCCGGGCCGCCGCGGAAGAGATCAGGCGGAAGGGTGTCGAATTCACCATCGAACCCCGCCCC
The DNA here is from genome assembly GCA_965202655.1 of Vicinamibacterales bacterium. Classification (GTDB taxonomy): domain Bacteria; phylum Acidobacteriota; class Vicinamibacteria; order Vicinamibacterales; family UBA8438; genus VXRJ01. Next base: position 239,185 of record CBDBBK010000002.1, on the reverse strand, counting down.
TTCACCAACCCGCTGGGAGAGGACATGCTGATCTCGTTTGTGGTGGGCCCGGACGGCGTCCGGATCGAGATCGTGCAGCCGCGGGTGTAGCCGCGTCCGGCTGTCTCCGGTGACGCCTCGGGCTCCAGGGTCCGCCGGTCCGGCTGCCGCCGCCCGCGCGCCGCGTTACGTCTCGGTGCCTTCGTTCAGGATGGCGAGATAGCGGTCGTAGACGAAGAACCGGCGGCGGCTCCTGAACGAGCTGGCAATCTCGAGATCCGCGAGGACGCCGGCGGCGGCCGCAATGGTCGGATACGACAGGCCGGTCCGTTCCAGCACGGCCGCCACGGACAGGATTGGGCGGGCCGTCAACGCCTCGTGGACACGCAGGGCCGAACGGGCGCGACCACCCCGCCGTCCGATCCGCAGGCGATCTTCCTCGAACAGTTCCTGGAGCCGTTGACAGGTCTCGACCGCACCGGCGGCAGTCGTCTGAACCCCCTCCAGAAAGAAGGCCAGCCACGCTTCCCAGTCGCCGGTGCGGCGCACGTTGCCGAGAAGGTCGTAGTACACGGCGCGATGCTCCTTGAAGTAGAGGCTCAGATAGAGGAGGGGATCGCGCAGGACGCCGGCGTCGCACAGCAGCAGGGTGATGAGCAGCCGGCCCAACCGGCCGTTGCCATCCAGGAATGGATGGATGGACTCGAACTGAACGTGAGCAAGCCCCGCGCGGATCAGTGTCGGGATGCCGTCGTCCCGGGCGTGCAGGAACTGCTCCAGCGACGCCAGACAGTCCGGCACGTCGGTGTGCGGCGGTGGGACGTAGACAGCGTTGCCCGGTCTCGTTCCCCCGATCCAGTTCTGGGAGCGGCGGAACTCGCCCGGCGTCATGGCGGCGCCGCGACCACGTGACAGCAGGACGCCGTGCATCTCGCGAAGCAGCCGGTTCGACAGCGGGAAACCGTCACGTAGCCGCGCCAATCCGTGTTCGAGGGCGGCCACGCAGGTGGAGACCTCGATCACGTCATCGAACCGCGGCGCGCCCGGCGCGTCGTCCAGTTCATACCGCAGGAGGTCCGAGAGCGACGACTGCGTGCCTTCGATCTGCGACGAAAGCACCGCCTCCTTCCGGACGTAGCTGTACAGGAAGGTGGTCTTGTCCGGAAGGAGCGTCAGGACGCTGTCGAGGCGGCCAACCGCGAGCGTCGCGGCCTCCAGCAGTTGCTGAAAGTCGCCGCCGAGGGCCAGAGGTGGGTTCGGCGGGAGCGGCGCCGGAATGAACGCGTGAACCTGTTCGCCGGCTGTCGCGGTGAGCGCGAAACGCCCCGTCTCACCACGCTGCATCACATGGCCCGTCTGGACTTCAAACGGAGTTTACCTGCCAGGGTCACGATTTAAAATATAGGGCGTATTTTTTAAATTAGCCAGGTAGAAATGCAAGCATTCTTGATCCTCAAACCGCTTATTAAAAGTATTCCTGTATTTATTTAATATACAGCAGTGGCAACACCCATGTTTAATAAACTGACGGCCTATAGCTTTAATACAGCTTCGGGGCGTCCACGGGAGCCGGTGATGGCTGCAGTCGTCCTGACTCGCCGGCCTGGACCAGGGCGAAGCGCGTGCTGATGGGGCCGACCATTTCGTAGAAGGCAACCCCCGCGAGGACGACGGTCGACACTACCGGCGCGAAGTCCTCGAAACGCTGGCCGACGGCCAGTGTCAGGCCCACCGCCAGGCCGGCCTGCGCCATCAGGCCGAAGCCGAGGAACTGCTGCACGGTGGGCTCCAGCCCGAGCCACCGCGCGCCGAGGACCGCACCGGCGAACTTGCCCGTCGCGCGCCCCACGACGTAGACGACGCCGATGATCCCCATCGAGGCCAGGAGCGACAGGTCGAGGTCGGCGCCCGCAATGACGAAGAAGATCGCGTAGAACGGCGGATCGGTGCCGGAAAGCGTGGCGAAGAGACTGCCGCTCCGCGCCGACAGGTTCACCATCGTCGCGCCGACGGCCAGGCTTGCCACCAGGGGCGACATGTCGAGAAAGCGCGCGACGCCGACGCAGAGCAGGATCGACCCGGCCAGCAGGATCAGCAGCTCGCCCGTCTCCCGCACCTGTGACGCCCAGCCGGCGAGCATCAGCCCCACCAGATAGCCAAGCGCCGCGGAGCCGACAATCTGCCAGAACAGCGGGAAGATGGCCCGGTAGAAGCCGTCGAAAATTCCGCCGGGACCGAACCCCGCGCCGAGGTCGATCATCGATCCCACAATGCTGAACACGACGATGCAGAAGAGGTTGTTGACGGCGATGATGCCCAGCAGGTTCTCGGTAAGGGGACCGGCGCTGTCGCATTCCCGGATCACCATGAGCGTCGACGCCGGAGCCGTGGCGATGGCGATGGCGCCGAGAAGGAACGCCACCTGCCAGGGCTGGCCGACGATGAGCGCACCGACAGTGACGATCACCGACGCCAGCACCGATTCGATCAGCGTCAGGGCGAGGATCTGGCGCCCGAGGCGAAGGAACCGGGAGAACTCGAAGACCGATCCGATCGAGAAGAGGATCAGGCCGAGCGCCACTTCGCTGAGGATCTCCAGCGCAATCAGGTTCTCGGCGGAAACCCAGCCGAGAACGGACGGTCCGAGGACGATGCCGGCGATGATGTAGCCGGTTACTTCCGGGATCCGGACGAACTTGACCAGATGGCCGGCCAGGAGGGCCAGCAGCAGGATCAGGCCGAGCGACGTGAGTTCATCCATCAGCCTTGCTCACGGAAGCAGGACCGCCGTCCGGCGCACGCCGCGTTCGAGCTCGAGCAGAACCGGTGTGTCGCGGTCGGCGGAAAGCGCGTCGCGGACCGCGTCCAGCGTGTCCGGCACGGCCCCGTCGATCCGCAACAGGCGGTCGCCCGGACGGAGGCCGGCCCGCGCTGCCGCGGTGCCGGGGCGGACATCGTCGAGCCGGTAACCGCGGCCCGGGTCGTCCCAGACGAGCCCGCCGTCCGGAACCGCGGCGTCCAGACCGACGAACGCCAGCGGGTCCATCGGCAGGTTGAGCACCAGGGTGTCGCCGTTGCGTACGATCCCTAGCTCGAAGAACTCCGGCTCGCCGCCGTCCGCTGCCGCTTCGTCGCCGGCGGCCGGGTCGCCGGAAGTCTCGCTGGCCGCTACGTCCTCGTCCACCACGTCGCTGGCCGGCGCATCGTCCGTCGATGCATCGTCCGCCGCCTCGTCGTCGTCTCCGACGGCAGCCGGGTCGGCGCGGCGCGTGCTGCCGTCGAACAGGGGCCCGAGCTGATCGACGTCGAGGATCAGTTCGGCGTTGATGGATATGACAACGTCGCCAGGCCGGAGGCCGATGGCGTCGGCCAGCTCGCCGTTCCAGACATCGCGCACGAACAGGCCGAAGGGTACGCCCAGATGCCCGGTCTCCTCGGACGTCACGGCGTCCAGCGTCATTCCGTACCGCTGCGCGATCCGCGAGCGCACGTTTGCCGCTTCCTCCGCCAGGGCGGCGACGTCCTCCGCCGTCACCGCGACGAAGCGCGGGCCGCACGGCAAGACGACGGCAAGCAGGTTGTTGTCGAGGTCGAACAGCCCGGCGCCGGCCAGCTCCGGGCCGAGCGCAACGCTGGTGACGACGTCGCGGACCCTGCGGCCTTCGCACTGCACCTCGGCGATCTCGACATACGTGGCGGGCGAGAAACCGGCGCCGTGGCGGTCGGTCACGAACACGGTCCAGGCACCGGGGTCCAGATTCTCTATCGGGCGCCGGCGCACCGGGACGAACTCGCCCGTCTCCGGGACGTCGAGCAGCGCGACCGGCAGGTGCGGGGCTCCGGCGGCGAGCGGAACGCCCAGTTCCCCTTCATCGCCGGAGACCGTCGTGGTCGGCGGGAAACGCTGTTCCAGGCGGGCCGTCACCACCTGGCCGGGCGCCCAGACGACGCCGCTCCGGCCGAGCATCCGGAGGCGGACGACCGAGCGGTCGGCGTCGGTCGCAACGGCGCTGAAGTAGTCCTTCATCGCTTCGAGCGAACGCCGCTGCGTGATGCGGGTCAGCCGGCTCAGCTCCGCCTGCGACGGCGGCGGCGGGAGTGGCTCGTCGGCGACCGGCGCCGGGCGGAGCAGGACTCCCAGCACCAGGATGGCGGCCGCGGCGACGGCCAGCGTGACGATGTAGCGGCGGTTCTCGGGAGGCACGTGGTTCGATACTAAGCGAATCCGACCCGCGCCCGTTGAATCAGCTTCCGCTCCTGCCCAGTTCGACGCTCCGGTTGTAGGCGGCCACCACCGCCTTCGACATGACGGTGCGGAAGTTCCCCTTCTCGAGCTGGTAGAGCGCCTCGGCGCTCGTTCCCCCCGGCGACGTCACGCGGTTCCGAAGCTCGGCCGGATGCACCGGCTGCTGCTGGGCGTAGATGGCCGAGCCCCGGATCGTCTGCAGCACCAGCTCCCGCGCCGCGTCCCGTGAGAACCCGAGGTGCACGGCCGCATCGATCAACGCCTCCATCATCAGGAAGACGTAGGCCGGTCCGGAGCCGCTGATGGCCGTCGCCATGTCGAGAAACGCCTCGTCCTCCACGAACCACTGCCGCCCGAGGGCGCCGACGATCGCACTCGCCTGCGCCCGCTGGGCCTCGGAGACCTCCGGCGTGGCGCACCAGACGGTCATCCCCTCGCCCACCTGGGCCGGCGTGTTCGGCATGGTCCGGACGATGGCGCGATGGTCCAGCCCCTTCGCCATCGTCTCGATCGTGGCGCCGGCGACGATCGATAACACCAGCGCGTTCGGATCGATCCGCCTCCGCAGCTCGCGCAGGACACCCGGCAACACCTGCGGCTTCACCGACAGCACCACCACCTGGGCGCTGGCCGCCGCCTCGCGGTTGTCGTGGGTCGTCCCCACGCCGAACTGACCCCGGACCTCGTCGAGCCGCTCGACGTGCCGGTCGCTGGCCATCAGTTGTCCCGGCTCGACGCCGTGGCGGGACACCAGCCCGCCAATCATCGCGGACCCCATCGCCCCGGCTCCGATGAAGCCGAGATTCACGTTCTTCAGCACGTTGTCTGTCACGCTTTGCTCCCGTGTCGGCGCGGCCATCCGGCCGCGGCGTTTATTCTATGGCGCTGCGATGGACCCAATCGCCCACACCCTGATCGGAGCGACCCTCGCGGAGACGCGTCTCCGGCGCACCACCGCGCTCGCCACGCCGGCGCTGCTCCTGGGCGCGAACGCCCCCGACCTCGACGCCATCACGCTGTTCATGACGCGCGACATCTCGCTCGGCTTCCGCCGCGGCTGGACACACGGCATCCTCGCGATGTTCGTGCTCCCCCTCGCGCTGGCCGGCCTGCTGATGCTGGTGGACCGCGTCCGGCGCCGGTTCCGGGGGCCCGTCCGGCAGAACAGCCCGCCCTTGCGGGCGGACGCGCTCCTCGCGGTCTGCACCATCGGGGTCTGGTCGCATCCGGTCCTCGACTGGCTGAACACCTACGGGGTGCGGTTCCTGATGCCGTTCTCCGGGACGTGGTTCTACGGCGATGCGCTCTTCGTGGTGGACCCGTGGGTCTGGCTGCTTGCCGGAACTTCCGTCGTTCTCGCGCGCAGCACGTCGCGCGCCGGTCTCGCCGCGTGGGTGGTGCTGGGGGTGGCGATGACGTCGCTCGTCACCGGCTTTGAGGGTGCGCCCGTGGCGACACGGCTGCTCTGGTGCGCCGGGGTCGCCGGGATCGTCTGGCTGCGTGCGACCGGCCGATGGCGGCATGCCCTGCCGCGCCTCGCCACCATCTGCGTCTCGGCGATCGCGATCTACATCATCGTGATGGTCGCCGCCTCGCGCCTCGCCGAAGACCAGGTGGCGGCGTGGCTCGCCGAACAGGGGGACGAGACACCCATCGAGGTGATGGCGTCGCCGGCGCCGGGGAACCCGTTCCGCCGCGACATCGTCGTCGCCGACGCGGAGCACTACCACTTTCTCGAGCTCGACTGGCTGCGCGGCGCCGAGCCGCGCGTGGCGGCGCGGGCCATCGATCGGCGGCCCCGCGGCCCGCGCGCCGACGCCATCATTGCCGCGACGCGCACGGCGCCCCACGTGCAGGGCCTTATCACCTGGATCCGCTACCCGGCCTACGCGGTGGAGGAGACCGCCGACGGCTACCGCGTCATCATCACGGATGCGCGCTATGCCCGGCGCCTTTCTCCCCTGGGAGCCTCCGTCGTCGAACTCGACCGCGACCTCAAGGTAAGACCGTAGCCGAGGTCGGGTCCGGACGATCAGGCCTGGTTTCCACGCCCGGGCGCGGGCGAACTGCGGCTCGCGCCACGGCTTGGGCTACCCTTGGACGTTCACGGAGGTCACGATGGCGGCTATGCAGAGACACCTGGTTCTTGCGTCGACTGCGCTTGCGCTCGCGGCGTGTGGAAACCCAATCGAACCGGTCGAGATCCTGATGACGAACGGGCAGGGCGAGATCGCGGGCGAGGTGACCGACACCTCGGTCATCCTGCAGACCCGCCTTACCGCGAAGTCCGGTTGGGCGGACGGCGACCTGCCGGGAATGGCCGGCCTCGCACGGTTCCAGATTGCGACGAACCCGGAATTCCAGGCGCCGCGCGTCACGCCGTGGCTGGAGGCGACGGCCGAGAACGATCACATCGTCAAGGTGAAGGTGGAAGGCCTGTCGCCCGGGACGGAATACCTCTACCGCGCCGTGTACGGCCCGGACCGGGACAACATCGAAACCGGACCGATCCGATCGTTCGCCACCCATCCCGGCGCCGACGCGGCGGCCCGGACCAGCTTCACCGTCGTCACCGGCATGAACTACCACCAGTTCTACAACAATCCCAACCGGATGTACACCGGGCCCGACCGGGAGCTCGGTTTCCCGGGCCTGGCCTCGATGCTGGCCCTCGAGCCCGACTTCTTCGTCGCGACCGGCGACAACGTCTACTACGACGCGCCCTACGATGGACGCGCGACCGATGCCACGTCCATGCGCCGGAAATGGCACGAGCAGCTCCGCCGGCAGCGCTTCATCGACTTCTTCGCCGACACCCCGACCTACTGGGAAAAGGACGACCACGACTACCGCTACAACGACTGCGACAACACGACCGACGCCGCACCGCTACCCGACCTCGGTCGCCGCATCTTCCTGGAGCAGGTGCCGGTGGTCGACCCGAACGATCCCGACCCGGTGACCTACCGCACCCACCGGGTCAGCCGGGACCTGCAGATCTGGCTGGTCGAGGGCCGCGAGTACCGCAGCCCGAACATGATGGAGCCGGGGCCCGAGAAGACGCTCTGGGGCGAAGCGCAGGTCGCCTGGTTCAAGGAAACGCTGCTCGCGAGCGACGCGACGTTCAAGATCCTGATCTCACCGACGCCGATGGTCGGCCCCGACGACGCGAACCAGGCGGGACGGGTCGCCGAGGGACACGACCCGGTGAAGCGCGACAACCACTCGAACCCGTTCGGTTTCCGCCACGAGCGGGACGAGTTGTTCGACTGGCTGATCGAGAACGACTTCCTCGAGAAGCACTTCTACATCGTCACCGGCGACCGGCACTGGCAGTACCACTCGCTCGACCCGACCGGCCTGGAGGAGTTCTCCACCGGCGCCCTGGTCGACGCCAACTCGCGCCTCGGGCGTCCGCCGGGCGACCCGGACTCCAACGATCCGAACGCACTGGTCATGCAGTACTACACCTACGACGAGCCGACCGGCGGCTTCCTGAACGTCGTCGTCACGCCCGGCGACGCGCCGACCGCGGCGTTCCGCTTCTACGACGAGCAGGGCGCCCTGATGTACGAGGACGTGAAGACGGCGGACTGACCCGGGAACGGCCGAAGGCAGCGGCAACAGCTCTTCCCGCTGCCGGCGTCAGGGCGTCGGTGTCGCCGAGGCACCCGGACTCAGGCGCGTCTCCACGCGCATCCGCCCGTCGGTGGCTTCGCTGAACCAGGGTTCCCACTGTCTCCGAATCGTGTCGAGCCTGGCGAGCTCGTCCGGATCCGCCGTGCTTCCCCTCCCGACGACATAGATGAACGCCTGCCGGTGGACGCGGGGAGACTGGTCGGCGCTCGGAATCCGCTGTCCCTCGACCTCAATGATGTGCTGGATCAGCACATCACGCCGGGTGCCGTTGAAAGTGACGCCGACTTCCGGTGACGTCGTGCTTCGCGCGGGAGGCGACACGTTGGTCGGCGATTCGACGTAGAAGAACGGCGGCACCTCGTAGTCGTGGCGCAGACCCATCGCATACTGATCGAGGGCGCTGTAGCGCTCCGCCGCCGCCACCGTCTCGAACCGTCCGCCGCCGAGATCCTCGATGTCGTTGCCCTCCATCACCGAGGCGTCGCTGTCCACGAAAAAGCTCCAGTGGGCCCGCTGGCGGCCCAGGAGAGCCTCGGAGCGCGCGCGGTTGTGATCACTGAATTCCAGGAACGCAAGCCACCGGTGCCCGGTCTCGTGGCCGAGCAGACTCATCGTGGTGCCCTCACCGTTGACCTTCTCCGAGAGATCCTCCGAGTACTTGCCGAGCCATCCCATCACGACCAGGCTCTCCAGCGCGTCGCTCTCGAAGTCGGACGGCGTCGCATAGAGCGACTGCCCGATGCCCTGAATAGCGTTCCCGATCGTGATCTCGTAGGCGAACGCGTCGAACACGACCGGCTGGTTCGCCCAGACGACGATCTGGTCGTAGATGTCCGGATGCGACGCGGCGAACTTGGTCGCGACCGCGACCACGTCGAGTTCGCGGTCCACTGAAAATCGTTCTCCCACGGCGGCGGCGCCGCCCGCCGTGGGGCCAGTGTCGCTCAGGTCGACCGCCTCCAGTGCAGAGGTGCGGCCCGGCGACAGCCCGACAATGGCGCCGCTGGTCGTGATCTCCGGGTCGAAGGTCATCTCGACGCTGCCGTTCGGCAGCAGGTTCACCTGCACCGTGACGGCGCTGGTCTCGTTGTCGAACTCCGGCACCGCGCACCAGGTGACGGTCACGGCGTCCGCCGCGCTGCGCGCGTATACGGCGCCACCGGCCGACGGGTCGAGATCCGCCAGGAAGGGCGCGACGCGCGGCCAGCCCGTCAGCAGGCGGGAGATGTCCCGCCGCGTGCTGGCGTCGTCGCCCTCCACGAAAGTGAGATTGCCGTCCGAGTTGACGAAGGCGCTGGCGTGGGCGCCGTCGTAGTACGGAAACTCGAAGGGAAACGTCAGCGGGGCAGTATCGTCGTCCCCGAGCGGCACCTGCTGTCCCACCGGTGAGCGGTACGTGGCCGATCCGACGCGCCTGACGTCATAGCCGCCGGTGTTGTTCGGTTCGAAGCGCAGCGTGATGTCGCGCAGGTCAAAGCGGTTGGGGGTCAGGATCAGGTCGCCCTCGTCCTGCAACACCGCGATGTCACCCACGTCTTCGGTCGCCGTGCGCGTCTCCGTGGGCAGTACGAACCCTCGCTCCAGCCCGATCCGGTGCGCCCAGAGCGCGTCGAGTACCGTCGGGCGCGCGTGGCCGTCGACGGAGGCGGCACGCTTCTGGTCGCCGAGCCCGGTTGCCCCACCAAGGGCGCTGGCAAGGGCTGATGACGACGACGATGGCGCCGCCGGACACGGATTCGACTGCTCCGCAGTGGGTTGCGTGGGCGTCGAAGGCGTGGGCGTGGTCTGGTCGGACGGACCGCAGGCGTACTGGATTCCCGGTGTCGCGACAACGAGAGTTACGGCCAGGGCCTGCGCTCGGCCGACAAGACGCGAGAAACGCATGCCCTGGCCGAAGCGTCAGAAGCGGAAGCCCAACGAAACCAGGAACGACCGGGCGCCGGGATGGTGACCGGCGGAGGTCGCTTCGCCGAAGTTATCCCCCTCCGTGTACGTCGTCGGGATCCGCAACTCGTCCGTCGGCCCGTCGAAGTCCGGCCGAATGGTCGTGTTGAAGGCGACCAGCTTGTCGTTGTTGGTCACGTTGTACATCTCGAACTTCAGCCACGGCCGCCAGCTCCGCCACACCGGGATGTCGTAGTGGAGCGACAGGTCGAACCGGCCGACGCCGTTGTACAACTCCGATCCGCGTCCCGCCGAGTAGTAGAGCGTCCGCGATGAAGGAGCATCCACGTAGCCCAACTCGTCCAGGATCGCCTGCTGTTCAGACGTCGGCCGGAAGCTGCTCGACGCCAGACTGTAGTTCTCCGCCGAGTCGTACCGCCAGAAACCGCCGACGTCGAGATCGCCGAAGGCGCCCATGCCGAGGGTGTAGATACCCCAGACGCGCACGCGGTGCTTCTGGTAGTCGTCGAGGCGGCCCCACGGGTAGAACCGGTCGGCCGGCGTAATCTCCGGCCAGTCGCCGTAAGTCGACGAGACGCCCGGCTGGTTCGTGTTCTCGCCGTCGAAGTTGCCCTCGTTCCGGAGTTGGAGCGTCCAGGATCCGTTCAGCAGCAGGTCGCTGAACAACTGGTAGCGCGTCTCGAACTGCAGCCCGTCGTAGTTCCGCTGGAGAGCGTCGGGATCGTCACCCAGGTCGCCCGGATTCCGGAAGAACTTGTTCGTGAACGTGCCGTACTGGTTGCCGTCGTCATCCGTCAGCGTCGTCGTCCCCGTCATCAGGTCCTGGTAGTCCTCCACGAAGCTGCCGGAGCGGCGGCGGACGTAGGTCGCCTGGAAGTACCCGCGGCTCCCGAGCGCCCGGCCGGTCGACAGCGTGAACTCCTCCGTGACGGGCGAATTCAGCCGCTCGTCGGTGAAGACGTTCTGCGTCGGGAAACGGCCGAGGACGGTGAAGTAGTTGTCCGGGTCGAGGCCGGGGCAGTCGGCCGCGGTCGCGCTGGGCAGACCCCGGCATGCATGCGGGGGACCCAGGTAGACCCCCAGCAGCAGACTCGGGTTGCCGACGTTGGTGTTCTCCGCGAACTGCGCCTCGCTGTACTTCCCGGAGTAGTGGCTGTAGGTCGCCTGAATCGAGTAGCGGCCGTCACCCAGGGGGTCGTACGACGCGGCGAGCCGCGGCACGATCGCCCGGGTATCGACGGTCGTGATGTCGCCCGGCGTCGCATCGCTCGAGACGAACTCGCCCCGCACGCCCATGTTGAACGAGAAGTGCTCGTTCAGCGTCCAGTTGTCGTTGATGAAGAACGACTCCGTGTTGATGTTGATCCGGGCGCCGCGCGACGGGAGCCAGTTCTCGATCAGCGATTGGAACGGGCTGAAGACCGGGATCAGCCGGTTGTTCTCCAGTACCGGGTCGCCGTTCGCGTCGGTCAGGTAGTCCGCATCGAAGACGTAGCCGGTCGAGGTCTGCGAGTTGCCGCCGGTCCGCGTCGACCGGTAGCTCTCGTAGCCCATCTTGATGTTGTGGGAACCGAACGACTCGGTCGGCCGGTACCACGTGACGTTGCCGGTCACCTGCAGATTGTTCCGGTCCTCCGGGTCCGTCGCGTCGAAGTACGGGTTGCTGTAGTGACCCAACTGCTGCGTCAGCGTGATGAACGGCGAATAGCCGATGGCCGTCTCGGTGCCGCCGCCGCCCCGGAAGCCGAACCGCTTCTGCGATACCTGGGCCTCGGCGAAGACATTCCGGCTCAGGCTGCCGCGGTAGGTCGTCACGTACAGGTCGTTCGGCCGCGTTGCGTCGTTTATCACGTCGGGTGTGATGCTGAACGAGAACGTAGCGTCCGTCCGGGCGGTGTAGTTCCGCATGTACTGGCCGGACAGCGTATGTCCCGGCGCGAGGGTCGCGGTCAGCTTGAGTTGGTTCCGGTCGTTGTTGTTCGTGCTGTCGTACGAGATGCCGGTCTGCGCGAAGCTGTCGCTCTCCGTAACCCGGGCGCGACGGTAGGAGGTGAAGAACCAGAGGCGGTCGCGCACGATCGGACCGCCGAGCGTCGCTTCGTGCGTCCGGTTCAGGATATCCGTCCGCTCCACCTCGTTCTCCACCTCGTAGGGGTTGAGCCCTTCCCAGGTCGGGTTGTCGAAGTTCGTGCGCCAGCTCCCGGAGAACGTGTTGCCGCCGCTCTTCGTGATGACGTTGACGACGCCGCCGGAGAACCGCCCGTACTCGGCCGAGATGCCGGAGGTGAGCACCTGCGTCTCCTCGATCGCGTCGGCGACGTAGAGTGCGTTCGACGTGCCGAACAGGTTGTCGTTCGTGTCGACGCCGTCCACCAGGTAGACGTTGTCGTAGGCGAACGCCCCGTTGATCGCGAGCTGCCCGGCGTTGGGCGTATTGGTGTTCAGCCCGGGCTGAATCGCGGCGATGCCGAACGGCGTCCGGCCCATCGGCAACACGTTCACTTCATCGTCCACCATGTTCGAGGCGGTCTCCGTCGTCTGGATCTCCGCCGGTACGACGCCCACCACCTCCACGACCTCGGTGACGCCTCCGGGCGCCATGACCGCGTTTACCCCGACCTCGCCGCCGAGCGGAACCGTCGCCGTTTCCTCGACATCTCCAAAGCCGGAAAGCACGAATACGACCGAGTAGTCACCCGGCGGGAGTTGCGGCAGCGAGTAGTTGCCGTTGATGTCCGTGATCGCCGTACGCGTCCCCTGCAGGGACGGCGAGCTGACCGTGATCGTGACCCCCGGGAGCGAAAGCCCCTGGGCATCGACCGCGGCGCCGCTGATGGTGCCGGTCTGGCGGCCCTGCCCGAAGGCGTCGGCCGCAACTGTCAGGGCCAGCAGGAAGCTCAGCCCCATTACCATTGTCTTCTTCACCGTTTCCTCCTCCGGGCGGCGGCCACCGCCCGCCGGCAAGCCCCTCCGGGCGCGTCCGAACTTGCGCTGAAGCAAGAACTGCTGTGACCCACGCGCTCAGTGGAACCCACCGTTGAGTACCATCGTATGTGTATAGATCGGGCTACGCAACTGCCGGCCCAACCGACGGAGTCAGCGCGCCGTCAGTCGGCTTCCGGCGGGAGGTCGCGGGGTCGCCAGATGTTGGCGAGGCGTCCCGGGCTGCGGAGCGTCAGCTCCTTCCAGGCCGCGATGTCGAGGTGGATCTCGGCGAGCGCGGCGGTCGGCAACGGTTCGCCGACGCCGCCGAAGCGGGCGAGCAGTTCCTCCAGGCCGGGGTTGTGGCCGACGATCATGATGCTGGCCGCCTTCCCGCCCGTCTCACGGATGACGCCGATGATCTCGGCCGGGCTGGCCAGATACAGCCGGCGTTCCAACTGGACCGCGTCGCGGTAGCCGGCCTGCGCCGCCACCGCGTCCGCGGTGACCCGAGCCCGCTTGGCGGTGGAGCTGATTATCCGATCCGGGCAAAGACCGCGTTCCGCCACGAGCCGGCCCATCCGGGGGGCGTCGCGCTTGCCGCGCTTGTTCAGCGAGCGGTCATGGTCCGATTTCTCCCGATCCTTCCAGCTCGACTTGGCGTGGCGCACGATCAGGAGGGTCTTCATGGCGCGGCCAGCCCCATGATACTGCCGCGTTCCCCCGAGCGCGCCGCAAGCCCACGCGCGCTTCCGTCGGTATTGGGTTCGGAAGGCCGGGGCGATGGTATGATTCGCGCCAGACTCGTACCCGAGTGAGGTGGCACCATGCGGACTTCCATGATGGCTCTCAGCTTCCTGGCGGCAGGGCTGATGGTCTTCGGCGGCATCGCCGTTGCGCCCGCCGCCGCGCAGGAAAACCCCTACGACACCACGGTTGACGCCCGGATGGGGCAACGGCTGTTCCGGGCGCAGTGCGGCCGCTGCCACGGCCGCGACGCGCGGGGGAACGACGAGACCGGCGCGCCCGATCTGACGACCGGACAGTTCACCTACGCGAGCACCGATCAGGGCATGTTCGATGTCATCCGGGACGGCATCGACAACACCGCGATGATCGGGATCAGCAGCCGCGCGTCGGATCAGGCGGTCTGGCAGATCGTCTCTTATGTCAATTCCCTCAGCTTCGACCCCAGCGACTACGACCTGCCGGGCGACCCGGCGCGGGGAGCCCAGGCATACGAGGCCCAGAACTGCAGCCAGTGCCACATGGTGAACGGCGAGGGGGGGCGTCTCGGCCCCGACCTGTCGGACGTCGGCCGGCGGTTGAACCCCGAGGAGATCCAGGCCGCGCTGACCGACCCGAACGCCGACGTCGCCCCGCGCTGGTGGACGATGCGGATCGTCCGCGACGATGGCTCGCGCGTCGAAGGACTCCGGATGAACGAGGACACGTTCTCGGTCCGGATCATGGATGAGGACGAGCGGCTGTGGCATTTCCTCAAGAGCCAGGTCCGCTCCGTGGAGCGCGTGACCGACTCGACGATGCCCGCCGCCGGCGTGTCGGGCTCGGAGCTCGACGACCTGGTCGCCCACGTCTTCTCCCTGCGCAAGGAGGACAACTAGTCATGAAGCGGATTGCCCTGCTCATCACCTGTCTCGCCATCGCGGCCGTCGCGTTCGTCGTTGCGGATCGCGTCGTCGTCGTGGACGTCAGCGCCCAGTCGGAGGGGACGCCGGCGCTTCGGCCGGTCACGTGGGAACGACTGCTGAATGCGGCCGACGAGCCGGAGAACTGGCTCATGTACAACGGCACGCTCGACGCCCAGCGCTTCAGCGGTCTGGAACACATCCACAGCCGCAACGTGCAGGACCTGGAGCTGAAGTGGGCGTACCAGATTCCGGAGATTGACCGGGCGGAGACGACCCCGCTGGTCGTCGACGGCATCATGTTCGTCACCGAGGCGCCGAGCAACGTCGTCGCCCTCGACGCGGCGACGGGACGGCAGTACTGGCGCTACGAGCAGGAGTTGCCGGACGACCTGCGGATCTGCTGCGGTCGCAACAACCGCGGCGTCGCCATTCTGGGCGAGACGCTCTACTTCAGCTCGCTCGACGCGAAGCTGGTGGCCCTCGACGCGCGCAGCGGCAACCAGGTCTGGGAGTCGGTGGCCGCCAACTACCAGTCGGGCTACTCGAAGACCGCCGCCCCCCTCATCGTCAAGGATCAGGTGGTCACCGGGATCGCCGGCGGCGAGTTCGGCATCCGCGGCTTCCTCGATGCCTATGACGCGGATAACGGCACGCTCACCTGGCGCACCTACACCATCCCGGGGCCGGACGAGCCGGGGAACGACACGTGGGCCGGCGAATCGTGGCGGACCGGCGGATCGCCCACCTGGATCACCGGCGCCTACGACGCGGATCTCGACCTGGTCTACTGGGGCACCGGCAATCCCGGGCCCGACTGGAACGGCGAGGTTCGCCTCGGCGACAACCTCTACAGCGACTCCGCCCTCGCCCTGAACGGCGAGACGGGCGAGCTGGAGTGGTACTTCCAGTTCACGCCGCACGACATCCACGACTGGGACGCCATCCAGGTGCCGATCCTGGGCGACATCATGTACGAGGGCGAGATGCGGAAGGTGATGATGTGGGCCAACCGCAACGCCTTCTACTACACGCTCGACCGCGAGACGGGCGAATTCCTCGTCGGCAAGCCGTACGCGACGCAGACCTGGGCCGAAGGGCTGGACGAGAACGGCCGGCCGATCCGCGTGCCGAACATGGAGCCGTCGATCGAGGGCACTCTGGTCTCGCCGTCGATCGGCGGCGGCACGAACTGGTGGTCGCCGACGTTCAGCCCGCGCACGGGCCTCTTCTACGTCAACGCCTATGACGGGGAGCAGATCTACTTCATCCGCGAAGAGGAGTACGTCGAGGGCGAGCAGTACACGGGCGGCGGCGGCCAGAACGCCGCGCCGCAGGACACCTACCACAGCGCCGTCCGCGCCATCGACCCGGCGACCGGCGACGTGCGGTGGGAATACCCGATCGCGCCCCGCTCCACCTCCGGGCTGATGGCGACGGCCGGCGATCTCGTCTTCGGCGGGACCGTCGACGGCTACTTCTTCGCCATCGACGCGGTGAGCGGCGAGGAGTTGTGGCACGTGGCGGTCGGCGCGCGCGTACACGCCGCGCCGATCACCTACGCGGTGGACGGCGAACAGTACGTCACCATCGCGGCCGGCAACGTCGTCTTCACGTTCGGCCTGAGCGACTAGCAGCGCCGGCCTCCAGGCCGGCGAACGTGCGCCGGCGCCCGTGGACGTATTGGCCTCCATGGTGCGCCGGCGCCGGTATCTCGATACGATCCGGCGCATGCGCGCGAGACACGCCGCCGCTGTCGCGTTCCTCCTGAGTCTGGCCGTTGCGCCCGGTGGCGCCCAGGCCCCGGTTTCACCGCGGAATGCGAGCTACGACATCGATGTCACCCTGGATACGTCCGCGCGCACGCTGACCGGCCGCGAGACGCTGACCTGGCGCAACATCTCGCCCAACCCGACATCGGAGCTGCAGTTCCACCTCTACTACAACGCCTGGCGCAACAGCCGCTCGACGTGGATGCGCGAACGGCTCTTCGGGCGCGGCGCCGCGCTGCACGGCCGTCCGGAAGAGGACTGGGGCTGGATCGACGTAACCGGCATGCGCCTGCGCGGCGGCGCAGCGGACAGCCCCGGCGTCGACCTGCTCCCTCACGCAGCGTTCATCGCCCCCGACGACGGCAACCCCGACGACCGGACCGTCCTGCGCGTGCCGCTCCCCTCCCCCGTCGCGCCCGGCGAGACGATCGACGTCGATATCGAGTGGACCACCCGCATCCCGCGCCCCTTCGCGCGGACCGGCACGGTGGGCGACTACTTCTTCCTGGCGCACTGGTTCCCGAAGATCGGCGTGCTCGAGGCGGATGGCTGGAACTGCCATCAGTTCCATACCGGCACGGAGTTCTTCTCGGACTACGGCGTCTACGACGTCCGGATCACCGCGCCGGCCGGCTGGGTGGTGGGCGCCACCGGCCGCAGGCAGGAGGTAACCGACAACGGCGACGGGACCGCGACGCACACGTTCCACGCCGAGGACATCCACGAGTTTGCCTGGACCACCAGCCCGGACTTCGTGGTGGAGGAGGATCGCTTCGAACACGCGACGTTGCCGCCCGTCGACATGCGCCTGCTGCTGCAGCCGGAGCATGCCGGGCAGGAAGAGCGCCACTTTCGCGCGACGCGCGAGACCCTCCGCCTCTACGGGGAGTGGTTCGGCGCCTACCCCTGGGACCACATCACCATCGTCGATCCGGCCTGGCTGAGTAGCTCCGGCGGGATGGAATACCCGATGTTCATCACGGCCGGCACGCGCTGGCTGGCGCCGGCATCGACCGACGGCCCCGAGGAAGTGACGGTCCACGAAGCGGGGCACATGTTCTTCCAGAGCGGCGTCGGCAACAACGAGATGGAGCACTCGTGGATCGACGAGGGCTTGAACACCTACGCCACCGCGCGCGTGATGGAGCAGGAGTTCCCCTTCTCCCGCGAGCTCCGTTTCTTCGGCGGATTCGTGCCCTGGCCACAGCCGGACGTGCCGTGGGATCGGGTGATCCACGGCAACCGGATCGCCGGCTATCGGGCCGTGGCGCGCTCCGAAGTGCAGGCGACGCCGACGTACCGCTACTGGCCGGGCACCGGCGGCGCCATCACCTACAACAAGTCGGCGCTCTACCTGCACACGCTGGAACGCCATCTCGGCTGGGACGTGGTGCGGCGCGGCATGTCGGACTTCTACCGGCGATGGAAGTTCGGCCATCCGGGGCCGGACGACGTCTTCGACGCGATGAACGGGGCGGCGGGCGAGGACCTCGGCTGGTTCTTCGATCAGGTGCACGGCAGCTCCGCCGTCTTCGACTACGGGATCGCCGCCCTCAGCAGCCGCAACGCGGCCGGACGCGGACGGTTCGATGACGGCCGGTACCGGGACGAATCGGCGGGCGGCGCCGCCGCGGTCGGCCAGGCGGAGTCCGACCCTGCGGTCTGGTACGAATCGCTCGTGACCGTCCGCCGCTACGGTGACGGCATCTTCCCCGTCGAGGTCGTCGTCGAGTTCGCCGACGGCACGACGGAGCGCCGCCGCTGGGACGGCCGGGAGCAGTGGACGTACTACCGGTTCGTCCGGCCGTCGCGCGCGGTGACTGCGACCGTCGACCCCGATCGTGTCCTGCTCCTCGATGTCGACTTCACCAACAACAGCCGGACCACGCGGTCGCGCACCGGCGAGGCGGCGGCCAAGTGGACGCTCGCCTGGATCGTCTGGGTGCAGGACCTGCTCCTGACGGCCGGCTTCCTCGCATGATCGCCGCTTTCCTCGACGGGCTTCGCCGGGTCGCCGCCGCGCCGCTGCTGGTGGCGGGCATCTGGGCGGCGACGCTCGCCACCACGCTGCCGCTGGCGCTGCTGCTGTTCCTCGGCATCGCCGGCGACCTCGGGCCGAGCGCCACCGCCGGCGCGGTGGCGGAGGGATGGGACGAAATGTGGTGGATCGAGTTCCGCGGCGACGCGAACGCGATCGAGGGCACGTTCGGTCCCTGGGTGATCGGCTTCGCGGCGGCGCTGTTCAACCTGTCCAACCTCCTCGACGGGGTAGCGCCGGGGGCGGCGACGCTGGCGGCAATCGTCTGGTTCCTGGCCTGGGTCTTCCTCGCCGGCGGCGTGATCGACCGGCTGGCGCGGCAGCGGGCGATCGGGAGCGCCGGCTTCTTCTCCGCGTGCGGCGGGTTCGTCTGGCGGTTCGCCAGGCTCGGGGTCATCGCGGCCGTCGCCTACGGCGTGCTCTTTCTCTGGTTCCGTCCCTGGCTGTTCGGCGATGTCTACGAATCGCTCACTCGGGACGTGACGGTCGAGCGCACCTGGGCCCTGAGCCGATTCGGGCTCTATCTGGTTTTCGGCGCGGTCCTCGCCGGGGTCGATCTGATCTTCGACTACACGCGCGTCCGCGCGGTCGTGGAGGATCGCCGCAGCATGATCAGCGCACTCCTCGCCACGCTGCGCTTTCTGCGGCGGCACGCCGGCGGCGTCGCGGGATTGTGGCTGCTCAACGGCCTGTTGCTCGCGCTGATTTACGCCGCCTACGCCCTCGTCGCCCCGGGCGCCGGCGCGAGCGGCGGCGCCGTCTGGGGCGCCTTCCTCGTGGGTCAGCTCTACATCGCCGCCCGCGTGTTCGCCCGGCTCGCGGCGTACGGCTCGCAGATCGCCTACTTCCAGTCGCAACTCGCCCACGCCACCTACGTGGCCCGGCCCGAGCCGCGCTGGCCGGATTCGCCGGCCGCAGAGGCTCTCGGCCCGCCGCCGGCGTAGCTACCCGCGCTTGAGGGCGCGGCGAATCGCACTCGCCAGCGTCTTCACCACCTTCACGCGGGCGTACCGCTTGTCGTTGCCTTCGACCAGCGTCCAGGGGGCCCGGCGGGTACTGGTGCGCTCCACCATCTCGTTGACGGCGCCGGCGTAGGCGTCCCACTTCTCGCGGTTGCGCCAGTCCTCGCCGGTGATCTTCCACTGCTTGTGCGGAGTTTCCTGGCGCCGGCGGAACCGCTCGAGCTGTTCCTCCTTGCTGACGTGCAGCCAGAACTTCACCAGCACCGCGCCATGGTCGATGAGCTGCTCCTCGAAGTCGTTGATTTCGTCGTAGGCGCGTTGCCATTCATCGGGGCGAGCGAACTGCTCGACGCGTTCGACGAGCACGCGGCCGTACCAGCTCCGGTCGAAGATCGTGACGTGGCCGGCGCGCCCGATGTGACGCCAGAAGCGCCAGAGGTAGTGGTGCGCGAGTTCCTCGTCGGTCGGCGCGGCGATCGGGACGATGCGGAAATAGCGGGCATCCAGGGCGGCGGTGCAGCGCCGGACCGCGCCGCCCTTGCCGGAGGCGTCCCACCCTTCGAAGACGGCGATGGTCGAGATGCCGCGTTCGCGCGCGAGATGCTGGGCTTCGTAGAGCCGGCCCTGCTGGCGTTCGAGCTCGACCAGGGCGCGCTTCGCCGAGAGGGTCCGGGTGAGATCGAGGGCGGTGAGGTGGTCCGGGGACGGAGCGGCCGGTGCCGGCGTGGCCAGCGGCGGCGTGGACGCCGCAACATCGCCGGAAGAAGCCGGCGTGGCCGCTGGCAGACCGTCGGAAGGAACCGGTATGGACGCCGCTACGCCGCCGGAAGGAGCCGGCGCGGCCGTCGGCGCGCCGCCGGCGCCGTCCAGTGCGCGCCGGATCGCGTCGCGGACTGTGGTGGCGACGCGTTCCATCCGCCGTGTGGCGTCGGAATCGTCAATGATCAGCCAGGGGGCGCCCGGCGCTTCGGTCAACCTGGCGGCGCGCTTCCAGACCTTGACCACGGCGGCGTGGCGGCGGAGGCGGCGCCACTGGTCCTCGCCCGCGCGCCAGCGGCGCAGCGGGTCCGCCTGGAAGGCCAGTAGACGCTCGCGCTGGACCTTCTTGTCGACATGGAGCCAGATCTTCACGACAACGGCGCCGTCGTCCACCATCGCCTTCTCGAACCGCGCGACGCGCCGCATCCGGCGGTCGAACGCCGCCTTGCCGCAACGCTCTTCCGCGAGTTCCTGGATCGGCGGGCCGTACCAGCCGCTGAGATACAGCGCCACGAGGCCGCGCGGCGGGAGTGCGCGCCAGTAGCGCCAGAACCAGGGCCGCTCCCGTTCCTCGTCGGAGGCCTCGCCCCAGGCGTGCGTCTTCAGCCAGCGCGGATCCATCCACGCGTTCAGTTCGTTCGCGGTGTCGCCCCGGTCCACGGTCTCCGGACCGGCGAGGATGACGAGCACCGGACCCGCGCCCTGTCTGCGGAGTTCGTGCTGGGTGCCGAGGAGGTCGGCCCGGAGGGCGGTTTCGGTCACCGGGCGTCAACTGTAGCACCGCGTCGGGACCCGCCGGCCGCCGCTTGCGCCGGCCGCCCGCAGGGGCACGCACCCCTGCGGGTGTGGTACAAGGGGAGGAGACTTGGCGCCGGGAGAAAAGGATGACCGCAATGCCCCGTCCCGTTGTTCGCACCTTCGTCGCCCTGACCGTCCTCGTCGCCACGGCCGCTGGCGCGCCGCCCGATGGGGCCGTCGCGGAAGCGCAGACGCCCGATCAGTTGCAGAAGCGGGTCGAGGACGCGCTGCACGATGAGCGCGCGTGGCGGAACCTCGAGGTGACCGTGGCCGGCGACGAGGCAACGCTCACCGGACGGCTCAGCAATTTCTGGGAGAAGCACGGCGCCATTCAGCGCGCGCTCTCCGTCAACGGCATCAGCTTCGTCGCGAGCGAGATCGTCATACCGGTGGAAGAAGATCAACAGAGCCTCGCGGAGGAGGTCGGGCGCCAGGTGCAGCGGTATCCCCACTACACGATGTGGGACGTGATCGACGGCCGCCTCGACAACGGGGCCGTCACGCTCTTCGGCAGCGTGACTCCGGAGCGGGACAAGGAAGGCGAGCTGTTCGAGCGGATCGCGAAGATTCGCGGGGTGCAGGACGTGCAGGTGAACTTCGACGTGCTGCCCCCGTCGACCTCGGACGACAGACTGCGCTACGCCATCGCGCGCCAGGTTTTCCGGAGCCCGCACTTCGAGCGCTTCGGGACGATGACGAATCCGCCGTTCCACATCATTGTGGACAACGGGGTCGTCACGCTGGTCGGCTACGTTCCGAGCCAGATCGAGCTACTTGAGCTGCAGCGGATCGTGGCGCAGACGCAAGGGGTGCTGCGGGTCGAGAACCAGCTCCAGACGCAGTAGGCCGGGTCACCGGCACGCCGGGAGCCAGTTCCAGCGTCTCGCCCTCGTGCACGATGACGAGCGGCGTGTCCCCGGTCAGCGTGTAGGTCGCCTCGTCCGGCGTCATCTCGACATCCAGCCGCTGCCCGCGGATCTCCAGCGGAAAGCGGAGCCGCCCGAGCGCTTCCGGCACGCGGGGCGAGAACTTGATGGCCCCGCGGAAGTCGCGCATCCCGGCGAAGCCATAGATCAGCGTCATCCAGAAGCCGCCCATCGACGCGATGTGGCAACCGTCCTGGACGTTGCCCGCCACGTCCGCCAGGTCCATCAGTCCGGCGTCGGTCGAATACCGGAACGCCTTGTCCGCTTCCCCCACCTCGGACGCGACGATGCTCTCGATCGAGCAGGAGAGCGACGAGTCGCGCGTCGTCAGCGGGTCGTAGAAGTTGAAGTTGTTGCGTTTCTGATCGAACGAGAACTCGTCGCCGAGCAGGAACATCGCCAGCACGACGTCGGCCTGCTTGACCACCCGGCGCCGGTAGATGACGAGCGGGTGATAGTGCAGCAGCAGCGGGTACTTCTCCGGCGGCGTGTTGGCGAAGTCCCAGTCCTCCCGTTCGTTGAACGTGTCGTCCTGCAGGTGGACCCGCTGCGACTCGTCGTACGGCACGTACATCAGGCTTGCGGCGCGCAGCCATTCGTCCACTTCTTCCGGATCGAGGCCGGTGTCGCGGACCAGGGCCGCGAACTGCGCCGGGTCGGTCTCCTGCAACCCGCGGATCGTGCTGGCGGCATACCAGAGGTTCTCGCGCGCCATCAGGTTCGTGTAGAGGTTGTTGTTGACGACCGTGTTGTATTCGTCCGGCCCGGTGACGCCGTTGATCTTGAAACTGACGTCGTCCGGCCGATCCGGCCGCTGGGAATAGAAACCGAGGTCGGCCCAGAGCCGCGCCGTCTCCACCAGGATTTCGGCTCCCACCTTCGCCAGGAAGTCGTCGTCGCCCGTAACGTCGACGTACTTGCGCAGGGCGTAGGCGATGTCGGCGTTGATGTGGTACTGCGCCGTGCCGGCCGCGTAGTAGGCGGACGCCTCACCGCCGTTGATCGTCCGCCAGGGGAAGAGCGCGCCTTTCTGGTTCACTTCGCGCGCCCGCTGCCGGGCGTCGTCAAGGCAGCGGTGCCGCTCGCGCAGCAGGTTCTGGGCAATGCGGGGCGTCGTATAGATGAGGAACGGAAGCAGGTAGATCTCCGTGTCCCAGAAGTAGTGGCCCTCGTAGCCGGGGCCGGTCAGGCCCTTCGCCGGGACGCCGACACCTTCGGCGCGCGCCGTCGCCTGGCAGATGTGGAACAGGTTGAAGCGGATCGTCCGCTGCCACTCCTTGTGGCCGACGACGATGTCCGCGCGATCCCAGAACCGGTCGAGAAAGCGCCGCTGGCTCTCGAGCAGATCCTGAACGCCCCGGCTGACGGCCCGGTCGAGGACGCGCCTCGCCTCCCGGCAGAGCTCCTCCGCGCCACGACGGCTCGATGACGAGTGGTAGGCGATGTACTTGACGATCCGGATCCGCGCGTTCGCCTTTCCGTCTATGGAGAAGACGACGCGGCCGCCGGCGGCGTCGGCCTGCGTCTCCGTGGTGACGGGACAGTCGGTTTCGATGGTGTGATCGACCGAGCACGACAGCGTCATCCCGCTCGACTTCGCAACGTAGCCGCGGACGATGCGCAGGCCGCGCGTTTCGCTGACACGCGACTTGAGCACCTCGCACCCCACCTGCCTGCTGCGGGGGTCGCCGTTCTGATGTTCGGCGCGGCGCGAGTCGGCTATTTCCGACTCGATCACGACCGGCGCGTCGTGCGCCAGGGTCACGTCGTAGACGATTGCGGCCAGATGCCGGTGCTCCAGGGAAACGATGCGCCGTGACGCGAGGGTGACGCGCTGCCCCGAGCTGTGCCGCCAGACCAGCCGCCGGTCGAGCGTGCCCGCGCGCATGTCGAGCACCCGCTCGAACTCGTCGAGGGTGGCGGTGGGCAGGAAGAGCGGTTCGTCGTCGACGTAGAGCCGGAGGATCTTCGCGTCAGGCGCGTCGACGATCGTCTGCCCCACCTTGGCGAAGCCGAACGCCTCCTCGCCGTAGACGATGGGCCACGTCTCGTGGAAGCCGTTCACGTAGGTGCCGCTGTAGGCGACCGGCTGCCCTTCGTCGCAGGTGCCGCGCAGGCCGACGTAGCCGTTGGCGAGGGCGAAGATCGACTCGGCCGCGGCGAGGCGCCGCTCATCGAACTGGGTCTCGATGAGACGCCACTCGTCGTGCTTGTAGATATCGTCGAGCGAGTGCGGCCTGTGGTTCGCCATCAGTCCAGTGTTTCGGCCAAATCGGTCACGACTACATCCGCCCCCGCCGCGGCCAGCTCTTCCGGAGCCCCCGTCCGGTCTATCCCCACCACCAGTCGGAAGCCTCCGGCGCGCGCCGCCTGCACCCCGGCAATGGCGTCTTCCACGACGGCCGCGCGCTCCGGCGCGATCCCCATCGTCCGCGCCGCGTACAGGAACATGTCGGGCGCCGGCTTCCCCGCCAGCCCCTCCGCTTCCGCCGTCAATCCGTCCACCCGCAACTCGAACCGATCCGCGATGCCGGCCGCGGCGAGTATCTCCCGGCATCCCCGGCTCGAAGAGACGACGGCCGTCCGCACGCCGGCCGCCCGGAGGCGCCCGACGACGGCCAGGGATCCGTCGTACGTCTCGATGCCCTCGGTCGCCAGCAGCTCGTGAAACAGGGCGTTCTTCCGGTTCCCCAGGGCGCAGACCGTTCCCGACCCCGGGGCGTCCGACGGTTTGCCGTCCGGCAGCGTCATCCCGCGCGACGCCAGAAACGCCCGCACCCCGTCATAGCGCGGCCGGCCGTCGACGTATCGCGTGTAGTCCCGTTCGTCGAACGGCCGGAACGGCGCCTCGTGCTCCTCGAGAAACACGTCGAACATCCGCTTCCAGCACGCGGCATGCAGACGGGCCGTCGCCGTCAGGACGCCGTCCAGATCGAACAGCACCGCTTCGTACGCAGACCAAGCGACCATTGCAGCGCTCCGCCCCATGGCGTTCACAGGGAACCGTCCCGGCGGACGGTCAACCCGCGGGCGTCTCCTTCACCACGCCGACTGGACAGGTGACGCCCGTCCCGCCGTGGCCGCAGTAACCGAACGGGTTCTTGGCCAGATACTGCTGGTGGTACTCCTCGGCGTAGTAGAACGGCGGAGCCTCGCGGATCTCGGTCGTCACCGGCCCGAAGCCCGCCTCGGCGAGGAGCGGCGCATAACGGTCGCGCGACGCCGCCGCGGCCCCGATCCGCTCGTCGCCCGAGACGTAGATGGTGGAGCGGTACTGGGTGCCGACGTCGTTCCCCTGCCGCATCCCCTGCGTCGGATCATGGTTCTCCCAGAAGAGCGACAGGAGCCTCTCGAACGGCAGGACGTGCGGTTCGTACACCACCAGGACCACCTCGGCGTGCCCTGTCCCGCCGCTGCAGACCTCGCGGTAGGTCGCGTTCCGGGTCAACCCGCCCGCGTAGCCGACGGCGGTCGCGTACACCCCCGCGGTTTCCCAGAACGCCTTCTCGGCGCCCCAGAAACACCCCATCCCGAAGAGCACCTGCTCGGTCCCCTCGGGGAACGGCGGGACGATCGGCCGGCCGTGCACGAAGTGCTGCCGTGGCACCGGCATCGGCTCGTCGCGGCCCGGGAGCGCCGAGTCGGCATCCGGGATCCGAAGGCTGGCCGGGTTCGCGAACAGCATGGTGTCTTCTCCTTTCGCCGCCGGTCGCACGCGGCGTCGCAGCGATACAGCATATAGTGATCCGCCGTGACGACAACCCCATCGCTACTGGCGCCGGACGACTCCTTCAACCGGCTGCTTACCGCCAACGTTCACCCCGCCGACTGGCGGAACCCCACCCCGGAGGGTCGCTACAACCTCGTAGTGGTGGGCGCCGGCACGGCCGGGCTGATCAGCGCATCGGTGGCGGCGGGCCTCGGGGCGAAAGTCGCGCTGGTCGAACGCCACCTGATGGGAGGCGACTGCCTCAACGTCGGGTGTGTTCCGTCGAAGGGGATGATCCGCGCTGCCCGCGTCTGGGCGTCCGCACGCGACGGCGCCGCCTTCGGACTCACTTTCCCCGGCGGCGTCGAGCAGGACTTCGGCGTCGCCATGGAACGGATGCGCCGGCTGCGCGCGACGATCAGCCATGTCGATTCCGCCGAGCGCTTCCGCGGACTGGGGGTCGACGTCTACATCGGCGAGGGACAGTTCACCGGGCCGGAAACGCTCCAGGTCGGCGACGCTACGTTGCACTTCGCCCGCGCCGCCATCTGCACCGGCGGGCGCGCCGCCGCGCCCCCGATCCCCGGCCTTGCCGAGGCGGGCTTTCTGACCAACGAGACCGTCTTTTCGCTCACCGAACTGCCGCCGCGCCTCGCCGTGATCGGCGCCGGGCCGATCGGCTGCGAGATGGCTCAGGCCTTCGCCCGCTTCGGCAGCGAGGTGACGGCGTTCGAACAGGCCGGGCACATCCTTCCGCGCGAAGACCCGGACGCCGCCGAAGTGGTGCAGGACCGCATGACGCGCGACGGCGTGCGCTTCTTCTTCAACACGATGGTCGAGTCGGTCGAGTCCGTGCCCGCCAGCGGCGGCGAGAAGCGCATTCGTTATACCGAGGGCGGCGAGACCCGTGACGTTACCGTGGACGCCGTCCTGGTCAGCGTCGGGCGCGCCCCCAATGTCGAAAACCTCGGTCTCGACGCCGCCGGCGTCGCGTACGACCGGGCTGGCGTCACGGTCGATCGCTACCTCCGCACGAGCAACCCGCGCATCTACGCCGCGGGCGACATCTGCTTCCCCTTCAAGTTCACCCACACCGCCGACGCGATGGCGCAGATCCTCATCCAGAACGCCCTCTTTCCCCACCCGTTCGGACTGGGACGCCGGACGACCGACAGCCTGATCATCCCCTGGTGCACGTACACCGAGCCGGAGATCGCGCACGTCGGCATGTACGAGGCCGACGCGAACGCGAAGGACATCGCGGTCGAGACGTTCACGCAGCCGCTCGCCGAGGTGGACCGGGCGATACTCGACGGCGAGGACGCCGGGTTCGCTCGTGTTGTCGTGGAACGCGGGTCGGATCGGATCCTGGGCGCGACGATTGTCGCGGCCGAGGCCGGCAACCTGATCAGCGAAGTGACCGTCGCGATGCAGGCGCGCGCCGGACTGTCGACGATCGGCGCCGCGATCCATCCCTACCCGACGCAGGCCGAGGCCTGGCGCAAGGTCGCCAACCAGCTCCGCCGCGCCCGCTTCTCGGCCCGTCAGAAAGCGTTCCTGACCCGCCTCTTCGCCTGGAGGCGCTAGCGCGCCCTCCGGGCGCGTTGGAGGTTCGCTGCGCGAACTCCTGCGCGTCGGTTTGCCTTGGCGCGTTGGAAGTTTCGCCGAGCGCGAAACTTCTGGCCGCGGGTGCCTCTTGGGGGTAGGATTCAGACAAGGAGCGACCCACCCTGCACGTGTCGATTACGTAACCGCCGCACGGACGTGCTGCGGCACGTCGCCCGTAGCGTCGCGAGAGGAGGAAGCGATGCCGCGCCACCGGAAACAGGGAATCACCCGCCGCCAGGTCATCACGACGGCCGCCACCGCGTTGGCCGCCACCACTCTCCCTTCCACCCGGAACGCTCTCGCCCAGTCCGCCGACACCACGAAGGCGCCCGGCGTTCCGCCCAGCGCCCTCGGCGAACGTTCGCCGCACGCGCCGCTCGCCCGCGGCGCCCTGACCGGCGGATCGTCCCGGACGCCGCTGCAGGACCTGCACGGCATGATCACGCCGTCGGACGTTCATTTCGAACGCCACCACGCCGGCGTGCCGGCGGTCGACCCGGCCGACTACCAGTTGCTGATCCACGGCATGGTCGACCGCCCGATGGTCTTCACGCTCGACGAACTGAAGCGCTTCCCCGCCACCACGCGCATCTGCTTCCTCGAGTGCTCCGGGAATTACCCGCAGGCGGCCGGCCCTGAAACGCGGCCGGAGAACGTCGCCGGGATGACCGCGACGACCGAGTGGACCGGCGTCACGCTCGCGACGCTGTTCCGCGAGGTGGGAGCGAATCCCGGCGCCACCTGGTTCCTCGCCGAGGGTCAGGACGCCGCCGTCATGACGCGCAGCGTCCCCATGGAAAAGGCCTGGGACGACGCGATGGTCGCCTATGCCCAGAACGGCGAGCCCCTCCGCCCGTCGCAGGGCTATCCCGCGCGCCTGCTGCTGCCGGGCTGGGAAGGCAACTCGAACGTCAAGTGGCTGCGCCGCCTGGAGCTGGCCGACGAGCCGTTCATGACGCGCGAGGAAACCTCCAAGTACACCGACCCGATGGCCGACGGCACCGCGCGCCAGTTCAGCTTCGTCTTCGACGCGCGTTCGCTGATCACGTCGCCGGCGTATCCCGAAGTCGTCGAGCCGGGCTGGATCGAAATCCGCGGCATCGCCTGGTCGGGCCGCGGCGCCATCGCGCAGGTCGACGTCAGCACCGATGGCGGCGCCACTTGGCAGGCGGCGCGCCTGCAGGAGCCGGTCCTCCGCCAGGCGCATGTCCGGTTCCGCCATCTCTGGCAGTGGGACGGCAGCGACACCGAGATCATGAGCCGCGCCACCGACGACACCGGCTACGTTCAGCCGACACGCGCGCAACTCCGCGACCGGCGCGGCCGCCGGGCCCGGCGCTATCACCTCAACCCGATTACCGCCTGGCGAATTCAGCCCGACGGGCGCGTCTACTACCGCGAGGAGGAACCGTGGGACGCCTGACGCGCCTGCTCGCGCCGGCCCCGCTGGCGATCGCGATCCTCGCCGCCGGTTGCGCGGGTCCGGAAAGCGGGCCGGCCGCCACCGACGCACCCGCGATGACCGACGCCGCCCCCGCGAACACGAGCGCGGGTGCGGGCGCACCGGACGGCTATCCGGATCGCTTCGGCTTCGGGCGCGAGGCGACGCACGCGGAGATCACCGCCTGGGACATCGATGTCATGCCGGACGGCGCCGGCCTCCCGGACGGCGAAGGGACCCACGCCGACGGCACGCCGCTCTACCTGCGCCACTGCGCCAGTTGCCATGGGCGGACCGGCGAGGGCGGCAGCGCCGAGCCGCTCGTCGGTTACGAACCGGAGACGGCGCCGCCCTTCGGCCCCCGCTACGAGGAGTGGCGCGGCGACGGCGAGGACGTGCCGTTCACGGTCGGGAATTACTGGCCGTACGCCACGACGCTCTTCGATTACATCCGGCGGGCGATGCCGTCGAACGCCCCCGGCACCCTCTCCGACGACGAGGTCTACGCGCTGACCGCCTGGCTCCTGACCGAGAACGGCATCATCGAATCCGACGCCGCCATGAACGCCACCACGCTCCCGCAGGTCGAGATGCCGGCGCGAGACGTCTTCTTTCCCCAGGAGCGATAAACAGCAGGTCGCCCCCGTTTTATTTGAATATTCGGATGCAGAATCCGAGTTTTCAAGTAAAATACCCGCGTGCCCGACACGCTCGTCAGCCGCTCCGGCTATCTGGATCGACTCGCCACCGCAACCCGCCGCGCGCCGGTTACCTCCCTGCTGGGACCACGGCAGTGCGGCAAGACGACAATCGCCCGTCAGTTCGCGGCCACGCGCCACGCCACCATCTTCGATCTGGAGTCCGATCAGGACGTTCGCCGCCTCGCCAATCCCGAGCTGGTCCTCGAAGCGCTCGACGGCCTGGTGGTGATCGACGAAGTCCAACGGATGCCGCGGCTCTTCAACGTCCTGCGGGTGCTGGCGGATCGCCCGGACGCGAGAACGCGCTTCCTGATCCTGGGTAGCGCGGCGCCGGGAATCGTGCGAGGCGTTTCCGAGTCCCTCGCGGGCCGGGTCGAGTTCATCGACATGGCCGGCTTCGATCTCCGAGAGACCGGTACGCCAGCCTGGCGGACGCTCTGGCTGCGCGGCGGACTTCCCCGATCGTTTCTCGCCCTGACCGATGACGACAGCCACTCGTGGCGCCGCGCGTTCATACGGACGTTCCTGGAACGAGACATCCCGCAACTGGGCATCACCATCCCGGCAGCCGCCCTGGAACGATTCTGGACGATGCTGGCGCACTGGCACGGCCAGACGTGGAACGCCTCCGGCCTCGGCCGTTCGATCGCCGCATCGGACAAGACGGTCCGCGGCTATCTGGACCTGCTGACCGGGGCCTTCATGGTGCGCCAGCTCCAGCCCTGGTACGAGAACGTCGCCAAACGCCAGGTCAAGGCGCCCAAGGTCTACCTCCGCGACACCGGCCTGCTGCATGGCCTGCTGGGGATTCGAAACGAGAGCGACCTTTTCGGTCATCCGCGCGTCGGACCATCCTGGGAGGGCTTCGTGATCGAACAGATCCTGACGGCCCTGAATCCCGATCAGGCGTGGTTCTGGGCTGCCCACGGGGGCGGCGAGCTCGACCTGCTGGTCGTGCACGGTGGCCGCCGCCTCGGATTCGAAGTGAAGTTCAACGAGGCGCCCCGGGTCGGCGCCCAGGTGCGCAACGTTGCCGCCACCCTCGGGCTCGATCACCTGTTCGTCGTCTGCCCGACGAACAAGACCTACCAGGCGGACCGCGAAGTCACGGTCCTGGCCGTCACGGACGTCGCCGACCTGGCCGATCGCGCCGGAAGACTGTCCGGATACTAGGCCGAGCCCGAACCGACGACAACAGTCCGTGTGCTGTCGCCGCGATTCGAGAAATCAGGGCATTTGCACTAAGGGTCGATACGTCCATCAGCTTGTCGTACCGTTCCGGCACACCGATGCCCCAGAACTGGCCATGAACGCCAGCCTTCCCGAATCGGCGGGGTGGCGACACACAAGATCTGAGATGGTGAGCCGCAGTTCACCGGTTCCGAAGGTGCTTGAGTTCGACCTCTGGTACGAGTGCTCGATGAATACGAGGCAACCACTTCCTCATCAACTCGAGCTTCTTACCGAAGAGCGTCGAAGCGTCCCGTGCCCCTGTCTCTTTCTGCTGGAGCTGACCGCGCGCTGCGGCCTCGACGATCACTTCGGCGAGCATGACATTGAACGGCACCGAATCCTGGCCGGGCCAATTGGCACTCTTGGGGCCGAGGTAGCGCCTCACAGTCGGGTCCTTTGCGTTAACACAGACCCTACCTGCTTCCATCCAGGCACGCTGCTCGATCTTCTCTTCCTTTATGTCGATCTTGATGCCAGCAACACCCGCGCCAGCAACTGTCAACTCCGTTTCCGCCACATCGTCGCCCAGTGTGGCGGTCAAGCGCGCACGCGAGCCAATGCCCTGCCCACGCACCCTAATCCGGCAAACGCCGGCGTCACGGTCCTCATCGTGCGTGAACACGCCCGTGGGTCCCGAACGCAACGTGATGTTCGAATCCCCGTCGATCTGCAACCTAACCCGCTCGCCAACACCCGTGACCATGTCCCAAGGTGCAAACAGCGCCACCCACCGCTCCTGACCGTCTTTGATAGAGAAGCGCGCATGCTCGAATTCGAAGTCCGCGACCGGCGGAGTTGAACGGTGGCACCACTCGACGAGAGCCTTCTTCTCTTCGGCACCGGTGCGAACCATCACTTCGCTGAGCGAACCTTCTTCCCTGCCGGTAATGCTGTAGGTACGGCTGAAATAACCGTGCCTCGACTCCAAGTTCACGGACACCGGTTCGCGCGGGCCATCTTCGTTGGACTCTGTGACTTCGACTGCCCACGTCGGCACGTCCAATGGATCGTCCTCGCGGGGGCGATAGCGCACCAGCAAGCGGGCCACTTCACCGGGCTCGACACGACGAACGGCCGGGATCAATGACAAACCTGGAGGCGGAAGCTCACCCTCAAGCCCGCTGCCGGCTCCTTCCTCCTCCATGAGTCTCGCAAGCTCCCGCCCGGCGCGATCCCATCTGCGCCTCGCTTCATCGGAGACTCTACCTCCCGCTTCTTCGGCAGCCTTTCTGAGTCGTTCCAAGTGAGGCTCGAGCGCGCCCTCGAGCACGGTATACAGCGCTTCCACAAAAGGGTGATCTCTCCGCGCCGGCAGACCATGACGATCCCTCCGTACGAGCCTCACCGGATTGTGCTTGTCCGTTGCGGTGCCCTCGCTTTCCGCATCATCGAATTCGCGAATCAACTCGTTGATGCCGGGAACACAGGCGTAACCGTAGATGCGCCTGAGATGCGAAGCATAGGGCTCACGAGAGAACTTGCCGCCGTCGAATATCTCGTACGCCGCTCGTCCTGATTGAATAAGGATGGAATGCTGCCAGTACTCGCGTTCTTCTCCCTCATCTGAAAGGGGCTCGCTTGCCTGATAGAGCCACAACTTCAACTCCTGGCCCTCGTAGCCAGGAATGGGGAGCGTGGTCTTCTCAAGAACGCGAGCCCTTGGAGGCACGAAACGTACCTTGTCGCTGCGCCGCTGCGACAGATCCGCAAGCGTCAACTCTCTGACTTTCTCGTCGAGGATTAACGGGCGCAGAGCGTAGTGATTGCGGAGCTTCCGTAACAATGTGTCGTGCTGGGGAACCCGGAAACGAGGCTGAACCTCCAAAGTGGCTGTTGTACCTCTCTCGTTGCGCGGGGTCTTTCCCAGTCGCCCTACCTTGGCCTTGCCAGTGAACCGTCCTTCGTAGAGCAGTTCCAAGTAGCTACACTTTCCATCCTTGGCGGATTCCCATCTGGCTGGTCCGAAATGAACGATATCCTTGGCGCCGCGACCCAACAGCCCCCTACGCTCCGCGCCGGTCTCGAATCCGCTCGTCCGCCGGCCCATCGTGCCGAGCCGTTGTTCAAGCTCCTGTTCGGACATGCCGCCGGCGCGGTCCCTGACCACGATTGTCGTCGGTGCGCGCCGGTGGCGCTCGACCTCGATGCGGATTTTCTCGCGTCTGCCGCTGTTCATCGCAAGGTAGGCGTCATCAGAGTTGGTAACGAGTTCGACGATAGCGTTGATCGGGTCGGAACCCATGGCGAGTTCCGCATCCTGCCGCTGGGCGCGAGCAGAGACCTTGACGTCTACGATACGACCGTCAGTTCGAGCCACTCCAAAAACCTCTCCATCTCGCCCATCTTCGCAATATGAGCAGCGCCGATCAGCGCGTCGAGACGTACGCGCACGGCGTCGCGAGGCGCATCCGCGGGGTAGCCTAGGGCGTCAGCGACTTCATAACGCGACATCTCGCGCTCCCCGCGCTTCCACTGCGCGAACAGGCGGTGCGCTTCAAGCTCTCGGAGTACGCGAACTTCAGCCTTCGGCAGAGATGACATCCCGCTCCGAAGTACCCCGGCACCGAGCACCGCCGCGTTCTCTTCACACCACGCCAGTCCCTCCTTCGTGAGGAGCCAGCCCTTGGTTTCGGTGCCGCTGACTAGGGCGCCGTTCTTTTCCTTCTTGGCGTCGCGCAAGGCTGCGCAGGCGCGTTCGAGGTGCGGGTACTGCCGATGTTTCTCCCAACCGAATCTGCGCGGCGCCATCTCGTAACACTTCATTGCGACGTCTTCGCCGTGCAGGGGCGACGTTGCTCCACCTAGGGCGTAGAGGGCCAGCACGGCCATCTGCCAGTTAGTGAGTTCCTCCGTAGGCCGGACGCGAGCATCCGTCTTCGGCATTCCTCAGTTTGCTCTCCGCCCAACGTGACGGATCATCGCAGTTGCCGCCAATCGAGCAGCTCTTCGACTAGTACCCGGCGACCAGGCCGTCCTTGCGGGGGTCCGTGCCGCCGTGGAGCATGCCCGTCTCCGGGTGGATCATGATCGCCTGGTAGCCGCCCATCCCGCCGCCGCCCTGCCGTTCGACATGGTGGCCGCGGCGCCGGAGCTCGGCGATGACCTCGTCGGAGATGCCCGGTTCGACGGCCAGCGTGCCGCCCGGCCGGCTGCTCGGGCTGTGGCGCACGCGCGCCGCGTCGCCCGCCTCCTGCAGGTTCATGCCATGGTCGATGATGTTCGACAGCACCTGCCAGTGGCCCTGCGGCTGCATCGGACCGCCCATCACCCCGAACGGCATGAACGGCTTGCCGTCCTTGGTGACGAACCCGGGCATGTTGGTGTGGAGCGAGCGCTTGTGCGGCGCGAGCGAATTGAGGTGGCCCTCCTCCAGGGTGAAGCCGGAGCCCCGGTTCTGGAGCGCGAAGCCGAGGTCGGCGGGAACGATCTTCGAGCCGAAGCTGCCGAAGATGCTCTCGATGAGTGAGATGGCATTCCGGTCCTTGTCGACCACCGTCAGGTAGACGGTGTCGCTGTACTCAAACGGCTGGCCCGGGGTCACGGCGGTCGCGGCGCGCTGCCGGTCGATCAGCTTGCGGCGCGCCTCCGCGTACGGCTTCGAGATGAGCTGCCGCGTCGGCAGTTCGTTCGCGTCCCCGTCGGCCACGTAGGTGTTACGGTCCGCCCAGACCAGCTTCTTCGCCTCCGTGTAGAGGTGGAGCGCCTCCGCGCTGTTGTGGCCGAGGGACGCGATGTCGTAGCCCTCCATGATGTTCAGGATCATCAGCGCGAGGATGCCCGAGCTGTTGGGCGGCACCTCCCAGACGTCGTAGCCGCGGTAGTTCGTGCTGACCGGCTCAACCCAGGCCGAGGTGTGATCCTCGAAGTCGGCCATCGTGAAATAGCCGCCGTTCGCCTCGCTGAACGCGACGATCTTCCGGGCGATCTCGCCGCGGTAGAACGCGTCGCGGCCACCCTCCGCGATCTGCTCGTAGGTGTCGGCGAGCTGCGGGTTCCGGAACAGCTCGCCCACCGCCGGCGGCCGGCCGTTGGGCAGGTAGGTCGCGGCCGACGTCGGCCACTCCCGGAGCGACGGCATCGACGCCGACCACTGCCCCTGGATGATCTCGCTCACCGGGAAACCGTCGCGGGCGTAGCCGATCGCCGGCTGCAGCAGCTCGGCCAGCTCCATCGTGCCGAAGCGGTCGAGCAGTTCGCTCCAGGCGTCCACCGCGCCCGGGACCGTCCACGTGAGCGGGCCCGTGCCCGGCATCCGTTCGTAGCCCTGGCTGACGAGCGTCTCGCGCGTGATCTCGTAGGGGGCGCGGCCGGTGCCGTTCAGCGCGTAGAGCTGCTCGGACTCGGCATCCCACAGAATGGCGAAGAGGTCGCCGCCAATCCCGTTCATGTGCGGCTCGACCAAGCCGAGCATCGCGTTGACGGCGACCGCGGCGTCGATGGCATTGCCGCCGGATTTCAGGATCTCCAGGCCCACCTGCGCGGCGAGCGGCTGGCTCGCCGCCACCATGCCGTTCGGGGCGATCACCTCGGAACGGCTGCCGTGGACGCTCCGGGCGGGCCGGCTGTAGCCGTGTCCGAGCGCCTCCTGCGACTGCGCCTGCATCTGCATTCCGAAGTCGGAGCCGACCAGCGTGATCCCCAGCATAGCCGCCACCGCCAGTGTTCCTCTTGACATGATGATCCCCATCGCTGCGCGTTGACGAAGTTAGACGTTATGCTAACCCAACGCCCCGGGTCCGCCTCTGCCTTCGGGTATGCGCCCGGGGTTCAGTTTTTCTCCATCCCGTCTGACGTCATCCGCCGCGCACGCCGCTTGTACTTGAACGCCGCAACAGCTTACGCGGAACTGGTGGCGGCGACCTGCCGGCGGACGGCGGCGACGATGCGGTTGGCGGAGATGCCGTAACGATCCAGGAGGACGGCCGGCGGGCCGCTTCGGGGCACTTCGCGGACCGCCAGGCGTTCGACCGCTATGCCGTCGGGAGCCACGGCTTCGCTGACGGCGTCGCCCAGGCCGCCAGCGGCATAGTGGTCCTCGACGGTGATGAGTCGGTTGCCGGTCTGCGCGGCCGAGGCGAGCAGCGTGGCGCGATCGATCGGCTGCACGGAGTAAGCGTCGATGACGCGCAGCGCGATGCCGTCCGCGGCGAGCACGTCGTGCGCCTTGAGCGCCTCGAACAGCGTGATGCCGGCGGCGACCACGGTCGCGGCGTCGTCCGGAGACTGGCGCACGACCTTCGAGCCGCCGATCGGGAACGCCTCGTCCGGCCCGTAGATCACCGGCGTCGCCGGGCGCGTCGTCCGGATGTAGACCATCCCCTCGTAGCCCGCCGCCGCTTCGACCAGCCGCGCCGCGCTCATCCCGTCGCACGGATAGAACACCGCGCACCCGGGCACCGCGCGCATCATCGCGAGGTCTTCCAGCGCCATCTGCGACGGGCCGTCCTCGCCGATCGATACCCCGGCGTGGGATCCCGCGAAGGTGATGTTCATCCGGCCGATCCCCGCCATCCGGACGAAGTCGGCGGCGCGCGTCAGGAACGCCGCGAACGTCGACGGGAACGGGATGGCGCCGCGGCTGGCGAAGCCCATCGCCATGCCGGCCATCACCTGCTCCGCGATGTAGGTTTCGAAGAAGCGGTCGGCATGCGCCGCCTCGAAGTCCTGGCTGAAGGTGGAGTTGCTGACGTCGGCGTCCAGCGCGACGATGCGCGGGTCCACGCTGCCGAGCGCCGCCAGCGCTACGCCGTACGCGGCGCGCGTCGCCACCTTG
The DNA here is from genome assembly GCA_965202655.1 of Vicinamibacterales bacterium. Lineage (GTDB taxonomy): Bacteria > Acidobacteriota > Vicinamibacteria > Vicinamibacterales > UBA8438 > VXRJ01. The sequence goes on along the minus strand of CBDBBK010000002.1, from coordinate 203,125 downwards.
TCGCCCGGCGCATAGGCAGGGGGCGCCGGCAGCCGCGGCGGCCCGCTCGGCGCGGGCGCGGCCGGCGGCATCGAACGTGCGGGCGGCGGCGGGATCTCGGGCGCCGCCGCTCCCGGGATCCGCTGCGCGTCGAGTGGGGCGAGCGCGGCATCGAGCGGCTCGCCCGGCGGGATCGGCTTGCCGTGCCACCCGTCCTTGCCCTCGATGAGGGCGACGCCCTTCCCCTTCAGCGTGCGCGCCAGGATCATCGTCGGCCGGCCACGGGTGCGCGCCGCCTCGTCGAGCGCGTCGACGATCTGCCGCATGTTATGGCCGTCGACGACGACCGCGTGCCAGCCGAACGCCTCCCACCGCGCCCGGTAGGCCTCCATGTCGTGGCCCCACTGCGTCATGCGGCTCTGCCCGTAGGCGTTGACGTCGGTGATGGCGCAGAGGTTGTCGAGCGCGTACCGCTGGGCCACCTGCGCCGCCTCCCAGACCGATCCCTCCGCCGACTCGCCGTCGCCGATCAGGACGTAGGTGCGGTAGTCCGAACCGATCCGCCGCGCGTTCAGCGCGATGCCGATCGCGGCGCAGATCCCCTGGCCGAGGGAACCCGTCGCAACGTCGACGAACGGGAGCCGCGGCGTCGGATGGCCCTCCAGGTCGGAATCGATGGCGCGCAGATTGAGCAGTTCGTCCGCCGGGACGTAGCCCGCTTCCGCCCAGGCGGCGTAGAGCAGCGGCGCCGCGTGCCCCTTCGACAGGACGAAGCGATCGTTGTCGTCGTGCTGCGGGTTGCGCGGATCGAAGCGCATCTGCGCGAAGAAGAGCGCGGCGACGGCATCCGCGGCGGAGCAGCAGCTCGAGGGATGCCCGCTGCCCGCCTGGCTCGTCGCCCGGATGGAGGCGACACGGAGCCGGAGGGCGACCTGTTCGAGAGCGGCGATCGTGGACGGGTCGGAAGGCACGGCTGTTTCGGCGCGAATTCTAGCAGCCCGCGGGACCGGGGTCTCAGGCGGCGGCGAGATCCTGAAGGACAAGGGCGTAGGGAGCGGCGTCGGGGCCGTGGGCGCGGGCGGTGGAAGTCTGCGCGGCGAGCGTCGAGAGGGCGCGGTCGTGGAACGGCGCGTGTCCGGTCAGACGGGCCAGCCGGAGAAGAACGCGGGCGGCATCGCAGTTGAGGGCGAAGGGGTATGCCGCTTCCCGGAGCAGTCCGATGTCGCCGGCGGCGTGGACGCGGTCGCGAAAGGCGCCGGCCGTATCGTCCCAGAGGTGGTGGTTACAGAAGTGCATCAGTTCCTGCGCCATGTCGAGATAGACGTCGCGATCCGTCACCGCGTACAGATCGAGGAGCGCCGCGCTGGCCGCCACCTGATCACCCAGCAGTCCGCGCACCGTATCGGCTCCGCCGCCGTCTTCGCCCGCCCGGTGGGCGATCCCGCCGCCGCGCTCGTAGGTGCCGGCGACCACGTGCTCGAGGGCGTCGACCGCATCCGCCAGCAGCCTCTCGTCGTCCAGCACTGTCGCGGCGCGCGCCCAGGCCCGGACCATCAGCGCGGTGCCGTCCGCGTACAGGGCGCGATCCACCGCGGGCGGCGGGAGCGTTTCGCCGGCGTAGTAGTCGGGGTCCGCCCGCTGGCTCGCGAAGAACACGGCCCGGCCCTGGGGACGGCCGAGCAGCGTTCGCCGGACGTAGCGGATCAGGTGCGCGGCGCGCTCGCGGTAGTCGTCGCCGTCGCGTTCCAGCAGCAGCCGCAACACCGCCGCATTCACGCCCAGCAGTTTCTCGGTCGCCGGCTCCGTCCAGTTCGACCCTGCGCAGTAGCGGAAGACGCCGCCGTTCACCGGGTCGTACAACCCGCCCCAACCGATGGCGCGCAGCGTCCGGTCGACGACGTCGCCGAACCGTTCGTCACCCGCCGCGGCGCGGCGCGCCGCATACTCGAGCGCGGCGGCGTGCACGCGCTTCGGTGCGCTCCCGAAGCCGCCGTGCTCGGCGTCGAACTGATCGAGCAGGTGCGCGGCGAGCCAGCCGTCCATCGTCTGGTCAGGTGCGGCGGCGGGAACGGGTGCTCCCGGGGCCGGCGCGCGGCGCCCGGCAATCGCGTCGCGCTGCGCGGCGAAGGCATCGGCCACCCGCGGCAGCAGACCGCGCATCCGTTCGCGCGGTATGTACGTCTCGCCCCCCAGCAAGTCGCCGTCCGGAGTCAGGAACGCGGTGGTGGGCCAGCCGCCCAGGCTGTAGCGGTCGGCGATGTCCGGGCGGGCGTCCGCGTCCACGCGGATCGGAACGAACCGCTCGGCAATCAGGGCGGTGACGGCGGGATCGGCGTAAGTGTCCGACGCCATCGCGGCGGTGGCGCGGCACCACGACGGCCCCAGCGACAGCAGGACGGGCGCGCCGGCGGCGCGGGCGTCGGCGAAAGCGGAGGCGCACCACGGCCGCCACCCGACGGGGCGATCCCCGGGGCCATCCATCAGGGGAAGTGTCACGGCGACAGCCTTGGCGCCGCCAGCGGCGGGGTCGGCGGGGCCGGCGGGCCTATTCCTCGGTGATGTCGGCGGCGATGTCGAGGTCGATGCAGCCTGCAACGCTGTTCGCGGCGGGACACCCCTTCGGGTGCTTCGCGACGGCGCGCTCGGCCGCTTCCCGCATCCCGCGGGGGACGGTCAGAGCGTACCGGACGCGGATCCGCGTGATGCGCAGCACGTTGTCGATGGCCTCGATATCGCCTTCCACCTGGGCCGAGATCTTGTCGCGCGGCGCCGGAACCTTGCGCACTTCCAGTGCGCGTGCAAGGGTGCCGAGCAGTCAACCGCCGACGGAGCCGACGATGTAGTCCAGCGTCGCGGGAACCTCTTCCTCGGGCTCCACGCCGTAGAACTTCTTGATGCCGCCGTGGACGCCGAAACGGATCGGCGCGTCGAAACCGTCGAGAAACGCCTCGCGGACCGGCCCCTTGACCCGCTCGATCCGCATGCGGCTGGTGTGGACAACGTCTGGCATGCCGTGCCTCCCTTTCTTGCGCCGGTCTGGAGGCCAGCGCGCCCCGAGGGCGTACGCCGGCGCGCCAGAAGCGTGGACGCCGATGGTACAATCACCGGTCATGCAGCAGTCAAGAAAACCGTTGACGTTGGTGGCGGCTCTCGCTGCGGTCCTGCTCGTTGCGGCCGGGACGGTCGTGGCCGTGCAGGCGCAGAACTTCCTTGAGGAAGAGGGACCCGAAGGGGTGCCGAACTACACCCGGGTGGACGCCACGGTGGCGTGCGCCGGGGCGACCGGCCCGGAGGCGATGCCGGAGATCCGCGAGCGCGGATTCAACACGATCATCAACTTCCGCACCGCGGGCGAGCGGAACGCGCGGGTCGAAGCGTCACGTGAGGCGGCTGAGGCGGCGGGATTGAACTACGTGCATCTTCCCTTCCGCGAGCCGACGACCGAACTCGTCGATCAGTTCCTCGACACGGTGGCCGAGCCGGACAACCAGCCGGTGTACATCCATTGCGGATCCGCCAATCGGGTGGGCTTCATGTGGCTCATCAAGCGCGTGAAGCAGGACGGCTACTCGTTCGAGGACGCGACGGTCGAGGCGGAAGCGATCGGCCTGCGGAGCGATGCGCTGCGGGCGTTCGCGCTCGACTACCTCGGCGGCAACTGACGATCTGCGGAGCGCCTCGGCGCCGCGCTTCCTGACGGAGAGGGGCGGTTCGATTCCGCCCGACAAACTGATCGCGTGCCCCGCAGACGCCTCGGTGACATGGACGCGGAGGCGTTCCGGCGCGACGGGCACGCGCTCGTCGACTGGATAGCCGCCTACCTCGACGGGTCCGAGCGCTATCCGGTCCTGTCGCGCGCCCATCCCGGAGACGTCCGCGGCGCGCTGCCCGACCGGCCGCCCCGCGAGGGCGTCGGATTCGACGAGATCTTCCGCGACTTCGAGCGCGTAGTCGTCCCCGGCCTCACCCACTGGAACCACCCCGGCTTCTTCGCCTACTTCGCCATCTCCGGCAGCGCGCCGGGCGTGCTGGCGGAGTTCCTTTCCGCGGCGCTCAACGTCCAGGCGATGCTGTGGCGGACGTCGCCCGCCGCCACGGAGCTGGAGGAAGTGACGCTCGGCTGGCTCCGGCAACTCCTCGGACTGCCGGACGCCTTCGAAGGCGTGATCTATGACACCGCGTCGGTCTCGACGCTGCATGCCCTGGCCGCCGCGCGCCATCGGGCCGCGCCGGACACGCGGACACGCGGGATGTCGGGCCGCGCCGACCTGCCGCCGCTCGCCGTCTACGCCTCCGCGCAGTCGCACTCCTCGGTCGACAAGGCGGTGATGACGCTCGGGCTGGGGATGGACGCCATCCGGAAGATCCCGGTGGACGACCAGTTCCGGATGCGGCCGGACGCCCTGGGCGACGCGATCGCCGCGGACCGCGCGGCCGGAGCGCTGCCGATGGCGGTTGTCGCGACGGTCGGGACGACGTCGACCACCAGCGTCGATCCGGTGGCGGCGATCGCCGATGTCCTCGAGACCGACCAGCGCATCTGGCTGCACGTCGACGCGGCGTACGCGGGGGCCGCCGCCCTCGCGCCGGGCATGCGCGCCGTGATGGACGGCTGCGGGCGCGCGGACTCCGTCGTGGTGAATCCGCACAAGTGGCTGTTCACGCCGTTCGATCTGAGCGCGTTCTACTGCCGGCGGATGGACGACGTGCGCGCCGCGTTCTCGCTGACCCCCGAATACCTGCAGACGCGCGAAGGCGACGCCGGCGTGCGGAACCTGATGGACACCGGCGTGCAGCTCGGCCGCCGGTTCCGCGCCCTGAAGCTCTGGGCCGTGCTGCGCTACTTCGGATCCGACGGCATCGGCGACCGCCTCGCCGAGCACCTCCGGCTCGCGCAACAGTTCGCCGCGTGGGTGGACGAGAGTCCGCGCTTCGAGCGCCTCGCGCCGGTTCCGTTCAGCGTCGTCTGCTTCCGCGCGCGTCCCGCCGGCGTCGCGGGCGCCGATGATCTAGACGCCCTGAACGAACGCCTGCTCGACGCCGTCAACGCCACCGGCGAGGTCTTCCTCTCGCACACGAAGCTCAACGGCGCCTATGCCCTTCGCCTCGCCATCGGTCACATCCGGACCGAAGAACGGCATGTCCGGCGGGCGTGGGACATCCTGAACGAGCAGCTCGGAGCCCGCGGTGAAACCCCGCGTAGCACGGAGAGCGGCGAGGCGCCCGACTGACGTAGCGGGAGTTTCACCACGGGCTCCCAGGGCGGCTGTAGCGGGAGCCGACCCGGAACCTGGAGGTCGGTGCGCCACGCCGGCCCGCCGCTACCCGCGCGGCGTGATGCCCTGCCAGTGCGCCCGCAACCAGACCTCCGGGCGGAGCAGGGCCAGAACGGTCACCACTTCCAGGCGGCCGATCCACATGGCGGCGATCAGCATCAGCTTGCTCACCGGATGCAGCCCGCCGTAGTTCGCCATCGGACCCACCTCGCCGAAGCCGGGGCCGATGTTGCCCAGGGCGCCGGTCGTGGCGGTGACCGCCGTCTCCATGTCGGCCCCGAGGCCGATCACGACGGCGGTCGTGACCGCGAACATCAGGATGTAGAAGAGGAAGAAGACCAGGACGGACCGGATCACCTCCTCCGGCACCGCCTTTCCGCCCATCTTGACCGGCATGACGCCCCGCAGGTGCAGCGTCCGGCGCAGCTCGGTCAGCGTGAAGCGGCCGATCAGCATGTGGCGCAGCACCTTCGGCCCGCCCGCGGCGGAGCCGGCGCAGCCGCCGATGAACATCATCGCGAGGAGGACGACCTTCGTCTGGTCCGACCACAACTCGAAGTCCGTGCTCGCATAGCCGGTGGTGGTCAGGATGGACAGCACCTGGAACAGCGCCGTCCGGATGGGGGCGCCGGCCGATTCCAGTTGCCACAGCAGGACGGCGAGGATCGCGGCCGCCCCGGCGACGATGCCGACGTAGGCGCGGAACTCGTCATCCCGCACCAGGGCGTCCGGGTAGCCGAGCACGGCCCGGTACTGGAGCGCGAAGTTCGCCCCGGACAGAAACATGAAGACGATGACGATCCACTCGATGGCCACGCTGTTGTAGCCCGCGATGGACTCCGGGTTCGGCGAAAACCCGCCCGCCGCCACGTTCGTGAACGCGTGGCAGACGGCATCGAAGAGCGGCATCCCCGCCACCACCAGCGCGACCACCTCCGCCGCGGTCAGCCCCGTGTAGAACTTCCAGAGCGTCCCCGCCGTCTTCCGGATCTGGGGCGCAAGGTTCTCCTCGGTCGGACCCGGCACCTCGGCGAAGAAGAGCTGCCGCACCCCGATGGCCAGCCGGGGCAGCACGGCCAGCACGAGAGCGATGACGCCCATGCCGCCCAGCCACTGCGTCATGGCGCGCCAGAAGAAGAAGCCGCGCCCCGGCGTCTCGAAGTCGGCCAGGATGGTGGCGCCGGTGGCCGTGATCCCCGACATCGCCTCGAACAGGGCGTCGATCGGGTCGAGGCCGACCCACAGGTGCGGCACCGCGCAGAGCAGCGCGAGCATCAGCCAGACGCTGGCGACGACCGCGAGCGCCTCGATCCGGCGCAGGCCCGCGCCCGCGCCGCGCGATCCGCGCACCATCGCCTCGCCGATGGCGGCGGACAGCAGCCCGCCGATCAGGAAGCCGGGGACGTCGTTCCACTCGCCGTAGCCGGCGGCGACGGCGGCGGGCGCGAGAAACGCGGCGCCGAAGACCCGCAGGATGCGGCCGGCGATCGACGCGACGATGATGATCCGCATCGAGTGGCTGCCGGGCTACCTGCGATCCGCCATCTGCTGCGTGCCGGCGCGCTAGGGGCCCGTATCGCCGGCGAACAGATCGTGCACTCCCCGGACCGCCGGCTCGGTGCAACAGACCAGCAGGCGATCGCCTCCCTGCACGCGGTCGTCGCCGTGCGGCACCACCACCGCCCCCTCGCGCAGGATCGATCCGATGATCGAATCGGGCGGCAGTTCGAGGTCGCGCACGGCGGTCGGCGTGAATCCGCCCGGCACCGCGAGTTCGAGGACGCGCGCCTGCCCCTCCTCGAGGACGGCGAGGAGGCTGGCGCGGCCCCCGTCAATCCCGTGAATGACCGAGGTGACCGCCGCGCCGCGCGCCGACAGCGCCACATCGATGCCGACCCGCTCGAAGAGGTGGTGGTTCGACGGCTTGCTGACGCGCGTAATCACCTTGCGCACGCCGAGCTGGTGGCCGAGCAGGGAAGCGAGCAGGTTCCGCTCGTCGTTGTCGATTACCGAGACGAGGACGTCGCTCCGACCGATCTCCTCCGATTCGAGCAGTTCCAGGTCCGTGCCGTCGCCCCGCAGGATCAGCGCGTTGCGGAGCGTCGCGGCCAGCAGTTCGCCGCGCTCCCGCTCGCGCTCGATGACGACGAGGCGGATCCCGTCCGCGTCGTCGAGACTCTGCGCCAGCCGGAAACCGACGTCGCCGCCGCCGATGATGGTCACCATCTGGCTCTCGGCGTTGGCGCTCGCCGGGGCGATGACGGAACGCAGGCGCTTCATCCCGTAGCGCGTCCCCATCAGGACCACCTTGTCGCCGGGCTCGAGCACCGTCTGCCCGTGCGGAATCGAGGTGGAATTCTCGTGCTTCAGGGCGATGATGACGACGCCGGCCGGCAGCGAGAGCGACGCCACCTCGCGGCCGACGACCGGCGAGTCGGCCTCGAGGCGGAACTCGAGCAGCTCGATCCGACCGCCCGCGAACATCTCTGCGTCGATCGCTCCCGGCGCCATGATGATGCGCTCGATCTCCGCCGCAAGCCGCGCTTCCGGCCAGATGATCTCGTCGATGCCGAAGTTGCGGTGCAGGCTGTCGTCGCCGCTCCGCTGCGCCAGCAGGTCTTCCTTCGTGACGAAGCAGATCGTCCGCCTCGCGCCGAGGCCGCTGCCTAACGAGCAGGCGACGATGTTCACCTCGTCGAGGCGGGTGGCGGCTATCAGCAGGTCGCACTTCTCGACGCCGGCTCGCCGCAACACGTCCGGGCTCGTGCCGCTGCCGGTGACGAACTCGACGTCGAGATGCGAGAAGCGGTGGGCGCGGAGCGGGTCGCGGTCGACCAGGAAGACGTCGTGCTCGGCCGAGAGGTCGTTGGCCAGCGGATACCCGATGTCGCCGCCCCCGATGATGATGATGTGCACTTGAGCCCGCCGCCCGATCAAATCATTGTATCGGTCGGTGGGCGCATCGGCGCGCCGTCACCGCGCCCCCTTTCCCATATACTCCCGCCCCATGGATGTCGCCACCCTCTCGCTCGGCGCGCTTGCCGTCGCCATCATCGTCAGTTGCACCATCCGCTTGCACGTAGGCTTCCTCGCCATCGCGCTGGCCTGGGTGGTCGGCGTCTTCCTGGCCGGCATGAGCGCCAACGACGTAATGGCCGGCTTCCCGACCCGGCTGTTTCTGACCCTGGCCGGGGTCACGCTCCTCTTTTCGCAGGCGCAGGCGAACGGCACCCTCGACCTGATCGCCCACCGCGCGGTCCGCCTCTGCCGCGGAAACGTCGGCGTGATGCCGATGATGTTCTTCCTGCTCTCGTTCGTCCTGGCGTCGATCGGCCCCGGCAACATCTCGTCCACCGCGCTCATGGCTCCCATGGGGATGGCGGTCGCCGGCCAGGTGGGCATCCCGGCGTTCCTGATGGCGATCATGATCGGCAACGGCGCCAACGCCGGATCGCTTTCCCCGATCGCGCCGACGGGCGTCATCGTCAACGGCGTCATGGCCGACATCGGCCTCGGCGGGAACGAACTGCAGACGTACCTCAACAACATGATGGCGCACATCGTCATCGCGTTCGCCGCCTACTTCCTGCTGGGCGGCTGGCGCCTGCTCGGCCGCCGCCACCACGGCGACCTGGTCGTCCCGGGTGGAGGCTCCGGCGACGCCGAAGCGTCGGTGGGCGACGACGGCAGCGCGGCAGCGGACGGCGACGGCGACACCTTCGAGCGACGCCACTGGACCACCATCGGCGTCATCGGCGCCCTGCTCGTCGGCGTCATCTTCTTCAACCTGCATGTCGGCCTCGGCGCTTTCGCCGGGGCGATCCTCCTCGCGCTGCTCAAGGCGGGCGACGAGAACGAAGCGGTCAAGCTGATGCCCTGGCGGGTCATCATGATGGTCTGCGGCGTCACCGTTCTGATCTCCGTCCTCGACGAGACGGGCGGCCTCGAGCTCTTCACCCGCGTGCTGGCCGGCGTCTCCAGCGCCAACACCGTCACCGGAATCATGGCGTTCACCACCGGGTTCATATCCATCTACAGCAGCACGTCGGGGGTCGTGCTCCCGGCGTTCCTGCCAACCGTCCCCGGCCTCGCGGAACAGGTGGGCGGGGTGACTCCGCTCGCCATCGCCTCGGCCATGAACGTCGGCGCGCACCTGGTGGACGTCTCCGCCCTCTCCACCCTCGGCGCGCTCTGCATGGCCGCCGCGCCGTCTCACGAGGACAGCCGCAAGCTGTTCAACAAGCTGATGGCGTGGGGGCTGTCGATGACGATTGTCGGCGGCTTCACCTGCTGGCTGCTGTTCACCGTCCTCAGGATCGGCATCAACTAGCCGCGGTTAGTCCGGCGCCGCCACCCCGTCGCCCGCAGCACCCGCGAAGGCGTCGACGACGATGCTCTCTACCCGGTTCACTTCCTCGTCGCTCAGTTCCTGGAATGTCCGCCGGCGCCGTCTCCCGGGGAGCGAGCCGCGGTTCTGGCGGATGAACATCACGAGGTCTTCGGCAATGCGCACCGGGACGTCGACGCCCTCCACGATGCGCCGGATGGCCTCGTCATGGCAGCGCAGGTAGTCGATCTCGCGGGGCAGATCGTCATCAACCGTGCGTCGTACGCAGGCATAGAGGAACTCGGCGGCCTCCGTGCAATCGAAGTACCGGTACAGGTCGGCGGTGTCATTGAGCACGTCGACGTTACGTTCCGGCGTCGGACGCCACCGGATGAACGGCATCAGGGGTCCGGACTGCGCCTGCAGCGTGTTCCGGTAATCGTCGATGCGATCGAGCATGACGGACGACACCGGGAACACCATGCCGCCTGGCGTGAAGCGCCGCTCCGCCAGGACGTGGTGAATCAGGCAGCGGTGCAGGCGCCCGTTGCCGTCCGCGAACGGGTGTACGTAGACGAACGCGAACGCGGTCGCGGCGGCTTGCAGCACCGGATCGACGCCATCGTCGCGCATGCGGTCGTTGGCTGCGAGCAGGCCGGCCATCAGGTCGTCGAGATCCTGCGCGCGAGCGCCGATGAACTCGGGGAGCGGGTCGCCCGCGTGGTCGCGGTCGCCGATGAAGACGCCATCGGTGCGCAGGCCCGCCTGCACAAAGCGCGTGTCTTCGATCAGGACGCGGTGGAGGCGGATGATCTCATCGAGGGTGAGAGCGTCTTTTCCTGCCTGCAGCACGGCGCGGCCCCAACGCTCCAGACGGTCGCGCCCGGGGCGCTCGCCTTCGATCTGAAAGCTCGCGCGGCTGTCGGCCAGGAGCAGGAAGCTGGCGGCGCGGGCGACCACCTGCCCGCCCGCGTGGCCCACGGTGGCGCGCGCACGCGCGGCCAAGTCGAGGGAAAGAAACCTCTGCAGCGCCGGCGTGCGCCTGATTACCGGGCAGAACCGGCCGGTGCCGAGCAGGTTGTCCCGTACCCGATGGCGCCTCGAGAGTCGCGGCCTGCCGGTGAAGTAACGCCTGGAGTCGAGCAGGTCGATGGCGGCGACGCCCGCCGCATCGTCGACTTCGAGGATGCGGCCCGTGAGCGTTTCGTAGAGAAACCAGATGCGGCGCGTGTGACGGGCGGTCGGCGCCGCACGGACAAGCGTCTCGATGACGTTCTGCGGCAGCGCCTCGAAGACGCGCCGCAGCACCAGAAGGTCGGCATCTTCGTGCCTGAGCATGAAGGCGAGGTGGTCGGTGGCTTCGTCTCCCGGCCAGTAGCGCTTGTCGAAGACGATCCAGGAGCCGTCGCGGCGGCGGCTGCCGCTGACGTGCCGATCGGACACGCTGGCCGGGCGCCGTACGGGGACACCAAGGCCGAATTCGCGGACGAGGGCGACCGCCCCGGCAAGACGGGTCGCGGGCGGACGGGCGAGGTCCTGAAAGGTGGCCGGCGCAGGTCGTGTCATCACGTCGAAAAACCTGCTTCAGCGTCGATAATAGCCCATTTCCGTACTCGTTCGTCGAAAAAACGTCACGGCGGGCGCGGACGTTCCCGTGAACGGGGGAGGAACTCCGCCGGGCGGATCACTCGATGGCTTCGTACACGAGGGTCTGGAACTCCCGTTCGAGGTTGTAGGCCGCGAACGGATTGAACTGCGTCCAGACCATGCCGATCAGGTCGGCCTCCGGGTCGATCCAGAAGAAGGTGTTGGCGGCGCCGGCCCACCGGAACACGCCGTTGTTGTCCGGCTCGGGCGTGCCGTCGGCATCCACCGCGACCGCGAATCCCAGCCCAAAGCCGTAGCCGGGACTCAGGTAGTTCCCGAGCTGGATCGGGACCATCGCGTCCGGGAGCCGGTTCGAGCGCATCATCGCCACCGTCTCGGGGGCCAGTATCCGCACGTCGCCGAGCGCGCCGTCCTCGAGGAGCATCTGGGCGAAGCGGATGTAGTCGGAGGCAGTGGACGCCAGCCCGCCGCCGCCCGAGACCCAGGCCGGCGGACGCGTGTACTCCCCGTCATCCGGCGAGTCGATCATCTGCAGCGCGTCGTCGGCGCGCGCATAGTTCGCCAGGAAGCGCCCACGCTTCTCCGCCGGCACCATGAACGCGGTGTCTTCCATCCCGAGCGGATCGAAGATCCGTTCCTGCAGGAAGGCATCGAACGACTGGCCGGAGGCGACCTCGATCACCCGGCCCAGGATGTCGGTGGACACGCTGTAGTTCCAGCGCTCGCCCGGACTCGCCACCAGGGGAAGCTCCGCCACGTTCTGTGCGAAATCCTCGAGGCCCACCGACTGCGTGAAGAAGCCCGACTCGTTGTAGAGGTGGTCGACCGGGGAATCCCCGAAGAAGCCGTAGGTCAACCCCGACGTGTGGGTCAGGAGGTGCTCGACGGTCATCGGGCCGGCCGGCGCCACGCGCTCGCCGTCGTCGTCGAGCACCTGCACGTCGGCGAACTCCGGAATGAACTTCGAAACCGGATCGTCGAGCGCGACCGCTCCTTCCTCGACCAGGATCATCACGCCGGTGCTCGTGACGGGCTTCGTCATCGAGTAGATGCGGAAGATGTCGTCCGGTTCGAGGGGATCGCCGGCGTCGAGGTCGCGCATGCCCGCGGCGGCCCAGTGCACGACGTGCCCGCCCCGCGCCACCATCGTCATCACGCCAGCCACCCGGCCGTCGTCGACGTAGGCCTGCACGGCGGGCTCGATGCGGGCCAGCCCGTCCGCCGACATCCCGACCGTGTCGGGGCTCGCGGTCGGCAGCCCCGAGGCCGGCGATTCGGCGGCCATCGGCGCGTCCGCGGAGGCCTCGGCCTCCGGGGACGGCGTCTCCGAGACTTCCGCCGGCCCGCAGGCGGCAAACGCGACGGACGCCGCCAACAGCGCAACGATCCCCGTCCAACGGGCCGCCGGCCGCCGGTCGCCGATCTTCTCGTCAATTGGGTAAGTCATGCGCCGATGGTAGGTATTCCTGGAGGCGCTTGCAACACGATCCCGCCATACAATGCGGGCGCGGATGCCTGACCCCATAGCCTGGTACGACGCCAACGCCGAAGTCGCGTCCGACCGCTACGAGTCCGTCGCCTTCGAGCGCGTCCACGGCTGGCTGGCCGACCTGCTCCCCAAGCCGCCCGCCGCCGTCCTCGACGTCGGCGCGGGCAGCGGCCGCGACGCCGCGCACCTGTCCGGCCTCGGCTACGACGTCGTCGCCGTCGAGCCGTCCGCCCGCATGCGCGAGCTCGCCCGTGCCCGCCACGACGACCCGCGCATCAACTGGCGCGACGACCGGCTTCCGGCGCTGAAGGACACCTTCGCCACCGGGCTCTCGTTCGACGTCATCCTCGTCAGCGCCGTCTGGATGCACCTGGCGCCAACCGACCGCCCCCGCGCCTTCCGCAAGCTGATCACGCTGCTCAAGCCGGGCGGCCTGCTCGCCATCACCCTGCGCGACGGTCCGGACGACGACCACCGCGGCTTTCATCCCGTCACCGTGGACGAACTCCGCCGCCTCGCGACGGACCACGGCGCTTACGTGGAGCGGGAGTCGACCAATGCCGATCACAGGGGCCGCGGCGACGTCCGCTGGCGGCAGGTCGCCATCCGCCTCCCGGACGATGGGACGGACGCGCTGCCGCTGTTGCGCAACGTCATCCTGAACGACTCGAAGAGCTCGACCTACAAGCTGGGCCTGCTCCGCGTCCTGTGCCGCATCGCCGACGGCGCGTTCGGCCTTGCGGAGGAACAGGGCGAGGATCACGTCGCGATCCCCATGGGATTGGTCGCCCTCACCTGGATCCGGCTCTACAAACCACTGCTCGACGCCGACATTCCCCAGAGCCCGGTCAATGATCGCGGCGGCCACAAACTGGGATTCGTCAAGCCTGCCGGGGTCGAGCACCTTGATGTCTCGCACCACGATCTCCGCGTGGGCTCGCGGTTCTCGGGCGACGACCTTGCCGCCCTGCATCGGTCACTGCTCGACGTCACGTCCACGATCGTCCGGATGCCGGTCCGCTACATGACCTATCCGAACAGCGACGAACCGATTCTTCCTGTCCGGCATTCCGGCCCAACGGAACGCCCCCGGCGTCCTGCTGACGGCAGACTCACCGCCGGTTACTTCGCGAGCTTCGGCACCCTGCGTGTACCGATGCACCTCTGGCTGGCGATTCGGCGCCTGAGCGTGTGGGTCGAGCCAGCGATCATCGCCGAGTGGAAGCTGCTGATGCGGACGTACGCCGACCGGCAGGGACGCCCGCTCGACGAGCAGGGGCTTGCCCAAGCCATGACATGGCTCGAACCGGAACGCGACGTTCGGCTGGCCCGCGAACAGGCGGATCGCCTGTTGGCGGCGAGACCGCTCCACTGTGTCTGGACCGGCCGTCGGCTATCCCCAGGCAGCCTCGACATCGATCACTGCTTCCCGTGGGCAGTCTGGCCCTGCGGCGACCTCTGGAACCTCATGCCAGCACACCGGCAGGTCAACCAGCACGAGAAACGCGACCTCCTGCCGGGGGATCGGATCCTGCGGCAGGCCGAGGAACGTATCCTGGCCTGGTGGAACGACGCGTACCGCAGTGCGCAGAACCGCCTCCTCGTTGACCGGTTCGCCATCGAAGCCGCCACCAGCCTCCCCGGCGTGTCATCCGGCAGCGATCGACTGGACGACTACTACGCGGGACTCGCGCTGCAGCGCCTGCGACTGAAGCACAATCAGCAGGCGCCGGAATGGACCGGCGAGCGGTATCTCCGGACGTAGCGGGTGGCTACCGGAAGTCGCCGGGCGCCAGCGGCGGCATGGGACTGTCAGTTCGGACTTAGTAGAGGCGTTCCTCAACACTCACGAGTCGCCCCTCGGCACCTATCAAGCGCCCTTCGACACCTATCAAGCGGCTCTCGACACCTACCAGGCGCCCCTCGACGTTAGCGAGGCGCCCTTCGACGCTAACGAGGCGTCCATCGACACTTATGAGTCGCTCTTCGACACCCGCAACACGCCGTTGGAAGCTCGCGAAACGCTCTTCGACGCACGCCATCCGTTCTCCGAACCGTGCCATCTCTTTGGACAATTCCTTGATGTCACCGCGCAGTTCCCGGCCGAGCGATGCGTGGATGGCCCACACGACGCCCACGCCGGTCAGGATGGCAATCACGATCTGCGAACCAACCGCGTACATGTCCAGCACTGTCGTTTTCCCAGGCTAACTCAGGCCTGAGGCGCTCGGGCGCCGCGCGGCAATCGAATCGTCGTCGAGGAGAATCGGAACCGCGGCGCCGGACTCCATCAGCCGCCTCCGCTCGTCTTCATCGGTGGCCCTCTCGATGATGGCGGAGAGGGCCTCTGCCGCCTGGTCGAGCGTACTGATCGCTTCCTGTGCCTGAGCCACGGCTTCGTTTGCGTCGCTCGCGACGGAGTCAGCGTAGTGCTTTGCCTCCTTCGCAAGATTGCGAGCCTCGGTGATCGCTTCGTGCCACCGATCGAGCAGCCTGGTGTTGATGATGACGTAAGCCATGCTGTCGCCTCCCTGGTGACGGACCGCGGACATCACGGTCCGTAAGTCACCCTGGTGGCTGGCCTTCCGACCCGGACCCGGGCGGCGCGCCGTCCGCGTGACCCTCGATTCAGCGGGTTTGGCGATGGCGTCGTTCGTCCTCCAACACCGGACGCAATCAGTTTCCGGCTCCGTCACCGGACCGCACGCCATGGTCCCGTCGAGATCCAACTCCGCCGCACACGACTCGCACAGCGGGAACAACGTCATTTCCATATCGTTCTGTTCCGGTTCGGGGAAGGCTGTCAGCACGCTCCGTGATCGACTGGCGGCGATGCTAGCAGTTTTCGCGAATCGACCAGTTCGTGGGGAAACGAGAGAAACCGTGCGGGTCGCGTGGTTCAACCCGGTTGAAGATCATTGCTCCGCTTGGGGCTACCGCCACGGGACACGAGGAATGGCCGCAACCCTTATAGTTAATTTATATGACGATTACATTAACAAGTGCCCGATTCCAAGCCTTTCATAGTGAGAATTATGGCTTATCTTTAAATAATATAGGCATAGGCCCGGCACCGCGCGCGAGTACGTGCGGGTCGCGCGTGCTTGGCGACCCTGCCGAAGACCTCCGACGCGCTGCGGCGGGGGCAGGCCTCGTATTCGAAGGTGCGCACGAGGGGCGGGAGGACCGCGAGCAGTATCTCCCGAAATAAGCAGACGCCTACTGGACGTCGCCGGGCGGCAGCGGCGGGGGGGGATCGTCAGTTCGGATTTTGAGGCGCTCCTCAACGCTCACGAGTCGCCCTTGGCCGTCACATCGAGCTTCCACCTCCACCACCCGAAGAGAAGCCACACCACGAGGAGAAGCCCATAGAGCCAGCGGTAAGGCCAGCCGTCCGCGCGCCACCAAGCCCAGGAGAGCCAGAGGATCCAGAAGCCCGTGAAGGCGAGGATGTTCCCCGGACCCCACCTGTAGCGGGGCCACATCCTCTCCGGCATGCGTCCCTGCGAGTCCTCAGTCCAGCGGTCCACGCTCTTCCACCACGTCCTGAACATCGGGGTACGTCCATTATCTTCCTCACCTTGAGCAGGATCCGCAACTGGGGACGGGAAGCACCTTGACCTGCCCTACGTGATTAGCGTGGCGGTACTGACTCCTCCTCCGCGGCCGCTTCGCTTCGTCCCGGAAGCGACGCAGCGGCTCCCGCCGCGAGGCTTCGCGGCTCCAGCGCCCAGGGGTCGCTCCAGCGCGGGTCGCGCAGCAACGCGTCGTCCGTCAGGCTCTGGAGAAACGCGATGAGATCCTGGCGCTCGTCGTCGCGCAGCGCCAACGGCTCGATCGCCTCGCTCTGCTGCGGATTGGGTGCGCGGCCGCCGGCCACGTAGTGGTCCAGCACTTCGCTGAGCGCGGGGATGCTGCCGTCGTGCATGTAGGGCGCCGTGACGGCGACGTTGCGCAGGGTCGGAATGCGGAACTGCCCCACGTGCTCGAGATCGCCGGTGTGCGCGTGGCGTCCCGTGTTGTCCGGCGGATAGGGTACCGGCCCCGGCAGGTTGTAGAGGCCCGTGTTGTGGAAATTGAACACGGGCGGTTCGGTGAGCGGGCTCGTGGCGGTCTTCGAGCCACCGTCCAGATTGAGTGAGATGTCCGTCGACAGGGCGGAATGCGTCTGATTGGGACGCCCCAGATGGCAGCCGCCGCACCGCGCCCGGCGCGAGAAGAAGAGCTCCATCCCGCGCCGCGCCGGCAGCGACAGCGCCGTCTCGTCACCGTAGAACCGATGGCGGTCGAACGGCGAGCGAAACGAGACGATCGAGCGCTGGAACGCCGCCAGCGCGAGCGCGACGCGCTCGGTGGTGACCAGCGGCTCGGTGGGTTGCTCCTCGTCGTCCATCGACCCGACCCGCGGAAACGCCGCCTCGAACAACCGCCGGTAGACCGGCGAGGCGGCCAGCGCGGCATACACGCGTTTCTCGTGCCCGGCGAGCCCGAGCTCGACCGGGTCGGTCGCGAACAGCGGCACGAGCACCTGCTCCTCCAGCGTCAGGAGGGTCGGATTCCCCCAGGTCAGTGCATCCCGGTACGCCACGTTGACCAGCGACATCGCGCTGCGCGGGTGGCGTTCCCCGGTCGAGCCGAGTCCCCGCGGGCGCCCGTCCGTGAAGGCCAGCGCCTGGATGTGGCAGGTTGCGCACGACTGCGTCCCGTTCCCCGACAGCCGCGTGTCGTAGAACAGGTGCCGCCCGAGCTCGACGCGGGCGGGCGTCATCGGCGCGCCGACGGGCAACCGAGGCGCGGAAACGCCGGGCGGCAAATCCCACGGATATGCCGGAGTCCGCTGCTGGCCGGCGACCGCGGCCACTGTCAACAGCACGGACACGACGACAATGATTCGTCGGTGCATCGTGTTCAGAAACGGCGGTGGCGCCGCCAGCGCCAGACGGCGAGCGCCCCGACGATCGGCAGGCCGATCCATAGTACGTCCCGGGCGCCGCTGGCCGCCCCGGCCTCCCCCACAGGCGCCGGCTCGGCCTCGGCCACCGCCTCCATCCGGAAGCCTTCGATGTTCATCGTCGTCCGCACCGGCAGCGATTCGTTCCACCGGACGAACTCCTCGGCCTCCGCCGCCGCAGTCTCGATGTCGGTGTCGATCGCCGCTTCCATGGCCGCCCGGTACGCGTCGAGCGCCGGGCCGGGAATGTTCATGATGGCGCCCTGCTCGAGGACGTAGCGCAACAGCCGCGGATTGCCGCAGGTGTGCTCCGAGCAGCCGACGCCGTGCCGCTCGACGCTCTCGACATGCTCGCTCAGCAGGCGCCTGGTGACCGCTTCGCCGGCCTGCCAGTAGCCCTTGCGGATCGTCTCGACCATGCGGCCGGTGATGTCCTGGTAGGCGTGCGGCGAGTGCTCGTCGAAGAACGCCTTCATCCCGAGGTCGTGCTTGTCCTCGACGTACACCTCGAAGGACTCCTGCCACATCGCGTCGTCGACCGTCTCGGGCACCGTGGCGTCCCAGCCCCAGAGATACTCGACGAACGCCCGCATCTCGCCGGCGCCGGCATAACCCTCGCCCTGCATCCCCTGGATCCACGTGGGGTTCACGTAGCGCGTGCGGAACTCGGCCCCGAGGAACTTGTCGATGGAGGTCATCTCCGGCCGCCCGGGGTCGCGGGTGTTGGTCACCACCAGCTCGGGGCTCTCGCCGTCGATGCTGCGGACCGCCGCGGCCAGGCCGCCCATGTACATGAAGAAGTCGTCGTTGTCCAAGGCGCCGTAGAGCATGGTCGAGCTGCTGTGCACGACCTTCTCGGTGCCGGAGAGCGCCATGCGGAACACGTCCTCCATCGGCTCGCCCCAGAACCCGTTGCCGTAGCCGTGGCCCAGCTTGGACAGGTACTCGTCGGCCATCGGCTTGTCGCTGTCCCAGGTCCCGCTCGCCGAGGCGATGCGCGAGGTGTTCAGGTTGAACTTGCCGGGCGGCTCGTCGAAGATGCGCACGCCCGCGCGGCGGTCGGCCTCCTCCTCCGGATAGCCGCGGTCGATGAGCGCCGCCCTCGTCGCCAGGTAGTGGCGGCGAACGTAGTTCTCCGCCTCCTCGAGCGCCTTGACCCGCTGGACCGCCTCGTCCATCAGGCGGGTGACGTTGCCGAACATGCCCTCGGCCGCCGACGCGATCACGATGTCCACCCGCGGGCGGCCGAGCTCGCGCGCCGGGACGACCTCCACGTCGACCACCTTGCCGCGCGCGTCCCAGACCGGGCGCGTCCCGAGCAGATGAAAGATCTGCGATTCGAGCACCCCCTCGTGCCGCATCGTCTCGTCGCCCCAGATGACGAACGACACCTTCTCCGGGTAGCGGCCGTGCTCGGTCACGTGATCCGCCAGCATCTGATCGGCCAGCTCGACGCCGAGCTTCCAGGCCGCCGGCTTCGGCACCTTGTCCGGGTCGATGCCGTAGAAGTTCTTGCCGGTCGGATACGCGTCCGGATTGCGGATCGGCTCGCCGCCGCCGCCGACCGGAATGTAGCCGCCGCGGAGCGCGCGGACCAGGTTGTCGAGCTCGCGCGGCGCCGAGTCGACGATGCGCTGCTCCATGTCGGCCGCCATCACCACCGTGTCCTCGGGCAGCAGGCTGCGGTCGACCGAGATGATCGCATCGACGGTGCTGGCGCGCATCTCGGCCGTGGGCGTCCGACCGAACGCGTGCAGGCCGTAGGGGATGTTCGTGCCCTGCAGCTCAAGCAGGTAGTCCTCAATGCCGTGCAGCGCGTCGTGCGGAATGTCCGCGCCGGCGCCGAGGTCGAGACCCAGGTCCTTGACCATCCCCAGGTCCGTCGCCCGCTGGCGGATCTCGTCACCGTAGGCCGCGGCGAGCTGCTCGTTCTTGTGGACGTTGTTGTGGTAATCGTCGACGCTCTCGCTCAGCGCCGCCAGATCGGGCAGCAGCTCGCTCTGCGTGAACGGCGGCACCATGTGGTCGACGAGCGTCGCCATGCCGCGGCGCCGCGCAACGAGCCCTTCGCCGACGACATCCACGTTGTAGACGTACAGATCCGGCAGGTCGGCGATGAGCGCGTCGGGCGCGTCCGCCGCGGACAGGCCCAGGTCCTTTCCGTCGAGCCATTCGAGGGTGCCGTGCGTCCCGAGATGAACCACCGCGTCGGCGTCGAAGCCAACCGGCTCGGGCGCGCGCAGCCAACTGTACGTCGCGACGTACTGATGGTGCGGCGCGAGGTCCTTCGCGTGATACAACTGCGTGTGGTCCTCGCCCCAGCCGCGCGCCGGCTGCGGGAGCACCACGACATTGCCGTACCGCAGCGCCGGGACGATCAGGCTGCCGCCCTCGGCCATCAGGTCGGCGTCAGCGGGCTCGCCCCAGTCCGCGAGCACCTTGTCCCGCAGCTCCGGCACGTAGTCACCCTCGAGCCACTGGCCGTAGTCGCCTGGCCAGACCCGCACGGCGCCGCCCGCCGCCAGCATCTCCTCCAGCTCGCCCGGCGCGTAGCCGCCGACGTTCCGCGCCCGGGTGGTCATCTGCTCAAGCAGCGCGTCGGCCGACAGGTCGGCGTCCGTTGCGCCCAGGTCGTAGCCGGCCGCCCGCATCCGCTGGAGGATGTTGGCCAGCGACTCGGCGACGTTGAGATAGCTCGCGCCGATGCCGGCCTTCCCGGGCGGATAGTTGTAGAAGAGCACCGCCACGCGCTTGTCGGCGTTCGGCGTGGCGGCCAGGGCCGCATAGCCCAGGGCGCGCCGGACGGCCATGGTCACCCGCGAGGCGATCGGTCGGCTGGCGATGATGGTCAATCCGGTGTCGCCGTCGGTCAGCCGTTCCTTGCTGCCGACCACCGTCGGCGCCACCAGGCCCGCCAGCTCGGGCACGGCCACCTGGAACGTCCCCTCGAAGGTAGACAGCCCCTGCTCCGAGGCGCGCCACTCCGCCTCGCTGCGCCCGTAGAGGCTGACCAGGCTGATCACCGGGATGTCGAGCTTCGCGAGCGGGCCGCTCGCCTCGGGACCGGCGAAGCGGAACAGGAACGCCAGCGCGACGTCGGCGCGGGCGTTGCCGTCCGCATCGAGCAGCAGGGCTTCGAAAGCGGGGGCCGCGGGATAGCCGAAGACCGGGATCGCCTCCGCCCCCTGACGCTCGATCTCGGCGACCACCGCGTCGACGAGCGCCGTATCCCCGTTGTCATACGACGATCCGAAGAAGCCGACCGCCACCCTGGTGGCGCCGGGACGGTGCCTGCCCGCGCCGCGCCGCCACGCATCGAACTCCTCCCAGGTGGCGAACACCCGCCCGCGCTGACCGTCGGGATAGTAGTAGCCGGCATCGAGGTTCGGCTGCGGGTCCGGGACGTCGAGACCGGCAATACCCGCGGCTGACAGCACGTATTTAAACAGGCCGACCTGGTTCGCGAACCCCGAGTAATCCCAGAACGCGCGGGCGCGCCCGTCCCACGCCACGCCTTGCGCTTCGTAGTGCTCCCGCGCCAGCAGGCCCTCGCCGACGCCGAGCACCAGCCCCCGGGCAGTCACCCCGGCGACGAGGTCGACCGCGTGCGTCGTGTCGAACCGCTCCAGCGTGTGCTGCTCGTGGATGTTGAGAATCAGCACGTCGCTGGCGAGCATGTCCGCGGGGTCGACGCTGTCGAGCAGCGACTCGGTCAGGAAGGTGACCTCGACCCGCTCGCGCAGGTCCGGGCGTTCGCCGAGCAGCCCCTGCCAGGCGGCCAGCACGCCGGGAAGCGTCGTGTCGCCGGTGAAGTACCCGAGGCGGACCTCCTGTGCGCTCGCCGGGGCGGCCAGGCAGCTTGCAATCAGCAGGGCGCCCAGCAGGGCGCCGACAACTCTAGTCCGGCACATAGATGACCTGCCCGTCGGCGAGGCGGTACGCGGTGCCGAGCCGTTCGCCCTGGCCGCCCAGGGTCTCGCCGGTCAGCTCGTACGCCTCGATCTCGGTGCCGCGCTTGACGATGATTTCGCTGAGGCCGTCCGCGTTGGTCTTCACGAGCGTCACCTCGCTGTCGGCATCGACGAGGTCGCCGATGCGGTAGACGGAGAAGAGGGCGATCATCAGGCCGACGATGAACACCACGGATACGTCGAAGATGTTCGCGACGCCCGACAGCGGATCCTCGTCTTCGGTGTCAGCCGGCGACGGCAGATGCAGAAAGCGCCCCATCGTGTCGTTCCTCCGCCGCGAGCTCGCCGCCCGCGCCCCGCCCGAGTTCCGCGGCCAGCCGCTCCGCCAGGAACCGCTGCTCGCGGACGGTTTCGTTGACCCAGCCGTGCCGCACGACCTGGATGACGTAGGCGACCGTGCCGGCCGCGAGGCCGACGATGGTGGTCGTGAATGCGACGACCATCTGCCCCGCCATCACTTCCAGGTTGCCGGTGGTGAGCGACGCCAGCGCCGTCCCCATCGGGATGAGCGTGCCGAGCAGTCCGAGACTCGGCCCCACCTTGACGAGCAGTCGCGACCCGTTCAGCGTGCGCCGCACCTTTTCCTCGCGTCCGAGGACGAGGTGCTCGAGCCCGCCGTCGCCGAAGGACGGCTTGCGGTGCTCGGCCTCGACGTCGCGCAACAGGGCGCGGAGCGGCGCCGGCAGCGCGCCCAGCCGGGCGGCGTCCGACCCCAGTACCGTGCCTGCGTCCAGCCAGGCGTTGAGGTCGAAGCCGCTCCGCTCGCGCCGGCGCGCCAGCCACTCCACCAGGCAGCCGCCCGCCATGAACACGACCGCGGCCACGGCCACCCAGAGCAGCGCGATGACCGGGAACCGCAGCACCTGCGCCAGCGCGAACAGCCCGTTCTCGAGCGTCCCCAGCATGCTCATGCGCGCCTCCAGAGCGCGTGCAGCCCGCCGAGCGACACGAGCGCCGCCAGTCCGATGGCGACCGGGGGCTGCACTGCAGCGCGCACCGTCGCTTCGGATTCAAGGTTCATCGCGGCGGCCGCGCTCCAGCCCGTCGACACGGCAGGCCAGGCGGCGACCAGAACCGCCAGGAACGCGTGCGCCAGACGCGCGTCCTCCCGCATCGCCAGCGGGGCGAAACGTGGCTGGCGCTGCGATATGAACGCCGCGGCGCCGACCACCGCCGCCGCCAGCGGCCAGGCGCTCGAAGGGGGCAGGCTGAACTGAACGAGCACGTGGCCCCACAGACCGCCGAGCAATCCTGCAACGGCCGAATCGATGAGGTTCCCCGGCACGCGGCGCGGTCGGGCGAGCGAGAGCGCCGCGGCGCCCGCGGCGATGCCGCCCACCAGCACCGGCTCGGGACGCAGCCAGACGGCGGCGGCGGCAAAGCCGGCCACGAGGGCGGCGGCGCCCTTTCGATCCCGGACACCGGTGGCGAAGATCACCGCGCCCAGACTGCAGACCATTCCGATCGCATGCAGCAGCATAAGCAGGAAACCCGCAGGGCACCCTACTGTATACAAGTCGCGCAACGGCGAGCCCGTCTTCAGGAACTCTTAAGGGGCGCTGCCCTACCCGTTCGCTAGACTTGCCCCCGCATGGAGGGAGATGGGTAATGCAGGGAAGTTCATTGCGCACACTGTGTCGCATAGTGGCCGTCGCGGGTGCGCTGGTACTGGCGCTGGCGCTGGCGCACCCGGCCGAGGCCGACAGCCTCGCGGGGCGTATTCTCGACCCGCAGCAGCGGGTTGTCCCGGACGCCGAGATCCGGCTCTTCGACCGCGCGAGCGGACAGGTGCGGGAGGCCGTCAGCCAACCGGACGGTAGCTATGCGTTCGATGGCATTCCGGCCGGCGACTACGTGCTGGAAGCGCGGGGAGCCGCGGGAGCGTTGTCGGGCGCGACGGTGCTCCGCGTCGACGGCCCCAGCAGCAGCGACCTGACGCTGGGCGTCACGGGCGTGACCGCCGAGGTCGTGGTGACGGCGTCGAGCACGCCGCTGACGGTGCAGGAGACGGCGAAGGCGGTCGACGTCATCGACGCGGAGGAGCTCGCCCTGCGCAACGAGATGTCCGTGGCCGAGGCCGTCCGCACGCTGCCGGGCATCCGCGTGAAGTCGCTGGGAGGGCCGGGCAGCTTCACGACCATCAAGACGCGCGGCATGCGAAACCAGGACACGGCCGTGCTCATCGACGGCATGCGCTTTCGGGACGCCGCGAGTCCGCAGGGCGACACGACCGCCTTCCTGGCCCATCTGACCACCGTCGATACCGAGCAGATCGAAGTGATGCGCGGCTCCGGGTCGTCGCTGTACGGTTCGAGCGCGATGGCGGGCGTCATCAACATCACGTCGCGCACCGGCGGTGGACCGGCGCAGGGAGACGTCCTCGTCGAGGGCGGCGGGCTGGGCATGTTCCGCTCCGTGCCGAGCATACGCGGCGGCGTGGCCGACGACCGGCTCACGTACAGCGGCGCCCTTTCCTACATCGACGTGACGAAGGGGGTTCGCGGGGCGAATCCGTACCGCAGCGTCTCGCCGCAGGGGATGCTCCGCTACCAGGCCACGCCCACGTTCTCGGCAACCGGCCGCCTCTGGTACACCGTCGACAACGTGCGCCTGCGCGACAGTCCTGCGTTCCCGGCCGCGGTGGTCGACAACTTCCCCGCAGACGGCATCATCCCGGCCGTCGCCCTGCCGACGGACCAGCTCGGGCTCTACGAGCAGGGCCTGCCCTTCAGCGGCGGCAGCGCGACGTTCGTGCCGAGTGCCAACGACCCCGACAACGACCGCCAGTCCTCCTTCCTGAACGGCATGGCGACCGTGCGCCACCGCGTCGCGCCCGGCACCAACTACCGCATCAGCTATCAGGGCGTCGACACCAACCGGGAGTTCATCGACGGGCCACGCGGCGCGGGCTACCAGCCGCTCGCCGTGAACAGCAGTCACTTCAACGGACATGTCGACACGATCCAGGCCCGTCTCGACTCGGCGTTCGGGACGACCAACTTCTTCAGCGCCGGCTACGAGTTCGAGCGTGAGGAGTACTACCGCGAGGCCTCGGGGGACGCGGCAACCGTCACGATCGCGTCCTA
Source organism: Vicinamibacterales bacterium (assembly GCA_965202655.1). Lineage (GTDB taxonomy): Bacteria > Acidobacteriota > Vicinamibacteria > Vicinamibacterales > UBA8438 > VXRJ01. The sequence goes on along the minus strand of CBDBBK010000002.1, from coordinate 178,438 downwards.
CAGCCAGGCGCTGTACGCGCAGGATCGGATCGAGCTGCTCGACAGCCGCCTGCAGTTGAGCTTCAGCGGACGCTTCCAGACGTTCAATCTGCCGGATCCTCTGTTCGTCGGCGGCAGCCACCCGTACGGCGACCTGAACGTCGAAGCACCGAACGCCTACACGGGCGACGCGGCCGTGGCGTACCTCTTCCCGGACAGCGGAACGAAGTTGCGGGCGCACGTGGGCAACAGCTACCGCGTACCGTCGCCGTTCGAGCGCTTCGGCGGATCGTTCTCCTCCTTCAGCAGCGCGTTCAACTTCTGGGGTGATCCGGGCCTGAACCCGGAACGCTCGGTGGCGTACGACGGCGGCATCGACCAGTGGCTGTTCGACTCGCAACTGCAGTTGAGCGCCACCGTCTTCTACACCGACCTGCAGGAAACCATCATCTTCGACTTCGCGAACTTCCCGGCCGCCACCGATCCCTTCGGCCGGTTCGGCGGCTACCGCAACACGGGCGGCGGCCGGGCGCGCGGCGTGGAAGCGAGCGTGCAGGCCGCTCCTTCGCTGTCGACCCAGTTGCGGGCCTCGTACACCTACACCGACGCGGAATCGAACACGCCGACCATCGGCGAGGACTTCTTCGGCGTGCTGGGACTGTCGAAGCACCTGTTCACGCTCACGGCCACGCAGTGGATCGCCCAGCGCGCCAGCGTGACGTTCGACCTGTTCGTCGCCAGCGACTATTCGTTGTCGCCGTTCGGCGGGCAGGGCCGCCACTTCATCTTCACCGGTCCCGTGAAGGGCGACGTGGTCGTCCGTTACGACCTGCTGGCCCGGCAGGACCTCGGACTGGATCTGTACGCGAAGGTCGAGAACCTGTTCAACAACGTCTACTACGAGGACGGCTTCCTTTCCCCCGGCGCCTGGGCCATCGGGGGGCTCCGCGTCCGCTACTGATTCCTCCGCCGCGGCCGCTGCGCCCGCCTGATCGGCGCGGGACTCCGCCTGGTGGGCGCGGGACTCGCGGTACAGTCGTCAGCGATGAGTGTCGCCGACGTCATCATCGGCGCCGCCGACCACTACGCGCGGGCCGAGCTGGTCACCCTCGCGGTAGAAGACGGCGCCCCCGTCTTTCTCGATCGGCGGCATGTTGCGCTGATCGACCAGGGACTCCCGAGCGCGCCCTACCACCACGAAGCTCTGACGCTGGACCTCGGAGCGGCCACGGAACTCGTGGACCGGGTGAGGCGATCGGTGGCGGAACACGCGCGGGCGGCGATTTCGACCCTGCTCGCGACCTACCGTGCCCAGGCGCTGGTCCTTCCCGCGAGTCGGTACGACAAGCTGCCCGACTCGCTGGAGGAGGTCCTCCGCTCACGCCCCTTGATCAATGCCGCGGACGGCATGCTGTACCGGGAGTTCCTCGCCGACGCCGCCGCCGGCCTCGGTATGGAAGTCCGGCGGTACCCGCGCAGGACCGACCCGACGGTGCTCGCCGCCGAAGCCATGGACGTCGATGTCGCCGCGGTCACCGCGCTCATTGCCCGGTTCGGCCGAGAGGCGGGAACGCCCTGGCGCAAGGACCACAAGCTGGCCGCGGCGGCGGCCCTCAGCGTCCTCGGGCATCGGATTCGCCAGTAGTCCTACCGGGCGAAGCCGCCGCGTTCCGATACGGCTCTAGCAGCCCGTGGTGAAACCCCCTCTACATTCGAGCGGCGATGCATCCCGGCTGAACGGCGTTGCTCCTCGGTCGCATATGGCCAATATGCTCCCTCGTCGCGCCTTGTCAGCCGGGCGCCTCGCCGCTCTCGGTGTCACACGGGGTTTCACCACGGGCTGCTGGAAGGAACCTCCGCCGGCGCGACCGGAATCGTCTCGGCAAGTTGTCCTTTGCAAAATGACAAATTTCCATATATTGTCATTTCACCAGTGACAATTTCACGAGAGCTCCTGGGCGCCAAGCTGGACGAGTCACTCGCCCTGCCGCTCCGGCGCCTGACGCACCGGGACGTGCGGCTGCCCGCGATCCCCGGCAAGGCGTTTGCCGTCATCGGCGTGCGCCGCAGTGGCAAGACCTCGTTTCTGGCGCAGTGCCGCTCCGCGCGCCTGCGTGCCGGCGCTCCCCCCGAATCGCAGTTGATGCTCCTGCTCGAGGACGAGCGGCTCACCGGTCTCACCGTGGCCGACCTCGGCTGGCTGATCGAGGAGCACGCCCGCCGGTTTCCACACCTCCGCGGAAAGAACGTCGTCACTGTCTACCTGGATGAAGTCCAGCAAGTGCCGGGCTGGGAAGGACTGGTCCGGCGTCTGATGGACACAGGCGGCGTCGACGTGTTCCTCTCCGGCTCCTCGGCCCGCCTCCTGAGCAGGGAGGTGGCCACCAGCCTTCGCGGGCGGGCGATGGAAGTGCTGGTTCATCCCTTCAGTTTCCGGGAAGCGTTGCGCCACACCGGGGACGAACCGCCGGCGCGCACCGGGTCGGAGGAATGGCCAGCGGCGGCGCTCGACCAGCGCCTGCGGCGCTATCTCATCGAGGGCGGTTTCCCCGAGGCGCAGGGTGCGGACCCGCGAGACCGGGCGGCGTTGCTGAGCGGCTACGTCGACGTCGTCGTGCTGCGCGACGTGATCGACCGGCATGGGGTCACGAATCCGTTGGCGCTACGCTGGCTGCAGCGGCAGTTGCTGGCGAACCCCGGCGGGGCATTCTCCGTGAAGAAACACTACGACACCCTGCGCTCGCAGGGGGTGCGGGTCGGCAAGGACACGTTGCACTCCTACCTCGGGTACCTGGAGGATGCCTTCCTCGTGCGCACCGTCTCTCTGCATGCCGCCTCGGAACGCCAGAGAATGGTCAATCCCCGCAAGGCGTATCCCGTGGACCCGGGGCTAATCTCGCTGTTCGCGGGCAGCGGTCGCAGCCACGAGGGCCGCGCCCTGGAGACCGCCATCCTGCTGGAGTTGGAACGGCGCGGCTGGGAAGTCTCCTACTTGCGCACGGCGGAGGGCTGGGAAGTCGACTTCTTCGCCCACCGCCCGGGAGAGCCGCCCTTGCTTGTCCAGGTCTGCCTCGATACGAGGGAGGACACGACCTGGGAGCGGGAAGTGCGCGCGCTCCGGTCGGCAGGTCAGGCGTACCGCGACGCCCGTCTCCTGCTCGTAACGCTTGATGCGTCGCCGCCCCGGCGGCGGCTTCCGAACGGCGTGACCTGGGTGCCGGCCGCGCGCTGGCTGACCGAGGAAACGCGCTGATTCGGTGCCAGGACCACAAGCTGGCTGCCGCCGCCAAGCAGGCTCACGAGAGCCGCTCGGCCCGCGGTCATCTTCGGGGTGCCGGATGCCATGCCCGCGCCGCCGGCGTCAGTTGACGATCGCCTGGTAGACCCAGTTGCTGCATGCTCGCCTCCAATTGATGACAATATTTGCGAGCCTGAGTACCAAGCGTTGTTGGCGCTTCAGCTGACGCCGTGCGTGTATTGCTGGTTGGGGCCCCGGTGCTGCAGCATGCCGACGAAGACGAGGTCGTGGGCGGGGTCGATCCAGAACCAGGTGCCGTCGATGCCGAGCCAGTAGTAGGTGCCGGCGCCATGCGGCTCCCCGGCGGCGGCCGGATCCTCGTAGATCATGACGTCCATGCCGAAGCCCATGCCGGCGCGCATGTTCTCGGTCGCCTCGGCCGACATGTGGTTGGTGCGGATCATCTCGACGGTGCGCGGCGCGAGCAGGCGCTGGCCGTCGAACTCGCCGCCGTTCAGCAGCATCTGCGCGAAGCGGATGTAGTCGTCGGCGGTGCCGAAGAGTCCGCCGCCGCCGGACGGGCCGGCCGGGTTGGCGGTGAACGGATCGCCGCGTGAGTCGAGCACGAGGTCGCCGCTCTCGTCGATGGTGTGACGCAGGGCGATGCGGTCGACGTTGGCCTCCGGCACGTAGAACTTCGTATCGACCATGCCGAGGGGGTCGAAGATCCGCTCCTGCAGGAACTGCTCGAAGGGCTGGCCCGACAGCTTCTCGACGATATAGCCGCGCACGTCGACGGCGACGCTGTAGATCCAGCGCTGGCCCGGCTGCGCCAGCAGCGGGATGCCGGCCAGCTTGTCGATCATCACCTGCAACTCTTCCGTCGGGTTGAGGACGCGCTGCTCCATGAACAGTTGGTTGACGGGGTGGCGCGGGTTGAGCACGTAGCCGAGGCCGGCGGTGTGGGTCATCAGCTCGCGCATCGTGATCGGGTGGTCCGGATCCTCCAGCCGCATCGAGCCGTCAGGGTTCTCACCGGCATACACCTTGAGGTCGGCGAACTCCGGGATGTACCGCTCGACGGGATCGTTCAGCCGCCACTTCCCTTCCTCGTAGAGCATCATCATCGCCACGCCGGTGATCGGCTTCGTCATCGAGAAGATGCGGAAGATGGAATCGCGCGTCATCGGGCTGCCAGTGTCGACGTTCCGGACGCCGGCGACGTCGGCGAACGCGATCTTGCCGTGGCGGGCGACGAGGGCGACCACGCCGGCGATCCTGCCGTCGTCGACCAGGCCCTGCAGGCCGGCGTCGAGACGTTCGAGGCGCTCGGCGGACAGGCCGACTGCCGCCGGATCGACGGTGTCGAGATCGGCCTCCGCAAGTGCGCCTCCACTCCCCTCGGCGGGCGCCGCGATGGCGGGCGCGGTCGCTTCGTAGGCCTCGCCGAGGAAGAGGGCGCCGATGCCGAGCGTGGCGGCGAGCGCACCGACGACGAGGAACGACGCCAGGAACGAACGTGGCTGTTCGGACTGCATAAGATGCCTCCTGTGCGGCTGCCCCCCCAGGGGCGTCCAGGCTCCGGCTAGCGTACTACGCGCCCGCCGCCTTTTCCTATGCCTGCCGCTTCGCGATTCTCGCCCAGGTGTCGCGCAGGGTGACGGTGCGGTTGAAGACGGGACGGGCCGGCGTCGAGTCGGGGTCGACGCAGAAGTAGCCGAGACGCTCGAACTGGCAGCGGGTCCCGGCGGGGGCGGCGGCGATGCCCGGCTCGACGTAGCACGCGTCGAGCGTCTCGAGCGACGCCGGGTTGATGCCGTCGAGCCAGTTGGCGCCTTCCGGCAGATCCTCCGGATACTCGGCCGTGAACAGGTGGTCGTAGAGGCGCGCCTCGGCGCGGACGGCGTGCTGCGCGGAGACCCAGTGGATGGTGCCGCGCACCTTGCGGCCGTCCGGCGCGTAGCCGCCGCGCGTCTCCGGGTCGTAGGTGCAGCGCAACTCGACGACGTTGCCGTCGGCGTCCTTGACGACGTCGCGGCAGGTCAGGAAATAGGCGTAGCGCAGGCGGACCTCGCGGCCCGGCGCGAGACGGAAGAACTTGCGCGGCGGATCCTCCATGAAGTCGCTGCGCTCGATCCAGAGCTCGCGCCCGAAGGGAACCGGGCGGGTGCCGGCGCTCTCGTCCTCCGGGTTGTTGACCGCCTCGAGCTGCTCGATGCGATCCTCCGGATAGTTCTCGATCACCACCTTCAGCGGGCGCAGCACCGCCATGACGCGGGTCGCGGTGCGGTTCAGCTCCTGCCGGACGGCGTCCTCGAGCTGGGCCACCTGCACGACGGAGTTCGCTTTCGCGATGCCAATCCGGTTGCAGAAGTCGCGGATGGCGGCGGGGGGGCAGCCGCGCCGGCGCAGCGCGGTGAGCGTCGGCATGCGCGGGTCGTCCCAGCCTGCGACATGGCCGCCCTCGACCAGTTCCAGCAGCTTCCGCTTGCTGAGGACGGTGTAGGTCAGGTTGAGCCGGGCGAACTCGATCTGGCGAGGCGGATCCTCGAAGTCGAGCGCCTGCAGGTACCAGTCGTAGAGCGGGCGATGGTCCTCGAACTCGAGCGTGCAGAGCGAGTGCGTCACCCGCTCGAACGCGTCGGAGAGCGGATGCGTGAAGTCGTAGGTCGGATAGATCACCCAGTCGTCGCCGGAGCGGTAGTGCGGGCTGCGGCGGATGCGGTAGATGGTCGGATCGCGCAGGTTCATGTTGGGAGCCGCCATGTCGATCTTCGCGCGGAGCGTGCGGGCGCCGTCCTCGAACTCGCCGGCGCGCATGCGGGTGAACAAGTCGAGGTTCTCCTCGACGGGACGGTCGCGATAGGGCGAGTTGCGGCCCGGTTCGTCCCAGCGGCCGCGGTAGGCGCTCACCTGATCGCCCGGCAGGTCGTCGACGTAGGCGAGCCCCTTCCGGATCAGGTTCACCGCGCACTCGTAGAGCTGCTCGAAGTAGTCCGACGCATAGAACGAACGATCTTCCCAGTCGAAACCGAGCCAGCGGACGTCCTTCTCGATGGCGCGGACGAACTCGATCTTCTCGGTCTCCGGGTTGGTGTCGTCCATCCGGAGGTTGCACAGGCCGTCGTACTCGTCGGCGATGCCGAAGTTGAGGCAGATCGCCTTGGCGTGGCCGATGTGGAGGTAGCCGTTCGGTTCCGGCGGAAAGCGCGTGTGGACCCGACCGTGGCGGCGGTCGTGCGCCTTGTCGTCGGCGACGATCTCGCGAATGAAGTCGAGACTGGGCGTTGCGGCGTCGGGTGTCGTCACGATGTCGGTCCTGCCGCGGCCGGGCCTGGGCTGGCCGGGTCCGGCGCGGTCGAACTGGCCGCCACCGCGGCCAGCGCACGATCAATTCTAGCGAGACAGGACTCGCGGCCCAGGATCGCCATCGCTTCGAACAGGCCGAAGCCGACCGCCTTGCCGGTGACGGCGACGCGAACGGCGTGGATGATGCCGCCGATCCGGATGCCTTCGGCGTCGACGAAGCGGTGCAGGGCGGCCTCGACGGTCGCCGCCGCGAAGGGGTCGACGCCGGCCAGGGCGGACCGGAACCGGGCGAGCAGCTCGGGGGCCCCGTCCCTCGCGATGCGCTTCGCAAACGCCTTCGGGTCGTAGGGAAAGGCATCGTCGGCGAGAAAGAACTCCGTGTAGTTCACGATGTCGCCCGCCACCTTCAGGCGGTCGCCGGCGGCGGCGACAACGGCGCGGAGCCGGCCGGCGGGCGCAGGGTCGGCGGTCGCCAGTGCCGGGCTGGAATGCGGCGCGCCTTGAGCCGGCGTGGCCAGGGGCGCCCCCGCCGGCGCGCCGGCGCCCGCGCGGAGGGCCGCGGTCAGGTAGGGGCGCACCCTGTCGACCTTCTCGTCCAGGGAAAGGCGCGCCATGCGGCGTTCCTGGAACGCCAGCAGCTTCTGGGGATCGAAGCTGGCCGCCGACTTGTTGACCCGCTCGAGCGAGAAGTTCGCAATCATCGCGTCGCGCGAGAAGTCCTCGGTCCGGTCGTCGAGCGACCAGCCGAGGAGCAGCAGGTAGTTGAGCAGCGCGTCCGGGAGATAGCCGACCGAACGGTAGAAGCCGACCATCACCGGGTTGAACGCCTCGCCGTCCGCGGTCTCGCCGAGTGCCGCCATGATGCCCGACGCATGCTCGTACGCCTTCCGGAAGTCATCCTGCCGGAGGTACTTCTCCAGTTTCCGCTTGCTGAGCTTCTCGCTGCTGCCCGGCGCCGCCACGTACGGGACGTGCGCATAGCGCGGCAGGTCGTAGCCTAGGGATTGCATGATGAAGATCTGCCGCGGCGTGTTCGACAGGTGTTCCTCGGCGCGGATGACGTGCGTGATGTCGACGTCGTGGTCATCCACCGCGCTCGCCAGGTGATAGAGCGGCGTGCCGTCGGCCCGCTGAATCACGTGGTCCTGCTCCAGCGCCCAGTCGAACGCGACGGGACCGCGGACCAGATCGTCGAAGGCGCAGGCGCCTTCGCGCGGCATCTTCAGGCGGACCACCGCGGTGCGGCCCTCGGCCTCGAAGCGCGCCGCGTCGGCGTCCGTCTCTGCCATCCAGCGGCGGCTGTAGATAAAGCGTCGCTTGGCCCGTTGCGCCGCGTCGCGCTCCGCCGACGTCTCGTTCGCGGTCGCGTAATCCCGGTAGGCGCAGCCGCGCGCGAGCAGCGCGTCGACGGCGGCGCGGTAACGATCGCCCCGCTCCGACTGGAAGTACGGCGCGCACGGGCCGCCCACCTCGGGCCCCTCGTCCCAGTCGATTCCCAGCCAGCGGAAGCCATCCAGGATCGGCTGCAGCGCCTCCGAGACGTTGCGCTCGCGGTCGGTGTCGTCGATCCGGAGAATGAACCGCCCGCCGTGGCGCCGCGCGAAGAGCCAGTTGAACAGCGCCGTCCGCACCCCGCCGATATGCAGGTATCCCGTCGGGCTGGGTGCGAACCGTGTTCGGACCTCTACCGTGCGTCCGTCGCCTCCGCTATCCAATCTTTGACCTTCCTAACCGCCTCCGTTGCGGCAACATCGGCAATGTGCGGCTTGTATAGCGTCAACCTTTCTACTTGATCCTGTTCGGGTAGCGTTGGCTCACTCTTGACCACATGAAGAGCCGTAGCATATCGTTCCAAGTCCGCCACGCCCTTGTTATCAACCTTCTCAGCGACAAACTCCAGGCTGGCTTCGTGCGCCTCCAGAGTCCTGGAGAACCGACTGTGAAAGTACTGCGTCCGGTCCGTCGTTTCAAACCTCGAACCCATGCGGGCGCCGGAAGCCAACTGGACAAGCCCGTCGGCCCGCAAACTCATCAGTTCATCCCTGAGGTCGAACGAGTATGGGCCGTATTTATAGAGTACAAAATCGAACTCTAGCGGAACGCTTCTCAATTCCTGGAGAAAATACACGGCCTTCTGAATGTGGGTCTCTCCACACCGACTTCCCCGACACCGCAGGGCCTCCACGAGTCTCGTGAGTACTGCCGCCCTCGCAAGTCTATTCACTGTCGCCCTCCTCCGGAAGCCGAATGATATCCTCCCGGTTCTCCCGCACCCAATTCTTCGCGTCCTTCAGGATCGAATCGTCAGCAAATACATTGTCCACCGACCATACCGGCACTTCCTTCAGCAGTTCCGACACTTCAAGCGAGGAGACCACTTCGTCACCGAGTTCCACAGGAAAATCCTGCGACACGCTCCTCGGCCGCGAACGGTCGTGCCTGATCATATCGCCGCCGTACTTGTCGCGCAGCGCTCTGCAAACGGCCGCTCCCGCCTCTGGATTGATCGCCACATCGGCTGGGTTGCGCTGGTAAACGACTTTGAAGTGTCTCCGGTGGACAATGCGATCCGCATGGACGTTTCCCAGCCGGCGGGAATCACCCGCTGCCTGCCGCAACATTGCCGTCAGTTCGTTGTCGGTGCTACGGAGATGCTCCCGAAGCTCGATCGAGAAAGTGCCGCCGTCGAGGGTATCTCGCAGGAAATCCAACAAGTGTATGTCATAGATTCGACGAACAGGATGAAAGTAGACCTGCGAGTACATAAAGTACCGCGCCAGCATAAGCGCTTCGGCGGAATGTCTGCCGCCTTCCTCCAGGCCAAGTGCGAGTTCCCCAACCGTTCCCGCGTCCGAATCGTCAGGAACCGGGAGAATGCGAATCGTATCGATGAGACGATAATGATCGAACTTGCCGTAAGCAACGCCGGTGTGGTGCGAATCACGAAGCAGATAGTCCATCCGGTCGACGCCAAACGCGTCGCCGACGATGATATCCGCCAGAATGGTCTCCCAAGGCGAGAATGTCAGGTCCTTCGCTGCGCCGGGCCCGATTGCCAGCTTGACAATATCGTTGCATCTGAGAGGTGGCGTCATCGCGTTCCAAATGGACCGCAGCGGTTCACTCTCGATGAGTGCACGCGTGAGACGTTCGTGATTCCACCCATCCGGCAAGAGTTCCTCGGCCGCGTGGGAGAACGGAAGGTGGCCGAGGTCATGACAAAGCGCGGCCATGCGAAGGACGCGTCGCCAGTAGCCGAGTTGCTCGCGCGGCGCCTCGAGGCGTTCCTGGATCTCATCGGTCAAGTGTGGGCGCGCGGTAACAACGTCAAACACCCGCGTCGCCAGTTCCATTACGCCCAGGGAATGCTCGAATCGACGGTGCGTCGCACCAGGGTAAACAAGGTAAGTGAGCGCCAGTTGATGGATGTGCCGCAGACGCTGGAAGGGAGCGGAGTCGAGGACATCGCGCTCCGTGCTGTCCAGGCGCACAAAGACATGGATCGGATCCCTGATCTCGTGTACGTGTTTCGGCATGATGCAGCCAACGACGAGGGGTGCGCCAGCAGTACCGCGGCACGGAGCGCCTGACGCCGTTAGGGGATCCGGAACGCCGTGTGCGCGTCATGTGAGTATAGCGCGTTCGGCGAGGTGCGTGGCCGACCGGTCGGGCGGCGCCGGAAGTCGGGGCCGCAGAACGTTGCAGTATCATGCCGGCGAAGGAGCGACATGATGCAGGACACGCGAATTGCATTCGGCGCGACTCTGGTTGCGGGACTCCTGCTTCTTGCCGCTACGCCCTTGGCGGCCCAAGGGGGACGTCCTTCCATGGAGCACCTGGTCTTCACCATCGACGGCCACGGCGAGATGCCGTACGCCCTTTCCCTGCCCGACGGCTATGACCCGGACGGCGAGCCGCGCCCGCTCGTGCTCGCCCTGCACCCGGGCGGCATCACCGGCGCCTACTACGGCAGCCGGAACCTGCAGACCATCTTCGAGCCGGCGCTCCGCAGCCTCGGCGCCGTGATGGTCGCGCCGGATGTCCCGACCCGGCGCTGGAACTCCGAGGTCGCCGACCGGGGCGTGATGGCGTTGCTCATGCAGGTCGTCGACAACTACAACATCGACCGCACGCGCGTCCTGGTGACCGGCTTCAGCCTGGGCGGCGCCGGAACCTGGTTCTTCGCCGGGCAGCATGCCGACTTCTTCACCGGGGCCATTCCGATCGCGGGGCGGGCCAATGACCTCGATCCCGACGCGTTCGGCGACATGCCGATCCACATCATTCACAGCCGCGTCGACGAAGTGGTCCCGTTCGAGCCCGCAGAGGCCGCGTTCCATCAACTGGATGCGGCCGGCCACCCGGTCGCCTTCACCCCCCTGGAGGGCGTCGGCCACTTCAACATGGGCAGCTACGTGCCGTCGCTCCAGGCCGCCGGCGACTGGATGGTCGCCCAGTGGAACGCTCGCTGAAGCGGTTTGGCCTCAGGTGGGCAGGCCGTGTTCGTCGTAGCCGATTATCTCTTCAGCGGACCTGGGATCCAGTTCCGGTAACTGCGCACAGCGTCGGGCGAGGGCCAGCAAACGGTCCCGACATGACCGCCCGGACTGCCCGCCGGACAAGCGATCGAACCTGTCCCGTCTCGTCATGCGCCACCTTGCAGTGTATCTGCAACGGCTAGAATGCGGGCCATGAACTATCGACAGTTGGGAAGGACGGGCGTCTACGTGTCGGAGCTCTGCCTGGGCGCGATGACGTTCGGAACGGAGTGGGAGATCATTGGCGCCCTGGGCCAGCGGGACGCCGACGCGCTGGTCGGGTCGTCGATCGACGCGGGGATCAACTTCTTCGACACCGCGGACGTCTACTCCACCGGCGATTCCGAGGAGATTCTCGGGAAGGCGCTCGCGTCCAAGCGGCAGGAGGTCGTCATCGCCACCAAGGTGCGCGGCCGGATGGGGCCGGGCGCCAACCAGGTGGGGCTGTCGCGGCTCCACATCATCCGGGCGTGCGAAGCGAGTCTGCGCCGGCTCGGCACCGACTACATCGACCTCTACCAGATCCATCGGGGCGACCCGGACACCGACATCGAGGAGACGCTCGGCGCGCTCTCCGATCTCGTGCGCGCCGGTAAGGTTCGCTACATCGGCTGCTCGAACCTGCCGGCGTGGGAACTGATGAAGGCGCTCGGCGCCTCCGAGCGGCGCGGCCTCGAGCGGTTCTGCGCGACGCAGTCGTACTACTCGCTCGCGGGGCGCGAACTGGAGACCGACACCATCCCGCTGATTCAGGATCAGGGGCTCGCGCTGCTGGTCTGGAGTCCGCTCGCGGGAGGCTTCCTGACCGGCAAGTTCACGCGCGCGGGCGCCCGCGACCGCGAGGCGCGGCGCGCCGCCTTCGACTTCCCGCCGGTCGACCGCGACCAGACCTTCGACATCCTCGACGTGATGGCGGCGGTCGCCGAAGCGCACGGCGTGTCGGTGGCGCAGGTGGCGCTCGCCTGGCTGCTGGCGAAGCCGGCCGTCTCGAGCGTCATCATCGGCGCGAAGCGGATGGATCAGTTGCGCGACAACCTGGCCTCCGTCGACCTCAAACTGTCGGCCCAGGAGCTGACGTCGCTCGACGAGGTGAGCGCGCGGCCCCTTCCCTACCCGATGTGGATGCTGGCCCTCGGAGATGACCGCCGGCCGGGACAGAAACGCGATCTCGCCGCTATGCTGAAGAGAGAGGCCAAGTAACCCGCCGTGAAGCCCTGCCACCTCCGATCGGCGATGCATCGCCTGAAGGGCAGCCATGCATATCCAGCACCGACCAAGACCACTCACGCTTGAGAACTTCATGCAGGGACTCGTCCGCCGCAACCCGGCGGAGCCGGAGTTCCACCAGGCGGTCCAGGAGGTAGCCGAGTCGGTCATCCCGTTCATCCAGCAGCACCATCCGGAGTACGAACGGCTGAAGATCCTGGAGCGGCTGACCGAGCCGGACCGGATCATCACGTTCCGCGTCACGTGGCAGAGCGACGACGGCTACATCCACGCCGACCGCGCCTGGCGCGTGCAGTTCTCCAACGCGATCGGCCCCTACAAGGGCGGCCTGCGCTTCCACCCGACGGTGACCCGCAGCGTGCTCAAGTTCCTCGGCTTCGAACAGATCCTGAAGAACAGCCTGACCGGCTTGCCGATGGGAGGAGCGAAGGGAGGCGCGAACTTCAACCCGCACGGGAAGAGCGACAGCGAAGTGATGCGCTTCTGTCAGTCGATGATGCGCGAGCTGCACCGGCACATCGGCGAGGACACCGACGTGCCGGCGGGCGATATCGGCGTCGGGGCGAGGGAGATCGGCTACCTCTTCGGCCAGTACATGCGGCTCTCCAACCGGTTCACCGGCGTGCTGACCGGCAAGGGACTCGCCTTCGGCGGCAGCCGGGTCCGGACCGAGGCGACCGGCTATGGCGCGGTCTACTTCCTCAAGAACATGCTCGCGACGCGCAGCGCCGAGGTGCGCGGAAAGACTGCCGTCGTTTCCGGATCGGGCAACGTCGCCCTCTACGCGATAGAGAAGCTGATCGAACTGGGAGCGACGGTGGTGGTGGCCTCGGACTCCGGCGGCTTCATCCACGATCCGGACGGCATCAACGCCGACAAGCTCTGCTGGCTGAAGGACCTGAAGGAGAAGCGGCGCGGGCGGATCCGCGAGTACGCCGATCACTTCGGCTGCGACTATCACGCGGGGCAGCGGCCGTGGCGCGTGCCGTGCGACCTCGCGCTGCCGTGCGCGACGCAGAACGAACTCGACGGCGACGACGCGACGGCGCTGCTCGACAACGGCTGCATCGCGGTGTCGGAGGGCGCCAACATGCCGTCCACGCCGGACGCCGTCCACCTCTTCCGTGCCCGGAAGATCCTGTTCGGCCCCGGAAAGGCGGCCAACGCCGGCGGCGTCGCCGTATCGGGCCTGGAGCAGAGCCAGAATGCGCTCCGGATCTCGTGGGACCACCACGAGGTGGATACGCAACTGCAGAAGATCATGAAGGGGATCCACCAGAAGTGCTGCGCCGACGGGACCGGCGACGACGGCCACGTCGATTACGTCCGGGGCGCGAACATCGCGGGGTTCCGCAAGGTGGCGGAAGCGCTGGTCGCCTACGGCGCGGTGTAGCGATCCGTGGTGCGCGCCGGCCTCGGGGCCGGCAGGATGTCCGCTACCGCGTCACCGGCGTGAAGTAGTCCGGCAGGCCCGGCTTCGTGTCGCGGAGAATCTCCACGATCGCCTGCCGGTCGGCGAGGCTGAGGCGATCGTAGGGAGATTCGGTCATCTCGCCTGACAGCACGGCCCACATCCTGCGGTAGATCGCCTCGAGCGCGAAGTCGGGCAACGCGTCGAACGCGGCCGTATAGATCAGGTAGCTGCACGGGTATCGGAACAGCCGGCCGTCGAGGCCGACCTCCCGGAGCGTCCGCCCCTGGCTGTCGTGCGGGCCGCGGGCCGCGAACGCCTCCGCGAAGCCGGACGCGCCGGCGATGCCGGCGGGCAGCGGCGCCTCGTCCACGAACAGCAGGTAGTCGACCAGCTCGACCGCCGCCTCGTCGACGATTTCCCGGAAGCGGCCGTCGTCGGTGGACCGGCCGCGGTCCTCCGGGGCGACATGCGCCTCCCGGTGCGCGATCCGCCGCGCTTCCCAGCCGACGCGCGTGATCAGGTTCGTCATGTGCACCTGGTGGTCAAGCACCAGGAGAGCCACGACGTCGCTGTACGGGGTCGGGAAGCCTTCGAGGTCGAACCGGCCCTCCATGGATTCGATCACCGGCGGCACGACGCCGAATGTCGCATTCGGATCGTCGACGTCCTCCACCTCGACGTTCCCCATGTGCGCCGAGTCGCCGTGCGTGCCGGTGACGTACCAGCCGCCCCACCGGTCCTCGAGCCGGCTCCGGTGGTCGACGAAGTGGCCGCTCGCGTAGGCGTTCGGGTCCTTCGGGAGGGGGAACATGCTCATCGCCTGGAGCCCGGGAACACCGAGCGTGTCCCACGAGAGGTGGCACGCCAGGCAGGTCTCGCGCCGCTCGAAGCGGGGTTCCTCGTCCGGCGTCTGCGCGAGGGTATAGAAGACGCTTCCCTGCCGCCGGTCGAACGCGGCGATCTCGAGCACGTCCGCTCCGCGCACCCAGCCCAGCGACACCTCGTCGGCGAAGTACATCGCGCGGGGATTGTCGAAGTCGATGTGCTCGGCCTGGAAGCTGGTGGGCGAGAAGACCAGCAACTGCGATTCGATCGGCAGATCCAGCGCCGCGAGCGCGGACCGCAGGTAGCCGCTTCGTCCTTCCCAGCGCAGTTCGATCTCGCCCGCTTCGAGGCGCTCGTTCAGATCGGCCACGACATTGTCGACGGGGCCGTCGGTGTACTGGATGGCGGGATGGTCGCGCGGCCCCCGAAAAGCCCCGCCCCGCTGGCCGAGAACGGTCTCGGCGGCCACCGCCGCGACGAGAAGCGCGGCGGCGCCGGCCAGTGCGAAACGCGGAGTGCAACGTCCTCGCAACATCGGGCGTCTGCAATTATAATTGCCGCTTGTCCCGTGAGTTTCGAGAGGAAACACCCATGCTGAACCGTACGCTCCCCGCTCTTGCGGTGGCCGTCATCGCCACTCTCGCATGGACGCCCGCGACCGCACTCGCCGCCGATGACGGCGTGCCCACCTTCACGAAGGACGTGGCGCCGATCTTCCAGGCGAAGTGCGAAGCGTGCCATCGACCCAATTCCATCGCGCCGATGTCGCTGGTCACCTACGAGGAGTCGCGCCCGTGGGCCCGCTCCATCCGGGACCGCGTGTCGACGCGGCAGATGCCACCCTGGCACATCGACCGGACCGTCGGCATCGATGACTTCCGGAACGACCGGTCGCTGACCGACGAGGAGCTCGACACCATCGTCCGCTGGGTCGACGGCGGCGCGCCGCGCGGCAACCCCGAGGACATGCCGGCCGCCGTGGAGTGGCCCGACGCGTCCAAGTGGTACTACGCCGAGCGATTCGGCGGTCCGCCCGACCTGGTGGTCAAGTCCGAGCCGTTCACCATGGGGGCCGAAGCGCCCGACGCCTGGTGGAAGCCCGTGGCCGAAACCGGCCTGACCGAGCCGCGCTGGGTGCGCGCCATCGAGCTGCGCCCCGGGACGACGGCCGGCCGCCGGATCACGCATCACGCGATCGCGCGTCTCGAGCAGGACGAAACCGACCCGCTGCTGCAGAACCCAGCGGCGACGGACGACGACGATCCCCTCGCCAACTCGGGCCTGTTCATGGAGTGGGCGGTCGGCAAGCAGGGCGAGCTGATGCGCCCGGGAAGCGGCAAGCTGATGCTGCCGGGGTCGCGGATCATCTGGGACGTGCACTACTCCGCCGCGGGCGAGGAGATCACCGACCACGTGGAACTGGGGATCTACTTCTACCCGAAGGGCGAAGAGCCGCAGCACCGGCAGGTGCTCCACCTGATGGGCGCCGGCCGCGTCGACATTCCGCCGAACACGGTGTCAGTGACCGAGGGCTTCTTCCCGATGCGGCGGGCGGGGCGCGTGGAGAGCTTCCAGCCCCACATGCACCTGCGCGGCAAGGCGATGGCGATGGAGGCCATCCTGCCGAACGGCCGGCGTGAAGTGCTGAGCCACGTGGGCGACTTCAACTTCAACTGGCACAACACCTACGTCTACGCGGACGGCGCCGCCCCGCTGCTGCCGAAGGGCACGCTGCTGAAGATCACCGCGTGGCACGACAACACCGCCGCCAACCGCGCCAACCCCGATCCGAACGTCTGGGTCGGCTACGGCGACCGCACGGTCGACGAGATGGCGCACGCCTGGGTCAACGTCACCTACTTCACCGACGAGGAGTACGAGGCGGAGGTGGCGGCGCGCGAAACGAACGACAACTGATCGCCTGGCGCGACAGGGACCGATGCGGTCTTCAATCACGCTGTTGGTTCTCGCGGCCCTGCTCGTGATGGCGGGCGGGGCCGCGGCGCAGCCGCCGCGCGCTCCACTGCCTCTCGAACCCGCGGGCGCCATGGGGGAAGCCATCTTCCCGGCGTTTGAGGGCTGGTACCCGAACGACGACGGCACTTTCACCATCCTGCTCGGCTACTACAACCGGAACGACCACCCCGTCGACGTTCCCATCGGCGCCGAGAACCGCATCGAGCCCGGCGGCCCCGACCAGGGCCAGCCCAGCCACTTCCTTCCGGGTCGCGGCTGGGGCGTGTTCACGATCACGGCCCCGGAGGACTTCGGTGATCAGCGGTTCACGTGGACCGTCTCGGTCAACAACCAGCAGTCGGAAGTCTCGTTCTGGCTGAACCCGTCCTACTACCTCGATCCGTTCCTGAACCGCGCGAACGGCAATATGCCGCCCCGGCTGCGCGCCGGCGGCGGCGCCGAAGTGCAGGGACCTCCGGTGACCGGGATCAGCGCGACGCTGGAGGCGGCGGTCGGCGAGCCGCTGGAGCTGGCGGCAACCGTGCGCGACGTTCCGCTGACCAATCCGCCGCCGCCGCGGGCCAACCGGAGACCGCGTCCCGAGCTGATTCTCACCTGGAGGCTCTACCGCGGTCCGGCCGACGTGACCTTCGACACCGGTGCGGAAGAGGAACCGGAGAACGGCCGCCACGAGTTCAGCGACGTGGCGGGAGGCGACACCACCACCTGGGTCACCTTCAGCGAGCCGGGCGAGTACCGCCTGATGGCGACGGCCAACGACATCTCCGGCAACGGTGGCGGCGGCGATCAGTGCTGCTGGACCACCGCCTACATCGACGTAACCGTCCGTTAGCGCCCGCGCTCCCTGCGGTGCGGCGGCCGGCACGCCGGCCTCCAGACCGGAAGCCCCCCTGAATGTTGCCCTTTGCTTTCTTTGACCCATAGAGATAATATTTTTGAGCAACCAAAAATAGCGTCCATGGTCGATCCGGTCCTCGCCCTGCTCGTTTTCGGCCTCGTCGCCACCGGCGGCGGGCTGCTGTTCTGGCCGCGCGTCGGCGCCATCGCGCGGCTGCGCCAACTGATCCGGCTGAGTGAACGGGTCCTGCTCGAAGACGCGGTCAAGCATCTGCACACGTGTGAACACGCCGCCCGTCCCGGCACGCTCGAAGGACTGGCCGGCCAACTGAACGTCACCCGGGCGCGCGCGGCGTCGCTGCTGTCGCGATTGACCGAGCTGGGTCTGGCGCAGTCGGGAGCGGCCGGTTTCGAACTGACCGGCGAGGGACGGCGGTCGGCCCTCCGCCTCGTCCGGACGCACCGGATGTGGGAGCGCTACCTGGCCGACCGCACCGGCGTGCCCCCGCGCGAATGGCATGACGAGGCGGAACGCGTGGAGCACGACCTGTCGTCCGCGCAGGTGGACGCGCTCGACGAGCGCCTGGGTTATCCCCGCTGGGATCCGCATGGCGACCCGATTCCCACGTCCGCTGGCGACATGCCGCCCAACCGGGGCGTCAGCCTGACCGCGGTCGAGCCGGGCAGGGCAGTCGAAGTCGTGCACCTCGAGGACGAGCCGCCGGAGCTGTACGACACGCTAATCGCCGATGGCTTCGTCCTGGGCGGCCGGCTCGACGTCGTGGGGCGTTCCGACGGCGCCGTGCAGGTGCATGCGAGCGGCCGCACCTGGGACGTCGATCCGATCGCCGCGGGCAACGTCACCGTGCGGCTGCTTCCGGCGGGCGAGCACGGCGATGCGCCGAGCCGCACGCTGGCCGACACGCAGCCGGGCGAGACGGTGAACGTCCTGGACATCTCGCGGGCCTGCCAGGGGGCGCAGCGGCGGCGCCTGCTCGATCTGGGAGTGGTTCCCGGCACCCCCATCACCCGCGAGCTGACCAGCGCCGGCGGGGATCCGGTTGCCTACCGCATCCGCGGCGCCCTGATCGCCCTGCGCGGCTCGCAGGCGGGGTGGATACATGTCGCTTCCCACTACGCCCCCGCCGGAACCGCCGGCATCCGGACCGGCAACGGCGCCCTGGCGACGGGCGGGACGACGTAATGCCGCTACCTGCCCCGTCGTGCCACGGCGGCGCCGGCCGCCGCGAGGAACATCTGCTTCGCCTCGGCCTAAGCCCCGACCGATGGGACCTGCTGATCGCCCTCGCCGGTAACCCGAACGTCGGCAAGAGCACCGTTTTCAACGCGCTGACCGGTCTGCGCCAGCACACCGGCAACTGGCCGGGAAAGACGATCGCGCGCGCCGAAGGCGTCTTCGCGCACCGCGGATCGCGCGTGAAGATCGTCGACCTGCCGGGAACTTACTCGTTGCAGGCGGGAAGCGTCGACGAGGAAGTGGCCCGTGACTTCATCCTCTTCGGCCGGCCCGACGTCACCGTCGTCGTCGTGGACGCCACGCGCCTCGAACGCAATCTGAACCTGGCCCTGCAGATTCTCGACATCACGGGGCAGGTGGTGGTCTTCCTCAACCTGATCGACGAGGCAAAACGGCACGGCATCGCAGTCGATGCGGCGCAACTCGAACACGAGCTGGGCGTGCCCGTGGTGGCGGGCGCCGCACGGTCGAAGATCGGCATCGACGAACTGATCGACGCCGCGTATTCGGTCGCCACGGCGCGGCGGAAGACGGCGCCGTTTCGCATCGCGCAGCAGGCCCCGGAGGTGGAGCGGGCGGTGGCGGAGCTGGCCGGTGTCGTCGAGCAGGCCTTCCCGGACGTCCGGAGCAGCCGCTGGGTGGCGCAGCGCCTGCTGAACGCGGACGGCGCGGTGGTCGAGGCCGTCCGATCGGGAGAGCTGGGACAGGTCGCCGACCCACAGACGCCCGGCCGGACCGACGACTCGCCGGCCAGGCGCCGGGACCCCCGGCCGGAAACGTCCGCCCCCGCCGGCGCCGACGCACCCGCGCAGCCGGAGCGCGTACTCGCGGCGGCGGAGCGCCTGCGGTGGGATCTTCCACCGGACTTCCACGACAAGCTGACGGCCGAGATCTACGGCGCGGCGCAACGGATCGCCGAACGGGCGCAGCTCCGGGGGCTGCGCAGGACCGGCTTCGACCTCGACCAGGGGCTCGACCGGCTGCTCACCAGCCGCTGGCTCGGCTTCCCGGTGATGCTCGCGATTCTGGCTGCGGTCTTCTGGATCACGATCGAAGGCGCGAACGTGCCGTCCAGCATGCTCGCGACGCTCCTGATCGACACGACGCACCCGGTGCTGAAGGACTTCGGCGCCGCCCTGGGCTTCCCGTGGTGGCTGAGCGGCTTTCTCTTCGACGGCGTCTATCTCGCGACCGCCTGGGTGGTGGCGGTAATGCTGCCCCCGATGGCGATCTTCTTTCCGATCTTCACGCTGCTGGAGGACTTCGGCTACCTGCCGCGGGTGGCGTTCAACCTCGACTCGCTCTTCCGCCACGCCGGCGCGCACGGCAAGCAGGCGCTCACGATGTGCATGGGATTCGGCTGCAACGCGGCCGGCGTCGTGTCGACGCGGGTCATCGACTCGCCGCGCGAGCGGCTGATCGCCATCATCACCAACAACTTCTCGCTGTGCAACGGACGCTGGCCGACCCAGATCCTGATCGCGTCGATCTTCATCGGCGCGCTCGCGCCGGCGCATCTCGCCGGCCTGGTCTCGGCCAGCGCGGTGGTGGGAATCGCCCTGCTCGGCATCGCGATGATGTTCGTCGCGTCCTGGGCGCTCTCGCGCACCGTGCTGCGCGGCGAGGCGACCAGCTTCAGCCTGGAGCTGCCGCCCTACCGGCCGCCGCGCATTCTGCAGACGCTCTACACGTCGGTGATCGACCGGACCCTGATCGTCCTGTGGCGCGCCGTCATCTTCGCGGTGCCGGCGGGCGCCGCCATCTGGCTGATCTCGAACATCACCCTCGGCGGGGCCAGCCTCGCCGAGCACTCGGTGGCATGGCTCGACCCCGTCGGCCTGCTGATCGGCCTGAACGGCGTCATCCTGCTCGCCTACGTCGTCGCGATTCCGGCGAACGAGATCGTGATTCCGACCGTGCTGATGCTGACGGTGCTGACCGCGTCAGGCATCACGGGCGACGCCGGGGCGGGCGCCGGGGTGATGTTCGAGCTCGACAGCGCGGACGCCACCGGCTCCCTGCTGCGCGCGGGAGGCTGGACGCTGCTGACCGCCGTCAACCTGATGCTGTTCAGCCTGCTCCACAACCCGTGCTCCACGACGATCTACACGATCTGGAAGGAGACGCGGAGCGCCCGCTGGACGACGGTCGCCGCCCTCCTTCCGCTCGTGATGGGCGTGACCGTCTGCTTCCTGCTCACGCAGGTCTGGCGGCTACTCGCCTGAACGCACGGCGGCGGAAACCGCCGCCTTGTTTGCGGCTGCGTCTGCGGCCGCCTCCGGCTGATCGGGCAGCGCCGGAGCGCCAGTCGGTCGCGCCATCGTGGCGAGGGCCCGTTCGACCGCCGCGCCGGACGGGCTCTGGAACACCCGCAGGTCGAACTGCGGGGCGATCGCCAGCAGGTGGTCGAGGATGTCCGCCTGGATCGCCTCGTACCGCACCCAGTTCTGATCGCGGCTGAAGACGAAGATCTCGATTGGCAATCCGTGCTCGGTCGGATCGAGGTGGCGGATGAGAAACGTCATGTCGTCGTGCACCATCGGGTGGTGGTGCAGGTAAGCGACGATGTAGGCGCGGAAGGTCCCGAGATTGGTGAGACGGCGACCGTTCGCGTAGTCCTCGCGGTCGATCCCGTGCTCGGTGTTCCAGTTTTCCACCTCGGCGCGCTTCCGCTCGACGTACTCCTCGATGTAGCGGATCCGCATGTACCGGGCCAGCATCTCCTCGGTGCAGAACCGCACCGAATTCATGTCGATGTTGATCGCCCGCTTGATGCGGCGCCCGCCCGACTCCGACATGCCGCGCCAGTTCTTGAACGACTCGCTGATGAGCGCGTAGGTCGGAACCGTGACGATGGTCTTGTCGAAATTCTGCACCTTGACGGTCGTAAGCCCCACCTCGATCACGTCGCCGTCCACGCCGTGCGACGGCATCTCGATCCAGTCGCCGCGGTGCACCATGTCGTTGATGCTGATCTGAAGGCCGGCGACGAAACCGAGGATGGCGTCGCGAAAAACGAGCATCAGCACTGCGCTCACCGCCCCGAGGCCGCTGAGCATCAGCAACGGCGACCGGTTGAGGACGAGCGAGATGACGCTGATGGCGGCGACGCCGAAGAGCAGCAGCTTCGCCACCTGGGCCACGCCGGTGACCGGCAGGCCGCGCGCCTTCCCCATCGCCTTCACGATCTCGGTCACGGCATTCAGCGCGCCGTCGACGGCGAGCGCGACGATGGCGATCATGTAGATCAGGGACAGTTGCCGGACTACCAGTTGCACCTGGGGATAGTCGGCGAACACCGGTATGGCCAGGTAGTAGATCACGACCGCGGGAGCGACGTGGGCCAGGCGGACCAGCACCCGGTGGCGGGCGATGTGATCGTCCCAGTGCGTAATCGAGCGGCTCGCCAGGCGCCGAACGCGTACCACGATGACGCGCCGCGCCACGACGTCGGCCACGTACGCCAGCACCAGCATCACGCCGATGTCGGCCGCGAGGGCGAGCAGCTCCGCCGCGCCGGCGGGCAGCCCCTGGCCGATCAGCCAGTCCCGCAAGAAGGTCAGCATCGTCTATTCCTCCGTCTCCAGTTCCTCCGTCGCCGCGAACAGCGTCAGCGCGACGCCGTCCCACCGGCCATCGCCCGACGGGCTCTCGGGCGCGTCCGGCCCCAGCGGCATGGTCCCGGTCAACTCGGCGGACCGCCGGAACACGCGCGAGAGCCACGCCTGCACGGCCGACGCGCGTTCCTGCGCCTGCCGGAACTGCTGCCCGGGACCGCCGTCGGTAGCGTACCCCTCCACCACCAGAGGCGCGTTGCGCGGGTAGTCGAGCAGCTCGCCCATCGCCTCCTCCAGCCGCCGCTCGGCGCCATCCCCAAGCTGCACGCGCTCGCCGTCACCGGCCGCGTCGAAGAGCACGTCGGCCGACAGCCATATCCGGAGCGGCGTGTACCGGTCGTCGACCAGGAGCTCGCGGTACTCGTCGCGTGTCATCTCGTCGAGGTTGTAGAAGCCGCGATCGGAGAAGAAGCCGCGGAAGAGCCAGTTGCGCTTCATCGCCTCGGTGTTCTCGGCGAGGTCCGCCATCGCGTCGCGCGCGTAGGTCACGACGTCGCCCGCGTCCACCAGCACCTGCTGGGCCGGGCTCTCATCCTCGGTCCATCCGTTGACCATCGCCTGGACCTCCTGCGCGCTGCCGCGGACCGCCTGCATCGTCGCCTCCGTCTCGCGCACGACGCCGGTCAGATGCGTGTAGAGCGTGTCGTCGGTCAGCAGCCGGCCGGCCGTCCCCTCGCCTTCCGCCACGCCCTCCACCAGGCGTTGCGCTTCGTCCATCACGCCGCGCGCGGAATCGACGAGCTGCACGCTCGCGCTGCCCACTTCCCGGACGTCGACGCCGACGTCGCGAATCAGGCTCGTCGTCGCGTCGACGGTCTCGCCCAGGTCGTCGAACGTCTCCTGCACGCGGCCCTGCATGGAGACCATCTCGTCGGCAACGACGCGGAAAGTCTCGCGCCCCTCCGCGATCAGGTCCGCCACCTGCACCGCGTCGACCCCCTGTATGGCGCCGCCGTCCTCCACCGGCGGCGCGTCGGAACTCCCTTCCCGGAGCTCGACGAACGCCGCGCCGAGCAGTCCGTCGGTCAGGATCGCCGCCACCGAATCGGTCCGGACCAGCGGACGCAGGTCCTCCCGGATGCGCATCCGGACCAGAAAGCGTCCGCCGGGCGCGGCCGGCAGCGTCAGACTCGTTACTTCGCCCGCCGCCAGTCCGGAAAGGCGCACGGACGTGCCCACCTCGAGGCCGTTCACGTTGCCGAAGTCGGCGACCGCTTCGAAGCTCTCGGTGAAGAGCAGTCTCCGGTCGCCGATCATGAACAGACCGACCGCAAACAGCAGCAGTCCGCCGACTACGAACGCGCCAACCAGCGCCAGGCGTGGGGAACCCATCGTTGATCTCCTTCCTCCGACTTTGCCGGCAGGCGCTTAACCGCCTGCTTCCGAACTCATGAACTGGCGCACCATCGGGTGCTCGTTACGGTCCATTTCGGCCACCGTGCCTCGCGCCAGGACCCGCCCCTGGTGCAGGAACAGCAGCGTGTCGCCGATCCGCCGGGCGCTCGGGATGTTGTGGGTCACCACGATCAGCGTCGTGCCCAGCTCTTCCTTCACGCGCACCAGCAGCATGTCGATCTCGTCCGACGTGATGGGATCCAGACCGGCGCTCGGCTCGTCCACCAGCAGGACCATCGGATCGAGGGCCATCGCGCGCGCCAGACCGGCCCGCTTCCGCATGCCGCCGGAGAGCGCCGACGGCATCAGGTCGGCCGCATGCTCCAGGCCGACTGCGGCCAGCTTCTGCGCGACGCGCTCCCGCACCGTCGGTTCCGGCCAGTCCCCGTGGCGGCGCATCGGAAAGGCGACGTTCTCGCCCACCGTGATCGAATCGAAGAGCGCGGCATTCTGGAAGAGGAAGCCGACCTGGCGGCGAACCACCGCCAGATCCGCGGGCGCGAGCGTCGTGATGTCCGTCTCCCCGACGTACACATGACCCGCATCGGGCTGCAGCAGGCCGACCACGTGCTTCAGCATGACGCTCTTGCCGGTGCCGCTGCGGCCGAGCACGACCGTCGCCTCGCCCCGCGGGATGGTGAGCGAAACGTCGTCGAGCACCCGGAAAGAGCCGAACGCCTTCGAGACATGCTCGAGGCGGATGGCGGGAACACCGTCCGTCACCCTGCCGCCTCGGGGAAGATGAAGAAGATCAGCCGGACCAACACCACGTTGGCCGCGATCATCAGAATGGACGCGACCACCACGGCGCGAGTCGCCGCGTAGCCTACGCCCTGGGTGCCGCCGCGCGTATTGAAGCCGAGGTAAGCGGCGGTGATGGAGATGATGAAGCCGAAGACCACCGTCTTGAGCGTGCTCGGGATGTAGTCGGTGAACTGGACCGACGAGAACGCGGTGCGGAAGTACACGGGGAAGTCCATCCCGGAGATCGGCGCCTCGGCCACCCAGCCACCGACGATGCCGGTGAAGTTCATCACCGCGGTCAGCAGCGGCATCGCCACCATGCAGGCGATCATGCGCGTCACCACGAGGAACTTGAACGAGTCGACCGCCACCGCCTCCAGCGCGTCGATCTGCTCGGTCACCTTCATGGCGCCCAGCTCCGCGCCGACCCCGGCGCCAACGCGCCCGGAAATGAGCAGGCCGGTGACCAGCGGTCCCGTCTCGCGCACCAAAGCCAGGGCGAGTCCGACCGGAATCAGTGCTTCCGCGCCGAACCGTTCCAGCGATGCGCGCGTCTGCATCGAGAGCACGATGCCGACGGCGAACCCCGACGCCGCGATGAGCGGCAACGACCGCCAGCCGATCTCGTAGATCTGCCGCGCCGTCTCCTTCAGTTCGTAGGGCGGGCGAAAGGCGGCGACGAGCGCCCGCCCGGCGAAGAGCGACGCCGCGCCCACGCCGGCGAGGGTCGAGAACGCGAACGTGCGGAAGGCCTGCAGCATCGTCAGAAGATCCAGTACGCCAGGCCCGCGCTCAGCACCACCGTGTTTATCGGGATCCGCTCGGTGGACACGATATCGTCACTCGCGAAGGTCACCTTCGGACGGCTGACCAGGTAACCCGCCCCAAGCGTAAGGCCGATGCGTCGCGTCACGTCGAACCAGACGTCCAGCTTGGGCTGGACGGCGAACGAGTTCGTGACCGCAATCGCGCGGCCGGGTCCGGCGCGTGCGGTTTCGACACTCAGGCTGTTGAACGAATAGCCGGCGACGACACCGGCGCCGAGCGTCACGCGCCCGGTAACGAGGCTGTAATTCAGGCCGGCCATCACCGGCCGCAGCCGGACCGCGGCCAGCGCGCTTTGCGTCCCGCCTGCCGGCTCGAGGGCCACCTCGCCTCCCCTGAACGACACCGCCGGGCCCAGACCGGTGCTCGATCGGAACCGGAAGACGGGACGGAGGGATCGAATCCGATCCCGGAGAGCGCCGGAGGCGCGGGTCAGTTGCATCGTGCCGCCGGCCGCGATGAGTCGCATCGGGCCTTCGGTGGGCCTCGGGGCGAGCGCTGGCAGGCGCGGCCGTCTCTGCTCCGCCAGCGGATCCGGATCGCCGACCTCGAGCGCCGACTCGACGCGCGCGACACCGGCCACCCTCTGCGCCAGCGCCACTGCACTATCCGCCTCATCCGCCGTGCGGACGATGCCTTCCAGGGTGACGACGCCCGCAACGGCTCGCACGTCGATCGGCAACTCGCCCAGATCCGCGTCGTTGACAATGGCCGTCTTGACCCGGACGGCCAAGAGGGCGTCCGCGGCGTCGGTCTGCGCGGCCTCGACAGCGGTCGGGACGGCCATCGCCAGCAGGACCCAGACGGCGACTCCTGGATGCGATCTGATCACCGTGGTGAGGACTCGAACAGCGCGGGCAGATCCATAACCCCGGGGGAACTGCTAGGTTATCCCATCCACGCGCCGATACGTGGGGCAACGGAACGCCAACGGGGACATGACCGGCACCAATCGAGCATCCCACCGGCACGCGCGGCGCGGACGCAGGCGCCGCGCGAGTTCGTGGCGGCGAACACTATTCTGGCGCGGCGGCCTCTCGAGCGTCGCCCTCGGCGTCGGCCTTCCACTGGCCGTGATCGTTCTTTTCCGGTGGGCGCCGCCACCGACGACCGCCTTCATGCTCCAGAGCGCGTGGCTCGACCGAACCGCGGCGGAGGCATCGGCAGACTCGCGCTTCGCCACGTACGCGACCTACCGCTGGACGGACTGGGAAGCGATTGCCCCGCACGCCGCGCTCGCGGTAATCGCCAGCGAAGATCAGAAGTTCCCGGATCACCACGGGTTCGACGTCGAGGCAATTCAGATGGCGCTGGACGAGGCGCGCGACGGGGGACGGCTGCGCGGCGCGAGCACCATCTCGCAGCAGACCGCTAAGAACCTCTTCCTCTGGCCGGGCCGCAGTTTCTTCCGGAAAGGACTGGAAGCTCACCTGACCGTGCTGATCGAACTCTGCTGGAGCAAGCAGCGCATCGTCGAGGTGTACCTGAACGTCGCGGAGTTCGGCGACGGGCTGTTCGGGATCACGGCGGCCAGCGACCACTTCTTCGGAAAGACGCCGTCGGAACTGACGGCGGACGAAGCCGCCCTGCTCGCCGCCGTGCTGCCCAATCCGGCGCGGTTGCGCGTCGACGATCCGTCGCCCTACGTCCGGGAGCGGCAGGCCTGGATCCGCCGGCACATGCGACAGCTCGGCGGCGTCGACCTGGTCGCCGCACTCGACTAGGAGCCTCACGGTAGGATCCTCACCGACTCGAACCGCAATGAACTTCAACGGTTACGACATCGGCGGCTTCTACGACGAGATGTTCCTACCGGACGGCACTCCCCGGCCGGAGGCGCGTGCGCTCGTCGAACGGATCGAGGGGCTGCCGGCGGGCGAGTTCATCCGCCGGCACACCGCCGCCGAGCAGGCGCTGCTCAACACCGGCATCACCTTCACCGTCTACGGCGACGAGGAAGGAACGGAGCGGATCTTCCCGTTCGACGTCGTCCCCCGGATAATCGCCCACGACACGTGGGCTCCCATCGAGCGCGGGCTGACGCAGCGCGTCGAAGCGCTCAACCTGTTCATCAACGACGTTTACCACGACCGGAAGATCATTCGGGACGGCATCGTGCCGGCCGACGTGGTGGAATCGTCGCAGGGCTACCGCACCGAGTGCAGCGGGCTCCGTCCGCCGCGCGGCGTCTGGTGCCACATCACCGGCACCGACCTGGTGCGCGACCGGGACGGGACGATCTACGTCCTGGAGGACAACCTGCGGTGCCCGTCCGGGGTGTCCTACGTCCTGGAGAACCGTGCGGTGATGACCGAGACGTTCCCCCTCGTCTTCGAGGGACTGGGAGTCCGGCCGGTGCAGGACTATCCGAGCCGACTGCTGACGATGCTCGAAGAGGTGGCGCCGGAGCGGGTCGACCGGCCGAGCGTCGCGCTGCTGACCCCGGGCGTCTTCAACTCGGCGTACTTCGAGCATTCCTTCCTGGCCCAGCAGATGGGAATCGAGCTGGTGGAGGGACGCGACCTCGACGTGGTGGACGACCGGCTGCAGATGCGGACGACGCACGGCTACGACCCGGTCGACGTGTTGTACCGCCGGATCGACGACGACTTCCTCGACCCCACCTGTTTCCGGTCCGATTCGCTGCTGGGCGTGCCGGGGCTCATGGATCTGTACCAGCGCGGCCGGGTGACGCTGGTGAACGCGCCCGGCACCGGCGTCGCCGACGACAAGGTGGTGTACGCCTACGTCCCGGAGATGATCCGCTACTACCTCGGCGAGGATCCGATACTTCCCAACGTGCCGACTTACCTCTGCTGGCGGGACGACGACCGCCGCTACGTCCTCGATCATCTCGCCGAACTGGTGGTCAAGCCGGCGAACGAATCCGGCGGCTACGGCCTGCTGATCGGCCCCGCCGCCAGCCAGGAGGAACTCAGCGAATTCGCCCGCCGGATCGAGGCGGAGCCCCGCAACTACATCGCGCAGCCGACGCTGGGGCTGTCGCGCGTTCCGACTCGTGTCGAGGAAGGCTTCGAGGGGCGCCACGTCGACCTGCGCCCGTACATCCTCTACGGGCGCGACTGCTACGTGCTGCCGGGCGGGCTGACGCGCGTCGCCCTCCGGAAGGGCTCGCTCGTCGTCAACTCGTCGCAGGGAGGAGGCAGCAAGGACACCTGGGTGCTCGCACCGCCCGCCGCGCCCTGACCGACACCCCTGCCGCCACGACCATGCTGAGCCGCGTCGCCGAGTCGATCTACTGGATGAGCCGCTACATCTCGCGCGCCGAGAACGTGGCGCGCGTCGCCGGCGTGAACAACCAGTTGCAGCTTCAGATGCCCGGCCTGGCCGAGGAGCAATGGGATCCGATGGTGAAGGTCACGGGCGACGAGGCGGCGTTCCGCGCCGCGTACGACGGGCCGTCGCGTTCCAACGTCATCGAGTTCCTCACCTTCGACGCGAACAACCCCAACTCGATCGTCTCGAGCCTGACGAAGGCGCGCGAGAATGCGCGCTCGATCCGCGAGATCATCTCGTCCGAGATGTGGGAGGCGATAAACACCTTTTATCTTTTCCTGCGGGAGCCCGGGGCGCGGCAGCGGGCCCTGGCGGACCCGCATGCCTTCTTCGAGCACGTCCAGCGGTCAAGCTATCGAATCGAGGGGGCGAAGAACGAGACGATGGCGCACGGCGAGGCTTGGCACTTCAGCCGAATGGGTCAGTTCACGGAGCGGGGCGATCAGACGACGCGCATCGTCGACACGAAGTACTACCTGCTGCTGCCGTCGCCGAAGGACGTCGGCAAGCCGGTCGACGACCTCCAGTGGAGCGCCCTGCTTCGCTCGGCCAGCGCGTTCGAAGCCTACCGGCGGACTCACGGCCGCGTCGCGGCCGCCGCCGTCGCCAGCTTCCTGTTGCTCAACCGGGAGTTTCCCCGCTCGGTGCACCACTGCGCGATCGAGGCGCAGACATCGCTGCACGCGGTGACCGGAACCCCCCTCCGCCGTTATGCCAACAGCGCCGAACGGGCGCTCGGCCGCCTCGTCGCGGACCTCGACTATACTGACATCGCCGACGTGATTCGGACGGGCCTGCACGAGTTTCTCGACAGCATCCAGAACCGGCTCAACGGAGTAGGATTCGAAATCACGCGGACCTTCTTTGCGCCGCCGCGGCGCACGGACGCCCCGGAATGACGTACTGCGTCAGCATGAACATCGACGAGGGGCTCGTCGGCCTGGCCGACACCCTCATCACGTCCGGCCAGGAAGTGACCTCCCTCCGGAAGGTGACGGTCTATTCACCGCCGACCGGCACGTTCTTCGTCATGACCTCCGGCCTCCGGTCGCTGCGCGACAAGACGCTCACCTATTTCGATGAGCGGCTGACCGAGCGGTCGGAGCACGGCAAGCCCTTCGAGCGGCTCTACGAGGTGGTGAACCTGCTGGCCGCCCAGGTGCGTGAAGTAGCGCGCGAGGATCGGAAGCCGATCACCGACGCGGGGATGCGGTTCAACATCCACGCGCTGATCGGGGGCCAGATGTCGAAGGACCGGCGGCACAAGCTCTACCTGCTCTACCCGGAGGGGAACTGGATCGACACCGGGCGGCTGACGCCGTATCACGTGATCGGCTCGACCGGTTACGGCAAGCCGATTATCGACCGGGCGTTGACGGTGGACGACTCGCTTCGGCATGCCTTCAAGGTGGCGCTGCTCTCGTTCGATGAAACGCGGGTCAGCGCGGCAGACGTCGACTTTCCGATCGATGTCGTTCTGTACCGGCGCGGTTCGTTCCGCGTCATCGAGCGGCGTTTCGAAAAGCACGATCTCGAACAGCTCTCGCGCTGGTGGGACGACCGTCTCCGCCGCGCGGTGGAAGAAACGCCTGGCGAGTGGTTCGATCAGGCGTTCAACGCAATGGACGGCACTTCGGAACCGCCCGGGGTCGCCGCGCCGCAGGAACCCGTCCCGTGAGACTAACCGTTCACCACCGCACGTCATACCGCTACAGTGGGCCGGTCGGCCTGGAACCGCACGTCATCCGCCTGCATCCGCGGACCGACGCGTCGATCCGGCTTGTCGACTACGACCTGTCGATCGACCCGGCGCCGCAGATTCACTCCGACAACCTCGATCCGGAAGGCAACGTCATCACCCACGCGTGGTTCGAAGGCGAGACCGAGCACCTGACGATCGAGACGCGTGCCATAGTCGACACCCTCGTCAGCGACCCGTTCCGTTACCTGATCGCGGAGCCGGACCGCGCGTTGCCGTACGCCTACGCGCCCGACTTCGCCAAGCGCCTCGAGCAGTACCGGCACCCGCCCGACGCCGCGCCCGTTTCCGTCCGCGAACTGGCCCTCGATGCGGCCCACGAATCGAAGCGGAACCAGGCGACCTACTCGCGCGTGCTTGCCACCCTGATCCAGCAACGTGTTGCCGTCGTCGGCCGCGAGGAAGGCGATCCCCAATCGCCGGAGGAAACACTCCTGACCCGCGAGGGGGCGTGCCGCGACCTCGCCATGCTGTTCGTCGACTGCTGCCGTTGCATGGGACTCGCCGCGCGCTTCGTCAGCGGCTACTGCTACACCGGCGATACGACGCGTCCGGCCGACCTCCATGCGTGGGGCGAAGTGTTCCTTCGGGGGGGCGGCTGGCGCGGCTACGATCCGAGCCAGGGCCTCGCCGTCTCCGACCGGCATATCGCGCTCGCCGCCGCCGCCGAACCGCCCGCCGCCGCGCCGGTGACCGGAGCCTATCGGGGCGACGGCGTCACCCAGGAGTTGACGACCGTAGTCGACATCACGGCCGGGGCGTAGCGACGCCGGTCAGCCGGGATGCTTCGCCGCTCGAATGTAGCGGGGTTTCACCTCGAGCCCATCGGTTCCGTCAGCGGCCCGAGCAACTCGCGCGTCCACCAGTTGTCCGAGGCGTCCGCCGGTGCGGTGAACCGGTAGCGGTACAGCAGAAGCCGCACGTACCGCGGCGGGTCGTCCGGAAACGGATTGGCCGCCGTGTCGAGCAGCCCGAGCGCCAGCGGGTCGTTCTCGAGCAAGCGTTGGGCGAGCGGCAGCAGCCAGTGCGCCTGCCGTTGCGGATCGAGGGCGGCGAACCACATCTGCCAGTCGAGACGCGGCATGTGCGGTTGCACGAACCGGGGGGCGCGCGCCGGGTCGCCGGCCTTCCACCGGAACGGGTACTCCCGCCAGGTCGTGCCGTCCGCCGACCCCTCGAGGATGATCTCCGGCCGCTCGGTCGTCATCGAACGGAACAGGCCGTAGCCGCTCACCGACCGGAACGGCGCGACGGCGCCGAGCAGCGTGTTCGACCAGGCCGGCATCGGCGCCGGACTCCGTAGCTCGCGGACGAAGGTGAGCGCGCTCAGCAGCGCGAGCACGGCGACGGCGGCGATCAGCGCCCAGTCACCCAAGCCGCGCCGGCGCGGCCTCCGAATCGGCGGTGCCATTCCAGGCGAGACCGGAACGCGCCAGCGCAGAGCCAGCGCGTCGTCGTCGAGCATCGACACGTACAGCACCACCGTCAGCAGGTTGAAGAAGCCGTAGTTCCCCGTGGCCATGATCACCAGCTGCAACGCGCAGAGGGCCCCGAAGCCGACAATCCGAACGCGCCGGAACCGCACCGGCATGAGGAGCGCGAACGGCGCGACGAGTTCCACCGCGAACATCTTGATGGCTGATGCGTGCCCGACGAACGCGGGCAGGTTGTGCGCGTACCAGCTCACCCAGGACGGTATCGGCTGCGTCTCGTAGTGGTAATCGAGCGCCGTCAGCCCCCACCAGGTCGGATCGCCGCTCAACAGCTTGGTCGCCCCCGACAGGAACGTCAGCTTGAACGCCAGCCCCCCGATCAGCCAGCGCACCACGGTGGAGGGCTCGGAGGCTCCCTGCCCGAGCGGCGCGCGCCAGGTTGCGGGCGAGTAGAAGATCGCCAGCACGCCCGCCTCGAGGAGCAGGATGTCCCACTGAAACGACAGGAAGTCCTGTCCGGCGATCGTCAGCGACAGATAGCAGAGCCAGAGCAGGGCAAAGACCGGGATCGGCGCAAGCCCCGCCACCGCCGCCACCGACAACGCCAGCCCCGACCAGCAGAGCGCCACCAGCATGCCGTCCGACGGCCAGAACCAGAGCAGTGTCGGCAGTTGCCGGTAAGCGTCCGGGCCGAACAGGTCGTATACGCGTTCCAGGTAGCCGGAGGCGGGCAGCAGGCCCTGATCGCCGACGAGCGCCGTAATCTGCGGCGTCAGCGAAGCGAACGCGGCCAGATAGACGAGACCGAGCAGGCGGAGAAACAGCGCGCGGGAACGGGCGAACGAAGGGGGCGCTGAACGCATTCGCTATAATGAATGGTTCCGGGCCTACCGCGCTTCTCTGCTGGGAGGTCGTTCAACGGTAGGACACGCGGCTCTGGACCGTGGAATCGGGGTTCGAATCCCTGCCTCCCAGCCACATCCTACCCTCTGTCACGGAGAAGCCAGTGTTGCGGCAGCCCCGCGCGGCTCCGGTGGCCGGAGCCCGGCGTCAGAAGCCAACCGAGACGGCCACGCCGCGACGGTGGGCCGACAGCGTCGGCGAGACGGTCCACCGCTGCCGCGCCGCACTCGTCCGATCGTACAGGACGTGGGTGGTTGGGATCAGGGCATCGATTCCGGCGCCCATGCCAGCCCCCAAGCCAAGAGACAAGCCCATGAACCCCACCACGGAGTAGGCTGACGCACCCTCGCCGGCAGCCACAACGAAGAGGAACCCGGGGACTGCCGCGACGCCAAGACCGATCAGCGTCCCGTTCCGCAGCGAGTCCGAGCGCCATTGGCGAACGCGCGAGACTTCGGCGGCCGGCAGGTCGATCCGGGCGCCGCCAAGATCGCGGAGGGACAGGGCCAGCCCGGACGGCGACAGGTCGATGATCGGCCCCGTAAGGTCTCTGCCGGTGTCGTCGGTCACGGTAACGCGGTCTCCGAGGCTCAGCACGCGCGGCAGTTCGTCGAATGATGCGGCCGTCTGCGCCTCGGCGTGGGCCGCTGTCGCCAACACGGTGGCCAGTGCGAGTGCGAGGATTCGGTAGCCTCCGGGCCGTTCAGGTTGCAGCGTCATCGTCATTTCCTTTTCCCGGGCTGTATTCGCCCGTCTGTTGTGGTAATGCGCGAAACGACGGCGAACCGGCTCAAGAGCTTAACTCTTGGCGTTAATAACGCAATGCGTTACTATCGGTCATGTGTTCCGGAACCGCGAGACGAAACGCTGCTTTGCCGGTGAGTTCGTCCCGCGCTTGCCACCAGACATCCAGCGAAGAGCGCGTATGCGACTTCAACGCGTCGTCGCGGCGGTCGCCCTGTCGGACCTGCGTCAGCCCCCCTCGCATCGCCTCGAGGCCCTGCGCGGCGACCGGCAAGGCCAGTACAGCATCAGGATCAACGATCAGTGGCGCGTTTGCTTTCGCTGGAGCCCGCAAGGCGCTCGAGACATTGAGATCACCGATTACCACTGACACGAAAGGACCACGCCATGCCGTCCCCCATTCACCCCGGCGAACACCTCGCGGAATTCCTCGACGAACTTGGGATCAGTCAATACCGACTCGCCAAGGCCGCCCGTGTTCCACCTCGCCGAATCAACGAGATCGTGCACGGCCGCCGCGCCATCACCGCCGATACCGCCATCCGGCTCGGCGAGGCACTCCGGACGTCCCCGGACTTCTGGCTGAACTTGCAGCGGATCTACGATCTCGATCGCGCGCGGGCCATAACACGCCCACGGATTGAACCGCTCGTACCGACATCCTGACCGGCCCGCACCTGCACCGATGCGTCCTGGAAGCTACATGATGCTCAGCAGTTCCACTTCGAACAGGAGCGTGGCGTTGCTGGGAATCACCGGCGGGCTGCCGGCCTCGCCGTAGCCCAGTTCGGGCGGAATGACGATGACCCGGCGGCCGCCTACCCGCATGCCGAGGATTCCACGGTCCCAGCCCTGGATGACCTGGCGGGCTCCCAGAACGAATACGAAGGGCTCGCCACGGCTCACGCTGGAGTCGAACTGCGTTCCCTTGTTGTCCGGCGCGTTCGCGTCGTAGAGCCAGCCGGTGTAGTGCACCGTGACCCTGTCGCCGTTCATTGCCTCCTGGCCGGTGCCGACCGTGAGATCCCGCGTGCTGAACGGGACGGCCAACCCGACGCTGGGCGAGGTCGGGCTGTCGTCCCCGCAACCGGCGATCGGCGCTATCAGAAGGAGCGAGGCGAACAGAACGGGAACTCGGCGAATCAGGACGTTACGACGACGCATGCAGGACACCTCCGGGGGAATCCCCGGAGCTTAGCCGATCGGTTCGTGGTAGCGTACTTTCCGTGACGCGAATCCTCTTTCTTTGTATCGCCAACTCCGCGCGGAGCCAGATGGCCGAAGGGCTCGCGCGCGCACGGTTCGGCGGGCGCGCCGAGATTCAGAGCGCCGGGTCGAGCCCGGCCTTCGTCCATCCGCTGGCCGTCACGGCGCTCGATGAAGTCGGGATCGACATCAGCCAGCAACACTCCAAGAGCGTGGAGACCATCGATGCGGCCACGGTCGACGTCGTCATTACGCTCTGCGCCGAGGAAGTCTGCCCCGCGTTCCTCGGCGGGGCCCGGCGGCTTCACTGGCCGCTGCCGGATCCGATCGGCGCCGGTCGCCCGACGGCAGAGCAGTTGGAACGATTCCGCTCGGTGCGCGACGAGATCGCGCGGCGGCTCGCCACGCTGGATCCGGACCTGCCCTGAGCAATGTTCCTGCCGCTCGGCGACGAGCCGAATCCCCGCGGCGTACCGGTCGTCACCTACAGCCTGATCGGGATCAACGTCGCCATCTTCCTGTTGCTGACGCTGCCGCTCAGCTCCGTCCGCCCGTCGATGGACGACCCGGTCCTCGCCGACTATCTCCGGATCATCACGTCCGAGCTAGGTGGCCGGGTCAGCGCGATGCAGTTGCTGCAACAGACGTCGGCCTACGACCTGTTCGTCTTTCAGTGGGGCTTTCGTCCGGCGGACCCGGGGATCATCTCGCTCTTCACGGCCATGTTCCTGCATGGAGGTTTCATGCACCTCGCCGGGAACATGCTCTTCCTCTGGATCTACGGGGACAACGTCGAATACCGTCTCGGCCGGCTGCCGTACCTGGTCGCCTACCTCGGCACCGGGGTGGTGGCCACGCTGGCGCACGCCCTGCTCGACCTCGGATCGGTCATCCCGACGGTCGGCGCGTCGGGGGCCATCTCCGGCGTGCTCGGCTTCTACTTCGTCTGGTTCCCCCGGAACCGCGTCCGGCTGCTGCTGCTGCTCCCCTTCTTCTTCCATATCGTCTACGCGCCGGCCCGGTTCGTACTCGGGATCTACCTGATCCTGGACAACCTGCTACCGTTTCTTGCAACGCGCGGCGTGGCGGGGGGCGGGGTGGCGTACGGCGCGCACATCGGCGGCTTCATCGGCGGGCTCGCCTATGCGTGGTGGCGCGAGCGGCGCGAGTTGCAGCGCCCGCCGCCGGAGTTCGAAGCGGAGGCCGAGGTCGAGACTGAAGCTGAAGCGTCACCCGCCTTCGAAGCCGACCCCGCCTCGATCCGAGGCATCCGCCAGGCGATCAACGACGGACGCTACGCCGAGGCCGCGCCCCACTATTTCGCCCTGAGCTCCGCACGAACCGCCCGCCTGCTAATGCCGGAGGATTCCATCCGCTTCGGCGGCTGGCTGGCCAACCACGGCTACCCTGACGCCGCGCTGATCGTCTATCAGCGCCACCTGCGCGACTTCCCGCTCGGTCCGTATGCGGCCGAAGCGCATCTCGGGGCCGGCCTCGTCCAACTGCATGCGCGACAGCAACCGACCGCCGCCTATCAGCATCTGGTGGCGGTGTTCGACTCCGACCCGCACCCGGACACGGAACAGCACGCCCGGAAGGCTCTGGCGGACATCGCCGCGCAGCAGAAGTTCCCGATCCGCAGCGTCCACTGACCGCGCCTATCGGGCTGCGGCCAGCGCCTCGAACGCGCTCTCGAGCGCCGTCTCCGCGTCGGCCAGCGCGCCGCGCGCTCCCTCCAGCCAGCCGTGACTCGCATTCAGACGGCTCCGGCCTTCCCGCACCATCCGCCGCGTCTCCTCGGGCTGCGGCCCGCCCAGCCCGCGGCGTCCGGCCACCATCGCTTCCGGATCGAGCGCTTCGCGGATGCGATCGACGCTCACCGGCAACGGCTCGCCGTAGGTCTCCTCGTAGATGTGGAGCAGTTCCTCGGCGGTGAGCTCCTTGGGCCGCTTCCCGCGAGACCGGCCGTATTCGGTCAGCTCCGAAGCGTAGTGATGGCCGACGCGGAACGGGATGTCGGCGTGGCGGAGCAAGGTGTCGGCGACCTCCGTCATGGTGGCGTAGTCCGCATCCACCTCGGCCAGGGAGCGCGCCGGGTCCACCTCGAGACCGCTGACGACCGTCGCGTAGAGATCGTACATCTGGCGCGCCTTCTCCGCGGTCTCAAGGGTTTGCCCCGCCCCGCGGTAATCGATCATCCCGGTCGACGTGTTGTGCGCGGTCAGGAACGCGGTCTGGGCGTCACCGAGGACGGTGCTGGCTATCTGCCGGAGCCGCTCCAGGATGATGGGGTTGCGCTTCTGCGGCATGATGCTGCTGATCCCGGTCAGGGAGCGGTCCAGCAGAAGCCACGGCGCCGGGTCGTGGTACTGGATGTGCACGTCCTCGCTGAACTGCCCGACGGCGACCGCGGAGATGGCCAGCGCGGACGCCAGCTCGGTCTTGGAGTCCACCGAGGAGACGTGGTTGGCGTCGTAGGAGTTCTCGACAGCGCCCTCGAAGCCGAGCAGGGCGGCAAGCCGCTCACGGTCGATGGGGAAGCCGGACGTGCCGAGCGCCGCCGCGCCGAGCGGACTGCGGTTCACGCGCGCGTAGGTTTCTTCCAGGCGTTGCGCGTCGCGATCCAGCGCGGCGGCGAAGGCCAGCAGGTAGTGGGCGAACGAGGTCGGCTGCGCCTGCACGCCGTGTGTATAGCCGGGGATCACCGTGCCCGTGTGCTGCTCGGCGAGCGCGAGCAACGCCTCGCGGGGAGCCAGCAGCGATTCGTAGGTCGCGAGCAGGGCCTCCCGGAGCGCGAGCCGCCGGGACGTCGATCCGATGTCCTGCCGGCTCCGGCCGGTATGCAGCCGTGAGGCGTCACGGCCGGCCACTTCGACCAGCCGCTCCTCGAAAACGAGGTAGTCCGACGACCGGCGGGAGCCCGGCTCGTCCTGCTCGGCGATCACCTGTGCGATGCCCGCGGCAATCGTCGCCCCGAGCGGCTCGGGCACCAGCCCGGTTTCCGCCAGCATGACGATGGACGCCTTGTTTATCTGCCCCAGATGGTGGAAGTCATCGCGGGCGTCCTGCGCCGCGACTGCGGCGGGCGCGAGGGCGAGTGCGACGAAGAACAGGACGGGGCGGCGGATGCGTGACATGGCGTCCTCCTGCAGGCAGCGGTAACCGGTCTCGGAGCGATTGTACGCCCGATGCGTTGCGCTCTGCTGCTACCGCTCACTAGTTATTACTGAGATTCAGTATTGACAAGAACCCCAGGTCGTACCGATAATCGGCAGCCAGATGCTGAAACTACTTCGAATCACCTTGTTGCTGTTCATCCTGCTGCCGGCAGTTCCGCCATCCGCGGCGGCCCAGACGTCCGGCGTTCTGCTGCTCGCCCACGGTGGCCGCGACAACTGGAACCAGGAAATCCTGACGATAGCCGAACGCGTCGACCCGGCCATTCCGGTCGAGGTCGCGTTCGGCATGGCGAACAAGCGGACCATTCAGGACGCCCTGGCCCGCCTGGAGGACCGTGACGTAACCAGCGTCGTCGCCGTCCCGCTGTTCGTCTCGTCGCACAGCAGCGTCATACGGGCCACGGAGTACCTGCTGGGCAGCCGCAGTGAAGCGCCGGCCGAGATGGAGGCCTTTGCGGGCATGGCCGCCCGCCGTCACGCGGCCGAGGGCGACGCAGACGATGATTTCGACTGGATCACGCCCATCGAAACGACCCTCCCGGTGTCGCTGACTTCGGCGCTGGACAGCCATGCGCTCGTCGCGGACATTCTGGTTTCCCGGGCTCGCGAAGTGAGCGAGGCGCCGGAGGACGAAGTCGTCGTGGTGGTCGCTCACGGGCCGAGTTCCGAAGAGGACAATGCGCGCTGGCTCGAGCACATGCAGATCCTGGTCGACGAGATGCTCCCGCGGACGCGGTTCAGCCGCATCGACTACCTCACGGTCCGCGACGATACGCGTGGAGCGGTCTGGGAGAAGGCCCGCGCGGACTTCCGCGCGGCGGTGGAGCGTGCCGGCCAGGAAGACAAGACCGTCCTGATCGTCCCGTTGCTCATGGCCTACGGGGGCATCGAAACCGGTATCCGGGAACGCCTCGAAGGCCTCGACTTCCGCATGGCCACGCAAGCCCTGCTGCCCGACGAGCGTCTCGCCGAGTGGGTCCTGATGCAGGCGGCGCCGTAAGACGGGTTACTTCTGACCCGCCAGCAGGGCAAGTTCGCGCCACTTCCAGTGGCAGTCGACGTCCGCGAATCCAATCTCCCTGAGCCACGAGAGCTGAGTCTCCACGTCCAGCAACTGGTTGGAGGGGTCTTCGTCCTCCGGTTCGACCCCCAGACGGGCAAGGAAACCCTCATGGAGGTTCTGGCTGGAAGAAGCGACATGCTCGAGATTGCAGAAGACGCCGCCAGGTCGAAGCCGGTCGTACGCTTCCCGATACAACGCCCGCTTCCGCTCGTGGGCCAGATGGTGGATCGCGAAGCTGGAGACTATCGCGTCAAACAGCCCCAACGACCCCGGCAACGGGAGGTTGAGATCGTGGGCCAGTACGCTCACCGTGGCGTCCGTCGCGAAGCGCTCCCGGAGCCGTCCGAGCATGGCGTCCGAGAAGTCGACGGCGACGCCCGCGGTGTCCGGATGCGCGCACTTCACCAAGTGGAGCAGGCGTCCGTCGCCACTGCCCAGATCGAGGACTCGCGTTGTCGGTTCGGGCAGCCAGTCGAGCAGCTCGGCCTCACCCTCGGTCCGGTGCGGGATGGAATCCGCGCGGGCCAGGTACTCGAGGGCGTGGGCCTCCAGCGGCCATCGATTCGTCTGCGTGCCGTTCATGATTTCAGGCCCTGCGCGATGGCTCTCAACTCGCCCATCGAATCGCCCACGTAGAGCGCCGGCCGCTTCTTCGGTAGCGAGAGCCGGTCCACCTCCGCGCCGCCGACGACAAGAACGGCGCCCAGCGCCCGCACGCGATCCGCCAGCCCCAGAACTTCTCGGCGCAGGTGGTTCGCATCGGTGGCCACGCTCACGCTGACCCACACCAAACGGGGACTCAGGGTTTCCACGCTGAGCGCGAGCGTGCTCAACGGGGTCTCGGGACCGAGGTTCGTGGCGCGGAAGCCCTCGTCCTCAAGCACCGCTGCTGCCGACATCGACGCCAGCACGTACGGATCTCCGGATGGTCCGCCGCCCACCGACACCGGGCCGTCGGCCGGCGGCCGGAGCAGCGCGCCCAGCCGCACCATCGCCCGGATCGCGACCTCGGTGGCGCGATGCTCCAGGAAGACGCCGTTGGGACCGGAGCGCCATAACTCACCGATTCTCGTCATGGCTTGCACCAGGGGACCGTCCACCAACTGCGCGACGCTGGCGCCCGCGAGGAACCGCTTCATCAGCAGCCCGGAGGCTTCCGCCGCCAGACCCGTGGTCAGGTACTCGTAGAGCATCTCGCCGGGGTCGGCTTCGTCCGCCTTCCGGCGAGCGTGGGCAGCCAGATCCAGCAGGCCAAGGCTCTCGGGCCGCTGCACGGCGATGCCCGCTTCGCGGACGTACCGGGCGGCTTCCTCCACGCTCACGCGCCGGTGGCCGCCGGCCGTGCGCGTGGCGGCGATGCGGCCGGCGTCGATCCAGCGCTTCACGGAGGACTCGCTGACACCGATGGCGTCGGCGAGCTGCCGGGTCGTGAGCATACGTTGAACAGTATCATGTGAATGTTATGAACGGTTTTGTGCCGACCGCTCCGGCCTCGGCTGACGGGCGGCCCGCCGCCCGCGACTGTCGCCCCGGCAACGCCAGGCCGTCCTGCACTGGGCCTACGACAGCCGCCGCATCTGACTACGCGCGCATCAACCGCTGCTCCAGCAGCGCCCGCATGTCACGCCCAGGCCAGCGCGTCAATCAGCCCGCCGGCGTTCCCGGAGCCGCGCAACGACTTCCGCGGCGGGCTGCACTTGCCCGGCTTCGATCTGTCGGCTCCCCAGCGCGAGGATCCTGAGCAGAGCCAAGCTCTCCCCGGATGCGTCGGCCTTCAGGTAGCTGATTGGTTCGATTCGATCGGACAGCGACATGCCACTTCTCTACACCACCAACGGACAGTATCGATGATAATGGCGCATGACCAAGCCGAAGCGGATCGCACTCGTCCTGGGGCTCGCGTCGCTGACCTCCACGGCGGCGCTGGCGCAACCCGTTGCCAGTGACGGCAACTGGCCACACTTCCGCGGCCCCACGCTGAACGCTGCCGTCGCCGACAACCCGAACCTGCCCGAGACGTGGAGCCCGACCGAGAACGTCGAGTGGGCGACCGAGATCCCCGGCCTCGGCTGGTCGAGCCCCGTGGTCTGGGGCAACCGGGTGTTTCTGACCACGGTGACCGCCGTCGGGGACTTCGAGCCTCCCAAGCCCGGACTCTACGCGCCGCGCGGTCGCCCGGAGCCGCCGCCGATCGAACACGACTGGCTGGTCTACTGCCTCGACCTGGAGACGGGCAACGTCCTGTGGCAACGGTCGGTCGCGACTGAAGTTCCGTCCTTCCCGCGCCACATGAAGAGCACTTACGCCTCCGAGACGCCGTCAACCGACGGCGAGCACGTTTACGTCCGCTTCGGCGACCTGGGCGTCTACGCCTTCGACTTCGACGGCCGGGAGGTGTGGCGCGTCGAGATTCCCTACAAGCGCACCCGTTCCGAGTGGGGCTCGGCCTCCTCCCCCGTCGTGTACGGCGACATGGTGCTCGTCCTGTACGACAACGAGGAGGAATCGTGGATCGCCGCGCTCGACAAGCGGACGGGCGAGGAGATCTGGCGCACGCCCCGCGACGAGGTGTCGACCTGGGCCACCCCCTTCGTCTGGGAGAACGACCTGCGCACCGAGATCGTCACGTCGGGCGTGAACCGCATCCGCTCCTATGACCTCGACGGCAACCTGCTGTGGGAAATGGACGGGCGGATGTCCTGGGCCGCGATCCCGACGCCGTTCGCCGCCCACGGCCGGGTCTACGTGAACTCCGGCTACTTCGGCGACAATCACCGGCCAGCGTACGCCATCCAGCCGGGCGCCAACGGGGACATCACGCTCGCCGACGGGCAGTCATCCAACGACTACGTCGCCTGGTACCAGCCGCGCGCGGGCAACTACAACACGTCGCCACTGATCTACGGCGACGTCTACTACAGCCTCCTCGACCGCGGCTTCTTCGAAGCCTACGACGCGCTGACCGGCGAGCCGGTCTACCCGCGGCGGCGCATCCGGGTGGGGGCCAGCTTTACGTCGTCGCCGTGGGCCTACAACGGGAAGATATTCGCCCTCAGCGAGCAGGGCGACACCTACATCATCCGGGC
Organism: Vicinamibacterales bacterium; assembly: GCA_965202655.1. Lineage (GTDB taxonomy): Bacteria > Acidobacteriota > Vicinamibacteria > Vicinamibacterales > UBA8438 > VXRJ01. The sequence continues at coordinate 136,585 of CBDBBK010000002.1, read as the reverse complement.
CGGCCAGGACTACGAGGTGCTCGGCGTCAACTCCCTCGACGAGATGGCGATGGCGTCGCCCGCCATCGTCGGCGACCGCCTGTTGATTCGCACCGCCTCGAAGCTCTACAGCATCCGGAAGCAGGCGGGCGAATAGCGCAATCACGACGTGCGGTGATCTGACGACAGCCGCGCCGCGACGAGGTTACGTGCGGCGGTAGGGCGAGACCACGGGCCACGCGCCGCGGACCGATCCCCGGTGGCGCACCAGCCCACCGAACGCTGTGGCCACCGGACCCGGCGTGACCGGGCGCTGATCCGAATCCAGGTACAGACAGCCGACCTCCTCGGGCGGAAGAGCCGACACCAGCGTGCGGGCCTGGGCAAGCGCAGCCAGCCAGCGCTGCTTGAGCATCCCCAGATCGAGCGGCTCCCGGAGCGACAGCCGGTCGAGATCGCGCTGCGTATATGCCACGTGCCGCGCCGCGTGCTCCAGCAGGAATTCCGGGGTGAAACCCGGATCCTTGCCGCATGCCGCCCACGCCAGCGCCCCGAGCGACAGATACGTATCGTCGAGATGGAGGACATCGACGAAGTCGCGAATCTCGCTCCGGCCGGCCAGGGCGAGCACCTTGTTGACCGCAGCGTCCGCATCATGCAGCCGGTAGCCCAACCGGGCATCTTCCTGAACCGGATAGAACCTGAAAGCGCTGTCCTGCGCCCACGGCATGGGCGCTGCCCGTCAACCGCGTGGCGCGCCCGCCTCGGTGCCCCGACGAGCATCACCGTGGTCGGCCAGCCGCGCGGCGACAAGGAGTCCCCTCCGCCCGCCGTTCTCCCGCAGCCCGCGGATTATCTCCGGGAGATCATCGAGCGTGACCGCCATGTCGCGGCGCATGTACCAGAAACACTGGGCGTGAAACTCGCGGAACGCCCGGCGCGCCTCGCGGATCCGCACCATGTTCCGCGCTTGGGCGGGAGACAGTGTGCGGCGGCTTCGAGCCCCGCCCTTCCTGCCTATCCGGGAAAAATACGCTCTAACCGACCGCGGTGCGCCCACCACGGCAGCGTATCATAAGCCGCTTACGTTCTCCTCGAGCTCGTCGACGATGACCTGGATGCTGTTGCCGAGCCCGGCCCCCTGCGGCTCCCGGTAGCCCTCGTAGCCGGCCGGCATCGTCCACGCGTTCGCGATCTGATCCACGGACTGGCCGGCGTCATGGCCGGCGCGCACCGCCGCCAGGAAGTCCCGGTTGAAGGCGGCGTACTCGTGCAGGTCCGCCCACGTCATCTGCGTGCTGTGGCCCGTGATGATCGTGTCGACGTCGCGAATCGTGTCGTGCGCCTTCTGCAGCGTGTCCGCGATGGCGACGCCGCTCCCGCCGTTGTTCGCATCGAGGAAGGGGAGGTTCTTGCCGGGGAAGATGTCGCCCGAGTGGAGCGTCCGCAACGCCGGGAAGACGATCCAGGCGTCGCCGCCGGTGTGTCCGCGCCCGAAGTGGTAGAGATCGACCCGGTCGGCCCCGCTGCCGAGCGACATCCGCTCCGAGAACGTCATCGTCGGCAACCCGCGGCCCATCGAATCGGCGAAGACGTTCGCGGGCGGCTCCGTCCGGCCGCTGTAGGCCCGCATTACCGCCATGTTCGCCGCCGTCACCTCATGGGTCACGATATCGACGCTGGCGGGAAACGCGACGTTGCCGCTCACGTGATCGTGATGGCTGTGCGTGTTGATGAGCGTGGTCACCGGGTTGTCCGTAAGCTCGCCGATCGCTTCGAGAATCGACGGTCCCCACCCCGGGTTCTTGCTGTCGACGACGACCACGCCGCCGGACGTGATGAAGACGGCCGTGTTTCCGCCGCCTCCTTGTCCCCGCAGGACGTACAGGTTGTCTTCGAGCTGCTCCACCTCGATGACCATCAGCCCGTCCTGTGCGGCCACGGCCGCGAGCGAGAGCGCGCCGATACCCATGACGACGGCCAAGACCATGCTGCGTTTCATCGTTCACCTCCCCTTAATCCACCGGGACAGCCGCGGCCGCGTCGGGCACGTTTCGCCATTCTGCCCCAAGTGGGGTGACTTACCATAGGGGCGCCGAAGCGGTAAATGCCCGATCGCCCCTTTCGACGCCGGCGCCCTCTGCGTCCCCTGCCGCGGCCCGATCCGGCCGAGCGGCGGGCGGTGGACGGCTGGGTGCGCATCGTGCCCGGCGTGGTTGTCGCGCACATTCTGCTGCTCGTGATCCTGTGGGCCCGCCCGGGCCAGATCGCGATCTGGCTCTGGTACGCGGGGCCGGTCGCCCTGGCGCTGACGACCCTGATCCTGCTCATCCTGTCGTTCCGCTCCGCCTACCGCTGGAAGCATGGCGCCAACGTCTGGCAGCTACTCGCCTACGTCAGCCTGTTCGCCGTCATCTTCACGCTGCCGGTCTACGACCCGTATCCCTCGTCGTACGATGACGAGCCGAGCCCCGTGGCGTTCCGGCTGCCGCTCGACGAACCGTTGACCGTGGCCTGGGGCGGCGCCACCTCCGAGGTCAACTACCACGTTTATCTCCCCGATCAGCGCTGGGCCTACGACCTCGTAGTGACACAGGAGGGCCGCACTTTCGCCACCGACGGCGTCGCCCTCGACGACTACCACGCCTACGGACTGCCGGTATACGCCCCGGCCTCAGGCGTCGTCTTCGCGTCGCACGACGGCGAGCCGGAGGTGCAGATAGGCGCCACGCGCTGGGGGATGGCCGGCCTCGGCAACCATGTCGGCATCGAGGTGGCGCCGAACCAGTACCTGTTCGTCGGCCACCTGCAGCCCGGCTCCGTCGCCGTGTCCGCCGGCGAGCACGTCACCGCCGGCCAGTTGCTCGGGCTCGTCGGCAACTCCGGCAACAGCAGCGAGCCGCACATCCATCTGCACCTGCAGGATTCGACGCGACCCTATTTCGGGGAAGGCATCCCCTTCCACTTCCACGGCTACCGCCACGAGGGCGGCGTCGTCGCGCGCGGGATGCCGGAAGGCGGCTGGCGCGAGGGTCAGTACCTGGGCGCGCGTATCGTTCATGCGGCGACGGTGGCGGCGGCGAGCGACGATCTGACGCTGGCCGCGAAAGCCCGGCTCTTCGACGTCGACCTCGCCGAGCGGTTCCTGGCGGCAGACGGCCAGGTGCGCGTGCGGCGGCGGCTGCCCACCGCCGATCACCCGCACGTCACCTACAACATGTCCGATACGGCCTACCTGACCGGCCTGTACTGCGCGGCCCAGACGTGGCGCTACGTCGCCACCGGCGAACCGGAGGCGGCAGCGCGGGCGCGGGCGGCGAGCGCGGCGCTCCGTCATCTGGTGGCGGTGACAGGCCGACCCGGCCTCCTGGCGCGGGCGTCGGCGCCCATCGACGAGCCGTGGTTCGACGACGGGACCTGGCGGGTGAGCGCGGACGGCGGCCGCCGCTGGCGCGGCAACGTGAGCTCCGATCAGGTCGACGCCATGATGTTCGGCCTCTACGTGTACGGAACCCATATCGCCGACGCCGCCGAGCGGAGGGCGCTCGGCGCCGCGGCCGCCGAGGTGGTCGACGCGATCGTGGGCGGCGGCCTGCGGATCATCGGCTACGACGGCCAGCCGACCCGGTGGGGGCGCTACGACCCGACCTACGTCGCCGACGAAGAACCGATGAACGCGCTGCTCATGCTGCAGATGGTGAAGGTGGCGGAGGCCCTGACCGGCCTGCCGCGGTTCGGCCGGGAGTACGAGCGGCTGCTCGGGATGGGGTACGCCCGCATCGGCGAGGGGGCGAGACGCGATCGGCCGCCGCGCGAGGCGAACCACTCGGACGACGTGCTGATTGCCCTCGCCCTCTACCCGCTGCTGGAGCTCGAGCAGGATTCCGCCGTCCGCGGGCACTACGAGCGGGCGGCGGAGCGCTGGTTCCACGGCGGCGCCCACGCGGGCATCGACGTCGAGGCGAATCCCCTGGCCACGTTTCTCTACCGGCACTGGACCGGCGACGAATCGTACGACGCGGCGGCGCTCGACACCCTCCGCGGGGTGCCGCTCGACATGAAGTGGAACCCCGACACCATCGCGGCCTACTCGCGCCGCTTCGGGTTCTCGTTCGCGCCGGACCCGATCCTCCCCCAGGAAGGCGACGGACCCTTGCCGATCGCGCAGCGCGGCAGAACGTGGAGCTTCCTCGTCCACAACCCGTATCACCGGGGTGGCGACCGGCTTGCGGCTGCGCCCTTCGAGACGAACGGGCTCGACTACCTGCTCAGCTACTGGTTCGGCCGGGCACACGGCGCGATTCGGCCGACCCACTGAGCGCCCGGACGCCGGCAGGACGGCTACCGGGGCTGTCCGCAGCATCATCCCATCCGCTTGAGCGTTTCCGCGGCAGCTCCAGCTACGTCTTGTCGTCCTTCTTCGGCGGCGAGCTGACATCGCCTCCTGCAGCCGGCGCCGTGTCGGTGTCGTCCGGGTCTGGAGGAGGGCCGGCCGCGGCGGCCTGCGGCATCATCGGACGCCGTCGCCTGGCGAGCGCCCGGTCCAGGGGAGCAGAGGGTGGAGCCATGGCGACGGCCGATTCACGAACCGACCAGAGCGCCGCGCGGCGTCCGCGACGGGAGCGGAAGGAAGGCACGGACCCGCCCCGCCGCTCAAAGGCGCCGCTCTCCTGCACGTTGCGCTGGAAGTTGCCGGGGTCGAGACGCGTGCTCCAGACCGCTTCGTAGACCTGGCGAAGCTGGGCGATCGTGAATTCCGGCGGGCAGAACTTCGCCGCGAGGGCCGTGTACTCCAGCTTGGACCGCGTCCGCTCCACGGCATCCCGCACGATGCGTTCGTGATCGAAGGCCAGGCGAACGGCGCCGGCCTCGATGGCTTCCACCGGCATCAGGATCGCCTCCGCCGCATCTCCGCCGGCACGCAGCCCCGGCTGATCGGCGCAGATCGCCCAGTAGGCGACGGTGACCACCCGCATGCGCGGGTCCCGGTCCGGAGCGCCGTAGCTCCCGAGCTGCTCCAGGTGCCAGGAGCCGTCGCGCAGCCCGGTCTCCTCCTCCAGTTCCCGGGCCGCGGCCTGATCCAGATCCTCATCCGGTTTGACGAAGCCTCCGGGTAGCGCAAAGGCGCCCTGGAACGGCTCCTGGCCCCGCGCGATCAGCAACACGTGCAGCGCATCGTCCCGGATGGTGAACACCGCCACGTCGACGGTGACAGCAAACGGGGGGTAGGCGCGGGGATCGTAGCCGGGCGGCGCACCGGAGGCCACGAGAACGAAAATATATTGTCCTCTTGACAAAAGCAAGCGCCGCATCCTAATATTGTTGTTTGAACAATAACTGAATGGAGGCGCCCATGAACAACCCGCAGCTCGAAACCATCGCCGTCGGCTCGCCGATCACCCGCCTCGGCGTGTCCTTCTTCCCCGTCTACCTGGCCGCCAATGGCCTGCCGCCCATCGCCACGGGAGAAGCCTCGGGCCTGATCATCGACGAGCTCGACGAGGCGTCAGTGGGGACGCTGCGGGTACGCAACCCGGGCGACAGGCCGGTGCTCGTCGTCGAGGGGGAGCACTTCATCGGCGGCAAGCAGAACCGCGCCCTCAACGTCACCGTCCTCGTGCCCCCCAAGGCCGACCTGAAGATCCCGGTGTCGTGCCTCGAGCAGGGCCGCTGGGGCCGTCGCCAGGCCTACCGGCGCGACGAAGCGTTCGCGCCAAACCGGGTTCGCGCCGCGCAACGCGCGGGGGTAGCCCGATCCATGGGGGAGCGGGGCTCCCGGGCAGGCGATCAGTCGGCGGTCTGGAGCGAAGTCAACGCCATGCTGGACGACGCCTCGGTGGAGTCGTCCACCGCAGCCGCCGCCGAGATGCGCCGAGAGACTTACCGCCGCGATCGGTCCCGCGCCAACATGGTCGAGAAGCTCGCCGCCATCGGGCCGCTTCCCGGCCAGTGCGGCATCGTCGTCACCCACGGGCGCCGCGTGCAGGGGATGGATCTGTTCGGCGCGCCCGATCTGCTCGCGGCCCACTGGCCCGCGCTCATCCGCTCGTACCTGCTCGAGTCGCCCGCCGTGGAGGGTCACCCCTCCGCCACGCGCGTGCTGGAGCTTGCGCGGCGCTTCGCCTTCGCCTCTGGCCAGGAGACTCCCGGCGTGGGACTCGGCGTCGAACGCCGCGTGACCGACAAGCGACTCGTCGGCCAGGCGCTGACCCTCGACGGGGCGGTCGTCCACGCCGCTTTCTTTACGGAAGATCCGAAAAGAGTGGTATAGAGAAGATCACGGGGTCGCGCATCCGCCGCCGGCATGACAGGAGCAGTCATGAACAGCATCACCCGCAGTGTCGACCACCTACGCGGCGTCCGCTATTTCACCGGGCATGCCAGGCGACGCATGACTGCCCGCCGCCTGTCTTACGAGGCCGTGCAGCGGGTAATCGAGTACGGCCGGGTGGTCCACGCCCACGGCGCCACCATCTACGCTGTCGGCCGGAAGGAGGTCACCCGGTTCCGCATGGCGGGCATCGACCTCACCATGGAGGAAGGCGTGCAGGTCGTCTGCAACGGCGGTACGGTAATGACCGCCTACCGCAACCACGACTTCCGCCGACTACGCCCCCGCCCCCGCCGCCGGCGCCGCCGCCGCTGACGTGCCGCCATCTGCGCCATGCCCGGCCTACTGGCCCGTGAGCGGCTCGCAGAGCAGGCTTAACAAAGGAGTCACGGGATGAAACGGCGATGGACCGCGGCGTTCGCAACGGTGGTCGCAGCCTTGGTGGGAGTGGCGGCATCGGCCCAGCATCCGAGATCCGTCACGATGATCTCGACCGCGGCGCCGGACGGTTGGCAGGCGCCGCGACTGGCTGACGGCCGGCCCGATCTGCAGGGCGTGTGGGCCAACGACTCGGCGACGCCCCTGCAGCGGCCGGAGGCGCTGGCCGACCGGGCAACCCTTACGGACGAAGAAGTGGCCGAGCTGCTGGAGCACGCGGCGGCGATTGTCGGCTCCGCGGACGACGCGTTGTTCGGCGACCAGGTGTTCCTCCGGGCGCTGGCTTCGCGGGAGGGCGAGCCGCCGGCTGCGAGATACCCGTTCTACAGCTACGGCCAGCAGTGGATGGGTCACCGATGGCTCGACAACCGCACATCCCTGATCATCGATCCGCCGAACGGGCGCCTGCCACCGCCCGCGCCCGAGGCGGAGGAGCGCAGGCGGCAGCAGCAGGCGGCCCGCCGCGCAGGACCGCCCGATCGGCCGGAGACGGTTGCCGAAGAACTGGACCGCCTCGACCCGGGGGTCCGCTGCCGGGGCGGCAACCCGCTGTTGAGCGGACGCGGTTACAACAGCAACTACCAGATCTTCCAGACCCCCGATTACGTCGCGATACAGCTCGAGATGCACCACGAAACCCGGCTGATTCCGATTGGCGACGCGGCGCCGAGCCGGGTCGGGGCGCCGAGCGTCATGGGCAGCTCGCGCGGCTACTGGGACGGAGACACCCTGGTCGTGGAAACCGCGAATCTGTCGCGCGGCGTGAACGGTTCGACGGCCGACGTCCGGGTGACCGAACGATTCAGCCGCGCCGGACCCGAGTTGCTGCAGTACGAGTTCACGCTGGACGATCCGTCAACCTGGACGGAGCCCTGGACCGCGCGCATCTTCCTGCGACCGGCCCCCGGTACGGGCGTCATCTACGAGTACGCCTGCCACGAGGGCAACTACGCGGCCGAACTCTCGTTGCGTTCCACCCGCGCCGCGGAGGCGCGGCAGCGGTAGGCATCTCCGCTATGCTGGAAGCATGCCTCGCACCTCGTCGCGCCTTGTCAGCCGGGCGCCTTGCCGCTCTCGGTGCCAGGCGGGGTTTCACCACGGGCTGCTAGTAGCCATCCTGCTGTCCGCGGCGGCCCCCGCGCCGGCGCAGCAGAACGACCAACAGCAGGAACCCGACGAGGCGCCGCAGTTCACCGAGGAGGTGACGGTGCGGGTGACCGCCCGCAAGCGCGAGGAGAACCTGCAGGCGGTGCCCTTCTCGGTGGTCGCGGCGACGCAGCAGGTGCTGCGCAACCGGGGCGCCGACAGCATCGAGGACGTCTCGGCGAACGTCGCCGGCTTCTCGGTCCAGAACCTCGGCCCCGGCCAGAGCCAGATCGCCATGCGCGGCGTCTCGGCCGGGCAGGTCGTCCGCGACCAGCCGGGCGTCAAGGAGCAGGTGGGCGTCTACCTCGACGAGTCGGTCATCTCGCTCTCCCTGTTCACGCCGGACATCGATCTGTTCGACATGTCGCGCATCGAGGTCCTGCGCGGTCCGCAGGGCACGCTGTTCGGATCGGGCTCGCTGTCCGGCACGGTGCGCTACATCACGAACCAGCCTGAGGTCGGCGTGCTCGAAGGCACCGGCGAGCTCGGCTTCGACTCGCTGCACGCGGGCGGCTTCGGCAACAACGCCAAGTTCGCGGTGAACATCCCCATCGGCGAGGCCGCGGCGGCCCGCGTCACCGCCTACAACACCGTCCTCGGCGGTTTCATGGACGCCGTGCAGCCCGGCGGCGGCACCGACGACGACGTCAACAGCGGCCGGCGCACCGGCGCGCGCCTGGCGTTTCTCGTTCAGCCCAACGAGCGGTTCTCCGTCACGCCGCGCATCCTCTACCAGGACGTGGCGATGGACGGCTGGAACCGGATCGACGACTACAACATCCTCGCCAATCCCTATACGACGACGCGGCCGCCCGTCCGGCTGGGCGAGCGCGAGCTGTTCACGCAGTTCGACGAACCGTTCAGCGACCGTTTCCTGCTGGGGGATCTGAAGGTCGAGTACGACTTCGGCGGCGTGCTGCTGACGTCGATCACGTCGGTCACCGACCGAGACGTCGAAGTGGTCCGAGACTCCACGGCGCTCGGGGCCAGCGTGATTGGCGGCACGATCGGACTGGGCGAGGAAGCGTATACGCTCGACGCGCCGCTCATCGACACGACGGCCGCCACCGCACTGACGGAGGAGCTGCGGCTCTCGGGCGCGAGAGGCCGCGTCGAATGGGTCGGCGGCTTCTTCTACAGCAACGCCGAGCGCCGCTACGGCCAGAGCCTGCCAATCACGGGTTTCGAGGCCGCCACCGGCATCCCGACCCAGGGCGAGCACGCCGCGCGCGACGAGCTGTTCTTCTCCGACCTCCACTACGACTTCGATCAGCTAGCCCTGTTCGGCGAAGTGTCGGTGGCGCTGACTGACCGGTTCAATCTGACCGGCGGCCTGCGCTGGTACGACTTCGACGAACATCGCGTCCAGACCTTCGACGGCATCTTCGCCGACGCGGGCACCAACCGGGGCGACACCGGAGCCACCGGCGTGGCGCCCCGCTTCATCGCCAGCTACGACGTGACCGACGCCGCGCAGGTCAACGCCCAGGTCTCCAAGGGATTCCGCCTGGGCGGCATCAACGATCCCCTCAACGTCCCGATCTGCACCCCCCGGGACCTCGAGACCTTCGGCAACCGCGACACCTGGGACGACGAGGAACTCTGGAACTACGAAGCCGGCGTCAAGTCCACGGTCCTCGGCGGCCGGGGCACGGTGAACGTGTCCGGCTTCTACATGGACATCCGGAACCTGCAGGCGACGGTGACGGCCGGTTCCTGCTCGTCGCGAATCATCTTCAACGTGCCGGAATCCCGCAGCGCCGGCATGGAACTGGAGATCGCCGCCCAGCCGACTCCCCTCTTCGACTTCGCCCTCGCCGCCAGCGTAGCCGACGGCAAGCTGCAGTCGACGCTGGAGTCGTACGACGCCGGCGGCAACTCCACCGGCATCATCGCGGGCATCGAGTCGGGCAAGCGCCTGCCGACGACTCCCCTGTTCCAGGCGACCGCCGCCGCCACGTGGCGCTGGCTGATGGGCGGCTGGGTAGGCTACCTGAGCGGCACCTTCCAGCATGTCGGATCGCGCTTCACCCAGATCGGCGACCAGGCGGAGGGTTTCGGCGTCGTCAACCTCCTCGCGCTCCCGAACACGATCGGCGGCCCGCTCACGCAGGACACGTTCCGGTTCGAGCCGGAACTCCCGGCCTACAACCTCCTCAACCTGCGGATTGGCTTCCTCACCGGCGCCTGGGACGTCGCCTTCTTCGTCAACAACGTGACCGACGAGCGGGCCTTCCTGGCGCTCGACCAGGAGCGCGGAACGCTCGCCCGGGTGGGCTACCTCACCAACCCGCCGCGGCGGTTCGGCGTCGCCACGCGTTTCGACTTCTGACGGTCCCAGGCGGCCCCGAAGGACTCCGACAGCTCATCGAGCCGATGGAGGATCATTTCGGCCGCCTCGCACCGTTGCACCCAGAACCGGTCGAGATCCGCCTGCCGTTCCCGAGGGCCGAAGTAGTGTTGCCGAGCGCCGTACTCGCTACGGACGAGTTGGATCGTCCAGACCTGGGGCGCGAACTGGACATCGGCGCGTCCGATGTCCGGGTTGGCCCGGCAATACGCGTCGACAAACGCCAGGCTCTTGTCCACCCACGGCTGACCGGCGCCCAGCGTTTCGGGGTCGAGGGCCGTCCGACCAATCTCGAACGCGGGCAGAAACCGCTCCGGCGGGCGGAAATCGATGACCGCCGCCAGCACGCCATCGCGAAACAGGAGGTTCGACGCGCCGTAGTCGCCATGAACGACCTGCCGCGCCAGCGGAGGAAGCGACGCGAGCAGAGCGGCGACCTTTGGGAGCAACTCCAGGCGCCGGCGCAGGAGGAACGCCGTCCGGCGATCGAACGCGTCCGGCTCCGCGCGCCCCTCGATGATCGACAGGTACCGCGCGAAGGCCGCCCTTTTCCGGCCCATGTCGAGCGCCAGCCACGCCTCCGCCGTTTCGCGGAGTTCCCGCCGGTTCCGCAGAAGGGCGTGGAGCCGGCCGAGCGTGGTACCGGCCTGCTCCAACTCCGAACGCGACAGCACGCCACCCGAAGTCGTGCCGGGCAGGTACTCGAGGAGCGCAAACGCCAGCCCGTCTTCCGCCCGCACGAATTCGCCGGTGGAGGATGGGATGACCCGCGGCGCCGACACGCCGGCGGCCCGCGCCTCCTGTGACAGCTCCAGCGCCGCCACTTCGCCGGCGACATCCGCATCCGGCGGGTACTGTTTCAGGAAGTAGTCGCCGGTGGATGTGCGCACGCGCCAGTTCGTCGTGCCCATCCCTTTCGCAATGCGCGAGAGGGAGCGCACGTCGAGGGCGTAGTGGGTCGTGACGGCGTCCGCCAGCCGACGGCCCGCCTCTGCGTCAGCGTCGCGTAGCGTCATCCGGGAGTGTCGCGAGGGGTGCAGTGACGAGGAGCACGCCCAGGAACGTCACCGCGCGGCTCGCCTGGCGCCGGGGTTCGCTCATCAGACAAGGATACGCTCGGCAGCTCTTCACGCCTCAATGGCCGATGACCCCTTGACCCGCACGCCCACGATAATGTCCTTGCAGGCATATGATGCATGGATCATAATTTACTGGTGGCTTGGGCCGTCGTCCTTCATCCGGATTTCGATCCGGAGTTCGACGCCCTAGCGCCTGAAGTGCAGGACGAGTTGCTCGTGCATGCGAGGGTCCTCGAGACATTCGGACCAACATTGGGCCGCCCGCGAGCCGACACGCTCAAGGGATCGCGGCACGCCAACATGAAGGAGCTTCGCTTCACCGCCGACGGCGGAGTTTGGCGGGTTGCTTTTGCGTTCGATCCCGAGCGCAAGGCCATTCTTCTGGTCGCTGCGGACAAGTCGGGGATTACGGAGCGCCGAGTCTACAGGCGGTTGATTGACACGGCGGACAAACGCTTCGATCAGCACCTCGATCGGTTGAAGGACGAGAGGAGGACGAGATGAGCACGTTGACGGAGCGAATCGACCGGTTGCCGCGAGCGCGCCACAAGCGCGTGGACGACCGTGCCAAGGCGCTGATCGCCGAAGAAATGTCGCTACGAGACCTCCGCAGGGCCAGGAAGCAGACCCAAGTGCGCGTCGCCGAGAAGCTCCGCATCAATCAGGAGAACGTCTCCCGCCTCGAACAGCGCAGCGACCTCCTGCTCTCCACCCTCAGCAGCTACGTCGAGGCGATGGGCGGCAAGTTGAGTCTCGTCGTGGAGTTCCCGGACCGGCCTCCGGTAGCACTAACAGGCATTGCGGCGCTGGACGACCCCTCGTAGACAGCGCTCGTATACGTTCCGAGCTTCGAGAACGTCCGGAGCGCAGCCTTCGCTTCAGGCCAACGCCCGCGCCATGTTGCTGAGCGCCCGCTCGACCAGTTGGCGCGACGTGGCGATGTTCATCCGCATGCGGCCGTCGCTGCCGAGGCCGTAGGAAGACCCCGGGTTCAGGTGGATGTGGGCGTGCTCCACCAGGTAGCGCTGGAACGCCTGCTCCGGTGTGATGTCGTCCTCGGCCTCGTCCGCCGCCTGCTGCATGCCGGCCGCCGCCATCGCCGCACTGACATCGAGCCACGCCAGATAAGTGCCCTCCGGCTTGACGGTCTCCACCCCCGGCACGTTCGAGCGGACGTACGACTCGACGAAATCCTGGGTCCCGTCGATGTACTCCAGAAGCTGATCGAGCCAGTCCTCGCATTCGTTGTAGGCCGCCTCGGCCGCGACGATCCCCAAGGTGTTCATCGCCTGCCGGTGTTGTCCGACCCCGCTGACTCGGTCCAGGTAGTCGGGGTTGGTCGAGAACAGGTAGGCGCACTTCAGCATGGACAGGTTGAAGGACTTGCTCACCGACTTGTAGGTGACGCTGTTGCGGACGATGGCCTCGTCGTCGAGCGTGGCGAACGGCGTGTAGGTATGGCCGCTCGTGACGAAATCGCAGTGGATCTCGTCGGCGAGCACGACGACGCGCCGGCGCAGGCAGATCTCGCCCAGCGTCATCAGGTCGCTCGGTGACCAGACGTTGCCGGTGGGATTGTGCGGGTTGCACAGAATGAACGCGTGCGTGTCGTGGTCGATGCGGCGCTCCAGATCCTCGAAGTCCATCTGGTAGCGACCGTTCACCACCCGTAGCGGGCTCTCCTCGGCGACGCAGCCGACGACCCGGATGTCGGTGTAGAAACCGTTGTAGCCCGGCGTCTGCATCAGCACCTTGCTGCCGGGCGGGCAGAAAGCGCGCAGCGTGCTGATAATGCCCGGGTGAACGCCGGGCGCGTGCAGAATCGTGTCGGGGTCGATGGCGAGCCCGTAGCGCCGCTGGTTCCAGTTGACGATCGACTCCTTGTAGGAGTCCGGAATCGTCAGGTAGCCGTAGTTCTCGTGCCCGATGCGGTCGCGAAGCGCCCGGGTGATGGCCGGCGCGATCTGGAAGTCCTGGTCGGCGGTGCCCATGCCGACCTCGATCTTCTCGCGGCCGTAGCGGGCAATCTGAGCGTCCCACTTCGACGAGTCCGTCCCGATGCGGCTGTAAATCGTGTCGAAGTCGTAGCGGCCTCCCGGCCCCTGAGCCGCGCCGCCGCCCGCCACCGCCGCGAGGGGCGCCGTCGAGCCGACCGCGCCCGCCACTGCGGTCATGCCGGTACTGCGCAGAAACGCTCGCCGGTTGAGCCGAGTCAGCTTCGACATCACAGAACTCCCTCGTATTGCCTCGACGTTCGACTGCCACTCGCGCTCCGCGTCACGGACGGCGCCGCCATCCTGCGGACACGGGACGCCTACGGCCTCGCTGACAGCATAGCTATACCCGGCCCAGAGTCAACCATTCGACCCGTCAGCGCTAGCGTCCCGGTAGCACTCCAGCCTTGTTCCATCACCCGGACCCCAAGTTTCACTCGCCGCTGCGAAGCATCTCCGAAGGATCGGTGGCCGCTGCCCGTTGGGCCGGAATCCAGCAGGCCAGCACGGCCAGGAGCACCAGCCCGCTGGAGACCGTTGCCAGTGTGAGGGGATCGAGGGGAGCAACGCCGAACAGGACCGCGGCGAGGGCGCGCGTGCCGATGGCGGCCGCGACGAGGCCCGCGATTACGCCCACCGCGGCGAGGCGCAGCCCTCTCGTCAGGACCAGACGTCGCAGCGCGGGCGGACTTGCCCCGAGGGCCGAGCGGATTGCCATTTCGATCCGCCGCTGTCGGGCGTCGAACGAGACGGTTCCGAAGAGACCGACGGTGATCAGCGCGAGGGTGACGAGTCCGAAGGCCATGGAGATCTGCGCCGTAAGCCGGGGACGCGCGAGTTCCGCGGCGAGATGCTCGTCCATCGACGTCAGCGTGTCTATCGGGATCGACGGCTCGATGGACTGGATGGTGTCGCGGACGGTGGACAGCAGCGTCGAGGGCGGCCGCTCGGTGCGTATCGCCAGGTTGCTGGCGTCGAAGTGGAACGACTGGGCGGCCGGATAGTAGACCGTCAGCCAGTTGTTGGTGAGCTCGCGATACCTGAGGTCGGCGGCAACCCCGACCACCGTCGACCACTCGAACCGCGGGCTGATCCGGACCCGCTTGCCGATCGGCTCCGCGCCGGGCCAGTAGCGGGCGGCCGTGCTCTGGCTCACGATCGCGACCGGCTGTGTATCGGCGGTGTCGGTGCGCGCGAAGGCGCGCCCGTTCACAATCGGGATTCCCATCGTCTCGAAATACCGCGGCGTCGCGATATCCCAAACGGCCCACTCGTTGGTCGTGGCCTCGTCCGGCGTCTGGCCTTCGAACTGAAACGGCGAGCTGATGCCGGTGGTGCCCGTTCCCGGCGGCAGGTGAAACGGCGCCGCCGAGATCACGCCGGGAAGCCGTTCGACGGCTTCGACCGTCCGGTCGTAGAACGCACGGACGTCGTCGGGCGTGCTGTAGCGTTCCCACGGCAGCAGCACGCGCGTCGTCACGACGCCGTCGGACTCGAGTCCGCGGTCGATCGATTGCAGTTGCCAGAGCGACCGGGCTAGCAGTCCGGCCGAAACCAGAACGACCACGGCGAACGCCATCTGGACGGCAGCCATCGCCTGGAGACGGCGACCGGTGCCGCGGGACGGCTCGGCGGAGCGATGCGTGAGGAAGCCGCGCAGCCTCGCCGCACGCGTCTGCCACGCGGGAGCGGTGCCGAACGCGAGGACCCACATCGCCATCATGACCACGGTGAACGCCATCACCTGGGGATTGAGCGACGCTTCGGTGATTCGCGGCACCTGACCCGGATCGATCACGTTCGTGAGCGCAAGCAGCCCGCGACTCAGGATCAGGGCTCCGGCAACGCCGGCCACGCCGAGCACCGCCGCCTCGACCACGGTCTGCCTCAGGAGCTGTCCGCGAGTCGCACCCAGCGCCGACCGCACGGCCATCTCGGTGCGGCGCGACTCGGCCCGCATGAGCAGCAGGATGGCGACGTTCGCCCCCGCAACGAGAAACACGAGCGCGGCGCCGGCCAGCAGGAGCAGCAGGGTGGGGCGCACGTTACCGGCGACCGTGTCGGCCAGCGACGTCGCCACGATCGGCATCTGCGGATAGTCCTCCGGATCCGCCGCGCTGAGACGCCCGTGGATGATCGCCAGCTCGGACCGCGCCTGGCCCGCCGTGACGCCCGGCGAGAGTCGTCCCACGACGTGGAACTGCGGGGCCCGCGGGTTGTCCAGGGTCACGTAGGACTCGTGCGCCAACCCCGGCACCAGGGGAATCCAGATATCGGCGTCTACCGGGTAGGTCACGTCGGGCTGCAGAACCCCGACAATCGTGATCGGCGTGTCTCCGGCGTTGCTGAGGCGCTGACCGACGAATGCCGGGTCGCCGCTCACGCGTTGCCAGAAACGGTGGCTGACGACCGCGACCAGCTCGGCGCCCTTGACGTCGTCGTCGGGAGCCAGGAGACGCCCGTAGGCCGGCCTCGCTCCGACCACGGCCAGAAGTTCCGCCGAGGCCCGCACCATGTTGGCCGTGACCGGCTCGCCGTCGATCATGACGGCGCCCGTCGAGCCGTCGGCATAGTTGATGGCCGCGATTGCGTCGAAGCTGGTCGCTTCGTCCTTCCAGACCAAGTATTCCGGATACGAGATCGGAAACAGGAGTCCGCTTCCCCGTTCGACGTCGTCCTTCCAGAATCGAACCAACCGGGAATCGTTGTCGCCGACCGGCTGCAGGAGCACCGCATCGGTAACCGCGAACAGCGCCGTCACGGACGCCAGACCGAGACTCAGCGTCGCGACCGCGACAGCCGAGGCCAGCGGCTGCCGAACGAGGCCGCGAATCGCGAAACGGAGATCCGACACGATTCCTGATCGTAGCCCCACCAGCATTTCGGGCACTTCGCGACGGAATGGCACATGCGAACGCGAGCCCCCTGACCACGGCGCTTCGCCAGCGCTACCAGCTCAAGGGGTGTCTCCGGTGGCTCGGAGACGTGGAGGACCGACCGGCTCCATGCATTGATCACATAAGGGAACGAAACAGATATGCTGAGACGATGTTGGCCAAGTCCGAGATCCAAAGAGAGGCGCTCAATCTTCCGGCACAGGAACGAATCGAGCTCTTGGTCGAGCTCTGGGACAGTCTGGCGCCGGGGGAGATTCCGGTCCCCGACTGGCAGCGGGATCTGATTCGTGACCGTCTGACGACTCTGGAGAACATCCCGCCGGTGCAACGTTCCGTGCCGTGGGAAGCAGTCCGCAAGGGAATCTTCTCCGACAAGACGTGACCCTGCCCGTACGGCTGACGTCGGCCGCGGTGCAGGATCTGGCACTCGCCGAACGATGGTATCTCGACGAGGCGCCGCACGTACTTGCGTCGTTCGAGGAGGAAATCGACAGGGCCTTTCGCCTGATCTCGGAACGACCGGAGTTGTACCAGACCGTAGAATCGACCGTCCGCCGCGCTCTCGTGCGGAAGTACCCGTTCTCGGTCTTCTACCGAATCCTTCCCGAGTGGATCGAAGTCATCGCCGTGGTGCACCAATCGCGAGACCCGAGGACATGGCGACGGCGCGTCTGACGACCGGGCGTGAGAGCCACGAAGATGCCTGACCGGAGGGCTCCCAACGAACAAGTGGGCCAGCAAGCGCTCGAATTGGACGGCGCCCGACGGCTGGTCGCGCGGGCATCTCGGATCGTCGGCTTCACCGGCGCGGGCATTTCGACCGAATCCGGCGTGCCGGATTTCCGCAGCCCGAACGGCGTATGGGCGCAGAACCGCATCGTGGATTACCAGGAGTTCGTCTCCAGCGAGGCCGGACGCGTCGAGTACTGGCGGCAGAAAGCCCTCGCCTGGCCCGCCATGCGCGACGCGCAACCGAACGCCGGGCACTACGCCTTCGTCGAGCTCCACCGGCAGGGACGGCTCGACGCGCTGATCACGCAGAACATCGAGCGCCTGCACCAGCGCTCGGGACTGCCCGCCGACAAGGTCCTCGAGCTGCACGGCACGACCACCGAGGCGGTCTGCCTGACCTGCGGCGATCGCATTACTTCGGACGAGGCCTGCCGGCGCATCGAGGCCGGCGAGAAGGCGCCGCGCTGCCGGAAGTGCGACGGGTTCCTGAAGCCGGCGACAGTCTCGTTCGGCCAGGCGATGCCGCACGACGTCATGGTGCGGGCGCAGTTCGCGGCGGAGTCGTGCGACCTGCTGATCGCGGTCGGCTCCTCCCTGGTGGTCCAGCCGGCGGCGTCGATCCCGCGCATTGCCCGGCAGGCCGGCGCGCGGCTGATTATCGTCAACCGCGACCCCACCCCCCTCGACGCCATCGCGGACGCGGTGGTGCACGGCGAAATCGGCAGCGTGCTGCCCGAACTGGTGCGCCGGGACGGTGACTGAGCAGACGTTCCACGCCGCGCTGGTGTGGGCCGTGTTCGCGATCGCGGTCCTGACTTTCGTGACCCTCATGCGTCTCACGGCGCCGTACGGACGCCACTATTCCGGGAGCGGCTGGGGTCCCGAGATACCGAACCGGGCAGGGTGGGTGGTCATGGAGCTACCGGCGACCGCCCTCTTCGCGGTTATCTACTTCCTGGGAGGGGCGGCCAGCGAGCCGGCTCCCCTCGCCCTTCTCGGCATCTGGCAATGCCACTACGTGAACCGGACGTTCGTCTACTCGCTTCGCACGCGAACCGCGGGCAAGAGCATGCCGATTACGGTCGTCGGCAGCGGGTTCGCCTTCAACGTGGTCAACGCGTACGTCAACGCGCGCTTCATCTCGGAGTTCGGCGAATACGGCGCCGACTGGCTGGGCGATCCGCGGTTCCTGGCTGGGCTGGCCCTCTTCGCGGTCGGCCTGGCCCTCAACGTCCACTCCGACAACATCCTGCTCGGCCTGCGCAAGCCCGGCCGAACCGGCTATTCCATCCCGCGCCGCGGCGCGTTCCGCTACGTCTCGTGCCCCAACTATCTGGGCGAGCTACTGGAATGGTGCGGGTGGGCGGTCGCGACGTGGTCGCTGGGCGGGCTCGCGTTCTTCACCTACACCGCGGCCAACCTCGTCCCGAGAGCGCTCAGCCACCACCGGTGGTACCGCGAACGGTTCGCCGACTATCCGGCCGGGCGGAAGGCCGTGATCCCCGGAGTGCTCTGAGGACATGCCCAGGTCGGCAAGGAAGCCCCACGGGATGCTCGGCGCGGTCAGCGCGCGGACGCGCTGGTTGCGGTATGTCGTCCTGTTGGCCGTGCTGGCCGCCAGTTGCGGCGAGTTCGGCTCGACCATTCCAACCGCCCCGTCGGGTCCGTCGCTGAATGGAACCTGGCTAGGATGGTTCAGCAGCCTGACTACGGAGTTCAGGACGGCAACGTTGACACTATTCCAGACCGGTTTCGTCCTCAGCGGTTTCTGGACGGTATTCAAGCCTGACGGACCCACGTCCGGCACCGTGACCGGGACGGTCGCCGGATCGACGGCGATCCTGACGCTTCAGCCGTACGATACGGCGGAATGCTCGATCTCCATGGTGGTGGCGATCGCTACCACCACGCGGATGGAGGGCACGTGGCGGACACGCGATTGCGCCATGGCCCACACCGGGACGTTCCAGTTCACGCCTCAATGAACCGGCTGGTTAACATCAACAACAACCAAGCCTCCGCGAGCCACGCGCCAAGGGTCAAGCGAGTCGGCGAGCACATCCCGCTCTACAGCTTCTTGGACTACCCTCAGTAACCAGTGTGTCCCAGTAGCCTTCCGGGGCCGCGGCTCCAGCGGGCCGCCCGGTCGGCGAGGCTCCAGCATCGTGCGCGGTGGTCACGCGAAGTGCGCGCCGCCGTCGTGGCGTTGGCGCTGTGCGGTGCGGCGCCGGCCGCGACAGTGCAGGCGCAGAACAGCACGCCGTCGGCTCCCCAAAACCTGGCGGCGGAGGCCGGTGACACCTGGGTGAGGATCACCTGGGATCCACCCTCGGACAACGGCGGTTCGGACCTCACGGGCTACCAGATGCGGGGGGGACTGCAGACAACCTGGCTATCTATTCCGGCGACGGAAACCGGCCCCGCAACGTTTTCCAGTCTGGAGAACGGCCAGGAATACACGTTCGAGGTGCGCGCGGTGAACGCCAACGGGGAGGGGGCCATCGCGAGCGTGAAGGCCACGCCGCTCGGCGCGCCGTCGGCTCCGCAGAACCTGGCCGCGTCGCCGGGAGACGCTCAGGTGACCCTCACGTGGTCGGCGCCGTCGGACGACGGTGGTACGGACATCACGAGCTACGAGTATCAGGTGGACGATGACGGCTGGCAGAACGCGGGGGCGGCCAGTGCGCGGTCGGTCGTCGTGAGCAGCGGTCTCGACAACGGGACGTCGTATACGTTCTCGCTGCGTGCGGTGAACAACGTCGGGGGCGGCGCGGCGGCGACGGTGGACGCGACGCCGCAGGCCGTGGTCACAGCGCCGTCGGCCCCGCGGAACCTGGCCGCGGAGGAGGGAGATTCCCAGGTGACCCTCACCTGGTCGCCGCCGGCGAATGACGGCGGTGCGAACATCACGGGATACGAATACCGGGTGGACCAGGGAAGCTGGCAGAACGCAGGGGCGGCCGATGCGCGGTCGGTCGTCGTGAGCAGCCTGGAGAACCTCCGCCAATACACGTTCTCGCTGCGGGCGCTGAACGGGGGGACGGATGCCGGGGCGGTCGCGACGGTGGACGCCACGCCGCGCGCCGCGCTCACGGCGCCGTCGGCCCCGCGGAACCTGACGGCGGAGGCCGGGGACACCGTGGTGAGGATCACGTGGGATCCACCCTCGGACGACGGCGGTTCGGACCTCACCGCCTACCAGATGCGGGGAGGGCTGCAGACCACCTGGGCGACGATTCCGGCGACGGAAACCGGTCCGGCGAACTTTCCCAATCTGGAGAACGGCCGGGAGTACACGTTCGAGGTGCGCGCGGTGAATGACGTCGGGGAAGGACCGATCGCGAGTGTGATGGCAACGCCGCGTGGCACGCCGTCGGCTCCCCGGAACCTGACGGCGTCGCCGGGAAACGCTCAGGTGACCCTCACCTGGTCACCGCCGGGGGAAGACGGCGGGTCGGACATCACGGGCTACGAGTATCAGGTGGACGATGACGGCTGGCGGAGCGCAGGGGCGGCCGATGCGCGCTCGATCGTCGTGAGCAGCGGCCTGGCGAATGGGACGTCGTATACGTTCTCGCTGCGTGCGGTGAACGGCGTCGGGGACGGCGCGGTCGCGACGGTGGACGCCACGCCGCGCACCACGATCACGGCGCCGTCGGCCCCGCGGAACCTGGCGGCGTCGACGGGAAATGCCCGCGTGACGCTCACCTGGGAGCCGCCGGCGAACGACGGCGGTGCGGACATCACGGGATACGAGTATCAGGTGGACCAAGGCAACTGGCAGAGCGCAGGGGCGGCCGATGCGCGATCGGCCGTCGCAAGCAACCTGCAGAACCTCCGCCAATACACCTTCTCGGTGCGGGCCCTGAATGGGGGAACGGAGCCGGGGGCGGCCGCGACGGTGCAGGCCACGCCGCGCGCCGCCGCCACGGCGCCGACGGCGCCGCGGAACCTGGCCGCGGAGGCCGGGGACACCTGGGTGAAGATCACCTGGGATCCACCTGCGGACGATGGTGGTTCGGCCCTCACCGGCTACCAGATGCGGGGAGGGCTCCAGACCAACTGGTTAACGATTCCGCCGACGGAAAACGGTCCCGCCAACTTCTGGAATCTGGAAAACGGCCGCGAGTACACGTTCGAGGTACGTGCGGTCAATGACATAGGGTCGGGGCCGACGGCGAGTGTGAAGGCGACGCCGCGCGGTACGTCCAGGACGCCGTCGCCCCCGCGTAACCTGATCGTGTCGCCGGGAAACGCCCGCGTGAAGCTCACCTGGGAGCCGCCGGCGGACGACGGCGGGTCGGCTATCACGGGATACCAGTACCAGGTGGACCGGAGAAACTGGGAGGACGCGGGGAAGGCCGATGCGCGATCGGTCGTCGTCAGCAACGGTATCGAGAACGGGCGTGAGCACAGGTTCTCCGTGCGTGCCATGAATGGGTTGGGGCCGGGAGTAGTAGAGGCCATTGAGGCCACGCCGCGTCCGGAACCCATCGCGCCGACGGCTCCCCGGAACCTGGTGGCGGAGCCCGGAGACGGAATCGCGACACTCACCTGGTCGCCGCCGGCCAACGACGGCGGTTCGACAGTCACGCGCTATCAGTATCGGGTGGACCGGGGAGGCTGGGTCGACGCGGGAACGCGCGCTGCGCGACCGGTCGTCGTGAGCGGTCTGAAGAACGGTCGCCAGTATGCGTTCTCGGTGCGGGCGGTGAATCGCGTCGGGCCTGGCCCGGCGGCGCAAGCGACTGCTCGCCTGAACGGGTTACCGGTCTTCGGGCAACCGAGCTATGCGTTCGAGTTGCCGGAACATCGGGACGGAAGCGCGCAACCGGTCGAGCTCGGCCGCGTGACGGCGGAGGATCCCGACGGCGGCGCGCTCACGTATGTCCTGTCGGCCGGCGATCGTGAGCGCTTTGCGGTTCGGAGTCAGGACGGGGCCCTGACGTATATCGGTACCGGAGAGAGCCTTGAGATGGAGCCGAACCGGTACGACCTGACCGTGGTCGCGCGCGATGCGCTCGGGGCGGCGGCACTGGCTCAGGTAGTGGTGACGGTGACGGCGAACGAACACCTGGTGGAGGCGGTGGCCGGCGAGACGTTGGCCGCGATGGGCCGCGGACTCCTGGCGAGCGCACGGATGACGCTGGGCCGGCGGGCGATGGCCGGGCGCGGCGAGCAGTCGCGGCTGACCCGCACGAACTTCCTGCTCGCGCAGGGGGATGGAGACCCCGGGGAGACACGCCCATGGCGGGGCTTCACGGTGTGGGGGCAGGGCGACGTCCAGATGTTCCGCGGCACTCCTTCAACGCTGTCCGGATATGAGGGCGACGTGCGCACGACCTATCTCGGGGTCGATTCGCGGCTAACGGATCGCTGGCTGGCCGGGGTGGCCGTGGCGCGCAGTTGGGCCGCCGGCGACTGGCATGCAGGTGGCGCGCGCGGGCGGATGACGACAACGCTGACCGCCGTTCATCCGTACGTGCGCTGGTCGAATGGGGCGACGTCGGTGTGGACGATGGTCGGCGGCGGTGGCGGCGCGGCGGTCAACGAGCGGGCGGTAACCGGTGGCGAGGAAACGAGCGGGCTGGGGTTGAAACTCGGCGTGGTCGAGGTGCGGCGGCGACTCGGCACGGTGGGGGGCGGCGTCCAGTTCGGGCTCCGGGGCGACGCGGCCTGGGCGCAGTTGACCACCGAAGCGGGCAACGAGACGATCGATGCGTTGCGCGTGGAAGTAAGCCAGGTGCGCGCCGGCGTCGAACTGACGCGACCGTTCACGATGTCGAACGGTCTGGGGCTGGCGCCGTTCGGCGAGCTGAACATGCGGCGCGACGGGGGCGCCGGACAGAACGGCGACGGTCTGGAACTGGCCGGCGGGCTGCGGGCGAGCCGCGGCACGGTACGCGTGGACGCCCAAGCCCGGCTGCTGGCCCTGCACTCGGCGGACGGCTACCGGGAACGGGGCGCCAGCGTCACGTTCAGTGTCGGCGAAGGAGGGCGGCGTCCCGGATTGACGTTGTCGCTTGCCCCGCGCTGGGGGGACCAGGCCGCTGGCGGCGCGCTATGGCAGGACCACGTCTATCGTCGTCACACCCACGGCGTGGCCGAGGCGGAGCGGGGGATGGATGCCCGCGTCGACTACGGGGTTCGGTCGTTCGGCGACCGCTTGCTGACGCCGTTCGGCGTCTACGGGCAATCGCAGTACGGGCGATGGCTGCAGTTCGGTCTCCGGTTGAGCAGCCTCGAGGGCCCGACGGGCGAGTTCCTCCAGTTGGAGATGTCGGGCGAACGCTACTCGCGCCCGGGCAACGCCGTCGACAATCGGGTGAGCCTGTCCGGGCTGATTACGTTCGGCGGCCACGATCGAAACGTCGAGATACCCCACGATCCGCGTCACCAGACCGTTCCGCGTTAGTCCACCGGCCAGCTGGCCCCGAGCCGACCGAGAATCCGTTGGGCCTGAAGTGTTACCTATGGCTTCCGAATGACCTGTAACCCATGTGTTCGGAATGGACCGCGGCCGGTTGGCAATAGATACAGGGATTCGAGCCGAAAGCCGAGCCCGGACAAGCGAGCACGGCGAGCGTGGGAAGGGCGGAGGCGAAGGCCTGAATCCCTGCCCCACCGACATTCCCAACAACACGAGGAATGACCGACCCGAACTAAACTTGTGGTGCGGCAGATCGACCATTCACGCGTTGTCGATTTGTCGTTGTTCGGTGTTGGCTTCCAGACGCCATCGTAGCATGTGCCACGATGCCGAAGCGATCGCAAGTTGTACACAACGCTCTGACTCGAGTGCGAGTGCTGCCCGAAGAGTCTCCTGACCACGCCAGCAGTCACGCACTGCCTCGACCATTACCTGTGACGGGATTCCTCAGACGATGTCCTTCAGCCCGCCGAACGATCCCGCGCCTACTGGCACACTTCCGAGGCGACAGACACCCGCCCCATTCGTGGTAACGATTCCTTGCTAGTCCATCTCGACTCGCTCACCATTACCACCGGTGCACGCCTTGCCGGCGTCAGGGCCCTCCTGAATTTGTTGCGCGACGCCATGTCAGAGTTCGACAAACGAGAGAACAATGAACTCCTGCGACTTGCCCAAGACCTGAACTTCGACGCGAGCGAGTATTTCATGGAAAGACAGATCCTGGATGACAAGTTCCAAGTTTGGCTGCCAAGGTACGCTGCGTATTCCATCATACTTCTACTCCATACTGTTCTCGAGGTCCAACTCTCCGCGTGTGCACGATACGCCGCCAAACGTGCAAACGCCGATTTTCCGCAGAAGAAGAAAGGTTCGGGCGTCAGAGCCGCGGTCAATTACTTGGCAGATCTTAATGTACACGATGCGACACGTGACGACGAGTGGACCCTAGTGGAAGACCTGTGTAAGCTGAGGAACATAATCGCGCATCGGGCCGGAACCAAGGGCCATGCCAAAAAGCACCAGCGCGTTGCGACTGAACTCGCCGCAAAGCACGGTAACGACTTGACATTTCCCGATCCCAACAAGGACTGGCCCCAAGAGGCTTGGGTGTCCTTACCGTTCTGCAATCGTTGCGCCGACGCCGTTGAGGCTCTCCTTGAGAAGGTCGTGGCCGCAACACGACAGCTCTAAGCGAACTGCCACACCTACCTCGTCGGCCCGCCCAGGTCGCTGTGCCTAGAGCGCACCCATGCGTACCACCCAGATGGCCCCTGGCAAATCAACGAATCGCACAGTATCTTGCCTTCCACCAGGTGGCAAACACGCCGTCGGTCGATCGGCAGAAGTGTTTAACCATGGATGTCATCTGGCGCAATTCACTCGGCGTCTTTCTGACATCGGCATCACCGTGAGCGACTTTGTTCCTCGTGTCCACCAGATGATCCACCATCGCCACGGTCGGTCGAAACTGTGCGCGCAGCGCGACCGCTAAGTCTCCCGCGTATTCTTCATACCCGAATCTGTTGAAGTACTTCTTGACCTTCTTGAACGTGGGATTGTTGAATCCTCCACTAAATCTATCGGCCGAGACCGGAGTCGAAAGTGGACCAACCTTCGACCAGTACTCGGCGTCTCTCTCAATGAAGGTGAACACCTTCTCTGCTATACGTTCCGGATCACGCGTGCCACATATATCATTGAGTAGATCCTTAGAAAGATGATAATACATGCGACCCGGCCACTTCGTCCGCCCAATCTGTCGATCATACATGGACTCCCACGCTACCTCGCCGACCTCCCGAATATAGGCTTCCACCCGGCCACACAAGAGAACTATGGATCCCCGGCACACGGCGTTAATCTGCCGACGATTGCCCATGGGATCGTCTCGCTCATGCGACCTCGCGAGCCGGATGAGAGTGTCCACCTCCTCCAAACGGATCACGAACTCTCCGTAGGCGCGTGTGAATCGAGCCATCTATCTGAGGGCTTGTCCTATACGCTCTTGCCACATTGCGAATCGTCGCTTGGTCCTCTTCGTATGATCGACCGCCCGGCTGACTAGATCTTCGAACTCCAAGTCGTCAAGCAAGTCGCGATACACTGCTCGTAGGGAAGCGCGCCGTTCCTGCGCGTTCGGTAGTTCCGTAGTAGCCGCAGACATCATTGTTAAATCGAATAGCGCACGATTAATGGCGCGAGGCTTATCGGCGAGCCGACGAAAACACTCCTTTGGCTCGAACCAAATGAGCGCAACATCTATGGCATGTTCCCAAGTTTGGCGGAGGCTGTCGATCTCGACACGCGAAAAAGAACGCCCAGACGCCGCCGCAGCATTGAGCCAGTACTTTTGTGGCGTCCTGTAGGATTCGACACCGCCCAGCTGGAACGCAAAGAACCGTAGAGCCAGTTCTTCGTCACGCATTCGCTTGTCGGGCGTGTGCTTTCCAAGAATCTCTAACCATGGCTTGTACGCGACGACGTCCTTCAGCAGGTCATTCAGGGCACCTCTGTAGACGCAGTTTCTCAACTCCTGCGGATTCAACGGAACGGTGTTGGTGTTCAAACGCTGAAAAACGTCGAACTTGATGTCTGGATGAGAATCATTCGTGACAGCAACTAGTCGCAGTGTGTGGGTCTTGATCTGTCGTTGGATCTTCGATGTCAGTTCATGAAACCGTAGTCTATTGAGGTCCTTGAGCACTTCCAAATTGCGTAGCGAAAAGCGGTTGTCGAGAAAGCGGTATATCGAATAGAGACGTTGCTGGCCATCTATCACGTCGAGTTCAAAGTTATCATTCTGTGATAGGTAGCAGGGCGGGATGGGGACATTGAGCAGCATTGATTCGATGAGTCTAGAAGCAAGGGTGTCATTCCAGACGTAGCGCCTTTGAAAGCCCGGTCGTTCCGAAATCGGCTGTAAGAAAATGACATCGTTCTGTATCTGGTCTACCAGGGATTCGACCACAAGGTCGTACGGTTGGGTAAATACGCGTCGGTCCTTAGGAGGTAACGCGTCCGGGTCTGGCTCGCTGGGTCGTCCTACGTCTTCACGTTCGTGGATCGGCTTGTCATTTTCCATGAAACTCTCCCACTTAGCCTAGAACTCGGTGATTGTGCCAGGGGCGCTTGGAGCCGTTTCGTCGAAGCCGCAGGCGGGCGTTCTGCGGCGGGCTTCTCCAGCGGAAGGTGCCGTGGCAAGAGCGAAGCTACCGTGGAGGGAAAGGAATGGAGAGCCGTGCGGACCATGGCGCAGTAGCAGTGTCGCGGGATCGTAGCACGCGCCGGGCGAGATGAGGATCCACGAGTTGCGGCGCGAAGTGGGGCGACGTCTTCGGCGACCGGGTGATCGCCGGCGCCATCCTCGACCGGATTCTGCATCACGCGACTACGATCAGTATCCGGGGCGATTCCTACCGATTGAAGGACAAACTGAAGTCCGGAGTCGTCAAACCGACGATGGCGGGGACGTGAACAACCACTGCACGACGACGGTGCACCCAGGGGTGCGAAATTTTTGAATGACCTTTGACAGGGATGGGATATGGATCGGCAGCCTGGAAAACATGCTGCGGCGATGCTCGACGGAGCAACCTTCCCGAGAGAAGGTGACGTGTCCTCCACGCCCCATTGAGAACCATCGTCCCACGGTACTAACAGATCCGGCGGGTCACACAGATTCACCGTACAGGTGAATCCAGACCGTCCTTGTCCGGCCAGACGCTCCTCCAGCAAGCGACGGGCAAACTCCTCGTCCGTCAACACGCCCGAACCACCCTTACCCAGCCGGGCGGTGTCATGAGTCGTCGACTCTGGGTTCGTAGTCCATGTCGGTCATTTGCGGTGCACCGAAGGCTCTCACCCAGAACTCCGCCCAGTCAGGCCGTGCTGAGCGAGCGTTCCTGCAATTCCAGAGCACGACCGTCCTTTCCGATACGGTAGCTTCTACTATCAAAATCGTGCAGAAAGACAGCAGTGAACCCGCCAATATCGAAGGAATGGTCCACGATGGACTTTGGAGTCCTGAGCACCGAGAACGACCCGGTACCGCGCACTGACCGCGGAAACAGGGAAGCTGATATCAAGAGGTACGCAGGCCGGCATTCGTAGCGCTGTAGTCCCGATACCTTCTTCGCGATTCTCTTCTGAATTACGTCCGGCTTGAACGTCACATCTCTGCCAAATTCGTTCTCGATCCGATCCCGACTCCTGTAGTGGTACGTCCAACCGTGGTGGAAGTCCATGCTCGTCAGTTCCTGGCGTTGGACCCGTTCGCATGTACGGATGGTCCAGATTGGTTCGCCTTTTACCTGCCCTTGGAAGCTGTGTCGTTTGGTTATCTCCCCGGCGACTGCCGAAACGAACCTGTCGATCAGGCCACTCTCCCTCTCGGTCCACGCACCTGTGTTGTCCGGTTCCGCCGCAATTGTCTCGAAGATGTCGCCGGAAGACAACGCAATCCTCCATCCGGCGCGGTGCTCTGGGTGTTTGCTAAAGAATTCGTCTCGTGCTTTCTCGAAGAAGCGATTGGCGAGAGCCGCCGCGCGGACAGCGATTCGGTCTACCTGCTCCGTCAACTCGAATGCAACGTTACCGCAATCGGGTACCGCAACGTAGCAGTCTGGAGGGTTATCGCCAGGTGTGATTTCTCCCTCTGGAAATCCTGCTAAACAATCTTGCGCCCTCTTCAGGCATCCGAGCTCGTGCGCCTGTTTAGACCTCTCTTGTTTTGACACCCGATATCACGTGCGCTGTCGGTACGCAGCCAGGTCTTCCGGTGTTAATTCGTCAGCGTCCACCAACCTATAGTGCCGTTCCATCAGGACCTTCACCTCGTCGTCGACCTTCTGGAACGCGAAAAGCGCGATCACGTCGTCATGCGTGAATTGCGCCGCCACCGGACGGCAGACGAGTTGGGGGAACCTGGATTCGCACAGAGCCACGTCCTGCTCTATCTGGAGGATATTGAGCATATCTTGCCCGCCCTTGGCCTGCACTGGGATGACGAATTGGCATCCTGTCGTATCGACTCCCACGTACAGTTCGTCCGTCTCGACCTGCCCGACGCCACGCAACGCGGTCCGTAGGTGGTTCTGCAACGAGTAGCACGTGAGCTTCGTGAAGATGTCGATCAGTCGGTTGTATCGCACCTTGGCCAGTAGGGCTTGCTCGTCGCCGACTGCATATTTGGCAACGATGCCGGGGGTTGCGTTCGGCACCTTGGTTATCGCCATCTGGGCGTTGGGCACCAACCACACCGGCTTCCTCATGATGAAGCAATACAGGCCTCGCCCCCGCAGAGGAATGACCCATTCGAGCCCGTTTTCGGCCGTGCCCTGGATGGAATCCGGTAGTCGTCGTCGGAAGCGGTAGGTATAGATGACATCGCCAACGTTGCTCGGCCGCTGGACACGTCGCCGCTTAGCGGCCGCGTCGATGTCGCTCCGCTCGAAATTGATCTGAGTTTGGCCCGGTGTGTACTTCGAGTGGAAGATCTCTTCAATGATCTCGGCGTATACGTTCAACTTGGGCATGATTCGGGACCTTCGGTCGCCATCAGCCTGGCCAGCGGAGCCGCACGACCTCCTCGCGCAGGTGCTGTCGGCTTGCCGTCGCGATCCGCGTCCTGAACAAGTCGATATCCGTCAGCTCATAGCCCAGCGACTGGGCCAGTTCCCCCAAGATCCGCCCAGTCTGGATCATGACTCGCAGGTACGATGCTTGGTCGCCGACGACGTAGGCAAGCCTCGCGCCAGGACGGAGCCTGCTTCTGAGGCTCGCCAGATGCCGCACCATGCCGCCGAAGTACAACTTCGTGACCCGCGCGTACTGACGCTCGAAACCCGATGTCTTGCCCTGCTCGATCCGGCGCTTTTCGATAAGCCGCGCGATGCGCTGGATACCCTCGTGTCTAGCAACTAAGGCGTCGTCGGCATCGGTCTTGTACACGCTTCGCGTATTGGATCGGACAAGGCCTTGTTTCAGGTCCCGCAAATCCTGCTTTTCCCTGACGAAGCCGAGAAGCACGCTCTCGAGCCTCGTCGTTCGCGTGTAGTCCTTTTCGTTCGGATACGGTGGCGAAGTGATGACTGCGTCAACGGAGGACGGCTCCAGAAACTCCTCCAACCGACGGGCGTCCGCAAGGTGGACGGTGGCTTCGGTTTCGGCGGGTACTCGCAGCGACGCGAGGTCGTCGCCCATCGCTCGAACCCGGTCCAGCCACGGAGCGATGACCGGCGCGTCTTCCTGGACTCGGCCGACACCGACCTCCGGGCCGAAATGCAGATTGCCGACTCCCGAGACCAGCGCAGTCGCGAGCGCGAGTCGCTCGTGGGCATAGAACGCATCATCGCGATGCCGCTCCAGAGCGTCGAGCAGGAGCAGGGTCTTGTGAAGCGGCAGCGGGCTGATCGAGTTCTTCAGGAGAAGCCGCAGGCGGTTCGGAGAAAGGGTCCGGAGTCCGGTGCGCCGTGAGTCGTGCACGTCGAACAGTGGACCGATCCCGATGTCGTCGAGCCCATGCTCTCTGAGCTGATCGAGCACTTGGGCGGCGACCTGCTGCGCGTGAGAAACGAGCGCATCGGGATCGACCCTCCAATTCAGCTTGGTGCGGGTGGCAAACCCGGCCATTGGATTGCGCTCAATTCCAATGCTGGGAATGCCGAGTTTCTTGCACTCGACCAGTGTCGTTCCGGTGCCGCAGAACGGATCCAGGACCCTTTGCGTCGAATCGACGCCGAACGCAGCAAGGTAGTCACGTACGAGGTGCGACGGGAATGAGAGGACGAAGCGGTACCAGTCGTGAACGGCGCGGTCCTCAGGCCGTAGACGGTTGCGCGCCGGGGCGCATCTGGCGCTGGCTTCGGTGGGAGAGCCGATCAGAGCGGTCGTCACGTCAGTTGTTCAGGCGCCTGACCTGCGAGCTGGCGGGGCCTCCAGATCAAGACGGATTCAGGCAGTCGGCTGAGTCCAGAGCGCCAACGTACGGACGATCTACACGAGAGTGGGACACGGACTCATGCTACCACGCCCCTCTGCCAGCGGCACGGCTGTTGGTGGCGCGTGGCCGGTTCGCCGCGACAACGGAACCGCGCAGGCTGTTTGCTCTTACGAGGAGGGCAACCTTCCGACTGGCCGCAACAGCGATCACGTACGGTCGGGCGTGGCGGTCATCCGAAGGACCGCAGCATCAGCGGAGGAATCGCGAAGCGATTTGACGGCCGCGGGCGACCGTGCGCTGCCGGACACCAGGAGGCTGTCGGCGCTCGTGCTCCTTGCCAGCGAGCGGCCCGGCGATGGCCGTGCGTATTTCTCGGCTGAGTTCGAGGCGGCGTTCCACAGAGGGGCCGGCCCGGCGGACTACCTTCGGGAAGGCACCGGCGTTGGCAACGTCTACATCGTCCATCTGACGAAGTTCTTCGCAGGCAGCGAGACTGCGGTTGATGTTCCAACAGACAATCCTGACCACGCTTGATCTCCCTCGCCGCAGTGTACAGGCCGAGAGTCGCAGACAACCTCGACATGAACGCCGGGATTCGAGCCGAAAGCCGAGCCCGGACAAGCGAGCACGGCGAGCGTGGGAAGGGCGGAGGCGAAGGCCTGAAGCCCTGCCTCACCGTCGTCCCGTCGCAACGCGACGGGAATGGCGGTGAGGCAGGGATTCGAACCCTGGGAGGAGGTTAAAGCCCCCTCAACGGTTTAGCAAACCGCCGCCTTCAGCCTCTCGGCCACCTCACCGCAAGGAGAGTGCGAGCCGGAACCACGCCGGAACCGACCGCGTTTCCTACGATATCGCACTTCCCCGCCCGGCGTCGGCGCGATCATGCAAATCGTATGATCGGATCTTACGATTTGCATGATCCGGGCCTGTCAGCGGCGGGCTTCGCCGGCGCGCGCCGACACGAGAAGGTTGGTCATGCTGTAGTTGCCTTCGTGACAGGCGTACTCGAAGAACGGCCCTTCCGACGCGCGCCACGGCAGGGTCGCACTCCAGGCCCGCGTCCAGACGCTCGGGTCGGTCACCGTGAAGGTGTACTCGATGGCGTCCTCGCCACGCCGGGTGAATCGCTCGACGACGCGGCCTTCGGGCCCGGACCCCAGATACTCCGCCTGGGCATGGAAGTTGGTCGTCTCGACGACGAGCGTCGGGCCTTCCCAGCGTCCGTGCGAGACGCCCAGCCACTGCCGAACCGCATCGGGCAGGCCGGGCCGGTCGGTCACTGGAATGATCCGGACGTCGTGGATCCGTTCCCGGAGAATGACGACGTAGCCGGGCGCCTGCAGTATCCAGGCGTGGTCGTTCTCGCCGGCGGCGCGAACCGGCACCTGGCGGTCGGCGATGCAACGATCATTGGGCTCCAGGTCCTCCGGTCCATGCGCCGGCCCGAGTCCCCACCTGGCCGCCTGCAGCCGCTGCGCCTCCGCCGACGCCTCGTAGGCCTCCCGACCCGGCGTCCTGGGCGGCAGCCGGCCGTCCGCGGGATCGATGATGAGGGAGGTCCGCCCCGTCGAGTCGCCGATGTCCCACCAGAACTGGTTGAAGTTGAGGGAGAGATCCATCAACGGACTCAACTCGCTACGACGCTCGGAGGTCGCGAACGTCCGTGATTCGAGGTTGGCGGCCTCCACTTCCTCCTCGGTCAGCCACTCGCGGCCGGCGTATTGGGGTGGCCGCTGCAGCGGCGTGTTCGTGCCGTAGTACCACAGGCCCTGCAGGTCGGGATCGCCCCATGGCGTGCGCGGAGTCGGCGGGTCGGCGCCCGGGTCCGTGTCCTGAGCCGCCGCCGGCCGCGGCTCCCCACCGACGACCAGCGCCAACACGGCGAGCGCAAGAACAGACCGGCTCATGGCCGTCTCTCAGCGGATGATCCAGAGTTCGGTCTGCGGCCCGGACAGGTACTCGACGCGGCCATCGCCGTGGACGAACGTGTCTTCCTCGCGCATGATGTCGACGGCCTGGCCATCCCATTCGGGAATGGGCACGGTGACGCGGTATTCGAGCGAGATCCACTCCCGCGCGCGTAGCGGGAAGCGCGGGTGGTCGCCGTAGCGTTCCGGCCAGTCGTAGATCATCCAGACGCCGGCGTCGTGGACCCAGTTCCCCTGGGCGTGCGAGTAGACGAGCGAGTCGATCCCCTCGTCGGCGCCGCGCGACTCGGCCGCGGTCTTGATCTGGATGCCGGTGCGGCCCACCCGGAACTCGTCGAGGATGATCTCCGCCATGCGGCTCGAGACGTCGAACGCCTGGCGCAGGTCGGCCGGGGGCTCGGTCTCGCCCTCCCGGAGGACGTAGGCCATCTTCTGCTGATCGGTGACGAGGCCGGAGCTGCGGACGCCGAAGTCGACGTGCAGGAGGTCGCCACGCTCGATGACGGGCTCGGCGCTGTCGTCGATCAGCTCGGCGCCGCGCCGCTGCAGGTCGAGCGACGCCGGAAAGTTGAACTCGAAGCCCTGCCGCTTCCGCTCCGCCGTAATCCAGTAGTGGACGTCCATCAGCGTGGTGCGGCCGGGCGTGATCACCTCGTTCGAGAGCGCGCGGCGCAGAATGTCGAAGGTCGCGGCGCTCGCCTCCTGCACGATGGCTTCCTCGGCCGGCGTCCGCGTCGAGACGTACTCGACCAGCAAGGGCTCGGAAGAGACCAGGCGATCGCGGTACGGCGCGCCGATGGCGTCGATCAGGTAGTCCTTGAGCTCGGCCGTCAACCCGTCCGCCATGCTGATGGTGCGCGACTGGTTGATGGCGATTCGACGCGGATCCCGGTCGGCGATCCACTCCCGGAGGTGCGGCGCGAGACCCTCTTCGCCGTACAGCACACGCTCGTCGTAGAACGGCGCGAGGTGATCGCTCAGGTGCGTGCCGAGGGCCGCCGTCTCCAGTCCGGCCTCGCCCGCGTCGCGGAAGAGGTAGGCGTTGCGGTGGCCGTACCAGCCGGTGATGCCGTAGCCGCCGAAGAGTTCCAGCGCGGGGTCGGGTGCGTTCTCGCGGCTGACGATGATCCAGAGATCGATCTCGTGTGCGCGCATCAGCGGGAGGAGATGCTCGCGCATCTTCTCCGCCTTGACCGCCCACTCGCGCTCGGTCCGCTCGCGAACCAGCTCGGGCGTCGGTTGGGCGCCGGCCGGGATGGCGAGGTGGAGAACCGCACCCAGAAGCAGGGTAACGAGGCAAGAAAACCTGGTGGCAGCCATATTAAAGGGAGGGCTCCATACGCTTAATGTGGCATCCGGCCAACCCTGTCGCGTATTAACACTTTATGCCATTAGCGTTAATACGAAAAGCGCCACCCCGTAGAGGCAGCACCGCCAGCCTGGACTACCAACCTCCCATCCACGCCCTCAATCCGCCGCAGAACAACGTGGCGGGTTTACACAGCTAGCCGTCGTAGGTGATGCGGTAGATGGCGCCCACCTGATCGTCGGTGACCAGCAGCGCGCCGTCCGGCATGACCTGCACGTCGACGGGGCGGCCCCACGACTCGTTGGCCGCCGTGTCGAGCCAGCCCTCGGCGAAGATCGAATAGTCGGTTACCCGGTCGCCGTCGAGGGTGGCGACGGTAATCCGATAGCCGATGTGGCCCACCTCCGCCGACCGGTTCCAGGAGCCGTGCTCGGCGATGAAGATCTGGTTGCGGTACTCGGCCGGGAACGCGTCGCCGGTGTAGAACCGCATCCCGAGCGCGGCGACGTGAGGCCCGAGCTTCTGCGCGGGCGGGCGGAACTCGCTGCACGGACGCGTATCGAACTCGGGATCCTGGATGTCCCCCTGGTGGCAGAACGGGAAGCCGAAGTGGAACCCCGGCTCCGGAGCGTGGTGCAGCGTGTCGGCGGGCTGCGTATCGCCCAGACGGTCGCGCCCGTTGTTCGTGAACCAGAGCTCGTCCGTCTCGGGGTGCCACGAGAACCCGACCGAGTTCCGGATGCCGCGCGCATAGATCTGCAGGTCGCTGCCGTCCGGGTTCATGCTGGTGATGGTCGAGTAGATGGGCGTCTCCGCCTCGTGGTCGCAGACGTTGCACGGTGCGCCGACCGGCACGTAGAGGCGGCCGTCCGGGCCGAACGCGATGAACTTCCAGCCGTGCGCCCGGTCGGACGGGAACGAGTCGTTGACGACCACCGGCTCGGGCGG
The DNA here is from genome assembly GCA_965202655.1 of Vicinamibacterales bacterium. Lineage (GTDB taxonomy): Bacteria > Acidobacteriota > Vicinamibacteria > Vicinamibacterales > UBA8438 > VXRJ01. The sequence continues at coordinate 102,081 of CBDBBK010000002.1, read as the reverse complement.
CGCCTCGAGCTTCGCCTCGATGCCGTCGTAGCGCAGCACGCGGTTGACCTCGGCCACGTAGAGCGCGCCGTCCCGGAAGGCGACCCCGTTCGGCATGTTGAGCCCGGAGTCGAGGGTCAGCACGCGGTCCGCGGACTGATCGCCGTCGTCGTCGAGCACGGCATAGACGTTCCCCGCCCGGCGCGTGCTGACGAACAGCGTGCCGCTCGGGCTGAGCGCCATCTGCCGCGCGTTCGGGACGTCGGCCGCGTAGACCTCGATGGAGAATCCCGACGGCAGCGTCAGCCGATCGAGCTGCGGCCCGCCGGCGCCCTCCTCCTGCGCCGCCGCCAGGAAGCCAACTCCGAGCGCGAGGACGGTGGTCAGAATCGTCAGCGTGCGAATGGTCATGACGTGAACCCTCAATACCGGAAGAGGTACTGGAACTTCGTGAAGAACGCACGGTTCGTCCGCTGCAGGGCGGTGACCGCAGGAAACACCTGCTCGGTGTAACCGTCGCCGTTGAGGTCGTCGAAGATCATGTCGCCCTGCCGGTAGTGATCGTCATAGCCGATGTAGAACGCGGTGCCGGCGTTGACACGGTACGTGAACAGCAGGTTGAGCCCGAGCTTCCTGTCGAAAGTGTTGTACTCGGTGATGTTCCGGAGCAGGAACCGGTCCGTGAACTGGTACGTGCTGAGCGCGCGCAGGATCTTGACATCGAAGACGAGGATGTCGCCGGTGCGGACATCGAAGAAGTCGCTCGTACTCAGGTTGATGTCCGACTGGAAGCGCGACAGCGGCCGCACCGTCGCATAGAAGCTGCCGGAGCTCCCGTAGCCGAGGTAAGGAGTCGTGGAGTACTCGTACTTCACCTCGTCGCCCCGCCGGTAGTAGCCGCCGAACGACAGGCGGCGGCTGGTGTTTATCTGCCCGCCGAGCGACATCAAACGCTTCTGGAAGTTGATCCCCCGGAACCGCTCCATCTCGTCCCGGACATCCACGTTGAGGCTGATGTTCCGCGCGAACGTGACCCGGAAGCCGCCGCGGACTTCTTCGTCCTCGAGCACGCCGTCGTAGTTCTGGTTCCAGGCGTAGATGAGGCTCGGCCCCCAGTTCACGATCGTGCTCTCCGGCCAGAACGTGTAGGAAAGCCGGCTGAAGATCCGCTGCTGATCGACCCGGCGGACGAATCCGAGGTCATGCCGGAAGTCGGGCGACAGCGCGTAGGCGAAGATGGACGCGCTCCAGTGCCTACTGTTGAGGCGCCAGCTCGCGTCGAACAACTGGCCCTGCCGGTTGAGCCCATCCATGTCGAGGTGGTCGGACTGCATGGCCTTGAACCCGACCGACTGCGTCCGCCCCAGTCGGAAATTCGCGTCGATGCCGCCGAGCGTGCTGTGGCTGCCCATGAACGCCCGGTGCGTGAAGAGCGTGCCGATGTACGACTCCGCATACAGGTCGTAGCGCGCGCGCCCGGCGAAGTTGTTCGCCTTGTGGCCGAAGCCCAGCGTGCCTTCATCCACGCGGCCCGGCGCCTCGTCGTTCGCCGCGAAGACGCCGATCGTGGTGTTGCCCACCTTCCCGGTCAGCTTGGCGCCGAACTCCGGATCAACGATCTGGCGCGTATGGAGGAACGTGATGGGGCCGGTCATCTGGAAGATCTCCGCCCCCTCCAGGAAGAAGGGCCGGAGTTCCGGATACCGGAGCGCAAACCGCTGATTGACCTCGATCTGGGGGAGGTCCGATTCGATCTGCGAGAAGTCCGGATTGAAGGTCACGTCGGCCACGAGATTCGACGTGATGCCGTACTTCACGTTCAGGCCGGCCTCCGGTTGCGCGTCGCCCATCGCGAACGTCGCGCCGTTGAGCGAGCCGTGCTGAATGCCCGTGAAGGTAGGCAGGAACTCCAGGTTGCGGCTGAGCGACAGGTTGGTGATTCCCTCCAGGACGCCCATCTGCGTCAGGAAGCCCGAGACGTTCCGGGTGACCGGCGCCCAGACCTGGTATTCGTCCTTGCTCCGTACGTCGCGCACCACCTGGAAGCCCCAGCGGTGCGGAACGTCGCGCTCCCGCTGCGGATAGCGAAGGCTCTTGAACGGGATCGCCATCTCCGCCGTGAAGCCGTCCTCGACGATCCGGCCGCCGCTTTCGAACAGGGCGTCCCACGACGAGTCGCCCGTCGGCGGGGCGCCGCCGCCGAAGAAGAAGCTGCTGCCCCGGCGTCGCCGGCGGCCGCCGCTGCTGAAGCCGCGTGCGTTGACGACGGCGTCGCCCTGCACGCCGTAGCCGTTCACGGAGAAGCGGTAGGCGCGCTGCTGATCGAGGAACGTATCGAAATAGACGGAGATGTTGTCGTCCTCGAACGCCTGGTCCCGATCGATCCGGTTCGCCCGCATGATGTCCGGGTCGTCGTAGTGCGCGTGGACCGCAATGTAGATGTTCTGCGTGTCGTACGCGATCCAGACGTCGGTTTCCTCGGTCGCCGGCGCGCCTTCGACCGGGTTCTGCTGCACGAACTCGGTCAGGTGAATCGCGTCACGCCAGACCGCGTCGTCCAGCCGGCCGTCGATCCGCGGCCGCTCCGCCGCTCGCGGAGGCCGAATGGTGGGACGGCCGGTAAGTATGCCGACACCCTCCGCCACGCCAAACCCCGCGGTGGTGGGAGCTCGCCCCAGCTCGATACCCCCCTCGGCGCCGTTGGGGCGGGCGGACACCTCCGGTGGCGCGGCGGGCTCGGGACGGGCGGATACTTCGGGCGGCGGCGCACTTCTCGGGCCGCCAAAAGTTCCCGGTGGCGGCGCGCCGCGTCGCAGGGCGCGGTCGAAGATATCGCCGACCCGGCGAGCGCTGGTGCGGTTAGCGGCGCCGGCGGCGGCCCCGGGCCCGCTACCGCTCGTCAGGCCGGCGCCGTTGCCGTTGCCGTTGCCGTTGCCATTACCGTTGCCGGCTGCGCTCTCGGGGGCGACGAAACCGTCGGTTCCGAAACCCTCCTCGGCTGGCGGCGACAATTCCGGCGCGCCGGCCATTGCCGCCGGACCCTGCTCCAGCGCGTTCCCCAGGGCGGCGATGAGTTGGGCGACCAACTGATCCTGAAGCCCGAACAGGTCGGCCCCAGCGCCGTCCACCTTGATCCCGGCCGCGATCCCGCCGGTTTCCGTATGGATCAGGCGCGCCGTGATCCGCATGGACTCGCCGAGCCGCTGATAACCGCCGGTCACCAGCCAGGCCGCGCCGAGCCGGCGCCCTTCCTCGAGCGCCGCATCGTCCGCGCCGTCCGCGGCAAGCGCTTCCGTGGCTTCCGGCCGGATCACGGCGACCGTGTCCATCTGCTCGAAGTCCACGAGAACCGTCTCGGCGATGCCGTCGCCAATCCAGTCGTCGGCAGCGGCGCCGGAGATATTCGCGAACGGCGCCACCAGCACACCGTCCGGGGCCTGGGCGGCCCCCGCGGCCGGCGACAGAAGCGCCAGCCACACGAACAGTACGAACGAACGTCGCAGACGCTGCTTCATGTTGGTCAGGGAGGTCGCTCGACCTGAACTGTTAATGATAGCCGAACGGCCGTGTCGACCTGCGCCCCCCAACTGGAAGACGCGGGGCGCCGATCCGGCGTTTACCCCGAGTTCACCGCGCGCCGCCCGGCCAGGCCGGCCGCGCGCGCGGCCGTGAGGAACTCCGTGGCGGCATGCGTCTGCTCGCCGGAGCTGCGGTAGACGAGGCGGACCTGGCGTGGCAGCCGGAGTTCCGGCACCCGGGCGGCGGCCAACTGGCCCCGGGCGATTTCCTCCCGCGCGCAGCGGGCGGGCAAAAGGGCCACGCCGAGTCCCATCTCGACCGCCCGCTTGATTCCGTCGAGGCTCGGGAGCCCGATCTGGATATTGATGTCCGTGTGCCGCTGCTCGTAGAGGCGCAGCACGCGCTCGCGCGCCGGTGAGGCTTCGTTGTGCGCAATCACCGTCTCGCGGCCGAACTCCGCCATCGTGATCCGCTTGCGGCCGGCGAGCGGATGCGACGGCGGCATCAGCATCACCAGCTCGTCCTCACCCAGCGAGAGCGACCGCAGGCCGCGCTCGCGCGGCGCGAAGGTCAGGACGCCGAAGTCGAGCGTCCGGTTGAGGACCTGCTCCGTGATCCGCCGGGCGGAGACGCGCCGCACCTCCACGTGGGCATGGGGATGTTCGGCGCGGAAACGTTCGACCACCGGCAGCAGGATGTGAACCGCGCCCTCGTTGGCGCCTATCGAGACGCGGCCGTGGCGCAGCTCCTGCAGCTCGCGGACGGCGCGCTCCGCTTCGCCCCTCAGCGTGGTCAGGCGCTGCGCGTAGTCGAGCAGCAACTCCCCCGCTTCCGTCAGCCGGCCTCCCTTGGACGAACGATCGAACAGCCGTTCGCCGAGTTCGGTCTCCAGGCGGCGGATCGCCTGGCTGACGGCCGGCTGGGTCCGGTGCAACCGCTCCGCCGCGCGCGAGAAGCTGCGCTCGGCGGCGACGGTCAGGAAGACTTCGAGTTCGGCGAGATCCATCCCGGGCGCGATCAGTATAAGCGCCCGTTATCGGTTGGCGCGACCTATTAGCGAGGCCAGCAGCCCCTCTACGGGCTGCTAGTCGATGACGTAGCTGAACAGCTTGAACTCGCCGTCGCGTTCGAGGATGGATCCAAAGAAGGCAAGTTCCTGCTGCCCGCCCATCTCGTCGCGCACCGTGAGCACGGTCTCCCGGTGAACGCGGTAGGTCTCGTAGAGCGTCGTCTCGCCGTCGAACACGAGGTCGACGAGCGTGTAACGCTTCCCGCCGTGCCGGTTGATCAACCGGCGCATCTCGTTGTTGCTCTTCTGGTGCAGGTCGCCCCAGACGTAGTCGAACGTCAGCCCGCGTTCCGGGCGGCTGGACGGCAGCTCCGGCCAGACGACGGTCCGGAACTCCAGTTCCGACAGCGGCAACGCTTCGAGCGTGGCGCGGTCCCCGTCCGCCAGGGCCGCGAGCACGCCTTCCGCGAGCGCTTCGGGCGAGTCGAACGTCTGGTGCAGCGGAGACGGCACGGCGTCACTCGCTGCACCCCCGCCGCAGGCCGCCGCGAGCAGCACCGCGGCCAGAGCCGGAAGCCCGACGAGTCGCACGGTCATTGCGGGCCAAGCGTACCGCATGGAAGGGCCTGCAAAGGAAAGCGGAGGCGCCGCGGCGTGCGGCGCCTCCGCTTCCGGAAAAACAGGTCAGAGAACGACTCGCTAGTTGATCGCCCAGTCGGTCCAGCCCACGAACCAGTCTTCCTCTCCCGAACCCATCGGACCGACCGCGCCGATGAAGGTGCCGCCGATCGCGTCGAAGAAGCCGTCGTTCGGCGGCATTGCCGGCCGGACCATGCCGCTGGCAGCCGGTGAGGTGGCGCGCGGCATGAAGTTCCGTTCCGGATAGAGGAGCGAGTACGGGCAGAACGGGCAGTCGATGGAAGGCGCTTCGCCGATCATCGGATCCAGGTCGACGTGAACGTTCGGACTGCCGGTCACGAAGTCGACCGTGGAGATCGGCGCTTCGGCGTCGTCACTGTCGGGACGGAACTCGCCCTCGCAGCCGCTGACCCGGCAGTTGTCGTTGATGATCCCGCTCTCGAGGGTCAGCGCCCCGCCGGTGATCTGCTGGAAGGTCGCCGCGTGGTCGATATCGATCGACGCCTCCTTGAAGCCTTGCACGACGAAGTTCCGAATCGTGGCCGCGGTCCCCTCGCGGAGCAGCATGCCGATGTCGCTCTCCGAGCCGGGATACTCGAACGGGTCGCCGACGAGGGTCAGGTTGTAGATAGTCGGGTTCGACCGCGGCGTCAGGTCGTTCGCGTCGCCATTGTTGTCCGCCTCGATCCCCTGGTCCGCGTCGTCGCCCATCTGCATCGCGATCATGAACTGGCCCTTGCCCTGCCAGCCGTCGGTCCAGTCGAAGCTGTCGTCCGCGATGCCGAAGCAGATGACGTGCTTCACTTCGACCGTGCCGCCGAAGAACTCCAGGCCGTCGTCCTTGTTGAACTTGACCATCACGTGGTCGACTTCGGTCATGCGGCCGACGCCCTGAAACGCGATGCCGTTCAACTCGTTGTCCGGGCTGAACTCGGTGCCCGCGAACTCGACACGCACGTAGTAGAGGTGTCCGCTGTCGTCGTCGGGGTTGGTCCCGCCGTAGACGCCGGTATCGCCCTCGCCCGTGCCCTCGCCGCCCGGGACGTTGAGCGGCGCGCTGCCGTTGATGATCAGGCCGCCCCAGTCCGCGCGCGCCCGCTCGCCTACCGGCTGATCGCTCGTCATGACGATAGGCGCGGCCGCGGTGCCGTTGGCCAGGATCTGCGCTCCGCGCGCGATGATGAGGGTGCCGTTCGTCTCGGACTGGCCGAAGATCGTCACGCCCGGCTCGATCGTCAGCCGCGCCGGCGCGTCGACGAACACGGCGCCGTTCAGCAGGTAGACGTTGTCCGCGGTGAAGGTCGTATCGGACGTCAGCCGGCCGCTGACGTTGCAGCGGTTCGCCTCGCAGACGATGTTCTGCTGCGAGTTCAAGGCGGCGCCGCTCCAGACCGCGGCTGCGGCGATAAGCACCGCCGCCAACAGGCAGCGCGTCACGCGCCCTGTAATGGAATTCGAAGTCATCGCGTTCTGTACCTCTCCGTGTGATTTCCGGGTCATCGTTGCCTTGTCCATCCTCGTTTGTCCGTTCGTCTCTACGGGTGGTAGGTGACGCCGAAGCTCACCGCGCGCCCCAGGTTGTAAATCCGCTGCACGGGGGCGTTCGCGTCGCCGCCCTGCGTGTAGGTGTAGTCCTGATCCGTCAGGTTGGTGAACGCCACCTTCAGGCTCGCCGCATCGAACCGCTTCGACAGCACGAAGTCGACCGAGTGGCGGCCCTTCTCGATGATGTCGGGCAGGCCGAGCGATCCGACATCGCTGATCCGGTCGTCGAACCAGTTCCAGAGGAGACGGCCGGAGAAGCCCAGGCCGCGGACCTCCACCATCGCGTTGAACAGGTTCGCCGACGTGCCGGCCAGCGGGCGGACGAGCGATGTCTGCACCTGCCGCGCGGCGGGCGACAGCGTCACTTCGGAGTCGACGAAGGTGTAGTTGACTCCGGTCAGCACGAAGGGGGTGAGCAGCTTCCGCGCCTCGAGTTCGAGGCCGGCGTTGTTCGCGGTGTCCGCGTTCGTGAACGACGTCCGCAACTGCGCGGTCGGCTCCACCGTCCGCTCGATCGGGTCGTCGAACTTCTTGTAGAAGAAGCTGGCCGAGAAGACTTCCTCGGCGCCCGGGAACCACTCCCACCGCAGGTCGACGTTCTGGATGAGCGACTGGTTCAGGTTCGGGTTGCCGACGATCGCGCGGCCGCCCACCACGTCGGTGAACTCGAAGGGCGAGACCTCGCGGAACTCCGGCCGATTGACCGTCTGGCTGTAGCCGGCGCGGATGTTCTGGTTCGGGCTGACGGCATACACGAGGTTGACCGCCGGGAAGACGTCGGTTTCGTCGAGCGACGCGCGCTGCACGTCGGCCGACTGCTGATCGATGGTCCCGGCAAACGGGTCGAGGGTGTCGACGTCCTGCCGGAACTGTTCGATGCGCGCGCCCGCCACCATGCGGGCCCGGGCCGACAGCGGCAGGTCGACCATGCCGTAGAACGCGGCCACTTCCTGCGCCGCGTCGTACCGGTCGGTGCCGCGCGTCTCCTCTTTCAACTCGAACGAATCACCGATGTTCGCGGGCGTGAAGAGGTCCTGGGCCGGTAGCGACAGATCGACGCCGGCGGCGTCCTCCTGCACGACGCCGAGCCGCGACACCAGACGCGGATTGGCCAGGTTCAGCGCGCCGAAGCCACCCGAGGTGGTCCGCGGCACGAACCGCAGCCGGCGCGAGTGGAAGTCACGCTGGCGGTCGATGTAGTTGGTGCCGAACTTCATCTGCGACGCCAGGCCGTTCCACTGGGCGAAGAGCGTGCTCCAGTTGGCGGCGAACTCCAGGCTGTCGTCCGTCAGGTCGTTGAACTGCCGCAGGCCGCTCTGCGACTCGTCGGCGAGCACGAAGTCCTGCCGGGCCGGGTCGGATTCGTAGAGCACCTCGCGCAGGTCCGGCTCGGCGCGGTCGGCGCGCGAGAGGGCCACCTTCCAGTCGAACCGGCTGTTCGACAACGCGGGGAAGAGGTGGTCGCCGCCGAAGTGGTGGCTGAGGATCTGCTCCTCTACCCACCAGAGCCGCTGGTTGCGGATGTCGTTGCCGGCGTCGTCGTTGTACCCCTCGAACGTCCGCGTCTCGTTGGTGCCGACGTGGGTCAGGAAATTGTCGAAGTAGAGCCGCTGATTCGGCGTGAACTGGTAGGCGATGTTGGCGACGCCGCCCACCGTGCCCGCCTGCTCGGTGATCTCGAAGTCGTAGGGGCCGTTGAACTGTTCGATGGCGCCGCCCGCGCCGACCTTGTAATAGGTCTGCCGCTCCGTCGAATACTGCGAGCTCTGCGAGTGGCGAAGCGTGGCGACGACCCCCAGCTTGCCGAAGCGGCCGCCGAACAGGGCGTTATACGACTGATCGAGCGGCAGTTGCTGGCGGACCGGATCCCAGACGTTCGAGAACTGCTCGCCCAACTGCTCCAGATCGTCGGAGGTGAAGCCGAGGCCGCTCGAGAAGCGGCCCGCGCGGGTCACCTTCCGGTCCGGGAAGCCGACCGGCAGCGACCGCGTGCCGTCATCGTAGCCCGCCCAGTCGTTGGCGCCCCCGGGATAGCCGAGGCCCATCGCGCCGGTGGTCAGGCTGTTCCAACCCCCGCCGGCCGAGATCTCGAACGACGTGGCGTCCGGCAGCTTCATCGGCACGATCTCGACGAGGCCCCCGGCGAACTGCGACGGCTTGTCGGGCGTGTAGGTCTTGCTTACCTGGACGCTGTCGATCAGGCCGGTCGGGAAGAGGTCGAGCGGAACGACCCGGCGGTCGGGCTCCGTCGTCGGCAGCGTCGCGCCGGCGAGCGTCGTGTTGCTGTAGCGTTCGCCCAGGCCGCGAACGAAGACCGACTGCCCCTCCACGACCGAGACGCCGGTGACGCGCTGCATCGCGTCGGCGGCGCTCGAGTCGTTGTTCGCCGACATCTCGATGGCGCCGATGTTGTCCTGCACCGCCGGCGCCCGCATCCGCATCATCATCTGGGCGGCGGCGGTCGACGAATCGGCTTCGATCGTCGGCGCGCTCACCGTCAGCTCTTCCGCGAACACGTTCGACGTCAACGCCACCTCGACCGACGTCAACTGGCCATCCACGACCTCGATGCCTACGGTCTGCTCGGCGTAGCCCGCCATGACGATGCGGAGCTCGTAGGCGCCGACCGCCAACTCGAAGCGGAAGCGACCGTCGAGATCGGTGTAGGCGATGTCCGTCGTGCCGACCACCTCGACCGGTACGCCGGGCAGCGTGATAGCCAGGTTCTGATCGCTCACTTCCCCGGCCACGATGCCCGTTTCCTGCGCCCATGCCGGCGCCGACGCGAATAGCGTCAACGCAAACAGGGCCGCTGCCATCCTGCGCATGTGATTCAGTCCTCCGGTAAGTCGAAAAAACACGCTGGCCCAGGGGCGCACCCCACCAGCCGACGCAACGCAAAAAAGATAGCGACGCAGTGTGTCCGGGTAGTGACCGGCCGGTAAATTCAACGTAAACGCTTAATTCGCCCACGTACCCGGCCCGAACGGCGCCGCAAAACCCTCATATGTATAAATGCGTACTATTAGACAGTAATATCTATAACCTTGACTTACTGCCTGCCGGGCGGATTACAGTAGGAAGAGAGCAGGAATCCGGGGAGTCTTCGTCATGGCAAGAGACCAACTGATCATCTTCGACACGACCCTGAGGGACGGCGAGCAGTCGCCCGGCTTCTCGATGAACACCGACGAGAAGATCCGGCTGGGACGGCAGATCGCCACGCTCGGCGCGGACATCATCGAAGCGGGCTTTCCGATTGCGTCCGACGACGACGCGCACGCCGTCTCGCGTATCGCCACCGAGATTCGGGGGCCGGTGATCGCGGCGCTGGCCCGCTGCAATCCGGCCGACATCGACCGGGCGGGCGAATCGCTCGCGCCGGCCACCCGGTCGCGGATCCACACGTTCATAGCCACTTCCGATCTGCACCTGGAGCGCAAGCTGAGGATCAGCCGGGAGCAGTGTCTCGCGGCGGTGACCGCCGGCGTCACCCAGGCCCGCGGCTATACCGACGACGTCGAGTTCTCGGCCGAGGACGCGACCCGCAGCGACCTCGACTTCCTCTGCCGGGTGGTGGACGCCGCCATCGCGGCGGGCGCGACGACCATCAACCTGCCCGACACGGTCGGCTACTGCACGCCGGAGGAGATCGAGGAGTTCTTCACCGACGTGCGCGGCCGGGTGCAGGACGCCGACCGGGTCATCTTCAGCGCCCACTGCCATGACGACCTGGGTCTTGCCGTCGCCAACTCGCTGGCCGCGCTTCGCGCCGGGTGCCGGCAGGTGGAATGCACGATCAACGGCATCGGCGAGCGGGCGGGCAACGCGTCTCTGGAAGAGATCGTGATGGCGACGAAGGTGAAGCCGGATTGGCTGCCGTTCGAGACGTCGATCACGACCACCGAACTGGTCCGCACGAGCCGCCTGCTCTCCGAGCTGACGCAGGAGCCGGTTCAGGCGAACAAGGCGATCGTCGGGCGCAACGCCTTCGCCCACGAGGCGGGCATCCACCAGGACGGCGTCATCAAGGACCGCCGGACCTACGAGATCATGAAGCCGGAGGATGTCGGCGTCGAGTCGACGCTCGTCCTCGGCAAGCACTCCGGCCGGCATGCCGTCAAGAAGCGGTGCGAGGATCTCGGCTATACGCTGAGCCGGTTCGAGCTCGACCGCATCTATCGCGAGGTAATCGCGCTGGCCGACCGGCAGAAGTCGGTGGAGGACGACGACGTTACCGCCATCGTCGAGCGCGTCCGGACGGCGCTGGCCGACGAGCCGGCGCCTGCCGTCCTGGCGGGCGACCGCACCTGATCCGGCCGCCCGTCATGCACGCCACCATCGCACTGCTTCCGGGTGACGGGATCGGCCCGGAGGTAATCGACGCCGCCGCCACGGTCCTCGAGACCATCGCGGACCGGCACGGCCACGCCCTGTTCCTCACGCGCTCGCCGTTCGGCGCGGCCGCGCTGCGCAACGGCGATCCGCCGCTGCCGCCGGAGACCCTCGAAGCCTGCCGCGCGGCCGACGCGGTACTGCTCGGCGCCGTCGGCGACCCCGAATTCTCGGAGGGCCCGCGCGAGCAGCGACCCGAGACCGGCCTGCTCGAACTGCGCAAGGCGCTCGACGTCTGGGCGAACCTCCGGCCCGCGCGCATCTGGCCGGGGCTCGAGGGCGACTGCCCGCTCCGTCCGGATCGGATCGCGGGTGTCGACCTGCTGATCGTCCGCGAACTGATCGGCGGCATCTACTTCGGCGAGCCCCGGGGCCGGAACGGCGACGGGACCGCCGCTTTCGACACGATGCGCTACAGCGTGCGGGAAGTGGAACGCATCGCCCGGGTGGCGTTCGAGGCGGCGCGCGGCCGGCGGCGTCTCGTCACCTCGGTCGACAAGGCGAACGTGCTGGAGTGCTCACGACTGTGGCGGGAAGTGGTCACCGCCGTCGCCAGCGACTATCCCGACGTGACCCTCGAGCACCAACTGGTCGATTCGTGCACGATGCGCCTCGTCACCGAGCCCGCGTCGATGGACGTCCTGGTCGCCGGCAACCTGTTCGGCGACATTCTCTCGGACGAGGCGGGAGCGGTTGTCGGCTCGCTCGGGCTGCTCCCGTCCGCCAGCGTCGGCGGCGAGGGGGGCCTGTTCGAGCCGGTCCACGGCTCGGCTCCCGACATCGCCGGCCAGAACAAGGCGAACCCGATCGGCGCCATCGCCTCCGCCGCCATGCTCCTCCGCCACGCGCTGGACGCGGAGACGGAAGCGGCCGCCATCGAGACCGCCATCGGCGCCGCCCTGGCCGACGGCTGCCGGACGGCGGACCTGCCCGCGGCCGGCGGGGCGCCGCCGCTGAGTTGCCGCGAGATGACCCAGGCGATCCTCGACCGCCTGCCCTAGCCCGTGGTGAAACCCCTGCTACCTTCGAGCGGCGATGCACTCCGGCTGAACGGCGTTGCTCCTCGGTCGCATAGGGCCAATAGGCTCTCTCGTCGCGCCTTGTCAGGCGGGCGGCTCAGAAGCCAGTAGCGTAAGGCAGCGAGCCGGCGACGCCGCGCACGTCGTCGAAGTCGTCGAGCAGGAGTCCGGTCGCGTCCCACTGGCCGGTCAGCAGCGCATCGCGGACGGCAGCGGGGATGGCCACCGGCACGCTTCGGCCCGCGGCGACGATCGTCAGCTTCTCGACGCTGAGCGTCATCCGGGTCGCCGGGGCCTTCTCGGCCAGCGACTGGAGGAAGGCGATGTCGTGGGCGGACGCGGTGGCGCAGACCAGGCCGATGGTCGTCGAGTTCCCCAGGAAGATCTCGGAGAACGACTCCCCGACGCACGCGGCGATGCCGCGCCGCTTGAGCGCCTGCGGGGCGTGCTCGCGCGACGAGCCGGAGCCGAAATTGTCGTTCACCACGAGGATCGCGGCGGCGGCGTAGACCGGGTTCGCGAACGGGTGATCCGGCATCGACGCCCGATCGTCCTCGAACGCGTGCTTGCCCAGGCCGTCGAAGGTGATGGCCTTCAGGTAGCGCGCCGGGATGATGCGGTCCGTGTCGATGTTGTTGCCCCGAAGGGGGATAGCGGTTCCTTCGGCGCGCTCGATCTTTCTGTCGCTCATGGTCTTCTCCCCCGCTAATTCAGCATCCCCCGCACGTCCGCCACTTCGCCGCTGACGGCGGCCGCCGCCACCATCGCCGGGCTCATGAGCAGGGTGCGGCCCGTCGGGCTTCCCTGGCGCCCCTTGAAGTTGCGGTTCGAGGACGAGGCGCAGACCTCGCGACCGTTCAGACGGTCCGGGTTCATCGCGAGACACATCGAACAGCCCGCCCCGCGCCACTCGAAGCCGGCCTCCGTGAACACGTCGTTCAGGCCCTCCGCCTCGGCCGCCTGCCGCACCTGCTTCGAGCCCGGCACGGCCAGGGCGCGGACGTGCGGCGCGACGCGCCGCCCCTTCACGACCCGCGCCGCCTCGCGCAGGTCCGACAGGCGCGAGTTGGTGCAGGAGCCGACGAAGGCGACATCCACCTTCGTGCCGGCAATCGGCGCGCCGGCCGCGAATCCCATGAACTCGAGCGCCTCGCCCACCGCGTCGGCATCGCCGCCGGCGACGCCGGGATCGGGAATCCGCTCCGTCACGCCGACCGACTGGCCGGGGTTGATTCCCCAGGTAACGCGCGGTTCGATGGCGGGGCCGTCGAGCGTCACGACGTCGTCGTACGGTGCGTCGCCGTCCGACGCCATCGACCGCCACCACGCGCAGGCGCGTTCGAAGGCATCGCCCGACGGCGCGTGGAGCCGCCCCTTCAGGTAGGCGAAGGTCGTCTCGTCCGGGTTGACGTAGCCGATCCGCGCGCCGCCCTCGATCGACATGTTGCAGATGGTCATCCGCTCGTCCATCGACATCGCGTCGATCGCCGCGCCGCCGTATTCGTACGCGTAGCCGACGCCGCCGCGCACGCCGAGCCGCGCGATGATCTCCAGGATGACGTCCTTCGCGTAGACGCCCGGGCCAAGCGCGCCGGTTACGTTGATGCGGCGGACCCTGAGCGGGTCGATCGCCAGGCACTGCGACGCGAGGACGTCGCGCACCTGCGACGTCCCGATGCCGAACGCCACGGCGCCGAACGCGCCATGGGTGGACGTATGGCTGTCGCCGCACGCGATGGTCATGCCCGGTTGGGTCAGCCCGAGTTCCGGGCCGATGACGTGCACGATCCCCTGCCGGTCGGTCGAGAGGTCGGAGAAGGGGATGTCGTAGTCCCGGCAGTTCCGCTCGAGCGCGGCCATCATCTGCTCGGCCAGCTCGTCGGCGAAGGGACGCCGCTGATCCAGTGTCGGGATGATGTGGTCGACCGTCGCGTAGGTCCGCTCCGGGAAAGCGACGCCGATGCCGCGCTGGCGCAGCATGTCAAAGGCCTGCGGCGTCGTCACCTCATGAATCAGATGCAGGCCGATGAAGAGCTGCGTCCGCCCGTCCGGGAGCTTCCGTACCGTGTGGAGATCCCACACCTTCTGCAGAAGTGTTTGTGCCATGCTGCGCGCTATTCTCGCAGACGCCGGGCGGCGGCGGCGCCTTCCCTCTCGCGCCGCTGGCGCCGAATGAAGATCAGGGCGCCGAACGCCACGACGGGGACGGGCGGCAGGAGTATGGCGAAGGTCTTGATGGTGGTCTGGATCCGCCGGATCTGCGACTCCATCGTCTCGCGGCTCGCCTGCACCCGCGTCTCCTTCTCGGTGTTGATGTTGGTGGAGAGCACCTCCAGGCGGCGGTTCTCCACCTCCTCGAGATTGCGCACCATGATCTGTTTCGTCTGGGCGTCGATGTCGGTCCGCGCCTGCAGCTCGGCCACGCGGTCGTTCAGCCGCTGCTGCGCCTCGGTCAGCGCCTCCTCGGCATCCGCCTCCGCCTGCTGTTCCTCCGCCGTCCGCTGCTCGATGAACTCGGCGGTCTGCGCCTCCACCCGTTCGAGCGTCCGGTGGCGCGCGCGGCGGCTGCGCAGATCGATGAACGCGTCCTCCTCGAGCAGCGTATCCATCGCGTTCAGGAAGAAGGTGATGTTGTCGAAGTTCAGTCCGCCCGGCGCCTGCTCCCGGATCTGGAAGAACTGCTCGCCGATGATGTCGAGGTCGGCGACGACGATGATGTCCACCTCGTCGCTGTCGGCGGACTGCACGCGGGCGGCGGCGATGTAGTCGTCGTCATCCTGCTCCCGCGGCGGACTCGGGTTCACCTGCGGCCCGAAAGGCGTGCCGCGCACGAGGGAGAAGTAACCGTTGGTGCCGGAGATCCGCCCGGTCCGAAGCAGCGGCTCGAACGTCCAGGCGGTCTCGTCAGCCGGGTTCAGGAATCCCGGATAGAGCAGGACCAGCTCCTGCAGTTGCGACGTCATCGGGTTCTCGGTGTTGAACGTCGCGTCGTTCTCGTTGCCCGTGCCCAGGAAAACGACGTCTTCCGGCATGTGCGCGAGGTCGGGGTGGGGGTTATAGCTGTCCCACACGATGCGGGTCGGCTCCCAGTCGACGCCGAGCGCGCCGATCCACTCGCGGACGTTGCCGCGCGGTCCGGGCCGCGCCCCCGACTGCCCGTAGGTGAACGGGTTGCCGTCGCCGACCCATTCCGTGGGCGAGATCGTCGGGTCCACCGCCGGCAGCGGATCGACCAGGATGAGGGCCGGCTTGCCGGACCGGATGTAGTCGGCGACGAAGCCCTGCTCGTCGGTCTGCAGCGACGACGGAAGCGGCACCAGCAGGGCGTCCACCTCCTGGCGGATCTCCGCCTCCGGGCTGATCTCGACCACGTCGTACTGCTTGCGCAACTCCGCGATCACCGACCACTGCGGCGTGAACTGGCTCTGCTGGAAGTTGGTGCCGCCGAACAGGTTGGCCATCGTGGCGACGACGCCCACGCGCTTCCGCTCCGTCCGGGCGACCACCCGGATGCTCCGCATGATTTCGTACTCGGCCGGCAGTCCGACATCGAAGAAGCCGATCACCTGCTCCTCGGCGCCGCAGGTGAAGGCCAGTCCCAGGAACAGCTCCTCCACTTCGGACCGGGCGGAGCTGACGTTCCGGATCGGGCGGGGCAGGATGCCGAACGTCTCGCGCGCCTCGCGCGCCGCGTCGGTGAACGGCTCCGTGTCGTGGATGAGCACCTCCACGCGGGGACCGGCGAGGGCGTCGATTTCCTCCAGGATGCTGATGATGTTGGACCGCGTCT
Organism: Vicinamibacterales bacterium; assembly: GCA_965202655.1. GTDB lineage: Bacteria > Acidobacteriota > Vicinamibacteria > Vicinamibacterales > UBA8438 > VXRJ01. Next base: position 86,186 of record CBDBBK010000002.1, on the reverse strand, counting down.
GGACGAACGGCTCGGGCGCGGCCGGCGAGATGTAGGCCTGGATGAACACCGGGCGATCGGCCGGCAGCTCGTCGAGCAGCGCCTGGGTTTCCGGGCTGAGCGAATGGAGCTGCTCCGCCGTGACATCGAGCCGGACGCTCGCCCGGCCGACCATCACGCCGACGCTCACCAGCGCGACCGCGATCGCCGCGGCGCGCACGGCGTGGTGCAGCCACAGCGGATAGCCGCCCGCCACCGGCGCCCAGTGGCGCCGGCTCAGCACCAGGACGTTCATATAAAGGAAGAAGACCGCGACCGCATCGAAGTAGAGAATCGCCGTCAGGCTGACGATCCCCTTGGCGAAGTCGTCGAAGTGGTGGAAGACGCCGAGCGCGCCGGCCGGGCCTTCGAGCGCCGGGACCGCCGCGCCGACCGCATCGCCCGCCATCACCAGCGCCGTGCAGAACAGCGCGCCGGCGATGAACGCCACCGTCGCGTTGCGGGTCAGGAGCGACGCGAGCATTCCCACTGCGATCAGCGCCGCACCCGCAAGCCAGTAGCCGGCGAAGTTGCTCAGCATCAGCCCGAGGTCCGGGCTCCCCAGGTAGAAGAGGACGAGGACATAGCTGAGCGACAGCCCGAGCGAGACGCTGTAGATGCCGACAACCGCCGCGTACTTCCCGAGGACCACCTCCAGATCGGTCGCCGGCAGCGTCAGCAGCAGCTCGTCGGTCCCCTGCTTCCTTTCCTCCGACCAGACCCCCATCGTGAGGGCCGGCACGAAGAAAAGGAGGAGATAGGGAAAGACGCTGTTCAACTGATCGAGGTTCGCGAGGTTCTGCAGGAAAAAGCGGTCCTGCCAGAACGCGGCCGCCGCGCTCAGGAAAATGAACAGCGTTATGAAGACGTAGCCGCTCGGGCTGCTGAAGTACAGCCGGAGGTCGCGCCGCGCCACCGCGCGCGCGATCGCCAGGTTCACCTGGGGCAGCATCGTCAACCCGTTGCCTCCTCTTCTTCCGTCGTCACCTCGTCCGCCGGGGTCTCCGCCGGCGCGTCGGCGTCCGGCGAGGCTCCGTCATCGTCGCCGGGCACGGCGCCGCCACCCGTCAGCCGGTAGAACGGCAGCTCCAGCGAGCCGTCCTCCGCCAACTCGCGCACCGGCCCGTCGAACAACAGCCGGCCGCTGTTGACCAGCAGCACGCGGTCCGCCACCGCCTCGGCCTCGTGCAGGATGTGCGTCGATATGAGCAGCGTCTTCGTGCGGCCGAGCCGTTGGATGTTCTCACGGAACTGCCGGATCTGATTCGGGTCGAGCCCGGCGGTAGGCTCGTCCATGATCAGCACGTCGGGGTCGTGCAGCAGGGCCTGGGCCATCCCGACCCGCTGCCGGTAGCCGCGCGACAGCTTGCCGATGGGCTTCTCGACCACCAGCTCGAGCGCGCAGAGGTCGATCACCGCCTCGATACGCGACTTCAGGCGGTCCTCCGGCAGCTCGCGGGCCTCGCCGAAGAAGCGCAGCAGCTCGAGCGGCGTCATGTCGGGGTAGATCGGACCATTCTCCGGGAGGTACCCCAGACGGCGTGATGCGGCTATCCGATCGGTCCGCACGTCGTGCCCGGCAATCGCCGCCGATCCCGCGCTGGGGGCGAGGTAGCCGGTCAGCATCCGCATCATCGTCGTCTTGCCCGCGCCGTTCGGCCCGAGGAAAGCCACGACCTGGCCCTGGGGAATGGCGAAGGAAATGTCTTCGACGGCGACGAACGGCCCGTAGTACTTCGAGAGGCCGCGCGCCTCGATCATCGCCGGCCCGGTGGCGGCGTCGGTCTCCACGGCGACCCGGGCAACCTCAGGGGGCGCGATCGAATCCAGCGGCGGGGGCGGGGTTTCGTCCGATGGCAGCATCGTGTCCGGCGTCTTCTCAGCCAAAGAGGATAGCGAGGCGCGCCGTCAGTGTTCAACCGCCTCGAAGTCGCGCCACGTGCGGAACTCCCGGCGCAGGGTCCGGCTGAACAGGACGCGGGAATCGCTGTAGCTCTCGAGCTGAATGCGGGCCCAGAGATCATCGTCCCCCAGGATCGGACGGCGGTCCAGCGAGCCGCGCGCGCGGTTGATGACGCCGAGCAGCCCCCACCACAGGCGGACCGGCCGGATCAGCTCGAACTCGACGCGAGCCGGCTCGAAGGTGGCGCGGTCCACCCAGACGAAGCCGCTCGCGCTGTTGAGCGCGTAGTCGATGCGGCGGACCACCGGTAGCCGGCCGGGCCGGGGACGGAACGACACCTTGTAGCTGGGGCGGTTTCGGAAGGCCTCTTCGCCCTCGATCGTGAAGTGGTAGCGGGCGATCAGCGCCTCGTCGAAGACGATCGAGTCCGTGCTCCCGTCGTCCTCCGGCTCCGCGCCCGTTTCGCGGCGTGCGATCACCTCCTTGCGGAATTCCGCTTCGCTTTCCGCCACCCAGCCCTGCTCCTCCTCGCTGAGCATGCGGCCGTTCATCATGAAGAGGCGCTCGAACGGTTCTCCCTCGATCGGGATCACCTCGAAGTCGCCGACGCTCTCGTTCTCTACGTCGCCGTCGGCATGGAACCGGCGCACTTCCCGTCTCATTCGGGAGCGGTAGCGGGCGTCGATCTGGTTGTCGACGTACCAGGCAATGCGCTCGATCACCTTTTCCATCAGCGCATGCGCTTCGGCGTGGGCGCCCGGGTCGCCTTCGGTCGACTGCGCCGAGAGGTGGGCGGCGCCCGTCCAGACGAGCGTCGCCGCGCCGATGAGCGCGAGGGCGCCTACGAACGCCGGAACCGTCCAACGCCGCATCCGACCATTCTGTCCGATAGGCGGCGCCGGCGGGAAGGGGGAGGCTACTCGATGACGAGCAGGGCGCCCCGAACGACGACTTCGCGTTGGCCGGAGGCCGCGATCAGCTCTCCCACCACCTCGTATTCGCCGGCCGGGAACCCATGCCACTCGAAGGTGTGCACCTTCTGGGAATCCGCGCCCTCGAGCCAGACGGTGGAGCTTCGGTAGTGGTTGCCCGATTCGGCGGTGATGCGGAGTTCCTCGGTGTCGGCCGACGGCCGGATCTTGATCTCGATCTCGACCGTGCCGGGCGACTGCACCACGAGCGGGACGGGTCTCACGCCAGGTTTGACTATTCGCGTGATGACGGACTGGTCCGGCGGCTGGAGCTGCAACTGCAGCGCAACCGGATCCGCGGCCGCGAGCGGGGCTGCAAACACCGCTGCGAGACCGGTCCAGAGGGCAAAATGCAGCAACTGACGCATGCTTTCACCTCCTGTCCGAAGGTGCCTGCCCTCCCCTGGGCAGGCTCTGGTACCGACAGGGAGAAAGTTACTACAGTGTTACTGGCATGTAAACAAGATTTAACATTGGGTTCTGCGCCTCGGGACCGTCAGTGGAAATCGCGGCTGCCGGCACTCGCGGGAGAGGCTTCGAACCGGGGCGTCCAGAGCGTATCGGCGACGATGTGGACGACGCCGTCGGTTGCCTGCAGCTTGCCGGTGACGCCAAGGAAGTTCGCGGTCTTCGCCAGGACCGCGTGGCGTTCGAACACCCGCTTCCAGACGACGAGGTTGACAAAGCCGGTCTCGTCCTCCAGCGTCATGAAGGTGACTCCCGATGCGGTGGCGGGGCGCTGCCGGCAGATCACCAGGCCGGCGTAGCGGACCTCCTGGCCGTCACGCATCGCGGCGACGGTGCAGGCCTCGGGCAGTTGCTGCGCGGCGAGCTTGTCGCGCAACGGCGCCAGCGGGTGGCCGGCGGTGCTGTGGCCGTTCGCGGCGTAGTCCCAGCCGATCGTTTCGAACGCGCTGAGCGAATCGAACGCCGGCGTCACCTCACTCGAGGCGACCTGCAGCGGCGTCGCCGGCGTGGCAGCCAGTCCGCGCGCCTCCCAGAGCGCCGCACGGCGCGCTTTCTCGAACGGAGCGAAGGCGCCCGCTTCGGCCAGGCGGCGGAGCGCGGCTTCGTCGAGACGCGCGCGGCGCGCGATGTCCGCCATCGACGTGAACGGGCGCGCGGCGCGCGCCCGGGCGAGCGGTGCGAAGTCGCGCTTCTCGGAGAAGCCCTTCACGTAGCGGAAGCCCATCCGCACGGCGTAGCGGGGCGCGGCGGCTGGTCTTGCCGGCCTGGAGGCCGGGGCGCGGGGGGCCGCCGGCGCATCCGCCGCCGCCTCGAGCGTGCAGTCCCACTCGCTGGCGGTGACATCGACCGGGCGCACCTCGACGCCGTGGCGGACGGCGTCGTCGACAATCGTCGCCGGCGTGTAGAAGCCCATCGGCTGCGCGTTGAGCAGCGCACAGGTGAAGACGTCGGGATAATGGCAGCGGAGCCAGGCGGCGCCGTAGGCGATCAGGGCGAAGCTGGCGGCGTGGCTCTCCGGAAAGCCGTACTCGCCGAAGCCGCGGATCTGATCGAACACCCGCTCGGCGAACTCCGGCGCGATCCCCTTCGCCGCCATCCGCGAGACGAGCCGGTCCCGGTGCTGCTCGATGCGGCCGCGCTGCCGCCACGCCCCCATGTCACGCCGCAACTGATCCGCCTCGCCCGGCGTATAGTCGGCCGCCACCATCGCCAGCCGCATCACCTGCTCCTGGAACAACGGGACGCCGAGCGTCTTCCGCAGCACCGGCTCGAGCGACGAATGGGGATAGAGCACCGGCTCCTCGCCGTTCCGGCGCCGGAGGAACGGATGCACCATGCCGCCGGTGATCGGCCCGGGCCGGACGATGCTGATTTCGATCACCAGGTCGTAGTAGCAGCGCGGCCGGAGCCGCGGCAGCATCGCCATCTGGGCGCGGCTCTCGATCTGGAAGACGCCGACCGTGTCCGATCGGCAGATCTGATCGTAGGTGGCGGGATCGTCCTGCGGGATCCGGTCGAGCGACAGCGACCGGCCGTAGTGGCTCTGGAGCAGACGGAAACCCCGATCGAGCTGCGTCAGCGTACCCAGGCCCAGCAGGTCCACCTTGAAGAGGCCGAGGTCCTCCAGATCCTGCTTGTCCCACTGAATGACGGTCCGGTCCGCCATCGTGGCGTTTTCGATCGGCACCAGCGTGTGGACCGGCTCGTGTCCCAGAAGAAAGCCGCCCGGATGTATCGACAGGTGTCGCGGCATGTCCTGAATCTCCGACGCCAGGCGGAACAGGTGGCGGGGCGCGGGGTCCGCCGGATCGAAGCCGGCCTGCGCCAGGAGCTTGCGCCGTAGAAGTTTCGCGCCAGCGGAACTTCCAACGCGCCCGCCAGGGCGCGCTAGCTGCGCCAGGTCGAGCCGGTCGTGGTGCGACAGCAGGCGCGCGAGGCGGTCGGTGGCGCCGGCGTCGACACCGAGCGCCTTGCCGACCTCGCGCACCGCCGAGCGGCCGCGGTAGCGGATGACGTTCGCCGTCAGCGCCGCATGGTCGCGGCCGTACGTCCGGTAGACATGCTGAATCACCTCCTCGCGGCGCGCGTGCATGATGTCGAGGTCGATGTCGGGCGGCTCGTGCCGCTCGCGTGACAGGAACCGCTCGAACAGCAGTTCGACGCGGGTCGGATCGACCGCGGTGATCCCGAGGCAGTAACAGACGACCGAGTTCGCCGCCGAGCCGCGCCCCTGGCAGAGGATCCCCTCGCGCCGGCAGAACTGCACGATCTCGTGCATCGTCAGGAAGTAGCCGCCGTAGTCGAGCTCGTCGATCAATGCCAGTTCCTGCTCGATCTGTTCGCGGATCGCGCGTGGCGCACCGCCAAAGTCACCCGCGCCGTTCACACCGCCATCGCGTCCACCCGCGCCGAAGCGTTCGCGGGCGCCGCGCAGCGTCAGCTCGCGCAGCCAGGCGGAGGCGGACCGGCCGCCGGGCAAACGCTCTGCCGGGTAGCGGTAGCGGAGCTCGGCGAGCGAGAACGTGCACTGCTCCGCCACCTCGCGGGTCCGCTCGACGAGCGCCGGCGCGTCAGCGAAGAGACGCGCCATCGCGTCCGGCGCCTTCAGGTCGTGCTCGGCGTTCGGCTTCGTCAAACGGCCGGAATCGGCGATCGTGACGCCGTACCGGATACAGGTGAGGACATCCTGCAGATCGCGCCGCGCCGGCGTGTGGTACAGCACTTCGGTCGCGGCCACGAGGGGGAGGCGGGCCCGCTCGGCGTGGCGGCGCGCACACGCTTCCTGCCGCACCTCCTCCGGACGGCGGTGGCGCGGGAGCATCACGTAGAGGCGCTCGCCGAACGCGTCGCGGAGCATGCCGGCGACGGCGACCGTGTCGGTGGCGGTGTGCGGGTCGCCGTCGTGGACGAGCAGGCTCCGGTCACCGCCCCAGAGCGCGATCAGGCCCGGAGCGTGCTCGCACAGTTCCCGCCAGGTGACGACGGACGATCCCTTCGGGCTGCGGCGGCGGCCGGTCGTGATCAGGCGGCAGAGGTTGGCGTAGCCGGCGCGGGTCGTGGCGAGAAGGACACAGGTGGAGGTGGAGGTGGAAGAAGAATGGGCCGGCCTGGAGACCGGCGCAGGCGGCGCACCGGCCAGCGTAGCGTCACCGACCGTCAGCTCGGCGCCGATGATGAGGTGGACGCCAAGCTCCTGCGCCTTCATGTGGGCGCGGACGACACCGTGCACGCCGTCGCAGTCGGTCAGCGCGACGGCGGGCAGGCCGAAGGCGTGGGCCTGCTCGATCAGTTCCTCGGGATGGCTCGCCCCTTCGAGAAACGAATAGTTGCTCTTGCACCAGAGCGGGACGTACGCCATCTCGCAGGTTCCACCCGGCTATTCCACCCGTCCCTGGCAGCGCCACCGGCGGCGCGTGCGGTCGTAGTAAATCCAGAGCAGGTCGCCGTTCCGCATCCGGGTGAAGTAGTAGTCGCGACTGACCGGCATCCGCCACCAGCCGCCGGCCACACGGTACGGTCCGGCCCGCTCCGCCGCGTGTCCGGCGGGAAGCGGATGCGGGGTGGCGTAGATCCGGCGCACCATCGGCACGTCCCGCCTGACGGCCACGTTCGCCGCCGCTGGCGGGGCGCCAGCGTCCCGGACCCCATCGTCCCGGGCGCCAGCGGGACGCCGGGGCGCCGTATCACTGGCGGGTAGCGGAATCGTGTCGACCGGCTCCCAGGCAAAACGCGCTTCCGGGAGGTGGCCTTCGGCAAGACGCGCCCGCGCGACGGCGGAGTCGCCGAACCGCGCGCGCACGCGGGCAAGCGCGTGGTTCGCAGCCGAAAGGTCGCGCGGCGGCCGCTCGGTGAAGAGCCCATCCTGCACGGCGACGGTGCGGACCGATCGTCCGGCGACGCGGAGGTCGACGACGCCCCTCTCGAGCCCGATCGACTCGAAACGCAACCGGACCAGCGTCATCAGTTGCGCGATGTCGAGTGTCGGCGCAGCGGGACGGATCACCTCGGTCCGGACCCCGCGCGCCAGGTCGAGCCTGAGGTGCAGCGTCAGCTCGGCCAGCATCTCGCGCCGTTCAGCAGCAGCCGCGAGCAGACGATCGAGCAGACGCTTGACGGCAAACAGCAGACGGGTGACGTCGGTCTCCGGCTGATCGAAATCGTGCCGCGCGAGCAGCGGCTCCGGCGGACGAACGGGCTGCAGCGGCGGATCGAGATCACCCGAGGCGCGCCGGTGCAGGCGGTGCGCGTCACGTCCGAAGCGGCGGCGGACGCCTTCGGCCGGCAGTTCGAGGAACGCGTTGACGGTCCGGACACCCAGCTTCGCGAGGCTGTCGATCAGCGCCCGGTCCAGGCCGAGGCGATCGAGCGGCGCCTTTCCGGCGAGCGCCCGTTCACCATCGCGGTCGCGAATCACGGCGATCCGCCGCCCGGTGGATGCCAGACGCCGGGCGATTGCGTAGGTGCCGAAGCGGGTGAAGCCGACGGTGACCATCGTCTCGCGGTATCCGTCCGTCCGAAGCGCGGCGGCGATCCGCTCCGCCCAGTGGCGGGGCGATCGATAGAGTTGCGAGAGGCCGGAGGCGTTCAGCCAGAAGACGCCCGGCGCGTCCCGCGACGGCTCGACGTCGGGGCTGAACTGGCGCAGCCGCCCGGCGACCGTGTCCCGATCGTCCTCGCGCGCACCGGCGCCCCGCACCTCAACGCACGCCATCCGGTCCACGCCGATGCTCCTCGTCGGTCCAGCCGGGACCGCGCCGTTTGTCCTTGAGAACTTCCACCCGGCAGGCGTACTCGCCATCGCCCCGGCGAACGCGCCGCGCCTGGCCGCGAACCGTCACGAGCGATCCGAGCGACGGCTGCCGCTCGGTCTTTATCGTCAGGCAAAGCACCAGGGCGCCATGCGCGATCGCCTGCTCCGACAGCCGGCTCTGCGCGGCGAGCGGCAGGCCGGAATCATCCCCCGCCAGATCCAGCACCAGCAGGCCGAACGCGCCGGAGCGGGCGAGCTGATCGGCGGCGCGCAGCCGGTCGCCCGCATCGTCCAGCCGGATGACCGGCAATGCCGCCAGATCGATGCCGCCGTCCGCCAGGTCGGGCGGATAGAAGGTGCTGCCGGGACGCGTCACCCAGGCGGCGGGCTCCCCCTGCTGCTGCACCTCGCGCACCAGGCTGCACGCCAGCGTGAGCGACGGCGCGCCAGCGGCGCCCGAAAGCTCCGCCAGGCAACTGCCCAGCGCGGCGCGGCTCCATCGGCCGGGCGCGGGCGACGGCATCCGGCTGCGCTGCACCCAGGCGCGCGAACCGGTGGCGACGGCGCGCAGGTCTGCCGCGGTCTTGACGTTCGCCGCACCCATCACAATGTCCGCCGCACTTCGATCACCCTGCCGAGGATGACGACCGCCTCGGCATCCAGCTCGATCGGATCGAACGCCGGATTCTCGGGACGCAGCGTCACGCGTCCGTCACCGCGCGACACGAAGGTCTTCACCGTCGCGTCGTGATCCACCAGCGCCACGACGATGTCGCCGGTCCGCGCCGTCGGCTGCCGGCGGACGATGACGGTGTCGCCCGGAAGGATGCCGGCGCCAACCATGCTCTCGCCCCGCACCCGAAGCGCGAACAGTTCGTCCGACGCCGCGCCACGCGCGTCGACCCGGAGGTAGCCGTCCGGATCCTCCACCGCTTCGTCGAGCGCGCCGGCCGGCACGCGGCCCAGGAGCGGCACCAGCCGGGTCCGTGACGGCGCGTCGCCTGTCCTTCCCGGCAGTCGGTAGCCGCGCGCTCGGCCGCGATCGACGGCCAGGCGGTCCTGCTCTACCAGCCGCTCCAGGTGCGCCCGCGCGGTCTGCACCGCCCGGAAGCCGAACGCCGCCTGCACTTCCCGCACCGTCGGCGGCCGGCCGGCCAGCAGCCGGTCCCGCACGAATGCGAAAACCTGCTCGCGCGTCTTCCCCCGCGGTGTCCTTCCCATGGGAAACATATAACATACATTTGTCTGCTTTAAAACCGCCTGCCGGGAACCTGCGACGCCGCGCGCGCCCGGGTACGCCCAAGGGAAAAGGGCAACGAATTGCTGCTTGCGGGCGGCCGGGCTCCTGTGGTAGAAATCGCTTGCGGTTCTGTCTTTAAATCCGGAGCAGGAGAGACACATGTCGTTCAAGCGCACATTCATCGCCCTGTTCGTATTCGGCGTCGCGGCCATCGCCGCCGCACCCGGCTTCGCCGCTGAGAACGAGGCGGAAGCCGACGTGACGTACTACAAGGACGTGCTGCCGATCATGCAGGCGAACTGCCAGACCTGCCATCGGCCGTCCGGCTACAACATCAGCGGCCTGATCGCGCCGATGTCGTTCATGGACTACGCCGAGACGCGTCCCTGGGCCCGCGCCATCGCCCGCAAGGTGGAAGCGCGCGAGATGCCTCCCTGGTTCGCGTCGGCGCCGAAGGGCGTCTTCGAGAACGAGCGCGGCCTGACCGACGGCGAGATCGACACCATCGTCAACTGGGTCGAAGCGGGCGCGCCCGCTGGCGATACGGCCGATGCGCCGTCGGCGCGGCAGTGGGCCGAGGACGCCCACGACGGCTGGTCGTTCGGCACGCCCGACTTCGTCGTGGCGATGCCGGAACCGTACCTCGTCGAGGACGACATCTACGACCTGAACATCACCTTCTACACGAAGATCCCGGAAGACATCCTGCCGGAGGACGTCTGGGTCCGGGGCTGGGAGTTCCGCGTGGGCGATAACTCCGTCACCCACCACATGTGTTCGTCCGTCCTCGATCCCGACGCCTACCTGCCGGAAGGGGCGGTCGAGGATGAGGGAGCCGACACGCTCGGCAGCCGCCTGCTGAGCTGCGTCGCCGAGGGCGGCGAGTCGGGAATGCTGCCGGAAGGCTACGGCGTGCGGATCGAGAAGGGATCGAGCATCTCCTTCAACATGCACTACCACAAGGAGCCGGCGGAAGGCTCTGCCGCCTGGAGCAACGCCCAGGTGGGCTTCTTCCTCGCCGACGAGGAGCCGAAGTACAAGGTCGTCAACGACGCAATCGGCAACCGCAGCTTCGAGATTCCGCCGAACCACCCGAACTACCGGGTCGGCTCTTCGCGCGTCCTCGACTCGGACATCTATGTGCTAACCCTCTGGCCGCACGCGCACACGCGCGCGTTCGCCTCACGCTACACCGCCACCTATCCGGACGGGACGGAAGAGTTGCTGCTCGACGTGCCTCGCTACGATCAGGGATGGCAGGTGACCTACAAGTACACGGAGCCGAAGTTGCTGCCGAAGGGGACGCGGATCGACGTCGACTTCTGGTACGACAACACGCCGGAGCGCGCGGCTCGCGAGAAATTCAACTCGAGCCGGTTCGTCGGCTACGGCCCGCGGACGGACGACGAGATGCAGCTCGGCTTCATTGGCTACGCGAAGGTTGACGAGGCCGAGGCGATGCCGACGACCAACAACAACGACAACTGACGGCGGCGGGCTAACCGCAGCCGGTTCGTCGTGACGCTTCGAGGGCGGGGCCGGCAAGACCCCGCCCTCTTTTTTTGCCTGACTGAGGAGACTTTCCGATGCGCGCAAACCGTCTCGTCCTGGTCCTCCTGTTGGCGGCCGGCGTCACCACCAGCGTCCCGGCCACCGCGCAGACGCCCGAGCCCAGCGAGGAAGGCGACGGCCTCGTGCACACCTTGCTGGTACTCGAGGCGCAGTCGATTGACGTCGCGCTGACCCCCGACCTGTCGGCGGACGACGCGGCGAACCGGACACTCCTCGACGGCACGGCTGGAGCTCGCGTCCGCATCGGGACGATCGAAGGCCACCGGGCGCTGCGGATCGGTGAGCTGGCTCCCGACCTGGAGGCGATCGCGGCAGCCCTCCAGGCAGCGGCAGCGAACCGGGCGACGGATGAGGAATCGGGCGGGCCGGGCGCGGAAGAGGAAACCGAGTCAGGTGACCCGGAGTACGACGAAGCTGAAGAAGCGTCGGGAGAGCCTTCCCCGGAACTGTGGCTTGCGCGCGAACCTCACGGGTGGCGCCTGGAGGTGGTCGGTTACGGCGATGACGGCGACGGCGAGATCCGCGCCATCCCGCTGGGCCATCGCGAGACGGCCGGCGCCACGCCCGTGCTGAGCGCGTCAGTCGCGATGACGAACACCGAGGAAGGCCAGCTTGCGCTTCGCTGGGGCCGCCACGCGTGGAACGCCGATTTCCGGTTCGATGAAATGCCGACCGGGCCGCGCCGGGAACCCGTTTCGGGCCGTGGCCAGGCGCGGGAAGCCTCCACCGACACGACTGCCTTCTCGCGCGGGGTCACCCTCAGCGAGCGGAACGAATCGGCGCTGATCCTGCCCGGTGGCGAGCGAATCTCCCTCCTCTACTGGAAGGGAATCGATGTCGAGGATGAGGACTACGGCCGCTTCGAGGAGACCGCGGACGGCGACGTGGTCGAGCTGGTCCACGCTGCACCCGTTCGAATCAAGAGCGACGTCGGCCTGCGTTTCGGCGCAACGGACGTCCCGACCGGCAACCTCGCGCCCGGCTTCGCGGGCGCCTACGCCATCTGGCTCCGGCGGGTGGGCGACGGCTGGCGCTTCGTCTTCAACAACGAACCAGATTCCTGGGGCACACGGCACGATCCCGAGTTCGACGCAGCCGAAGTGCCCACCGAGTATGCGCGGGGAGACCGGTCGTTCCGGCCACTCGGCGCGACGCTGATCCCGACCGGCGCCGACCAGGGCCGCCTGCTCGTCCACTGGGGCCCCCACGAGTGGGCGGCCGACTTCACGATCGTCCCGTAACGGCCCGGGTCGTTCCGACCGGGCGCCGGGCATACAATCGATCTGTCGGCGAGAACATCCAATGGACGTCGCCAGACCTGACCTCGCGCGGAAGAAGAAGCTCCGCCAGGGGCTCTACGCCGGTTCGGCGGCGGTGGTGGTCGTTCTGGTCACTCTCGGGGTTTCGCAACTCCAGCCCGCCGCTCCCCGCGTCGACGCGGACACGGTCTTCATCGACACCGTGCAGCGCGGCCCGATGGTCCGCGAGGTGCGCGGCACGGGGACCCTGGTACCGGAGACCATCCGCTGGATCCCGGCCGTGACCGACGGGACGGTCGAGCAGATCGTGATCCGTCCCGGCGCGACGATCGAGCCGGACACGGTGATCCTGGAGCTGAGCAACCCGGTGCTGGAGCAGTCGGCGCTCGAAGCGCAACTGAACCTGGACGCGGCCGAGGCACGGTTCACGACCCGCCGGGTGGAGGTGGAGCGGGCGCTGCTGGAGCAGCGTTCGGCCCTGGCCTCGACCGAGGCGCAGCTGGTCTCGGCGCGGCTGCAGGCGGAGGCGGACCGGGAGCTGGCGAAGCAGGGGCTGGTGTCGACGATCCAGCTCCGGCAGTCCGAGGCTCGGGAGCAGGAGTTCGACACGCGGCTGGAACTGGAGCGGGAACGGCTGCAGATGGCGACCGAGACGGTGGACGATCAACTGGCGGTGGAGCAGGCGGAGGTGGACCGCCTGCGGACGCTGCACGAGTTGCGGCTGCAGGAGGTGCGCGCACTGCGGGTGCGGGCGGGCATGCACGGCGTGCTGCAGCAGGTTCCGCTGGACGAGGGTCAGCGGGTGACGACGGGCACGAACCTGGCGCGGGTGGGCGACCCGACGGTGCTGAAGGCGGAGCTTCGGATCGCGGAGACGCAGGCGAAGGACGTGCAGATTGGCCAGCGGGCGTCGGTGGACACGCGGAACGGGGTGATTCCGGGGCACGTAACCCGTATTGACCCGGCGGTGGAGAACGGGACGGTGACGGTGGACGTGGCGCTGGACGGCGAGTTGCCGCGGGGCGCGCGTCCGGACCTGACGGTGGACGGGACGATCGAACTGGAGCGGCTGGAGGACGTGGTCTTCGTGGGCCGTCCGGTGTTCGGTCAGGAGGAGAGCGTGGTGAGCCTGTTCCGGGTGGGGGGCGACGACGTCCACGCCGTCCGGACGCCGGTGACGCTGGGGCGGGCGTCGGTCAGCGCGATCGAGGTGCGCGACGGGTTGCAACCCGGGGACCGCGTCGTGCTGTCGGACATGTCGGCCTGGGATCAGTTCGACCGCGTACGGATCGAATGACGATGGTTGATCACGATCTGCAGCCGCTGATTCGTCGGACGGCTAGATCCGGTCTTCCGCTAGCCGCTGGGCCCGCCGGAAGAGTCCGCTCGCGTTCATGCGGGCGCAGAGGTTGAAGAACACAGGAGTGGGACCGGTCCAGCGCAACTCGTCGACGTTCCTGAAGACCGGCAGATTGGTGCGGAGCGTCGCAAGATCCCTGAAGAGCCTCGCATCCTCGCGCGCGTCGGCCAGGGCGGCGGCGAGTCGCTCCGCGCCGCGAACCCGCACTCTCCAGGCAGCAGCGTCCGGCGGGATGTCATCGAGGTGCGGATAGCACGCGAGGACCGTGGCTGCCGACTTCGCGCCCCAGCCGCGGACGCCGGGAAAACCGTCGGCCGAATCGCCCACCAGCGCCAGATAGTCGGGGATCGACTCCGGCGGGATGCCGAACTTCTCCCGGACCCCATCCGCGTCGCGCACCTTGCCGGCGCGGCGGTCGTACTGCACCACGCGGCGTCCGTCGACCATCTGCGCGAGATCCTTGTCCGGCGTGCAGATGAAGACCCGTTTCACTCTCGTGTCGGCGGCCGCCCGCTTCGCCGCGGACGCCAACGCGTCGTCCGCCTCGTGCTTCACGGTCTTCCAGACAACGACGCCCAGTGACTCGAGCGCCTCCTCAAGCGGATGAAACTGGCTGAGGAGCGCCGGCTCGATACCCTCGCCGGTCTTGTAGCCCGGCCACAAGTCATTCCGGAACGACTCGATGACGTGATCGGTCGCCACGCCGACGTGGGTCGCACCCTCTTCGAGCAGCGCGACCGTCGACCCGAGGACGCCCCGGACCGCACCCACCTCGTTGCCGTCGGAGTCGGTAGACGACGGGACCGCGAAGAAGTGCCGGAACAGCTCGTAGGTGCCGTCGATCAGATGGACGTCCACGCCGCCATTGTGGCACGCGCGACCGCTTGGTCGCCGGGCGCCGGCGGACGACTACGCCGCGTCAGGCGACGCCCTGCTCTTCGGCGGAAGGCGCGGTCGACTGCGGCGCGTCGCCCCGGTGACGGCGGTTCCGCCGCGGCTGGCGCGGCTCGACGAACGAACTGAGCCGGTTGCTGAGCTGCGGGTCGCGCAGCTTGCGGAGCGCGGCCGCTTCGATCTGACGAATCCGCTCCCGGGTCAGCGAGAACTTCTCGCCCAGTTCGGCCAGCGTCGGCTCGGCTCCGTCGTTCAGGCCGAAGCGCATGCGGATCACCTCGCGCTCCTTCGGGCTGAGCGTGTCGAGCACGGACTCGGTCTGGCGGCGCAGGTCGAACGCAACGGTCGCTTCCGCCGGATTGACCGCCTGGCGATCCTCGATGAAGTCGCCGAACTGACTCTCGTCGCTGTCGCCGATCGGAGCGTCGAGCGAAACGACCGTCTGAGCGATCTTCCGCGCCTTGCGGACGACGGAGATCGGCAGGTCCGCCCGCTCCGCCAGTTCCGCCTGCGTCGGCTCGCGGCCCAGGTCGCGCGCCAGCGTCTGGTTGGCGCGATTCAGCTTGTTGAGGGTCTCGATCATGTGGACCGGGATCCGGATCGTGCGGGCCTGATCCGCTATCGCGCGGGTGATCGCCTGGCGGATCCACCAGGTGGCGTAGGTCGAGAACTTGAACCCGCGGCGGTAGTCGAACTTGTCCACCGCGCGCATCAGGCCGATGTTCCCTTCCTGGATCAGGTCGAGGAACGCCAGGCCCCGGTTCACGTACTTCTTGGCCACCGAGACGACCAGGCGGAGGTTCGCCTCGGTCAGTTCCTTGCGCGCCTGATCGCCTTCGTGCGCACCGCGGCGAAGCGCCTTCTGAATGGCCTTCAGCGCCGCGGGATCCTCGCGCTGGTCCTTCAGCGTCTTCCGGATCGCATTCAGTTCCCGCCGCGCTTCCTTCAACCTCTCGTCGTCCGGATGCCGATCCCGCAGCCGGTTGACGCGGCGCTGCGCCTGCGCGTACTCGACAAACGCGCGCTCCACCAAATCGATCAACTCGCGGCGGACGGCGGGCGTCGAATCCAGGTTGCGGATGGCGCGGGACAGGGTGACGCGCGCCCTCCCGATCTGCCACTTCTTGTGAATGTCGGCCCGCTGGCGGCGCCGGCGAACCGCGGCGGCGTGGGCTTCGCTCTTCGGCTGTAGCTTCTGCCGCTGCCTGCGCCCCTGCTCCGCCCGCTGCTCGATCCGTTCGACGTTCCTGAGCGCGGCGGCCACGTCGCCCGCGCGTGCGATCAGCTTCCGCGTCCGGTTCCTGATCGTCCGCTCGGTCAACTCGGCGTCCGGCAGGGTGACGGTCTCACGGAGCGAGCGCTCGCCGTCAGCCACATCCTGCGCGATCACGGAAACGTGGCGCGCCACGATCATGCTGCGCGACATCCCACGGGTGATGCGGATCTCGCCGCGCTCGATCCGCTTCGCGATCGCCACCTCACCCTCGCGCGTGAGCAGTGGCACCCGGCTCATCTGGCGAAGGTAGGTGCGGACCAGATCCTGCCCCTGATCCTCTTCGTGCGGAATCGGTTCCGGCGGCGCGGTCTGGACCGCCCGGGAAATGGCGGTCCGCTTGGTATCGCCATCGTCTACTTCGATCCCTTCCTTCTCGAGATCCTGCACGATGGCGGACAGATCGTGATCCTCGATGTCGGCCGGCGCATGCTCCATCACCTGATCGAGCGAGACGAAACCGCGGTCCTGGCCGAGGTTCACGAGATCCTTGACGATTTCCTGGCGTTCCTGTGTCAGCAAGCTGTCAACTCTCCTGTAGTCCGACGAAGCAGCCGCGACGGCTTGGCATGCCTGGCGGCCCCGGTTTTGGGCCGACTCGCGGGCCCTCTACAGTTAGGACGCCCTCCAAGGGCAGAGGGTTTCAGTTAAACCCGTTAATAATATCGAATCCTCGCCCGGATTGCGACAGGAAAAAGGCCATTTCGGGCGCAGGACGGCGCAGGATCGGCGATCTCCGGGCATCCGGGGGAAGAATCGCGCAGAATCGGGATAAAGTTGAACCATGACGATGGGTGAAAGTCTGCTGGGGGAACTGGATCACGAGTTCGGCGGGGCGCGCACGACGCTGGAGCGCGTGCCCGAAGACAAGTACGACTGGAAGCCCCATCCGCGATCGGGATCCATGATCTGGCTGGCGGGGCACCTCGCCAACCTGCCCTCCTGGGCGCCGCTCACCCTTGCCGGCGACGAACTGGACCTCATGCCGGACGGCAAACCGATGGATCCGCCGCCGGAGCCGGCGAACAATGCCGACCTGATCGCCACCTTCGACATGCATGCGGCCGCGGCCCGTGCGGCAATCGCGGGGGCGAGCGACGAGACCCTGCTGAGCTCGTGGACGCTGCTGCAGAATGGCCGGGAGGTATTGACCCTCCCGAAGATCACCGTCCTCCGGTCGTTCGTCATGAACCACCTGGTGCACCACCGGGCGCAACTCTGCATCTATCTCCGCATGAACGACGTCCCCGTGCCGCCGCTCTACGGACCGTCGGCCGACGAAGCGCCGCCCGGGTTCTAGCGGCCCGTGATGACGCCCACGCTCCAGCCGCTGACGCCCGTGATCGGCGCGGAAGTGTCCGACGTCGATCTGACGCGGCCGCTCGACGACGTGACGCTTGCCTGGCTGCAGACGGCGTGGGCGAAGCACCTCGTCCTCTTCTTTCGCGGCCAACCCCTGACTTTCGAACAGCACAAGGCGCTCGGCCGCCGCTTCGGAGAGCTGCACATCCATCCCGCGGCCCCCAAGGGCGCGGAGCATCCGGAGATTCTCGTCGTCCATGGCGACGACAAGGTGGAGTTCGTGGCCGGCAGCCTCTGGCACTCGGACGTCTCGTGCGACCGGTTGCCGCCGATGGGCAGCATCCTGCGGATCGAGCAGGTGCCTTCCTGTGGCGGCGACACCCTCTTCTCCAACATGTACGCCGCCTACGAGGGGCTCTCCGACCGCATGCAGCGCTTCGTCACCGGGCTGACCGCCATCCACGAGGGCGAGCAGTACTACCGCGGCCGGTACGGGGCCGGCACCCTGCGCGACGACGACTACCCCTCAGCCGAGCACCCGGTGGTCCGGACCCATCCGGTCACGGGCAAGCCGGCGCTGTACGTGAACGAAGGCTTTACGACGCGGATCAAGGACCTGCCGATCGCCGAGAGCGACGCCGTACTGGCGTTTCTTTTCCGGCACTGCACGCAGCCCGACTACCAGTGCCGCTTCACGTGGCGACCCGATTCGATCGCGATGTGGGACAACCGCTGCACGCAGCATCTGGCGATCTGGGACTATTACCCGGAGACCCGGCACGGCTACCGGGTGACCATCGCCGGCGACGCGCCGTACTACGATCCCGCGCGAACCCAGGCCCTCGAGATCGCTCAGTAGGAGTTCGCGCGAGCGAGACTCTCACGCGCCGAGCAACTGCACCACGGCGATCGCGACGGTCACGCAGACGGCGGCCGCCACCGTCATCGCAATGCCGACCTTCGCCATATCCCGGATCGTGAAGTAACCGGCGGAGTACGGCACGACGTTGGTCGGGCTCTCGGTGACGAGAATGAAGGCGAGCGTCGAGGTGAACGCCGCGGGAGCCGCGATGGTCCAGATGTCGAGGCGGAAGTCCTGCGCGAGCGCAATCAGGATCGGCATGATGATTGCGCCGGTCACCGTATTGCTCGAGAAAGCCATGTGCAGCGCCGCCACCACAAGCACGATGACGAACGGCTGAAGCAATCCCGGCACGTCGGGCAGGCGGCCCAGCAGCACCTGCGCGAGCCAGCGCGCCGCACCGGTGTCGAACACCATCACACCCAGCGACAGGCCGGCGACAATCAGGATGACGCCGCCCCAGTCCATGTCGCGCTGCGCCGCCTTCCAGCGCAGCACGCTGAGGCCCGGAAGAAACAGCAGCAGTCCCCCGCCGAGCGCCACCGCCTGCGGCGGCGGGTCTATCGCGCCACCGGACCAGGCGGCGAGGAGCGGCGTGGTCAGCCAGACCGTGATCGTTCCGGCGAAGACCACCAGCGTCCATATCTCCAGCCTGGTCGGCGGACCGAGCGCGTCGATGCGATCCCGGATTTCCGCGTCCGCGATCGGCAGCCGGTCGAGCTCCGGCGGAAACGTGCGCAGCAGCAGCCACCAGCCGGCCGGGATCATGAGCAGCAACGCGGGCACGCCGTAGGCCATCCACCGCGCGAACGAGATCTCGACCCCCGCCAGCTCGCGGAGATAGCCGACCGCGGCCAGATTGGCGCCCGCCCCGGCCGGCGTGCCGATGCCCCCGATCAGCGGGCCGAACGCGCACGAGATCATCAGCGCCCGCCCGAAGTTGCTCTTGAGCGGCTCGAGCTTCGCGTCACGCAGAACCCCGACCCCCAGCGGCATGAGCAGGGCCGCGACCGCCATGTCGGTGATCCACATGGACAGCAGCGCGCCCACCACCAGGAAGCCGAGCAGCACCCGGTCGGTCCGGGTGCCGACCCGGTGCAGCACGTGCAGCACGAGCCGCGTGCCGAGCCCCGAGTGCGTGAATCCGGTGGAAAGGAACAGAACCCCGATGAAAAACGTGACCAGCGGATTGCCGAAACCGGCCGCCACCACCGTCGGGTAGTCGGCAATCCCGAGGATGGGGATCAGCAACAGTACGACCAGCGCAGTCACTGCGAACGGCACCGCCTCGGTCACCCACAGCGTGATGGCGAACGCCAGGATCGCGAGGCACGCCTTGCCGTGCGGCGTAAGGGCAATCTGTTCACCGGCCCGCATGACCGGGGACGGTTCGGGAAGCGCGTTGACCACCAGCATCAGCAGCAGAGCCAGAAGAATGGTGGCGGCGCGCTGCAGGTCGGTCATCGGCGGCTGCCCATCGTAGCAGGCGGTCGCTGATATGATTCTTTGCCA
Organism: Vicinamibacterales bacterium; assembly: GCA_965202655.1. GTDB lineage: Bacteria > Acidobacteriota > Vicinamibacteria > Vicinamibacterales > UBA8438 > VXRJ01. The sequence goes on along the minus strand of CBDBBK010000002.1, from coordinate 66,802 downwards.
TCACCGATGCACGACACGACCGACGCCACCGGGCAACCCGCCGGCGCGGCCGCCGGTACGGAGTTCGACCCGACGGATCTTGAGAATCCGGCCCTCTACATCAACCGCGAGCTGAGCTGGCTGGAGTTCAACCAGCGCGTCCTGCTCCAGGCGAAGGACGAGCGGCATCCGCTGCTCGAGCGGGTCAAGTTCCTCTCCATCGTCGCCAGCAATCTGGATGAGTTCTTCATGGTGCGGGTGGCGACGCTGCTCCGGAAATTCCGGAACGACGTGGAGGCAATCTCACCCGACGGCCTGAGCACCGAGCAGCAGCTTGACGCGATCCGCGTCCGCTCGAACGGGATGATGGTCGACGTCGAGCGCTGCTGGTCCGAGACGCTCCGCCCGCTGCTCGCCGCCGAGAGGATTCAGATTCTCGACCCCGCGGACTATACGCCGGCCGTAAAGACGCACCTGCGCAGCTACTACCGGCAGAACATCCACCCCGTGCTGACGCCGCTCGCGTTCGACCCGGGACACCCCTTCCCGTTCATTTCGAACCTGAGCATGAATCTGGCGGTGGTGGTCGAGCAGGCCGGCCGCACGCGCTTCGCCCGCGTGAAGCTGCCCGACGTTCTCCCGCGGTTCGTGCCAGTACCCGCCTCCGTCGTGGGCGAGAAGGGCGACACGTTCGCGCTGCTGGAGGACGTCGTCAGGCTGAACGTCGCCCTGCTCTTCCCAGGCGTCAATGTACGAAGCGCACACCTTTTCCGCATCATTCGCGACACCGACATGGTGATTCAGGAGGACGAGGCGGACGACCTGCTCGAATCGGTCGACCGGACGCTCAAGGAACTCCGTTACGGCGATCTGTCGCAGCTTCTGGTCGAGGCCTCGATGCCGGCCCGCGTCCTGAACATCCTGATCGAGAACTTCGAGATCGACGAGGACATCGTCTCGCGCACGGACGGGCGGATGGGCTACGGCGACTGGAGTGCGCTGACCCGGCTGCATCGTCCCCAGTTGAAGGACGCTCCCTTCTCCGCCAGCAGCATCTGGGCTGCGGACGACGAAGGAATCTTCGACGCCATCCAGGAACGCGACCACCTTGTCCACCATCCGTTCGAGTCGTTTTCCGCGGTGGAAGCGTTCCTCCGGGTGGCGGTCGACGATCCGAACGTAATCGCCATCAAGATCACGCTCTACCGGATCGGACCCAACTCACCGCTGCTCGATCTGCTGATCCGCGCCGCCGAAGGAGGCAAGCAGGTCGCCGTGCTTGTGGAACTCAAGGCGCGCTTCGACGAGCGCAACAACATCGTCTGGGCGAACCGGCTGGAATCGGCCGGCGTGCATGTCGTATACGGCATGGTCAACCTGAAGACGCACTGCAAGCTCTGTCTCGTGGTCCGCAAGGAGCTGGACGGGATCGTCCGCTACGCCCACGTGGGCACCGGCAACTACAACCGGGTGACTTCGCAGCTCTACACCGATTTCGGCCTGTTCACGGCGCGACCGGAAGTCCTGGACGAAGTGACCGAAGTCTTCAACTATCTGACCGGTTATTCCAGCAAGTGGGACTACCGCGAGTTGCTGGTTGCCCCCAACCACCTGCGCCGGGCGTTCACGGAGCTGGTGGAGCGCGAGGCGGAACATGCGCGCGCCGGCCGCGAAGCCGGGATGATCATCAAGAACAACTCGCTCGCCGATCCGGAGATGATCCGCGTTCTGTACCGCGCGTCGCAGGCAGGCGTGCCGATCGACATGATCGTCCGTGGGGTCTGCTGTCTCCGGCCCGGCATTCCCGGCGTCAGCGATACCATCCGGGTCCGCTCCGTCGTCGGCCGGTTCCTCGAACACTCGCGGCTCTACTACTTCATGAATGACGGCCAGCCCGAAGCGCTGATCGGCAGCGCCGACCTGATGGAACGGAACCTCGACCGCCGCGTCGAGACCCTCTGCTACGTTCGTGATCCGGGGGTCCGGAACCACCTCCGCGACGTGGTCCTCGAGACGATGCTCTCCGACACCGATCGCACGATGGAACTTCAGACCGACGGCTCCTACCACTCCGTCGCGGTCGACCCGGGCAGCGAGCCGATCAACGGCCAGGAACAGCTTCTCGAGACGTACACGCGCCGCAAGCAGGAATAGCGAGCCTTCGGACGGGGTGGACGCTACGGGCCCAGGCGCCCGAATCGGTAGACGACACCGACGGCGAAGCGACGCGTATCGACGTTGAACGTCGGCACCGCGGCGTCTCCCACGCCCATGGGAAGTTCCGAGAGGAGAATCCCCCCAAGAATGGCCGCAGCAGGCTCGCCTCCCAATCGAGTTCGCCTCCAGTCGCCAAGCAGTCGAACCGCCAGACGCCCGGTGATATCGATATCCATCCCGCCACCCACCTGAAGAGAGGGGCCGACGTCCGAAACGTCGGCAAAATCGGCGCCGAAGAAGGTGACGTCGCGCGTCGCCCGTTCCATGCCGATGAGCAATCTGGTGAACAGCATGACGGGACGTCTTCGGTATGCGGCGCGCACACCACCCAGGGCCGTCACGCTCTGCCCTTCGACTTCCAGCGCGTTCTCCTCCGGCAGGAAATCGAAGTCCCCCAGGTCCGGAAGGCCGATGGCAACGCGGTTTCCCGCCACGCTGACTTCGCCGACCACGGCGAACACGCGCGTGAGGTTGAACGCCCCGGACAGAAACCATCCCCGCGGCTCCAGGGGATCCTCGGAACGGTGAAGCTGATAGCCCCCGGCGACCTCAACTTCCCCCGCTGTCTGCGCCACCGCCGGCGGAGTCACGCCGCACAGGAAAACGGTGGCCGCGAGCACGGCCCGGACCAGGTTGGCGTCGACGAGATAGGTCACGTTGGCGGTTCGATCTCAGAGGTGGACCGTGGCCCACTGAGCTATTCTATGCGTTGCGCCGGACGCGGCGGCGCGTCCGGGAGTGCATCCGGCCACGACCGGCCAGATTCTCCAGTCCGTCTTCAACAATGCCAGAAGGACTGTTGCGTCGTTATCGCCCGACCCGTCGGATCGCCGTTGTCGCGACGGCCTTGCTGGCCGCCACGGCGCCGGCCGCCGCTCAGGGCCCCGATGGCGAGGCGCTTTTCGAGGAGCATTGCGCCGCCTGCCACCTCGGCAACGTCGTGCCGCGCGCGCTGGCCATCGACAACATGCGGGCCCTGCCGCCCGCGGCCATTGTGGGGTCGCTCACCGATGGGACGATGCGGCAGCAGGGCTCGGCATTGACGCCGGCGGAACGGACCGCGGTGGCGGAGTTCATCACGGGGCGCAGCGTTGCGGCGGACGCGGGCGACGGGGCGGCTGCCTGCTCCGGGGGTGCGGCGGCGGAATGGCCCGGCCTGGACGGCGGCGCCCAGTGGAACGGGTGGAGCGCGGACGTCAGGAATTCGCGCTTCCAGCCGGCCGAACACGCCCGGCTCTCGGCTGGCAATGTGCCGCGACTGACGCTCAAGTGGGCGTTCGGATACCCCGATTCGGGCTCGGCGCAGTCGCAGCCGACGATCGTCGGAGGTCGCCTGTTTGTCGCGAGCGAGCGGGGCGCGGTCTTTGCACTCGATGCGAAGACCGGCTGCACCCACTGGACCTTCGCGGCACAGAGCGGCGTCCGCAGCGCCATGACGGTCGGCCGGCTGGCCGACGGGCGGCACGCACTCTTCTTCGGTGACTTCAACGCGAACGTCTACGCGCTCGATGCCGCCACCGGCGCCGAGATCTGGCGCCGCGACGTGGAGGACCACATGGGCGCCCGCATCACCGGAGCGCCGGTGCTGCATGAGGACCGGTTGTACGTCCCGGTTTCGTCCCTCGAGGAAGTGCTCGCGGCCGACCCGGAGTATGCCTGCTGCACGTTCCGGGGAAGCATCGTGGCGCTTGCCGCCGACACCGGCGACGTCGCCTGGAAGACGTTCACCATTCCCGAGACGCCGGCGCCGCGCGGACGCAATCCGGAGGGCGCGTTCCTGATGGGACCGGCGGGCGCCGCGGTCTGGTCGGCGCCGACCATCGACGCGGAACGACGGCTCGTCTACGCGGCGACCGGGAACGCGTACACCGCGCCCGCGGCCGCCACGAGCGACGCGATCCTCGCCCTGGACCTCGACACCGGCGCGATTCGCTGGTCGACCCAGTTCACGCCGGAGGACGCGTTCATCCTCAACTGCGGCAGCGCGAACCCGAATTGTCCGGAGGACGATGGCCCGGACTTCGACTTCGGCGCGTCGCCGGTGCTGGTGACCATGGCGGATGGCCGCGACCTGCTGGTCGTCGGCCAGAAGTCCGGCGTCGGCTACGGCCTCGACCCGGATGCGGACGGTGCTGTCGCCTGGCGGTACCGGGTGGGCGACGGCGGCATGCTCGGGGGCATCGAGTGGGGTTTCGCGGTCGATGCCGAGAAGGCGTACTTCGCCAACTCGGGCCAGTTTACGGACGAGCCGGGTGGACTCGCCGCGGTCCGGCTCCGCACCGGCGAGCTGGTCTGGTACGCCGAGGCGCACGAGCCGGTCTGCGACCAGTGCAGTCCGGCCCTCCTTGCGGCGATCACGGCGATTCCCGGCGTCGTCTTCGCCGGGGCGTTCGACGGCCTGTTCCGCGCCTACGACGCCGAGAACGGATCCGTGCTCTGGGAGCAGGACACCAACGGCGAGTACGAGACCGTGAACGGTGTAGCCGCCAGGGGCGGAACGATCAACGGCCCCGGCCCGGTCGTCGTTGACGGCATGGTCTACGTCAACTCCGGTTACGGCGCGTTCGGCGGCCGGCCGGGCAACGTGCTGCTGGCGTTCGGCGTCGATTGACGCCGTGCGCCGCGAGTCGCCGCCGGCGCCCGGCCGTCATGGGTCGGCCCGATGGCGTGTACAATGGGCGGTAATGCCCGAAACACAAGCGAAGACAGAGCTTTACCGCCCTTGCCGACACTGACCTCGACGTCGCTCACGGCGACGCTTGAAGAACCGCGGGATCCGCTACCCGAAACCACGCTCGACACCCTACCCGACAGACTCCGGGCGGCCGTGCGCCATCCGGGCTGGACCGAACTGATGCCGGTTCAGGCGCGGGCCATCCCGTACCTGCTGGAGGGGCGCGACCTGGTGATCCAGGCGCGCACGGGAAGCGGCAAGACCGCAGCGTTCCTCCTGCCGATGCTGGAACGGCTGGACGCGTCCCGGGATCGGACCCAGGCGCTGGTCCTGGTGCCCACGCGCGAATTAGCCCGGCAGGTGCAGTCGGACGCCGCGATGCTCTGGGAGGGCAGTGGCCTTCGGTCGACCACGGTGTATGGCGGCGTCGGCTACGAACCGCAGATTCAGGCCCTCCGTGAGGGGGTGCAACTGGTTGTCGCAACACCCGGGCGTGCGCTCGATCACCTGTTGCGCGGTGCGTTCTCGCTCAAGGATCTGACGACGCTCGTCTTCGACGAGGCGGACCGGATGCTGTCCATGGGGTTCTATCCCGACATGAAGCAGGTGCAGACGTACCTGCCGCAACGGCCGATCCACACGACCATGTTCTCCGCGACGTTCCCGGCGTCGGTGATGAAGACGGCGCGCGAGTTCATTGCCGAACCCGAGTTCCTGACCCTAAGCCGCGATCACGTTCACGTCACCGACGCCGAGCATGTCTATTACGCCGTGCCTCCGATGGAAAAGGACCGCGCGCTGGTCCGGATCATCGAGATGGAGAATCCGTCGTCGGCGTTCATCTTCTGCAACACGAAGCAGAACGTCCACTACATAACCGTCGTGCTGCAGCGGTTCGGCTACGACGCCGACGAACTGAGTGCCGATCGGTCGCAGGCGGACCGCGAACGAATCCTGAAACGGGTGCGTGAGGGCAAGCTCCGGTTCCTCGTGGCAACCGACGTCGCCTCGCGCGGTATCGACATTCCGGAGCTCTCGCACGTCATTCAGTACGAACCGCCGGAGGACGCCGAAGACTACGTTCACCGGGCCGGCCGGACCGGCCGCGCCGGCGCCGGTGGAACGGCGCTGTCACTGGTGACCGAGGCCGAGAAGCTGCATATCGATCAGATCGCGAAGCGGTACGGGATAGCGTTCGAGGCGCGCCCGCTCCCGACGGACGATGACGTTGCGGCGGTCGTGGCCGAGCGGCTGACGACGCTGCTCGAGGCGCGACTCCGCGAACGGGACCGGTTGCGGGCCGAACGGAGCCAGCGTTTCGTGCCGCTCGCACGCCAACTGGCCGAGAACGAGGATGAATCGCGGATCATCGCGATGCTGCTTGACGACTATTATCAGGAGACGTTGCACGCACCGCCTGTCGAGGCGGGTGTCGAGCGACCCGATTCCATGCGGCTGTCGCCGAAGGCGCGCCCGTCCGATCCGTCCGGTCGGCCCGATGGGCGGCCGCGGCGCCGGCCGCGGCGCAGCGGACGGTCCCGGCGCTAGCGGATTGGCACGACAGAAGAACAGAAAAGACGACCGAGGAGATCGATACCGATGACGACCACGGCCATAGAGACGGAAACCACGCACCCCTTCGAGGCGGCAGCAGTTGCCGGCCGCGTCCCCTTCAAGGTGGCGGACCTCGGCCTCGCCGAACGGGGCCGGCACGAGATTCGCCTGGCCGAGCAGGAGATGCCGGGGCTGATGGCCCTCCGTCGCGAGCACGCGGGCGAGCGCCCGCTTGCCGGCGCGAAGGTGATGGGCAGCCTGCACATGACGGTGCAGACCGCGGTGCTGATCGAGACGCTCGCCGACCTCGGGGCCGATGTCCGCTGGGCGTCGTGCAACATCTTCTCGACGCAGGATCACGCCGCCGCCGCAGTGGCGGTCGGACGTCCCGAGACGGGCGGCACGGCAGAGGCGCCGCACGGCATTCCGGTGTTCGCCTGGAAGGGGGAAACGCTTCAGGAGTACTGGTGGTGCACCAATGAGGCGATCGTCTGGCCCGATGGGAGCGGCCCGAGCCTCGTCGTCGACGATGGCGGCGACGCTACGCTGCTGATCCACAAGGGTTACCAGTTCGAGGAAGCGGGGGCGATCCCGGGCTTCGACCCGTCGTCGGAGCCGGAGGAGTGGGGCGTCATCCTCGATCTGCTGCGGCAGATCGCCGCGCAAGATCCGGGGCAGTGGCGCCGCATCAGCCCCGCCATCCGGGGGGTCAGCGAGGAGACGACGACCGGCGTGCACCGCCTCTACGAGATGATGCGCGACGGGACCCTGCTCTTCCCCGCCATCAACGTCAACGATTCGGTCACCAAGAGCAAGTTCGACAACATCTACGGCTGCCGCCACTCGCTGCCGGACGGCCTCGCCCGCGCCACCGACGTCATGCTGGGCGGCAAGGTCGCCGTTGTCTGCGGCTACGGCGAAGTGGGCAAGGGTTGCGCCCAGTCGCTGCGCGGCCAGGGTTGCCGCGTCGTCATCACCGAGATCGACCCGATCTGTGCGCTCCAGGCGGCGATGGAGGGTTACCAGGTGGTGACGCTCGAGGAGATGCTGGAGACCGCCGACATCTTCATCACCGCTACCGGCAACCGCGACATCATCAGCGCGGCGCAGATGAACCGGATGAAGGACAAGGCGATCGTCGGCAACATCGGCCACTTCGACAACGAGATCGACATGGCCGGCCTGAAGGCGTTTCCCGGCATCGAGCGGATCCCCGTCAAGCCGCAGTACGACGAATGGCGCTTCGCGGACGGCCACAGCGTTCTCGTCCTCGCGGAGGGACGCCTGCTCAACCTCGGCTGCGCCACCGGGCACCCGAGCTTCGTCATGTCGGCGTCATTCACCAACCAGGTGCTCGCGCAGATCGCCCTGCACCGGAACGACGGCGAGTACGAGAAGCAGGTCTACATGCTGCCGAAGCAGCTCGACGAGAAGGTGGCCCGCCTCCATCTCGACGCCCTCGGCGTGCGCCTCACGGAGATGACGGCCGAGCAGGCCGCCTATCTGGGCATACCGGTAGACGGCCCCTACAAGTCCGACCACTACCGCTACTGAAGTCCGACCGCGTCCCGGGCTGACACTTCCAGAACAGGGGGTTGACAGACCGTTGCCATAAACTCTAAATTGCAGAGTAATCGTTAAACACTAGCGTCGGCGCTTTTCAGAAGTGACGCCATGACCGATGCAAAGGACCCCAGGCAAGCCTTCCGCATCGCCGCTCTACTGCTGGCCGGCGTGCTCGCCGCCGCCGCGTCCGGCGAATCGTCGCAGGAGACCGAGATCCGGGGTCTGGTCACGGACCCGGACGGACGGCCGCTTGCCAGCGTGCAAGTCTACGTGCAGGGCAGTCCGACGCTGGAAGCGACCGATTCGCAGGGGCGTTTCGTCCTGCGCTCGACCGAAACGGGAGCGCGGACGCTGGTCGCGTTCGCGCCCGGCTTCTGGTCGACCGAGACCGTGGTCCTGCTCGACGGCGCCGCTCGCGACGTCGAGCTGGTGCTGAACCCGGCCGACCTCGCGGAAACGGTCGACGTGACCGCCGCGGCGCCCGAAGAAGCGGCGCCCTCGGTGCAGGCGTTCGAACCACTCGATGTCGTGCGCCTGCCGAGCGCCCAGGCGGACGTGATGCTGTACGTGCAGAACCTCGCCGGGGTCAACCAGCTCAACGACGAAGCCGGCCTCTTCGTGCGGGGCGGGGACTCGAACGAAGTGCTCACGATGCTCGACGAAGCCGTGCTCTACCACCCGTACCGTTACGAAACGGTCACCGGCGGTATCCGCGGGACCGTCGACCCGTTCCTGACGCGGGAAATCTCTTTCAGCTCCGGGGGATTCCCCGCCCGGTACGGCAACGCGCTGAGCGGGGTGCTCGACATGCAGGGCCTCGACCGGCCGGCCGCCCCCGCCGGAGGAGCGTCGGTGGCACTGAGCGGGATCTCCGGCAACGCGTCCGTCCCCCTGCGCTCGCGCGGGGGTGTCCGCGTCTCCGGCAACTGGTCCGAGACCGGCCCGATGTTCCGGCTGAACCGATCGCCGCGCGCGTTCACGCGCCATCCGGACTCCCGGGACGTGAACGCCGCCGGCCACTACGAATCGGCGTCGCTTGGAACGTTCAAGCTGTTCGGGATGTCGCTGCGCGAGCACGTCGGCATCGAGATCGAACGCGAGTCATACCGCGGCCTTCTCGAATCGGCCAACGCCAACGATCTGGCGTACCTCCGCTGGGACAAGGTCTCCGGCGGCGGCTGGCGCGCCGCCGCCACCCTGGCGATGACCGAGTACCGCAGCGACACGCAGGCCGGAGCGCTCGACCTGGAGCAGCGCGACCGGCGGCAGTCCTGGCGCGCCGACTTCTCGCGCATCGGCGCCGCCGGGACGGTTCGCTTCGGAATCGACGGCAGCCGTTCGCGCCTGGCCTTCGCCGGAAGCGCGCCGCATACGAGCGTCGACCTCGGCGGCGTGCGGGGCGTGTCGTCGTTCGATGTGGAGTTCGACGACTGGCATGCGGGCGCCTACGCCGAATTCGAGGGCAAGCCGGGAAGGCTCGTGCCCAATATCGGCCTGCGCATCGACCGCTTCGGCCGCACCGGGGCCACGACTATCGATCCCCGCCTGAACCTGCTGGTCAGGACCGCCGAACGCCAGCGACTGCGCATCGCCTGGGGCGTCTATCACCAGGCGCCCGACCCGGGCAGCTTCCATGGCTCCTATCGCGCGCTGTCGCTGCTGCGGCCGATGAAGGCGTACCACTGGGTGGGCGGTTACGAGTACGCATCGACCGACGGATCCCTGCAACTCCACGCGGAGGCGTACTTCAAGCGCTATCGTGACCTGCCGCTCGAGTACCCGGCCGCGGTGTTCTCGTCAGCGGGGTACGGTACGGCGCAGGGCGTCGATCTCTACGGGCGGAAGCGCTGGCGCCGGTGGAGCGTGGAAGCGGTCTACGGCTGGTTGCAGACGCGGCGCCGCTGGACAGCCGCCGCGAATGTGTCGCGCGGCCTGGAGGTTCCGGAAACGGGGACGTGGACGCCCTACTTCGCGATTCCCCACGGGCTCCGCGCGACCGTCCAGATCGAGGTCACCGATACGGCGACCGTCTCGGCGAGCTGGCGCACGTCGTCCGGACGGCCGTTTACGCCCGTCGTCGGCGCGCAGCCCGGCGAGCGGGGCTACCTCCCGGTGTACGGCGCGATCAACTCGGACCGGGCGCCGCGATACGAACGGCTCGATCTCGGCTTCGACCTCGTTACTCCGTTCGGTCCGATCCTGTTCGCCGCGGTCACGAACGCGCTCGGCCGCGACAACGTGCTCGACTACGCCTACTCGCCGGACTATTCGGAACGCCGGCCCGTGACGGTCGCGCTTCCGCGCCTCCTGTACTTCGGCATGACCATGGCCCTGCAGTAACCCGAAAGTAAGGAGATGACTCACATGCCACGGACTGGTAGCGCAGCGCTTGGACTGATGTTGGTCGCCTTGCTGGCCGCCCCGACCGCGGCGGCGGGTGTGGCCAAGACGGCGGCGGCGGTCGACTTCGCGGACGTCTGGCCCGGCCTGATCGACCGGCTGGAGCGAGGCTACGTACGCGGCGACGCCTCGGAGATGCGGGCCGCCCTGGCCGCGCTCGAGGAGCTGTTCGAGACCGAACTGACGGAAAATCAGCAATCCCTCGTGCGCTACACGGCTGCGTACGTGAACTGGCGGTTGGCCGTCCTGCCGGACGGCGCGCCGGACGACGACGGCCGGGACGCCCTGCTGGACGAAGCGGTGGAGCTGCTGGACGAGAACCTGGCCGCGAACGACGACGACGCGGAGTCCCACGCCCTGCTGGCCAGCGTCTACGGCCTCCAGATCAGCCGGTCGCCGCTCCGCGGAATGCTGCTCGGGATTCGGGCGGGGCGCGCCTCCGCACGCGCCATGGAACTCCAACCGCAGAATCCCAGGGTCCTGCTGCTGGATGGCGTGGGCAAGCTGAACACGCCGCGGATGTTCGGCGGGGGGGAGGACAGGGCGGAGTCGCTCCTGCACCGGGCCGTCGCGGCATTCACAACGGAGCCTTCAGATCGGCCGTGGCCGCGCTGGGGCCGGGTTGACGCGTATGCGTGGCTCGGACAGGTGATGGCCAGGCGTGGCGACACGGACGCGGCGCGGCAGTATTACCTCCGGGCCCTCGAGATCGAGCCTGCGTTCGCCTGGGTGCGGGACGTGCTGTTGCCGGCCCTCGATTCGGGCGCCCGCCCGGAGTAGAGGTTACTGTCAGGGACAAGGCCGGAGGATCACATGACCAGCCAGGAACGTCTCAAGGAAGACATCGCTTACGTTCGCGCCGCGGCAGAGCAGTCGGACAAGATTCACGTCCGTGCCCACGGCTTCCTGTGGGCGGCCATCGTGCTTTGCGGTTTCTCGATCGTGGACTTCGTCGACGATCCCCGATGGATCGGCCGATACTGGATCGTCGCGTCCCCCGTCGGGTTGATCCTGTCGGCGTGGCTCGGCGCCCGGGCGCAGATCCGGGCCGGCCAGGTGGATCGCGCGGAGGGCATGCGCTGGCTGTTCCACTGGCTCGCGTTCCTCGCGACGGGCACACTCGGCGGTCTGCTGGTTGCGAGGGGATTGTTGATCCCCGACGGAATAGGCTCGTTCTGGGTGTTGCTGTTGGCCCTGACGTACTTCCAGGCGGGACTCCACCTGGACCGGCGGTTGCTGCCGATCAGCGCGCTGCTTATCGTGGGCTACGTGGTCACGCTTTTCGTACCGGTCTACGGCTGGACCCTGGCGGGCGCGCTCGCCGCCGCCGGGCTCGTCGCGCACGCGATCCTGGGAATACCGAAACGTGCCGCAGCGAGCTGATCCGGACATTCCCGGCCTCGACGAGCTTTCGTCACTCAGCGGGCTCCTCGAGCACCGCGTGCGGCTGGCCGTCTGCGTCCTGCTGTCGAAGCATGACGCGATGTCCTTCAGCCGGCTGAAGCAGGTGCTCGACGAAACCGACGGCAGCCTCGGCACGCACCTGCGCAAGCTGGAGGATGCCGGCTACGTGTCGATCGAGAAGACCTACCGGGGCCGCCGGCCGGTCACGTGGTATCAATTGAGCGAGCAGGGCCGGGACCAACTCAAGGAACACGTCGCCAACCTGATGCGGCTGATCGACCGCGCGGGTTGAACCCGTCTGGCTCCAAACCGGTCTACCATGGCAAAAGTGGCCACTGCCGTAGGAACGCTCATCCTCGTCGCCTGGATCGGAGGTGCCGGCATCGCGGCGCAATCCGGTTTCGACAGCGAATGGCCGGCGCTGCTCGAGCGGCTGGAGCGGGCCCACGTCACGGGAGATATCCAGGGTCTGACCGATGCGCGGGCCGACTTCCGGCGGTGGATGGCGGAGCCGCTCGCGGAGCCGGAGCAGCAACGGGTTCGCTACGCGATCGCGTACGCCAACTGGCGCCTCCTCGCTCACCCGGATCTGAGGGACCATGATGACCGGGACGATTGGGGAGACGAGGCGGTCGAGCTGCTTCGCGAGAACCTGGAAGCGGACGATGGCGACATCGAGTCGCATGCCCTGCTGGGCAGCGTCTGGGGGATGCAGATCACGTCTATGTGGAGCGCCATGCGTTTGGGAGGACGGGCCTCCGAGGCGCTCGACGCGGCGCAGGCGCTCGACGGAAGCAATCCGAGGTTCCTGCTCCTGAAGGGCATCGATCTCTTCCACCGGCCCGAGAGGTTCGGCGGTGGCGCCGAACGGGCCGAGGCGTGGTTCCGCTCGGCGGCGGGCTTCTTCGATGCGCAACCGGCCGGCCAGCCCTGGCCCGACTGGGGCCGGCCGGAGGCCTACGCGTGGCTCGGACGTACCCTGGAGAGACTCGGCGACGAGGCGGGCGCGCGGAAGAGCTATGAACAGGCGCTCGCAATCGAGCCGGACTTCTCCTGGGTGCGCGACGCACTGCTACCGCGCCTGAATCGCGAGTAGCGCCGAATCCGCCGGCCGAACGCGCCGTCAGTTCGACGGCCGGCGACGGCCTGTCGGACGCTGCCCCAGCGCACGCTGCATCACTTCGTACTGCACCGCCGTGATGCGGCCGATCGCCTCGATCCAGTAGGCCGCGTTGTGGCCACCCGGCTGCTGCATGTAGTCGAACGTTATGTCCTCGTCCATCAGGTAGCGCGCCAGCTCCCGGGCGCCGCTGATCAGGCGATCCTCGGTGCCGCAGTCGAGATAGATGTGCGGGAGGTTCTCGCGCGGCACCTGCGCGATCAGCTTGAAGGGATCGTAGGCGTCCGCCTGTTCCGGGGTGGCGAACATCGTTCCCTGGGGCGTGCGCTCCACCTGACTGCTGAAGCCCTCGATGCCGATGAGCGGATTCGGCTGGCGGCGCCGCGCTTCCTGTTCCGGCGTCCGCTGGCGCGGTTCGCGGGGCGGCATCTCGCCGCGCATCCTCGCCGCCGCCTGGCGGCCGTACTCGAGCGCGCCGCTGGTGCTGCCGATCGAGATGAACATCTCGGGGTTGCGCAGGCCCATCGTGATCGCGCCGTATCCCCCCATCGACAGTCCGGTGATGGCCCGCCCCTCGCGGCGCGCGATCGTCCGGAAGTTCCAGTCGACGTGGTTGACGACGTCCTCGATGACGTGGTTCTCCCAGTTGTTCTTCTGGCCCCCTTCGTTCTCGGCCCAGTTGACGTACCAGGAGTTACCGACGTCCGGCATGACGATGATCAGGTCGTCGTAGAGGCCGGCATAGAAAGGCGCGCCGTTGGAAAGACCCCACGCCGTGTAGTTCTGGGTCAGGCCATGGAGCAGGTAGAGCACCGGGTACCGCGCGGTCGACGTCTCGTAGTCGTCCGGCAGCAGGACGTTGTACTTCATGGTTCGATCGACCGCCGGACTGTGGAATTCGACCGTCTGGAGTTCCCGTTCCGCCGCGCTCGCCGCGGCGACCGTCGCCGCCAGAACGAAGAAAACCGCCGCCGCCGTCCGCCCGATGAATTGCCGTCTCAGCATCCTGTGCCTCCCACCCTGCCGAATCGCACCGCTCGCGCCTCCGGCGCCGGTGCAACGAGTGCCCATGCTACCCCGGATCGGCCCGTCGCCGGGGCCACTCCCGGAAGCGGCCCGCCGACACGAACGTTAGCGCGGGCGATGGCGCGAACGGTGGCGAACCGGCCGAGGCTGGCTGTATGCTTTGCTCTTCGCTTTGCGTTACGACGGAGGATTCCTGATGCGACACGTCCGCAACCGATCCGACGCCCCGACGGGCTGGGTCCTGGCCCTGGCGGCCGGACTCCTCTTCGCCTCGATCGGCCTGGCCGCCCAGGAGGAAGGGACCCGGAACGGGGAGTGGCCGAGTTACGGTGGCGACCTCGCGCATACGCGGTACTCGCCGCTCGATGAGATCGACGGCGCCAACTTCAACGATCTCGAAGTGGCCTGGTCGTTCCGCACCGACAACTTCGGCCCGCGACCGGAGTTCTTCCTGCAGGTTACGCCACTGATGGTGGACGGCACGCTCTACGCCACGGTCGGCACGCGGCGGGCGGCAGTGGCTCTCGACGCCGCGACCGGCGAGTTGCTCTGGTTTCACCGCTACGACGAAGGTGAGCGGGGCGAGGCGGCGCCGCGCCGGCTGTCGGGCCGGGGACTCACCTACGTGGATGACGGCGGCGACGGGAAGATCTTCTACGTCACGCCCGGCTACCACCTGATCGGCCTCAACGCGAAGTCGGGCCAGCGCCTCGGCGACTTCGGGACCGACGGGATCGTCGACCTCAAGACGCAGCTCGATCAGGACATCGACCTCGTCACCGGCGAGATCGGCCTGCACGCCGCGCCCGTCGCCGTCGGCGACACGATCGTCATCGGCGCCGCGCACCTCCCGGGCGGGGCGCCGGCATCCATGAACAACGTCAAGGGATTCATCCGTGGCTATGACACGCGCACGGGCGACCGCAAGTGGATCTTCCACACCATCCCGCAGGGTGACGAATTCGGCAACGACACGTGGGAAGGCGATTCGTGGCGCTACACCGGCAACACCGGCGTCTGGGCGCAGATGACGATCGACCCGGAACTGCGCATGGCCTACCTGCCCATCGAGATGCCGACCAACGACTACTACGGCGGGCACCGCCTCGGCGACAACCTCTTTTCGGACAGTCTCGTGGCGGTCGACCTCGACACCGGCGAGCGGAAGTGGCACTTCCAGATCACGCACCACGACGTGTGGGACTGGGACCTGCCCGCCGCGCCGGTCCTGACCGACATCACGGTGGACGGACGTGAGATCAAGGCGGTCACGCTGCCGACCAAGCAGTCGTGGCTCTTTGTCTTCGACCGGGAGACGGGCGAGCCGGTCTGGCCGATCGAGGAGCAGCCGGTAGCGCCGTCCGACATTCCCGGCGAGCGGCTCGCGCCGACGCAGCCGCATCCGACGAAGCCGCCCGCCTTCGATCAGCAGGGCATCGGTCCGGACGATCTGATCGACTTCACGCCGGAGCTGCGCGAGCGCGCGCTCGAGGTGCTGGAACGCTTCCGGTACGGGCGCTCGATCTATACGCCGCCGTCCATCGGCTCGGCCGACGGCACCCTGGGCACGCTGCAGGTGCCCGCCTCGACCGGAGGCGTGAACTGGCCCGGAGGGTCGTTCGATCCGGAAACCGGCATCTTCTACCAGTTCTCGAAGACCGAGATAACGAACCTCGGCCTGGTGAACGATCCGGAGCGGTCCGACATGAACTTCATCCGCGGCCGGCCGGAGGGCGTGAGCGCGCGCGACGAGGCCCTCAACGTCGAGGGGATCCCGATCATCAAGCCGCCGTGGGGCCGCATCAGCGCCATCGACCTGAACGCCGGGGAGATCGTCTGGCAGGTCGCGCACGGCGAGACCGCCGACAACGTCCGGAATCACCGCCTGCTCGAAGGCGTGGACGTGCCCCGGACCGGACGGCCCGGGCGCGTCGGCACGCTGGTGACGAAGACCCTGGTGGTCGCCGGCGACGGCGGGTCGTGGACGAACGAGGACGGCGAGACGGGCGCGATGCTCCGGGCCTACGACAAGGCGACGGGCGAGGAACTGGGCCAGGTCTGGATGCCGGCCCAGCAGACCGGTTCGCCGATGACCTACTCGGCCGACGGGAAGCAGTACATCGTCGTCGCGGTGAGCGGCGGAGGCTACGGCGGTGAGTTGATCGCGTACGCCCTGCCATGATCGTTGGCGTTCCGAAGGAGGCCTTCCCGGGCGAGCGTCGCGTCGCCATCGTTCCCGGCGTCGTCCCGGCGCTCGCGAAGGCCTCGCTCGACGTCCTGATCGAGCCGTCCGCGGGCGCGGAAGCCAGCTTCACGGACGCCGCGTACACGGACGCCGGCGCGCGGCTCGCCGCCTCGCGCGCGCAGGTCTTCGCGGACGCCGACGTCATCCTGCAGGTACGCAGTCCGGGCGCCGCGGGCGACGCCGGACGCGCCGACCTCGAGCAGCTTCGCGCCGGCCAGGCGATCATCGGACTGTCGGATCCGCTCGGCGAGCCCGCCGCCGCCCGCGCGGTGGCCGAGCGGGGCGTCATCGCGTTCTCGATGGAGCTGATCCCGCGCATCACGCGGGCGCAGAGCATGGACGCCCTCTCGTCGATGGCGACCATCGCCGGCTACAAGGCCGTGCTCCTCGCGGCCGAGGCCCTGCCCCGGATGTTTCCGATGATGATGACGGCGGCCGGCACCATCACCCCGGCCAAGGTGTTCGTCGTCGGGGCCGGCGTGGCGGGGCTCCAGGCCATCGCCTCGGCCCGCCGCCTCGGCGCGCGCGTCGAGGCCTACGACGTCCGCCCCGTCGTCAAGGAACAGGTCGAGAGCCTCGGCGCCTCCTTCGTGGAGCTGCCGCTGGAAACCGAGGGCGCGGAAGACGCGGGCGGCTATGCGAAGGCGCAGGACGAGTCATTCTACCGGCGGCAGCGCGAGACGATGGCGCGCGTCGTCGCGGCCAGCGACGTCGTGATCACTACGGCCCTCATCCCGGGGAAGACGGCGCCGATCCTGGTGACGGCCGACGCTGTGGCGGGCATGTCGCCCGGTTCGGTGGTCGTGGACCTCGCGGCCGAGCGGGGCGGCAACTGCGAGCTGACGCAGGCGGACGAGACCACGGTGACCGACAACGGCGTGACGATTCTCGGTCCGACGAACCTGCCCGCGACGGTGCCCTACCACGCGTCGCAGATGTATGCGAAGAACATCTCGACCCTCTTGCTGCACCTCGTGAAGGAGAGCGCGCTCGCCCTCGACATGGAAGACGAGATCACCGCGGGGACGCTGGTGTCGCGCGACGGCGCGGTCGTGCACGCGCGCATCCGCGAACTGCCCGGCGCCGCCGCACCGTCCGGAGAGTAACCATGGACGTTCTCATTCCACTTCTCACCATCTTCATGCTGGCCGTCTTCGTCGGCTTCGAGATCATCACGAAGGTGCCGCCGCTGCTCCACACGCCACTGATGTCGGGGAGCAACGCGATCTCCGGCATCACGATCATCGGCGCGCTGCTGTCGGTCGCTTCCGGCCATGAGACGGCCCGGATTCTCGGCTTCGTGGCGCTCGTGATCGCGACGATCAACGTCGTCGGCGGTTTCCTCGTGACCAACCGGATGCTCAGCATGTTCCGCAAGAAGGACTGAGGGTCCGAAAGCAGACGACCGTGGACAGCACCGTCATCAACCTCATCTACCTCGTCGCCTCGGTCCTCTTCATCCTGGGGATCCGCGGCCTGACCCATCCGCGCACCGCGGTCCGGGGCAACCTGCTGGGCGCCACCGGAATGCTGCTCGCCGTCGTGGCGACGCTGCTCGATCAGGAGATCTTCGGCGCCGGCGCCGAGGCCTTCCTCTGGATTGCGGCGGGTGTCGGCCTCGGGGCGGCCATCGGCGGCACCCTCGCGCTCCGGATCGCGATGACCGCCATGCCGGAAATGGTGGCGCTGCTGAACGCGTTCGGCGGCGGCGCCTCGGCGCTGGTCGCCGGGGCCGTGCTGGTGAGCGAGTCGGATCCGGCGATGCAGACGACGGTCGCCACCGTCGCCTCAGGCCTGATCGGCTCGGTGACCTTCTGGGGAAGCCTGGTCGCTTTCGACAAGCTGCGCGGCCTGCTGCTGCCCGACCAGCCGGTGGTCTTTCCCGGCCAACAGATGCTGAACGCCGTGCTCGGCGTCGTCGCCCTCGGCTGCGGCGCGCTGGTGGTGGCGGACGCCGGGATCGGCGGTCTCGGTCCCGTCGGCTACTACGCCGCACTCGTCGGGGTGGCGTCGGTCCTAGGCATCCTGCTCACGATTCCGATCGGCGGCGCCGACATGCCGGTCGCCATCGCGCTGCTCAACTCCTACTCCGGCCTGGCCGCCGCCTCGACCGGCTTCGTCCTTAACAACAACATCCTGATCATCACCGGCTCGCTCGTCGGCGCCTCCGGGCTGATCCTGACCCGGATCATGTGCAAGGCGATGAACCGTTCGCTCGTCAACGTCCTCGTCGGCGCCATCGCCGAAGGAGGCGGCGCGGCGGCCGACGCCGATTCCGTGTACGCCGGGCGCGTCAAGAGCACGTCGGCCGAAGAGGTGGCGATGCTGTTCGACGGCGCGCGCCGGGTCGTCATCGTGCCGGGCTACGGACTCGCCGTCTCGCAGGCCCAACACCAGGTGCGCGACCTCGCCAACCTTCTGGAGGAACGCGGCATCGAGGTGGAGTACGCCATCCATCCCGTCGCCGGCCGGATGCCGGGCCACATGAACGTGCTGCTGGCCGAGGCCGACGTCGACTACGACAAGCTCAAGGAGATGGACGCCATCAACCCGTCGTTCGAGCAGACCGACGTCAGCCTCGTGATCGGCGCCAACGACATCGTCAATCCGGACGCGCGCACCGATCCGTCAAGCCCGATCGCGGGGATGCCGATCCTGAACGTCGATCAGTCGCGGACGGTCGTGATCATCAAGCGGAGCCTCTCCCCCGGCTTCGCCGGAATCCCCAACCCCCTGTTCGCGGCCGACAACGCGCTGATGTTCTTCGGCGACGGCAAACAGGCGGTCCTCGACCTGATCGCGTCGGTCAAGGAAGCCTAGGGCCATGAGCCTAACGCGAGCGGGCAGGGTTCCAGCCGACCACACTTGAACACGACGCAGGCATGAAGGCAGCGCTGGAACAACTGCGAACGAAAGCGCCTGAGACGCGCCATCGGCGCGGTTATAAGCGCCATCCGGTTCGGCCGGATGAGTTCGGTGACTGGGAACTGGAACAGGTTTGGCCCGATTGATTCAGCGTGGCGACGAACTGAACGCTCCCCCAGTCTTTGTCTCCACTCCCCTTGCGTAACTAGGAATAATGCGCTACTCTCCTAGTTGGCCTAGGAGAGTAAATGGCTCCCAAGTCCGCCGAACTGCTTCCCGGCATTCTGGACCTCCTGATCCTCAAGGCAATCTCACTGGAGCGCCTGCACGGCTACGGCGTGCTGCTGCGCATCCGGCAGATCTCCGGAGAAGCTCTCGACGTGCCGCAGGGATCGCTCTATCCGGCCCTTAACCGGCTCGAACACCAGGGGCTCATCGAGTCCGAGTGGGGCGAGAGCGAAAACCGGCGCCGCGCGAAGTACTACCGTCTGACGCGCGCCGGGCAGCGGCGCTTCCAGGAAGAGACGGCTGGCTGGGAACGGCTCGCCGCGGCGATGACAACGGCCCTCGCCGCCGCATCGGACGAGGCGTGAAGTGCTCGCGCGCGTGCGCTCGTTCCTGAGCGCCTGGACCCGCCGAACGCACTTCGAGGACTCACTCGACGAGGAGGTGCGTTTTCACCTCGACGCGTACGCCGAGGACCTCGTGCGCTCCGGGGTTTCGCGTCGGGAAGCGAGGCGGCGGGCCCGGATCCACTTCGGCAGCATCGAAGGCATGAAGGACGACTGCCGGCAGGCCCGCGGCCTGCGGCTGGTCGACAACCTGGGACAGATGGTGTCGAATGTCCGCCTGGCGATCCGCACGCTTCTGAAGACTCCGGCCGCCACCGGCGTAGCGGTCGTGTCGCTCGCCCTCGGCATCGGGTCGAACGCGGCGATCTTCTCGCTCTACAGCCAGTATCTGCTGCGTCCGCTGCCGGTCGTCGAACCGGAACGGCTGGTCAACCTCGCGGCCCCGGGACCGAAGCCCGGATCGTGTACCACCGACAACGCGGGCACGTGCGACGAGGCTTTCAGCTATCCCATGTTCCGCGACCTGCAGCGCGGCCAGTCCGTGTTCACGGACATCGCCGCGCACAAGGGAATCCAGGCCAACGTGGCCTATCGGGATCTGACCCTCAGGGCGCAAGGGACGCAGGTTTCGGGCTCGTATTTCCCGACCCTGGGCCTGCTTCCGGCCGCCGGCCGGTTGTTCGGCCCGGAAATCGACGAGTCGTTCGGCGGGCATCCGGTCGCCGTCCTGAGCCATGACTTCTGGCAAGCCGACCTCGGGGGGTCACCCGACGTGATCGGCGAGGTTCTTGTCGTCAACGGCCGCTCGCTGACGATCGTCGGCGTGGCGCCGGAAGGATTCCGCGGTACGACGATCAACATGCCGTGCGACTTCTTCGTCCCGATCACGATGCGCGGCCTGTTCTCCGCGAGCCACGACGGCCAGTTCGAGAACCGCCGCGGGTACTGGACCTACCTATTCGCGCGCCTTGAGCCGGGCATGTCGATCGAGCAGGCGCGAGCGTCGCTCGAACCCCTGTATCGGAACATCCTTGCGGACGTGGAGGCGCCGATGCAGACCGGCATGAGCGCCTCGGCGATGGAGCAGTTCCTCGCCCGTCCACTCCGCGTGGAACCCGGACTTCACGGACAGAGCCGGATGCACGAAGCGCGCCCGATGCATCGGGTGGCCCTGTTCCTCCTCTTCGGCATCACGGGCGGGGTCCTTCTGATCGCCTGCGCGAACGTCGCCAACCTGCAACTGGCGCGCTCCACGGCACGAACCGGCGAAATGGCGGTGCGACTCTCGCTCGGCGCGACCCGCCGGAAGCTGCTGGCCCAACTCCTGATGGAATCCTGCCTGCTTGCGCTCGCGGCGGGCGCGCTCGGACTCGTCTTCGCCCACTGGACGCTTCGTTTTGTCTGGACGCTCGTACCCCCCGTGGTCGCGGAGATCCTTCCGCAGACGCTCGACCCGTACGCCATTCCGTTCACCGCCTCCGTTTCACTGGGAACCGCCATCGTTTTCGGGACCTTCCCCGCACTTCACGCCACGAGTACGGATCCCATCACGGCCCTCAAGAACGACGCCGGCCAGCCGTTGGGAGCTCAGTCGGCGACGCGTTTCCGCCACGGATTGATCGCTGCGCAATTCGCCCTGGCGATGATGCTGCTCGTGACGGCAGGGCTCTTCACCCAGAGCCTGCGCAACCTGAATCGTGTCGACCTCGGTTTCGGGACTGAGAACATCGTCACGTTCCACTTGTGGCCCGAACTGAGTGGCTACGATTCAGCTCGCAGCCGGGCGCTGTTCGAACGCCTGGAAGCCGTGCTGTCGGCGCAGCCCGGCGTGACCGGCGTCACCGCGTCCTGGAACGCCCTGCTCGACTCGGGATCCGGCGTCACCGCGCACGTCATGGTTCAGGGATTCGATGCCGGACCGGACACGAACCGCGAGATGCGGCTCAGCCGGATCGGGACCGACTACTTCCGCACCCTCGGTATCCCACTCCTCGCGGGTCGGACGTTCTCACCGTCCGACACCCTCGAAGCCCCCCGGGTCGCCATCGTGAACGAGTCGTTCGCCCGCAAGTTCAATCTCGGGCGTGATCCGGTCGGGACACGCATGGGGGTGGGCGATCTCGATGCCGAACTGGACATCGAGATCGTCGGACTCGCCGGGGATACCCGGAGCAGCATGCGGAACCCCGTACCGCCACCGGTCGCCTACATCCCTTACCGGCAGGAGGAACAAGTCGGCGCCCTCTGGTTCCACGTCCGGACCGCGAGACCGCCGGATGGCGAGGTGCGTATCATCCCCGCAGCCGTCGCGGGCCTCGATCCGAACCTGCCGGTCACGCTCCTGATGACATGGTCCCAGTTGACCGAACTGAATAACCCGGATCGCGTGGCCGCGGTTCTCTCTTCATCCTTTGCGACCCTCGCGACGCTGCTGGCCGCGGTGGGGCTGTACGGTGTGTTGGCCTACGCGGTGGCGCGGCGGACGCGCGAGTTCGGTCTGCGCATGGCCCTCGGCGCGGACGCGGCGCGGCTTCGCTCGATGGTGCTCCGCCGAGTGGGTCGGCTGACGCTGGTGGGCGGCGTGGCTGGCGCAATAGCAGCGTTCGGCCTCGGCCGGCTGGCCGGAGCACTGCTCTACGAGATCGAGGGTCTGCCAACCACCGTCATGGCGACAGCCGTGTTGGTCCTTGCCGCGGTGGCGCTGGCGGCCGGGTTCGTTCCGGCGCATCGCGCGTCCCGCATCAACCCAATGGCGGCTCTGCGACACCAGTAGCTACGGCACGGCACGGGAACCGGCACGATTGCCCGGACCGGTAGACTTGTCACCGGGTTGACAGGTTCGCGGGAGGTTCCCATGCAGTTGGTTCTTCGCCTCGCAGCGGCGCTCGTGCTCGGCTGCCTCGTCTGGTTCGTCGCGGCGGACGTCAGCGTCGCGACGCAGTCCTCGACCACCAATCCGTACCGCGCCACCTTCGGTTGGGAGCAACTTCCCGCCGGACGAGTCCTCGGCACGGTGAGCGGCGTCTTTCCCGACCCGGACGGCCAGCATCTCTGGATGCTGGAGCGGTGCGGGGCGAACGAGTGCGCCGGCACCGACATCGCGCCGATCCTGAAATTCGATCTCGACGGCAATCTGGTCGACAGCTTCGGCGCCGGCCTCTTCGCGTTTCCCCACGGCTTCTTCCTCGATCATGAGGGCTTCCTCTGGGTGACCGAGGGCGGCTCGCACGGGGATTCACGCGCCGTGGCGGGCGAGGCGATGGGCATCGGCCACCAGGTGCTGAAGCTGAATCAGCGGGGTGAGGTCGTGATGCGTCTGGGCGAGGCCGGCGTCTGGGGCGACGGCCCGAGTCACTTCAACGGTCCGTCCGGCGTGGTGGTCGCCCCCAACGGTGACATCTGGGTGTCGGACGGCCACCGGGGCGGGAACAACCGGATCGTAAAGTTCTCGGCCGACGGCACGTTCCTGCTCGAGGTGGGCGGGGGCGTCGGCTCCGAGAGCAAGGAAGCGGCCCGCTTCTCCGATCCGCACGACATCAAGATGGACTCCCAGGGCCGCGTCTACGTCGCCGACCGCGGCAACAGCCGGATCCAGGTTTTCAACCAGGAGGGCGAACTGCTCCACATCTGGACCCACTACGGGAAGCCGAGCGGGCTGTTCATCGACCGCAACGACATCCTGTATGCCGGCGACGGGCTGTCCGGCATGGTCCGCACCGGGCCGCCCGACAACTGGCGCAGCAACCTCGGATGGGAGAAAGGGATCCGGATCGGCGACCTCAAGACCGAGCAGGCCTGGGTCACCCACTTCATCCCGCAGCATGACGAGGACGTCGGCGCCGGCATCGAGTTCCTCGGCGTCGACTTCGACGGCAACATCTATGCGGGCGAGGTGAGCCGCCGCCGCCTGGTGCGCTACGTCCCGCACCGGCCGTCCGAGTTGAACCGCACGCAGTAGCCGCGGCGCAAGGAGACGCGCCGCGTCACTTAAGGTTCAAACGCCTCGATCGCCGTAGAGGTCCTCGCGCCGTAGCGACACCGGCGCGGGCCACTCACCCGCGTCGTGTGGCGGAAACGACTCGTCCAGATCAACCACTGCGGCGTGAGCAACGGTCGGCTCTTTCCCGGAGTTCGCACACCCGCGTCTCCAGGTTTCGGCCACCATTGCTCCAGCGTCCCGTCTCAGTGGTTTCGCCAGTGTTCCGAGCGGCTTCTCCGCCGCCGGTGCGAACACGAACAACGTGGGCTGATCGCCGACATCGCACCACCATGCGCGGACCAGGTAAGGCTTGGCGCGGCGGGAACCATCCTCCTTGTGGTCGAAGCGTCGGATTGAACTTCGCTCAGTTCGTGCCTTGAACTGGATCCGTCCCAGATGCTCCTCGGCCACTGACAACACCACAACTTGTGGCTTCAATGCCGTGACGAGTTCGTGCCACAACGGACCACCGTCTGCGCCGAGGGCTCGTTGCGCCTCGGGGTCCAAGCCACCCCACGTCGGGTCCGTGGCAACCGGCGAGCAGATATCCGTATGGAGCGCGCACGACGGTTGTTTCCCGTAGTAGCTCGCCCCTGCTCCGTTGAGCAGGGGCTCGAATGACTCGAACCACTCGTAAGGGTCCTGGTCCTCACGGAAGTAGTCCGACAGGGCGTCCAGGTAGCGGCCGGTATCGCGAGCCGTCACATCCCTCGCGAGCGGAAAGCGCTTGTAACCGTCCTCAAACTCCCGCCCTGACGGGTTCTTACCCACGGTGAGGATGCGCAGGGGCGAACTCCAGTACCTGTCGAGGTCGCCGAAGAACAGGATCGGAACGGCGGGCGAGACGCGGCACTGGAGCCGACCGGCGCGCTCGAACGCCTGCCATGCCATGGCGACCGCTTGATCGAGGTTCTGTCGGGGAAACGATGAGTCCTTCATATGACTCCATTCTATGCGCCACCGACGAGGGGGTGGACAACGACTACGATCCGATAATCGGCCACTACTGCCGCTACGCGGAAATCGTCCTGCCTTTCCTGCGGTCGGTACACGACAGGGTGAACAACCTACTGGGAGATCACACGTAGCTAGCGAGTCGCAGTCACGCGGTTTCCTCCGCGCCCGGACTGTCTCCCGGTCGCCACGCCACCCCGATCACGTAGGGGAGGTCAAGATGCTTTCCGTCCCAGTTGGAGATCGAGGTGCCGGAGTCAATCCGGATGCCGTCCTCGGCGAGCTTCGCATCGGTCGGCGCAAGCGGATCACCACTCCAGGCGGGCATGGCGGGCACCATCGGCAGCGGCCGACCGGTCGCGTGCGTGAATTGCGGCTGGCCTTCGGCGTCCAGCGTGATCCTGTAGCCCTCCTCGTGCACCAGGCGATGGTGCCGGCGGCACAGCAGGACGAGGTTCTCCAGCTTGGTAGCACCCCCGTCCGCCCAATGCCTGATGTGGTGGGCTTCGCAGCGCGTCGCCTCGCAGCCGGGGAATTGGCAGTGCCGGTCGCGTGACGCCAGGGCCCGGCGCAACGCGGGCGAAATCGTCCGGGTCTTACGGCCGACGTCCAGGATGTTGCCCTCGGCGTCGTGCCGCATCACCACCTTGCCGGCGTCGCAGCTAAGCCGCCGCGACGTTTCCGCGGAAACGCGGATGCCGCCCGCCTCTTCCAGGGCGGCCTGTCCGTTGCCCCGTGACGTTTCGGCCGAGACACGCTCGCTCGGACGGTCGGTAGCGTGTGACGTTTCCGCGGAAACGTCTTCCTTCAGCGTGTCCGGGTCGACATGCACGACCACCTGGTACCGGTCGCCCGCCGTGCCTGTGTCAAGCTTCGCCGCCAGGGCGCTCTCCGCAATCAGCCCCAGCGCGTCCGCATGCCGGCAACCGGGTGAGTCGATGTTCTGCGGCTCCGCCTCCTTCGCTTCCTGGTAGAGCTGGTCGGAAGCCGCCTCGATGGCCCGGCGCACCACCGCGCCCACCTCCGGCGTCAGCCGCCCCCGGACGACGAACATGCCGTCGGCATCGGGATAGATGCTGAGACGGTGATTCCGCCGCCGCTCGCGGTCCTCCCGCCCCTCGTGCTGGCGGTCGCAAAGCCGCCACGCCCGGACGATCTGTTCAAGGTGGGCCGCCGTCCCCTGGCGGGCGAGATGCAGCAGGCGGTCCTCGGTCGCCGGCGTGGCGACGCGGGTGATGGCGCGCACCTTCGAGTAGGAGACCTGCCCCCGCCGCAGGGCGTCGGAGGTCTTCGGCAGCTTCGCCAGGGCATGGGCGACCCGCACGTACTCGCGGGCGGTGCCGGGCGCCAGGTTGGCCCGCCAGCTCAGCCACTGCGCATAGGACGTTGCGCCCGACCAGCCATCGAGTTCGTCGAAGCGGCGGATGCGGACCAGCAGCTCGTAGACGGCGGCGTCGATGCGGGCGGAGAGTTCGGCGATCTCGTGTTCCAGGCGGTTGCGCTCTTCGCGGTTCCGGCGCAGGTCGTCGGGAGACAGGGACTGATTGGTCTCAGCAGTCGTGGGAGTGTTCATACTTCCAGTCTAAGTCCCTGTATTTGCAGCCTTTACGCTGAGGTGTGACGGCCGTGGCGGCGTGGAGATGAACCTGTCGCCGCAATTCGCGGCCGCGTGGTCCTGCGGCGCTGTCAGCCCGCTGGAACGACGGGTTTGCCGGCAGGTCGGGAAGTTCAGGAGGGGTGTCTGGAAAAACGTGTCAAGCAGATTCTGCTGCGGCACTGGGTGTGGGCAGTGGAACGGGACACCGGCCTGCGTCCGGGTTTGACCACCGACGAGCGCGAGCGCCTGAAGGCGCTCGCGCGGGAGAATCGTGAGCTCAAGCGGGCGAACGAGATCGCCCACTGGAAGTGTTGCAGTTTTTGGTTGCCCTTTGACAATTTCGGCCAGTGTTTACTCAGGACTTCGTTCCCCCTCACGTCACGCGACGCGCCGAAGCCGACTACGATCCGACGGGAACGCAACGGGAGGGAACGTGCCGGAGTTGCCGGAGGTAGAGCGCGGGCGCAAACTTGCGGAAGCGGTGGCGGCAGGGCGCCGCATCGAGGCGGTGGCGTGCGCCGACGACCCGATCGTCTTCGCCGGGGCCGAGCCCGAGGAGTGGTGCCGGGCGCTGGAAGGCAAGCGCGTCGTGGCGGCCCGGCGTTGGGGCAAGCAGCTCTGGCTGGAGCTGGACGCGCCGCCGCATCCGCTCTTCCACTTCGGGATGGCCGGCGGATTCAAGACGCCGGCGTCCGTCCCGCTGCAGCTCAAGTCGGGGCCGCGCGAGAACGCCTCCGTCTGGCCGCCGCGCTTCCTGAAGATCCGGCTGCGGTTCGACGACGGTGGCGAACTGGCGATGACCGACGGCCGGCGGCTGGGACGCGTCCTCCTGCGACAGAATCCGGAGCAGGAGCCGCCGGTCTCGAAGCTCGGTTTCGATCCGCTGCTCGCGATGCCGTCGCCGGCCCGTTTCTCCGCGCTGCTCCGCGCGCGCGGCAGTATCGTCAAGTCGCTGCTGCTCGATCAGTCGTTCGCGGCCGGGGTGGGCAACTGGATCGCCGACGAAGCGCTCTTCCAGGCGGGTATCGATCCCCGACGGCGGGCATCCTCGCTCACTGAGGTCGAAGCGCGACGGCTGCGCACCCGACTCCGTTCCATCGTCAAGCGAGCGGTAGACGCGAACGCGGACGATGCCCGGTACCCCCGGACGTGGCTGTTCCACCGGCGATGGGGCAAGCGCGACGACGCCCGCACGGCGCGCGGCGAGCCCATCGAGCACCTGACCATCGGCGGGCGCACGACGGCCTGGGTGCCGCTGCGGCAAACGTGACGTCCTGCCGAGAGCGCGACGCGGCATCCTGTGGTTTGTACCGCGCAGGGTGCTGCCGTAAGGTGCGGGATCGGAAGCGGGACGTATGTCGCGGTCACCGTCTCGCCGTAGCTGTCAGCCGAAGAGCCACGTTCCGCCCGTCACGTAGAACGTGACGATAGGAATTTCGCCGATCGTCACCGCCAGCAGGAACTTGCCGATCGGCATCCGCAGCGATCCCGCCACGTAGCAGATGGCGTCGGTCGGCACGAACGGGAAGACCGACCAGCCGGCGACGATCCAGAAGCCGCGCTGGCTCACCTGCTGCTCCAGCCAGCGGACGCGCGCCGCGTGCCGGCGCTCGAACACCTCGGCGAGCCCCAGGAAATCGAAGAAGTAGTAGATCAGGCCGGACGTCGCGACGATACAGCCGAGCGAGACCGCGAAGACGGTCCAGTAGCGATCCGGAAAGAGCAGCGTCCCGACGACGATCAGCACCGTGCTCGGGATCAGGGTCACGGGACGCAACAGGCTCACGACGACGTAGCCGGCCATCACCCAGGGGCCCGACTGGCGGAGCAGGGCGACGAGGTTCGCCGGGTCGATGAGATCGGGCCGGACCACGTAGAGCAGGGTGAGCCCGACCGTGAGAACGAGCCAGAAGCCGAGGGCGATGCGCCGGCTGGTGGTCATCATGCGCGGGTGGCGGCTGTCGGCTTGGCCGGATGGCGGGACGGAGGCGGATCAACCCGGCGGCTGGCCGGCCGGGACGAGACGCGCGACGGTGGCCGCGTCGCGGATGAGCAGGCCGTCGGGAAGCGGCACCGGCATTGCCCACGTGGCGCCGTCCGCGACTTCGTAGTGGCGCCCGACGGCGAACGCCGCGCCGTCCGGCTCCGCCACGAACAACTCGGCGTCGCTGGTCAGCAGCAGGAGTTCGTCGCCGGCGACCAGCACCGACGCATGATCGCCCTCGCGGCCCTCGCTCGCCCAGCGCACGTCGCCGGTCGCCGCGTCGAGGGCCACGAACTGGCCGCTGCGGGTCGACGAATGCCCGTAGAGCGTGCCGTCCACCAGCACCGGCGAGCTCATGTACATCGTGACGCCGGCATTGCTCCAGGCGGGCCCGGCCTCCCAGCCGTCGCCCCGGCGCCGGACCGTGAACGCGTGGGTTCCCTGGCGGGGACCGGAAACCACCAGGTGCGTGCCGGTCCAGACCGGCGTTACCGTGTTCTCGTGCCACTCGTCGATGAAAGGCACGCTCCACTGCAGTTCGCCGTTCGCGGCGTCAAGACCGATGAGCGACGATTCCGTCAGCGTGACCACCTGGCGCCGGCCCTCGATGTCGATCACGATGGGCGAGGCATATCCGGGGCCCACGCCGCTCCACGTCCAGATCTCGCGGCCCGTCGCCGGATCCAGCGCGAGCACGCGGCCTCCCGCGGTGTCGCTCCCCACCTGGACGATCAGCGTGCCGCCCGCCACCAGCGGCGAGGCGGCCGTGCCGCAGAACAGATCCGTCACGCCCACCGACGCGGAGTAGTCGTTCCGCCACTCCAGGGCGCCGGAGGCCGCGTCCCAGCCCGACAGGATCCCGCCGGCGTCCAGCGTGAACAGGCGCCCTCCGTCGACAACCGGCGTCGCGAACGGCCCCTGCAGCTCGGCCGGGGCGAGCGTGTTCTGGACGAAACTCGCGGGATAGTCCTGTTGCCACAGCCGCGCGCCGCTCGCCAGATCGAGCGCGGTTACGACCTCAGAGTCGTCGCGCCGGCTGTGAACGAAGACCCGCCCGCCGGAGACCACCGGCGAGGAATAACCGTCGCCGACCTCGATCTGCCACGCCCGCGTGAACGCCTCGGGCCAGACCTCCAGCGACTGGGCGGCTGGCGCAATGCCGTCGCGGGCGGATCCGCGCCATCCGGGCCACTCCTGGGCCGACGCGAACGATCCCGCCGCCATCACCAGCGCCGCCAGGACCGCGCAACGGACAGCAGCCGTCATCCCACTCAGGTCCGGATCGGAGGCAGCGCTTCACCCGCCGGGACGAACCGGAGGGCGACGCCGTTGTTGCAGTAGCGCCGGCCGGTCGGGGGCGGGCCGTCCCGGAAGACATGGCCCTGGTGCCCGCGGCAGCGGATGCAATGGTACTCCGTGCGGGGCAGGATCAGCTTGAAGTCGACCTTCGTGCCCACGCTGCCCGGGATGGCGGCGAAGAAGCTGGGCCAGCCCGTGCCGCTCTCGTACTTCGCCGACGACTCGAACAACGGCAGGTTGCACGCCGCGCAGATGAACGTGCCCTCGCGCTTCTCGTGGTTCAACTCACTCGTGCCGGCCGGCTCGGTCGCTTCGCGAAACAGCACGCGGTAGGAATCGGCCGGCAGCAGCGCCTGCCATTCCTCGGCCGACTTCTCGATCGGCGCCGTGGCTTCCGCCGCCTCCGTGGCCGCGCCGGTCGCCGTCTTCTGCTCGTCCATCGTCAGCTCCTTGCCAGGGCGCGCCAGCGCGTTGCCCGTCAGTAGCGGAACAGCACCTGCAGCTTCGTGAACAGCGCCCGGTTCTTCCGCTTCAGCGTCCGGAACGGGTACCGTTCCTCGTCGATCAGATCCGCCTGCTGATAGTGGTCATCGTAGCCGACATAGAAGACGGTCAGCGCGTTGATGCGATAGGTCGCCAGCAGGTTGAGCGCCAGCGTGCCGTGGAACGAGTTGTACTCCGTGATGTTCCGGAGCAGCAGGCGGTCGGTGAGGGTCAGCGTGCTGAACGCCCGGAGGATCTTCACGTTGAACACCTCGCCGGCACTGGGCCCGGGCCGAATGTCGGTGAACCGGCTGGTGTTCAGGTTGATCTGCGACGTCAGCCGCGGGTCGGGCCGGACCGTCGCGAACACCCGCGCGCTTGAGCCGCGGCCGAGATACGGATTGTCGCGGTCGTAGAAGATCTCGTCACCCCAGCCGAGGCCGCCACCGACCGAGAACAACCGGCTGGTGCTGGTGTTGGTCCGCAGGTTGTAGTTGGTCCGCTGGAACCCGACGCCTTCGTACCGCTCGTAGGCCCGGCTGCCGGTGGCGCTCAGACTGATGTTGCGCGCGAACTGGAAGTCGAGCCCGCCGCCGGCCCGCTCGTCCTCGCGAATGCCCGCGTGGTTGTAACCCAACTCGTAGTCGATGGTTGGCCCCCAGTTGATGAGCCAGTGCTCCGGCCACCACCGGTAGCCCGCGTCGGCCCCGACCAGCCGCTGATCGACGCGCTGCACGAATCCCACATCGGTGTGGAACCCGGGATAGATGTGCGCAGTGTAGGCGGAAGCCACGACGTTGCGGCCGTCATGCCGGAAGAGCGCTCCCAGCATGGGTCCGCCCCCCTGGTCCCCCTCCTCGTTCCGGTGCTGCGACTGAACCGCGACGAAATTGAACCGGCTCGCCTGCCCCAGGCGGAACTGGCCGTCGACCCCGCCGACGCGGCTGTAGCCGTCCATGAACTCGCGATCGGTGACGATGACGCCGAGATGCGACTCGCGGTACAGGTCGTACCGCGCGCGTCCCACCAGGAACTGCGCGTTGCGGCCATACGCCGGGTCCGCGGGGTCATCCCGCTTGCCCGGCGCTTCGTCGTCCGCCACGAGGACCCCCATCGTCGCGCGTCCGACCTTGCCGGTCAGCTTCGCGCCCACGTTCGGGTCGACGATGGTGCGCGTGTGGACCAACTGCACCGGCGACGTGAACTCGAAGATGTCCTGACCCTCCAGGAAGAACGGCCGCAGTTCGGGGAAGAAGAGGGGGAAGCGCTGATTGACGTCGATCTGCGCCTCGTCCGATTCGATCTGCGAGAAGTCGGGATTGGCGGTGAAGTCGGCGGTCAGGTTCGACGTGATGCCGTACTTGACGTTGACGCCCCCTTCGGGGGTGGTTCCCTGGCCCATCCAGTCCCCCGAGGCATCGTCGAGGGCGCCGTACTGGATGGCCGTGAAGGTCGGGAGGATCTCCAGATTCCGGCTGGTCGACAGATCCGTCATCCCCTCGAGGACACCCATCTGCGCCATGAAGCTCTGGACGTCGCGCGACATCGGCGCCCAGACGATGTTCTCCTGGTCCTTCCCCTTCACTTCGCGGGCCACCTGGAAGCCCCAGCGGTGCTCGACACCGGGCGGCTGCTCCGGGTAGCGGATGCTCTTGAAGGGGATCGCCATCTCCGCCGTATAGCCGTCCTCGACGATCTCGGCACCGCTGTAGAAGAGCGCGTCCCACGACCGGTCGGCGACCGGGATCGGCCCGCCGCGCAGGTTCGACGCGTTGATGACGCCGTCGCCCTGCACGTTGTAGGCGTTCAGGTCGAAGTCGTAGGCACGCTGTTGATCCATGAACGTATCGATGTAGATGGTCATCAGGTCGTCCTGCCACGCGGTGTCGCGATCGACCCGGTTGGCGCGCAGGATGCCGGGATCCTCGTAGTGCAGGTAGAACCCGAAATAGATGTGGTCGCTGTCGTAGGCGATGTAGATCTCGGTCTGCTCCGTCGCCGGCGCGCCGTCGAGCGGCGACTGCTGAACGAACTCGGTGAGCAGCGCCGCTGCCCTCCACGCCTCGTCGTTGAGCCGCCCATCGATCTCGGGCGGATTGTCGATCCGCGGCACCCGGACGCGCGGGCGGTCCGCCAGCGCGCCGTAGTCGGAATCGAGCGAGGGCGGCTGGGTGTCGTCCACGAGCGCACGGTTCGGCCCGAACGACGCCGGGCCGTCCGCCTCCTCCACCGACTGCGCCGCCGCGCCGCCGGCGGCGGCGGGGAGCGCGACAGCGAGTGCAACCGCAATACGACCGCAGAAACTCCACATGGGAACCCAAAATTGTATCCCGGAGGAAGGACCCGACCGCGAATCCCGCCTGCGCTTGGCGCACGGCGCCGGTCTCCATTACGATTCGTGGTTCCAACGCGACCAGACCGAATCGCTCTCGCGCGGACATCCAGGAGGAACCCGTGAAGTCGAGCCACGAGACTGCCGCAGCGTCCCGGAAGCCGGGGCGCGTAATCCTGACTGCCTGTCTGGCCACCCTCGCCGCCATGGTCGGCGCCGCCACCCTCGCCGCGCAGGATGGCGGCTGGACACACTGGGGCGCCGACGAGCGGAGTACGCGCTACGCGCCGCTGGATCAGATCAATGCCGAGAACTTCGGCGATCTGGAGGTGGCCTGGGTCTGGCGCGGGGACAACTACGGCCCGCGGGTCGACCCGCTGATGCGGTCCACCCCCATCTACGCCGAGGGAAAACTGTTCGGCGTCGCCGGCTACCGGCGCACCGTCGTGGCGATGGATCCGGCGACGGGCGAGACCCTCTGGACCTTCCGCGAGCCGCCCACCGGCCGGTGGGAGCGTTCGATGCGGAAGAACTACGGCAAGGGAGTCTCCTACGCGCAGGTCAACGGCGAGGGCCGCATCTACGTCGTGACGCCGGGGTTCTTCCTGCACGCCCTCGACCCCGACACCGGCTATCCGCTTGAGAACTTCGGTGACGGCGGCACCGTCGACCTGCTGGCCGACTTCGGCTACGAGTACCACCCGACCGACGGCATCCCCTCCGAGGTGGGCTACATCACGAATTCGTCGCCGCCGATGGTGGTGAACGACGTGGTCGTCGTCGGCAACTCGCACGAGCAGGGTTACCGCCAGACCCGCCAGGAGAACGTCCCGGGCCACATCCTGGCCTACGACGCTTCGTCGGGCGACCATCTCTGGAAGTTCAATGTCATCCCGCAGTCGGAGAGCGAATTCGGCTTCGACACCTGGGAAAACGACGCGTGGCGCTGGACCGGAAACGTCTCGGCCTGGGCGCCGCTCTCGGCCGACTCCGAGCTCGGTCTCGTCTATATCGTCACCGACCCGCCGACCAACGACCATTACGGCGGCTTCCATCCGGGCGACAACCTCTTCTCCACCAGCATCCTCGCTCTCGACGTCCGGACCGGCGAGCGGCGGTGGCATTACCAGACCGTCCATCACGACATCTGGAACTACGACAACCCGACCGCGCCGAACCTGGTGGACATCGAGGTGGACGGGCAGACGATCCCGGCGATCGTCCAGACCACCAAGCAGTCGTACGCCTACGTGCTGAACCGGGAGACGGGCGAGCCGGTCTGGCCCATCGAGGAGCGGCCCGCGCCGCGCGGCCACGTGCCGGGCGAGTACTACGCGCCGACGCAGCCGCACCCGACCAAGCCTCCCGCCTACGAAATGCAGGGGATCAGCGAGGACGACCTGATCGACTGGACGCCGGAGCTGCGCGAAAGGGCGCTCGAGATCCTCAATCGCTACGAGCACGGCCCGCTGTTCACGCCGCCCCTCCACCGCGACAACGACCGCGGCAAGCGGGGCGCGCTGCTCTGCCCGGGCGGCAACGGCGGCACGAACATCCTCGGCGGCACCGCCGTCGACCCGACGACGGGCATCCTCTACACCGCGCACATCCGCTCGTGCGGATCGCCGTTCCTCGTGCCGGGCGCCGAAGCCGATGCGAACGACCCGAACCCGGTCGGCCGGACGGTCGCCGACTGGGTCAGCGGCGACGGCGGCGGCGGTCTCCGCATCGAGGGCCTTCCGATCTACAAGCCGCCCTACGGGAGCATCACGGCGATCGATCTCAACCAGGGAGAGATCCTCTGGTCGATCCCGAACGGTGATACCCCCGAGCGGTTCCGGAACCACCGGCTGCTGCAGGGCATCGACATCGGCAACACCGGCCAGCCGACGCACGCCACGGTGCTCCTGACCGACACGCTCCTCATGTACGGCGAGGGCCGCGGCGGCGAGGCGAAGTTCCGCGCCGTCGACAAGGCGACCGGCGAGCAGGTCGGCGTGGTCGAGATTCCGGCGCCGACCAACAGCATCCCGGCCACCTACATGCACGACGGAAAGCAGTACCTCGTGATGCCGATCAGCGGCGGTCCGGACCGCATGCCGGGGTCCCTCGTCGCGCTCGCGCTGCCCGACTAGTAGGCCCGGCTCGGCCGTAGTTTCCGGGACGTTGTTCAAACCCGGAACGACCTGCTATGCGCGCCCGGCAGCCATGTTAAGCTTTCACGGCAATAACATTAACAAGTAGGTGCTGCGCGGCCGCCCTGTATTAAGCACAGGAGGGTTTCCGTTAACTATGCAGCGCAGAATGCGCCAGGCGGCCAGGAAGACCTTGATCGCCGGCCTATTGGTGGCCTTCGCGCCGCTCTTGATCCCGGCCGTTGCCGCCCAGGAAGGGGGCGACTGGCGCCGGTGGGGCGGACCGGGTGGTGATTTCATCATCACGGAGGCGCCGCGGCTGGCTGCAGGCTGGCCGGAGGCCGGTCCGCCCGAGATCTGGAGCCGACCGCTCGGAGCCGGCCACTCGGCCATCATCGCGGGCGACGGCCGGCTGTTCACCCTGTACCGCGTCGCCTACGGCGAGGGGGGCGAGGCGCCCTGGAGCCGGGAAGAAACGGTCATTGCGCTCGATGCGGCGACCGGCGAGACGCTGTGGGAGTACTCGTATCCATCTGACGTGCAGGACTTCGGCCAGGGTGCGGGGCCGCACGCGACGCCGCTGCTGGTGAACGGGCGGCTGTTCACCATCGGGACGAACAAGGAGCTGCATGTCTTCGATCCGGCGACCGGCGATCTGCTCTGGTCGCGGAACTTCGTCACCGACTTCGGGGCGCCGCCGCTGCTGATCCGGTCGATGATCAAGTCGGGCTACGGGGCGAGCCCGCTGGCCTACGGCGACACGATCATCATGCAGGTGGGGGGACCGGGGCAGTCGGTGATGGCGCTCCGGCAGTCGGACGGCGAGGTGGTCTGGCGCAGCGGCAGCTTCCTCGTGTCCGAGGCGCCGGCCGGCCTGATCACGGTCGACGGCGAGGAGCAGGTGGTGGTCTTCGCGGGTCAGGCGGTGGTGGGGATGAACCCGTCCAACGGCGATGTCCTCTGGGCGCATCCCCACGATGCGGGCAACGACTTCAACTTCCAGGTGCCGCTCTGGAACGACGCGGACGGCATCCTGTTTCTCTCATCGGGCTACATCGCGGGGAGCCGCGCCATCCGCCTGATTCGCGACGGTGACGTCACGCGGGTCGAGGAGCTGTGGTACGACCCGCAACTCCGGTTCACGTTCCTGAACACGCTCCGGCTCGGGAACTTCGTCTATGGCACGAGCGGCCAGGGCGGGACCGCGATCATGACCGCGACGCAGGTGGAGACGGGCGAGACCGCGTGGCGGCAGCGCGGCTTCAGCCGGGCGAGCCTGCTGCATGCCGACGGCAAGGTGATCATCCTGGAAGAGGATGGCGACCTGTCGCTCGCCGAGATGTCGCCTTCCGGGATGACGACGCTGGCCAGTGCACCGGTCTTCAACACACGGGCCTGGACCGTGCCGACGCTCGTCGGAACCACGCTCTACGCGCGCGACCGCGAACGGATTGTCGCCTTCGACCTGTCGCAGTAGTTGCCGCCGGCGAGACCGCGCCGGGCGGCTTCGGCCGGCGGCAGGAGGGCGTGCTAGCGCTGCCGCTCGGTGAAGTCCTTGCAGGGCATCGCCCAGGTGTCGCACGCGCCGACCGGCTGATCCTTCAGGTAGACGAGACGGTTGACCGTCTCGCCCTCCGGCGTCGTGGTCGTCACCTCGATGGTCAGGCGCTGCCCGCCAGCTTCGAGCGCCATCACCTCGCGCATCCGCATCTGGCCCTGGGCGCCTTCGGCGACGAGGCGGTCACCGTCCCAGCGGGAGGACGCGCGCATCGTCGTGTCGCGCCCGACCGGGATCGTGCCTTCGGTGCCGGGCGTCCAGGACCATGCCTTCAGGCCGTTCGTCTCGGTCCCCACGATCAGCGTGCCGTTGGCCGCTTGCGTAATGAACAGCCTATCGATCGAGGCTCCGCCGCGGCCGCCGCTGAACGCCGGCGGCGTGATCCGGCTCGCTTCGCGATCCAGCCTCCAGTACCCGGAGAAATCCGGCTCCTGGGCGGAGACGACGGCCGGGACGCCAGCCGCGAGCAGCAACACGACGGCGAGTCCGAGCGTGCTCCGCATCGGCGGATACTCTACTCGATAGATACGCCCGGCGCGGCGGCGATCGGCACCCGGTCGAGGTGTGCGTCGAGGGTTGC
Source organism: Vicinamibacterales bacterium (assembly GCA_965202655.1). GTDB lineage: Bacteria > Acidobacteriota > Vicinamibacteria > Vicinamibacterales > UBA8438 > VXRJ01. Next base: position 30,279 of record CBDBBK010000002.1, on the reverse strand, counting down.
GATCGTGGCGTCCGGGAGGCCGAGATGGGTTTTCTCGTTGGCCCAGGCGTCGTGAAACCGGGCAACGGTCTCGCGCGCCGTGTTGAGCACGATCGTGCGGGGAAGGAGGGCCCTGTCGGCGAGACTGCGCAGTTCGTCCATGGAGAACCGGGAGAACTCCTTCGTGCGGACACACTTCAACGCCATAGTGTCGTCGGGGAGGTACGCAATCGTCGAGACGTAGTCGTATGCCGGGGCGAGCGTCGCCGTTCGACCGTCGCGGTACACGAGCGACCAGTTCTTCAGATGCATGTCGGCGTTGCCGATCAGTGCGTTGAAGACCAGTCGCCGGATGAACTCGGTGATACCCGGCTCTCCCGTTTCGGTCCAGATCACCTCGGCGATGTTGCGGTAGCTGGCGCGTCCGTACTTGTCTTCCGGGTAGACGCCGAAGACCTGCGCGAAGTCCTCGGCGTGCACGGCGCTGCCGTCGTCCGTCCGGTCGAAGCGCCGGATCGCGAACGCCGTAGCGCCCAACCGGGCGATTCCCTCCGGGAGGTTGGCGATATTCCGAACGGGGAGCAGGCGGGTTTCCGGAACATCGATCCCGACGCGCCGGGCGAGCGTCATCATCGCCTGTTCGTTCTCGGGAAGCCGGTCGAAGGTCGGCGAAGGCAGCTTGACAATCCAGGAACCCCCGACCCCGCGGGCGGGGATCGTGAGTCCGCCTGCCGTCCCGGCGACGGCGGAGAATTTCAACTGCACGCCGGCGAGCGAGAACCGGAACGGCCGGTCGTCGCGCGGCCTGTCGTCGGATGGGCCGCCCGGTTCCATAGCGGGCGGCGGCGGGGGTAGGCCCGTCGCGGGGTGGACGGTCGCCGCCCCCGGCAGATCGTCGCCGAGCGCCCAGAGCAGGAAGAACTCGCGCTGCGACTTCACGCCGGCGCGTCGCGCCAGGTAGTCGCGCAGGGCGCCTTCCGGCAACAGGTTCGAGAAGTAGGGGAGAAGACGTGGACGTGTCGGCGGATGGTCCGTGAGCAGGCCGCCCAGGTTGTCCTTGAATGCGAGGCTCAGCGTGTGGCGGCCGGGATCATCGATGTAGTCGCGGCCGAACGCGAAGGCCACGCGGTCGTCGCCGAGCAGAGTCAGCGTTCCGATCGGTTCGCCGTGGAGCCGGACCTCCAGCAGATCAACGTCGGCTGCTGGCGGCATCTTCGTCGTCGTCCAGACGGTAGGCCGGCCGCGGACCCGACCGCGCCGCGGGCCGGTCGTCGACTGATCGGCGGGACCGGATGATGTCGCGGACCGCCGGCGCCAGCGGGCGCGGAACGAGCATCATCTCCAGATCGAGGACGCGGGCCAGCTCGATCAGGTTGGGCAGACGGACATCGACCGCGGCGTTCTCGATTCTGGAAATATGCGCCTGCGTCAGTCCGGTGCGGGCGCTCAGTTCGCGCTGACTCAGGCCCTTGGCGAGTCTCGCCGCCTTGAGCGCTTCCGCTGTTTGCCTTGCCGATTCTCCCATGCGGTATACATTATATAGAATCTAACGCCGACTTGATGCAATATACAGCATCAACTCGTTCCCGAAAAGCATCGTGGCGGCTTAGCGATCGGCTGCACACGACCAGCGGTCGCATCCGATGACCGAAGGAGAGAAACGTCCACCCGTTCAGATTGTCGGGTCTTTGTGCGCCTGAAGAGCGCCCAGAACAACCCTCGTACACTACGATTGACACCCCCAAGCGGAAACACGGCCGAGAAGAGGAGGTACTTGTGGACCCGATCAGACGCAAGCTGCTGAAGACTGGCGCCGCCGCGGCGGCAATGGCCGCTACGCCGGGGGCGCTGTTCGCGCGACAGGGCGGCAACGACGATGGCGGACGCTTCTACGAGAGGGGGAATGTCCGCATCCGCTATGAGGAGACAGGGTCGGGCTTCCCGCTGTTGCTCATCTCGGGCGGGGGGCTGAACGGCTCGACGATCGCGGGCATCCGGCGCGGCAATCCCTTTAACACGATCGAGGCGTTCAGCGGAGAGTTTCGCTGTATCTACGCGGACTTGCGCCACGCAGCCGGGCAGTCCACTGGCCCGCTCGAGGTCGACCGGCCGTGGGATGCCTACACCGACGACCATCTCGGCCTGATGGATCACCTGGGGATCGACAGGTTCATGGTGCTCGGGTTCTGCATTGCGGGACCCTTCATCTGGAACCTCATCGAGCGGGCGCCAGATCGCGTGGTCGCGGCCGTGCCGGCGCAGCCGGTCGGGTTCCGTCCGGAGTTGCCGAACGCCATGTATGAGAGTCAGAGCAACTCGTGGGGTGCAGAAGTGGTCAAGCGGCACCCCGACATCACGATGCAAATGGCCGACCGATTCCTGAACCGACTGTTCCGCACTAACCCTGACTTCGTGTTCACGGTGACGCGGGACTTCGTGAGGCAGTGTCAGACGCCGGTTCTCGTCCTGCCGGACGATACCGCGGGACATTCGTACGATGCCGCGATCGAGAGCGCGATGCTGGCGCCAAACGGACAGCTGAGCATGTACCCCTGGAAAGACACCCCGGAGAAGATTCCGATGGCGGTGCGCCACGTTCGCAGCTTCCTGCTGTCGTATCGGCCAGCTTAGCCCGCCAATCGTCGCCTGACGGCTCCGCTCGGCGCCCAACCAACCCTGCAGGAGTCCGCGCCGTTCTACGGCGCAGACTCCCAGCTAGACAAGAAACTGGCAGGCCAGGGCGAGTAGGGGCGGCTACTGGTAGTCGCTGGCCGCCAACGACAGGCGGGCCACTTCCGTTTCGTTCCGGACCACGACATGCCGGTTCGCGAAGGCCGGGTGCGCCCAGAGGACCGGCCTATCGTCCCAGCGCCCGGAAGCGCCGCCCTGCGTCTGCATGTTCGGCGTCATCAGCAGCGTCCGGTCGATCTCCTCGTAGCCGTCCGGCGTGAACCGGGCGATGATCAGCTCGCCGGTCTCGTTGATGACGAACACGCGGTCGTCGTGCTGGACCAGGTAGGAGTTCCCCCACCGCTCGAGCGGCGTCATGTCCCAGGTGGACCAGAGGTGCTCGCCGGTCGCCGCGTCGACGCCGCGGAATTCGCCGTAGCCGCTCAGCCCGTACATCACGCCATCGGCCATCACCGCGGTGCCGAGCGTCGCCCCCTGGGGCGGATGATCGGTCCGGTCAGGATTGGCCCCTTCCCAGAGCGCGCGCGCCGCCGGCCGATCGGGATTGAGGGCCAGCATCAGGCCGCCGTTCTCGATCTGCGACACCAGCAGGTAGCGTCCGCTCCGGACCGGCGTGCTGATCGTCAGGCCGCTCGGCACCACGAACTCGTACTCCCACCACGCCTCGCCGGTCGCCGGATCGAGCGAGGCGACTCCGCCCGCGTGCCAGACGATCAACTGCCGGACGCCGCCCTCCTCGATGACGATCGGCGACGAATAACCCGGCTCGTACCGCGCCTCGATGGCGCGCCACCGTTCCTCGCCCGTCGCCCGATCGAACGCCACCACCATCGCGTCCGGCTCGCCGCCGAGCTGTGCGATCAGCAGGTCCCCTTCGACCAGGGGCGCCTGCGAGACCCCGAAGGCGGGCACCGTCACGTCGTAGTCGACGGTGGTGTCGACGCGCCAGATCAGGTCGCCGGTCGCCACGTCGAAGCACGACAGCATGCCGGCCGCGCCCAGGATGTACACGTGGTCGCCGTCCACCGTCGGCGTGACGCGCGGCCCGTTGGCGAACTTGACGTGGATGTTCCGGTAGGTGGCGGGCCACTCCGCCTGCCACAGTTCGGTGCCGGTCTGCTCGTCGATCACGAGCAGCCGCTCGTGGCCGTCCATCGTCCGGCTGCCGGGCGTCTCCTGATAGTCGAGGACGAAGACCCGCCCGCCGGCCACCGCGGGCCCGGCGAACCCGCCGCGGATAGGCACCCGCCAGGCGGCGCGCAGACCGCCCTCCGGGAAGCGGTCGATGATGCCGGTCTCGCGCCAGATCGCGTCGCGGTTGACGCCGCGCCACTGCGGCCAGTCCTCCGCCTGGAGCACGGCGGTCAGGCCGCCGGCAAGGCAGCCGATGGTGACTAGGACGGGGAGAATGCGTGTGTTCGGCATGGTGTGGATTGAATCGCGTCAGGCGGAAAGCCGGTCGAGCGGTCCGGTCACATCGATGAAATCACCCCGCTGGCCGCGGACGAAGCCGAGGCCGACCTGATCGACGTCGAGCCCCATCGCGCGCGCCACGCTTACGAGCAGCCGCTGATGCGGCTGGCCGCAGACGTTCGTCGAACCGCCGGCGATCACCTGCGACGGGACGCGCATCTCGGCCGGAGTCGTGTGCGGCCAGTAGAGGTACCGGCCGGTCCTGAATGCCCACTCGCCCCCGATCAGGACCGGGCAGTAGTGACGATAACCGTGCCAGCCATCGCCCAGTTCGGAGCCCCAGACGATCAGCGTGTGGTCCATCACCGACCCGCCATCCCCTTCCGGGATCGCCTCGAGCGCGCTGACGAGCCGCGCCACCTGGCGGGCGTGATGCTCCGCGTAGTCGGTCATCGCGGCGTACTTTGCCGGGTCGTCGTAGATGTAGTGGGCGATCCCCTTGTGCACCTTGTCGCTGATGGCGGCGGCGCCGAACTCGGCCGTCGGCATCTCGCCCAGCGTGAGCGTCGCGACCCGCGTGATGTCGCAACTGAACGCCGCGGCGATGAGGTCGGCGAACGCGTCGAAGCGGCGATCGTACTGCTCGAAGGCGGCGGCGGGCCGCGCCGGCGCCTCGCAGGCCAGCGTGGCGAGCCCTTCGAGCCGGCCGCCGAGACGCTCCACCAGGTCGAAGTGCGAATCGAGCCGTGCCCGCGCCGCGCCGTGCATCCGCGGGGCAAGGGCGCGGTACTCGCGATAGGCGAAATCGAGCGCCGTCCGGCGGCGGGCGCCGACCGCGTCGCCCGACGAGGCGGGGCCGAAGACGCGTTCCCACGCGCCGTCCGGCGTGTTCTCCACCGGCAGGCGCATCCCGCCCGGCGAGTAAGCGATCGGGCGGCCCGCCTCGAGGGCCGCATCGACGGACAGCTCGAGCGACGGCATCCGGTCCGCCCGGGCAATGTGCGGCGCCACGAACTGATCGAGCGACGCCGACGTGGAGCGCGTGTCGCGGGCGGCGAAGTTGGCATTGTTGCCGGTCCAGGCGTGGATCCAGCCCCGGTCGTGGCGGTTGCCGCCCGCGTCGAGCTCCGCCGTCGCGAGCGAGAGACCGTCGAGGGCGAGGACCCGGCGGCGGTGCGGGAAGAGCGGCGCCAGCGGCTGGCTGAACGCCGACGTGTCGAGCCGGGTGAGGTCGAGCTCCCAAGGCTCCGCCTCTGACGCACCCTCGGTGCGCATCTTCCACGTCTCGTACGGCCAGCCGTGGCAGTGGCTGATGAGCACGAGCCGGCGCGGCGGCGCCGCCTGCGCGGCCCACGCGGTGAGCGCACCGCCCGGAAGCGCCGCCCCGAGCGCGCCGAAACCGCCGATCCGGAGCGCCTGCCGTCTCGATATCATGGATGGTCCTCCGCGCCGCCGCCCGTCGCGTTCGACCGGAACAGCTCGCTGCCGGCGATCGCGATCAGCAGATTCTTGATCGAATCGTCCGCGCGGAAGCGGGCCTGCAGTTCCCCGATGCCGGAAGCCTCCCCATCGACATGATCCCCGAGCGCGTAGCGCGTCCAGTGCAGGACGTAGCAGTCGCGCACGCGATCGCTCCCCGCGAGCTTCCGCGCCAGGTCGACACCGTCATCAAACGTGATCTCCTCGCCGCCCGCCAGGCGGAAGGAACCGCTGGCATCGACCGGCTGCCCGTTGTCCTCGGCCCGCCAGCGACCGATCGCGTCGTAATGCTCGAAGGCGAAGCCGGGTGGGTTGATCCGATCGTGGCAGGTGGCGCAGATGCGCGAGCTGGTGGCCGCCGCCGTCCGCTCGCGGTTGGTCCGGTCCGCGGTGAGGGTATCGGGAGGAAGCGCCGCTTCCGCCCCTTCGACGGGCTCGCCGAGCGGCATGCAGGCGATCCGCTCCAGCACGCGCACGCCGCGCAGGATGGGACCGGGCTGCACGGCGTAGGCGCCGAGGGCGAGGACCGACGGCAGCGTCAGCACGCCGGCCCGCTCGGTCTCGGGGAACGACGCGGGATACAGCGTGAGCGTCTTCTCGCGTCCGATCGAAGCGACGACCAGCTCGATCGGCTTCGTGACGGACGGGCGCTCCGGGATTCGCGTCGCCCCGGCGCCGTAGATCGGCGCCGTCGCCTCCGACAGGTAGCCGTGGTTGTCGGTCATCAGCGCCGTGAACGTGCCGGCGCCATCGAAGATCGCCTGCTCGACGAACAGCTCGGTCTCGTACTTCATCGAGTGGCGCACCGGCCCCATGATGGCGGGCCATTCCAGGTCGTCGTCGCTCGCGGTCCTGATCTGCGGCGCGATACCGAAGAGCGGGCCGAACGCGCGGCGCGCCGGCGCGATCAGCAGCACGTCGCCGGTCCCGAGCCACTGGTGGTGGAACCGCACGATGGCGGGGCGCGCCTTCGGATCGTCGAGCATGCGCCGCGCCTGCCGCTCGACCTCCGCCCGGGTTCCGAGGCGCCCCGCCTCGGCCGCCGCGAACAGCTCGTCATCCGGCATCGAGTCCCAGAGGAAATAAGCGAGGCGCGAGGCGAGCGCCCAGGGATCGATGGACGCGGCTGAATCGGCCGACACGACTGTGTCGGCCGGCGCCGCTGGGTCGGCTGGCGCCGTCGTGCCGCCGCTCGCGGCGGCGCCGTCCGCGGGCCGTCCGATCCGGAAGTGGACCGGCGGCGCCTGCAGGATGCCGGCGACGGTCAGGGCGACCGCTTCGTCCTGCGGGCCGGCGGCCGCGTTCTCCCGCCAGAACGACTCGAGCCGCGCTCGCTCCGCGTCGTCGAGGGGCCGGCGGTAGGCGCGCCGCGCAAATCGCTCGAGGCTGGACCAGGCGCAGGCCTGCCGTTCCGCCGGGGACTGCGCCGCCCAGTCGTCGCAGACGAAGAAAGTGGGCGAGACCAGCGCGAACGAGGCGAAGTGCATCGCCGCGAGGTGCAGCTCCTCCACCTGGTAGGCGGAGGGGGCCTGCCCCTGCGCGATTCCCTCGAACCCGTCGGCCCCCGCCTCGGACGGAAAGCGCCACGGCCACACCGGCGGCGGAGGCGGCGGCGCAAACACGCCCTTGCTCGGCTCCCGCCGAGGACTGAGGACCGCCGCCAGGGCGGGCCGCTCCGGCCAGAGCCTGCCGTCCCGCGGGAAGCCGAACAGGTCGGCGATCGTGTTGTTGTACTCGGCCGGCGTCAGGGCAAGAAGCGGTGGCCCGGCCGGGTCCGCCGACTGCGCGGCGGCGCCCGCCGGCGCGACGGCGCACGTTGCGAGCGCCAGCAGGAGGCACGGGAGAAGCCGCCGAATGGCGAGCATCGCGCGATTATAGCGGCGCCTACAACGGCGCCGTCGGGAAGACCAGGACGATGGAAAAGCCCCACGGGGAGGCGTCGTCGAGCCAGCGCTCGTTGCCGATGACGTCGCCCGCGCGCGGCAGTCCGGTGGCGACGTAGTCGAGCGATCCTTCCAGCTCCACTCCCTTCAGCCAGTTCCCCTCCGGCAGCCAGTTGAAGATGAGGAAGGCGGTGTCGAGCTCGAAGTTGAGCTTATGGGTATAGACGCTCGGGTCGCCGGGCCGCTCGCCCGAACTGAACTTGTCGACGATGTCGAAGTGGCTCTCCACCCAGCCGCCGGTCTGATCGCCGGTCAGCCAGTCGATGTTCAGTTCGAACTCGAACTCGATGCCGTTGTCGCGGAACGTCCCGCCCGCCCCGGTGAACGGATGGAGGTCCGTTTCGCCCGACGGTGTGAAGATCGTCTCGAGGGTAAAGCCGATCCGCGGGATCTCGGTCGGGATGCCCAAGGCCAGGATCAGCTCGGGCACGACTTCCGTCGCCTCGCGGGTGGGCGGGCCCACGGCGTTGCCCGCGGCGTCCACCTCCTCGACGCGCCCGCCGCGGCCGAGCGGCTCGAACGTGAAGGTCGGCTCCACCTTGAAGTCGGGCGTGCAGAAGACACGGCAGGGCGGATCGTCCTCCTGCGCCAGCGCGGGCGCCGGCGAGGCGGCCAGGAAGGCTCCAACGACCATCGCGCGGGCAATTCGTCTCGTTTGCATCCCGCCGATAGTCTTACACTGACGGTCAGTGATTGCCACGCGCCGAGGCGTCGTCGTCGTTGGGCTCGCGGCCGCCGCGGCGCTGGCCGGAGGCTGCGGCGCGCCATCGCCGCCGCCGCCCGACCCCGCCGACTATCCGGACGAGTACACCGGATCCGCCGCCTGCCGCGACTGCCACCTGGAGATCCACGGCCGGTGGAGCGAAACGCTGATGGCGAACGTCCTGGTCGACCCGCGCGAGCGCCCCGACGTGATCCTGGGCGACTTCGACACGCCGCATCCCCTCGTGACGTTCGGCCCGGACGACGTGACGTTCACCTACGGCCACAAGTGGAAGCAGCGCTATTTCACGCGGCGGGGCGACGAGTTGTTCGTGCTGCCGGCGCAGTGGGACGTGCAGAACGGCGAGTGGCGGCGCTACGGGCCACGCAACGAGTGGTGGGTGGCGCACTACCCGGAGGACCAGATGGAGCGGCCGACCGGCCCGCTCTGCGACGGCTGCCACTCGGTGAACTACGACCTCCGGTCGCGGACCGTCACCGAGTGGAACGTTGGCTGCGAGGCGTGTCACGGCCCGGGGCGCGACCATCTCTTCGACCCGGTGGCGGACACGATCGTCAATCCCGCGAACCTCGATCCGATCCGCGCCACCGACATCTGCATCGCGTGCCACTCGCAGGGCCAGCCGCACGGCAACCCGATCGACGGGGAATACGTCGACTGGCCGGTCGGCTTCCGGCCCGGCGAGCGCCTGAGCGACTTCTGGGAGCTCGACCCCGCCCACCTGGGCGAAGAGACGGTGACCCACTGGCAGGAAGGCTCCGCCCACAAGAACCGGATGCAGGGGAACGACTACGTCGGGAGCATGATGTACGTGAAGGGCGTCACCTGCACGGACTGCCACGACGTCCATGGCACCGAGCACGACGCGGACCTCATTGCGCCGGGCAATGCAGTCTGCACGTCGTGCCACCAGCCGTACCTGCAACCGGGTCCGATCGGTTCGCTCGAGTACCACACGCAGCACGACCCCGAGGGCGAAGGCAGCTCGTGCGTGGCCTGCCACATGCCGCGGATCGCGCGCACCATCGCCGACGTCAACGTCAGCAGCCACACGTTCCGGTTCGTATCGCCCGCCGACACCATCCGCTACGGCATCCCCAACGCCTGCACGTCGTGCCACACCCACGCGGACGAAACGAACGAGTGGGCGCTCGAGGCGCTGCGCGACTGGCCGCAGGTCTCCCCCTGGCGGGTGGCGCCGTGACGCCGCGGCGCGCCGGCGTCCGCGCCGGCATCTCCTGAGCACGATGCCGCTCCACCCCCAGATCGTCCACTTCCCGATCGCCCTGATCGTGACGGCGGCCCTGATCGATGTGGTCGCGCTGGGAACGTCGCGGGGCTCGACGCTGCGCCGGGTGGCGTCCGGCCTCTACGTCGCCGGGGCCGCCACCCTCGTCGCGGCGTACTTCACCGGACGGAACGACGCGGAACTGGTCCGCATCCCCGGCCCCGCGCACGCGCTGGTGGACGAGCACTGGGACTGGGCGCTCTGGACCACCATCTACACGGGCGCGGTCGCCCTCGTCCGGGCCGCCCTCGAGTGGACCGGCCGGATCGCCGCCCGCACGGCCTGGCTCCCGATCGCCGCCGCCGGCCTCGCGGCCCTGGTCCTTCTCTACCAGACCGCCGAGCGGGGCGGGCGCCTGGTCTACGAGCACGGCATCGCCGTCGCCGCCCCCCACTGACGCGCATTGAAAAATGAACATTCATCGCGCATATTTCAATGCTGCAACACAGCAGTCTCCAGGAGAAGAACACCATGTCCGGCACTCGATCGGCCTCCCGTGCCCCCGGTATTGCCGCGCTGGCCTGCGCGGCCGGCGCAGCGCTAGCGGTAACTGTGGATTCCACCTTCGCGCAGGAGCGACGCCCGCTCAGTCCGCCCGGCCACTCCGCGACACAGGTGGGCGGCACGTTCGATCCGGTGCAGTACGGCTACCTGCACGGCCCCTGGATCGACGTGTACTACGGGCAACCCCTCAAGCGCGGGCGCGATCTGTTCGGCCCGCCGGACTGGGCGGACATGCTCAACGACGGCGCCCCGGTATGGCGCGCGGGGGCGAACCTGACGACGCGCCTCGTCACCCAAGCGCCGCTGATCATCGGCGGCACCCGGGTCGAGCCGGGCGAGTACACGCTGTTCATCGACCTGGCGGACGACGGCTGGACCTTCATCGTCTCCACCTGGCCGGCGCAGCAGGCCTACGACGCCGAGAACCGGGACGCGCTCTTCGGCGCCTTCGACTACACCGACGACCGCGACGTGCTGCGCACGCCCATGGAACTGGAGACCCTGCCGGTCGCCTTCGAGCAGCTCTCCTGGCAGTTCCTCGACATGACCCCCGAGGGCGGCCGTCTCGCCGTGATCTGGGACACGAAGCTGGCGTCCGTCCGGTTCACCGTCGCCCCGCAGTGATACAGTCGGAGTGATGGCACGCACCGCGTTTCACGTCGCGGTCGTCGCCCTGCTCGCGCTCCTGCCCGGGGTCCGCGCGCTCTGCGTCGACAGTTGCCTGGAGTTACCGGCCCAGCCGTCGCGCACCGAAGAGCCCGCCTGCCATGGCGCGGACGGCGACGACGGCGCGCCGCCCCCTTCAGAGGCGCCCGGCTCCGAAACCGGATGCGACCATGACGACGCGTCGCGGGCGCGGCCAGCCGCGAAGACCGGACTGGATCGCGTCGACACGCTGGCGGCCGTCGTGCCGACGACCCCACAAGTTGCCAGCGCCCCGGTCGTCCTGCCGGCGATCGCGGATCACGCACCCCCGCCCGTAGCCGATTTCGGCGGATTCCTTCCGCCCCTTCGCTGCTGATCTCGCCGTCCGTTCCCGTCTCGGTTCCGTTCAACCGAATCGACCGATTGCCGGCGCTCGGGCATTTCGGCCCGTGCGCCAGGGAGCAGACCGATGAGAACCAATCGACGACAGTTTCTCGGCGCGACGCTTGGCGGCGTCGGCGCCGCAGCGGCCGGCGAACGCGCGTCTACCGGCGCCGTGGCCGCGATCGCGAACGCCGGTGCACGCGCGGCCGACGACGCCGCGCCACTGCCGGTGGTCACCCCGGACCTCCCCACGCTGCCGCCGCGCCGCATCGACGCCGACGGCGTGAAGGAGTTCCACCTCGTGGCCGAGCCGGTCCGGCGCGACTTCCTGCCGGGCCGCCCGGTCGACTGCTGGGGCTTCAACGGCACCATGCCGGGGCCGACGATCGAGGTGACCGAGGGAGATCGGGTCCGCCTCGTGGTGGAGAACCGCCTGCCGGAGCTCTTCTCCATGCACTGGCACGGCTTCGAGATCCCGATCGCCATGGACGGCGTGCCGGGCCTGACGCAGGACCCGATCGCGCCGGGGGAGACGTTCACCTACGAGTTCACGCTGCACCAGCACGGAACGTTCTTCTACCACTCGCACATGGCGATGCAGGAGATGATGGGGATGATCGGCCTCTTCATCATGCATCCGCGCGAGGCGTACACGCCCCGCGTCGACCGCGACTTCGGCCTCATCTTCCAGGAGTGGGCGCTACGGCCGAACAGCAGCATCCCCAACACGCTGGAGATGGACTTCAACTGGTTCACCATCAACGGGCGCGCCGGCCCGGCGACTACGCCGCTGCTGGTGAGGCGGGGCGAACGGGTGCGGATCCGGATGGTCAACCTGGGGATGGACCACCATCCCATCCACCTGCACGGCAACACCTTCGAGACGGTCGCGACCGAGGGGGGACGTATCCCGCGCGCGGCGTGGCAGCCGGGCAACACGGTGCTGGTGGGGGTGGCGCAGGCGCGCGACATCGAGTTCGACGCCACGCACCCGGGCGACTGGATGCTCCACTGCCACCTGCCGCATCACATGATGAACCACATGGTGGCGATGGTCGGCCCGATGCAGATGCGCCACGGCACGTCGGATGATGCGCCCCAGGTGCCGGGCTTCCCGCAGGACATGTTCATGGCGATGGACGAGATGGTGGAGAAGCCGGAAACGCGAGGTCTGCGTCCCACCTGGACCGGCGGGATGATGGGGATGATGACGCTGGTGCGCGTCCTGGAGGACGACCTCTACGACGCGATCCAGGCGGACATCGGCGCCCGCCGGAACGGGGAGGTGGCCTGATGCCGCGCCGCGGAATCCCCGCCGTCGTCGTCGTCCTGTCGGTGCTCGCCGCTGCGCCGGCGCCACCGGCGGCGCTGGCCCAGCCCGTCGGCGAGCCGCTTACGCTCGAGGCGCTCGAGCAGATGGCGCTCGCCGGGAATCCCACGCTGGCGCAGGCGGCCGCGGACGTCACCGCGGCCGACGCACTCGTCCGGCAGGCAGGCCGCTGGCCCAACCCGTCCATCGGGTACACGGCGGACGAGGTGAGCGGCGGCCCGATCATCCGCTGGGGCGAACACGGCGTCTTCGTGGAGCAGGTCTTCCCGATCAGCGGGCGCCTGGGCGCCGACCGGGCGGTTCGGAGGGGCGAGGCGGACGAGGCACGCGCCCACGAGGCGGCGCAACGCCAGCGCGTCCTGACCATGGTCCGCCTGCACTACCGCGAAGCGGTGCTGGCCGCCGAGCGGGTGGCGATTCGCGACGAGCTGGCGCGGCACGCGGCCGACGTGGTGGTGACGACGCGGCAGCTCGCCAATATCGGCGTCGCCGATGAACCGGACCTCCTGGAAGCCGAAGCCGACGCTCATGCCGCGCGGGTGGCGGTGGAAGCGGCCCGCCATGACGAGCGGCGCGCCTGGCGCCACCTGGGTGTGGCGGTCGGCGACCCATCGCTCGGTCCGTCGCCGCTCGCCGCCGATCCGGCCGCGCTGCCGCGGCCGCTCGACGAGGGGATGGCGCTGGCCGTCCTGCTGCGCGACAGCCCGGAGTTGCATGCCGCGGAAGCGGCGGTGGCGCGGGCGGCCGCGTCGGTCGTGCGGGCGCGAAAGGAAACGAAGCCCGACCTGGTGGTGCGCGCGGGTCCCCGCTACAACCGCGAGCTGCTCGATCACGGTCCGTCGCCGGTCGGCCTGGAAGCCTTCGCGGACGTCGGCGTGACCATCCCGCTCTGGAACCGCAACCGGGACGGCATCGCGGCGGCCGAGGCGGAACTGGCGCGCGCCCGCAGCGAGGTGTCGCGCGTCGAACTGGATCTGCGCGCGCGGTTCGCGGAGGAGTACCGGACGTACGCCGAGGCCACGGACAGCGCCCGGGCCTACCGCGACGAGATCCTCCCTCGGGCGGACGAGGCGCATCGCCTCCGCCTGGAACGCTACCGGCAGATGATGGCGGAATACGTGGACGTCCTAACGGCCCGGCAGCGGCTCGTCACCATGCGCGAGATGCACCTCGACGCCCTCGCCCGGGCGTGGCGCGCCGCCGTCCTGATCGACGGCCTGCTGCTGGAGGACGGCCTGATGTCGCCCTGATCCTGCGTCCGTTGGGTGTGCCGGCGTCCCCGCCGGCCATCCGGGCGGGCGCGGCGGCGAAGTCGGCTTCCGTTTCGACTAATCGTCGAAACGCTGGGCGTCGGTCGCCGCGTAGTGCGCCATCATCCGGTCGAGGTTGACGGTCGCCTCCAGGCTGTCGACCACTTCCGCCAGGCGCGCGCCCGGAATGACGCAGGTCATCTCTTCCGGCCGCATGCCGGTCCGCGCGCGGCTCAGCGCGCAGCCGACGCTGGCCGCGACCGCGCCCTGGTCCTTCGCCATCGCCACGATGTGGCACTGCGGCTTCCCCTCGATCACCATCTCGGGGCAGGCGCTCTTCAGCGACATCAGCGCGAACCCGTTGATCCGCAGCAGCACGACGTCGGGCGCGACGGACGTCTCCGCCAGCGGACCGTAGACCACGGACCCCGGACGCTCCGCCACATGGGGCAGGCCCATCACGGCGGCCTCATCGACCCAGCCGGCCGCGAGCACCGCCTCGACGTCGTCCTTCCCCGCCGCTTCCTCCAGCGTCAGGAAGCCATGCGTGTAGCTGCCGACGCTACAGTTGGCGTGATCCTCGGCTGCGGTCGCGAACGTGCGTTCCGCACCGTGATTCCAGAAGACGCAGCCGGCCGGAACCTGCCCGGTCCGCCCGCGTTCGTTCGGCTCCGGGTAGTCCGGCGCCACCCGCTCGGCCGGAGGCGTGTCTCCCGGTGCGTGAAACGAGATGGCCACGGGCGCCCCGGGTTGGTTGCAGCGCCGCCACGAGACGCCGATTCAAGTTGATCCAGTCGGTTGATGTTGGTGCCATGCCACCCATGATAGCCGAGACAACCACCGGCAGAAATGTTCGCCCGAGTGTGTGCAAATATAAAATGGTATATTGTATTTACACCACATAGGTCATGGCGGCCCAGTACGTTCCGCGCACGCTCGCCGCCCCCCATCCGCCGAGCGCTGCGGACGTTTCCCGCCGCGCTGGTGACGGGCGCGCGGCAGACAGGCAAGACGACGCTGCTGCGCGAGGAGTTCGGCGCCACCCATCGATACGTCTCGCTCGAGCGTCCCGACGTGCGGGACGTTGCGCGCGACGATCCGGCCGGCTTCCTCGCCGACGCCGGCCCGCGAGTCATCCTGGACGAGATTCAGTACGCGCCGGAACTGCTCCACTACATCAAGGAGGCGATCGACGCGAATCGCCAGCCCGGCCGCTGGCTGCTGACCGGCTCTCCGGATTTCACCCTGATGCGCGGCGTCAGTCAGACGCTGGCGGGACGCGTGGCCGTGCTGCACCTCGATCCGCTCTCGGTGGCGGAGACGGCGCGCGCCCGCCGCGCGCCCGCGCTCACGCGCCTGATCGCCGGACGCGCCATGCGCACCATCGCCCCGCCTCCCGATCTGGGCGACTGGCTCCACCGCGGCGGCTATCCCGAGCCACGCCTCAACCGGCGCGTCGACCGCGACCTCTGGATGCAGAGCTACGTGCAGACCTACCTGGAACGGGACCTTCGCAACCTGGAACAAGTGTCGGACCTCGAGACGTTCCGCGCCTTCTTCGCCCTGACCTGCGCTTCGACGGGCCAGGTGCTGAACCTGGCGCGACTCGGCCGCGACGCGGGGGTGACCGGACCGACCGCGAAGCGGTGGCTCAACCTGCTGGTCGCGAGCCGCCTCGTGGTGCTGCTCCTCCCGTATCACCGCAACTTCGGGAAGCGGGTCCGGAAGAGCCCCAAGCTCCACGTCGCCGATCCGGGTCTCGCAAGCTGGATCCTCGGCTACCGCACGGCCGACGCCATCCTGCAGGGGCCCAGCCCTCGGCGCACTCACCGAATCCGCCGTCGTCGCCGAGCTCCACAAGGCCGCCCACCACGGCGGCAGCCCCGCACGGCTGTTCCACTGGCAGAGCGCCAGTCTCGAAGTGGACATCGTCGCCGAGATCGACGGTCGCCTCTACGGCATCGAGGTGAAGGCGACCCGCACTCCCACCGTTCGGCACGCTGACAACCTCGCCCGCTGGTGCGCGCTGACCGGAGGCGCCGGCCTCCTCGCCTGCCGCACCGACCGTGTCCGGACGCTCGGCAAGGGAATCCGGACCGTCCCCTGGCATTTCTGCCAACCCGCGTGAGTTCCGCCAGGGGTAGCGAGACAGACGCCGCCCGACCGGTCACTCGACGCGCACGAAATCGCGATCGTCAGCCGGCGAGTCGAAGATCTCCCGAAGGCGCGTGGCAACGGTACGAGAAGACACGCCGCAGATCGGGGGCGACGAAGAAGCGGTTCACAAGGCTGCCACCCGGCACCGTGTAGGCGACTTCATCCTCCGCCACCGTCACGCCGTTGTCGTCCCGGAACCGGTGCTCATGCTGCCACGTCCGGTACGGGCCACGATCCTGTGCGTCGACGAAGCGATGCGGCGGCTCCCACGCCGCGATCCGGCTGGTCCAGCGGATCGGGATGCCACGGAGACGCAACCGATAATCGATCGTCACCCCCTCGCGCATCTCGATCGCGCCGGACGCCACCACCTGAAACTGGAGCCAGGGCGGCGTGATGCGTTCCAGGTTGCGGGCGTCGGCAAAGAACGGGAACACCTCACTCAGCGGGCGCCGAAGCCGGAGTGAAGTGTGCACGCGGTGGACTGCCCGGGCCATCACTCCAGCATAGCTGTGCCTTCTCTATCACGGCCAAGCCCAACACCATTGCGACCTGCCAAGCAAGGGGCTATAGTCGCGATCAACCCCTTACACAAATATGAGTCGATCACCGGGGCGGAGGTACTTTGTGGCTCCCGCACGGTCCGTCGCCACGCTGGTCGAATCTGTGAACGGTGAAGCCGGATCTGGTACTGCTACGCTGGTTCCCGGTTGTGTCATCTCGATGTACTTCCATCGAATAGAGGCTCTGGAGCCGCGGTTACATCGTCAGGCGGTCTGATTGGATTTGCAGCCCACTGGGTGTCTCGGCTGTCTTTGGCGCTGTACCGCTTTTGTCGTGTTGGCATGCGTTCTTGTTATTGCGTCGTATGTGCTGTTGATTCTGATTGCGCCGCTGCTGGTGGCTTTGGCTGAGGTCTTGGGCTGATGCGTCCTCTAGGTCTGATCTCTCGGTAGGTTGTTCATGCGGGCCCGATGCCCGACCGCCCGCACGCCAGCCTGGGCTACCAGTCTTCCTTCCAGACCCTCAACCCGCCGCTGAACAGCGTGGTGGGTTTACAACAGCGAGCGGCGTGGTCGCCCCAGTCGGCGCTTCACTCGGCCGGGACCGCCGGACAGCGAATACAAGTCCACACGACCACCTCGATCAAGTCGCCGCCACGAAACGGCGCACTGCTTCTCGCCACAAAAGCGGCAATCCGATGCCTGCTTCGCTTCAAGAGCTCTGCGTCGATCTCGGCAGTCGCGTTCCTCGTCCGAAGCACGAGAATCCGTGCCCCATGCTGCCGAACGGACTGGAGTTCCGCAGTCCTATAGCGGATGTTGTTGTCTTTGGTCACCGCGACCCAACCCTCTCTACCCACCAAGGCAATCCACTCCGCGTCTGGAGCGTCCGGGGGAAGATGGTCGTCGTGGATTTCGACGCGCATTCCGGCGGCGCGCAGCCTGCCGGCGATCACGTGACGTCCGAGGTTTCGGTCCAGGAACAGGATCGGCTCAGGCGGCCGTGCGGAGTTCGCATCGGATCGCTTCCTCGATCTCCCCTTCCTCGCGCTCATAATCTCGCGCCAATTCCCTGACGGATTCGCCCGCCTTATATCGCTCGGCAAGGACGTTGGTCGCGAGGCCCGTGCCCACGATCACCGGCCGACCCGCAGATATCCGCGGATCGATCACGACGAGAGAGGGAGCATCCGCGATGCTGCTTCGCGTGAATGGGTACAACTTGATCGGTACGCCGTCGCGGTCACGATGGATGCGATGCAGGGCAGCCTTCATCAAGTCACGCATGGCCATCTGACCTTCCCGACTGATGTTGACCAATTGCCCATAGTGATCAAGGAACAGATCCAGCCCGTCTGTCTCAAGGTCCGCACTGATCAGAGGATAGCGGCGACCGGACACATGCCTCGTATGCTGCTTCAGATACTCGATGGCCCTTCGCACCTTCGGCATCGAGACATCGTGCCGCCGTCGAATCGTGGCCAGCACGTGGAGTTCCGTGAGGTTCAGGAACGACAGCAGCACAAATCGGATCCTGCTGTGGCACGGCGATGACCGGCGGGTACTCGCCCCGGCCGACCGCCCACCAGCGAATCGTCGCCGGCGGCAAGTTCAGGTAATGCGCGGCTTCCCCAATTGTGTAGGCGGGGCACTCACGAGGGTCACTTGCCATCGGTTTCCCCTCCAGATTGGTCCGAATCCAGCTCGGATTCAAGAGCTAGTGTACTACCGCTTCCCGACCTCAAGCCGCACGCTCCGCACAGAAGCTCCCGTCATTTGGCCCGGTGGTTGCCGACTGCACCCAGGCGCAGCCCGTTGTAGGCGGGTTGGCGCGCGTCGTGCTCGGATCCCGACTATCCAATGCTGAGCGGACCGAGGAAGGACTTCGCGTAGCAGGATGGCCGTGCTACGGTCTGCGGCGCGACCGCCCACGGCCGACAGGCAGAAAACTGCTTGACAGGTTTTTCCACGCACCCCTGCGGAACTTCCCGACCGACCGGCAAACTGGTTGTTCCAGCGGGCTGACAGCGCCACAGGGCCACGCGGCCGTGAATCGCGGCGACAGGTTCATCCGAACCCCGCTGCGACCGCCACGCCTCAGCGTAAAGGCCCCAAATACAGGGACTTAGACTGAGAGTATGAACACTCCCACGACTGCCGAAACCAATCAGTCCCTGTCTCCCGACGACCTCCGCCGGAGATGCGAAGAACGCAACCGCCTGGAACACGAGATCGCCGAACTCTCCGCCCGCATCGACGCCGCCGTCTACGAGCTGCTGGTCCGCATCCGCCGCTTCGACGAACTCGAGGGCTGGTCGGGCGCAACGTCGTATGCGCAGTGGTTGAGCTGGCGGGCCAACCTGGCGCCGGGCACGGCCCGCGAGTACGTGCGGGTCGCCCATGCCCTGGCGAAGCTGCCGAAGACCTCCGACGCCCTGCGGCGGGGGCAGGTCTCCTACTCGAAGGTGCGCGCCATCACCCGGGTGGCGACGCCCACGACCGAGGACCGGCTGCTGCATCTCGCCCACCAGGGGACGGCGGCCCACCTCGAACAGATCGTCCGGGCGTGGCGGCTGTGCGACCGCCAGCACGAGGGGCGGGAGGACCGCGAACGGCGGCGGAATCACCGTATCAGCATCTATCCCGATGCCGACGGCATGTTCGTCGTCCGGGGGCGGTTGACGCCGGAGGTGGGCGCGGTGGTGCGCCGGGCCATCGAGGCGGCGTCCGACCAGCTCTACCAGGAAGCGAAGGAGGCCGAGCCGCGGAACATCGACTCGCCCGGCTGCCGGCATGCGGACGCGCTGGGCCTGATTGCGGAGAGCGCGCTGGCGGCGAAGCTCGACACGGGCACGGCGGGCGACCGGTACCAGGTGGTCGTGCACGTGGATCCGGAAGCGCTGCGGGACGACGTTTCCGCGGAAACGCAGACGGAAGCCAGTGAGCGTGACGGAAGCGGTTGCTCGGATGCGTCGCCGAGCGCCGGACAGGCCGCCCTGGAAGAGGCGGGCGGCATCCGCGTTTCCGCGGAAACGTCGCGTCGGCTGGCCTGTGACGCCGGCAAGGTGGTGATGCGGCATGATGCCGACGGCAACATCCTGGACGTCGGCCGCAAGACGCGGACCATCCCGCCCGCGTTGCGCCGGGCCCTGGCCTCACGCGACCGGCACTGCCGATTCCCGGGCTGCGAGGCGCGGCGTTGCGACGCCCATCACATCAGGCATTGGGCGGACGGGGGCGCGACGAAGCTGGAGAACCTGGTCCTGCTGTGCCGCCGCCACCATCGCCTGGTGCATGAGGAGGGCTACAGGATCACGCTGGACGCCGAAGGCCAGCCGCAATTCACGCACGCAACCGGCCGGCCGCTGCCGATGGTGCCCGCCATGCCTGCCTGGAGTGGCGCTCCGCTCGAGCCGACCGACGCGAAGCTTGCCGAGGACGGCATCCGGATCGACTCCAGCACCTCGATCCCCAACTGGGACGGGAAGCATCTCGACTTGCCGTACGTCATCGACGTGGCGTGGCGACCGGGAGACAGTCCGGGTGTGGAGGAAACCGCGTGACTGCGACTCGTTAGCCGTGTAAGCCCACCAGGCCGCCAACCAACGGCAAGGGCGAGCGCTGCTGAACAACCTGGTGGGCTTACACAGCTAGAGCCCGCGGAGGCCTTCCGTCAGGGCGATCGACACGCCCCACGGATCGGTCAGGAACGCATAGCCGAGGCCCGAATCGCTGCGGCGGTACGGAACGTCGAACGTCACGCCACGCCCTTCGAGCTCGCGGCAGAACCGCTCGAGGTTCTCGACCTCGAAGCCGATGTGATCGAGCATGCGCCCCCGGGTGGGCGCGCCGCCGGCATCGGGGTTGTAGGAGAAGTTGAAGTTGATGCCGGGAAGGTCGACCGCGTCGTAGCGCCAGCGCATGCCGGGGACGCCCCCGAACATCGTCGCGTACCAGTCCTGCGCCTCTTCCACCGCGTCCTCCACCAGATACAGGTGCAGGTGGTGCGAGCGGATGGCGCCCTCGAGCAGGCCGTTGTGCCGCTGGGAGACTGCATCCGTCGCGCCGTCGTCGCGCGTGAACGTCAGGTTCGTCGCGGTGTCGTCGAACAGCTCGATCCGCTCGTCCTCCGGCGTGAAGACGTTGGTGATGCCCGACCCGCGGTCCTCGAACTCGAAGCCGGCTGCCGCGACGGTCGCCAGCGACTGCACGCGGAACGCCATCACCCGCTGGTAAGTCGACAAATCACCCGTTGCATCCTCGCCGAATCACCCGTTGGGGTTGCGCTGGCGCCGCTGCCGGGAGTAAAACCTGTGTCAGGTTTCGATCGGGCCATGACCTATCTTCCGCGAATCGTCGACGCTGAATTGGCCGATCTTCTGGAATCCGCGGGCGCGGTTCTCGTCGAAGGGCCCCGGGCGACCGGAAAGACGGCGACTGCCACCCGCGCAGCGGCCAGCGAAGTGCTGCTTGACGTCGATGACAACGCACGGCGCATGGTCGCCGCCGACGCCGCGGCCGTGCTGGATGGCAGCACGCCGCGGTTGATCGACGAATGGCAACTGGAACCCGCCATCTGGAACCATGTCCGCCGTGCGATCGATCGCCGCGGTGCCCCCGGCCAGTTCATTCTCACCGGTTCCGCCGTTCCCGCCGACGACGCCGCTCGGCACACCGGCGCCGGACGTTTCGTTCGTCTCCGCATGCGCCCGCTCTCGCTGTACGAAAGCGGACGCTCAAGCGGTGAGATTTCGTTGCGCCGACTGCTCGACGGCGAGGAGCAACGCGCCCCGCAATCCGTAATGTCGATCGCCGCCGTCGCCGAGCTCATCTGCGCCGGCGGCTGGCCGGGTCACCTTGGCAGGCCCCTCCCGGGCGTCCTTCGCGTGAACCGCGGCTATCTGGACGATGTCCGCCGCACCGACGTATCCCGAGCCAGCGGCAAGAGGCGAGATCCGGTCAAAGTGGGCCGGCTGCTCCGTTCGCTGGCGCGCAACGTGGCGACGCCCGTCGCCCTGTCGACGTTGGCCGCGGACGCGGGCGAGGCCGGCCACGCTCTCAAGCCCGATACCGTGACGGAGTATCTCGACGCGCTCGACCGGCTCATGGTGTTGGAGAATCAGCCGGCCTGGTCGCCGCACCTGCGGTCGCGCACGACGCTCCGGCAGACGCCGGTTCGACACTTCGTCGATCCATCGCTGGCCGTCGCCGCCCTGCAAGTCACGCCTCCCCGCCTGATGGACGACCTGCAGTTCCTGGGGCTGCTGTTCGAATCCCTGGTCGTGCGCGACCTGCGCGTCCACGCCCAGGCGGCCGATGCACAGGTCTTCCACTACCGGGAAAAGGACGGTCTCGAAGTGGACGCTGTCATCGAAGCCGCGGACGGCCGCTGGGCGGCGTTCGAGATCAAGCTGGGCGAACGCTGGGTGGAGGAAGGCGCCAGGAACCTGCAACGACTCGCCCGCCGCATGGAGCAGAGCGACCACGGCAAGCCCTCAGCCCTCGCCGTGATCGTTCCCGCCGGGTACGGCCATGTCCAACCCGGGGAAGTAGGGGTCATTCCGATCGGCGCCCTGGGGCCCTGAACCCCAGGCGCGCCGGGCTCGCCGGGCTCGCCGAGGCGACGATCCAGCGTATTCTTCCCGCCGTGCCCAGCTTCACCTGCGAGGTCTGCCGTTCGTCGTTCGAGGTCGCGCAGGCCGCGCTCGACAAGTATCCCGGCTGGCAACCGAAGTACTGCCGGTTGCACTCGCCGAAGAAGCGCACCGGTGCGCGACGCGCCAGCCAAGCGGGCAGCGCCGGTCAGGCCGGCAGCGGCGGGCGGGGCGGCGGCACGAACCGCGGCCGCACGCTCCGGGAGGAGAACCTGACGCTCGCCGAAGTTCTCGCCAAGTACCCGGAACCGCCCGGCGCCGGTTCGGGCGTGTTCACCGACGGCAGCGCGGTGCCGAATCCCGGCCCCGGCGGCTGGGGCGTCGTCTGGGTCGAGGACGGGCGCATCGTCCGGCAGGCGCACGGCCACGATCCGGACACCACGAACAACCGCATGGAACTGCGGGCGCTGATCGAGGCATTCACGATGCTGCCGGCCGACGCCGAGGTGGACGTGCTCACCGACAGCGAACTCTGTGTGAATACCATCACCCGCTGGGCGCCGGGTTGGGAACGGGCCGGCTGGAAGCGGAAGGCCGGTCCCATCAAGAACCTGGAGATGGTGAAGAAGCTGCTGGCACTCTACCGGGCGCACCCCGGCTGCAAGCTACGGTGGACCGCCGCCCATACGGGCAACCGCTGGAACGAGTACGCGGACAGCCTCGCCACCGCCTGGATGCGGTCGACGCTGTAGCGCACGACCGCACACCAAGGCGCAAAGCCCGTGGCGAAACGGGCGCGCAGTTCCCGGTTCGCCGTCTCGACGTTTTTACGTGAGGATGCCGCGGATCGGATGGCCGTCGACGTCCGCCAGGCGGAAGTCGCGGCCGCCGAAACGGTAGGTGAGGGCGGTGTAGTCGAGGCCGAGCAGGTGCAGCACGGTGGCGTGGAGGTCGCGGACGGTGTGGGCGTTCTCGACGACGCGGTAGCCGTACTCGTCGGTCTGGCCGTAGATGAAGCCCTTCTTGAGGCCGCCGCCGGCGAGCCAGAGGCTGAAGCCGTAGGGGTTGTGGTCGCGGCCGTTGGTCCCCTGCACGAACGGCGTGCGGCCGAACTCGCCGCTGAAGATGACCAGCGTCTCGTCGAGCAGGCCGCGCGAGCGGAGATCTTTCAGGAGGCCGGCGACCGGCTGATCGACGGTGAGCGCGTTGGCGGTGTGGCCCTCCTCCAGCTTGGTGTGCTGGTCCCACGGGTTGGCCGCCTGGCCCATGCCGTCGGTCCCCACCATCGTCAGCTCGACGAAGCGGACGCCCCGCTCCACGAGCCGGCGCGCCACCAGGCACTGCCGGCCATAGGCGGCGGTGGACGCATTGGGCGAGTCCATGCCGTAGAGCCGCGTGGTCGCCTCGGTCTCGTCGCCGAGGTCGGTCAGCTCGGGCACCGCCGTCTGCATCCGGTAGGCAATCTCGTAGTTGTCGATCGCCGCTTCGACCCGCGGCTCGTCGCCGGTCCGGTCGAGGAAACCGCGGTCGAGGTCGTCGATCACCGACAGCCGGGCGCGCTGCGCGTCGTCCGATTCGGCCGGCCGGACGTTGTGCAGCGGCGTTGCCTGTCCCGGGTAGAGGAGCGAGCCCTGATGGACCGCCGGCAGGAAGCCGTTGCCGAACACCTGGACGCCGCCGAGCGGGATGCCGCCGCTGCCGAGGACGACGAACCCCGGCAGGTTCTGGTTCTCGGTGCCGAGGCCGTAGGTGATCCAGGCACCCATGCTGGGGAAGCCGGTGAACGGCATCCCGCAGTGGAAGTAGAAGTTCGCCTGGGCGTGCTCCATGAACGGCGCCGTCATCGAACGGATTACGGTCAATTCGTCCGCCACGCTCCCGATGTGCGGGAACAGCGCGCTGACCGGAATGCCGCTCTGGCCGTAGTTGGTGAACTCCCACGGACTGGGCCAGATGTTGCCGTCCTGGTTGAACATCGTCCGCTCGGTCTCGAACGGCATCGGCTGGCCGGCCTCGGCGGCAAGCCGCGGCTTCGGATCGAAGGAATCGACGTGCGACAGCCCGCCCGACATGTAGCAGAAGATGACGTTCTTCACCTTCGGCGCGAAGTCGGGGGCCTTCGCGGCCAGCGGACCGTCGGATGCGCCCGCGCCGGGAGCCGCCTGCGCTGCGAGGCCGGCGTAGGCGCCGTCGGCCATCAGCGCGGTCAGCGCGAGCCAGCCGAACCCGGTGGACGTCTGCCGCAACATGTCGCGGCGCGTCAGGAAGGGGCGCACCGTGGGGTGGTTGCGTGGGTCGAAGGACATGGCTGCTCTCTGTCTTCCGTCGCCGGCGGCCAGCGTGCGCTACGGCACGAAGATGAACTCCTTCAGGTTGAACAGGCTGTGCGCGACATCCTGCCAGACGCCGGCATCGTACAGCAGCAGCGACGTCTCGGCGCCGCGCTCGGCGGCCACGCCGTTCAGGTAGTCGACGATGCGCGCGCGTTCCGCTTCCGCCGGCGGACGGCCCAGCGCCTTGATGAACATGTGATCGATCCGGCCGTCGATGGTCCCCGCCTCGCCTTCGGCCAGGCGCCGTGACCACTCCGCCGCCTGCCCGATGACGAACGGGCTGTTGAGCAGGGCCAGCGACTGCGCCGGGACGTTCGTCGTGTCGCGCTGGCCGCGGGTCGTCGCCGGTGTCGGGAGGTCGAAGACCGCGAGGAACGGGTTGTACGAGTTGCGGCGGATCTCCTGGTAGATGCTGCGGCGGCCGTCGCCGTCGACCGGGCCGTTGTTGTTGAAGTCCTCGTTCGCGGAAAGGCCCGACGCGTAGTGGACGGGTATCGACGGACCGTAGAGCGTCGGGTCCAGGCGGCCGGAGACGCTCAGCATCGCGTCGCGGATGGCCTCGGCGTCGAGCCGGCGCAGGTTGGCGTGCTGCAGCAGGCGGTTCTCCGGATCGCGCTCCGTCGCCGTGGCCGACGCCTGGCTGTCCATCCGGTAGGCGCGGCTCATCACGAGCCGGCGAACGAGCCGCTTGATGGACCAGCCGTCGCTGACGAACCCGGCGGCGAGATGATCGAGCAGTGCGGGGTGCGACGGCGGATCGCCGAGACGGCCGAAGTTGTCGACGGTGCGAACCAGGCCGTAACCGAACAGGTGCCGCCAGACGCGGTTCACGGCGACGCGCGCCGTCAGCGGATTGCCGGGCGCCGCGATCGCCTCGGCGAGCCGGAGGCGCACCTGTCCCGGATCGTCGTACGGACGCTCGTCGAGGGCGGTCAGGAACGACCGCGGCACCAGGTCGCCCCGGTTCGTGTGGCTGCCCCGGACGAGCAGGGGCTGATCGGGCGCCGCTTCGTCGACGACGCCCGGCGCGCGGCGCGCCACCGGCACGTCGCGCTCCAGCAGGCGGTACTCCGCGACCGGCGCCCGCAGCTCGACCAGCTCTTCGAGCGAGCGGGGCAGCAGGTCGGCGCGCACGAACTCGTCCAGGAAGACCGCCTGCTGCCCGGTCAGCGTGTCGTCGCCCCAGGCGGCGACCGCCTCCGCCAGCCGCCGGCCGATCAGCGCCGCCAGTTCCTCGCGCGTCGCCGGCGCGCGGTCGTCCGCCGCGTCGCGGCCGAGCAGGGAACCGATCGGAACGACGGTCTCCTTCGGAGCCGCCTTCGTGTCGTGGAACAGGATGCGGCTGGCGCCGATGGCCGAGCGGCCGTCGGTGCGCCGCGCGGGCCGGAAGCGCTCGCGGCCGTCCTCGGGGTCGAGGATGAACATCGTCGCGTCATCCTGCGTCGCGAATTCGATGTAGGCGGTGAAGTCCTTCCAGAAGCTGGTGTCCCACTGCGCCCAGGTCATCGCGTCCTGCTTCGGGCTGTAGCGCAGGTGGTAGATGCCGCCGCGGGGAACCGCGTAGTTCTCGATGATCAACTGCGCGAAGCTGAGGTTGCCGCCCAGCACGCGGAAGCTGATGAAGTCGCTGTCGATCCGGAAGCGCGGCGTCTGGATGACACCGGCGTGCTTGTCCGACAGCAGGTGCGTGTAGGCGCCGCCGGGGTAGATGCCGGCCAGCAGGTCGTCGCCGCGGCGCGGGATGACGAACTCGCCCGGGCGGGAGGGTCCGACCGTCCGGCCGACGCCGTGGCCGACGGTCGCCGCGTAGTCATCCGGATCGCTCAGGTCCCATGCGAGGTCGAAATGCTCGCCGTTGAATCGCTCGCGCGCGGCCAGTTCCGTTTCCCAATGGGTCTCGATGGCCTCCCACGCGCCCGGGAAGTCGGCGGCATCCACGTCCGCGAAGGCGCGCCAAGCCGCGAGCACGCTGCCCGTGTCGCGTTGGGCCGCTGCCTCCGCGGCAGCGGCCTGATCCTCCGCGGTCGGCGTTTCCGCGTCTCCGGCCGTGGCTGCCCCTGCCGCCTCCGTGGCCGAGGCGTCCGCCGCCGGATCGAGCATGGCCAGCAGTTTCCCGCCGGCCTCCGCCGCGTCGCGGCTCCAGCGCTCGGCCAGGGTCGCTCGAATCTGCGTCTTGAGGTCGGCCAGCGCGTCGCGGTTGGTCGCGAGCACGGCCGGGTCGTCAATCGCGCGCTGCGTCGGGCGCGCGCCATACAGGGTGCCGAAGAACGAGTAGTAGTCCCGCTGGCTGATCGCGTCGAACTTGTGGTCGTGGCAACGGGCGCATGACACCGTCAGGCCGAGGAACGCCTTGGAGGCGACGTCCACCTGGTTGTCGGTCCACTTGACCCGGTCCTCCCAGGGATCGACGGGCTGATAGCCATGCTCGATCAGGCGGTAGTTGGCGGTTCCGAGGAGCGACTCGTTCGTCCCCGCATCCGGATCGATGCGCGGATCGGGGAGCAGGTCGCCCGCGAGATGTTCGCGGACCAACTGATCGTACGGCACGTCGGCATTGAACGCGCGGATCAGGTAGTCGCGGTAGCGCCAGGCCAGCGGGATGTCCGGATCGCCTTCGCTGCCGTGGGACTCGCTGTAGCGGAACAGGTCCATCCAGTGGCGCGCCCACCGTTCGCCGAAGTGGGGCGAGTCCAGATAGCGGTCGACGAGATCCGCCCAGGCTGTCGCCGACCGATCGGCGGTGAAGCGCGCGATCTCGGCCGGCGTCGGCGGCAGGCCGCGCAGGTCGAACGACAGCCGCCGGATGAGCGCCGCGCGGTCGGCGTCGCCGGCCGGCGCGAGTCCTTCGGCTTCGAGCCGGGCCAGGAGGTAGCGATCCTCCACGGTCGCCGGCCACGCCTCGTCGCGGACCGGCGGCGGCTCCGTCGCGACGACCGGCTGCCAGGCCCAGTGCGCGGTGCGGCGCGCTTCCAGATCGAACGGCTCCGACGGATCGGGAGTGTCGGCCGCGGCGCGGGCCACCGGCCAGGGGGCGCCCATTTCCACCCATCGCGCGACGGCCTCGATCTCGCCGGCATCGAGCGCGCCGGTCGGCGGCATCAGGACCGGCCGGCCGTGCATGCGCTGCACGATGGGGCTGTCCGCCGGGCTGCCGGGCACGAGCGCCGGTCCCGTGTCTCCGCCTTCCAGCATCGCCTCGCGGCTGTCGAGCCGAAGACCGCCGAAGGGCGTGGCGACGCTGGCGCTGTGGCAGGCGTAACAGTTGTCGGCGAGGAGCGGGCGGATGGCGGTCTCGAAGAACTCCGCCTGCTCCGCCGTGGGCGGCTCGACGGCCGGCGCCTGGGCCACGGCCAGCGCGGCCGCCCCCGCGAACGCCACCGCCACGGCCAGTACCTGCTTCAGGAGCATCTCGGGCCAGTTGAAAGCTGCCAGAGGGGCAATGTACTACCGGGGCGAGACGGGAGCAAACCGCCCCAGACGCAAAAAAAGCGGGCGTTCCATGCGCCTCTTCATGGAACGCCCGCTCGAAAGGGCTCGCCGGACAAGGAGGGACCGTCCGCCCAGCCCAAACGCGTTCTTCGGTTATTGACGACGCCGATCGCGGAAACGTTCCATCCGTCTCTCGCGCCGCTCCTCGAGCCGCTCACGGCGACGCTCCTGCAACTCGCGCATCTCTTCACGCTGCTCCGCCGTCAGAACCTCCAGCATGTCGGTGCGGAGCCGGGCCCGCCGGACCAGCGCGTCCGCCTCGAGCGAGGCGACGGCGGCGGCCAGCTCCCGGATCCGGCCTTCTTCCACCGACTCGCCGCGCATCGCGTCCCGCAGTTCCCGCCGCGCTTCGCGCATGGGCTCGCGCGCCTCGGCGGCCGCTTCCCGCGCCTCATCGCGGATCCGATCGATCCGTTCCTCCTGCGCATCACTCAGATCGAGCCGCCGGAGCGGGAGCAGCTCGGCCCGGCCGGGACCTCCGCGGGCGCCGGGGCGGAAGCCGCGCCGCTGCGTCTCGACGGCCGCCGCCGGCTCTTCCTCCGCCGCCGCCGGCTCGCCGAACCATGCGAACCCGCCCTGCGTCAGGACCATCGTGAACCCCAGGGCAATGACCGCGCCCAGAATCCGCTTTCGTGTAACGTGCTGTCGCATCGTGTGCTCCTTCCGTGTCGTCGTGCGTCCTGTGCTTACCGACTGGCCGCGGGGTGCGATTCTTCCCGGTGAAAACCACGGGAATAACGACGGAGGAGCCGCGGTCTATGGAGAACGCCAGCGCGAAACGGGACGGTGGCGATGACGATGACTGGCGTCGAAAGCGAACGATGGACCGTCGGGACGAGCCTGGCCGCGGCAAGCGCCTGGCCCGATGCCGGGCAGCGCAACCGAACGACGGTGACGACTGACCAGACGGTCTCGGTAGCGGAGCCATCCGCTGCCGAGCGCGCCGATCCGGATCGCGCCGACGTGGAGGCGGCGCGCGCCGGCGACGCCGGGGCGTTCGAGGCGCTGGTCCTTCGCTACCAGGCCCGCATCGTCAGTTTCGCGGCGGCCATCGTGCGCGACAGCGGCGGGGCGGAGGACGTGGCGCAGGAAGCGTTCATTCGGGCCTGGAAGGGCCTGCGGAGTTTTCGGGGCGATAGCGCGTTCAAGACCTGGCTGTACAAGATCGCATCCAATGTGGCGCGGACGCATCTCGAGCGGCACGGGCGGCAGGCGCGCTTCGGCAGCGAGAGCCTGGACGACGACGAGGCGACGCTCCGCGCCGACGAGGTGCCGTCGGGTGAAACCGGCGCCGAGGAGACCTTGGCTACCCGGGAAGCGATAGACGGCGCGCTCGCGCAGTTGCCCGAGGACTGGCGGCTGGCGGTAGTGTTGCGGGACGTCGAGGGGCTCGACTACCGGGAGATCGCGGAGGTGACCGGCTCGCCGATCGGCACGGTGGAGTCGCGCATCTTCCGCGCGCGGCGGCGGCTCCGGTCGCTGCTGCGCTCCGTCGGAGGCAGATGACGGTCGCCAAGGGCGGCGACGGGATGATGGACAGGAGCAGGACCATGACGTGTGAACAGGCCGAGTCGTTGCTCGTGCGCGCCGCCGACGGAGCGCTCGATGCCGGGCGGCAGGCCGAGCTGGATCGGCACCTGGCCGCGTGCGCCGCGTGCCGCGAGGCGCTCGACGCGCAGCGCTCGGCTCGCGCCCTGCTGGCGGCCCGCCCGGATGCCGCGGTACGCCCCGGCTTCGCGACGCGGGTCATGGCCAACCTGCCGGCGCAGGATCCGGCCGGCGCGCTCGACGAGGCTGGCGCCCTGGCGGGCGGCGCCTGGCTCGACCTGCTGAACTGGCGGGTCTGGACGATCCGGCTGGCCCCGATCGCTGCCACGCTGGCGGTGGCCGCCGCGCTCGGCTTCGGGTCCGCAACGAACGGCGCGGACGAGACTGCCGTAACGGGCGAGGCGATCGCCTTCACCGACCTCGCCGCGGCATGGGCAACCGACGACGGCGCCAACGACGCGGTGACGCGGCTCTGGCAGAGCGAAGCGGTCGCCGAGAGCGACGACCTGCTGCTCGATCTGCTGCTTGCCGGGCGGTAGGGTGGGGACGACCGAGATGAAACGAGAGCTGTGGGTCGCGCTGTTCGTCCTGGTGATCTTCGTCGCCGGGTTGGCGGGGGGGATCATTGTCACCCGCTGGTCGCCGTTCGGGTGGTTCGGTCCGCGTTTCGGTCCGCCCTCCTTCGCCGGACGCGAGGCGCCGGGCTCTTTCGGGCGCGGCCGTCTGCTGCAGCGGATCTCCGAACGGCTCGATCTGACCGATCAGCAGGAGGAGCGCCTGGAGCAGGTGTTCGAGGCGCGGCGGGACCGATTCCGTGCCGAGCGGGAGGCGATGCGGCGCCGGATCGAGACGGAAGAGGAGACGTTTCGATCCGAGATTGCCGACATCCTGACTCCGGAACAGCTCGAGACGTTCAACGCCGTGATCGTCCGGCTGGATGACGAGCGGCGGCGGCGCGCGGGACCGGGGCCGGGGAGACGCGGCGGGCCGCCGGGTGGACGCGGTCCGATGCGCGCCCCCTGGCG